>NZ_JANUCA010000016.1 GCF_024807145.1 Microbacterium sp. AK031 | reverse complement strand
GGTCGGGGTCGACGATTCAGCGTCGCAGCGACCCGGCGCAGGTCCTCGGGCGTGTGTGTGGAGAGGTCCGAGCCCTTCTCGAACCAGAACCGCAGCAACCGATTGGTGTTCTCGTTCGTGCCGCGCTGCCAGGGCGAGTGCGGATCGCAAAAATACAGCGTCGTCTCCAACGCCAGCTGGATCTGCGCATACTCAGCGAGCTCTGTCCCTCGATCCCAGGTGATCGAGCGGCGAAGATGCTCTGGCAGGGCGCCCATTTCGCGGATCATGGCCGCAGCGACGGTGTCGGCGGTGTGATCTCCCGGGAGGTGGAGCAGGATCGTGAAACGTGTCGCGCGCTCGACGAGAGTGCCGATCGCGGTCCCATCGCACCCGATGATGAGGTCTCCCTCCCAGTGCCCGGGGACGGCCCGGTCCTTGACCTCGGCGGGCCGGTCACTGATCCTGAACGCCTCCTTGTAGGGACTGTTCTTGCGCCGATCCGCCGTGTGCGCAACACGCGTTCTCCGTTTCAAGGAGAGCTTCTGCGCCAGATCTGCCCGCAGTTTCCCGCGGGTCTGGACGTAGAGGGCCTGGTAGATCGTCTCGTGACTCACCTGCATAGTCTGATCATCCGGGAAGTAGAACTCCAACATCGCCGAGATCAGCCTCGGGCTCCACCCCTCGTCCATCCAGACCCCGATCAACCGGCACAGCGCCTCGTTCTCGATCAACGTGAACGGTTTCGGACGCCGCCGAGCCTGATGCGCTTTCGTGTGCGCGACCGATGCGTAATACACCCCATCCGGGCTCGTATTGCGCTTCACTTCCCGCCAGATCACGGACTTGTCCCGACCGATCTCCGCTCCGATGCGGGCGTAACTCATGCCCGCACGTCGGCCCATCTGAATCACCCCTCGCTCCGCCGCAGTCAGCATCCGCTCACTGACCGCCATCATCTCCGGCACCGGATCAGCGAGACCACCGGTGCGTCCCTTATCGATCTTCATGCCCCCAGACTGGG
>NZ_JANUCA010000015.1 GCF_024807145.1 Microbacterium sp. AK031 | reverse complement strand
GCGATCGCGCCGACTTCCGCGAGCCGCTCGGTGTAGCGCAGAGCCGTGTATTGAGAGCCTGCGTCCGAGTGTTGGATGACGCCGGTGATGTCTTCACCGGCGCGGTCGCGAATCCAGAGAGCCATCTCGAGCGCGTCCAACGGCAGGTCGGTGGGCATCTTCGACATCGTTCGCCAGCCCACGATGCGGCGGGAGAACACGTCCGTGACGAACGCGGTGAACGCCATCCCCGACCACGTCGGCACATAGACATCCCACGTGAGTCAGTTGTCAAGCAGCGGCGGCCAGTTCGTTGTCGTGCCAGTTCGGCCAGGCGGCTTCTTCGTTCCAGAGTTCGCTGTTTTGGAGGCACCACCAGAGGTTGCCGAGGAGCTTGTTGGCGAGGTTGCGGAGCGCTGCGTTGTGGTGGTCGCCGGCGGCGCGGCGTCGATCGTAGTGGGCGCGGGCCGCTGGAGATCTCGTGAGTGCGGCGAAGGCCCACCAGTGGCATGCGTCGCCGAGTCGCTTGTTGCGGACCTTCCGTGCTTTCACGTAGTGCGAACGTCCGGATGCGCGGGTGACGGGTGCAGTTCCGGCGAATGCTCTCAGTCCCGCGGCTGTGGCGAACCGATCCGGGTCGTCACCGATCTCTGCGAGGATTCGTGCTGCGAGCACGGCGCCGATGCCGGGAGCGGACTGCAAGATGGGTGCGAGAGTCTGCTGTGCGAGCTCCGTGGTGAGTGCCCGTTCGAGCTCCCCGACAGCGGCGCGCATCGTCTCCACGATCTTCAAGAGCCCGGTGACGACGAGGCCAAGCCCCGTCTCGACGGGTTCGCTTTGCCGCAGTGTCGGGGTGCGGAGGTCAGCGCGCACCTGCTCGACCAGGGCCGGGTCGTTGCGGCGGCCGACACGGTGGAAGATCGCCTCGATTCGCCGGGAGGTCAGCCGCTGCCCCGCAGCTGGGGTTGGTGCGGCAGCTAACACTGCTGTTGCCGCATGGTGCTGCAGGTTGGGGAATGCTATGAGCGCCTGCGGGTAGAACTCCAGTAGCACGGAACGCAGCCTGCTCACAGTCTGGTGTAGCGCCCAGATCGCTTCCTGGTGCTGTCGCGCCAACGCCTTCATTCGCAGTGCGCCGTCACTGTTCGCCGGCAGGGGGCGGTGCAGGTGCCGGTCAGTGCGCAGCACGTGCGCGAGGACGATCGCATCGGCTGGGTCCGATTTCCCGCCGGCTTGCCCGTGCCGTTCGCGATAGCGTGCGAGCGCGCGGGGGTTGATCGGATACACGGTGAACCCGGCGCCCGCCAATGCGACGACGAAGAGGTTCTTGTCGGTCTCGATTGCGACTGGTGTCGATTCCGAGTCGCCGCCGTGCTCAGCAATCAGTCCGAGCAGTTCACTGAAGCCGCTCGCGTTGGCAGCCACCCGCCGTTTCGTGATCACCCGCCCGTCCGCATCGACGAGAGCGACGTCGTGGTGGTTTTCTGCCCAGTCGATTCCGCAGGTCATTCCGGCTTGTTCCATGTGCCTTGCTCCGTTCTGGTCGAGAGCATCGAGATGCGTGTCGGCGACCTAATGGAAGCGCTCCAGGCGCGGCATCTCACAAGCCGTTCACGATCTCGCAGGCCGGCAGGGTCACCGTCTATGTTCAGACCTCAACGGTCGGCTCAATCTGAAGAAGTGATCACCAAACGGCTGCTCACCACTCACACTGCCCGACCCGGGTCGGTGAAATCTCAGTGACCCCTGTCGACCTACTCGATTGTCGAAGCATGACCTTCGGCTGTCCCATTAGGTGAAGTC
>NZ_JANUCA010000014.1 GCF_024807145.1 Microbacterium sp. AK031 | reverse complement strand
GTAAGATTGAGAAGTTGCCCTTCGGGCCTGGTTGTGATGACTGGGTCGGGGGAGCGTCCGATCCTTGAGAACTCAACAGCGTGCACTTGTCAAATGCCAAATTATCCTCGTCGGTCTTCGGACTGGTGAGAATTCCTTTGGATCAAAGACCAGCCCTTTCGGGGGTTGGCATTTTAAATGAAGTCAGTTTGATTCATTTCTTTGGTCAGTTCAAACTCGCTGCGATTCACCTTATTCCGGTGGTTGTGGTTTTTTTCTTTTACGGAGAGTTTGATCCTGGCTCAGGATGAACGCTGGCGGCGTGCTTAACACATGCAAGTCGAACGATGATGCCCAGCTTGCTGGGTGGATTAGTGGCGAACGGGTGAGTAACACGTGAGCAACCTGCCCCTGACTCTGGGATAAGCGCTGGAAACGGTGTCTAATACTGGATACGAGACGTGATCGCATGGTCAACGTTTGGAAAGATTTTTCGGTTGGGGATGGGCTCGCGGCCTATCAGCTTGTTGGTGAGGTAATGGCTCACCAAGGCGTCGACGGGTAGCCGGCCTGAGAGGGTGACCGGCCACACTGGGACTGAGACACGGCCCAGACTCCTACGGGAGGCAGCAGTGGGGAATATTGCACAATGGGCGGAAGCCTGATGCAGCAACGCCGCGTGAGGGATGACGGCCTTCGGGTTGTAAACCTCTTTTAGCAGGGAAGAAGCGAAAGTGACGGTACCTGCAGAAAAAGCACCGGCTAACTACGTGCCAGCAGCCGCGGTAATACGTAGGGTGCAAGCGTTATCCGGAATTATTGGGCGTAAAGAGCTCGTAGGCGGTTTGTCGCGTCTGCTGTGAAATCTGGGGGCTCAACCCCCAGCCTGCAGTGGGTACGGGCAGACTAGAGTGCGGTAGGGGAGATTGGAATTCCTGGTGTAGCGGTGGAATGCGCAGATATCAGGAGGAACACCGATGGCGAAGGCAGATCTCTGGGCCGTAACTGACGCTGAGGAGCGAAAGGGTGGGGAGCAAACAGGCTTAGATACCCTGGTAGTCCACCCCGTAAACGTTGGGAACTAGTTGTGGGGTCCATTCCACGGATTCCGTGACGCAGCTAACGCATTAAGTTCCCCGCCTGGGGAGTACGGCCGCAAGGCTAAAACTCAAAGGAATTGACGGGGACCCGCACAAGCGGCGGAGCATGCGGATTAATTCGATGCAACGCGAAGAACCTTACCAAGGCTTGACATATACGAGAACGGGCCAGAAATGGTCAACTCTTTGGACACTCGTAAACAGGTGGTGCATGGTTGTCGTCAGCTCGTGTCGTGAGATGTTGGGTTAAGTCCCGCAACGAGCGCAACCCTCGTTCTATGTTGCCAGCACGTAATGGTGGGAACTCATGGGATACTGCCGGGGTCAACTCGGAGGAAGGTGGGGATGACGTCAAATCATCATGCCCCTTATGTCTTGGGCTTCACGCATGCTACAATGGCCGGTACAATGGGCTGCAATACCGTGAGGTGGAGCGAATCCCAAAAAGCCGGTCCCAGTTCGGATTGAGGTCTGCAACTCGACCTCATGAAGTCGGAGTCGCTAGTAATCGCAGATCAGCAACGCTGCGGTGAATACGTTCCCGGGTCTTGTACACACCGCCCGTCAAGTCATGAAAGTCGGTAACACCTGAAGCCGGTGGCCTAACCCCTTGTGGGAGGGAGCTGTCGAAGGTGGGATCGGTAATTAGGACTAAGTCGTAACAAGGTAGCCGTACCGGAAGGTGCGGCTGGATCACCTCCTTTCTAAGGAGCAACTGCACATCTTCGGGTGTGACAGAGCCCCGACCAGAACCGTTCGTGTTCTGCGGGGAGCTCATGGGTGGAACATTTGACATGGTGCGAAGGATGATTCCTTCTCTTAGTACATCGCCTTCGGGTGGTAGGAACGGGGTGGGTGTCGGGTGTCGCTCCTGCACGCTGTTGGGTCCTGAGGGACCGGAACCGGCCTGATCTCTTCGGAGGTGGGGTGTGGGACTGGGTCTTCTGGACCTTTTGCTGTTTCTGGCCGTTGGTTGGGGATGGTTTAAGGTACCGCCCGTACTTTGAGAACTACACAGTGGACGCGAGCATCTTGCAGCCGGCTTTGCCGGTTGCACAAGATGATCTTAAAGATCATTAGTCAATTTCAGACGCAGTCTTCGGACTGGGTCGAGTTTTTGATTCAAACTCATGTGATTTCAAGTCTTTAAGAGCAAACGGTGGATGCCTTGGCATCTGGAGCCGAAGAAGGACGTAGCAATCTGCGATAAGCCTCGGGGAACTGATAAGCAAGTTTTGATCCGAGGGTGTCCGAATGGGGAAACCCCGCTGGGCGGCGTGCCGACCTAGTGACTCCCGCCTGAATATATAGGGCGGGTAGAGGGAACGTGGGGAAGTGAAACATCTCAGTACCCACAGGAAGAGAAAGCAACCGCGATTCCGTTAGTAGTGGCGAGCGAAACCGGATCAGGCTAAACCGAGTGTGTGTGATATCCGGCAGGAGTTGCATATTCGGGGTTGTGGGACTCACCTGTCATCTCTGCCGAGGTGGCGACGTTACAGAAGCGTATAGACGAACGGTCTTGAAAGGCCGGTCATAGAGGGTGCCAACCCCGTAGTCGAAATGCGTGTTCTGGCGTGGAGAGTATCCCAAGTAGCACGGGGCCCGAGAAATCCCGTGTGAATCTGTCAGGACCACCTGATAAGCCTAAATACTTCCAGATGACCGATAGCGGACAAGTACCGTGAGGGAAAGGTGAAAAGTACCCCGGGAGGGGAGTGAAATAGTACCTGAAACCGTTTGCTTACAAACCGTTGGAGCCTCCTTAGTAGGGGTGACAGCGTGCCTTTTGAAGAATGAGCCTGCGAGTTAGCGATATGTGGCGAGGTTAACCCGTGTGGGGTAGCCGTAGCGAAAGCGAGTCTGAATAGGGCGATTCAGTCGCATGTCCTAGACCCGAAGCGAAGTGATCTATCCATGGCCAGGTTGAAGCGTGTGTAAGAGCACGTGGAGGACCGAACCCACTTAGGTTGAAAACTGAGGGGATGAGCTGTGGATAGGGGTGAAAGGCCAATCAAACTTCGTGATAGCTGGTTCTCTCCGAAATGCATTTAGGTGCAGCGTTGCGTGTTTCTTGCCGGAGGTAGAGCTACTGGATGGCCGATGGGCCCTACAAGGTTACTGACGTCAGCCAAACTCCGAATGCCGGTAAGTGAGAGCGCAGCAGTGAGACTGTGGGGGATAAGCTTCATAGTCGAGAGGGAAACAACCCAGACCACCAACTAAGGTCCCTAAGCGCGTGCTAAGTGGGAAAGGATGTGGAGTTGCTGTGACAACCAGGAGGTTGGCTTAGAAGCAGCCACCCTTGAAAGAGTGCGTAATAGCTCACTGGTCAAGTGATTCCGCGCCGACAATGTAACGGGGCTCAAGCACGCCACCGAAGTTGTGGCATTGACATTATTGGTAGGCCTTCGTGGTCCAGCCGTGTTGATGGGTAGGAGAGCGTCGTGTGGCCAGCGAAGCGGCGGTGTGAACCAGCCGTGGAGGCTACACGAGTGAGAATGCAGGCATGAGTAGCGAAAGACGTGTGAGAAACACGTCCTCCGAAAGACCAAGGGTTCCAGGGTCAAGCTAATCTTCCCTGGGTAAGTCGGGACCTAAGGCGAGGCCGACAGGCGTAGTCGATGGACAACGGGTTGATATTCCCGTACCGGCGAAGAACCGCCCAAGCTAATCCAGTGGTGCTAAGTATCTGAATCCTCATGACCGGATCCCTTCGGGGTGATGGGGTGAGGCCTAGCGTACGACCCCATGCTGGTGCGGTTAGCGTATTAACAGGTGTGACGCAGGAAGGTAGTCCAAGCCAGGCGATGGTTGTCCTGGTGCAAGTGTGTAGGCCGAGTCGTAGGCAAATCCGCGACTCACATAGGCTGAGACATGATGCGGATAAAAAGTGGATGATCCTATGCTGCCAAGAAAAGCATCGACGCGAGGTTCTAGCCGCCCGTACCCCAAACCGACTCAGGTGGTCAGGTAGAGAATACCAAGGAGATCGAGAGAATCGTGGTTAAGGAACTCGGCAAAATGCCCCCGTAACTTCGGGAGAAGGGGGGCCATCCACTTATACGGACTTGCTCCGGAAAGGGTGTGGTGGCCGCAGAGACTAGTGGGTAGCGACTGTTTACTAAAAACACAGGTCCGTGCCAAGTCGCAAGACGATGTATACGGACTGACGCCTGCCCGGTGCTGGAAGGTTAAGAGGACCGGTTAGCCGTAAGGCGAAGCTGAGAATTTAAGCCCCAGTAAACGGCGGTGGTAACTATAACCATCCTAAGGTAGCGAAATTCCTTGTCGGGTAAGTTCCGACCTGCACGAATGGCGTAACGACTTCCCAACTGTCTCAACCGCGAACTCGGCGAAATTGCATTACGAGTAAAGATGCTCGTTACGCGCAGCAGGACGGAAAGACCCCGTGACCTTTACTACAGCTTTGTATTGGTGTTCGGTGTGGCTTGTGTAGGATAGGTGGGAGACTTTGAAGCCATGACGCCAGTTATGGTGGAGTCATTGTTGAAATACCACTCTGGTCACTCTGGATATCTAACTTCGAACCGTGATCCGGTTCAGGGACAGTGCATGGTGGGTAGTTTAACTGGGGCGGTTGCCTCCCAAAAAGTAACGGAGGCGCCCAAAGGTTCCCTCAACCTGGTTGGTAATCAGGTGGCGAGTGTAAGTGCACAAGGGAGCTTGACTGTGAGACTGACAGGTCGAGCAGGGACGAAAGTCGGGACTAGTGATCCGGCAGTGGCTTGTGGAAGCGCTGTCGCTCAACGGATAAAAGGTACCTCGGGGATAACAGGCTGATCTTGCCCAAGAGTCCATATCGACGGCATGGTTTGGCACCTCGATGTCGGCTCGTCGCATCCTGGGGCTGGAGTAGGTCCCAAGGGTTGGGCTGTTCGCCCATTAAAGCGGTACGCGAGCTGGGTTTAGAACGTCGTGAGACAGTTCGGTCCCTATCCGCTGCGCGCGTAGGAAATTTGAGAGGATCTGACCCTAGTACGAGAGGACCGGGTTGGACGAACCTCTGGTGTGTCAGTTGTTCCGCCAGGAGCACCGCTGATTAGCTACGTTCGGGATGGATAACCGCTGAAAGCATCTAAGCGGGAAGCCGGCCTCAAGATGAGATTTCCATACCCTTCGGGGTGAGAGGCTCCCAGCCAGACTACTGGGTTGATAGGCCAGATGTGGAAGTGCAGCAATGCATGCAGCTGACTGGTACTAATAAGCCGATGACTTGATAACACACCAAAGTTTGTTGGTGCTACGCGTCCACTGAGTGGTTCTCGATGTACGGTCGAGAACCCTAACAGGCACCACGCGTGCCTTTAGGTTTTTGAAACATCAATAGTGTTTCGGCGGCCATAGCGTGAGGGAAACGCCCGGTCACATTCCGAACCCGGAAGCTAAGCCTCACAGCGCCGATGGTACTGCAGGGGGGACCCTGTGGGAGAGTAGGACACCGCCGAACTTCTTTCAGAAGAAACAAAATGGCCACCCAACGCAGGGTGGCCATTTTGCGTTCACCAGG
>NZ_JANUCA010000013.1 GCF_024807145.1 Microbacterium sp. AK031 | reverse complement strand
GAAGACATCACCGGCGTCATCCAACACTCGGACGCAGGCTCTCAATACACGGCTCTGCGCTACACCGAGCGGCTCGCGGAAGTCGGCGCGATCGCGTCGATCGGGACTGTCGGCGACAGCTACGACAATGCCCTCGCCGAGAGCGTCGTCGGCCTCTACAAGACCGAATGCGTGAAGATCGACGGCCCGTTTCGCAGCGCCGACGACCTAGAGCTCGCCACGCTCTCCTGGGTGCACTGGTTCAACGAGAACCGGCTGCACTCCTCGATCGGCTACCTCACACCCATCGAGAAAGAGAACGAGTACTACCGTGAGAACAACCCCCAGAGCCAACCGGCACTGGGAGAACTCGCCCTCCACTAAACCCGGGGCGATTCACAGTGAGTGTGGTAACCCACATCCTGCACGGAGGTCTTCGCTCACGTCACACGATCACAACCTGCCGGGGAAGAACAGCTAGCGCGGCACGACCGGCGTAGTCGGTGAATTCGGTAGCTTCTAGCTCGAGAAGTCGATTCCATTTGCTGGTGCGTTCGGATCTCATCGTTGATCCGACCTTGATCTGCCCGGCCCGCCAACCGACGGCGAGATCTGCGAGCCAATAGTCCTCAGTGTCGCCGGAACGTGCGCTGACGACTGTGGCATAGTCCGATTGGCGGGAAAGAGCGACTGCGTCCGCTGTTCGGGTGACCAGGCCCGCTTGGTTGGGTTTGATCAGCACGGAGTTGGCGACGTTTTCTGCCACGCCTCGTTCGATGCGGCTGACGTTGGTTGCGAACAGATCGTCGCCCAGGAGCTGGAGATCGGTCAGCTGCTCGGAGGCGATGCGCCACGAGTGCCAGTCGCTATAGCCTAGAGGATCTTCGATGGAAACAATCGGGTAATTCCGACCCCAGTCAACGAGCCTTGCGATCCACTCTTCGGGGGTGAGCGTGGTGTCTTCGGATCGGAGGCGGATGAGACCGTCCTCGACGAGCTGTGATGCTGCGATGTCGACAGCGATCGCGACGTCGTCGGCGACCTTCAGACCGCTTCGCTCGATGCCTCTGGTGACGAGCGCGAGGGCGGCCTCGTTCGTCTCCAGGCGGGCGCTGAGTCCTCCCTCATCTGCGACCAGCGCCGCCCACCCGCCTTGTTCGGTGAGGAGTTCTGCGGTTGCAGCTCGCACCCGCGCCACCCATTCGATGCCCTCGGTAAAGCTGGATGACCCGACGGGGATGACGAGAATGTCTTGGATGTCGATGGCGCGGCCGGCGTGGGCGCCGCCCGAGACGATGTTCACCATGGGCAGGGGAATCAGCGGCACCTGCGATGGGGCGAGGAGACGCCACAACGGTTCGCGAGTGGCATCGGCGTGAGCGGTGAGCACTGCCAGCGAAGCCCCCAGTGCAGCGTTGCCGCCCAGGTGCGAGAGTGCGGGGTCGCCGTCCAGCGCTTCGATCGCTTGGTCCACACCCCGCTGATCCGCTGCATCAAGGCCGATGATGGCCTCGCTGATAGGCCCGCGCAGTGATTGGGTGGCTGCGCGGGTGCCGTATCCGTCGTAGCGCTCGTCACGATCCCGAAGTTCGATGGCTTCGAAGTCACCGGTGGAGGCTCCGGACGGTGTAATCACGCGGCCGATGCCGCCGCCCTGCAAAGTCACCCGACACCCGACGGTTGGTCGACCCCGCGAGTCGAGGGCTTCCCAGGCGTCCAGGGCGGTGATGGTGGTGTTCGTCATGAGTGTCTCCTGAGTGACGGGCTACGCGGTGGTGAGCGGGGCGTCGAGGGTGTATTCGTCAGAGCGGGTGAGCAAGGCCACGCCGACGTCCTGCGCGGTTTGACGTTCGGCCTCGGTCAGGTAGCGCACTTGCGAACGACCAACGATGCGAGAAAGAACAAGGCACCCGATCTGCTCAGACAGGTCCTGACGGCCAAACGGAAGGCCGGTGACCTCGTATTCGACTAGGAATCGGGCGGCGGCTTCATCGAAGAACGGCTTGATATCAGAGGTTGCGCGGACGCGTTTCAACGCAAGGTGGGAGAGGAAAAATGCCAGATCAAAGGTCGGGTCGCCGCGGTGCCCGACTTCGTCGTCGATGATCCAGAACGGGCGATTCTCGGATTGCCGAGGGGCCACAAGAATGTTCTTGGGGGAGAAGTCTCCGTGCACGAGACAGTCTTGCCGCGGCAACACTCGATCAGCCACCTGACTGACTTGGTCGGCGTACGCCGGCAGTCGTTCCGCGAGCGTGTAGTGGAACGGCTCGATTCGCAATTCAAGAAACCCCGCGGCGCCGTCATCGGGAGGCAGCTGCCAGGTCATTTTGCTCGTGGCGGTGTGAATCGCCCCTAGGGCGCGGCCCAGATTTCCGGTAAGTGCGACATCCACATGTCCATCCAGAAGCTCACCCTTCCAGTCCCCCCAGTCAAGAGGCGCGTGCTCCATCGTGATGGTGAGCGTGTCCGCATCGACGTCGAGCACGACAGGCGAATGAGTCGGGACGACGTCTCCAAGAATGTCGAGCACGCGAGCCTCGTTCAGGATACGTTCGCGCGGGGCCGTCCAATCATCCTCAACGGCGAGTTTCTCCAGTGACTGCTTCACGACGAAGCGCTTGTCTCCGTCGAACGCGGAATACACCGCACCGCTAACACCGCCAGTCAGCTGATGAACACTCCATGCGCCGTCGCTGATCGCGGACAGACCGCGAGATCGGAGATAGCTGGGCACGGAAGTCACTGCAAGCATCATCAACATGCGGATCCAATCGAAAGGTGTCCCGCAATCATATCCAATCGTTCGGAGTCGTTTCGAGTTGCGTTAGGTTGGGTTCTCTGTAGTATGGGCTCACCGGAAGGAACGACGATGTATCTGGAAGAACGACGACGTGTACTCCTCGACAGAGTGAGGCAACTGGGTCGCGTGGATGTTGCCACCGCCGCCTCGGAGCTTGATGTGACCACAGAGACTGTCCGCAAGGACCTCGTGCACCTGGAGCGTCAAGGATTCGTGACGCGTACGCACGGCGGTGCGATCGCGGTGCAGCGGCTCGGGTTCGAACCGGTCAATGAGGTTCGCGAATCAGTGATGACCGACGAGAAGCTGCGTATCGCAAGCGCAGCGATCGCGGAACTACCCGACGAGGGCGCCATCCTGATCGATTCGGGCACGACCGCCGCTCTGATGCCCAGGTTCATTCCTTTGGATGCCACCCTGCGGGTCGTGACGAATTCGCTGCACATCATGAATGCACTGGCGACCTTCCCCAACGTGACGTTGATGCATCTCGGCGGCGTCTTCCGCCCGGTCAGCCAGAGCACTGTCGGCCCGTGGGCCATCCAGGCGCTAGAGGAACTCAGAATCGATGTCGCCTTCATCGGCGCAAACGGCTTCAGCGTCGATCACGGTCTCACTACTTCCGACCAGGCAGAAGCGGAATGCAAGCGAGCGATGGTGAAAGCATCCCGCCGATCGATCGCCCTTCTGGATCACTCGAAGATCGGCGCCGAATACTTCCACCGCTTCGCCACGCCGGCAGACCTCGGCGGGATCATCACCGATTCCGGCCTGGACCACGATCTGCTCGAGGACCTCCAGCAGGCCGTCGATAACGTCGTCGTTGCGTGACACGAACTTCCACCCGAACACCACTAAGAAAAGAGAAAGGCAGTCCATGACCAAGTCACACCCCGCACCGCTGCGGCGTTGGCGCACAGGGGCGGTAATCGGAAGCATCGCCGCTTCCACCCTGGCCATCAGCGGTTGCACGGCAAGCACCTCCACGCCGGATAGCAGTAACGGTGTCACCACCATCACGGTTGCGACAGCTGCAGTTCCGCAGTTCGACGACATCCGCGAACTGACCAGCAACTTCGAGGAAGCAAACCCCGATGTCAAAGTCGAGTACGTCAACCTCCCCGAGGACCAGCTGCGCGATCAGCTGACCCAAGGCGTCGCCACCGGCTCCAGCCCGTTCGACGTCGTCAGCATCGGCCCCCTCGAAGTTCCGCTGTGGGCGCAGAACGGCTGGCTCGCACCGATCGACAGCTACCTCGCAGATGACCCCGATTTCGACGACGCGGACATCATCCCCGCGGTCGCCAGCGGTCTCACTCTCAACGATCAGCAGTACGGGGTGCCGATCAGCGCAGAAGCCTCCATGCTCATGTACCGGAAGGACTTGTTCGACGCGGCCGGTCTGACGATGCCGGAAAAGCCCACCTGGGCCGATGTCGCGGAGCTTGCGGAGCAGATCCAGGACCCCAGCCAGGATCTGGCCGGCATCTGCCTTCGCGGCGACGCCTCCTGGGGTGCGTCCGTCGCGGCCCTTAACCCGATGATCAACGCCTTCGGCGGCGTCTGGTACGACGAAGACTGGGCACCGCAGCTGTCCAGTGCCGAGTCGGTCGCGGCTATTGACGCATACCTCAACCTGCAGCGAAACTTCGGTATCCCCGGAGCATCGACCGCCGGGTTCCCCGAATGCCTCACCGCATTCACGCAGGGCAACGCCGCGATGTGGTTCGACGCCACGTCCGCGGGCGCTTCGGTGGAAAACCCCGAGATCAGCTCCGTCGGGGGCAAGGTTGGTTACGCGCCCGCACCGGTGGAGTCTTGGGACGGAAACGGCTGGCTCTGGTCCTGGAACCTGTCCATCACCGAGACATCGGAGAAGAAGGACGCGGCTTGGAAGTACCTGTCGTACTTCGGCTCGAAGGACTACGTGAAGCTCGTCGGTGAGGAGCTGGGCTGGGAGCGCGCGCCCTCGGCAACTCGTGCATCCACTTACGACGTCCCCGAGTATATGGAGGCAGCGCCGTTCGCGCAGACCTCACTCGACATGGTCGACCTGGCCGATCCCACACAGCACCCGGTGGAAACCCCGTACGACGGGATTCTCTTCCTGCTGCTGCCGTCCTACCAGGACTTCGGTACCCAGGTTGCGAAGGAGGTCTCCGCGGCTATCACGAGCGGCGCCTCAGGCGCCGAGGTCGCAGCTGCGGCGGACGCCATCCTCACCCGATTCGCGGAAGACAACCGCGAATGGGCCGACGGAGAGTAATCATGACGCAGTCCTCAGTCTCTGAGGCGCGGAAGCGCCCGACGCAGGCGACCCCGCCTGCGTCGGGCGCTTCCCGAAGAACTTCCGCCGGCAAGCAGTCGTTGTGGGGGCGGGTGAAGTTCGCGCTCCCGCTGTACCCGGCCATGATCGTCGTGCTGCTGGTCAGCCAGCTACCCTTCGTTCTCACGCTCTGGTACAGCCTCAACGACTGGAACCTCGCGACCAGCCAGGACGGGCCTGAGTTCGTCGGCCTGGCCAACTATGCGGAGATTTTCACCGAGCCGGAGTTCCTGCAGGCTGCCGGTAACACCGCCATCATGACGGTGGGAGCCGTCGCCGCGTCCTTCATCATCGGACTGCTGCTCGCGCTGCTGGTCAATCGTGAGTTCCGTGGTCGCGGGATCGTCCGCACACTTCTGATCATCCCGTTCCTGGTTCTCCCTGCCGCTACCGCGCTGCTGTGGAAGAACACCATGTTCGGAACGAGCTACGGCATCCTGAACTGGGTCATCGGTCTGGTCGGGATCCCCCCAGTGGACTGGCTGGGCGAATTCCCGATGCTGTCGGTCATCATCATCCTCACCTGGCAGTGGTCGCCGTTCTTCATGCTCATCCTCCTCGCGGGACTCCAGAGCGAGGACCCGAGCACGATCGAGGCGGCCAAGGTCGACGGCGCCGGCGCATTCACCCGGTTCCGCCACCTGACGTGGCGACACCTGCGCCCCTACAGCGAGCTGAGCGTCGTGCTCGGATCGATCTACATCATCCAAACGTTCGACGCGGTCTACCTCGCGGCGCAGGGTTCTGCAACCACAAATCTTCCCTACTACCTCTACCAGCGCGCGTTCCGCGGTCTCGAGATCGGTCAGGCATCCGCGATGGCGGTGATCGTCCTGTTCGTCACGCTGATCATCGCGTCCATCGGACTGCGCGTCGCCTCGAACCTGCTCAAATCCACCGAAGGGCGGGCATCATGACCACCCATACCGCCACCGAACTCATCACCGTAACACCCACACGGCGGCGACGCGGCAGCAGCCGCTTCGGCTGGATGCTGAGCGCCCTGACATGGATCGTCGCCCTCCTGATGGTGTTCCCCTTCATCTGGATGGTGATCACCGGCTTCAAGTCCGAGGTGGACGCCGTCACGCTCCCACCGAAGCTCTTCTTCGAACCCACCCTGGAGCAGTTTCAGGTTGCGTTCGCCAACAACTTCTGGCCGTTCTTTCAGAACTCGATCACATCCAGCGTCGTCTCGGTGATCCTGGTGATCGTGCTGGCCCTGCCGGCCGCGTACTCATTGTCCATCCGCCCGATCCGTAAGTGGCGGGATGTGATGTTCTTCCTGCTGTCCACGCGCATGCTGCCGATCGCCGGTGCCATCATCCCGATCTACCTCATCGCTAATTGGCTCGGACTCCTGGATCAGACTGTGCTGCTGGTCATCATGTACACGGCGATGAATCTTCCGTTGGCGGTGTGGCTCATCCGCTCATTCATGGTGGAGATCCCCACGGAAATCCTTGAAGCAGCCCGGGTCGATGGAGCGACGTTCTTCCAGGAACTCTGGCGCATCGTGCTTCCCATGGTTGCACCGGGTCTGGCTGCCACCGCGCTGTTGTGCTTCATCTTCTCCTGGAACGAGTTCTTCCTGGCCCGTAGCCTCACCTCAGTCCAAGCGCAGACCGTGCCGCTGTACCTCGTCGGATTCATCAGCACACAGGGCCTGTTCCTCGCCAAACTGTCCGCCGCCTCGCTGCTGGCCACCCTGCCGGTGGTCCTGGCTGGTCTCATCGCTCAGAAGCAACTGGTCCGAGGCCTGTCCCTCGGTGCCATCAAATGAACCTCCCGTATCGGGAACGAAAGGAAACCCTCACACCATGGAAACTTCAGAGTTCCGACTCGGCCGCCTCTTCGCCAAAGAGACCGGTCGCACAATGATCGTCGCATTCGACCGCGGCCTCGGCGCCAGCGCGAAGGGCGGTGGAGAGTCGGCGAAGTCCGTCGTCAAGGCCGTCGTCGACTCCGGGGCTGACGGGATCCTACTCTCACCCGGTCTCCTGGAGCGAAGCCGCGATCAGCTCGCTCACCGCAATGCCCCCGCGGTGCTCGTCCGCACCGACTTCGTGTTCCTGGGGGCACTGCAGCCCAACGGAACTTCCGGCGAGGGTGAGGAATACCGTCGTCTGATCGACGCGCGTGAGGCGGCAGCTCTCGGGGCCGACGCGATCGTCATGTTCCTGATCCTCGGCAACCCTGACGATTCGGTCACCGCCGACAACTGCCGGGCCGTGGCTCGCGCGGCACGCGAAGCACACGAGGTTGGCCTGCCCCTCATCGTGGAGACCGTTCTGTGGGGTTCCCGCGTCAAGGACCAGACCGACGCCGAAGCGCTCATCTACGTGAACAGGCTGGCCGCAGAGCTGGGTGCGGACGCTGTGAAGACCCAGTACACCGGGGACGTGGCCACCATGCGGGAGGTCGTCGATAACACCCCTGTACCGCTGCTGCTGCTCGGCGGTCCGAAGACCGACGACATGAACGCTATGCGAGCCAACACCACCGACGCCCTCAGCTCGGGCGCCCGTGGCCTGGTGTACGGCCGCAACGTGTGGCAGGCCGATGACCCCGCCGCAACCGCGCGCACCCTGCACGACCTCGTACACAGCGTATGAGCAGCGAACGCCCTCGCATCGTCGTCATCGGCGACGTGTACGTACCTGCCGCGTCGATCACCGCCGCGCTCCAGGAACGGTTAGGCCAGGACGCGGCGGACATCATCGCCGAAGACTGGTCCCTTCCCGGCGGCGGACCTGCCATCCACGCCCTGCAGCACCAGATCGAACTGCACGGCCCTGACGCTGTGGATGTCCCCGCCGAGCTCGTTGAGCTTTCGTTGACCGCTGACATCCTCGTCGTGCACTTCTTCCCGGTGCCCAACCGCGTCCTCGCCGAAAACGGTGCACTACGAGCGGTCGTCGTTGCCCGCGCCGGCACGGAGAATGTCGATGCCGCAGAAGCTGCCGCACACGGTGTGTCCGTAGACAACATCGCCGGACGCAACGCGCCCGCCGTCGCGGAGATCACGCTCGGGCTGGTGCTCGCCGAGATGCGGAACATCGCGCGCGCCGACCGCAGTATCGCCACCGGCGGATGGCGAAAGGACTACCACTCGCGTTCCACCGAACTGGGGGAGCGCACCGTCGGACTGATCGGTTACGGGCAAGTGGGACGTCGATTTGTGAAGCTGCTGTCCGGCTTCGGCGTGAACGTCATCGCGTCGGATCCCTACGCGGACCCTGCAGTCCTGCAAGCGGACGGAGTGACTCCAGTCAGCTTCGACCAGGTGTTCGAGCAAGCCGACGTGATCACCGTGTTCGCGCGGCTGACCGAAGAGAACACCCGCTTCATCGGTCGCGAGCAATTCGCCAAGATGAAGCCCACCGCGTACTTCGTGAACACCGCACGGAGCAGACTCGTCGACTACGACGCGCTCCTGATCGCGCTAGAGACAGACCAAATCGCCGGAGCGGCGCTGGACGTCTTCGACGAAGAGCCGCTGCCCGCTGACAGCCGCTGGCGTCACCTCGACAACACCACCCTCACCGCCCACTTCGCTGGCGATACCCCCGAATCGTTCAGCCGCTCCGGCGGCCTCGTTGCGGGCGTGGTCGATGGGATCCTTACGGACGAAAGCAATGCTCCTCGGAATTGACAGCGGACAGACCGCACTCAAGGTCGTCGTCTTCGACGACGACGGCCTTGAGGTGGTCATCACCCGCCGTCCCACACAAACCATCCATCCCGCCCCCCATCACGTCGAACGCGACGCGATAGGCGTTGTGGAACAGCTTCTGGACGCCATCGCGGAAGCCGTCTCCCTCACTCCCGGCGGCGGACAAGCGATCACCGGGATCGGTATCGCCGCGCACGGCGACGGCATGTACCTCATCGGCCGCGACGGCGTGCCCACCCGCAACGCCATCCTCGCCCTGGACACACGCGCGGAGAGCATCCTCGAACGGTGGCAGACCGACGACACGCTGGCCAAGGCCCGTCAGCTGACCGGGCAAGAACCCTTTACAGCCTCGCTCGCACCGCTCCTGGCCTGGCTGGCCACACATGAGACAGCGATCCTCGACAACACCCGGTGGTTGCTGTACTGCAAAGACTGGCTCCGGTACGCGCTCACCGGCACCATCGCGACGGACTATGTGGAAGCCAACTCGTCGGTCGGCAGCCTCGACGGAAGAAGCTACTCCACCGCGGCGCTACGAGAGTACGGTCTTGCAGAGTTCGAGCGGCTTCTTCCCCCGCCCCGGCCCGCATCCGACATCGCCGGGGAAATTCTCCCCGAGATCGCCCGTCGCACCGGACTCAAAGCTGGAACCCCCGTCGCAGTCGGCACCCACGACGTTGTGGCCGCAGCTCTCGGCGCAGGCGCCACGAAGGTGGGGGACTACTCCATCCTTGCCGGCACCTACAGCGTCAACCAGTACATCGCGCCGCAGCGCGTCGTGAATCCGCACTGGCAAGCCCGTCCCTGGATCGATGGCCGCAGCTGGGTCAACATGGCCGCGTCTCCTGCCTCAGCCACCAACTTCGAGTGGTTCATGCAGAACCTCATGACCGATACCCCCGAAGCGATCGCCACCGCGAACGAGGACGTCGCCGCACTCGGGCCAGATGCCGACGGCCCGTTCTACCACCCGTTCCTCTACGGCAGCCCCTTTGGTGCGGCCGCCAGCGGCTCATTCCTCGGCCTCCGCGGATGGCACACCCGCGCGCACCTCATTAAAGCGGTCTGGGAAGGCGTCGTACACAACCACCGCACACACATGGATTGGCTCCTTGAAAGCGCCACTCCCCGAACCGTGGTCAGCCTTGCGGGCGGAGCCGCACGCAGCAGCCTCTGGGCCCAAATGTTCGCCGACGGCCTGAACACCCGCGTTCAGGTCGCGCATGCCACCGAACCCGGTGCGCTCGGAGCCGCCATGCTCGCCGCGATCGCAACGGGTCGGTTCGCCGACGCGGAAGCGGCCACCACTGCGTGGGCGCGCGTCGAACGCAACTACACCCCCACCAAAACCGCCGCGACACGGTGGGATGAGGCGCACGCCCGCTACACCGCCACGCTCGAGCTCGCCCGACCGATCTGGGACTTGCTGGAGGGGCAATCGTGACCGAAACCATGACCGCTGTCGTCTACACGGGCATCGACACGTTCGAGGTCACGCGACTACCCATACCCACACCCGGGCCGGGCGAACTGCTGGTACGGGTCGAAGCTGCCGGCCTCTGTCATACCGACCTGGACATTCTCGCCGGCCGCTACGCCGCAGAGTTCCCTCGCATCCCAGGGCACGAGTTCGCCGGCACCGTGGTAGACGCCGAGCCCGAACTTATCGGTCACATCGGCACCCGCGTCGCCATCGACCCGTTGATCTCCTGCCACCAATGCCGCAGCTGCCTGCGCGGACACCCCAACCTATGCACCCAGGGGCAGGCCTATGGCGCTGAACGCGACGGAGGCTTCGCGGAGTACGTTGTCGTCCGCTCCGCGAACACCCACCACATCGGGCGCCTCAGCATGCCCGTCGCCGCCTTGGCCGAACCGTTCGCGTGCGCCGTCAACGCGTTCGAACGTGCGCGCCTCGCTCCGGGAGCCACGACGCTCATCATAGGCGCGGGACCAATGGGGATGATTCTCTCCATCGCCGCCCGCGGCTGGGACATCCACGATGTCACCTTCGCGGATCGCATCCCCGAACGACTCGAACGAGCGCGCTCATTCGGCGCGACAGACACCGTTCTCGTCAAAGACACCGTCTCAGAGGAGTTGCCGCCCGCGGCCTTCGATCTGGTCATCGACGCCACCGGCCGGCCATCCGTCCTGCAAGACGCCGTCCAGCTCCTCGCCGACGGCGGGACGCTCATCCCGTTCGGCGTCTGCCCGCCGGGAAGCCAGCTCACCCTCGACCCGTTCGAGGTCTACCGCCGGCAGCTACGAATCATCGGATCGTTCAGCCTCAACCGCGGGATCCCCGAAGCGCTGCAGATCCTGCAAAGAACCAGGTTCCCCATCGAGGAGATGATCACCACCCGGTTCACGCTTCGAGACGGCGCCGAGGCGCTGACCGCGATCGGTGGCCCAAACTCCATCAAGGTCCAGTTCGACCCCACTTTCGACTCCGCTCCTCAATGAAGAAAGGCACGCGCATGACTCACAACATTTACGTCGACGGAGCATGGATTCCGTCCGGATCAACAGATTTGATCGAGGTCATCAATCCGGCAACCGAAGAGGTCATCGGGTCGGTGCCCGCGGGCACCGCCGCCGACGTCGCCGTCGCCGCAGCAGCAGCAAAGCGAGCATTCGACGGGTGGGCTGCCCTCACCCCGTCCGAGCGAGGCGACTGGATCGACAAGCTCGCCGACGGCCTCCACGCACGCCGCGAAGAGATCGCCCGCACGGTCTCGTCCGAGATCGGAATGCCCTACTCACACTCGATCGAGTGGCAGTCCGACCTGCCCATCCGCAACTTCCGGTTCTACGAACAGCACGTCCGCGACTACCCCTACGACGCGGGATACGTGAAACACTCCATGGTCGTTAAAGAGCCCGTCGGCGTCGTCGGGTGCATCACTCCCTGGAACTACCCGCTGCACCAGATCGCTCTCAAGGTGGCACCGGCGCTGGCCGCCGGCTGCACTGTCGTCCTCAAACCCAGCGAAGTCGCCCCGCTGACGGCCTACATCCTCGCCGAGGTCTGTGACCAGATCGGACTGCCCGCGGGCGTGTTCAACCTAGTCGCCGGGCACGGCGTACCAGTCGGCGAAGCGATCGCCACCTCGCCGGACATCGACATGGTCTCCTTCACCGGTTCCACAGCAGCAGGCGTCCGCGTCAGCGAGCTGGCGGCACCCACCGTCAAGAAGGTCGCACTGGAACTCGGAGGGAAGTCCGCCAACATCATCCTGGACGACGCCGACCTCGAAGAGGCCGTCGCGGCAGGTGTCGCCAACTGCTACTTCAACGCCGGTCAGACCTGCACCGCACTCACTCGCATGTTGGTTCCTGCCAGCCTGCTCCCGCAGGTTGAAGCGATCGCGAAGACCGCGGCGGAAGGGTTCGTCTACGGAGACCCGTTCGCAGATGAGACGCAGCTCGGCCCGGTCGTCAACTCCCGCCAGCTCGACCGTGTCGAAGAACTGATCGCCAAGGGCGTCGAGGAAGGAGCCACCCTCATCACCGGCGGCGACGTTCGCCCCACCGACAAGGGCTACTTCGTCGAGCCCACCGTCTTCTCCGGCGTCACCAGCGACATGACCATCAACCGGATCGAGATCTTCGGACCCGTGCTGTCGATTGTGCCGTACCGGGACGAAGACGAAGCTGTTGCGCTCGCCAATGAGAGTGAGTTCGGCCTCGCAGGTGGGGTGTGGTCCGGTGACGAGGATCGCGCCGTCAAGGTCGCACGTCGACTCCGCACCGGACAGGTCTCTGTCAATGGTGGAGGATTCAACAACGAAGCACCGTTCGGCGGCTATAAGAAGTCCGGGGTCGGCCGCGAAGCAGGCGCAGCCGGCTTCGAGGAATACCTTGAAGTGAAGTCAATCCACCGCGCCAGCTGACTCCTCAGCTGTCAGATGCCCCGCAGGTGTGATCTGCGGGGCATCTGCACGTCGACGACGCACCACGACCGTGTACCGACGTAACGGCCACAAGGGAAAGCTGTGGAGAGCCCACACGAGGCAGTGGCGGTCGGTAGCGTGTGCGGATGACCAGCAACGTCATTCCTTTCGACGCTGTCTCCAGCGAACCGTCGCTCACCACAGAGCCCGACTTGCACAGCTTCGACTACGAGGCAAGCAAGTAGTCGTGTGTGGGCGCTTCGCATTGAACGCGAAGGTGGACACGATGATCCGCGAGTTCGTCGCCGACGGCGACGACTTCCGCGAATGGACCCCGCGCTGCTCGATCGCACCCGCACAGGTGATCCCGATCGTGCGGGAACGCGCGAATCCGGAGACGGGGAGTTTCAGCGCAGCGTGGACGCCGCGATCTGGGATTTCCGTCCCGCGTTCATGAAGAACTCAAAGCGTCCGAACTGCAATACGAGGATCGAGACGGTCGCGACGAACGGGTGGTGTAAGGGCGCGTTCGCATCGTCGAGAGCGCTTTTCCCGATGCGTGGCTACTTTGAGTGGACCGGCACCGCGGGCAAAAAGCGGCCCCACATCCTGCACTCCGCGTCGATCATCACCCGCCCCGCCCGGGACGCGTCAGGGGAGATCCACGACCGGATGCCGGTGTTCCTCGAATCCCCGGTGTGTGACGAGTACCTGTCCCCGGACAAGCTGGACGGCGCGGGCAAGCAGGACATGATTCAGCTGCTCACTCTCGAATCCGATCGCGTCGCCGGCAGGATCACTGTTGGCCGAACTGCCCCCTGGCCTACCTGTTGCCCAGAAGCTTTCCGATGTCCTCCGCACGGTCTGCCAGAGCAAGCCGATCCGGTCGGCGCAGCATCAGTCTGTTAGACATCCTGAGCTCAAGATCTGCAGCTCTCTTCAGGTCGAGCCGTTGAGTAATTGCAGGTCGATTTCCATGCGCCACAGACTGTCGTACCGTGCGTCGGCGGCATGCCGTGAAAGTTCACGGACGCTCCCTGCCGCGCCCAACAGCCGATCCGCATACGGAGATGCGCCCGCTGAGGGATCGGCGGATTCAGGCGGTCATTGCAACAGGAGCTTTCCGATCGCTTCGATCGGTTTCTCGAAGGCTAACCGTTTGCGGGGTCGGTCGTTGAGTTCGGCGGCGACCCAGTCCAGGTCCGCGGCGGAGTGGATGGTGAGGTCGGTGCCCTTGGGAAAGTACTGGCGGAGGAGGCCGTTCGTGTTCTCGTTGATCCCGCGCTGCCAGGGGGAATGCGGGTCGCAGAAGTAGATCTCGATGTCGGCGTTGATGGCCACGTGTTGCCAGTCGCGCATCTCCGGACCCTGGTCCCAGGTCAGCGTGTGACGCAACCCATCGGGCAAGGTCTTGATCTTCGCGGAGAGCGCGTCGCGGACCAGTTCGGCGCTGTAACCATGCGGGAGATGCACGAGCATCGTGTAGTTCGTGGATCGCTCAACGAGCGTCCCGATCGCGCTCAGGTTGCCTTTCCCGATGATCAGGTCACCTTCCCAATGCCCGGGAACGGCGCGGTCGGCTGCTTCGGCCGGGCGTTCGGTGATGTTGATCATGTTCGGGATCCGGTTCTTGCGTTGGCCCCTCTTCCGAGACGGGCGCCGCAGGCCACGACCAGTCCGCAGGTACTGGGTCAGCTCCTGTTTCAACGCTCCACGAGACTGGACGTAGAGGGACTGGTAGATCGTCTCGGGCGACACCCGCATCTCCTCCCGGTCCGGGAACTCCCGCCGCAACCGGCCAGCGATCTGCTCCGGGGAGTACTTCTTCTGCAGATCCCTCTCCACGATCGCACGCAGCACCAGATTCGCGTGCAGCTTGGCCGGCTTCGGACGCGCTGCCCGCTGATACGCCAGCACGTGCGCGGTGGCCGCACGATACGACGCCCCCCGCGGGGTGTTCCGTCTCAGCTCCCGTGAGATTGTCGACGGCGCCCGACCGATGACCGCTGCGATCTCCCGCAACGACTTCCCTTGAGCTCGCAGAACCGCGATCTCCTCGCGTTGCGCGAACGACAGATACCGGCCCTGCAGATCCCGGCCGCGGCGGGGTCTCACTCCGCCGGCCTCGACCAGCAGCCGCCGCCCGGTGCGGCGACTGGTCTGGATCGGCGCGACCGCATCCGTGATGAAACCACACGCCTGCATCCGCGCCCAGAACACCTGCAACAAATCAGGCCGGTAGTAGATCGAATACGTCGCCACAGAGCACACCATCCGTCAGGTGTTGCAACCACCGCAAGAACCCAAGAATCCCTCAGCGGGCAGCTCGGCTCGAACTTGAGAAGGCCCATCTCGATGGGTGGGCGTCGAACGACGATCCGCAAGCGAGTGTTGCCCGTACGAGGGTCATCGCAAGGGGGCCAAATGCGCGAACGTTCGCGATTCTCAGTCGGCGGGGCCTGCAAGCGGTTCCTGACGGCGCGACTTCGCCTGTTCGATAGTCATCCGGCTGCGCGCGATCGGCGTCTAGTTTGGCTTGCCACGGTCAAGTCCCGGGTAGTGGTGTAGCGCGGTCCTTCGGTGTGAGAGGTTAGGCGCTGAGTTCGAGGATGGTGTCGGTCACCTCCTCGGTTCCGGT
>NZ_JANUCA010000012.1 GCF_024807145.1 Microbacterium sp. AK031 | reverse complement strand
GACATCCCGCCGCACCAGACGCGCCGCCCTCACGAGGCGGGTCGCGGCGCGTGTGTCGGTGCCCGTCAGCATCCGCACCAGATCCACCGGCTTCGCACACCCATACCGGGTCGTCATCCGCTCTTCCCTCAACCCCGCCGAGCGGTCACCGACCTGCACGGTCGCCTCAACCTGCAGAGCCTCCACCCGCCGCTGGATCCGCCCCGACAGCGCCAACAGCTCCGCCACATCCGCATCAGAGAGACCAGGAATCACCTCGTCACCGAACGCATCACACGCCACAGAATCGAGGGACTCCTCAAGATCCCGAAGCCGAGCAACGATGCTGTTCATACCCCCATTCAACACCGGCCCACCGACATTCGAACGCTCGTTTATGGCCGGTCAGGGATAATTTCGAGCATCTTCCTGATCAATGTCGCACACACCGGTGACGCACCGATGCCGGATGCATTTCGTCGGTTCTGGGCGGTCGTAGCCGACGAAATCCATCCCGCAACGCCGCCCGTCCGCCACCGCCCTGGCACGAACAGCTAGCGCGCGGTCGACAGCGCTGAAGGCTCAGCCGTCGGCAGCCGGCAGACGAACGCTCGGCAGTCATACGCGAGGCCGGATGCGGCATCCTTACCCTCGAACAGCTCGAACCCCGCGTCTACGAACGCACGAGCCTGCGCCGGCGTCACAACCGCGATCACGTCGGCGTCCACTCCACGGGCCGCCGCAGCGAGCTCCCCCTCGCGATCGTCCGCGACGACGACCACCTGACGTGACGGCTCCACGAGTCCCGCAGCCACCGCCAGCAGCGATCCGTGCCCGAAAGGATGCTGCAACGCGGATGCCGCATATGCCTGCACCTGATCCTCAGTCGACTCCCGATATCGCTCCCCTGCGCCCAGCCGCCAAGCGGCCAGAGCGGCCCCGGCGAGCGCCGACACTCCGGACGGCAGGTCGCCGTCGGTCTGATCGGGAGCGGATGCCACGCCCTGCGCCACCAACACGGGATCCACTGCAGCGCCGTCGCCGAGAGCCTCGTCGAGAAGGTCACGGGCAGTCACAGCCCACGACGCGTCCCCGGTCGCCACGGCCAGCGCGAACAGCCCTTCCGAGAGAAGCCCCAGGTCCGCGAGCGTCGCGACGGCGCTCGATGCCACGCCATCCAAAGATGCCCTGACGAGCCGTCCGTCCGGTGCGCGGTTGGTCGCCAGCACGAACGATGCCGCTGCAGCCGCAGCATCCACCCATTCCGGCATTCCCATCGCCGCGCCGGCCCGAGCGAGTACCCCGATCGCGAGACCGTTCCAGCCCGTGATGACCTTCCCTTCGACAGCGGGTGCCTCCAGAGCCGAGCGATCGGCGGCGAGGTAGTACCCGCCCTCACTGCGCTGCCCGTCGATCCACGACTCCGAGTCCTGCGCGGCCCCGAATCCACCACCGTCGCGTCGAAGGACCCCGAGCACGAACCCGACGATGCCCTCGGCCGTCGCGAAGTCTCCAGCCGAAACGGCCACCTCGAGCAGCTGAGCGTTGTCGGTCAGCATCCGCTCGTAATGCGGCACGGTCCAGTCGCGCTGGGTCGCGTAGCGGAAGAAACCGCCGTCGAGATCGCGAAGATCGGATGCCGACATCGCGGTGAGCGCGCGCGTCGCGGCAGCAGCTGCATCCGGAGCCTCACGACGCACGAGCGGCGCCTGCAGAAACCGCAGCGTCGTCGCCACCGGGAACTTCGGTGCCCCGCCGAACCCGCCGAACAGATGGTCCTCACGCGCGACGATCGCCGCCGCGGCGGCCGCCAGGCCCTCGGGCGTCGGCAACGGAGACGGCGTCGTCGCCGCAGCGCTCGCCAGCGCCTCGGCGACAGCATCCGCCGATTCGATCGCCTGCTCGCGACGAAGCGTCCAGGCCTCCCGCACCGCCGCGAGCACATCGCTGAAGCCGGGCATTCCGCCCCTCGCGGAGGGGGGCCAGTACGTGCCGGCGTAGAACGTGCGCCCCTGTGGCGTGGCGAACACGGTCAGCGGCCACCCGAGGTTCTGCGTGAAGGCCGACGCCGCAGCCATGTACGCGCCGTCGACGTCCGGATGCTCCTCCCGATCGACCTTGACCGCGACGAAGCCGTCGTTGATGCGCGCCGCGGTCTCCGGGTCGGAGAACGACTCGCGTGCCATCACATGGCACCAGTGGCAGGTGGAGTAGCCGATCGAGATGAGCAGCGGCACATCGCGGCGCTGCGCCTCGGCGAATGCCTCCGCACCCCACGGGAACCAGTCGACCGGGTTATCGGCGTGCGCCCGCAGGTACGGGCTGAGCGTGTCCGCGAGACGGTTCGTCATGAGGCCACGCTACGCCCGTGCGGAACTCACCGGACCCGTGTCTCGTTCAGCCGACGAGCGCCTCCGTCGAGCGCGAAGCGGCATATCCGACCAGCGGCAGTGCACGCTCAGCAGCGAGCCCGATGCGCGCCTGCAGGATCTCAGAGTTGATCACATACCCGTCGAAGTCGGTGTCGCTCGCATAGACGCCGAGCGGCAGTGTGAGCGCTTGGAAGAACGCGAACAGCGGGCGCAGCTGGTGTTCGATGATGAGCGCATGGCGCTCTCCCCCGCCGGTCGCCGCCAGCAGCACCGGCTTGCCGACGAGCGCGTACTGGCTGACGAAGTCGAACAGATGCTTGAACAGACCGGTGAACGAAGCGCGGTAGACCGGGCTGCCGACGATCAGCAGGTCGGCCTGCTCTATCGCGACCAGTTGCTCCTCGACGCTCGCTGGCAGGTGATCGCGCCGTAGCGCACCGGCCAGTGCCGGTCCGACGGCGGTCAGCTCGATCAGTTGCACCTCGACCTCCGCCCGCTCGGCGATGGCGGCGGCGATGGCACGCAGAAGCGCGGTCGTCTTGCTGGGCTCGTGGAGCGAGCCCGAAACGGCGACGATGCGATAGGGAGCGGTCATGTCATAGAACGTACTCATGACGGCGCCCCGTGGCGCAGGAAGCGACACGGGGCGTCATGTAAGCGTCAGGCGCTCAATTGAACTCGTTGGGATGCGTGCCGACGCGGCCCGATCCGTCGAGCGGGTCGAGACCGTCGATCGCAGCGATCTCAGCGCCGGTGAGCGTGAAGTCGAACACGTCGAGGTTCTCGCGCAGGCGCTCGGCGCGCACCGACTTCGGGAACACGATCGTGCCCTTCTGCAGGTGCCAGCCCAGCACGACCTGCGCGGGCGTCTTGCCGTGCGCCGCTGCCGCGTCTGCGACCGCCGGCGTGCCGAACAGGTCGTACTTGCCCTGCCCGAGCGGACCCCAGGATTCGATGCGGATGCCGTGGTCGGCGGCCCACGCGACGGTCTCGCGCTGCTGGTACGCAGGGTGAAGCTCGATCTGGTCGACGGCCGGCGTCACACCGGTCTCGTTCACCACGCGCTCGAGGTGCTCGGCGAGAAAGTTCGAGACGCCGATGCTGCGGGTGAGTCCCGCCTCGCGCAGCTCGATGAGCTTCGCGAACGCGTGGACATAGTTGTCCTTCGCCGGTGTCGGCCAGTGCACGAGATACAGATCGACGTGCTCGAGGCCGAGCTTGTCGAGGCTCTCGGCGATCGCGGCGTTCGGCTCATCGCCGTCGTGCCGGTCGTTCCAGAGCTTGGTGGTGATGTAGAGCTCGTCGCGGGCGATGCCGCTCTTCGCGATCGCGGCGCCCACGCCCTCCTCGTTGCCGTAGATCGCCGCGGTGTCGATGTGGCGGTAGCCGATCTCGAGCGCCTCGCTGACGGTGCGCTCGGTGTCTGCCGGCGGCACCTTGAAGACTCCGTAGCCGAGTTGGGGGATGGAATGGCCGTCGTTGAGAGTCACGTTGGGGATCGTCATGCGCCTAGCCTACGACCTGTGATGACAGGTCGCCTCGCGCCGCGTCGCCGTCATACGATGGAGGGCTATGTCTTCTGCCGATCTCGTCATCACCTATCCTCCGGAGCTGCCCGTCAGCGCCGCCAGGGATGAGATCGCCGACGCCATCCGCGAGAACCAGGTCGTCGTCGTCGCCGGCGCGACCGGATCGGGCAAGACCACCCAGCTGCCGAAGATCTGTCTCGAACTCGGCCGCACGAACATCGCGCACACCCAGCCGCGTCGGCTCGCCGCCCGCACGATCGCCGAGCGCATCGCCGAGGAACTGCACGTCGAGCTCGGCGGCGTCGTCGGCTACAAGGTGCGCTTCACCGACAAGGTGTCGGATGCGACGAAGGTCGCGCTGATGACCGACGGCATCCTGCTCAACGAGATCCACCGCGACCGGCTGCTGCGTCGGTACGACACGATCATCATCGACGAGGCGCACGAGCGCTCGCTCAACGTCGACTTCCTGCTCGGCTACCTCACCCGCATCCTGCCGGAGCGACCCGATCTCAAGGTCATCATCACCTCGGCGACGATCGACCCGGAGAGTTTCGCGAAGCACTTCGCTACGCCGGGTGGCACGCCGGCGCCGATCATCGAGGTGTCCGGTCGCACCTACCCGGTCGAGATCCGGTACCGGGCGCTCGCGGATGCCGGCACAACTCCGGAGGAATCGCCCGCGGGATCCATGGCTGACTCGAAAACAGCACGATCTGGCAAAAAGCTCCGGAGTTATGCGGCCGATGCCGCGCAAGGAGAACCAGAGGACGAGGTCTCCGCGATCGTCACGGCGCTGCGCGAACTCGATCGCGAGGTGCCGGGTGATGTGCTCGTGTTCCTTCCCGGCGAGGCTGAGATCAGGGATGCCGCGGACGCCGTGCGAGCGGCCTATGCGTCCAGCAAAGCCCCGGTCGAGGTGCTTCCTCTGTACGGAAGACTGTCGGCCGCCGAGCAGCATCGCGTGTTCGAACCCAGCCGCGTCGCAGGCGTGCGCCGCCGCGTGATCCTCGCCACGAACGTCGCTGAGACCAGCCTCACCGTCCCAGGTATCAAGTACGTCATCGACACCGGCACCGCGCGCATCTCGCGCTACAGCAACCGCTCGAAAGTGCAGCGGCTGCCGATCGAGCCCATCTCGCAGGCATCCGCCAACCAGCGCTCCGGTCGTGCGGGTCGCACCAGCGACGGCATCGCGATCCGCCTCTACAGCGAGGACGACTTCGCCGGGCGTGCGGAGTTCACCGAACCCGAGGTGCTGCGCACCTCACTCGCCTCGGTCGTGCTGCAGATGCTGTCGCTCGGCTTCGGCGACATCGCCGCGTTCCCGTTCCTCACCCCGCCGGATTCCCGAGGCATCAAGGCAGCATTCGACCTGCTCACCGAACTCGGTGCCGTGGATCTCACTCGAGACACTCCTCGTCTCACCCGCATCGGTCGCGACATCGTCCGGATGCCGATCGACCCGCGCTTTGCCCGCATGCTGCTGGAGGCCCAGAAGAACGGCGTCACTGAGCCCGTGCTCGCGGTCGTCGCCGGCCTGACCATCCAAGACGTCCGCGAGCGGCCGTCGCAGGAGGCGCCGCAGGCCGTCCGCGACGCCGCGGATCGGATGCATGCGCGCTTCACCGACCCGACGAGCGACTTCCTGGCGACGCTGAACCTCTGGAACCACCTGCGCGAGCAGCAGCGTGAGCTCGGCTCGAGCGCCTTCCGACGAATGTGCCGCTCCGAGCATCTGAATTACGTGCGCGTGCGGGAGTGGTTCGACGTGCACCGGCAGCTGCGCTCGCTGGTCAAAGCTCCGCCGGCTTCGAAGGGCTCCGGCGCCGCCGACCCCGATGCCATCCATCGCGCACTGCTCTCCGGCCTGCTCTCGCAGATCGGCATCCTCGATGAGCGCAATACCAAGGCCCCTCCGAAGGGGCAGTCGAAGAGCCAGAAGGACCCGAAGCGCCGCATCGCCGAGTATCGAGGCGCACGCGGCATCCGCTTCTCGATCTTCCCTGGGTCGGGTCTTCGCAAGCAGAGCCCGCAGGCCGTCATGGCGGCCGAGATCGTCGAGACGTCTCGCACCTTCGCGCGCACCGTCGCCGCGATCGATCCGGCATGGGCCGAGTCTCTCGCCGGCGACCTCGCCAAGCGAACGGTGTCGGAACCGCACTGGTCGAAGGATGCCGGTGCCGCCGTCGCCTTCGAGAAGGTCACGCTGTTCGGCGTCGAGATTATCCCTCGCCGGCGCATCCAGTTCGCCCGCATCGACCGCGCCGCCTCCCGCGAATTGTTCGTGCGGCATGCGCTGGTCGAAGGAGAGTGGGACCCGACCAGGCTCGACAAGCGCGTCAGCGCGTTCTGGCGCAGCAACGGCGAACTTCGCAAGCGTCTCGAGAAGCTCGAGGAGCGCGAACGCAGGCGCGACATCCTCGCCGGAGACGAGGAGGTGTTCCGCTTCTACGACGAGCGCATCCCCGCCGACGTATTCGACGTGCGCTCGTTCGAGAAGTGGTGGCGCGAGACTCTGCAGCAGACACCGAAGCTGCTCGTCATGCGCGAGAGCGACCTGATCGAAGACGACGAGCGCGCAGATCAGAACGACTTCCCCACCCGGTGGACGCAGGGCGATCAGGTGCTCGGGCTCGCCTACCGCTTCGAGCCGGGCGCACCGGATGACGGCGTCAGCGTCGTCGTACCGCTCGCACTGCTGGCACAGATCGAGGACCGCGGCTTCGACTGGCAGGTGCCAGGGCTGCGCGCCGACCTGGTCACCGCGCTGCTGCGCGCACTGCCGAAGGCGATCCGCCGACATGTCGTGCCGGCGGCGGACTGGGCGGACAAGTTCGGAGCGACCCTCGCCGAAGAGGGGCCGGAGAACCACGGCGGCCGTCCTCCTCGCTCGCTCAAGGAAGCACTTGCCAGGATGATCCAGCCGCTGGCGAACCAGCCGGTCTCGGCCAGCGACTTCGACGACGAGCGCGTACCGGGGCATCTGCAGATGAACTTCCGCGCGGTCGATGAGCGCGGCCGTGTCGCAGGATCCGCACGAGACCTGCGCCAACTGCAGACTTCGCTGTCGGATCGCGCCCGCTCCAGCGTCGCGCGCTCGATCGCGCGGCCGGAGAAGAGCAGAGGGCGACCGGATGCAGAGACCGTGGCCGCGGCATCCGTTCGGGGATCGCTCGAGCAGGACGGCCTGACGAACTGGACGTTCGGCGATCTGCCGGAGGTGCTCGACACGAAGGTCGCCGGCGGGGTTGTGCGCGGCTACCCGGCGATCGTCGATCAGGGCAAGACGGTGTCGGTGCGCGTCGAGGCGACGGCGGATGCCGCTGACGGGGCCACCCGCGCCGGCGTTCTGCGGCTCATGCTGTTGAACGTGCCGTCACCCGCGTCGTACGTGCAGGAGCACCTCACCTCGCAGGAGAAACTGGCGCTCGCCGCATCGCCGTACTCGTCGGCGGCCGCGCTGATCGAGGATGCCAGGGCGGCCGTGGTCCGTGCCTCGCTGCCGTCGGAACCGATTCGCACACAGTCGGATTTCGCCGCCGCGAGGGATGCCGTCAACGCCGTCCTCGTCGACCAGTTGTTCCAGACCGTCTCACTCGCCGCGCGCATTCTCACGAAGTCCCGCGAGGTCGAACGCGGGATCAGGTCGGAGAACTCGCTCGCGCTGCTCGGGCCGCTGAACGACATCCAATCCCAGCTCAGCGCGTTGCTGCATCCTGGGTTCATCTCGGCGACGGGCGCCGAGCGCCTCGCGCACCTCCCGCGGTACTTGGACGGCATGCTCGACCGGCTGAAGACGCTGTCGAACGAACCGGGCAAGGATCGGGCGCGGATGACCGAGTACGAGCGGGTTTCGAAGACGTTCGAGGATGCCGGTGGCACGCTCCCGCTTGCCCCAGATGCCCCCGCCGCCCTGGTCGAGGCGCGCTGGCTGCTGGAGGAGTACCGGATCAGCGTGTTTGCGCAGCGCCTCGGCACCGCGCAGCCGGTGTCCCCGCAGCGCATAGCAAAGATCCTGAGAGAGGTCTGACAACCGCGTCACGGGGCGTCACACGAGTTGGCGTTCGCGCCGCCGATCAGGTGGAATTGTTCCCTACCCTCCTCTTCTCCCCCGAAAGGGGTCTTCAGCATTCCCATGATCACCATCGAGCACGTGAGCCGAGCCTTCGGCGGCACCCGCGCACTTGCAGATGTATCGCTTGAGATCGGCCGCGGCCAGATCTTCGGCGTCGTAGGCCAGTCCGGTGCGGGCAAATCGACGCTGCTGCGCACCGTGAACGCCCTGGAGCGCCCGGATTCCGGGAGCGTCACGGTCGACGGCGTACGGGTGTCGCACCTGAGCGGGCAGGAACTGCGCGCTGCGCGGCATGGAATCGGCATGGTCTTCCAGCACTTCAACCTCGTCGGCAACCGTACGGTGGCGCAGAACGTCGAGTTCGCGCTGGAGGCCGTCGGCCGTGGTCGCGGCGACCGCGCGCACGAAGCTCGGGAGATGCTCGACCTGGTCGGGCTCGCTGCGCGCGCCGATGCGTACCCGGCGCAACTCTCCGGCGGTCAGCGTCAGCGCGTGGGCATCGCCCGCGCCTTGGCATCGCGCCCGAGCGTGCTGCTCTCGGACGAGGCGACCAGCGCGCTCGATCCCGACACGACCCGTCAGATCCTGGCACTGCTGCGGCGCCTCTCGGGAGAGCTGGGACTCACGATCATGCTCATCACGCACGAGATGGCGGTCGTGAAGCAGATCTGCGATGCTGCAGCTCTCCTCGAGCACGGCAGCATCGTCGAACAAGGCACGCTCACCGACCTGATCCGCACGCCGGGCAGCCGCCTCGCCCGCGACCTGTTCCCGCTCGGCGAGGTGCCCGACATCCCCGGATCCGTCGTCATCGATCTCACCTTCGCCGGTGAGGAGGCTCAGAAGCCGACGATCGCTCTGCTCTCGCGTGCGCTGGATCTCGATGTCTCCATCCTCGGCGCCACGATCGAGAACATCGCCGGCGCACAGGCGGGACGCACGCGTCTCGCGCTGCCGGCCGATCCTGCGATCGTCGCCCGCGCGCAGGCGTTCCTCGCGGAGCACAGCGTCGCCGTCGAGGTGGTGAAGGCAGCATGATCGACTACACCTCCCCCGACTTCTGGCCGCAGCTCTTCGACACGATACTCAAGGGCACGCTCGAGACTCTCTGGATGACCGGCGTCGCGATCCTCTTCACGATCATCGTCGGCCTGCCGCTCGGCATCGTCCTGGTAGGCACTGAGAAGGGCCGATTCCTCTCGGCTCCCCTCGGCTCCGCCGCCCTCGGCGTGACCATCAACCGCGTGCTCGGGTTCATCGTGAACCTCGGCCGCTCCGTGCCGTTCATCGTGCTGATGATCGCGTTGATCCCGCTGACGAGGCTGCTGCTGGGCTCGTTCATCGGCACGGGACCGGCGATCTTCCCCCTCACTCTCATCGCGATCCCGTTCTTCGCCCGTGTCGTCGAGATCGCCGTCAAGGAGGTCGATTCGGGCCTGCTGGAAGCGGCTGACTCCCTCGGCGCCACGCGCTGGCAACTCGTCCGCCGCGTCATCCTCCCCGAGACGGGTCCCGCGATCGTGCTCGGGATCGCCACCACGATCACCTCGATCATCAACTTCTCGGCGATGGTCGGCGTGGTCGGCGGCGGCGGGCTCGGCAACGTCGCGCTCACGTACGGATTCCAGCGCTACAGCTGGGTGCACATCGTCGCCGTCGTGATCGTGCTGTTCGTGATCGTGCTGCTCGTGCAATGGGCGTGCAACGTGCTCGCCCGTTCGCTCGACCATGCCAATCGCGCATCGCACGCCGCCGACGTCATCGGCGCCGGCGCCTGACATCCCGGCATCCCGTCCCCTGCATCCCTTCACACAGACATCTCTAGGAGCACCACCATGTCCTTCTCCTCTCTCTCACGCGGCGTTGCCATCGTCGCAGCCGGCGCCCTGACGCTCGGTCTCACCGCCTGCGCCGGCGGCAGCACCGATGACACACCAGCGTCCGACGGCTCAGAGGGCCTCGGCACACTGGAGGTCGGCGCGCTGCCCGTACCCGCCGGCGACATCCTGAAATGGGTCTCCGACAACCTCGCCGAAGACGCCGGACTCACCATCGAATGGCAGGAGTTCACCGACTACAACACGCCGAACCCTGCGCTGTCCGACGGCTCGGTCGACGCGAACCTGTTCCAGAACTCGACCTTCCTGGACACGTACAACGCGCAGTCCGGCGACGACCTGATCTCGGTCGGCGAGATCTACCTGCCCGCCGCCGCGTTCTACAGCGAGAAGCTCGACAGCCTCGACGACCTCGACGAGGGTGCGACGATCGCGATCCCGAACGACCCGACGAACGAAGGGCGCGCGCTGGAACTGCTCGCCGCTGAGGACATCATCGAGATCGCCGACGGCGCCACCACGCTCGCCGAGATCACCGAGAACCCGAAGGATCTGAAGTTCGTCGAGATCGAGAACGCTTCGCTGGCGCTGGCGCTTCCCGACAACGACGCCGCATTCGTGACCGCGTCGTTCGCGATCCCGGCCGGACTCTCCGAGGACCAGGCGATACTCCTCGAGGGCACTGGCAGCAAGTACTACAACATCCTCGCGACCCGCGCGGATATGAAGGACGACCCGCGCATCGAAGCTCTCGTCGAGCTGCTGACCGACGATCGCACCAAGGAGTACATCCTGGAGACCTGGACGGGTCTGATCGTTCCGGTCGACTGATCTCCCGGCTCTCATGAAGCCCTCGTGCCCTCGGGCGCGAGGGCTTCATGAGTTCCCGGTAGCCTGGCCGCATGGCTCGCGCGATCGTTCACACAGAAATAGGCTCCCCTGACGTCCTCCACCTCGTGGATATCCCCGGCCCTGTCGCCGGTCCCGGCGAGGTCGTGGTGAAGATCGAGGCGGCAGGTGTCAACCCGCTCGATGCCAAGCGGCGCAGCGGAAAGCGCCCCATGCCGCCCATCACCGAACCGCGTCGCGTCGGCCTGGACGGCGCCGGCGTGATCGACTCCATCGGCGAAGACGTGACCGGGTTCACGGTCGGCGACAGGGTCGCGATCGGTGACACCACCGGAACGTACGCGACCCACCTGGTCGTGCCGGTGGCGCATCTCTTCCTCCTTCCGGACGCCGTCACCGCCGCAGAGGGCGCCGCACTCAACATCCCGGCGGGAACGGCCTACCAGTGCCTGCGTTCACTGCAGGTCGGTGAGGGCGACACGCTGCTGATCCACGCCGGCTCCGGTGCGGTCGGACAGGCGGCGATCCAGTTCGCCGTGGCGTGGGGCGCGACCGTAATCGCCACGGGGAGCCCTGCACGTCACGAACAGCTGCGCGAGCTCGGCGCCATTCCCGTCGCATACGGCGACGGCCTGGCCGATCGAATCCGCGCTGCCGCGCCGAACGGCGTGACCGTTGCGCTGGACTGCATCGGCACGGACGAGGCGATCGAGGTGTCGAAGGAGCTGATCTCCGACCGCGACCGCATCGCGACGATCGTCCGTGGACCGGATGCCGAGAGCCTCGGCATCCGCGCCTTCAGCGGCGGCGCTCCCACCCCTCTGACGGAACAGGAGCTCGCCTGGCGCCATGAAGGCGTCGACATCGCGATCGCGCTGATCGCTGCCGGCGACTTCCAGATCGAGCTCGGCCCCGAGCTGCCGCTGTCGGAGGCGGTTCAGGCGCACGAGCTGATCGAGGCGCACGCCGCACGCGGCAAGATCACGCTGGTGCCTTGAGTAAAAGCCCGTCTATGTGGCGCGAACCTCCGTTTCAGCGCCGAAACGCGACGATTAGCGCCACATAGACGGGCTGGTCTCAGGCGGCGACGCGGCCCTCGTCGCGACGGCGCGCGCCCTCGCGCAGCAGCGGCACCAGCTCCTTGCCCCAGTCGCGCACGTCGCCGAGCGGGTCGAAACCGCGGATCAGGAAACGCGTGACACCCAGGTCGTAGTACTTCAGCAGTGCTTCGGCGACCTGCTCGGGCGTGCCCACCGGCGCCGTGGAATTGCCTGAGGGCCCCGTGAGACGCGTGATCCCCGTCCACAGCCGCTCGTCGTGCACATCGCCTCGCTTCGCGATCTGCTGCAGACGATCGGCGGAGACGGCATTTCGCTCCTGCCCGCGCGGGCGGGCGAAGGACAGCGTGTTCCCATCCTGCTGCGCCGCGATCAGCGCTTCGGTCTCGGCGTAGATGCGGTCGGCCTTCGCCCAGGCCTCGTCCTCGGTGTCGGCGATGATCGGACGGGTGGAGAGGCTGAACTCGATCGTCCGCCCCTCTTTCGCCGCGGCGGCGCGGATCGTGCGGATGTGCTCTTCGACCTCCGCGAGCGGCTCGCCGAACAGCATGTACACGTCGGCGTTCTTCGCTCCCACCTCGACCGCGCCGCCCGAGAGTCCTCCGAAGAAGATCGGTATCCCGGCATCCGTCGCCGGCTTCGCCGCCGAGTAGGCGCCTTCGAAGCGGTAGAACTCCCCTTCGTGATCGAAGGGCGCCTCCTCGGTGAGGGTCTTGCGCAGCACCTCGATGAACTCGCCGGTGCGACGGTAGCGATCCTGCTTCTCGCTGTAGTCGCCATCGCGCCGTTGATCGGCTTCGCTGCCACCCGTGATGTGGTGGATGGCGACGCGGCCACCACCGGTGAGATGGTCGAGCGTCGCGAGCTTGCGGGCGACGATCGTCGGCGGCACGAAGCCTGGACGGTGCGCGATGAGCACCTTGAGTCGCTCCGTGGAGTGCAGAGCGGCGGATGCCACGGCGAATCCGTCCGGCGAACTCGCGCTGTAACCGACGAGCACACGGTCGAATCCGGCATTCTCATGCGCACGCGAGAACTCGCGCACATACGCAGGATCGACGACGGGTCCGGCGAGCGCCTTCGACTCCGACCCTGCGGTCGTGGCGATCATTCCGAGAAGTTCGATGGGCATGTGAGCAGCTCCTGTGTTCAGGGACGGTTGGCGGACGGCGTGTGGATGAGGGGGACGGACTCGATGAGGCGCCTGGTGTACGGGTGCTCCGGCTGAGCGACCACGCGCCTGGTCGGACCGTCTTCGACGATGCGGCCGCGATTGAGGACGACCAGCCGATCGCTCATGGCCGCGAGCGAGCCGATGTCGTGCGAGATCACGAGCATCGCCAGGTCGCTCCCCCGTGCGTCGCGCAGTGCGACGAGCGCCCGGACGACGCGGTCGCGACTCGCGGCGTCGAGCGCGCTGACCGGCTCGTCGAGCACGAGCAGTCGCGGCTCCACCACGAGGGCCCTGGCGATCGCCGCACGCTGCCGTTGCCCGCCGGAGAGTCCAGCCGGCAAACGGGCGATGAGCTCCTCATCGAGTCCGACGGCCTCGAGCGACGCGGCGCGTCGGCGGGCGGCATCCGCCGTCGGCACGCGAGCGATGCGCAGACCCTCCACGATCGAGTCGGCGACGGAGACGGCCGGATCCAGCGAACGCAGCGGATCCTGGAACACGTACTGCGCTGCACCGGAGCGACGCCATGAGCGCAGCGCTCCCCCGCGCAGGCGAGTGACGTCGCGCCCTGCCACGTGCACGTGCCCCTCGACCGGCGCGACAGCACGCAGCACCGTGCGCGCGAGCGTCGTCTTGCCGGAACCCGATTCGCCGACGACGCCGACGACGTCGCCGGGTCGCACCGTCAGCGAGACGCCGTCGAGCACGCGCACTCGACCGAAATCGACCGAGACGCGATCCAGTTCGAGCACCGGACGCTTCGACGGGCTCAGTGGTCGATCACTCATGCGAGATACCTCTCCAGCCCGTAGGCGGCGTGCGCCGACAGCAGCTCTCTCGTGTACGGGTGCCCTGGTGCGCGCAGCACGCGCGACGTCGCCCCTGCCTCGATGACGCGGCCGTCACGGAACACCTGTACGCGCTCGCAGACCTGCGCGACAACGGCGAGGTCGTGCGAGACGAGGATGAGCGCGAGGTCGCGTTCGACCCGCAGTCGCCCCAGCAGTTCGAGCAGCTCGGCCTGCACCGTCACATCAAGCGCGGTCGTCGCCTCATCCGCGATGAGTACGGCCGGATCCGCGGCGAGCGCCATCGCGATGAGCACGCGCTGCAGCATCCCGCCGCTGAGCTGGGCGACCCGCTGGCGCAGGACGAGATCGACGCGACGGATGCCGAGATCGTCGAGCAGCTCTCGGGCGCGTTCGCGCGTCTGCCGCCTGGGGGCTCGGGCGGTGATGCGCAGCGTCTCCTCGAGCTGGGCGCCGACCGGGATCGCCGGGTGAAGGTACGACGCCGGGTCCTGGAACACGGCGGCGACATGCGTGCCGCGCAGCCGGCGCCACTGCTTCTCGGAAGCATGCGTGACGTCCTGACCGTCGATCGTCACCGCGCCGCCGGTCACGGCGAGACCGGCTGGAAGGATGCCGAGCAGCGCTCGGCAGGTGAGAGTCTTGCCGCTGCCGGACTCTCCGACGATGCCCACCGCCTCCCCTGGTCTCACGGCGACGGAGACACCATGCACGAGCTCGGCGCCGTCGGATGCTGTGATCACCAGGTTCTCGGCCGAAGCCACTGCGGGCCTGACCAGTGAACTCTCGTCGAACGAAGGCGCGAACGCCTCGCGGGCGCCGAGCGAAGACACTGCGGTCGGAGCAGTCGTGGTTCGCACTTCAGACATGGACAGCCTCCTTACGTCGGGCGCGGGCGGTCACGGCATCCGCTCCGAGCACGTCACGGGCGGCATCCGCAAGCAGGTTCAGCGCGCCGACCGTGATGATGATCGCCAGGGCGGGGGCAACCGGTCCGAACGGCCGCTGGCCGAGATACCCGAGGTCGCTGGAGAGCATGCCGCCCCAGGTCGGGGCCGGCGGCTGCACGCCGATGCCGAGGAATGTGAGCGAGGCGACCGCGAGCAGCGCTCCCCCGAGTGCCGAGACCGACGCGACGACGAGGTTCGGCGCGACCTGACGCCAGACGTGCCGGCGGAGCACCCACCAGGCAGATGCGCCGAGGAACGTGGCGGCCTCGACGTACTGCGAATCGCGTACGCGCAGCGTCGCCGCACGCGCGATGCGGAAGAAGCTCGGCGCGATCAGGATGCCGATCGCCAGCGACGCCTGGACGAGTCCGTTGCCGAGCAGGGCAGCGAACACGATCGCGAACAGGATGAACGGCAACGACAGCAGAGCATCCACGACGCGCAGCGTAAGCCATTCGCCGACCCTCGGTGCGAAGGCGCTGAGCGCTCCGGGCACCGCACCGAGCACGAGCCCGATGAGCGCCGCGGCGAAGGCGCTCAGCAGCGAGGCCGGTGCCCCAGCGAGGAGCCGGGAGAGCACATCGCGTCCGAGATAGTCGGTGCCAAACAGGTGCGCGAGCGACGAATTCTGCAGGGCGTTCCCGGTGTCCTGCTGGAGCGGATCGTACGGCGCCAACACGGGACCTGCCACAGCGATCACCGAGACTGCGACGATGACGAGAATCGCGATGCGCACCGTCCATCCGGCTCCCCACAGGCGAGCGATGGCGTTCATGCGGCGCTCCGATCCGCGCCGCCGGTGCGGGCGATGACGAGGTTGATGATCACGCCGATGATGACGACCATGGCGATCGTGATGAGCAGCACGCCCTGCACGACGGGGATGTCGCCCTGCAGCGCGGCGCGATTCGCGAGCTGACCGAGACCGGGCATCCCGAAGATCACCTCGGTGATGACCGCGCCGCCGATGAGGCGCGGGGCGTGCACGCCGAGCGCCGACAACGCCGGTGTGGACGCGATCGGCAGCGCGTGCCTGAGCACGATCCTCGTGGGGCTGAGACCGTGTACTCGCGCGCCAATGGTGAAGTTCTCCTGCAACGTGCCGACCAGCGATGTACGAAGCTGCCTCGCGATGTCGGCGCCGGCATCCAGGCTCAGCGCGATCGACGGCAGGACGAGGCAGAGCAGCCAGGCGCCCAGATCCTTCTCGGGCGGAACATACCCTGCGACCGGGAAGATCGGGATCGCGTAGGCGAAGAGCAGGATGAGCGCGATCGCCGCGACGAACGCCGGCACCGTCGCTGACACCGTGGTCGCGAGGGTCACTGCACGATCGATGACGCCACCTCGGGTGACGGCCGCCAGAGTGCCGCCTGCGAAGCCGAACAGCAGAGCGAGCAGGATCGCACCGCCGGCGATCGACAGGCTCACCGGGAACGCCTGCGCGATGCTGTCGGCCACGGGGATGGTCGTGAACCAGCTCGATCCGAGATCGCCGATCACGGCGCCGGAGATCCAGTCGGAGTAGCGCACCAGGAATGGGCGGTCGAGCCCGAACACGTGGTTGAGCCGGTCGATGTCCTCCTGTGTTGCGACCTCACCCAGCGCGACCGCTGCGGGGTTGGATCCGCTCGCGGCGCCCAGCGCGAACGTGGCGAAGGTGGCGAGCACGAAGACCGTGACCGCGGTACCGAGGGTGGCCAGCACCGTGCGCAGCGCAGGCCACACGCGGCGCGCGCTCAGCACGTCCTCGATCTCAGGCGCGTGCGCCTCGGCGGTCACGGTCGTCGTCATGGCTCAGTCCTCGACCTTCACGTCTTCCCAGCGCTGCACATCGAGCCAGTGCTGGATGCCGGTGATGCCTGCAGGGTGTACGAGGATGCGCGGCCAGCTGAACAGGAACGTGTTCGGCTGCAGGCGCACTCCGACCTCGACGGCATCCTGGATCGTGTCGGCGTATGCGGGGTCATCGGTCGGCGTGGCCCGTGCCTTGTCGATGGCGGCGGTGAGCTCAGGCGGCGTCTGACGGCCGAGGTTCATCAGGCCCTCCGGGCCGTACAGCACCTCGAGTGCCTGCAGCGGCGACTGCCGGCCCGAGAAGCTGTCGAGCACGAACGGGAATGTGCGCTGCACGTAGTTCTGCGAGATCGCGGCTGCGGCTTGCACATTAAGCGTGACGTGGATGCTGGCGTCAGCCCACTGGGCCTGCAGCAGTTCGGCGAGCGCCGTGTCGTCCTCACCGAGTGTGAGGGCGATGTCGACGCCGTCGGGGTAGCCGGCTTCGGCGAGGAGCTCCTCCGCCGCCTCGACGTCGTACGGATAGAGGTCATCGAGCTCTTCGCTGTGCGCCACGTACCCATCGGGGAAGGGCTGCCAGTTCGCTGTGCCGTGACTGAAGTAGGTGGAATCGATCAGTGCCTGGCGATCGGTGGCGTGACTGATCGCCTGCAGCACCCGCTGGTCGTCGAACGGCGCGACCGTGCCGTTCACGTCGAGCGCCCTGACCGTGAGCGCCTTGATCTCCTCGATCTCGAGCCCCGCGGATTCCGCCGACTCCGCCTGCGAGGCGGGGATGATCGCGACATCCCACTGGCCGGTGTTCACTCCCGCCACGGCAGTGGCGGGGTCGGCGACCGGCACCACGGAGAGGTCGTCGATGAAGATGTGGTCGGCGTTCCAGTACTCGTCGTTCTTCTCCAGCGTCGCGTGCGCGTTGGGCACGTACTCGGTCAGCGCGAATGGCCCGGCCCCCTCCGGCTGCGTCGCGAGCGAGGCGACGTCATCGAAGGCCGCTGGGTTGACGATGAAGCCGGTCTTGCCGGCGAACAGATACGGCACCTGATAGTCGGCCTGATCGAGGTGCACCGTCACGGTGTGTTCGTCGACGGCATCCACCGCCGTCACGATCCGCAGCTGCCCGGCGAGGGTGGAGTTCTCCTGATCGCGCCCACGCTCGAGGTTGAGCTTCACGGCCTCTGCGGTCACCGGTGTACCGTCACTGAAGGCCGCGTCCTCACGCAGGTGGAACGTGATCGCGGTGCCGTCTGCGCTGTACTCCCAGGACTCGGCGAGGCCCGGCACCGGCTCGCCCTCGGTGTCGAGCTGCGTGAGCCCGTCGTACACGAGCGCCAGGGCGTGGGTATCCCAGCCTGCGGTGGAGGTCACCGGGTCCCAGCTGGTGGGCAGGTTCCATCCCCAGGTGAGCGAAGTGGTGTCCGCGCTCTCTACTGCCGGCGCCTGTGTGGCGCAACCGGTGAAAGCCAGGGCCGCGATGCTGACGGCGGCAAGCGCCGCGAACGAGTGTCGTGAGGTCATGGTTGTGAAAGTAGAAGGCTGCGCGGCCCCGAGCCAGCGGCCCCGCTGCGGGGCGACACAGACTGCAATAGTTCGACACATCCGTGTCGCGGATGCGGTCGCACCGCTCACTATGGACGCATGACCACGAGCTCTCCCATCGCCCTCTGGACACCGGCCGCACGCGTGCGGGGCATCCTCGCCGTCGTCGCAGGTCGCGGCGAGCGCGCCCCCGTATATGAGCGATTCGGACGGCGCCTCAGCGCCGACGGCTACACCGTGGCCGTCTTCGAGGCTGATGCCGACGCCGCAGCGCAGTGGCTCGCCGGTGTCGACGAAGTGCCGGTCGTGCTGATCGGATCCGACACCGGAGCGGCTGCGGTTCTGCGAGTGCTCTCGCAGGGCGCGACGCCGGATGGCGCGATCGTCGCCGGCACCCCAGTCGACCTCGACGGAGTCGCCCAACCCGCCGATGCGGAGCGTACGGCCTGCCCCGTGCACCTCGGCGTGCTCGGCACGGCTGAAGCTCGCACCTCCGCTGTGGCCGTCGAACAGGTGCCGGCGGCCGCTGACCTCGCCGCCATCGCCGTGCCGGTCCTCGCCTTCCACGGATCCGCCGACACGGTCTCCCCCTTTGCCGAGGCCGGGGCCGTGCTGAGCGCCGTGCCCGACATCGAGCTGATCGAGACCGTCGACGGCCTGCATGATGCGCTGAACGACCAATCGCACCGCAGCGTTGCGGCATCCATCGTGCTGTGGCTGGAGCGCCTGCGCAGCGGAGACGTGCACGCCCCCGTCGTACGCCTCGCCGCGGGGGTGCCGGCCGCATGACCGCGTTCTCGACGCGGCAGGTGCAGGCCGGATACACGCCTGGCATCCCGCAGAACAGCGCGGTGCCGCCGATCTACCAGACCGCCGCCTACGAGTTCGCCTCGCTGGCCGATGCCGCGGACCTGTTCGCGCTTAGGCAGGCCGGCAACCTGTACAGCCGCAACGCCAGCCCCACCCAGCAGGTGCTGGAGGAGCGCGTCGCGGCCCTCGAGGGCGGAGCGTCTGCCGTCGCGGTCGCGTCAGGGCAGGCGGCCGTGGCCGTGACGCTGATGGCGCTCGTCGGCCGCGGCGGGCACATCGTCTCCGCGAAACAGCTCTACGGCGGCACTGTCGACCTCTTCCAGGACACGTTCGACGATTTCGGCATCGACGTGACGTTCGTCGATCAGGACGATGCGGATGCGTGGCAGGCCGCCATCCGCCCCACCACGCGCGCGCTGTTCGCGGAATCGATCGCCAATCCGATCGCCCAGGTGCTCGACTTCCGTCTCGTCGCCGACATCGCGCACTCGGCCGGCGTGCCGCTGGTGATCGACAACACGGTCGGCACTCCATACCTCATTCGTCCCGGCGAGCACGGCGCCGATTTCGTCGTGCACTCGGCGACCAAGTTCCTCTCCGGTCATGGCACCTCGCTCGGCGGCGTCGTGGTCGATCAGGGCTCGTTCGACTTCGGCGCTCAGCCCGATCGCTGGCCGCAGTTCACCGCGCTCTATCCGCGATTCGGCGAGCTCGTGCTCTGGGAACGCTTCGGCATCGGGCAGGCGTTCGCCGCCCTGGTGAAATCCAAGTACGTGCATGACCTCGGGCCGTCGCTGTCACCGTTCAACGCCTGGCAGATTCTGCAGGGCATCGAGACGCTCGACCTTCGGGTGGCCCGCCAGAGCGCGACAGCCCTGACGATCGCCCAGCATCTGGCGCAGCATCCGAAGGTCGCGGCCGTCCACCACCCTGGTCTCGAAGGCAATCGTTGGCACGCGCTGGCCGAGCGCTACCTGCCGCGTGGAGCGCCGTCGGTGTTCTCGATCGATCTCGCCGGAACGGAGGATGCCGGAGCGCAGGCCCGCGTCGCGCAGGTCGTCGATTCTCTCGAGGTCTTCCGCCTCGTCGCCAACATCGGCGACGCGCGCAGCCTCGTCTCTCACCCGGCATCCATGACGCACTCGCATCTGAACGCCGAACAGCGCACCGCCGCAGGCATCTCGCTGAACACGATCCGCCTGAGTGCAGGGCTGGAAGACCCCGCCGACCTCGTCGCCGACCTCGACAGCGCCCTCGCGCGCATATGACCCGCGCTCTGCGCACACCTGACCGGAGGCATCATGAGCATCAACCTCGGATATTGGACGCCCGTCTACGGCGGATTCCTGCGCAACGTCACCGACGAGGGACGGATGGCAGCCACCTGGGAGCACATCCGCGAGGTCTCGGTGAAGGCCGACCGCCTCGGCTTCCACACCACGCTCGTCCCCGAGCTTTATCTCAACGACCGCAAGGGTGTCGAGGCTCCCAGCCTGGAGGCGTGGTCGCTGTCTGCCGCGATCCTGGCGGTCACCGAGCATCTGCGTGTCATGACGGCTGTGCGCCCCGGGTTCCATCTGCCCGCCGTGCTCGCGAAGACGGTCAGCACGCTCGACAGCATCGCGCCAGGGCGTGTGTCTCTGAACGTCGTGGCGGCGTGGTGGGCCGAGGAGGCGCGGCAGTTCGGCGGGAACTTCCCCGCGCACGATGAGCGCTACACGCAGGCGAAGGAGTTCGTCGACGTGTTGAACGGTCTGTGGGAGCAGACGCCGTTCTCGTACGCGGGCGACCACTACGAGTTCGAGGGGACCATCGTCGAGCCGAAGCCGCAGACGCACCCCGTGATCTTCGCCGGTGGCGAGAGCGACGCCGGACGCGAGGCGATCGCCGACTTCGCCGATGCCTACGTCATGCATGGCGGCACGCTCGACGAGGTGCGCAGCAACGTCGCAGACATGAACGCCCGCTCTGAGCGGATCCACGGCCGCCCGATCGCCGAATTCGGGATGCCGGCGTACGTGATCGTCCGCGACACCGAGGCCGAGGCGCAGCGCGAACTCGACCGGATCACGACAGTGGACCCCGACTCGCCCGGGTACGCGTCTTTCGAGGAGTTCAGACGGCACTCGAACCTGTCGGTCGAGGTCAGCCGTCGTGAATACTCGGTCGGCACGCGCGGGCTGCGTCCGAACCTCGTCGGCACGGCCGAGCGGGTCGCCGAGCGCATCAACGACTATGCAGAGGCCGGGATCACGCTGCTGCTCATCCAAGCGTCGCCCTTGGACGAGGAACTCGAGCGCATCGCGGAGCAGGTCTTCCCGCTCGTGCCGCAGGAGGCACTCGCCACTGCCCTACGCTGAGAGTATGACTGGTCTTCGCTGGGGAATCCTCGCCACTGGTGGCATCGCGTCCGCCTTCGCCGCCGATCTGCGCACCGCAGGTCTCGATCTCGTCGCCGTGGGCTCGCGCTCGCAGTCCTCGGCCGACGCGTTCGCTGCGAAGTTCGAAATCTCGCACGCACACGCGTCGTACGAGGCTCTCGTCTCGGATCCCGACGTCGACGTCATCTATGTCGCCACCCCGCACCCGATGCATCATGCCGATGCCAAGCTCGCTCTCGAACACGGCAAGCACGTGCTCGTTGAGAAGGCGTTCACTGTGAGCCGCGCCGAGGCGGAGGACCTGCAGCGCATCGCCGCCGAACGAGGCCTGCTCGCGATGGAGGCGATGTGGACGCGCTACCTTCCCCATATGGTGCGCATCCGCGAGCTGCTGGCGGAGGGCGCCCTCGGTGAGATCCGAGCGGTGACGGCGGATCACACGCAGCGCATCACGGATGATCCAGCGCACCGCCTCAACGCCCTGGAGCTCGGCGGAGGCGCACTGCTCGACCTCGGCATCTACCCGATCTCGTTCATCTGGGACGTGCTCGGCGCGCCGACCAGCATCCAGGCCACCGCGCGACTCATGGACACCGGTGCCGACTCGGAGGTCGCCACCGTCATGACGCATGAGGGCGGTGCGATCTCCACCAGCCTCTCGTCCTCGAGGGCAGTCGGTCCGAATGCCGCTTCCGTCATCGGCACCGAAGCACGGATCGACATCGACCGCGTCTGGTACGCGCCGACCTCATTCCGCGTGGTCGGCCCCGACGGCACCGTGCGCGAGGAGTACGCCTCAGAAGTCGAGGGTCGGGGCATGCAGTACCAGGCGTTCGCCGCCGAGCGGCTGGTGAGCGAGGGGAACTTCGCCGGAGACATCCTGCCGATCGCGGAGAGCGTCGCCATCATGGGCACACTCGACGAGATCCGCGCCCAGATCGGCGTCCGCTACCCGAATGAGGAGCACATCAATGGCTGACACCCAGGACCCCCGCGTCGCCGTCTACCTCGACTTCGACAACATCGTCATCTCCTGGTACGACCGGGTACATGGGCGCAATGCCTATGGCAAGGATCGCCAGCGCATCGCCGAGAACCCCAACGATCCCGAGGTCGTCGAACGGCTGAAAGCGGCGATGATCGAGGTCGGTGCGATCATCGACTACGCGGCCTCGTTCGGCACACTCGTGCTGACGCGCGCCTACGCCGACTGGTCTTCTCCGGTGAACGCTGTGTACCGCTCGCAGCTCGTCGCACGCGCGGTCGACCTCGTGCAGCTGTTCCCTGCCGCAGCGTACGCCAAGAACGGCGCCGACATCCGACTCGCCGTGGATGCCGTGGAGGACATGTTCCGCCTCTCCGACCTCACCCACGTGGTGCTCGTCGCCGGCGACAGCGACTACGTGCCGCTGGCGCAGCGCTGCAAGCGCCTGGGACGCTACGTGATCGGCGTGGGTGTGGCCGGCTCCACCGCGAAGTCGCTGGCTGCTGCGTGCGACGAGTTCGAGTCATACGACTCGCTGCCCGGTGTCGTGCGCCCCGCGACCAAGAAGGTCGCCACCGCGCGGGTAGAGCCCGCCGCGGAGGCTCCGAAGGTGGAAGCCGAGGCGGATGCCGAGACAGAACCGCCGGTGAAGGCCAGAGTTCCGCGCACGCGGGCCAAGAAGGCGGCCAAACCCGCCGAGCCGGATGTGCCCGCCGATCAGGAACCGACGACGCTCACCGAGCAGGACGAGGCGACGCTTCTGCTGGAACGCGCCCTGCGCCTGGGGCACGACAAGGCGGATGCTGATGAGTGGCTGCACAGCTCGGCGGTGAAGACGCACATGCGCCGCATGGATCCGTCGTTCAGCGAGAAGGCACTCGGCTACCGTTCGTTCTCCGACTTCCTGAAGTCACGAGACCAGATCACGGAGCTCGAAGAGACCGGTCACGAGCGGCTGGTGCGCCTGCGCGAGCTCCCGTGAGCACCGGCAGAGTGGTGATCGGCGGATCGTCCGGCTTCATGGGGCAGTATCTGCAGCAGAAGTACCGCAGCGAGGGACGAGAGGTGACCACGATCTCCCGTGCCGGTGCTGACTACCGGTGGGGAGACCAAACCGGCATCGACCAGGCCGTCGACGGCGCATCCCTCGTGATCGGGCTCGCCGGCAAGAGCGTGAACTGTCGATACACCCCCGACAACCGCGCAGAGATCTTCCGCTCACGCCTGAACACCACCGCGTCTCTCGGCGCCGCGATCATGGCGGCGGCGGCCCCGCCGCCCGTATGGGTGAATTCCTCCACCGCGACGATCTACCGTCACGCTGAGGACCGGCCCATGACGGAGAGCAGCGGCGAAACGGGCACCGGATTCTCGGTGGAGGTCGCAAAGGCCTGGGAGGAAGCGCTGTTCGCCGACGCGCTTCCGCGCACTCGACGAGTGGCGCTGCGCAGCACCATCGTGCTCGGTCACGGCGGTGTGCTCGGACCGCTGAAGAATCTCGCCAGGGTCGGTCTGGGTGGCGCGCAGTACGACGGCTGGTGGCCGGTGACGAAGAGCCGCCAGACGGCCGGGACCGCGCATCTCCCAGGTGCGAAGCATGGGCGACAGAAGTTCAGTTGGGTGCATCTCGAAGACATCGGCCGGATCATCGACTTCATCGAAGAGCATCCGGAGCTGGCGGGGCCGGTGAACGCCGCCGCCCCGCACCCAGTGGACAACACCACGTTCATGGCGACCGTTCGTCGGGTGCTCGGCGTACGCTTCGGCCCGCCGATGCCGCGCTGGATGCTGGAGCTCGGCGCCATCGGCATCCGCACCGAGACCGAGCTGATTCTGAAGAGCCGGTGGGTCCTTCCGGACAAGCTCACGGATGCCGGTTTCGACTTCGCCTATCCGACGCTTGAGCCTGCGCTCCGGGAATCCTTCGGCTGATCCGCTCCGCGGATGTCGCGCAGCGCCTCCTCCAGCTCGGGATGGACGAAGGTGTATCCGGCCTCGGTCAGCACACCCGGCGCGACCCAGCGGCTCTTGAGCACGAGTTCGGACTCGGTGCGCAGCACCCACATTGCCGGCTCCAGCATGAATCGCCATGCCGGCATCCCGAACGGCATGCCGACCGTGCGTCGCAGTGCCGCCATGAGCTCGCGGTTCTCGACTGCTCCGGGAGCCGCGAGGTTGACCGGTCCGTCGATCTCCGGATGGTCACGAAGGAACCGCACGGCGCCCACGAAATCATCGATGTGGATCCAGCTGAAGCGCTGTCGGCCACGCGAGCGGATGCCCGACTGACGAGGCTCGGTCGGATGCGGTCCGATCCCGCGATAGCGGCGGTGCGGGAACCACCAGCCGTCATACTGTGGCCCGCCGATCCCCAGACGCGCGAGCCTGAAGAGCAGATCGCCGACCGGTCCTCTGCCGAGCACGATCGTGGTGCGCAGCGCTATGCGACGCGTGCCGGGGAGGTCGCCGCGGAAGAGCTCTGCCTCCCAGTTGCGGCCGACGTCGGGAGAGAATCCGGTGTCGGAGTCAGCGTCCTGCTCGGTCTGCGCGCGATCGAGGGCGTAGCGGTACACAGTCGCAGTGCTCGCGTTCATCCAGACGCGGGGCGGATGCTCCGCGCGGGCGATGGCCTCGTTGAGCGCGCGCGTGGTCTCCACCCGCGAGCGCAGGATCTCATCGCGGTTCGCGTCGGTGTAGCGGGCGTTGACCGATTTGCCGGCAAGCCCGATGACGAGCTCAGCACCGTCGACGAGACGCAGGATGCCGTCTGGGTCATCCCATCGCGCGTCAGGGCCGCCCCGGCCGATCACCTTGACGTCGTAGCCGTCGTCAGTGAGAGCGCGGGCGAGGGCTCCACCGAGGGCGCCCGATCCCCCGCCCAGGACTGCGCGCGGGGCGCCGGTCATGCTGTGTCCGGCTCGCCGCGTTCGCGTCTGCGCGCCTCGATCTGCTGACGCAGTTCCCATTCTTCGATCTCGCGCTCGAGGTCCGCGATCTGCTGCTCCGTCGTGCGGGCTTCTGCCGGCGGCGACCACGTCTGAGCTGCCGGTGGCGCCTGCGCCGTCGGTTCGGCAGAGCGACGCGGCATCCGCGGGATCGATATGCCGCCTCCGGCATACTCACGTCCGAGCGCGAACCAGAGTGCGCTGCCGATCAGTGGGAGCAGGATGACGATGATTATCCAGACCATCTTCGGCAGGTACTTCACCTGCGAGTCCTCGCGCGTGATGATGTCGATCAGCGCGACGATCATCAGCGCGATGACGAGGAGCGAGAGCAGCGGCATGCTTCCAGCGTAGCCGTCGCTCATAGAATGGCGCCATGGATTTCCGCACGCCCCCGGGCCTCGTGACGCTCACCGGGCGCCTGGTCGAACTGCAACCGCTGAATCGCTCGCACCACGACGGTCTCGTCGAGGCTGTGCAGGAGAACGACTTATGGCAGACGGCCTGGTACACCTCTGTGCCTGCACCGGACGACGTCGCCGACGAGATCGATCGCAGGCTGGCTCTGGCGGAGAAGGGCGAGATGGTGCCGTTCACCGCCGTGGACGCATCCGGTCGCGTCATCGGGATGACCACGTACTACGACCTGGCGCCGGATGTGCCTCGGCTGCACATCGGATACACCTGGAATCGCCCGTCCGCTCACGGCACCGGAACGAACGCCGAATCGAAGCTGCTGCTACTCACGCACGCCTTCGAGACGCTGGGCGTGTTCCGCGTGGGGCTGACCACGCAATGGGCGAACTTCCAGTCGCGCGCAGCGATCGAGCGTCTCGGAGCCAAGCAGGACGGTGTGATGCGCGCGATATCCCGCTATCGCAACGGCGCGCTGCGCGACTCCGTCGAGTTCTCCATCGTCGAGCCGGAGTGGCCGGCGGTGAAGGCGAACCTCGAGGCACGACTCGCGAAGCGACGCTGACTCACGCCCCCACGGTCAGCTGCGCACGCTGCTCCACGAGCGGGCAGGTGAACACATCCCGTTCCCCGAGGCCGACCCGATTGATGTAGCGCACCACGATGCCGTATGACGCGAACAGACCGGTCTGCACGTAGGGAACGTCGTGCGCACGGCAGTACGCGGCGATCATGGGAGCCGCTCGGCGCAGGTGCGGCCTCGGCATCGACGGGAACAGATGATGCTCGATCTGGTAGTTGAGTCCACCCATCGCGATATCGAGCAATCTGCTGCCGCGGATGTCGCGACTCATCATCACCTGACGACGGAGGAAGTCGAGTGCGACATCGCGCGGCACGACCGGCATCCCCTTGTGGTTCGGTGCGAAAGCGACGCCCATGTAGAAGCCGAAGAGCCCCAGCTGCACCGCGAGGAAGACGAACGCGATACCGGGTGAGAGCACCACGAAGACCAGCACCACGAACCCGATCAGGCGCACTGCCATGAACGCAGGAGCGGAGGAAGATGCCGGTCCGCCGTCTCTGCCGTGACCGCGATGACGGGAAGTTCGATATCGGGATCGGAGCCGAGTTTGTTCGGATTCGCGTGGTGACGGGTGTGCTTGCGCTGCCACCAGCCGTAGCTCATCCCCACGAGCAGATCGCCGAGGATGAGGCTGATCCAGTCATTCCAGCGCCCGGTCACGAAGATCTGTCGATGCGCGGCGTCGTGACCGCGGAAAGCGATCTGCGTGAACACGATCGCCAGTGCTGCAGCAGTGAACAGCTGCCACCAGGTGTCGCCGATCCAGATGAACACGATGAGTCCGAGCGCGAGCACGAGTGGCGCTGCGATGAGCTTCGTCCAGTAGTAGCCGTAACGACGGTGCAGCCATCCGCTGTCCCTGATCTGCTTCGCCAGTTCAGCGAACTCGCTGGTTCCGCGTCGCGCCGACGCTCGAGCGCCGGCATGTGTGGTCGAACGTATGGCGCCCATGGCGACCTCTTCTCCAGCGCCGCCTCAGACTGGACAACGCCGTCTCCTTGAACCGGAGTGACGCCGCTTCCGCGTCGTGAACTCCTCTACCAACGTTACGCTCCTCGTCGGCAGGTTTCACCTGCCTCTCGATGCAGGTGCTGAGCGCGCATACAGCGAAGCACCGCCCGGAACGATCCCGAGCGGTGTTTCAGAGAGTTGACCGCCGATCAGCTGGCCGCCGGGCCGCCATCCCAGTTGTTCGAGCGGCGGGTGGCGCCGCTGCGGCCTGCGCGCATGATCCACGCCATCGACAGGCAGAAGGTTGCGAGACCGGCGCAGAAGACCAGCGCCTGGAAGTCAGGAAGGCCGTGCGAGATGCCCATCAGCACGATGCCGCCCACGAAGAGGACCAAGTAGACGATGAAGCTGATGATCACGGCTGCCTCCTGTTGTTTGTGCCGTGTCCAGCCTACCGTCCGCGTCGAGGCCCGATGGCATCGGATGCCGTCGGCATGTGACTACGGAACTGTATGGCCCGCGGCGCGGAACAACTCGTACCACTCGGGGCGGGTGAGCACGATATCCGATCCGGCCGCCGCGTCGCTGACGCGCTGTGGCGTGGTCGTTCCGAGCACGACCTGCATGTTCGCGGGATGTCGTGTGATCCAGGCGGTCGCGATTCCGATCGGCGTCACGTCGTGCTTCTCGGCGAGACGATCGATGACGGCGTTGAGTTCCGGGTAGTCGGGATTGTCGAGGAAAACGCCGGAGAAGAATCCGGCCTGGAACGGCGACCACGCCTGGATCGTGATGCCGTTGATGCGGCAGTACTCGACGATGCCGCCGCCGTCGCGCACTACGCTCTGAATCGCCCCGGGTTTAGTGGAGGGTCTGAAATCCCGAGAGGATGATGACTATGCCAGCTTTGAGGAAGTATCCGCCGGAGTTGCGGGAGCGAGCAATGCGGCTCGTGCAGGAAGCGCGAAAGGAAGACTCCGAGCTGTCTGTGCACCAGGCAGTGATGCGGATCGGACAGCGCGTCGGGGTGAATCCTGACACGCTTCGCGGATGGGTCAAGCAAGCCCAGATCGATGCGGGCGAGCGGCCGGGGACGACGACAGATGACGCGTCGAAGATCAAGCAGCTCGAGGCGGAGGTGCGTGAGCTGAAGCGCGCGAACGAGATTCTGTTGGCGGCGTCGAGTTTCTTCGCGCGGGAGCTCGACCCGCGACTGCCGTGGTAGTTCAGTTCATCGATGATCATCGTGACCGGTTCGGAGTCGAGCCGATCTGCCGCGTGCTCACAGAGCACGGGGTGAAGATCGCTCCGTCCAGTTACTACGCATTCAAGAAGCGACCCGCCTCCGCGCGAGCCGTCAGCGATGCGGAATTGGTCGTTCAGATCGAGCGGGTGTTCTGGGACCGCAAGCTCGGCCGCGGCATCAGCGGCGTCCGCAAGGTATGGCGGCTACTGGCCCGGGAAGGCGTCATCGTCGCGCGGTGCACTGTCGAGCGCCTCATGCGTCAGCAGGGCCTGCGCGGCATCCGCCGCGGCAAGCAGTTCATCACCACCCGTCCCGACGACTCCGCGCCGAGGGCTGAGGATCACGTCAAGCGCGAGTTCTACGCTGACCGGCCGAACGAGCTCTGGGTGGTCGACTTCACCTAATGGGACAGCCGAAGGTCATGCTTCGACAATCGAGTAGGTCGACAGGGGTCACTGAGATTTCACCGACCCGGGTCGGGCAGTGT
>NZ_JANUCA010000011.1 GCF_024807145.1 Microbacterium sp. AK031 | reverse complement strand
CCCAGCCCGGTCAGGCCGTCATCCGTCGTCAATCGCAACGTCACAAAATTGCGATCGGGACTGGTCACGATGACCTCAGCCTTGTCGATGATCACTGCGGGGATCCTTTCCTCGAGATGTTCACCATTCCGCGACCGATCCATCGGCGTGCCGCCAGATCGGGTTCTGCCATCTCTCCCAGCGGGACGACGCCTCGCGCACCGCATGTTCGTCGATCTCAATGCCGAGACCCGCGCCGGTCAGCTTCTCGAAACCGCCGTCGACGAACTTCAAGGGCGACGTGTCGAGCACATAGTCGAGCACCTCTGCGCCCTTGTTGTAGTGGATGCCGATCGACTGCTCCTGGATGAGGTGGTTCGGCGTCGCGAAACCGACCTGCAGGCACGCGGCGAGCGCGAGGGGTCCGAGCGGGCAATGCGGAGCGATCACCGCGTCGAATGTCTCGGCGAGCGCGGCGATGCGACGCACCTCGGAGATGCCGCCGGCGTGCGAGAGGTCAGGCTGCGCGATCGCGATACCGGCCTGCAGCACCGGAAGGAACTCCTGACGGCTGTACAGCCGCTCCCCCGTCGCGATCGGGATCGTCGTGGCATCCACCATCCGCTCGATCACATGCGAGTTCTCGGGGACGACCGGCTCTTCGATGAAGAACGGATGCAGCGGCTCCAGCAGCGGCGCCAGTCGACGAGCGGTTCCGAGGGTGAATCGGCCGTGGAGATCGACCGCGACGTCACGATCAGGGCCGAGCGTCGCGCGGGCGCTCGCGACCCTCGCGACGACGGCGTCGAGTTCTGCCACCGAGCCGTTGCGGCTCATCTTCCCCGAGCCGTTCATCTTGACCGCGGTGAGACCGACGGCGAGCTGCGCCGAGATCTGGTCGGCGACCTCTGCGGGATCGTCGCCGCCGACCCAGCCGTACGCGCGGATCCGATCCCGCACCGCACCGCCGAGAAGGTCATGCACCGGAACGGAGAGACGCTTGCCCTTGAGATCCCAGAGCGCCTGATCGATGCCGGACACCGCGCTCGCGAGCACCGCCCCTCCGCGATAGAACTGGCCTTTGGTGAGCACCTGCCAGTGATCCTCGATCAGCGCGGGATCCTTGCCGACGAGGTACTCGGCGAACTGGTCGACGGAGGCTCGCACCACGTCGGCATAGCCCTCCAGCGACGCCTCGCCCCAGCCGACGAGCCCGTCGTTCGTCTCGATGCGCACGAACAGCCAGCGCGGCGCGACCGGGAACGCCTCGACGCGGTCGATGATGATGCTCATTCGTGTCGTCCTGTCTGCGAGCGGAAATCGGTCAGGACCGCATCGACGATCTCATCGGGTTCGGCGGTCACACTGACCCGGATGCCGCGCTCGTCGGCGGCGAGCGGCTCGAGCGTGTCGTACTGCGACTGCAGCAGCGACGCCGGCATGTACTCGTGCGTGCGCGAGCCCACCCGCTCACGCACCAACTCGATCGGTCCCCACGGTTCGACGAAGTAGACCAGTGGGTCGTGCTCACGGATGAGGTCGCGGTACTCGCGCCGCAGCGCCGAGCACGCCACCACCACGCCCCCGCTGCCCGTGTGAGCGGCCAGCATCTCACCCACCGCATGCAGCCAGGGCTCGCGGTCATCATCTGAGAGCGGCGTGCCAGATGCCATGAGCTCTACATTGCGCGGTGAGTGCAGCTCGTCGCCGTCGACGAAACGGACGTCGAGTCGCTCGGCGAGCATCCTGCCGATCGTCGACTTGCCGATGCCCTGCACTCCCATCACCACGATCGATGTGGTCGCTTCTGCCTGCACGCCTCAGCCCTTCGTCGCACCGGCGGTGAGACCGGTGACGATGTAGCGCTGGGTGAACAGGGCGATCAGCATGATCGGCGTCGTAACGACCACCGAGGCCGCCATCAGCGCACCCCAGTCGATCGAGGCGTAACCGATGAAGTCGAAGATCGCCACGGGGAGCGTCTTCGTCGCGTTGCCCGAGAGCACGAGGGCGAACATGAAGTTGTTCCACGAGAAGATGAACGACAGGATCGTCGCGGTCGCGATGCCTGGCACCGACAACGGCAGGGTGATCCGGAAGAACGCTCCGATCGCGGTGAGGCCATCGACCTGGGCCGATTCCTCCAGCTCTTCGGGAAGCTGATCGAAGAACGACATCATGATGTAGAGGATCAGCGGCAGTGACACGAACATGTGCGAGAGGATCAGCGGCAGGTATCCGCCCGTCATCTTCAGCTGGGCGAAGATGAAGTACCACGGCACCAGCAGACTGACCCCGGGGATGATGCGCGCGAGAAGAACGACCATCGCGGACTTGTTCATGATGAATCGGCTCATCGCGTACGCGGCCGGCACGGCGAGCAGGAGCGAGAGTGCCGTGGCCATGAAGGCGACGAAGAACGAGTTCCAGATGTAGACGAGGTAGTTGCCTCGGTGAGGGTCGAAGACCGTGCCGTAGTTCTCCAGCGTCGGGTCGAAGATGAACGCCTTGGACGGGTCGTAGATCTGCACGTTGAGCTTGAGGCTCGCCAACACCATCCAGACGATGGGACCGAGGAACGCGAGCACGATGAGCGCGAGTCCGAGGAAGCGTCCCAGGGTGCCCCAGCGGAACTTCCGCCTGCGCCGCATCGGAGGCATGGCGCCGCCGGTGACCAGCGTGCGGGTGTCTGCCGTGGTCGTCATGAGTCCTTGCCCTTTCGCTGCATCTGGAGAACCCAGATCACGCCGAGGATCAGCAGGAAGAACAGGATGAGAACCGCCGACGCCAATCCGTACTCGTTGTAGTCGAAGCTCAACCCGTACGCGTAGACGTTGAGCGTCTCCACATCATGGAAGGCGCCCCCGCCCTTGCCCTTGGTGGCGTAGAGAATGTCGAACGTCTTCAGTGCGTCGATACCGCGTAGCAGGACGGCCGCGATGATGACGGGGCGCATCAGCGGCACCGTCACGTACCAGAACCGCTGCCAGCCGTTCGCGCCGTCGACCTTCGCCGCTTCCTGCGGTTCTTCCGAGAGGCCTGTGAGCCCGGCGAGCAGGATGAGTGCCACCATCGGCGTCCACTGCCAGATGTCGACGAACGTCAGCGTCGCCAGAGACGTGGCGGGATCCGCCAGCCACGGCTGCGGTGGGATGCCGACCCAGGAGAGCATCTCGTTGATGAAGCCGATGTTCGGCTCGAAGAGCAGCCGCCACATCATGCCGACGGCGACTGGAGTCGCCACCAACGGCAGCAGGATGATGGTCCTCACGACGCCCTGACCGCGGAAGGGCTTCCACAGCAGCAGCGCGATGATCATTCCGAGGATCAGCTCGAAGAAGAGCGCGCCGCCGGTGAATGCGAACGTGCGCCAGACCGCCGGCCAGAAGCGCTCGGTGTCGGTGAGGACCTCGGCGTAGTTGTCCAGGCCGTTGAAGTCGAACTTCCGGCGGACGGAACGCTTGGCGTCGGTGAAGCTGAGGAAGAGCGTCCAGCCCAGCGGGATGGCGAGCAGCAGTACCGTGAAGACGATCGAGGGGCCGGCGAACAGCCACTTGCGATGCCGATTGGCCCAGCGGCTGAAATGCTCCCTCGCGCCGACCTGCTCGGGTGTCTGAAGTGCAGTCATGAATGCTTCCGTGTGGGTCTGCCGTCGCCGCCCCTGTCGGTGACCGGGGCGGCGACGGAATCGGAGTGGTTACTCGGCGTCTTCGAGGAGGAACTCGTCGAATGACTCGTTCGCGCTCTCGACCGCGGCATCCACGTCTCCCCCGGAGATCGCGGCCACGATCGGCTCGCCGACGATCTCGCGGGCCTCTGCCACCTGGATCACGAGGGGACGATCCTCACCGACGCCGTTCTCACCGTTGACCTTGATCGCCTCGACGAGCTCGGCCGGGTACTCGGCGGTGGCGTCCGCGTCCTCCCACACCGAGGTGCGGGCACCCATCACGCCGAGCTTCGACATCTCGAGCGTGATCTCCTTCGATGTCGCCCACTGGATGAACTGCCACGCCGCCGACTGGTTCTCGGAGCTCTCGTTGATCGCAAGAGCCCATGCCGCAACGTTGTATGGCTTGGATCCTGCATCTCCCTCGGGGAACGCGGCAAAGCCGACCTGATCCGAGACCGTCGATTGGGACGGATCGGTCATGTTCTTGTAGAGGCTGTCGGCATCTGCGATGAAGGCAGCCTGCCCCTGCTGGAACACCGCGAAGGCCTCGGGCCAGCTCATCTCGGGGTTGATGGTGGCATCGGTGTGATTGCGGATGAGATCGCCGTAGTACTGGTACGCGCCGCGCGCCTCATCGCTGTCGATCGCCGAGGCGCCGTCCTCGTCGATCCACTGGCCACCTGAGCTGAACAGGAATGCACTGAACTGAGTCACTGCGGCGGACTTGCCTGTGCGGCCGATGTAGCCGGCGACCTCGGGGTGCAGCTCGTGGATCGTCGCTGCGGCGGCGTCGAGATCTTCCAGAGTGGTCGGAACCTCGAGCCCGGCCTCTTCGAGCAGATCCTTGCGGTAGTAGAGCACGGTGCGCTCCGTGATGATCGGGACTCCCACGACCGCTCCCTCATAGGTGGTCAGCGATGCTGGTCCGGACTGGAAATCGGACCAGTCCCACTCCGCGTCGCCGTCGGCCTGCTCGGTGATGTCGGAGAGATAGCCGTTGCTGGCGAACAGCTTGTTCTCCTGCAGCGGGCGATACATCAGCACGTCGATCTCGTCAGTGCCGGCGTTGAGCTTGACGTTGTACTGGTCGGAGAGCTGGTCCTCCGCGAGCTGAGAGATCTCGACCTTCGCTCCGGTCTCCTCCTCGAACTCCGGGATGAGGTCCTTGATCGTCTCGGTCCAGACGTGGTTGGCGAGGGTGACGCGAATGGTGGTGCCCTCGATCCCCTCGCTCTCGTCGATCTCCGGACTCGAGCTGCAACTGACGAGCGTTCCTGCGACGACTGCCGTGGTTGCCGCCGCGAGGAAACGGGCGGTCTTGGATCGGTACTTCACTGTGACTCCGTCCTGAACCGCGCGTCGTCGCGAGGTTCCCTGGTGCAGATGTTCCGTTACGTCTGCTCAGTGGCCAAGATAGTCACCACAAGTCATACTTTTCAATACCTGTGACCAGAAAGATATGATCTAGCCATGACACTGCCCACCGGCATCAAGGCCGATCCGGCGTCGTCGGCCGCATCCAGCCCCGCCGTCGACCGCCGCAACCTCGTGTTCGACACGCTGGGTCGAGAGATCTGCGCCGGCGTCATCGGACCGCAGACGACGTTCACGACGGAGTCCATCGAGAGCCGATTCCAGGTGTCGCGCTCCGTGGTCCGTGAAGCGCTCCGCGCGCTCGAGGCGCAGGGGCTCATCACCCCGAAGAGACGCGTCGGCGTGCGAGTGCTGCCGCTCACCGACTGGAACGTGTACGACCTGCAGGTCATACGGTGGCGACTCGCCGGCCCCAGCCGTGTCGCGCAGCTGCGCTCGCTCACCGAATTGCGCGGGGCGATCGAACCGGCCGCCGCACGGATGGCGGCGATGCGTGCCCCGTTGAATCAGGCGAGCGACCTCGTCGGTCTCGCCGGAAGACTGTGGGCTGCCGGCCGCGAAGGCGATGCGGAGAAGTTCCTCGACCTGGACAAGCAGTTCCATTCGCTGATCCTGACGATGAGCGGAAACGAGATGTTTGCTCAGCTGCATCATCTCGTCGCCGAGGTGCTCACCGGCCGCACCCAATACGACCTCATGCCGCAGTTCCCCGCGCCAGAGGCGCTGCAGATGCACGTCGACATCGCGACAGCGATCCAGACCGGGAACGCCGAGAAGGCCGCGGCCTCGATGGTGTCGATCATGGATCGCACCCTCGACGAGATGAGCTCGATCTGGGAGCAGAAGGCGCCGATCATCAGCTGACGACCCCGCCGAGAACTCACAGGTCACCCATAGCGGATTCCATAGACACTCCATAGCTGATTCCTCAGAATGGGCTCATGACCAGTGATCAACCCGAACTGCGCCGCCCCGACGGCTCCCCCTTGCGCATCCTCGCCGTGGACGACGAGCAGATGCTCACCGACCTGCTCGCGATGGCACTGCGCATGGAGGGTTGGGAGGTGCGCACGGCGTCGTCCGGCATCGAGGCGCTCCAGGTCGCGCGTGATTTCGAGCCGGATGCTCTGCTGCTCGACATCATGATGCCCGACCTCGACGGCATGAGCGTGCTGCGGCGACTGCGCGAATCGGGCAACCTCGTGCCTGTGCTGTTCCTGACCGCGAAGGATGCCGTCGGCGACCGCATCGCCGGGCTCACCGCCGGCGGCGACGACTACGTGACGAAGCCGTTCAGCCTCGAGGAGGTCATCGCGCGCCTGCGCGCCATCATCCGCCGCACCGGACTCGCCAGCGCAGATGACGGTCAGTCGATCCTGCGCGTCGGCGACCTCACGTTGAATGAGGACAGCCACGAGGTCGAGCGCGACAGCACCGAGATCGAGCTGACCGCGACCGAGTTCGAGCTGCTTCGCTACCTCATGCGCAATGAGCGCCGGGTGCTCTCGAAGGCGCAGATCCTCGACCGGGTGTGGAGCTATGACTTCGGCGGCAAATCCTCCGTCGTGGAGCTCTACATCTCGTACCTGCGCAAGAAGATCGACGCCGGCCGCGCGCCGCTGCTGCACACCGTTCGCGGAGTCGGCTACATGATCAAGGCTCCGCATTGATCGATCCGGGGATGACGCACCGACCGCTGACACTGCAGACGCGGCTGATGGCCGCTGTCATCGGATTCGTATCGCTCATCCTCATCATCGTCGCCGTCATCACCAGCGCGACTCTCGGCACGTCCTTGGAAGGCCGACTGCAGGATCAATTGAACCGGATCGCGAGCCAGACGACAGTTCTCGTCAAACAGGCCCAGCTCCTGACGGTCGCCGGCCAACCGCTGACCGCGCAGAACGTGCTCGCCGGTCAGCACTATCCCGGCCTGCTGCTCGCGATCGCATCCGAAGGCGGCGCCAGCGGCGCTCTGGTCACCTCCGATGGGATGACCGTTCTCACGGATTCCCAGTTCGAAGCGCTCACCGAGGCTGTCACGGAATCTCCTGACGCTTCGGTGACTTTGGATGGTCTCGGTTCGTTCTCGGTCACGGTCAGGGAGTACGGCGGTGTCGGAATCGTCACAGGGCTCCCCCGCGACGAGGTGCAGAGCACCATGGCGCAATTGCTCACCGTGATCACGCTCGCCACACTCGGCGGACTCATCCTGCTCGCCCTGACGACCGCGATCACGATCCGAGTGAGCCTTCGTCCGCTGCGCGCAGTCGCCGGAACTGCGACGCGGGTCGCCAATCAGCCGCTCGATCGCGGCGAGGTGAGCATCACCGAACGGGTGCCGGTTTCCGAAGCCGATCCCCGCACGGAGACCGGAATGGTCGGCGCAGCGCTGAACACACTGCTGGATCACGTGAACGATTCGCTCGCGGCCCGCCAGAAGAACGAGGAGCGGATGCGACGCTTCGTCGCCGATGCGAGCCACGAACTGCGCACACCCCTGGCATCCATCCGCGGATACTCGGAGCTCTCGTTGCGAGATCGCGAGCTGCCCGAAACAGCTCAGACTGCACTGGAGCGCATCCAGGCGCAGTCGCTGCGGATGACGCGGCTGGTGGAGGATCTGCTGCTGCTGGCCCGCCTCGATGAGGGCCAGGAGCTCGTGCACGGCACCGTCGACCTCACGCGGCTGGCCCTCGAGGGACTCACCGATGCCCGTCCGACGGCGCCGGCGCATCACTGGACGATCGAAGTCCCCGAGGAGCCCGTCGTCATGCTGGGCGACGCGGGACGCCTCCATCAGGTGGTGGCCAACCTGCTCGCCAACGCACGCACGCACACCCCTGACGGCACCACGATCACACTGAGTGTGGCCAAGGAGGCCGACGAGGCGGTCATCCGGGTGCACGATGACGGACCGGGGATCGACCCGCAGGTGCGCGACGAGCTGTTCGCTCGCTTCGCGAGAGGAGACAGCTCCCGCGCCCGTCAGACCGGCGGCACCGGCCTCGGCCTCGCGATCGCGAAGGCCATCGTCGAGGGCCACCGCGGCACGATCACCGTGGACTCCGAGCCGGGCAGCACGACCTTCACCGTGCGCTTCCCTCTCACGCCCGCGCCGACCCCGGCCTCGATCTCTTAGCCGAGCCGCGGTCAGCGCCGCTCAGTACCCAGCGAACGCGTCCGTCGTCAGCGACCGCGCCTTCTGCAGCGCAGGGGCGAGATCGGCGATGAGCCGCGGAGGGCCGGAGATGTACGCATGCCGCGCAGATATGTCTGAGACCACACGTTCGAGCCCCGCGGCATCCAGACGAACCCCTTGCGCCCACGTCCAGTGCGCCGGAAGATCCGCCGGAGCGTCCCGGGTGAACACGAGCGTGCGCACGCCGGTCTCGGCGAGCTCGGACTGGAAGGCGAGCTCCGAAGCCTCTGCTGCGACATAGACCAGCACGACGTCTCGTGTGTGTCCTTCCGCGTGCATCTGCCGCAGCTGCGACACGAACGGCGTCACGCCGATCCCGGCAGCGACCATGAGCACCGGCGACTCGCCCTTCGGCAGCACGAAGTCGCCCCAGGTGCCAGTGACGGCCAGCGTCGCGCCAGGCTCAGCGGCAGCGAGCGCGCGCTTGTAGCTCGACGGATGCTTCTGGTCGCCGTTCTTGTACGCGATGCGCAACGTCGGCAGGTCAGCCGGTGCCGAGACGATGCTGAACTCCCGGCGGGTGCCGCGCGCGTCGGGGTGGTGGTGCGGCACGTCGAGTTCGAGGTACTGCCCAGGGAGGAACTTCAGCTTCCCCCAGGCGCGGAAGATGAGCTCCTGCGCGGTCGGGGTGATGAACTCGCGCCTCTCGAGCGTCAGACGCACCGATCCCCGCAGCGCGAAGGCGAACGCCAGCAGGTTGCCGATCAGCAGCGCGCGCTCCTGCCCGAGAGTGAACAGTCCTCCGACGAGGATCGGCCATCCGGCGAGGACGCCGACGAGAGCCGCGACCCAGAACTGCTGCCAGCGCCGTGGCGGACTCGTCAGCGGCTCCGACACCATGAACGCGCCGAGGAACAGGAACGGGCTCTGCAGCACCGCGAACTGAAGGGCGGTCGCGATGTCGAACTCGATGTCGAACTGCTGGGCCTGCACGGCCTGGCGAACGACCGCAGTGCCGATCGCGACCAGCAGGAAGACGAGCACGACGCGCACCTTCTCCGTGCGCCAGAGGACCGCGAGCCCCAGCACCGCGACCGGGATCGCCATCGCACCGTTCCCGACCCACCACGAGGCCGAGGTTCCGAGCCATTCGAACGCGCCGAACGAGCCGATGATCGAGACGACGGCTGCGCCGAACGCCGCCGGGTTGAGGATGTGACGGCCACGCCAGGCGATGAGGTACTTCGACACGCTCGCGAGGATGCCGGCCAGCGCGAGTCCGACCAGTGCGGCGGGCTCCACGCCCGGTCGCATCACGAACAGCATGATCAGCGCCGTGACCAGCGACGACTCGACGCGCCACGGCAGATGAAGCAGCCGTTGCACGCCGGCGTCGACCGCCGAGATCGCGAGCGTGAGCACGACGAACGATGCCAGCAGTTCGAGGGGTGTCGGCGCGACGATCACGCCGAACATCGACAGCACCAGCGCGGTCAGGGCGAGGGCCGCCAGTGAAAACAGCACGAGGCGGTACATCGACATCGCACCGAGTACCGCCAGGACACGCTGACGAATGGCCGTGAATGAGAACGTCACGAGTACAACTCTTCCCTATCTGCGGATGCCGGGCGCCGTGAAGAGCTCGGCCGGGCAGTTCGGCGAGCGTTCGGCAAGACCCGCCGTGCTCATGCGCACCCATTCCGCGCCCCAGCGAGCGGCGAGCTCTGGCCCACCGTCGAAGAACAGGGCCGTGGCCACGGCATCCGCCCGCATCGCGTCGGGAGCGATCGCCCACGTCGCCGCCCACGTGCGCACTGGTGCACCGGTGCGGGCGTCGAGAACGTGATGCAGACCGTCTCCCCAGGCGCGCCTGTTGATCGCGGAGGCGCACAGCGCCTGGTCTCGGATGCCCACGACGCCGATGGCCTTGGCCGGGTCGAACGGATGCTCAAGGCCGATGCGCACCTCATCGCCACGCACGGCGATGTCGCCACCGGCATCCACTGTCACGCTGCCGGGAACGCCGGCGAGCTCGGCGAGAACGAGGTCGACGAGGCGCCCTTTGCCGAGCGCGCCGACATCGATCTGAGCCGGGGACCGGACGGACAGGCGCATGTCGGACCAGCTGAGGATGCCGGTCCACTCGGAGGGTGCCGGCCGCGGCCCGCCCGCGACAAGAGACACCGCAGCGTCATAGCCCAGTGCGCTGAGACTCTCACCCACGAGCGGGTTCACGGCGCCGCCCGTGGCGTCGGAGAGCTCGCGGTACGCATCCAGCATGACCACGGCATCCGTCGGCGCAGGCACCTCACCGCCGTCGCGGGCGAGCGAGCTGACGAGCGAGTCGGCTCGGAATCTCGACCATGCACGGTCGAACGAATCGATCACGGCGCTGACCCTCGAACGCACGGTCTCGCTCAGCGGGCTCTCCGTCTCGATCTCCCAGCGAGTGCCGATCGCTTCGAAGCGCCAGAGAGACATGGCGCTCAGGCTGCGGCCTGGTCCTTGATGTCTTCGACGGCCGCGTTGAATCCACCGCTCGTGAGTGACGAGCCGGCGACGCGGCTGACGTTCAGCTCGTCGATCGAGACACCGACGACCTCTTCCGCGATGCCGTCGATGAACTGTCCCTGATACTGCTCGGTCTCGCGTGCCTGCGGTTCACCTGTCACCTCGACCTCGGTGACGATGCCATCTTCGAGCGTGAGCGTGACCGAGATCTGCTCGACCGTCTCCGGCGTCTGGTATGAACCATCGGCGGTGTAGGTGCCGTCGGTGTACTCACCGGAGCCGGATGAACTCTGCGAGTCGGATCCGCTGCCGGATCCGGTGCTGCCGTCGGATCCTGTGCTGCCGGTCGGCGTGCCGGCGCCCCCGGCAGCTTCAGCGTCGGCGGCATTCGAGCACCCGGCCAGGACGAGGAGACCGGCGACGCCTGCGACAGCGGCACCCTTTCGAACGGAAGAGGAAACGCTCATGCTCATCATAACTCTGACATTATGTCGACCTGCTATGGGCAGGCTGTGTCTGGGCCGGCTGCGTGCGGGCGGTTACGCGTCGCCGCCGAACATGCTCGTGACGGAGCCGTCTTCGAAGACCTCGTGGATGGCACGTGCGAGCAGCGGTGCGATGGGGAGGATCGTGAGGCCGTCCCAGCGACGCGATTCGGTCAGCGGGATCGTATCGGTGACCACGACCTCATCGATCGATGCATCTTGCAGTCGCTCGTTGGCCGGGTCGCTGAAGATCGCGTGCGTGGCGGCGACGATGACGCGACGCGCGCCCGCTGCCTTGAGCGCCTGCGCGGCCTTGACGATCGTGCCGCCCGTGTCGATCATGTCGTCCACGAGCAGACAGGTGCGGCCCTCGACGGTACCGACGATCTCGTGCACTGAGACCTGATTGGCCACCTTCGGGTCACGGCGCTTGTGGATGATCGCGAGTGGAGCGTCGAGGCTGTCCGACCAGGTGTCGGCCACGCGGACTCGTCCCATGTCGGGCGAGACGATCGTGAGGGTCTCACGATCCTCGGCGGTCAGGTTCTCGCGGAAGTACTCCAGCAGCACGGGCTTGGCGAAGAGGTGGTCCACCGGACCGTCGAAGAAGCCCTGGATCTGGGCGGCGTGCAGGTCGACGCTCATGACCCGGTCGGCGCCGGCAGTCTTGAGGAGGTCGGCGACGAGGCGGGCGCTGATCGGCTCGCGGCCACGCCCCTTCTTGTCCTGTCGCGAGTATGGGTAGTAGGGCGCGACGACGGTGATCCGCTTGGCCGATGCGCGCTTGGCGGCGTCGATCATGATGAGCGTCTCCATGAGCCACTCGTTGACCGGTTCGCCGAAGGTCTGAATGAGGAACAGGTCGCAACCGCGGATCGACACCTCGAAGCGGGAGTAGATCTCGCCTGAGGCGAAGGTGCGATGCTCGGTCGGCGCGATCTCGGTGCCGAGGCCTGCGGCGACCGCAGCCGTCAGCGCAGGGTGCGAACGACCGCCCGCGATGACGAGCCTCTTCTTCGTCTTGGCGACGAGTCCCGGCGCGATGCCGTTGTCCCGATCCAGTTCAACGGTCTTCTTCTTGCGCGCCATGCTCCGCCTATTCCGCCGATTGTTCCCGAGCCGCAGCATCCGCCGCGCCCGTTCCTGCTCTGTTCTTCTCGACCCAGCCCTCGATGTTGCGCTGCGGGGCCACGCTCATGGCCAGCGCACCGGCGGGAACGTCCTTGCGGACGACGGCGCCGGCACCGGTCTTCGCACCTGCTCCCAGCTTAACGGGCGCGACGAGCACCGTGTGCGAGCCCGTGTGCACCTCATCCCCGATCTCGGTGCGGTGCTTGTTCACGTCGTCGTAGTTCGCGGTGATCGTGCTCGCGCCGAGGTTGACGCCGCGACCGATCGTCGCATCGCCCACGTACGAGAGGTGCGGCACCTTGCTGCCGTCACCGATCTGGGCGTTCTTGGTCTCGACGTAGGCGCCGATCTTGCCTTTCGCGCCGAGGGTCGTGCCTGCGCGGAGGAATGAGAACGGTCCGACAGTGGCACCGGCACCGATGACGGCGAGCGTCGCCTCCGAGCGGCGGATCACGGCATCTGCACCCACCTCGCAGTCGACGAGAGACGTGTCAGGACCGACGACGGCGCCGGATTCGATGACCGTCGCGCCGACGATGTGCGTGTTCGGCAGGATCGTGACGTCGGGCGCGAGCTTCGCGTCGTCGTCGATCCAGGTGGTCGCGGGATCGACGATCGTGACTCCTTCGAGCTGCCAACGGCGGACGATGCGCGCGTTCAGCAGACGTCCGACCTCGGCCAGCTGCGCACGATCGTTGACGCCGTAGGTCACCGTGACATCCGAGACGACGGATGCCGCGACGCGGCCGCCGTCGCGGCGAAGGAGCCCTGGCACATCCGTGAGATACATCTCGCCCTGGGCGTTGTCGACGCCGATGGCGGGAAGGTACTCACGCAGCGTGGTGGCGCGGAACACATACATTCCCGCGTTGATCTCCTGGACGGATGCCTCGTCCTCAGTGGCGTCCTTCTGCTCGACGATGCGGTCGACACCGCCATCGGCATCCCGGATCACTCGTCCGTAGCCGGTCGGATCCTGCACGACCGCCGTCATCAATGTCGCAGCGGCGTCGGCCGCCCTGTGCGCGGCGATGAAGGAGGTCAGGGTGTCGGCATCGGCCAGCGGGCAGTCACCGGAGAGGACGAGCACGTCGCCGTCGAAGCCCGAAGGCAGCGCATCGACCGCGATCTGGACCGCTCGACCGGTTCCGGGGATGTCGTCCTGGTCGACGAATGTCACGTGCGGATAGTCTGCCGTGAGCGCTGCGACGACCTGGTCGCGCTCGTGACGCACGACGACCTCGACGTGCGCGGCATCGAGCGCCGTCGCCGTGGTCAGCACGTGTCCGACCAGCGGGCGACCGCTTATCGGATGCAGCACCTTCGGCAGCCGGGATTTCATCCTGGTGCCCTGGCCTGCAGCGAGCACGATGATCGCGAGCTTGTTCTCCGTCATGCTCCGCCGCCAGGATTCGAACCTAGACCTAACAGCTCCAAAGGCTGTCGTGCTGCCATTACACCACGGCGGACCGTGACCGTCGGGGTCACCAGACAAGTCTGCCATGCCGCTCGCTCGACGATTCGCAGTTGCGTGAATGTGCGATCCGGATCGCAGAATTCCGCCGAGGGGATCCTCGAAGAAGCGCCCACTGGTGACCATGATGCCGACGACGACGGCCTGACCCTGCGAACCGCCTACGAGCACGACGTCGTGCCGTACGGCTGCGAGACGACCGCGCCGCGAACCAGAGCTCGCGCGCGTGCCGTGACAGCCGCACTGCGACCGGTCGCGCAGGAACAGGCTCACCGCGAAGCACGTGACGAGCGCGAGGTCAGTGTCCGTCCGACCTCCGACGGCATCGCCCAGTTGATCGGCGTGATTCCGGAGGTTCTCGCATACGCGATCTTCGACCCTCTCACTGCGGCGGCCGCCGCGATGGACGACGACCGCACGACGGATCAGCGACGCGCTGACCTCTTCTGCGATCTGCTGCTGACCGCCATGGCGTCGACAGCCATGGGCATCGATCTGGACGCGATTCGACCCACCGGTCAGGTGACGATCGCGGCGAGCACTCTGGCCGGCCGTGATGACGCGATGGCCGAGCTCGACGGCGTGGGTCCCATCCACCCCGACCTCGCCCGCAGCCTCGCCGGTCGGGCGCTCAGCTTCTCCCGGTTGTTCCTCGATCCCGATGGGATGGTCACCAACGTCGACACGTACGTCCCCTCCAGCCGGTGCAACCTCGCCTGTTTCTGCACGAGTCATCATCCGCTGAAGCATCCGAATGTCGATGCACGACATCGATGGACCGTCGGGCAACAGCCCGAGGGGACTCTGGTGTGGGCAAGTCCACTCGGGCGCGAGTACGTCGATACTCCCGAACTGCGTGTGATGTTCGTCTGACCCGGATATGTGACGTTCGTCGGAGACGGATAATGGTGTGATGAGCGAGGCAGATGAAGTCGACCGGATCGTCGGCGCGTGGAACACCCAGCGCCCCGACCTGGACTTCTCGCCGCTGGAGGTGCTCTCCCGCATGGACCGGCTCTCCAAGCACCTCGACCGTGCGCGACGCGACGTGTTCCGCCGCAGCGACATCGAGCCATGGGAATGGGACGTGCTCTCCGCGCTTCGGCGTGCAGGAACGCCATTCCAGCTCTCCCCCAAGCAGCTGTTACAGCAGACCCTCGTCTCGAGCGGCACCATGACCAATCGGATCGATCGGCTGGTCGGACGCCGCTTCGTCAGGCGCGAGGCTGATCCCGGCGACGGTCGAAGCGTGCTGGTCACCTTGACCGAGGACGGACAGATGCGCGTGGATGCCGCGATCACCCGCCTGGTCGACGTGGAGGCCGAACTGCTGCAGGCACTCTCCCGCGCCGACCGCGACCGCATGGCAGCCCTGCTGCGCAAGCTCAGCCTGAGCTACGACTCCTGATGCAGAGTCTCCTCTGATGGCGATGCGCTCCCCTCTCCCCGTCCGCGACGGCGTCGGCGCCACCCGCCTGCACGTACCGCTCACCGGCCCCTGGCCCACCGTGAGCGCCTACATGGTCGAGCGCTTCTTCCACCTCGATCCCGAGCGACTGCTGATGCGCTTCGACGACGGTGAGATCATCGCCACCGACGGCTCCGCCGTCACTCGCGATGCACCGCTGGGTGCGGAGGAGTTCGTCTGGTACTACCGCGAGCCCCCGGCCGAGACGCACATCCCGTTCGACATCGAGATCCTGCACGAGGACAGGGATCTCGTCGTGATCGACAAGCCGCACTTCCTGCCATCGACGCCGGCGGGCAGGTACGTGCAGAACTCCGCCCTCGTGCGTCTGCGCCGCCTGCTCGACAACGCTGATCTCGCGCCGGTGCACCGATTGGACCGTGCGACCGCCGGGGTGCTGATGTTCTCCGCTCGCCCCGTGACGCGCGGCGCATATCAGACCCTGTTCCAGCGCCGTCAGATCGAGAAGGTGTACGAGGCAGTGTCTGCGCGGCCGGCGGGATGGACGAACGATCTGCCCCGAACGGTGCGGCTGCACATCGAGAAGCTGCGCAGTCAGGTGTGCGTCGACGTCGACGCCGACCGCGATCCGAACTCCGAGACGCTCATCGAACTGATCGACGCCGACGAGCACGTCGTCCATACGCTGCTTCGCCCGCACACGGGCAAGATGCACCAGCTGCGCGTGCACCTCGCGAGCATCGGTCTCGGCATCCTGCACGACAATCTGTATCCGATCCTCACGGACGAGAAGCCGGACGATCACGACAGACCCTTGCAGCTCCTCGCCCGCGAACTGCGATTCATCGACCCGCTCAGCGGTGAGGAGCGGGACTTCCGCACGCAACGGACGCTGCGCTACGCGCCGCTCTGACCGCGGTGGCGACGCGTGTCAGCCGAGCTGCTCGCTGAGCTCCAGCCATCGCGTCTCGTTCTCTTCGACCTCGGACTCCAGCGCACTGATCCGCTTCATCTTCTCAGCGAGTCCTTCGTAGTCGGACTGGTCATGCTCCACGAGCGCGTGCTTGGCCTTGTCGATCTGCTGCGTGAGCTTCTGGATCTTGCGCTCGGCGGCCGCGATCTCCTTCTGCGCAGTACGGAGAGCAGCGCCCTCGAGACCGGGTCGTGATGAGGATGCCGCGGACGCGCCTGCCCGCGGAGCATTCTGCTCTGCCACACGCAGCCGCAGATACTCGTCCACTCCCCCCGGCAGGTGGCGCAGTCGCCCTCCCATGACGGCGAACTGCTGGTCGGTGACGCGCTCCAGGAAGTAGCGGTCATGGCTCACCACGAGCAGGGTGCCCGGCCAGGAGTCCAGAAGATCCTCGATGGCCGCGAGCATGTCGGTGTCCATGTCATTGGTCGGCTCGTCGAGGATCAGCACGTTGGGCTGCTCGAGCAGTACGAGCAGCAGCTGCAGGCGCCGCTGCTGGCCACCGGAGAGATCCTTCACCGGCGTCGAGAGCTGAGCAGACGAGAAACCGAGTCGCTCGAGAAGCTGGCCTGGAGTGAGTGACTGCGACTTGGATCCGGTGCCGAAAGTGTACTCCGTGCGCAGGCTCTCGATGACCTTGCGAACCGGGTCGTTCCAGACCGTGGTCAGCTCGTCGATCCGCTGGGTGAGGGTCTTGACCTTGACGGTCGTGCCGCGCTTGACTCGACCGCTGGTCGGCTGGACCGTGCCGGCGACGAGCCCGAGCAGCGTCGACTTGCCTGCGCCGTTCACCCCGAGGATGCCGGTGCGCTCGCCCGGCGCGATGCGCCACTCCACGTCCTTGAGAATCTCGCGGTCGTCGTATCGCACGCCGGCATCCAGCAGGTCGACGACGTCCTTGCCGAGACGGGAGACGGCAAGCGACTGCAGTGAGACCTTGTCGCGGATCTCGGGGACGTCCTCGATCAGCTCGTTCGCCGCATCGATGCGGAACTTGGGTTTGCTGGTGCGTGCGGGCGCTCCGCGGCGCAGCCAGGCGAGCTCCTTGCGGGCGAGGTTCTGGCGCTTCGCCTCCGTCGCCGCCGACATGCGGTCGCGCTCCACGCGCTGCAGTATGTACGCGGCGTATCCGCCCTCGAACGGCTCGACGATCTGGTCATGCACTTCCCACGTCTCGGTGCAGACCTCGTCGAGGAACCAGCGATCGTGCGTGACGACGAGGAATGCGCCGGAATTGACTGCCCATCGCTTCTTCAGGTGCCCGGCGAGCCACGTGATCGCCTCGACGTCGAGGTGGTTCGTCGGCTCGTCCAGGGCGATGATGTCCCAGTCCTCGACGAGCAGCGCGGCGAGCGCGACACGACGCCGCTGTCCACCGCTCAGGCCCAGAACCTGCGCATTCCAGTCCAGGTCGGCCAGCAGCCCCTGGATGACGTCGCGCACGCGGGCATCTCCGGCCCACTCGTACTCCGGCATGTCACCGACGACCGACTGCGCGATCGTGAGGGTGTCGTCGAGTGTGTCCGCCTGATCCAGCACGCCGACGGTGGTGCCGGCGCGCATCGTCACGCGTCCGTCGTCCGGTTCCTTGCGGCCTGCGAGCATCGCCAGCAGGGAGGACTTGCCGTCGCCGTTGCGACCGACGATGCCGATCCGGTCCCCCTCCTCGATGCCGAGGGTGATGGAGTCGAATACGACCTTGGTCGGGTATTCCAGGTGGAGGCCTTCGGCCCCGAGAAGATGTGCCATGTCATTCCAAGGCTACGGCAGTCGGCTGACCGCTAGCCTCGGTGGCATGACCACCTTCTATGCGTGAGGCTGAGCCGCGCGCAAAGAAAACGAGCCGCCCGGACCCGAAGGCCCGGACGGCTCGCGCGTCCCCAAAACGGAAGTCGTTACTTGTACGACTCCACGATCTCCAGGAGGCTCGGCACGTTGGCGTACGCCTCGGCAGCGTTCTCCTTCGTGACGATGACCGGGTCGAGAAGGTACGACGGGACGACCTTCACGCCGTTGTCGTAGGACTCGGTGTCGTTGACCTCAGCCTCTTCGCCCTTCTGCAGCTGACCGACCATCTTGATGGCCTGCTCCACGAGCAGCGCGGTGTCCTTGTTGATCGTGGAGTACTGGATGCCCTCCATGATCGACTTCACCGACTCGACCTCGGAGTCCTGACCGGTGACGACCGGGACTCCCTTGCCAGCCTGCTGTGCAGAGGTGAGGATGGCACGGGCCAGCGTGTCGTTCGGCGAGAGCACGCCGTCGAGCACCACGTCGCCGCCGTACGAGCCAGTGAGCAGCGTGTCCATGCGGTTCTGCGCGTTCTCGGCCAGCCAGCCCTCGGTGGCCGTCTGGGCGATCTCGGTCTGGCCGGAGACGACGTTCAGCGTGCCGTCATCGATGGCCGGCTGGAGAACCTCCATCGCGCCATCGAAGAAGACAGCCGAGTTGGCGTCATCCGGCGAGCCGGAGAACAGCTCGACGTTGTATGGCGCCTCGTGATCGGCGCGCTCGGCGAGCCCGTCGAGCAGCGCCTGGCCCTGCAGGTTGCCGACCTTGAAGTTGTCGAACGCGACGTAGTAGTCGACGGCTTCGGTGTTCTCGATCAGGCGGTCGTAGGCGATCACGTAGGCACCGGCATCCTGCGCCGCCTGCACCTGCGTGGCCAGCTGCTTGCCGTCCTTCGCACCGATGATGATGACCTTGGCGCCGTTCTGCACCATGGTCTGGATCTGGTTCTGCTGCTCGGCGACCGTGTTGCTCGCCGGAGCGTACTGGACGTCGGCCTTGTAGCCGGCTTCCTCCAGGCCGTCGGTGAACAGCTGACCTGCCAGCACCCAGTTCTCACTGGTCTTGTCGGGCAGCGCGACGCCGATCGTCGAGCCTGCCTCGAATCCGGTGACTTCCTCGTCGGTACCGCCTCCGGTGTCGCCGCCACGTTCGCCTGAGCAACCGGTGAGGGCGAGAGCTGTTGCGGCGACAATCGCTGTGGCCGCAAATGCCATTCTCTTCATGCGATCTCTTTCTCTGTTTCTTGGTGTGGACTATTTGGGTTTGGGGTAGTCGGTGAGGTTCGGCCCTTCGGGCCGGCCGCGCCGACGCATCATGAATCCGATCAACGATGGGCGTCCCTGCTGCTTGTTCCAGACGTCGATGCCGACGGCGATGAGGAGCACGAGGCCCTTGATCATCGAGACGACGTCGGCGCCCTGGCCGAGCAGCTGCAGACCGTTGTTCAGGAACGCCATCACGAGACCACCGATGATCGAGCCGATCACGGTGCCGATACCGCCGGCGACGGCCGCGCCGCCGATGAACACACTGGCGATGGCGTCGAGCTCCCAGCCGTTCCCGTCACCGGGTCCTGAGGCCTGCGAGCGGGCGACGAAGATCATGCCGGCGAGGGCCGCGAGCACCGACATGTTCATCATGACGAAGAAATCGACCCAGCGGTCCTTGACACCCGACAATCGGGCGGCCTGCCGGTTGCCGCCGACCGCGTAGATGTGCCGGCCGAAGACGGTGTTGCGCGTGATGAACGAGTAGATGATGACCAGTGCGAGCAGGATGATGCCCGACACCGGGAAGCTCGTACCGGGGCGACCGGTGGCGAACATCCAACCGGCGGCGAGGACCACGACGGACAGCAACACGACCTTGGTCACGCTCACCCAGAGCGGCGCCATGATCGAGCCCATCTTGTGCTGAATGCGGCGGGTGCGGATCTCCCAGAAGATCAGCCAGGCGACGCCGGCGAGGGCAAGGGCCATGGTCGGCACGTTGAACTGCAGCGGAAGAGCGACCTCGGGCAGATAGCCGGCGCCGATGTACACGAACTCCTTGGGAACCGGGATGGACTGCGAGTTGCCGATCCACTGGTTCGCGCCGCGGAAGAACAGCATGCCGGCGAGCGTCACGATGAACGCCGGTACGCCGACGTACGCGACCCAGAAACCCTGCCAGGCTCCCACCAGAGCACCCACGACGAGTCCGAGGACGATGGCAAGCGGCCAGGGGAGGTTCCATTCCGCCATCGACTTCGCGACGATGATGCCGACGAAAGCCGCGACGGAGCCCACCGACAGATCGATGTGGCCCATGATGATCACCATCACCATCCCGATCGCGAGGATCAGGATGAAGGAGTACTGGTTGATGACGTTGATCATGTTGCCGGGCGTGAGCGTCGCGCCGTTGGGTCCGTTGCGCACGAGCGTCAGGACCTCGAACAGGAGGACGATGACGATCAGGCTGCCGAAGATGCCGAACTGACGCAGTGACGACTGCGCACCGCCGAACATCTTGCGGATGTCGCGGAAGTGGAATCCCCGATTCTGGATCTCTGGGGTGGTGCTGGTGCTCATGCGGTCGCCTTCTGATTCGTGGAGGTCATGCTGCGCATGAGCGCCTCCGGAGTTGCCTGGTCAGCGGGGATGCAGTCGGTGACGCGTCCCTCGAAGATCGTGTAGATGCGGTCGGAGATGCCCATCAGCTCGGGCAGTTCACTGGAGATGACGATGACGCCCTTCCCCGAAGCCGCGAGCTCGTTGATGATCGAGTAGATCTCGTACTTCGCACCGACGTCGATGCCGCGGGTGGGCTCATCGAGGATCAGCAGATCGGGGTCGGTGAACATCCACTTGGCGAGCACGACCTTCTGCTGGTTTCCGCCGGAGAGCTTGTTGACGCCCTCTTCGACCGTCGGTGTCTTGATGCGCAGCGCCTTGCGATATCGCTCAGCGACAGCGAACTCCTCGCGGTCGTCGACGACGCCGCGCTTGGCGATCTTCGACAGTTTCGCGGAGACGACCGCGCGCTTGATCGTGTCGAGCAGGTTCAGTCCGAGGGTCTTGCGGTCTTCGCTGACGTACGCGAGCCCGTGGCGGATCGCGCTGGAGACGTCGCGGAGCTCGATCTCCTCGCCGTCCTTGAACATCTGCCCGCCGAGGAAGTTGCCGTACGAGCGGCCGAAGATGCTGCGGGCGAACTCGGTGCGCCCTGCTCCCATGAGACCGGCGATGCCGATCACCTCGCCGCGACGGACGGTGAGTCCTGAGCCCTTGACGACCATGCGCTCGGAGACGGTCGGATGCTGGACCCACCAGTCCTTGACCTCGAAGAAGACCTCGCCGATCTCGGGTGTGCGATCCGGGTACCGGCTCTCCAGCGAACGACCGACCATGCCGCGGATGATGCGGTCCTCGTTGATCTCGCCCTTGGTGATGTCGAGGGTCTCGACGGTACGACCGTCGCGGATGATCGTGATCTCGTCGGCGATCTGCTCGATCTCGTTGAGCTTGTGGCTGATCATGATCGACGCGATGCCCTTGGCCTTGAGCCCGAGGATCAGATCGAGCAGGTGCTGCGAGTCGTTCTCGTTCAGCGCCGCGGTCGGCTCGTCGAGAATGAGCAGTCGCACGTCCTTGTTGAGGGCCTTGGCGATCTCGATGAGCTGCTGCTTGCCGACACCGAGGTGCTTGATCGCGATATCGGGATCCTCGTTGAGGCCGACGCGGGCGAGCAGCTCGGTGGCGCGCGTCTTGGCCGCGCTCCAGTCGATGACGCCGCCGCTCGAGATCTCATTGCCGAGGAAGATGTTCTCGGTGATCGAGAGTTCGGGGATCAGCGCGAGCTCCTGGTGGATGATCGCGATCCCGGCCTGCTCGCTGGCCACGATGTCCTTGAAACGCTGCTCCTCGCCGTAGAGCAGGATGTCGCCGTCGTACGAGCCGTACGGGTAGACCCCGGAGAGCACCTTCATCAGAGTCGACTTGCCTGCGCCGTTCTCCCCGCAGATCGCGTGGATCTCGCCCGCTCGCACGGTGATCGAGACGTCGGAGAGTGCTTTCACACCGGGGAACTCCTTGGTGATGTTTCGCATCTCCAAGATCGGCCCCGATACTGCTGGCATCGTTGCTGTGCTGCTCACGGATCTTCCTCGATACTTGACGGTCATTCTTAATGTGACCGTTCACATGAGACACAATATTGCGCCTCTTGATCTCCGGTGTCAAGTGGACGTTGTCTCTCGTTGCGCTATCGAGACGCGACAGGTGCGATGTCAGCGCGACGCGCTGGACGAGCGCAGGCGGAGCTGCGGCACGGCTGGACCGAATTCAGGGACGTCGTCCCCACGGATCTGCGCGAGCAGGATGTGCACGGCACGCTGCCCGAGCGAGGGGAAATCCTGATGCACGGTGGTGAGCGGCGGCCAGACGTGAGCTGCGACGGGTATGTCATCGAAGCCCACCACGCTGACCTGGCGCGGCACCTCGATCCCCGCATCCCTGAAACCGTGCATGAGGCCGATGGCCATCAGGTCGTTCGCGGCGAAGACCGCGGTGAAATCCGGGCGGCGCGCGAGTTCGGTACCCGCGAAGTAGCCGAAGTCCGCCGTCCAGTCGCCACGGATCGGCGGGAACGTCGGCAGGTCGGCCTCGCGCAGCGCCTCGAGGTATCCGCGCATGCGCGACTCCGCCTCGATCCAGTCCTGGGGCCCTGCCAGGTGGACGATCTCACTGTGCCCCAGTGAGATCAGGTGCTCGGTGACCGCACGCGCACCGTCCACCTGGTCCGCGGAGAGCGAGAAGCCGTCCGAGCCCGAGGCAGTCTGCAGGCTGACGAACGGCACGCCGACGGCCATGCCGCGCAGCACATTGAACACGCGCACCTGAGGGGCGAGCACGACGATGCCGCTGACCTGCTCCCTACCGAGCTGCCTGATCGCGTCCCCGATCGCCTCAGGAGTGGTCGCGGGCAGGTTGACGGTTGTGACCGAGTACCCCTCGACACGCGCGGCGTCCTCGATGCTGGCGATCGACGAGGTCGGCCCGAACTCGCCGATCGTGGCGGACAGGATTCCGATCGTGCGGGACCGACTGGTGACGAGGGCGCGCGCTGCGAGGTTCGGCTTGTAATCGAGAACCGCGATCGCATCCTGCACGCGCTTCTTGGTCTCGGGGCGAATACTGGGATGATCGTTCAGCACTCTGGAGACGGTCTGATGCGAAACCCCGGCGAGGCGCGCGACGTCACGGATGCTCGGCACTCGTGCACGCTCGCTTGGGGCTGCCATTGCGACGCCTCCCTTGCGTGTGCACGGTCACATAACTGTGTCCATTATGTCCCCAGCGCACGGCTGCACGCATCTCGCACCGGTCACCCGTAATCTCAACGATCAGGGCACGATCGCTAGACGGAGGATCAGACGTGATGATATTGGATGAAGCAGGCGCCTGGCTGGAGGAGATCCTCCCCGATCTCATCGAGCGAGGGCATGTGCCCGCGGCATCCGTCGCCATCCTCTCCGACGGCCAGATGGTCGGCGCTGCGGCAGGCGTTCTCAACAATGACACCGGCGTCGAGGCGACAGCCGCATGGCTGGTCCAGATCGGCTCGATCACCAAGGTCTGGACCGCGACACTCGTCATGCAGCTCGTGGACGAGGGGCTGCTTGACCTCGACGCACCGGTGCAGACGGTTCTGACGGATTTCGTGCTCGGCGACGGCGACGCGGGCTCTGAGATCACCCCTCGCCAGCTGGTCCGCTCGACGGTCCCCGCCGGCTGGCCATTACCGCCGAGGATCTGCTGGGCTTCGCACGGGCGCACATCGAGGGCGGCCTGACCCCTGACGGTTCGCGCGTTCTCGGTGCCGAGAGCGCGCAGGCGATGCAGCACAGACATGTGAATCTGCCTGTGCTGGCCGAGCTGGCCGACGTCACGGTCCCGGCGCTCCCCGCTCCCGCCCGCTGGTGGCGAAGCAGGGGGTGCATATCCTGCACCACTTCGTGGGCGACGACGGCAACGGCAAGGCGCGCTATATGCACACAGGCCGCGCCGATCGCCGTGTCTCGGTGTGAATCGATTTCGACGAGCGAACTCAGGCGGAGATGATCCGCGCACCGGAGACGGGTCCGTGCACATGCAACGCTGTACGGCCAGCCGCCTCGAGTTCGGCCTGCACGTATTGCGCACTCTCCGGCGTCTCGCACAGAAACGCGACAGTGGGACCTGAGCCGGACACGATTCCGCTCAGCGCCCCGGCGTGCAGCCCTTCGGTGATGATGTCATCGAGCGCGGGACGCTCCAGCAGCGCAGGCACCTCGAGATCGTTGAACATGCACGCGGCGAGCGAGTGAGGGTCGCCGGCGCGCAGCGCCTGCAGCACCGGGATCGGCACGTCCAGCGAGAGCGGCGGGTCATCTGCGAGGGCGCCGTTCTCCGCGCGATGCGTGTCGAGGCGCGCATAGATCTCCGGCGTCGACAGCCCTTCCTCGCTGGGCACGAGCACCCAGTCGAAGCGGCCGCGCGCGAGTGCCGGGTTCAGCTGGTCTCCGCGCCCCGTACCGACCGCGGTACCCCCGTGCAGGGCGAACGGCACATCGGCGCCGAGGCGGGCGGCGAGCTCATGCAACCGGTGCGGCGAAACACCGGTGCCCCAGAGCGCATCGCATGCGACGAGAGCGGCTGCGGCATCCGCTGAGCCTCCGCCCATCCCGCCCGCGACCGGAACGCTCTTGCGCAACTCGAGGTGAACCCCGCCGGTGTATCCGGTCGCCGAAGCGAGCATCTTGGCCGCACGCATCGCGAGGTTGCGGTCGTCGACGGGTACGGTGTCCGGATCCGCGACGCCGACGACGCTCACGCTGAAGTCGTCGGCATCGCGGGCGATGACATCCTCATAGAGCGACACCGCCTGGAACACCGTGGCGAGCGCGTGGTAACCGTCCTCATGACGCCCGCCGACACCCAGGTAGACGTTGATCTTCCCCGGGGCGCGCACGTGCACCGCTTCCGGGAATGCGGCGAGGCTCATTCGGATCTCACAGAGCGGACGATGTGGCCCAGAGGTTCACGTCGATGCCGTCGGAGAGGGCGTCGATGCGAGCGAGTTCCTCGTCGGTGAGCGCAGGTCCCTCGAGCGCCGCGATGTTCTCGTCGAGCTGCTCCGGCCGTGACGCGCCGATCAGCGCCGAGGTGACCACCGGGTCGCGCAGCGTCCACAGCAGTGCCAGCTGCGCCAGCGACTGCCCGCGCTCCTTGGCGATCTCGTTGAGACTGCGGAGAATTCCGAGTCCGTCGGCGGAAAGCGGCCGGTCTGAGATCGATCCGCGCTTCTGCGCCCGCTCTGCCGTGCCGTCGCCGAGATACTTGTCCGTCAGCAGGCCCTGCGCGAGCGGTGTGAACGCGATCGCGCCCATGCCCTCGGTGCGCAGCGTGTCGGTGAGACCGCCCTCGATCCAGCGGTTGAGGATCGAGTAGGAGGGCTGATGGATCACGAGCGGCGTGCCGAGCTCGCGGGCGACTTCTGCAGCCTTCGCCGTGCGCTCAGCGCTGTACGACGAGATGCCGACGTAGAGCGCCTTGCCCTGCCGCACGAGCGTGTCCAGAGCGCCGATGGTCTCCTCGACCGGCGTCACGGGGTCGGCGCGGTGCGAGTAGAAGATGTCGACGTAGTCGAGCCCCATCGAGGTGAGCGAGTTCTCGGCGCTCGCGATGAGGTACTTGCGGCTGCCGAAGTTGCCGTAGGGACCGGGCCACATGTCGTAGCCGGCCTTGGACGAGATGAGCAGCTCGTCGCGGTACGGACGGAAGTCCTCGGCGAAGATGCGGCCGAAGTTCTTCTCGGCCGATCCGTAAGGCGGGCCGTAGTTGTTGGCCAGGTCGAAGTGCGTGATGCCGCTGTCGAACGCGTGGCGCAGCAGCGTGCGCTGGTTGTCCAGCGGGATGTTGTCGCCGAAGTTCCACCACAGTCCGAGCGAGATCGGCGGAAGGTACAGGCCGGATGTGCCGACCTGGCGGTACTCGAAGTTCTTGTACCTGTCCTCCTTCGCCGCGTACGGGCGGTGGAGCTCGGAAACATCGGTGGGGAAGCGCGGCGTCTCAGTCACGATTCCAGGTTAGCGTCCAGCGCCTCGGCGATTCTCACGAAGTCGTCGATGGTCAGCTGCTCACCGCGTGCGGTCGGCGCGACGCCTGCTTTCTCGAGCACTGCGGATGCCTCGGCGGCCGTGCCGCCGAGAACGACGGAGAGCGCCTGGCGCAGCATCTTGCGACGCTGCTGGAAGGCCGCATCGACGATGCGGAAGGTGGCCCTGCGCAGCTCTTCACTGCCGCGCGGCTCTGCGTCGCGGGCGAAGGCGACGAGCACGCTGTCGATGTTCGGCACCGGCCAGAACACCTGCCTGGACACGTTGCCGGCCAGTCGCCACGGGCCGTACCAGGCCGCCTTGACGCTGGGGGCGCCGTAGACCTTGCTCCCCGGCGGCGCGGCGAGGCGTTCGCCGACCTCGGCCTGCACCATCACGACACCCCGCTGCAGGTTCGGGAACGTCTCCATGAAGTGCAGCAGCACCGGAACGGAGACGTTGTACGGCAGGTTCGCGACCAGCACTGTCGGGTCGCCGGGAAGCTCTGTGACCCGTAGCGCGTCCGAGTCGACCACGGTGAGGGCGTCTTCCGCAACGCCGTGATCCGCAGCCGTCTGCGGCAGCCGTGCGGCGAGGCGGTGGTCGATCTCGACCGCCGTGACGGATGCTCCGGTCTCGAGGATCGCGAGCGTGAGAGACCCCAACCCCGGGCCGACCTCGACGACCCGCTCCCCCGCGCGCACCTTGCCGACGTTCACGATCTTGCGCACCGTGTTGGCGTCGACGACGAAGTTCTGGCCGAGCTTCTTGGTGGGGGTCACGTCGAGCTCGGCGGCAAGACGGCGGATCTCGGTGGCGCCGAGCAGCGTGACGGTCATCCTGCCATTGTCCCCCATGCCGGTAATGTGTTCGGGTGCCCTCGCTCGGAGAACTCATCGCACCTCGCCGCATGGGCCGTGATTTCCGCTGGCTGCTGGCGTCTTCATGGACGAGCAACGTCGGCGACGGCATCGCGCTGGCCGCCGCTCCCCTGCTGATCGCGTCGATGACCTCGTCGCCGATCCTGGTGGCGGCAGGCGCGGTGCTGCAGTATCTGCCCTGGCTGATCTTCGGACTGCACGCCGGCGCCATCGCGGATCGTTTCGACCGGCGAAGGCTGGTGATGTTCGCCAACGCCGCGCGAGCGCTCGTCCTGGCCGGGCTCTGCGTCTTCCTGTTCACCGACACGGCGAACATCTGGATCGTGCTCGCCGCGGCGTTCCTCTACGGCACAGCCGAAGTGTTCGTCGACACCACCAGCAGCACCCTGCTGCCGATGCTCGTGAAGCCCGCGGATCTCGGCACGGGCAACGCCCGGCTGCAGGCGGGGTATCTGGTGGCGAATCAGTTCGCGGGCCCTCCGATCGGCGCGTTCCTGTTCGCCGCTGGCCACGCCCTGCCGTTCCTCGTCGAGGTCGTGTGCGTGCTTCTGGCGGTCGTGCTGATCTCACGGATGGCGCTGACGCCGGTGCCGCCGCGCGCCGTCTCGTTCGAGAAGCCCTCGCCCGTTCACACCGACATCGCCGAGGGCGTGCGCTGGATGTGGCGCAACCCTCCGGTGCGGATGCTGGTGCTGATCATCCTCACCTTCAACATCACCTGGGCCGCACCATGGGGCGTGCTCGTGCTCTACGCGACGGAGCATCTGCACATGGGCGCCGTCGGCTACGGGGCCCTCACGACAGCATCCGCCGCCGGCGGCATCCTCGCCACCTTGACGTTCGGGTGGATGGAGCGGCACGTGTCGTTCGCCACCCTCATGCGCGTGGCGCTGTCGCTCGAGGTGCTCATGCACCTCGCATTCGCCCTCACGAGCATCGGCTGGGTGGCGCTGGTGATCATGTTCGTGTTCGGCAGCTACGCGTTCGTGTGGGGCACGATCTCCACGACCGTGCGGCAGCGGCTCGTGCCGCACGAGCTGCAGGGCCGGGTCGCGTCGGTGAACATGGTTGGTGTGTTCGGCGGCATGGTGATCGGTCAGGCGCTCGGCGGCGTCATCGCGCAGGTGTGGGGTCTGACGGCGCCCTGGTGGTTCGCATTCGCCGGGGCAGCCATCACCCTGGTGCTGGTCTGGAAGCCGATCTCGCACATCGTGAACGCCAAGCCGGTCGTCGACGAGAATGACGGTCAGTCGCTGAAGCTGCCGTAGACGGTCACGGTGTTGCGCGCGATCTGGGTGGCGAGCTCATCGACCTCGAGGCCGAGTTCTGCGGCCATGAACCGCAGGGTGAGCGGGATCAGGTACGGCGCGTTAGGGCGGCCGCGCAGCGGCACAGGTGTGAGGAACGGCGCATCGGTCTCGACGAGGATGCGATCGAGCGGGGTGACCTGCAGCGCCTCGCGGAGGTTCTGCGCGTTCTTGAAGGTCACGTTGCCGGCGAAGGACAGGTAGTACCCGGCATCCGCGCAGATCCTGGCCATCGCGTCGTCGCCAGAGAAGCAGTGGAACACCGTCGTCTCGGGAGCACCGACGCGGGCAAGAGTCTCCAGCACGGCGTCATGAGCGTCGCGATCGTGGATCTGCATCGCGATCGCGTGCTTCTTCGCGAGCGCGATGTGCGCCTCGAACGACTCGAACTGCGGCCCGCGGCGGTCCTCCTCGGTGCGGAAGAAGTCCAGCCCTGTCTCGCCGATCGCGCGCGTGCGCGGGTGAGCGGCGAGCTCATCGATCACGTCGATCGCGTGGTCGAGCTGCCCGGCCTCAGCGTAGGCGGGCGCATCGTTCGGGTGGATCGCGACGGCCGCGAGCACACGAGGATCGGATGCCGCGGCATCCACCGCCCACCGCGAGGACTCGATGTCACCCGAGGCCTGCACGACGCCGGCGACGCCGACAGCCTCGGCCCTGTCGAGCTGTTCCTTCAGCGAAAGCGGCTCGACACCATCCGTGATCTCCAGGTGGGCGTGATTGTCGTACACGGGAGCCGTCAGCGGTTCGGGGGCAGCCGGGTAACGGAGGTCCTTACGGCCCTCCGCTGCCCGCTCCCGAACGTACTGACTGGGGTTTTCGGTCAAGCCTGCGACTCCACACGAGGAAAGAGCGGCGCGAGGGCGGCGACCTGTGTGCCTGGCTGCAGGGCACCCCAGGCTCCGGATTCGCGGATCGGCTGCGCCTGCAGGGCTCCGAGGCTCTCGGCAGCGCCGAGCGAAGACCACAGCTTCTCCGTCGACTGCGGCATGACCGGCGACAGCAACACGGAGAGCGCACGCAGACCCTCGGCGCATGTGTAGAGCACGGTGCCGAGGCGTGCGCGCTTGTCCTCGTCACGGGCGAGAGCCCACGGCTCGTTCTCGGTGATGTAGCCGTTCAGTGCGTCGACGATCGTCCAGATCGACGAGATCGCCTCGTCGATGCGAAACTGCTCGATCCAGCGGTCGGCGGATGCCGCGGCATCCGCCACGATCTTCTGGATCGCGAGATCCTGCTCGGCGTACTCGGCGGCTTCGGGCACGACACCGTCGAAGTACTTCTCGATCATCGCGACCGTGCGCGAGGCGAGGTTGCCGAAGCCGTTCGCGAGCTCGGCCTGATAACGCGCGGACAGGTCTTCCCAGCTGAACGAGCCGTCCTGTCCGAACGCGATCGCGGAGAGGAAGTAGTACCGGTACGCGTCGGAGCCGAAGACGTCGGTGATCTCGCTCGGCGCGATGCCGGTGAGCTTCGACTTCGACATCTTCTCGCCGCCTACGAGCAGCCAGCCGTGCGCGAAGACGCCTTTGGGGACGTCGAGTCCGGCAGCCATCAGGAGTGCGGGCCAGATGACGGCGTGGAAGCGCAGGATGTCCTTGCCGACCACGTGGTACGCGGGCCAGCGACGCTCGAAGAGCTCTTCGTCTGCGCCGTACCCGACCGCTGTCGCGTAGTTCAGCAGCGCGTCGACCCACACGTAGATGACGTGCGACTCGTCCCACGGCAGCGGGATGCCCCAGTCGAACGTGGAGCGCGAGATCGACAGATCCTTCAGGCCTTGGCTGACGAACGAGACGACCTCGTTGCGCGCGGAGTGCGGGCGCACGAAGTCGGGCTCGGTCTTGTAGAGCTCGAGCAGACGGTCCTGGAACTCGCTGAGCTTGAAGAAGTAGTTCTTCTCCTGCAGCAGCTCGAGGGGCTTGGAATGGATCGCGCAGACCTTCAGGCCCTCGAACGGTCCGGTGCCGTCGACGATCTCCGACTCGGGCTTGAACTCCTCACAGCCCACGCAGTAGAGCGCCTCGTACTCGCCCGCGTAGATGTAACCCGCGTCGTACAGACGCTGGAAGAACACCTGCACGTTCTTCTCGTGGCGTTCCTGCGTGGTGCGGATGAAGTCATCGTTGGCGACGTCGAGCGTCTCCAGAAGCGGGAACCAGCTCTCCGTGACGAGCTTGTCGACCCATTCCTGCGGGGTGACGTTGTTCGCCGCAGCGGCGCGGAGCATCTTCTGCCCGTGCTCGTCAGTGCCGGTCAGCATCCAGGTGTCATCACCCGACTGACGGTGCCAGCGCGCGAGCGTGTCCGTCGCCACCGAGGTGTACCCGTGGCCGATGTGCGGCACATCGGAGGGGTAGTAGATGGGCGTGGTGATGTAAAAGGATTCGCCTGAGGGCATGACGGCAATTCTAGTTGGGATGACCGGGGTGGTTACGCGGTGCGGCGGATGCTGTCGATACCGGGTTCAGGTGCGGATCGCCGTCACTGCGCCGTGGGTGCGCCTGCTCGCCTCGCCGGGTTCGCGCGTGCGACGGTCAGTGGTGCTGATAGTGAAACCTGTGCCGGTGAGGAGTTCGGAGAGGGCGTCGGCAGACCAGAAGTAGGCAGGGGTGACGGCGTGGGGAAACTGCTCGCGGGGAGGGCCATCGAAATAGCCGATCAGCAGTGAGCCGCCGGGCTCAAGGACGCGCGCGAGCTCGACGAGAATCGCGGGGATGTCGGCGGGCGGGGTGTGGATCAGGGAGTACCAGGCGAGGATGCCGCCGAAAGACGCATCGGCGAACGGGAGTGCGCGCAGTGAGGCGTGCTCGAACTTGAGATGCGGCAAGCGGGCGCGAGCGGCGGCCAGGAACTCGGATGCGATATCGACGCCTACGATGTCGCGGTGCCCGTCGTGGAGGAACTCGGTCCAGAGCCCTGGGCCGCATCCGGCATCCAGCATCCGCCCCGACGACTGATCGCGCCACGCCCCGATGAGGTTCCGATCGGCGGCATCCATCTGCGCGATCGAGCCGGCGACCTCGATGTACTCCGTGGCGCGGGCGTCATAGGCGGCGGCGATCACATCATCGATCATGATGACGAGCCTAGGGTCAGCTCACCGTCACGCTGATCCGATGCCAGCCCTGTGCGCCGTCCGGAGCCGGCGGCGCCTGCGTCGATGTCTGCGTCTCGCCATTCCGGCTGAGAGCACGGCATTCGATCTCATGCACGCCGGTCTCGGCTGTCCAGGGCAGGCTCCACTGCACCCACGTGTCGTCGGAGATCACGGTGGCGAGTTCCGCCCGCCGCCAAGGCCCTCCGTCTATGCGCACCTCGACGCCATCGACGCCGATGTGCGGCTGCCAGGCCATGCCGGCGATCACTGAGGATCCGGACTCAACCGATCGCCCGTCCCTTGGCACATCGATCCGCGCTTGCAGCTTGATCGGGCCGCGCTCCGACCACCCGCGCGTCGTCCAGTAGGCACTCGCCCTGTCGAAACGGGTGACTTCGAGTTCGGTCACCCATTTCGTGGCCGACACATATCCGAAGAGTCCGGGGGCCACCAGTCGCACGGGGAATCCGTGCGCGAGCGGGAGCGGCTCGCCGTTCATCCCGACGGCGAGCAGCGAGTCGCGTTCATCGGTGAGGGCTTCCAGCGGCGTCGATGCGGTGAATCCATCGATCGAGGTCGAGAGCACCATGTCGGCATCCGCAGACACACCGGCCCGTGCGAGCAGCTCGCGCACCGGATAGCCCAGCCACCGGGCGTTGCCGATGAGGTCGCCCCCGACCGTATTCGACACGCAGGCGAGGGTGATGTCGCTCTCCTGGAGGGGCAGCGCTAAGAGCTCGTCCCACGTGAGGACGACCTCGTGATCGACCATGCCGTGCACCCGCAGGCTCCAATCCGCAGGATCCACCTGCGGCACCACGAGGGCGGTGTCGATGCGGTAGAAGTCGCTGTTCGGTGTGACCACCGGAGCCAACCCTTCGATTGCGAGTTCGGCCGTCGCCGGCACAGCCGGTGCAGCGGTCGCGGGCGCGGGCAGCCGCACCGTGGCGCGGGCGGCCTCGACGGTGCGCACCGTCGCGCGCGCGAGGTTGCTGAGGACGAGCGCTGCCACGCCGAGCGCCGCCGTCGCACCTGTCCACGCCAGGAACTGCCGGCGACCCGGACCGTCCGCCGGATCCTCTGCCGCGGGGATCGTCCGTTTCATGAGCACGCGCAGCACGACCGCTCCGGCCACGCCCGCCACGATCGACGGCAGCCAAGCCAGTAGATCCCCGTCGGACCGCACCGTCGCCACCACTGCCCCGATGACGCCGAGCGCGACGAAGATCAACGCTCCCAGGGGGCGTCGCTGCAGCTCGAGCAGACCCGCCGCCGCAGCGATGAGAGCGGCGACCACCGCCATGCCCGTCAGGAGAGCGGCCTTGTCGGCGATGCCGAACAGCGCGATCGCGACATCCTTCGCCCAGCTCGGCGCGATGTCGATGAGTCCGCCGCCGATCACCGCGAACGGGCTCGCGGACGGCGCGATCACCGCCGCGACGAGCTCACCGAGTCCGGCGGCGAGGAGCACGGCTGCGATGCCAGCGGCAGCGGCACGCCAACGGGTTCGCGAACTGGTTTCTCGCGTCATTCCGTGAGCCTACGCGCGGATGCGCGCTGATAGGTCGACATCCTCGTCGCTCGGCCTCGTCGCGCGGCCCCGTCGCGCGGTGGGGTGCGTGCACCTCGCTCGGAGAAGCGCGCCTTCTTCGGAGCGCTTCGGTGGAATCTCACCGAGCCAAGCGCAGTTCACCGAAGAACGTACGCGGCTCGTGTCCATCAAGGCTTCCGGGCCGCGAGCGCCTGCTGGTAGAGGTCGCGCGAGCTCAGGCCGGTCGCCGCGGCGACTTCAGCACAGGCTTCCTTCAGACGCATCCCGCCCCCGACGAGCGCCTCCACCTGGGCAGCGGCATCCTCGACGGATACACTTGCCGGCGCTGCTCCCTCGACGACCACGACGATCTCGCCCTTGACGCCCTTCTCGGCCCACTCCACGAGCTCGGATGCCGTGCCGCGGCGCACCTCTTCGAAGAACTTCGTCAGCTCACGGCAGACGGCGATGCGACGGTCGGCACCGAACGCCGCGCCCATGTCGGCGAGTGTCGAGGCGAGGCGAGCGGGCGATTCGAAGAAGACCATGGTGCGCTTCTCGCTCGCCACTGCGCGGAGGGCTGTCCGCCGCTCCCCCGGCTTGCGCGGCAGGAATCCCTCGAACGTGAAGCGGTCGGTCGGCAGTCCCGAGATCGCGAGTGCCATGAGTACGGCACTCGGTCCGGGGATCGCCGTCACGGTGACGCCCTGCGCGACAGCCTCGACGACCAGACCGTAGCCGGGATCGCTGACCGCCGGCATCCCCGCGTCGCTGACGACCACGATGTCCTGCTCGGCGGCGAGTGCGGCCAGCTCCGCGGCCATGTGCTTCTCATTGTGGTCGTGCAGCGCGATGAGCCGGGGTCGATTCTCGATCTGCAGCGCGCGAAGCAGGTGGGCCGTGGTGCGGGTGTCTTCCGCCGCAACGATCTCAGCGTTCTCGAGTACTTCGATGAGGCGACGGGACGCATCGCCGAGGTTTCCGATCGGAGTCGCGGCGAGGATGATCACACGATCAGCTTAGGCGCGCACTGCCGCTTAGGCTTATGCCGTGACCACGCCCGTGCCTCTGCTCCCCCCTCCTGAGGAGCGCCTGACGCGCTGGGGGCGGCTGCGCGATCGGCTGTTGCTCGATCCCGACTGGCATCGTGTCATCCGCTGGCTGTCGCCGCTCGTCATCACGGCGCTCGCTGCGGTGCTGCGGCTGACGAACCTGTCGCACCCGAACGTGCTCGCCTTCGACGAGACCTACTACGTCAAGGACGCCTGGTCGCTGTGGACGCTGGGCTACGAAGGAACGTGGGGCGATGGCGCGAATGAAGCCTTCCTCACCGGGGACACGAGTGCACTGACCGGCGCCGGGAGTTTCGTCGTGCATCCGCCGCTGGGCAAGTGGATCATCGCGCTCGGTATGGGCATGTTCGGCGCGGGGAACAGCGCAGCCTGGCGCTTGATGGTCGCTCTGATCGGCGCTGTCACAGTTCTGCTCGTGTACTTCGTCGCCAAGGAGCTGACGCGATCGGTCATCGCGGCGACGGTCGCAGGGCTGCTGCTGGCGATCGACGGGCTCAGCATCGTGATGAGCCGGACAGCGTTGCTCGACGGCATCCTGACGTTCTTCATCCTGTTGGGAGTCTTGTTCATCCTGTACGACCGCAGGCGCAGCATCCCGCTGGTGGAGCATGCCGATGCGGATGCTCCCGACCCGCTCTGGGGGCGTGTGATCTGGCGCCGACCATGGGTGATCGCGGCGGGCGTCGCGCTCGGTGCTGCGTGCGCTGTCAAGTGGTCCGGGCTCTACGCGCTCGCCGGACTGGGACTGTATCTCGTCGTCACGGATGCTCTGGCGCGTCGCCGCGCCGACGTGCTGTTGTGGCCGACGGATGCCGCGTTCCGCCAGGGGCCCGTCTCATTCGTGCTGCTGGTGCCTGCAGCGCTGCTGACCTATCTCGTCAGCTGGACCGGGTGGTTGGTGACAGCCGGCGGATACGATCGTCAGGCCGCCGGGAATCCGCTCGCCGCGCTGTGGACGTATCACGAGTCGATCTACGGGTTCCACGTCGGACTCAGCAGCGGGCATCCGTACGCGAGCCCCGCATGGCAGTGGCCGCTCCTCATCCGCCCGACCGCAGTCTGGGTGGGAGATGACCAGAGCTGCGGCACCGATCACTGCATCTCGGTGGTGTCGTCGGTGCCGAATCCTCTGATCTGGTACGCCGGCGTCGCCGCCGCGATCTTCCTGCTCTACCGGTTCGTGCGCGGGCTGGTGAAGCGACGGCCGATGCCGTGGACGTATGCGATCCCGCTCGTCGGCGTCGGGGTCACCTACGTGCCGTGGCTGATGTATCCCGAGCGCACGATCTTCCAGTTCTACACGGTGGTGATGATGCCGTTCCTCGTGCTGGCACTCGTGCTGGCGCTGAGGGAGATCGCAGGACGCCGCGACGAACCGCTGCATCGACGGCAGTCCGGAGAACGCACGGTCATCGTCTTCCTCGCGGTCACGGTGCTCGTCTCGGTGTTCTTCTATCCGGTGTGGATCGGCATGAACGTGCCGTATGACTTCTGGCTCATCCATAACTGGATGCCGACCTGGGTGTGATCTGATCCGATTGATGTCGGTGGCCCAAACCACCATCGCCCCATGCAGAGGCAGCGACCGCACATCGAAGAGATCTTGACCGCTTTCCTGAGCTCGCAGCTCAGGACAAGACAGGCCTGCGTCATCGACGAATCATCACGGCGACGCGCAGCTGCGTCAGTGCTTGGAGGCTGACGGCCACCTCATCCTGACCCACGGCGATCGCTCCGTGCTCGACCTTGAGCGGGAGATCATTCCTGATGGTGCCTTCGTGCGAACAATGCATGCCGGCGATCTGCTTTTCGCGCTCGCCCTCTTCGTGTCCAGCGCGCGAACTACCCAGCACCGCCGATCCAGAGATAACATCCTTCGCATGGGCGCCCCGACCGGATTCGCATATGAGACGCGCGGCGAGGATGTCGTGATCACCCACCACGGCAGACGCGCAACCGTACTGCGCGGGGCGCGCGCCGCTGACTTTCTCGCCGAGGCGGATCAGAGCGATCCGCAGTTGCTCATGGCGCGCGTGACGGGGAACTATCGTCATGGCAATGAGCGGATGGCTCGGCGGCACCCGCGCAATCGGTAGCCGCTCACCCGGGTGTCTCATCCGGGTGTGGGTTGTCGTTGGTGTGGGCTTCGGGTGCGGTGCCAACTCTGGCGGG
>NZ_JANUCA010000010.1 GCF_024807145.1 Microbacterium sp. AK031 | reverse complement strand
GATCAACGAACGCGGCACGAGTACCAGGCGGAAACAACTTGACCATGAAACGCTCCTTCAATCAGAGCGTTGCTCCCACCATATGAATCTGCCCCGATTCCGGATGCGAAAAGCTCCCGCCGGCGCCCAAAACCGGCGAAGAGCGGGTGCGAGACGGGCTGAGGCGGCCCAGCGACGGGCGGAGCGGGCTCAGCCGGCCAGGATGACCTCGTAGCCGGCATCCGCGAGGTCAGGAGCCGGGGCATCCGTGATCACGGTCGGGAAGAGCTCCACGCCTCCGACGAACGCGAACGCCGCTCCGCCGATCTTGCTGGAGTCCGCCACCACGATGGCGCGGTGTGCACGCGAGGCCATCATCCGGTTGACTGCGGCCTCGCGCTCGTCGTGGGTGCTCGCGCCGTCTTCGGCCGAGAGCGCGTTCACGCCGATGAAGGCGATGTCGAGGCGGATGCCGCTGAGCAGCTGCTCCACGAACGGGCCGACGAGCTCGTAGCTGCGGGAGTGGATCACGCCCCCGGTGACCACGACCTTGATGTCGGGCCGCGTCGCGAGCTGGGCGGCGATGTTCACCGCGTTGGTGACGACCGTGAACTCGCCGAGGTCAGCGCGGGCGGCGAGCGCCGCCGCTATCGCCGTGGTCGTCGTTCCGCCGGAGAGCCCGACGACGGCACCGGTCGTGACGAGATCGGATGCCGTGCGCGCGATGCGCTCCTTCTCATGCGTGCGCTGGTGGCTCTTGTAGCGGACGGGCAGCTCGTACGCCACCGACTGCGCCACTGCGCCACCGTGCGTGCGGGTGAGCAGCCGCTGCTCGGCGAGGCTGTCGAGGTCGCGCCTCGCCGTCGCCGGAGACGCATCGAGCCGCTCGACCAGTTCTTCGACGGTGACCTCGCCCTGCGCCGCGAGCAGGTCGAGGATCGCGGTCAGCCGCGACGCACGCTTCACACCGATTCCCGAGACGCGGCGGACGTGGTGGGTTCTGCGTCCTGCAGGGCGAACAGCCGCAGCATCCGCGCCGCCTCGTCGACGACGGCGGCGCGAGCGGGAGCGATGTACTTTCGCGAGTCGACCAGGCGTTCGTCGTCGTCGAGCGTCGAACGCACCGCCCGCGTGAAGAAGCCGTTCAGATGCGTGGACACGTTGATCTTCGTCATACCGGCGCGCACTGCATCCATGATGACAGCATCAGCGACGCCGGACGATCCATGCAGCACGAGCGGGACGTCAAGGGTTTCATGCAGCCTGCCGATGAGTGCGATGTCGAGCGCCGCGCTGCGATCGGTCATCGCATGCGACGAGCCGACAGCGACGGCCAGTGCGTCGACTCCGGTCTCGGCGACGAACGCGCGGGCCTCGTCGGGGTCGGTGCGCACGCCCGGCGCATGGGCGCCGTCCTTGCCACCGATCTCGCCCAGCTCGCCCTCTACGTAGACGCCAGCGGCGTGCGCGCGGTCGGCCACGGCGCGTGTCAGCGCGACGTTCTCGTCGTAGGGCAGCGCGCCACCGTCGAACATGACGGAGCCGAACCCGAGAGCGATGGCCTCGTCCACGAGCGCGGGGTTCTCGGCGTGATCGAGGTGCACGGCGACCGGGGTGTCGGCCCTGCGCGCCACCGCGAGCGTGGCGAGGGCGATCGGCTCGAGCGCGCCGTGGTACTTCGCGCAGTTCTGCGAGATCTGCAGGATGACCGGAAGCCGGGCCTGAGCGGATGCCGCGACCAGCGCCTCCGCAGTCTCGAGGTGGATCACATTGAATGCGCCGATCCCGCGGTTCTGGGCCGCAGCGTGGCGGACGAGTTCGGCGGCGGAGACGAGGGTCATGCGGGCTCTTCCGGATCGTGTGGCGGGGCAGGATCGTGTGGCGGGAAGGGATCGGACTCCAGGATGAGCGCACCCTCGAGGTCGCACCAGGTCGAATGGATCTCACCTGCGAGAGGCATCAGCACCGCTGCGGCCGACCACGCCGTCGCGCGGCGGAGGATCTTCTCCGGATCGCGGACACCGGCATCCATGAGCACGGCGCACGCAGCGACCGCGGCATCGCCCGCGCCGGTCGGATTGCCAGCGAGCGGCTCCGACAGCCGGGCACGCAGTACCCGATCGGCCGTGACCGCGTACATCCCCTCGGCGCCGAGAGACAACAGCACCAGCTCGGCACCGCGCGCGATGAGCGCACGAGCCCCCTCGATCGGGTCGGCTATGCCGGTGGCCTCGAGGAGTTCGGCGCGGTTCGGCTTGAGGACGGATGCTCCGGCATCCGCCGCAGTTAGCAGCGCAGGTCCTGACGTGTCGACGATCACGGGGCGGCCCGCACCCGCCGCGATGAGTTCGGGCAGAAGCGTCGACGGCGCACCGGGCGGGAAACTGCCGGCGATCACCAGCACGGATGCCGCGGCGGCCTGCTTTCGCACGGCGGAGCTGAACTCCTCCCACTCCTCAGCGCGGGGATTCACCCCGCGCTCGTTGACGATCGTGGTGTCACCGAGCGCGCGATCGACCCAGGCGATGCTGCGCCGGGTGAGGGCTGTGACCGGGACGAGCAGATGTGGAACGCCGCTCGCCGCCAGCTCGTCTCGCAGCTCCGCACCGGTCGCGCCGCCGCACGTGGTTACGGCGCAGACGCCGAAGCCCTGCGCATGGGCGACCCTGGCGACGTTGAGGCCCTTGCCCCCTGCGCGTATTGCACCGGTGTCGGCGCGGTGCGCGCCGCCGATCTCGATCCGGTCGAGTTCCCACGTCATATCGAGCGCGGGGTTCGCGGTGACCGTGAGGATCACGTGAGTTCCCTCGCACGCAGCGCCGCACCGAGCAGGCCGGCATCGCCTTCCAGTTCGGCGGGCAGCAGTTCCGGCATCCGGTGGAAGCTGAGGCGTGCCGCCAGTCGTGCGCGCAGCTCGTCGAACAGCGCTCCACCGGCACGGGAGAGTCCACCGCCGATCACGATCGCCTCCGGAGCGAACATCGCGGTCAGCTGCGCGAGTGACATCGTGAGTGCGTCGAGGGCGTCGTTCCAGATCCGCCGTGCGACCGCGTCGCCATCGGCTGCGCGCGCGATCACATCCCGTGCCCCATCCGGAATCGTGCCGGTCTCGGCGGCGTAACGGCGGGCGATGGCCCCTGCCGAGGCCACGGCCTCGAGGCAGCCGCGCGCGCCGCACGCGCACTCGGGTCCGTCGGCTATCGGAGAATGCCCGATCTCGCCGGCGTAGCCGCCCGCCGTGTAAGGCTCCCCTCCCACGAGGATGGCTCCGGCGATGCCGGTGCCGATGATCACCACCACGACGTCGTCATATGCGCGCGCGCCGCCGAGTCGATGCTCGGCCCAACTCGCTGAGCGCACGTCGTGGTCGAATGCGACGGGCAGCCGCAGCCGCTCTCTCGCGAGGTCGCGGAGTGGGGCATCGCGCCAGCCCAGATTGCTCGCGAACACCCCGATTCCGGCATCCGCATCGACGATGCCGGGTACGACGAAGCCGAGCGCAGCCGGCACGACGTGCGGATGCTGCGACCGCAGCTCGTCCGAGAGTCGAGCGAGCTCCTCGATCAGCGCTACGGCCGGGTCATCGCCCAACGCCGGTGTCGACGTGCGGCGCAGCCCGAGCGCTGTGCCGTCGGCGTCGAAGAGCGCGGACTTGATGTCGGTACCCCCGACATCAAAGGCGAGCACTGGCTCGCCCTCGCCGATGCCGAGCGAAACCCGCTGTCCATCAGACGCGAGAAGGGTTTCCGGGGTTCGCGAGGCGCTGAAGCCCGGAAACTCTTCCGCGATCGGCGACATCACGAATCCAGAATGACCGAGCGGCTGAGGTTTCGGGGAAGGTCAGGGTTGAGACCCTTGGCCACGGCGCGTTCCAGCGCGACGCGGTGCAGACGCACGAGGTCGGCGAGCGGGTCGACGTCGTGCTGCACGAATCGAGCACCGGTCGCCTCGACCTCACCGGCGAGACCTTCGGGGGCGGCTCCGAACTGCCAGGTGATGCGGCAGGGAGCGGCGATCGCGATCGGGCCGTGGCGGTAGTCCTTCGAGGGATACGACTCGGTCCACGACTGCGACGACTCGCGCATCTTCAGCGCGGCCTCGTGGGCGAGGCCGATGGTCCAGTTGCGACCGAGGAACGTGTACTGCTCCGCCTCGGTGAGCGTGACGTCATCCGTCGCCGCGAGTACGGCCTCGGCATCCGCGATGGATCGCGCGACGTCATCAGCGAGGCCGAGCGAAGAGCGGAAGAGTGTCAGCGCGGTGGTCGCGAAGCGCGTCTGCACGACCGACTGCTCGTCGGCGAAGGGGAGCAGCACGGCTTCGTCGACGAGAGCGACCAGCGGTGAGGTGGGGTCGCCGATCACGCCGATGACCGGGATGCGCCCCTTGATCTGCTGGGTGAGCTCGAGCACCTCGCTCGTGGTTCCCGAACGCGTCAGCGCCACGACGGCGTCGTAGTCGCGATCGAGGAACGCCTCGGATGCCGCGTATGCATCCGTGACACCGAGGCCTGCGGTCTCGCGCAGTGCGGCATACGACTGGGCCATGAACCACGACGTGCCGCAGCCGATGACCGCGACGCGTGCGCCAGCCGCTGGCAGCACCTTCTGCTCGTCGCGCATGTCAGCCGCGCGTGCCCAGGTCTCGGGCTGGGAGAGGAGCTCCGCACGCATGAACGCGCCGGGGGCCGAATCGGTCATCAGGAGAGGCCTTCCGTCGAACTGCTTTGTTATGATTGTTTTCGCCTACATACGATCATAGAGTAGCTCTCGTGATGGTGCGAAGGCGCTCGACATCAGCGCAGGGGCGCAAGAGTTTCGCTGAGCCGCTCGAGCGTCATGGGCGATACGGCTACCCCTGCGGCGCGCAGTGCGAGCAGGCCGGCGCCGACGACGCCGTCGACGACCGGGCGCACTTCGAGTCCTGCCGCGGCGTCACCGAGACGCTCAGTGAACGCGTCCCTGACCGCACCGGATCGGGAGAGCACGCTGCCCCCGACGACGAGCGGACCAGGGCCGGTCAGCACTGCTCCGAGAGAATCGGCGAGGTGCTGCCCCGCTCGACGCAGGATGCGCTCCGCCACCCGATCGTCGCCGACGAATGCGAGCGGTGCGAGAGCTGCGAGCTCGATCGGACGCATGCCGTACAGCGACGCGACCAGCTGCTCGAGCGAGCGCGGGCGCCCCTCTCTGCGCGTCTCATCCGCCCCGATGCCGAGATGCACCAGCACTGCCCCGGTCAGCGACGTCGCCGCGCCGGCTCCGTCCAGATCCCGCACGACGGCCCTGGCCACCCGATGACCGATCCAGAAGCCGCTGCCGCGATCACCGAGCAGCCAGCCCAGCCCGTCAGCCGTCGCCTCGATCCGCCCGCCCGAGACGCGGACGGCGGATGCGCCGGTGCCGGCCACGATCGCATAGCCGAAGGGCTCGGCCGAACCGCTGGAGTAGGTCGCCAACAGGTCGGATTCGAAGGTGAGCCGACCGGAGAACCCCTCGGCCGCCAGCCTAGCGAGCAGCCATCCGCCTTCGCCTTCCTCGGCATCCTGCCCCGCCATCGCCGCAGTGATCACCGAGACATCGGCCAGGGTTCGCGATGAAGACGCGAGCGCCCGAGCGACGGCGTCGACCACGCCGTCCGCAGCGCGATCGGGGCCTGCGGATATCGGGTTCCCGCGCCCGCCGGTGCCGTATCCGATGCACTCGCCGCGTCCGGTCGCCAGCACCGCCCTGGTCGAGGTCCCGCCGGCATCCACGCCCACCGTCAGCATGTCGTGACCCATTTGTTACGCGTCCTAACTTGACGTTCCTCAACAGTGAGAATAGTTTTCAACGCAACGCAGACTTACTGCGACGAGTTCTGGGGGCAATGGTGCCACGCAGCATGAACACCGGCAATGGCGCGATCGTCGGGCGTATCGCCGAGCGCCGCCACGCCATGCCGGCTGCGCTGTCGAAGATCGCCGATCTGGTGATCTCGCACCCGACCACACCGGCAGAGCTGACGATCACCGAGCTCGCCGAGCGAGCGGGCAGCTCCCCTGCCAGCGTGACCCGCTTCTGCCGTTCACTCGGCTTCGCGGGTTACACGCAGTTCCGTGTCGCGATCGCGACCGAACTCGGGCACGCATCAGCGGAGCATGCCTGGATCACGGACATCGGTGCGGAGTTCGAACCGACGGATTCGCCGGAGAAGATTCTTCGGACACTGCTCAATGTGCACGTGAGCGGCCTCGAGACGACGCGTGAGGGCATCGACCTGGATGCCGTCGGCAAGGCCGCGCGCGCGATCACGACCAGCCAACACGTCGACATCTACGGCCTCGGCGGCAGTGCGGGGATCGCGCAGGAGTTCCAACGCCGGATGCACCGCATCGGCATCAGTTCGCACGCGTGGTCGGATGTGCACGACGGCCTCGCCAGTGCCGTGCTGCAGGACGAGAACTCGGTCGCGATCGGCGTCTCCAGCACGGGACAGACCAACGAGACCGTGCAGATGCTCGCCCAGGCGGGGTCGGCCGGTGCTCTCACCGTCGCGATCACGCACGACGACGAGAGCTGGATCGCAGATGTCGCCGACGTGTCGATAACCACTGCGGCGCCCGTCGGCTACCTGCGGCCGGACGACATGTCGGTGAAGCACTCGCAGCTCTTCGTGATCGACCTGCTGTATCTGCTCATCGCGCAGCAGATGTTCGACCCCGCCACCAGGCGGCTCGCCGCGACCGCGACGGCCGTGTCGGCGCATCGTCGACCTCGAACGATGAGGTCGCATTCGCCTGAGGCATCATCCGAGATCCAGGAGGAAGCAAGTTGAGCGCGACACCGTCCGATCTGTTCCGCGAGGCTAGTGAACGCCTCGCCCGTCTCACCGCGGAAGCCGAGTCCGGGGCCCTCGAACCCGCGATCGCGCTGATGGTCGCAGCTCTCGACGGCGGCGGTGTGATCCACGCGTTCGGCACCGGCCACTCCGAGGCGTTCGCGATGGAGATCTCCGGCCGGGCGGGAGGGCTGATCCCGACCAACAAGTTCGCCTTGCGCGACCTCGTGATGCACGGCGACCGCGAGGTGGACTTGCTCACGAGCGCATTGGAGCGCGAACCCTGGCTGGTCGACGAGCTCATGGCTACAGTGCCGGTGGGTGAGGCCGACGTCTTCCTGATCGCCTCGAACTCCGGCGTGAACGGCTCGATCGTGGGTGCGGCACTGTGGGCGAAGGAACGCGATCACCGCGTGATCGCCGTGACGAGCATGGCGCACACCATGCTCGTCGAGCCGAAGCATCCGTCCGGCAAGCGCCTCGCCGACGTCGCCGACGTCGTGATCGACAATCTCGCCCCCTACGGCGACACGACGCTCGAGATCACGGACGGCATCGGTGCAGGAGCCATCTCGTCGATCACCGCCGCCTTCATTGCCCAGCTGCTCACGCTCGGCGTCGCGCGCACCATCGCCGACCGAGGCGACACTCCCCCGATGTACATCTCCGCCAACATCCCCGGTGGCGACGAGCACAACTCCGTCCTCGAAGACCGGTATCGCGGCCGCATCCGCCGAGGCGCCTGACCCGATCCCGACTCACCAAGAACCCGAACACCACAACGAAAGGTACGAAGATGGAAATCACACAATCCTCCATCAGCCGTCGCAACCTGTTGCGCGGCGCGGCAGCGACGGCGCTGCTGCTGCCATTTGGCATGTCCCTCGCATCCTGCGCAGCACCCGGCGGAGGCGGCGGCGACGCCGGCCCCAAGGGTGAAGTCACCTCGGACAACCCGTTCGGCGTCGCCGCCAACACCGAGGTCGACGCGGTGATCTTCGACGGCGGCTACGGCGTCGACTACGTCGAGAACGCTGCCAAGATCATGGCGGGCAACAAGGGGCTCGACGGCGTCACCGCCAAGGTCTCCGCCTCCACCAAGATCGCGCAGGAGCTGCAGCCGCGCTTCGTCGGCGGCAACCCGCCGGACCTCGTCGACAACTCTGGCGCGAACTCCATCGGCTGGAACACGATCCTCGACCAGCTCGAAGACCTCAGCGAAGTGCTCGAGTCCGAGAACCTCGAGGGCAAGAAGATCGCTGACACCCTGTTCGACGGCGTGAAGGCGCCCGGCACCTTCGGTGACAAGTTCGCGGCCATCAACTACGTGTTCACCACGTACGGCCTGTGGTACTCGGGCAGCCTGTTCAAGGACAACGGATGGGAACCGCCGAAGACCTGGCAGGACCTGAAGGCCCTCGGCGAGGCTGCGAAGGCACAGGGCAAGTACCTGTTCCTCTGGGGCAAGGAAGCGGCGACGTATTACCAGACGTTCGTCGTCGACTCTGCCATCATCCAGTCCGGTGACGACGTGCGCCTGCCGCTGGAAAACCTCGAAGAAGGATGCTGGTCGCACCCGACACTGCAGTCCATCCTCACGATCCTGCACGAACTCATCGCGGCCGGCTACGTCAAGCCGGGCGGCGGTGGCACGCAGTTCACGCAGGCCCAGTCGCAGTGGAGCCTCGATCAGGAGGCGCTGCTCTACCCTTCTGGCTCGTGGATCGAGAACGAGATGAAGAAGACGACGGCGGAGAACTTCCAGATGATGGGCGTGCGCGAGATGCCCCTCGACGACAAGGCCACCACGCCGGAGGGCTTCATGCGGGCAGAGGCTGGCGAGCCGTTCGTCGTACCGTCGAAGGCGAAGAACCCGTCCGGCGGTAAGGAGCTGCTGCGCACGATGCTCTCGAAGGAGGCTGCGTCCGCCTTCTCGAAGGAGAAGCTCGCCCCGACCGTCGTCAAGGACATCGTCCCCGAGGACGGATTCGGTTCGACCGCGCTCGTGTCGCAGGTCGAGATGATCGCGGCGGCCGGATCCGGTATGTTCACGATCCAGTCATTCAACCTGTACGGCATGAACAGCGACCAGCTGCCGATCTGGAACTCGTTCCTCGACGGCAAGATGACGGTCGCGGACATCACCAAGCAGTTGCAGGACCTGACCGACAAGATCCGCAACGACAGTTCCATCGAGAAGATCGAGATCAAGTGAGCCTCAGCGCTCCTGGCCTCGACGCGGCGCTGGACACCACCGCCGTCGTCACCGCCCGCGCGGGTCGCCGCAAGGCGCCCCGCGCGGGGCTGCGCCGCAAGATGACGTTCGACTACGCGTCGTTCCTGCTGGTGTTCCTCGGGCTTCCGGTCGCGATCTTCCTGATCTTCGTCATCTCGCCGTTCATCCAGGCCGTGTACTACGCGATGACGAACTGGACCGGCTTCTCGCCCAACATGGACTTCGTCGGTGTCGACAACTTCGTAAAACTGTTCCAGGACCCGACGTTCTTGCAGGCCATGGGGAACAACCTCGTGCTGGCGATCTTCGTTCCGCTGATCACGATCGTGATCGCCATGATCTTCGCGAGCATGATCACCGTCGGTGGCCCGAGTCACGGTCAGGTGCGCGGGCTGAAGGGCTCGAGTTTCTACAGGGTGGTGTCGTTCTTCCCGTACGTCATCCCGGCGATCGTGATCGCGATCCTGTGGAACCTGATCTATTCACCGAGTGGTCTGCTGAACGGTCTTCTCGCCGCGGTCGGGATCGACAACAACGACTTCGCATGGCTGGGTGACGCACGCACGGCCATGGGAGCGACGATCTTCGTCATCGTCTGGAGCATGGTCGGTTTCTACATGGTGCTGTTCATCGCTGCGATCAAGGGCATCCCAGGCGAGACCCTCGAAGCCGCACGCATCGACGGCGCTGGCCGGTTCCGCACCGTCACCGCGATCGTCCTTCCGCAGATCCGCGACAACGTGCAGACGGCCTACATCTACCTCGGCATCCTGGCATTGGATGCTTTCGTCTACATGGTGGGGCTCAATTCCTCGGGCGGCCCGAGCAACAGCACACTCGTGATGAGCCAGTATCTTTTCCGCACGGCGTTCGAAAAGGGCCAGTTCGGCCTGGCGAGTGCGATGGGCGTGGTGCTCGCCGTGATCACCCTGCTGTTCGCAGCGATCGTGATCGGCGCGTTCCGCCTCATCGGCGGCAAGGATGAAGGAGGACGGTCATGACCCTCGACACACGGGCCGCAGTCACGGTCGATCTGAAATCAAAGACTCGGCCGACGACCACGAAGTCCACCACGAGCGACAAGGCCGTCGGCGGCGCCTCCCACGTCGTCCTGATCATTTGGTCGATCGTCGTGATCCTGCCGTTGCTGTGGACCCTGCTCGGCTCGTTCAAGAACACGAAGGAGATCTTCGCATCGCCGTTCGGCCTGCCCGCTGAGTGGAACTTCAACAACTACGTCAGCGCCTGGGTGGGGAACAACTTCGGCGGCATGTTCATCAACACCGTCATCGTCGTCGGTGTCTCGCTCGTACTGGTGATGGTGCTCGGCGCCATGTGCGCCTACGTGCTGGCGCGGTTCTCAGTGCCGGGCAGTCGAGTGATCTACTACTTGATGCTCGCCGGACTCACCTTCCCGGTGTTCCTCGCCATCGTCCCGCTGTTCTTCATCCTGCAGGGCATGGGGCTGCTGAACACGCTGCCCGGCCTGATCATCACGTACGTCGCATTCGCGCTGCCGTTCACGGTGTTCTTCCTCTTCTCATTCTTCAAGTCGCTGCCGTACGAGATTCAGGAGGCCGCATACGTCGACGGCGCGAGCGAGTGGCGCACCTTCTTCCAAGTCATGCTGCCCATGGCGAGGCCGGGAATGGCCGCGGTGGCGATCATGAACTTCCTGGGCCTGTGGAACCAGTTCCTGCTGCCGATCTCGTTGAACACGGATCGCAGCAAGTACGTGCTCTCCCAGGGCATGGCGTCGTACGCCTCGTCAGCGGGCTACGCGCTCGACTTCGGTGAGATGTTCGCTGCGGTGATCATCACGATCGTTCCGGTGTTGATCGTGTACATCTTCTTCCAGCGCCAATTGCAGGGGTCGGTGTCGCAGGGCACTTCGAAGTAGCGGACTCAGGTGAGAGTGACGCTCTCGCGTCTGCTCAGCGACTGCGCGATGGCGTCCATCACGCGCTGCGCCTGATAGCCGTCGTCGATGCTCGGCAACTCCGCCCGGGGTTCTCCCCGGGCGGAGTCGACGAAGTCTCTGATCTGCGCGCCGGCGCCGTCCGTCAGCGACATCGCTGGCGCCGGACGCCGGTGGATTCCGGATGCTGTGCCGCTGACGATATCCGCCTCGTTGGAGTCCGTTCGGATCCACCCTTCGGCACCGAGAACCTCGATCGTGATCCCGCCGGGCACCCCGGTGTTCGGGGCGACGCGGCTGATCGTCAACGAGACGGTCGCGCCCGACGCCGCGGTCAGCTGCACGTCCGCATCGTCGTGGTTGGTGACCGGACGGCGTCGACCTTCCGGGTCCACTCGCTCGGCGATCGTCGTCCGCGCGAACGCAGTGACCTGGGTCACATCGCCGACCATCCATCGCACGAGATCGATGGCGTGCGGTCCGAGGTCGGAGACGACACCGAGCGGCTCGTCGGCCGCGTCGAAATGCCAGTCCCACCCGCGCGCCGGCGTCGCGGCCGAGGACTGGAGATAGCGGATGCGCACGTGCCGCACCGCACCGATGACGCCCGAGCCGATGGTCTCGCGCAGTTCCTGGAACAACGGCTGCCATCGCAGTGTGAAACCCGTGAGTGCCGGCCTGTCCACGAGCAGATCACGGATGCGGCGTGCGCTCTCCACGTCCAGTGCGAGAGGCTTCTCGCAGAGCACGGCTGCTCTGAAGCCCGAGACGATACGCGCCGCTTCCTCGTGCTGACCCGGAGGGGTCGCGATGATGGCCCCGTCGAGATCCTCGACCGTCAGCATCCGCTCGATCGAGTCGTAGGAATGCGGGATTCCCTGCGCCGCCGCGAAGGCGGCTGCCCGCGCGGAGTCACGCCCGCACACGGCGACGACGTCGACATCCCGCAAGTGCCGCGCGCCGGGGATGAGGTATGTGGACGGCCACATGCCGTGACCGATGACCCCGAGACGGAAACGCGCATTTCTGTCTTCAGTCGCCGGCCCGCGCATCCGATCAGCGCCCCTCTTTGGCCTCGGTGTGGTGGCGGATGACTTCCGCGACGACGAAGTTGAACCACTTCTCGGCGAACTCGGGGTCGAGGTGCGCTTCCTCGGCGAGGGCGCGCAGACGTGCCACCTGCTGCTCTTCCCGATTCGGATCGGATGCCGGCATCTCGTGCTCCGCCTTGAGGATGCCGACCTGCTGCGTCGCGCGGAACCGCTCGGCGAGCATGTAGATGAGCGCGGCGTCGATGTTGTCGATGCTGCCGCGCAGTCGCAGCAGCTCTGCGCGGGCATCTTCTGCGTCGGTCATGTGTCTCCTCCTGGTCGCAGGTACGACGATATCGCGACGGGCTCGGCGAGCGGCTCCCGTCGGGCCGACAGTCACGCCTTAGAGTGGGCGCATGAGCACCGATGAGCCTGCGGCAGACGACGACACGACAGCTGACGAGGCGCCCGTCACCCGGCGGACCGCGGCCGCGGCGAAGGTGAAGCCCGAGACGTCGAAAGCCGCCGAGACCGAACCTCCCGCAGCCCCGGAGGTCAAGACCAAGCCCGTCATCGAACCGGTGCTGTCGAGCCGTTCGTTCTGGACGCGTATAGAGCGGCCGTTCGGCTTCGGGTTCCTCGTCACGCTCGGCGGTCTCGCCGCTATCCTGCTCGGACTCGCGTTGTCGAATCTGTCGACCGTCATCATCTACATCGCGCTCGCGCTGTTCGCCGCCCTGGGGCTTGACCCTGCTGTCCGCTTCCTCGAGAGACGAGGACTGAACCGCGGGTGGGGCGTCGTGATCGTGCTCTTCGGCCTCGTCATCGCGCTGGGCCTGGTCATCTGGGCCATCGTCCCGGTGGTCGTGGCGCAGATCACGAGCTTCGTCAAAGATGTCCCCGGAATGATCTCGGACTTCCAGACCAGTGATATCTACACCACGCTGGAAGGCCAGTTCGGCGAGCAGTTCCAAACCCTTGTCAGCGACGTGCAGGGCTTTCTCACCGACCCGGGCAACATCGCCGCGATCGGCGGCGGTGCTCTTCAGGTCGGGGCATCCATCGCAAACGGCATCTCCGGGGCCGTCATCGTCCTGGTGCTCGTCATCTACTTCGTAGCGACACTCCCCGGCATGAAGCGGGCGATGCTCCGCCTCGTGCCGGCGCGCGACCGTGCGAACGCAGACATCATCAGCACCGAGATCACCGACTCCGTCGGCGGCTACGTCATGGGCATGGTGACGCTGGCATTCATGAACGCGGTCCTCGTGCTGATCCTGTACACGGTGCTCAGCCTGCCATTCCCGCTGCTGCTCGCCGTCGTCGCCTTCCTCATCACGCTGATCCCGCTCGTCGGACCCTTGCTGTTCTGGGTGATCGGCACGGGGATCGCGCTGTTCGGCGACAACATCATCTTCGCGCTGGTGTTCGCGGTCGTCTACCTCATCTACATGCAGGTGGAGTCGTACTTCCTGACGCCGAAGGTCATGAACCGGGCGATCTCGATCCCCGGTTCCCTGGTCGTCATCGGCGCTCTCGTCGGAGGCACCCTGCTCGGACTGCTCGGAGCGCTCGTGGCCGTGCCGGTCGCGGCATCCATCCTGATCATCATCAAGAAGATCTGGATCCCGCGGCAGGACTCGAGGGTCTAGAGAGACTGGTCGACGATGCCGATGAAGCGGCTTCCGACGCCCTCGAACTCACCGCGGTGGTGTCCGGACGCGGGCTTAGGGAGTTCGTCGAGCGAGTGGTGCCCGCAGATCAGATACGTGAACTCCGGCCACCACTTCTTGGGTCTGGCCGTTTCGGTGTAGCCGCACACATCGCAGGTGAGCGTCGCCCAGACCGGGCGCGCGCCCTTCTTGCGGTTCGCCCTGGACTGGATGAGCCACGCCGGCGGATCGTTCTCGAGCGCCGCGAACTCGGCCTCGCTCACACCGTCGCCGAGGCCGTGCCGCTCGGCCATCTCCAGGGGGATGTCGAGCCGGTGGGCGAGATCGCGCTTCGAGATCATGCGCGTGAGTCCATTGCCATGGGCTCCATTGTCTCAGGCCGTCCGCTCCTCGCACGCTGAAGGGGCCTTCCGACGACGATCGGAAGGCCCCTTGGTCAGTTCGATCAGATCAGATCGTTGTCCGTCAGCCACTGCGTGGCGATGTCCTCCGGCGACATCTGCTCAACGGTGCTCTGCACGCCCAGCGCGACGAGGTCATCGGCACCGAGTGCGGCGCTGACCGCGTTGATGACGTCGGCGACCTCATCGGCGATATCGCTCGAGGCGATCGGCACCACGTTCGAGGCGAGGATGAGGTTCTCCGGGTCTTCCAGTGCGACGATCTCCTCGGTCTCGAACGCCGGGTCTGCGGTGTAGATGTCGGCGACCTGGATCTCACCGGCCAGCAGCGACTCCAGCGTGGTGTCGCCCGTGGCCGAGAAGGTGAGGTCGACGCCGTAGACGTCCTTGACGCCTGCAGGTCCGTACGGACGCTGCTCGAACTCAGGTGCAGCACCGATCGTTGGCTTCTCGCTGACGTTCGCCAGGTCGGCGATCGTGGTGAGGTTGTTCGCCTCGGCGAACTCCTTGGTCACCGTGTAGGTGTCCTGATCGCTGGCCTCGGCGTAGTCGAGCGCGGTCAGGCCCTCGGGCAGCGCCTCCTGGAGGGCCGCGTACACGTCCTCCGGGCTGGTGACGTCGGCCGCATCGTCGTAGAACTCCAGCAGGTTGCCGGTGTACTCGGGGAACAGATCGATCGCGCCGGACTCCAGCTCGGGCATGTAGGCGTCGCGCTGACCGATGTTGAACTGCTTGTCAACGTCGAAGCCGGCGTTCTCCAGTGCCTGGGCGTAGATCTCGGCGATGATCTCGTTCGAGTAATAGGCCTGCGAACCGATGACGATCGTGTCGGAGCCGGCGCTCTCGCCACCCTCTTCGGTCTGGGTGTCCAGCGGGTTGCTGCTGGCGCAGCCGGCGAGCACGAGCGAGGCTGCGAGCCCGATGCCGCCGATGAGGGCGATGCGTGACTTTCGTGCGGTGAACATGATGTTCCTCTCTGGTGGGGAGTTCTGGTCAAGTCGTGGAGGCTGCGGCCGATGCCGCGCGGCGGGCCGTGCGACGAGCGGCGCGCGGGGAATGGGGCGTGGCGACGCGGATGCCCGCGGGAACAGCGGCACGCTGCGCGAGCGCGAGAAGCAGGTCGGCGAGCAGTGCGAGCACGGCGACGAGGATGGCGCCACCGAGCACCTGGTCGAACCGGCGCAACGGAATTCCCTGGATGATCGGCCAGCCGAGACCGCCCAGGTTCACATAGGCGGCGATCGTGACCGTCGCGATCACCTGGAGCGTCGCCGCACGCAGGCCACCGACGAGCAATGGGAGTCCGAGCGGCACTTCGACCTTCCAGAAGATCTGCCACTCGGTCATCCCGGTCGCGCGAGCGGCATCGATCACCCGACGGTCGACGGCTTCGAGACCGGTGTATGCGCCGGCGAGCAGCGACGGGATCGCGAGCAGCACGAAAGTGATGGTCGCAGCCTCCGGCACGCGCAGTACACCGAGGAGCAGCACGAGCAGCACCATGAGGCCGAACGACGGCACGGCGCGTGCCGCACCGGAGATCGCCACCGCCACCTCGCGTCCGCGACCGGTGTGACCGATGAGCCAGCCTGCCGGCACTGCGATGACCGCCGCGATCAGCACCGAGATGACCGTGTAGAACAGATGCTGGCCGAGGAGCACGGGCAGGGCGTACTGGCCTTCCAGCCGCTCTGGGGAGAACAGCCAGGCGAGAGCCTCGGCGAACAGATTCATGCGGCAGCCCTGAGGATACGGACAGGCCGACGGTCGGCGGACGGCGTCCTGATCGCCCGCGTCCACGGCATGAGTGCGCGCCCGGCGAGCAGCAGCAGGAGGTCGATCATGAGAGCGATCACGACGACGGCGATAACCCCGGCGAACACCTCGGCGATGATCCGCCTCTGCAGGCCGTTCGTGAACAGGTAGCCGAGGTTCTCGACTCCGACGAGGATCCCGACGGTGGCCAACGAGATGGTGCTCACCGCCGTCACCCGCAGTCCCGCGAGGATCACGGGAGCGGCGAGCGGGAAGTCGACCGTCCAGAACCTGCGGAACCCTCCGTAGCCTACTGCGGTCGCGGACTGGCGGATCGCCGGATCGACCGAGTCGAGGCCGTCGGCGACCGCACGCACGAGGATCGCGATCGCATAGATGGTGAGACCGATGATCAGGTTCGCCGGGTCGCGCGTCGAGATGCCGATCAAGGCGGGCAGCAGGATGAGCAGGGCCAAGGAGGGGATCGTGTACAGCAGACCGGTGACGACGACCACGGGGCCCCTCACGAGCCGGTATCGCCAGGCGATCCATCCCAGCGGCAAAGACAGGAAGAAGCCGAGCACGATCGGTATCGCACTCTGCCAGAGATGCGCGAGCGCGAGTTCGAGGATGAGGCCGATGTTGTCGGCGATCCAGTTCACGAGGAGCCGGCCCCCTCGGCGCGTACCTCAGGCGGCGTGCTCGACGGAGCCTCATCGTCTAGAAGTGCCCCCTGCGTACGACCCTCGGAATCGACGAGGACTCGACCACGCGCAGTCTGCTTGATGCGCAACGCCCGCCTGCCGCGCTCGGCGCCGATGAACGCGGAGACGAAGTCGTCGGCAGGATTCTCGATGATCTCGCTCGGGCTGCCGACCTGCACGATGCGCGCGCGCTTGTCGAGGATCACCACCTGATCGCCGAGCAGAAATGCCTCATCGATGTCGTGAGTGACGAAGACGACGGTCTTGTCGAGCTCAACCTGCAACCGGATGAGTTCTTGCTGCAGGTCGGCGCGCACGATCGGGTCGACAGCGCCGAACGGCTCGTCCATGAGCAGGATGTTCGGATCGGCCGCGAGGCCGCGTGCCACCCCGACCCGCTGCTGCTGCCCGCCGGAGAGCTGGCTCGGGTAGCGATCTGCGAGCGATCGGTCAAGACCGACCGTGTCGAGAAGCGTGCGGGAGCGCTCGTGCGCCTCTTTCCTGGAGGTGCCGGTCAGACGCAGCACCGTGGCGACGTTGTCGATCACGGTGAAGTGCGGCATGAGTCCGGAGTTCTGCATGACGTAGCCGATGCGGCGTCGCAGTGTCACCGGGTTCTTGTCGAGAACGCTCTCGCCGTCGATCTCGACGTCACCGCTGCTCGGCTCGACCATGCGGTTGATCATGCGCAGCAGCGTCGTCTTGCCGCATCCGGAGGACCCGACGAACACCGTGGTCTTGCGTGAGGGCAGCACGAGACTGAAGTCCTCGACGGCGAGCGTACCATCGGGGAATCGCTTCGAGACCGAACGGAACTCGATCATGCGTGCCCTGCTTTCGTCGCCCGGCCGATGATCCGACCTCCAGACTTCATAGTCATGTTTCCTCAGATTCGGTTCGAGCGTATGGGAAGGATCGGACATCTGGCGACATATTCTTCGGCTGTTCGGAGCCGAGCGCCGACTGGATCGAATCAGTTCAGGCGGAATCCCGGCCGTACTGCTCGAGCAACCGCAGCCAGACTTCGCTGACCGTCGGGTAGGCGGGCACCGCGTGCCACAGCCGCGAGATCGGCACTTCCCCGATGATCGCGACGGTCGCCGCCTGCAGCAGATCCGCGACGTCCGGGCCGACGAACGTGACCCCGAGGATGACGTCGCGCTCGCTGTCGACGACCATGCGGGCCTGACCGCTGTACCCGTCCTCGCGGATGCTGGAGCCGGCGATGGCCCCGAGATCCTGATCGATCACGCGGGTCTGGTATCCGGCATCCTTCGCGGCATCGGCGGTCAGCCCGACCGATGCGACCTCCGGCTCGCCGAACACGACCTGAGGCACGGCGGCGTGGTCGGCGGTGGCGACATGGCGGCCCCACGCGGCGTCGTCAACGTCTTCGCCGTTCGCGCGGGCGGCGATCACATCGCCGGCGGCCCTGGCCTGGTACTTGCCCTGGTGGGTCAGCAACACGCGCCCGTTGACATCGCCCACGGCGTACAGCCAGTCGTTGCCGGCAACCCTGAGGGTGTCATCCGTGGGGATGTACTTCCCCGGTTCGAGGCCGACGATCTCGAGCCCGATGTCACGGCTGCGCGGGGCACGTCCGGTCGCGGCGAGGATCTCCTCCGCGGCGACGGTGGTCCCGTCGTCGAGAGTCACCGTCACACCGTCGGCATCGCGAGCGACACGGTTCGTGCCGACGTTCGTGCGGATGTCGACGCCGAGTTCTCGCAGCCCCTTCTCGACCAGTTCGCCCGCGAAGGGCTCCATGTTGCCAAGCAGGCCGCTGCGGGCGATCAGCGTGACGTCCGCGCCGAGGCCTGCGTAGGCGGTGGCCATCTCGACGGCGACGACGCCGCCGCCGATGATGGCGAGGGATGCCGGGATCTCCTGCGCGCTCGTCGCCTCGCGGCTCGTCCACGGCGCAGCATCCATCAGGCCCTCGATCGGAGGGATCGCGGCATCCGTCCCGGTGCTGATCGCGACCGCGTGGCGAGCCTTCAGCACCCTCTCGGTGCCGTCGTCGGCCGTCACGGTGACCTCGCGCTGGCCGGTGATACGACCGTGACCCCGGGCCAGATCGATGCCGGCGGAGTCGAGCCACTTCACTTGACCGTCGTCCGACCAGTCGCTGGTGAACGAGTTGCGGCGGGCGAGCACAGCACGCACGTCGAGGTTTCCGGTGACCGCCTCCGCGGCGCCCGCCACATTCTGGGCCGCGCGCAGCGCCTGCGCCGAACGCAGCAGCGCCTTCGACGGCATGCACGCCCAGTACGAGCATTCGCCCCCGACGAGTTCGCTCTCGACGATGATTGCGGTGAGCCCGCCCTGTACCGCTCGGTCTGCGACATTCTCGCCGACCGGGCCACCGCCGAGAACGATCAGGTCGTATTCATCCGTTGACATCCAAGCGCCTTCCGTCCGAACCGGTATGGCACCAGTCTCCAGGAAGTGCAACGCGATGTCACCGGGGTTGTTCCCGTCAGGGATACACCTGTAGGGAGAAATCACGGATGCAGGTTCGAACGCCGGCGTTTCGCCCTGCAGGTGTGCATCGGCCCTGCAGGTGTGCGGGCCGGCGGCCGCGTCACGGAATCAGCACGACCTTCCCCCTCTGCCTGCGCTGCTCGATCGCCGCGTGCGCGTCGGCGGCGCGCTCCAGCGGGTATTCGTCGACGGGAGGACGCACCCTTCCTTCCGCGACCGCGGCGAGCGCGCGCGCTTCCAACTCACGCAGTTGCGGCACCGGCCTGCCCAGTGGAACCGTCACGGACAACGAACGGGCGAGGAGGTCATCGGTTTCGATGCGTACGGCCTCACCGCTCGAGCATCCGATGATCACCACCCGGCCGCCGCGGCCCAAGGCCTCGAAAGCCGCACGGCCGACCACTCCGCCGACGCCATCGATCAGCAGCGACGGCTCGCGCTCCCCCAGCAGTGCGGCCATCTGCGACGGCCAGGACTCGTCCGTGGCATCCAGAGCGAAGAATCGCTCGGCATCCGACGCCAACCCGTCAACGACCGCCCGCTTGGCCGATCCGCCGTACAGCGCCACGGCTACGGCTCCGATCGAGAGTGTGAGCTGCACGAGCTGGCTGCCGAGCCCTCCGGAAGCTCCCGGCACGACGACGACGTCATTCGGCTGCACAACCGCGGCATCCAGCACGAGCTGGGCCGTGCGCCCCGTGCCGATCGCCGCGACCGCCTGAGCGAACTCCACACCGTCGGGCACAGTGTGCAGAGCGCCGGCCGCGGCCAGAGCGAACTCGGCGTACCCGCCGCTGCGGAACCCGACGTGCGCGACCACCTGTGTGCCGATCAGCGCCTCGTCGACGTCCGGACCCAGTGCATCCACGATGCCCGCGACCTCGCGACCGGGCGTCATGGGCAGCGACGGCCGCGGCATGGAGGGCGGACTGTCTCCCTGCCGGATGTTCGTGTCCACAGCGTGCACGCCCGCGGCGGCGACGCGCACGCGAACCTCGCCTTCAGCGGGCTCGGGCACGTCGGCGTCCTCGACCACCAGCACTCCCGCCGCGCCGAACTCGCGCTGGACGATCGCCCTCATGCTCAGACCTCCTCGTGAACGCGACCAGCGGCGACTCGAGGCGCGAGGATGGCGGCGACGACGGCGATAACCACGGTCAGCGCGAACACAGCGGTGAACGGATCCGCGGTCGTCGCCAGCGCGGCGAACAGGGTGCCGGTGATGGCCAGCACCATCGCGCTGCCGAACGAGTCGGCGACCGTCATGGCGGCGCTGTTGAATCCCTGATTCGCCGGCGTCGAGAGCGACAGCGTCAGCACGCTGCTTCTGGGACTCATGAGGCCCATGCCCGAGCCGGCGATGATCCACGCCGCGACGATGACCAGAGCATCCCACCCGAAAGCGGCGGTCGCCAGGACGAGAGCGATGCCGATCAGCACGAGCACGGTTCCGATTCGCAGGGCCGTCACATTCGACAGGCGTGCGCCCATCCGCCCCTGCACCGTGGATGCCGTCGACCATGCCAGAGCGCCACCTGTCAACGCGAGTCCGGCGAGGGTCGGCGTCAGTGCGTACCGATCCGTCAGCAGGTACGGCACGTACACCTGCGTGCCGAAGAAGGCACCCGCCACGAGCCCGCGGACGAGGATGACCGATGGGAGGCCCCGGGATGCACGCAGCGCGCCTCGCGGCACCAGCGGACGAACCGCGATCAGCGCGATCACGACGGCCCCGGCCGCGAGCGCCGGCCCTACGCCCGGAATGTCGCCCACGAGGTTCAGCGCGAGCACGGCGAACGCCGCGAGCACCGACCAGCCGAGGCGTCCGAGCGCCCAGGGCGCCGATACGTCGCCGCCACCCGACACGCCTCGAAGCGCAGGGACCACCATGAGGAGCGCGGCGAGAGCGAGCACGACGACGCCGAGGAAGACCCAGTGCCAGCTCCACAGATCCGTCACCACGGCGGCGATGGTCGGTCCGATCAGCGACGGTACGACCCAGGCGGCGGCGAACGCCGCGAAGATCGCTGGATGCTTGTCCTGCGAGTACACCCTGGCGACGACGACGTACAGTGCGACCATCATCGCCCCGCTGCCCAGACCCTGCACGAAGCGGCCTGCCACGAGGATCTCCATGCTCGGTGCGAGTCCGGCGATCAGCAGACCGGCGACGAATGCGGCGACCGACGTGTACAGGGGAGCCGTGGGACCGCGCCGGTCAGCCCAGTTCCCCACGGCGACCATGCCGATCACTCCGGTGGCCAGTGGGCCCGCGAACGCGAGTGCGTACAGGCGCTCTCCTCCGAGGTCGGCGCTCACCACCGGCATCACCGTCGTGACCGCCAGCGATTCGAACGCCCCCAGGAACACGAGTGCGCACGCGCCGATCGTGATCCAGAGGAACGTGCCGCTCATGATGCCCGGTGCGACGGGATCGACCGTCCGCACCTCTCCTGTTTCCGTTGTCATTCCCCAGACGTTAGAACCTCAACTATGGTTGAGGTCAAGCCGAGGGTGTCAGGAGGAGCCGCGCATGCCCCAGTTGGATGGCGACAAGTACCGCAAGCTCACGGTCGGAGAGCTCTCCAGCCGCAGCGGTGTCGCATCGTCGGCGCTGCATTTCTATGAGCGCAACGGTCTGATCCACTCCGAGCGGACCGATGGGAACCAGCGCCGTTACTGCCGCGACACCCTGCGCCGCGTGGCCTTCATCCGGGTTTCGCAGCGCGTCGGCATCCCACTCAAAGACATCCGCTCTGCACTCGAATCACTGCCGGAAGGACGAACGCCCACGAAGAAGGACTGGGCGCGCCTCTCGCAGCGCTGGCGCGACGAGCTGGACGCGCGCATCCGGCAACTCGAGCATCTTCGCGGCGATCTGGACGGCTGCATCGGATGCGGATGCCTCAGCCTGAACTCGTGCGCCCTGCAGAATCCGGCTGACGTGCTCGGGAGCAAGGGCTCCGGGCCGATCCGCTGGCTCGCGAAAGGCGCGGCGGCGGCGGCAGAGTGAACGGGATTCAGCGCGCGAGCAGCAGACTCGTGGGCGCGGGCGCCGAAGTGCGGTGACGGATGCCGCGTGGCGCACCCGTGCGATCGTCGAGGTCGAGCACGCTGATCTCATTCGAGCGCTGCCCGGCGACGAGCAGGGCCCCGTCGTGCACGAGATGGTGACGCGGCCAGTCCACCCCTGACTCGGCGAGCGCGAACGGCTCGACGCTCTCGCCGGCGCCGCTCACGCGGAGTGCGGCGATCGTGTTGCTGCCGCGCAGCGCCGTGTACAGCGTCGCGCCGTCGCGGGAGCGCGCGAGCTCTGCCGGGAAGTCGGTGCCGATCTCGGCCGCCGGGGTCGCCAGGGTCGCTGCGGCCAGAGCCCAGCGCCCGTCCGGCTGCGCGGCGAGTGTGAAGATCTCGCAGGAGTACTCGGTCACCACATGCAGGTGCCCGCTCGGATGCACCACCATGTGCCGCGGTCCGGTACCCATCGGCAGCACGATCTCGTGGTCCAAAGTCAGGCCACCCGCCACCGGGCGCCAGATGCGCACGAGGTCGAAGCCGAGGTCAGTGGTCGCGATACGGCCGTCCGGCAAGAACGCGGCAGCGTGGGAGTGCGACGCACGGGCAGGCTGCTCGTCGGGCTCCGATTCGGTGTCCGGTTCTGGCTCGGGAGCCGGATTCAACCCGAGCATCTCGTCAAAGAGCAGCAGGCCCACGCGCGGCGTCGCTTCCGCGGGCACGTCCTCGGCCGAGGGCTGCTCGAACGTCATCGAGCCGCCCCGAAGCATGGCTGCGGCGATCTCCTGCGCTGAAGCCGGCTCAACATCCGGGCCCATGGCATCCTGCGCAGCATCCGGGTTGTAAGGGTCACGCGCAGGCGCCGAGACCGTCGGCTTCCCCAGCGACCCGTCCGCGGAGAGCCCGATGCGCACGACCCGGCCGTCGCCGTAACAGCTGGCGATCAGATACGCGCCACTGGGCGCGACGGCGAGGTGGCACACCGAATCACCCGCCTCGACCGCACGGCCCATCGGCGCAAGCGTCGACTGACCGGTACGGGCAAACGCCTGCACGGTGCCGTCGCTCTCGAGCGCCGCGTAGACGACATCGAGGGACGGATGCCGGGCGAGCCACGACGGCGACGCGGTCTGCGTCACCGCGCCACGGTACGCGAGCGTGTCGGGCTCGCGTCCCTCGTCGCCTTCGAGCAGGCCGATGCCCGTGGCATCCCCGCCCATGTCGGCGCCGTAGCCGCCGACCCAGAACTGCGTCACGCGCTCACCTTTCGCTTCAGCGCCCGTCTATGTGGCGCAAACCTGCGCTTCAGCCCGCTCCAAACGACGATTAGCGCCACATAGACGGGCTCGGGAACTGCGTCACGACTCAGTCGAGCAGGTCATGACGCACGATCACCTGATCGCGCTCCGGTCCCACACCGATCACCGAGATGCGCGTCTTGCTCATCTTCTCGAGCGCGAGCACATACTCCTGAGCGGTCTGCGGCAGGTCATCGAAGGTGCGCGCGGTGGAGATGTCTTCGCTCCAGCCGGGGAAGTACTCGTAGATCGGCTTCGCGTGGTGGAAGTCGGTCTGGTTCACCGGCACGTCGTCGAACCGCTCACCGTCGACGTCGTAGGCGACGCAGACCGGGATCTGCTCGAGCCCGGTGAGGATGTCGAGCTTGGTGAGCACGAGGTCGGTGATGCCGTTGATGCGCGTCGCGTAGCGCGTGATCGGGGCGTCGTACCAGCCGACGCGGCGGGGCCGGCCGGTCGTGGTGCCGAACTCGAAGCCTGCGGAGCGCAGCCAGTCGCCCTTCTCGTCGAACAGCTCGGTCGGGAACGGACCGGAGCCGACGCGTGTCGTGTAGGCCTTGACGATTCCGACGATGCGGTCGAGGCGGCCAGGTCCGACTCCGGATCCGGATGCCGCGCCCGCCGCCGTCGCGGTCGACGAGGTGACGAAGGGGTAGGTGCCGTGATCGATGTCGAGCATGGTCGCCTGGCCGCCTTCGAACACGACGACCTCGCCGCGATCGAGCGCCACGTCGATGAGGTGTCCGGTGTCTGCGACCATCGGGCGCAGCCGCTCAGCGTAGGAGAGGAGGTCGTCGACGATCTCGTCGACCGTCACCGCGCGGCGGTTGAAGACCTTCACCAGCAGGTGGTTCTTCTGATCGAGGGCGCCCTCGACCTTCTGGCGCAGGATGTTCTCGTCGAACAGGTCTTGCACGCGGATGCCGACACGGTTGATCTTGTCGGCGTATGCCGGTCCGATGCCGCGACCTGTCGTGCCGATGTTGCGCTTGCCGAGGAAGCGCTCGGTGACCTTGTCGAGCGTGCGGTGGTACTGCGTGATGAGATGCGCGTTCGCGCTCACCCGGAGCTTGGAGACGTCGATTCCGCGGGCGGACAGCGCCGTGAGCTCGTCGAAGAGCACCTCGGGGTCGATGACGACGCCGTTGCCGATCACGGGGGTGACGCCGGGGGAAAGGATGCCGGATGGCAGAAGGTGCAACGCGTACTTCTCGTTGCCGACCACGACGGTGTGCCCGGCGTTGTTGCCGCCGTTGAACTTCACCACCCAGTCGGTGCGGTCGCCGAGCAGGTCGGTCGCCTTGCCCTTGCCTTCGTCGCCCCACTGGACGCCGACGATCACGATTCCTGGCATGGGTAACCCCCTGGGTCTTCTGCCTTGTAACTGCGCCCGAACGGGCCTCTTCATCCTACCGAAGGGGTGTGCGGATGCCGTCGGCCCCCGCGTTGTGGCGGAACGACGACTCCAAGGCTGGCGGAAAAGGCACGGCAATTGACTCTCCGGCTGATCGACGGTCTCGGTGGTCGCTGCGAGGATCGGATCATGCCAGAAGCACCGATCCGGCCCACACCGCGCGTGACGAAAGACGCTGTGTCGAATGGCGCTGTGCCGCGATCGGGCGGATCGCTCATCCTCATCGCCGCTCTCGTCACCGTCGTGCTGTGGGCGTCCGCGTTCATCGGCATCCGCGGCGCCGGTCCGCACTTCGACCCCGGTGCGCTGGCTCTGCTGCGCATGGCGGTGGGCAGCGCCGCGTTGGCGATCATCGCTCTCCGGCACGGCATCCACATGCCTGAGCGCCGCCACTGGCTGCTGGTGATCGTGTGGGGAGTCGGCTGGTTCTGCATCTACAACCTGGCGCTGAACAGCGCCGAGCGCACGCTCGACGCCGGCACCGCCGCGATGGTCGTGAATCTCGCGCCTCTCATGGTGGTCGTCTTCAGCGGCCTGTTCCTGCGCGAAGGCTTCCCCAAGCCGCTGCTGATCGGCGCTCCGATCGCCTTCCTCGGTGTGGTGCTGATCGGGATGAACTCGTCGACCAGCGCCGGCCTCGACATCACCGGTCTGCTGCTCGCCGTGCTCGCCGCCGTGATGTACGCGGGGTGCACGCTGGTGCAGAAGCATCTGCTCACCTCAGGCGTCGACGCGACGACGCTGACCTGGCTCGGAGCGATTGCGGGCACCGTCGCTCTGCTGCCGTGGGCGGGCCGCCTGGTCACCGATCTGCAGACCGCGCCGCTGGATGCGACCCTCTGGGTCGTCTACCTGGGCATCTTCCCGACCGCGATCGCGTTCACCACCTGGGCATACGTGCTGCAACGCAGCACAGCCGGTCAGACCTCGGCGACGACGTACGTCGTACCGGCGATCGCGATCCTGATGTCGTGGATGATCCTCGGCGAAGTGCCGACGCCGATGATGTTCATCGGCGGAGCGCTCTGCCTGCTCGGCGTTCTCGTCACCCGGATGCGGTGGCACCGCGGGCGCTGAGCGGCCTGGCGATCCTACTTCGACAGCCCGGCACGCGCACGCGCCTTGGCGACCTGATCTCGGCGGGCCTCGATGATCTGCCCGAACTCGGCCGCGGTGGCCGGTCTCTGATTGATCAACCCGTCGAGCACTTCGACCGGCACCCACATGATCGTGGTCATGCCCGAAGCGAGACATGTCACGAGCTGCGGCTGACGCGCGAGTGCGGTCGACGCGATGTACTCCCCCGCGTCCGCGTCGCCGACCTCGATCCGTCCGGCCTCTTCGGTGTCGAGCACCATCTGCACAGAGCCCTCAACTATAAATCCGACCTTCTCGAGCATGTCCCCCTTGCGCACTATCGTTTCACCCATGCCGAACCGCTCGAGAGTCGCGGCAGCATCAACGGCCTCGCGCTGCTCGGTTGTGAACTGCAGCGCGCTCTCGACCGTCTCAAGCGCCCTCTTGCGACTTTCTGGTTCCTGCAAGGGGTCGGTGGTGTCACCGTTGTAGCCGAGCGCGCGCCGCCTGGCGCCGTACCAGAGCCAGGCGAGGAAGAGGCTCGTCGCGCGCGCCTCATCGGCCGCCGTCTCAAGCGGGAGCGAGACCGAATACGCCGCCCCGCCGTGGTAAGCGCCGCGCGGATGAGCATTCGGCGCAAGCATAGGCAGCGAACTCGCGACATCGGTCAGCAGTGCGATCACCTCGTGCGGCGGATCATCGGTCGTGAACTCGACGTCGACCGAAGCGTTGTAGATGCTTCCCGAACGGCTCTTGTTGAGGATCACACCGTCCGCCAGCGCCGCGTTGGGCACTATCTGCATGCCGTTCGCGGTCTGCACGTGCACAGATCGCCAATTGATGTCGATGACGCGCCCCGATGCACCGCCGCCCTCGATGGAATCTCCGATCTTGAAGGGCGACTCGAACAGGAGGAGGAGCCCCGAAAAGATGCCCCCCGCCGCCTTCTGCAAAGCGAGGCCGAGCACGATCGACCCGAAGCCCAGACCGGTCCAGATCGCGCCGACATCCGCGCCCCACACGAACTGCAGCAGAAGTGCCACACCGATGATGACGAGGAAGACGCGCGCGAGCTCGACGAAGATGTTCGGCACCCGACGCTGCCACGAGGCTTCCGTGTCCATACCCTTGCGACGGAACATCGCCACGTTGAACGCCGAAAGCACGAGAAGTACGACCAGCGTTCCCAGGATCGTCGCGACGATCCTCAGCCAGACGTTGCCTGCATCGGACTGGAGAGCGAAGGCGAGGAGAACGAACAGGGCCGCGAAGGGGAGCACCCAGTTGCGTAGGAAGCGCACCGGCTTCGCCGCTGCGGAACCGCGCCGGTTGAGCTCGTGAAGCACCTCACTCGTGATGACGAGCAGCAGCGGCAGTCCGACCGCCAGTCCAAGGGCCCACCAGCCCCACCCTTCCTCGAAGGGGTTGGCGATGCCGCTCATCCGATCACCCGCCACACCGCCTGCTCGGTGCCGTCCACTTCGAGAGTGCCGACCTGCTCGAATCCGACGGTCTCCTGCAGCCGGCCATGCACGGCGTCGCTGACGTAGACACCGGGCTCCGTGGTGACCGTACGTACACGCTGCGACAGGTTCACGGCGTCCCCCCACAGGTCGTAGGCGAGACTGGCGCGCGATACAACGCCACTGGTCACTGTTCCGGAGTCGACGCCGGCACGCAGATCGATCGAAGCTCCGTGCTGGTCGTTGAACCGTCCGACGGCCGCACGCATCTCGCGCGCGAACTGCACTGCTCGGCGCACGGCATCCACGCGCGGCACCATCAGTCCGCTTGAGGCGAGGTAGCCTCCGCGGAGCGTACGCACGCTCTCGACTCCCGTCTTCTTCGCCGCCTCGTCGAACAGACGCATGAGCTCATTGAGCGCGGTGATCTCCTCCTGCTCGGAGAGATCACGCGCATAGTCGTCGAAATCGGTGAGCTCGGCAAACATGACCGAGACGTTCTTATGCGACTGCGCGATAGCGTCCTCGCCCGCGCGATAGCGCTCAGCCACTTCCTCAGGCATGAGCGTGCGCATGATCCGATCGTTCTCGGCCTTCTCCTCCTCGAGGAGCTGCTGCTTGAACTGCAAGCTCTCGGCCATGTCGTTGAACGCGCTGCCGAGGTCGCCCACCTCGTCTCGTCCGGTGACCGGCGCGCGCACGGCGTAGTCGCCGGCAGCCACCTCTCGAACGGCGCCGGCCAGCCTTCGGATCGGTCGTGAGAAAGTCTGCGCCAGCAGAAGCGCGGCCAGACTGACGAGAAGCAGCAGCGCGAGAGCGGACAGGATGAGGTTGCGGGTGAACTCGTTGACCGCCGCGTAGGCCTCGCTCGTGTCAGAACGGGCGACGATCACCCAGTCCAAGTCTCCGATCTGCAGCGGCTGATACGCCGAGACGCTCTCGCCTCCCAGGTAGTCGCGGTTCACGGTGACCCCCGATTCGCCACGCTGCGCCGCTTCGACCGCCGAGGACACGATCGGTTGAAGCAGAATGCTTCCGCCATGCTCCTGCATCTGGTCAACCGTCGCCGTCGCCGTCCCGGCCGAGCGGGAGCGTCGTGCGAACTCCTCCGGATCGTCAAGCAGCAGTCGGGAGTTGCTGCGCATCAGATCATCGGTACCCACCAGGTAGACCTCGCCGGTGTCGCCGAAGCCCTGCTCTTCCCACTCGCCGCCGGCTGTCGTGAGATCGTTGATGGTCGCCATCGGCACCTGAACGATGAGCGCGCCGTAGATCCCGTCGGCATCGGCGATCGAGGAGACGACCCACATGTTCGGCCTGTTCTCGGAAGGCTGCCAGCGCTCGAAATCCGTGGTTATCACAACGGATGAGGATCCGGAGGTCATGACGCGCTGGAACGCGTCGGTGAGAAGAGAGTTTGCGTACGCGCCTTCAGTCAGGCTGATTCCGAGGTCCTCGCCTTTGTAAGCGGAGTAGACGATATCGCCGTGCTCATTCGCGACCAGCAGATCCTGGTATCCGAGAGACTCGATCGCACTCTTGTAGATGTGCTGGTACTGCGCGTTCAGTCGCGAGTACGTGCTGCCGTCCCCCGGATCGGTTATCGCGAGACGTTCCGCCGATTCGGCGGTGGAGGCCGTGTAGACGGATTGCAGGTACTTACCGGCGTCGGTGTGCGGGAGCAACGACACCTTGTCGAAGTCTGCTCCAGAGCGCTCCTCAAGTGCGGGTATGAACACGTCATCGTAGAAGGCACCGAGCGCCTGTTCGCGTTCGGGTGCGAGTGGCTGCGCCTCCAGCTCGTCCCATGCGGCATCGAACTGCTTGGTGGACTCGATGACCGATTCGCGTTCAGACAATGCGACGACGTACTGCTGAAGCGCGGTGAGGGACTGCTCGATCTCGTGCGCACGCATCTCACGGATCGAGGTCATGTGAGCCTGCGTCGCTTGCAGTAGGGACTGGCGTCCGTTCACCACGCCGATGATGCCGACGACGAGCGCTGTGATGAGTGCGGTGACGAGCATCATGAGAAGCAGCTTTGACTGGATGCTGATGCCGAATCGTCGCGGCGAACGCAATCTCTCTGCGCGGGTCTGCTCGACCGCCTCTTGGATCTCCGACATGCCGGCCTCCTCCCGAACCCCCGTGGCGTCGCAACCACACAGAGATATTCCTACCGCATCGGGATGACTCTTATCGAGCATCCGATTTACTGCGCGGGCGATTCCGATTCATTGCGCCGGCGATTCGTCTCCGACAGACTGAAAAAATGCGCCATGCTGACTCTCCCCCAAGAACTTCCGCACGTCGTCGCTCGCACGGAAGACGCGGAAGAGATGTCACGACTCTGGTCGTTGCCGCCGCGCTGAGCCTCGCGATCGCCCCGGCGGCCTCAGCCGCGACGACGACCGCGTGGGGCTCGTGGGATCCGCTCTCCGGCACGGGCGGGAATTACACGTCCTCCATGACGCTCGCGGGGCAGCCGGAATTGACCGCGACGATCACGAGCGACTCGCTCGGCGGGGGTGGGATCGGCGTCATCTCCGGTGCCTCGACGTGGCTCTCCGAGGGCACGCCGATCGGCGCGAAGTACGGATCCAGCCGCAACCAGCCCTATCTGAACCTCCGCCCGCAGGCGAACAACGCGACCTCCCCCTCCACCACGACGTACACGTTCGACACTCCTGCTCCGGCCTCCGGTTGGGCCTTCGCGCTCGGTGACATCGACGCCGACTCGCTGCGCATCTCGGGCACCACTGCGACGGGCGCCGCGCTCACCGCCGCGGATCTCGGCTTCCAGGACGCATTCAACTACTGCGCCCCCGGCGTCGGCGTCGGTATGTCGTGCGCCGGATACGTCGGCGACGTGCCCACGTGGGACCCGGCGACGCTCACGCTCATGGGAAATCCGACGGCAGCGGACACCGCTGGTGCGGCGGCATGGTTCGAGCCGACCGTGTCGATCAGCACGCTCACCTTCGAGTACTCCCAGCGCTCCGGCTTCCCGATCTACCAGACCTGGTTCGCGTCGATGGCGCGGGACATCACCGGTACGGTCACCGACGTGGAAGACGGACCGCTCGATGGCGTCACTCTCTCGCTCACCGATGCGAACGGCGCAGTCGTTGCCACCACGACCACGTCCGGTGGCGGTCTCTACTCCTTCCCCGGATTCTTCGCGACCGACGGGTACCAGGTCACGGCCACCCCGCCGCCCGGCAAGGTCGGAGTGGTCGCGACCGGAACCGCTGACCTGCGCACGGCAGACGCTGTGGTCGACCTCACGGTGCGCGACATCGCCTCGCTGGACGGCACCGTGACTGCGGCCGGCTCCGGGATCGGTGGCGTCACGGTCACCGCGACCGGCCCGGGCGGCGCCCTCACGACCACGACTGCGGCCGACGGCACGTACTCGTTTCCCCTGATCGGAGACGGCACGTACGACGTCGCGATCACCGTGCCCGCGGGCACGGTGGCCGTCACACCGGCGACGAGGAACGAGACCGTGGCGGGAACAGACCTCACTGCCGTCGACTTCGAGCTGGCCAGGCTCGGGTCAATCTCCGGGACGATCACGGACTCCGCCGGCGATCCGCTCGACGGCGTGACCGTTTCGCTGGACGGCCCCGCGGGCACGGCCACCACGACGAGCGGGCCCGACGGAACGTATTCGGTCGGTGACCTCCTGCCCGGCACGTACGAGATCTCGGTCGTCGCCCCGGACGGCTACACGGTCGACGGGCCCGCGGTCGTGACCGCGACGATCACAGCATCCGGTGACGTCATCGTGGATCGCGACTTCGCGCTGATCGCCGACGCGATCGTGCCTGTGGATCCGGTGGATCCGCCCGCCCCCACGGTTCCACCCGCCGGGCAGGCACCCGGCAGCAGTGGATCCGGTCCGCTCGCCGTGACCGGTGCCGACAGCACGCCACTCATCACCGGCGCGGTGATCGCCCTGGTCACCGGAGTTCTGCTGCTCGTGGTCAGGCGCCGACGCATCGGCGCGTGAGCACGACGCACGCCGTCGGACTCGTTCCCGTCGAGGTCGTCAGCGCGCACAGATCAGCGTGCGGATGAGCGCCCACGCGAATACCGCGGCAACCGACGCACTCTCGCAGCGACATCGGATGGGTCGTAGTCTGAGTACCATGCGCATCGCTTCTCCCCATCGACGCGCGAAGAGCATCCGCAACGTTTCGCGGTTGATACTGTCGGCATTTCTCTGCGCGCTGATCGCGGTTGCCGCCTCGGTGGCCCCATGGACGGCCGTACCGGCACAAGCGATGACGCAGGTCCGACAAGCGTCGGGATACCCCGGGGAACAGGTCACCATCGTGATCCGCAACGATAGTGTCGGACCGCCCTTCTCTCCCTGGGCGGTGAATGCACCGGCTGGGACCAGCATCGTATCGGCGAGTGGAACCGCCGCATCCGGGGCGGGATCATTTTCATGCAATGGCTCCGCGGCGTCGGTCGTGTGCGGGCCGTCGGGCGCAGGCGGCTGGGCGTCGGGCAACCTCGTCACGGTCGTGCTGCAGATCGACGCCGGAGCCGCCGCCGACGTCACCTCCGGCACGTCTGACATTGCCGGAAGTGAAAGCGGCTCGTATTCGATCACCGTGCTCGCACCGCCTGCCCCGGAGATCACTGCACCGGCCGACGGAGTGCGCACGCTGGACACGCAACCGGCGACCACCGGTACCAAACGAGCCGGACACAGTACGAACGTATTCGTCGATGGTGCGCAGACGTGCGCGATCGCGGCCGATGCCGGGACGACGTGGTCGTGCACGCCCTCGACGCCCTTGGCGATCGGCCTTCACGTCATCACCGCGACCCAGACCAGCCCCGCCGGAGATATCTCGCCGACGTCTGCTGCGGTTTCAGTCGAGGTGCTGAAGCCGGCCGCGCTCACCGTCACCCACGCCGGAGCGACCACAACGCCGCCCGCGGTCGTTGTGGATCGCATCGTCAGCGTCGCCAATGGCGGTCCGGGCGCTGCGGAAGCAGTCAGCGCATCCGTTGACCTCGGAGGGTTCCCCGCAATCTCCTGCACGGTCGCCGGCGTCGACACCGACTGCGCGATTCTTCCCGGAGGCGTCGCGCTCGGAGACCTGGCCTCCTCGGCGGCCGTCGAGATCCGAGCAACCGGCATTGTTCCCACCGGGACGGCGGAAGGCACCGCCTTCACGCTCACCGCGTCCGCGGACTCGATCAACGACGCGGCGTCACCGGTCACAGCATCCGACACGCTCACCGTCGTCGCCCCCGCACCGCCGACCATCTCCCGGCCGGCCGTGGGAAGCTCGACGACCGACCGCACGCCCGCGATCGGCGGCACTGCGCTCCCCGGCGCAGGGGTGACCGTCAGCGATGCACCCGGTGTCGTGTGCCAGACGACCACTGACGCCTCGGGCAACTGGAGTTGCTCGCCTTACCGTGCGTTCGGCGTCGGGGGCGTCGCCCTCACTGCGGTACAGAGCATGGGTGGCCTGACGTCCGATCCCAGCACCACGCATCGGTTCACAGTCGCCGCCGTTCCCGTCCGACCGCCGCCGCCTCCGCCTACGAACATCACAGAGCCGCCTCAGACGACGTTCCCGCCGGCCGCGCCGAGGCCGCTTCCTTCACCTGAGGAGACAGCACCGCCCACTGCGCGTGAGGAGACAGCGCCGCCCACGACCATCGAACCGGATCGTGCTCCGGTGCCGTTGTCGCTGTCCTTCGCGGGTGACGAGATACAGCCCGGGACGGTGTCGACGCTGCGGGGTACGATCGGTCCTGTCTCCGGAGACGAGCCGGTCGAGATCTCGGTCTCGGGACGCGTCAACCAGGGCATGGTCTATCGACTGGTGCGGATTCTGGTCGACGACGCGGACACGGAGTCCTGCGTCACCGAGACCCGTTCGTTCTCATGCACGGTCGTACTGCAGCCGGGCGAGCGCGCACAGATCGAAGTGCGACTCTTCGCGGATGCCCTCAACGCACCCGATCGGGCGATCCAGCAGGTGTCGCTGAACACCGGCGACGGCTCCGGCGACAACACCCGCACCGTGACCACCGCCATCGCGTCCGACGACAGCGACACCGATGAATGGAAAGCCGCGTTCACTCTCGACATGTCGACGCTCGAGGGCGCTTTCCTCCCTCTCACCGCCATGCTTCTGCTCGCACTCGCCGCATCCGTGGCCGAACGACGTCGACCTTGACCCCTATCTGGAGCCGATCCATGACTGACATCGCACCCAAGAAACGCCGCAACCCCGCGCCGATCATCCTTGCCGTCGTCGGCGTCGTTCTCGTCGTGTACTACGTGGTCGTGTCATTCTCGGGGGTGCTGGACGCGAACACCGAGGTTCCCATCAGCGGCGACAACGAGACCTCCGACAGCAATTACCTGACGCTTCGGATGTCCACGCAAGACATCGATCTGACGAACCGCGTGGTCCAGGCGAAGGTCATCCCCATTCCGCATGGCTCGCTCCTCGGAGACAAGTCCGGCGAGATCTCCCGCAACCTGCGCATCGAGGTCTCCAGCGGAGGCATCACCACTTCTGTGGTGACCTTCCCCGGAGAGTCGATCGTCGACCCGACGTCGCTGACGCTCTCGCTCGAGCGCGGAGACAGCGCCTACCCGTTCGACACTCCCTACGCCGACTTCCAGCTCAGCGTGCAGGACGACGAGACGGGACGCGCGGTGCCGTTCGTCATCGAGCTCAACAACTCCGCACGGCCCTGGGTGCTCGCCGGACATCGTGGCGCCGACATCGCCGAAGGCGAACGCACGCTGGTGCCGGTGACCATCGACGGATCGCGCGACCTGCTCAGCATCACCCTGGTGAGTTTCTACGTCCTCGCGATCCTTCTCACTACCCTCATGGCCGTCGTGATCATCGGCAGCGCGATCATCCGGCGCAAGCTCGAGTTCTCGAACGTCATCTGGCTGTCTGCGACGCTGCTGTCGTTCCCGGCGCTGCGCGGCTCGATGCCGGGCGCTCCTCCCATCGGCACCGCGATGGACTTCATCGTGCTCTTCCCCTGCCTCGTACTCATCGCCGGGATGCTGCTGTGGACCGGCATCTACATGCTATGGAGAGAGAGCTCCGTTCTTCGCCAGCGCACATTGGAGGAGGAGGAGGCGGCCGCCGCCGCTGCAAGTGCAGCTTCTGCGGCCGATTGAGACATCATGAGCGACATACTCGCTACAGTGATCGCGGAGGAAACATGAACAAATGGTGGCCATATGCGCGTCTCGCCGCAGCGGTGCTCGGACTCGCGGCGATCATCGCGCAACTGACACGCACGATTCAGAACGCCGTCGAGGCAGATACCGCATGGGGCGGCCATCTACCTACGGTAGCCGTGAACTTCCTCAGCTTCTTCACCATCGAATCGAATCTGATCGCCGCGGTCGTCCTCGTGATCGGCGCGAGTTGGGCGTGGACGAGCGCACGCGGAGCAGAGCGTGAACCTCGCTGGTTCGCTGTGCTTCTCGTCTGCGCGAGCACGTACATGATCGTCACCGGGATCGTCTACAACCTGCTGCTTCGAAACGTCGAACTTCCCCAGGGCGTCACGGTCCTCTGGGCGAACGAGGTTCTCCACGTCGTCTTCCCCCTGTTCCTGCTGGCAGATGTGCTGTTCGCCCCGAAGCGACGAGCGCTGCCGTGGAGCACGGTTCCCATCGCCGCGATCTTCCCGATCGCCTGGGCCGTCTACACGCTGGTCCGCGCGAACATGATCATCGCGCCGGCAACGGGTGAGTCCTGGTGGTACCCGTATCCCTTCCTCAACCCGCACATCGTCCCCGGCGGGTATCTCGGTGTCTCCGGGTACATCGTCGGGATCGCGGCCGTGATCATCGCAGTCGCGGCTCTCGTCGTCTGGGTCGGCCACCGCCGCACCCGCTCCCCCGGACTTTCTGACGCGATCTTCGAGTCGGGCGCGGCTCAGCGGGCGTCCGCCCTGGAGTGAGAACGGTTCGCGTGATCGATATGGTGTCGGCGTGGATGGATCGGAGCCGACAACCGCGGTGAGCGCCCGGCGTCGCGACCTTGGCTGCTTGTGAGCACCGCGGCGCTGGTGATCCGTCGCCCCTGCTCCACCCGCATCAGGATCCTGTCCAGCTGCACGCTCTCGTTGTCCGGGCAGCCGGGGGCACCCGAATATGCGGCTCCTACATCCAGTCCGGGTCGGATGCTGCGATTACGCTGGTCCTTGGGGGAGATCGGATCGCCGTTCCCCCGGGCAAGCGAGGAGACAGTGATGAACGAATCCAACGCCACCGCTTCCGGGGCTGCCTCCCCACCGCCGCCCCCGCGGCCCCCAGCCCCAACCCCCGCGACTGCGGCTCCGTCAGTTGCACCGGCTCCGTCCGCGGCTCCCGCAGCGCACTCCGAATCCGCACCCACAGAGGCGGAGATGACGCGTGCCGCGAACGTGCTCCGGGTCATCTCCAACGCGTATTCCGCCAAGATGGTCGGCCAGGAGCGGCTGCGCACCAGCCTGCTGGTCTCGCTCATCGCCGGCGGCCACATCCTGCTCGAGAGCGTGCCTGGCCTTGCGAAGACCACGGCCGCGAGCACCCTGGCCGACACCGTGAAAGCCAGCTTCAAGCGCATCCAGTGCACGCCCGACCTGCTGCCGAGTGACATCACCGGCAACCAGATATACGACGCGCACGCCGGCTCGTTCCGCACAGTCCTGGGCCCCGTGCACGCGAACTTCGTACTGCTCGACGAGATCAACCGCTCGAGCGCGAAGACGCAGTCGGCCATGCTCGAGGCGATGCAGGAGCATCAGACCACGATCGGCGGAGAGGTGCACCATCTGCCGAAGCCGTTCCTCGTGATCGCCACACAGAACCCCATCGAGCAGGAGGGCACCTACGAGCTGCCCGAGGCGCAGATGGACCGCTTCCTGCTCAAGGAGATCGTCGAGTACCCGAGCCCTTCCGACGAGTTCGAGATCCTCCGGCGCATCGACTCCGGCGTGCTCGACCCGGACCGGCATGTCGCCAGCGCCGTCACCCTCGAAGACGTGCAGCTGCTGCAGGGTGTCGCGAGCCGCATCTATGTCGACGCCGCGATCCGCAACTACATCGTGTCGATCGCCTACGTGACGCGAAACCCCGGTCCTTATATAGGAGAGGAACGCGCACGCTACATCAAGTACGGTGCGAGCCCCCGCGCCAGCATCGCCTTCCTGCAAGCATCGCGCGCACTGGCCTTGCTCAACGGCCGCTCGCACGTCCTCCCGGAAGACATCCGCACCCTCCGACACGTCATCCTCCGTCACCGCGTGCTGCTCACGTTCGAGGCGGATGCTGAGGGCATCCGCAGCGAGGAGATCATCGACCAGATCTTCGCCGCCGTGCCGACGCCGTAGTCGCCCTTCGAACCCGCCCGATAGCTCATGACCAGCCTGATCACGCAGGTGAAGAGCAAGCTCTTCATCCACTCGTCGCAGAAGTCGATGCATGCGCTCGACGGCGCCTACGCGTCACTGCTGCACGGACGCAGCCTCGACTTCGAGGATCTGCGCAAGTACGAGTACGGCGATCAGGTGCGCGACATCGACTGGCGCGCCACCGCCCGCCTCGGCACGCCGCTCGTGAAGCGGCACCGCGCGAACCGGATGCACACGGTGCTGTTCGTCGTCGACACCGGCAGGTCCATGACGGCGCTCGCGCACGACGAGAAACCGAAGAAAGACCTCGCGATCCTCGCCACCGGGGCACTCGGCATCCTGGCTCTGCGGCATGGCGACGATTTCAGCGTCGTGCACGGCGACGCCGAGCGCGTGCGTCGACGTGCTCCCGGTCGCAGCGAAGGTGCGCTCGAGCACGCCCTGCGCACGATCGACCAGGCGATCACCGACGGCAGCGCACCCAGCGATCGCGACGCACTCCTCTCCTACGTCGCGCGCACGATCGCCCGGCGATGCATCGTCGTGATCATCACGGATGACGCACCTGTCACCGACGAGACGGAGCGGATGCTGCGCCGTCTGCGCGTGCAGCACGACGTGCTGTGGGTCACGCTCCGCGACGCGGACCCCGTGCTCGATCACGCGTCGCACTCGGTGCGCGCCGACGTCAACACTCGCTGGGCCGTTCCCGACTTCGTGCACGGCGACAGCGAGGTGCTCGGCGAGCTCATCGCCCAGACGCTGGCGGATGCCGCGCGGCTGCATGACCTGCTCGATCGCCTCGAGATCAGCCACACCGCCCTCGACACCCAGGATGATGCGGTGCCGCAACTGCTGCGCATGCTGAACCGGAGGGCCAATGTCCGGAACTGACGAGCTCTACCCTCCCGCGCAGTACGGCTGGGGCTGGATGCTGCTGGCGCTCGGCATCATCGCCGTGCTGATCCTCGCCGGCTGGCTGCTGATCTTCCTCACGAAGGCGCGACGCGGCACGGTGCCGCAGGGAGATGCCCCGACCTCCGCACCACCGACCGCTGACGTACTCACTATGCTGCGGCAGGAGTACCACGAGCGCATCGGACAGATCGAGACGGACTACCGTGCGGGAACACTCACGGCGCGGCACGCCAATCTCGAGCTCAGCCGCGTCGTGCGCACCTTCGTCAACGAGTACAGCGGCCTGGAGGCCCCGGTGCTCGCCCTCGATGACCTCGTGCGCCTCGGTGTGCCGCCGTCGCTGATCGACGCGCTGCAGCGGCACTATTACCCGAGCATCTTCCGCAAGGGTCCGGCGGTCGACCCGATCGCCGGCGCCGAGGCAGCGCACAAGGTGGTGGGCTCATGGCACTAGCGAACTGGTGGGTGATCCTCATCGCGGTCGCCGTCATCGTGATCGCGATCGGCATCGGGCTCGTCATCGGCCTCCGCCGGAATGCGCGCCACCGCGGGCAGCAGAGCGCGCCGATCGCCAGGGCGGAGCGGCTGCGTGCGCTGCCGTCGTTCCAGCACGCCGTCAGACGCCGCACCGTCGCCCTCGCCGGAGTGCTCACTCTCGGCGTGCTCGCGACTGTGATCGCCGGCGTCGTCGCCGCACGGCCGATGTCATCCGAGACGATCCAGCCCGTCAACACCAGCCGCGACATCATGCTCTGCCTCGACGTCTCAGGGTCGATGAGCGACGTCGACGTCGAGGTGCTCAGCGTGTTCGAGGAGCTGCTCGACGGCTTCGAGGGCGAGCGCATCGGCCTGACGATCTTCAACAGCTCGCCGGTGCAGATCTTCCCGCTCACGGACGACTACGAATTCATCCGCACCCATCTGCAGAGCATCCGCGAGAGCTTCGGCTACATGGAGGAGATCCCCGAGCACTGGGTGGGAACGCTCAACGGACCAGGTGCCTCGCTGATCGGCGACGGGCTCGCATCCTGCGCCATGCGCTTCGATCACCAGGATGACGAGCGCTCTCGCTCGATCATCCTCGCCACCGACAACGAGGTGAACGGTGACTCGATCGTCACCCTCGAGGAGGCGTCGAACTATGCGGCATCCGCAGGGGTGCGCGTCTTCGCGCTCAACCCCGTGCAGGGAGTCGACACCGACATCAGCCAGGAGCTCATCGCAGCCGCCGAGACGACAGGCGGCAAGGCGTACGGCCTGCGCGACGCCACGACCGTGTCCGACATCATCGAGGACGTCCAGGAGCAGGAGGCGACCGAACTCCGCGGCCAGGCGCAGGTCGTGTGGACCGACAACCCGAACCTCTGGATCGCGGTACTGCTGGTCGCGGCTCTCGGTTTCCTGATGCTGCTGTGGAGGGTCAGGCTGTGATCTTCCAACCCGTCCTAAATGTCGCACTCCTCGTGCTGCTGTTCGCGCCGGTCGCCTTCGTCGTCATCTGGATGCTGGTGAGGGCGGTGCGTCCTCAGGCAGGCTCAGCGGATGCCGGAACCGGGGCCTCAGCGGCCATCTGGGGTGTGCGCCTGCTGATGCTGCTCGCCTGCTTCATGATGCTGCTGCGGCCCGGCATCCCCGGAGGCACCACCGAGACCCTCGCGACCGACACCGACATCCTCATCGTCGTCGACACCACCGCGAGCATCGTGGCGGAGGACTGGGACGGCGAAGGGCAGCGGCTCGACGGCGTCCGCGCCGACGTGCAGGCGATCGTCGACGAGTACCCCGGCGCGCGCTTCGCGCTGATCAGCTTCGACGCGGCACCCGAGCTGCGGCTGCCGCTGACCACCGATGCCACTGCGCTGATCTCCTCGCTCGAGGTGCTGCGTCCCGAGGTCACCGCGCAGTCGCAGGGCAGCTCGATCGGCATCGCGAGCGCCATGGTCGAGGAGACGCTCGCGGCTGCCGCGGAATCGGCCCCCGACCGCTCCCGGATGGTGTTCTATCTGGGCGACGGCGAACAGACGGTGAGCACCGAACCCGAGTCGTTCTCCGCGAGCGCCGAGTTCACCGACGGCGGCGCGGTTCTCGGCTACGGCACGAACGAGGGCGGCCCGATGAAGGTCACCTCTGGGAGCTTCGCGGCATCCGAAGAGGGCGGCGAGTACATCGAGTATCAGGGCGAGCCGGCTCGATCGGTGATCGACGAGGCCAATCTGCAGACCATCGCAGACGACCTCGGCGTGCCGTACCAGCTGCGCTCCGCCGACACCGCCATCGAGCTGCCGGAGGCGCCGACCACGACGACGAACTACACCGAGTCCGGGTCAGTGGGCAACGTGATCGACCTGTACTGGATCTTCGCCCTCGTGATGGTGCTGCTGCTCGGCGTCGAGGTCGCCAGGGCGACGATCCTCATCGCGCAGATGCGCGGACTCGCCACCCGGGGAGGCGACGCATGACCTCGCAGACGACCACCCGACCGACCGATTCAGCGGCTGCGACCGTCGCACCGGATGCCGCGGCAGCTCTGCTCGCCGCGAATCGTCGGCGCCGACTGATCCGTCGCTGGGTCACGATCGGCACGCTGCCGCTCACGCTCGCCGCGCTGCTCTTCGTCGGCAAGCTGCTGAGCATGTACGCGTTCGCCCACCAGGCGATCACCGCCTACGTCGTCGACGACTACGCTGGGTCGACGGCCGCGGCCGAGGGCCAGGAGTTCCTGAACTGGTTCGAGCCCTACAAGGCGCCGTACAACGTCGGCACGGCACTGGCCGGATCTGAGGAACTCGACGGTGCCCGTGCCAAGTTCGAAGAGGCTCTGCCGCTGGCCAGTGGCCTCGAAGTGTGCGCGGTGCGGGTGAACCTCGCGATCGTGATCGAGCGTCAGGGCGATGCTGCGGTCGACGCCGGCGACGCGCCCGGCGGGGCGGAGTTGTACGGCGAGGCGCTGCAGATCACGGCCGAGACGCCGGAGGAGTGCAACAGCGAAGAAGCGGATTCGCAGTCGCCCGACCCCGATCGCAGCATGGGTGAGACCCTCGACGAGCTCGGTGATCGACTGCAGGAGAAGCAACAGCAGGCCCGGGAACAGCAGCCGCCACCCGCTGAGGGCGAGGGCGAAGAGCAGGAGCAGCCGCACCCCGATCAGGACAAGCTCGACGAACTGCAGGACAAGCTCGATCAGGGCGCCGAGGAGCGCGAGCAGAACCAGGGCGACGAGGACGGCCCCGGTGGCGGGACGGACAAGCCATGGTAGAGCCAGAGAAGCAGCGCGCACGCTACATCGCCGGCACCGATGGCGCCCCTCCGGTGCCGCCGCCCGGCGGGTACCACGGCGCTCGTCGAGTGCAGCCGGCCCCCACCGCACCGCTTCAGGGTGCACCACTGCCGCCGGTGCTCAGCCCGGCGCAGGCTGCCGAGGAGAAGCAGCCGGCGGGCGTGATCGGCTGGGTCGCGCTGGTCACAGCGATCCTCTTCGCCGTCGTGCTGCTGGGGGTCCTGCTCTCCGGCGGTACCGACGCGCTGTACGGCGTCACCATGCTCACCCTGCAGCTCGTCGTGCTCGCCGTCGTGATCGCGGCACTGTTCTCTCGACGTGGACGGAGGCTCGCAGCATCCGCCCTCATCGTCACCCTCATGCTCAACGTCGCCACCGTCGGTGCGATGAGCGCGCTGCAGACCTCGGCGTCTGGCAATTACGAGGGCGAGAAGACCGACGAGCAGAAGCACGAAGAGGCCTACCCCGGCATCAAGGACACCTCGTCGAGCACGATCCTCGCGCAGCCCTCTCTCGAAGAGGTGCGCGCGCAGAGCGAGGAGATGCTCGCCAAGATCCGCGACCGACTCACCGAGCGGTTCGGCTACACGTGGACCGAGGCCGGCACGGAAAATCTCCGTCCGGAGCGCAACGGCTACGGCGGCGAATCGATGCTGGTGCAGTACACCTCGATGCAGTGGATGACGAACGAGCCCATCCAGGACTACGACCGCAAGGTCGCCGTGATGGACGTCATCGAAGACGTCGTCACGCAGTACGGCATGTACGACCTGTACTCGTTCAACGAGCCCTCTTCGGGCATGGACGACTCGATCCTCGAGAGGTTCTACGGCAGTACCGACCCGCGCTCGCAGACCACCTGGGAGTACTACTCGGACAACTATCCGGATCCGCTGCGCTTCTACGCCGTGCTCTACGACCTGTCCAACGACACCACCGGAGAGTTCGCCGGTGAGCGCGAGGCGCAGAGCGCCCGCACCGGCGAGCCGCTGGAGGGGCTGCAGATCTACTTCCTCGCGCCCGAGCTGCTCAGCGAGGACGACCGGGAAGAGTTCGAGACGCGGATGCAGGAGTACCCGGGGTACTGAGCGCCTGGGCTCCGTGGGAAAACCCAGATCAATCGGCGTGTCGACGGCATGTCACTCACTGACACGCCGTCGGCACGCCAGATCGTCTGGGTTTTCCGGCAGGGTCGGCCATCAGGCGAGAGAGCCCTGTATTCACGCCACGAAGGAGAGCCCCGCGGCGAGCGCGAAGCCGAGAACAGTGGCCAGGCCCGTCAACTCCTTGGCCTTGGACTGTGCGTCTGGCACCATCGAGTCGACGAGCATGACGAGTAGAGCGCCGGCCGCGAACCCGCTCGCTCCGGCGCTGAACTCGGCGCTCACCGCATCCGCGAGGGCGTAACCCGCGATCGTCGCGAGCGCGCAGACGACAGCCACCCCGCCCCACAGCGACAGCACCCGTGAGCGCTTCATCCCACTGTCCAACAGGTCGGCGGCGGAACCGATCGACTCTGGCAGGTTGGAGACGACGATCGCGATGATGAGGGCGACGCTCACCCCCTCGCCCGTGGCCAGCCCGATTCCGAGGACGAGCTGCTCCGGTATGCCGTCGAGCAGAGCGCCCACGGCAAGCGGCCCACCGGCCGACCCCTGCGTCGCGGAAGCGCGGCGTTCGACGATCCGGTCGGCCGCGTAATAGCAGAGCGCCCCTACGGCGACTCCGGCGACGAGCGGGATCGGGCCGGCGAGCTGCAGGCCCTCCTCCCACAGCTCGAAGGCGATCGATGCCATGAGGGCTCCGGCGCCGAAGCCGAGCACGATCCCCAGCCACTTCGGTGGCCAGGTGCGCAGCAGCGCGAGCACGGCCCCGACGAACAGTGGCACCGCCGCGACCGCACCCCACAGCACTGCCTCGATCATGCCCCCACCCTAGCGGCGGCATCCGCTCGTTCGGATGGCACGTCTCGGGCCGCATGGCGACACGCCGCGCGCCGATAGAATGGACTCCATGTCCAAGGTCCTCCAGTCCCTGCCCGTCGGCGAGCGCGTCGGCATCGCCTTCTCCGGAGGACTCGACACCTCCGTCGCCGTCGCATGGATGCGCGACAAGGGCGCGATCCCCTGCACGTACACCGGCGACCTGGGCCAGCCCGACGAGGACGACATCGAGTCCATCCCCGGACGCGCGCTCGAGTACGGCGCCGAGATCGCCCGCATCATCGATGCGAAGACCGCACTCGTCGAAGAGGGCTTCGTCGCGCTGCAGTGCGGCGCGTTCCACATCCGCTCCGGCGGCAAGACGTACTTCAACACCACCCCCCTGGGCCGCGCCGTCACGGGCACCATGCTGGTGCGCGCCATGAAGGAGGACGGCGTCGACATCTGGGGCGACGGCTCCACCTACAAGGGCAACGACATCGAGCGGTTCTACCGCTACGGCCTGCTCGCGAACCCGCGCCTGCGCATCTACAAGCCCTGGCTCGACGCCGACTTCGTCACCGAGCTCGGCGGACGTCAGGAGATGAGCGAATGGCTCGTCGAGCACGGCTTCCCCTACCGCGACGCCGCCGAGAAGGCCTATTCGACCGATTCCAACATCTGGGGCGCCACGCACGAGGCGAAGACGCTCGAGCACCTCAACGTCTCGCTCGAGACCGTCGACCCGATCATGGGCGTGAAGTTCTGGGACCCCGCGGTCGCGATCGAGACCGAAGACGTGACGGTGACCTTCGAGGGCGGCCGCCCGGTCGCGATCAACGGCGTCGAGTACACCGACCCCGTCGCGCTGGTGCTCGAGGCGAACAAGATCGGCGGACGCCACGGCCTCGGCATGAGCGACCAGATCGAGAACCGCATCATCGAGGCGAAGTCGCGCGGCATCTATGAGGCCCCGGCCATGGCGCTGCTCTTCATCGCGTACGAGCGCCTGGTCAACGGCATCCTGAACGAAGACACCCTCGCCACCTACCACGAGCAGGGCCGCCGCCTCGGTCGCCTCATGTACGAGGGACGCTGGCTCGAGCCGCAGTCGCTCATGCTGCGCGAGTCGATCCAGCGCTGGGTCGGACTCACGATCTCCGGCACGGTCACGATCCGCCTGCGCCGCGGCGACGACTGGACCATCCTCGACACCACCAGCCCGAACCTGTCATACGGTCCGGAGAAGCTGTCGATGGAGCGGGTCGGCGACGCCGCATTCGGTCCGGTCGACCGCATCGGCCAGCTGACCATGCGCAACCTCGACATCGCCGACTCGCGCTCGCGTCTCGAGCAGTACGCAGGCCTCGGCCTCGTCGGCGGCGCGACGGGTGAGCTCGTCGGGCGCGTCACTGCGGGCGAAGCATCCGAGATCGCAGATTCGGGCGAGAAGCACGACGCTCTTGCGGATGCCGTCGACACGGCGTCCGAGGGTGCGGCGTTCGACTCCGGCACCGACTGAGGCGCACCCTCGTCCAGTGCTTCGGCGACTGCGAGCGCAGAGACTGACGCGGTGAGTCGCCGGCGGCGAAGGCACGGTTTCGTGCATGGCGATTCGGAGTGCGGATGCCGCGGCATCCGCACTCATCCTCCACAGGTCGACGTCTACCGTGCCTCCTGCTGAAGCCCATCGATCCGACTAGGCTCGACAGCACGCCCGAGACACTCTCTGGGGGACTGTTAGACCGGATCCCATCGACGACCGTGAAAGAACTCATCAATGACGATCGAACCGCTCGAAGCTCCCGTACGTCGCACGCTGGGCACCAAGATCGGACGCATCGCGTTCGTAATCGTCGCCGGGCTGCTGGTGGCGGCGGTCGCTGCGGCATTCTTCGTGGTCTGGACGATCCAGCGCTCGTTCCCGCAGACGGCCGGCGAGCTCGAACTCGACGGACTGAAGGCCCAGGTCACCGTGCAGCGCGACGACCTCGGAACTCCGACGATCACCGCCGATTCCTCGCACGATCTGTTCTACGCACAGGGGTTCGTGCACGCCCAGGATCGCTTCTTCGAGATGGACTTCCGCCGACACGTGACATCTGGTCGCGTCGCCGAGATGTTCGGCGAATCACAGGCGCCGACTGACATGTTCCTGCGTACTCTCGGCTGGCGCGCTGTCGCCGAACAGGAGGTCGAGGCGATGGACGAGACGACTCTCGCCTACTACCAGGCGTACGCCGACGGAGTGAACTCCTACCTCTCCACGCGTGACGGTGCTGACCTCGCCCTGGAATATGCCGTTCTCGACATACAGAACCCCGACTACGAGGTCGAGCCGTGGGAACCCGCGGATTCGGTCGCGTGGCTGAAGGCCATGGCGTGGGATCTGCGCACCAACATCGAAGACGAGACCGAGCGCGCACTCCTCGTCGCCGAGGTCGGCGACCCCGGGGTTCCGGCTGACAGCCTCGAGCTGCTCGAGCAGCTGTATCCCGCCTACCCCTTCGACAAGAACCCTGTGATCGTTCCCGAGATCTCGACCGTTCCGGCCCTCGGGTCGGAGACGGATGCCACGCCGGCCGCCTTCGAAGCCGATGGCGACGAGACCGGCGTATCGAACGTGCAGACCGCAGTCACGACGATCGAATGGCGCGAGGCCGGCAGCGTCATCGCGGCGGCGAGCCTGCTGGTCGGCGACGTCGGCGAGGGCATCGGCTCGAACTCATGGGTCGTGTCTGGGCAGCTCACCGAGAGCGGCATGCCACTGCTGGCGAATGATCCGCACCTGGGCGCATCGCTTCCGTCGGTCTGGTACCAGGTGCAGTTGCGCTGCTCCGAGGTCACCGAGGAATGCCCGTTCGACGTGGGCGGTTTCTCGTTCTCCGGGTTGCCCGGCATCGTGATCGGCCACAACGATCAGGTCGCCTGGGGCTTCACGAACCTCACGACCGACGTCGCCGACCTCTACATCGAGAAGGTCGACGGAGACTCCTACTGGCGCGACGGCGCACTGGTGCCGCTCGACGTGCGAGAGGAGACCGTCAGGGTCGCCGGTGGAGACGACATCGATCTCACCATCCGCTCGACCGTGCACGGCCCGATCATCTCCGGCCTCACCGATGACTTCACCGCGATCGCCGATGGCGAGGTGTCGGCGGACGGCGACGCCCTCACGCAGGGTGAGACTGATGCGTCGGCCGCCCTCTCGGGCGAGTACGCCGTGAGCCTGCGATGGACAGCGTTGGATCCGGGCAGCGCCGCGACCGCGATCTTCGCACTCGCCACCGCCCAGGACTTCAACGACTTCCGACATGCGGCGTCACTGTTCGACGTGCCGGCGCAGAACCTGATCTACGCCGACGTCGAAGGCAACATCGGGTACCAGGCGCCGGGTCGGCTGCCGCTCCGGGGAGCGGGAGACGGGTGGATCCCGCAGCCAGGGTGGGACAGCAGTTACGACTGGACCGGTTTCATCGAGTTCGAGGATCTTCCGGTCTCGTACAACCCGAGTTCGGGCTACATCGTCACGGCGAACAACGCGATCGTCACCGACGACTACGAACACTTCCTCTCTCGCGACTGGGCCTACGGCTACCGCGCTGCACGCATCACGCACCTGATCGAACGCCAGGCCGCGGCCGCGCCCCTCACCGCGCAGGTCATGCGCGACATCCAGAGCGACAACGAGATGTGGATCGGCAAGAAGCTCGCGGCGGTGATGGGCGACATCGAGGTGAAGGGCGCAGGCCCGAAGGAGGCCGTCGCCCTGCTGCGCACGTGGGATGCGCAGAACAACGCTGATTCATCGGCTGCCGCCTACGCGAACGTGCTGTGGTCGAACCTGGTGCTGAACCTGTTCGAGCAGCGCGACGGGTCCCTGCCGCACGACGGTCAGGGCCGTCTGTTCACCGTGGTGTCCGCACTGCTCGATGACCCGACCGACCCTCTCTGGACGAACGAGAACATCGGCGTCTCCGGCATGGAAGAGATGCTGGCGCTGTCTGCCGAGCAGGCCTACGACGAGCTCGCCGGGTACCAGGGTTCGACCGTCTCGCGCTGGAACTGGGGCGACCTGCACGCCATCACCCTGACGAGCGACACCCTCGGCTCGTCCGGAATCGCGCCGATCGAAGCGCTGTTCAACCGCGGGCCGTATCCGGTCGGCGGCGGCCCATCGGTCGTGAACGCCACCGGGTGGGAGCTGGGTGAGGGATACACGACGACCACGGTGCCGTCGATGCGCATGGTGATCGACCTGTCGGACTTCGATGAGTCGTCGTGGAATCACCTGACCGGCGCATCCGGGCATGCGTTCCACCCGCACTACGTGGATCAGACCGAGAACTGGTCCGCCGGCATCCAGACGCCATGGGCGTTCACTCCGGATGCCGTGGATGCGGCGACCGTCGACACGCTGGTGCTCACGCCGAAGGGCTGATTCCCTCAGACCTCTTCGGTGAACTCGATCGGGCCGATGGCGGGCGGCTCGTCGTCGGCAGGCGTCTCAACAGTCTCGACGTCCTCGTCCTTGCCCGTCAACCGTGCCACGGCTTCGGCGAACTGACGTTCGAGTGCGAAGAACGCGGCCGCGACATCACCCCCCGAGATCGCATCGAGCAGCTCCTGATAGGTGTCGGAGACCGATCGGCGCACCGTGTAGCCGTTGGGGTCGCTGAGACTGGCGATTCGGGTCTCGACGGCGAGTGTGGCCATATAGTGCGACAGCCTGCGGCTCCCGGCGGAATCGACCAGCACACGATGGAACTCGATGTCGGCGTCTCCGATGGCCCGAGCATCCGTTCCCTTGCTGACCGCGACCAGTTCGTCATAAGCGCGCTTGAGCGTATCGAGCACGGACGCGGTGCCGGCCCTGACGATCAGCCGCACGGCCTGGCATTCGACGGCGAGGCGGGCGTCGTACACATCGGCGACATGCTCGGGTCCGATGACACTCACACGCATGCCTCGGCCGGGGGATGCCGTGAGCAGGCCCTCTTGCACGAGTCGCTGCGTTGACTCCCGCAGCGGGCTGCGGCTCACGCCCAGCTGTGACGACATCTCGACCTCGCCGATGGGGCTGCCCACCGGCAGCGCGCCGGTGAAGATCGCCTTGCGCAGCTCGGTGGTGATGAGGTCGACGGTCGACGGACGCGCCACGCGCACCATCGAGATCGGCGAAACCGCGCGGGGGGTGTGTGAAGCCATGTGCATCCCTTCCAGGCGTCGCGCGAAACCGCGAACATCTCATTGTCGATCCTCCGCGCCGATCCGCGAAGTCGATTCTGAATTCACCAGTCTGCCTCATCATCACATTTTTGTATACATGACGACAATCTGCGCGTCTGACTGTACATCGCTCGACAGATTCCATAGTCTGGGGCACGGTCAACGGCGCCGTGCAGAGCGCCGGCATACGGAACCGCATACGGAACGCGAGGACATCATGACGAAGAGAACGACACGGATCGGCATCGCCACAGCCGCCGTCGGAACCCTGACGCTCGGCCTTCTCGCCGGGTGCGCATCAGGCGAGAGCGATACCGAAGGCATGAACACGCTTGAGAAGGCGCAGGAAGAGGGCACGATCACTCTGGCGATCGCCTCCGAGCAGCCATACTCCTGGGTCGAGGACGGCGAGGCGACCGGCGCGACGATCGCCATGCACGAGCAGATCTTCAAGAACCTCGGCATCGATGATATCGAGATCGAAGAGGTCGACTGGAACTCGCTGATCCCCGGCCTGAATGCCGGTCGATGGGATGCCGTGAGCGCCGGCATGTCGATCCTTCCGGAGCGCTGCGCCGAGGCCGCCTTCAGCGACCCCGAGATCATGTACACGACCACGCTCGTCGTGGCGAAGGACAACCCCAAGAATCTCAGCGACCTCGACTCGGTCGCAGCAGCCGAAGACGTCACCCTCGCCGTGCAGTCGGGTGCGATCGAAGAGGGCTACGCCACCGACCTCGGCATCGCGAACACGATCCAGGTCGACAGCGCCCAGGCTGGCATCGAGGTCGTGCAGTCGGGCCGTGCAGATGCCTTCGCCCTGACCGCCGTGTCGCTGAACTGGATGACGGAAGGCAGCGACGACGTCGAGACCACCGAGGCCTTCGTGCAGGAGATCGACGGTGTGGAGCAGATCGGCGCCGGCGCGACCGTCTTCCGTCAGGAAGACACCGAGCTGCTCGAGGCCTATAACGAGGAGCTCGCCAAGATCACCGGCGACGAGGCGGCCTACCTCGATCTGGTCGAGCCGTTCGGCTTCACGGCGGAGAACCTCCCGCCGGCAGACCTGACCACCGAGCAGCTCTGCTCGGGCGAGCTGGGCTGACACCGGTCCGGTGACTGAGAACTTCGAAGCGCTCTGGCGGGCGCTGCCTCAGCTTGTCGATGGGGTGATCATCACCCTTCAGTTGACAGCAGGCGGCGCCCTCCTGGCGATCGTCGTGGCCATCGGCCTCGGCCTGCTGGCACGATTCGAGAACATTCTGCTGCGCGGCTTCGCGCGCACCGTCATCGAGTTGTTCCGCGGCACCTCGCTGCTGGTGCAGCTGTTCTTCTTCTTCTTCGTGCTTCCATTGCCGCCTTTCAACCTCGAGCTGCCAGCCGTCTTCACGGGCATCCTCGCCCTGGGCATGAATTACGGTGCCTACGGAGCCGAGGTGGTGCGCGGATCGATCAACTCGGTGCCGGCCGGGCAATGGGAGGCGACGACGGCGCTCAGTCTTTCGCGCACGCAGCGGATGTGGCGGGTGATCTTCCCGCAGGCCTGGGCGCTCATGATCCCATCCCTGAACAACCTGCTGATCCAGCTTCTGAAGGGCACCGCCGTCGTCTACCTGATCACGATCGTCGACCTCACCGCAGAGCTGAACCGGCTGCGCGTGCAGACCGACGTGTACTTCGCCTACGGGCTGGGCCTGCTCGTGTACTTCGCGATCGCCTACCTGCTCACACTGGGCATGAATGCACTCGAGACCCGTGCCAAGCACCGTCTCGGGCAGGGCGGAAAGTGGCGTGACACCATCGCCACCACCCCGCTCCCCGATATGAAGGGGGCGGGCCAGGCGGCATGAACGACGACAACAACTTCTGGAACTGGGATCACGCGATCGCGGCATTCCCGGACATTCTGGAAAAGTTCCTCACCGTCACGCTGGTCGTGACGATCATCGGCAGCATCATCGCTGCCGTCCTCGGTCTCGTGATCGCACTCGGGCGCCGCACGGCGCCCCGACCCGTCGCGGCCATCATCACTCTGCTGATGAATTTCGTGCGCATGACGCCGCTCGTGGTGCAGCTGCTGTTCGCGTACTACGTGTTCACGACGGTGCCGCCCCTCGTGCTCGGAACCATCATCATCGGCATCCATTACGCCACCTATATGGCCGAGGTCTACCGCGCGGGAATCGATGCGGTACCGCCAGGACAGTGGGAGGCGTCGACGGCTCTGTCGATGTCGCGCGGCCGCACGTGGACTGCCGTGATCATCCCCCAGGCGCTGCGATCGACACTGCCGGCGCTGAGCAACTACGTCATCTCGATGTTCAAGGACACACCGTTCCTCATGGTCATCACGGTCGTCGAGATGGTGCGCCAGGCACAGCTGTACGGCAGCAAGAACTTCCGCTTCGTGGAGGCGATCATCATCGCCGGCCTCATCTACCTGGTCGCGAGCTACCTGAGCTCCCTGCTGGCCAGGCGATTGGAGAAACGTCTTGAATACACCACCGCTTGACACGCACACCGGCGCGATCACGCTCGACGACGGTGATGTGCCCGCGATCCGCTTCGACAAGGTCGAGAAGCGCTTCGGCGACCACGTCGTGCTGCACGACCTCGACTTCACGGTGCGTCGTGGGGATCGGGTGACGCTGATCGGACCGAGCGGCTCGGGAAAGACGACGATCCTTCGCCTCGTGATGACACTCGAGGAGGCGAACTCCGGCTACATCTTCATCGACGGCAACCCTCTCACCCACTACGAGAAGGACGGCAGGCGGGTCGAGCTGAAGGAGAAGCACAAGAACGAGATGCGCAAGCGCATCGGCATGGTGTTCCAGCAGTTCAATCTGTTCCCGAACATGACGGTGATCGAGAACATCATCGAGGCGCCGGTGCACGTGCTCGGGTTGCCGAAGAAGGACGCCATCGTGCGGGCGCGCGAACTGCTGGAGAAGGTGGGCCTCCCCGACAAGGAGAACGCTCACCCCACCCAGCTCTCGGGCGGTCAGCAGCAGCGCGTCGCGATCGCGCGTGCTCTGGCGATGGAGCCTGAGATCCTGCTACTCGACGAGGTCACCAGTGCGCTCGATCCCGAAGTGGTCGGAGAGGTGCTGAACATCCTTCGCGACATCGCCCGCGACACCGACGTCACGATGCTGATCGTCACGCACGAGATGCAGTTCGCCCGCGACGTGTCGAATCGGGTGCTGATGTTCGACAGCGGCCGCATCGTCGAGGAGGGCGCGCCGGAAGACATCTTCAGCAACCCGCACGAACAGCGCACCAGGGACTTCCTCGCGGCTGTACTCTGAGCTGCAGCTCAGCGAGTTTCGGCGGCCGCGACCGCGCGCCGTGAGATCAACCAGATGCCGAATGCGGCGGCGAGGAAGATCACGCCGAGCATCACCCAGCCGAGCAGGCCGAACGTGATCGCGGTCGCATTCACGACGATGGGTGAGGCGAGCGCGCCGAGCGAGAACCCCATGCCGAACACGCCCTGATAGGCGCCGGCACGTGCCGGATCGGCGAGTTCGAAGTCGAGCCCCCACGCGCCGGCCTGCGAGAGGACCTCGGCGAAGGTGTGCGTGAGGACCTCGGCGACGGTGTGCGTGAGGGCCGCCACGATCAGCACGACGATCGAACCGGTCTCGGTGCGCATCTCCTCGACCTCGCGCACCGCTGCGTCGACGGATGCCGGCAGCCGAAGCAGCGGCAGTGCTCCGAACGCACCGATGACGCCGGCGAAGACGATCACGACCTGGTACGCCTCGGCGGTTCCCAGCGCCAGTGCGATCGCGGCGATGCCGGAGCCGATCGCGATCGACAGGTTGGTCACCGTGCGCAGCACGGCACGTGCGTGCACTCGCCGTTCGGGTGCGAATCCGCGGGCGATGATCGCTGACCGGGCCGAGTTAACCGATCGTGTCGCAGAAGCCGGCCAGGCTCGCGATCACCAGGGCGGTGATGAACGTGTCGGCGAAGGCATAGGTCGCCAGAAGCAGCCCTCCGAGGGTCTCGAAGACGCCAGGCGTCGTGCGCTCGACCGATCGGCGAGCCATCCGCCGAGGAACGAGGCGAGCACACCGCATGCGCTGGAGACGGCGAGCACCACGGCGGCCTCACCGGCGCTCACGCCGATGATCAGCGTGAAGAACAGGACGGTGACGGTGAGGAAGACTTCTCTACCGATGCGCGACACCGCCGTCACTGTCACGAGTGCGCGCAGCACAGGGTCGGCGAAGGACTGCGCCAGGCGCTCTCTGATTCGCGGTTTCACGGTGGCGGTGGGAGGCGGGTCTTGCGAAGGCACATGACAGTTTCACACACGGCGCGGACACAGCCCGTCCACGCCGCCGGCGGTCAGCATCCCTCGATAGGGTCGATCCATGCCTTCCCGTCTTCTCGCTCCTGAGGGCGTCCCCGCATCCGTCATCGAGTTCGAGCACGGCGGCGCGACACTTATCGCCGAAGACTTCGGTGCCGGCACGCGCCCGTACGTCCTCGTGCACGGGATCGGAATGGGTCGCAGCGTCTACCTCGACTTCATCGAGCGACTCCCCGGTCGCATCATCGCCCTTGATCTGCCCGGATTCGGCGAGGCGCCGGAGCCCGAGCGCACACTCACCATGGCGCGCCACGCAGACCTGATCGCAGCGTTCCTGCGCAGCATCGACGTCACGGGTGCCGTGATCATCGGCCATTCGATGGGCAGCCAGATCGGCGCAGAGCTCGCGGCGCGGCATCCCTCTCTCGTGTCCGGGCTCGTGCTCGCCGGGCCGACCGTGAACAGCGCGACGCGCAGCATCCGGGAACAGGCGACGCATCTGCTGCGCGACCTCGTCGGCGAGCGCCCGATCGTGCTGTGGCGCGGCGCGCGCGAGTACCTGCGCGGCGGCCCGCACCTCATCCGGAAGATCCGCGCCACCGTGGTGCACGAACCAGAGAAGGCATACGCGCGCGTGAAGTGCCCCGTGCTCGTGCTGCGCGGTGAGCGCGACCCGCTTGCACCGGTGGCATGGTGCCGCAAGATCGTCTCTCTCGTGCCAGGGCCGGCTTCGCTCAAGGAGATCCCCGACCATGGCCACGGCACCCTCCTCAGCGACGCCGCACTCGCCGCCGTGATCACGGAGTTCGCCCGCTCGCTCTGACCCGGCCGGCGGCGGGTTGCCGGTTCACTCACCCGGGCAGAACTCCGGAGGTTTTCGCAGATTCGGCGTGTTTCGAGCAGTACACACGTGGTTTGAGGTCGTTGCTCCGGAGTTATGCAGCCTGACGGCTCCGAGCTCTCCTCCGGAACGCTTCCAGAATGTCCGCAACGCTCTGTCGAACGGTGTGCGAGTCGAACAGGATGTCCGACGCGATCGGGCGGATGGTGGTGTAGCCGAGGCAGGCAGCGGCGATGTCGCGGGTGCGGTCCTCCACCTGCTTGTCCCATCCTTCATGGAACGTCCTGCTGTCGCATTCGATGATGAGCCAGCCGTCTACGACGAAGTCGACGCGTCCGACGCCAGGTATCACCACCTGTGTCTCGTAGCTCACATCGAGCGTGCGGAGGATCAAGCGCATGTATGTCTCCGGCCCGGACTCCGCTGAGGCGTCGACGAGGCTCAGGAGAACATGCAGTCGTGCGGGCAGGAGCGCGAACAACTCCTCGAGCTGCCTTCTGGTGAGCAGGCCGAGATGCAACAGGCTGTCAAGAGTCGCTATCGCCGCCCTCGGCTGCTGACAGAGGATCGACTGTCGCACGGCATCCCTGAGAGGTACGACATGTCGGGGACCTCCGCGTTGAAACCGGCGTGGCCAGTGCATCACCGTCGTTTTCGAGGCACGAGGCCGTATCCGCGACATATGCGGCAGGAGCTGCATGTGCAGCCCCGAGGACTTCAGCACGAAGACGCCCAGCATCTGCAGCAACGTCACGCACGACACACGACCACCCACTCGAACCGCCTCCGCCACCTCCGCGTCGACGCCCGGAGCGCTGTAGTGATCTCGCCGCAGACGCACGAGCAGGCCCGACTTGACGGCACGTGTGATGTCATTTGCGCTGTTCCCCGCCTCCAGGAGTTCCTTCCGGGAGAAGACGGTCGGAGCATATGTCGTCGTGAGGCGCTCAGAAACTGTCTTGTTCATCCACCGAATCGTGCCTCCATCGCCGGAGACCCGAAGCCCTGAAACCACGTTCTGTGGAAGGCGCTGGCTCTCGGGGTTCCTGTGCAGGGGAGGTGCAGGAGAGGTGCAGGCCGAACTCTCCGCAGCATAACTCCGGAGCTTTTTGCTGCATCCGCGGCGCATCGGCCCGACGGACCGCCGTTTGGGCAGTTTCTCCGGAGTTGTGCGGGTGAAGCCGGGACGGCGCGCGGCCCGGGACCCCCGGGACCTACCCCGCCCCGGGCGGCGTCTGCTTCGACTCGCCGAGCTCGTCGACGACGAGGCGGCGTTCCTCTGTCGTTCCGTTGCGATAGGCCTGGCGGCCCACCATGTGGGCAGACAGCGGTGAAGTCGCCAACTGCATCAGAACGATAGGTGCGACCAGCGCGAGGCCTAGGAGGATGCCGCCGACGGAACGCTGCGCGAGCGCGACGGCCAGACAGATCAGGATCACCCCGAGCACCTGCGGCTTGGTCGCCGCGTGCAGACGGGACGGCACGTCGCGGAAATGCAGCAGCCCCACGGCGGCGGAAAGGCACAGCACTGCGCCGAACAGGATCAGCACCAGCACCGCGACGTCGATGACGGCATCCGGGATCTCGAAGTCGAACACGTTCATGATGTCGTGTTGTCCCTTCTCGCCACGTAGCGGGCGACCGAGATCGAGCCGAACACCCCGACCGCCGCGATGATGAGCAGCACAGGTATGCTGCGGGTATGTCCGTTGATGGCCATCTCAGCGCCCAGCACGCACATCACCTCGGTGAGGAGCACATCTGATGCCACGGCCCGGTCGAGGATCGACGGTCCGCGGATGATCCGGAACATCGTCAGGATCGCCGCGACACTGAACACCGCCACGATCAGGATCAGCAGAATGTTCATCGCCCACCTCCTGCGCGCTCGTCGGCCTTGAGGGCACGATACTGCGCCGGGCTGCCGAGCGCCCGCACGATCCGCTCCTCCCAGCGCAGAACGCCTTCGCGCTGCGCATCGGCGTCGGCCCTCGTGCGCACCCCGATGATGTGGAGGTAGAGCACGCGTCGATCACGGTCCGTCTCGACGACGAGCGAACCAGGGATCAGCGACGAGGTGACCGAGACGTGCGTCATGATCAGGTCGTCGGCGTACTTGAGCGGTACGGCGATGATTGCCGCACCAGGCTGATGGCGGAAATCGAACACCTGGATCGACACGGCGATCGCACCGCGAACGACGGCGAGCAGGAACTGGGCGAGGAACAGCGCGCCGTACCAGAGGTTGACGCGCCCGGAGAGTTCGATCGTTGGCAGACGGAAGACGCGCGTGACGAAGACGGCGACGACGAGCCCGCTGACGAACGACAGCAGCGTGAACTGGTTCCACAGCAGCATCCACAGCACGACGAGCCATGCGAGGAATGGAAGCTGCAGCCACACGTCATGCAGGCGGTGGCGCTGAGTGTCGGGAGTCACGGGGTCACCTCCTCTTCCAACTGCACGAGGCTCACCGGCTGCAGCAGCGCATCGCCGATGCGGTCGCAGAGCGCGTAGAGAGGCCCGGCGAAGACCGTCAGCAGCAACGTCACGCCGACCATTCCGCCGGTCGCGAGCGTCATGATCCTCGGGATACGACGACGCTCCTGCTGCTCGTCAGCGGCGGGTGCATTGCCGAGGTACTCGATCCTGACGTCAGTCTCGGTTGAGTCGTCCTCTTCGCGCCAGAACGATAGGTTCCACGCGCGCATGAGCGCGTAGAGGGTGAGCAGCGAGGTCAGGATGCCGCCGAAGATCAGTACGAGCATGATCGGAGTGCCGACGGATGCCGCGGCCTCGAAGAGCGCGAACTTGCCGATGAAACCGGAGAACGGCGGCAGGCCGCCGAGGTTGATGGCCGGCACGAAGTAGAGCACGGCCAGCAGCGGCGCCGCCTTCAGCAGTCCCTTGACCCTGAGGATCGATGTGCTGCCGGCTCTTCGCTCTATGAGCCCGACCGCGAGGAACAGGGTCGTCTGCACGACGATGTGGTGAACGATGTAGTACACGGTCGCGCCGATGGCAGCCGGCGTCGCGATGGCCAGGCCGAAGATCATGTACCCGACATGGCTCACCAGCGTGAAGGAGAGGATCCTCTTCAGCTCGGCCTGCGCCACGGCACCGAGCACGCCGATGACCATGGTCGCGAGCGCGACGATCAGCAGGAGCGTGTCGATGCTGTTCTCGGCGAACAGCTGCGTCTCGGTGCGGATCAGCGCGTAGACGCCGACCTTCGTCAGCAGACCGGCGAACACGGCGGTGACAGGCGCCGGCGCGGTCGGGTAGGAGTCAGGCAGCCAGAACGACACCGGGAAGATGGCCGCCTTGATGCCGAAGGCAACGACGAGCATCAGATGCAGCACGAGTTGCGTCTCCTGCGGCAGCTCGGTCATCCGCTCGGCGATCTGCGCCATGTTCACGGTGCCGAGGGCTCCGTAGATCATCGCGATCGAGGCGAGGAAGAGGATCGACGAGACGAGCGAGACGACGACGTAGACGGCACCGGTGCGGATGCGCGACTCTGTGCTGCCGAGCGTGATCAGCACATATGACGCCACGAGCAGGATCTCGAAGCCGACGTAGAGGTTGAACAGGTCGCCTGCGATGAAGGCGTTGAAGATGCCGGCCGCGAGGATCAGGTACGACGGGTTGAAGATCGAGATCGGAGTCTCGTCCGAGCCGTCCGCGGCGCCCTGGCCGATCGAGAAGAGCAGCACGGCGAGCAGCACGATGCTGGAGATCAGCACCAGCAGCGCGGCGAGCCGGTCGACGTAGAGCACGATGCCGAACGGCACCGGCCATCCTCCGACCGAGACGGCGAGCGGCGAACCTCCGTCGACCACGATGAGCAGCACAGCGGCGATGATCGCCACGGCGGCGAGGGTGACGACGGTGACGAAAACCTGCAGCCGCGGGCTGCGGCCGAACACCAGCGTGACCGCGGCACCGAGAAGAGGGAGGGCGACGAGCAGGGGAACGAGTGCACTCACGTGCGGTCCTCCTCATCGTCGGATGTGGTCGTATCGGCGGGCTCGAGCCTCGACCACGGCCGATCCGTCGGCGCGTCGTCCCGGATCGAAGCGTGATCGCGCATCTGCAGCACCGTGATCGGCGAGGTGCGCACATCGACGAAGTCGGTGGTCGCCTCCTCGTCCTCGGCATCTCCTTCGTCGTCCAGGACGTCTTCGTCTTCGTCGGTGCGCTCGCGCAGGGCGATGTCGGCGGCGTCGTCCTCCACGGTGTCGGCCTGGCCGAGCTGCCAGGAGCGGTAGATCAGCGCGAGCAGGAAGGCGGAGACGGCGAACGTGATGACGATCGCCGTCAGGGTGAGCGCCTGCGGAAGAGGATCGCTCACGTCGCCCGCTGCTCCGAAGAACGGCGCGCCGGCCGGCACGCCCATGACGATCAGGAGCAGCAGGTTCGTCGCGTTGCCCAGCAGCAGGAATCCGATGAGCACACGTGTGAGGCTGCGCTCGAGCATGGCGTACACGCCGCAGGCGAAGAGTATCGCCATCACGATGATGAGGGTCAGCGAAACATCCATCAGATTCTCACCCCCCGCGACCGCATCTGCTGCGCCTGCCTGTCGACCTCGGCGCCGAGGCTGCGCAGCACATCGAGGACGAGCCCGATGACGACGAGGTACACGCCGATGTCGAAGACCGTCGAGGTGACGAACTCCATGTGACCGAGGCCGGGGATCTCCCACTCCCAGAACGAGCTGGTCAGCGGCGCTAGGCCGAAGAACAGCGGGAACACTGCGGTGCCGACGGCGAGGATGAGCCCGGCGCCCAGCAGGCGTCCGGCATCTGCCGGAGCGGCGGCGCCGAGCTCCCAGCGTCCGCCGGCGATGTAGCGCATGACGAGCGCCATTCCGGCGACGAGTCCGCCGGCGAAGCCGCCACCCGGTCCGTTGTGACCGGCGAAGAGCAGATAGATGGAGACCACGATGATCGTGTGGAACAGGATGCGGACGATCACCTCGAGCAGGATCGATCGGTTCTCCGGCTTCATCTGCTGACCGCCGACGAGCCATGCGCGTGGGCTGCTGCGGTTCTCGGTGGTCTGGAAGCGGATGCCGTCCGTCGTCTCGACGAGCGGCGCGATCCGTGCCTTGCGTCGTATCCGCTTGGGCAGCGACGGCCGCTGGGACAGCATGTCGGCGCGATGGGTGACGAACACGAGGGATGCCACGCCGGTGGCGGCGAGCACGAGCACGGAGAGCTCGCCCATCGTGTCCCAGCCTCGGAGGTCGACGAGTGCGACGTTGACGACGTTCTTGCCGTGTCCGATCTCGTAGGCGAGCTCGGGGAAGTTGACCGAGATCGGATCGGCGATGCGTGCCTGAGTCGCGACCACGGCGATGAAGGCCATCGTCACCCCGACGGCGATCGCCAGGACCGCACGCGGGATGCGGGAGACCGAGGCGTTGTGCTCGCCCATCCGCGACGGCAGGCGTCTCAGGACCAGGGCGAAGGTGACCATCGTGACCGTCTCGATCAGGATCTGGGTGAGAGCGAGGTCAGGGGCACCACTCGTCGCGAACAGCGCGACCATGCCGAGACCCGTCATCGAGACCAGCACGACACCGGTGTAGCGTTTGCGCGCCTGCACGGCGACGACGGCGGCGATGGCCATGATCGGTGCCACGGCGATCTGGGTCGGCGTGTGCCAGGCGGAGAGATTCAGCCGATCGATGTCACTCGCGAGAAGCGCGGTGGTCTCCGCGGCGACGAACACGACGAAGATGGTGCCGACGTAGACCGGCAGCGAGCCTCGCTGCGTGAACGTCGTGGTGATCACCGAGAGCCGGTCGATACCGCGCATCACCAGGTAGTACACGTCGGCCGCCGTGAACTTCAGCATTCGCGCCCTGCGGTCCCAGCCCGTGCGTCTGCTGAGCAGGAACAGGCCGATTCCCAGAACCACGGACAGCACGGAGATCCCCAGCGCCGGCTCGAAGCCGTGCCAGAGCGCCAGATGTCCGGGTCCCTCGACCGCCAGGCCATGGGCATCCAGACCGGGCACCGCGGTGATGGCGTATCCGTGCAGCGCGATGTCGACCGCCGGCGCTCCGATGCCCAGGGCGATCGTCGCACCGGCCAGGATGATCGGTGCGGAGAGGAAGCCCACCGGAGGATCGGGCCAGGCGGTGTCCGGCATCCTTTCGTCGCGTTCGTCACGCTTCTTCCAGAAGGCACCCCACAGGAAACGAACACCGTATGCCGCAGTCAGCATGGATCCGAGGATGACGCCGATCAGAGCGACGAGCCCCCACGTCGATCCGCCGAGCGCGTCGTCGAGGAGGCCGGTGAGAGCGGATTCCTTCGCGACGAAACCGACGGTCGGCGCGATGCCCGCCATCGACGCGATTGAGATGAATGAGGCGGCGGCCATGACCGGCGCCTGTCTGCCCACGCCGGAGAGCTCATCGATGTCGCGGGTGGAGAGCTGGCGGTCGATGACGCCGACGACGAGGAACAGGGCCGATTTGAACAGTGCATGCCCGAGCACCAGTGCGAGACCCGCGAGTGCAGTCGCCTGCGTGCCGTAGCCGACCAGGACCGTGAAGAAGCCGAGTTGACTGACCGTGCCGAATGCCAGGATGCGCTTCAGGTCGGTCTCACGCAGCGCCTGGATGCCGCCGAGCAGCATCGTGAAGACCCCGAAGGAGATCACGATCGGACGCCACGGCTCAGCCAGTGCGAAGATCGGCGCGAACCGGGCGATGAGGTAGATCCCCGCCTTCACCATGGCGGCGGCGTGGAGGTATGCGCTGACCGGTGTCGGTGCCGCCATCGCGCCGGGGAGCCAGAAGTGGAAGGGGAAGATCGCCGACTTGCTGAGCGCCCCGATCAGGAGCATCACCACCGCGGCATTCACGAGCGGTCCGGTCGGAGCGAGCTCGAGCATCTCGGCGATGCTCGAGGTTCCGGCCTCGACCACGAGCAGCACAACACCGACGAACATAACGAGTCCGCCCATGGTCGTGACCAGCAGCGCCTGGAGTGCGGCACGGCGGCTGGCGGCACGGCGCCGATAGTGGCCGATGAGCAGGTAGGACAGGATGCTGGTGACTTCCCAGAACATCACGAGCATGACCAGGTCGTCAGTGAGGACGAGTCCGTACATGGCTCCGGCGAAGCCCAGCAGAACACCGGCGAACTGTCTGAGATCCGCGGCCTCATCGTGGAAGTACCAACGGCAGTAGAGCAGCACCAGAGCGCCGACCCCGGTGACGATGAGAGTCATCACCCAGCCCAGCACGTCCATGCGCATCGAGAGGCTCAGACCGAGCTGCGGAATCCACTCCACGGTTTCGAACGGCGTCGGATCGCCGGCGAGCACCTGTGGCGTCAGGACGAGCGCGTGAACGAATGCCGCGGCGGGAATGAGAGCCCCGATCGCGAACGCCCGTGCCCCGAGCCAACGTACCAACGCAGGGAGAAGAAGAGCCCCGAGAAGGAACACGGCGAGGAGCAACAGCATAAGCGGCTCCTCAATGGCTCGTCGAGGCCTTGCGGCACAGGCGGGCGGGCATTTTCTGCAAGTTTACCGGTCGATGAACCCCCACCACTCCGCGTTCCGCACAGAATCAGGCGTGCGAGAGTGGTGGACATGCGACAGACGTGGATCCGAGAGCTGTGCGGCTGGCTGTTCGCCGCGTTGATCGCCGTCGTCACCGTGGCCCAGATCGCCGCGACCGCACGGGCGGATCTGATCTTCCGTGACAGTGACTCACTGGTCGTCGCGCTCCTGGTGCGTTCGATGGCGGATGGGGAATCTTTCGGCTGGATCATGTCGAGCGTTCTGTTCCTACCCGAGATCGTGGTGTTCGGATTGCTCTGGATGCTGGGGCAGGCGTTCGCTCTCGACGTGAATGCCGTCCTCGTGATCAACGCCGTCCTCAACCTGATGGCGCTGTTCGGAGCGGTGCGCCTGGTCGCAGGCCGTCGGCGCGCCGGAGCGGCCCCGGTCGCGTGGTCGCTTCTCGCGCTCAGCGGGTTCTGCATTCTCGCAGTGACCGAGACCTCCGCCTCCCGTGACTCGTTCGAGCTGGCGTCGCTGCTTGTGACCACGACGTACTATTCGGCGACGGTGATCGCCGTCGTGCTTAGCATCGGCGTCGTGCGACGAGTGTTCGACAACGCCGCTCGAGCACCGCGGCTGCTGCCTGTGCTGCTCGGCGTCGCCGCCGCCGTATCCACGCTCTCCAACCCGCTCTACGCGGCATGGGCGACGGTGCCGCTGAGTCTGCTGCTGGGCGTCGCCGCCGTGTATCAGCGCTCGCGCGCTCACGCGCTGCCGCTGCTCGCCTGGCTCATCGGCGGCACGGCGATCGGATTCATCGCGCGCATTCCGCTTTCGGAATGGATCGCGAACGACGGCTCCGCGTATGCGCAGCCGACACTCTGGCCGCAGTCGGTCCGGTACTACGGCGACCTCGTGGCCGAGCGGCTGTCGACTCCGCTCGGCGTGATCGGCGCAGTGCTGCTGGTGGCGCTGCTTCTGCTCGCGATTCGCCAGTCCCTCCGCGCACAGTCGCCGGGAGCTCGCTTCGTCGCGACGACCGCGTGGCTGCTGCCGCTGCTCGTGACGATCGGCGCGATCGCACTCGGCACACACGCCGCTCGATACCTCGAGCCTGTGGTGTTCGCTCCGATTCTCGGGCTGGTCGCGTCGCCTCAGGCTCTGCGGATACCGCGCCGCGCACTGACCGGGATGACCGCAGGCATCGGTGTGCTGCTCGTCGTCGGCGCCGGCCTCAGTGTTCCCCGCGCGGCTGCTGCGGCGCAGCATCCGAATGCGGACCTCACGTGCGTGAACGATTGGGTGACAGCGTCGGGTCAGCCCGGAGCCGGGCAGTTCTGGACCGTGCGCCTGCCGAAGCTGCACCTGGACGATCCTTCGCAGCTCGTTCAAGTCGACCACCAGCTGAATGCCTACGCGTGGCTCGTCAATCGCGCGGACTTCGACGTGGCCGAGGTCACCTTCCTCATCGAAGATTCGCAGAGCACGCCGTGGGCACTGGGTACCGATGCCATGCCTTCTGAGGTGATCACGTGCGGTCAGTACACGATCTACGACTTCTCGCCCGTCGCACTGCCCCTCGGACCCGCGCGCTCCTGAACGGGCCCACCCTGGAAGAGCTCAGCCGAGCGGCGCTGCCGTCGTCGTCCCCGCACGGAAGCGGCAGGTGAAGTGCAACGACGATGCGAGCTCGCCGCGCAGCATCCGCGCGACCTGCTCCCCCGCCGCTCTGCCCTTCTCGAAAGCAGGTTGCACCATCGTCGTGAGCATGTGAGGTCCGATGCCGTCGACTCTGATCCCGTCGAAACCGGCGACGCTGAGGTCATCCGGCACCCGCAGGCCGAGGTCTTCGGCCGCGCGGATCACACCGGCGGCGAGAAGGTCGCTCTGCGCGAGGATCGCCGTCGGACGAGTGGCAGGATCGCTGAGCAGCGCGCGCCCGGCGATCACGCCGTCGTCGATCGAACTGCTGCCGGCCGAGACCGCGATCACTTCGGGGTAGACATCCCGAAGGCCGGCCAGCCGCTCCAGTGTGACGTCGATCGTCGCGCGCTCCAGCCGCTCTTCGGTGATGCGACCGCGGACGCGATCGCTGTCGAGCGGCAGCGTCACGGCGGCGACGCGCTCATGCCCGAGATCCCTGACGTGCCTGGCGACTTCGGCGGCCGCCTCGCGGTTATCGAGTGTGATCTGCGGGATCCCCTCCCCCGCGTCGCCTTCGATCACGACGACCGGGAGTCCTCTGACGCGCGCGATCTCCAGCGACGCTCGGGCTCGTCCAGAGCATCCGATCAGCACGACGGCATCGACAGGTGCCGTCGTCAACGCCGATACCTCGCCCTCCCCCGGCTCGTCGCGCAGCAGCAGCACTCCCGCGCCGAGTGAGGCGAGACCGTCGGTGAGCCCGTCCATCATCGGAATCGTCACAGGGTCGAGGAACGCGGTGCGCAGCTGACCCTCGAGCACGACGGCGACTATCCCGCTTCGGCCGCGCCGCAGCGACGCCGCACGCGGATCGGGTCCCGCGTATCCGAGATCGGCCGCCGCGGCGAGCACACGCTCGCGCGTCGAGTCTGAGACCTTCGTGGCGCCGCTGAAGACGACGGATGCTGTGGATGTGGACACGCCCGCCGCGCTGGCGACGTCCGCGAGCGTCGCACGACGCGGCGTGGAGGACGAGGCAGCAGACGGTGTCATCCTCCGAGGATAGCCCCGACCGATTCCGAAGATCGAATCGATTCGATACGCTATCTCCCATGGACTACGCCCTCACTCGTTCGCAGTACGTGCGCTGGCGGGGCGCAATCTTCGCGATCTTCCTCGCCAGCGGCGTCTCGATCGCGACCTGGGCGTCCCGCGTGCCCGACATCAAGATCGCGCTCGGCATCGACAATGCGCAGATCGGCCTGCTGCTGCTCGGTATGGGCATCGCATCGATCCTCGGCATCTCGACGAGTCCGGCGGTCATGGCCCGCACCGGTGCGCGCCGAGGGATGCTGTCGCTGATGATCATGCTCTCGATCGGCCTCGTGCTGGTCGGCGTCGGCACCACGATGCTCGCGTCGTTCCCCGTCGTCGTCATCGGTCTCGCGCTGTTCGGCTACGGCAACGGATGTCTCGACGTGATGATGAACGTCGAGGCGACCGCGATCGAGCAGGAGGCGGGCAAGACGATCCTGCCGCTGTTCCACGCGTTCTTCAGCTTCGGCACTGTCATCGGCGCCGGCCTCGGCTGGGCGGCGACCAACTGGCACATCAATGTGGCGATGCACGCGATCGTCGTCGCCATCCTCATCTTCGTCGGCGCGTTCGTCTGCATCGCGAACGTGCCGAACCGTGAAGCGACGCTCGATCCGGAAGGGCCTGGCGAGAAGCCTCACTGGCGCGAGCGCATGCACGTCGCGATGTCCGCATGGCGCGAACCGCGCACGTATGCGCTCGGCGTCGTGATGCTCGGTATGGCCTTCGCCGAGGGCGGCGCCAATGACTGGCTCGCCCTCGGCACGAGCGAGGACCACGGCGGCGGCGCTGCCATGGGTGCCGCGGCGCTGACCGTGTTCTCGGTGGCGATGACGACGGTGCGCATCTTCGGCGGGCCGCTCGTCGACCGCTTCGGCCGCGTGCTGGTGCTGCGCATCCTCGCAGTGGCGGCGACCGGCGGCATCCTGCTGTTCATCCTCGCTCCGTCACTCCCCCTCGTCTTCGTCGGCGCTGCGCTATGGGGTGTCGGGGCCTCACTCGGCTTCCCTCTCGGCATGTCGGCGGCGGCGGACGACCCTGCGAAGGCCGCAGCGCGCGTGAGCGCGGCGGCCACCATCGGCTACGTCGCCTTCCTCGGCGGTCCACCCGTGCTCGGTCTCATCAGCGAACACATCGGCCTGCTGAACACCCTCTTCATCCTGGTCGCGCTCGTCGCGGCATCCGGTCTGGCATCCGGCGCCGCCCGACCTCTCAAGAAGGCGAATGCCGAGACGACGACGAAGTAGGCTCGTCGGGTGCGCCTCGTCATTGCCCGCTGCTCCGTCGACTACACGGGTCGGCTCAACGCCCACCTCCCCCTCGCCACACGTCTGCTCGTGCACAAGGGCGACGGCAGTCTGCTCGTGCACTCCGACGGCGGCAGTTACAAGCCGCTGAACTGGATGAGTCCGCCCTGCACCCTCGTCACAGAGATTCCTGGTGAAGAAGAAGCGAGCGCCGGCGTCATCGACGTGTGGCGCGTGACGCACAAGAAGACCGGCGACGCCCTGCGCGTGCAGATCTACGAGGTGCTGCACGACTCCGCACACGAACTGGGCATCGACCCCGGTCTGCAGAAGGACGGCGTCGAGGCCGACCTGCAGCGTCTGCTCGCCGAGCAGGTCGAGCGCATCAGCGAAGGGGCGACGCTCGTGCGCCGCGAGTATCCGACGGCGATCGGTCCGGTCGATCTCATGGTGCGCGATGCTGCGGGTGCAGCCATCGCGGTGGAGATCAAGCGCCGCGGCGACATAGACGGCGTCGAGCAGCTCACCCGTTACCTCGAACTGCTCGGACGCGACCCGCATCTCGCCCCGGTGCAGGGCGTGTTCGCCGCCCAGGAGATCAAGCCGCAGGCCCGTGTGCTGGCCGAGGACCGCGGCATCCGCTGCCTCGTGCTCGACTACGACGACATGAAGGGCATCGAGTCCGGAGTTCCGCGCCTGTTCTGACCCTTCGACAGGCTCAGGGACCGTGGGGCGACACCGTCCGCATAGGCTGGAGGAATGCCTCGCTCCCCCTTCTCCTGCATTCTCTGGGATGTCGACGGCACCATCGCCGACGCGACTCCCGGCATCTTCCCTCGTCTCATGGAAGTGCTCGCATCCTTCGGCCAGCCGGCACCTGACCCCGCATCACTGCCGCGCTGGGTCGGGCCGCCGATGTACGAATCGTTCCAGAGCCTTGCTGGGTTGAGCGCGACCCAGGCCGAGGACGCGCTCGTCCGCTACCGCACTCTCGCCGCCCGCGACGGCTATGCGGCCTCGGTCGACGTCTATCCCGGCGTCCCGGAGCTCATCCGTGCGGTCGCGGCAGCCGGCATTCCCCAGGCGACCGCGAGCACGAAACCCGAGAACCAGGTCACCGCGATCCTCGAACACAACGACCTGCTCGGGCTCTTCGCCGCCGTCTCGGGTGCGCGCAGCGGCATGATCGGGCGCAGCGACAGCAAGTACGACGTGGTCGGCTGGGCGATGGAGCGGCTGACCGCGGCGGGCGTCGACACGTCCAAGCCCGTACTCATCGGCGATCGCCATCATGATGTCGAAGGCGCAGCGGAGCACGGCATCCCGGTCATCTTCGCGGAATGGGGTTTCGGCGATCCCTCGGAGGGCGATGCCGCCGCATACCGCGTCGCCGATGCCGACGCGCTGCGAGCGCTGCTTCTGCCGTAGAAAGCACAACACTCCCCGCCGGCGCACGCTGTTGATGCGCGCCGGCGCGGGGAGTGCGGTGTTATCGCCTCAGATGGGGCGGATGTTCTCGGCCTGCAGGCCCTTGGGGCCCTGTGCAACCTCGAACTCGACGCGCTGGTTCTCGTCGAGTGAGCGGTAGCCGCTTGCTTCAATGGCGGAGTAGTGCGCGAAGACGTCAGCGCCGCCGTCATCGGGGGAGATGAAGCCGAAGCCCTTCTCCGAGTTGAACCACTTGACCGTGCCTTGGGTACTCATGTACTGCCGTTCTGCTGGAATGTCGTCGACGCAGGGTGCCCCGACGAAGCCCACAATATCTGTGCAGCGCTGGAGCGGAATAGCCCGGAGCAGAAGGTAATCCAAATGTTGCACGAGCGTCACACCGGCCACCGACAGACCGAATCAGCCGGAAAAGAGTGCGGCCCTCACCGCGGGGGGAGCGGTGAGGGCCAAAGACGACCGGAGGGTGCGTCATGAAACACCCTAACCCCAAACCCACGATCTTGTCCCCCATTTGGGGGACAAATCTTAAAAAACGTGCGATGATCGGCCTATAGGGCCCCCTCGAATAGTTCATTGGGGGACTGAACTACTCGAGAGGGCCCATAGCATGCGCGGATCGCCGGCTCTGGGGAAGCCACTTTCCGTCTGTTGGGGACGACGGTGGCGATGAAACCCCGTGCGCATGCACCTTCACATTAGGGGACGAAGAACGACCTCGTCCAGGAGGAACCGGGACAAGAGGCCGGTGAAGGTTCGGGGAAAATGATCCCGCGTGGATCGCAGGTTTCGGGACGAGATGGGATGCACAGCACGGAGTTCGCTCCGGCATCTCATCCTCCCGAAACCGCGGGGTCGCGCCGCGGTGGCTGCCACGTGCGCCGGCCCCTAACCGCCGTCGCCGCGCTCGTCAACCCCGTCGCCGAATCTCCATGTCGGTGTGAGAGTCGTTCACACGGATCACCCGATCCCCGACGAAAGGAATGGATCAATGGGCATTGGAGACAAGGCTAAGCACACCGCTGAAGACGTCGCCGGTCACTTCAAGGAAGGTGTCGGCAAGGCCACGGACAACGAGGAGCTCGAAGCCGAAGGCAAGGCCGACCAGGTGAAGGCCGATCTGAAGAAGGCCGGCGACAAGACGAAGGACGCCTTCGAGAACTGAGGCGGCCCTTCTCCCTCTTCCGAAGCCACTGACATGACGCGTTTCGGCATCGAAGAGGAGTTCGCCCTCCTCGACGAGGAGACGCTCGTACCCGTGCCGCTGGGTGGCGCAGCTATCGATGCGCTGACCGGTGGCACGGGTACGTTTCCCCCCGGTGGCGCCGGCACGGTCAAGAAGGAGTTCCTGACCTCGCAGGTCGAGTTCGCTACCTCTCCCGTGCAGGCGCTCGCCGAGGCGGAATCGCAGTTGCGGATGTGCCGCAGCGCCCTCACCGACTTCGCACGCGCGCACCGCGCCGTGGCGGTCGGGATGGGCACTCCGTTCGGCGTCGGCCCGGCGGGAACGGTGACGGCATCCGACCGCTATGGCAAGATCGCGCGATGGCTGGGTCTGATCAGCGACACCCATCACGTGAACGGCCTTCATGTGCACGTCGAGATCCCGGATGCCGAGGCGAGGGTCCGCGCGCTGAACGCGGTTCGTCCCTGGCTTCCGCTACTGCTCGCGCTCTCGGCCAATTCGGCCTTCGCTGACGCCCGCGACACCGGCCACGCCAGTTGGCGCAGCATCATCATGCGCCGCCTGCCCCTGTTCGGGTCGCCGCCACGATTCATCGACGTGGATCATTACCACGCCACCGTGGATCGACTCGTTCGCGCACATGTGATCCCGGATGCGGCATCCGTGTCATGGGCGGCCCGCATCTCTGCCCGCTACCCGACTCTCGAGTTGCGGGTCTTCGACGCCCAGCTCTGCGCAGATGACACTCTGCTGCTGGCGGCGCTCTGCAGAGCCCTGGTGTTCACGGCGCCGGCTGAGGGCAGCGTGCACGAGACGGATGCCGTTCAGACCTCGCTGTGGGCGGCGGCGCGGTGGGGGATGGACGCGACGCTCATGCACCCCGTGTCCGGCGAACCGATCCCGGCCCGATCGGCGATCGACCTGCTACGTCGAACGACCGCACCGGCGCTCGAGGAGAGCGGCGATCTGGCGCTCGTGAACGAGCACCTCGCACGAGTGCTCCGCGATGGGAACGGCGCAGAGCGCCAGCGTGCCGCACATCGCGATTCCGGCATCGCCGGGCTTCGTGCACTCGTCAGCACCCCGCAGCCGGCGGCCGCGTGAGCGGCCATTCCGCCCCCACGACCACCCTCAGTGAGCCTCACGAAGAGGACCTTCCGCTCAGCTCACGGCGTGGACGACACTGCCGACGAAGACCGAGAGGATCGTGGTCCAGCCGATGATCGCGACGGCCTGCCAGAGCAGGACGCGCGCCTTGCTGACACCGGTCGCTGCGAGCATGGTCGCGGTGAACTGCGTGGGCAGCAGGAGCGGGCCGAGCAGGCTGACTCCCGGCACGCCGTAGCGGTCGAGTGCCCGGCGGAACTTCGCCTTGCGGGCCGCGCTGCGGCCGCTCTCGGAGTCGGTCTCCGCCTCGACCACGGTGACGCTCGCACCGTCGGCCGCTGCCAGTCGCGCCTTGCGCTCCTGATTGCGGGTGACCACCGCGTTGCGCGCGCCCGAGCTGAGCAGCACGAGCACCAGCACGCAGAGGAAGTTGCCGGTGATCCCCGCGATCGCAGCGATCACCGGATGGATGCCGCCGATGATGCCGATACTGGCCGCACCCTCACCCTCGATGAAGGGCACGGCGCCGGCCAGGGCGACGATGAGCGGCTGCACCAGCTCCGGCACCTGGGCGACCAGGTTCTGGAAGGTCTCGATGAGGTTCATGGGATGTTCCTGTCCTTGCGACGGCCTGGGAATCTCCCCGGCGGTGACTCCAGTCCATCGGTTCGGCCCGTCGCGCAGAAGTGCCGCGCTGTCACTGGCTTTCGGGCTGTTCACATGCCACATGGGTGACATGTGTCATGGCCGTAATGTGGACGACATGAGCACTGCGTCCGCCCTCGAGCCAGACGGCGCCGCGACCGCCGAGCGCGGGGCGAGGAGACTGGCGCGAGGCGTCACGGCCACGTGGTGGTACACGGTCGCGGCGGTGGTCGTCTTCGAGGTCGTCATCGTCCTCACCACGGTCCAGGCCGTGCTTCAGGGCGGAAGCGGGCTTCCCGCGACGGTGATCGCCGTCGGCCTCGGAGGCATGCTGTGGGTGGCGTCGACGATCGCCCTGCTGATCGACTATCGACACCGCACGGATGCCACTCCGCTGATCCAGTGGCGAAGGCAGCTACTGCCGGTGCTGGTCACCGTTGCGTACGGACTCACTGCCGGAGCCATCTCCGGCCTGTGGGTCGTCGGCGCCCTACCGCTGCTGCAGTCGCTCATGCTGCTCAACTGGCAGTCAGGGGTACGTCTGAGAGTTGTGCTCGCTGCGACCGTGGTGCTGGTGGGACTCGTCGCGATCGACGCTCAGCGCACCGGAGACGCAGAGGCGCTCAGGGTCTGGGGGGTCGTGTCCTCCTTCTCCATGATCCTCCCGGGCATGACAGTGGTGTCGTTGTGGTGGTGGGACGTATTGGTGCGGCTCGATCGGGCACGCGCGTCGGAGAGTCGCCTGGCCGCAACGCAGGAGCGCCTCAGGGTCGCGACCGACGTGCACGATCTGCAGGGCCACCATCTGCAGGTCATCGCTCTCCAGCTCGAGCTCGCCGAGCGCCTCATCACGAAGGATCCGGATGCTGCGCTCGATCAGCTGCGTGCGGCACGAGGAAGTGTGGCCGAAGCACAACAGGGCACCCGCGACCTCGCGCTGCGATTCCGCTCGGTGCCGTTGAGCGACGAGATCGCCAACGCTGTCGATCTGCTGCGCGCGGCCGGAACATCGGCGGAGGCGACCGTCGATGCAGGCGCGGATCGTGCTCCGGCATCCGTTCTGGGTCCCGTCATCCGCGAGACGACGACGAACGTGCTGCGACACGGTGGGGGCAAGTGGGCACATCTCTCATTGAAAAGGGCGGGGGCGTCCTGGCGGTACGAGATCGTGAATGACGGGGCCGCAGGCCAGACGGCGTCAGATGACGGCTCAGGGCTCGAGGGCGTCGCCCGCCGCGCCTCGGAAGCGGGAGGAACCCTGGAAGTGCGACGGGGGAAACAGGAGTTCGCGGTCGTTGTGACCGTTCCGGCCGGTGTGCCGGGGGAGGAAGCGCGATGATCCGGGTACTGCTCGCCGACGACGAGGCGATGATCCGCTCGGCGCTGGCCGCCCTGCTGCGACTGGAGGACGACATCGACGTCGTTGCGGAGTGCGCCGACGGAGCGGAAGCCCTCGCCGAGGCCATCCGGCTGACGCCGGACGTCTGCCTACTCGATCTGGAGATGCCGGGGCTCGACGGCGTCGAGGTCGCCGAGCGGCTGCGTCGCAGCACCACGATCCGCTGTGTGGTCGTGACGCGGCACGCGCGGCCCGGTGTGCTGCGGCGAGCGCTGGCATCGGGAGTGGCCGGCTTCCTGCCCAAGTCCCGCGGGGCGAACGAGGTCGCGGAGGTCATCAGGCGCGTCGCGGCCGGTGCGCGCTACGTCGATCCCGAGATCGCGGCCGACGCCCTGAGCGACGAGCGCAGTCCGCTGACCGATCGCGAACTCGACGTGCTGCGAGCGGGGCGGCGCGGAGAGACCACAGGGCAGATCGCGCGGACGCTGGCTCTGGCGCCGGGAACCGTGCGCAACCACGTCTCGACCGTCCTCGGAAAACTCCATGTCACCACCCGGCAGCAGGCGGTGCTGGTCGCGGAGGAACGCGGCTGGATCTGACGTGAAAGGTGATGCCATGAAGACGATCGGGGTACTCGGCGGGATGAGCTGGGAATCATCACTCGAGTGGTACCGCCTCGCCAACGAGCGCGTCAGGGATCGCCTGGGTGGCCACCATTCGGCACGCATCCTGCTGGATTCGCTCGACTTCGCCGAGATCGAGGCGATGCAGGCACAAGACGACTGGGATGCCGCCGGCAACCTGCTCGCCGGACGCGCGCTCGCGCTCGAAAGGGCCGGAGCCGAACTGCTGGTGCTGTGCACCAACACGATGCATCTGGTCGCCGAGCAGATACAGGATGCCGTCAGCATCCCATTCCTGCACATCGTCGACGTCACGGCCGAGGCCATCCGCCCCTCCCGGGTGCGCACGGTCGGGCTGCTGGGTACGGCCTTCACCATGGAGCGCCCGTTCTACGCCGAACGCCTGGCGGCGCACGGCATCCATACGATCGTTCCCGACGCAGAAGAGCGACGGGTGGTGCACGAAGTGATCTACGACGAGCTCGTCCACGGCGTGGTGAGCGAGGAGTCGCGGCAGCGCTACCAGCGCATCATGGACGGTCTCGTCGATCGCGGTGCGGAAGGCATCATCCTGGGATGCACCGAGATCGAACTGCTCATCGGTGAGGGCGATGCCGCTGTACCGATCTATCCCACGACCTCGCTTCACGTCGACGCCGCGCTCGCTGCTGCGATGGGAGACTGACCGCGGTGTTCGGGCTCTTCGGATCGATGTGGCGCCCGTTGCGTCACCGACGTCGCGGTGTCGTCGAACTGAAATGGCTCAGTGCCCGCACGTACACGACGAAGTGGTACCCGCAGGGCATCGACTTCGGCACGTGGCAGGGGCGGCGAACGCTCGCGGTGAGCTGGTTCCGCAGAGACAAGACGGGTCAGCACCTCGCATCGCGCGTGACGTTCATCGATCTGGAGCGTTCACGGCACCTGGATGTCGCCCTCACGATCGAGGGAGACGACGGCGAGCTCGCCCCCGCCCAGATCCATGCCGGCGGCCTCGCCTGGTTCGGCGATCGGCTCTTCGTCGCCGCCACGGGGCAGGGGATATGGGAGTTCGACATGAGCGAGTCGCGGCGGATACGGGGAGCGGCGGCGCGGCGCATGGTCGGAGCGCGAGGACGAGGATTCGGTGCGGTGGCGCTCGCGGTGGTGCGCACGCGGGTGCATCCTGTGCCGTTGAGGTGCTCGTTCCTGGGTCGGATGTTCGACACGCACGGCACCTCGCTGCCTCGTGTGCTCATCGGCGAGTACCGCGGCGACAAGCTCGGGCGCATCGGCGAGTTCACGATTCCCGGCCATGTCGAGGGCTCGTTCGTCTCTGTCGACCAGAGCTCTCCGCAGATCGCCCGCATGCAGGGTGCCGTGCAGTGGGGTGACCGCCGATTCATCTCGCAGTCGCGGGGGCTGCAGCCGGGGGCGCTATGGGATGGCGATGGCGCCACGCCCCAACGCAGCGACGTGCCACTGCCGATCGGCTGCGAGGATCTCGCGCTCGACCCCGAGGGGCGGATGCTGTGGTCGCTGGGCGAGCACCCATGGCGGCGCGTGGTGCGGGGCATCCCGTTCGACCGGCTCGGGCTCTGAGAAAGACTCTGAGAAAAGAGAAGGGCCCTCACCGGCAATGAATGCCTGGTGAGGGCCTGTTCTGACTCGCTGTGCGCGAGGGGGGACTTGAACCCCCACGCCCGTAAGGACACTGGCACCTGAAGCCAGCGCGTCTACCATTCCGCCACTCGCGCGAGCGTCTCGTTCCGAAGAACTCAACTTCCCGAGGATATCACGCACTTTCGCGTGCGCCGAACCCGTGCCGGACTTCGCATCCGCGCTGCAGTACAGCGAAACGAGCCGAGGCCACCCCCGGAGATGACGCCCGGGAGGCACATATACAGTTCACGTGGCTACGATGTTGCTACCGCCGCCATGCCAGAGGAGCCCAGTGGGACTACTTGACAGCTTTGAGAAGGGTCTTGAGCGCGCCGTCAACGGTGCGTTCGCCAAGACCTTCCGCAGCGGCATTCAGCCGGTGGAGATCGCATCGGCGATCCGCCGCGAGGCCGACATCAAGGCCGCCGTCGTCAGCCGCGACCGCATCATCGCGCCGAACAGTTACGTCGTGCGTCTCAGCGCCGACGACCTCGAGCGGATGCAGGGACTCGGCGGCGCACTCACCGACGAGCTGCACGCACTGATGAACACGCACGCCAAGGCGCAGGGCTACAGTTTCGCCGGCCCGCTCTCGATCGCCCTCGAAGCCGACGAAAGAGTCGCCACCGGCACGGTGCGCGTGAACTCGGGCACGGTCGAAGGACGCGTCAGCTGGCAGGCCGTCGTCGACGTCGACGGGCACCGTCACTCGATCACCAAGGCACGCAGCGTGATCGGACGCGGCAGCGACGCCGACATCACGATCGCGGATGCCGGTTCCAGCCGCAAGCACGTCGAGATCCTCTGGGACGGCGAGCGTGCCATGATGCGCGATCTCGGGTCCACGAACGGCACCAAGATCAACGGCGAGAAGGTGCGCGAGGCCCCGCTGCCCACCGACACGACCATCACGATCGGGCGCACCGACCTGATCTTCCGCGTCGTTCCCGTGGCAGCCGACCGCCCTTCGACCGGCTCAGGAACCGGGAGGGCGAATCGATGAGTGAACTCGTCCTCCTCCTGCTGCGCATCGGCTTCCTGGTGCTGCTGTGGTTCTTCGTGTTCGGAGTCGTGTACTCGCTGCGCGCCGACCTGTTCGGCGTGAAGGTGCGAAAGCTCCCGGCCGAGGCCGCCGCCGGCGCTCCGGTCGCCGCCGCTGCTCCGGCAGCCAAGCCGAAGGCCGCGCCATCACCGCGCGCAGGGGGTGCCGCGCGCATCAACAGCGTCTCCAAGCTCGTCATCACCTCCGGCCCCAAGGCAGGACTCGAGCTTCCTCTCGGCACGGAGCCGATGACCATCGGCCGCTCCAGCGAGTCCGGTCTCGTCATCCGCGATGACTACACGTCCAGCCACCACGCGCGCCTGCTGCTGCGCGGCGATACCTGGGCGATCCAGGATCTCGATTCCACCAACGGCACCTTCCTCGGCGCGAAGCGCGTCTCCGGAGCACCGGTCCCGATCAACATCGGCGACGCCGTCAAGGTCGGCGCCACGACCTTCGAGCTGCGAGCCTGACGCCGGCATGGTCTTCGAAGGGTCGAGCGCGGCGATCTCCCATACCGGGAAGGTGCGCTCCAACAACCAGGACTCCGGGTATGCCGGCGCCAACCTGTTCGCCGTCGCCGACGGCATGGGCGGTCACGCAGGCGGCGATGTCGCCTCCAGCATCGCGATCCAGCGGCTCGAGCGACTGGACCAGACGTTTCCTGAGGTGGACGAAGCCCAAGCCTCGTTGCAGGCAGCCGTCACCACCGCCGCGGGAGACCTCATCCGTGCCGCGAAGGAGCGTCCGGAGCTCGCCGGACTCGGCACGACCGTCAGCGCGATCATTATGGTCGACGATCACGCCGTCATCGGCCACATCGGCGACTCGCGCATCTATCTCTACCGCGACGATGAGCTGACCCAGATCACCGCCGATCACACGTTCGTACAGCGACTGGTCGACTCGGGCCGCATCACCCCCGAGGAGGCGCGCTACCACCCGCGCCGTTCCGTGCTGATGCGCGTGCTCAGCGACATGGACCACGACCCCGAGCTGGACATGTTCGTCATGCCGACGCTCCCCGGCGATCGCTGGCTGCTCTGCTCCGACGGCCTCTCGGGTGTCGTCGACGAACCGCACATCCTCAAGGCCATGCGACTCGGCCTTCCGCCGGGACGCACCGCCGACAACCTGCTCAAGCAGGCACTCGACGGCGGTGCGCCCGACAACGTCACGGTCGTACTCGTCGAGGTCGGCGGCGTGCATCCCGTCTCCTCCGGCACGGCGACGATCGTCGGCGCCGCATCCAACCCGTCCGGTGTGCTGATCCCGGCCGCCCGCGCAGGGCGCACGAACTGGCTGCACCCGGTGCGCCAGGCCGCGAACGAACCCTCGCACTTCGAGCCGGCCGCCGACTACCTCGAGGAACTCATCGAGGAGGATCGCCGGCGCGCGAAACGTCGCCGGGTCGGATGGATCGCGGCACTTCTCGTCGTGCTGCTCGCCCTCACCGGTGCGGGAATGCTCGCTTACAACTGGACCCAGACGCGGTATTTCATCGGCGCAGACGATAACAGCGTCGTGATCTTCCAGGGCGTGCAGCAGAGCATCGGTCCGATCTCGCTGTCCACCGAGATCGAAGACACCGGCATCCTGCTCGCCGATCTTCCGCCGTACCAGCGCGCCTCCGTGGAGCGCACGATCAACGCCCGGTCGCTGTCCGACGCCATGGCGATCGTGGATCGCCTGCGGGCCGGCTCCGAGGCCGTCACCGGCGAGACGCCCGCGCCGACGCCGACGCCCACTCCGCCGCCGACTCCCGCTCCGACTCCCGTTCCGACGGCCACCGAAGGAGGCGATGCCGGATGATGAGCACCGACGTCTCCGCCGACACCGCGGTCATCAAGGCGCTGAAACGGATGCGGCTGCCGCAGACGCAGCGAAACCGAGAGTTCTGGCTGCTGCTGTTCGCCTGCGCGATCAGCGGCGCCGCCCTGTGCCTCGTGCAGCTCGGTGCGCTCGGACTGATCGACCCCTTCATCCTGTTCATCGGCGGCGGACTCGCCGTGCTGGCGTTCGCCCTGCACGTCGTACTGCGCATCGTCGCATCCGATGCCGACCCGTTCGTCCTGCCCATCGCGACGCTGCTCACCGGCCTCGGCATCGCGATGATCTACCGGATCGACATCGCGCTGCACAACACAGGGTGGGAGGCGTACTCCACCAAGCAGTTGGCCTGGACCGGCATCTCGCTCGCGGGCGCCATCGCGATCGTCATCCTCCTGCACAACTACCGGGTGCTGTTCCGCTACACGTACATGTTCGGTCTCGCCGGAATCGTGCTGCTGCTGCTGCCGTTCGTGCCCGGGCTCGGTGCATCCGGGGCGAATGCCGACGTGTGGGTCACCATCGGCGGCATCTTCGCCTTCCAGCCCGGCGAGCTCGCCAAGATCTGTCTGGCGATCTTCTTCGCCGGCTACCTGGTGCGCACACGAGAGAGCCTCACTTCCGTCGGCAAGGTGTTCCTCGGCATCACCTGGCCTCGGATGCGCGAGCTGGGTCCCGTGATCGTCGTGTGGCTGATCTCGCTCGGCATCATCGTGGTGCAGCGCGACCTCGGCACCGGCATGCTCATCTTCGGCATGTTCATCGCGATGCTCTACGTCGCCACGGGCAAGACCAGTTGGGTGCTGATCGGGCTCACCATGGTGGCCGTCGGCGTCTTCATCGCCACGCAGGTGCTCGCCTACGTCCACGGGCGCTTCACGAACTGGCTGTACGCATTCGATCCAGAGATCGTCGACCCCAAGGGTGCGGGCTACCAGTTGCAGCAGGGCATCTTCGGCCTCGCGCACGGTGGTCTGCTGGGCACCGGCCTCGGTCAGGGCCGCCCGACGATCACCCCGCTCGCGCACAGCGACTACATCATCCCCAGCCTCGGTGAAGAGCTCGGGCTGATCGGCCTGTTCGCGATCCTCGCTCTGTACATGGTGTTCGTCAGCAGGGGGATGCGGATCGGCATCGCCGGGCAGGACGACTTCGGCAAGCTGCTCGCGACCGGCCTGTCGTTCACGATCGCGCTGCAGGTGTTCATCATGGTCGGCGGTGTGACACGTGTCATCCCGCTGACGGGCCTGACCACCCCGTTCCTCGCGGCCGGCGGATCGTCACTGGTCGCGAACTGGCTCATCGTGGCGTTGCTGCTGCGCATCTCCGACGGCGTGCGCCGCCAGCCAAGGGTGGTGATCGGATGACCAGGGAACTCCGCAGGCTCAGCGTCGTGATGCTGTTCATGTTCATCGCCCTGTTCGCGGCGGCGAGTTGGATCCAGGTCGTCGACGCCGACAGCCTCGCTCAGAACCCGAACAACCAGCGCTCGCTCCGCGACAGCTACGAGATCGAGCGCGGATCGATCATCGCCGATGGGGTGCAGATCGCGCACTCCGTCGCCAGTGACGACGAGTTCCAGTACCAGCGCGTGTATGCCGATTCACCGATGTGGTCGAGCGTGACCGGATTCTTCAATCCGGCATTGCAGTCGTCGACCGGCATCGAGAACGCACTCAACGCCGATCTCTCCGGAACCGGCGCAAGTGCGTTCCTGGCGGAGATCGAACGGATCGTGTCGGGCCAGGCGCAGACCGGGTTCAGCGCCGAGCTGACTCTGGATGCTGCGGCTCAGCAGGCAGCCTACGAGGCGATGGGGGATCTGCAGGGCGCCGTTGTCGCCATCGAGCCGTCGACGGGACGGATCCTCGCGATGGTCTCGACCCCGGGTTACGACGCCAACGCTATCGCCGTGCACAGCGGTTCACAGGCCGAAGCCGCTTATGACGAACTCGACGCGCTGAGGCCCAACCCGCTGCAGAACCGCGCCATTGCGGGCAATCTGAACCCCCCTGGCTCCACGTTCAAGGTACTCGTCGCCGCTGCCGCCTATGCGACAGGGGAGTGGTCACCCGACTCGACACTCCCGAACCCCGCTCGCTACACGCTCCCTGGCTCCTCATCTCAGGTCTCGAACGCGACGGGCGGCACGTGCGGCTCGGGCGCGACCGTGACGATCGCGGATGCTGTCCGTCTCAGTTGCAACATCCCGATGGCTGAGCTCGCGGTCGAGCTCGGCGACGCGAAGATCCTCGAGATGGCAGAGAAGTTCGGCTTCAACCAGAGGTTCTCCACGCCGCTGGAGTCGACGGCTTCCCGTTATCCCCGCGGACTCGACGACGCGCAGACCGCGCTCACCGGATTCGGTCAGGGTCAGGTCACGGCCACCCCGCTGCAGATGGCGATGGTCTCTGCCGGACTGGCCAACGACGGGGTCGTGATGAATCCTCGGCTCGTGGATGCCGTGATCGGAAACGATCTCTCGGTGGTCCGCCAGTACGAGAACACGGAGTTCGGTCGAGCGACCGAGGCCGAGGTCGCGAACGCCGTCACCGACGCCATGACGGCGAGCGTCGCAGACGGTGCGGCGACGGGTGCAAGAATAGACGGCATCGACGTTGCCGGTAAGACGGGGACGGCCGAGAACGATGGCGACGAGCCGTACACGTTGTGGTTCACCGGTTTTGCACCGGCGGACAATCCACAGGTAGCTGTGGCGGTCGTCGTCGAAGACGGCGGCGGAATGGGACAGTCGGGATCCGGTGACACGCTCGCCGCCCCGATCGCGAAGAAGGTCATTGAGGCGGTGCTTAACAGATGAGGCCGACGCAGGGTGTGTCGTTCGGTGGTCGATACGAGCTTCAGTCGCGTATTGCGATCGGTGGCATGGGCGAGGTCTGGGAAGCCACGGACCACGTCATCGGACGGACCGTCGCCATCAAGATCCTCAAGGACGAGTACATGGGGGATCCGGGCTTCCTCGAGCGCTTCCGCGCCGAAGCCCGTCATGCCGCACTCGTCAATCACGAGGGCATCGCCAGTGTCTTCGACTACGGCGAGGAGAACGGCAGCGCGTTCCTCGTCATGGAACTCGTCCCCGGTGAAGCGCTATCCACGTTGCTCGAGCGCGACGGCGCGCTGAGCGCCGACAAGACGCTCGACATCGTCGCCCAGACGGCATCCGCTCTTCAGGCTGCGCACGCCGCGGGTCTCGTGCACCGCGACATCAAGCCGGGAAACCTGCTGATCACTCCGGACGGTCGGGTCAAGATCACCGACTTCGGCATCGCACGCATCGCCGACCAGGTGCCGCTGACCGCGACCGGCCAGGTCATGGGCACCGTGCAGTACCTGTCGCCAGAGCAGGCCTCCGGTCACCCGGCATCCCCTGCGACTGACACGTACTCACTGGGAATCGTCGCCTACGAGTCGCTGGCGGGCAAGCGCCCGTTCACCGGTGAGTCGCAGGTCGCGATCGCAATGGCGCAGATCAACGAGCAGCCGCCGCCGCTGCCGCCGACCGTGCCGATCCCGGTGCAGAACCTCGTGATGGCGATGATCGCGAAGAAGCCGGCGGACCGGCCGTCTTCATCCGCCACTGTCGCACGCGCCGCGCAGGCGCTGCGCCGCGGCGACCTGAACTCCGCGGCGATCGCGGTGCCCGCCATCGCCACCGGCGGTGTCGCCGGCGATGATGCCACCCGCATCCTCACCGCCAGCGGCGACGACGGTACGACGCGCATCCTGCCGACCACCGCGGCTCTCCCCGCCGACGGCGCAGAAGCAGAGGCAGAGGGCAAGAAGAAGAAACGCAGCCCGTGGACGTGGCCGCTGATCGCACTGATCGCGCTCATCGCCATCGTGCTCGCCGGCACCGTGTTCGCGCTGTTGAATCAGGGCGACCCCGAACCCGACCCCACGAACACCACCTCCGCGGCGAACACTCCGACGCCCAAGCCCACGACGCCTACACCAGAGCCCCCTCCGGAGCCGGATCGCGTCGATGTGGCGTCACTGAACCTGGTCGGCCTCGACTGCTCCGCTGCGACCACGACCCTGACGGACAACGGCTTCTCCGACGTCACCTGCGTCACCGGCGATCCTGCCGGATCCGACGATCAAGTCGGCAAGGTGTACAAGGTCGAGCCGCTCGGCAACGTCTCCGTCGATCAGGCGATGACGCTGACCACCTACGGCGAGCGCGCCGCACTTCCGGCGCCGACGGATGCTCCCGCGATCTCCGGCGAGCCCACTGCCGGCGGAACCGTGACGCTGTCGTGGGGCAGCGACTTCGTGTGCCCCAGCGGCACTAACCTCACCCGCTACACGGTGCAGCTCTCCAACGGCTCCTTCGTGTCGGGGGGTCCGAACTTCCCGCCGACGCAGCGCAGCGCCGAGGTCGTGGTCGCCGATGCTGAAGGTCAGCAGATGATCGCGACCTACACGGCGACGTGCGCCAGTGGCGACGAGCGCGTGACGCCGTCGTCCCCGCCGCTCTCCGTGACGATCCAGCCTGCGAGCATCCTCCCGGGCGATGAAGGCGAACTCCCCGAAGGCTGAGAGTCATCTCAGGAGAGCTGAGGGGTAACCTTAGGAAGTCCATGCCGTTGTCGTACCAGGGGGAGTCACCAGTGACCGCAGAGCCGCGCATCATCGCTGAGCGATACCGCGTGGATGAACTCATCGGTCACGGCGGCATGGCCAAGGTCTATCGCGGCTACGACATCACCCTCGGGCGCGAGGTCGCCATTAAGATCCTCGACCCCGAGCTCGCACGCGACACGGCGTTCCGCACGCGCTTCCGCCTGGAGGCGCAGGCGGCGTCCCGCATGTCGCACGCGTCGATCGTGCGCGTCTTCGACGCGGGTGACCCGACGTCGGCGCCGCAGGGCGCTCCCGCTGTGGGCACAGCGGGCAGTGAGCCGTACATCGTCATGGAGCTGGTTCAGGGCCGCCAGCTGAAGGAGATCATCGCCGAGGGTCCGGTTCCCGTCGAGGACGCGGTGCGCTACGTCGACGGCATCCTCGAGGCGCTGGACTACTCCCACCGCGCCGGCGTCGTGCATCGCGACATCAAACCGGGCAACGTCATGGTCACGCCGTCCGGCCAGGTGAAGGTCATGGATTTCGGCATCGCCCGCGCGGTTTCGGACTCGTCGTCGACGGTCGCCGAGACCACGCAGATCATCGGCACTGCCGCGTACTTCTCGCCGGAGCAGGCCAAGGGCGAGCCGGTCGATGCGCGTGCCGATCTCTACTCGACCGGCATCGTGCTGTACGAGCTGCTCACCGGGCGTCAGCCGTTCCGCGGCGAATCGCCCGTCGCGGTCGCCTATCAGCACGTGAGCGAGACCCCGCTGCCTCCGACCGAGGTGAATGAGGATTCCCCCGGTGCACTCGATCCCATCGTGCTGCGCGCGCTCGCGAAGGATCCGTATCAGCGGTATCCGGATGCTGCGCACTTCCGCGCCGCGCTCGACGATGCAGTCGCGGGCAAGGCTCCGAGCAAGAAGCAGCTCAGTGCTCTCACCAGCGAGCTGTACGGCCCGAGCCCTCGCCAGGCGCAGGAGACCGCGCGGTCTCTGCGGCAGCTCAGCAGCGACACCACGATGACACGCACGCAGTCCGGACCACCAGTGGTGTGGATCTGGGCGGGCGTCGCGCTGCTTGCCGTGCTGCTGATCTCGGTGCTCGTGTGGGTGCTCACGATGCCGCGCGGCGAGCAGATCCCCACGTCGTCCCGCACGGTTCCCGACCTGATCGATGTGTCGTACGAACGCGCGCAGCAAGACCTCGAAGAACTCGACCTCCAATCCACGCTCGTGTACGAGACGAGTCCTTCGATCACCGAGAACAACGTCATCCGCACAGACCCTGAGGCTGGACAGTCAGTCGAAGCAGGGCAGAGCGTGACGATCTACGTCTCCTCGGGCACCGAGACGGTTGAGGCCCCAGCGCTCGTCGGGCTCTCGCAGACAGCGGCGAAGGAGGCGCTGAGCAAGGCGGGCCTCGAGCTCGGCAACGTCATTCAGCGCAACGATCCCGACAGCGCTGCCGACACGGTGCTGGAGTCGAGCGTGGAAGCGGGTGCCGAGGTCGCCCCCAAGACGGTCGTCAACCTCGTCGTCGCCAGTGGCCATGTCACGCTGCCCGATGTCTCAGGGTGGACGCTGGATGCGGCGACCGCGAAACTCGAGGAACTCGGACTCACCGCGATCCCTACCGAGATGGCGGATTGCCCTGCCACCGACCCGGCGACCGTCGCCTCGATGTCCGCCGCCCCTGGTGACGTCCCGGTGCACTCCGAAGTGCAGTTGCGTCACTGCACCGCTGTCGCAGAATGACGCGGCACCACCGATAGGTGCTCGATCCTGCGCGGCCGTCAGCGCGCGAACGGATGGAGCCGCGTCGACACCTCGACGGCGTTCGGATCACCGAGCTGCGCCAACCAGTTCGCCAGCAGGCGGTAGCCGTAGGACGTGAGCACGCTCTCCGGGTGGAACTGCACTCCTTGGACCGGCAGCTCGCGGTGCGCGATCGCCATCACGGTTCCGGATGCCGTGCGTGCCGTGACACGCAGTTCTGCCGGCAGCTCCGGCTCGGCGAGCGCAAGTGAGTGGTAGCGCCCGACATCGAAGGGCGACGGGATGCCGTGGAACAGCGGCGAGCCGTCATGCGCGACCGTGGACACCATCCCGTGCATCAGCTCCGGCGCCTCGGAGACCTCGGTACCGAACGCGGCTCCGATCGCCTGATGCCCGAGACAGACACCGAGCAACGGCATCCGGCGCTCGGCGGCGAGCGCAACGATCTCGACGGATGCGCCCGCGTCCCGCGGCCGGCCGGGGCCCGGCGAGAGCAGCACGGCGTCGAAGTCGGGCAGGAGGCGGGCGAAGCCCGCCGCGTCCACAGCATCCGCCTCGATCATCTCGCAGGCCGCACCGAGCTCTCGCAGGTACCCGACGAGCGTGTGCACGAAGCTGTCGTGATTGTCGACGACCAGCACTCGCACGCTCACTCCAGATCGACCTCACCCGGCGTGATGAGCGGGCTCACCCAGGGGAACACGTAGAAGAACAGCCCGTAGAGGATCGCCGCGACGACGACCAGCAGGATGAACAGCCGCAACCACCACGGCCCGGGCAGGATGCGCCAGATTGCTGCGTACATCAGATCTTCCTCAGATGGATGGGGGTGCGACGTCGGCGACGGCGGTCAGCGACTCGGGTTCGCCCTCGACGCGGGGCTGAAACCCCTCGAAGACGGCATAGCCGATGATGCGCTCGGCAAGCGAGTACAGCGGGGAACAGGCGGTCAGCGTAAGGTAGCGCTCTCCGGTGACGGCACCCGGCACCTGCGGCACGTCGAGGAGCACGTCGACCTGATCCGGCTGCACGTACTCGAGGGTGCGGAATCGATAGGTGTACCAGCCCTCCTGAGTCTCGACGACGATCGCATCGTCGATGCGCAGCTTGTCCATCCGGTTCAGCGGAGCACCCCAGGTGGTGCGGTGACCGGCGACGGAGAAATTGCCCACTTCTCCTGGCATGACGGACTGGGCGTACACGCCGATCCATCCGTTGTCGAGGGTGACCGGTCGCGAGGTCCCCCCGGCGATCGCGACGTTGTAGTCGTCGCCGAACCGCGGGATCCGCATCTGCGCGAAGGTCTCCCCCCCTGCCGGATGCGGCAGCACCGGTGGTTCGAACCAGGTGTCGCCGTCATCGTTCTCGACGATCGGCGGTGGTACGGGGGCGGGTTGCTGCTCCCAGGTCTCGGAGACCGCGCTGCCCGCACTGTTGCTCTGGGCGCTGATGATGATGTCGCCGATCCACATCTGCCATGCGACGAACAGCATCACGAGCACGCCGGCGGTCAGCAGCAGTTCACCGAGCACGCTCGTGAACGTCGCCCGCGAACGCCGGCGAGGACGCCGAGTGCGCGCGTTGATCGACGCCCCAGGTGCACTCATAGCGGCGATCTTATCTCGCCAGGGTGTACGCCTGCGATCGAAGCAGGCACGCATCGCTGTCTTGGGTAGACTGACCCCATGGCACGAGACCGTAAGAGCGAAGAACCCGCTGTCGAGCGCGCTGAGGGCGAGGCCGCCCCGAACGCCGTGTGGTTCAAGCCGGTGATGCTCGGCTTCATGCTGCTGGGCCTCGTGTGGATCCTGGTCTTCTACATCTCGGGCATGCAGTTCCCGGTTCCGGGCATCGGATCGTGGAACCTCGCCATCGGTCTCGGCATCGCGATGATCGGATTCCTCATGACGACGCGCTGGCGCTGACGCCGCGCATTCGCTGTCTTTCGAAAGGCCCCTCGTTCGCGAGGGGCCTTTCGCCGTACCCGCGGGGGATGCTGCGGGAGTGCGGTTCACGCGGCAGGTCAGCCCGGAGTTATCCACAGGGTTGTGCACAGGGTGGGGAGAATTACACCGGTGTTATTCACAGGGGTGGAGAACGGTGTTAACAACTGCTGACCGGGATCGGAGGCGTCCGTCCGGGTAGGACCTCAGACGCCGATGAGGAGTGGCGGGACTATGAAGACCGCGGCGAGCAGGAGTGCGGCGAGCGCGATGAGGAGCAGGATCTGCCAGACGCGCTGCTGCCGCTTGCGGGTGCGCAGCACGATCAGACCGACCAGGGCGCCGACGGCCGCACCGCCCACGTGCGCCTGCCACGCGATGTTGAAGCCGGGGATGAATCCGATCACGAGGTTGATGCCGAGCAGCACGAACAGACCGGTCATGTTGGCCCCCAGGTGCAGGCCGATCACGAGCAGGGCGCCGAACAGCGAGAACACCGCGCCGGATGCGCCGACGGTCGCCGTGGTCGGCGAGATGATCCCGACCGCGACCGATCCGCCGAGAGCGCCGAGCACGTAGAGCGCGAGGAAGCGCCAGCGCCCGAGCATGGGCTCGAGGCTCCGGCCGATCAACCAGAGCGCGAGCATGTTGAGACCGATGTGCCAGATGCCGCTGTGCACCAGGGCTGCCGTGAGCAGGCGCCAGGGCTGGAACGGCGCTCCGGAGAGCTCGGGGAAGAGGTAGCCGATCCAGAACTCGAAGAGTCCGGTGATACCCAGGCCCGGCACCAGCTGCAGAAGACCGACGAAGGCCGTCACCGCGATGATCCCGTAGGTCATCATCGGACGGCCCGATTGCACGGCCGTCAGTGAGCCGCGGGCGCTGCCGCCACGACCCCACTGCCGCTGTGCGCGTTTCTGTGCGGGAGTGCGGTTGCTGCGCTCGGCCTTCATGCACTCCGGGCAGATGACGCCGACGGCGGCCTGCGTCTGGCACTCGGGGCAGATGGTGCGCATGCAGCGCTGACAGAGCACGAAGCTCTGCCGATCCGGATGGCGGTAGCAGAAGTTGTCACGATTGGTCGTGAACTCGGGTGTCGTCATCCGGATCGGCCTGAGAAGTCTGAACTCAGACGGCGGCGATGTCGACCGACTGCAGGACGACGTCCTCGAGCGGCTTGTCACCGGCGGCGGTGGGGACCGCGGCGATGGCGTCGACGACCTTCTTGGAGGCGTCATCCGCGACCTCGCCGAAGATCGTGTGCTTGCCCTGCAGCCACGGGGTCGGGTCGGTCGTGATGAAGAACTGCGAGCCGTTCGTGCCCTCGGCCTTGCCGGTGATCGCGTTGCGACGCAGGCCCGCGTTGGCCATGGCGAGGATGTAGGGCTCGTTGAAGTTGAGCTCCATGTTGATCTCGTCATCGAAGTTGTAGCCGGGGCCGCCCACGCCCTGGCCGAGCGGGTCGCCGCCCTGGATCATGAAGTTCGGGATGATGCGGTGGAAGATGACGTCCTTGTAGAGGGCGCCCTCGCCGGGCTTGCCCGTTGCGGGGTCGGTCCACTCCTGAGTGCCGTCGGACAGGCCGACGAAGTTCTTGACCGTCTTCGGGGCGTGGTCGCCGAAGAGGTTGACGACGATATCGCCGTGGTTGGTGTGCAGGGTTGCGACGTGAGAGTGCTGAGCCATGCCTCCATTGTCGCAGAGCCAGCAGTGTGCCGGCCGGAAGCGTCGTTACGGTAGCGCGCGCGGCTCCGGAGGACAAGGGTCGGCACAATCACTGCCAGCATCCAGTCTCGTCTGGCAAGATGGGGAACCCGTACTCCAAGTCGACAGGAGAACATCGTGAGCCTCACCCGCAAGCGGAAGAAAGAACTGCGCCGTCTGCGCGATAACGCCACCGAGCTCTGGGAATCCCAGCAGGAGGTCGTCGGCCACGCCGCCGAGATCGCTCGCGAGGCCAGCCGTCAGCTCGCAGGCGTCGGACGTGAGCAGGTGCTTCCTGTCGTGCAGGACGCATACAACCGCCGGGTCGCCCCCACAGTGGACCGCGGCGTGAAGCTCGGTCGCCACGTCGTGGACGACAAGGTCGTCCCGCTCGTTGGCGGCGTCGTCGGTTCCGCCCTCTCCGCGTGGGATGTGGCGAACGCCAAGCGCCAGGGCCTCGAGTTCTCCAAGGGACGCATCGTGAAGAAGAAGCAGGGGCCAGGCATCGGCTCCGTCATCGCGATTGTTCTCGGCGCGGCTGCGGCCGTCGGCGTGCTCTACGCCGCATGGCAGGCACTGCGCACGGATGACGAGCTCTGGGTCGCAGACGACCCGCTCGCCGCCCCTGACGCGTGACCCCGTCGGCTTCTGCCGCTTCGACCCCTGACCCTTCCACGGGCTCGGGGGTCGATGTCATGCAGCAGCAGCAGCACGCGCGCGTGCGGGATGCCGCGGCGGCCCGTGGTCTGGACATCGAGATCCGTGAGCGCCCTCACGCGAACAGCCTGCATGAGGCGGCGGCGCTGCTCGGGATCGATCCGTCGGGCATCGTCAAGACGCTGGTCGTCAAGCGCACCGATGACAGCTATCTCTTCGCGCTCGTGCCGGGTGGCCGATCGATCTCGTGGCCGAGGCTGCGTGCGATCGTCGGCGTGAACAAGCTGCGCCTGCCCGAGGCCGAACTCGCACTGGCCGCGACCGGATACGAGCGCGGCACCATCGTTCCGATCGGCAGCACCACCGACTGGCCGATCTACGCCGACGAGTCGATCGTCGGTCAGCGCGTCGCGATGGGCGCGGGCGCGCACGGGTACAGCCTGTTCGTCGACGCTGATGACCTGATCGCCGCCTATGGTGCGACGGTCGCCGATATCACCGTGCCGGAGCAGCCGCGCGACTGACCTCCCGCAGACCTCTGCGAGTCAGATGATCTCGGCCATCCGCAGCGCGATGTCGACGAGCTTCACGCGCTGCAGTTCCGCGAGAGCGGGCAGTGAGAACCACCCCGCCATATCGGTGGAGCCGTTCTCCTCGAAACGCAGCTTTCCGCCGCTGATCTTGGCGCGGTAGACGATTCGCAGGGTGTGCAGCGGTTCCCCCGACTTCCTCACTCGCCTGCCGGCAGGGATCACGCGGGAATGGATGCCGAGAAGCTCCTTCACATGCACCGTGTACCCGGTCTCCTCGCGAACTTCACGGCGAACGGCGTCTTCCGGGTCCTCCCCGGCCTCGAGACCGCCACCGGGCATCGTCCATGCGACCCGGCGACCCTCGGTCCATCGCGCCAGCAGCACCCTGTCGTCGTCATCGGTGACGACCGCATATGCTGCGACACGCAGATCCATGGCATCACACTACTCGGGGTGATGAAGCCCGTCCCGCCGTGTGTCCTAGGCTGTGGCCATGCCGAACATCAGAGTCGAACTGCTCCCTGGGCGCACCGTTGACCAGCGCCGCGCCTTCGCCGAGGCAGTCACTCTTGCTGCGGTCGAGGCCTTGGGTGCACAACGCGAGCACGTGCGGATCATGTTCGAAGAGGTGGCGGCCGACTTGGTCGCGAACGGCGGCGTGCTTGCGAGTGAAGACGACGACCGCGCCGCTGCCGTGGCACGCGCAGCGTCTCACTCCGCCTGACCCAGGATCAATGCACGCGGAGGCCGCCAAGATAGGTCGCCCGCACCACCGTCTCGGCGATCTCTTCCGCGGTGACCGTCACCGGATCACGGTCGACCACGATGAAGTCGGCGAACAGGCCGGGGGCGAGTGCGCCGACCTCATGCTCGCTGAACAGCTGCCAGGCCGCGTTCGTCGTCTGCCCGGCAAGTGCCTGAGCACGCGTGACGGGTGTGCCGCCCGGCATCCGGAATCCTGAACGCGTGGTGCGCGTCTCGGCGACCGCCATGTTGCGGAACGGCTCGTTCGGTGTGACCCAGCCGTCGTTGTGGAACGTGGCGCGGTGCCCAGCGGCGAAGGCGGCTCCGGCATCCGCCCATGCACCGCCGTGCTGTGGCCCGAACAGAGCGTCGACGAGCACCTCCCCCCAGTAGGTGATGTGGTCGACGAACAGGCTGACCGTGACGCCGAGGGATGCTGCGCGCGTGAACTGCGCGGGCGTCATCGCGCCGCAGTGCTCAAGACGGAACCGGTGATCGGTGAGCGCGTGCGCGGTGATGATCTGCTCGTACACGTCGAGTGTCGAGTCGATCGCACGGTCGCCGTGCGCATGACAGGCGAGCTGCCATCCGCCCGCCGCATAGGGCTCGGCGATCGCGAGCAGCTGCTCGGTGGTGTAGTTCGCGGTGCCGATGTGGTGCGGTTCGAGACCGAGGTCTCGCGTCGCCTCGGTGTCGAGATACGGGAAGGACGTGGCGATGTTGCCGATCCACGGCGAGCCGTCCGACCAGGTCTTCACGCCCGTCTGGCGGAACATCGGGTCGTCACCGCCGCGCGGTACTGCCGCGCCACCGGGACGTGACATCTCGTACCAGCGCAGACGCACCGGCAGTTGACCATGTGCGTGCAGCGCCTGGATGAGCAGGTTCAGATCGGGGTTCCACGACAGGTCGGAGACGGTCGTTATGCCGCGCCGCGACAGATCACGCAGGTGCGCGACGAGCAGTTCCGGCAGGTGCTGCTTCGCACGAGCGAGCATGGGGGCGACGACCTGCTCGACGGCTGCCTCTTCGAACGCGACGCCGGCCAGGTCACCGTTCGCGTCACGAGCGAAGCGGGCGCCTGCGGGATCAGGGGTGTCGCGGTCCACGCCGGCGGCGCGAGCGGCAGCGGCGTTGAAGTACGCCGAGTGGCCGGAGTTGTGGATCACGACGAGGGGAACGTCGCCGGCGAACTCGTCGAGCCAGTGCATGTCGGGGTCGGGGAGCCCGCGCTGCAGCAGCGCATCCCACCCGTTCGCGAACACGGCCTGCCCGTCGGCATCCGCGACGGCCTGCTTCAGCGCGGCGAGCACGCCCACGGCATCCGGGATCGTGACCGGCCGGATGTCGACCACGAGGTCCGAAAGCAGGATCGACGAGTACGCGGGATGCCCATGCGGCTCGATGAGGCCGGGCATGACCCAGCCGTCCAGCGCGACGGTGTCGGCATCCGGATGCTGCGCCTTCAGCGCGTCGGCAGTGCCGAGCGCGACGATCCGCCCATCCTCGACGGCGAGCGCCTCGACCTCGGTCTCGATGCCGGCCTCTGTGTCTCCGCCGAGCGGGCGGATGCGGCCGGTGAAGAGCGTCGTCGTCATGGCGTCAGTCTGGCAGAGCCGCGAACCGGAGAGTCGAGGTGAACGGATGAAGTCGTTCACGAGTCGAGCCGCAGCCCGGAGTAGCGTGTCGGGGATGAGCACTCTGCCCTTCCCCGCCTCCGTGTACGCCAGCCGACTCGAACGTGCCGCGGCCCTCGCTGCCGACGGTGGTTTCGATGCGATCGTCGTCGGACCGGGTCCAGACCTGCAGTACCTCGTCGGCGTGGAGGGTGACACGATCGAACGGCTGACCGTCCTGCTGATCGGTCCGTCGCTCTCGCCGACGATCGTCGTGCCGCGGATGGAGCTCGCGAAGGTGCGATCCACCGCGGTGGGCGAGCTCGGTCTCGCCGTGCTCGACTGGGTGGACGGTGAAGACCCCTACGCGCTGGTGAGCGGTGCGCTCGCCTCGACCACCCGTGTCGGCGTTTCGGATGCGCTCCCGGCTCTGCACCTCCTCCCGATCGGCGAACGACTCGGCGTGCGGCTCGAGCTCGCGACACCGGTGCTCCGCGAGGGCCGCATGATCAAGGACGCCACCGAGATCGCCGAGCTGCGCCGTGCCGGCGAGGCGATCGACGCCGTGCACCGCCGTGTTCCGGAGTGGCTGCGCGCCGGCCGCACCGAACGCGAGGTCGCCGCCGACATCGCGTCGGCGATCGTGGCCGAGGGACACCGCACTGTGGAGTTCGTGATCGTCGGCTCCGGCCCGAACGGCGCGGACCCGCATCACGAGGTTTCAGATCGCATGATCCACAACGGTGACATCGTCGTGGTCGACATCGGCGGCGCGGTGCCCAGCGGCTACAACTCGGACAGCACCCGGACGTACGTCGTCGGCGACCCCGACCCCGCCGTGGCGGAGCGCATCGCTGTGCTCGTGCGCGCCCAGCAGGCAGCCGTGGATGCCTCGCGACCGGGCGCGACGGCATCTGAGGTGGATGCTGCCGCCCGAAACGTACTGGCTGCCTCCGGCCTGGGCGATGCATTCCTGCACCGCACGGGGCACGGCATCGGAGTCTCGGTGCACGAGGAACCGTACATCGCCCCCGGCAACGACCTGGTGCTGCGCGAGGGCATGGCGTTCAGCATCGAGCCCGGCATCTACTTCTCGGGCGAATGGGGAGCCCGCATAGAGGACATCGTGGTGGTCACGGCCGATGGCTGCGAACGCCTCAACGTCGCTCCGCACGAGCTGACCCTGGTTGACGGATAGCGTCCCGTCGATCGCACCGGTACCGCCGGGGTCGATGTGCTCACGCCGTGTCGACGCCCACTCGGCTGAGCACCGGCGGCCCCGGTTGGAAGTTCACCGTCGGACGCCCCGAAAGATCATCGCGCGTCACGCGTGCCCTGACGCCGTAGACGTCCGCGATGAGTTCGGGGGTGAGGATCTCGTCTGGCGCACCGGCGGCGATCACCCGCCCATGCTGGAGGACGACGACCGTGTCGCAGAACATCGCCGCCAGGTTGAGGTCGTGCAGGGCGATGATCGCGGTCACAGGCAGCGCGGCCACCAGTTCCAGCACTTCGAGCTGGTGGCGGATGTCGAGATGATTCGTCGGCTCGTCGAGGAGAAGCTCCCTCGGTTCCTGCGCCAGAGCCCTGGCGATGTGCGCACGCTGACGTTCCCCGCCGGAGAGCGTGTGCCAGAGGTGGTCGGCCTTGGTGGTGAGGCCGACGTGCGCGAGCGCATCGGAGATGACGCGTTCATCCCGTGACAGGTCTCCACCGAATGCCAATCGGTGCGGAGTACGGCCCAGCCGCACCACATCGCGCACCACGATCTCTGCATCGGTGTCTGCGTGCTGGGTGACGCTGGCCACTGCCCGAGCGATCTCACGCCGCCGCAGACGCGACAGATCGGTGTCATCGAGGGTGACCACGCCGGTGTCGGGCCTCGCGATTCCCTGCAGCAGCCTCAGAAGGGATGACTTCCCCGAACCGTTAGGACCCAGCAGTCCGACCGTCGAGCCGGGCTCAGGTCGGAGCGTCACATCGTCGAGGACCAGGGCGCCCCCGCGCCGCCAGGAGACACGGCGAGCCTCAAGAGTCATGCGCGTCTCCTTCTGCGCAGCAGCAACAGCACGAAGACCGGAACGCCAACGAGAGCCGTCCCCACGCCGACCGGCAGCGGCGTGGGAGCGAAGGCGACCCGTGAGCCGGCATCCACCCACACCATGAAGACCGCACCGAGGATGATGGTCGCCGGGATCACCCGGGAATGACGCTGACCGAACAGCAGCCGTGCCGCATGGGGGAGGACGAGACCCACGAACCCGATGGCTCCGGCGATGCTCACCAGCGTGGCCGTGAGCAGGGCGGTGAGGATCAGCAGCAGGATGCGCGTGCGCGCCACATGGATGCCGAGAGACGCCGCGACATCCTCGCCGAAGGCGAAGGCGTCCAGCGCGCGGGCGGAGGCCAGGCAGATGACGGCGCCGATGCCGACGACCACAGTGCTGAGTCCGACATCGTCCCACCGCATGCCTTCGAGGGAGCCGAGTAGCCAGAACATCACTCCACGTGTCTCGTCGGAGTCGGCGAAGGCGAACACGACGAGCGACGTGAGTGCGGAGAACAACTGGGTGCTCGCCACACCGGCGAGGATGACGCCGGCGGTGCCGGCGCTCGTGAAGCGCGCCAGCAGGAGGACGAGACCGAAGGCGACGAGAGCACCGATGAACGCACCACCGGAGAGCCCGACCGCACTTCCACCGATGCCCAGCACACCGATCGCGACGGCGCCCGTCGATGCTCCGGATGAGACACCGAGCACGAACGGATCGGCGAGCGGGTTGCGCAGGAGTGACTGCAGGATCGCTCCGCACAACCCGAGCCCCGCTCCACAGGCCGCCGCGACAAGCGCGCGAGGCAGTCGCTCCTGCCACACGATGGCGTCATCCGAGACCCGCACGGGGATCTCGGCCAGACCGAGATGATTGAGGAGGATGTCCCGGACGTTCACGAGGGACACATCGGCCGGCCCCAGGGTCACGGCCACGCCGACGGACAGGACCACGGCGACGAGACCGCCGAGGACGAGCGCGATCGCCAGTGTGCGACGCGACCATAGCCGCCGGGTGTCCGAAACCGCGGCGAGCGACGGCAGCGCGATCAGAGGACTGCCCTGTTCGCGGTCCACCATGCCTGGATCTTCTCCAGACCGTCGACGAAGCGGATGGATGGATTCATCTCGGCACCGTGCAGCGCGATGAAGCGGTCGTTCTGAACGGCGTCGAGGCTGCTCACGAGCGCGTCCTGCTGGAGGAAGTCGATCTTCTCATCCAGTCGGTCGCCGGGGAATCGGTCACGTTGCAGGTCGCCGAGGACGATGATGTCGGGAGAATCGCTGACCACGCTCTCCCAGCCGACGGCCGGCCAGTCGTCGCTCGCGTCGGCGAACGCGTTCGTCATGCCCGTCATCGATGCGAGCAGGGATGCCGCGCCCAGTCCGCCGGCGACGTACGGGGTCTTCGTATCGGCGAACCAGAACATGACGCTCCGCCCCTCGAAGTCGACACCCTCCGTCGCGGCCTTCGCGCGCGTCTGCAGCTCGGCGATCAGCTGCTCGCCACGGTCGGCAACATCGAAGATCTCCGCGAGTTCGCGGATCTCCTGGTAGAGCGCATCGACAGTCAGCGCGGTCGTCCTGGTTCCGCCGCCGTTGACACTCTGGCCGTTATCGCAATCCGTCGGCGAGAGGTACGAGCCGACGCCGGTCTCCTCCAGCCGGCCGCGGGTCACGACGCCCCCGTCGTTGTAGTGGCGTCCGAATGACGCGGTGACGAAGTCCGGATCCGTCCCGAGGAGCACCTCGTAGCTCGGTGCGTTGTCGGCGAGACGCAGTACGTCCTCATTCGCCGCGGCGAGGGAATCGAGCACCAGATCCGTCCATGACGCGGTGCCGACGAGGCGATCCTCGAGTCCGAGCGAGAGAAGGATCTCGGTGGAGTTCTGATCCAGCGACACCACGCGGGCGGGTGCGGCCTCGACTGTGACCTCGACGCCGCAGTTCTCCACCGTCAGCGGATATGCGGTGCGTCCGTCGCCACTCGCCGCCTCGGGTTGCGAAGCGATCACTTCGGAGGCGCCGCAGCCGGTGACACCCACGAGGACGATTGCGGTGGCGACCGTCGCCGACAGTGCGCGCATGGAAGTGATCACGGATCTCCTGGTGTCGCTTCACCGCCCCGCGGTCACGGGGCTTCAGACACAAGGGATAAGGATACCCTAACCAAACCTGAGGACTACAGTCGTGACCACGTCGTCACGTCGCCTGGGCAATCGTACGAGCGTCAGATCGCGTCCAGGGCCGCAGCGAGGCGCGACACCGTTCCATCGATATCGGCGAGCTTGTCGAGGCCGAACAGTCCGAGCCGGAAGGTCGAGAACCCTTCCGGCTCATCGCAGTGCAGCGGCACGCCGGCGGCGATCTGCAGCCCCTGCTCCTTGAAGGCCGCACCCGACTTCATTGCAGGATCATCCGTGTGCACGACGACGACTCCGGGAGCGGCATACGCGGATGCCGCGACCGACGGCAATCCGCGTTCGGCCAGAAGCTCACGCACCCGCCGACCCAGTTCGAGCTGCGCAGCACGCAGCGGCTCGAAACCGCGGTCGCGGGTCTCGATCATCGCGGCGAGGTTGTAGGTCAGCGAGTCGGTGGGCATGGTCGCGTGATACGCCGCGCGGCCGACCCGGTACTCGTCGGCGATGGCCAGCCATTTGCCTAGGTCGGCGGCGAAGCTCGTCGATACATGGGAGCGCACAGCATCCTCGCCCGCCTCGCTGAGCATGACGAAACCGGCGCAGGGCGACCCACTCCATCCCTTCTGCGGTGCGCTGAGCAGCACGTCCACGCCGAGGGACTTCATGTCGATCCACATGGCGCCGGAGGCGATGCAGTCCAGCACGAGCAGCCCGCCGACCTCGTGCACGGCGTCTGCCAAGGCGCGCACGTAATCATCGGGGAGGATCATTCCGGCAGCGGTCTCGACGTGCGGAGCGAAAACCACTTCGGGGCGGCGAGCGCGAATCGCAGCCACAACCTCGTCGATCGGGGCGGGCGCCCAGGACGCCCGCACGCCGTCGGAGTCCGGTCGGGCGGCGAGCACCGTGACATCGTCACTGATGCCGCCGGTCTCGAGGATCTGCGACCACCGGTAGGAGAACAGTCCGTTCCGCACGACGAGGGTGCGGCGACCGGTCGCGAGCTGGCGCGCGACGGCCTCCATCGCGTAGGTGCCGCCGCCGGGGACGATAGCCACCGTGTGCGCGTTGTACGCATCGCCGAGGATCTCGAAGGTCTGCTGCAGCACCGAGATGAAGCGCGCAGACAAGTGGTTGAGGGATCGATCGGTGAAGACCACCGAGTATTCCAGGAGGCCATCTGGGTCGACATCGGCGTGCGGAAGGCTCATGCGCCCAGCATCCCACAGGGCATCCTGGCCGGGTCGGTCACGTCGACACGGATTTGAGGTCGCACACGGTGCATGACAGAGTGGAAGACGGGCCGAAGCTGTTTCACCAGTGGAGATCACACCTCATGGACACCAATTCTTGCGAGCTGCACACCCCGATCCGGGACGGTGACACGCTCTGACTTCCCCCGGCTCTCACGGGCCGAGCACGTCAGCACAGGCCACGCATACCGATGCGCGGTCGGGTGGAACGAGCCTGATTCGGCCGCCTCGCATCGATGAGGGAATCGAGCTGTGGCGCATCGCCCGCGACTCACGAACGCTCGATCTGAACTCCTCGTACGCGTACGTCCTCTACGCCCGCGACTTCGCCTCGACCTGCCGCATCGCGCTGGTCGATGGCTCACCGGCCGGCTTCGTGATCGGCTACCGGCGTCCTGAGGATCCGTCCTGCCTGTTCATCTGGCAGGTCGCTGTCGACGAGCGCTTCCGCGGGCTCGGTCTCGCCGGCCGGATGCTGGACGATCTGCTCCACGACAAGGCGATCGCCCCACCGGTGCACACGCTGCAGACCACCATCACCGACGACAATCTCGCCTCGCAGCAGACCTTCCGCAGTCTCGCCCGTCGCTGGGACGATGCGCCCATGGTCGTCACCCCGCTCTTCGAGAGCGCGCATCTGACCCACTCGTCGGATACCGCGCACCACGAACCCGAACGGCTGTACGAGATCGGACCCCCGATGTAGCCGTCCATCCGCCCACCCGGGGCGGCGTGCACTCCCCGCACGTGATCTATCAAGGAGGAGAACCACCACTCAATGAATATCTTCACGCAGCTGGAATCCGAAGTCCGCAGCTACTCCCGCGCATGGCCCGTCGTGTTCGATCGTGCCGTGGGCAGCGCGATGTACGACGAAGACGGCAAGGAGTACCTGGACTTCTTCACCGGAGCCGGTGCGCTGAACTACGGGCACAACAACCCCGAGCTCAAGCGCGTGCTGCTCGACTACCTGGCCGATGATCGCATCGTGCACTCGCTCGACATGTTCACCTCCGCAAGGCGCGATTTCCTCGAGACCTTCAACGAGGTGATCCTGAAGCCCCGCGACCTGGACTACAAGGTCGTCTTCCCCGGCCCCGGCGGTGCGAACGCCGTAGAGGCGGCCTTGAAGCTGGCGCGCAAGGTGACCGGACGCGAATCCGTGGTCAACTTCACCAACGCCTTCCACGGCATGACCCTCGGCGCGCTCTCCGTCACCGGCAACTCGCTCAAGCGCGGCGGCGCAGGCATTCCGCTCGTACACGCGACCCCCATGCCGTACGACGACTACTTCGATGGCGACTACCCCGACTTCTTCTACTTCGAGCGGTTGCTGGAAGACTCCGGCAGCGGACTCAACATCCCGGCGGCGGTGATCGTGGAGACGGTTCAGGGCGAGGGCGGCATCAATGCGGCGCGCGCCGAATGGCTGCGTCAGCTCGCGGCCCTCTGCAAGCAGCACGAGATCCTGCTGATCGTCGACGACATCCAGATGGGCTGCGGTCGTACGGGCGACTTCTTCAGCTTCGAAGAGGCCGGAATCGTGCCCGACATCGTCTGCCTGTCGAAGTCGATCTCCGGCTACGGCATCCCGATGGCGCTGACCCTGATCAAGCCCGAACTCGACGTCTGGCAGCCGGGGGAGCACAACGGCACGTTCCGCGGGATCAGCCCGGCATTCGCGACGGCCGCAGCGGCCATCCGTCGCTACTGGTCGGATGACGAACTGCGCGACTCGACGATCACGAAGGGCGCACGGGTCGAGGGATGGTTCAACACGTTCGTCGCCCGCTATCCGCAGCATGAGCTCATCGCCAAGGGCCGCGGACTCGCACGCGGTCTGCAGTTCCCCTCCGGCGAGCTGGCGGATGCCGTGTGCCAGGCAGCATTCGAACGCGGCCTGCTCATGGAGACGTCCGGTCCCGAGGGCGAGGTCATGAAGATCCTCCCCGCCCTGACCATCACCGACATCGAGCTCGAGCGTGGACTGCGGATCATCGACGAGTCCATCCGCGCCGTGCTCGGCGAGCCGGACCCGCACGCTGCGGATCACACGGTCCACCAAGACGCAGGTCGCGCCGACCACAACGCAGAGAGCAAGGAGCACACCCCCGCATGATCGTCCGCACCCTCGACGAGATCACCGACACCGACGCCGACATCAAGACCGAGAACTGGCGCAGCAAGCGCATCGTGCTCGCGAAGGAGAAGGTGGGCTTCTCGGTGCACGAGACCACCCTCTACGCCGGCACGGTGAGCCGCTTCTGGTACGCGAACCACATCGAGGCCGTGTTCGTCGTGGCCGGTGAGGGAGAGATCACCGATCTCGGCACGGGCGAGACGCACCAGCTCTCCCCCGGCTCGCTGTACCTGCTGAACGACCACGACAAGCACGAGGTGCGGCCGCGCACCGAGATGCGTGTCGTGTGCGTGTTCAACCCGCCCGTCACCGGCCGAGAGGTGCATGACGAGAACGGCGTCTATCCGCTGGTCACCGAAGACGCGTGACCGGTACGTGCGCAGCATCCGCACATCCGCAGCATCCGCACATCCGCAAATTCCGCAAATTCCGCACGAGACAGGAGAACGACGCATGACCACCACGACCACCGCAGAGGACCTGTTCCCGACCCGGCTGACGCAGCCCTCCGACTTCATCACCCGGACCCAGCCTGCGGTGTGGGGATCGGCCGACGACGGCCCCTTCTCCGAGGCAGAACTGCAGGCACACGAGCAGCGCGGGTTCACGATCCTCGAGGACTTCATCTCGGCCGATGACGTCGCGCTGTACTCCGGTGAGCTCGACCGACTCGCATCCGACACCGCACTGCAAGGCGACGATCGGCTCATCACCGAGCGCACGACCGGCACCGCGCGCTCGGTCTTCGAGGTCGAGAAGCTGAGCTCGGTGCTCCACGCCCTCGCCCGCGACCCGAAGGTGCTCGACCGGGCGCGGCAGATCGTCGGGTCGGAGGTGTACCTTCACCAGACGCGGATCAACTACATGCCGAGCTTCACCGGCACCGGGTTCTACTGGCACTCGGACTTCGAGACCTGGCACGCGGAGGACGGTATGCCGATCCCGCGGTCGGTGAGCCTGTCGATCGCGCTGACCGACAACTATCCGTTCAACGGCGGACTCATGGTGATGCCGGGCTCGCACCGCACTTTTGTGCCGGCGGTGGGCGAGACGCCCGACAACAATCACGAGCAGTCGCTGCAGGCGCAGGAAGCCGGCGTGCCGAGTCACGCGGCCATCACGGCGCTGGCGGACAAGTACGGCATCGACCAGTTCACCGGCGCTGCCGGGTCTGCGCTGTGGTTCGACTCGAACATCATGCACGGATCGGGCAACAACATCACCCCGTACGCCCGCTCGAACGTGTTCATGGTGTTCAACAGCGTCGAGAACGCGCTCGTCGATCCGTTCGCGGCGAAGTCACCGCGTCCGACGCACATCGCGAACCGCGACTTCACGCCGCTGGGCTGACCGGCGGTGGTGCCGAATCCCAGACGGTCACGCATTCGGACGGTGCGTCACCACTGCGCCGCGCCGCTGCGGAGGTCGATCGTCTGGGATTCGGACCGAGCACGCACCGACATGGGGTAGTGTCTTTCGCATGACAACCCGTTGGTATGCGTATTTCGAGTCGGCTCTGGAGGGGCCGGCGCTGATCTAGCGCATACCGACACCTTCAGAGCCGACAAGCCAGAGCATTTGCTCTGGCTTTCGCCGTTTCATCGGCGGGCTCTGCATCCCGGGTCCGCCTGACTACAGGACAGGACCAATGAACACTCTCGATGCGACAGCCGATCTGCACGTCTCGCAGTTCACGACTCTTCCCGCCCCCGGCGACATCGCCGCCGAGCTGCCGGTCGGAGAGGAGCGCTCGGCGCTGGTCTCGCGCACGCGCGACGAGGTGCGCGCGATCATGTCTGGTGAGGACGACCGACTGCTCGTCATAGCCGGCCCTTGCTCGATCCACGACCCCGCTGCAGGACTCGAGTACGCCGGACGACTGGTGCGGGAGGCCGAGCAGCATCGGGACGACCTGCTGATCGTGATGCGCACGTACTTCGAGAAGCCGCGCACCACCATCGGCTGGAAGGGTCTGATCAACGATCCCCACCTCGACGGCAGCCACGACATCGAAGAAGGGCTGCGCCTCGCACGCGGTTTCCTGCGCGATGTCACCGCGCTCGGGATGCCGTGTGCCACGGAGTTCCTCGAGCCGATCAGCCCGCAGTACACCGCCGACCTCATCACGTGGGGCGCGATCGGCGCGCGGACCACGGAGAGCCAGATCCACCGGCAGCTGGCCTCCGGCCTGTCGATGCCGATCGGCTTCAAGAACGGCATGGACGGCGGGCTTCAGGTGGCGCTGGATGCCGCGGCTGCAGCATCCGCCCCGCAGGCGTTCCTCGGCATCGGGTCGGATGGTCGCGCGAGTCTGGTGGCGACCACGGGCAATCCCGACACGGGTGTGATCCTGCGCGGCGGCACCGACGGCCCGAACTACGACGCCATTCACGTGGCGGAGGCAGCTCGCCGACTGGATGCGGCAATGCTCGCGCCACGCGTGGTCGTCGACGCGAGCCACGGCAACAGCGGCAAGGATCACGTGCGCCAGGCTGCGGTGGCGGCAGAGCTGGGTTCGCAGATCGCGACGGATGGTACGGCGATCGCCGGTGTGATGCTGGAGAGCAACCTCGTCGCGGGTGCGCAGAAACTGGATGTCTCGGCCGGCCGCACCCGGCTCACTTACGGGCAGAGCGTGACGGATGCCTGCATGGGGTGGGATGCCACGGAGGCAGCCCTCGCGCAGCTCGCGGACGGCGTGCGTCGACGCCGCGCGTGAGCGAGCCGAGCGCGGCGTCGACGGGAGGTTTTCGCACGTTTCGAGCGCCGTGAGCGTGCGAGAATCTCCCATCGAGCTCGAGTAGAAGGATGCTGGGCGCGTCAGGTGGCGCGAACGCTGAGGAGCTGCCAGCCCTCTGGCACCTTGGCGTGCAGGGCGTCCATGTCGTCTGCCTCGATCTGCTCGATGCGGTCGCGGCTCTGGAAGGTTCCTTTGGCCTTGAGGATCGCTGCACCCTTGATCATCACGACCGGGGCGGAGACGAGGTCGAAGCCCTCCGGGCGTTGCGTGGCCAGTTGCGTCTGGACGCCGGCAAGGTCTGCGGCCTCGACGTCGACGGAACGGGTTTCCACGGGACGCATCAGACCGATCAGCACCCTTCGATCCTACGTCGGAACACGAGAGAGCCCCGGTCGACGCCGGGGCTTCTCGTGCTGCATCCTGTGCGTCGTCCGACCGCGTCGGCCGGAATCCTGCAACGGCTACTCAGTCGCGGTACGCCTCCAGAGCCGCCAGCCGTGTTCCGCACTCACATCACGGTACGAGGTAGCCGGCTGCGCGGAACAGTTCGTACCACTCGGCGCGAGTGAGCGAAATCTCCGAGCCCTGGGCCGCTGCCGCGACGCGTTCTGGGGTCGTGGTCCCGAGCACGACCTGCATCCGTGCGGGGTGCCGGGTGATCCAGGCCACCGCGATGGCCTCTGGCGCGACGCCGTATTCGTCGGCGAGGCGGTCGAGCACTGCGTTCAGCTCGGGGTAGCGGTCCGAACCGACGAAGGGTCCGTCGAAGAAGCCGGCCTGGAACGGCGACCACGCCTGGATCGTGATGTCATTCAGACGGCAGTAGTCGATGATTCCGTCGTCGCGCACGACGGACTGATCCAGGTGCTGCATGTTGGCCGACACGCCTTGCGCGATCATCGGCGCGTGCGTGATCGACAGCTGAAGCTGGTTGGCGACGATCGGTTGCGTGACGTACTTGCGCAGCAGATCGATCTGGCGAGGCGTCTGGTTCGAGACGCCGAAGGCACGTACCTTGCCGGAGGCCGATAGATCGTCGAACGCCCGGGCCACCTCTTCCGGTTCCACGAGCGCGTCGGGACGGTGCAGGAGCAGGATGTCGAGGTAGTCAGTACCGAGCGCCTCGAGCGAGCCGTCCACGGACTCGATGATGTGCTCGTACGAGAAGTCGAAGTACGGGCCTTCGCGCACGATACCGGCTTTCGACTGGATCACGAACTGCTCGCGCTCGGAGGACGTGAGCCGCAGTGCCTCGGAAAAACGACGCTCGCAGCCGTGCTTGCTTGAACCGTACACGTCCGCATGGTCGAGGAAGGTGATACCGGCATCACGCGCGGTGCTCACGAGCGTGCGCACTTCCTCGTCGGTCTTGTCCTGGATGCGCATCAGGCCCAGGACGACGTTGGGCACCACCAGATCGGTGTGGGGAAGGGTGAAGGTCTTCATGGGTCGCTTTCGTTAGGTCGGGGGGTGAATGAAGCCGAGGATACGGGTCAGGCGGACAAGCGAGCGACCTGCTCGATGGTGAGCGTCAGATCCGTCGCCGCTGCGGAGTCACGGATGCTCTCGGGGCGCGAGGCGCCGGGTATAGGAATCACAATAGGAGCGAGAGCGAGTTCCCACGCGAGCGCGACTTGGTGGACGCTCGTGTCCAACTCATCCGCCACCTCCTGGAACGCGCCGTGGCGGTCTGCGAGGTCCTTCGCCGACTTTATGCCTCCGAGCGGACTCCACGGCAGAAACGCGATGCCGAGCTCGGCGCAGTGCTCGAGCTCGCCCTGGCTGGAGCGGAAAGCAGGAGAGAACTGATTCTGGACGGACACCAGACGCCCGCCGAGAACGTCGCGGGCCTCGTCGATCTGGGCGACGTCGGCGTTGGAGATACCGCCCATCAAGATCACGCCCTCATCGAGCAGATCCCGGATCGCGCCCACCGAGTCCGCATAGGGCACCTGAGGATCCGGGCGGTGTAACTGGTACAGACCGATGGCGTCGAGGCCGAGGCGGCGCGCGGATTCCTTTGCGGCGCGCTTGAGATAGTCCGGGTCGCCGTTGCGCATCCAGGTGCCGTCGCCAGGACGAAAATGACCTCCCTTGGTGGCGACGAGTACGTCGGCCGCGCCTGAGCCGTACTCGCGCAGGGCGCGACCGATGAGCTCCTCGTTGTGGCCGACCTCGTCCGCGCCCACGTGGTACGCGTCCGCGGTGTCGATGAGTGTGACGCCGGCATCGAGGGCGGCGTGGATGGTGGCGATCGAGCGATCGACTTCAGGTCGCCCCTCGATCGACATCGGCATGCCGCCGAGGCCGATCGCCGACACGGATCGGTCACCGATGGTGCGCTGCAGCATTCGTGAGCTCCTTCGTAGAGTTGCGGTGACTCCGTTCGGCGCCACTCCTTCACCCTAGGATTGGCTAATCTAGAAGTCCAACAGTTGATAGTTCTGAAATTCAGAAGCAGGAGGTGTGAATGGATCTGCGTCAGATGGAGTACCTCCTCGCAGTCGCCGAGGAACGCCACTTCACCCGCGCGGCCGAGCTCGCGGGCATCTCGCAGTCCGGCCTCTCCTCAGCGATTCGCAACCTCGAACAGGAACTGGGCACCCCGCTGTTCGATCGTACGACGCGCCGCGTGGAGCTGACCGAAGCGGGCTTGGCGCTGCTGCCTTATGCGCGGCAGATGCTGGCAAATGCCACGCAGGCGCGCGATGCAGTGATCAAGGCGAGCCAGGAGGTGACAGGCTTCCTCCGCATCGGCGCCGAACAATGCCTGGGCTTCGTCGACGTGGCAGATCTCCTTGAGCGCTTCCACCGGCGCCACCCGCGCGTCGAGACTCACTTCACGCAAGCCGGCTCGCAGGAGCTCGTCGCGCTGACGCGGGCAGGTGAGATCGACGTGGCATTCGTGGCGGCGACCAAGCACCTCGGCGCACTGCCGAACCGAATCCTAGGCGAGGAGCCGCTCGTCCTGCTAGCGGCCCCTGACCACCCGATCGCTGCACGCGCCGACCTGCGCCCGGAGATCGCCTGGCACGCGCTCGAAGGTGAAGATTTCATTGAGTTCACCGGCACATGGGGCATCCGCGAGTTGAACGACGATATCCTCGCAGCGCACGGCATCCACCGGCGGGTGCGGTGCACCGTCAACGACGTGCACACACTTCTGGACCTCGTCACCCGCGGCCTGGGCGTCGCGATCGTGCCCCGCCACGTCGCGGCCAAGCCGCAGGCGGTCGGTCTGCGCATGGTCGCGCTCCCTCAGACCGCGGGTCTGTCATGGAAGGTATCGGCCGTCTCTGCCGCGCATGATCACATCGCGGCACCCTCGACGCACCTGCTCGAGTTGCTCTCGGATCTCGGCGCGCCAGCCGAGACACACCTCCACGCGAGCTGATGCGGTGGCGAGCGGGACCGGCTCGAATTGGTCAGCTTGATCAACGGGAGAAGCGCCGCCCTTGTGGGCGGCGCTTCTTGTTTCTGTGGAGCCTAGGAGATTCGAACTCCTGACATCCTGCTTGCAAAGCAGGCGCTCTACCAACTGAGCTAAGGCCCCGCGAGGGTGTTTAGTTGAGGTGAAAAGTGGGGCTACCAGGATTTGAACCTGGGACCTCTTCATTATCAGTGAAGCGCTCTAACCAACTGAGCTATAGCCCCGTCAACCTCCAAGACTTTACCGGAGATCGACGGAAAATCCGAATCGGAGCCGGTCAATCCCCTGGCCGCAGAATCGCACTGCCTGCAGAGACGCCGGCCACGATCGAATTCCGCGCGTTCGACGAGGTCTGCAGCCCGTTGTCGAGCGATCCGGCACTCACATCCTGATTCAGGTTGTACTCCTCATCCGGCAGCGTCAGCTCGAGCGATCCGGCACTCACATCGAACCGCACCTCACTCGGTGCCGTCCCTGTGAGCTCCGCGACCATCCGCCCCGCCGAGATGGTGAAGTCGGCCTCCGACACGTCCGCCAAGTCGAGTTCCGCGCGACCCGCCCCCAGGTCCAGATCGATCGTCTCGGCCGATCCGGTGATGAACAGCGCGCCGGCGCCCATCTCGACATCAACCTCACCGAAGTCGCCCTCCACGTCCAGGCTCCCGGCGCCGAGCGAGATGTCAGCGTCGAGTCCTGTGCCGCGCAGCTCCTCCGGCAGAGTCAACACCACACGCTGCTCGTCGTTGAACCAGTCGCCGAACCACCAGCCGAACTTCATCTCGGGGCTGTTCACGACGAGTTCGTCGTCATCGCGAGTGAGCACCCACCGGTTGTTGCCGCTTCCCGAGACATCGAGCTGTGCGTCCTCCACGTCACCGAACTCGACGCGCATGTTCACGCCACCGAGTTCCAGATCCATGCCGGTGACGCCGGAGGCATCGATCTGCTGCCGCGACTCATCGACCGACGTGGTCACATCATTGACGGCGGCGATCGCCGCCGTGCCGCCGGTCGCCAGCAGAGCGACGCCCCCGAAGACCGCGATCGCGATGGCACCCGCACGCGCACCCGACCCGCGCGGTCCCGCCGGTCCCGGTGCCGTTGCACCCGGGGCCGGCGCACCCTGAGCTGGAGCACTCGAAGCCGCAGCCCCCGAGTCTGCTGCCGGCGGCGGGCTGAGCGGCACGTCGTGCCCACCCTGGTTGTTCTGTGATTCGGCGTTCATCGTGCCGCTCCTGTCTGTGACTGATTCCCGAATGGCGGGGTTCCGGGTGGCGGGGTTCCGAGCGGACCCGTGCCGCTGCCGGTGTTCTCGATGTGGGCGAGCGCTGCGAGCACTCGGCGGTTGCCGGCTTCGGGTTCGAGGCCGAGCTTTTGGAAGATGGACGTGATGTACTTCTCCACGCTGCCCTCGGAGAGGAACAGCAGACCTGCGATCGTCTGATTCGATTTGCCCTCAGCGATGAGCGAGAGCACGGTGCGCTCGCGCTCGGTGAGCTGCAGCATCCGATCATCCCGATTGCGCCGCGTGAGCAGCTGCGCGACGACCTCGGGATCGAGAACGGAAGCTCCTTCAGCGATCCGCTCGACCGATGCGACGAACTCGGAGACATCGGCGACGCGGTCCTTCAGCAGATAGCCCAGCGGGCCACCCTGCGCGGCGATCAGATCGCTGGCATAGCGCTCCTCGACATACTGCGACAGCACGAGGAGGGGGAGCGACGGATGCGTCTTCCGCAGCCCGAGAGCGGCGCGGATGCCCTCGTCGGTGAATGTCGGAGGAAGGCGCACATCGAGGATGCACAGCTCAGGATCCGTCGTCCGCACGGCGTCGGTGAGTCCATCCGTGTCGGGAAGAGCTGCGACGACCTCGTGACCCGAGTCTTCGAGCAGTCGCACCAGCCCCTCGCGCAGCAGCACGGAGTCTTCACAGATCAGGATGCGCATGGCACGCTCACCTCCAGCGATGTCGGCCCGCCCTGCGGACTGTCGAGACGGAACGTGCCGCCGGCCGCGAGCACGCGGTTCGAGATGCCGTCGAGTCCGCCACCCGGCTGCACCTGCGCACCGCCCATGCCGTTGTCTTCGACACGGGCCCACAGCACGCCGCCCTCGCGCAGTCGTACGATCACCCGGCACTCGCTGGCACGGGAGTGCTTGGCGGCATTGGTGAGAGACTCCGCGATCGAGAAGTACACGGCAGCCTCGGCGTCGCGGCTGCAGCGACCGTCCATGCGCACGTCGAGATGCACCGGGATGTGCGACCTGCTGGCAAGGGCTGAAAGCGCAGCATCCAGTCCGCGATCATCGAGAACCGAGGCATGGATGCCGCGGGCGAGCTGTCGCAGCTCGGTGATCGCCGCCTTCGTGGAGGTGTGCGCCTCCGAGATCAGATCCTTCGCCTGCGCGGGGTCGTCATCGATCTTCTGATGCGCGAGGCCCAGAGTCATCCCGACCGAGACCAGACGGGGCTGAACGCCATCGTGCAGATCGCGTTCGATGCGCGTGCGCTCGACGTCTGCTGCGCGCACCGCACCTTCGCGCTGCGCGCTCGTGGTGCGCACCTGCTCGGTGAGCTCGGCCTCGCGGTTGGGCACGACCAGCGCACACGAGATGGTGCGATGCAGCAGGGCGAGACCGATGATGCCCGCCGCTGCGGCGAGAGCACCGAGGACACCTGCAAGCACAGCCCACTCGACGCCAACTTGGCCGACGCCGAAGGCGAGTGGAATCGAGACCGTCTCGGCGGCGCCGAGCGGCGCGAAGATGCTGATCGCCGAGAAGACCAGGGCCCAGAAGAGCCTGAGCACCAGCGCACCGAAGATGCAGGCGATGACGAAGCTCGCCACTGCACGCCACATGCGTCCGTCGATGCTCTGACGTCCGAGCGAGCGGAGCCATCCCCCGAACCCTGGCCGCTGGCGGCGACGAGGCTGGAGGTCGGCGATGTCGAGAGCGTACAGCCCTCTCACACGCACGATCTCGAACCATCCGAGCCCGAACAGCGCGTAGACGAAGCCGACCAGGAACAGCAGTCCGATCCCGAGGACGAACAGCAGAACCACGCCGGTTCCGAACGTGGCGGCCAGGATCCCGATGATCCCGCCGCCGAGCACGCCGAGTGCGGCCAGATGCAGGATCGTGAAGAACAGCCGCAGCGGTGGCGCTTTGGTCGGCGCCTCTGCGGGTGAAGTGGCAGTCTGTGTCGTCATACCTCGAGGCTAGGCCGCGGGCGCACCCGTGCGACACCGCGTCATCCCGACACCTGGCTTCGGGTTTTCCCTACCTGCTCGCACGGCGATGCCCGCACGGCTCTTCAGATCCGTGCCGCCGGTGCGGGCGCGATGCCGGCGAGGAGGATGTCGACGAAGGGTCGTTGATCGGCCGAACCGCCCAGACGAACCGCGTGCTCGATTCCGCAGACGAGGTGCTGCAGCTGCGCGACCGTGAGATCGGCACGGACGACACCGGCCTCCTTCGCCCGCGAGAGCAGCATTTCGAACGTGCTGAGGAGTCGATGCTTCAGTTCGCGCACGGCCCCTGATTCGTCATCGGGAGAGACGAGCACTTCCTGCAGGCCGCCGTCCTCGAGTTGGAGCTCGAGCGCCGCACGGAGGAAGTCGCCGAGAGAACGTGCGGGATCCGGTTGATCGATCGCCTCGCGTACCTGCGTGTCGAGCCGCTGCAATGTTTCGAGACTGAGCGCCTCGACGAGTGCATGCACGGTCGGGAAATGTCGATATACGGTGCCGACGCCGACACCGGCGTCACGCGCGATCTCGTTCAGGCGCAGATCACGCGGATCGCGTGTGCGCGCGATCTCGAGTATCGACTCTCGCGATCGTGCGGCGTCTGCACGGAGGGCATTCATGTCGTCCATGGTACACAACCGGATAGGTCATCCACTCGTGTTGGCTTAAGTGGACACATCATCCGAATAGAAGGAGTACGACATGCCCTGGAACCCTGAGAGCCTCCCTCGTGCGCAGGAGCGCACCTTCGTCGTCACAGGTACGACGGCCGGAATCGGCTACTTCGCCTCCGAACAGCTGGCCGGTACCGGCGCGCACGTGGTCATCGCCGCCCGATCCGCCGCGAAGCCCCAGTCCGCGCAGGCATCCATCCGCGAGCAGCATCCTGCGGCATCGCTCGCATCGACGCTCATGGATCTGAGTTCGCTGGCTTCTGTCGCGCGCGCGGCCGAGGAGCTCTCGACGCTGCCGCGCATCGACGGCATCGTCCTCAACGGCGGAGCGATGGCATTCTCGTCGTCCGCCACCACTGCAGACGGACTGCCCATGCTGCTCGGAACCCATGTGATCGCCAACGTCGTGCTCATCGCACAGCTGCTTCCCACACTCGTCGCGAGCGCGGAACGGCATGGCACCACCCCGCGGATCGTGCACACGTCGACGGGGTACGTCGAGAGATTCGGCCGCCCCGTCGGCGACATCCGCCGCGTTCCGCGCATCGGGATCGCCGCCTACACCAAGGCGAAGACCGTGACGGAGATCTTCGCGTTCGAATTGGATCGACGGCTCCGTGCCGCACGTCTGCCGGTCGCATCGATCGTGACCCGGCCGGTGTGGGCGTCGATGCCAAGACGCCGCACCGCGCCGGCATCCGCGATGTGACCACGCCGTACCAGCGCAACCCGAACACCCCGTGGGCGCAGGGAAAGGACACCGCGGCATGGTCCGCGGTGCGCGCCGCGATCGATCCGGAAGCGCCGGGCGGCGACTACTTCGCGCCCGCGGGCGGGGTCAAGGGCGCGCACCTGTCGCCATACCGCCGAGTCCGCGCACCGCGCAGCCGGGTCACGACGTGGCACGGCGGGTGTGGTCGCAGCTCGAGGAGCTCACCGGTATGGAACTGGGAATCTGAGCTGTCGGCGACGGCGGGCCCCCGGAAACGCAGAGAGGGCGGATGCCGCAGCATCCGCCCTCTTCTGGAAACAGGATCAGTTCGACGTGAAGCCGACGAGCAGCCCGCCGGTGACTTTGACGGCCAGGTTGTAGATCCCGGCGCCGACGGCACCCAGCACGGTGACGACGATCAGATTCAGGATCGACACGACAGCGGCGAACGCCATGACCTGAGGCAGACCCATGAGCGACGCGAGTGACACCGATCCGTCAGTGATGTTGCCGACGAACTCATCTGTCTGCGACATGATCCCCGTCGCCTGCAGCACGAGGAAGATCAGGAAGAACGAGACCATGGTCACGATCGCGAGCGCGACCGCCGCCAGGAACGAGAGCTTCACGGCCGACCAGAAATCGACGTAGACCAAGCGCAGGCGGACCTGCTTGCCGCCGGTCTTACGCGTCGATTTCTTCGCCAACTTGTCGGCTACTGTGCTCATACGTCTGTGCTTTCCTCGGGGGTCTCGGTGTCGGAGTCCGCCTCGTCCAGTTCTTCGACGATTCGGCGTTCTCCGTTACGTGCGATGGCGAGGATCCGGTCCTTCTCGGACGTCCGGGCGAACACCACTCCCATGGTGTCGCGGCCCTTGGCGGGCACCTCGGCCACGGCAGAGCGTACCACCTTGCCGCTGGACAGAACCACCAAGACCTCGTCGTCCTCCGACACGATCAGACCACCCGCGAGAGTGCCCCGATCGTCGTTGAGTTTGGCGACCTTGATGCCGATTCCGCCGCGTCCCTGAACGCGGTACTCCGAGATCGACGTACGCTTCGCATAGCCACCGTCGGTGACGACGAAGACGAAACCGTCGTCACCGGCGACGGATGCCGACAGAAGATCATCGTCTCCGCGGAAGCTCATGCCCTTGACGCCCTCGGTCGCGCGCCCCATCGGACGCAGCGCCTGGTCGGTGGCGTTGAACCGCAGCGACATGCCATGACGGCTGATCAGCAGGATGTCGTCAGAGGCATCGACGAGCAGTGCGCTGACGAGTTCGTCCTCTTCACGAAGACGGATCGCGATGACACCACCCTGGCGGTTCGTGTCGTAATCGCTGAGGCGCGTCTTCTTGACGACGCCGCCCCGAGTGGCGAGCACCAGATAGTCGGCGACGTTGTAGTCGCGCATCGCGAGGATCTGCGCGATGCTCTCGTCCGGCTGCAGTGCCAGCAGATTCGCGACGTGCGTGCCCTTCGCATCCCGACCGGCCTCCGGCGCTTCGTAGGTCTTCGCCCGATAGACACGACCCTTGTCGGTGAAGAACAGCAGCCAGTGATGAGTCGTCGTCACGAAGAAGTGCTCGACGACATCATCCGCACGAAGCTGCGCGCCCTTGACACCCTTACCGCCGCGATGCTGCGAACGATAGTTGTCGCTGCGCGTGCGCTTGAGGTATCCGTCGCGGGTGACGGTGACGACCATCTCCTCCTCGGCGATGAGGTCTTCCATCGACACATCACCGTCGAAGCCCTGGAGGATGTGCGTGCGACGCTCGTCGCCGAAGCGCTCGACGATGCCTTCCAGCTCTTCGCGGATGATGGCGCGCTGGCGCATCTCGTCAGCGAGGATCGCCTTGAAATCTGCGATCTTCGCTTCGAGTTCCGTCGCCTCATCGACGATCTTCTGTCGTTCGAGAGCGGCGAGGCGGCGCAGCTGCATCTGCAGAATGGCGTCTGCCTGAATCTCGTCGATGTCGAGCAGCTTCTGCAGCCCCTCGTTCGCCTCCTGCGGGGTGGGAGAGCGACGGATCAGCGCGATGACCTCGTCGAGCGCGTCGAGCGCCTTGAGGTAGGCGCGCAGAATGTGCATGCGCTCTTCGGCCTTGCGCAGACGGAAGATCGTGCGACGAACGATGACGGCGATCTGATGGGAGATCCAGTGCGTGATGAAACCGTCGAGCGCAAGCGTGCGCGGCACGCCGTCGACGATCGCCAGCATGTTCGCGCCGAAGTTGTCCTGCAGCTGCGTGTGCTTGTAGAGGTTGTTGAGGACGACCTTGGCGACGGCATCCCTCTTGAGGACGACGACGAGACGCTGACCGGTGCGGTCGCTGGTCTCGTCGCGGATGTCGGCGATGCCGGTGATCTTGCCGTCACGGGCGAGGTCGCCGATCTTCACCGCGACATTGTCGGGGTTGACCTGGTACGGCAACTCTGTGATCACGAGGCAGGTACGACCCTGGATCTCTTCCACGTTGACGACGGCCCGCATCGTGATGGAGCCGCGACCCGTGCGATATGCCTCGTGGATGCCCTTGGATCCGAGAATCTGCGCACCGGTGGGGAAATCCGGACCGGGGACGCGCTTGATCAGCCCTTCAAGGAGCTCTTCACGCGGAAGGTCAGGGTTGTCGAGCGCCCAGAGCGCCGCATTCGAGATCTCGCGCAGGTTGTGCGGCGGGATGTTGGTGGCCATGCCGACCGCGATGCCGACGGAACCGTTGACGAGCAGGTTCGGGAATCGCGCCGGCAGAACCGTCGGCTCCTGGGTCTGACCGTCGTAGTTGTCCGTGAAGTCGACGGTCTCCTCTTCGATGTCGCGCACCATCTCGAGCGCGAGCTGGGCCATCTTCGTCTCGGTGTAACGCGGGGCAGCAGCTCCCATGTTTCCCGGAGAACCGAAGTTTCCCTGACCCTGCGCGAGGGGGTACCGCATCGACCACGGCTGCACGAGGCGGACGAGCGCGTCGTAGATCGCCGAGTCACCGTGCGGGTGGTACTGACCCATGACCTCGCCGACGACGCGGGCGCACTTCGAGAACGACTTGTCCGGACGGAACCCGCCGTCGTACATGCCGTAGATCACGCGACGGTGCACCGGCTTCAGGCCATCGCGTACATCAGGCAGCGCACGGCCGACGATGACCGCCATGGCGTAGTCGAGGTAGCTGCGCTCCATCTCGAACTTCAGATCGACCTGGTCGATCTTTCCGTGCTCGTGCAGGGGAGTCGCGTCGGGGCGTTCTTCGTCAGTCATGTGTTTCTTTCAGTTCCGGTCGCCGTGAATGCCTGAGCGTCAGATATCGAGGAAGCGGACGTCCTTGGCATTGCGCTGGATGAATCCGCGGCGGGACTCGACGTCCTCACCCATCAACACACTGAAGATCTCATCCGCCGAAGCGGCGTCTTCGATGGTCACCTGACGGAGGGTTCGTGTGTTGTGATCCATGGTGGTCTCCCACAGTTCCTTGGCGTTCATCTCGCCGAGGCCCTTGTAGCGCTGCACACCGGAATCCTTCGGAAGACGCTTGCCGTTTGCGAGACCGTGCTCCATCAGCGCATCGCGCTCAGCATCCGAGTACACGTACTCATGCGGCTGGTTCGTCCACTTCAGGCGATACAGCGGCGGCATCGCGAGGTAGACGAAGCCGGCCTCGATGAGTCCGCGCATGTAACGGAACAGCAGCGTCAGCAACAGTGTCGTGATGTGCTGCCCGTCCACATCAGCATCCGCCATCAGCACGATCTTGTGGTATCGGGCCTTCTCGATGTCGAAGTCCTCGCCGATGCCAGTGCCGAAGGCCTGGATCATCGCCTGAACCTCTTTGTTGCCCAGTGCCTTGTCGAGACGCGCTCGTTCGACGTTGAGGATCTTGCCGCGAAGAGCCAGGATCGCCTGGGTGTGCGGATCGCGACCCTGCACGGCGGAACCGCCTGCCGAATCACCCTCGACGAGGAAGATCTCGCTGATCGACGGGTCCTTGCTCGTGCAGTCCTTGAGCTTGTCCGGCATCGCGGCCGACTCGAAGACGCTCTTGCGACGAGCGGTCTCGCGCGCCTTGCGGGCGGCCATGCGTGCGGTCGCCGCATCGATCGACTTGCGGATCACGTTCTTCGCCTGAGTCGGGTTTCGCTCCAGCCAGTCACCGAGCTGATCGCCGACGACCTTCTGGACGAACGCCTTCGCCTCGGTGTTGCCGAGCTTCGTCTTGGTCTGTCCCTCGAACTGCGGCTCGCCGAGCTTGATCGAGATGACGGCCGTCAGACCTTCGCGCACATCATCGCCGGAGAGGTTGTCGTCCTTCTCCTTCAGCAGGTTGTTCGCGCGGGCGTACTTGTTGACCAGCGTCGTCAGCGCGGCACGGAAGCCCTCTTCGTGCGTGCCGCCCTCATGGGTGTTGATGGTGTTGGCGTACGTGAAGACGTTCTCGGTGTATCCGGTCGTCCACTGCATCGCGACCTCGAGCGAGATCTTGCGCTCGGCGTCCTCCGACTCGAAATCGATGATCTCGTCGTTGACGACCTCGGCATGACGCACCCGGTTCAGGTACTCGACGTAGTCGACGAGGCCGCGCTCGTAGAGGAACACATCACCGCGCTGCTTCGTGACGGTGGCGCCGTCTTCTTCGACCTCGTATGCCGAGCCCTCACGCTCGTCCTGCAGTTCGATGCGCAGCCCCTTGTTCAGGAACGCCATCTGCTGGAACCGCGTGCGCAGGGTCTCGTAATCGAACTCGACGCCTTCGGTGAAGATCGCGGCATCGGGCCAGAAGGTGATGTTGGTGCCGGTCTCGTCTGTCTCGGCACCTTCTATGAGCCCTTGTTCCTGGGGCACGCCGCCGTTCGAGAAACTGTGGTTCCACACACGGCCCTGCCGTTTGATCTCGACGTCGAAACGTGTGGAGAGGGCATTCACGACGGAAGAGCCGACACCGTGCAGACCACCCGAGACCGCATAGCCGCCGCCGCCGAACTTTCCGCCGGCGTGCAGGATCGTCAGCACGACCTCGACAGTCGATTTGGTCGGGTCCGACGAGTGCGGATCGACAGGGATGCCACGGCCGTTGTCGACGACCCGCACGCCTCCGTCGGCCAGCAACGTCACAAGGATCGTGTCGGCGTGGCCGGCCATCGCCTCATCGACGGAGTTATCGACGATCTCCTGCACAAGGTGGTGCAGACCGCGCGGTCCGGTCGAACCGATGTACATGCCGGGCCGCTTGCGCACAGCCTCGAGACCCTCGAGGACCTGGATCTCATTGGCTCCGTACTCGCCCTGCTGCTTCTGCTTGGGGGTTACGGAGGACTCGGTGTCGGGGATGCCCCCGGTTGTCGATTCAGGCTCGTCAGCGGGGGTTTCAGTCGTCATCAGAGGTGATTCTCCACATCGATATCTCGAATGCCCAGTCTAGCGTGTCCGGACCGCGAAGATGTGGCTATACGGCCTTGTGTGGCCCTGAGATCGATCGAGATGGCTTCGTTGGTGCCCTACCCGTAGGTATCGCGTGGACCGCGCCCTGGGACGGCTCTCGGCCCCCATTTCCAAGAGGGAACGTCCGGCCCGATGAAACGAAGGTTGTTCACACCCGCCTGCGGGTAGCGTCTGCCGATCTCGGTGAGGATGGTCGCGCGCATGAACTGAAGGTTCTTCGCCCAGGCCGTCGAGTCGCATTTGACCGTCAGCATCCCGTTCTCCAGAGAGACCGGTTCGGAGTGCTTCGCCGTGTCGGACCCGGCGAGGTCGGCCCACTGTCGAACCAGATCCTCCCGCGCCAGGGTGATCTCCCATCCGGACTCCCGGCTGAGCGTGTCGAGCACGGCCCCGAGAGCGCCGGGATCGCGGCCGGGCGTGAACGGCGCGTTGTCGTCATCGTCGCGGATGCGCCGCTTGCGCTTCCATGATTTCGAACTCGGCTTCAGACCCCGAAGACGCAGATAGGTCGCAACGGTCTCGGGGATGTCGGATGCCGCGTCACTCATCGTCTTCCTCCGCTGTGCTGTCGGGGTCGGTCTCAGGGCCGCTGCCGGTAGTACTCGCCTCGGATTCGGTGCTGTCGTCGGCGTCGGCGGCGGCGGAGACGGCTCGGTCGTCCGTGATCGTGCCTGCGTCGATGCGAACGACATGACGGTGCAGCTCCTCGGGAATATCCTCCTCTACCGCAGCCGTCACCACCACCTGCTCGTAACCGACGGTGAGGCCGGCCAGTCGCTGCCGTCGATCGGCATCGAGCTCGGCGAACACGTCGTCGAGGATCAGCACGGGATCGCCAGCGGGAGATTCCGCCCGGAGCAGTTCGGCGGATGCCAGTCGCAGCGCCAGCGCGACCGACCAGGATTCGCCGTGCGACGCGTACCCCTTCACCGGCAGTCCGCGCACGCGCAGCAGCAGGTCGTCGCGGTGCGGGCCGACGAGGGTGAGACCTCGATCGAGTTCTTGCGTGCGCTTCGCGTCGAGTGCTGCGCGGAACATCTCGGCGATCTCGCCGCGAGACTCGGACGATCCCTCTTCGCCTTCTTCCGGGTCGCCGCCCCGCACCGAGAGCGCCCATTCGATCTCGGGAGTGTGATCTGCGCCGGCGATCGCAGTGTATGCGGCGGCCAAGGGCTGCTGCAGGTCGGTCGCGAGGCGCAGTCGCGCGTCGATGATCTCGGATCCGAGCGCGACGAGCTTGTCGTTCCAGACATCGAGAGTGGCGAGCGCTTCGCCGCGGATGCCGCGGGCACGAGCAGATTTCAGCAGCGCAGTGCGCTGCTTGAGGACGCGGTCGTAGTCACCGAGGACGGCAGCCATGCGCGGAGTTCGCTGGATCAGCAGTTGATCCGCGAAACGCCGCCGCGACGACGGATCGCCGCGGACGATCTGCAGGTCTTCCGGTGCGAACAGCACGACGTGCGCATACCTGGGGAGCTCATTCGTCTTCGACGGCGATCCGTTGATGCGCGCCTTGTTCGAACCCTGCCTGTTGATCTGCACCTCGGCGAGCACTTTGCGCTCTCCGACAGAGAGTCGCGCACGGATCACGGCGTATTCCTGCCCGTCTTTGACCATCGGCGCATCCGAAGACACCCGATGCGAGCCCAGAGTCGCAAGGAAGACCACTGCTTCCGCGAGATTCGTCTTGCCCTGACCGTTTCGGCCGACCAGCACGTTCGGCCCTGGGAGCAGCGCGAGTTCGGCGGTCGCGTAATTGCGAAAGTCCACCAGGCTCAGATGCTCCACAATCACGGGTTCACCCTACCTTTTGCCACGGACATGATTCCGGGCCGCGGAGAGAGATCAGCGGAGGAGAAGGTTGGGCTGGAGGAGGTACTTGAACGAGTCGTTGCCGGCCTGCTCGACGGAGGTCTGGCTGGTGATCAGAACCGGGCTGAGCTTGTTCGCGTTGTCACTTGAGGTGAAGGTCACGCGCACGAACTCGCTCTTGACCGCGCTGAGTGCTTCCGTCAGGTACTGCGGGTTGAGCCCGAGTGTCACGTCGTCGCCGCCCGAGAGGTGCGCATCCACCGACTCGGATGCTCTGGCGTGCTCACTGCCGGACGCATCCATCGTCACGCTGTCGGATGTGAACGTGAATCGCAGTGGAGCAGCACGATCGAGCACGAGTGCCACACGGCGGACGGCCTCGATCAAATCTGCGGTGCTGACGACCGCGTAGTGCTCGGTCTGCTCGGGGAACAGTCGGCGAACCGGCGGGAAGTTGCCCTTGATCAGAAGCGACGTGACGGTCTTGTTGCCCGCCGTGAAGGCGATGATCTCGCGGTCGCCCTCACCGGAGAAGGCGATCTGAATGGTACCTGCGTGACCGAACGTCTTGCCGACCTCGGTCAGCGTGCGAGCCGGAACGAGTGCCGTCTGCTCAGGGGCGTCGCCGTCCCACGGCACATCGCGCAGCGATACGCGGTAACGGTCAGTGGCGACCAGGCTCAGATTGTGACCTGAGACTTCGAGCTGCACACCGGTGAGCACCGGAGTCACGTCGTCGCGAGAGGCGGCGAACCCGACCTGGGCGATCGCGGTTCCGAAATCGTCAGCCGGTACGACACCGGAAGAGCCGGAGACCTCAGGGATCGATGGATATTCCTCGACGGGCATGGCTGCGAGGGTGAATCGAGCAGAGCCGCAGGTGACCGCGATTCCGCCGTCTTCCTCGACAGCGATCTCGATCGGTGCGTTCGGGAGGCGGCTGGCGATGTCGGAGAGCAGCCGGCCGTGCACGAGGATCGTGCCAGGAGTTTCGACCGTGGCCTCGATCGTCGTACGTGCAGATGCCTCGTAGTCGAACGCCGAGAGCGTGAGCCCCTGCTCGCCTGCTTCGATCAGGACTCCGGCGAGGATCGGCTGCGGGTTTCGCTGGGGCAGCAGCTTGACGACGAAAGACACAGCTTCGCTGAATACATCGCGGTTGACCTGGAACCTCACGGGCGCTCCCTCGTCGTAATTACAAGACCTGTCGGGGGTGGACCCACGTCAGGGGTTCCCATCGTATCCCCACAGCAAGGATGCGCCATACGACGGCTTCTCCACCCTTGAGGTGATCGGATCGCACTCTCAAAGGGTTAACTCCTTAACAGTGTTAACCGCTGTGGAAACTGTGGATAAGTCGGTGGATATCAATCGCGAGTAGGGAACTACACACGTGTGAGATGTGGAATCCCTGAGGAATCCGCATCAATACGGGGTCGGAACAACAAAGGTGTGATTCGGAGTTATCCACAGGATGCCGTCATCGGCACACATTCGTCCCGAACTCTGCATGAATCCATCCACAAGTTATCCACATGTGCAAAGCGGCATTTATCTGACGCTCCCGGGAGCTGTCAAGCCGTCGAAAGGGCGTTTGTCAGCGTCGGCCGAGCTGCGTGGTGATCTCCGTCACCTGGTTGTAGATGGAGCGACGCTCTTTCATGAGCTCGCTGATCTTCTTGTACGCGTACATCACCGTCGTATGGTCGCGGTTGCCGAACAACTGCCCGATCTTGGGGAGAGACAGGTTGGTGCGCTCGCGGCACAAATACATCGCGATCTGGCGCGAGGTCGCGATCTGCTGCGAACGGCTCGATCCATACAGGTCGTCGACCGTGAGCTTGAAGTACTGCGCGGTCGCCGTGATGATGTCGGTCGGCGAGATGATGTTGTCTTCTGCCGTATCGATGATGTCTCGCAGCACGGTCTGGGCGAGGGAGATGTCGAGGGACGAGCGATTGAGGCTCGCGAAGGCCGAGACGCGGATCAGGGCGCCTTCGAGTTCGCGGATGTTGGACGAGACGACCGTGGCGATGTACTCGAGGACTTCGTCGGGAATGTGCAGTGCTTCGCTCTGCGCCTTCTTGCGCAGGATCGCGATGCGCGTCTCCAGGTCGGGCGCCTGCACGTCGGTGATGAGACCCCACTCGAAGCGGCTTCGCATCCGGTCCTCGAAGCCGGTGAGGTGTTTCGGTGCCACATCGCTCGTGATGACGACCTGCTTGTTGTGGTCGTGCAGCGTGTTGAACGTGTGGAAGAAGGCCTCCTGCGTCTCCGCGCGACCCTGCAGGAACTGGATGTCGTCGATGAGGAGGATGTCGACGTCGCGGTAGCGAGCCTGGAAGGCAGAGCCGCGGTTGTTCGCGATGGAGTTGATGAAGTCGTTCGTGAACTCCTCGCTGGAGACGTAGCGAACCTTCACTCCTGTGTACAGAGACTGTGCGTAGTCGCCGATGGCGTGGAGCAGGTGTGTCTTACCGAGTCCGGAATCGCCGTAGATGAACAGCGGGTTGTATGCCTTCGCTGGCGCCTCGGCGACCGCGACCGCGGCCGCGTGGGAGAAGCGGTTGGACTGGCCGATGACGAAGTTGTCGAACGTGTACTTGGGGTTGAGGCGCGATTCGTGCCGCAGCGGTGTCGGCTGCTCCATCGGCGACTCGCTGCGAGGCACCTCGTTGCGCGTGAAGTCGGCAACGACGATCGGTGCGGTCGGCTGCTCGGCGAGTTCGTGATTCACGACGACGCGGAACGTGGTCACCTCGTCACCGAGCTGCGTCAGCGCCTCCATGATCGGCATCCTCAGACGCTTGTTGATCTGCGCAGCGGTGAGGTCGTTCGGCACGTCGAGATAGAGCGTCGCGCCCATGACTCCCGCGGGAACCACGAGACTCAGGAACCCCTGCAGCTGAGGGGTCACACGGTCGTCGTGATCGAGGAGATCCGCCACCTGCGCCCAGATCGGAACGTCGGGCTGGGCAGGAGAGGACATGGTGCTCCGGGCAAGGGCTCGCGGAGGGCGGACCGGAACGGCCTTCCCCCCTGTGGATAACTTCGGATGCCACGGTAGTCACCCGCGCTGTGAACGGCAACCTGCCTGTGGAAAACCGCGGGTGTGTTGCGCAGCCCGCGAGTGTCGAGGTTGTGGATAATTGCTGTGCGGAGTGTTGATGCTCGAATCGATCGTGGCGCGGAGATTTGCCCTCTGCGCCGGTAAGACGTACCCTTAATCGGTTGACTTATGTCCGAAATCGGGCAGATCCCTATGTCTCCGGTCGTACACATCCGGTGACAGCGTTCCCGGAGTGATCCCATGACCAAGCGTACGTTCCAGCCCAACAACCGCCGCCGCGCCAAGAAGCACGGTTTCCGCGCCCGCATGCGCACCCGCGCCGGCCGTGGAATCCTCTCGGCTCGTCGCGCGAAGGGCCGCACCGAGCTCTCGGCGTAAGCCTCGTGCTCGCCCGTCCGTTCCGACTGACGCGAGGCACCGACTACAGGTCGGTAGTCCGTCGCGGTGTCCGGTGCGGGGGCGTCCGTGTCGTCACTTCCATGCTGACGACGGGTGAGGCACGTGAGCCGAGATTCGGGTTCATCATCAGCAAGCAGGTGGGCAACGCTGTGATCCGCAACACCGTGCGCCGGCGGCTCAAAGCCGTCTGTGCGGGGGCGATCGCAGATGTTCCCGAGGGCACGGATGTCGTCATCCGTGCCCTTCCTGCATCTGCGTCCGCCACCTTCGCTGATCTCGATGCGGATGTGACCAGGTGTCTCGCGCGTCTGAGCCATGGCCGGGTGACGGCATGAGCGCGTTGCCGTCCTATGCCATGGGCAAAGGGCATCTTCATGGGAGCGACCTCGTGCGCAGCATCCCGCTGGTTCCCCGAAATCTCGTCCTAGGTTTCCTCACCGGGTACCGTGCCGTGATCTCGCCTCTCTACGGCGACGTGTGCGCGTATTACCCATCGTGCTCGGCTTACGCTGTAGGTGCAGTGCAGCAGCACGGTGCAGTCAAAGGCGCCGTGCTCTCTGCATGGCGCATCCTGCGCTGCAACCCCTGGAGCAAAGGCGGCGTCGACGACGTCCGCCCTCACGACCATTTCCGATACGACCTGACCGCTCAAGGTTTCGTCGTACCTTCTCGAAAGGACTGAACAGTGGGTCTTGACCTTCTGCTCGCCTCTGCGACACCCACCCCGGACTCCGGCGGCGGCGGTTTCGATCTGCTTGGCACGATCCTCTGGCCGCTCAAGTGGGCCGTCGAGCTCATCCTCGTCGCGTGGCACTGGCTGTTCACCAGCGTCGGGCTCCCGGAAGCATCCGGAATCACTTGGATCCTGTCGATCGTCGGCCTTGTCATCGTCGTTCGCGCATCGGTATTTCCCCTGTTCGTGCGGCAAATCAAGAGCCAGCGCAAGATGATGGAAATCGCTCCTGAGATGAAGAAGATCCAGGAGAAGTACAAGGGCAAGAAGGACCAGCTCTCTCGTGAGGCGATGAGCCGCGAGACGATGGGGCTGTACAAGAAGCACGGCACCTCGCCGATGTCGAGCTGTCTGCCGTTGATCGTGCAGATGCCGATCTTCTTCGCCTTGTTCAGTGTGCTCAACGACGTGCAGAAGGTGCGGGACAACCCCGACTTCAGCGGTGTCGGCCTGCTCAGCAACGACCTCACGCAGCAGTTCTACGACGCGACCATCTTCGGCAATGTGTCTCTGCACGGTACGCTCGGCAACGCAATCGAGACGCAGAACACGGTCGCTATCGTCCTGTTGGTCATCCTCGTGGTGCTGATGATCGTTTCGCAGTTCTTCACGCAGCTGCAGATCATCTCGAAGAACCTGTCACCTGAGGCCAAGACCGGCCAGGCGTACCAGATGCAGAAGATCATGCTCTACGTGCTTCCGCTGGGCTTCATCTTCTCGGGTGTCTTCTTCCCGCTCGGTGTGGTCGTCTACTGGTTCATCTCGAACCTCTGGACCATGGCGCAGCAGTTCCTGGTCATCCGCGAGATGCCGACTCCTGGTTCGGAAGCAGCGAAGGCTCGTGAGGAGCGTCTGGCACGCAAGGGCAAGGCGATCGACTCTTCGGGCAAGGTCGTGCCGATGTCGGTGTACGAGGCACAGCAGCAGCGTCTTCTCGAGGAGGCTGAGAAGGCCAAGCAGAACGCCCCGAAGCGCCAGCAGCCTGTGGGTAAGAAGCGAGCCAAGAAGAAGGGCCCCAGCTCATGACCGGTGAAAACGTCGTCGAGCGCACTGCGGATCGTTCTGAGCCCACTGTTGAGCAGCTCGAGCATGAGGGAGATGTCGCCGCAGACTTCCTCGAAGAGCTCCTCGACATCGCCGACATCGACGGTGACCTGAACCTCGACGTGCGTCAGGGCCGTGCCTATGTCTCGGTCGACGCGGAGGGAGAGGACATCTCCGTTCTCGCCGATCCTGACACCGTGCAGGCGTTGCAGGAGATCACTCGTCTCGCTGTGCAGAGCAAGACTGGTTCTTTCTCGCGGCTCATTCTGGATGTCGGTGGATCACGTGATGCGCGTCGTCGTCAGCTCGAGACGCTCGTGGATGCGGCTGTCGTGAAACTCGACGAAGGCGCCTCGCAGGCGTCGCTGCCTTCGATGTCGAGCTATGAGCGCAAGCTTGTACATGACATCGTCGCCGATCGGGATCTCGTTTCCGAGTCCTACGGCGACGGGGCTGATCGCCACACGGTGATTCGCCGGCGTTGATGTTTCACGTGAAACATCGAAGGGATCGGGTATGACTTCGGTCGAGATCGAGCCGGCGGTTGCGGCATCGATTTTCGGTGATCGCATCGATCTCGCTCGTCGGTTCACGGCCGCACTCGCGGACCAAGGTGAAGAGCGTGGCCTGATCGGTCCTCTCGAGCTCCCTCGTCTGTGGACACGCCACGTGCTCAACAGTGCGATCGCCGCTCCCATCTTTCAGGGCACGGCGGCCGACATCGGATCCGGCGCTGGGCTCCCGGGTCTGGTGCTCGCCATTGCACGCCCCGACGTGATTTGGACGCTGATCGAGCCGATGGAGCGCCGCGTCAACTGGCTCAGCGAACAGGTGACGGAACTCGGTTTGGGCAATGTCGAAGTACTGCGCTCACGCGCGGAGGACGTGCGTGCCACCGGGAAGTTCGACTTCGTCACAGCTCGTGCTGTCAGCGCGCTGCGCACTCTCATCCCGTTCACCGCGCCTTTGCTGCGAGATGGGGGAGAGATTGCTCTGCTCAAGGGTGTGAACGCTCCGGCGGAGATCGAAGCTGCAGCCAAGCAGATCAAGAAGTACCGACTCAGCGACGTGCGCGTCGAGGTGCTGGGTGAAGGTGTGCTCGATGAGACGACTCGGGTCGTCAGGGCTACTGTTCGGGGCTAGCCCGTCCACTGTCTGCGTTGCCGACTCCCGGTACGCTGACTCTCTCGCAGAACAAGGAGCCGCCCGCTTCGCGGGCACCACGATGCTCGTTCGCTCGGCATCTCTGACGCCCTTGCCTGTTCGAGTGTGCGACATTCACCCCTCAGCAGGGAGGCGCGTTTGGGGAGTGATGTTTCACGTGAAACATCGTCGTTCGTGCGGCGACTCTAACGCGACCTGTGGTCAAGTCCCGGGTAGTGGTGTAGCGCGGTCCTTCGGTGTGAGAGGTTAGGCGCTGAGTTCGAGGATGGTGTCGGTCACCTCCTCGGTTCCGGT
>NZ_JANUCA010000009.1 GCF_024807145.1 Microbacterium sp. AK031 | reverse complement strand
ATTTGACAAGTGCACGCTGTTGAGTTCTCAAGGATCGGACGCTCCCCCGACCCAGTCATCACAACCAGGCCCGAAGGGCAACTTCTCAATCTTACTCCGTGGCGCCCGTTTGTCAAATCGGCGATCCGAGCGAACTCGGTCACGATCTGCGGATCCACAGAGCATCCCCACACAGCATCTCACCGAGGTGATCTTCTGTGTTGGGAGGTGTTCAACCGCTTGAGGGGAGCGAGGCCTTGGCCCTTGCTCAACCCTGTGGGGCGAACAGGTAATAACTTACGTGGGATCCGGGGGTCCGGCAAATTTCAGCGGCGCCCCGGGCGTGTCGCCGACCACGTGCCGGATCATCGTCCCAGGTCACCATGGTTTTCTGGTCGATACGCTCCTCTCGGGCGTACGATCACGAACATATGGACACCTCGTCACCGCTCCCCTCTCGTCTCGCGACGGGCGATCTCGCCTCCGCCAGTGTCAACGCGGTGCTCCGGTCCATCGACGATTCCCGACAACCAGATCCCGACCGGATCGCGATGGCGTATCGCAGCGATCGACTGCTGCGTATCGATGGCGAGTCACCGTCGGTGTGGTCGCCGTATTCGGGTTTCTGGCGCGCTGCCGACGGTTGGCTGCGCACGCACGGCAACTACCCGCACCACGCGAGCGCCCTCTGCCGCGGACTCGAGGTTCCGGCGGACGCGACCGCGGATGATCTGCGGTCAGTGTTCGCCGCGGCATCCGTTCGAGAGTCTGTCGATCGCATCGCCGACGCGGGAGGTCTGGCTGTCGAAGTCGGCCGAGAGAAGCCAGGCCACGATGCGGCGTTGCGCGCGCGACCGCTCGTCGAGATCAGGCGCATGGGCGCTGACGCGCCGCCGCGATCACACGCGTCCTCCGTTCCGACGGCGCCGCTGCGTGGCATTCGCATTCTCGACCTCACCCGGGTGATCGCTGGTCCTGTCTGCACCCGCACTCTCGCCCTCCTCGGTGCCGAGGTGCTGCGCATCGATCCCCCGCATCTCGCCGAACCGCAGTGGCAGCACTTCGACACCGGTCACGGCAAACGCAGCGCCATTCTCGACGCGCGGTCTGAGCAGATGAACGCTCTGTTGAAGGACGCGGATGTCATCGTGCTCGGCTATCGACCCGCCGCGCTCGGGCGCCTCGGCCTCTCCCCCGATGTTCTCGCAGACCGACATCCGGGGCTGATCATCGCTCAGTTGAGTGCCTGGGGTCTCGAGCACCCCGACCGCGCAGGATTCGATTCGCTCGTGCAGGCGGAATCCGGCATCGCGATGATCGAGTCGCCGGACGGCGAGCGGCCTGGTTCCCTTCCCGCGCAGGCACTCGATCACAGTGCCGGCTACCTGCTGGCCGCTGCGGTCCGCGAGACATTGGCCCGCCGATCACGCGAAGGCGGTACGTGGCACATCTCGACCTCGCTTCGACGCATGGCCGCCGAGTTGCTGGGAATGCCCCGTCGCGACGAGCCTCAGCCTGAACGCGAGATCGACCCGGAACTGCACAGCCAGACGTTCTCGGTCGCCGGGCGCACGGTGGTGACGGCCGCACCGGCGCTGCCGGGGTTCAGCTTCGCGGCACCACGCGTGTGGGGCGGCGACCGCCCACTATGGCGATCACCACACACAGTGCGAGTGTGAGCATCGCCCAGATTCCGCACGCCGAGGGCAGCATGCGGTACGCCAGATGCTGCAGGGTGAACTCCGCGGTGAACGGACCGTAGGTCAGATAGCCGACCACCCACGCGGCGACGAGGATCGCCGGCAGCGACAGCCACCACACCAGCCGGATCCATTCCGGCAGTAAGCGGTCACGATCGGCGTGCGCAACGCTGCGACGCAGCCGGAGCAGCGCCCAGATGCCGATGATGACAAGCCCGACGATGCTGGAACCGTGCTGCAGCCACTTGAAGCCCTGCAACGGACCCCACTGCTCGCCCAGCGCGGGGAAGAGGTCGAGCCCGAGGCGCCCCGCGTGCGTGAATGCATCCCACAGGATGTGCGAGACGACACCGAGCAGCAGCGACAGGATGAGCAGCGGGATGTACGAGCGTCGCTGTCCGATTCCGACGGCCTCGGTCGCAGCATCCGCGGCCGGCCGGTCCCACTCGCTCGGCAGTCGGCGCGCCAGCCAGGACGGCGCGAGCTCGGATGCCGCGGGCCGCAGCACCACACGCCAGACGAGGAACAACCCGAGGGCGAGCACCATCGTCCAGAGCAGGTTCGCGAAAGTGTGCGTGAACGCGTATGTGACGCCGAATCCGCGGAGGAACAGCGGCAGGTCCGGCGTCATCGCGCCGATCGCGATCGCCGCCGGAATCAGCGGCGTACGGATGAACGGCAGTGCGAGTACCGCGTGACTCGGTGTGAACGGCATCAGCCGACGAAGACGCCGGCGAGTGTCTTCTTGCCTCTGCGCAGCACCGACACTCCTCCGGGGAGGCTTCCCTGCACGACGGCCGCGTCGTCCTCGACCCGCGCGCCGTCGAGTGTGACACCGCCCTGGGTGATCGCACGGCGCGCCTCGGAGAGGCTTGCGACGAGACCGGTCGACACGAGCGCGTCGACGACGGGCGTGCCAGCCGGGACAGTCGCGTTCGGAAGCTCCTCGAGCGCAGAACGCAGCGTCGCCGCATCCAGCGCTGTCAGGTCGCCCTGGCCGAAGAGCGCCTCGGATGCCGCGATGACAGCCGCCGTCGCATCCACCCCGTGCACTGTCGCGACCACTTCGAGCGCGAGGCGCTTCTGGGCGGCGCGACGGAACGGCTCGGTCTCGACGAGCTTCGCGTACTCCTCGATCTCGGCGCGGGTCAGAAAGGTGAAGACCTTGAGGCGTTCGACGACGTCGGCGTCAGCGGTGCTCAGCCAGAACTGGTAGAACGCGTACGGACTGGTCATGTCCGCATCGATCCAGACGGCGTTGCCCTCGCTCTTGCCGAACTTCGTGCCATCGCTGTTGGTGATCAGCGGCGTGCCGATCGCGTGCGCCGAGCGGCCCTCGACGCGGTGGATGAGGTCTGTGCCGCTGGTGAGGTTGCCCCACTGGTCTGACCCGCCGGTCTGCAGCACGCAGTCGTACTGGCGGTACAGCTCGAGGAAGTCGAGCCCCTGCAGGATCTGGTAGCTGAACTCGGTGTAGCTGATGCCGGCGTCCGAGTTCAGCCGCGCGCTCACAGCGTCTTTCTTCAGCATCGTGCCCACGCGGTAGTGCTTGCCGATCTCGCGTAGGAAGTCGATCGCGCTCAGCGGAGCGGTCCAGTCGAGATTGTTCACCATGCGGGCGGCGTTCTCGCCCTCGAAACTGAGGTAGCGCTCGACCTGCTCGCGCAACCGGCCGACCCAGTCGGCGACGGTCTCGCGGGTGTTCAGTGTGCGCTCCGCGGTCGGACGCGGGTCGCCGATGAGGCCTGTCGATCCGCCGACGAGGCCCAGCGGCTTGTGACCGGCGAGCTGCAGACGGCGCAGCAGGAGCAACTGCACGAGGTGCCCGAGGTGCAGGCTGGGCGCCGTCGGGTCGAATCCGCAGTAATACGTGATCGGGTCTCCGGCGAGAAGGGCGCGCAGCGCCTCCTGGTCGGTGGACACGTGGACGAGGCCGCGCCACACGATTTCGTCCCACACGTTCTCGAACGTGGGGTCGATCGCGGGTTCAGCAGTCGTCAGAGCAGGATTCGACACGCGTCTCAGGCTATCAGCGCGACGACACCGTCTCAGGCCGGTGCGTCCATCGCATCGACCTCCTCAGGCGTGAGGGCGAACAGCGCAGCATCCATCGCCGCGTCGAGCTGTTCCACCTTGCTGCCGCCGAGAATCGGGCGGATGCCGTGGGCCAGGAGCCACGCGAGCACGATCTGTCCGCGCCTGTGTCCGAACGCCTGCGCGACGTTCCGGCCAGGATCCTGGCCAGACGGATCGCCCTGCTCGAGGAGCACGCCAACCGGGTGCAGCAGAGGCTCGAAGAGGTGCTGTCGCAGCAGGCTCGGCTGGCGGAGAAGATCACCTGGTACCGATCGGCGCTCTGAACGACTACCGCGGGTCGTCCACGAGCTCACGGATGTAGCCCGCGAAGCCGGGGACCGGGATGGTGACGCGTCCATGCCCCTCGGAGCGGATCAGGCCCTTCGCGATCAGACGGGCGCGCACCGAGGACAGGCTGCGAGATGACACGTCCAGGACGTCGGCGAGATCGCCGCGGTCGGCAGCATCACCGTGTTCCTGCAGCCAGGCGACCGCGACGAGGAATCGGCGCTGGTTCGCCGTGGTGTTCGCCCAGCGTGCGGCGAACAGGTTCCGCAGGTCACGATCGACACTCGAGCGAGCGGTCTTCACGTGACGAGGTGTGATCGTGCCGCCGGCATCCGGTCGCCCGGCGGCGACCCAGGACGCATCGCCGTACAGTTGCACAGCGTAGGGATACCCGGCGGCGAGCTCAGCGGCGAGCGCGAGCGCATCCGGTTCCCACGTCACGTCCAATTCGAATGCCGGATCGCGGAGGGCCGCGACCTGTGCACCGACCGACAGCATCTCGAGCGGGCGGTACGCGAAGCGCTCGCTGAAGGTGACGGCATCCGCGATCTGCTCCGGTGCGTTGGGGAGACCTGCCGCATAGACGGCGGCGGGGATGTCGGATGCTTCGGCCTGCAGATGCTGCCACGCGTACGCGAGCGTGCGGATGCCGTCGGCATCCGCCGACTGCACCTCGTCGATGAACAGGATCAGGGCCTTCACCCGCTTGCGGTCATCGGCGGTCGCCCGGATGAGTTTCTCCAGCGCCCTGGCACCGACGGCCTCCGGCGCCGGCGCCCTGGTCTTCGCGCTGACGGATGCGACCCCTGGCACACCGAGCGTGACGGTCAGCTGATCGAGGTGCTCACGTATCGAGGTCGCCGCGGCGTGGGGCCATGAGCTCGTCGCATCGCGGATGCCGTCGACGATCTGGGCGATCAATCCGCTCTGCTCCCCCGCCGTGACCCAGATGCAGAGCACATCGCGTTCCTCGGCAAGGCGCTGGTACGCACGCAGCAGCGAGGTCTTGCCGATGCCGCGCTCGCCGAACGCGACGTGGATGCGGCCGATCAGCCGCTGCAGGTCGACCAGGAGCGAGAGCCTCTCGTTGAACTCATCGATCAGCTCACCTCGACCGGGGACGGCGCGAGCGATCTCACCTGGCGTGTACGGACTCGGCTGCATCGACCCTCCAGAGGAACGAGATACTCAGAGATACTTCGCCCCAAGTATCTCGAAGTATCCGGACGGCGTCAACGCCCGATATGGTGGCGATCATGATCGCCTGGACCGACGGAACATGGACCACTCCTCCTGCCGAGAGCACTGCCTCCGGGAGCCACCTCGACGTGACCGCACGTGAAGGAAGCGACGCGTGGCGTCACACTGCCTACGGATTCGTCCACGAGAACGCCCACGCCCTGTTGGCACCTCTCGCCGTGGGCGAGGCGATGGACGTCTCGTTCCGTGCACCGTGGGAAGGGCAGTTCGACCAGGCGGGCCTGTATGTGCAGGCAGACCATGAGCACTGGATGAAGGCGGGCCTCGAGTTCGCCGACGGTCACCTCGGGCTCGGCGCGGTAGTCACCGACATCCACTCCGATTGGTCAGTCGGTCACGTCGATGAATGGCACGGTTCGGAGATCACGGTGCGCGTGAGCCGCTGGGCGGATGCTCTCATCGTGCGTGCGCGCGCGGATGACGGCGAGTGGCGCCTGGTGCGCGTCGCGCCGTTCGATGGCGATGTTGCCGCCTCAGCCGGTCCGTTCCTGGCTGCGCCGATGAGCGCGAATCTGGTCGTGAGGTTCACCCGTTGGGAGCGCAGCGCCGCAGACGAAGCGCTGCACTAGGCGTGATGTGCGGCGAGGTTGTTGCGAGATATAGAGTTTGGGACATGTCGAGTCCCGAGTCAGACACTTCAGGGGTTGTCGGTCACACCGCCAGCCCCGTGAACCCCTAGCTACGACGCCCACGGTCTGTGTGGGCATCTCTGGCGTACCTGGGCGCTGGCCGTGGTGACGAGAAGAACCCTTTCTTGATCTCTCACCTCGGAGTACTCGATGCCCTTTGCTCTCTACATGCTTGCCCTGGCGGTTTTCGTCATGGGCACTTCAGAATTCATGCTCGCGGGACTGCTCCCCGCGATAGCGACCGAACTCGACGTCTCGGTCGGCACTGCAGGCCTGCTGACCTCCGCATTCGCTGCAGGCATGGTCATCGGCGCACCAGCGATGGCGGCATTTGCTCGCCGTTGGCCGCCGCGGCTGACGCTGATCGTCTGCCTTCTCGTGTTCGCGGGAACTCATGTCATCGGCGCGATGACATCGGTGTTCTCGCTCCTCCTCGTCACTCGGATACTCAGCGCCCTTGCGAACGCAGGATTCCTCGCGGTGGCGCTGAGCACAGCCACGACTCTGGTTCCCGCGAATCAGAAGGGGCGTGCGCTGTCGATACTGCTGTCCGGCACGACGATCGCAACCGTCGCTGGCGTCCCCGCCGGGGCGCTGCTCGGCACCGCGCTCGGCTGGCGAACGACGTTCTGGGCGATCGCCGTCCTCTGTATTCCCGCGGTACTCGGAGTTGTCCGAGGCATCACGAACGATGCGGGGAAGGTTGCGACCAGCGCGTCCTCACCGAGGCTCCGCGCCGAGCTCAGCCAGTTGGCGACGCCGCGGCTCATCCTGACCATGGCGCTTGGAGCGCTGATCAACGGAGGGACTTTTGCGGCATTCACTTTCTTGGCACCCGTTGTGACCGAGACCGCCGGTATGTCCGAAGAGTGGGTGTCCCTCGCGCTGGTGATGTTCGGCATCGGGTCGTTCCTCGGCGTCACGGTCGCAGGGCGGCTCTCAGATCAACGACCTGGCGCAGTGCTCGCCGTCGGTGGACCGCTGCTCCTGTCAGGCTGGATCGTGTTGGCCTTGACCGCGTCGCATCCCGTCGCGCTCAACGTCCTCGTCCTCGTTCAGGGCTTCCTGTCATTCTGCGTCGGCAGCACCTTGATCACGCGCGTGCTCTATGCCGCGTCGGGCGCGCCGACGATGGGCGGTTCGTATGCAACCGCGGCATTGAATATCGGAGCTGCCGCGGGGCCCGTGCTCGGTGGAGTCGGGCTCGCGACCGGGTTGGGATTGCTCGCGCCGGTGTGGGTCGCCGCAGCGCTGACAGCGATCGCACTCGTCATCATGCTCATCACGGGGCGCGCGCTCATGAAGCCCGCTGCGGGGACCGCTCAGAGCCCGAGCGCGTGCGCAGCCGACTGAGCACGGGCGATCAGCTCGGCCCGCTGCTCGGCCACGCGCACCGGGGCCGTGCCGCCTGCACCGGTGCGGGAGGCGACGGACCCCTCGATGCTCAAGACCTCGCGCACCTCTGGAGTGAGGTGCGGTGAGACCTGCGCGAGCAGTTCGTCCGTGGCATCCTCGAGCCCGATCCCCTGCGATTCGCAGGCCTTCACGAGCGCACCGGATATCTCATGCGCGTCGCGGAAGGGCACGCGCCGCTTGACCAGCCACTCGGCGACGTCGGTCGCCAGAGAGAACCCCTGCGGGGCGAGTTCTGCCATCCGCGCGGTGTCGAAGGTGAGGGTCGCGACCATTCCCGCGAACGCGGGAAGCAGCACTTCGAGGGTGTTCACCGAGTCGAAGACCGGCTCCTTGTCCTCCTGCAGGTCGCGGTTGTACGCGATGGGCAGTCCTTTGAGCGTGGCCAGGAGCCCGGACAGGTTGCCGATCAGTCGACCGGACTTGCCGCGCGCGAGCTCGGCGATGTCGGGGTTCTTCTTCTGCGGCATGATGCTCGAACCCGTCGACCAGCTGTCGTGCAGGGTGACGAAACCGAACTCGCGTGTGTTCCAGAGGATGATCTCCTCCGCGAAGCGCGACACGTCGACCCCGGTCATCGCCGTGATGAAGGCGAACTCCGCCACGACGTCACGTGCCGCGGTGCCGTCGAGGGAGTTCTCCGCCGGACGGTCGAGCCCCAGCTCGCGGGCGACCAGTTCGGGGTCGAGGCCCAGCGTCGATCCGGCGAGCGCTCCCCCGCCGTACGGCGAGACTCCCGCACGGACGCGCCAGTCGACGAGGCGCTCGAGCTCACGTACGAGCGGCCAGGCGTGCGCCTGCAGATGGTGTGCGAGCAGCACGGGCTGGGCGTGCTGCAGGTGAGTGCGGCCCGGAAGGATCGCTTCAGGGTGCGCCTCGGCCTGCGCGACGAGGGCGTCGATGACGCGGAGGATGTCGCGGGCGATGACCTTGGCGTGATCGATCAGGTACATGCGCACTAGCGTGGCGATCTGATCGTTGCGGCTGCGACCGGCGCGGAGGCGCCCGCCGAGTTCAGGACCGAGCTCGGCGATCAGCGCCTGCTCGAGAGCACCGTGCACGTCTTCATCGCCGGGTGCGGGGAGCAGTGAGCCGTCGGCGACCCGGCGCGCGATCGCGTCGAGACCGGCATGCATCTTCTGCTCCTCGTCGGGCTCGAGGTAACCGGCAGCGGCGAGCGCTTTGGCGTGTGCGTGCGATCCGGCGATGTCGTAGGGCGCGAGGATCCAGTCGAAATGCGTCGAGCGGCTGAGCTCCGCGAGCTCGGGCGACGGTCCGCTTGCGAATCGTGCGCCCCAGAGTGCGCCCTCGTTCGTACCGTCGTTCTTCGCGTCGCTCATGATTCCAGCCTAGCGGCGTGCGGCGCTGCGACCAGCGGCCCGACTTAGTGATCAGCGGCGCTCAGCGTGCTGCCCGACCGACCGCGTCGTGCGCTCGAGCACCCATTCCAGTGGGCCGCGGCCGATGAGCAGCGCCCAGGCCGAGCATCCGATGAGCGTGCCGATCGTCATGGGCCAGAACGGTTCGAGCGCGACGAACCCGAAGTAGTCGGTGGTGTCGCCGAAGACGATCAGCATGACGATCGCCCACACCAGCAGTTGCGCGGTGTACGCCGTGAGCGGCATCGCCCCGGTGGCGCGCAACGGCAGCATCAGCATCCTGAGCACGCCGCTGCGACACAGCAGCAGGCAGGCGGCCAGCACGGCGATCGCGAAGCCACCGGAGCCGATGACCTCGAGCACACCGGACGAGTGCGGTTCAGCCGTCCAGACCTCATCCCCGTACGAGCCGCCCGCCGGTGCGGGCAGTTCGGCGAGCCCGTAGCCGATGACCGCGAGCACCGCTCCGACGACGAGCATCCGCACCTGGACCGACGACCGCGTCACCCCGGCGCGCGCGACACCGAGACCCGCGAGCACGAAGGCGATCCACACCGTGAACGGGTAATGCCACCCGATCACGGCGTCGAGCTCGTCGCGGAACGGCGCATCCCAGATCGGCAGCGCCTCGAGCGCGGGTTGCACGAACGGCATGATGACGGCGAGGCCGGCCGCGGTCCACAGCACCGTGCCGGCTCGGAGCCGGGTGAACGGCAACGCCAGCAGGAACAGGATCGCGTAGGCGGGCAGGATGACGAAGACCGGGACCCCGGTGAGGATCAGCAGGATGCCGAGAGCCAGCAGCAGCAGCGCGCGCAGCACCAGCCTCCACCGCGCCCACGTCATCCTGGCGTCGGGAAAGGGCGTGCGGCCGCCGGTGACGAGCCCGATCGAGACCCCGGCCAACGTCGCGAACAGGATCGACGAGCGGCCATCGACGACAGCCGTCCACGTGGACGGGTCTGTCCAGACGAAGCTGTCGGCGGTCAGCAGCAGGTGTGCGGCGAACATGCCGATCACCGCGAGACCGCGTGCGAGATCGACGCCGGCGATGCGGGCTGGCCCGTTCAAGCGGTGCCAGTTGCCGCGCAGGCGCCCCCTCGAGACGGTCAGGGAGCGCGTGCGCTGGCGGCTCGACATGGCTCAGCTCTGGCGGAGCAGCCAGACCAGGAGTGCCTTCTGGGCGTGCAGGCGGTTCTCCGCCTCATCCCAGACGACACTCTGCGAGCCGTCGATGACTTCCGGGTCGACCTCATAACCGCGGTCGGCGGGAAGGCAGTGGATGAAGATCGCCTCTGGATCGGCAAGAGTCATCGTCTCCGCGGTGACCTTGTATCCGCCGAGGTCGCGGATGCGCGCGAGCTTCTCCTCCTCCTTGCCCATCGACACCCAGGTGTCGGTGACGATGACATCCGCACCGGCGGCCGCCTCGACCGGGTCGGTGTAGAGCGCGATCGATCCACCGGTCTCCGCGGCGCGGCGATCGGCATCCTCCACCACGTCGGCGCGGGGTGCGTACGACTCGGGCGAGGCGATGCGCACGTGCATCCCCGCCGTGACGCCGGCGAGCGCATAGGAGTGCGCCATGTTGCTTCCGCCGTCGCCGAAGAATGTCAGCGTGAGTCCCTTGAGGTCGCCCTTGTGCTCACGGATCGTGAGCAGGTCGGCCAGAAGCTGACAGGGGTGGAAGTCATCAGAGAGCGCGTTGACGACCGGAACCCTGGTGCCGGCGGCCATCTCCTCGAGCCCCGCCTGCGCATAGGTGCGCCAGACGATGGCGGCGACCTGACGTTCGAGCACGCGAGCCGTGTCCGACGGGGTCTCCTTGCCGCCGAGCTGGCTGCTCGCTGTCGTGATGATCAGCGGCGAGCCGCCGAGATCTGCGATGCCCACCGCGAACGACACCCGAGTGCGGGTGGATGACTTGTCGAAGATCACCGCGACGGTCTGCGGGCCGGCGAGCGACTTGTCCGCCCAGCGGTCCTTCTTCAGCTCGACTGCGAGATCGAGGATCTCGGTCTGCTCGGCTGTGGTGAGGTCATCGTCGCGCAGCAGGTGGCGGGTCATGCGTTGGCCTTTTCTGTTTCGGATGCCGTGATGCCCGCCCGCACGTCGGCGAGGGCTGTGGCGAACAGCGTCTGGAATTCTTCGATCTCGATGTCGCCGATGGTGAGGGCAGGCGCGATGCGCACCGTCTCCGGATTTGCCGCGTTCACGATCAGACCGCGCTCCTGCGCGGCCTCGACGACCTTGCCCGCGACGGGGGCGGTCAGGGCGACCCCGATGAGCAGGCCGCGTCCGCGCACGCCGCTGACGAGCGGCGAGCCGATGCCTTCGATCACGGTGCGCAGCTGCGCTCCGCGCGCGGCAGCGTTCTCCACCAGTCCCGCGCGTTCGATCTCACCGAGGACGGCGTTCGCGACGGCCGTCCCCAGCGGGTTGCCGCCGAACGTCGAGCCGTGTGATCCGGGCGTGAACAGCGAGCTCGCTGCGCCGAACGTGACGAGAGCGCCGATCGGGAAGCCGCCGCCGATGCCCTTGGCGAGCGTGATCGCGTCGGGCGTGATGCCCTCGTGGTTGAAGCCGAACCATGTGCCGGTGCGGCCGGCGCCGGTCTGGATCTCGTCGATGATGAGCAGCGCGCCGTGCTTCAGCGTGAGCGAGCGCGCAGCAGCGAGATAGCCCTCCGGAAGTTCGACGACGCCGGCCTCGCCCTGGATGGGCTCGACGAAGACCGCAGCGACCCGGTCGTCGAGGGCTGCTTCGAGCGCCTCGATCGTGGCGGGAATGTGCTCGACGCCACCGGGCATCGGCTCGAACGGCGCACGCATCGACGCTTTCGCCGTCATGGCGAGAGAGCCCATGGTGCGTCCGTGGAACGCGTTCTCCAGCGCGATGATGCGGGGCCGCTCGGATCCGCCGTGCAGGCGCGCGAGCTTGAACGCGGCCTCGTTGGCCTCTGCGCCGGAGTTCGAGAAGTATACGCGGCCGTCGATGCCGGCTCCCGCGAGACGCTTCAGGCGCGCCGCGAGCTCGAGCTGCGGAGGCGTGGCGAAGTAGTTCGACACGTGGGCGAGGATCGCGGCCTGCTTCGAGATGGCGTCGACGAACACCGGGTGAGCGTGACCGAGCGAGGTCACGGCGATGCCTGCGAGGAAGTCGAGGTGTCGCTTGCCCTGATCATCCCAGAGGTATGAGCCGTCGCCTCGGGTGAGCAGCGCGAACCGCTCCCCCGCGTTGAGCACGAGATCCCGTGCGGCGTCTTCCTTCCAGACGGTCATGCCGTCACCCCTGATTGTCCGAGTACCACTTCTGTTCCGATTCCTTCGTTGGTGAATAGTTCGACGAGCACCGAGTGCGGCACTCGTCCGTCGATGATGGCCGCTGCATCCACTCCGCCCTCGACCGCGTCGAGACAGGCGCGCATCTTCGGGATCATCCCCGACTCGAGCGTCGGCAGCATCTCGGTGAGTTGGGCGGATGTGAGGTGCGAGACCAGCGACTCGCGGTTGGGCCAGTCCGCATACAGTCCAGGCACGTCGGTGAGGACGACGAGCTTGCGTGCGTTCAATGCGATCGCGAGAGCGGATGCCGCGGCATCCGCGTTCACGTTCAGAGACTGCCCTGGATGATCGAGATCCGGCGCGATACTGGAGATCACTGGGATGCGCCCGGCCGCGAGGTGATCGAGCACTGCGGTCGGGTCGACTTCGACGACGTCGCCGACACGTCCCAAGTCGATGTCCTCCCCGTCGATCACGACGCCGCGACGGCGTCCGCCGAAGAGTCCGGCGTCCTCACCGCTCAGGCCGGTCGCGATCGGGCCGTGCGAATTGATCTTCGCGACGAGCTGCGGGTTGACCTGCCCGGTGAGCACCATGCGCACGACGCTGATCGCCTCGGTGTTGGTGACCCGGTAGCCGCCCTTGAACTCGCTGGGGATCGCGAGCCGGTCGAGCATGTTCGAGATCTGCGGACCGCCGCCGTGCACGACGACCGGCTGCACGCCGACGTAGCGGAGGTACGCGATGTCCTGCGCGAACGCCTCCTGCAGCTCGTCCGACACCATCGCGTTGCCGCCGTACTTGACCACGACGATCTGGTCGCGGAACTTCTTCAGCCATGGCAGCGACCCGATCAGCGTTGTGGCTTTGACAGCCGCGAGATCAGGGGGTGTGTCGTGAGTGTCGGTCATGAGGCGTACGCACTGTTCTCGTGGACGTAGTCGTGGGTGAGGTCGTTCGTGCGGATCGTCGCCTCGGACTCGCCCACCTGCAGATCGATGAGCAGATCAGTGGCCCGGGGGGTGAGGTCGACGTCTTCGCGCGGGCGGTCCGGGCCGCCGTCCGAGCACACTCGTACGCCGTTCATCCAGACGTCGACGTTGTACGGGTCGAACTGCGCGCTGGTGGTGCCGATCGCCGCGAGGACGCGACCCCAGTTCGGGTCGTTGCCGAAGATCGCCGCTTTGAAGAGGTTGTTGCGCGCGACGGAACGGCCGACTTCCACAGCTTCCTGCTCGGATGCGGCGTTCGTGACGCGGATCGTGATGTCGTGGCTCGCACCTTCGGCATCGCTCTGCAGCTTGATGGCGAGTTCATCGCTGAGTTCGGTCAGGGCGGCCGCGAAATCATCGAGGTCGGGCCGGATGCCGCTGGCGCCGTTGGCGAGCAGAGTCACCTGGTCATTGGTAGACATGCAGCCGTCGGAGTCCAGCCGGTCGAACGTCTGCCCCGTCGCGCGGCGCAGTGCGGTGTCGGCGTCGAGCGCGTCGAGGTCGGCGTCGGTGGTGATGACGACGAGCATCGTGGCCAGTCCTGGCGCAAGCATCCCCGCCCCCTTGGCCATGCCTCCGATGGTCCAGCCGTCGCGTGAGACGACTGCCGTCTTCGCGACGGAGTCGGTGGTCATGATGGCCTGTGCCGCCGCGTCCCCGCCGTCGGTGCTGAGCTCGGCGATCGCCTGCGCGGTTCCATCGAGCACCTTGCCACGGAATGCTTCGTCGCCCGTGCCGATCAGGCCGGTGGAGCAGATCAGGATGTCACCGGCACTGACGTCGAGCAGCTCGGCGGCCTTCTCGGCGGTCTGGTGCGTCGTCTGGAATCCGAACGCCCCGGTGAAGCAGTTCGCACCGCCCGAATTCAGCACGATCGCCTCGACCGTGCGGTCGGTGATGACCTGCTGCGACCAGATGATGGGGTTCGCCTTCGCGCGGTTGCTGGTGAAGACTGCGGCGCCGATCTTGCGGGGGCCGCGATTGACGACGACGGCGACGTCGGGATTGCCGGTGGGTTTGAGGCCCGCTGCGACGCCGGCCGCTTCGAAACCCTGGGGTGCGGTGACGCTCATGGCGCGACTCCGTTCAGTGACAGCGCCCGATCCTCGGGGAGTCCGAGCGCGAGATTCATGGATTGGATGGCGGCGCCCGCTGTGCCCTTGACGAGGTTGTCGACGGCGGTGACGACCGTGACACGGTTCGCCGCGCGGTCGATCGCGAGACCGATCAACGCCGTATTGGCGCCGATGACGTCGGCGGTGCGGGGGAACTGGCCCTCCGGCAGCAGCTGCACGAAGGTCTCATCGCCGTAGGCGCTCTCCCACGCCGCACGGATCTCGGCATCGGTGACACCCTCGATGATCGGTGCGGTGCAGGTGGCGAGGATGCCGCGTGCCATCGGCACGAGCACGGGGGTGAAGGAGATCCGCACCTCATCCGCGCCTGCGGCCGAGAGCGCCTGCTGGATCTCGGGGATGTGCCGGTGCGTGCCACCCACGGCGTAGGGGTTCGCGCTGCCGAGGATCTCGCTCGCGAGCAGATTGGTCTTGAGGCTCTTGCCGGCCCCGGAAGGACCGACCGCGAGCACCGCGACGATGTCGCTCGGGTCGATGACTCCTGCAGCGATGCCGGGGGCGAGGCTGAGGCTCACCGTCGAGGCGTTGCAACCGGGGGCTGCGATGCGGCTGGCGCTGCGAAGCGTCTCGCGCTGTTTCGCGCCATCGACCAGCAGCTCCGGGACGCCGTACGCCCAGGGCTCGTGGAAGTCGCCGCCGTAGAACGCATCCCAGGAATCCCGTGATGTGAGGCGATGATCGGCGCCGGCATCGATCACGAGCGGAACATCGCCCAGGGCAACCGTGTATTGGCCGGACTGACCGTGCGGAAGCGCGAGGAAGACGATGTCGTGGCCCGCGAGGATGTTCGGCGTGGTGTCCTGCAGGGTGAGGTGCGCAAGCGAGCGCAGGTGCGGTTGGTGCTGGATCAGTGGTTGGCCGGCGTTGGAATGCGCGGTGACGGTGCGGATCTCGATGTCCGGGTGACTCGCCAGCAGGCGCAGGATCTCGCCTCCCGCATAGCCGGATGCGCCGGAGACGGCGACGGAATACGTCATGGTTCTACCTTAACGGTCTGGGGTGAGGGGCCGATGGCGGCGACACCGGCGCTCGACCCTCTCGTCGGGAATCGACGTTCGGGGAGCACGGGGTCGCCTAGAGTCGGCGGCCGGCCAGACGGCTGCGGCGTCGGCGCACAACGATGACGCTCGGAGCGAGCGTCATAGAGGCGGGGACAGCCGAAGGCATGTGGTGACAGTAGCGCTGCGGGCGCTTGGTTCGCAAATCGGAGATCGCCTACAACGCCGTGAGCAGAGCCATCTCCTGGTCCCGGGTGAGTCCCGCTCGACGCTCACGGTTCACTCCCCTGGCGCGTTCGTCATCCACGATGCGCTCGATCGTCTTCTCCAGCGGCGTCAGCGTTCCGCCTGCGGCACGATAGGCGGAGTTCGAACGTGTCGTGAATCCGCCCATGTCCACCGGCAGCCACAGTGGGAGCGAACGATCCCCCGCCCAGAACTCGACGCCTTGCGTCTCCAGCCATTGATCGTCCGCCACGACGACCTCGCCGCTGTGCGCGGTCGCCGAGCGAAAAGCATCCAGCACACGGCCGAGCTCGTGCACGTCGCCGACGGCGTTGACCGCGTCGGAGGAATGACCGTCCACCACGAACGAGACCAGATCATCGACGTCGATCACCTGCGTCGTTCGACCTTCGACGCGAGGGATGAGTACCGGGCCGTCTGCTGCGCGGTCGAACGCGGCGGCCCAGTAGCCGAAGCGATCGCTCGGATCTCCCGGCCCGACGATGAGGCCAGGACGCACGATGCGTGCGCGCTCACCGAGCGTGCGGACGGCCGCCTCGGACGCGACCTTCTGCGCGCCGTACTCGTACTCATCGCCGTCCTGCGCCGGCGCGAGGGTGTCGGCCGACTCATCCGTGCCCGGTGTGGCCTCCTCGGCGTACACCGATACCGACGAGACATAGGTCCACCGTGCGGCGCGCGCGCCCAGCGCGGCGACCGCACCGCTGGCGTGGTGCACGTGGCGGGAGACGTCGACGATCTCATCCCACTCGCCGTGCAGTTCTCCGTACGGATCCGCGTCGTCGCGGTCGGCGCGGACGAGCGCGGCGCCCTCCGGCACCGGATGAGTGCCACGGGCGAGGCACGTCACCTGCGCGCCGGTGTCGATCCACCGCGACGCGATCAGGCCAGACAGCCAGGCCGTCCCGCCGAGAATGAGCACTTTCGTCATACGCCCATCACACCATCTTCGACTCCGGCCTGGTCGAAGATCTGCTCAGGGCGGATGCTTCGCGATTCCTGATCCAACGGCTTCTGCTCCAGCGGCTCCTTCTCCAGGGGCTCTGTGAAGAATGCGAGCTCGTGGGAAGCGGAGGCTTCGAACGCGCGCAGCATCCGCTTCTTGCCTTCTGAGTCGGATGCCGCTGCCGTCGACGCCACGTACTCGATCGCCTGTCGGGTGGACTCCGCGAACGACTCATCCGCATACGTGCGCAGCCACGATGCGTACGGGTGCGCATCCGACCGTGCGTACTCGCCGAAGTGACCGTCTCCCAGACGCTGGCCGAGGTCGGTGTACAACCAGAAGCACGGAAGCAGCGCGGCGATCAACTGCGCGTAGTCGCCGCCGTATGCGGTGGATCGAAGGTGGTCGAGATACGCGATCGTCGCCGCGGACGGCGTTGCCGAGAACGTCCTGTCGCTCACTCCTTCAGCTGGTGTGAGCCATTGCGCATGCAGCTCGAGCTCGCCGACGATCGACCCGTGCGCCGATTGCGCCCAGAATGCCTGTTCTGCTGCGGTCGGGGCGAGACGTGCCGCATCGGCGAGCACACGCGCGTAGCCGCTGAGATACAGGGCGTCCTGCGCGAGGTAGTGGGTGAAAGCACTTCTGCCGAGAGTGCCGTCGGCGAGCCCGCGGACGAAGGGCAACTCATCGATGTCGGCACGGACTGCCGCGATGTGCTGCCACCACTGCGTCACGATCTCGTCGCTCGTGGGCGAGGTGTCGATGCCGCCGCGGGTGCGCAGACCGGCGAAATGGTCGATCGGTCCGTGTCCGTACCCGACCAGCAGTCCTGCACCGCCGCGCAATGACTCCCGCAGCCATCCGCGCGCTGCCACCACCGCTTCCGGCCAGTCCTTGCGCAGTGCGCGTTGAGTGGCGAGTGCGGATGACAACGAGCATCCTGTGCCGTGCGTGGCATCCGTGTCGATTCGCATGCCGGGAAACTCTCGGACAGTGGCCGTCATCGCATCCACGAAGGCATCAGGCGACTGATCCCCGCCGAGGTGACCGCCCTTGACGAGAACGGCCGCGCCGATATCGGCAGAAAGCCGCTCGGCATCCGCGATCGCTTCGGGCCAGCTGCCTGCGACCGCCGTGTCTGCGAGCACCGCGAGCTCAAGGAGATTCGGTGTGACCAGATCAGCCCGCCGGAGCAGATCGCGCAGGGCGTCCTCTGCATCCGCTTCGAGCAGGCGGTCCCCGCTCGTCGCGACCATCACCGGATCGATGACGACGATCGGCGGCCGTACGTCGTCGAGCCATGCGATGACGGTGCGGATGACTTCCGCATCGGCGAGCATCCCGATCTTCACGGCGTCGATGTCGATGTCGGTCGCCAGCGCATCGAGCTGGGCCCTGAGAAAGTCGGCGGGCGGCACGTGCACCGCGAAGACCCCCTGCGTGTTCTGGGCGGTGAGAGCCGTGATCGCCGCCATTCCGTACCCGCCGTTCGCGCCGATGGATTTCAGATCGGCCTGGATGCCGGCACCGCCCGACGGATCACTCCCGGCGATGCTCAGAACACGGGGAACGGATGCCGCGCCCCGCCACCGGCGCCGGAAATCGCGCGCCGTCGCTCGAGGGTCGGCCGCGGCGCACAGCGCCGAGACCACGGCGATCCCGGCTGCCCCGGCGTCGCGGAGCGCTTCGACATCGTCGATCGTGACGCCGCCGATGGCGATGCAGGGAAGCTCGCTCGCGGCGGCGAAGGCCCGAAAACCCTCGACCCCCAGCGGTTCCGGGTGGTCGGGCTTGGTCTCGGTCGGTCGGATCACCCCGACGCCGAGATGGTCGACGGTTCCGGGCGGCAGTGCGCGCACGGTATCGAGATGGGCGGCGGTGTTCGCGGTGAGTCCGATGATCGCGTCGGGCCCGAGCAGTTCCCTCGCGCGCTCGACTGAGACGTCGGACTGGCCCAGATGGATGCCGTCGACGCGGGCACCGCGGGCACGTGCTTCGATGGCCGCATCCAGCCGGTCGTTGACGACGAGCGCGGCTCGCCCGTCGATCACGTCGGACAGTTCCATGAGCTGCGCGACGACCTGCGCGTCGGTCGCCGTCTTGTCGCGCAGTTGGACGATGCCGACTCCGCCGGCGACGGCTTCTCGCACGACATCGATGACGCCTCGCTCGCCGCACAGTGCGGGATCTGTGACGAGATACAGCGAGAGATCAGTCATGAGACGACCTCGGCGATCGGCGCCGCGAATTCCTCTTCCACGACCCGCGCTGCAGACTCAAGGTCGGCGGGTGTCGTAGCTGCCAGTTCATCCAGGAACGCGACCGCGAAGCTGCCTGGTCCGGTGGCCGATGCGGCAGCGCGTTCAGCGGCGATCGTGTAGAACAGGGTCGCCGCCGTGACCGCGGTGAGCGGCGAGAACCGGGTCGCGCGCGCCGCGCCGAGGAATGCGGCCATGACGGCGCCGAGTGCGCAGCCGCCACCCGTGACGCGGGTGAGGAGCTCGTCGCCGTTGGCGACGCGGAAGACGCGGTCGCCGTCGGTGATGAGGTCGACCGGCCCTGAGACCGCGACGACGCTGCCGTAGCGGATCGCGAGCGCGCGGGCGGCGTCTGCCGCGGCATCCGGCGAATCCGTCGCGTCCACGCCGCGTCCGCCGGCGCTCAGCCCCGCGAGGGCGAGGATCTCTGACGCATTGCCCCTGATCGCCGTCGGGCGCTGTTCGACCAGGCGATGGGCGTGCTCGGTGCGTACCGGCAGCGCGCCGATCGCGACCGGATCGAGCACCCAGGGCGTACCTGCAGCGGCGGCGCCTGCGACGGCTTCGAGCCCGGCAGCTCGCTGCTCCGGTGTGGGCGTACCGAGGTTGATCAGCACGCCGGTCGCGACCCCGGCGAACAGCTCGGCCTCGCCGACGATGTCGACCATCGCCGGTGCCGCGCCGACGGCGAGCAGCACGTTCGCGGTGAAACCGGTGACGACGGCGTTGGTGATGCAATGCGTGAGCGGTGGCGCCTCGCGCACCGACTCGAGCAATCGCATCGCGTCGGCGACGACGGGGAGGGCGGACGGTGGGCACAGAAGATCGCTCATGGCGACATCCCTTCGCTAGTACGAACTAGATCAGGTTCGACGGGTGTGTTCTCAGCCGCTCGGCGCGGCACCCCGTGTCACTGCTCGAAGTCTAGCGATGGTGCAGGAGCGTCAGTGCGGCAGCTCGGCGAGTTGCGGGATCGTCCAGGCTGGATTCGGGCGCCAATCTACCCACTCCCGCGCGAACGCCCAGTGCCCTTCTTCGAAGGCGGCGATCGCGGCATCCGCGTGGCGGGTGATCTGCTCCGCCTCGTGTGCGGCGATGCGGCCCTGTTCGATCGCCGCTTCCAGCTCGTCCTCGTCCTTCAGGCGGATCGCGCCGGCGGCATCGATCTCGACGTCGAGCACGTGATCGGATGAGTGGGTGGCGTTGCCGCTGCGCTGGTGCGCGTTCTCGAGGTTGACGTACCAGCCGGCGAATTTCCAGTCCACTTCGGAGGTGTCGCTCCAGAACAACCAGACAGACCAGGGTGTGCCGGCAGGTGCGATGCGCAGCACGCCGTTGCCCCACCATTCCTCCACGATCCGGGTTCGCTCGACGAGCCAACGCTGATCGAGCGGAACAGTGCGGATGCGCTGCCCGTCGGGGGCACCCATCCCTTCCAGGAGAGTGCCAGGTGCCAGCCACGCGACCAGTCCCTGTTCGTCGTCGCGCACGACTCGCATCGGCGCGATGTTGGATGCGTCGCCCTCTTGCCAGCGCGGCTTGCGGTAGTGCCAGTCGATCTGCGCGCCTGGACTCAGGAACGGTGCGATGCCGGGGTCGCGGGCACCCGCGGGCGCCGTCAGCGCGGTAGGACGCGAAATGACAGCCGCCGTACTCACCACGGCATCGGTCGCTCAGGGTCGCGCGTGGCGTCGTCCGGGATGCGCGGCAACTGATCGCCTCCGGATCGGATGCAGAGCCATCGCAGCTCGCCAGGACTGTCGGGGTGTGCACGCCAGGTGCGCCACACATCCTGGCCGACCCTGATCACGGTGCCCGGCACCGCGTCCACGACGTCCTCGTCGAGTCCCATCTGTCCGCGTCCGGCAAGGAACACGTAGAGCTCTTCCACGTGGGAGTGGGAGTGCCAGTATCCGGCTTCTTCGCCCGGTTTGAGCGCGTTCGCGGTCATGCCGATGTACTGCATCGTCAACTCGTGGTCCACGACCCTGCGGCCATCGCGGGAGCGGGCTTCAACGAAACCGCCGAAGTGGTCGCGCCATTCGTCCGGCGCACCGATCTGCGTCACCTGGTAGTCGCTCATGAAGTCCTGTCTCCGTCCGTCTCACCGCCGGTCACCGTGCGCGACCAGGTCTCACCTTCGCGAACGTACACGATTCGCGTGTGCCGGCGGTCGACCGCGCCGTCCAGAATTCGATTCTGGACGGGACGAGGCGCCAGAGCACCCAGTCCGCCGGGTCGATGCCCTCATGGGCCGCGGCCGAGCGTGCGGCCAGATCTGCGTCGCTCTTTGCCCGTGATGCTTCCTGCACCGCACCTCGTACGCGCACCGCTCTGACGATCGGCTGCCACCAGAAATTCAATGCAGCGGCAGGCTGCGAGGAAAGCTGCTCGGCCTTCCGCGAGGCCCGATGGCCGGCGAAAGCCCATCCGTCGCCACTCACGTTCTTCAGGATCAACGTGTCAATGAAGGCTGTGCGCGCAGCCAGGCGCATGCAGATTCCAAGGTCATACGCTCATTCTCGCCGAGCTCCGCCAGGGGTTCGGAAAGGACACACGAGTGGACCTTGCGTTCGCGCAGGACGGATCCGCGTGCTTACTCAGAATGGTGGGGCGGTGCCCGGTGGGTGTGGTGACCTGGACTGTGTTGTCGGGTCGGCTGCGGTAGATGGCGCGGGTGAGATGTCGATGCACGTGGTCGCGGGGGCAGAGAGGTCTGAGTTCGTCGATGTCGGTGGTGCCGCCTTGTGCCCATGGGGTCTTGTGGTCGATGATCACCCGTCGGAACGCGGTCGCGTCGAGGAACAACTGCTTCGCGGTGAGCGGGTCGATCGGGTCGTGACCAACGAGCTCGGCCTCACGCGGTGGAACGGGTGCGCCTGCGAGGAGTTCGATCATCCACATCATCGAACCACAGCTCCATGAATCCAGACTAGCGTTTCTGTTCTAGTACATTACTGCGCTTGCACTCTTTTCTCGTAGTTATACTCGATAGCACGAGATGAAAGCAGAACGCCGGCACCTCCCCGAAGGAAGACGCCGGCGTTCCGAACGAAATTCGCGCTACTCGCGCAGCGTCGCCCCGAATCGCTCGGTTGCAACGGCGACACCGGCGAGCTTCGCCTGCGTCGCCTCGGCTGCGGTCAGGGTGCGGTCCTCTGCTCTGAAACGCAGCGCGAAGGTCAGACTCTTCGAACCATCGGGTACGCCCTCGCCGCGGTAGTCGTCGACCAGCCGCAGGGACTCCAGCAGCTCGCCCGCACCCTCGACGAGCGCGGTACGCAGTTCGCCCGCAGTCACAGCAGAGGGAACGACCAGTGACACATCCTGCGTCGCAGCCGGGTAGGTGGAAAGCGACGCGGCAACGACACGGGATCCGGCCTGCGACAGGATGCCGTCGAGATCGAGCTCCAGCACCACAGCGCGCCCGGGAAGAGCAGCGTCGGCCGCCACGCTCGGGTGCAGCTCACCGACGTAGCCCACCTCGGTGCCGTCGACGCTCAGCACACCGGTGCGCCCGGGGTGCAACGCCGCACGACGGCCCTGCACGACGTCGATCTCGACTCCGGATGCCACGGCGATCACGCGCACGGCATCCAGGGCTTCCGACAGCCCGAAGGCCTCGGCGTGCCGCCCGGGCTGACGCTCGGTCACGTTGCCGGTGAAGAGCGCGGCGACGTGGCGGGGCTGCGGCGGGATGGAGGCGTTCAGCTCCGCCAGCTTCTCGTCAGAGGGTCGCTCACCCAGCGGCGGCACGTCAGCGGTGCCGTACGCGGCTCCCGGCTCCGGCAGGAAGACGACTCCGGTCTCGAAGATCGCGAGGTCGGTGAGTCCGCGTGCGATGTTGCGGTGCGCGATCTGCAGCAGACCGGGGATCAGTGAGCGGCGCAGGAAGGGCGCCTGTCCATCGAGCGGGTTCGCGAGCTTGATGCTCGGAAGGTGCTCCCCCGACGCCGAGCCGTGCAGGTCGTTCTGCGCTTCAGTGGTGAAAGGGAATGCCGGCGTCTCCACGAGGCCCGCGGCAGCCAGCGCGTTCGAGACGCGACGACGACCCTGCTGAAGCGCGGTGAGTCCGCGCCCGGACGGAGGCGTCGGCAGCACAGCGGGGATGCGGTCGAGCCCGTGGATGCGAGCGACCTCCTCTGCCAGCGTCCACTTGTCCGTGAGATCGGGACGCCAGCTCGGCGGGATGATCTGCCAGCCGTCAGAGGTCTCGGTGACCTCCGCGCCGATCATCTCGAGCGCGTCGACGATCTCCTCGTCGGTGTAATCGACGCCGATGAGATCGGGGACGAACTCGGCGGGCAGCTCGATACCGTCGATGGAGACGTCGCTGAACAGCGCTCCGCCCACCTCATCGATGCTTCCACCTGCGAGCTCCACCATCAGGTCGGCCACCCGACGAGCCGCGACGAACGGCACGAGCGGATCGACACCGCGTTCGAAGCGCTTGGACGCCTCGCTGGGCAGCTTGTGCCGCCGCGCGCTGCGCGCGATCGAGATCGGATCGAAGATCGCGGCTTCGATGAGCACGTTGCGCGTCTGAGCGCCCATCTCCGTCGTGCCGCCGCCCATGACGCCGGCAAGACCGATCGGGCCCGAGTCGTCGGTGATGAGCAGGTCTTCGACGTGGAGCGTGCGCTCCTGTCCGTCGAGCGTCTTCATCGTCTCGCCATGCTGCGCGCGACGAACCGTGATGCCGCCGGAGAGCTTGTCGAGGTCGTATCCGTGGATCGGATTGCCGAGCTCGAGCATCACGTAGTTGGTGATGTCGATCAGCACGCCGAGCGAGCGGATGCCGGCGAGCGAGAGCCGCGCGACCATCCATGGCGGCGTCGGGCGGGCAGGATCGACATCGCGCACGACGCGCACGACGAACTCCTGCACCGCGGGGTTCTCGCGAAGCGGCTCAGCGTCCACCGCGATCGCAAACCCGGTGCCGGGCTCGACCTCGGACCATTCATGTTCCGCCGGGTCGCGGAAGTCCGCACCGGTCGCGTGCGCATACTCCCGTGCGACACCGCGGATCGAGAACGCGTAGCCGCGGTCAGGCGTGACATTGATCTCGACAGCGACGTCGTCAAGGCCCAGCAGCTCGATCGCATCCGTGCCGACCGGTGCGTCGATCCCCAGCGAGGACAGAACCAGGATGCCGTCGTGCTCATCGCCCAGGCCCAGCTCACGCGCCGACGCGATCATGCCGTCCGAGACATGGCCGTAGGTCTTGCGTGCAGCGATCGGGAACGGGCCGGGCAGCACGGCGCCGGGCAGGGTCACCACGACCTTGTCTCCGACGGCGAAATTGCTCGCACCGCAGACGATGCCGCGCGGCTCCGCCTCGCCGACATCGACCTGGCACCAGCGGATCGTCTTGCCGTTGGACTGCGGCTCGGCGTCGAAGGACAGCACCTGACCGACGACGACGGGTCCGGAGATCTCGAAACGGTGGATCTCCTCCTCTTCGAATCCGACGGTCACCAACGACTCGAGAATGTCTTCCGCCGTGGCATCCGGCGCCACATCGACGTACTCACGCAACCACGAAAGCGGGACGCGCATCACACCACCATCCCGAACTGCTCGCTGAAGCGCACATCGCCTTCGGCCATGTCGCGCATGTCCTGCACGTCGCTGCGGAACATCAGCCCGCGCTCGATTCCCATTCCGAAGGCGAAGCCGCTGTACACGTCGGGATCGATGCCCGCCGCACGCAGCACGTTGGGGTTGACCATGCCGCAGCCGCCCCACTCGATCCAGCGTGCTCCGCCCTTGAAGGTCGGGTGCCACAAGTCGAGCTCGGCGGAGGGCTCGGTGAACGGGAAGTAATTGGTGCGGAAGCGCGTCTTGGCTTCTGGGCCGAAGAGCAGCTTCGCGAAGTGATCCAGCGTGCCCTTGAGGTGCGCCATCGTGATGCCCTTGTCGACGACGAGGCCCTCGAACTGCGTGAACACCGGCAGATGCGTCGCGTCGAACTCGTCGGTGCGGTAGACCCGGCCGGGGCACAGCACGTAGATCGGCACCTCGCGGTCGAGCATCGACCGCACCTGCACGGGGCTCGTGTGCGTGCGCATGACGAGGTGACGATCTACCGGGTCGACGAAGAACGTGTCCTGCATCTGACGCGCGGGGTGATCGACGTCGAAGTTCAGCGCGTCGAAGTTGAACCACTCGTGCTCGAGCTCCGGTCCCTCGGCGATCTCCCACCCCATCCCGACGAAGATGTCGGAGACGTCGTCCTGGAGCTGAGTGAGCGGATGCCGTGCGCCGACGCGCGTACGCGACGATACGGCGGTGATGTCCACCCGCTCCGATTCCAGTCGCGCTGCGGTCTCGGCCTCGGCGAGCTCGACCTCACGGGCGGCGAGCGCCTTGGTGACCTGGCCACGCCCCTGCCCGACGAGCTTTCCGAATGCGGCCTTGTGCTCGGGCGCGACCTGACGCATGGACGCGTTCAGGCGAGCCAACGGCGACCCTTCGGCGACGTGCGAGGCGCGAGCGGCCTTCAGCTCAGCGGTATCGGCGGCGGCACCGATCGCCTCGAGCGCTGCGGCGACGGCGGATTCCACCGCCTCGGGCGTGATTTCGGGGGCATCAGACACGAGACATGAGTCTACCGGCGCGTAGTGCGCGCGCTGAACGTCAGCGAGTGCCGCCCGGCCCAGATCCACCCTGATCGAAGTCTCTCGGGCCCTTCTGTGCTGCGATGAGTTCGGTGTCGGTGCCCTCGTGCATCACCGCGGCGTTGTCGGCGGCGAGCGCCTTCAGCTTCGGCGAACGGCGCGTCTTGATCTCCGCCCACTTCGCGATGCCGGAGAGGATCAGACACATCACGATGTAGATGCCACCGATGACCAGCGCCGCCTGCAGTGCGGGACGCCCTTGCTGCGAACTGAGGAGCTTGGCGTAGTACAGCAGCTCCTGATAGGTGATGATGAACCCGAGCGCGGTGTCCTTCATCGTCACCACGAGCTGCGCGATGATGACTGGAAGCATGGCACGGACGGCCTGCGGCAGCAGGATAAGCGCCATCACGCCGCTCTTTCGCAGACCGATCGCGTAACCGGCCTCTCCCTGACCGCGTGGCAGGGACTCGATACCGGCACGCAGCGCCTCAGCGAGCACGGAGCCGTTGTACACCATCAGCGCGATCACCACGGCCCAGAACGGATCCACTTTCACGCCGAGCGTCGGGAGACCGTAATAGAGGATCATCATCATCACGAGCACCGGCACAGCTCGGAACAACTCCGTGATCACAGTGACGGGGACACGCACCCATGCATGGTCGGATAGGCGTCCGATGGCGAGCACGAACGCGAGCGCGAGGCTCAGCACGGCTGCCAGAGCGAAGGCGCGCAGGGTGTTCAGCAGCATCTCGCCGATCGTTGTCCACACCAGGGAGTATGTGAACACGTTCCACTTCGCCGGGCTGAACTGGTTTGTCAGCGAAAGGCGCCAGACGAGGAACGCGATCACGGCGACAACCAAAACGACCGTGACGATCGCGAGGGTCATGTTGCGACGACGGGCGCGGGGGCCCGGGACGTCGAAGAGGACAGACGTCATCGTGCGATCCTCCACCGGTTCTCGAGAGTTCGCTGCAGCCAGGTCAGCAGCATGACCAAGGCGACGAAGATGGCGGCGACCCAGAGCAGGACCTCCATAGGCGTACCAGGGCGCGTGTGAGAGTTGGAGATCGTGGATTGCAGTTGGGGCAGGACGGCGACCGAGAATCCAGCCGCGATCGTCGTGTTCTTCAGCAGTGCGATGAAGACGCTCATCATCGGCGGCACAACCGATCGGAAGGCCTGAGGCAGTACGACCTGCGTCATCACCTGGCCGAACGGCAACCCGATAGCGCGGGCTGCCTCGGCCTGACCGACCGGAACGGTGTTGATGCCGGCGCGCAGAGTCTCAGCGACGTACGTCGCGGTGTACACGCCGATCGCGAGAATGCCGAGCACCGTGTTCGACAACGTCGGCAGCGCGAGCGCGCTGTAGCCGAAGACGAAGAAGAAGAAGACGAGTGTGAGAGGAGTGTTCCGCACAAGGGTGACGTACGTCGTGCCCACAGCACGCGCGATCGGTACAGGCGACACTCGCATGGCGCCGATGACGATGCCGAGCACGAGCGCGATGATGCCGCCGAAGAAGAACACCAGCAACGTGAAGCTGATGCCCTCTCCCCATAGGTCGAGGTTGCCGAAGATGACCTCCACGGACGCTCCTTCTCTGAAGTGGCGGTGGGGAACGGACTCGCGCCCGTTCCCCACCGCTACGGATTATCCGACGGGGTCGACGGCAGGCTGTTCGACCTCGATGCCCGACTGACCGAGCGTCGAGTCGAAGATCGCCTGCCAGGTGTCGCCACCCTCTGTGAACAGCGTGTTGATGTGCTCCACCAGCGCGGTGTCGCCCTTCGGGATGCCCACGCCGTAGCGCTCTTCCGTGAACAGGCCGTCGAGCACCTTCAGGTTGTCGGCGTCCTGGGCCGCGTAGCCGATGAGGATCGCCGCATCAGTGGTGACCGCGTCGACCTTGCCGTTGAGCAGGTCATCGACGCACTGGGAGTAGATGTCGTACTCCTCCGTGTTGATCTCGGGGTAGTTCTCCTTGATGTTCGAGATCGGTGTGGAGCCCGTTGCCGAGCAGACCGTCATACCGTTGAAGTCGGAGACGTCGTTCACTTCGGTCATCTCACTGTCAGCGGAGACCAGGAAGCCCTGGCCTGTGACGAAGTACGGCCCGGCGAACTCGATCTGCTCCTTGCGGGAGTCGGTGATCGAGTAGGTGCCGACGTAGTAGTCGATGTCGCCGTTCACGAGCGCCTGCTCACGGTTGGCAGATGCGATCGGCTCGTACGTGATGTCGCTCTCCTCAAAACCGAGCGATGCCGCGATCCAGCGTGCGATCTCGATGTCGAAACCGCTGCGTTCGCCGGTCGTGACGTCGAGGTAGCCGAGGTTGGGCTGGTCTTCCTTGACGCCGATGATGGGACCGCCGCGCTCCACCATCGCGTCGTACGCCGGGCTGCCATCGAGCGTTACGCTCTCAGCGACCTCGTACAGCGGCTTGTCGCCTTCTTCTCCACCGCCGGTGTCGCCACCGGGAGTCGTGGGGCTGCCGCTGTTGCAAGCGGTCAGGGCGAGCAGCGCAACCGCCGCGATCCCGACCCCTGCCAGTGTCCGTGTGCGTCGCATTTTCGTCTCCTTGTGTGCTGTGTGTACAGAAAAGGTCAGTGTGTGAGGAGCTTCGAGAGGAAGTCCTTGGCGCGATCGCTCTTCGGGTTCGTGAAGAACTCCTCGGGTGTCGCCTCTTCGACGATCTTCCCGTCGGCCATGAAGACGACACGGTTCGCCGCCTTGCGTGCGAAACCCATCTCATGCGTGACGACGATCATCGTCATCCCGTCTTTCGCCAGGCCGACCATGACGTCGAGCACTTCGTTGATCATCTCGGGGTCCAGCGCGCTGGTCGGCTCATCGAAGAGCATGACCTTCGGATTCATCGCGAGTGCACGCGCGATCGCGACACGCTGCTGCTGGCCTCCGGAGAGCTGGGCGGGAAGCTTCGAGGCCTGCTCGGCGACGCCGACGCGTTCGAGAAGAGCCATGCCCTCCTTATCGGCATCCGCCTTCTTGAGACCGCGCACCTTGATCGGCCCCAGCGTGACGTTCTCGAGGATCGTCAGATGGGCGAACAGGTTGAAGGATTGGAAGACCATGCCGACGTCGGCACGGAGCTTAGCCAGCCCCTTGCCCTCGGCGGGAAGCGGGTTTCCGTCGATCGATATCTCGCCGCTCGTGATCGTCTCCAGACGGTTGATCGTGCGGCACAGCGTCGACTTGCCGGATCCGGACGGCCCGATCACGACGACGACCTCGCCCTTGTTCACAGTGAGGTCGATATCGGTCAACGCCTGGAAGTCGCCGTAGTGCTTCTGAACGTTCTCCACCACGACGAGGGGTGCACCAGTCTCGGTCATGTCCCCACACTAGGAGTACACCGGCGTGGGAACCAGCAACAATACCGGCGGGTTATCGAGTTGTAACCGACCGGAAACAGGAGAACCCGTCAGGAGACGACCGTCAGCGGCCGTCGGCAGCCCGCTGTGTGAAGGCGCTTTCGTACAAGCACACGCTCGCAGCCGTGGCGAGATTCAACGACTCGGCGCGACCGAAGATCGGAAGCTTGAGCACGTGGTCGGCCAGCGTGAGAGCCGACTCCTCGAGTCCTCTGGCCTCGTTGCCGAAGAGCCAGGCCGTCGGCTGTGCGAGCACGCCATCCGCTCGCGCCTGCAGGAGGTCGTCGCCCTTCACATCGGCGGCGAGCACTGTCACACCCGCGGCATGGGCCCGTTCGACCACGTCTTCGAGGTCTCCGCCGACGGACACCGGCAGGTGGAATAGGGATCCCGTCGTGGCGCGCACGACCTTGGGATTGTGGGGATCGACCGTGCGACCGGTGAGGATCACGGCATCGGCGCCCGCGGCATCCGCAGCACGGATGATGGTGCCGAGATTGCCCGGGTCACGCACTTCCTCGCAGATCGCGATCAGACGGGGTGATGCTGCGAAGATATCGCGAGCCGACGTCGGCGCCTGGCGCACGACGGCGATCACACCCTGCGGAGTGACCGTGTCTGCCATGGCGTTCAGCACGTACTCGGTGACGTACTCCACCTTGATGCCATGTGCCGTGCTCGCTGACCGCAGATCAGGATGCTTCTCCCAACCGGTCGGCGTCGCGAACAGCTCGACGATCCCTTCCGGGCGGTACGCGAGCGCCTCGCGAACGGCCTGCGGACCTTCCAGGAGGAAGAGCCCCGTCTCCGTTCGCGCGCTGCGCTTCGTCAGCTTCGCGACGGCTCGGACACGCGGGGACCGGGGATTCTCCAGCACGATCCCAGTCTAGGGACACCAGCCCCGCCCACGCACACATCCGGGCGTCGAGCCTGCGTGCAGGTTCGCTTCGTAGTGTGCCTCTGTGACCGCTCGAACCAGACGCTCCCCTGCTCGGCGCAGGATCGCGCTCGTCGCTGTGGCGGTCGCAGTGCTCGTCGCCGGTCTGCTCGTGCATCGATTCGGGTCGGGAGAGATCGGCGATATCGCGGGCGACGCCCTGTACGCGGTGCTCGTCTATCTGTTGTTCGCTATGCTGCTGGCGCGGAGTTCCCGGACGCTGCCCGCCGCACTCGCGATCATCTTCTGCACGGTCATCGAGTTCCTGCAGCTCACAGATCTGCCGCGCACCTGGGCCCTCGCGTTCCCGCCGTCTGCGCTGGTGCTCGGCTCGAGCTTCGCGCAACGCGATCTGCTCGTGTACCCGGCATCCGTTCTGCTCGCTCTGATCGTCGATGCGGCGCTCTCACGAGGCACACGACGACAGCGAGCGCAGCCACGAGGCTGACCTTCTCAGCGGTGGCATACGAAGACGGGCGCTTCCCCTGAGGGAAGCGCCCGTCTTCTGAAGATGCTTACGCAGCCGACTTCGGAGCGTTGACGTCAGAAGGCAGTGCCTTCTTGGCCGTCTCGACGAGCGAGACGAACGTCGCGGGCTCGTTCACCGCGAGTTCGGCGAGCATGCGACGGTCCACCTGGACGCCGGCAAGGCCGAGACCCTGGATGAAACGGTTGTACGTGATGCCGTTCTGGCGGGCAGCGGCGTTGATGCGCTGGATCCAGAGGCGGCGGAAGTCGCCCTTGCGCTTGCGACGGTCACGGTACGCGTAGACCAGGGAGTGGGTGACCTGCTCCTTGGCCTTGCGGTAGAGGCGCGAACGCTGGCCCCGGTAACCGGAGGCGCGCTCGAGGATGACGCGACGCTTCTTGTGGGCGTTTACCGCCCGCTTTACTCTTGCCATTTTCCTGAGTTCCTATTCCTGCGTTCGGGCGCTTAGCGACCGAGAAGCTTCTTCGCGACCTTGGTGTCAGCCTTCGAGAGCACCTGGTCCTGGTTCAGACGGCGGGTGCGACGGCTCGACTTGTGCTCGAGGTTGTGGCGCATCCCGGCCTGCTGCTTCTTCAGCTTGCCGCTGCCGGTGATCTTGAAGCGCTTCTTAGCACCCGAGTGGGTCTTCTGCTTCGGCATCTTCTCTTCCTTCGTATGGCGCCTTATCAGGCGACGGTTCAACCCGCGTTGCGGGAGTGTGGGAGGCGGGTGTTACTCCGCTGCGGCTTCCTTGGTCGGATCCGCTGTGTCACGCGTCGCGTGCGACGCCTGCTTGTTGGCCGCGCGCTGCGCGTCACGCTGAGCGTTCTGCTCGGCCTTCGCGTCCGACTTGTTCTTCAGCGGTGCCACGACCATCACCATGTTGCGTCCATCGATCGTCGGGTTCGACTCGACGGTGCCGAGCTCGGCGACATCCTCGGCGAATTTGCGCAGCAGACGAACACCCTGCTCGGGGCGCGACTGCTCACGACCGCGGAACAGGATCATGGCCTTGACCTTGTCGCCGGCCTTGAGGAAGCCCTCGGCGCGCTTGAGCTTCGTCGTGTAGTCGTGTGCTTCGATCTTCAGACGGAAGCGCACCTCTTTGAGGATCGTGTTCGCCTGGTTGCGACGAGCTTCCTTCGCCTTCTGCGCGGCCTCATACTTGAACTTGCCGTAGTCCATGATCTTGACCACGGGCGGCTTCGAGTTAGGGGCGACCTCGACGAGGTCTAGGTCGGCTTCCTGCGCAAGGCGCAACGCCGCCTCGATGCGGACGACGCCGATCTGCTCACCCGCGGGGCCGACGAGGCGGACCTCGGGGACGCGGATGCGCTCATTGGTGCGGGGATCGCTGATGCGGAACTCCTTCTAGACGATGGATTCAGCCACCGTGACGCAGTCTGCATCACGGGCGAAATCGGAATCGTCCCCCACCCACCGGCATTCAGACGCCGGCTTCGCACCCTGAACATCGGACAGTGTCTGATCTACCGGCGTGAGCCGGTGGAGTGCAAGACCCGGTAGCCTTGAACGGCAAGCGCGGGTGGGAAGTGAATCCTCTTTCGTTCCGGAGCATTACGCCCCGAAGCCCGACAAAGTCTAACAGAAGGCAAGGCATAGTGACGATTCCGGTTCAGGATGACGGCCACGACGAGCGCCACGAGCGCTGGCAGCAACAGGAAGATGCGGCATCCGCAGCCACCCGCGACATCGCGGACGTGCCCGCAGTCGAGGTGATCACCACCGCCGCCGTGCATCTCATGAGCGCAGCCGCAGTCAAGACGGGCCTCGCCGACAATCCTGATGCCGAGCTCGACCTCGACGAGTCGCGCAAACTGATCAACGCCCTCGCCGGGCTCATCACCGCAGGCGCCCCCGAGATCAGCGACATGCACGCCCGCTCCCTGCGCGACGGGCTGCGCTCTCTCCAGCTCGCCTTCCGCGAAGCATCCGCCATCCCCGACCCGATCGGCAAGGGGCCTGGCGAGAAGTGGACCGGGCCGGTCAACTGACCCTCAGGGGGTCGGGGTGATCGGTTCGGCACTGCTGGGGCCGCCGCAGACCTCGGTGGAGTGCGTCCATGCGATGTCGTGGACGGACTCCTGGAGGAGCGCGCCGGCGGCGGCGTAGACGCGAATCGTCGCCTCGTCAGGCGTGGTCATGCTCAGGCTGAACACGCCGTCCTCGTTCTGCATCGGAGCTCCCATGACCGACGAAGGCGTGTGATCCTCCCCCGGACCGGCCGAGCATCCGGCGTCCACGCACAACTGCACGAATACATCCGGCCCGAACGCCGACGCATCGACCTCGACTGTGTTGTTCCAGCCGATCGCCGGGCACTCCGTCGGCGCACACCCCGTTGTCGCACCGAGCAGCACGATCGCCAGCATCCCGACCGCGAGCATCCTGCGCATGCGGCGAGTATATGGCAGAAGTTCAGGTCGAGCGGCGGAGCTTCACCGTCAGGGAGTCCGCCAGCACGGCGACGCGGTCATCGGCGGCCCAGCGCTGCGCCAGGCGTGCGAGCACGGCGTCGAGGACGTCACGCTCGAGACCGTCGACCAGCTCGAGGATGACGACCAGCTCGGGGCCGCTCAGCCGCGCGTCCGGATCGCCCGCCTCGACGGCGACGTCGATCACGGCGAGCTCGCGCGCGACGCTCTCCTGAAGGGCTGTGAACACCTCCGGCGAAAGGAAGCTCGGCTCCCATCTCTGTCCCTGCGCCACCGCCCAGACGGCGGGGCGACGGATCACGAACTCGGTCTCCGAAGTCGGATCCAGCACGATGAGATCGGTCTGCTCTGAGGACGCGGCCAGCGCCGCACGAACGGCTTCCACCGGGATCGGCCGAGCCGTGGCATCCCATTTCTGCATCGCCGTGACAGATGAGAACACCGGCTGCACCGTGCGTCCATCGGGAGCCGCGACCGTCACGATCGACAGCTCCTGCGTCTTGTCGACGGCGAGGCCGCTGGGTGCGACGCCCTCCTCGCCCTTCTCGGCGACAAGAGGAATCAGAATCCGGGCAGATCGGAAGGCGTCGATGACCTCGACCTGGCTGCCCGCTCCGGCACGGAAGCGCTGTAGCGCGGCGAGCAGTGCGGGGTCGGCTGAGCCGTCATCCCCCGAGTGAGGGTTCGACTCGAAACTGCGGCCCTCCCAGGGGACGCCTGCGGAGTCGCCGCCTTCAGCGGCTCGACCGGCGCCGTGATCGCAGGCGTCGTCAGTCCCCTGCGACATCCAGAGCCTCTGCCAGCGTGAATGCACCGGCGTAGAGAGCCTTGCCGACGATCGCGCCCTCAACCCCGAGGTGCACGAGCTCGCGCAGTGCGGCGATGTCATCGAGGCTCGCGATTCCACCGGACGCGACGACCGGCTTCGGAGTGCGCGCAGTGACTTCGCGCAACAGGTCGAGGTTCGGACCGCGCAGCGTGCCGTCCTTCGTGACGTCGGTGACGACGTAGCGACTGCATCCGGCATCCTCGAGACGTGCGAGAACCTCCCAGAGGTCACCGCCCTCCTTGGTCCAGCCGCGAGCGGCGAGGGTCGTGCCGCGCACGTCGAGACCGACGGCCACGGCCTCGCCGTAGCGACCGATCACGTCGGCGGCCCACTCCGGGTTCTCCAGAGCGGCGGTGCCGAGGTTGATGCGCGAAGCGCCGGTCTCGAGTGCCGCATCGAGGCTGGCGTCGTCACGGATGCCGCCGGAGAGCTCCACATTCACGCTGCGGAACTGCTTGATGACCTTGCGGAGCATGGGCGCGTTGGATCCGCGTCCGAAGGCGGCGTCGAGGTCGACGAGATGGATCCACTCGGCACCCTGATCGACCCACTCGGCGGCGGCGTCCAGCGGGTCGCCGTAGCTGGTCTCGCTACCCGCCTCGCCCTGGGTCAGCCGGACGGCCTTTCCTCCGGCGACGTCGACAGCAGGCAGAAGGGTGAGCTTGGGCGTTGACGCGAAGTCGTTCATGTCATCCTCGGGTGGAGATCGATGGGCCGCGAGCGGGCACGACAACCGAGAGTAGTCCGGGTCGGCGCAGGGTTCAAAACGATGTCATGACGTAGCCGGGCAGCGCCACGGGTCAGAGGCTCTGCACCCAGTTGCGCAGCAGCTGGATCCCGGCATCCCCCGACTTCTCCGGGTGGAACTGCGTCGCCGAGAGCGGGCCGTTCTCCACGGCGGCGAGGAACGGCTTGCCGTAGGTCGTCCACGTGAGCGCCGGCTGCGGGAACGGCGGTATCACGTCGAGTTCCCAGCTCTGGGCGGCGTACGAGTGCACGAAGTAGAACCGCTCGTTCTCGATGCCGCGGAACAGCACGCTGCCCTCATCGGGCGTGACGGTGTTCCAGCCCATGTGCGGCAGCACAGGCGCGTCGAGCCTGGTCACGGTTCCCGGCCACTCGCCGAGTCCTTCGACGTCCTGTCCGCGCTCGACACCGTGCGAGAACAGCACCTGCATGCCGACGCACACCCCGAGAACGGGACGGCCGCCGGCGAGCCGACGCTCGATGATCTCGTCGCCGCCCTTGGCATGGAGAGCCTCGCGCACCGCGGCGAAGGCGCCGACGCCGGGGACGAACAGCCCGTCGGCTTCGAGAGCCGCAGTCCTGTCCCCCGTGAGGGTCGCGTCCGCCCCGGCCGCGATGAGAGCTTTGACCGCGGAGTGCACGTTGCCTGATCCGTAGTCGTAGACCGCGACGGTGGGCCTGCGTGTCACAGTGCTCCCTTGGTGGACGGGATGCCGACGACGTGCGGGTCGAGGGCCTTTGCCTGGCGGAACGCGCGCGCGAACGCCTTGAACTCCGCTTCCGCGATGTGGTGCGGGTCGCGCCCGGCCAGCACGCGTACGTGCACGGTCAGCCCCGCGCCGAATGTGATCGCCTCGAAGACGTGCCGTACCAGCGAACCAGTGAAGTGGCCGCCGATGAGGTGGTGCTCGAACCCGGCCGGCTCTCCCGAGTGCACAAGATACGGACGCCCGCTGATGTCGACGACAGCCTGGGCGAGCGCCTCGTCGAGCGGAACGAGCGCGTCGCCGTAGCGAGAGATGCCGGACTTGTCGCCCAGCGCCTCGCGGATCGCCTGTCCGAGCACGATCGAGATGTCTTCCACGGTGTGGTGGGCGTCGATGTTCGTGTCGCCGGAGGCGCGCACCGTCAGATCGGTGAGCGAGTGCTTCGCGAACGCCGTGAGCATGTGGTCGAAGAACGGCACCGACGTGTCGATGTGGCTCTGTCCTGTGCCATCGAGGTTCAGATCGAGTTCGACCGTCGACTCGGAGGTGCTGCGGGTGCCCTGTGCAGTCCGAGGGTGCTGTGCGGTGCGAGAAGCGCTCATGACGCCGATCCTATCGAGGCCAGCGCATCGAGGAATGCCGTGGTCTCTGCTTCTGTGCCTGCGGTGACTCGCAGGTGGTTCGCGATGCCGACGTCGCGCACCAGCACACCGCGGTCGCACAGCGCCTGGAAAGTCGCCTGCGGGTCTGCCACTCCCCCGAACAGCACGAAGTTCGACCAGGACTCATGCGGCTCGTAGTCGAGCGCCTCCAGAGTCGCGGTGATCCGATCACGCTGTTCGACGATCTCGTCGACCATCGCGAGCATCGTGGACGCGTTGCGCAGGGCGGCGACGGCGGCTGCCTGAGTGAGCGCGCTCAGGTGGTATGGCAGACGCACGAGCCGCAGCGCATCGATGAACGCCGGATCGGCGGCGAGATACCCGACCCGCGCGCCGGCGAACGCGAACGCCTTGCTCATGGTGCGCGAGACGGCCAGGCGCGGGCGTCCCTCGAGGAGGGTGAGAGCGGATGCCGAGTCACGAGGCGCGAACTCCTGATAGGCCTCATCCACCACCACGACCCCGCTGGACGCTTCGTAGATCGCCTCGATCACGTCGAGAGAGAGCGGGGTGCCGGTGGGATTGTTCGGAGTACAGAGCAGGATGACGTCTGGATCGAGCGCTGTCACCTGCGCCACCGCATCCTCGACGGTGATCGTGTAGTCGGGCTGACGCTCACCGGCAGCCCAGCGGGCACCGGTACCCTGTGCGAGCAAGGGATACATCGAGTACGTGGGAGCGAATCCGAACACCGTCCGCCCTGGCCCGGCGAAAGCCTGAAGGATGTGCTGCAGCACCTCGTTCGACCCGTTGCCCGCCCAGATCTGCGAAGCATCGAGGCCGTGTCCGAGGTAGTCGGCGAATCCCTCGCGCAGCGCCGTGAACTCCCGATCGGGATAACGGTTCACATCGCGCAGTGCGACGGCGATGTCGTCGAGGATGTCGCTCGCGACTTCATCGGGAACCGGATGGGTGTTCTCGTTGACGTTCAGCGCAACAGCCAGTGGGGCCTGAGGTGCGCCGTAGGGCATGAGGCCGCGAAGATCGTCGCGGAGCGGTAAGTCGCTGAGTGAAACAGTCACCCTCCCCATGTTAACGGTGAGTTCAGTGCGTGTACTGTCCAGGGATCGCGAGCTGCTGGCCTACCTGCAGCGACCCGCTGCTCAGGGCGTTGAGCTTCTCGATCTCGTTGATCACTGTTCGAGGATCTTCGGTAGGCGCGACGTCTTCGGCGATCGCCCAGAGCGTGTCACCGGGCATCACTGTCACCGTGTCGAAATCGGCGGTCGCCACCGTTTCGCCGGAAGCGAGAGCCGAGCCGCCGCTGAGAGCAGCGAAACCGATGCCCGCAGCCAGTGGGAGTGCCGCCAGAGTGACCAGCAGCCGACGTCCGCGCGTGGTCAGTCGAAGCCGGGTCGCTGCGGTCGGTGCCGTGCGAACGGGAAGGACTGCGGGGGCGCTGATGCCGATGGTGCTCATGTGATTTCTCCTCTGCCGTCTGGCTGCCTCCGGGCTTACGCCCACTTGGCGTAGCGTTCGCATTCGCTGCTCGGCCGGGAGCGGGGAATGCGAAGCTACGTACCGAATGTATCTTCGAATTCGAACATCTGTCAATACTTATTCGAAACCCGCCCGTCGAATTCACCGACACGCTCGAACAGATCTTCCGTTTCGGTGCGATTCTCGGATACGGTTCCGATAGGAACACCACACCACGGGCCACCGACATTCGAAGACGGGCACTCGTGTACACGAAGGCCAGCACCGTGAGCGCGCACAAAGGAGCACCCATGAGCGACATCTCCGTCCCCAGCCCTGAGGCCCCGCGCACCCGTCGGCGCAAGAACCTCAGCCCGAAGCAGCTGGCGATCCTCGAGGTCATCCAGACCTCGATCGCACGGCACGGCTATCCGCCGAGCATGCGCGAGATCGGCGATGCCGTCGGGCTGAAGTCGCTCTCCAGCGTCACTCACCAGCTGGGCCAGCTGGAGCTGAGCGGCTATCTGCGTCGCGACCCCGGGAAGACGCGCGCCATGGAGGTGCTCATCGACCTGCCGGGTACGAGCAGCGAGAATCCCGCCGACTCCGCGACGCCGGTCGGCGATGCCGCGATGGTGCCGCTGGTCGGCCAGATCGCCGCCGGCATCCCGATCACGGCCGAGCAGCAGGTCGAGGAGATCTTCCCGCTCCCCCGCCAGCTCGTCGGCAAGGGCGATCTGTTCATGCTCAAGGTCTCCGGCGAGTCGATGATCGATGCCGCCATCTGCGACGGCGACTGGGTCGTCGTGCGCACGCAGAACACTGCGGAGAACGGCGAGATCGTCGCGGCAATGCTCGACGGCGAGGCGACGGTGAAGACGTTCCGCCAGCGCGATGGCCACACCTGGCTGCTCCCCCGCAACTCCTCCTTCGAACCCATCCTCGGAGACGACGCCGTGGTGCTCGGCAAGGTCGTCGCGGTGCTGCGCGCGGTCTGATCCCGCGTACGCGCACCGGCTCCGCGCCGCCTCGATCGTCGTGCGTCAGATCGGAGCCGCATAGGCTCGAAACATGCAGCCGTACGGAACCTGGTCGTCTCCCTTCCACGCCGCCGACATCGCGGGATCCGCGCCGCGCATCGACGGTGCACACTTCGTCGGCGAGGAGATCTGGTGGGGTGAATCCGTGCCGGCCGAGGGTGGCCGCGTCACGGTGCGCAGCTCGACCGGAGACGTGCTGCTGCCCGAGCCGTGGAACGCACGATCGCGGGTGCACGAGTACGGCGGCGGGGCATGGACGGCGGATGCCGACGGCATCCTGTACTTCGTCGATGCCGGTGATCAGCGGGTGTACCGGATGCTGCCCGGCGAGGAGCCGGAACCGTTGACGCCCGAAGGTCCGAATCACGGAGGACTCCGGCTGCAGCACGGGCGGCTGCTGGCTGTGAGGGAGGATCTGTCGGTTGAGCCGCACCTGCGGTCGATCGTCGAGATCCCGATCGACGGCGGCGACGCTGAGGTGGTTGTGGCGACTTCAGGCTTCGTGGCGCATCCCGCCGTCTCCCCTGACGGCACCCGCATCGCTTGGGTGCAGTGGAGCGACCGTCACATGCCGTGGCAGCAGGCGCAACTGCACATCGCCGAACTCGGCGGCGATGCGATCGCGAGTATGCCCGCTCGTGCCGCGTTGCAGCCCGAGTGGATCAGCGACACCGAGCTCGTCTACGCCGACGATCCGACCGGACGCTGGCAGTTGCAGCGCATCGCTCTCGACGGGCTCGTGCGCACCTCCGGCCCGGACGTCATCGCCCCTACCGACGCCGACACCGGCTACGGCCTCTGGGTTCTCGGAAACCGCTGGTATCAACCGCTGGACCACGGCCGGATCATCGCCGTGCGCACCAACGGGTCGGACGAGGTCGCGCTGATCGAGCGAGACGGGTCCGAGAGGCGGCTCGACGTGCCAGCCACTGCCCACGTGAGCGTTGATGACGTGTCCGGCTCGCGCGTACTCCTCTCCGGCGGCGGCGCGAGCGTGAGCGCCGGGCTGTGGTGCGTGGACGTCGAATCCGGCGAAGTCGACCGGGTGCGGGGCGGCATGCCGGTTGACGACGACTGGATGCCGTCCGCCACTCGCATCACGCTCGAAGGCACGAACGGGCCAGTGCACGCCTTCGACTACGCACCGGCGAATCCCGATGCCGCAGCGCCCGACACCGAACTGCCGCCGTACATCGTCCTGGTGCACGGCGGCCCCACTGCGCACGTGGCCGGGGCGGCCTCCGCGGCGATCGCGTTCTACACGACCCGCGGCATCGGCGTGCTCGATGTGAACTACGGCGGCTCGACCGGCTACGGCCGCGCCTACCGCGAGCGGCTCGACGGTCAGTGGGGCATAACGGACGTCGACGATGTGCTCGCCGCCGCACGCGGGCTCGCCGACTCCGGGCGCGCGGACCCGCGCCGCATCGCGATCCGCGGAGGGTCGGCCGGCGGGTGGACCGTGCTCGCCGCGCTCGTGCGCGGTGGAGTGTTCAGTGCGGGCATCAGCCGCTACGGCGTCACCGATCTGCGTGCCCTCGCCCAGGACACCCACGACTTCGAGAAGCACTACCTCGATGGTCTCGTGGGGCCGTTGCCGGCAGCCGAGCAGATCTATATCGATCGCTCACCGCTCACCCACGCCGAGCAGATCGACGTGCCTGTGCTCCTGCTGCAGGGGGCGGACGACCGCGTCGTGCCGCCGTCGCAGTCGGAGGCGATCCGCGATGCGCTGGCGGCACGTGGCATCCCGCACGAATACGTCGTGTATCCAGGTGAGGGGCACGGCTTCCGGCGCGCCGAGACGATCATCGACGCGCTCGAGCGCGAACTGCGCTTTCTCGGCGAAGTGTTCGGCTTCGAGCCGCAACTGTAGGGGCCGGCTACTCCCCGACGCGATTGCGCAGGCGCATCGCGCGTTGGGCCTCTCGGGTGTCCTGGCGTTCACGGAGCGTCTGGCGCTTGTCGAACTCGCGCTTGCCCTTCGCGAGAGCGATCTCGACCTTGGCCCTGCCGTCGGAGAAATACAGCTTGAGTGGGATCAGCGTGTAGCCACCTGCGGACACCGCATGCTGCAGCTTCTCGATCTCCTCGCGGTGCAGCAGAAGCTTGCGGATGCGCTTGGCCGAATGGTTCGTCCAGTGCCCCTGCGAGTACTCGGGAATGTGCACCGAATCGAGGAAGATCTCGTTCCCCTTGACGAATGCGTACCCGTCGCTGAGGTTCGCCCGGCCCTGCCGCAGTGACTTCACTTCCGTGCCGGTGAGCACCATCCCCGCCTCGTACGACTTCTCGATGTTGTAGTCGTGACGTGCGCGACGATTGGTCGCGACGACCTTCTCCCCGCGTTCCCTGGGCATGATGCTCTCCTGATCCGTGCCGCGCAGAACGCACGACAGCCCATCAGTCTACAACGACGGCGGCGGATGCTACGTGCGCAGCCAGCGCCGGATCGCGAACCCGGCCGACAGAGCCGCCAGGATCACGCCGATGCCGATGAGCACGGGCACGACGAGCGCAGCATCCTGCATCGTCACCCAGGTGGTGATGAAGGGCACCCGGCCCTTCAGATAGCCGTTGACGCCGAAGTGCACGCCGGCGACGACAGCGGCGCTGGCCAGCACCGACCCGATGAAGGCGGCGAACACACCCTCCAGCACGAACGGCGTCTGGATGAATCGGTTCGACGCGCCCACCAGCCGCATGATGCCGATCTCCTTGCGACGGGCATACGCCGAGAGCCGGATCGTCGTGGCGATCAGCAGAATGGCCGCGATGAGCATGAGAACGGCGATGCCGACCGCGATGTACGTCGCGACGGTGAGCGCGGAGAACAGCGGGTCGAGATACTGCAGCTGATCACGCACCTCCTCGACGCCGTTGATGCCGGCGAACGCTTCGACGATCACCTGCGACTGACCAGGATCCTTGAGGGTGACGTAGAACGTCTCCGACATCTGCTCCTCGGTGAGCACGCTCGCCTGCTCTTCACCGAGCAGCTCGGTGATGTTGGCGTATGCCTCGGCTTTGGTCTCGAAGCGCAGCTCGCCGATGAGCGAAGCGAGCGGATCGCCTTCCAGCTCGGCGCGTACCTGGTCGACCTGCTCGGGCGTGGCCGCACCGTCGATGCAGCTCTCGCCGGTCGAGACGGTGGAGCACATCGAGACGGACACCTGGGCTCGCTCGGTCCAATAAGCGCGCATCGTACTGATCTGGCCCTGCATGAGAATCGCCGCGCCGACGAACGTCAACGAGACGAAGGTCACGAGCACGACCGAGATCACCATCGAGATGTTGCGCCTCAGGCCTCCAAGGGCCTCGGTGAGGATCAGTCCCACTCTCACGATGTCGGTCCCACTTCCTCGTCGTCTCGGCCGTCTGAGAGCCCAAGGCGGTCGGCCACTCCGAGCTCGGCGACGTCGACGTCCGGAAGGACGATCGGGTGCGTGCGCGGGCCGGTGGCCGCGGGCTCCGCAGCAGGAGTCGACTCGGGTGCTGCGGCGTCAGCGTCCGGCGCCGTCTGGGTGGCGGGAACGGCCGCAGCGTTGCGCGCAGCCTTCATCGACGCGATCATCTCGACGGTGAGCGGCTCGAGCGATTCGGTCTGACGCTGCACCGCCTGTACCGCGGTGAGCGCGGCTGTCGCGGCTGCACCGCGCTCCTGCTCGGGGACGAGCTGCGGGATCATCGAGCGGTCGCCGTAGCCTCCGTGCACCTCGTCTCGCACCATCTCTCCGTCGCGCAGTTCGATCACGCGGCGCTGCATCTGGTCGACGAAGGCGGCCTCGTGCGTGGCCATCAGCACGGTCGTGCCACCCGCGTTGATGCGTGCGAGCAGCTGCATGATGTCGACGGAAGTCGCGGGGTCGAGGTTTCCGGTCGGCTCGTCGGCGAGCAGCACCTGCGGACGATTGACGAGTGCACGGGCGATCGCGACCCGCTGCTGCTCGCCGCCGGAGAGCTCGTGCGGCATCCGCTTCTCCTTGCCGTCGAGCCCAACGAGAGCCAGCGCCTCAGGCACGGCCTGCTGGATGAACCCGCGGGAGGACCCGGTCACCTGCAGGGTGAAAGCGACGTTCTGGAACACCGTCTTGGTCGAGAGCAGGCGGAAATCCTGGAACACCGAGCCGATGTGGCGGCGGAAGTACGGCACTTTACGGTTCGCGAGCGAGCGCAGGTCGCGCCCGAGTACGGCGACGCGCCCGGCCGATGGCACCTCTTCGCGGAGGATGAGCTGGAGGCACGTGGACTTCCCCGAACCCGAGGCGCCGACGAGGAAGACGAATTCGCCCCGCTGGATCTCGAAGTCGACCCCGGCGAGGGCCGGTCGCTTCGTTCCGCGGTAGCGCTTGGTGACGTTCTCGAACCGAATCATGGCTTTACGAGCCTAAGCGCGTGCCCCTCGCTCGCCGCGAGCGACACCCCCTCGTACGGGAGAGAACTCAGTCGTCGTCTTTGCGCTTGCGCCAGCGGATGCCTGCAGAGATGAAGTCGTCGAGATCGCCGTCGAACACGGCGGCGGGGTTGCCCGATTCCTGGCCGGTGCGCAGGTCCTTGACCAGCTGCTGGCCGTAGAGGAAGTAGGAGCGCATCTGGTCGCCCCAGCTCGCCGTGATGTTGCCGGCGAGCTCCTTCTTCTTCGCAGCCTCCTCCTCCTTCTGCAGCAGCAGGAGTCGAGTCTGCAGCACGCGCATGGCGGCGGCACGGTTCTGGATCTGCGACTTCTCGTTCTGCATCGAGACGACGATGCCGGTCGGAAGGTGCGTCAGTCGCACGGCAGAGTCGGTCGTGTTGACGGACTGGCCGCCTGGGCCCGAGGAGCGGAAGACGTCGACGCGGATGTCACCTTCAGGGATTTCGACCGCAGTGGCCTCTTCCATGAGCGGGATCACCTCGACGGCAGCGAAGCTGGTCTGACGCTTGTCGGCGGAGCCGAACGGACTGATGCGCGCGAGGCGGTGCGTCCCGGCCTCGACCGACAGCGTGCCGAAGGCATACGGGGCATCGATCTCGAAGGTGGCGGACTTGATACCAGCGCCCTCGGCATACGAGGTGTCCATGACCTTGGCCGGATACTTGTGCTTCTCGGCCCAGCGCAGATACATGCGCATGAGCATCTCGGCGAAGTCCGTTGCGTCGTCGCCGCCCGCGCCGGAGCGGATCGTGATGATCGCGGAGCGGTCGTCGTACTCGCCGTCGAGCAGCGTCTGCACCTCGAGCTGGTTGATCACGTCGGTGAGGGCGGCGAGCTCGGAGCGCGCCTCCTGGCCTGAGTCCTCGTCGCCCATCTCATTGGCGAGCTCGACGAGCACCTCGAGGTCGTCGAGTCGCTGCGCGATGCCGGTGATGCGGGCGAGCTCCGACTGCCGGTGGCTGAGGGCGCTCGTGACCTTCTGAGCGCGCTCGGTGTCGTCCCAGAGGTCGGGTGCGCCCGCTTCCTCACTGAGCCGGGCGATTTCCTCGCGAAGTCGCGAAACGTCGACGACCTCGCTGATATCGCCGAAGGTGTGCCTGAGCGCCTGAATTTCGGCGGAGAGATCTAGTTCGAGCATGACACCCCAGCCTACCGTGGATCGCCCGCGATCTGCGGGGGTTCGACCTCGGAGTAGCGTGGCCGTGTGAGCAGCGCGTCATCGGTCCTGAGGCAGTTCGGGCCGATGGTGTATCTGCCCACGATCCTGTTCGCCCTCGGAGAGGGCGCCGTCATCCCGCTGATCCCGGTGATCGCAGCGAACATGGGCGCCGACGTGGCCTCCGCCGCGCTGGTGGCCTCTGCCCTTGTCGTCGGCCAGCTGTGCGGCAACCTCCCCGCTGGATGGGCGGTGGCCAGGATCGGCGAGCGCTTCACGATGGTGCTCGCCGGGGTGATCTCCATCGGCGCTGTGGTCGCGATGGTGCTCGCCCCCGTGCTCGCCGCCTTCGCAGCATCCGTCTTCCTGCTCGGTTTCTGTGCCGCGGCCTTCGGCCTCGCGCGGCATTCCTTCATGACGACGCGTGTGCCTGTCGCCTTCCGTGCCCGTGCACTGTCGCTGCTGGGTGGCAGCTTCCGCTTCGGCGTCTTCGTGGGGCCGTTCGTGACGGCCGCCCTGCTGCAGGTGTTCGACGAGCACGCCGCGATCTGGTTCTTCCTCGGCTGCCTGATCGTCATGGTGATTCTGGTGCTGTTCGGCCCGGATCCGGAGAAGACCACGCCGCCGGCCGCCTCGAACTCCACGCTCTCCGAGGACACCGGCGAAGTGGTGACCGGCTCGATCCCCACACTCGAGCGCGCGGGCATCTTCCGCACCATGTGGGCGTACCGCGGTGTGCTCGGCCGGCTGGGGCTTGCCGCCGCTTCCCTGTCTGCGGTGCGATCCGCCCGACAGATCGTGCTGCCGTTGTGGGGAGTGTCGCTCGGGCTCGACGCCCAGACCATCGCGCTGGTCGTCGGAGTCTCCGGTGCGATCGACTTCGCCCTGTTCTATGCGAGCGGTCAGGTGATGGACCGCTTCGGCAGGCTGTGGGCGGCGATGCCGGCCATGGTGCTGATGGGCATCGGATTCCTCGTGCTCTCCTTCACGCACGAAGGCGATTCCGCGGTGCTGTGGTTCGGGATGCTGGCGGCAGTGCTCGGAGTCGGAAACGGTCTCTCCAGCGGCATCCTGCTGACATTAGGAGCCGATACCGCACCCAAGCAGGAGCCGGCAGCGTTCCTCGGCTCCTGGCGCACGCTCACGGATGCGGGCGGTGCCGTCGCACCGCTGATCGTTTCAGGTGTGACCGCGATGGCGTCGTTGTCTGTAGCATCCGGTGTGATCGGCGTCGTGGGGCTGCTCGGGGCGCTCGGGTTCATCCGCTGGATCCCCCGTTTCAGCCCTCGACCGGATCGGTAGCGACTGCTGTTCGCCTCAACGCAGCGCGGTGCGACTCGTCGCCGTCGCTTCGAGAGGCACGCCACCCTGCACGAACGGGGAGAACAGCGGCGGATGCCAGGCTGCCGCGACCGTGACGCGAGCCGTCACACCGTCGGGAGCGGATGCCGAGACGAGAGCCGCCTCGATCGTCATCGCGTCGACGATCGCGACCGCCTGCTCCTGCACTCCGGCATCCGTCAACTCCGCACGCACCGATTCGCCGTCCACGACGAGCGTGAACCCGTCGGCTCCGGCGAGCGCCGCGGCATCGGCGAGGGAGTCGAGACGCTTCTGTGCGATGTACAGGTCGGTCGCGCACGTGCACACGAAGATCACGGCGATCGCGAGCACGACGTAGCCCAGAAGAAGCGGGAGGATGCTGCCGTCCTCATCCTCCGCGAAGGGTCGCCGCCGCGTCATCCGGTGCCCCATAGGCGCGACACCTTCTGCGCGGCGACCGCCTCGAGCGGTATGCTCGCCGCCTTGTCGAGGCCGAAGATCGGCGGCACGAACGGCAGCGAGACGCGCGTGCTCACCGTGACGATGACTGTCGCGCCCGCCGAAGGACATGCGGCGCCGGCAGGGGCACAGGACATGGACACGTCGACGCTCTCGGCATCCATTCCGTATTCATCCATCACGCTCGTGAGAACGGCATCGCTGTTCATCGCTGCGGAATCGACATCGTCCGCCTGGCCGATCACGCGAGCGGTGTGTCTGGCGGCGGCTTCGACACCGAGCAGGCTCTCCTGGACCGCGCCGAGGGTGATCACGAGGTATGCGAGCGGAACGAGCAGGATGACGCCGGTCGTGATGAACTCCAGCGCCGCGGCGCCGTCGTCATTCCTCGCCCAGAGTCTCCAACGGGGCATCCGCGTTCACCTCCATCGCGTAGGGGATGCCGAGCAGCCCGACGATGGGCAGTGTGGTGCGCACCGTCACGACCGCGGTCGGATGCCCGAGCCTGTCGCTCTCGGCTACCGCGATGTCCTCGGCGTAGGTCGCACCGACCGCCCTGGTGATGGCCAGTCGCGTGCGCTCCTCGCCTTCTTCCAGAGCGGTGTCGGCGAGCGCGGCGTAGTGCGCGCCTTCGACGGCGGCATCGTGCACCACATTGCGCACGTACACGGCGAGGCCCAGCTGCAGAACGGCGAGAGTGAGGACGGTGAGCAGCGAACCGACGAGCACGAACTCGACCGGGCTCGATCCGCGCTCATCTGCCGCCGCCTCTCGCCACCGCACGTCAGAGTCCGGATACTCGCGAGATCGCCTGCTCGAACAGTCCGGTCAGGGCCGGGCCCGCCACCGCCCAGATCAGGACGACGAGACCTCCCGACTTCATACAGTAATCTCTCCACATGAAGCGAGCCATTCTCTACCTCAGATTGTCGGTCTCCGACGCCAACGATGGCCAGTCCGACTCGATCCAACGCCAGGAGACCGACCTGCGCGCGTTCGCCGAAACCGAGGGCCTGGAAGTCGCTCAGGTCCTGGTCGATGACGGCCTGTCTGGCCGAAAGACACGAGCCAACGCCGACCAAGCCCTGCAGATGCTAGACGACGGCGAAGCCGAGGTCCTCCTAGTCTGGAAGCTCGATCGCTGGACTCGTCAAGGCCTGGGCGCCATCGGTCGTCTGGTCGAGGTCCTGGACCGCAGTCCCAAGGCAGAGTTTGTCGCTCTTCGCGACGGCATCAGATCGAGCCAGCCAAGCTGGCGCCTGACTGCCGCAGTCCTCTCCGAGGTAGCACGCTCCGAGGCCGACAACACCGCCATGCGGGTCAGCGCCGCGATCAGGGCCAATCAGCAGGCAGGCAGGTTCAAGGGCGGCACGGTCCCCTTTGGCTTCCGTCCAGCCCCTCACCCCTCAGGCCGAGGCCGGACCCTGGTACTCGACGCCGCCGAGGTAGCCACGATCAGACGCATGGCTGCATGGGTCCTGGAGGGCAGGCCGATCAACGCTCTGACCGATGTCCTCATGCGCGATGGAGTCCCGACGACTCGAAGCCCGTATCGGCTGGCCCTGATCAGAGGCGAGGAGGCCGAGGACCTGGATCGTGGTGTCTGGTCATGGCCAGCTGTCGCCGCGATCCTCACTGGTGACGCCGTGCTCGGACGAGTCAGCGTGGGCAAGCCCGTCCCTGGCACTCGGCGCAAGGACTGGTCTCTGGTCCTAGATGATGAGGGCCTACCCCTCCAGCCCTTCCCCGCCGCCCTCGACGCCGACACCTCAGCTCGACTCCGCGCCCGCATCAAGTCCAGCAAGAACCCAAGTGGCAAGCCGCGCCGAGTCCCCCGTCAGGCGCGCCTCCTGAGCGGCCTGCTCTTCTGTTCGGTCTGCGGGAAGAAGCTCTGGGTCACGGTGCGATCAGGTCACCCGACCTATACCTGTGCCCGCCGAGCTGGCGGCACCTGTCCAGGCCCGAATATGAGGGCCGTCCTCGCGGAGAAGGCGGTCACTGATACCTTCCTCGCTGAGCGCGGCCACTGGCCCGAGGCGACCATCGAAGAGGTCGTGACCAATCCCGAGACCGCCGACGAGCTCGCCAGGGTGCAGGCTGCGATCGACCAGACAGTGGCCCAGATGGTCCAGGATGACGCCGATGTGCCCAAGCTTGCTGTCGCTCTCCAGACGCTTAAGGGGAGGCGTACGGAGCTCCAGGCGACGCCGGCGACCATCTCGAGGCGCTTCGTCCCCACTGGACGAACGATCGCCGAGGCCTGGGCTGACTCCGACGACTTCGCCAGGCGTGACCTGCTGGCACGCTTCGGCCTCGATCGAATAGAGCTCCTGCCCTCGGCGGTGAGGGGCTCCAACGTCTTCCAGCCTGAGCGCCTGATCCCGCACTGGATCGACCTCGGCGACCCCGAGGCGCCTGACACAGTGGGGCGTGGCCTGCTCATCCCCCGCCAGCCAGCACCCGACCTCAGCGACTCCGTGGCCTACTACGCCGAGGATCACGACTAAACCATGGCTACCCTGACATCTTCCCAGGGTAGCTACGCCTGCCCTGGGTACACCGTCAGGGCAGTTATAAAGGTGACTCTCCGGGTCGCCAACCACGCGCCCGCAGGCACCTTGCGGCCTCTCGCAAAGCCTGTGCCTTGCTGCCCCCGGGGCGACGCAGCTACCCTGGGAGCGCGTCAGGGTAGCTACAACACCTGCCCATATCGCCCCCATTACCAGTGTTTCCTAGGAATCGTGGCTCCAGGGGCGCCTGGGGCGTGAAGGGGCCACGCTTCCTATTTAGTTATAAGACCGACCTCCCTTAAGGACTAATACAAAACGCGGCCCCCTTTACGCCCCTTTGCCCTCGTGACCTCGGGACTCTCGCGGGGGCACATCCGACGGCATCGACTCCACGGCACAATCGCAACTATTCCCGCCTCCCCCCGAGCGCGTTCCCACTTCCACCTCTTCCTGAGGAGCTTCCTATGCCCCGCCACGTCCTTGACGCCATCGCCTTCTCTGCCCTCGCCGAACAGCGCTGGGGGCCTAAGCGCCACTGGAGCTGCGCATACTGCGGCCGTCGCGTCGGCCTGACCGTAGACCACTTCTGGCCGTTGAACGACGGCGGGACCAGCGACATCTGGAACGGGGTACCCTGCTGTGACCAGTGCAACCGGGCCAAGAGCGATCGCGCCCCAATTGCCTGGTTGGTCGCTGTGGGCGTGCCCGAGCGTCGGATCGCCATGATCCTCCATGTGGTCGGCTCCCGCGACTGGGTCGCCCCGCAGGCGGAAGGCGAGCTCACACCACGCATGCCCGCAATCACCCCGGCCACACTCGACTACATCGCAGGACGCGCAGTGCCTCGTGTCGCGTCTCGCCCGGCCCCACGGCCCGCTGGGCCGATCACCGAGGGCCTGCCCGTGTTCGATCTCGTGCCTGACGAGTGGTCACCCCGTGCCACGCTCTGGCGCGTCTCTCAGAGGACCACAGTCGGTCGTGCGCGCTGGGCTACCCCACACGACCTCTACCGTGAGCTGCGTGAACGCGGCTTCCGCGAGATGAAGCGCACAGGGTCGTGGGGCTTCTGGGGCATCTATGCCGTCGACCACTTCCCTGAGACCGCCTGACCGACCGGATGTACGCAGCAAACGCTATAGATAAGTAGAGGGAGAAACGGGCTCTCACAGCCCGACCCCTTCAACCAGACCACCCGCATCACGCGGGTTAGCCGATCAAGCCCCGCCGGCCTAGCTAGCTATGGGGAACTGCCGGCACACTCCGCCGCCGACGAGCGCAGCCGAGGCCCATGAGGGCAGAGCTGCTGCGCGTCACTCGGCCAGCCGACACACGGCGTCCACATCACCCCGAGGACCAGGAGGTCAACGGGTGCTCAGTCGCGTGCGCGGTCCGTCGGGCAGGCACTTCCGCGATCAGTCGATCGCATTAGTGACTACCCATTAGGAGTCAACTATGGACATCAAGTCCATCGAGCTGGAACTCTCCCAGCTTCAGGCGAAGGGCTCCACGTTCCTCGCCAAGTCCCACACCGACCTGACCACCACTGAGGTGGCTGAGGTCGAACGCATCACCGACCGCATCACGCAGCTGAAGGGCTTCCTCCGCGCAGCCCAGAACGGCGCGGGCCTCACCGCCCTCCCGGGCGAGGACTGGAACGCGTCCGACGCGTTCGGTGCCAAGTCGGGTCACCTGGACACCAGCGCTACTGCGGTCAAGGCCGCACTTCGTGCTGGCGGCCAGAAGTCCCTCGTGGCGACCGGCAGTTCGGTAGTCCCGCTGGACCTCCACTCCGAGGTCATCCTCAAGGGCCGCGAGACGCCCGTTGGCGTGGTCAACTTCCTGACCACGACCACCCGCAGCAGCTCGTCCTACCGCTTCATCCGTGAGGCAACGATCGACAACCAGGCCGCCTTCGTGGAGACCGGCGCGAACAAGCCCGTGTCCACCTATGAGGTCGAGTCGGTCGACGGCACCCTGAAGTTCCTGGCGCACGTCTCGCAGCCTGTCGACCAGGACACCCTGGACGACGCGGCCAACCTGGAGGCGTACCTGACGCAGGCAATGACCCGCGGCATCTACGAGAAGCTGGGTGGCTCGGCAGTCGCAGCAATGCAGACCGCCGTAGGCGCACAGCCTGTCGTCGCTGGCTCTGAGCCCCTGGCGTCCATCGCCGCTGGTCAGCTCGCGGTCAACACCCTCGGCTACGAGACCGGCCTGGTGATCCTCCACCGCACCGACTACCTGGAGCTGGTGACAACCCGCAACTCGAGCGGTGCCTTCGACCTCGGTCTGGGTGGCGCTCTCGCGACCGGCGCGACTGGTCCGGCGGAAACCATCTTCGGTGTTCCCGTCCTGATCAGCTCCGCGGCCACTCTCGGCCAGGCGATCGTCCTGGACCCGAGTGCTGTCGGCATCAGCGTGGACAACCAGGGTGTCCGCGTCAAGTGGGATGAGTCGGGCGCACTGTTCGACGCAAACCAGAAGCGCGTGCGCGTTGAGCTGAAGGCGGCCATTGACGTGGTCAAGCCCGCAGCCATCGCCCTCGTGGACCTGGCTGCAGTCTAAGCCAGCCCCAACCTCCGCTGAGTAGGTCAACTCAGCCGACTTGCCCGGTGTCAAAGCCGGGCAGGTCACCAGCTCGCGGAGTCCCATCTTGGGGTCCAGCTCTGCGAGTCTCGACAGCCTGCCTTCCTTCGGGCGTGGTCGAGTGCTGATGCAGGCTTCGTAACCCTGACGATCAGACTGCACGAGGCCTAGGAACCCGGCGTGCAGAGTCGATGCGCGAGGATTCATCACCTCACGACGATTGGCACGGACCAGCCCTGCCCTTACGCCTTGCTCTCCTGCCGGCTTTGCCGTATGCCTCGGCGTCTGGGCAAGGGCTGGTCCCCCGCATCTACCAGGCCGGCGTGCCGTATGCCACGCGCCCGACCTGGTACCCCGGCTGAGCGGCGACCTGACACTAGTGAGCTAGGTCGTCGCTCAGTCCCTAACACCCGCCCAGCTGGAGTGCTTCAGTCGGCCCACGCCGGCTGGGTGTCTCCCCCCGGGGTAAGGGGCCCTCAAACCTCTGGGCGGATGGGCGACGGCTCAACTCCCGGCAATGGTTCTTAGATGTACGGACCTTTTCAAATCCAGGGCGAGCCCATTTCCGATTCCACCGATCCTGATCTGGAGGCATCATGCCCTTCTTCAAGAACGACACCTTCCTGATGCAGCGCGAGCTCCGCCAGCTGCGCGATGAGAACGAGGGTCTGAAGGCTGAGCGCGCTGTCCTTGATCGTGCCCTGAACGAGTCCCAGCGCGAGCTCGCCGAAGCGAAGTCAGCCCAGCCCGCCAGCTTGGCCGAGGTCACTCATTTCCTGCGCGCTTACGTGCCGACCCTGCCCATGGCTCCCGGCTACAACAACCTCACAGCGGCGACCGACACCAAGTCCTACGCCCAAGCCCTCAACTTGCTTCTGCTGCATGCTCGATCGGTCGGGCATGCCGAAGCCGCTCGGAGGAACCAGTGACTCTCCGCGACGACCTCGAATCTGTCATCGACTCTGACCCCGTCATGTCTGAAGACCGAATGGCCGGAATCATAGGTCTTGCCCGCGCTGTCGCCGACCAGGCCGACTCCCAACTGGCCAAGACCGGGGCTCTCGAGTCCCGCATCATCGCCAGCTACTCCGGCATGTTGGCCCAGATCAACCGCACCATCCGCGACGACCGCGCCCGCCGCCGCCGTGAAGGCACCAAGCCCGAGCGCTCCGCGTCCCGGCTGGCGCACATCAAGTCCCAGGCCGCAAAGCTGACGGAGGCCGCAGATGCCTGACATCGTCCAGTTCACGAAGCGCTGCCCCGCCTGCCAAACGGAGAAGCCGGTCACCGACTTCCCGCGCAACCGCAGCGAGCCGACGGGCCGGGGTGGCTACTGCCGACCCTGCCAGCGTGATGCGCTGAAAAGAAGTCGCCAGCGTACTCGCGAGCGGTACGAGGCCGCCGTCGCCCTGCTGTCCGCCGAGGACCGCGAGCGACTGGGCTTCGCGTAAACCATGACCTTCCCGGGGGCAAGCTCCCGAATCACGAACCCGCGACACGATATATCGAGTCGCTGCGCCTGAGCCTGCAACCTCATTAGGCGCGCCCATAAACCAGCCGGTCAGTCCGGGTGCCGAGTTGCAGCGGCGCCTGGGCTGGCCGGCTTTTCTCGTTGAAAGCTGCAACCCATGTCCACCCTCAAGATCACTCTCCTCGCGCTGAGCGACCACGCCGCCGCGGCTCTCGCGTCTCTCGCCCTCCTGGTCGCGGGCCTCGTCGGGGTCCTGTCATGACCAAGCCAGTCGTCAACCTGCCTCACGAGGTCTGGGCGTCGATCCCCGGTTACCCCGGCTACTGGGTGAGCTCGGAGGGTCGAGTCCGCTCGCGCCGTGGCGTCCTCAAGCCACACCCCAATAGCGGGTCCGGCCGCCTCGAAGTCCAACTGAGCCGCCGTGGTGAGCGGCGGACCCAGCGCACGGTCCACCAACTCGTTGCTGGGGCGTTCATCGGTCCTCGCCCGGCCGGGCAGCTCACTCGACACAAGAACGATGTGCACAGCGACAATCGGGCCACCAATCTCGAGTACGGGACCTACGCCGACAATTACGCCGACGCCAAGCGCAACGGTCGCCGGCCACTTGTGCGGCCACATGGCACGCCGTCGAGGTACAAGAACGGGTACTGCAGGTGCCCTCGCTGCACCGCGGCGCACGCGGCCAACATGCGCGAGTATCGCGCCCGCAAGAAGGAGAACCCAGCATGACCGACCTCACCCCCTCAGCAACACCCTTCATCACTCGCCTCATCACCGCGTCGGCTCAGGCTGACCCGCTCGCTATCCACGCAGCCGTGACGGACGCTGAGGCCGCCGGCGTCCAGCCGACCGTCCTCATCGCCGCTATGGCCGGCGTCATCGAAGGCCTTTTGGCCGACGAAGGCTATACGCTCGGCGACCTCCACACTCTGCTCCTGAAGGAGGCATCATGAGCGCCAACGACAGCAGCCTTGCCACACTGGAGCGCTTTGGAGCGGTCACCCTCCGCCTTCGGAGCCTTCTGGCCGACACAGCGGAGGCACAGTTCCAGGCTTCACGTCACCCTGTGGACCCCGAAGAGACCGGCATCCGATCCATCGGCTTGTACAACGATCCGACCTATCAGATCACCGTCGACCGCGGCCGCCGAGAGCTTCGCAAGGCTGTCAAGGGGGCCGAGCGAGCCCTAGCCCTCGCCGCCCAAACCATGCGCGCGGCTGAGCACAAGCTGGCTGAGGCCCTGAGTCCAGGGCAATAGGGGCAAGTTGGATTCGAAGCCATACGGGCTCATCTGGGCTCCCAGAATCTGACCCCCCTTGCGAGGGTGCTGCCGAGCCCCTAAAAGCTCGCCCACGGAGGCTGTGGGTTGGCCTGAGCCGACTGTTCGCCTCAGAGCACGGTCATTCGGCGTTGCTCCTTGTCGAGAAATATCTCTCCGACCTTGTGATCGCCGTTCAGGTCCCGCCACCGCACGACGAATCGAACGCCGAATGACCGCCCATTAGCCTGTCTTTCGCCGTGGAAGATGATCGCGTTCTCCATCGCCCCCGGCCACTGTGACGGCCCGCTGAACGCGAAGTCTCCCATCGGCGGAAGCAGGCTCACATCACTGATGTGAACGCTGGGCTGTGTGTTCTTGAGTACGAAGATGTCACTGTCCTTGACATCTTCGATCCGCCACTGGGGCTGGAGCTGTGGTGCGGCGCGCTCGGCCTCGACCTCAGCCATTGCCTCGGCTCGCCCTTGCATCCGGCCGTATTCGCGCGCCGTCTCGGCGAGTTCTCCCCCTCGCCGAACTTGCTCGAGCGCTTCATACTTGGCCTGCGCCTGGGCCGCCTGGAGTTCCTGTTTGGCGAGCTCTTGAGTCGCAGCTACGTGAGCTGCCCCAAGATTGGTTGCCTTCTCAACATCGGCGCGGAGCCTCTCGTTCTCACGGCCGAGTCTGGTGACGGCCTCCCCAGCCTTCCTGATCCTGTTCACTGTCGTGATGCGTAAGGTGAACGGCCATCGCAGCGCGTTGCCCAACGGCACCCAGAACCTGTCTCGGAATACCTTGCTGAAGAATGCGAGCGCCCACGAGGCCAAGATCGCCGCGACCGCACCGCCCACGATCGCTATCAGCCACGCCTCACCCGATGTCATGCCCTGAGGATATCGGCCAGGTACGACGAAAGCCCCCGAGGCCTACCCCGGGGGCTTTCGTGTCGACTGGAGTTACTCGGGTGCCTCCTCCTTCTCCTGAGCCTCCAGAAGCGCGAGTGCCTTCTTGACGCGCTCCGCCTTGGCCTTCCGCGACTCACTCGACTGCGCGACTCGCAGCATCTTGGCGTGGCCTGCCTTCACCTGGCGGAGGTCAGCGATCAGGTCCTCGATGAGGTTGTTGAACTCGCGGACGTTCTCGCGGTTCACGGCCTCAGGGACGGCGCTCGCGGACGCCACTCCCTTGATCGCGGACTTCGCGAACGCGATTGCCTTGGCGGTCTCGTCGGTGTCGGGGTTGTTGGTCTTCTTCGATGTAGCCATGATCTGGTTCTCCTTGGGTTGTGTGGAACTACTAGAAGGTGATGTGCCCTGCTTCAAACGCGAAGTAGGGGACGGTCACGCCGTCGGACTCGCGACGAAAAAGGGGTTGCGGACCGAACCACCCAAGGAACACGAGGTCGTAGGTCTCGCCCTTGGTGAAGGTGATGTTGGTGACGGTCGCAATGACCATGACGTGGTCGCCCTTGTTCAGGGCGCGGACGGTCTCGTTGGCGTTCATGTCTATGACAGTGCCGCGATGGAACGACAAAGGGAGCCGACTTTCGCCGACTCCCGTGTCATCCCGATCTAGCTTGGTTGACCGAAAAATGCGTCCACTCTGGCCAGCCGAACATCGACATCTGGATGCCACTCGACCCAGCGACCTAGTCGCAGGCCATAGAGGCCGGGGATGACTCCGTCTATTCCGGGACCCACGTGGACCCGGAGGCCAGCCTGAGCTGACCTCCGTGCCTCTGCGTGAAGCTTGTTCACTTGAGTGCGTCCTTGGCCACCTCAAGCTCATCTTCGGCGTCAATCAGTCGCTGGCGTTCCTCAAGCATTGGGATCGCCCAGTCAGGGGTGTTGTCATCTTCAAATTCATTGGCAGCTCGGGTCATGAACTGGCTTTCAAGCGTTGCGAGGCGTGAGTAGACGAGCTCAATTGCTGTATCCATGGTGGGTGTTTCCAATCTGCGTTGGGGCGTTTCCCCGCGGCGGAGATAAGGATTCACCCGAATCGCCGGGATGCCGAGCGTGCTCAGCGTTCTCCCAGCGAATAGCGCTGGCGCCCACGGAATGACGCCTTTCGCGCCTCCGACTCACAGCTGGCTTCCAGCTAAAACCGCTGGGCCCATTTAGATCACTGTCTAAAGTCTGCACCTGCGGTCATCAATGTCACCAAGACCCAACCGGGTACATCGCCGGTCTCATCTTCGGCGAGCGCTCTGGCGTCGGCGGTCAGCCCTGTCCACCAGCGTCCGATTGCTTTCATCATCATTATTCCTCTCCTAGATAGGTGGTTCTTGTCGCTGTTTCAGCCGATTCAGGTTTCAGCCGATTCAGCCGAGTCCGAGCCGCAGGATGAACAATCCCGGGAACACGGCGAACAGCACGCTCAGCGGAAGGATCAAGAAGACCAGAGGCAACAGCAATAGGTAGTAACCTTTCTATATGGATCCCATCCCTGCGGCGAGCTACGCACGCATCAGCGAGAAGGTGGCCGCCCGCGACAAGGTGGCCGACCAGCACGCACAGAACGAGAGCCACGCGGCCGCACGCGGCTACCGCATCGTGGCGCGCTACACCGACGACGGCATCAGCGCACTCGGGCACAAGGAGCGCCCCGATTTCGAGCGGATGCTGGCCGACGCCGAGGCGGGCGCGTTCGCTGTCATCGTCGCCACCGAGGAGGAGCGCCTAGCGCGCAACGTCGAAGAGAAGCTAGAACTGCACACCGCGTGCGAGGTCGCAGGAGTCGTGTGGGACACGGCTCGTGACGGCTACGTAGACCCAGCTACCGACTCGGGCGAGTTCATGTCTACCGTTCGTGCCGCGATGGGCCGCATCGAGTCGAAGCGTAAGGCCCGCCGCCAGCGTGACGCATCAGATGAACGCGCTGCGGATGGCCTGCCCACCGCACGCCCCGGATACGGGTACCGACGTGAAGGCAGCCGCGACGTCATCGTTGAGGCCGAGGCTGTGGTCATTCGTGAGGCTGCGCGCCGGGTGCTGGATGGGAATTCCCTGCGGGGCATCGCCACTGACTTCAACGCCAGAGGCATCCCATCGCCACGCACGGCGGAGCTTGTCCATAAGGCGCACCGCGAAAAGACGGAGTACCCCACGCCGATCCCCTGGCAAGGCATCACGCTGCGTCAACTCATCCGCCGTCCGTCGCTTGCGGGACTCCGCACGCACCGGGGCAAGGTGGTCGGCAATTTCGACCCCAAGGCACACCCGGCGATCCTCAATGAGGACGTGCACACACGGCTAGAGGCACTGCTCACCGACCCCAGTCGAGCACAGGGCACCGGCGGTCGCACGCCGGTTCACCTGCTGTCGGGGCTCGCAGTGTGCGGTCGGTGCGGCGGGCGTATCAAGCGGCTACCGGGGTGGACGCCAAAGCCCGGGCAGAAGTCCAAGCCGGTCAAGGCCGCGTACGCGTGCGGCGACTGCCACAAGGTGCGCCGCATCCAGGAGCCGGTGGACCAGTTCGTGACCGAGGTCATCCTACGACGGCTCGAACAACCCGATGCTGGCCAGCTCTTCAGCCAGGGTGATGAGGGTGCCGCGCAGGAGGCTCGCAACGCGATAGAGGTCATCGACGCACGGCTCGCGACAGCCGCTGATCAGTTTGCCGAGGGCGTGTTGACCGGCGACCAGCTACGCCGCATCACCGAGCGGCTGCGGGCTGACCGTACGGCGCATGAGCGCACCGTGTCCGAGTCAATGCCAGCACGGGTCCCGGTAAACGTGGTCGGGCCACAGGCTCGGCAGACATGGGCGGCTCTGCACATCGACAGTCAGCGAGCGATCATCGACACCCTGGCCGAGGTGGTCATCGATCCGCAGGGCAGCGGCAAGCCATTTGACCCCGACCTGATCCGCATCGTCTGGCGCGCCTAGCGTCGGTGCGCGCGCGGCTTTGGCTCGGCGGACGTCGCTGAGTCTCCCGCTGGCGTCCGAACGGCACCCCCGCCGACCCCAACCCACAGCCCGGCACCCCAACGACGCTGGCGGTCGCAGGGAGGCGCTGTTGGCCCACGACACGCCGAGGCGCGCAACGAATTTGCCACGAATCTCCCCCTACGAGTGCTAGGGAATACCTCGTTTTGGGGCACTTCCTGACGAGCGGAGATGGCCCCGACTGGGCAAACTTGCTACATGTCGTTCACAGTCAAGCTCGCCTGCCGCAAGTGCACAGGGCGCACCCCGCGCATCGTGGCACGTTTCCGGTGGATCGCCTCGACCGGGGCTACAGGCTGGCAGCGTCTCGACGGCGAAGCTCACCTGCGAGTGCAAGACATCACTGGTGCAATGTTGTGGGGGGAATCCTCTGCTGCAGATGGAAGCCACGATGTCGCGTGCAAGGGATGTGGCACCAAGCTCGACCGTCGAGGCGACAAGCTCGTTCCCCGGCTCGACCGGGCACGCGATGTCGGCGAGAAGATTCTGTTTTTGGAAGACCTGAACTAGACTTACAGCCCTACAACTTCAAACGTCCGACCCGGCGAGGGTCGCCTCAAGACCCAGGGCATAGCCCGAGGCGTAAACGAGAAGTACGGGTCCTCAGGCACCAAAGCGTAGGGCGCGCTCGACGCGCACATCGTGCCTAGGCCATTCGGTCGAGCTCCTAAGCGGGAGTTTTCTTACTCCCGCGAAGGAAAGCTCCCGTGCCAACCTCTAAACCCCTGACCACAGAGCAGGCGCGCGGTCACGTAATGACCGCCGTGCGCATGCATGACGCCGAAGCCGAGCAGGTTGCACGCGGCAACTTGGCGGAGGCGAAGATCGCATCAGCGATCAATCGCGCTCTCGCCGTTGCACCACCGCTCAAGCCCCCTCAGATCAAGCGGATCTCGGGCCTCCTGCGGGGGGCGAAGTGAACGCGCAGGGATCAGGACCCACCGAAACCTGGCCCGTGGCGCAACAGTCCGCCCTGGCTGAGACCACAGCCGCAGTCTTCATCGGCGACCTGCCTGGCGCTTATGCCTACGCCATCATCCCTCACTACGGCGAGATCGACGTTCTGGGCTTCCCGGATCGGGAGAGTCTGCACCGTGCGCTGGCTGAGGCTTTCACCTACAAGGGCAAGTGGAAGTGGCCACAGAGTTGGGACCGCGTGTTCATCTTCGGACCGGACGAGCCTCCCCGGTTCTTGATGCAGATCGAGGACGAAGAAGACGACGATGAGGGACTGTCGTGAACGTCGATGTGCTGTACCCGAGCAAGCCGGGGCTGTCGAAGTTCGAGACCGAACAGGTGCGCGATCACGGACCTAACCCAACATGGTTCGAGCCGTGGGCGACTCACGTAGTGCTGTTCCCGGGTGTCGTCAGTGAGCCTTTCGGAATCATCCACTTGCACGGTGACCAGAACGACGTCTCCACCTGGCCCGACCAGGACGGCCTCAACCGGGGGTTGGATGCCCTGTGGCGCTCGCACTCGGAGTGTGAGGAATGTCAAGGAGTGCTCTACTTCGCGCGGGACGAGCCACACAACCTGAAGATCGTGATCGAGCCGGACGACGAGGACGACCTCAGAGACGACAGCGAGGCGGACCGGTGAGTAGCATGCAGCGCCACGCCCTGGAGCTGGCTGAAGCGGGATGGTCTGTACTGCCGCTCAACGGCAAGAAACCCACGACCGGCCTCACGCCGCACGGGGTGCACGACGCCACCATAAGCCGGAAGCGGATTCGCGAATGGTGGGCTGAACATGACTGGAACATCGGTTGCCCCGTGCCCAACAACGTCGTGGTGTTCGATATCGACCCGCGTAACGGTGGCTCGCGTCGGGCGCTAGAGCAGGTAGCGGGTGCGCCGCTCGCGCCGACGCTGACCACGCGGAGCGGATCGGGCGGCTGGCACCTGTATTACGTCCGTCCGTGGGAGCACGTCAGTGGCCTGAAGCTGCCTTCCGGCATCGACTTCAAAACCAACGGCTATCTGGTGATGCCGCCGAGCACCCACCCCGACACGGGCCAACCCTACAAGTGGAACCGTCGGCCTATCGCGCACATGAGCTTCGAACTAGCACGGCTGGTACTCGAGATGCCCCGGGAGCGCCACGAGCGGGACGGCACCTACGACATCAGCGGCCTGGTCGCGTGGGTCCGCACTCTGCCGCAGGGCGAGCGTCACGACGGCGTGCACTGGGCGGCACGTCGAGTCCATGAAGGCCGAGGCGGCACCCGCCACATCGAACGCCTGATAGAAGCCGCTGAAGACATCGGCTTCGCCCCCTTCGAAGCTCGCCGTGTGGTCGAGTCCGTACAGAAAGGACCACGCAAGTGACCCCCGCCAAGACCCCCAACAAGGCGACTCGGAAGAGGCGCACCACGCCTCGGGCCGTAGTCAAAGACACCACGTTCCACGAGAGCGAGGCCGAGGCGCTGATGAACCCCGCTCCCAAGAAGGCGAACGACCTGTTGTCACAGGAGTTCCCCGAGCTCGACTGGATCGTGCCGGGGGTCATCCCGGACGGGTGCCACCTGCTGATCGCGGCTCCCAAGATCGGCAAGAGCATGCTCACACTCGGTATCGCTATTGCGTGCGCCACCGGCATGAAGGTGCTCGGAGTCGTCAAGGTGCGCGAGCGCCCGGTACTCCTGCTCGATCTGGAGTCCGGTGAACGTCGGCTTCAGAGCCGTCTCAAAACGATCGGGGTGCGGAGGCTTCCTGACAACTTCGAGTACCACACCGATCCCGACACCGCGCTCAACGTGCTGCGCACCTTCCTGGAGAAGCACCGGGGCGAGTCGCCGTTGGTCATCCTCGACACACTCTCAGGCGTCATGGGGAGCCGTCCACGGGACATGACTCAGTTCCAGCATGAGAAGAGCACCCTCCAGCCCTTGCAGACGCTGTGCGCCGAGGACCCGGGCACGTCGATCATCGTTGTGCACCACAACCGGAAGGCCAAGGAGGGCGACAGTGTCGATGCTTCCTCCGGGACGCACGGCCTGACTGCTGCCGTGGATGGCATCCTCGCGCTCAACCGTGCGTCTAGACGTGACCCTGAGGCGACGCTCATCTGCGAGCTGCGCGACATCGAGGGAGACGAGTACGCCATCGTGCTGGGCGAGCACGGCTGGGAGTTCGACGGCACCAGTCTCGCCGAGTCCCGAATGAACGCTATGGAGCAGCACCGACAGGAGAAGGTCGCTAAACAGGGCGACCTCAACTCCGATCTCATGGAACTCCTGCGGTTGCACGGCCCGATGACGCCCGCCGAGGCGTACGAGGTCTACCAGCGTGACCCGAAGGCCACCGCCTCGAAGCAGTCGGTACGGAACGCGCTCTCTCGGCTGCATTCCCGTGGCCTGGCCTCGAAAAACGGCGCTGGCAAGTACGCGGTAAACACTGCAACCCCTGAGTTGCCTGAGTTGAGATTTGCCAAAGGTTCACTTGATGTCAATACCCCTGATTTGGGGGGAGTTGGAAGCAACACCAACTCACGCAACTCAAGGGGTAATACCAAGCGCGCGACCGCTCGGAGACGGCGATGAACCGTCGAGAGCGTCGAGCAATGGCCAGGGACTCACGCCTGAACCATGGAGCGGTCGCGTACGCACGGTCATACAAGTGCCCCGACTGTGACTCCGTCGCGGGTGAGGTGACGCGGGATCAGTTCGGGGTGCACCACGTCTCGATCCTCCACGATCCCACCTGCCCTCGGCTGAAGGGCGTCACGTGATGAGCTCACCGGCTGTGTGGCCGAGTACTCCACCGCACCGGAAGGGCCACACCACACGCACGAAACGCACGCGACGCCTCTCTGTACGCGCACCCCGCCGGTCTCCCGGCAAACGCAAGACAACCCCGACTCGACAAGGGCATCTAGATCATGACTGACACCACCCGTACCGAGACAGCCGAGATCGAGAACCCCTACGTCGAGGTAGCCCTGACGGCCTGGGATGCGCTCGATGCCGCTCTGCAGGACTACGAGCCTCCTTGCCGTGACGACCCAATGTTCACGACCGCCGAGCGGCTCAGCCCGGAGGATCACGCTTTCTGCGAGTCGCTCTGCGCCGGTTGCAGGGTGCTCGACCTGTGCGATGCCTACGCCACCGCGGCAGACGTACGAATGGGTTTTTGGGGAGGGCATCGACACACGCAGAAAGGCAAACAGCCTGCCGGTCGCAGGACGCTCCCGGGACCACCCCGGTAGGCCAGCAGCTAGGCCGCACCACGCCAACGACCCAGCGAGACGCAGAGGACCGCTGAGCGAGACACCCGCAACACCCCCACAGACACCGCGCCGGGACGGTCTCCCGGAACCAAGTAGAAGCAGAAGGAAACCCATCATGAGCAAGTCAACTACCGCATCCGTCGAGAAGGCCCTGCTCTCGGCGCTGTTCGGCTACAAGGACAGCGCGGCCACCATCCAGGAGGCCCACCGCACCGCGAAGCAGGCCATCCTGGATGACGAGATGATCAGCGACCTCGCCAAGAAGGAGAAGCGGGAAGCGCTCGCCAAGGCCACCAGAGCCAAGCTCGACGATCTGAAGGGGCAGCAGGAGTCCTACATCGCCGGGCTGAAGTCCAAGCTCGAGAAGGAACTGCGCGGGAACCAGCCCGCCGACGCGAACAGCGTGCTGCTCCGTCGTGACGCCTCGGACCGGGTGCGCAAGATCACCGACAAGAACGAGGCCATGGACGTGCTGAACGACGCCATCGGCAACGGAGACGACGAGATGGCCCACGCCATCGGCACCCGCGCACGGAACAGCCTGTGGCTCGACGTGGTCGACGTGTACAAGGCCGCGCACCCCGACACGGCTGAGACTGCGGCGGCACTCGCGCACGTCGAGGCGAACACCAGCGGAGGCGCATTCAACCTCAGCAACAGCATCACGTACTCGTCGCCGATCGAGTGATTGGACCGGGTGAGGGTTCTATCCCCATCTTGCCCTCACCCTGCTGGGAGTGGTGACCCAGCGCTGGACCCCTCTCCGTACGCCTGTCCTGAGTCAGGTTTCGGGGAGGGGTCCTCTTCACGCATACATCAGAATGTCACTCAGAACGCATCTAGAGTGTGCAGTTTGCGAAGCAGTCGGGAGTTCAGGCAAGCTTCAGGCACAAGGCGCTCCCGTCCGGTTCCGCCTCAGTCCATCACCGCCAAGGGGTCCACATCATGGCAACCACCACCTGCAACGCCGGTCCTTACACAGCAGTCGAAAAGTCGGCTCTGGCCAAGCTCTATCCCACCGAGGTCATGGGCTTCCACCGCCGTCGCCACGGCAACGCCACCATCAAGCGCAACGAGTGGGCCACGGTCGACGTCGCAGGCGTCCCCACACGCGGCGTGCTGGTCACGTTCTCATGCGGCCACCAGCACTTCACCCCTCACACACCTTCGATCTAGGGACGCCGCATGACCAAGCACATGATCGCCTACGTCCGTGTGTCCACCGAGGAGCAGGAGCGCTCCGGGCTGGGAGTCGAAGCACAGGAAGCTGCACTCAAGGAGGCGTGCGAGCGCCGGGGCTGGACCTACGAGCTGTTCCGCGACCTGGGATGCTCGGGCAAGCACGTTAACCCCGAGTTGCGCCGTGGCCTGGACATGCTGTCTGCGGGGCAGTTCGACGGGCTGATGGTTGCCAAGCTCGACCGCCTCGCCCGGTCAGTACGGCATGCGTCCGCCATCATCGATTCGGCAGTCACGCAAGGGTGGGCGCTGGTCGTACTAGACAACGCGCTCGACCTCACCACACCGGGTGGACGGGCGATGGCTAACATGCTCGCCACCTTCGCCGAGCTGGAGCGTGATCTGATCGCTACCCGTACCCGTGAAGCGCTGGCCGCACGAAAGGCAAGGGGCGAGCACAACGGACGCCGCACTGCCATACCGGCTGGAGTGCTCCGACGCATCGTCACCGCTCGGGGGGATGAGGGCCTCAGCTTCTGCCGTATCGCGGACATGCTGACTGCTGAGGGCGTGCTGTCGCCTACGGGTCTGCCCCGCTGGCAGGAGTCCACCGTGCGCCGCGCATATGCATCGACCACAGCCTGAATCGGGTCTACCTCACATCGCGCCGGAAGCGGCAGGCATGAATGGGAATGACGGCTTCGAGTTCGGCGCGTCCTGACCCAACGTCGGCGGTCAGCCATATCCTTGCCGATATGGACCCGATCTCCCCGGCGATAGTTAGCGCCGGAGCTCATGCCGCAAAGGCAACTGACTCGTTCGCTGACGAGGCCGCGAAGGCAGCAGGCAGTCTGTTGACACGACTGTTCGGCCCTTCCGCCGATGTCATCGGTGCGAACTGGGCCGACAGGCTCCGTGAACAGAACATGGAACGGCTCCTCAAGAAGACTGAGAAGCGCGCTAAGGCGCGAGAGACCAAAGGAGAGGACCCTGGTATCGCGAACCCTCGCGTCGCGTCCCAAGTGTTCGCCAGCGCGGAATACTCGGACAGCGAGGTTGTCGCAGAGTACCTGAGCGGTGTGCTCGCTTCATCTCGCGACGCGACGGGCACGAGTGACGCGGGAGTGGCGTGGTCAACTGTGGTGTCCCGCCTCTCGTCCGATCAGTTGAGGTTGCACTACCTCATCTACGCAAGCGCTCGTCAGCGTGTTATTCAGCAGGGCTTCTCCCGCTCCAATAATGCCCATTCGATTGAGATCGTCCTCCACTTCACCCCACTGTTCGCATTGGCAGGCATGACCGTGACGGCGTTCGCTGATGCCATTGATGGCCTCATGCGCGAGGGGCTTATCGGGGATGGCTATCACTACGCCCCAACATCCCAGCTCTTCGAGAAGGAAGCCGCGCGCCGGAACACGACTGTCGAGTACCCGCACGAGAGCGGGCTGCGTGTGTCAATGAGCGTGCATGGCATTCGTCTCTTCGTCTGGGGGAACGGTGCTGGCGACAAGGGCATCGATGCATACATTGACCCCTCAATCACTCTCGCGGCGGTGGACAATCCGCTCCCTACTGTGATGACCATGTTCGTGAAGGATGATGTCGTCAAGACGGTACAGCCCGGTCAGGAACCACCCACCGCCTGACCACCGGCACCCTGGCTCCTAGGAGTCTCGGGCTGTCTGGGGCCACCCGGCACCTAAGCCACGAGCTGCTGGCGAGCCAGCGGGACGCTGAGAGACGGGCGCAGAGACATGCAGGCCAGCCGTACCCCCGGCCACACCACGCAGGCACCTGAGCGCCGTGTTTGCTGTCAGGCGGAAAGGTACGACTACGCCGTGTGCCGCATGCCCACGGCGAGTCGCCTATGCCTTCTAGATGCCCAGAGTAGGCCCATCGATCCCGATTTGGTGGTGACGATCGAGCCTGGCAAAGCTTGCTCATGTTCGAACAGTTGTTCGATATAGGGTCCACGACTCAGGAGCACACATCATGGCAATCAAGTCCACCACCAAGCCCGCTACCAAGGACATCGAGACCGTCGAGGAGGTCGAGGCGCTGGAGGTGCTGGACATCGTCGACGCAGGCATCAAGCGCATCATTGCCGACCACGACATCGACATCCAGAAGGCACGCTACAAGGCGATGCGCGCCATCGCGTGGCAGGCGTTCTCTGAGGCCATCGAGGCTGGCGACTTTGACGCGCTGGTCGAGCGTGCCAGCGCCAACGTGGGCACCCTCCCGACTGGCTGGGAGCTCACTGCTGAGCGCAAGAAGTCCACTCCGAAATCGACCCCGGCCAAGAAGCCCGCTCCCGCGCCGAAGGCTCGCTGATCCCACGGCAGGACAATAGAGACCCCTAGCCATGTGGCCGGGGGTCTCTTGCTGTCTACGCGAGAAGGTCAGCGGCTGGTACGTCGAGCGCCAGTGCGAGGCGGTGGATGATGTCTAACGTCGGGTTCCGAGTGCCGCGCTCAATGCCAGAGACGTAAGTGCGGTCGAGACCAGCGTGATGGGCGAAGTCCTCCTGAGACCAGCCATGCCCGGTCCTGAGTTCGCGCACGCGGGCGCCGAACGCAGCTCGGTGGGGTGGAACGGACATCCTTCAACGCTGACGCTAAGGTGACAATGAGTCCACGGACTATGAGTCACATAACGAGGGAGCGTCACGCATGTCCGAGCAGTCACCACAGTCGTCAGCAGCCACGTCCGGAAAGGCGTGGTACATGAAGTGGTGGGTTTGGCTGATCGCAGCGCTTATTGCCGCTGGCGGCATCAGCGCGCTGATCAACCCGAGCGGCGACATGGACCCCTCGGCGGCATCCCAACCAACGCAAACCGATCCGACCGGGCCTTCCACGCCCCTGCCTGCCGCTGAGTCCGCCCCGCTCGATTTGGAGGCCTTCCTCAACGAATCAGGAATTGCCTTCGAGAGCGTCAGCATGTCTGCACGGAAGGCAGTGATCTATGTGCCCATCGAGACCAGCAATGAGCAGGCGCAGCAGATCGCCAACGACGCGATGCTCTACGTTTGCAAGCACGCGGCAGAGACTGGCGAAAGCGCCCCTGCTGCGAACCGCGTTGAAGTCTCTGACGGGGTCAGCCCCGCCTCACCGGACTACGACGCCGCAGAACACCCTTCAGGTTTTGCTACAGAGGAAGTATGCAAGCAAAATTAGATGACTATGAGTCACATCAACCGAAAGAGCGCCATGTCCACATCAGCGAAGCTCAGTACGACCATTGCCGCACTCGTCCTGGGGGCTGCCGCGCTCACCGGGTGCACCGCCACGTCAGAACCGCAAGCGGCTGACTCCTCACCGACGCCGACCGTCAACACCACGCCGGAACCGGCAGCAGCAGAGACAACGGCAGCGCAGGACGAGGTTACCTGTGCGGCATTCGGCGATGTCCAGACCATCTTGCTGAACACGTCTGTCGCGTTCAATGAGGACCGCATGGGTCAGCAAGAGAGGAGTGGCTGGAATGCTCTTGCGTCGCGCGTTCTCGGCAACATCCCATCTGCCGACGAAGGACCCGTAGCCGAGGCGCTCGCGGCTCTCAAAGGGGAAGTGCCAGCGGTTCAGGGCATTGATCCGACCAACATCTTCCTAGACGAAGGCACCCCCGCTGGACAGGGGGTGTTCGAAGCCTGCGAGGCCGCTGGGTTTCAGGTCTCCGTAAGCGGCTTCACCGGGGGCTGAGCCAGCAGGCGCTTGATAGGGGCGACATTGACGCCGTGCCTGCGATCTAGGCCGACGAGTTGTCCGGCATGTTCACCATCCCGGCGCACGTCGATGTGATCCAGCAGGCGATTTATGCCGGTGACATTGACGTGCTGAGCCAGATGTTCTCCTGACAAGGAATTGCTAGAGCTTCACAACCCGATAGAAATCTCGATCAGCTCGCACTGATCTACCCAGCGCGCCAACGTGCTCAAGACAGCGAGTTGCTCAAGCGCTTCTTGGGCCGTGACTTCGTTCGTCCTGTGCGTCGCGGGGTTTCGAATCGCCATGAAGCACCCTTGGCTGAACTGCAGCATCCCCGAGCGCATTGCTCTAACGGTGAGATCGGCGTCCTCGCCCGGCCACCGCAGACGAGGCTTACCCGGTTCTGCAGGGCTCAGTGAGAAGACCTGAGCCATGAGAGCACTGTCCGATAGGTCCCTGCGGCCGGTGAGATCTTGGACATGAGCGTTCAGGAACGTTGCAGCTCGTTGGACCGCTGCACCGTGGTGATCATCGCCCCACAGCCGCGCTGCCGAGTCCCAAACCAGTGGGTGCAAAGAATCAGCGGCCATAGTCGGAGCAGAGCTCCCACTGATGTACTGCGCCGTCTCGGCAGCGGTGGCAAGGTGCCCCAATGCGCGTCGCGCTAGATCGAGGCCAGTCTGTAGCTCGACGAAGTTGTGCTGACCGAGAGGACGTACTAGGGCGTCGACCTTCGCCAGGTTCAGGACCACCTTGATGACTCGGCGAGTTTGGAGTTCGCGCGCCAACAGCTTGTCGGTCGCATGGCCGGAGGAGCAGAATTCATACTCGCGACGACTTCGTCCTTCGCGAAGCGCGGCGTCGGCGTTCTTGACCCACCACTCGAGAACTTGCTTCGCCCACTCGGGATCAACTCGTTGCGCCATGTAGCCCCTCCCTGCCAATGGAATTCAGGGGTGAAGTTTCGTCCACCCAACGTCAGAAGAGCGCCAACTCGCTCTCTGCCTGCTCACCCAAGCGTCCGATCAAGGATGAAGCCTTCGCCGAGTCAAAGGAGAGTCCGTATTCCTCGGCCAGGTCCGCTGCGTTGGCGATGATGGTCTCCGCGTCGACGGGGAGCTTATTGATGTCGATCCTTGAGAGCAGTTTCTTCGTGATGGGACGCTTGGAATCCCAGAAGACCAGGGACTCGATCAAAGCGATGCATTGAGGGCTATTCAGAATCGACGCTACAACGACCGCCTCCGTCGGATCCTCGAACGGCAACAGGTAGCACGTGTCATCCAAAACCACCGGCTGGTTGTTGAGCGGGGCGATAAGCCTGAAGATTGGCTCCTTATGAAGCCCAGAGATTGCGATCTTGTACGGGGCGAAGGTATAAGCGCCATGGCCGAAGACAGAGAACCTTGGACGGTTTCGATAGATCGACGATTTGCGACCGTCGATTGCTGCCGCGTTCGACTCCAGGTAGGACCAGAGCCTTGGCGCGGTCGTTTCGAGGTGGTTGGTCGCTGCCCCGAACTCCATCTGAGGCACGATCACCCATTTCGTGTGCTCACGATGCCGACCGCGAAAGACGTCGGTGCACTTGAGGAGCGGGAAGACGTACTCAGGTTCGAGATCGAGCTGCTGGCCAGCCTTCGTCGTTGGCTGCGGAGTTGCGACGAGCTCGAAAACGCTTGAGGCGTCATGCTTCATGCCCGATCTCCACACGTAAGGCGACTTACCGTCGGCCTCGCGCACGGCAATGTACTTGTCCACATTCGCAACGAGAAGTGAATCCACGACACCAAACCGACCAGTTGACGGCGCTTCGGGCTTGAAGACATCTTCGTACATCGCAACCGTGTAGTTCGGCTCGACCGCAGGATTGACCTCGATGGTGAACCAGCACGCGTCTACCGCGGCATCGAACCAGCGCATTGCATCGATCCGATAGACGGCAGCATTGGCGATTGGCAGAGCGATGCTCGCGGCGTAATCAATCACGTTGCGCGCAACCTGCGTCTTACACAGCATCCCGAGAACGAACGGCTGGCTTGAGAACTCGCGAAGAGCTTTCAAGATGATGTATTCGCAAACATCGAAGTTCGATGAACCGAGCAGTGCGTCCAGTCCCTTGACTTTCTTAATGTTCTCCTTCGGGGGAACGTTATCCGAGTCCATCCGCTTCAACTCTGCGGCAGTGACCCACGGTGGGTTCCCAACGACGAACAAGGGACCGTCGGTTTCCCACGTCGCCGCGTCTGGCAGCGCGAACTGGAAGACATTCGCGGTGGTTACCTTGCCCCATTGGGAGGCTCCGGCAGCGTACTCGGCGTTGATCTCGACGCCAAACCGCTCCGATGCCGGGGAGACCTCAGCTGCCGCTTCGAGGAACGCCCCTAGGCCGCAAGTCGGCTCGAATACGCGGGCGTTCTCGGGCAGCCCAAGCACCTTGAGGCACTGAGTCGCGAGGCCAAGGGGTGTCTGAAAGTCACCGAACTCGTTATTAGGCACGAAGATCCTCCACTTCCGGGCCGATGGTCTTCGCGGTCGCAGTGCTAATGGCACGGCTGTACTGAAGTCGCCACTGAAGCGCATTCGAGATGGTCAACACACCCTGCTCGGGGATGTCATCAATTAAGCGCTCAGCAAGCTGGCGTCGGCTGACCTCGTCTAGAGGGACATTCTTGTCTTGCAGCAGGGCATCGAGATCGTCGATGATCGCGTCTCGTGCGTCGGTATCTCCGTCGGCGATGATCTCGCGGATCGTCTTAGTTAGCGTGTAATCGCTCGTGCGTGACTTGTCGATGTAGATGACGTTCTCAATGTCGAGGTAAGCCGCTTGTTCGCTTGCCTCGTCCCGCTTGACGTAGACGATGACCAACAAGCTGTAGCCGAGGCCATAGATCTTCTGCGTGGCGGCGCGGAACGGAGACGACGACTGAGGTTGCTTCTTGGACGTCACCTTCAGATCAAGATTCAGCGACGGGAAATCGAGCCCGTTGGCAGCGTTGCCAACGGCCAAGTCGTAGCGAGACTGCAGATGCTCTTTGAACATTGCTTCGACCTTGGTGCCCACCGCCTTGCCGTCCGTCGCGCCATAAAGACTGGGAAGAGGAGTCACAGTGAGTTCGGCAGCGAACTCCTTGGCGGCTGTCCTGAACAGCTCAAGGGTCAGCGGAGGGAGCGCGGTCTCTCCGTCAGCCCCCGCCTCATCAGAAGTGACCGGAGGTGTTGGGGCACCTGGGTTCAGCAACTCTTCGACGGGCTCGATCGCATCGCTCACTTTTCGCTCCAAGAGGTCGTAATGTGCCGGGACTCGATCGGGACGGCGCGAGCAAGTCTGAGTGTGGGCATCATTTGATGCTGTCACAGGATTGCACGTGGCCTGCTCAGTGGGGCCCCGGTGTGTCTCGCGCATCCCAGTCTCGGACACAGGCGAAGGATATCGTGGGGCGAAGTCATCACCTCGCTAGACCCCCACGTAGACGTGGCACGTCTGGCAGAACCACCACGCCGCGCGAGGCTCCATCCGTTCTAGACACTTAGGGCAGTTGGGCGTCACGAGGTTATCCATCAGTAAGGTGTAAATCCAATCTTGCGTGGCAGCATCATGTAGATCTCGCGACGCCCTGCCTGTTCGATGAGCACCCGCTTCGCGTCTTCGCGCGCATCTGCGGCCTGTGAGTGCAGCACTCCCGCGAGCGGCGCCCCGTGCTCGAGCGCGGCGATCACCTGGTCGACCGCGCGCGACAGCCCGGGCAAGCGCAGCCGTGCCGCCATCTCCGCGAGAGCATCCGCCAGGGATGAGCCGGTCCCCACCACGAGCACCACTTGACGCAGCTCGTGCGTGAGCTCGCTGGAGCCGATTGCGGCGACTCGACGCAGCGCGTCGAGGAAGCCCTCACCCGCCGACAGGCACAGCGCAAGGAACTCCAGCGTCGTCGGCAACTCGTCGCTCAGTCGCCTCAACCGCGCCTTGACGCGCGCAGTGAGCAGCACGTCGACGACGACAGCACTCGCAGCGGCGACCAGCACGGGAAGCACTGCGGCAGGTGGCGTCACGCGCCCCGTCAGCGCAAGGACCATGACGAGCGCGCACCCGATGCCGAATCCCGTCACCGCCCATGCGAGCTGGCGCGCACGGAACGACGCCGGCGCCTCCTCGATTCCCGCCTGCGCGAGCCGCAACGCGAGCGCGTCGCTGCCGCCCAGCCCACGCACGAACGAGTGCTTCAGCCGCTCCCACACGCTTCCCGTACGCAGAGGCAGAACGCCCACGCTCGGGAGAATCCCCGACGGCAGCACCGCATCGTCGACGGCATCCCGCACGTATGGAGCGATGCGCGTGGTCAAGGACGCAGCACCCCATCGCGGAGCCGCCGCGAGGATGCACAGTATTCCGGCAGCGAGCAGCCCGCCGAGCAGGATCGCCATCGCGGCATCCGTGACACCGCTCATGCGAACCACCGCCTGGGCTCGGGCAGCCGTCCGATGCGCACCATGATGCGGAAGGCCACGACCGAGACCACCGCGCCGCCACAGATGACGAGCACGCCCTCCGGGCTCGTGTACGCCTGCGCTCCCTCGGGCCGCAGCGCCAGCAGCCCGAGGATGACCCAGGGTGCGACGACGCCCAGCACCGCAGCACCGCGAATCCACGACTGCCGCGCCTCGACCTCGCCGCGCAACGCGGCATCCGCGCGTACCGATGATGACAACGCCCGCAGCACCCCGGTGAGTTCGGTACCACCCACCTGACGTGCCATCTTCAGGGTCTCGATGATCCGATCGGCGATGGGATCTGCGAGCGAGGTCTTCAGTCTCTCGATGCTGCTCTCGAAGCGACCGGTCGAATGCAGATCCCTGGCGAACACGACGAACGCCGGACGCACCATCGCGGGCGCCGACTCTGCCAGTGAGGCCACCGCATCCGGCAGGGACAGTCCGACGCGGATCGACGCGATGAGAAGATCGCAGACATCCGGCCACAGCTGCCTGCGGGCTTTGAGCAACCGCAGGCGGCGCGACCGCAGGAACGCGATGGGAGCGGATGCTCCACCGATCACGGCGAGGACCGCGAGTGTCGGAATCCCGGTGACCAGCCATGCTGTGGCCGCCGCGGCCAGCGCGATCGCAATGATGACCACCACGACGGTGCGTTGCCGGATCGCCGCGTAGCCCGCCTCGTCCATCAGGCGCGCAAGCCATCCGCCTCGGCCCAGCGGGCGTTCGGTCTTCTCACGTTGCGGCCACAGCCACGGCGACGCGCACAGCAGCAGCCCCGCCGCGAGGATCGCACCGACCAGTAACGTCATACCGGTGGCTCCGCACGATACAGCGATCGGGTGATGATACGCCCCTCCACGACCTCGCCTGTCGGCGCAATCACCTCCACGACGTGGCGACCACCGGCTGCGTCACGCGCGCAGTGCACGACCAGGGAGACCGAGGCTGCAAGAGCGGGTGCGATGAACGATCGGTCGATGTTGCGTCCGGCGAGCAAGGGCAGGATGGTCAGCTTCTCGAGCGCTTCGACGGCCGAGTTCGCGTGGACAGTGCCCGCGCCAGGCACACCGGTGTTCAAGGCGAGCACGAGATCCAACGCCTCCGCGTCTCTCACCTCACCGACGACCAGGCGATCGGGCCGCATGCGCAGCGCTTCTTTCACGAGCCGGCGCAGCGTGATCTCGCCACTGCCTTCCAGACTCGCCTGACGACCCTGCAGCGCGACGAGATCCGGACCGTCGACCGCGAGCTCGAACGTCTCCTCGACGGTGATGATGCGCTGGGTGTCCGCGCATGAGGCGAGCAGCGCACCGAGCAGAGTGGTCTTGCCCGCATGGGTCGCGCCCGAGACGATCACGCTGAGGCCGTCCCGCATCGCTCTGCTGAGCATTTCCGCGACATTCGCCGGCAGTGTTCCCAGCTCGACGAGACCCTGCAGCGTGCGATAACGAGGGAGGAACTTGCGGATGTTGACCGCCCATGAACCTCTGACGACGTCCGCGATCGCGACGTGCAGTCGCGAGCCGTCTGGTAGGGACGCATCGACGAACGGCTGACTGATGTCGACGCGACGGCCCGTAGCCTGCAGCATCCGTTCCACGAGATCGCGCACCATCGCATCGGTGAGCCGGAGCGGGATCCGCTCGGACACACCGTCGCGGGCGACATAGACGCGGTCGGGCCCGTTCAACCAGATCTCTTCGACGTCGGGATCATCGAGGAGTGGTTGAAGGGGCCCGAACCCGCTGACCGATGCGAGCACGTCGCGTACGCACGCCGTCTCGTCGTCGATCGTCTCTTCCCCACGCGACAGCGCGAGGTCGTTGTGCCGTCGAACTTCTGCCTGAGCGACGCGCCTGGCCTCGTCCGGCGCCAGAGATGGATCGGTCCGCTCCGCACGCAGACGTCTGCGCACGCGCTCGGCGACGACGAGGGTGCTCTGGCTCACACGGGCATCCTCGCAAGAATCAGCCGATGACCTCGGAAGTTATCCACAGGAAGGGCGTGAGGCACGCGGAGAACCGTCGGCACTTTCTCCAGATATCCCCCAGACGTCACAGGGGATGCACTGGTTAGACTTGACTTCGCGCGGGAGTGGTGAAATTGGTAGACACGCAGGATTTAGGTTCCTGTGCCCCAGGGCGTGTGGGTTCAAGTCCCACCTTCCGCACAGCTAGTACCGATTGACCGCCGCACTACCTGCACGACGGGACACCATGCATCACATCTCGCTCATCCCCTGGCTCGATCCTGCTGTCATCATCGGAGCAGCCGGCCCTTGGGCTCTGCTCGTGGTGTGCTTCATCGTGTTCGCCGAGACCGGGCTGCTAGTCGGCTTCCTCCTCCCCGGCGACACGCTCCTTGTCATCGCTGGGCTGCTGACGCACACGAGCAACGTGTTCGGTATCAACATCTGGGTGGTGGCTCTGCTCATCGCACTTGCGGCATTCGTCGGTGGTGAGGTCGGCTACCTCATCGGTCACAAGGGCGGCCCTGCGGTCTTCGAACGCAAGGAATCCGGGCTTTTCAGCCGGAAGAACGTCGAACGCACGAACGCCTTCTTCGAACGCTACGGCGGCCTGACCGTCATCCTCGCGCGCTTCGTGCCGATCGTGCGCACCTTCACGCCAGTCGCCGCGGGTGTCGGACACATGCCGTGGAAGCGATACAGCCTGTACAACCTCATCGGCGCTGTGATCTGGGGCTTCGGCCTGACCATGCTCGGCTACGTGATCGCGTACATCCCCTGGATCTCTGACCTCGTCACCGAGTACATCGACGTGATCCTGCTGATCGCCGTCGGCGGCACCGCGCTGGTCACTCTGTGGCACTACTTCTCCGAGCGCTACAAGGTGAAGAAAGAGCTCGCCGCAGGAGGCGACCCGAAGGTCGACGCCACAGAGGCCGAAGATCTCACTCTCGACCCGAACGTCTTCGACCGCGCTCCTGACCTGGACGGCGACGGAAAGCACTGATTCAGGTCGAGGGACTCACCCTGCGTCCTTCTTCTTGGCCCGTGAGCGTTCGACGCTGGCTTTGAGCGCCTCCATGAGGTCGATGACCTCGCCGCCCTTCTCCTCCGCACCCTCCTCCGCGAAGGTCTCCTTGACGTCGAAGGTCTCACCCGCCTCGATCTTCGCGTCGATGAGCGTGCGAAGCTCCTTCTGATACTCGTCGACGAACGACTCGGGATCGAAGTCGCTGGAGTAGCTGTCGACGAGGCTCGAGGAGAGTTCGAGTTCCTTCTTCGAGATCTTCACCTCTTCGTCAAGCGCCGGGAACTCCGCCGCACGCACCTCGTCAGCCCACAGCAGCGTCTGCAGCACGAGCACGTCGTCGCGCACTCGCAGCGCAGCGAGCCTCGTCTTCTGGCGGAGCGTGAAGCGCACGATCGCCGTGCGATCGGTCTGCTCCAAGGTCTTGCGCAGCAGGACATATGCCTTCGGGGACTTGGAATCCGGCTCCAGGTAGTACGCCTTGTCGAGGGTGAGCAGATCGACCTGCTCGGTCGGCACGAACTCGACCACGTCGATCTCGCGACTGCGCTCGGCAGGCAACGCGTCGAGGTCCTCCTTGGTGAGGACGACCATCTGCCCGTCATCCTCATAAGCCCTGTCGATGTTCTGGTACGCCACGACCTCGCCGCAGACCTCGCACGTGCGCTTGTAGCGGATGCGTCCGCCGTCCTCGTCGTGCACCTGATGCAGCGAGACGTCGTGATCCTCGGTGGCGGAGTACACCTTCACCGGCACATTCACGAGCCCGAACGTCAGGGCTCCCTTCCAGATCGACCTCATGAGACCAGTACACACCGTGGATGAGGGTGGATGCCAGGGGCTTGCGGTTACTCTTTCGTCATGGTCACAGGCGCGCAGGTCGTCGACGTCGGCGGCCGCCGTGTGCGTCTCACCAATCTCGACAAGGTGCTCTACCCGGAGACGGGGACCACCAAGGGCGAGGTGATCGCCTATTACACGGCGGTCGCCCCGCGGATGCTGCCGCTGCTGGCCGGGCGGCCGATCACCCGCAAGCGCTGGGTGGAGGGCGTGGGGACAGCGGATGCACCCGCCGATGCGTTCTTCGCGAAGCAGCTCGAGCCGGGAGCGCCCGACTGGGTGCACCGGATGCCGATACAGCATTCCGGTGGACCGAAGGAATACCCGATCGCAGACGATCTGCCGACCCTGGTGTGGCTGGCGCAGGTCGCCAGCATCGAGCTCCACGTTCCGCAATGGCGATTCAGCGCATCGGGCGAACGACAGAATCCCGACCGTCTTGTGCTGGACCTCGACCCCGGTCCAGGAGCCGATCTTCCGCAGTGCGCCCGTGTCGCCGGTCTCGCCAGAGACATCCTCCGCGACATCGGCCTGGACCCGGTACCTGTGACGAGCGGCAGCAAGGGCATCCACCTGTACAGTCACCTGGACGGCGCGCAGACGAGCGATCAGGCCTCGGCGATCGCCCGTGAGCTCGCGCGCGCCATCGAGGCCGATCATCCCGACATCGCCACCAGCACGATGTCGAAGGCAGTGCGAGGCGGGAAGGTGTTCCTCGACTGGAGTCAGAACAACGGCAAGAAGACGACGATCTCGCCGTACTCGCTGCGCGGGCGCGCGCACCCGACCGTGGCAGCTCCCCGCACCTGGGATGAACTCGACGACCCCGACCTGCGCCAGCTGCGCTTCGACGAGGTCATGGACCGCGTCGAGACCGGCGTGGACCCATTGCGATCCCAGGTTGCTGCCGCGAACACCGACCTTCTCGACCCCTACATCGAGAAGCGGAACGCGACGAAGACCCCGGAACCCATGCCGAAGACCACGGGCGGATCAGACGCGAACGGACTCCCCCGGTTCGTCATCCAGGAGCACCATGCCCGCAGGCGCCACTTCGATCTGCGCATCGAACGAGATGGAGTCCTTGTCAGCTGGGCCGTTCCCAAGGGTGTTCCTGACACGTCCGACCGCAACCATCTCGCCGTCATGACCGAACCGCATCCGCTGGAGTATCTCTCGTTCCACGGTGAGATCCCGAGGGGCGAGTACGGAGCAGGCACGATGACGATCTGGGACACCGGCACGGTCGAACTCGAGAAGTGGCGCGACGACGAGGTGATCGGCACGTTCTCGGGAGTGGGACCCCTCGGTCGCACCAGGCTCGCGCTGATCCGCACCAAAGGTGCCGGCGAGAAGTCATCCTGGCTGCTGCATCGCATGAAGGAGCCGAAGGATGCTGCGCATCGCGCCGATGCGTCGAAGCAGCACCCCGCGGCATCCCTCGACGATGCGCCCGTCACCGAGGGCCCTGGTGGATCTCCCCCGCGCCCGATGCTCGCCGAGTCGGGGACGGCCGGTCTGGTCCGCTCGCTGCGAGACCCGTGGATCGAGATCAAGTGGGATGGCATCCGCGCCGTCGGCACGTGGGCGGATGGCCGGATGGCACTGCACGCACGCAGCGGCACGGACATCACGGCACGGTATCCAGAACTCACCGCAGACGGCGCTCCGCATCTCGCGGTCGGCGACGCGATCGTCGACGGCGAGATCGTCGCGCTGGATCCGTCTGGGCGCCCGAGCTTCAGCAGGCTACAGAGCCGGATGCATCTGACGAAGGCGCGAGAGATCGAGCGTGAAGTGATCCGCACGCCCATCGCCTACTACCTCTTCGATCTTCTTCGACTCGATGGCCACGATCTCACCGGGATCCCGCTCCGCGACCGGCGAGCGCTGCTGGAGACGCTCGTGGACGGCGTGGACGCGCCGATCGTCGTGCCGCCGGTCTTCGACGACCTGGATGCCGCGCTCGAGACCAGCGACGCGTTCGACCTCGAGGGCGTGGTGGCGAAGGAATCCGGCTCCACCTACCGCCCAGGCATCCGCTCCGGCTCCTGGCTGAAGATCAAGCACACACGCACGCAGGAGGTCGCGATCGCCGGCATCCGTCCGGGAAAGGGTGACCGTGAGGGCCGCATCGGATCGCTTCTGCTCGCGATTCCGGATGCCGAGACCAGGGCCCTGCGCTACGTCGGACGGGTCGGCAGCGGCTTCTCAGAGCGAATGCTCGGCGACCTCGCGGCGCAGCTGGAGCCGCTGCGTACCAAGAGCGCCGAGGTCACCGGGGTTCCGCCTGCCGATGCACGAGACGCGCTCTGGGTGCGACCGATCCTGGTCGGTGAGGTCGAATTCGCGAACTGGACTCCAGATGGAATTCTCCGCCACGCTCGATGGCGCGGGCTGCGTTCTGACAAGACGGTCGATGAGATCGTCGTAGAACCCTGATCCGCAGGTCAGGCGTGGGCCTCTTCGCATTCCCCCGCGGAAGCCGACTCGATCTGGAACGTGGAGTGGGCGACATCGAAGTGGTCGGCGAGACAGGCCTGCAGCTCTTCGAGAAGCAGGTCGGACCGGCCGGTCGCCAGCAGCGCCGGGTCGACCTTGACGTGAGCGGTGAAGACCGGTGCGCCGCGAGTGAGCTGCCAGACGTGCACATCGTGCACGCTCCGGACCCCGTCGAACGCGAGCAGATGGTCTCGGATCTCGCTCACGTGGGTGTTCTTCGGCGCCGACTCGGCGAGCACCGAGAACACCTCGCGCAGCAGCGAGATCGCGCGCGGGATGATCATGACTGCGATCAGCAATGACGCGATCGCATCCGCCGGCATCCATCCTGTGGTGACGATGATGATGGCCGCGACGATAACGGCCGCCGAACCGATCATGTCGCCGAGAACCTCGAGGTAGGCGCCCCGCACGTTGATGCTCGTCTTCTGCGCCGCGCTCAGCAGCCACATCGCCACGGCGTTGGCGATCAGACCGATCACAGCCACCACGAGCATCAGAGGGCCGGCGACTTCGGTCTCTGCAGGCTCCAGCAGACGCTTCACGCCCTCGATGCCGACCAGCACCGAGAGCAAGATGAGGATGATGGCGTTGATCAGCGCGCCGAACACCTCCGCACGCTGGTATCCGAACGTGCGCCGGTCATCGGCGGGACGCGCGGCGACCGCCGTCGCGATCAGAGCGACCACCAGCGCCGACGCGTCCGTGAACATGTGGGCGGCATCCGCCAGCAGTGCGAGCGAGCCGGTGAGGATCGCACCCACCACCTGCACGAGCATCACCGTCGCGGTCGCGCACAGCGAGATGGTCAGGAGCCGGCGGTTGCTGAAGCCGCGGATCCCTCCCCCGTGTGCGTGATCGTGCATGCATCCAGGCTATGGCCGTCCGCATGCCTCGGGGCGCCGTTTGGCCTAGTCGGGAAGGGTAACGATTCTCAGTAGTGCGCGAGTGCCGCGGTAGCGGCGGTCCGGGCATGATTCCCAGAAGAGTTTCCCTGGTTTCCGTCCGGCGAAACCCGCGAAATCCTTCTGGGATGGCCTCCGGCGCCGGCTACAGGACCTGAAGCAGCGGGATCAACGCCTGGAAGGCGCGGGCGCGGTGCGACTGCGACTGCTTCTCCTCGTCGGAGAATTCTCCTACCGACCGCTCAGCGCCGTTTTGCCCGTCAGGGATGAAGATCGGGTCGTACCCGAATCCGCCGCCACCAGCGACCTCACGGGCCAGGCGGCCCGGCCAGACGCCAGCGACCGTGTGCTCGGTGCCGTCCGGGGTCACCAGCGCGATGGTCGACACGAACTGTGCGGCGCGGTGCGGGTCAGCGATGTCGGTGAGCTGGTCGAGCAGCAGATCGAGGTTCGCCTGCGCGTCCTTCTTCTGGCCCGCCCAGTATGCGGAGAAGATGCCCGGCGACCCACCGAGCACATCGACACAGATGCCAGAGTCGTCTGCCATGGCGGCGAGACCGGTGTGGGCGGCTGCGGCGCGGGCCTTGAGCAGGGCGTTCTCCGCGAACGTCACGCCATCCTCGACCGGCTCGGGGCCGTCATAGCCGACGACCTCCAGGTCGGGCCGGGTCATCGCGAGAATCTGCTGGAACTCTGCGATCTTGTGCGGGTTGTGCGTGGCGAGGACGACCTTCACCATCACTCGCCTGCCAGAGCCTTCAGCTGATGCCCCTTCAGCGTCTCGCAGCCGGCAAGACCGAGCTCCAGCAGCGCATCGAGTTCACGCTTGTCGAACGGCGCGCCTTCGGCCGTCCCCTGCACCTCGACGAACAGCCCGCGGCCGGTGACGACGATGTTCATGTCGGTCTCAGCACGAACGTCTTCGACGTATGGCAGATCGAGCATGGGTGTGCCGTCGATGATCCCCACCGAGATCGCAGAGACCGAGTCGAGCAGCGGCGTCGCGTTCTTGCCGATGAACTTCTTCTGACGCCCCCATTCGATCGCATCCGCGAGCGCGACGTACGCACCGGTGATCGCCGCCGTGCGCGTGCCGCCGTCAGCCTGCAGCACGTCGCAGTCGATCACGATGGTGTTCTCGCCGAGAGCCTTGGTGTCGACGACGGCACGGAGGGCTCGGCCGATCAGACGTGAGATCTCGTGCGTCCGCCCGCCGATGCGCCCCTTGACGCTCTCGCGGTCGTTGCGGCTGTTCGTCGCGCGCGGCAGCATCGCGTACTCGGCGGTCACCCACCCCTTGCCCTTGCCGGTCAGCCAGCGCGGCACGCCGTTCGTGAAGGATGCCGTGCACAGCACCTTGGTGCCGCCGAAGCTGATCAGCGCCGATCCCTCGGCCTGCGCACTCCATCCGCGCTCGATGGTGATCTCGCGGAGCTGGTCTGTGGAGCGGCCGTCGGCGCGGACGATGTCAGTCATGAAGTTCCTTCGGGTTGGAGATACCGGCCTCAGCCAGTTCGGAGAGGTCGGGGAGGGTAATCACGCCGGTCTGCACGTGCTGTACATCGCGCACCTCGCGGCCCATGAGCCGATTGGCGAGCGCGGTGAACTCCTCGGTGGATTCACCGGTGGCCTCATAGACGGCAGTGGCCACGGCATCCGGTGGCGCGAGCAGGTCGCCGCGTACCAGCTGTCGGTACACATCGCCGGCCGTCTCGTCGTCGCTGGAGACGAGACTGACGCCGTCGCCCATCACGTAGCCGATCGCGCCGCGCAGGAATGGGTAGTGCGTGCATCCGAGCACGAGGGTGTCGACGTCGGCGTCGCGGAGCGGGGCGAGGTACTCCTCAGCCACGGCGAGCACCTCTTCGGTGCCGGTGATCCCGGCTTCGACGAACTCGACGAAACGCGGGCATGCGGCGGTGAACACGGAAAGGCGCTCGTTGACCTCGAGCATGTCCTGGTAGGCGCGCGAACCGATCGTGCCGACCGTGCCGATGACGCCGATGCGGTTGTTGCGCGTGGTCGAGACCGCGCGGCGCACCGCGGGTCCGATCACTTCGATGACGGGGACGTCGTAGCGCTCCCTCGCGTCGCGAAGCATCGCGGCGGATGCCGTATTGCATGCGATCACGAGCATCTTCACGCCCTGGTCGACAAGAGTGTCGAGCACTTCGAGTGAGTAACGGCGCACGTCGGCGATGGGCTTGGGCCCGTAGGGCGAATGAGCGGTGTCGCCGATGTACACGAACGATTCTCTCGGCAGTTGGGCACGGATCGCGCGAGCCACCGTGAGCCCGCCGACACCGGAGTCGAAGATTCCGATCGGCGCGTCATTCATGACTATCGAGCCTACCCGCGCCGTCGGCGCGACGCACTCGCCACGCTCACTAAGCTGAGCGCATGACCTCGTCGACGGCGCTGCTCACCGACCGATACGAACTCACGATGCTGGGAGCCGCGCTGCGCGATGGCACCGCAGCGCGGCCCAGCGTCTTCGAGCTGTTCTCCAGGCGGCTCTCCGGCGGACGGCGCTTCGGAGTCGTGGCCGGCACAGGGCGTCTGCTCTCGCTGATGCGCCAGTTCCGCTTCGGCGACGAAGAGCTGCGGTTCCTGCACGACGGCGGGGTCGTGGATTCCGAGACGCTGAAGTACCTCGAGAACTATCGATTCACCGGTTCCGTGCACGGCTATCGCGAGGGGGAACTGTACTTTCCCGGCTCCCCGATCCTCACCGTCGAGGGCACATTCGCGGATGCCGTGGTGCTGGAGACCCTCGCATTGAGCGTCCTCAACCACGACTCGGCCGTCGCGACCGCGGCCTCGCGGATGAGCATGGCCGCTGGTGAACGCCCACTGGCGGAGATGGGCTCGCGGCGAGCCGCTGAGATGTCTGCGGTCGCCGCGGCTCGAGCCGCGTTCATCGCCGGGTTCAGCTCGACGAGCAACCTCGAGGCCGGACGGCAGTGGGGGATCCCGACCATGGGCACGGCCGCGCATTCATGGACGCTCCTGCACGACACGGAGGAAGACGCCTTCCGCGCGCAGGTCGACAGCCTCGGCACAAGCACCACGCTGCTCGTGGACACCTACGACATCCGCACCGGCGTCGAGACCGCCATCCGCGTCGCCGGCACCGAACTCGGCGGCGTGCGACTCGACTCCGGTGACCTCCCGACGGTCGCCGCCGCTGTGCGCACGCAGCTCGACGAGCTCGGCGCGACCGGCACCAAGATCACAGTCACGAGCGACCTCGATGAGTACGCGATCGCCTCCCTGGCGGCGTCACCCGTCGACTTCTACGGCGTCGGGACCTCGGTGGTGACCGGGTCCGGCTATCCGACGGCGGGCATGGTCTACAAGCTCGTCGCCCGCCAGGATCCGTCAGGCTCCTGGGTCGGTGTCGCGAAGGCATCGACAGATAAGGCCTCCAAAGGCGGTCGAAAGGCAGCCTTCCGCACGCTGCGTGACGGTGTCGCCGTTGCGGAGACCGTTGTCGTCTCAGATGGATTCGAGGAGATCAGCACCGCGTCAGAGCATCCGGATTCCCGCCCGCTGCAGGTCCTGCTCGTCGACGGCGGCGACATCGACGGCGCTAACGAGGGCGCGGAGGGAACAGCATCCGCTCGCGAGCACCACATGCGAGTCCGCGAGGAGATGCCGGTGCGCGCGCTCGCGCTGAGCAAGTCCGATCCTGCGATCCCGACGGTGTTCGTCGACGCGGAATAGATCGAGACGGAACCTCGAGTCCGGTCAGTTGACCATCGACTCGTAGATCTCCTTGCAGGTGGGGCAGATCGGGAACTTCTCCGGGTCGCGACCCGGTGTCCATTTCTTGCCGCACAGGGCGCGCACGGGCTTTCCGGAGATCGCCGACTCGAGGATCTTGTCCTTCTTCACGTAATGCGAGAAGCGCTCGTGGTCGCCCGGCTCGAGGTTCTCTTCGTTGAGAAGTTCTTCCAGTTCGCGATCAAGCGTTGCCACGCCGCCCTGATCGGGGCTGTCCAGCGGAGTACTCATAGCGGTGAGTCTAATCGCCCCGAGGCCCGTGCGGGGCGCGGATCGTACGATCATGCGGTCTCGACGAACTCCATGAGTCGCGCCCCGCCGCGGTCGTAGATGCGTCCGCCGGTGAACGCGCCGAGAGTGAGGACGATGACGCCGGTGCCCAGGCCCACCCAGAACGTCAACGGGTTGTAGACCCCGTCCGTGATGATCGTCATGATGAACAGCCAGAGGGTCGGGGCGCAGACGACCAAAGTGCCGATGAAGGCAGCGGCGGGGCCGAAAGAGCCACGGGATGCCGATCGCTGCGGCTGCTGGAACGGGCTGTCTCCCGGTCGCGAGACGGCATATGGCGAGACGACGGACGAGATGCTGGACAGGCCCAGGCCTGAGAGGAACAGGCTGGCCGCGAGGCCGATCATCGGAAGCAGCAGGTACCAGCTCTCGATGAGAGCGAGAGTCAGCGGGATCGCGATCGCGAGCACGGGAATCGCCACCAGTGCGATCGGAACGAGCCGGCCGAAGCGGTCCGGCAGCCCGCGCACGCCGCTGGCGACGTGCGTCCAGAACGCTGTGGAGTCGTACGCCACATCATTGTGCGGCAGCCAGCCGAAGAAGAGGGCCATGAGCGGCACAGGAACGAGGGCCGCGATGTACAGCGGCACGCCTGCGACGAGCAGCGGGAAGACCGTGAGGATTCCGGCGATGGGGACGACGATGATGTTCACGATGTAGCGGCGATCGCGCAGCCAGTACACGAGGCTCCGCGCGGCGATCGCACCGAAGGCGTTGCTTGGCAGCAGCGCGAACCAGCCGAGTCCCGCGCGCTCGCGCGACGCGGCCGGTCGCTCGGTGGTCGTGAGCAGTCGACGTACGACCCACGACCATGTCAGCCATAGGGCCGCCACTGTCACGACGGCGACGATTCCGCTGATCCACGCGCCGACGACGTCTCCGGCGGCGATCGCGAACGGGAACGCGGGAATCGCAGCGAACGGCGTGAAGCCGACGACCGTGGTCGCTATCGCCACGGGACTGGGCACTGCGCCGTCCCACTCCAGCGATGCGAGGAACACCGCGACAGGAAAGGCCACGACGACGACCGCGAGTGCGAACAGTGCCGTGAGCTCTCGCGAACGCCGCTCCGGCAGCAGCAATGCGCTCAGCGACATCCCGATGCGAGCGGCGAGCGCAGATGCGACGACGACGAGAAGCGACACGAGCACCGCCGTGATCCACGGCGCCCCCAGCTGCACGGCCAGGATCACGATGCACACGCCGACGGCGAGCAGGGCGAACGAGGGCACGCTGACCAGCGAGGCGAGAGCGAGGATCCACGGCATATGCCGTTCGTCGACACCGAAGACGGTGAACCGGCGCGGGTCGAGCTGATCCACCGCTCCCGTGAGGATCGGTCCGATCAGGAATCCGAGCAGAACGGCGGTGCCGCCGAGAACGATCACGGCACGCGCGACGGCGAGCGGTGCGTCGGCGAGACTCAGCACGGCTATGCAGACCGCCACGGTCACGATCACCACCGCGGCGAGCCCGAGCAGAGTGCGCAGTGCTCGGCCGCCGCGAAGGACACCGAGCATCAGCGTCAGCCTCAGTCGGAGAACGTGTGCAACCACTCGAGACCCTCCACCTCTCCGATACCGCCGGAGAGCTCGACGAATCGCGCCTCGAGCGACTGACCTGCGCGAACCTCGTCGATCGTCCCCTCCGCGAGCACGTCACCGCCGACGATGATCGCCACCCGCGAGCACACCCGTTCGACAAGGTCCATGCCGTGACTAGACAGGATGACCGTGCCCCCGTGCGCGACGTACGCGCGCAGTATGTCGAGGATCACTGCGGATGAGACCGGATCGACGGCCTCGAACGGCTCATCGAGCACGAGAACGCGCGGCGAATGGATCATGGCACCTGCGAGCATGATCTTCTTCGTCATGCCAGCCGAGTAATCGGAGACGACACGATTCAGTGCGTCGGCGAGATCGAACGCGCGGGCGAGATCTGCTGTGCGCTTGTCGATCACGTCGGATGCCAGCCCGCGCAGCAGACCGTAGTAATGCAGCAGCTGCCGTCCGGTGAGGCGATCGAATGTACGCAGCCGATCGGGAAGCACACCCATCAGTCGCTTGGCGCCGAGTGCATCTTCGGTCTGGTCGATTCCGCAGACCACCACCTGACCCGAGGACGCACGGAGGAGTCCTGCCAGGATCGACAACGTGGTCGTCTTTCCCGCGCCGTTCGGTCCGACGATGCCGTAGAACGAGCCGGCCGGAACCGTGAGGTCGATGCCGTTCACCGCACGCTGGTCGCCGAAGTCCTTGACGAGGTCGCGAAGGATGACGGCGTGCTGCGCGAATGCCGGCGCAGTGACCGTGTCATCGGCCGGGGCGGGGATGACCTCGGGATCGCTCGTCTCGGCGTCGACGGATGTGTCGGTATCGGGAGCTGCGGGCGCTGCGGGCTCAGCCTCGGGCACGGCTGCAGCCGCAGGCTCCGCCGATTCAGCAATCGGCTGGACAGCCTCAGGGCGAGTGATCGACTCAGCCTCGGCCAGCTCTGCAGCGCGGAGCTCGGTGAAGAGGACGTCTTCGGCGACAGCAGCCTGTACCGATGGCTCGATCTCGACAGCCGGCGACGCAACCGTCTCGGAGGTCGGCGCGGCAGCGTCGGCAGCGACGACGGGCTTGGGCCGCGTCGACGGGCCCGCTCCGCGCGGCTTCGTCGTCCGCGGTTTCGTCGTCGGTTTCGTCGCCGTGGTCTTGTTCGCCGTCGTGCGCTTGGCCGCCGGCTTGCGAGATGACGTCTTGGGTGCGGTCGCGTCTGGCTCGTCCGTCACCGCTTGCGGTGTTTCCTGCGCACCTGTGTCGACAGCGGCGCGAGCCCTCTCGGCCGCTTCCTCAGCGGCGGCCTTCGCCTCGGCGTCCTTCGCGGCAGCCGACTTCCCCGCTGCCGCCTTCGCCGCGGCGGCCTTCGCTGCGGCCGCCTTCGCCGCCGCTGCCTTCGCCGCTGCCGTCTTGGTCGCGGTCTTGGTCGCCGCGGAACGAGCGGCAGCCGACTTCGCCGCTGCGGTCTTCGCCGCGGTGGTCCGTGCGGCAGCTGTCTTCGCGGCTGCGGCCTTGGCCTCGCCCGACTTCACTGCCGCCGCCTTCTCTGCCATCGTCTTGGCGGCCGCCGTCTTCGGCGCAGCTGCTGCCGTCGACTTCGCCGCTGTGCTCTTCGTCTTCGCCGCTGTGCTCTTCGTCTTCACCGCTGTGCTCTTCGCCTTCGCCGCCGCCGTCTTCGCCGGAGGTGTCTTCGCCGGAGGCGTCTTCGCCGAGCCTTCGATGGGGGTGGCCGTCACGTCGTCCGGCCGATCGGCGTGGTCATCTGGAGAAGCAGTCACCGTCCTACGGTATCAATGGGACTGGACATTCCGAGGGTCCAGCGAAACAATTCAGTCAGGGCCTGGTTCCCACGACGTTCGACCTGTGCGTCAGGTGTGTACTCGATCACGAAACGGCAACGGCGGCGACCTGACCCGGGCGTTCACAGGGTGCATCGCTAACATGAAAACGGCACGAAGAAGTGTCTGGTCGGTGAACCGACCGTGAACACAGATTTCTCTTTAAGGAGTATTCGTGACTCTTCAGACCGTCATTCTTGCCGCCGGCATGGGCTCGCGCCTCGGCCGCGCCCTTCCTAAGCCGCTGACCGAGCTCAGCGACGGACGCACGATCATGCAGCAGCAGCACGAGAACATCCGTGCCGCTTTCGGCAGCGACGCCCGCATCACCGCCGTCGTCGGGTACCGGGCCGAGACGATCATCGAGGCGTTCCCGCACGTGAACTACGTGCACAACGAGCGTTACGACGAGACCAACACCTCCAAGAGCCTGCTGCGCGCACTCAACGTCACGGGTAAGAGTGGCGTGCTCTGGATGAACGGCGACGTGGTCTTCGACCCCCGCATCCTGGGGCGCGCGATCGAGTTCATCGAGCGCGACCAGTCCTTCGTCACGGTCAACACGTCCAAGGTGAGCGACGAAGAGGTCAAGTACACCGTCACCGCAGAGGGCTTCATCAACGAGCTGTCGAAGACCGTCAAGGGCGGCCTCGGTGAGGCTGTCGGAATCAACTACATCTCGTCCGCGAACAAGAAGGCGTTCATTCGTCAGCTGCAGCGCGTCGAGGACCAGGACTACTTCGAGCGCGGCCTCGAGCTGGCGATCGCAGAAGACGGTCTGCTGCTCGAGCCGATGGACGTCTCGGACCTGTACGCCGTCGAGGTCGACTTCGCCGAAGACCTCGAGCGGGCGAATCTGTTCGTCTGACCTTCGATCTCCAGAGAGCCGCGCCCTTCCGAAGTGCGCGGCTCTCTGCTTTCTCCCTGCCGTCGTATCTAAGATCGTGCTGTGGCTAAGAAGGTGCACAAGATACATTCCCTCCCAGACGACTCCGCCTGGGAGAAGAGCGTCCCGCCCGTGGGCTCGGACGAGCATCCGGCCGCGGTGCGCGGTCTTGATCGAGTGCTCGCGATTCAGCGCCCGCTCGTGCTGGCTCACATCCGCAGCATCCGACTGCGCAATCCGCAGGCCACGCCCGATCAGCTCGTGCGCATTCTCGAGCGCCGGTATCTCGCGGCCGTCACCACGGGTGGCGCGGCGGTCGGAGCGACAGCTGTCGTCCCCGGTATCGGAACCGGTATCACGCTGGCGCTCTCAGGAGTGGAGACCGTCGGATTCGTGGAGTCGACAGCGCTGTTCGCCCAGTCGCTCGCGGAGGTTCATGGCATCGCGATCGAGAATCCCGATCGCGCGCGGGCGCTGGTGATGACGCTGATGCTCGGCAAGGAGGGCGTCGACCTGGTCGGCCAGCTCGCGAGGCAGGCCACGGACCGCGGAACGAGCCGTTCATCGTACTGGGGCGAGCTCGTGACCAAGTCGCTCCCCCGTGCGGCGGTGGGTCCTGTCGTGGACCGGCTCAAGACGATGTTCGTCAGGCATTTCGCGGCGGCAGGCGGCGCGTCCTTCCTCGGCAAGGCGCTGCCGTTCGGCGTCGGAGCTGCGGTCGGCGGTGCGGGCAACCACCTCCTCGGCAGGCGCGTGCTCACCACGTCGCGTCGCGCGTTCGGCGTGGCACCGGCGGCACTACCTGCCGAGCTCGAGCCCGTGACGGGTACCGAGAAGATCGAGACTCGGATGCTGCGCGGAGCGCGGTACGCCGGGTCTGCTGTGGCCGGCGCTGCCGGGACAGTGGCCCGGGGTGCAGGGTGGGTCGGTCACAAGGTCAGCGACCTCACGCATCGCAATCGCAAGGCACTCGGCGCAGGCGACTCCGTCTCCACCGACTCCGATATCTGAGCATTCCCCACCGATCATGGATGCGGCCGGCTGAGCCGGACCAAGGCGTCGGATGCCGCTCCTACCGTCAGGGTCATGTTGAGACCCGTCGATCCGAACGAATTGCCGCCGCCGCCTGCGTACCGCGTGCCCTGGCGGGTGATGCGGGCCGACGCGACTCATCCGATCGTCGTCAACGATGGCCGGGAGGCCGCAGACTTCGTACGCGTGTTCCGCGACAGCGGTGACATTATCGCGCGCACGCAACTGTGGGGTCAGGTGCTGCCGACCGAGGAGATCGAACTGTGCCTGTGCGCAACTGATCCGGATGAGACGGTGATCACGGTCGCATGGTTCCGCCCCGTCGACGGATTGGAGTACGTGTGGCGATTCGTCTTGTGATGGGTACGGCTGCGCCCTCGGCATGAACACGGCGCACTGGCAGCCAGCCACTCTCACCAAAGGATCGACCAACCCGTTGTGGCGAGCATCCAACGTGACCCCGCTCCCCGCCGCTAGTGTGGAATCCGTGACGGACACCCCTGACCTCTCCACGACCGCCGGCAAGATCGCCGACCTCCGCGCGCGCTACAGCGAAGCAGTGGTCGACGCCGAGACGAAGGCGAAGGAGAAGCAGCACGCCAAAGGCAAGATGACCGCCCGCGAGCGCATCGAACTGCTCGTCGACCCCGGCAGCTTCGTCGAATTCGACGAGTACGTGCGCCACCGCACCACCTCCTTCGGCATGGACCGCAATCGCCCGTATGGCGACTCGGTCGTCACCGGCATCGGCACCATCCACGGCCGCACCGTCGCCGTCTACTCCCAAGACTTCACCACCTTCGGCGGCTCCCTCGGCGAGGTGTCCGGCGACAAGATCATCAAGATCATGGAGTACGCACTCCAAGGCGGCATCCCGGTCATCGGCATCCTCGACTCCGGCGGCGCCCGCATCCAAGAAGGCGTGCTCGCCCTCAGCAAGTACGGCGAGATCTTCCGCCTGAACACGCGCTCCTCCGGCGTCATCCCGCAGATCTCGATCATCATGGGCCCGGCCGCCGGCGGCGCCGTCTACGGCCCCGCCCTCACCGACTTCGTCATCATGGTCGACAAAACCAGCCAGATGTTCGTCACCGGCCCCGACGTCATCAAGACCGTCACCGGCGAAGACGTCGGCATGGAAGAACTCGGCGGCGCCCTCACCCACAACACCCGCTCGGGCGTCGCGCACTACCTCGCTGAAGACGAGGACGACGCGATCGATTATGCGCGCACGCTGCTCGGCTTCCTGCCCGACAACAACATGGCCGAGATCCCCGGTTATGAAAGCGACTTCGAATGGGAGACCACGGATGCTGATCGCACACTGAATACGATCATCCCCGACTCCGCCAACCAGCCCTACGACATCCACACGGTCATCGACCACGTCATCGACGATGACTTCCTCGAAGTGCAGCCGCTGTTCGCCCCGAACATCGTCATCGGCTTCGGCCGCGTCGAAGGGCGCTCGGTCGGCATCATCGCCAACCAGCCATCGCAGATGGCAGGAACGCTGAACATCGAAGCCGGAGAGAAGGCCAGCCGTTTCGTGCGCTTCTGCGACGCCTTCTCGATCCCGATCGTCACTCTCGTCGACGTGCCCGGCTATCTTCCCGGCACCGACCAGGAGTGGACGGGCGTCATCCGGCGTGGCGCGAAGCTCATCTACGCCTACGCTGAGGCGACTGTGCCGCTGGTCACCGTGATCCTCCGCAAGGCCTACGGCGGCGCCTATATCGTCATGGGCTCCAAGCAGCTCGGCGCAGACGTCAACCTCGCATGGCCCACGGCCGAGATCGCCGTCATGGGCGGCCAGGGTGCGGTCAACATCCTCTACCGCGGCGAGATCAAGAAGGCGGAAGAGGCCGGCGAAGACGTCAAAGCGGTCCGCACCCGCCTCGCGAATGAGTACACCTACAGCGTCACCTCACCGTTCCTCGCCGCAGAACGCGGTGAGATCGACGGCATCATCGAACCTGCGAACACGCGCGTCTCGATCGCCAAGGCGCTGAGATCGCTCCGCGGCAAGCGCAGTGACCTTCCGCCGAAGAAGCACGGGAACATCCCGCTGTGACCGCACCGGACCAACCCTCAGCCGACGTGCGGATCATCCGCGGCGCCGCCAGCGAAGAAGAGCTCGCTGCACTCGTGGCCGTCGTCAGCGACGCCTACAGCACCGAGACGGCGGATGCTGTCGCCGAGGAACCGCGGATCTCAGCGTGGCAGCGCACCCGACGTCCGCTGCGCACGCCGCTACGCCGCGACATCCCCTGGGGACGTTTCTCGGGCTGAGCTCCGCGCTTGCAGGGAGGACGAATCCTTGTCCCCCAAAATACCTACAGACAACGTGCACGCACCGCAGCAGAATTAGATCAACGCTTCGCGTTCGGTCGGTCTCTTTGCCCCAGGGTAGGCAGACGGTGATCGACCACCTGCGGTCAGTTTTCGGGTAACTGCATCGCACCTGGCGAGGGGCGGGCGGCTTCGCCGCCCCTCGCCCATCTAAAAGCTTGCCCATCTCAAAGCTTCGGACTTCTCGACTCGGAGTTCTCAGTCGCTGCTGCTGGCGCGCGCGGCATCCGTTGCGGATTCTCGCGGAATCTCGTGCCACAGCCCGACAGAGTCCTCATCCGACGAATCGCCCGAACCGGAGCGGCCCACTACCGTCACGGCGGTCTGCGGATCACGCGCCGCACGGATGATCACCCGACCCGCCTCGGCGCTCCTGAGGACACGAGCAAGCTCGTCGCGGATCTGCGTCCGGCGATCCTCATCCAGCTCATCCAGACCGCCCTCATCGAAGACGGTCACCGTCGCCCCGCGCAGCCGCGCCTGCTGGATCGCGTCGCGCACCGCGTCATTGAGCAGGCTCGCGCCTCGCAGTTCGTCGCGCAACCGCCCCTCAGCGAGTCGCGCCTCCAGGCGCTCCTCATCCGTGAGACGCCCATGAGCCGCAACGGTCCTGGTGAGCACCGGGCCTGCGACTCCGAGAGCGTACTTCACGCGGACACGGCGCTCACGCTGGCGCACGAGCTGAGTCGCGTGCCATGCCGATACCGCCTGCTGGATATCCGCCAGATGCTCGGTGTCGCGCACCGCACGGTCCCAGAACAGAACGAGGAGCTGCGCCACGACCGTCCACATCATCGAGCCGACCAACCCCAACTCGAGCGACACCATCGGACCGAGGCAGACAGTCGACGAGACGGTGAGCGCTGCGAGCACCAGCCACCCGGCGATGATGCGTCTGCGGACGATGCACACGACAGCGAGCAGCCCCAGAGCACCGATGTACCATGTCGCGAACGGAGCCGTCCGGTATGCGAGCGGCATGGATCCGCTCGCCATGAAGGGGATCAGCGCAGCGGCGACGACTGCGACGGCAGCCCACCACCGCGGCAGCTGCGGGCCCTTCGGCATCTCGAGCAGCACCGTCGCCACCATGACGACCAGATACAGGAGGATCGCCGCCACCATGAGCAGCGGAACGGCGGGCTGCACTGTCCACCACACGGCTCGCGCCGCGAAGTACACGGCGAAGCCGACCGCGAGCGAGGTCGCGACGCTACGGACAGAGCGGTTCATTCGCGCATCCACCCCAGAACGACAGTGGTGCCGCCGTCGTCGGAATCGATCGTGGCAGTGCCCGCGACGCCCGCCATCCGCGCGACGATGGATGCACGGATGCCGAGCCGGTCCTCACCGATCGCGTCGATGTCGAAACCATCGCCGGCATCCGTCACCGTCACTGTGAGCCCCTCGTCGTCGCGTCCTTCCACGATGAGGTGCAGCCCCCTGCCGTGAGCGTGGGTGACCGCGTTGCCGATCGCCTGCCGCCCGGCCAGCACCACAGCGCGAGCGACGCGACCGGGAACGAGGCCAGCAGATCCGCGCTCTTCGACGATCGCATCCGCCCCGAGCTCCGACAGCGCTCTGCGCATCTCGATGACGATCTGCGCCGTGCCCACCGGCTCATCGCTGCCTTCGTGCGCCACCGCTGCCTCCGTATTGGCGAGGCGCGTCAGAGCCTCTCGTGCCATGGCTACGGCCAGGTCACGCGCGCGATCGGTGTCGGCCCGCTCGGCCGCGATCAGGGCCGCGAGCACGCTGTCGTGCATGAGCGCCGCCATGGCCACGCGCTCCTCCTCCGCCGCGGCGGCGGCAGCGGCACCCGCGTATGAGGCGACAGCTCGCCCGCGCGCATCATCGACACCGGCAGCGACGGAGCGGAACATCCATCCGAGGGAGAGGATGACCACGCCGAGGATCAGCGTGAATGAGACATCGAACGCCGTGCTCGTCCAGAACGATCCGGTGAACTCGCCCTCAACGAGGCGTACGTACCCGTACACGAGAGGAACACAGATGGCCCAGATCATCTGAATGCGGACGGGGAACGCGAGCATCGCCGCCGCCACACCGACGTTCACCAGGAAGAAGATCCACGGCTGGTTGATCGCTCGATGATCGCCGGCGCCCACCGTGAGCGGCCAGATCGCCAGTGCCACCAGATAGACGACGGCGAAGGCCCCTGAGGTCAGCCGCGCCCCGCGGCCGACCACACACGCGACCAGCATCGCGATCAACGGGATGTACACGATGACCAGCAGGACGACATGAACGGCAGAGCTCCCAGCCGACATGCTTCCGACAGCGGCGAACATCGCCTGCGTCCCCAGCGCAGCGGAGCCGATGGCCACGACCGTTGCGAGGATGCGCTCCATCCGCTTCCCGGTGAAGCGTTCGAACGCTGTATCTGCAGTGCCCGGCGACGGAATCCGACTCCAGGCGTCCCCGAGGACGGTGTCAGCCGACATTCGTGGCCCCGTCGGCCGCCACGATTCCGTCCTCCATCGCGCGGCGCAGCAGGTCGACCTTGGTCGGTGCTGGCCGACCGACCTCGACGTACTTCACCCGCACACGGGTGATGTTCTCCTTCGCCGTGGAATATGCGACGCCGAGCCGCTCAGCCACGACCTTCAGCGGCAATCCGGCGGCATACAGGCGCAGCACCTCACGCTCACGGACCGACAGCTGCGCGTCCGCGAAAGCGCGGTCGCCCTCGACAGCGCTCGCCCATTCGACGTTGTTGAGCGCTTCGCCACGTGCAACCGTGCGGATCGCATCGAGCACGTCATCCAACGCGGAGGATTTACTCACGACACCGGCGGCACCGGCGGCGAGCGCTTCACGCACCGCAGCAGGGCGATCGGCGACGCTGTGGATCACGACGCTGGCACCGTCCGCGACGAGAGTGCCCACGTTCTCGGTCACCGTGGTGCCGTCTCCGAGCGTGAGATCGAGCACGACGACATCAGCCGGAGCGGAGCTCGTCGCGGCGCGCCAGCCGAGATACGAGCCGACCGTGCTGCCGGAGAAGACGACCGTCTGTGCACCGTCGCGCTCGCATGCGAGCTCGAGCCCGAGACGAACGGACTCGTGATCATCGATGAGTGCGACCCTGCTCATGGCTCCACCCTATCGATCGGCTGAGAACTCACCGGCTGAGCAGCGCGATGACCTCGAAATGATGCGAGTGCGGGAACAGGTCAAACCCCTGCAGAGACTCGACGTTCCAGCCGAGACCACGGAATGTGCCGAGATCGCGGGCCAGAGCCACCGGATCGCAGGCGACATAGACGATCGCATCGGGGTTGAGGGCGTGCACGCCCTCCACGACGACGCGTCCTGCACCCGCGCGCGGCGGATCCAGCACGACGGCGCCTGCCTGCATTCCCGATGGAAGCCCAGTCAGATAGCGATCGACGCGGTCGGTGACGGCGGCGACGTCGAACGGGTCGAGATTGTGCTTCGCGTGCTCGGTCGCGCGGCTGCTCGATTCCACCGTGACGAGGTCGGTCGCTCCCAGCTCTGCGAGCGAGGCGGCGAAGAGCCCCACCCCGCCGTACAGGTCGAGGTGCGTCTTGGCAGGATCGATGCGGCCCTCGAGGACCGAGCGCACCGCGGTGTCGAGCGTGTCGGCGGCGCGGGCGTGAACCTGCCAGAACCCGTCGACGTCCACACGGAAGGTGCGCTCCCCCACCTGCTCCTTGATGACCTCGGATGCCGGACGCTTGCCTCGGGCCGGGCGGCGGATGACGTGCACCTTGCCGTCTGCGTCCTGCACGAGGTCGATGCGACCGGGCTTGGCGTTGCGCAAGGAGAGCGCCTCGGCCGCGACGCGGCGACGTGCCAGCGGATGCGACTGCACTGGGATCACCCGGTGGCTGCGTGCCGCGAAGGGTCCGACCACGCCGTCATCGTCCACATGCAGCGAGACGCGGGTGCGCCAGCCGGTGCCATCGCTGTCGTCGATCGGCATGATCTCAGGGGCTTCGAGACCGGAGCCGGCGAACTTGTCGAGCGCCTCGGTGAGCACCTGACGCTTGAGCGTGCGCTGATGCGCGAGGTCGATGTGTCCGAGATCCGCGCCTCCGGCCCGGTCCGCCGGCTCACGCGAGACGTCGGCTTCCTTCCACACATGCGGCCGGCGATGCGGCGATTCCTCGAGCACCTCGATCGTCTCGGCCCGCCAGAACGACGACTTCGCACCATCGGTCACGCGGGCACGAACGCGCTCACCGGGAACGGCATCCGAGACGAACACCACACGACCTTCGTGACGGGCGATGAAGGTGCCACCGTGCGCGATACCGGTGATGTCGAGGTCGAGCGTCTGGCCCGCAGAAGAAGTCATCCCTCCAGGATACGGTGATGGACATGCGTGTATGCCTGGCCTCCACCTCCCCCGCTCGTCTCATGCTGCTGCGCCAGGCCGGGATCGAGCCGCTCACCCGCGCCCCGCAGACGGACGAGGACGCCATCGCCGCCGCGGCCGGAGCAGAGCGAGGCGCCGACCTCCCGCCCGCCGAGCTCGTGCTGCTGCTCGCACGTGCCAAGGCAGCAGACGTGGCGCATCGCCTCTCGTCGGAGGAACCCGATTTCGATGGACTCGTGATCGGCGGCGATTCGATGTTCGAGCTGAACGGCCGTGTGTACGGCAAGCCCTACACACCGGAGGAGGCGACCCGGCGGTGGCACGAGATGCGCGGGGCGACCGGCATCCTGCACTCCGGGCACTCCGTGTTCCACGTACGACCCGGCGCCGAACCACGGGAAGCCACAGCCATCGCCGAGGCATCCGTCACCTTCGCCGATGACATCACAGACGGCGAGATCGCCGCCTACGTCGCGAGCGGCGAGCCGCTGCACGTCGCCGGCGCGTTCACGGTCGACAGTCTCGGCGGCGCGTTCATCACCCGCGTCGAGGGCGATCCGTCGACGGTCGTCGGCATGTCCCTTTCGACGATCCGCCGACTCGCCGCCGAACTGGGCGTCACGTGGACGGATCTCTGGTCATAGGGACCCCGCTCGTAGAGATCCCGCCACGTTCTCGCGAGTTTCTTGTGGAGAGCCGTCAAAATTATCGACGTCGATCTCGCTAGGCTGACATTCATGCCTGCTATCGCCAAGGTCCTCATCGCGAACCGCGGCGAGATCGCCGTACGCATCATCCGCGCCGCCCGTGACTCCGGGATCGGCTCCGTCGCCGTCTACGCCGACCAGGATCGCGACGCGCTGCACGCCCGTCTCGCAGACGAGGCGTACTCCCTCGACGGCGACACCAGCGCCACCACCTACCTGCAGATCGACAAGATCCTCTCCATCGCTCGCCGCGCCGGCGCCGACGCCGTCCACCCCGGCTACGGCTTCCTCGCCGAGAACGCCGAGTTCGCACGCGCCGTGATCGGCGCAGGCATGATCTGGATCGGTCCGTCGCCCGAGGCGATCGAGTCGCTCGGAGACAAGGTCACCGCACGCCACGTCGCCGAGAAGGTCGGCGCGCCGCTCGCTCCGGGCACTCCCGGTCCTGTCGAGACCGCAGACGAGGTCGTCGCATTCGCGAAGGAGTTCGGTCTGCCGATTGCCATCAAGGCCGCCTACGGCGGTGGCGGGCGCGGGCTCAAAGTCGCGCGTGAACTCGACGAGGTCGCCGAGCTGTTCGAGTCGGCGACCCGCGAAGCCGTTGCGGCCTTCGGCCGTGGCGAGTGCTTCGTGGAGAAGTACCTCGACAAGCCGCGTCACGTCGAGACGCAGTGCCTTGCGGATGCCGAAGGCAACGTCGTCGTCATCTCCACCCGCGACTGTTCACTGCAGCGCCGCCACCAGAAGCTCGTGGAAGAGGCTCCGGCGCCCTTCCTCACCGAAGAGCAGAACCGTCAGCTCTACGAGTCGTCCAAGGCGATCCTCAAAGAGGTCGGCTACGTCGGCGCCGGCACCTGCGAGTTCCTCATCGGCGCCGACGGCACGGTGTCGTTCCTCGAGGTGAACACCCGCCTGCAGGTCGAGCACCCCGTCTCCGAAGAGATCACCGGCATCGATCTGGTGCGCGAGCAGTTCCGCATCGCGGCCGGCGGCACCATCGACTACGACGACCCGACGCCCACTGGCCACTCGTTCGAGTTCCGCATCAACGGCGAGGACCCTGGGCGAGGGTTCCTCCCCCAGCCCGGCCCCATCCATGTCTTCAAGACGTTCGGCGGCCCCGGCATCCGCCTGGATTCCGGCGTAACGGCCGGCGACGCCGTCTCGGGGGCATTCGACTCGTTGCTGGCGAAGATCATCGTCACAGGTCGCGACCGCGCCGAAGCGCTCGAGCGCGCCCGCCGCGCCCTGGACGAGTTCGAGGTCGCCGGGCTCCCGACCGTCATCCCCTTCCACCGCAAGGTGGTGCGCGATCCCGCCTTCACTGCGGAGAACGGCACCTTCGGCATCTTCACCCGCTGGATCGAGACCGAGTTCGACAACGACATCCCCGCCTGGGACGGCGAGCTGGAGGCCCCCTCGTCCCCTGAGAGCCGCCACACCGTGGTCGTCGAGGTCGCAGGCAAGCGCCTCGAAGTCAGCCTGCCTGACCGCGTCGCGGTGGCCAGCGGCGTCTCCGGCCGCCCGGCCGCCGTACCACCATCACGGCGCAGCCACGCCACTTCGGTTTCGGCCGGCGCCTCGGGCGACGCCGTGAAGTCGCCCATGCAGGCCACGGTCGTGAAGGTCGCAGTCGAAGAGGGTCAGCACGTCGTCAAGGGCGATCTGGTGGTCGTGCTCGAGGCGATGAAGATGGAGCAGCCGTTGCAGGCGCACAAGGACGGCGTGATCGGCGGCATCAATGCGACTGCCGGCACCACGGTCTCTTCGGGCCATCAGCTGCTGCTGATCTCCTGACACGAACGCTTCGACAGGCTCATCGGCCGGTTCGATCCCTGAGCCTGTCGAAGGGTCGAAGATCTAGCTGATGTTCACCAGGTGCATCGCGCGGGACGCATCCGTGATGCTCGAAGACAGCGACGGGTAGGCGGCGAACACGCGTGAGACCTGGTCGACCGTGAGGCGACGTTCCACGGCCACGGCGATCGGATAGATCAGCTCCGATGCCTTCGGCGCCACGATGACACCGCCGATGACGGTGCCTGAGCCCTTGCGGGCGATGATCTTCACGAAGCCATCCTTGATGCCCATCATCTTCGCGCGCGGGTTAGCGGCCAGCGGCAGCTTGTATACGAGCCCGTCGGCCACGCCGTCCTCGACGTCCTTCTCACCCCAGCCGACCGTGGCGATCTCGGGGGCGGTGAAGATGTTCGAGGTGACCTTGATCTTCTCGAGCGGGATGACGATGTCGCCCAGCGCGTGGAACACGGCGGTGCGTCCCTGCATGGATGCGACGGATGCCAGCGGCATGAAGTTCGTGCAGTCGCCGACGGCGTAGATGTTCGGCACTGAGGCGCGGGCGACGCGGTTGACGCGTACGTGACCCGACTCCGTGAGCTCGACGCCCGCCTCTTCCAGACCGACCCCCGCGGTGTTGGGGATCGAGCCGACCGCCATCAGACAGTGGCTGCCCTCGACGGTACGCCCGTCTGAGAGCGTCACGAGCACACCGGTGTCGGTGCGCTCCACCTTGTCGGCGCGTGACTTGGACAGCACAGTCATGCCGCCTCGCTTGAAGACCTTCTCCAGCACCCGCGCAGCATCCTGATCCTCACCGGGCAGCACCTGATCGCGACTGGAGACGAGCGTCACCTTGGCGCCGAGGTTCATGTATGCGGAGGCGAACTCCGCCCCGGTGACGCCGGAGCCGACCACGATGAGGTGCTCGGGCAGAGCCTTCATATCGTACAGCTGCGTCCAGGTCAGGATGCGCGTGCCATCCGGCTTCGCGCTGTCGAGCTCGCGCGGTGATGCGCCGACCGACACGATGATGGTGTCGGCCTCGACGCGATCGAAGTCGGTGCCGCCGGGGCCGGTGGCGACCACGATCGCGTTGGCGCCCTCGAGCCGCCCGTGACCGGACAGGATGCGAACGCCGGCCTCGAGCAGCGTCTCGCGCATATCCTCCGACTGCTGCCCCGCGAGAGCGAGCAGACGCTTGTTGACCGCAGCGAGGTTGATCGCGATCTCGGGCTTGAGCGGCTTCCCGCCTGCGCCCTTCGCGTAGAACTGCACTCCGAGGTCACTCGCCTCAGAGATCGCGACAGCCGCGTCGGCCGTGGCGATCAGACTCTTCGACGGCACCACGTCGGTGAGCACCGCCGAGCCTCCGACGCCGACGCGCTCCACGAGTGTCACCTCGGCACCGAGCTGGGCAGCGGCGAGCGCCGCTTCGTAACCGCCGGGACCGCCGCCGAGGACGGCAACCCGCTGAGTGCGCTCGAATGGAGTGGAAGACATGACTCCCATTCTTCCGCAATCCTGAGTGTGTCACCGTCACCACTCCTTAGAGTGGATCCATGACCGACATTCACGACAACCCTCTCGACGATCCGAACGCCGACCCGTTCCAGGTCGCAGCCCTCGCAGCCGCAGACATCGCGCGGCTCAGCGGCGTTGAGAAGCACGACATCGCCCTCACTCTCGGAAGCGGATGGGGCAAGGCCGCCGACCTGCTCGGAGAGACAGTCGCCACGATCCCTGCCACCGAAGCGACCGGTTTCTCGAAGCCCGCGCTCGAGGGACACGTCGGAACGCTTCGCAGCATCCTCACCCCCACCGGCACGCGCGTGCTGGTGATCGGCGCCCGCACCCACTACTACGAAGGCCACGGAGTGCGCCGCGTCGTGCACAGCGTGCGCACCGCGGCCGCCACAGGGGCGAGGATCATGGTGCTCACCAACGGTGCAGGCGGCATCCGCGAGACGTGGAAGCCCGGCCAGCCGGTGCTCATCAGCGACCACGTCAACCTGACGGCGGACTCCCCCTTGGAGGGCGCGAACTTCGTCGACCTCACCGACCTGTATTCGGCGCGGCTGCGCGACATCGCCCGCAACGTCGACCCGTCGCTGGACGAGGGCGTCTACACGCAGTTCCGCGGACCCCACTACGAGACGCCGGCCGAAGTGCAGATGGCGAAGGCCATCGGCGGACACATCGTGGGCATGTCGACGGCGCTCGAAGCGATCGCCGCTCGCGAAGCAGGCATGGAGATCCTGGGCTTCTCACTGATCACGAACCTGGCCGCCGGCATCCAGAAGACGCCGCTGAGTCACGCCGAGGTCATCGAGGCCGGTCGCGAGGCCGAGCCGGTGATCTCGGCGCTGCTGGCGCGAGTGGTGGAGGCGCTGTGAGCGAGCAGGCGGAGGAGCGGCTGGCGCAGGCGCGTGCGTGGCTGCGCCAGGATCCGGATGCGGCGACTCGGGACGAGCTCGCCGGCATCGTCACCCGCGCGGCATCCGGCGATGCTGCCGCGATCGCCGATCTGGATGATCGCTTCAGCACACGCCTCGCGTTCGGCACCGCGGGTCTGCGGGGCGCACTCGGAGCAGGAAGCAATCGGATGAACCGTGTGCTGATCGCTCAGGCCGCGGCCGGCTTCGCGGCGTATCTGCGCGAGCGCGTGCACGGCACCCCGACCGTCGTGGTCGGCTATGACGCACGCCGCAACTCCCGGCGCTTCGCGCTCGACTCGGCCGAGCTCTTCGCCGGCGCGGGGCTTCGAACCATACTGCTACCGCGGCTGCTGCCGACCCCCGTGCTCGCGTTCGCGGTCCGGCATCTCGATGCGGATGCCGGCGTGATGGTGACCGCCAGCCATAATCCGCCGGACGACAACGGCTACAAGGTGTACCTGGGCGGAGCGCACGCCGGGTCGCAGATCGTCGCGCCGGCAGACGCCGAGATCGCCGCTCGCATCCGCAGCGTGGCGGACGGCTCCGACGTCACCGCTCTGCCCCGCTCGACGTCATACGAGTTGGCGTCCGAGGATGTCGTCTCCGCGTACATTCGCGAGACGGCTGCCGTCGCGCCCGCCCAGGAGTCGGCGAAGGACCTCAACTGGGTCTACACCGCGATGCACGGCGTGGGCTGGGAGACCTTCTCCCGCATTCTGCGCACGGCCGGCTACCCGCAGCCGAAGACGGTCGGCGAACAGCTGCACCCGGACCCGACCTTCCGCACCGTGTCCTTCCCGAACCCGGAGGAGCCGGGCGCGATGGATCTGTCGTACGCCGCCGCCCGGCGTACACGCGCCGACTTCATCCTGGCGAACGATCCGGATGCCGATCGGCTGGCCGTCGCGATCTCCGATGAGTCCGTCGAGGGCGGCTGGCGCCGCCTGAGCGGCAACGAGGTCGGGCTTCTGCTGGGTGCTCGCGCGGCACGGGCCGCGCAAGGCACGCCGGGGGCGTCGCTGGCGTGCTCGTTGGTGTCCTCGCCGGGCCTCGGTGCGATCGCCGCGCACCACGGGCTGGACTTCCACGAGACGCTGACCGGCTTCAAATGGATCTCGCGTGCGCCGGGGATGGTGTTCGGATTCGAGGAGGCACTGGGATACCTGGTGAATCCCGAGACCGTCAGAGACAAGGACGGGATCTCGGCTGCGGTCGCCGTGCTTGGACTCGCGGCGGAGGCACGCGAGCGCGGGGTGACACTCGCGACGCTCGTCACCGAGCTCGGCGACACCTACGGTCATTTCGCCAGCGGTCAGGTGTCTGTGCGCGTGGATGATCTCTCGGTCATCGACAAGATCATGCTCACGCTGCGCACGCTGCCGCCGACGCGCATCGGAAGCACGGCGATCGACTCCGCAGAGGATCTCCTGCAGGCGCCGGACGGACAGCCATCCGGTGACGTTCTGCGCTACCGCCTCTCCGATGGCTCACGCGTGATCGTGCGTCCCAGCGGCACAGAGCCGAAGCTCAAGGTGTACATCGACGCGCGAGCCGATTCGGCGGAGGAATCCCGACGCGCGGTCGCGGATCTCGAGGCCGGGGTGCGCACGCTGCTGGAGGAGCGCTCCTGAGCACAGCTAGCATCGCTGTATGCCGACCCGACATGTGATCATCAGCGCGCACAACGGGGTGCACGCCCGTCCTGTCGCCGAACTCGTGCGTCTCGCGCAGGCCCACGAGGGTCCGATCGTGCTGCGAACCACGAGCGGCACCGAGGTGGACCTCAGCAGCGTGCTGGCGGTGATGGATCTCGCACTCTCACGCGGTGATGAAGTCGTGCTGTCGACCGCGGAGTCTCCGACGGCCGACGCTGTGCTCGAGTCGCTTGTCGGAGTGCTCGCGCGACAGGACTGATCGACTCAGCCGTCGATCACGGCCACGAGCTCGTCGAGGAACGCCTCGAAGGTCATGCCACGGCGGACGATCCGCTGCACGCTCTCTCGCTCGCTGAACACCTCGACCAGCTGCTCGAAGACCGTCTGGAATGCCGCTCGATCGCTTTCGCTGAATGCGGCGAGCGCGACGACCTGCACTCGGCCCTCCCCCCACGCCACGGACCCGTCCGCCACTCCGATGGCGATCGCGGTGCGCTGCGCGGTCATCTGCAGCGCGTGGGGGACTGCCAGAGCATCTGTGAAGGCGGTCGATGACATCCGCTCTCTGACGATCGTGTTCTCGACGTAGTCGTCTGCGATGAGTCCGGCGCTTGTCAGGAGCCCGCCGAGTCTGCGGATGACGGCCTCCTCCCCCTCATCCGGCAGCGGGCGCACGAACGCATCCGCGACGAAGTAGCGTGACAGCTCCTCCCGCAGGCGCGTGAGGCGGCGTCCGCGACGCATGCGTGCTGCGGCCTGCGATACGCGCTCCACGTCGGCGTCGGTGAGGAACGGCTGGATGCGCACGTAGCGGTCACCGGTCGCGCCTGGCTCGATCGTGGTCAGCACCAGGTCGGTGTCGATCGCCGCCCATTCGGGGTCGACGCTCGTGACGACGCTGGTCACCTCCACCGACGACCCCAACGAGCGGTCGACGCTCGAACGCAGCAGCTCGTGCAATTCGTAGTAGCCGGGGCACACGATCGTGGCGGTGAGGATCGACTCTGCCTTGCGGCTGCGCTCCAGGCGTCCACCGATGTGCATCGCGATGTAGGCGATCTCATCGTCGTGGATCGGCGCGCCGAGCCGGTCATGCAGACCGCTCGCGATCGACACCGCCACCTCGAAGATCATCGGATACGAAGACTTCAGCGAGCGTGTGAGCGGATTGCGCGTCCAGGCCCGCTCCTCTGCGCGGCGCAGCAGGTTCTGCACGTGCAGCGCCAGCCGCAGGATGAACGCCTCATCGACCAGGTCGACCTGGTAGTCCGCCGCCGCCTGCACGATCTCGGCGCGCACCGCGGCCTCGACGGCGTGATCGACACCGCTGCGCGCCGCACCGTGGCCTGAGCTCTGACCCGGTGCGATCGCCCTGGTGAGCACCAGGGTCGCGAGGTGCGCGCTGTCCCCGCCGCCGAGGGCCACGCCGAAGTGCTCCGCCGCGAGCTGCGTGATGACGCCGCCCAGCTTCGAGATCTCCTCGGATGCCCCAGGCTGGGGCGTCTCGAGCGCGCGCCCGGCTGAGACCCGATCGGCGGCGATCGCGATATGCAGCAGCACGTCCGAGATCGCGAGCTCGTTCACGTAGTACCCGAGAGCACCGAGTTCTCGAACCAGGGCGGTCTTGAACGGGGCGACAGCGTGCGCGGCGACGGCGCTGCCGGTGAGCGCCCGGCGGATGCTCTCCGGATGGAATGATCCGGCATCCATCTCGTCATGCGCGAGGCGGCTCAGCAGCCGGCGCTGCGCGATCTCCGTGCCCCGCAGGCGAACGATCTCGCGATCGCGTTCCAGTCGCAGATCGGTGCCGTCGAGCAGCCCTCGCACACGGGAGAGGTCGGACTCGAGCGTCGCCTCGCTGACGTGCATCCGCTCCGCAGTGGCGTAGACGTCGATGCCGTCGGATTCATCCAGCAGCATCCGCACCAGCGTGTGCAGGCGGTCGCGCGGGGCGGACTCCCCCGTCGCCCGCAGGCGCAGGGTCGCGTGTGCGCCCGCTCCTGCCCGGTACCCGGCCGGCCCGGATTCGACGGCGTCGCCGTCTGCTGCGCGCGCATTGAGAGCCGCGACGTACGAGCGGATGCTGCGGGGCGTCACACCGAACAGATCGGCAAGACTCGCGGCCGTCGCCCAATCGTCCTGCCGGAGCAGGGTCTGCAGGAGCTGATCCTGGCGCTGACGCGACATGATCCCATGATGCCAGCACGGCAGCCCCCACGGGGCGAGGCGGAAGGTTCCGCAGGGGCGGAAGGGAACCTGGTGGCGCCGCTCTCAGCGGGTTCCCAGAATGGAGAGGAGGAAGAGGTGGCATCGATGAAGATCCTGGTGGTGTGCGGCGCTGGCGCGTCCAGCACATTCGTCGCTCAACGACTGCGGCGCGCAGCATCCGCCGCCGGCCTCGACTGGGAAACCGCCGCCGGCACCGAGAACTCGGTCTCCGCTGCATTCGCCGACCTCGTACTCGTCGGCCCGCACCTCGCCGATCGACTCGACGCGATCCGCGCCGCCTCCCACGGCCCTGTCGCTGTGCTCCCCGACGACGTGTTCGCCGATCGCGACGGCAGCAGAACTCTCGGCGTCGCCCGCACGACTCTCTCCGATTCCCCGCCCCCTGCGAAAGGAACATCATGACCGCGATCTCACGCACCGTCCGCATCGGATCCTCCCACGGGCTGCACGCACGACCGGCGAAGCTGTTCGCGCAGGCGGCGAAGGAGTCGGGGATCCCGGTGACCATCGCGAAGGATTCCGGCAAGCCCGTCAACGCCGCCAGCATCCTCGGCGTCATCGCTCTCGCTGTCGAGCACGGCGACTACGTGACTCTCTCCGCCGAGGGAGACGGCGCGGAGAGCGTTCTCGACACGCTCACCGAGCTGTTGACCACCGATCACGACCAGGAGGCGGCCGGATGACCGAGTTGCGCGGCGTTGGCGTCGGTCGTGGCATCGCCCAAGGCCCCGTCGTCCGCATGGCAGAGCCGCTGCCTGCACCCGAGAACACGCCGAGCACGATCGGCGCTGACGAGGAGCGCGCCCGCGCCAGGGAAGCCGTCGCCGCCGTCGCCGCCGAGCTGCAGCAGCGCGCGGACACTGCCGGAGGCGCTGCGCAGGAAGTACTCGAGGCGCAGGCCATGATCGCCGAGGATCCCACCCTTCAGGACGAGGTCGATTCCCGCATCGACGACGGCGGCACCGCCGAATGGGCTGTGCACGACGCCTTCGCCGGATTCCGCGCCACGTTGGAGGCGGTCGGTGGCTACCTCGGCGAGCGCGCAGCCGACCTCGACGACATCGCACAGCGCGTGCTCGCGCACCTCAGGGGCCTCGACGCCCCCGGCGTGCCGGACCCGGGGCATCCTTTCGTGCTCGTCGCCCGCGATCTCGCACCCGCGGACACCGCGCTGCTCAACCTCGAGCAGGTCCTGGCGCTGATCACCACCGATGGCGGTCCGACTTCGCACACGGCGATCCTCGCCAGGGAGAAGGGGATCGTCGCCATCGTCGGTGCTACGGAGGCCACGACTCTCGAGACGGGCACCACCGTCATCGTGGATGCCGCATCCGGCGTCGTCACGACCGATCCGAACGCCGAGCAACTGGAGAAGGCCGGTCAGCGCGCGGCAGCGCGTGACGCGGCGGAGAGCGCGCCGCTCACCCCGGGCGCTCTCGCCGACGGCACGGCCATCGCGCTGCTCGCCAACCTCGGCAAACCGGCGGATGCCGCGGATGCCGTTGCGCGCGGAGCCGAGGGCGTCGGGCTGTTCCGCACGGAGTTCCTGTTCCTCTCCTCCGCTCAGGCGCCCACGGTGGCTCAGCAGCGGGAGTCGTATCGCGAACTGCTCTCGGCCTTCCCCGGCAAGAAGGTCGTCGTGCGGATGCTGGATGCGGGTGCCGACAAGCCGCTGGCGTTCCTCAACGACGCCCACGAGGAGAACCCCGCCCTCGGGCTACGTGGCCTGCGGTCCCTGCGCGCGAGCGAGGACATCCTCCGAGAGCAGCTCACCGCTCTCGCCGAGGCGGATGCCGAGACCGACGCCGAGCTGTGGGTCATGGCGCCGATGGTGGCCACGGTGGAGGAGACGAAGTACTTCACCGCTCTCGCCCGTGAATACGGAGTGAAGACAGCAGGCGTCATGGTGGAGATCCCGGCCGCCGCACTGTTGGCCGATCGGGTGCTCGCCCACACCGATTTCGCCTCGATCGGCACCAACGACCTCACGCAGTACACGATGGCCGCTGACCGCATGCTCGGCTCCGTCGCAAGCTTCCAGGACCCGTGGCACCCCGCGGTGCTGCGCCTCGTCGGCGAGGTGGGTGCCGCAGGCGCCCGCCTCGGCAAGCCGGTGGGCATCTGCGGCGAAGCCGCAGCCGATCCGCTGCTGGCTGCTGTGCTGGTGGGTCTCGGCGTCACAAGTCTGTCAATGGCGTCGGCGGCCCTCGCCGACGTGCGACTCGCGCTCTCCGAGCGCACACTCGACGAGGCCAAGCACCTCGCCGAGGTGGCACTTGCTGCAGATGATGCCGCAGGTGCCCGCAATGCCGTGGCTGAAGCCGTCACGGCCCTCCCTTCACACCAGAAAGAGACGACATCATGACGACGACGTCAACCGCCGCCCCGAAGAAGGGCGGCCTCCGAGTCGGAGTGCAGAGACTCGGCACATTCCTCTCCGGAATGATCATGCCGAACATCGCGGCCTTCATCGCCTGGGGATTCATCACGATGCTCTTCATCCCCGCCGGGTTCTTCGGCGCGGACAGTCCGTTCGGATGGCACTGGGCCCCCGTTGCGGAGATCATCGGCGGTGGCGGCGACTCAGCGCTCATCAACTGGCCGGGCGCGATGACCGCGCTGTCCGAGGGGGACGGCGGCAACTTCTTCGGCTACGTCGGGCTCGTCGGCCCGATGGTCACCTACCTGCTGCCCCTGCTGATCGCGAACACGGCCGGCCGTCTGGTCTATGCCGAACGCGGCGGCGTGGTGGCGACGATCGCCACGATGGGCGTCATCGTCGGCACCAACATCCCGATGTTCCTCGGTGCGATGATCATGGGGCCGCTCGCGGCATGGATCACCAAGCAGATGGACCGGCTCTGGGACGGCAAGATCCGCCCCGGGTTCGAGATGCTGGTGAACAACTTCTCCGCAGGCATCCTCGGCATGATCCTCGCGATCGCCGGGTTCTTCGCGTTCGGACCGGTGATGCTCGGTATCAGCACGGTGCTCGGAGCCGCTGTCGACTGGCTCGTGACGCTGCAGCTGCTGCCGCTCGTGTCGATCATCGTCGAGCCGGCCAAGGTGCTGTTCCTGAACAACGCCATCAACCACGGCGTGTTCACGCCGCTCGGCATCGAGCAGGCGACCGAGAACGGCAAGTCCATCCTCTTCCTGATCGAGGCCAACCCCGGCCCCGGCCTCGGACTGCTGCTCGCGTTCACGTTCTTCGGCGTCGGCGTCGCCAAGGCCTCCGCACCCGGTGCGGCGATCATCCAGTTCTTCGGCGGCATCCACGAGATCTACTTCCCGTACGCGCTGAGCAAGCCGACCACGATCCTCGCTCTGATCGCCGGCGGTGCGGCAGGCGTCACGACCAACATGCTCCTCGGCGGCGGTCTGGGCTTCCCGGCGGCTCCCGGCAGCATCATCGCCGTGACGGCGGCAGCCATCGGCGGCGGTGTCGGAAACCTGTTGGTCGTCTACCTGTCGGTCGTCATCGCAGCTGTCGTGACCTTCCTGATCACCGGTGTGATCCTGCGAGCATCTCGCAAGCGCGACCTGGCCGCTGAAGGCGATACGTTCGGCGCAGCCATCGCACAGACCGAAGCGAACAAGGGCAAGAAGTCCGAGCATCTGTCGAATCTCGCCGCCTCTGCTGCTGCCGGCGGCGCTGCGGCCATCTCGACGGCTACCGCACCGATCCAGAACATCGTGTTCGCCTGCGATGCGGGCATGGGGTCCTCAGCGATGGGCGCGAGCGTGTTGCGCAACAAGCTGAAGAAGGCCGGCATCGAGGACGTCAAGGTCACCAACGCGGCGATCGCGAACCTCGACGGCACCGCCGACCTGGTGATCACTCAGCAGCAGCTGACCGATCGCGCCAAGGGCAAGTCCCCGAACTCGATCCACGTCTCGGTCGACAACTTCATGAATGCGCCGCAGTATGAAGAGGTCGTCGAGATGGTGCGCGAGCAGAAGGAATCCGGCGAATAGTCGATGAGGTGGGGCGGATGCCGTGGCATCCGCCCCACCTCGAAAGCCAACACACCCCGAAAGAAGGAGACACCATGGCCGTACTGTCAATCGGACAGGTCCGCATCCACTCCGGCTCCGCCACCCAGGACGAGGCGCTGCAGGAGGCGACAGACATCCTCGTCGCGGCCGGCGCCGTCACCCCTGCCTACGTCGACGCGATGCGTCAGCGCGAGGAGACGGTGTCGACGTTCATGGGCAACGGCCTTGCGATCCCGCACGGCACGAACGAGACGAAGGAGGCGATCCTGGACTCCGGTCTCTCCGTCGTGCGCTACGACGGCGGAGTGGATTGGGCGGGAGAGAACGCCACATTCGTGATCGGCATCGCCGGCCGGGGCGACGAGCACCTCGAGATCCTCTCCCAGATCGCGATCCTGTTCTCGGACGAGGACGATGTCGCGAAGCTCAATGCCGCCCAGACACCTGACGAGTTGTACGCACTGCTGTCGGCGGTGAACGAAGGATGAAAGCCGTCCACTTCGGCGCCGGGAACATCGGCCGTGGCTTCGTTGGACTGCTGCTGCACGAGGGCGGTTACGAACTCGTCTTCTCGGATGTCGCCGATGCACTGGTGGACGCGATCAATGCCACCGAGTCGTACACGGTGCATGAGGCCGGCCCCGGCGGTGTCGATCGGGTGGTCACCGGTTATCGAGCCGTGAACAGCAAGACGGACCCGGATGCCGTCGCCGAAGAGGTGGCCACCGCCGACGTCGTGACGTGCGCCGTCGGTCCGACCATGCTGCGCTTCATCGCACCCGCGATAGTCGCCGGCCTCACTCGCCGCTCCCCCGAGCGCGCACCGCTGAAGATCATGGCGTGCGAGAACGCGATCGGCGCGACGGATCAGCTGCGCGCCGAGATCGAGAAGCTGGATCCGTCGGCGGCGGATGGCGCGGTGTTCGCGAACACCGCCGTCGACCGCATCGTGCCGGCGCAGCCCCCCGGCGGCGGCGTCGATGTCACCGTCGAGCCATACTTCGAGTGGGCGATCGAGTCCGGTCCATTCGGCGACGACCTGCCGAACATCCCCGGCGCGCACTTCGTCGACGACCTCCGCCCGTACATCGAGCGCAAGCTGTTCACCGTCAACACCGGCCACGCGGCGACCGCGTACTTCGGCGCGCAGGCGGGCCACAAGCGCATCTCCGACGCCCTCGCCGATCCGTCGATCGCCGCACGCGTCGGCGCGGCACTGGAGGAGACGTCGGCGGTGCTCAGCGCCGTGCACGGTCTGGATCCTGCGGAACTCGCTGACTACCGCGCCACGATCCTCGAACGCTTCCGCAACCCCGAACTCGTCGACACGGTGCAGCGCGTCGGGCGCCAGCCGCTGCGCAAGCTCTCACGCAACGAACGCTTCATCGGTCCGGCCATCCAGGCAGCAGAGCAAGGGCTGTCGACCTCGGCTCTGGTCGCAGCCGTCGCGGCCGCGATCGCCTTCGACGATCCCTCTGATGAGCAGTCCGTAGAACTTCAGCGGATGCTGCACAGCGAGGACGCGGACGTGCTCACCGCGACGATCACCGGACTGGAGCCGGAGCATCCGCTCTTCGACGCCGTGCACGAGGTGTTCGCCGCACGGCAAGAGGAGCTCCGCACGATCTGACGACTTCCTGCACGACGATGCCGCTACGATCGAGCCTGGGGGGCGACAGATCGAACACACCGTCGTGCGGGGAGCATCATGAGCAGATACGCCGTCATCGGCGCAGGGCCGTCGGGCCTGGCCACGGCGCGGGCGCTGCAGGTGCAGGGCATCGAGATCGACGGCTTCGAGGCGTCGCACGGCGTCGGTGGCCTCTGGGACATCACGAACCCGCGCAGTACGATGTACGAGTCAGCGCACCTGATCTCATCACGCACGACGACCGAGTTCGCCGAGTTCCCGATGGACAGCGACGCCGACTATCCGAGTCATCGGGTGCTGCGCGACTACTTCCGCTCCTACGCGGATCACTTCGGACTCACGTCGCGGTTCCGTTTCGACACCCGCGTCACTCGCCTCGAACCGCGTGACGGCGGATGGGATCTCACTTCCACGGGGCCTGACGGCACGAGCACACGCTGGTATGAAGGCGTCGTCATCGCGATCGGCACCCTCGCGGAGCCGAATGTACCGTCATTCGTCGGAGAGTTCGATGGAGAACTCATGCACACAAGTGCATATAAGAGTGCTGCGCAGCTGGACGGTCGGCGGGTGCTCATCGTCGGTGCAGGGAACTCCGGTTGCGACCTCGCAGTGGATGCCGTGCACCACGCGGCATCCATCGACATGAGCGTGCGCCGCGGCTACTATTTCGTGCCGCGCTATCTGTTCGGCAAGCCCAGCGACACGCTCAATCAGGGGCGGCCGCTTCCCGCTCGCATCAAGCAGGCGCTGGACTCCCGCGTGCTGAAGGCGTTCACCGGCGACCCGGTGCGATTCGGATTCCCCAAGCCCGACTATCGCATCTACGAATCGCACCCGATCGTCAACACGATGGTGCTGAACCATCTCGGTCAGGGCGACCTGCGGGTGCGCGCCGACATCGAGCGGTTCGACGGGCACACCGCGCGGTTCCGCGACGGTTCCAGCGGTGACTACGACCTCGTCATGCTCGCAACCGGGTACCGTCTCGACTACCCGTTCGTCGATCGGGAGCACCTGCACTGGCGCGGCCCGTCGCCACGGCTGTTCCTCAACATGTTCCCTGCAACCTTCAACGGCCTGTACATGATGGGAATGATCGAGGCATCCGGAATCGGATGGCAGGGTCGATTCGAGCAGGCCGAGCTGCTGGCGAGCTACCTCGCCGCATCCGAGAGGTCTCCTGAGAACGCGAAGCTGTTCCGGGAACGTGTGACCGGCAGTCCATGGCCGGATGTCACCGGCGGCTACCACTACCTCGGTCTCGATCGCATGGCGTACTACGTGAACAACCACGCGTACCGCGCCGCAGTGCGCCATGAGCGCGACGCACTGGAGCGAACACGGTGAACGTCGATGACGTCGTCCTGAGCTTCACGCCGGGCACCCTCACGATCCTGAACGTCGTGCTCGGGCTCATCATGCTCGGGATCGCCCTCGACACGTCCCCCAGCGACTTTCGCGTGGTAGCACGGCATCCGAAGCCGTTCATCATCGCGATCCTCGCCCAGCTCCTCCTGCTCCCGGTCGTGACATTCCTGCTCACCCTCGTGCTGCCGGTGACGCCGTCCATGGCGCTCGGCATGATCCTCGTCGCCTGTTGCCCACCAGGGAACATCTCGCAGGTGCTCACGCATCGCTCCGGAGGCAACGTCGCACTGTCGGTGTCCATGACAGCGGTAGGCAACCTGGTGTACATCGTGGCGATGCCGCTGAGCATCGCGTTCTGGGGATCACTGCATCCGACAGCCCGTGACCTGCTGCGCGAAGTGGCATTGGACCCGTGGAAAATGCTGCTGGAGATCTTCCTCATCGTGGGCCTGCCCTTCGCGATCGGATTGCTGCTGCGCGCGAAGCTCCCGGGGTTCGCTGCCCGTGTGCAACCCTTCGTGAAGTGGTTCAGCCTGCTAGCGCTGGTCGGATTCATCATCGGCGCGCTGGTCGGCAATTGGGCGGTGTTCATCTCGGTGCTCGGCATCGTCATCCTCGTGGTGACCGTGCACGATGCCACCGCTCTCGCGCTCGGCTACAGCACAGCTGTTCTCGGCGGCCTCGGCACGAGGGAGCGCAAGGCGATGACCTTCGAGGTCGGCATCCGCAACGCCGGGCTCGGACTCGGACTCGTCTTCGCGTTCTTCGGCGGCCTCGGTGGCATGGCGATCGTCGCCGGGTGGTGGGGTATCTGGGACATCGTGGCAGGCCTGGTCCTCGCCGGCCTCTGGGCGCGGCATACGAAGCGGCGCACCGGCTCGACGAACGGCGACAGCACGGGGAACGCGACCCTCGAAGCCGGGACCACGCCTTGACGCGCGTACTCATCACCGGCGGTGGCGGGTTCCTCGGATCGCACGTCGCAGCGGCGCTGGCTGCGCGAAGCGACGTCGAGCTGATCGTGGCGGCCGATCTGAAGGAAGGTGTCACGTCGCCCGGCGTGCTCCCCGTCGTGCTCGATGTGACGGACCCCACGGCGATCGGTCCTGTGCTCCGCGAACACCGCATCGACACCGTCGTGCACCTCGCGGCGATCGTGAACCCGGGCCGCGACGTGCATCTCGAATACCGGGTGGATGTCACCGGGTCGGCGAATGTGCTCGCCGCCTGTGTCGAGAGCGGCGTGCGTCGTGTCGTCGTCTCCAGCTCCGGAGCGGCGTACGGCTACCACCCTGACAACCCCGAGTGGATCGATGAGGACCAGCCGCTGCGCGGCAACGATGCTTTTCCGTACTCGCGGCACAAGCGCCTGGTCGAGGAGATGCTCACCGAATACAGGTCATCGCATCCCGAACTGGAGCAGGTGATCTTCCGGATCGGCACGATCCTGGGCCCCACCGTGCAGAATCAGATCACTTCGCTCTGGGATGCGCGCCGCATCCTGCGGATCACAGGGGCGGACTCGCCGTTCGTCTTCGCGTGGGTGGATGACGTCGCTGCCGCCATGGTGCGCGCAGCGACAGACGGCCCGGCGGGGATCTTCAACGTCGCGGGCGACGGCCGGATGACGGTACCCGAGATCGCATCACGACTCGGCAAGCCCCTGCTCACCGTCCCGGCGTCCGTGCTCGCTGTGCTCCTCAGAGTCGGTCGGATGCTGCGCCTCACGGAGCACGGCCCCGAGAAGGTGCCCTTCCTCCGATATCGACCGGTGCTCGCCAACGCCCGGTTGAAGCGCGAATTCGGATTCACGCCCACGCGCACGAGTCGCGAAGCGTTCGAGGAGTATCTGGCGACGCATCCGCACGCCGTCGCGCGCATGCGCTGATCGGGCGCCCCGAAACCCGGAGCGCGCCCAGTTCAGAGCGAGCCCAGTTCAGAGCGAGCCCAGTTCAGAGCGAGCCCAGTTCAGAGCGCGCGGTCGAGCAGCGGATGCAGGTGCCTGCTGCCGAGCGCCGTCGAGGCTGACGACGCACCCGACGCGAGTGTCTGCGGGAGCGTCGCGCCCGCCAGTCGTGCGGCCAGAACTCCGGCGAAGAACGCGTCGCCGGCGCCGTTGGTGTCCACGACATCCACCGGCACGGCATCCACCCGGTACGTCTGGCCCTCCGCATCGACGGCCACCGCACCTTCCGCGCCGAGCGTGCAGACTCCGAACGACGCTCCAGCGGCGACACGCGATCGCAGGAACCCGACCGGATCGGCCAGATTGTCTGCATTGCAGAAGATCGCGTCGGCCGCTTCGAGGAACGGACGATGGAACGCGGCGTCGCCGTCGTAGTCGTGCACGTCCACCCACACCGGCCGCCCACTCGCCTTCGCGAGCGGGAGCAGCCGCAGGGGCTCTGCCGCGAGATCGAGCACGATGATCTCGGCATCCGTCATCGCACGGCGAACATCCTCAGGCACCGCCGCCGTCTGCTCGGACACCCCGGACAGATAGAGCGAGACACGCTCCCCCGCACGGGTCATCAGGTTGAGGTGGCGCTCGGTCGTGCTGCTCGGTCCCCAGCGCACCTCGATTCCGGCTGAGGCCAACGCCGCGTCGACCTTGCGTCCGGGCTCATCGTCGCCGATGAGCGCGTACAACATTGCCGAGGTTCCCAGCGCTGCGAGGCTGAGCGCCTTGCCCGCACTCGTGCCACCCACCGTCTCCCAGCTGTCCTCGGCGAACTGCATGTGCGGGGCCGGATCGGGGAGCCGATCCAGGACGACGATCGAGTTCCAGGATGCCGGGCCGGCGATGAACACAGCAGGTGCGGTCATGGCTGATACGTCCGTTCAGTCGATCTGGAACCCCTCGGCGATCATCTCGACGAGCTCTTCGCGTTCTTCGACCGGCAGGAACGCCGCCGATGCCGCGTTGAACTGGAATGCCTCCAGGTCGTCGAGGTCGTAGCCGAACGCGTCGACGAGCAGCGCGAGTTCCCTGGTCAGGGACGTGCGGCTCATCGTACGGTTGTCGACGTTCACCGTGACGGCGAAGCCCAGCTGGTACAGCAGGTCGAACGGGTGATCGGCGAGCTCGGTGCCCCAGGCCTCTATCGCCCCCGTGTGCACGTTCGAGGACGGCGAGAGTTCGAGGGGGATCTCCCGATCGCGAACCCAGCGAGCCAGATCGCCGAATCTGACCTGGACCTCATCGCCTTCTCGCTCGATGACGTCGAGATCGCTGACGATGCGGACGCCGTGGCCGATGCGGAGCGCCCGGCCGTCGAGCAGCGCGCTGCGGATCGACGCGAGACCGGCGGCCTCCCCTGCGTGCACGGTGACGGGGAAGAAGTTCTCTGCGAGCAGATCGAACGCCTCACGATGGTCGGAGGCGGGATATCCGTCCTCCGGACCGGCGATGTCGAAACCGACCACGCCGCTCTCGCGATTGTCCAGTGCGAGCTCTGCGATCTCGAGGGATCGGTCGCTCTGACGCATCGCGCTGAGGATCTGACCGACACGGATGCTGCGCCCGGCACGGTCGACAGCGTCCTCACCGTCTTCGATCCCCTGCTGCACCGCCTCGACCGCATCATCCAGCGACAGGCCACCTGAGAGGTGCTGCTCTGGTGCCCAGCGCACCTCGCCGTAGATCACGCCGTCTTCTGCGAGATCCTCCACGAACTCGCGCGCGATGCGGGTGAGGCTCTCGGCGGTCTGCATCACTCCGACGGTGAGCTCGAACGTCTTCAGATAGTTCACGAGCGATCCGGAATCGCTCTGCGCCGTGAACCAGTCTCCGAGCGCCTGTGCGTCGGTCGCCGGCAGTTGCAGGCCTGCTTCTTCGGCCAGCTCGATGATCGTCGACGGGCGAACGGCCCCGTCGAGATGGTCGTGCAGCGAGATCTTCGGCAGCGAGCGCAGGGAGACGCCCTGCAGCTTCTTGTCACCGTCGGCGGCGATCGACATGGATGTGTGTCCTCTCGGAATCGGCGCCTCGACTGACTCGGCGAAGGCGCCTCCAGCCTACGCCGTGATGCGCTCGCGGACGAGCGGTCCGATCTCGGGCGCGGTGTCTCCGAGCGACCATGCATCGTCGAGCGCCTCGATCGCACGGGGGAAGCGCGCCTCGTCCTCTGCCGAGAGCGTGAAGAGCGGCTGACCCGCCGTCACGCGGTCACCGGGCTTGACGTGCAGGTCGATGCCCGCAGCGTGCACGACCTGGTCCTCGGCGCGGGCGCGCCCGGCGCCGAGGCGCCATGCCGAGATGCCGAACGGCAGGGCGTCCATGCCCGTCACGACACCGTCAGCCGGAGCCATGACGACATGCGACTCGCGCGCGGTGGGCAGCGCAGCATCCGGATCGCCGTCCTGCGCGCGGATCATCGCCTTCCAGCTGTCCATCGCGCGGCCGTCATCCAGTGCAGCCTCCACGTCCGCATCAGGGTGCCCGGCGAGCGCGAGCATCTCGCGCGCCAGAGCCACGGTCAGCTCGCGCACGTCTGCCGGTCCGCCGCCCGCGAGGATCTCGACAGACTCCCGCACCTCGTTGGCATTGCCGATCGCGAGACCGAGCGGCACGTTCATGTCGGTGAGCAGGGCGGTCGTGGCGACGCCGGAATCCGTGCCGAGCGCGACCATGGTCTCTGCGAGTTCGCGCGCGCGATCGATGTCCTGCATGAAGGCGCCGGAGCCGAACTTCACATCCAGGACAAGCGCATCCGTGCCCTCGGCGATCTTCTTGGACATGATGCTCGAGGCGATCAGCGGGATCGCCTCGACGGTGCCTGTGACGTCGCGCAGGGCGTAGAGCTTCTTGTCTGCGGGTGCGAGGCCCGAGCCAGCCGCGCAGATCACCGCGCCGACGTCGCCCTGCATCTGCGCGAACATCTCCTCGTTGCTCAGCGCCGCCCGCCAGCCGGGGATCGACTCGAGCTTGTCGAGCGTTCCGCCGGTGTGGCCGAGACCGCGGCCGCTGAGCTGCGGCACCGCGACCCCGAAGCATGCCACCAGCGGGGCAAGCGGCAGCGTGATCTTGTCGCCGACTCCGCCGGTGGAGTGCTTGTCGACGGTCTTCTTGCCGAGGGACGCGAAGCTCATCCGCTCCCCCGAGGCGATCATGGCGTCGGTGAGCACGCGGATCTCATCGCGCTGCATGCCCCGCTGGAACACCGCCATCGCGAACGAGGCCATCTGCGCATCCGACACGTAGCCGCGCGTATAGGCGTCGACCATCCAGCGCAGGGCGGGCTCTGGAACCTGACCGCCGTCGCGCTTCGCGCGGATGACATCGATCGCGTCGAATGCTTCCACGCTCATCGGACGTCCTCCAGATCGCGCGGACCGAACGCATCGGGCAGCACCTCGTCGATCGTTCGGATACCGGACACGGTCTCCAGCAGCATCTCCGGCATGGAGTGCTCGAAGAGCAGCTGACGGCAGCGGCCGCACGGCATGATGGTCTGCCCGTCATTGTTGACGCAGACGAACGCCACGAGGCGTCCGCCGCCGGACATGTGCAGGTCGCCGACGAGCGCGCACTCCGCGCACAACCCGACACCGTACGAGGCGTTCTCCACATTGCAGCCGGAGATGATGCGGCCGTCATCCACGAGAGCCGCAGCTCCCACCTTGTACCGCGAATACGGGGCGTATGCCTTGTGCATGGCGTCGGTCGCAACCTGACGCAGCTCGTCCCAGTCGATGTCAGTCATTGTCCCTCTGGTCTCAGTGCTTCAACTCTTGATGTACGGCTCGCCGGAGGCCGCCGGCGGACGTGAACGTCCGACGAGACCGGCGACCGCGAAGATCGTCACGACATACGGCAGCATCAGCATGAACTGGCTCGGCACCGGCGATCCGATCACCGAGAGCACGCCCTGCAGGTTGGTGGCGAAGCCGAACAGCAGCGCCGCCAGGGTCGCACGCACCGGATCCCACTTGCCGAAGATCACCGCGGCCAGTGCGATATAGCCCGCACCGGCAGTCATCTCACGGCCGAACTGCGGATTCGTGACCAGCGTATAGAACGCACCGCCCATGCCTGCGATGGCACCGGCGAGCATCATGTTCCAGTAGCGCGTTGGTGCGACTTTGATGCCGACCGTGTCAGCAGCCTGCGGGTGCTCACCCACAGCCCGAAGGCGCAGCCCCCAGCGGGTGCGGTACAGGCCATACCAGACCAGGAACACCGTGATGTACATCAGATACACGATGATCGTCTGGCGGAACAACACGGGCCCCAGCACGGGGATCTCGCTGAGCAGCGGGATCGGGATGACCGGGAACAGCGGCGGAGAGTTCAGCGTCTCGGGGTTGGCGACCAGCACCTGGCGGTACAGGAACGTCGTGAGCCCTGCCACGAGCACGTTCAGCACGACGCCGACGATCACCTGGTTGACGTAGTAGGTGATCGCGAACACGGCGAGCACGAGCGAGACCAGCACGCCGGCGACCATCGCCGCGACGAGGCCGGCCCACGGGTTCTTCGTCGCCGACCCGACGAGCGCGGCCATGAAGGCGCCGGCCAGCAACTGCGCCTCGATCGCGATGTTGACGACACCGACCCGCTCGCCGATCACGCCGCCCAGAGCCCCGAAGATCAGGGGCGTCGCGAGTGCGAGCGCACCGCCGAGCAGTCCGATCATCGGCAGCGTGCCGCCGGCGGATGCCCAGGCGAGGAACCCGACGAGAAGCACGATCACGTAGACGACCGTCAGCCACAGCGGCAGCCGTCGGTGAGCGCGCGTCCACATCACAGCCAGAGCGGTGATCGCGGCGAGCACGACGACGGCGACCCACGCCGTGGCATTGGCGGGCAGCACGAGCTCCGGCAGCTGGATGACAGCGTCCGCGGAGCGGACGAGCCGGAAGGTGCTGTCGCCCTCGCGCGGGGCGATGAGCGGCAGCAGAGCGAACAGCACGGTGAACAGGCCGAAGATGATCGGCGTCTTCCAGGAGGTGATGGCGACGCGACGCTGTTCATCGCTGACCACCGCTTCAGCTGTGACGGTCATGCGGACACCTCCTCGGCGATCTGCGCCGCATTCTTCTTCGGCTTCTTCGGTTTGTTCGGCTTCTTCCGCGCGCCCGGCTGGGGCAGGCCGAAGATGGCACGCACCAGGGGCGGCGCCGCGATGAACAGCACGATCAGGGACTGGACGACGAGCACGATCTCGATCGGCACGTTCTCGGATGCCTGCATGGCGAACCCGCCGGCTTTGAACGCGCCGAACAGGATGCCTGCGGCCAGGATGCCCAGCGGCGTCGAACGGCCGAGCAGGGCAACGGTGATCGCATCGAAGCCGATACCGGCGTCGATGTCACCGCCGAAACCGCTGGTGACGGTGCCGAGCATCTGGCTGACGCCGGCGATGCCGACGAGGCCACCCGCGATGAGCATGACGTAGAAGTACATCCTGCCGACGCTGATGCCCGCCACCTTCGCGGCGCTCGGGTTCTCCCCCACCGCACGGAAGCGGAAGCCGAGACTCGAGCGTTCCAGCAGCCACCAGGTGAAGGCGACTGCGATCAGAGCGAGGATGAAGCCCGCGTGCAGCTTGTACTGGGGTCCGAGGATGCCGGGAAGCACGGCGGACTCCGCCATCGCCGCCGTCTTCGGGTTGTTCGAACCGGGCGCCTGCAGGATGCCCTGGGTGGCCAGCATCCAGGCCAGCAGATACACCGCGATGTGGTTGAGCATGATCGTCACGATCACCTCGTGCGCACCCGTGCGCGCCTTGAGGATGCCGGCGATGCCCGCCCAGATCCCCCCGGCGACGATGCCGGCGACGATGGCGGCCAGCATGTGCAGAGGCCACGGGAGGTTCATGCTCGTGCCCACCCAGCCCGCGGCGGCAGCGGCCATCAGCATCTGGCCCTGGCCGCCGATGTTGAACAGGCCGGCGCGGAAGGCGAGGCCCACTCCGAGGCCGGCGGCGATCAGCGGCGTGGCGAACTTCAGCGTCTCGGTGAGCGGGCGGATGCCGGCGGCGAAGCCGTCGACGCGGAAGTTGTAGAAGGCCCCCTGGAAAAGCGCGACGTACGCGCCGGAGATCGAGCTCCACACGGCGGCGAGCATGTCGCCAGGCCTGGCGAAGAAGTAGCCGGCAGTGCTCTGCACGTCGGGATCCGTGAACGCGATCATGATCGATCCGGCGATGAGAGCCAGGATGACTGAGAGCACGGAGATCAGACCGTTGCCGGTCACGATGCGCCGGAACGCTCTGTGCCAGCGCGAGGGTTCGGTGCCGGGGCTCGTGGGATCGGTGCCGAAGTCTGCGGGGGCCGAGGCGATCGGCTTCAGCTCTGGGCCGGTCATGCGCTCGTCTCCTCGGTGTCGGCTGCCGTCGTGGCCGCCACGGCCGTCGTGTCGGTCTCGATCATGCCGGCCATCATGAGGCCGAGCTGCTCACGCGTGGTGTCGCCGGGCACGATGCCGACGACCTTGCCCCGATACATCACCATGATGCGGTCGGCGAGTGCCGCCGCCTCATCGAGCTCTGTGGAGATCACGATCACGGGGATGCCGGAGTCGCGAGTCTCGATGATGCGCTTGTGGATGAATTCGATGGAGCCGACATCGACGCCGCGGGTCGGCTGCGCTGCGACGAACAGGGAGAGTTCGCGGCTGAGTTCCCGCGCCAGCACGACCTTCTGCTGGTTTCCGCCTGAGAGACGTCCGGCCTGCTGAGCCGGTCCCTGGGTGCGGATGTCGAACTCCGTGATCTTCTCGCGAGCGAATTCCTCGAGCGCACCCAGCTGCAGGGTGCCGGCCTTGACGAAGGGCCCGCCGACCGAGCGGTCCAGCATGAGGTTCTCGGCGATCGAGAATTCTTTGACCAGCCCGTCGACGCTGCGGTCCTCCGGGACGAAGCCGACGCCGTCGTCGAGGATGTCGCGCACCGATCGTCCGACCAGCTCCACGCCGTTGAGCCGCACGCTGCCTTCGACGTGCGTCTGCAGGCCGACGATCGCCTCGGTGATCTCGGTCTGCCCGTTGCCCTGCACACCGGCGATCACGAGCACCTCACCGCCTCGCACCGAGAACGAGACATCGTCGACGAGCACCGTCCCGAAGGGATCGGTGACCGTGAGCTCCTTCACGATGAGCGACTCCTCGCCGAGCTTCGGGGCATCCTTGTGCACCGTGAGCTCGACGGCGCGGCCGACCATGAGGGAAGCGAGTTCTTCGTTGCTGGCGGTCGGTGACGCTTCCCCGACGACCTTGCCGAGCCGGATGACAGTGATCCGGTCCGCCACTTCGCGGACCTCGCGGAGCTTGTGGGTGATGAAGACGATCGAGGTGCCGCCTTCCTGCAGCTGCCGCATCGTCGCCATCAGGTCGTCGGTCTCCTGCGGCGTGAGCACGGCGGTCGGCTCATCGAACACGAGCACCTTGGCGTCGCGCGAGAGCGCCTTGATGATCTCCACGCGCTGCTGCACGCCGACCGGCAGGTCTTCGACCACGGCATCCGGATCGACCTTGAACCCGAAGCGATCCGAGATCTCGCGCACCATCGCACGAGCGGCCGCGAGATCGAGGCGACCGCCGAACGTCGTCTTCTCGTGGCCGAGCATGACGTTCTCGGCGACGGTGAACACGGGGATCAGCATGAAATGCTGGTGCACCATGCCGATGCCCGCCGCCATCGCGTCGCCGGGGCCGGCGAAGTGCTGCTCGATGTCGTCCAGAAGGATCTCACCGTCATCGGCCTGGTACAGGCCGTAGAGCACGTTCATCAGCGTCGATTTCCCGGCGCCGTTCTCGCCGAGGAGACAGTGGATCTCTCCTGGCTCGATGGTGAGATCGATGTGGTCGTTGGCCGTCAGCGCGCCGAACTTCTTCGTGATGCCGCGCAGTTCAAGCTTCATGTGTCAGATCCTAATCAGCAAAGGTGCTTCCTCCCAGGTTCCTGTGGGAGCCCGCGAGACGGCGAGGGGAGGCCGGCGGGTCGCCGACCTCCCCTATTTCTCGTTTCTCGATCAGCCGAGGTACGAGGTGACGGTGACCTCACCGTCGATGATCTGCTGCTGCAGGTCCTGAACCGCGTTCCACAGCTCCGGGTCGACCTTGTCCTCGAAGTTGTGCAGCTCGGCGATGCCGACGCCCTCGTTCTCCAGGGTTCCGACGTACGCCTCGGCATCGAACTCCTCGTTCGCGCTGCTCATGGTCGCCTCGTAGACGGAGAGCTTCATGTCCTTGAGGATCGAGGTGAGCACGAAGTCGGCGGTCGTCGGGTCGGTGACGAACAGGTCGGCGTCAGCTCCGATCAGCGCGATGTCGCGGCCGGACTCCTTGATGGCCTGCAGACCCGACTGGTAGATCGGTCCGCCGACCGGCAGGAGCACGTCGACGCCCTGGTCGATGATGTTCTGTGCGACCGTCTTGGCCTCGGGGCCCGCTTCGAAGCCACCGGTGAACGAGCCGGCCGTGCCGTCCCAGCCGACGACCTGCACGGCGGTGCCGTTCTGCTCGTTGTAGTAGTTCACGCCCTGGTAGAAGCCGTCCATGAAGATCGTGACTGTCGGGAACTCCATGCCGCCGTACGTGCCGACCTTGCCGGCCTCCGAGTAGCCGGCCGAAAGGTAGCCGGCGAGGAATGCGGCCTGAGCCGTGTCGTACAGCAGCGGCTTGACGTTCTCGGCATCCTTCTCGCCGTCGAAGTCGTTGTCCGCGGCGTCGTCGACGAGGATGAAGTCGACGCCTTCGTTGGCCGTCGCCGCCTCGACGGTCGCCGACGACAGCGCGAAGCCGACCGAGACGATGGCGTTGCAGCCCTGGGAGACGAGGCTCTCCAGGTTCGGGGCGAAGTCGGTCTCGCTGTTGGACTCGACGTTCTTGTACTCGACGCCGAGCTCATCGGCGGCCTGGACGACGCCCTCGAAGGACAGCTGGTTGAACGACTTGTCGTCGAATCCGCCGGCATCGGAGACGATGCAGGGCAGGAAGTCGATGCTCTCGCCGCCGGCATCTCCGCCGTCATCCTCCGGAGCGGCACCGCAACCTGCTAGTGCGACGGCGACACCGGTCGCCACGAGCGCGGCCAGAGCGCGCTTCTTGGTGGAAATGGTCACGTAAGCCTCCACGACTACTGGCCTGCGCCATTCGCAATGCCCGTGGAGACAAGTTACCCAGTGTTACGGCATCCGACATCATGGTTGCGGTTAATGGTTACAAACTCGCAATAGACCCGTGACGAAGGACTACAGCACATCTCCGCGGCCGGTGAGCTTGAGCGATTCCACGACGTCCTTCACCCGCTGGGCGTGTTCGGTCGTCGTGACCAGCAGCGCGTCAGGAGTATCGACGACCACGATGTCCTTCACACCAACGAGGCTGATCACGCGCGACGTCTGGCTCACGAGGATTCCGGTCGCCGCGTCGGAGAGCACTCTGGCCTTCGGTCCGAGCACGGCGAGGTCGTTCTTGCGGCCGTTGCTTATGAGCTTGGTGAGCGACGCGAAATCCCCCACGTCATCCCAATCGAAGTGGCCGGGGATCACGGCCAGGCGGCCCTTGTCGGCAGCGGGCTCGGCGACGGCGTAGTCGATCGCGATCTTCTTCAGAGTCGGCCACACCCTGTCGACGACCGGTCCGCGTCGCTCGCGGTCGTCCCAGGCTTCGGCGAGTTCCATGAGGCCGGCGTGCAGTTCCGGCTCATTCGCCGCGAGTTCGTCGAGCAGCACGCTCGCCTTGGAGATGAACATGCCGGCATTCCACAGGTACGAACGGTCGGCGTAGTACTCCTTCGCCGTTTCGAGATCCGGCTTCTCGACGAAGCTCTCCACCCTTGCGGCTTCTGGCGCGCCGTCGACGATCAGCTCTTCGCCCTTGCGGATATAACCGAAGCCGACTGACGGTTCAGAGGGCTGGATGCCGATCGTGCAGATGTAGCCGGCGCGGGCGACCTCGACCGCCTGCTGCACGGCGAACTCGAATGTGCGCGTGCCGCGGATGACATGGTCAGCGGCGAACGAGCCGATGATGACGTCGGGATCCCGGCGATGCAGGATCGCGGCGGCGAGCCCGATCGCAGCGGCCGAGTCGCGCGGCTCGGACTCGAGGAACACGTTCTTGTCCGCGATGCCGGGAAGCTCGGCCTCCACCGCGGCGCGGTGCGCCCGACCGGTCACGACCGATATGCGGTCGGCGCCGGTGAGAGCTTCCAGACGGTCCCAGGTGTCGCGCAGCAGCGAGTTGCCGGAGCCGGTCAGATCGTGGAGGAACTTCGGAGCGTCGGCGCGGGAGAGCGGCCACAGTCGGCTTCCGATGCCACCTGCGGGTATCACGGCGTAGAAGTCATCCAGTGGCTCAGTCATAACCCCAGCGTAGCCGCGCGAAACAATCTCGACGTCGAGACAGTTAGGCCACCCTTCGTCGCTCCCAGCGATTGAACAGGAATAGGATGGAACACGATCGGGCACGTCTGCGGTCAGCTCAGACCCAGTACGCGCTGCCGACCTCGTATCGATCAGGGAGGACGACCGTGTCCGCAGGCACTCGCTTGGCACCGTCGATTTCGGAGACCACTTCCAAGACGCCACGCGGAACCCTTTATCGGGGTCGCGAAGGCATGTGGTCATGGGTGCTTCATCGCATCACCGGAGTCGCGATCTTCTTCTTCCTGCTGGTGCATGTGCTCGACACAGCACTCATCCGGGTCTCCCCCGAGGCGTACAACGCCGTGATCGGCACGTACAAGAACCCGATCATGGCGATCGGCGAGGTCGTCCTCGTCGCCGCCATCGTGTTCCACGCCATCAACGGCCTCCGCATCATCCTGGTCGACTTCTGGTCGAAGGGCGCGCGCTTCCAGCGGCAGCTCTTCTGGGGCGTCATCGCCGTGTGGATCGTGCTCATGGCCGGCTTCGTGCCGCGACACCTCATGCTCGCGTTCGCCGGATTCGGAGGGGGTCACTGATGTCTGCTCAGACCGTCGCCGCACCGGCGCGCCGCCGCCGCGGGTTCAACCTCGAGAAGTGGGGCTGGCTGTTCATGCGCGGCTCCGGCGTCGTGCTGATCGTCCTGATCTTCGGCCACCTGTTCGTCAACCTCATGGTCGGTGAAGGCATCCACGCCCTCGACTTCGCCTTCATCGCCGGCAAGTTCGCCACGCCGTTCTGGCAGTGGTGGGACGTACTGATGCTGTGGCTCGCGCTCCTGCACGGCGGCAACGGCATGCGCACGATCGTCAACGACTATGTGACCAACGTGAAGGTCCGGCGGCCCCTGGTCTGGGCGATCGGCCTCGCAGCCGGACTCCTGATCGTGCTGGGCACTCTGGTCGTCTTCACCTTCGACCCCTGCCTGGGCGTCACTGACTCCAGCACGCTGTGGGACACCTGCGTAGCCGCAGGCGTCGTCGGCAACTGAGAAGAGAGCAACAAGAAGTGACTACTGAGACACAGGATTCCGTCGTCCGCAACGGCGTGCACTACCACCAGTTCGACGTCGTCATCGTGGGTGCCGGCGGCGCCGGCATGCGCGCGGCGATCGAGGCGGGGCCCGGCGCCAAGACGGCAGTGATCTCCAAGCTCTACCCGACGCGGTCTCACACCGGAGCCGCACAGGGGGGCATGGCTGCGGCCCTCGCGAACGTCGAGGAGGACAGCTGGGAGTGGCACACCTTCGACACGGTCAAGGGCGGCGACTATCTCGTCGACCAGGATGCTGCCGAGATCCTCGCCAAGGAGGCCATCGACGCGGTCATCGACCTGGAGAACATGGGCCTGCCGTTCAACCGCACCCCAGAGGGCAAGATCGATCAGCGTCGATTCGGCGGCCACACGGCAGAGCACGGCAAGACGCCCGTCCGACGCGCCTGTTACGCCGCGGACCGCACCGGCCACATGATTCTGCAGACGCTGTTCCAGAACTGCGTGAAGCTCGGCATCAACTTCTTCAACGAGTTCTACGTGCTCGACCTGATCACGGTCACCGCCGAAGATGGCAGCACCCAGGTCGCAGGCGTCGTCGCATACGACCTCTCCACCGGCGAACTGCACGTGTTCCAGGCCAAGGCCATCATCTTCGCGACCGGCGGCTTCGGCAAGATCTACAAGACCACATCCAACGCGCACACCCTCACCGGAGACGGCGTCGGAATCGTCTGGCGCAAGAACCTGCCGCTCGAGGATATGGAGTTCTTCCAGTTCCATCCGACCGGACTCGCAGGTCTCGGTATCCTTCTCACCGAGGGCGCCCGCGGCGAAGGCGCGATCCTTCGCAACGCATCGGGTGAGCGTTTCATGGAGCGCTACGCTCCCACCATCAAGGACCTCGCGCCTCGCGACATCGTCGCGCGCTCCATGGTGCAGGAGGTCCTCGACGGCCGCGGAGCCGGCCCGCACAAGGATTACGTCTACCTCGACTGCACCCACCTGGGCGCCGAGGTGCTGGAGACCAAGCTCCCCGACATCACCGAGTTCGCCCGCACCTATCTCGGTGTCGACCCGGTGACCGATCCCGTTCCCGTCATGCCGACGGCGCACTACGCGATGGGTGGCATCCCGACCAACAACAACGCCGAGGTGCTCGCCGACAACGACACCGTCGTTCCCGGTCTGTACGCGGCCGGCGAGTGCGCCTGCGTCTCGGTGCACGGCTCGAATCGCCTCGGCACCAACTCGCTGCTCGACATCAACGTGTTCGGCAAGCGCGCCGGCAACAACGCGGTCGCATATGCGAAGAACGCAGAGTTCGTCCCGCTGCCGGAGAACCCAGCCGGCTTCGTCTCCGGCCTGCTCGAGCAGCTGCGCGACAGCAAGGGCACCGAGCGCGTCGCCGTACTGCGCAAGAAGCTGCAGGAGGAGATGGATCTCGGAGCTCAGGTGTTCCGCACGCACGAGTCCCTCGAGCACGTGCTCGGCGTGATCGCCGAACTGCGCGAGCGCTACCGGAACGTCTACGTCGACGACAAGGGCCACCGGTTCAACACCGACCTGCTCGAGGCCGTCGAGCTGGGCTTCCTCCTCGACATCGCCGAGGTCGTGGTCTACGCGGCCCAGAACCGTGAGGAGAGCCGTGGCGGTCACATGCGCGACGACTTCCCGAAGCGCGATGACGAGAACTACATGAAGCACACGATGGCCTACCTCACGGGCGATCCGCACTCGTCGACACCGGCCGACCACATCAAGCTCGATTGGAAACCCGTCGTCATGACCCGTTACCAGCCGATGGAGAGGAAGTACTGAAATGTCGAATGCTGTCGCAGAGGCGCCCGCCGCGGCTGACCCCGCCATCCAGTCCTTCCTCGTCACCTTCACCATCCGGCGGTTCGATCCCGAGAAGGACGCCGAGCCGCGCTGGGTCGACTACGACGTGGAGCTCTTCTCCACCGACCGCGTGCTCGACGCCCTGCACAAGATCAAGTGGGAGGTCGATGGTTCGCTGTCGTTCCGCCGCTCCTGTGCACACGGCATCTGCGGCTCTGACGCCATGCGCATCAATGGTCGCAACCGCCTCGCCTGCAAGACGCTGATCAAGGACCTCGACATCTCGAAGCCGATCTACGTCGAGGCCATCAAGGGTCTGCCGCTCGAGAAGGATCTCATCGTCGACATGGAGCCGTTCTTCGCCTCCTTCCGCGAGGTGCAGCCGTTCCTCGTCGCCAACTCCACACCGGAGAAGGGCAAGGAGCGCGTGCAGTCGATCGCAGACCGTGCGATCTTCGACGACACCACCAAGTGCATCCTCTGCGCTGCGTGCACCTCATCGTGCCCGGTGTTCTGGACGGACGGTCAGTACTTCGGCCCTGCCGCGATCGTCAACGCGCACCGCTTCATCTTCGACTCCCGTGATGACAACGCCGAGGTGCGTCTGGACATCCTCAACGACAAGGAAGGCGTCTGGCGCTGCCGCACGACCTTCAACTGCTCCGAGGCCTGCCCCCGTGGCATCGAGGTCACCAAGGCGATCGCCGAGGTCAAGCAGGCCGTTCTTCGCGGACGACGCTGAGCGCTCCTTCCGTCATCGACACGCCCCGGCCCTGGATAGGGTGGGGGCGTGTCTGATTCTGACGCCGGTGCATCCGCCGGTCGCCTCGACGCCGCCGTGGAGCGCGCGACCAGGCTGAGCAGGCGCACGCTCGGCCTGTTCCCGGTCAGAGTCTGGCGGCACTTCCTGCAGAACAACGGGTTCCTGCTCGCGGCCGGAGTGAGCTACCAGGCGTTGTTCGCGATCTTCGCCGCCATCTATCTCGCGTTCGCGATCTCCGGGCTGTGGCTCGGCGGCAGCACAGAGGCCGTCGACGCGCTGATCGGCGTCATCAACAGCTACATTCCGAACCTGATCAGCGCGCAGAGCAACCTTCTCACCCCGGAGGAAGCCCACGAGCTCGCCTCGAACATGGCCGGCGTTCTCAGCATCACCGGTCTGATCGCTCTCGTGGCCGTCATCTGGACGGCCATCGGCTGGGTCACGTTCTCACGACGAGCGGTGCGCGACATGTTCGCCCTTCCGCCCGACAGGCGCAGCTACCTACTGCTCAAGGCACGCGATTTCTTCGCCGCTCTCATCTTCGGCATCGCTCTGATCGCAGGTTCTGCGCTGAGCTACGGCAGCGCCGCGATGCTGACCTGGGTTCTCCAGCTGCTGGGGTGGGATGCCGGCTCGAATGCCGTGAATCTACTGATCCGCATCGGCACCGTCATCGTCTCGTTCACCCTTCTCTCGGCGGCGCTGGCAGCGATGGTGCGCTTCCTCACCGGCACCTCACTGCGATGGCGCACGATCTGGCCGGGCGCGCTGCTCGGCGGCGGCGCCATGACCATGCTGCAGTTCGGCGCCGGCTTCCTGCTCAGCTACACGCCGACCAATCCCCTGCTCGCCACCTTCGCGATCTTCGTCGGCCTTCTGCTGTGGTTCCGCATCAACGGCGTCGTCATGCTCGTGGCTGCGGCATGGATCGCCGTGGCCGCAAAGGACCGGGACGTTCCTCTGCTTCGCCAGAGCGAGGAGGAGCGCATCATCGCGGAGTATCAGGCGCTGCTCCTGGCCGCGCGCATTCGTCTGCGTGATGCGAGGAGCGCCCAGGAGCGCGCACCCTGGTACCGTGCGTGGAGCTCACGGAGAGCCGTGCATGCCGCGGCGGACGAGCTGGACGAGCTCCTCGCGGATCCGCCGAAGCCCTCGACGCCGGATGCCCCGGCCACTCACCGTCTCCTCACAGAGCTGACGCGGGCGCGCCGCGATGTCCGGGGTGCTGGCTAGGCTTTAACCCATGCCCAACCTGCGTATCGCCTCGGTCAACGTCAACGGAATCAGGGCGGCTGCCCGAAACGGAATGAGCAGCTGGCTCGATGCTGCAGACGTCGACATCCTGACGCTGCAAGAGGTGCGCGGTCAAGACGAGCACCTCGAAGCCGCGCTCCCGGGCTGGTCGATCATCCATGACGAGGCGACGGCGAAGGGCCGCGCGGGAGTCGCGATCGCGAGCCGCACGCCTGCGCTCGCGTCTCGCACCGCGTTCGGTGCCGATGACTTCGATTCGAAGGGGCGCTGGATCGAAGGCGACTTCCTGCTCGGAGATCGCACGATCACGGTCGTGAGCGCATATGTGCACTCCGGTGAGGCCGACACCCCGAAGCAGGACGAGAAGTGGAAGTTCCTCGATGCCTTCGGCACGCGGCTCGTCGAGCTCGGTCGAGACGATGCTCTCGCGCTCGTCACGGGCGACCTCAACGTCGGCCACCGAGAGCTCGACATCAAGAACTGGCGCGGCAATCGCAAGAAGGCCGGCTTCCTCCCCCGCGAACGAGCGTACTTCGATCGTTTCCTGGGTGATCGAGACGCAGAGATCGCCGGTGTCGACGGCACGGTCGGCATCGGGCTCGGCTGGGTCGACATCGGACGCCGCTTCCACGGTGAAGTCGAGGGACCGTACACGTGGTGGTCGATGCGCGGCCAAGCGTTCGACAACGACACCGGCTGGCGCATCGACTATCACCTCGCGACCCCTGCTCTCGCGGAGCGCGTCGAGACGTACAGCGTGGCGCGCGCCGCCTCCTACGCCGACCGCTGGAGCGATCACGCTCCGGTCATCGTGGATTACTCGTACTGACTCTCAGGAGAGGGTTCACGACGGTTTCCCGAAAAGATCCGAGGGCTCGCTGTATACCGCCACCAACGCTCCCGAGCCATGGTTGAAAGCGTGAACATCGGAACGCTCTTACGCAGCTGGCTGGCCTGCACGCTCGGCTGTCTGCCCCTTCTGATCCTCCTTCTTGTACCGAAGCTCATGCGCAGCAGGGCTGGCGACGAACGGCTGCTGCTCATCGGGACCGCCCTGTTGCTGCTCCTGCTGGTCGCCGCCTTCGTTTGCGCGCCTATCATGACGGCGTGGTTCGACCCGGTTCGCGGCAATTGGGATCGGCGCACGGCGCTGCGCTCAACGCGACGCGGATGGCGTCACAGTACCGGAGGCGCAGTGATCGCGCTCTGCGTGGGCATCCTGATCTACGCTCTCGGCCAGATGGCCGGCTACATGCTGGGCACGCTCGTGCCGTACGTGAGTGACAACCCCGCGCATGTCTCGGATCCCAGCCAACCGCGCTGGGTGATCCACTACACTGCCTATGCGCTGCAAGCGCTCATCCTCTACGCCGTGGCGACGTTGGCCGTGGCCTGGTACGGCTGGCGGATGCGAACGCTCCACCTGAGGAAGACCATCAGGCAGTCAGCAGCGCGGCGATGAGGCCGACCCCGACGAGCACGTAGGTGACCAGGCTCCACCCATACGCGGCGCTGCGGCTGCCGGAACGGAACACCAGAGGCACCAGGAATGGCGCCGCGCACAGCACAGTGAGCAAGAGACCGATGATCCGTATGACGCGGTCACCCGTCGTCGTCTCCCCCTGCACCATGGCCCGAGTCTCGCAGCTGCGCATCGTCCCCACCAGCAGCCCCATAGGATTGATGTCGTGAACAGACCTCGCCTCTACTCAGGAATGCAGCCCTCCGCCGACTCCCTCCAGATCGGCAACTACATCGGGGCTCTCCTGCAGTGGCGGGACCTGCAGAACTCGTATGATGCGTACTTCTCGGTCGTCGACATGCATGCCCTGACGGTGGCGCAGGACCCGAAAGAGCTGCGGGAGAAGACGCGTCGCACGGCCGCACAGTACATCGCAGCCGGCATCGAGCCGTCGCAGTCGACCTTGTACGTGCAGTCGCATGTGCGCGCGCACGCTGAGCTCGCGTGGATCCTCAGCACCATCACCGGGTTCGGCGAAGCCGGGCGCATGACGCAGTTCAAGGACAAGTCGTCCCGCTACGGCGCGGATGCCACCTCTGTCGGCCTGTTCACCTACCCGGTGCTGATGGCCGCAGACATCCTGCTCTACCAGACCGATGTGGTGCCCGTGGGCGACGATCAGAAACAGCATGTCGAGCTGACCCGCGATCTCGCTGAGCGGTTCAACTCGCGCTTCGGTGACACCTTCACCGTGCCGATGCCGGTGATCCAGAAGGACACGGCGCGCATCTACGACCTGCAGAATCCGACGGCGAAGATGTCGAAGTCAGCGGAGAGCGACGCCGGAGTGCTCTGGATGCTGGATGACCCAGCCAAGTCCGCAAAGAAGATCATGCGCGCGGTGACCGACAACGAGGGCAGCGTCCGTTTCGATCGGCAGGCCAAGCCTGGGGTATCCAACCTGCTGACGATCTACGCGGCGCTCTCCGGCCGTCAGGTCGCGGCGATCGAGGACGAATATGCCGGCCGTGGGTACGGCGATTTCAAGAAGGGACTCGCCGACGTCGTCGTGTCCGAGTTCGAGCCGGTGCGCACGCGCGCCCTCGAGCTCCTCGACGATCCCGCCGAGCTCGACCGCATCCTCGCCGCGAACGCCGCACGTGCCGACACCGTGGCAGATGCGACTCTCGCCGACGTCTACGAGAAGGTCGGCCTGCTGCGTCGAGTCTGACGAGCCGGTCCGACCCGCGCTCTAGGATGGTGAGCGTGACCGATCCGCAGCTTCCGCCGCCCTCGTCCGATGGCTCTTCGTCCAACGGCTCTTCGTCCGACGGTTCCGTGCCGCCGGTTCCGGTAGCGCCCGGATATCACCCGCCTGCCGCTTCGTCGTATTCGGCGCCGGGATATCCGGTTCCCCCCGCCCCGGAGAGCCAGACGCCCACGGCCCCGGAGTACCAGGCGCCCCCCGGCGCCTACCCCGCGCCTGTGGGCGGATACGGAGCGCCCGCGGGTGCATACCAGCCGTCCGCCGCGCCGTCGCAGGCCAAGTCCTCAGCACTGGGCATAGTGGCATTCGCGCTGTCGATCGTCGCCGCCGTCGTCGCATCGATCATCGGCGGTGCCGCCGGCTACCAGATCGGCTTCAAGCTGCCGACCGTCATGCAGCAGCTCAACGGCTCGACGAGTGATCTTTCGTTCCTCGCGCCCGTGCGTGATCAGGTGCTGATGGGCGAGATCTCCTTCTGGCTGGGCACCCTGGCCGGCATTGCCGCGATCGTACTCGGGATCATGGCGATCGTGAAGCGCGCAGGTCGCGCGTGGGGCATCACCGCGCTGATACTCGGCGTGCTCGGCCCTGTGATCTTCTTCACCGTGCTCGGTGTGACGCTCGGAGTCGGTGCGGGCGCCGGCTCGATGTCGTTCTACGGCGCGTGACCGGGCGGCTCTGCCGATCAGGCGGGATCGGTTCAGCGCGGAGCGTGATGCCTCTGCTGAGCGGCCAGCAGTCCATCCGTGACGAGCAGCTCGACAGCATCCGCTGAATCACCGACGAGGATCGCAAGCGTCTCCCGTTCGGCCTTGCCGAACGGAGACAGCACCCAGTCCGCGGGATCCTGGCGCCCCGGCGGCCTGCCGATGCCGACGCGAACACGAGGGAAGTCGGCCGTGCCGATCGCGCGAGCGACATCGCGCACGCCGTTGTGTCCGCCGTGCCCGCCACCGATCTTGAGCTTGAGCGTGTCGAAGGGGATATCGAGCTCATCGTGGATCACGACTGTGCGCTCGGGCGGCACGGAGTAGAAACGGGCCAGAGCGGCAACCGGAGTGCCGGAGACATTCATGAATGAGTTCGGCTTGGCGAGTACGAGTTTGTCCGCTCCTGGGCGTACCCAGGTCTCCACCACGCGCGCGCCGCCCTTGTGTTCGCGGAAGCTCTCGCCGCGCCGCGCCGCGAGTTCGTCGACGACCAGCTGTCCGACGTTGTGTCGGGTCGCTTCGTACCGGGGTCCTGGATTTCCCAGTCCCACGATCAGCCAGGTGTCGGCCATACCTCTCACGCCTTTCGAACGTCGTCAGGATACGACAGAGGGGACGCGATGTGCTCGCGTCCCCTCTGCGTCAGAAATGCCTGTGGATTACTCCGCAGCAGACTCTTCGGTCTGTGCGTCTGCGGCCTCCCCCTCGGCGGAGACCTCTTCGGTCGACTCCTCTGTCGCCTCAGCGGTCGGGACGTAGATCGCGACGATCAGGGTCTCCGGGTCAGCGAGGAGAGAAGCGCCCTTGGGGAGCTTCACGTCGGCGGCAGTGATGTGCTGGCCCTCTTCCAGACCCTCGATGGAAACCTCGAAGTGCTGCGGGATGTGCGTGGCCTCGACCTCGACCGCGAGGGAAGTCGCGTCAAGGTTGGCGACGGTGCCGGCGAACGACTCACCGACGACGACGATCGGGACGTCGACCTGGATCTTCTCGCCCTTCTTCACGACGAGAAGGTCGATGTGCTCGATGACCTGGCGCACCGGGTCACGCTGCACGTCCTTGACGAGGGCGAGCGTTGCCGTACCCTCGATGTCGAGCTCGAGCAGCGCGTTCGCGCGACGGATGATGAGCGAGACCTGGTGGCCCGGCAGTGCGACGTGCACCGGCTCGGTGCCGTGGCCGTAGATGACGGCGGGGATCTTGCCGGCTGCGCGCAGGCGACGGGCGAAGCCCTTGCCGAACTGCTCGCGGACCTCAGCGTGGACCTTGGTGTCCTCAGACATGGATTCTCCTTCGGGGCACACGGCGAACTACTCGCCGCGTGGTGGTCTATTGGTCGGCTTCCCGGACGCAGACGTGCGAAAAAGCCACGAGGCTTGGTTCGCCGCGTCGATAACGGATGCCGCGCACGCGAAGCATCCCTCGCCGAGGAACTCCTCTATCGTACCGGATGACCGAGTAAGCTGAAACTCCGCTCATCGTCCCTCGCAGAACCTGGAGTCCGGCATGCTCGACGGCGCCTTCCTCTCACACGTCATCCTCTGGCTCATCGGCGGGATGGCCGTGTGCGCCACCGTGTTCACGATCGGTGCGCTGTTCTCGATGGGGCGCACCAGCTACCGCAAGGACTGAAGCGTCACTCCCCCGTTGCCGCGGCGATCGCCGACACGACAGTGGGCACATCACCGGATGCGCTGACCCTGACTCCACGCTCATCTTCCTCCAGCGGCTCCAACGTCTCGAGCTGCGAGTCCAGCAGCGACGCCGGCATGAAGTGGTCGAGGCGCGTGCGCATGCGCTGCTCGAGTACGGCTCGGTCTGTCACGAGTTCCGCGAAGAACGCATCCGGCGCCTCGGCTCTTATGGCGTCCCGGTAGTCCCGCTTGAGCGCAGAGCATGCGATGACGATGTCCTGCTGAGCATGCAGTGCCCGACCTATGACGCGGAGCCACGGCATCCGATCGCCGTCGTCCAAGGGCTTCCCCGCCGCCATCTTGGCCACATTCGCCGCCGGGTGAAGATCGTCCCCATCGATGAAGCTGGTACCGATATGCTCCGCCAGCGCGCGACCGACCGTGGACTTTCCTGAGCTGCTGGGGCCCATCACGACGATGCGCAAACCATCCTCCCTGCGGGCGGCCGCGGCGACGTTCTCCACCGTGAACTCCTTCATGACGACGCCGGCGGCGTCTCCTCACCCGATCCTGATCTTCACAGTCTGCCTGCATTCAGAGACGCCGGTGCGGCGATTCGTGGCCACTCGCTCCTCGGCGCGTAATCACGTCGCTGAGCGCGATAATCTGAGAACATCCACAACTTCACGACCGAGGAGCAGTCTGTGCCCGAAGCATCAGCGAATATCGGAGTCGTCGGACTCGCCGTCATGGGTTCGAATCTCGCCCGCAACCTCGCCTCCCGCGAGGGCAACACGGTGGCGATCTTCAATCGCAGCTACGAGAAGACCCAGGGCGTGCTCGATGCGCACCCCGAGGCCGGGTTCATTCCGGCGTCCACGTACGCGGAGTTCGCGGCGTCGCTGCAGAAGCCGCGCACGGCGATCATCATGGTCAAGGCCGGTGCGGGCACGGATGCCGTGATCCAGGCGCTGACGGAGGTGTTCGAGCCGGGCGATATCATCGTCGACGGTGGTAACGCGTACTTCCCCGACACGATCCGCCGCGAGAAGGCCGTGCGTGAGACGGGCATCAACTTCGTCGGCGCCGGGATCTCCGGCGGTGAGGAAGGCGCCCTCCTCGGACCGTCGATCATGCCCGGCGGGTCCGATGAGTCGTGGGTCACGCTCGGCCCGATCCTGAAATCCATCGCCGCGGTCGCCGAGGGCGAGCCGTGTGTCACGCACATCGGTCACGACGGTGCCGGTCATTTCGTGAAGATGGTCCACAACGGCATCGAGTACGCCGACATGCAGCTCATCGCCGAGGCGTACGACTTGATCCGTCGCGGCACGGGCAAGTCCCCGGCCGAGATCGCGGAGATCTTCGCCGAGTGGAACACCGGCGAGCTCGAGTCGTACCTGATCGAGATCACCGCCGAGGTGCTCCGCCAGGTCGACGCCGAGACCGGCAATCCGCTCGTGGATGTCATCCTCGACCAGGCCGGCGCCAAGGGCACCGGCGCATGGACCGTGCAGACCGCTCTCGCCCTCGGCGTCCCGGTCTCCGGGATCGCCGAAGCGACTTTCGCCCGTTCGCTGTCCTCGCACCCTGAACAGCGCGCGGTGGCCGTGCACCTCCCCGGTCCCGACGAGGCGTTCACGGTCGAGGATCACGACGCGTTCATCGAAGACGTCCGCCTCGCCCTCTACGCATCGAAGATCGTCGCCTACTCGCAGGGCTTCGACGAGATCCGTGCCGGGGCCGCCGAGTACGACTGGAACATCGACCTCGGTGCCGTGTCGAAGATCTGGCGCGGCGGCTGCATCATCCGCGCCCAGTTCCTCAACCGCATCGCCGACGCCTACGCCGAGACCCCGGAACTGCCCGTGCTGATGACCGCACCGTACTTCAGCGAAGCGATCACCCGCGCCCAGGCCTCCTGGCGCCGCGTCGTCATCGCCGCCGCACAATCCGGCATCCCCGCCCCGGCATTCTCCTCCTCGCTGTCGTACTACGACGGCATCCGCGCCGACCGCCTCCCCGCCGCCCTCGTCCAAGGACAACGCGACTTCTTCGGCGCACACACCTACAAGCGCATCGACAAAGAAGGCACCTTCCACACCCAATGGTCCGGCGACCGCACCGAAATCGAAGCAGTCGACACCCACTGACACGCACACCCCCCCCCCCAGAAGGGCCGGCAGCCGCGAGGCTGTCGGCCCTTCGCGTCTCACGGCGCGATGTTGTGATTACGCCGGAAGAGGTTCTGCGGATCCCACTTCGACTTCACCGTGCGCAACCGATCGTGAGCGGCGGGCGTGAACATCCCCGGTACAGCGTCGGGACGCTCGGTGTCGGCGAAGTTGCCGTACTCGGCCAGACGACCCGACTCGATCTGGCGCCAGTCGGCGAGGATGGCTGCGCGCGCGTCTTCGTCGACCAGGCCGGGGATGTCGAATCCTCCTGCCATGACGAACCATGTCGCCGATCGAGCAGGGAACGCCGTCTCCTCCTGAGACACATCGCCGTACGCACCGCCCAGGGATCGCAGGAACACCACCGACGCGGGGTACTTCGCACGGAAGGCCACAAGGCGATCGATCAGTTCGTCATCGAGTTCGGCATAGAGACCGTTGCCTCCGATGAAGCCGGGAGGGCCTGGCGCCTCGTCCCCGGCTTCAGGTACCGGCATCTCGAGCAGGATGTCGCGGTACGCCGGAGTCGTCACAGTCTCGCTGACGCCCTCGAACGCTGCGATCGGCGCGAGCGTCGCCTTGAGCGCCTCGACATCAGCGCTCGCCCAGACCGCAGCCAGACGAGCCCCCGCCGGGGCGCTCGGATCCATCGCCGGGACATCCATGTACGTCACGGTCAGCTCACGAGGTGCCGTGCGCATCACATCACGGGCAGCTCGCACGACCGCAGCGGCATCGCCGCCGATCGCATACTCGCCGTACACGATGCCCTCGATCGGATGCGCCTCGAAGTCGAAGCGCGTGACGATGCCGAAGTTGCCGCCGCCGCCGCGCAATGCCCAGAAGAGATCGGCGTTCTCCGTCGCGGACGTCTCCACGATCTCTCCGGACGCCGTCACGACTTGTGCACCGATCAGCTGATCCACGGCGAGTCCCCAGGCACGCACCATCCAACCGACCCCGCCGCCGAGCGTGAGACCGCCGACGCCGACGGTCGAGGTGTCGCCCGAGCTGATGGCCAGTCCCTTCTCCGAGAGCGCTGCCGCGACCGCACCCCAGGTCGCACCGCCCCCGATGTGCACTGTGGTGCCGTCGACCCGGATCTCGGCGAGTTCGGTGAGTTCGATGCGCACGCCGTCCGATGCGTCACGCGACCAGGGTCCGTGGCCGCCTGAGACGACGGTGATGGCTTCGTGGTGCGCGCGGCGCACCAGTGCGGCGACGTCCTCCGGGGTCGCCGGACGTACTGTGAGTTGGCTTTCTGTCATGCGCTCACGTTAGCGAGCGCCTCCGACATCGTGGCCGAACCGCTCGCATCCGCCCTTCGCCGTCAGCGAACCCGAGTCTGCCTCGGCGTGATCACCGTCTTCAGCCCTTCGCCGCGAGCTGCAGCATCCAGCGCGTCGAAGAAGGAGTCCAACGGAACCTGCTTCGTGATCAGCGGTGTCAGGATCACATCGCCCGCCTCGATCAAGCGCATCGCGGAGCGCCATGATGACGGCGTGGACGCGAAACCGCTGGTGACGGTGAGCTCCTTGTACAGCAGGATGTCGAACGGCAGCATCACATCGCGGCCGAAGATCCCGACCTGCACGTAGCGTGCTCCCCGGCGCGCGGCACGCAGCGCGCCGGCCGCGCCGGAAGCCGATCCGGAACATTCGACCACGACGTCGAACGCGTCCTCCGTCGGCGGCTCCGTCGTGATCGCGACGCCGAGGTCGGCGGCCACCGCGAGCCGCTCCGCATCGGTGGGGAGCCCGGCGAGGGTGACGAGACCACCGGACGCCTTCGCGACCTGCGCTGCGAGCTGCCCCATGGCTCCGGGGCCGGTGACGAGCACCCGGTCACCCGGCTGCACGACGGGCGGGTCGAGCAGGCACTGCGCGATGCACGCCAGCGGTTCGCTGAGCACGCCATCGAGTTCCCCCGGCATGTCCGGCAGGCGGTGCAGATTGATCACCGGAACCAGCAGCTTCTCGGCGAACCCGCCATTTCGGAATGATCCGATCGACCGGCGATCTCGGCACAGGTTGCGTCGTCCGCAACGGCACATGTCGCATACTTCGCAGGCCGAGAAATACGTCTCGATCGCCACCTCCGCGCCGAGCCAGCCGGCATCCTCATCGGACCCGACCGACGAGACGACACCGAGGACTTCGTGCCCCATGACGACGGGACGCTCATGCGCGTACTCGTCGTGCGCGATATGCACGTCGGTGCCGCAGATCCCGGTCGCCAGGACATCGACGACCACCTGTCCGGCACCGGCGGTCGGAACCTCCACCTCTCCGATCTCGATCCCCTCGACCCCTGGTCCACGTTTGATCACAGCCCTCATCATGCTGGTCATGGCGATGTCACCAGTCGTGGATGGTGCCGTCGGCGAGGCGGTTGTAGGGCAGGTAGGCCTGTTCATACGGGTACTTGCCCGCTTCGTCTACGTCGAGTGTGACGCCGAGCCCCGGCTGGTCGCCCGGGTGAAGAAGGCCGTTCTGCCAGGTGAAGGACTGCTGGAAGACCTGGTTCGTCCTGTCACCGTGCGGCATGTACTCCTGGATGCCGAAGTTGTGGATGCTGAGCCCGAGATGCATCTGCGCGGCCATGCCGACCGGCGAGATGTCCGTCGG
>NZ_JANUCA010000008.1 GCF_024807145.1 Microbacterium sp. AK031 | reverse complement strand
GACATCCCGCCGCACCAGACGCGCCGCCCTCACGAGGCGGGTCGCGGCGCGTGTGTCGGTGCCCGTCAGCATCCGCACCAGATCCACCGGCTTCGAACACCCATACCGGGTCGTCATCCGCTCTTCCCTCAACCCCGCCGAGCGGTCACCGACCTGCACGGTCGCCTCGACCTGCAGAGCCTCCACCCGCCGCTGGATCCGCCCCGACAGCGCCAACAGCTCCGCCACATCCGCATCAGAGAGACCAGGAATCACCTCACCATCGAACGCATCACACGCCACAGAATCGAGGGACTCCTCAAGATCCCGAAGCCGAGCAACGATGCTGTCCACACCCCCATTCAACACCGGCCCACCGACATTCCCACCCGTGTTTCACCCTGATCAGAGGATCTTTCCGGAGACCAGAGCGCCCCTGCTTTCACGTTGATCTACGCTGAGACCATGACCGACGTGCAGCGCAGCGACCCCTGGCCGATCCGCACCTCCCGGCTCGAGATCCGCCGCTGCACCCCGGAAGACCTCGACGCCCTCTGGGAGTTCCGGAAGATCCCCGAGGTCAACCGCTGGCTCGGCGTCGCGCCCGCCACTCGCGCGGCATTCCGTGAGCGCTACCTCGATCCCGATCGCCTCGCTGCCACGTTCGTCATCGAACTGCTGCCGACCTCCGATACGGAGCGGACGGTGATCGGCGACCTGATGGTGCGCATCGAAGACGCCTGGGCGCAGCTGGAGGTCGCCGGCGACGCCAAGGGCGTGCAGGCCGAACTCGGCTGGGCGCTGGGCCCGGCATTCGCCGGACGCGGGTACGCCACCGAAGCTGTCAAGGCTGCCATCGATGTCTGCTTCGGCCCGCTGGGCCTGCGGCGGGTGCATGCCGGATGCTTCGCCGACAACGAACCGTCGTGGCGACTCATGGAGCGCCTCGGTATGCGCCGTGAGGAGTTCAGCCGCAAGACCGCCCTGCACCGCTCCGGGGAATGGCTGGACGGCATGGACTACGCGCTGCTCGCCGAGGAGTGGCCGGCTGCGCGCTGACTTCCGCATGTCGTCAGCGTCCCGTGAGAGTTCAGCCCCCGTGCTGCATGGATTGCATGAGGATGCAGTCGCGGCGCCTTCGTCTGCGCGTAATGTCGGGAGGATCATGAGCACTGAACGGATGCCGGAGCCCGCAGCCTCAACAGGTGCGCCACTGCCGAGTCCCAGATCCAGCAGCCTCGGCTCCGGCGCGCTCGGCTGGCGACGGGAGGTCGCAGGATTCGCGACGGCCGTGATCGCGGGCCCCCTGCTCTCCTGGATGCTGTTCGCACTGCGCAGCCAGGAGTCGATCACCTACGAGGTGTTGTCGTTTCAGCTGCTCGTGGTCGTCGTCGCAATCATCGGCGGACTGCGTCCCGCTGTGTTCACCGCGGTGCTCTCCGGAATCACACTCGATCTGCTGTTCGTGGCGCCCGTGTTCACCATCGCGATCGACCATCCGCTTCATGTCGTCGCTCTCGCGCTGTACGTGATCATCGCCGTGCTGGTGGGCCTCATCGTGGTCCAAGCCGCCAACCGCGCACGCGCCGCCCGCCGCGCCACCGCCGAGGCTGAGCTGCTCGTCTCCGTCGCGGGCAACGTGCTCCGCGGTGACAACGCGGTGCTCGCACTCGTCACCCGAACCCGTGAGGCATTCGGATTGAGCGGTGTGCGACTCATCGGAGCTGACGGCGAAGTCCTCGCTCGCGACGGCGAACCCGTCCGCGACAGCCGCGCGACCACGATTCCCGTCGGCCGCGGGGCGGACGGCGAACCACGCGCACTCCTCGAACTACACGGTGGCCCCCTCGACGCCCCGTCGCGCAGGCTGCTGGATGTGATCGTCGCGCAGCTGTCGGCCGCGATCGAGCACACCGATCTCAGCGCGACAGCTCGAGAGGCCGAGGCACTCGCCGAGACGGATCAGGTGCGCAGCGCCCTGCTGTCGGCCCTGAGCCATGACCTCCGCCGCCCACTGGCGGCGGCAGTGGCCGCGATCGGGGGGTTGCGCGGAACCCATCGACTCACGGCATCCGACCGCGATGAGCTGCTCGCCACCGCCGACGAGAGCCTTTCGACACTGTCCAGGCTGATCACCGACCTGTTGGATGTCAGCCGGGTGCAAGCGGGAGTGCTCGCCGTCTCAGCCACGCGGGTCGACGCGGAAGGCAGCATCCTCTCCGCGCTCGACGAACTCTCGCTCGGTCCCGATGACGTCGAACTCGCCCTGGATCCGGACCTTCCGGGGCTGCATGCCGATCCGGGGTTGCTGCAGAGGGTGCTCGTGAATCTGCTCGCCAACGCGCTCGCATATTCGCCTGCGGGCAGTCGCGTCACAGTCGCAGCACATCTCGTCGGAGGTCGGGCTGAACTGCGCATCATCGATCGAGGAGCGGGAGTGCCGCCCGAACGTCAGAGCAGCATCTTCCAGCCGTTCCAGCGCTACGGCGACACCGACAACACCACCGGCCTCGGCCTGGGCCTCGCCCTCTCGAAGGGATTCACGGAGGGGATGGGCGGTCGCCTGACGCCCGAGGACACCCCAGCTGGTGGCCTCACGATGGTCATCTCCCTGCCTCTCTTCGCGGGATCGCCCGACACCCACGAGGCGGAGTGAAGCTCCTCATCGTCGACGACGACCCGCAGATGGTGCGTGCCCTCCGGATCACCCTCGCCGCGCATGGCTACGACATCGTGGCCGCCGCAGACGGCGCGGCCGCGATCGCCGCCGCCGCGCAGACCCACCCGGACATCATCCTTCTCGATCTCGGGATGCCGCGGCTCGACGGCATCGAAGTGATCCATGCCGTGCGCGGATGGACGACGGCGCCCATCATCGTGGTCTCCGGGCGTACGGGATCGGCCGACAAGGTGCAGGCTCTGGATGCCGGCGCGGATGACTTCGTCACCAAGCCGTTCCAGATCGATGAACTGCTCGCACGGTTGCGCGCGCTGTCACGCCGCGCTTCGCCGACGACAGGCGAATCGACCGTGCGCTTCGGCGACGTCGTGATCGATCTCGCCGCGAGGGCCGTCACCCGCGCCGGCGCCAGAGTGCACCTGACACCGACCGAGTGGCGGATGCTGGAGCACCTCGCCCGCAATCCCGGCGCGCTCGTCACCCGCCAGGATCTGCTGAAGGGGATCTGGGGCAGCGAGCAGGTTTCCGACTCCGGCTACCTGCGGTTGTACATGTCGCAGCTGCGAAAGAAGCTCGAGGCTTCGCCCGCGGAGCCTGCGCACCTGCTGACCGAGTCGGGGATGGGCTACCGGCTGGTGCTCTGACTCACGTGTCGCGCGACCGCCACAGCAGCCAGACGAAGTACGGCGCACCCAGCAGCGCGACGACGAGGCCTGCCGGCAGCTGTTCGGGCGCGATGATCGTGCGCCCGATCGTGTCGGCCGCACCCACCAGCAGTGCCCCCAGCAGCACCGCCACAGGGATCATCCGTGAGTGGCGGGAGCCGACCAGCGCACGGGCCGCGTGCGGAGCGACGAGCCCGACGAAGCCGATCACCCCGACCGCTGTCACGCTGAGCGCCGCGAGCACCGCCGCGGCGACGAGCATCATCATCCGAGTCCGCTCCACGCCGATGCCGATCAGGCGAGGTGTGTCGTCGTCGAGCGCGAGCACGTCGGCCTCGCGGCGCACCGCGAACGCGAGCGGTAGCGCGATGATCAGCACGATGGCGACGGGGATCACCTGTTCCCAGATGCGGCCATACGTCGTGCCGGAGAGCCAGGTGTAGATCTTCGGGGTGTCCCACGGATTGGCCCGCAGCAGCAGGAATGTCGTCAGCGCCGAGGCGCCGTAGGAGACGCCGATGCCGATGAGGATGAAGCGGTCGGCGTTCAGCCCGCCCCGCCAGGCGAGCAGGTACACGAGCGCGAAGGCGAGCAGCGCGCCGACGACCGCCGCCGCGATCATGCCTGCAGTGGAGGCGACGGCGCTGGTCACGATGATGACCGCGCCGAGGCCCGCACCGCCGGTCACACCGAGGATGCCCGGATCGGCGAGCGGGTTACGGCTGACCGCCTGGATCAACGTTCCGGCGAGCGCGAGGGCGGCCCCTGCGCACATCGCCGCGGCCACGCGCGGTGCTCGTTCGGAGAGCGCGAAGGCGATCTGCGGCGGAGCCTGTCCCTGCAGCCACAGCACCACATCCCCGGTGAGCAGCGCGGTGTGCCCGAGCAGCAGTCCGACCATGCCGATCGCGACCACTCCGGCTCCCGCGAGCACGATCACGAGCCGGAACCGAGCCACGCTGCGCACGCCGAAGCGCACCTTCGGTGGCTCCCTGGTGGGCCCGGCGTCGCGGAGGCGACGCGCCATCAGCACGAGGACGAGCGCGCCCAGAAGCGTGGTGGCCACGCCCGTCGGGATGCTGATCGCCTGCTCTGCGCCGAGGATCACCCGAAGGACGGCATCAGAGAGGATCACGACGAGAGCGCCAAGAAGACCGGATGCCGGCAGAAGGAAGATGTGCCGGCTGAGACCCGGAACGACCCTGGTCAGCAATCGTGCGAGCACGGGGGCGCACAGTCCGACGAAGCCGAGCGGACCGGCGAGCGTCACTGACACGGCGGTCAGCGCCACGGCGAAGAGGATGCCGATGGCCCGCGTCGAACGAACCGGAATGCCGAGGGATGAAGCCGTGTCATCGCCGAGAGCGAGCACATCGAAGCGACGGGCCAGCAGCAGCGACGCTGCCAGCACGAGCACGACGACCGGGGCGGCCTGCAGGAAGGCGTTCAGATTCAGCTGCGTCAGCGAACCGCTCCCCCATGCCAGCAGCCCCTTGGTCTCCTCCGAGAAGACGATGAGCAGGGTGGACGTTCCGGCCTGGAAGGCCATCGCCAGCGCGGAGCCGGCGAGCACGAGCCGTGTGGTCGAAGAAGCCGCGCCGCCGGCAAGACCCAGCACGATCACCGCACCGACCATGCCGCCGATGAAGGCGACGGTCCCTGATGCCCAGATCGGCAGCGCGATGCCGAAGGCGGCGATGACGGTGACGGCCAGATACGAGCCGGCCGTCACTCCGAGTGTGTCCGGCGAGGCGAGTGCATTGCGTGAGAGCGATTGCAGCAGCGTGCCGGCGACGCCGAGTGCGACGCCGACCGTGACTCCTGCCGCGAGGCGGGGGATCCGAGAGCCCCACAGCACCGTCTCATCGGCGAAGATCGCGCCACTCGTGCCCTGCGTGAGGTGCCACAGCGAGGTGAGGACGAGCAGCACGACGAGCGCGATGAGCGCCCACACCGCGCCGAGGCGCGCAGCGCGCCGGACGGGAGCGGCTGGCGCCTCCGTCAGCGTGCCGCGCGTCTCGGTGAGCGTCACTTGCTCAGGGTCATTCGCTCAGCGTCGCGACGTACGCGTCGATGATCTGCTGCGCCGAGCGGGGACCGCCGAAGGTCCAGATGCCGGCCGGGAAGGCGTAGATCCGCTCCTCCGCCACGGCGGGGACGGTCTTCCAGATGCTGTTGCCGTCGAGGGCCGCGAGGAACTCATCCGAGTCATCGCCGACCGTGCCGGTGTGCAGCAGGGTCGCGTCGCCGACAGCGAGCATGCCTTCGATGTCGGTCTGGCCGAGGCCGTATGCCGCGTCGACCTCGCCGGTCCACGCATTCGTGAGACCGAGCTCCTCACCCAGCTCGCCGATCAGGGATCCCTGTCCGAAGGGACGCAGTGCGACGTTGCCGCCGTCGATCCAGCCGTCGAAGAACACGAAGTCGGTGGTGGGGAGGTCGGCGTCCGCGAGCGTGCCCTTGGCATCTGCGAGGTAGGCGTCGAACTCGTCCTTGACGAGGTCGGCGCGCTCTTCACGGCCCGTGGCCTGCGCGATGAGGTCGAAGGTGGCGAGCATCTTCGCGATCGGATCGGCGGCATCCGCACCGATCGTCGCGATGACCGGCACGTCGTATGCCTCGAGCTGGGAGATGATCTCGTCGTCGGGGCCGGATGCCTCGACGATCACCAGGTCGGGGTTGGTGGCGAACAGCGCGTCGAGGTTCGGCTCCTGTCGTGTGCCAACATCGACCACACCTTCCGGCAGCGCCTCTGCGGTGTCCCAGGTCGTGTAGCCCTCGGCATCGGCCACGGCGACGGGCGTCACGCAGAGTGTCAGGGCATCTTCGATCTGCTGCCATTCGAGCACGGCGACGCGCTCGGCGGGCTTATCGAGCTCGACGGTGCGGCCGAAGTCGTCGGTCAACGTGACCGGACCGGTCGATGTGGTCGTCTCATCTGCCGCGCAGTCCTCGCTTGCCACGGACTCGGGAGCGGCGCTGTTCTGCGCGGCGACCTGGGTGGTGCCGCAGCCGGAGAGCACCAGCGCCAGGATGCCGGCGGTAGCGAGCGCGATGATCGGGGTCTTCTTCATGCTTCCTCTGTTCACTCGTTCTGTGTTCATCACATCGATGCGTCGACGAGTCGCCGCATCTGGTGTCGTCCGCGCGGGAGCACGCGGACGTGGCCTGTCTCGTCGTCGACGACGGTGTCGATGTGCAGTCCGTACACGTCGGAGAGGTTCTCGGAGGTGAGCACGTCGGCCGGAAGGCCGCTGGCGCGGACCCGGCCGTGGTGCAGAAGGATGACCTCATCGGCGACGGATGCCGCGTGCCCGAGATCATGGAGGACGACGCCGAGTGCGGTGCCACGATCGGCGAGATCGCGCACCAGGTCGAGCGTCTCGATCTGGTAGCGCAGGTCGAGATGATTGGTCGGCTCGTCGAGGAGCAGGATGCCGGTGTCCTGAGCGAGACACGTCGCGAGCCACACGCGCTGCAGTTCTCCACCGGAGAGCTCATCCACGGCACGGTGAGACATCTCGGTGAGACCGGCCAGCGCCAGTGCGCTGTCGATGGCCGCACGATCGGCATCGCTCACTCCGGAGAAGCGGCCACGGTGCGGGTGTCGACCGAAAGCGACGACGTCACGGATCTCGAGCCCGGAGGGATGCGGCCTGGACTGCGACAGCATCGCGACCGTCCTGGCGAACTCGCGTGCCGAAAGCGCTCGGGATTCGGATTCACCCACGTGGACTGTTCCGCCGTCGACCGGGTGGAGCCGGGCGAGCGCGCGCAGCACGGTCGACTTGCCGCTGCCGTTCGGACCGATGAGGGCGGTGACGGCACCGGGGCGAAGCTGCAGGGAGACGTCGTGGACGACGCGATCCCTGCGGTACCCCAGGGCGAGGTTCTCGCCACAGAGGACGCCTCCGGCGGCGCGAAGAAGGTCTGAGCTCACGTTAGGAGAGCCTAACCTATATCTCCAATCCTCGCGATTAGTTACGCCCGTCAGCGCCTGGCGACCACCAGTGCTGCCTCGGTTCGTGTCGCTACGCCGAGCTTGCGCAGGATCGCCGAGACATGCACGCTCGCGGTCTTCGCGCTGATGAACAGGCGCTCGCCGATCTGCTTGTTGCTGAGCCCCTCAGCAACGAGATCGAGCACCTGCCGCTCTCGCGCGGTGAGCTCGAGGTCATCGGCCGGCCGGTCTTCGGCGGTGATCCCGCTCGCCCGCCCGAAGGACGCGATGCTCTCCTGCAGCGGCACGTGCCCGATCGTCGTCGCGACCGTCGCGGCATCCGCCAACACGGCCTGAGCCTCTCCTCGTTCACCTGCGCTGACCAGCAACCGGGCCAGTTCGAGACGGGTCACACCGCGCATGATGGCAGGGACGTCATATCCCTCGGACGCAGCGATCGCCGCACGGAGTGCGTCTGGGGAGGGCTCGAGCATCGCCTCGAGCATCGTCGCCCAGCCATCGGCGCGTACGGTGGTCGGCAGTTCTGACCAGAGCCGGCGGATCGCCGACACCGCCGCATCGGTGTCCACTCCGGATGCTCGCGCCTCGGCCACGACCCAGCCGGACTCTAGCAGCAGCCGATACGCGTGCAGCAGCACGAAACCGTGGTCTTCGGTCATCGCGACGACCGCGTCCAGCGCCTCAGGCCAGTGCCCGCGGGCGACGGCGAGCGCCACCTCGTTCTCAACGATGCGGTACCACACCTGCCTTTCGAGTTCGCCGGTGCGCTGCAGCGACGGCAGCCACTCCTCGTTCAGACGCTCGGCCGCAGCGACCTCACCCCGCCACGCGAGGACACGGATCCGGGTGAGAGCGACGTACTGATCGTTGAGCACCTGAGGTTTGCCGATCGGCACCGCCGCAAGTCGCGCCGTCGCGCCGTCGAGGTCGCCGAGCGTGAGCAACGGCTCGACCATGTTCTGCACCATGATCGTGCCAGAAGCGCGTTCGACGCCCAGCTCACGAGCTCGCACGATCCCGGCTTCGGCCACCTCGAACGCCTCATGATGCCTGCCGAGCAGCGCCAGCAGGTCGGAGTAGTTGACGTGATAGCGCAGCTCGGCGCCGCCGTTGCTGAGAGGGGCGAACCGTGCCGCTTCGGTGTAATCGGCGAAGGCCTCGTCGAGCTGACCCAGGTATGCGCGGCAGGTGCCGCGCAGGTTGTGGGCGACCGAGATCTCACGTGCGACTCCGACGCGAGCGGCGATCTCGAGCGCCTGGGTCGCGGTGATGATCGCCTCGCGCGGCATCGACGCGACCATGTAGTTGGCGGCCAGGCCGTTGAGGAGCGTCGCGTGCAGCTGGTCGTCATCGACAGCGCGGTCGACGATCTCGAGCGCCTCGAGGAACCGCTCCATCGCCCCCGGCAGCCCCAGGTTCGAGAGAAACAGACCCTTGTCGCGCAGCAGCCGCGCATGCTCTGCGGGCTCGGTGCTCTCGTCGACCTCTGCCAGAGCACGCTCGGCAACGGCGAGCGCCCGCTCCGCCTCGCCCGCATTGCGCAGGATCGAGCCGAGCTGGCGCATCAGCTGCACGTGCGACAGACCGACGGCGCCCTCGGCGTCCGGCACCTGCTCCCACAGCTCCAGGGCGAGCTCGCCGAATCTGGCCGCGCTCGCGAATGCGAAGCGCGCCTTAGCCTCCTGCATCGCGGCGACAGAGGCGACCAGCGCGCGATCAGGCACCTGGGCGAGACGCCAGTGATGAGCGAGCGAAGATCGGTCGCACCGGTCGAGCACGGCGGCTCGTGTCTCGAGAGCTTCGGCGTACCCGCGGTGCAGGCGCGCGCGTTCACCCGGCAGTAGATCGTCGTGCACCGCCTCGCGCAGCAATGCGTGACGGAAGGTGTATTGCTCGTCGTCCACTGAGAGGATGCCGCCCCGCACCGCCGCCCGGATGGCATCGTCGAAGCGGTCGTCCGGAAGGCCCGCGAGTTCAGCGAGAAGGCTGTTCGACAGCATCCCCTCGGCACCCGACGCGACACGCACGACGTGCCTGGCGTCGTCGTCGAGCTGATCGAACCGCACGAGCAGCATGTCGCGCAGCGAATCCGGAAGCGGCCCAGCTGCGCAGCATGCGACCTCTTCGATGAAGAACGGCACGCCCTCTGCGCGCTCCATCAGACGCTCCAGCGCCGACTCGGTGAGAGCGTCGCCGGAGAGCTGTTCGACCAGTCGGCGCGTGGCGTCTTCATCCAGACGCCGCAGCGGGAGCCTTTCGATGAGCCGTGCGCGCCTCGTCTCGGCGATGAAGCGGCTCACGGCGTCGCCGCGCCGCACGTCATCGCTGCGGCACGTGATGACCATGAGCACGCGGCCGGACTGCAGAGCGCGCAGCAGGAAGGAGAGCATGCCGAGTGTGGAGTCGTCGGTCCAGTGCAGGTCTTCGATCACGAGAACCTGCGGCGCCCGTTCGGCAGCCGCTTCGATCAGGGCGATGACCGCGCCCCGCAATGCGTCTGGGCTCGTGAGCTCTCGCGCCACCACACCATCGCCGAGTTCGGGGACGAGCATACGCAGCGCCTCGGCGCCGACACCGACCGCGGCGCGCGCGTCAGCGACACCGAGCCGCTCGACGATCGAACGGAGGATGCTGATGAGCGGTCCGTACGCGGAGCGCGCGGTTCCGAGGTCGAGGCAGCGACCGACGTGGACGTCGGCGCGCGCGGCCACTTCACTCTGGAACTCCCGCAGCAGGCGCGTCTTGCCGATGCCGGCCTCTCCTTCGATGAGCACCGCCGTGGATTCGCCGCCGGCCGCACGGTCGAAGGCACGCCGCAGCTCGGCGAGGTCGGCGTCACGACCCACCATCGCCGTGCTGTCCGTCGGAACCGTCACCATCTCATGGTCCCACTCGCCACCGACATCGGGGCCGGCACTTTCGGATGCGAATGGGTGCGACGCGAGTGCACTCACCGCGAGCGGGTTCACCGCGCGCGGGTTCACCGCGCGTGCACCGGCTGCGCGGTCTGCTCGGAGATGACGCGCGGGCTGTCGGACGGCGCACTCTGCGCCGCGGCATCCGCTCGCCTGACGCTGAACCAGCCGCGAATCCGGTCGCGAACAGGATGTGCGCGCGGCACGATCCTCGACGGGTTCTCGGCGATGACTCGCCGCAGCTCGTTGGCGCGGTCGACGCGCTCCTGCTCGACGAGGATGGTGTTGTAGGTGAAGGACGGGTGCTCGTACATGATGTCGACTCCTCTGCTGCGCATCGTCCTGATGCGCTGAGTCAACACTCCGCTCTAAGGCACCCCTTGAGCATCGGGCAGATGCCTTATTTCCTGGCCAGAGGGCCTCAGACTGCGGCGGCGATGAGCACTTCCGCCGCTCCGCGGGCCTGCACTGCGACCTGAGGATCGGCGGAGATCGCCGCAGTGCTCTGTGCGCCCTCGGCGAGGATCGACAGCTGCGCGGCAAGGACCTCGGACGCGCCCGTCTGGGCGACGAGGCCGGCCATATACTCCTGGAACGATGCCTTGTGCTCGCGCACGATCTGGGCGACCTCGGGGACCGTGCCGCCGAGCTCACCGAACGCGTTGATGAACGCGCAGCCACGGAAGCCGTCGGTGGTGAACCAGCTCTGCAGGAAGTCGTACACGGCCAGCAGGCGGGCGCGAGGATCATCGCCGGCCGCACTCACGGCAGTGATCACCATGCTCTCCCACTCGTCGTGCTTGCGAGCGAGCACGGCCTTGATGATGTCGTTCTTCGACGGGAACAGCGCGTACACCCGCTTGAGCGAGACGCCTGCCGCCGTCCGCAACTCGTCCATGCCGACGGCGGCGTACCCTTTGGCGTAGTAGAGCTCCTCGGCCGCATCGAGGATGCGCTCTCGTGGCATCTCAGAATTCATATCTCGATTGTACTTGACAAGAGAACGATCGTTCTCTAGATTTGTCGATATCGGCGGAGAACGATCGTTCTCCCACTTCTGGAAAGGCAGAACCATGGGCTACATCAACGTCGGCACCGAGAACTCCGCTCCCATCGAGCTCTACTACGAAGACCAGGGCTCCGGTCAGCCGGTCGTGCTCATCCACGGCTACCCGCTCAACGGTCACAGCTGGGAGCGCCAGACACGTGAACTGCTCGACAACGGCTACCGCGTCATCACCTACGACCGCCGCGGCTTCGGACAGTCGTCCAAGGTCGGCACCGGCTACGACTACGACACCTTCGCCGCCGACCTGAACACCGTGCTGGAGACACTGGACCTCAGCGACGTCGTTCTCGTCGGCTTCTCGATGGGCACCGGCGAGCTCGCCCGATACGTCTCGCGCTACGGGCACGAACGGGTCGCGAAGCTCGCCTTCCTGGCGTCGCTCGAGCCGTTCCTCGTGCAGCGCGACGACAACGCGGAAGGTGTGCCGCAGGAAGTCTTCGACGGCATCGAGGCAGCCGCCAAGAGCGACCGCTTCGCCTGGTACACGGACTTCTACAAGGACTTCTACAACCTCGATGAGAACCTCGGATCCCGTATCAGCCAGCAGGCGGTCGACGGCAGCTGGAACGTCGCGATCAGCAGCGCACCGGTGGCGGCATACGCCGTCGTCTCCTCTTGGATCGAAGACTTCCGCGCCGACGTCGAGGCGGTTCGCGCGAGCGGCAAGCCGACACTGATCCTGCATGGAACGAAGGACAACATCCTCCCGATCGACGTTACGGGCCGCCGGTTCCACCAGGCAGTGCCCGAAGCGGACTATGTCGAGGTCGAGGGCGCGCCGCACGGGCTGCTGTGGACTCACGCCGACGAGGTGAACGCCGCCCTGAGCGCATTCCTCGGCAAGTAAGGACACGCGGTGAGGGCGGGGCGGATGCTGCGGCATCCGCCCCGCCCTTGTACTGATCACCTCACGGCGTCATGCGGTCGACGCGCGCGCCGCGTCCGACGCCGTTCACCGTCAACAGCGTTCCGGTGTCGGTGAACTCCTGCAGGATCTCGTTCTGTCGCTCGGATCCTTCGCGATGGGTGAGCAGACTCACGACGACAGCCACGATCGTCGCGCAGATGAACGCCGGCAGCAGCTCGTACATCTGCGGCCACACGGCCTTCCACACGAAGACACCGGCCGCGCCGACGAACATCCCGGCCAGCGCACCCCAGTTGGTGAGCTTGCGCCAGAACAGGCTGAGCAGGATCAGCGGACCGAACGCCGCACCGAATCCCGCCCACGCGAACGAGACGAGTCCCAGGATCGTGTCATTCGGCACGAGCGCCAGCAGCGCGGCGATGATGCCGACTCCGAGCACGGTCAGCCGTCCGAGAAGGACCAACAGCTTCGGCGACGGCTCCTTTTTGACCACCTTGAAGAGGTCCTCCACGAGCGCCGACGAGGCGACGATGAGCTGACTGGAGATCGTGCTCATGATGGCGGCGAGCACCGCGGCCAGCACGAGCCCCGCGATGAACGGATGCAGCAGCGTCTGAGCCATCACCAGCACGACGGTCTCGGGGTTGGCCAGGTCGATGCCCTTGGCCGCCATGTACGCCACTCCGACGAAGCCGGAGAACACCGCGCCGATCAAGGAGATGATCATCCACGTCATGCCGATCCGGCGGGCGAATTTCGCCTGACCCGGGTTGCGCAGCGCCATGAACCTTACGATGATGTGCGGCTGACCGAAGTAGCCCAGGCCCCAGGCGAGCGATGAGACGATCGCGAGGATCGTGCCGCCGGTGAGTGCCGTGCCGCCGATGAGTGACAGATGGTTCGGTGCGAGCTGGTCGACGTAGGTGCCGACCTCGCCGAAGCCGCCGATGGCGATGACCGCCGCGACCGGAATGACGATCAATGCGATCACCATCATCAGGCCCTGCACGACATCGGTGAACGACGCTCCGAGGAAGCCGCCGAACAGCGTGTAGAGCAGCGTGACGCCTGCGACCAATGCCATGCCGAGCAGATAGTCGGAGTTGAAGGAGGTCTCGAAGAAGAAACCACCGGCCACCATTCCGCTGGAGATGTACAGCGTGAAGAACACCAGGATCACGATGCCGGCGAGGATGCGCAGCAGCCGTGACGAGTCACGCAGCCGGTTCTCGAAGAAGCTCGGCACCGTGATCGAGTTGCGCGACACCTGCGTGTACGCGCGCAGACGCGGGGCGACGAGCAGCCAGTTCAGGTAGGCGCCGATCGTGAGGCCAACGGCGATCCACGCCTCGATGAGACCCGACAGGTAGATGGCACCCGGAAGACCCATCACCAACCAGCCCGACATGTCGGAGGCTCCGGCGCTCAGCGCCGCAACCCACGGCGGCAGATTCCGCCCGCCGAGCATGTAGTCCTCGTGATCGGTCGTCCGGCGAAAAGCCAGATACCCGATGATGAGCATGGCTGCGAAGTAGAGCCCCAGCGCTATGAAGATGAAAATCTGGTCGGACATCGTCGTCCCTTCGTGCAGATCGGTGTAGATCAGTTCCCTCGATACTGACAGGGACGGATGCCGGGTGCCACCCCGCGGCCGCGCCGACGCGGATGCCGCGGCGGCCTGCCGCGATTCGGTTGTCAGGTGGTGCGGGGCTTCGGGGAGCGGATGACGGCAACGCCGCCGGCAGCGACAGTGAAGCTCTCAGTCACTTCGGTTCCCGTCAGCAGTTCTCGGCCGGCCACGGGGAACGCGGCATCCTCTTCGCCGTGATTTACGGCGATGCGGTAGACCGCGTCGCCGTCCTGACGCGTGACGACCTCGAGGTCTTCAGGCAGGTCGGAGCGGGCGATGCCGGCATCGGCGTAGACCGTGGACATGAGGGTGTCCAGTCCCGCGGCGTCGAGCCGGGTGCTCACGTACCAGCCGGTGCCTTCGCCGCGGATGTTGCGGGTGATGGCGGGCTCGGTGACCGCTGGGCCCTCCTGGTAGGTGGCGAAGACCTCTGCCGTCTGTACGCGCAGCGCTTCCTGCCAGTGGTCGGCGGCGAGGCTGTCGCCAGACCGCGTCTGGACAGACGCGGTCTGGCCGGAGCGGAGAGGCAGATACTCTTCGACATCCACCCCGAGCACATCCCGCAGCGGAGCGAGGAAGCCGCCAGGGTGCACGGCGTCGTTCTCATCGACGACCGCCGAGAAGTACGACACGAGCAGCGTGCCTCCACCTTCGACGTAGCGGCTGAGGTTCTCGGCATCCGCCGCGGTCAGCAGGTATTGGGCCGGCGCGATGACGAGCTTGTACCGGGAGAGATCGTGCCCTGGCAGCGCGAAGTCGCAGGTGATGCCGTCACGCCAGAGCCGCTCGTAGAAGGCGCGGATGCGCTCCTGATGCGAAAGGTCATCGGTGGGACGCCATTCGAGATCCTGCGCCCAGAACGACTCGAAGTCCCACAGCATCGCGACATCGGCTTCGACCCTGCTTCCCTGCACAGCGTCGAGCCGCTGGAGGTCGGCGCCGAGTGCGGTGACCTCGCGGAACACGCGGGAGTTCACGCCGGCGTGCGGCAGCATCGCGGAGTGGAACTTCTCGGCGCCGGAACGGCCGGCACGCCACTGGAAGAACAGGATGCCGTCTGCGCCGCGTCCGAGATGCGCGAGCGAGTTGCGGGCCATCTCGCCCGGTCGCTTGGCGATGTTGCGCGGTTGCCAGTTCACGGCCGAGGTGGAGTGCTCCATCAGGATCCACGGCTTGCCGCCGCCGACCGAGCGGCTGAGGTCGGCGGCGATCGCCAGCCCGATGTGCGCGTCTTCGTCGGCGGCCCACAGGTAGTGGTCGTCCGAGACGATGTCGACCTCGCGGCCCCATGCCCACAGGTCGGTCGTCCAGCTCTGGTTGGCCATGAAGTTCGTCGTGATCGGCTGATCGGCGTGCGCGCGGATCGCGTCGCGCTCGACGATGAAGCACTCCCGCAGCTGGTGGTCGGTGAACCTGGCGAAGTCGAGACGCTGAGCGGGGTTGACGACGCTGGGCGCCACCGCCGGCGTGTTGATGTGCTGCCAATCGGTGTAGTGCTGGCCCCAGAAGGCGGTGCCCCATGCGCTGTTGAGCCCGTCGAGCGTGCCGTACTTCTTCTCGAGCCATACCCGGAAGGCTGCGGCGGCGTGCGCCGAGTGATCCTCTCCGACGGGCACGCCGTACTCGTTGTTCACGTGCCAGAGGACGACGGCCGGATGCTGCGCGTAACGCGCCGCGAGCGTGTCGGCGTAGCGGAAGATGGCCTCCCGATACGCGGGTGACGAGTGCGATGCCATGCCGCGCGAACCGAAGCCCATCACGCGTCCGTCCCGATCGATGACCCTTGCATCGGGATGCGCCGCGAAGAACCACGCCGGCGGCGAGGCAGTCGGAGTGCCGAGGTCGACCGCGATGCCGTTCGCGTGCAGCAGCTCGAGCAGCCCGTCGAGCCAGCTGAAGTCGAAGTCGCCTTCGGCGGTCTCGATGAGCGCCCAGGAGAAGATGCCGACGCTGACCAGGTTGACTCCCGCCTCGCGCATGAGCTCGACGTCTTCACGCCAGGTCTCCCGCGGCCACTGCTCGGGGTTGTAGTCGCCGCCATAGGCGATTCCCCGCAGTTCGGGCCAGGCATGGGGGGCGGTCATCGTCACTCCATCGGGTCGGTTCGTCGCCTCAGCACCGCATTTACGGCTGGGACCGATCTCAGCCGTAAATGCGAGAACTGGGACCGGTCTCAGTCTTACCGCATGAGCGGGCGGTTCGACGCATCCGATCCGTCAACCGTGGCGCGGACGAGGGTCTGAGCGCCTTAGCGCCTGAGCACCCGAGCGTCTGAGCGCCTTAGCGCCTAAGGCCGCGCACTACCCGAGCAGCAACGACCGCCTCACCGACGGACGAGGGCGCTCGGGAGTCAGCACCGCGAGCACCCGGACGAGTGTCGTGAGCCAGAGCAGCCCGAGGCCGATCACGATCGCTTCGAGCACCGTGATCGAGTACAGATCGAAGCTGTCAGCGCCCACGAAGGCGATGACGAGCAGCAGCGCGACGCCCACCGTGGTCAGCAGAAGCGGCCGTGGCGGGCCCGGCATCACCGAGGTCGTGAGCACACCGGCCGCGACGAACAGCACGAGCGTCGCGATGGCGGAGATGTTGTGCAGCACGATGATGTTCTCCAGCGGGAACAGCCCGACTCCGGCGAGCGCGACACCGGTCGCAGCCCACAGCGCGACGACCCAGGCGATCCGCCCCAGGGCGCCGTCACCGAGGATGCGATGCAGGTCGCGGCCGATGTACGCCCCGACTGTGGCGATGAGGATGCCGGCGACGACGAGCGTGCCGTTGAACACCCAGGCGCCGGTGCCGATGCCGAGCTGTGAGAAGTTCGTCTCCCACCAGCGAGGGTCTGCGGCGGTGAGCATCGCGAACAGCGTACCGATCATGAGGTAGCTGAACAGCAGTGTGGCCAGGTCTGCCGTGCGCAGTCCGATCCCTGCGCCGAAGGTCAACCTGCCAGCGACGGCGCTCGCGACCCCGGTGATGACGCCGCCGCCGAGCGCAGGCAGCTCGAGTCCCTGAAGACCGACGCCGAGCACTTCGCTCGCCAGCAGCAACCCCAGGGCGGTCACCCCGGCGAACGCGATCGTCAAGGCGACCGCGGCGGATGCCGAGATGATCGCCTGCCACCGCGGCATCGACGCATGCTCACCCCTGCGGTGCAGGAATGTGCTGACCACGAAGGCCGCCGCGGCGACGACACCTGCGATGAGCGCCGCGGGCAGGCCCACCGACCCGTCACCGGCGATCGCCCGCGGATTCCCCCACAGCACCGCGGTACCGATGCCGGTACCGATCAGGAAGCAGATGACTGTGGCCCATATCGATCGGGATTCCTGTCGCATCCGCTGGTCCTGGTCCATGCACCCATCGAACCACGGCCCAGCGACGTTCTCCGTCCACCTCACGGCTACGCCGGGCGTCACCGCACGTCAGCCGCGCATCGCGACGCCGCGGCGCCAGTAGCCCATGAAGGCGACCTGCGAGCGGTCGATGCCGAGGTCCTTCACGAGATGCCGGCGCAGCGTCGTGACGACGCCGCTCTCACCGGCGATCCAGAAGTACCGCTCACCCGACGCGGCGCCCGCTGCCTCATCGCCGCTTCCGGAGTAGATCGGGGTCTCCCAGACCATCTCCTCACCCTCGGCATCCTGCACGACGATCTCGGTGTGGCCGGGCTTCGAGTGAGCGGTGTCGCCGAGGCAGTCGAGCACCGTGGGGATCAGGCGCAGACCGTGTGCGGCATCGCCGCGTGGCAGCCAGTGCACCTCCACGCCTTCCGGGGCATCGAGCGGGAGGATGTCCTCGGCCGTCGGAACCTCGATGAAGGCCAGTCCGCGCAGATCGCGGGGCGCATCCTCGAGGATGCGGGCGATCGCCGGCGCGGCGGTCTCATCGCCGACCAGCATCACAGACGATGCCTCGCCTGGCGCATACTCGATGCCGCTGCGGTCCTCGCGGCCGCGGCGCGGTCCGACCATCCAGAGTTCATCGCCGGCGGCCGCCCTGCTCGCCCACAGCGAGGCGGGCCCGGTGAGGCCAGGCGCGAGGTGCAGCACGAAATCGACGACGACTTCGGTCGCGGCATCCGTCACGCGAAGCTCGCGCACCGAATAGGTGCGCATCGATCCTCGCGTCTCTTCCGGAACCGCGAGATACGCGCCCCACCAGTCGTCCGTGTCGCGAGCGATCTCAGGAAGGATGCCGGATGCCGGTGGGAAGACCAGCTTGATGCGCGCGTCGAAGACATCGCCTGGGGTTCCGAACTCCTCGAGGTCGATACCCCCGAAGGTCACTCGGACGAAGTTCGGTGACACACGGTCCACGGCACGCACCTCGGCGCGGGCGAGAACGTACGAGGGGCGCTGCTCGGTGGTGGTGTCAGCGGACATGATGCCTTCCGATCGGTGTGACCATCGGCTTTCCGGAAACCGGGTCGGTGGTGATCTGATTCGCCATGCCGAAGACCTCTTCGACCAGCGTGTGAGTGAGGATGTCGTTCGGCGCACCAAGGGCGTGGACCTGGCCGCCGCGCATCGCGACGAGCTCATCGGAGTAGCGCGCGGCGAGATTGAGGTCGTGCAGCACCATTACGATCGTCGTGCCGCGCGAGACGCTGAGGTCGGTGAGCAGATCGAGCACCTCGACCTGATGCGCGACGTCGAGAAACGTGGTCGGCTCGTCGAGCAGCAGGATGTCGGTCTCCTGCGCGAGCACCATGGCGATCCAGACGCGCTGGCGCTGACCACCGGAGAGCTCGTCGACGCTACGGTCGGCGAGATCCGTGGTCCCGGTCGCGGCGAGCGCATCGGCGACAACTTCGTAGTCGTGGTCGTTCCAGCGCGCGAGCACCTTCTGATGCGGATGCCGTCCCCGGCCGACCAGATCGGCCACGGCGATCCCCTCAGGAGCGATCGGCGACTGCGGCAGCAGGCCGAGCACTCGGGCGACCTCCTTGGTGGGTCTGGAGTGCACCGATCTGCCGTCCAGGACGATCTGACCGGATGCCGGTGACAACAGCCGCGCGAGCGATCGCAGCAGCGTCGACTTGCCGCATCCGTTCGCTCCGACGATCGAGGTGATCTTTCCTGGGGCGATCTGGAGGTCGAGCCCCTCGATGACCGTGCGGTCGCCGTAGGCGAGGGTCACCCCCTCGGCGGTCAGTGTGTGTGCCTCGGTCACAGTGAGCCTCCGGAGCGGTTGGTGCGGATGAGTAGGTAGATCAGATACGGCGCGCCGAGCACTCCGGTGATGACGCCGACCGGGTAGCGCGCGTCGAACGCGAACTGACCGATCAGGTCGCCGCCGAGCACGAGAACAGCCCCGACGAACGCCGACGGCAGCAGCAGGTTGGCGCCCGGCCCAGTGATGCGGGCTGCGATCGGACCTGCCATGAATGCCACGAATGCGATCGGCCCTGTGCCCGCCGTCGCGAACGCGAGCAGCACGACGGCGCCGATGATGAACATCAGCCGCGTCACGGTGACGCGCACGCCGAGGCCGGAGGCCGAGTCGTCGCCGAGCTGCAGCATCCCGAGCGCGCGCGCCTGACTCAACAGGAACGGCAGGATCACGACGCTGGCGATCACGAGCGGGATCACGTCGTCCCACGCGGCGTTGTTCAGGCTTCCGGTGATCCAACGCATCGCCATCTGGATGTCCCAGTCCGCCGCACGCGAGAGAACGTACGACACGACGCTCTGCAGCATGGCCGCGACGCCGATGCCGATGAGGATGAGGCGGATGCCGGAGAAGCCTCCCCTGTTGGAGAGCAGGTAGATCGCGATCGCCGTGATCAGGGCTCCCCCCAACGCCATCACCGAGACGGCGGGGCCGCTCATCCCGAGCACGACGATTCCGACGACCGCCGCAGCGCTCGCACCCTCGGTGATGCCGATGATGTCTGGTGAGGCCAGTGGGTTGCGCAGCAGCGTCTGGAAGGTGACACCGGCGATGCCGAAGGCGAAGCCCGCGAGGATCGCGAGCGCCGTGCGCGGCAGGCGCAACTCGCCGACAGTGAAGGATGCCCCAGGCACCGTCTCACCCAGCATGACGCGGATGATCTCGCCCGGCGTGTAGAACGAGTTGCCGAACATCAGGGCGACTGCGGCGAGCGCGAACAGCAGCACGCCGAGCACGATGGTAGCCGCGGCGTGGCGGCGTTGACGCGCGCGGCGACCCGCCATGATCGCGGCCGGGCCCTGCATCACGGCCGCTCCAGGGGCCTGCACGACGCTCACAGCTCACGCACCTTCTGGCGACGGACGATCCAGATGAAGAACGGTGCGCCGATGACGGCCGTGATGATGCCGACCTGGATCTCCTCCGACGATGGGGCGATCACGCGGCCGATGATGTCGCTCGCGAGCAGCAGTGCTGCCCCGCCGAGCGCCGAGAAGGGCAGCAGCCAGCGGTGGTCCGTGCCGATCAGCATCCGGCACATGTGCGGGACGACGAGACCAACGAAACCGATCGGACCGGCGATCGCCGTCGCGGCGCCCGCGAGGATGACGGCGCCGACCGCCGAGACCAGGCGAGTGCGGAAGACGCGCTCGCCGAGACCTGCCGCCATGTCATCACCGAGGGCGAGGGAGTTCATGCCGCGCGCGCACATGAAGCAGATGAGCGCGCCGATCGCGAGCACGGGCGCCGTGATCGCGATGCGCGGCCACTCCGCGCCGCCGACGCCGCCGATCTGCCAGGACTGGAACGTCTGCAGCAGGTCGACACGGGGCAGCATGACCGCGCTGATCAGCGAGCCGAGTGCCGCCGAGGTCGCAGCTCCCGCGAGGGCGAGTTTGAGGGGCGTCGCGCCGCCGCGGCCCAGCGAACCCACTGAGTAGACGAAGATCGCGGCGATCGCCGCGCCGAGAACCGCGAGCAGCATGTAGCCGTAGGCGCTCGAGACGCCGAAGAAGGCGATCCCGAAGACGACCGCGAGCGAGGCGCCGTTCGTGACGCCGAGAATGCCGGGGTCCGCGATCGGGTTGCGGGTGACGGCCTGCATGGCCGCGCCGGAGAGCGCGAGGGCGGCACCGACGAGGATCGCGAGCACAGTGCGCGGGATCCTCTTGATGATCGCGGCCTGCGCGACGGTGTCGTCGTGTCCGCTGAGAGCGGCGATGATGTCGTCGAGGGTAACGGTGCGCACTCCGAACGAGATCGAAAGGATGCTGAGGACGAGGATGGCACCGGCTCCGATCAGCAGCCAGAGCACACGCATCGACGCCGGACGCCGCAGGTTCGCGGAGCCCGACGTCGAAGCCTGGGCAACTGAGGTCACTCGTCGAGCAGCGGGGCCTCGAGGATCGCGAAGTAGTCGTCGATTCCCCACGGGATCGACAGCGGAGACGGATTCGCGGAGTTCGCCATCGGGGATGCGTCAGGAAGGACAGCGATGTTCCCCGCCGCGATGGCAGGGATCTTGCCCAGCAGCGGATCGGCCTGGAGCAGGGGGATGATCGAATCGTCTCCGTAAGTGATGAAGACGTCGACGTCGTCGAACTTCTCGACCTCCTCGGCGCTGGCCATCTGATAGAAGTCGGTGCTGTCGGCGTTGTCCGCGACGATCTGCGCCTCGGGCAGGCCGAGCTCGAGCAGGAACCCCGGACGAGTGTCGATGCGCGTGTAGTAACCGAGCTGGCTGAGATCGTTCGGGTCGATATAGCTGAAGAGCAGCTTCGCGTCCTTGAGCGCAGGATGAGCGTCGAGCGCTGCCTGCGTCTGGGCGTCGAGGTCCTCGATCAGGGCTTGGCCTTCGTCGCCGAGGCCGATCGCGTCGGAGTTCAGGGCGATCATGTCCTGGACGGACGTGCCCCATGCGACCTCGGGGTACGCCACGACCGGCGCGATCTTGGAGAGGGTGTCGTAGTCCTCCTGCGTCAGCCCGGAGTACGAAGCGAGGATGACATCGGGGCTCGTGTCGGCGACGGCCTCGAAGTCGATGCCGTCGGCCTCGTCGAACAGCACGGGCACTTCGCCGGCCCCCTCAGCATCCTTGTCGCCCATCAGCGACACGTCGATGCCCAGACCGTCGAGCTTGTCCTCGACCCACGGAAGCACGCCGTTGTCGTCGTCGTCCCCCCAGGCCACCTTGCTCATGCCGACCGGCACGACGCCGAGAGCGAGGGGGACCTCGTGGTTGGCCCAGTTGACCGTCGCGATGCGGTCGGGCTTCTCGCTGATCGTGGTCTCGCCGAAGACGTGCTCGATGGTGACGGGGAACGCGTCGGCTGATGCCGGGTTCGTTCCGACCGGTGAGTCGGAGTCGGCAGTGTCGGAGGCTGCGGGGGTCGAGCAGGCAGCGAGGCCGACGGCCAGTGCCGCGACTGCGCCGAGGCCCAGGAGACGAGAGATGCGCACGGAATTCCCTTTCGGGTTGGGGAGGCTGGCGCGAAGCGCGCCGGATGCTATCGAGCGGTGTGGGCTTTGGTAAGCCTGCCCTAATTTATCAGAGAGTTAGGGTGTCCTCATACGCGAGATCGGATATTGCCCAGGGCTAACGTGAGTGCATGCGGATGACATCGGCGGTGCGCAGCGCGAAGCGCGCTCCGCTGCTGCAGGTCGTGAAATCCGCAGTGGCGACGATCGGCGCCTGGCTGATCGCCGGTTGGCTCGTTCCCGGTCCGCTCCCGGTCTTCGCCGCGATCGCCGCCCTGCTGGTCGTGCTGCCGAGCGTGAACCAGTCGCTTGCGAAGGCGATCGAGCGCAGCCTCGGCGTGATCGTGGGCGTCGTGATCGCGACGGGCCTCAGCCTGCTGCTGGGTCCGCAGAGCTGGGTGGTCCTGCTCGCGATCGTGGTGGCGATGCTGGTGGCCTGGGTGTTCCGTGCGACGCCGGGCATGGGGAATCAGGTCGCCATCTCGGCGATGCTCGTCCTCGCCCTCGGCTCCTCCAGCCCGCAATACGCCCTGGACCGCATCGTCGAGACCCTGATCGGCGTCGCGATCGGCATCATCGTCAACGCCCTGATCGTGCCCCCAGTGCTCACCGCACCCGCACGGCGGAACCTGGGACTGCTGGGGGCCGAGATCGCCGCCAGCCTCGATCGCCTTGCCGCGGCCCTGCCCGCTGCGCAGACGCCGGCACAGCTGCAGGAGCTGATGCTGCACGCGCGGCTGCTGCGTCCGATGCAGGCAGCGGCCGAAGCATCCATCAGCGCCGGAGAGGAGTCGCTGACCCTCAACCCGCGCCGGTCGCAGCGCGGCGATCTCCTCGAGATGCGCGCGCTTCTGGACACGCTCTCCCCCATCGTCACGCAGGTGATCGGGATGACCCGCGCGTACTTCGACCACTACGACGACACCCTCGCCGACGAGCCGACCGTGCACGCCATCGCCGAGCAGCTGCACAGGGCGGGCCACGATGTGCGCCTGGCCGTGCAGGTCGCAGACGTCGCTCCTGAGCCATCATCCGAGACCTCGGCGATCCCGGCTCTCACTGCCCCGCTGCAGGTGAAGCCACCGGCATCCGGTCACTGGATCCTGATCGGCTCGCTCATGGAGGATCTGCGCCGCATCCGCGGGGAACTCGTCGGGGATGACTGACTCGTCTGTGCCGGCACACTCGTCAGTCCATTTCACAGATGTCAGCCGCGATCCGCCGATCTCGGCTGACATCTGTAACTTCGCCTGACATCTGTACCCGCGCACACCGGTCGTAGGCTGGGATCATGGCCGACACGATGACCGTCCCCGCCGTGCTCGAGCAGCTCGCCGCCCTCGAGGATCCGAAGATGCGGGCCGCGAACGAGAAGCGTGGCGACGACCACGGCATCAACCTGTCGAGGATGCGCGCGCTCGCGAAGCAGGTCAAGACGAATCATCCTCTGGCAAAAGAGCTGTGGTCGACGGGCGAGACCGCTCCGCGTCTGCTCGCGCTGCTGATCTGCAAGCCGCGGGAGTTCACCGCCGACGAACTCGATGCGATGCTGCGCGAGACACGACCGCCGAAGGTCAACGAGTGGTTCGTCAGTTACATCGCCAAGAAGTCGCCGCTGGCCGAGGAGATGCGGCTTCGGTGGTTCGACGATCCTGATCCGACGGTCGCGGCGGCCGCATGGTCGCTGACCAGCGAGCGCGTGGCGAAGAATTCCGAAGGACTCGACCTGGAGGACCTGCTCGACCGCATCGAGCGCGACATGAAGGATGCTCCTGCGCGGCCGCAGTGGACGATGAACGAGACCCTCGCGCAGATCGGCATCCACCACCCGCACCTGCGTGCACGCGCGCTGGAGATCGGTGATCGACTGCAGGTGCTTGCCGACTATCCGACCGCGCCGGGGTGCACCTCGCCCTTCGCGCCGATCTGGATCAACGAGATCGTCAGGCGCCGCGAGGGCTGACTCTAGGCTGAGTGGATGAGCACGCACATCGCCGCAGAACACGGTCAGATCGCCCCCATCGTCCTGTTCCCCGGCGACCCGCTGCGTGCGAAGTGGATCGCCGATACGTTCCTCACGGATGCGCAGCTGTATTCGGAGACCCGCGGGATGCTGGGATTCACCGGCACCTGGAACGGACACCGCATCTCCGTGCAGGGATCGGGCATGGGCCAGCCGTCGATGGCGATCTACGCGACTGAGCTGTTCAAGGACTACGACGTGCAGACGATCGTGCGGGTCGGGTCATGCGGTGCGCTGACCGAGCGCCTCGCCGTGCGCGACATCATCATCGCGAACGGTGCGTGCACCGACTCCGGAATCAATCGCGTGCGATTCAACGGACTCGACTACGCGCCCGTCGCCGACTTCTCGCTGTTGCGTGCAGCGGTCGAGGCGAGCGAGGCCATGTCGCTGGATGCCGCCGTGCACGTCGGGCTGCTGTTCTCGAGCGACCAGTTCTACAGCACGCGCCCAGAGCTGACCGAGCCATTCGTCGCCCATGGCGCCCTGGGCGTCGAGATGGAGACGAGCGGGCTGTACACGCTGGCGGCCTACTACGGCCGTCGGGCGCTGAGCATCTGCACGGTCTCCGACCACATCGTCACCGGCGCGGAGACCACCGCGCAGGAGCGGGAGCAGACCTTCGGCGACATGATCGAGATCGCGCTGCGCGCGGCGACCTCCTGAACCGAGAGCGGATGCCGCGGCATCCGCTCGTCCATCAGTCGCACCCGCTCGGTAGGCTGAATCGGATATGACAGGCGTGACGGCGACACCTCGCAGCGTGATCAGGACTCCCGGAATCCTGGCGCTGATGTCGATGTCGGCACTCGGCTTCGCCGGTTTCGGCTCACTCGTGTCGACCGTGCCGCTGTGGGCTGTGCAGGGCGGCGCGGACGAAGTCGGCGGCGGGCTCGTGAACGCCGTGATGATGGCCGCGACCGTCGCCGTGCAGACGACGGTTCCCGCGGCGCTGCGGCGCTTCGGGTGGACGCCGACGCTCGTCACCGGGGTGGCGCTTCTCGGTGCGCCATCGCTGCTGCTGCTCCTGACCGACGCACTGCCCGCGATCCTCGCCCTGTCTGCAGCGCGCGGTGCCGGGTTCGCGGTGATCACCGTATGCGGGTCGTCGGCTGTGGCGATGCTGGTGGAGCCGGCGCGCCGCGGGCGGGCGATCGGCCTCTACGGCCTGTCGATCTCCGCTCCCCAGATCCTGCTCGTGCCGACGTCGGTGTGGATCGCCGATCACGTGGGCTTCTGGGTCGTGTTCGCCGTCGGTGCAGCTCCACTGATCGCCACCGTCCCCGCCTTCCTTCTCGCTCGGCGACTCGACCGCATCTCACACGCACCCATGGCCGAGCACCATCCGCACCGGACCGGCGCGCGCGTGTGGATCGCCCTGATCGCCCCGAGCGTGGTGCTGCTCACGATCACCGCTCCGGGCGGGGCGCTGCTCACCTTCGTGCCGCAGTTCCCGGAGGTCGGCGGGTATGCCGTCGCCGGGCTGTTCGCACTGACCGCGTGCGCTGCGGCCGCCCGCTGGCTCATCGGCGGCGTGGCCGACCGTTTCGGGCACCTGCCGTTCCAGCCGCCGATGCTCCTGCTCGGAGCTGTGGGGCTCGCGCTGTGCGTGTGGTCGATGCTCGGAGGAAGCGGAGCGGCCCTGGTCAGCGGAATGGCGATCACCGGGATCGCCTATGGCGCGCTGCAGAACGTCACACTGATCGAATCGTTCGCGGCGGTCGGGCCGCGCCACCGAGATGTCGCCAGCGCCGTGTGGAACATCGGCTTCGACTGCGGCACCGGCATCGGCGCGCTGGCGGTGGGCTTCATCGCCGCCGGTACCGACTTCGGCGTCGCCCTGTCGACGACGTCCGCGCTCTGCGTGATCGTCGCGATCGGCGTGCTGGTGCGCATCGTGGTCGGCCGGCGTCGCCGTGATCGCGGCGTTACGCACGAGGCGTGATCCACCGCAGCATCCGCCCCGCTCACACCGCCGCGACGACCCCCGCTTCTCGGTTCGCGAGGAACTCCTCCCATGTCGACCGTCCCCGCATGGCCGTGCCATCTGCGAGATTGTCGCCGTCGCGATACGCACGTCCGACGGCGCCGGGCAGACCGATCGGCAAGAGCCGGTGCACACGCCCGCGTGCGCTGTCGAATGCACGCACCATGTGGGCGATCTCCCGCACCTGCGGTCCCGCCAGATCTGCCACTCGGCCGGCCGGAGACCCGAGCGTGAGCTCGGCCAATCGCGCGGCGACCTCCTCGACACCGACCGACTCGAATCGCAGCCCGCGCGGTGCGATCCGCATCTTCGACAGCGCCTTCACGATCGGCAACGCGAAGTCGTGCAGTTGCGCGACGCGCAGCACCGTGAACGGAATACCGGATGCCTCGAACGCACGCTCGGCGGCATCCTTCATCCTGAAGTAGCCGATCGGCATGCGCCCGGCACCGATCACCGAGATGAGCACGAGGTGACGCGCATCGGTGCGGCGCGCGGCCGCCACGAGATTCTGCGCGGCGACGTCGTCTCCCTTCGCGCCGCCGGCGAGGTGGAGCACCGTCCCGACGCCCGACAGCGCCTCATCGAGCCCCACGCCCTTCACGGTGTCTCCTTCTGCATACTCGACGCCTGGCTCGGCAGACCGGGAATGCCGGCTGAGGATGCGGACTTCGCGTCCCGCAGCCTGCAACAGCGGAACGGTGTGCCGCCCGATGTTCCCGGTGCCTCCTGTGACCAGAATGGGTGTACTCATGATCGTCGTCCTTTCGTCTGTGGCACCGGCCTGTCGCATTTCCGCCGGTGCATCCGTCGAGATCATGACGAGTGACGACGAGGAGATGTGACATGGACGACGAAGAACTTGCAGAGCGCTTCGAACACGCACGCCCCAGACTGCGGGCGATTGCGACGCGATTGCTCGGCTCGAGCGCCGATGCCGACGACGCCGTTCAGGAGACGTGGTTGCGTCTCGCCCGATCGGATGCTGCCACCATCGACAACCTCGATGCCTGGTGCACGACCGTCGTCTCCCGCATCAGCCTCGACATGCTCCGCGCGCCGCGAACGACCCGCGAGCGCTCGTGGAATGTCGAGCCGTGGCGCGATGAACCGACTGATCCTACGCCGGATCTCGCGGATCTCGTCGATCAGTCTGATCGCGTTAACGTGGCGCTGCTCGTGATCTTGGATGCTCTGACTCCCGCCGAGCGGATCGCCTTCGTGCTGCATGACGTCTTCGGGCAGCCGTTCGACGAGGTCGCCGATGCTGTCGGCCGTTCCCCCGCGGCTGCCCGCCAGCTGGCGTCGCGAGCGCGAAGACGGCTGCGCGAAGCATCCGCGCCGGCCCGCGCCGATCGTCGCCGCGGGCGCGCGTTGGTGGAGGCATGGTTGTCGGCAGTGCAGGAAGGCGATCTCGATGCTCTTCTCGGTCTGCTGCACGAGGACGCGACGCTGCACGCCGAATACGGAACGACCCGTCAGACGCTCAACGGCAGGGACGAGATCGCCGCGCAAGCCGTGCTCGCCGCGCGTCTGGCTGCGCATTCGACACCGGTGCTCATCGATGGGCTGCCCGGCGTCGCCGCGATGTTCGGGGATCGCCTCGTCTCGTTGATGACCTTCGACGTGGTGGACGGACGGATCATCGGCCTCGAGGTGCTCGCCGATCCCGCGCGTCTGCCCGGCGCCCGGCCCGCATAACTCCGGAGAAATTTCGCCGATCGGCTCGGTTCCGGTGCGGCAGAGGCTGCATCGATCCGATTCTCCGGAGTTGTGCGGCGCCCGGACGTCAGCCCTGACCTCGCGGTGAGGGATGATCGAAGTATCATGCCTTCGCTTCTCGACTCCGCGACCCTACCTGACGCTTCCGATCCGGATGCCGTCTACACGGCGTTCGTCGAATGGGTGGAGAGCACCGGCATCCGGTTGTATCCGGCACAGGACGAGGCGGTCATCGAGATCGTCTCCGGTCAGAACCTGATCCTCTCGACTCCCACCGGCACCGGGAAGTCGCTCGTCGCCGTCGGCGCGCACTTCGCCGCCCTCGTCGAAGGACGCCGCAGTTACTACACCGCGCCGATCAAGGCACTCGTGAGCGAGAAGTTCTTCGCGCTCGTCGACACCTTCGGCCCCGAGAACGTCGGCATGATCACGGGTGATTCGTCCGTGAACGCGGATGCTCCGATCATCTGCTGCACGGCGGAGATCCTCGCCAACCTCGCGCTGCGCCAGGGACCATCGGCCGACGTCGGCCAGGTCGTGATGGATGAGTTCCACTTCTACGCCGACCCCGATCGTGGATGGGCGTGGCAGGTGCCGCTGCTGACGCTGCCGCAGGCCCAGTTCATCCTGATGTCAGCGACGCTCGGAGACGTCACCGCACTGGCTGAAGACCTCACCCGCCGTACGGGCCGCGAGACGGCGACCGTGACGGGTGTCGAACGCCCGGTGCCGCTGCACTTCTATTACGAGCTGACGCCGATCCACGAGACGGTCGAAGATCTTCTGACGACGGGCCAGGCACCGATCTACGTCGTGCACTTCTCGCAGGCCGCTGCCATGGAACGCGCGCAGGCCCTGTCGAGCACGAAGATCGCAACGCGCGAGCAGCGCGATCAGATCGCTGAGCTGATCGGAGAGTTCCGCTTCACGACCGCGTTCGGCAGAACGCTCTCCAAGTTCCTGCGCGCAGGCATCGGCGTTCATCACGCAGGCATGCTGCCGAAGTATCGACGACTCGTCGAGCAACTCTCACAGCGCGGGATGCTGCGCGTGATCTGCGGCACCGACACACTCGGCGTCGGTATCAATGTGCCCATCCGCACCGTACTGCTCACTGCTCTGACGAAGTTCGACGGCACGCGCATGCGGCAGCTCAATGCCCGCGAATTCCACCAGATCGCCGGGCGTGCGGGGCGTGCCGGCTACGACACCGCCGGAACCGTGGTCGCCCAGGCGCCCGAGCATGAGACCGAGAACGCCGCGCTGATCCGCAAGGCCGGCGATGATCCGAAGAAGAAGCGCAAGATCATCCGCAAGAAGGCGCCGGACGGCTTCGTGTCGTGGGGTGAGCCGTCGTTCCGCAAACTGATCGACGCGGAGCCCGAGACCCTGACCTCGCACATGCAGATCACTAGCGCGATGATGCTCAACGTGATCGGTCGCGGTGGCGACGTGTTCGGGAATATGCGCGCGCTGGTATACGACAACCACGAACCTCGGGCGAGACAGCGGATGCTGGCGCTGCGAGCGCTCGGGATCTATCGCACGCTGCGGGAATCGGGGATCGTCGAGCAGTCGACGGACGGCACGATCACGCTCACGGTCGATCTGCAGCCGAACTTCGCGTTGAACCAGCCGCTGTCGCCCTTCGCTCTCGCCGCGTTCGAACTTCTCGACCCGGATGCTGCGACCTTCGCCCTGGATATGATCTCGATCGTCGAGTCCACGCTCGACGATCCGCGCGCGGTGCTGAGCCAGCAGGAGTTCCTCGCCCGCGGCGACGCGGTCGCGGAGATGAAACGCGAGGGCATCGAGTACGAAGAGCGCATGGAGCTGCTCGAGCAGATCACGTACCCCAAGCCGCTCGAAGCGCTGCTGGGTCAGGCATTCGAGACTTACAGCGCGGCGCAGCCGTGGATCCGTGACTTCGAGCTTCACCCGAAGGCCGTCGTCCGCGACATGTACGAGCGGGCCATGTCGTTCGGGGAATATGTCGCCTACTACAAGATCGCGCGGTCAGAAGGCGTCGTGCTGCGATACCTCTCCGATGCCTACCGGGCGGCCTCGCAGACGATCCCCGAGGATCTGAAGAACGAGGATCTCCGCGATCTGATCGAGTGGCTCGGCGAGCTCGTGCGTCAGGTCGATTCGAGCCTGCTCGACGAGTGGGAGGAGTTGCGCGCCGGAACCGACAACGGCATCGTCGACCTCCCGCGCCACGACGACGAGCCGATCGTGCCACCGGCACCGAAGCGCCTGACATCGAATGTGCGTGCGTTCCGCATCCTGGTGCGCAACGAACTATTCCGTCGTGTGCAGCTCGCCGCCCGCGAAGACGTCGATGCGCTCGCCGCGCTCGATCCGGCTTTCGGTGAAGGCGGCTGGAATGACGCGCTCGATGCGTACTTCGCCGAGCACGACGACATCCTCACCGGCTCCGACGCACGAAGTTCCAAGCTGCTTCTGCTCACCGAGAGTGCCTCGACCTGGACCGCACGGCAGATCATCGACGACCCCGCGGGCGACCACGACTGGGGCATCTCCGCAACGATCGACCTCGCCGCATCGGACGAGGCGGGCGAGGCCGTCGTCACGGTGACCGGGGTGGATCGGCTTTAGACGGCGGTGACCGGTCGGTCGATCCGCGAGATGAAGTGCAGCGGGGCGTCGATCGGGTTGTCCGGTTCCATGTCGCCTTCACCCACGCGCCGGAATCCGGCTTTCTCCAAGGCTCGCCACGATGCGATGTTCCCTGCGACCACCGGGACGATGATCGCAGGGCAGTCCGGATAGCTCGACCAGGTGTCGGAGACGATCGCGCGGATGATCGTACTGCCGAGGCCGCGTCCGGTCTGAGCCGGGTCCGCGACGAAGTAGTCGATCATCACCGCACCGGCCGGAACGTCGACGATGGCACTCAGCTCCTGAAAGTCCTCGGCGTAGTCCGCGATGCGCGAGCGCTGCATGAGCGCGGCCGGATGCCCGTCCACCGACACGAGCAGATCCTCCCCCGCCTCTTCACGGCGGGTGCCTGGACCGAAGTCGCGTGCCACACCCTCGGGAGTGAAATCGTGATGCCAGTACCTGTGCGCATGCGGTCGCGACAGCCAGTCGGCGAGCAGCGAGAAATCCGCCTCGACGATCGGACGCCAGGAGATCGACGCCGACGCCCACACAGTGCCGTCGCTCACGACGAAGACCCGTCGGAGTCGACGGTGGTCTGCTGGTAGAGCGCGAGCCGCCACACACCGGCGCGGCGCACATAGGTGCTGGCCATCAAGGCGACAAAAGGCTCTCCGCCCATGCGGAACGCCCGCCCCGTGTACAGCAGGGTCGACGCGCCATCAGCGAGGGTGAGCAGCCGCGGCTCGATGATCTCGTACCGCTCCCACGGCGCAGCATCCGCCAGCGACGCGATGACCTCTGAGCGATTCATCGACAGCCCCGTCGCCAGCAGCATCGCACCGTCTTCGGTCATGAGCGCCCCGTAGAAGTCACTCCCCGTCCCGTCGCAGAGCGAACGCCATCCCTGATGCTCGAGTTCCAGCAACTCCTCCTCGATCTGCTCAGTCATGGTGCCATGTTCGTCCGCCGCACGGCGAGGGGCAACCCCGCAGCGTCGGATCGTTCGATCATCCCTGCATCCGCGGATCCTCGGTCGGATCGGAGAACGAAGCAGGACACACCCCGCCGATCGCATCCTGGCGCAGTTCGTAGTGCCAGGACTCGTTCCCATAGATCTGGCACAGTCCGTACTGCGCGCCATGTTGTGCGAGCCAGTCGGTCGCCGTGAGCGGACCGATGTCGACAGCATCCCCCGACACATGCGCCGAGGTCTGCGCCGTCGCGACCCAGCGCGCGGCCTCCTCCTCCGAACCGTAGTCGTCGACCGCAGCGCGCAGCAGAGAGGACTGATACTCGGGAGATCGCCAGCCGCTGTTGACTTCGAAGGCGACACCATCGGCCTCCGCATCCGTCGCTGCTCGACGAAGCGCGTCGAGCAGCGACGGGTTCAGCCGCGTGATGGCAGGCGCCTGCTCGTCGAACACGGACAGCCCGTCGCCCTCGCCGATGTATCCGTGCTCGGCCGTGAGGACGGATCCCGTGTCGCCGGGGGACCCGATCGCGACCGGCTGCCCGGCCCCGCCGGCGATCTCTGCGAGAGACCGGGACCCATTGGCCACCACGAGCACGAGCGCGACCACCAGCGCGATGAGGGCGACGACGAGCGCGGCCGCGGCGCGGCGCTGTTGGCGACGCATGGTCGGGGACGAAGCCGGCGGAGGGACGAGCACATGCGTGGTTCTCATGCCTCCAGCGAACCCGGCGACGGGTTACGAGGCCGTATGCGATTCTTCATACGCTGCCGATACACGCGGGTGCGTAGGATCTCTGCTTATGAAGGCCCGGCCATGCGCGTACTGATCGTCGAGGACGAGCCCTACCTCGCCGAGGCGGTCCGGGATGGGCTGCGGCTGGAGGCCATCGCCGCCGACATCGCCGGAGACGGCAACGCCGCCCTCGAGCTTCTGAGCATCAACTCCTACGATCTCGCCGTGCTCGATCGCGACGTCCCCGGCCCTTCCGGCGATGAGGTCGCCCGATGGATCGTCGACTCCGGCAGCGGCATCCCGATCCTCATGCTCACGGCCGCTGACCGTCTCGACGACAAGGAATCGGGGTTCGAGCTGGGCGCGGACGACTACCTCACCAAGCCGTTCGAGATGCGTGAGCTCGTGCTGCGGTTGCGGGCGCTCGACCGGCGCCGCACGCACGTGCGCCCGCCGGTGCAGGAGCTCGCAGGCATCCGCCTCGATCCGTTCCGACGCGAGGTGTACCGCGATGACCGTTACGTCGCGCTGACCAGGAAGCAGTTCGCGGTGCTCGAAGTGCTCGTGAGCGCGGCGGGCGGCGTGGTCAGTGCCGAGGAACTGCTGGAGCGCGCATGGGATGAGAATGCCGATCCGTTCACGAACGCCGTGCGCATCACGGTCTCGTCGCTTCGCAAGAGGCTCGGTGAGCCGTGGTTGATCCTGACGGTGCCGGGTGTGGGGTACCGGATCGATACGGATGCCGTCGATGGCTAGGCGCAGAGGGCTGAGCGCTCGGGTGAAGCTCACCCTGAGCTACGCCGGATTCCTGTTGATCGCAGGCGCGCTGCTGCTGGCGGTGGTCGCCCTGTTCCTGCTGCGGTATGTGCCCGACGGGCAGATCAGGAGCATGGGCCCTTTCGTGCCCAACCGCTCCGACCTGGTGCGCGCATTCGTCCCGCCGACGATCGCCGCGCTCGTCTTCCTCCTGGCGCTCGGCCTGATCGGTGGCTGGTTCCTCGCCGGCCGGATGCTGGCGCCGCTGACCCGCCTCAACGAAGCTGCGCGTCTGGCGTCAGAAGGATCGCTCTCGCATCGTGTCGACATGCCCGGCGCGAAGGACGAGTTCCGCGACCTCGCCGATGTGTTCGACACGATGCTCGCGAGGCTCGAAGCCCACGTCGAGGAGCAGCGGCGCTTCGCATCGAATGCCTCGCACGAGCTGCGCACCCCGCTGGCGATCTCGCAGACGATGCTCGAGGTGGCTCGCGACGATCCCGACCGCGACGTCGACGTGCTCATCGACCGACTGCAGAACGTCAACACGCGCGCGATCGCCTTGACCGAGGCGCTGCTCCTGCTGGCCCGCGCCGATCGCGGCACCTTCGAGCGCGAGCGTGTCGAGCTGTCGCTCCTGGCGGAAGAAGCAGTGGAGAGCCTGCATCCGCTGGCCGATCGATGCGGTGTGACGCTCGACATCCGCGGTACCACGGCCTTCGCCAACGGCTCGCCGACGCTTCTGCAGCAGCTCATCGTGAATCTGATCCACAACGCGATCGTGCACAACATCGCGGCGGGTGGGAGCGTCGAGGTGCGCACCGAGATGGCTGATCACGGTGCTGTGATGATCGTCGAGAACACCGGCGAGGTGATCCCCGCCCACCTCCTCGCCACCCTGCGGGAACCGTTCCAACGCGGAGCCGGCCGCTTCCGCAGCAAGGATGCCGCCCATGCGGGCGCCGGCCTTGGCCTCGCCATCGCCGAAGGGATCACGCGCGCCCACGGCGGGACGTTGGAGCAGGAGCCGCGCGGCGGCGGTGGACTGATCGTCACGGTGCGGCTGCCGGTCGAGTGAATCAAGTGGGATGCCCGGCGAAGTCCCGGGAGCTATCTCTCTTCTGATGCGCGCGCGGCGATCGCCTGCCACTTCAGGAACAGCGGATCCAGATGCCGCGGCAGCAGCGAGTATGCCTCGCGCACAGGCCTGTACGCACGCACCCATTCCGGCTGAGGTTCGAATCGGTCGGCGCCGTGGACCGTCGCGGCGACCGATTCACCCCATGACGAATGCACTCCGGCCCCGACGAACGCGGAGATGGCCGCGCCCATGCCCGCGGCATCCGTCAAGCGATTGCGTCGTACCGGTCTTTCGAACACGGCGGCGAGGATGCGCATCATCAGATCTGAGCGCGACCCCCCGCCCGAAACGATCACGCTCTCGAAGCGGCGACCGAGTGCGACCTCCATCGCGTCGACGTGCCCCCGCATGGTGAGGGCGATGCCCTCCAGGATGGCCCGGTGCACGTGGAATCGGCCCTGACGTCCGTCGAATCCCAGCAGCGCTCCTCGCCGGTGAGTCGCGCCGCCGGGAGCGAGCCAGTCCAAGACGGCGAACAGCCCGTCACTGCCTGGTGCGATATCACCCGCCCCCGCGTTGAGATCGTCGTCGGTGATCCCCTGCCCGGCATCGAGCAGATCCCGCCACCAGCTCACCGTCCACATGCCCCGGCGAATGCCGTCGCTCTCGTACAGGTACCGCCCCGGCTCCGCCGCGAAGTTCGTCCAGTAGCGTTCGTCGGTCGCGTTCGCGTCGTGCCCCACCGCCATCGCCGCCACGTAAGTGCCGAGCGAGAGAAGCACCGCGGGGTCGTCGTCGCGCAAACCCGAACCGAGTGCCTCCACGGCCTTGTCGTTCGCGGTGGCGTACACGGCAAGCCCGGCGGGGAGCCCTGTCGATGCGGCCGCATCGGCCGTGACCCTGCCGAGAAGTTCACCAGGCTGCATGAGTTCGAACAGCTGCTCCGCACGCATGCCGGTGCGCGCATAGGCGTCCGGGTCGTCGGACCAGCGCCACCGCTCCTGATCGACCGGCCACATGCCCTGCTGATTGCCGACGCTGTCACGCCGCTCGCCGGTCAGCCTACGGGTCAGGTAGCCGGACGATGTCGTCACGTACCTCACCCGCGCCTGCTGCTCGTGCGGCCGCGACACGCGTTGATCCATCCAGCTGAGCACCGGCTCGACGAGCCCACCGTCCTCGTCGAGCAGAGCACGGCAGAAGCGGATCGTGCACAGCCCCACTCCGACGATGTGGCGCGGATCGCCTTCGAACCGGCCGAGCGCCTCACGGCAGGCCTCGACCATCGATTCCCAGAGATCGTCGTCGGGATGCACGACGTGACCAGGCGACGGAGACTCGGTCGGTCTCAGTCTGCGCTGCGCCGAGGCGTGAATCGTTCCGGTCTCGTCGACGACTAGCACTTTCGTCGATTGCGACCCGCCGTCGATGGCGACGACGTAGCGAGGTGTGTTCACGCCTCGAGCGGGAGGATGGTCCCCGCGTTCATCACGCCGTTCGGATCGAACACCTGCTTGAGCCGCTCCAGCATCGGGTACGCCGAGCCATGCTCCTCGCGCGTCCAAGGAGTGCGGTACTTGCCGATGCCGTGGTGGTGCACCATCGAACCTCCCAGTCGCAGTGCCTCTTCCACGATGATCGCATTGAGTGGCACGTGATAGAGGTCGATCTCCTGCCGCGGCTCACAGTCGATGTCGTAGTCGTACACGAAGTAGAGGTTGGTCCCGGTCTGATAGCTGTGCGAGGAGTGCGCTCCGAGCATAGTGAGGTGATCCGCACGCGGGTACTCCGACCGGATGCGGTCGATCACCGCGTGATAGAGGCTGCTCACGCCCGACCAGTTGATCGACACTTCGGTCGTGTACCCGAGATGCGAGTCGCGGAGCATCGCCTCCTTCTCGGCGTCGATCTTGTCCTGACCCCAGTTGAGGCCCTGGAACCACTTCTCGATGTGCGCCGAGTCGACCCGCTGATGGGGCCGGTCGGCGAACACCGCCTCAATGCCGGCGGCCGTCGCGGCAGCGAGTGGCTCGGGCCCCTCGGCCGTGAGCACGACGACCGACTTTCCCTCGGAGAAGTGCGAGAAATGCTGATTCGCGTCCTCCGGCGAGTACACCCGGCAGACCGACGGCCGGTATCCGGCGGTGACGAGTTCGCGCAGCGCCTCGACGCCGACCTCGAACTCATCGACGAGGAAGCCGAAGAACCGCGTGTTCTCCGGGTGGTACGGGAACACCTTCACCGTCACCTCGGTGATCACGCACAGCGCGCCCTCGTTGCCGATGATGATGTGGCGGATGTCGGGACCGGCCGCGCGACGCGGCACATTCTTGATACGGGTCACCGTGCCGTCGGGGAACACCGCTTCGAGACCCACGACCATGTCCTCGATCGCGCCGTAGAGCGTCGAGAACTGCCCGATCGAACGGGTCGCGACCAGCCCGCCGTACTGCGCGAGCGGCTTGGACTGCGGCGAGTGCCCCGTCGTCAGGCCGCGCTCACGGAGTTCGTCCTCGAGCTGCTGCAGCGGCACACCGCACTGCACCGTCACCGTCATGTCGGTCTCGTTCACTTCGAGGACGCTGTCCATGCGCGATCCATCCAGGACGATCGTGTCGTCGATTACCGTCTCGAGCCCGCCCTCGGTCGCCGTCCGCCCCGTGCGCGGCACGACGTTGATCAGGTTGTCGTCCGCGAAGCGCAGGACCGCGGCGACTTCCTCGACGTTTCGGGGATAGGCGATGATCGCAGGGATCGGTCCGTCGAAGATGCCGTGCACGGACTGGTACTTCTTGAAGCGATCGACGCTGGCGAGCTCGAGCTCGCGAGGATCTGTGTCGACCGCATCGGCGCCGAGGAGCGCGGTGACGCGCGTGACGATCTCGTCGCGACTGAGGGCGGATCGTGATGCCGACATGGGTATGGCCTTCGCTTTCAGGAGTGGTGGGTCGAATCGGTGGAAGTGTGAAGGGGGCTGGTCAGCGGACCAGGTAGCCGCCGTCGACGACGAGCACATGTCCGTTGACGTAGTCCGAGGCGCGGCTGGCGAGGAACACCGTCGCGCCCATGAGATCGGCAGGGTCGCCCCACCGTTCGGCGGGGATGTGCTCGAGGATCCGGCGGCTCGCTTCAGGGTCGGAACGGGTCGCCGCCGTGATCGCGGTCGCGAAGTACCCGGGAGCGATCGCATTGACCTGGATGCCGCCGGCGGCGAGCTCGTCGCAGTATGCCTTCGTGAAGCCGACGATCCCTGCTTTCGTCGCGGCGTACGCGGGCGACTGCTTCCCACCGAGGAACGCGAACAGCGAGGCGATGTTGATGATCTTCCCGTGACCCTGGCCGCGCATGACGCGGCTCGCCTCGTGCGCGAGCTCGAACGGCGCGGTGAGGTTGACCGCGATCATGGGATCCCACTTGTCGCGATCGAACGCGTCGACATCATCGAGCAGCGCGATGCCGGCCGAGTTGACGAGCACGTCGAGCGATCCGAAACGCTCGACACAGGCGGAGACGACCTCGGCCGGCACACCACGACGGGCGATGTCCGCCTCGAGGAAGGCGTATTCGCGCCCTTCGGCTTCGACGAGGCGGCGCGTGGTGCCGTCGTCGTCTGCGAGACCGGCCACGAACACGTTCGCGCCGGCCTTGGCCAGAGCCAGGCTGAATGCCCGCCCCAATCCGGTGTTACCGCCGGTGACCACGGCCGTCCGGCCGTGAAGCGAGAACAGGTCAAGGGAGAAATCGCTGATGTCCATGTTCAGCTGCCTTCCGGTGCGAAGGGGTCGGCGATGTTCACATATCGCGTCTCGAGGTACTCATCGATCCCCTCGAATCCACCTTCGCGTCCGAGGCCGGACTGCTTGACACCGCCGAAAGGAGCAGCCGGGTTCGAGACGACGCCGGCGTTGATGCCGAACATGCCGGTCTCGAGTCGCTCTGCAAGGCGAAGCCCGCGGTTGAGATCCGACGTGTACGCGAACGAGACGAGACCGAACGGCGTCCGGTTGGCGATCTCGATCGCCTCCTCCTCGGTGTCGAACACGACGATCGGTGCGACAGGACCGAAGATCTCCTCCTCGAGGATCGCCGCATCTGCCGGCACGTCCGCGAGCACGGTCGGCTCGTAGAAGTATCCGGCACCGGGAACCGCGCGCCCGCCGAGAGCGAGCGTGGCACCGTCTGCGACCGCGCCGTCCACGAGCTCCGCGACCTTGCTCCGCGTCGCCTCGTCGACGAGCGGACCCATCGTGGTGTCGGCATCCGTTCCGCGACCGATCCGGAAACCGGCGATGCGCTCGGTGAACCGGCGCGTGAACTCGGAAGCGACTCCCCGTTGCACGAGGAAGCGGTTGGCTGCCACGCACGCCTCTCCGCCGTTGCGCATCTTCGCCAGCACTGCACCGTCGACGGCCTTCGAGAGGTCGGCGTCATCAAAGACGAGGAAGGGCGCGTTACCGCCGAGCTCCATCGACACGCGCAGCACCTGCTCCGCGGAGTCGGCGATCAGGCGCCGCCCCACCTCGGTGGAGCCGGTGAAGGACAGCTTCCGCAGCCGCGGGTCGCGGATGAGCGGACCCGTGACGGCACCGGCACTCGTGGTCGGGATGACGGTGAGGACGCCGTCAGGCAGCCCCGCTTCCCGCAGTACCTCGGCGAACAGCAGCGCCGTCAGCGGAGTGAGCGCTGCGGGCTTGAGCACCATCGTGCAGCCGGCGGCGATCGCCGGTGCGATCTTGCGCGTCGCCATCGCCAGCGGGAAGTTCCACGGGGTGATGAACAGCGACGGCCCCACCGGGGTCTTCATCACCACCAGGCGGCTCTTTCCGTCCGGCGCCATAGCGAACCGACCGGAGATCCGCGGCGCTTCTTCCGAGAACCAACGCAGGAACTCTGCACCGTAGGCCACCTCGCCGCGGGACTCTGCGAGAGGCTTCCCCATCTCGAGGGTCATCAGCAGAGCGAAATCATCGGCTCGCGCGGTGACGAGTTCGAAGGCACGACGCAGGATCTCGCCGCGTTCACGCGGCGGCGTGGCCGCCCAGCTCTCCTGCGCGGCTGCGGCCGCGGCGAGCGCCCGCTCGCCGTCAGCCGGCCGGGCGTCCGCGACCTCGGCGAGCACCTCGCCCGTCGAGGGATCCGTGACGGGGAACGTGCCGCCGCCCTCGGCATCCGTCCATCCGTCGCCGAGGAGCAGCTGCGTCGGGACTCGTTCGAGCAGCGACCTCTCGCGAACGTCCACGCTGAGATCCGCGGTCATGCCGACTCCTCCGATCCGGCGAGCGCGAGTTCGGGTGCGAGCCGGAGTTCGCTGTGGATGAGGTCCTCGTACAGCCGGAACGGCGTCATCTCCCCCGCCTTGTCGCCGTAGGAGGCGCGCGCTCGCCGATAGACCTGCTCGACCAGCGACGAGAGTTCGACAGGCACGCCGACCGACCTCGCCAGATCGATCGACAGCCCCAGATCCTTGCAGGCGAGTGCGATCGCGAAGCCCTCGTCGTAGTCGCCGTTCTCGAGGATCGAGAGCACGTCGCGCTCCACGAAGGTGCTGTTCGCCGGGCTGGCGATGAGCGAATCACGCAGCACCCCCAGGTCGACTCCCGCACGCACGCCCACCGCAAGGACCTCGGCGGTCGCGACCAGGTGCGAGAACCACAGCTGGTTGATCATCAGTTTCACTGCATACCCGGCACCATGACCGCCGACATGAAGGATCCGATCCGGGTCACCCATGGCCTCCAGCACTGGGCGGACCCGTTCGACGTCTGCGGCATCCCCACCGACGAAGATCTGCAGCATGCCGGACGCCGCACCTTTGGCCATTCCGCTCACCGGCGCGTCGAGGATGCGCAGTCCGCGCGCAGCCTCCTCCGCGCGCACCCGGTCGGCCACCTCCGGCACCGATGTCGACATGTCGATCCAGGTGGCGCCGTCGGCAATGCCCTCCAGCATCCCGCCCGGTCCGCTCACGACGTCGGTGACGTGACGCGGCGTCGGCAGCATCGTGATGATGATGTCGCTGGCTGCGGCGACCTCCGCGGCCGTCGCAGCCCACGTCGCACCGCCTTCCACGAGCGCAGCCGCCGCCTCCGGCCGGACGTCAGTGACAACGAGGCGGTAGCCCGCCTTCTGCAGGTTCGAGGACATGCCCGAGCCCATGCTGCCGAGGCCGATGAAACCGACCGTCGGGGTAGTGACCATGCTTATCAGATCTCCAGTAACTCAGTCGGCCGGGGCCGTGTAGAAGGGGTTGTGAGGTGCCGACCGTGCGTCGAGGACCTCTTCAGTGCGCGGCAGGCCCTGCGAGCCGTTGTGCAGTGCCGTGCGGGTGGCTTCGCGGTTGTTGCGGTACACGGCATCCGCGTCATCTGCTCCGGGGTTCACCCAGACCGCCGTGATCACGACGCTGTCGTCGACGGCATCCGCCGGTAGCGTGCCCTCCGCCACCGCATCAGCGACACCCGCCGCGACACCGGCCTGCGCCGGGCCCCAGATGTGGTTGCCGTGCTCGTCGTTCGCCGGTGCGGCCTTGGTGACGAACAGCGTCAGCGGCTTGACCGGAAGGGAGGGGCGCAGCACCGCGACGAACGGTACGTGCCCCTGACTCGGTGTCGCGAGAGCCGTGGCCCAGGCGGTGCCGGCGGGTCCGGAACGAGAGCCGTACACGCTGTTGATGTGCGCGGCGTTCACCCCTTCGCCGATGAAGCTCTCGCCGAGCTGAAGTGCGTCCGTCATCAGATCAGCTCCTGCTCTTCGAGCCAGTCGATCGCCACGTCTTCGGGGTCTTCACCCTCGACGTCGACCAGCGCGTTGAGCTTCTGCATCTCCTCGGTGGTCAGCAGCGGAGCGATCTCGGCGATGATGTCGGCGATCTCCGGGTAGTCGTCGAGGACCTCCTGACGGATCGTGAAGCCGCCCTGGTAAGAGGGGAAGAACTCTTCGTCATCCTCCATCACGACCAGATCGAGAGCGGGGATGCGGCCGTCGGTCTGGAAGACCTCGCCGAAGTTGCAGTCGTCGCCCTTCTGCGTGGCCGTGTAGATGACGCCGGTGTCGAGCATCGTGACGTTCGAGTCCGGGATGTCGATCCCGTAGGCCGTCTTGAGCCCCGGCCAGCCATCGTCTCTCGTGGAGAACTCGCTCTCGATGCAGAACGTCTGTTCCTCGGCAGGAAGCGCGGCGACGTCACTCATGGTCTTCACGCCCAGCTCCTCTGCCTTGTCGGCGCGGACGGCGAACGCGTACGTGTTGTTGAGGGGCGCGGGGTCCAGCCAGGCGATGTCCTTCTCGGCATCCGCCTCCTTGACGGCGTCGAACTGGGCCTCGGCGCCCTTCACCGGCGTGGTGTTGCCGTTGTAGGTGATCCACGAGGTGCCGGTGTACTCCCAGTAGCCGATGAAGTCACCGTTCTCCAGTGCCTGGCGCACGTTGGCAGAGCCCACCAGCTTCACGTTCGCTTCGAGATCGGCGCCATGGGCGTTGAGCAGCTCAGTGGTGATGTACGCGAGGATGTACTGCTCTGAGAAGTCCTTCGAGCCGACCTGTCCGGTCAGTCCTTCGAGCTCGTCGCCTGCGCTGGCGGTGCTGGTAGATCCCGAGCATCCCGTGAGAAGGAGCGCACCCGCGGCGAGCGCGGTGACTCCGGTGATGAGGTGTTTGTTCATGATTGCTCCTTGATGTGTGACGTGCAGATGCGTGTGGAGGGAAGAACGGTCACAGTCCGCGAGGGCGGACTGCTTCTTCAACGAGACCGGCGATCCAGTCGATGAGGACGGCGATTGCGGCGACCAGTACGGCGCCGACGAGCAGCACGGGGAACCGCTGCAGCTTCAGTCCGTTGACGATCATGTCGCCAAGGCCGCCGGCGTTGATGAAGGTGGCGATGGTCGCGACGCCCACGCAGAAGACGAGGGCGGTGCGGAGCCCGGCGAGGATCACCGGAGATGCGAGCGGAAGCTCGATACGGCGCAGCACCTGCCCCGACGTCATCCCCATACCGCGCGCAGCCTCCTTGACTCCGGCATCCACCTGCTCGAGGCCGACGAGCGTGTTGCGCAGCACAGGGAGGAACGAGTACGCCACGAGTGCGACCAGCGCGGTGGCGAATCCCGTCTGCCACACGATCGCCAGCAGGATCACGACGCCGACCGCCGGCGTCGCCTGGCCGATGTTCGCGAGTCCCAAGGCGATGGCGTGCACGATCTTGGAGCGACTGCGGTAGACGCCGATACCGGCGGGGATCGCGAGGACCGCGACGAGCGCGGAGGCGGCCGCGGTGAGAAGCAGGTGCTCGCCCACGCGGGACAGGATGTAATCGGGATTCAGCGTGCGCTGCTCGATCGAATCCAGCGGAATCGTCGCGACCCACACGAGCGTGAGCACCAGGACGGCGCCGACGACGAGCGGTGCGGCTGATATGCGCGCGACCGAGCCGAACCGACCACTGCGGGCGACGACCGGAGTCATCTGAGTCGCGGAGACGACAGTCATCTCAGCGCGTCCCCTCGATGGCGGCGGCATCCGGTGCGTCCGTGAGCACCGCGGAGATCCCGGCGTTGTCGATGGATCCGCGCACTCGACCGTCGGCATCGACCACGTTCACGACCGGCGCACCGGTGACCATGAGCAGATCGAGTGCGTCGCGCAGCGAGACGTCGAGATCGAGCTGCGGAGCCCCGTCGGCTGCCGGCCGCAGCCGCGCCTCTGAGACCGGGATGAGTGCGAGTCGCTTCAGCGCGGCGCCATGGCCGATGAATGATGCCACGTATTCGTTCGCCGGATTCGCGAGGATGTGCGCCGGGGTGTCGAACTGCTCGATGTGCGAGCGGTCGCTGAGCACGGCGATCCGGTCCCCGAGCTTGATCGCCTCGTCGAAATCGTGGGTGACGAAGATGATCGTCTTGCCGATGTCGGCCTGAAGGCGCAGGAACTCCGCCTGCAGCTTCTCGCGTGTGATCGGGTCAGTGGCGCCGAACGGTTCGTCCATGAGCATGACCGGCGGATCGGCGGCGAGCGCACGGGCGACGCCCGCTCGCTGCTGCTGGCCGCCGGAGAGCTGCTTCGGATACCGCTTCGCGAACTGCCCAGGGTCGAGCTGCACAGTCTGCAGCAGCTCATCGACGCGCTCGGCCGTCTTCGCCTTCGACCAGCCGAGCAGGCGGGGGACGACGCCGATGTTCTCGGCGATCGTCAGGTGCGGGAACAGTCCGATCTGCTGAATGACGTAGCCGATGTGGCGGCGGAGCTGGTTGGGGTTCATCGACAGGATGTCAGTGCCGTCGATGCGGATGGAGCCGCCCGTCGGCTCGATGATGCGGTTGATCATCTTCATCGTCGTCGTCTTGCCGCATCCGCTGGGCCCTACGAACATCACGAGTTCGCCCGGGGCGATCTGCATCGAGAAGTCTTCGACGGCCGGCGCTTCCTGTCCCGGGTAGACCTTGCTGACGCCGCGGAGCTCGATGCCGACTCCGCGCTGCTTCTGCGCGATCGCGGAGAGGAAACCGGTGTCGGTGGACACCTTCTGTGTGTCGGTGGTGAGATCAGGCACGAAGACCCCTCGAGGTTGTGTATCGGGAGATGAGAACGAACGCTCCATCGACGAGGAGCGCGAGGACGATGACTCCGACGGTGCCGGCGAGGGCGTAGTTCAACGCGTTCTTCGAACCGAGCGACGAGAGTCCTTTGAAGATGTACTGGCCGAGTCCGGGGCCGGCGACGTACGCTGCGATCGCGGCGATGCCGAGCGAGAGCTGTGCGGCGACGCGAGTGCCGGTGAGGATCACGGGCCAGGCGAGCGGCAGCTGGGTGGTGAGCAGCACCCTGGACCTGCTCATTCCCATGGCCGTCGCCGACTCGAGGATGTGAGCGGGGATCTCGCGGAGGCCGACCACCGTGTTGCGAATGATCGGCAGCAGCGAGTAGAAGACGAGGGCGACGATCGTCGGCCCCCATCCGAGGCCGAGGATCGGGCTGAGCAGCGCGAGCAACGCGAGCGACGGGATCGTGATCGCGACGGATGCCGAGGTGATCGCGATCGCCCGCGGCGTCGCGCGGTCCCAGACGAGCAGCCCGAGAACCACCCCGATGACAAGCGCGATGGCGAGCGAGATCACAACGACGAGCAGGTGCTCGGCCGCCAGCTGGAGGATGTCCTCCCAGCGGCGTTCGAGGAACTTCGTGACGTTGTCGAGATCGAATCCTGACACGGACTGTCGCTCCTTTCTCAACGGTGAGGGGATCGTCCGAGTGACGATGACATCAGGTTAGGGAACAGATGACATTCCCACAACGCATGTTGACCATATGGCAACGGCCACCTACGCTGTGGAGATGACCTCCACGCAGAGCGCCGCGCGTCGCAACTCCTCAGGGTTGGGTCGGGACATCGAGATCGTCGAGTTGCTCGGCAGCGATGAGGCCGTCGCAGAAGGCGGTCTGGGCGTGATGCGGATCGCACAGCTCACCGGCCGAGACAAGGCGGTGATCTCTCGGACGATGGCGACGCTCGCCGATGCCGAGCTCGTGGTCCGCGATGACACGACCATGAACTACCGGCTGGGAAGCCGCCTGTTCGCGATCGCCGCGCGCACCACCGAGGCGACGCTGGTCTCTCGCGCCCGCCCCCACCTGCGCAACATCGCGCAGTCGACGCGCGAGACCACTCACCTGTGCGTACTCCGCGGTGGGAACGTGCTGACGGTGCTGAGCGAGCTCAGTCCGCATGAGTTCCGAACGACTGGGTGGGAGGGCGTGACGACGGCCGCGTGGCGTACGCCTTCCGGCCGCGTGCTCATCAGCGACTGGGATCGCGCGTCGCTCACCCGCTGGTACCAGGAGCACGGCAGGGACCAGCCCCTGGTCGGGCCGTTGAACCCGGCGATGGCGGCAGCGGGATTCGCGGTGCTGGAGACCCCACCGGAGAACAAGGCGATCGTGCGCGACCTCGATTCGCTTCTCACCGAGCTGCAGAGAATCCGTGAACGCGGTTACGCCACACTCGATGAGGAGCTCGAGCTCGGAGTGGTCGGGGCCTCCGCTCCGATCACGGATTTCACCGGGCACATCGTCGCGGCCATCAATGTGAGCGCGCCGAAATCGCGTATCGGGGGGCAGGTGGACCGGCTCGGCGCCTACGTCGCGCAGGCCGCACGCGAGCTTTCGATCTCGCTGGGTTCGCCGGCGACGCAGGGTTGAGTGCAATTGACGCGCTCGCGTCACGGCTCAGCTCAGGAACCTCGCAACGAACCGTTCGGCGCCATCCCGCTCCAGCAGCACCACCTGGCCATTAAGGATCCGCGGGCACGTGCCGGCGGTGAGCGCTTCGACGCCCACACGCAGCAGAGTGCCATGCGCGACGACGATGCTGTCGCCCTCCAACTGCTCGATGTGCGTCAGCACCCGCCGCGCCCGCTCGGTCGTCTCGTGTAGCGGCTCAGCATCCGGATAGTCGGAATCCGGCCAGCGCTCGCGCGCCTCGCTCACCGCCATCCCCTCCGCAGCCCCGTAATCGCGTTCGATCAGGCGCTCGTCCATCATGACTTCCGCATGAGCGAGCTTCCGTCTGATCAGCGACGCAGTCTCGGCCGCGCGGTCCAGGGGCGATGAGACGATGCGAGCCCACTCGGCACGGGACAACAGCTCCGCGGCACTCTCCGCCTGAGCTCGGCCATGCGCGTCCAGCGGGATGTCGGCACGCCCCTGCATGCGCCGGGCCAGGTTCCACGCGGTGCGCCCGTGCCGGACGAGAGCGACCGTCACGCGCGGGCGAAGGAGGTCGAGCGGGCGGACGCCACGGCATCCGTGGAATCGTCGGCAGACGGCTTCCCCGCCGAGCCGACGCGATCACCCGGCGCCTGCGCGCCCGGCTCCGCGTCGGGATACACCAGCGCCCGCCCCACGGCGACCCGCATCCGATCTCCGACCCGAGGGCGGATGCCATGCGTGCGCGCACGTACGGCGACGCCGCACCAATCGACCATGAGGTCGCTTCCCTCGGGTGTGAACAGCGACGAGCGCACGACCGCATCGCCATCATGATCGGGCGTGACATCGATCGCCGATGGCAGCAACGATGCGTGGGCTCGACCAGGTGCGGGCATGTCGGCGTCGCGCGAGAGCCGGAGCGGGTGTCCGTCGGCGCGGAACTCTTCGGCGTCCACGACACCGGGGACGAGCGTGGCATCCGAGAGGAATCGGGCGACGAACCCGCTCGCGGGGCGCGTCACCAGCTCGTCCGGTGTGCCGACCTGGCGGATCCTCCCCTCATCGAGCACGGCGACCCGATCCGCGAGCCCGAGCGCCTCGGAACGATCATGCGTGACGTGCACCACGGTGAGGCCGAGCTCGCGGGTCAGGGCGTGCAGCTCCAGTCGCAGGTGATCCCGCAGGGGCTCGTCCAGCGCCGACAGCGCCTCGTCGAGCAGCAGCACACGAGGACGCGCGACCAGCGCCCTGGCGAGGGCCACCCGCTGACGCTGACCTCCAGAAAGCGTCGCGGGGTCTCGGCGTGCGTAGCCTGCGAGTCCGACGAGTTCGAGCGCCGAGGCGACACGTGCCGTGCGCTCCGTCTTCGGCGCCCCGGCGCGGCGCAGCGGGTACTCGACGTTGCGCCCGACGTTCCAATGCGGCCAGACCGCGTGCTGCTGGAAGACCATGCCCAGCTCACGTTGTTCCGGCGGCACGAACGTCTTCCCCTCCGCCACAGTGCGGTCGCCGATCGCCACGCGGCCGCTCGTGGGCGAGAGGAACCCGGCGATCGTGCGCAGCAGCGTGGTCTTGCCGGATCCGGATGGCCCCACCAGCGCGATGAACTCGCCATCGTCGACGTGCATGTCGATCGATTCCAGGCCGACGGCGCCGGATGGGTAGCGGACCGATACGGACTCGAGATTCACGGATGCCATGACGGCTCGCTTTCAGAATGTGCGGAGGTTCAGAACGTGCGGAGGTCGGGTTCATGAGGGGCGGCGGGTGGCCAAGCCGATGACGGCGATGCCGAGCACGGCCACGACGAGCGACCACGCCGCGGCGGTGCTGAACGCGCCGGCCTGCTGAAAATTGAAGATCGCGACGCCGAGCGTCTGCGATCCGGGTGAGAGCAGCAGTACAGACAACGTGAGCTCGCGCACGGCAGTGGCCGCGACGACGACCGCGCCGGAGATGGCTGCGGGGAGCGCCATCCGGGATGAGATGTCGATCAGCGCGCGAAGGCGCCCTGCCCCGGAGATGCGTGCCGCCTCTTCGGCGCTGGTCGGTGTGCTCGACAGGGGCGCCGTGACCGACTGCACCACCAGCGCGGTGAACGAGGTGATGTAGGCGGCCAGTATCAACCAGGGCGTGTTGAACAGTCCGATGCGCGGAGCGAGGATGAGCCACGCCACGGCGATCACGATCCCGGGCACAGCCTGCGGCAGCAACGGCGTTCAGTCCCTTGGCGGCGCGTGCAGACGTGCGCGTCGTGAGCACGCCGATGCCCAGTCCGAGCACCCCGCAGACGACGGCGGCGAGTGTTGCGAGCATGACCGAGTTGGCTGCGCCGGACAGCGCCGTCGACGACGAAAGCGCTTTGGCGAAGTTGTCGAACGTGAGGTTCTCGAACGTCAGCGGCACGCCGGGAGCGCGCAGCAGCGACTGCGTGAGCAGCGCGAGAAGCGGCAGCAATGTGATGGCCAGCACGATCGTCCACATCGCGATCCCCAACGGTGTGCGCGCCCGCCCGAGTGGGAGCGGTTGGGCGGGAGAGGACGAGACGTCGAGCTCCCAGCCGCGACGTCCGATCGTCGCGTTCAGCAGCAGCGCGCCGACCGCGAGAACGAGCAGGACCACGCCGATGGTCGCGACGACGGCGAGCGGCTCCTCCACGATCCCGGACTGCAGATACCGGTAGACGAGCGTCGCGAGCGTCACGTAGCGCTCGGGCAGGCCGATGATCGAGGGGATGCCGAAATCGGCGAGGTTGCTCACGGCGATCAGCAGGAACGACGACAGCAGCGCCGGACGCAGCAGCGGCACGGTGACCGAGAACAGCGCTCGCGCCGGCCCCGCGCCGGAGATGCGCGCGGCCTGTTCGAGGTCGGACGGGATGCGCCGCAGTGCCGCCGAGACGATGAGCATGGCGAGCGGATAGCTGTGCACGGTGAGAAGCATGATCACCCCGTCCGCACCGTAGATCGACCACAGCGGCCCGCCGAACATTCCGCGCCACCAGACGTTGAGTGGGCTCGACGGCCCTGCGATCCCGAGCCACGCGATCGCGCCGACGAACGGCGGCATCAGCAGTGGCGAAAGCGCGATCAGACGAAGCACGCGGCGATGACGCAGATCGGTGCGCTCGAGAACGACCGCGAACGCCGCCCCCACCGCCACCGCGGCGAGCGCAGACGACGTGGCCGAGACGAGGCTGTTGACCGCGGCCTCAACGACGTCGCCCTGCACGAGCACGCCCAGCTGAGAGCCGCCCGCCGTGAGAGTGAAGATGGCGCCGATGGGCACGAGCACGACCGCCCCGCACACGATCCACAGGGCGACGGTCAGCGCATCGACGCCGTCGAGGCCCCGAGACCGGCGTGCTGCCGACCTCGGGGCCTGAACGAGAGTACTCACTACTGGAACAGCTCCCGGAAGGTCTCCACCGCGCCGGCCTGCGTGGAGCGGATGGTCTCGAGGTCGGGCGCGAGGATGGCGATGTCATCGAGCTCGGGGGCGCCCTCCGGAGTGCCGACGTCGGAGCGCACCGGCAGGTACGACTGCGCGACGGCGAGCTTCTGCCCCTCGGCGCTGACCAGGAAGTCGACGAACGCCTCGGATGCTTCGACATTCTCCGAATCCGCGAAGATGCCGACCGGCTGCGAGACGAACGGCACGCCCTCGCTCGGGTACGAGACGGCGATCGGAGAACCCTGGTCGGCGAGCTCGCGCACCAGGTAGTCGACGACGATGCCAACGGGCTGGGTGCCGGTGGCCACGGCCTGCGAGACAGGACCGTTGCTGTCGGCGATCACCGGACGGTTCGCCGCGAGTGCCGTGAGCCACTCTTCGCCGAGCTCGGGCTCATCCAACCACACGGCGGCGTTGTATGCCGCGGCGCCCGAGACGTCGGGGTTGGGCATCACGAGACGATCGGCGTACTCGGCGTCGGTCAGGTCGGCCCACGACTCGGGCGCCTCCTCGACCATGTCGGTGTTGTACGCGATGACGGTGGGGATGATGCGCGTGCCGACGTAGAAGCCCTCCGGGTCGACGACGGCGGGGTCGAGTGCATCGACGTCGGCGGGTGTGTACTCGCGCAGCAGGTCGTCTGCGGCGTAGTTCTCGAAGGTGGGCGCATCCGCGGCGAGGAACACGTCGGCCTGGATCTTGCCGGTCTCCTTCTCGGTCGCGACGCGAGTGGTGAGGTCGCCGGTGCCCGCGCGGAACACCTCGACCGTGATCTCCGGGTGCACCTCGTTGAAAGCTGCGACGAGTTCGTCCGCCTTCTCCTGCGGCTCGGACGTGTAGAGGGTGATCGTGGTGGGCTCGAGCGCGTCGGCGGTCTCGGCGTTGCTCTCACCCGCCTCCGACGATGCGGCTGCGCAGCCGGTGAGGGCGATGGCTGCGACGCCGAAGGCGGCGACAGCTGTGGCGAGGCGTGAGCGGGACATAGCTTCCTAACTGTTCTGATGTGCGGGTACAGGAACGGCGGATGAGAAGAGGGGCGAGGGCGATTCGAGGCTCACGCTGGTGGCCGTCATGCCTTCGGAGAGCAGGTGCACGATCGAGAACATCGCCCGGTCGTGTCCGCTGATGAGGTCGGGGCGCGCGTCCATCACCTGGTGGTACGCCAGCGACGGACCGACCGTGACGGGGATCCCGCGCAGGTGCGCCGCGAGCGGATGGTGGAAGTGCCCGGCCAGGATGACGCGGGCATCCGTGCCCTCGACGACGTCGAGGAACGCCCCCGCATCGCGCAGTCCTGCCTTGGCGAGCGTCGGCAGCGGCGAGCCGAGCGGCGGGTGGTGAAGGGCGATGATCGTGCCGTCGCGATGCGGCGCTGCCAGTTCGCCCGCCAACCATTCCCGCTGCGCCTGACCGAGCTCTCCGGATGACGTGTCGAGGAGGATGATGCGCAGGCCGGCGACGAGCACCGTGCGGTGATGCGACTGCTCGTGTCCGCGAAGCATGCGCGCAGCATCCGGTTCGTCATGGTTGCCGAGGACGGTGAGCACGGGGGCCTGGACGACCTGCTCGAGATCCGCGAGAGCGTCGCGCACCGCACCGTACGCGGCCGAGTTGCCGCGCTGGATGAGGTCGCCGGTGACGACGACCGCCTCCGGCGTGATCCGCGCACGGCGGGCGTACTCTCCGACCGACTGCAGTCGTTCGAGACCGTCGACTGCGTCGTAGAGCAGACCGCTGTGCGTGGCGTGCACGTCGCTGACGTGCAGCACGGTGAGGCGTCCGCTGGCCCGGCTCATGCCGCTGCCTCGCGCTTGCGTCGCAGCTTGTCGCGCTGCGCTTCCGACAGCCCGTTCCGGGTGAGATAGGCCACGGCTCCGCCGAGCTCGTCGATGACGGCGAGCGCGTGCTCGATCGCCTCGCGCGGGCTCGCCAGGTGCAGGCGCAGCGTCTCATCGCGCTCAGTGGCGGGAAGTTCGCGGGCGAGCGCCAAGGCGTGGAGTTCGCGAACTGGCCGGACGTCGGGTTCGGACAGCACGTAGTCCGCCACGACCTGTTCAGCGGAGTCTCCGGCGGCGAGACGGGCGAGCGCCACCACCAGTCCGGTGCGGTCCTTGCCTGCGGTGCAGTGCACGAGGGCGGCCCCCTCGGCATCCGCGATGATCCCGACCGCCGTGGCCAGCGCGCCACCGCGCTCGCGCAGCAGCGTCTCGTAGACGTCTTCCAGACGCCCGGTCTGCGGCGGCGGGGCCCCGTAGATCCCCACCGAGCGCACCTGGATGCCGTGCTCGGAGGCGCCGATCTCGCTCGGCTCGCGCAGATCGATGATGACGCTCACGCCCAACGCGCGCAGCGTCGAGGCACCCTCGGCGCTGAGTGCTTCCGGAGCGCCGGTGCGGATGAGCCACGGTGCCGACTCACTCGTCGCCCGGGCATTGAACAGCCCGTCGATTCCGATCGTCCGCATTCTCGTCCCGCCTGTTACGTGTGTTTCATTCCGGTTGGAATCTGATTACACAGGCAGGTTGACCCGTCTCAGTGACAGGCAGGTGACCGGAAGACGACCGGCAGGAGAACGATCGGGGCGTCGACGCCGCGATCGGCGCTCAGTCCTCGCTCAGCGCGTCGGCGACGACATGGCGCATCTCCGCGACGTCGGCGTGCCCGGCATCCCTCGCGAGTGCACCGTGCAGCGCGTGCAGCACGACCGAGTGTCCGAGCCGGGCCAGATACGGGTCCAGGTCGTGGGCCGATCCGACCGGCCCGGTGGCGATGACGATGTCGGCGGCCCGCCCGAGGGGCGAGCGCGTGTAGCTCGTTATGAGTGCGACTGTGGCGCCGCGCTCGGAGGCCGCCGTGCACGCGCGCAGCGTCTGCACGTTCGCCCCGGAATAGCTCAGCGCCAGGCACATGTCGTCGGAGGTGAGCGAGTGCACGGCGAACTGCTGCGCGAGCGCGTCGATCGGCGCCTCGACAGGCCGCCCCAGTCCGCTCAGCCGCATCGCGAGATCCTGCAGCGGCGGCCCGGAGAACCCGTTGCCGACGAGCACGACGCGGCGCGCCCTCCGCAACGCGTCGATCGCCGCCTCGATGCGCCCCGGATCCACGCTCTCCTGCGCGAGGCGCAGAGCATCCACCGCGTCATCGAAGGTGCTCCCCCCTGCGGCATCCTTCTGATCTCGCGGCACGAGCGGCGCGGAGCGCGCGAGCTCGAGGCGCAGATGCTGGAAGCCTCGGAATCCGAGGCTCTGGCACGCGCGGATCACCGTCGCAGTCGAGGTGCCCGCCGCCGAAGCCAGTTCGGCGGCGGACCAGTCCACGACGTCGTCAGGACGCTCCATGATGACGGCGGCGACGCGCCCCTCGCTCGGTCCGAGTGCGGACGACGCGGCTCGCACTCGGGCATGGACGCTGACGTCGGGGCGGACGATGGTCATCGACGGGTCCTCACCTGGGTGCGGCGCGTCGCGTGCACGCCATCGGGCCATAGCGTACCGGCCCCGATCAACCGGTTCGTTGCCCGACTGAGGGCTGTCAGGCGACTTTGGCGCTCCTGGTCGCGGCGAGCTCCTGACCATACACGCGGGCAGACTTCTCGGCCTTGTCCTTGAGCTCGTTCGCGACGTCGGTGAAGGCATCCATCGCCGGATTCACGCCGACGAGCGTGAACGGACGCTGCACGACGCGCAGGTCGAGGCCCCACACGTCCTCGAGCACGCGGCGCAGCCAGCCGGTGGAGTGGTCCCAGCCCTCCTTGGGCGTCCCTGGCGCGTAGTTGCCGCCGAGCACGGTCACCAGAGTCGCGGGCTTGCCGTTCAGCGCAGTACCCGTGGGGTCGATGCGAGGATCGGTGTACGCGAGGTCGAACCATGTCTTGAAGTGCTGTGAGACGCCGTAGTTGTACAGCGGAACCGCGAAGAGCAGGGCGTCGGCGTCGATCAGCTCGTCGGCGAAGGTCGCCGCAAGGGCTCGCGCCGCGTTCTGCTGCTCGCTGCGCTGGTCCTCGGCGACGAACTGCGCCGTGACGGCGTCCGCCCACACCGTCGCGGAAACCGGATCGGCGGCGAGGTCGCGCCTGGTCACGATCGAGTCGGGGTGGGATGCCGTCCACTCGGCCTCCACCAGATCGGCGAGCGAGCGGCTGGCGGATGTTGCGGGGAGGATGCTGGCATCCAGGCGGAACAGGGACATGCGAGACCTTTCGTTTTCGGAGTCGCTATGTTTTTATTAGCGACCGTGGTTAACGTAGCACATGTAGGATGGGGGCATGGCCGAGGCCGAAACAGCGATCCATGTGTGTGACGCAGCTGTCACACTGGCCTTCAGCGTGCTCGGAAAACGCTGGAACGGAATGATCGTCGCGACCCTCGGCGGGGGCCCCGCCACCTTCGTCGCTCTGCGTCGCGCGGTCGCCGGCATCAGCGACACCGTGCTCTCAGACCGCCTCGCCGAGCTCGCTCAAGCCGGGCTCGTCGCGCGCACGGTCGATGCCGGCCCACCGGTCACGGTGTCGTACGCTCTGACGGCGAGTGGCGAGGGGCTGCTGCCGATCCTCAACCAGCTCGGCGAGTGGGCGTCTGCGAACCTCGAGGTGCCGGCACACTGAGTGCGAGCCCGGGCACACTTGCACGACGACGGCACACTTGCACGACGAATCCGGGCATCCTGTCGTGCATCTGCGCCCCGGTCGTGCGTCTGTGCCGGGCGCCGGCGCTCACCAGGGGTTCGGCTTGTAATCCTTCAGGAACACCCCGTGCACGTCGACCCCGGCCTCGCCCTGCACGATCGGGTCGTACACGCGCGCGGCGCCGTCGACCAGGTCGAGTGGGGCGTGGAAGCCCTCCTCGGCGAGGCGCACCTTCGTGTGGTGGGGACGCTCGTCCGTGATCCAGCCGGTGTCGACGGCGGTCATCAGGATGCCGTCGGTCTCGAGCATCTCGCCGGCACTGGTGCGGGTGAGCATGTTGAGCGCGGCCTTGGCCATGTTCGTGTGCGGATGTCCAGGGCCCTTGTAGCGGCGGGAGAACTGCCCCTCCATCGCCGAGACGTTCACGACGTACTTCCGGTGCGCTTCTGATGCGGCCATCGACGCCCGCAGCCTGCTGATCAGCAGGAACGGCGCAGTGGTGTTCGCGAGCTGCACCTCGAGCATCTCGAGCGGATCGACCTGCTCGATCGACTGCACCCAGCTGTTGACGCGGTTGATGTCGGGCACCAGGCCACCCGCATCGATCGCACTGCCGTCGGCGTGCTTCTCCAGCGACGACGATCCTGGCGCCATCGCGAGCCGGGCGAGGTCTTCGGCCGTCAGCGCCTGACCGCCCTGCTCGGCGACCGTGCCGCCGAGGGCGGCGACCGAGAGCAGCGGGTTGGAGTCGACGGATGCCTGCAGCGCCTGCGGGTGAGGGTCGACCGTGTGTCCGAACGTCTCCATCTCGGGCAGCGGTCCGTCTGGCAACGGCTGCATCTCCGCATCCGCCAGCAGAGAATATGCACCCGGCGAGCGCCTGACCGTCTGCGCGGCGTTGTTGATGAGGATGTCGAGCGGGCCCTGCGCCGCGACCGAATCGGCGAGCGCGATCACCTGTGCGGGGTCGCGCAGGTCGATGCCCACCACGCGCAGCCGGTGCAGCCAGTCGGCCGAGTCCGGGAGGGACGAGAACCGACGCACGGCGTCGCGCGGGAAGCGTGTCGTGATCGTCGTGTGCGCGCCGTCACGCAGCAGCCGCAGCGCGATGTGCATGCCGATCTTCGCGCGGCCACCGGTGAGCAGCGCGCGCTTGCCGGTCAGGTCGGTGCGGGCGTTGCGCTTGCCGTGACTGAAGCGCGCGCAGTCGGGGCAGAGCTGGTGGTAGAAGGCGTCGACGAGCGTGTACGGCTGCTTGCAGATGTAGCAGTTGCGGGGCTTGAGCAGTTCGCCGGCGATCGGGGCATCCACGGTCGTCTTGAGGTCGTTGCCGCGCGTCTCGTCGTCGATGCGGTCGGGTGCCCCGGTGGCGGTGTTCGCGACGACGGCCTTGTCGGCGTTGGCGATCGCGTCGCGAATCTCCTTGCGGCGCACGCGCTTGACTGCCTTGAACATCGCAGCGGTCGCGCGGCGTACGGCGACGTAGTCGGGATGCTGCTCATCGAGCTGATCCATGGAGGCGAGAACCCGCAGCGTCGTCTCGAGGTCTGCGGGGTCGAGGCCGTCGCCGAAATCGGAGGTGTCGGCAGCGGGCGCATCGGTCATTGGGCTGATTTTACGCGAGCGGGCTGGGAGAACCCGCCGCAGGGCCTGACGTGCAGTACAGGATGTGTTCACGAAAGTGTCTCCGCCCCGGCGTATCGTCGCCCGTATGGACCAGAGCGCATACGGCATCATCCCGGCATACCTTCTCGCCCGGCTGGCCGAGTCAGGGCGCTTCCCCAAGGCGGCGGATGCTGCGCGCCAGACGCTGCTCGCCGGTCGCCCGTCTTTCCGCGCCCGCATCAACTTGTCGATCGACGAGCAGGGCGATCTCGTCGCCGAGCTGTCGGACGCTCCGAATCGCACGATCAGCGACGCGCAGAACACCGAGACGCTGCCGGGTGTCGTGGTGCGTTCGGAAGACGACCCGGCGGTCGACGACGTTGCCGTGAATGAGGCGTTCGACGGGCTCGGCGCGACATTCGAGATGCTGCTGAGCGCTTTCCAGCGAAACTCCCTCGACGGTGCCGGCGCCCCTCTGGAGGCCACCGTGCACTACGGCGTCGACTACGACAACGCTTTCTGGGACGGAGAGCGCATGGTCTTCGGAGACGGCGACGGAGAGGTGTTCGGCGGGTTCACCGGTTCGATCACAGTCATCGGTCATGAACTCGCGCACGGAGTGATCCAGCACACCGCGAACCTCGAGTACCAGGGTCAGCCCGGCGCACTGAACGAGTCGATCGCCGACGTGTTCGGCGCGCTCACGGAGCAGTACAGCGAAGGACAGACCGCTGATCAGGCGAGCTGGCTCATCGGCGCCGGCATCTTCACCGACGAGGTGCAGGGCACGGCTCTGCGGTCGATGCTCGAACCCGGAACCGCCTACGACGACGACGAGCTCGGCAAGGATCCGCAGCCCGCGCACATGCGCGACTTCGTGCAGACGACGGAAGACAACGGTGGTGTGCACATCAACTCCGGCATCCCGAACCGCGCGTTCGCCCTCACGGCGACCACGCTCGGCGGCAACGCATGGGAGCGCGCCGGCCTCACCTGGTATCGCGCGCTGACCGGCGGGCTGACGACCACGGCGAGCTTCCGGGAGTTCGCGGATGCCACGATCGCCGCCGCTGTCGACGACGAGGTCGCCACAGCCACTCGCGCGGCGTGGGTCGCCGTGGGAGTCTATGAGGATGCGCGACGTAGCCCCACCGAGTGACCAGGACGACGGCGGATCAGCCGTCCTCATCGTCATCGTCCGCACGGGCGGTCTCGCCGGCATGCGGCGTCGCTGGCACGTCGAGCCGCCCCGCGAAGAGGCACCCCGCTGGATCGAACTGATCGATCACTGCCCCTGGGATGCTCCGGACCCGGCGCAGTCCGAGCCGCCCCACCCGAGCCCCACTCCGCGCGACTCGCCACAGCCGCGCCCGACCCAGCCTAGCCCGACCCCGCCTAGTTCCACCCCGACCCCGACCCCGCGTGGGGCCGACCGCTTCGTCTGGAGCATCCGGGCCCGCACCCCCGCTGCGCGGCTCGAACGCGAACTGCCGGATTCGGCGCTCGATGGCCCGTGGCGACGGCTGGTCGAGGCGGTTCGCGAAGCCTCAGCATCCTGAGTCTCGGCATCCCGACCGCCGGCACACTTGTCAGCCCGAATCACACATGTCAGTCGAGATCGGGGGTTTCCGACCGGCATCCGTAGCAATGCGCTGACAGGTGTACCGGTCAGCTGCCGGGGCGACCCTCCAGAGCCACGCGAGTGACCGGCAGCGCCTCCGGATGCTCCTGCTGCAGCCAGGTCATGATCTGCTCGCGCACGAGGCAGCGCAGATCCCACTGATCATCCGAGTTCGCGGCGGAGATCTTGAATCGCAGCGTGACATGGCCGCTTTCGGATCCGGTGACCAGCACGTTCGCTGAGCGCCTGTCCCACGCATCCGATGCCTCGACGATCTCCATGAACTTCTCGCGCACAGCATCCACCGGCACCCGCCAGTCGAGATCCATGTAGACCGTGCCGAGGATCTTCTCGGATCGCCTCGTCCAGCTCTCGACGGGCTGGGATGTGAAGTAGGTGCACGGCAGGATCAGCCGACGCTCGTCCCAGATGTAGACGACGACGTATGACAGGTTGATCTCGCCGATGCGGCCCCATTCGCCCTCGACAACGACGACGTCTCCGACCCTGATCGCATCGGTGAAGGCGATCTGCACGCCGGCGATGAGGTTGCCGAGCGTCGACTGCGCAGCGAGGCCGGCGATGATGCTGACGACTCCCGCGGAGGCGAGGATGCTGGTGCCCACCGCCCTGACCTCGGGGAAGGAGAACAGCACGGCGCCGATCGCGATGATCGAGATCAGGACGACGGCAAGACGGTTCAGGACGGTGAGCTGCGTCTGACGCCGTCGCGCCTCCGGGCTGGTGGAGTCTCGTCGGCTGTCGTACTGCATGAGCCGTTCCATGCCGAAGGTGACGACCGTCGACAGCAGCCATGCACCGACGAGCACGACGGCGATCAGCAGGATCCGCTGCAGCACCGGCCACCACGACAGGGCCGATGGGGCCGTGACGGCGCAGGCGATCCACACCGCGATCAGGAAGGCGAGGATCATCCCCGGCGCCCGGACGCGGCGCTCCAGGTCGCCGATCCAGGCGGAGCGGCCGCGGGCGCGTCCAGCCACGAACCGGACACAGATGACGACGACCGCCACGATCGCGACCGCCACGAGAAGGGCCACGATCGTCTCCACCCACGAGGCCCAATCCACGTGGGTACCACCTGGAGCGTTCTGGCCGAAGAGGAAAGGCATCGTTCCACCCTAGACAACGGGGATGCCAACGAGAAGCCCCTTGTTTCGCGTGCCCTGGCGGCGCACTCTGGATTCGAGGAGGTGCGCCGAATCGGACTGGCGAACCGTCCGCAGCAAAGGAGCTGTCATGTCGCAGAAGATCATTCCGAACATCTGGTTCGATCGGAACGCCGACGAGGCCGGCGCGTTCTACACCGATGTCTTCCCCGGAGCCACGGCGATCGTCGGCGCACGATATCCCGAGGAGGTGGCCGACTGGCAGACCGACTTCGCAGGCAAGACCCTGACGGTAGACCTCGTGATCGAGGGCTACCTGCTCACGCTCATCAACGCTGGTGATGAGTTCCGCCCGAACCCCTCCGTGTCGTTCATGCTGAACTTCGATCCGCTGCGCTTCGACGGCGATCGGGACGCAGCACGCGCCCGGCTCGACGAGACCTGGACGAAGCTCTCCGACGGCGGATCCGTGCTGATGGAGCTCGACGAGTATCCGTTCAGTCCGCGCTACGGGTGGGTGCAGGATCGCTATCGAGTGAGCTGGCAGCTGCTGCTGGCGAACCCTGAAGGAGATCCGCGACCGTTCCTGATCCCGCAGCTGATGTTCTGCGGTCCGGTGCAGAACAAGGCGCGCGAGGCCGCGGAGTATTACGCCTCGCTCTTCCCCGACGGCGAGGTCGGGTTCATCGCCGAGTACCCGAGGCAGACGGGGCCAGCGGAGCCCGGCAGCGTGATGTTCGGCGAGTTCCGGTTGGCCGGGCAGTGGTTCTCGATGACGGATTCTGCCGTCGAGCAGGAGATCACGTTCACCTGCGGAGTCTCGTTCGAGGTATCGGTCGCCGATCAGGACGAGCTGGACCACTACTGGAATGCGCTGTCCGCCGCGCCGGAGGCGGAAGTCTGCGGCTGGCTCGCCGATCGGTACGGAGTGAGCTGGCAGATCGTTCCGCAGAACATGGGCGAACTCATGAAGCGTCCTGGCGCGTACGAGAAGATGATGGAGATGAAGAAACTCATCATCGCCGACTTCTGAGGAATCCATGGGACTGTTCACACAACGACCGGATGACCCAGCCCCCTGGGCATCGCTGCCGGGAGAGCCGCTGGATCAGGAGGCCGTCGACACCCTCGACGGTGCAGCGACCGTCGATCCGCTCGATGTCGGAATGGGCGCGCAGACCACCTCGATCGTGTTCCCCGTAGCACCCGTCCTGGAAGAGGCCGCCGAGCAGACGAACGGCGAACCGGAGTCCTGACGGTCAGTCGATCGACTCCGGCCGTGCCCCCAGGCCGACGAACCTCCCGGTCAGGCGTGTGAGCCGTGGGTGATCGCGCACCATCCGCAGCGGAAGAGGCAGCGGCGCGCCCGGCTCGCGCGACGCGATCAGAGGACCCTGCAGCCGTCGCTGCATGAACTGGGTGACGCGCACCGGCCAGGTGCGGCGGCGCTGCACCCTGCGCAGGTCCGTGATCTCCGGCGCGCGCACACGCAGCACCGGTCCGAGCATGCGGGCGGCGGCCACGGCATCCTGGATCGCGAGGTTGATGCCGACGCCTCCCGCCGGCGACATGGCGTGCGCGGAGTCGCCGATGCACAGCATCCCATCGATGTACCAGCGGCGCAGTCGCTCGACCCTCACGCGCAGCAGGTGCACATCGTCCGCGGTGACTGAAGCGACAGCATCCGTCATGCGCGGCGAGATGCGCGCGACGCGCCTCCGCATGCGATCGATGTCGTCGTCCGACCCTGTCCAGGTGCCCGCAGGGATCACGTGCGCGATCTGGAAGAAGTCGTCGCGGTCGATCGTGATGATCATGCCGTCGCCCGCCTGAATGAACGGATAGACCTCGCCAGCGTGTTTGGTCAGGCGGAACCACAGCACGTCCATGGCTGCGGCCTTGCCGACCGGCGTGAGTCCGGCGGCCGTCCGCACATCCGAGTCGCGGCCGGACGCATCGACGACGAGCGGCGCCCGCACGGTGACGTCGCCGTCCGGCCCTGTGCCCGTGACGCCGACGACTCGACCGTGCTCGCGGACGAGCGCGTCGATGCGCGTCGACCGGAGCAGGCGGAATCCCGGATGCCGCTGCGCGGCGTCTGCGAGCAGGTCGAGGAAGTCCCACTGCGGCATGAACGTCATGACCTTGCGACGCGTGGGCAGTCCGGTGAAATCGGCGAGCGTGAGCTCAGTGCCCTGCCAGCTCAGACTGACCCGGGGCATGTCGGCGTGCGGCCGGGTGAGGAACTCGTCGAGGAGCCCGATGTCTGCGAGCAGTTCCTGGGTCGAGGGGTGGATGGTGTCGCCGCGGAAGTCACGGAGGAAGTCGGCGTGCTTCTCCACGACGGTGACCTCGAGCCCCTGGCGCAGCAGCAGCACCGCCAACATGAGTCCGGCGGGGCCACCGCCGACGATCACGCAGTCGGTGTCGATGTGGATGCTCATGGGTACACAATCGCGCTGTGCATGCCAGCTGGTCAATCACCACTTCGGCTCCGCACCTGTTGTCGATGCTGCGATAGCGTCTTCCCGAGACGACACGAGGGGGAACCCATGCCCACTGCCGAAGAGGCGTCGAGGCTGCTCGCACTGGCCCAGGGCGCACACGCGCGCGGAGACGCGCTGCTGCAGTTGCAGCTCGATGTCGGCCTGCTCACTGGTGAGAGGTCGACCTGGGGCTCGGCCGGAAACACCATGGCCGGCGACGAGAGCACCGGCTACTTCCTTGGCGAGGTCGAGAAGCTCGGCTGGCGGCTGGAGCACACCGGCTTCACGTTCGTCGAGAGCGGCGCGACCACATCGGCGCGCATGTTCGGCACGGGCGAGGGCGTCGTGAACCATGGCGCCGTGGTCGGGTACTACGTGTTCCGTCGGGCGTGAGTCGCGGCATCCCACTGCCCGAGGCCGCACGGCAGAATGAGACCATGAGCGACTACGAACCCGATGCGCATGTCATCGGTGAGGGGCTCCTGGCGACGCCCTTCACCGCTGACGAGATCCGTGAGGCGACGGGCGCTGGCAAGACGATCCGGCTTCTGGTCGAAGAACCACGCGGTACTCGATATCTCCGCGTGAACCGCTTTCACGAGACGGATGCCGACGGTGCCACCCTGGATCGTTGGAGATCCGGGGTGGACAGAGTCGTGGAAGGCGAGATCTCCAGCACCCGGGTGTCGTGGCGCGACCTGCAGGCGCACGCCGCGTTCCCTGCCGAGCGCACTGTGCTCTCGAGCGAGACGCTGTCGCTGCCGATCGGCCGACTCGAATGCCTCCGCTACGACGTGCGCGAAGGCCCCGAAGCGGCACCTGCGACGTTCTGGTTCGCCATGACGCACCCTGGTATGCCGGTGCGGTACGAAGCCCCGGTGGATGGTGGCGTGGAGCGCACGACGATCGTGGCGATCGAATGGCCTTAGCCATCCCCATTACGCTCGAAGGATGACGATCATCGCCGCCGCAGACGGCTCCGCTCTGGGCAATCCTGGCCCGAACGGCTGGGCCTGGTACATCGACGACGCGAACTGGGCGGCAGGCGGCTCACCGCACGGCACCAACAACCAGGGTGAGCTGCAGGCCGTGCTCGAACTGCTGCGCGCGACGGCCGGCACCGACGAGCCGCTGGTGATCATGTGCGACAGCAAGTACGTCATCGACTCGATCACCAAGTGGATGCCGGGGTGGAAACGCCGCGGATGGCGCAAGGCCGACGGCGCTCCCGTGCTCAACCGCGACCTGATGGAGTCGTTGGACGAGGCGATGCGCGGCCGAGATGTGAGGTTCGAGTGGGTCAAGGGTCATGCCGGCCACGACCTCAACGAGGCCGCCGACGAGCGGGCGAACAGTGCGGCGAAGGCCTATCAGGCGAAGCAGGAGCCGCGCCGCGGCCCGGGTTTCACCATGGGGACGGATGCCGGCGCCGCCGTCGCCGCGTCTGCCGCAGTGGCTGCGGGAGCAGCCGCTGCCCCTGCACCGGCCGCCGCGACGCGCGAGTCACCGGCGGCGCACGCATCACCGGCCGCCGCGCCATCCCGAGCGACAACGTCTGTCACGACGCCGCTGTGGGCCGAAGCATCCGATCTCCTCGACGGCCTGTCCGACGAATCCGATGTCGCGCCGGTCGAGTTGCACCTCACGCTGTCACCGGCCGAACTCACCCGCCTTCGTGCCCGCGCTGAGGCGCAGGGCGTCTCGCTGGAAGAGGCGCTGCGCCGTTTGATCTGACGGCGGGGCGGGCGGGCACGCCCGGCCCGCCCGCATAACTCCGGAGCTTTGTGCCGGATCCGCGTCATTCCGGCATCAGTACGGCTCGCAGCGGCAGTTTCTCCGGAGTTGTGCGGCGCTGCCCGCGCACAACTCCGCAAAGCTGAAGCCGAACGGCCCCGAATCCACCGGATCCGGGGCCGAACAGGCAAATGCTGAGGAGTTATGAACGGGAGGGGCTGAGCACCTCGCGCTCCAACCGCGCGTACGACTCCTCCATGCCGTCGGCCATGCCGGTGGCGAGGATCATGTCGCGCGTATCCTTGTCGGGGTACTCGATGAGGAGCGTGAGGAGCGTCGCTCCGTCTTCCTCGTAGAGGTTGAGGTCGTTGAGCGTCGACGGACCTTCCATACCCTGCATCCGCTCGGTGCTCACCTCGCGGCGCGGAGCGTCGACGAGCAGCACCTCACCCTCGAAGCCGAAGGCCTCGCCCTCGGTGTCGCCGACGGGCGCCCAAGATGTGCGGTGGACGTCGCCCGGGGCTGCACCGATGACGGACTCCGTCATCTCCCAGCCGTCCGGTCCGAGCATCCACTGCTTCAAGAGCTCTGCGTCGTGGTGCGCGCGCCAGACCAGCTCGCGCGGACCGTCGACCAGGCGAGTGATGCGCACGTGCGTGTCGTCGAGCAGCTCGACGCGAATGCCCTTGCCCTGCGCGTATTCACGGAGGTCTTGCAGCACGACATCCAGTTGGTTCATCGCCATGCGCGAGCCCTCGACTGCTCCCATCGCGACGACCTGCTCCAACGCTTCGGCGGAGTCGAAGTGGCTGGTGTTGATCATGCGGCTGCCATCGGCCGTTGACTCGAACGCGAAAGTCATCCGCATCGAGGGGAACCCTTCGAGCGGCTTGCCCTCATCGTCGACGAAGGCGTCGATGACCTCGAATCCGTGGGGCTCGAGGATGTTCAGGAACTCCCACGATCCGCCGGAGCGTTCGCCCTTCGGGCTGGTCATGTAATAGACCGCCTTACCACCGACTGTGAAGTCGAACTGGTGGAAAGTCGACGGCCATCCGGGAGGGCCCCAGAACCTTTCGAGCTGGCTCGGGTCGGTGAATGCCTTCCAGAGGCGTTCGATGGGGGCCGCAAAGTCAGCGACGAGAGTCATGGTGCGGTTCTCAGCGTCGGTGCTGATGTCGGTGACAGGCATTTCAGTTCCTTCTCGTCGGTGAGTCTGGATCGGATGAATCGGACGTGCTGGATGCTTCAGATGACAGGAGGTCGTCGAGGCGGGAGATGCGAGCCCGCCACAGCTCTTCGTACCGGGCGAGCAACGCCCGAGCGCGCGCGATCATCTCGGGATTCGCGCGGACGAGCCGCTCGCGTCCCTCGGCGCGTTTGATGATGAGGCCCGCGGCCTCAAGAACGGCGACGTGCTTCTGCACCGCAGCGAACGACATGTCGTAGTCACCCGCGAGGGCCGACACCGACTGCTCTTCGTTGATCGTGCGGCGCAGGATATCGCGCCTCGTCGCCGTCGCCAGTGCGTGGAACACACGGTCGGTCTCCGCTTCGCTCAGTTCATATTGTGCAACCATTTGGTTGTAGGTTACGACGAAGCGGATGCCATGTCAAGAGGTTGTACGGCCGCCGATGTCACGATCACCGCCGCACCGGTCGACGGACCGTTCGGTCGGACGTTCACCGTCGCGGATCCGGACGGGTACCGCGTCACGGTTCACGACAAGGCGTGAGCCAGGATCGCCGCGCCGGTCAGCGTGGCGTCCACCGCGAGTTCCGCCGGAACGATGCGCGCGCGAGAAGGTCCTGGCAGCGCCGACGTGCGGTAGCTCGACTCGACAGCGCCGAGGTACCGCGAACCGATCTCGGCGACACCCCCGCCGATCACGATCGTGTCGACATCCAGCAGGGCGTTGGCCGAGGCGAGCACTCGGCCGAGGAACCGGGCACCGTCGTCGATCACCTCGATCGCCATGGCGTCTCCGCGCTGCGCGAGTGCATCGATCTCGCGCAGGCCGGCGCGCACGCCTGACTTCTCGAGGTATGTCTGCTCCATCGCCGGACCCGACGCCGCAGCCTCGACATGGCCGTGGCCGCCGCACGGGCACTGGCGCGCCGCCAGCGAGTCGGGCATGACGACCTCCGCGTGCCCCAGCGATCCCGCCGTCCCCGTTGCTCCGCGGTGCAGCCCGTCGGCGAACACGACGGCGCCACCGATTCCGGTACCGACGGCGGCCATCAGGATGCTGTCGCTCCCCGCGCCGGCGCCGATCTGCGCCTCCGCGACCGCAGCGGCATGCACATCGTTCACGACGGCGACGCGGATGCCGTCAGCACCAATGCCGGCCAGAGCATCCGCCATCGCCGTGGGAAGCGGGAAGCCTGCCCAACCGGCGATCGCATCCGTCGCCGAGAAGATGCCGCCATCCGCACCGACCACGCCGGCCGTCCCTATGCCGACCGCGGTGAGCTCCGCCCCGTCGCACAGGCCAGCGATGACATCGGCAACGACCCGCACGACGGCCGGACCACCTGCATCGGCGGGCGTGGGCACTGTGCGCACGTCGGTCACCATCCGCAGGCGAGCAGACCCACGCCCGGCGCTCCCGGCAGAGCCACCGGCACTCCCCTCAACGAACCCCGCAACGGCGATCTTCGTGCCGCCGACGTCGACGCCGATGATCATGCGCGCACTCCGGCTGCGAGGTCGACGAATCGCCTCGTGATCGCGACGGGGTCGGTGATCGCACCGCCGACGACGGCGGCGAGAGCACCGGCGTCGAATGCCGCGATGACCTGCGCCGGTGTCCGGTATCGCCCCTCGGCCATGGTGGGGATTCCTGCCGCGACCAGTTCAGCGACCAGTCGCAGATCCGGATCCTCATTCCGCTCCGAATCCACAGCATGCCTCGACTCCGGGGTGTATCCCGAGAGTGTCGTACCGACGACCGACGCACCGTTCTCCCACGCCAGCACCCCCTCTTCGAAGGTCGAGACGTCGGCCATCACCGGTCGCTGTGTGGCATTCGCGATCTCCTGCAGGAAGGCGAACCGTCGGCCGAGCTGTTCGACCGTGGCATCCACAGCGATGATGTCGGCACCAGCCTCGGCCAGACCGACCGCAAGGCCAACCTCGGGCGTGATGATGTTGCGGATGCCGTTGTGAACCTTGTGCAGACCGATGATCGGCAGATCGGTGATGGGCCGCAACCGCCGGATGTCATCCGGACCGTTCAGTCGCAGCCCGTGCGCCCCACCCATGAGCGCCGACTCGGCGAGCGCGCCGATGACCTCCACGTTGCGCACCGGTGTCCCATCATCCGCCTGCACGGAGACGACGATGCCACCGGCGAGCGCCGCGAGAGCAGGGGGAAGGGGATGTGTCATTTCAATGCTCCTGCGGCTGCGCCGCCGATGAAGAACTTCTGGCCGATCAGAAAGATGACGACCGCGGGCAGAGTGAACAGCACGCACGCCGCCATCAGCGGACCCCACGCGACATCATTCTCACCGAAGAACGCGTACAGCCCCAGCGACAGCGTGTAACTGGATTCGTCGTTCAGATAGATGAGCGGGTTGAGGAAGTCGGTCCACGCCCAGACGAACTGGAAGATGGCCGCCGTGATGATCGCCGGGCGCGCCAGTGGCAGCACGATGGTGGCGTACGTGCGGAACTCGGATGCCCCGTCCAGGCGGGCAGCCTCGATCAGTTCATCCGGCACTGCGAGCAGGAACTGCCGGATCATGAAGATGAAGAACGGCGTGCCGAGGAACGCCGGCACGATGAGCGGCAGGTACGAATTCGTCGCTCCGAGCCCGTTCCAGACGAGGAACAGAGGGATCAGGGTCACCTGCGGCGGCAGCATCATCGTCGCGAGCACCAGGATGAGCAACGGCCGGGAGCCGCGCCAGCGCACCTTGGCCAGTGAGTACGCGACCAGCGGGCACGAGATCACCGTGCCCAGGATGCTCATCCCCGAGACGAACAGCGTGTTGCCGAGGTAGCGCCAGATCGGGATCTGGTCGAACGCCTTGGCGAAGTTCTCGAGTGTCCAGTCGGCCGGCAGCAGCGTGGGCGGCGAGGAGAAGATATCCGTGGGCGTCTTGAACGCCGTGGACAGCATCACCAGCAGCGGAAACAGGAACACCAGCGCGAGCAGAGCGACCGAGATCTGCTGCCTGACCCGCCGAGTGAGAGGCCGGCGGCGGCGAGGCGTGCGCGAGGTCGCGTCAATTGCTGCCATCGTGCACCCACTTCTTCGAAGACGCGAGCACGATGAGGCTCACGATCAATGTGACGAGGAACAGGGTCCAAGCCATGGCAGAGGCGTACCCCATCTTCAAGAAGACGAACGCGTTCTGGTACAGATACATCGCATACGAGAGCATCGACTGACCTGGGCCGGAGCTCGCCTGATTGAGCCGCTCCTGCGCCATGATGTACGGCTGAGCGAAGATCTGCAGGAAGCCGATGATGCTCACGATGACCTGGAAGAGCGTGACAGGAGAGACCGTCGGCCAGGTGACGTTCGTGAAGCGGCGCCAGATCCCCGCGCCGTCGAGTTCCGCCGCTTCGTACAGTTCCTTCGGCACCTCCTGCAGGGCAGCGAGATAGATGATCATGGTTCCTCCCACCGTCCACAGCGAGAGGAAGATGATCGACGGCCTCGTGAAGTCGGGGTTCTGCAACCACGCCGGTCCCTCTATCCCGAACGATGAGAGGAAGAAGTTGACGAATCCGTACTCCGCATTCAGCATCCATCGCCATAGGTATCCGCCGACCACGACCGGGACGATCGAGGGCAGATAGATCAGTGCGCGGTACAGCGGCTGCCCTCGCACCGGCGTGTTCAACAGGTGCGCGCCGGCGAGCGCGATGCCGATCGACAGCGGCACGCCGAAGACGGTGAGGATCGCAGTGTTCACGAGCGACTTCCAGAACACGCCGTCGTTGAACATCTGAAAATAGTTGGCGAGGCCGACCCATTCCGGGGACTGGAAAAGGTTGAAGTCGGTGAAGCTGTAATACGCGGATGCTGCGATCGGGTAGGCGAACAGGAACACGAATCCGACGATGAACGGTGCGGCGAAGGCGAGACCGATGAGGGTCGACCGCCGCCGACGAGGCCGGCGACCGCCGCCGGATCCGGCAGGGCGCGCGCCCTGCCGGATCCGGCTCGAGACTGTGGTGGCGGTCACGGTGCGAACGTCACTTCTGGGAGTAGTTCGCCATGCGCGATTCGACCGTGGCAATGGCATCCTCCGGCGTCGACGTCAACCTGACGACCTCGTCGAATGCCGTCTTCAGGTCAGCCGCGTACTCGGCACTGTACGGAGCGCTCGCGAGCGACTGCGCATTCGGCGACTTGGCCGCCTCAGCCCAGACATCGAAGTTCTCCAGGTCGGCATAGGCATCGCTGCCGGCGAGGGATATACGACCGGGCAGGTTGCCGAGCGCGAGGCTGAACTTCTCCATCGGCTCCTCGCTGACGAGGTAGGCCAGGAACTTCGCAGCCTCTTCCTTGTGCTTCGAGTTCGCCGGGATGAACAGCGTGCTGGCCGTCACCTGCGTGCTGTTCTCCAGATCGGGCGAGGCAGCCGGGATCGCGGTGACTCCCCAGTCGAGCTCAGGTGCGACCTTGCCCGCGCTGGCTGCGCGCCATTCGCCGTCGATGATCATCGCGACCTTGCCACTGAAGAACGGATCCTGCGCCGACAAGTACTCGCCCTGACCCGAGACGAACGTCGAGAGGGCTTCAGCGCCGACGGGCTCGACGATGTTCTCCTGGTACCACTCGAGCGCCTCGAGGTTGCCGGCATCAGCGGGGGTCGGGCCGTCCTCGCCGTCCCACGATCCGCCGAACGCGAAGCCCAGCGTTGTGAGCGTGGTGCTGTCGTTGGCCGATCCGAGCCCGAGCTGTGAGATCTTGCCCGAGTCGACGACGGTGAGCTTCTGCGCCGCTTCGGCGAGCTCGTCCATCGTGGTGGGCGGCGTGATGCCCGCCTCGTCGAGCAGCGTCTTGTTGTAGAGCAGCTGGAAGCTGTGGATCGCGATGGGCAGCGCGTACGTCGTGCCGTCGTAGCTCATCTGGTCCATCGCGCTGGGGATGAAGTCGTCGACGTCGATGCCCTCCGCCGCGATCGCTTCGTCCAGCGGAGCGAGAACGCCCTTCGACGCCCACGCGCCGACGTTGTTGCCGAAGTTGTCCGAGATGTCGAACGAGCCGCTCGATGATGACATCGAGGTGAGCTGCTTCTGCTGGTCAGGACTGGAGACGCCCTTGACGACAATCTCGTCCTGGCTCTCGTTGAAGTCGGCGATGATCTCCTCCAGCGCCTCCGCTTCAGCTCCGCCCCACAGGTACGAGAACGTGATCTCGGTCTTGCCGTCGGCTCCTGCTCCGCCTCCCGCGCATCCGGCGAGCGCGGCGACGGTCACGGCCGTCAGGGCTCCTGCAACGAGAACCCGCCTTGTCTTGTGCTGCTGCAACTGCATCGAAGAACTCCACTCATCTATGAGATCCCGCGATTGGTGTAGTCCAATTACAGGTGTTGATCACAGAGATTGACACACAACCCTGCTTGTCGTCAAGATTGGGTTAGTCCAAAGAGAGGGCGTGCGATGACTTCAGCCGAAGCTGCCTCGAAGCACGAGCGTGTGCGGATGCACGTCGAGCAGATGATCACTCAGGGGCTTTCACCCCATGAGAAGTTGCCGACCGAGCGCGACCTCGCCGAGACGCTCGAGGTGAATCGGCAGACCGTGCGACGCGCACTCGACGACCTCGAGCGCGAGGGCGCCGTGTACCGGATGCAGGGCGCGGGCACCTTCGTCAGCGAGACGCGGATCAGCAAGAGTTTCGAGCTGACGTCGTTCTCTGAGGACATGCGCGCGCGCAACATGCGCCCCGGCTCGAAATCGGTCGAGGTCGCGGTCGAAGCGGCAGGCCAGACAGTGGGTTACGCACTCAACCTGAGCCCCCGCGACGATGTGGTGCGCGTGCGCCGTGTGCGCACCGGCGATGACATCCCGATCTGCCTGGAGGAATCCTCGTTCGCGGCGGGATCGGTCCCCGGCCTCGAGGACGGTATCATCGGCGATTCCCTCTACGACGACCTCCGCAGCCGGTTCGGACTCGTCGCCGTGCGCGCCGATCAGGAGATCCATGCGGTCGTCCTCGACGAAGCGCAGGCCGCCGCTCTGCACACGCCGCCGTTCTCCCCCGCTTTTCTGGTGAAGCGCACGACATACGACGCGCGCAGCCGGCCGATCGAGTATGCGGAGTCCGTGTACCGCGGCGACCGCTACTCGTATCAGCTTTCGATCTCCCGACCCTGAGTACCCTCCTCCGCGAAAGGCCTCCCGAACGTGTCAGAGCCCACTTCCCCCGCACGCCAGCGCATCGCGCTGCTCCCCCTGGACGATCGGCCGGTGAACGTACTCCTCCCTGGCGATGTCGCCAGGGTTGCCGGCATGACGCTGGACGTGCCACCGGCGGGAATCTTGCCCTCATATCGCAGGGCAGGCGATGCGGATGCATTGGGCAGCTGGTTGCTGGAGCGGGCTGCGGACCCCGAGACCGTCCACATCCTGGTGTCGATCGACATGCTGCTGTACGGCGGACTGATCGCCAGCAGGACGAGCGATGACACGACCCGCACAGTGCTGGCACGGCTCGACACCCTGCGCGAGGTGCACCGTCTGCGCCCTGAACTGCCGATCTCTGCGGTCTCTCTGGTCACCCGCGCGAGCAACTCCAACTCCGCCACTGAAGAACCGCTCTACTGGAACGATCATGGCATGCAGTTGCACACTCTCGGCGGCGATGCGCACCGGCTTCTCGGCGAGGCCGACGTGGTGCCGTTGGACGAGCTGACCCCGGTACCGGCGGAAACCGTCTCGGACTACTCCACCCGCCGTCTGCGCAACCACATCGTGAATCTCTCGGCGCTCGATCTGATCGAAGACGGCACTCTCGATTTCTTGGCGATCACGGCGGATGACACGGCGCCGTTCGCTGCCGGCAGCGCCGAGCAGGTGTGGCTGCGTCATTGGATGCGGATGCTGCCCACCGGCCGCGAGGTGCTCATGTACCCCGGCGCCGATGAGGTCGGCGCCGTGCTGGTCGCGCGCGCACTCACGACGAATGCCGGTGTCACAGCCTCCTTCGCCGTGGCGTGCGCGGATCCGGAAGGACCTACCCGCATCCCGCCGTACGAGAACATGCCGCTGTCTGCATCCGCGAGCCGCCAGATCCGTGCCGCCGGCGCGATCGAGGTGACCGAGAACGCCGACGTGACGCTGGTGCTGCATGCGCCGGATCCGAGTCGTCACGACATGTTCCGTGGTCGTCCGGATGTCGTCGATGAGAATGCCGTGCGCGCCACCGTCGATCTCGTGCGCGCGCGGGTCGATGCCGGGGAGCGGGTGGCTCTTGCCGATGTCCGGTATCCGAACGGCTCGGATGAAGCGCTCGGGCGTGCACTCGCCGCGGCAGGGTTGCTGGAGAAGCTGGACGCCTACGGCGGCTGGAACACCGCAGGCAACACGCTCGGCAGCGTCGTGGCGATCGCGGCGGCGGGTGTCGTCGGACGCGCGAGCGGAACCTACGACGCGAAAGCCGCGCGAATCGCACTGCTCACCCGCCTGCTCGATGACTTCGCCTACCAGGCGGTGGTGCGCGTCGACGCCGGTCCGTCGTTGTTCCCCGATCGGTTCCCGATGTCTGATGCCGTGCTCGTAGCCGACGCCGAACGGGCTCTCCATACCGAACTCGCAGCGTTCCTCGACTCGATGCTCCCCGCAGATGGTGTGCGCCTCACCGAGCTGACGCTGCCGTGGCGGCGGTCGTTCGAGATCGGGATCACGCTGGAGCAGTAAGGCTACCGCCGCCCCACCCCGACGAACAGCGCATAGAGCAGTGGCACCGCCGATGTCGCCATCAGCACGATTCCGAGCGGCGCAGCGGGGACGAGCAGCACGGCTCCCCCGACCAGCAACCCGCCGAACAGCAGCGCCGCCACGGCGCGACGTCCGATGCGCATCAGTGAGTCGAGGCGGCGCTCCAACCGTGACGTGTCGAATGACACGGTGCCATCGTCGATCCGCGTGATCACATCGTCGATGCGTGCCGGCAGACGCCAGGTGGTCGCGGCTGTCGAGGCCGCTTGGCGAGCGAACGCCTGAGCGACGTTGCCGCTCTCGTCGCGGATCAGGCGAGCAGCGTACGGCTCCGCGGCATCCCACACGTTGAAGGCGGGATCGAGCCCGCTGCACATGCCCGATGTCAGCGAGACCGCGCGGAAGAGCAGCAGCATGTTCTCCGGCAGCTGCAGCGGCAGGGACCGCATGGTGTCGCCGAACTCGTTCGCGAATCCTCGGAACTCGCGGGGGTCGACCTTGCTGAGCTCGACGAAGCCCATCCCACCGAAACGGTCGAACAGCGCGGCGAGCGCGCGTTCGAGTTCGAGAGTGTCGGCCGATGGCAGCAGCACGCCGATCTCCTGCGCCGCCGTCACCAGGCCCTTGCTGTCACGCCCCGCGACAGCGACGAGCAGCGTGCGCAGACCGTCGCGCAGGTTGTCCGGAACCTCGGCCATCATCCCGAAGTCCACGAAGGTCAAGCGCCAGGGCCTCGCCTCGCCGGACACGGCGGACGCAGCATCCGGCGCAGCCAGCGGCGTGACGAAGATGTTGCCAGGATGCGGATCGGCATGCACGAAGCTGTGCGTGAACACCTGGTCGAACATGACCTCGGCGAAGACGTCCGCGACCTTGCTCGGGTCGATCCCGGCCCGGCGAAGCGCGGCCGTGTCGTTGATCTTGATCGCCGTGACGTCCGACAGCGTCAGCACGCGGCGGGTGACACGCTCCCACACGATCGCCGGCGTCCCGACCCGAGGATCATCTGCGAAGTTCTCGGCGAAGCGCTCGGCGTTCGCGGCCTCATGCAGGTAGTCGATCTCCTCGAGACAGGTCGCGGCGAACTCCTCGACGAGCGCGGGAGCGTCGACGCGATCCGAGACGATGCGGATCCGGCGCAACCAGCCCGCCACACGTCGAAGGGCCGTGAGGTCGGTCGCCACGATCGCGTCGATACCGGGGCGCTGCACCTTGACGACGACATCGCGCAGTCCCGTGTCGGCCGCGTCGAGATCGGAGAGGCGTGCGCGATGCACCTGACCGAGGGATGCCGCGGCAAGAGGCCGCTCGTCGAACCAGGCGAAGGCGCGCTCGAGCGACACCCCGAGCTCGGCCTCGGCCAGCCTCTTGATGTCGGCGAACGGGACCGCCGGCACTTCGTCCTGCAGCCCTGCGAGCTCCTGAGTGATTTCGGGCGGCAGCACGTCGAGACGGGACGACATGAACTGGCCGACCTTGATCATGAGTCCGCCGAGATCGACCGCCAGCACATGGAAGCGACGCGCGAAGTTCTGCATCCTCGGCGCGCGCGTGCGCTCGGATACGCCGGCGAACCCGAACCTGGGCAGGACGAGCTCGAACCACCAGATCTTCAGGAACTCGAGCGCGGCGAAGAAGATTATGCGGCGGTAACGGGCGCGGTGAGTCGTGCGTGCGGCGTCCGCAGCATCCGTCATCGCCTCATCCTCTCGCCCCGATCAGGCAGGATGCCCGACCGGGCGGTGCGGGGCGAGTCAGTCCTGCGCAAGGATCGCGTACAGCCTACGACGCGCCTCGTCGAGCACGGTCACCGCCTCATGCACCTGCTCGGGTGTACCGGTGCGGGCCACCTGGGCGGCAGCGCCGGCGAGATCCATGCCGGCCTTGGGGAGCGCCGTGAGGTTGCTGTGATCGTGGGACGAGAACGCCTCCCACGGTGCCGGCTTGTCGGCAACGATCTCGGCCTCTTCGCGGCCCGCACCCGTGAGCGAGTAGGTCTTGCGACCGTTCTGCTCCTCGGCGGTGATGAGCCCCTCATCGGCGAGCAGCTGCAGGGTGGGGTAGACGGATCCGGCACTCGGCTTCCACGAGCCTCCGGAGCGCTCGGCGATCTCGTTGATGATCTGATAGCCGTGCATCGGCTCCTCGGCGAGCAGCGTGATGACTGCCGCACGCACATCGCCTCGCGCCATACGCGATGGCCCTCCGGTGCGCTGCTCGAACGACTTGCGGAATTGATCCATCGCGTCGAAGATCGCGGCTGCCGGACCACCAGGTCCGCCGAATCCTGATGCGCCACCGAACGCACCGGTGGGGAATGAGCTGTTCATGTTGTCCTCCTCGTTCGAACGGACTGATGATCGGTTAACGATATATCGTTCAGTGTCGTTCGGGAAGAGGTCCCGCGGGATCACCCCGGGGTCAGAGCCCGCGGGACCGTCCCGGAGATCAGAGCGGAGATCAGAGCCTCGCCAGCCGCATCGTCGCCGTGGCGCTGTGCGCTGCCATCCCCTCGGAGTCCGAGATCACCTGAACGGCATTCGCCACGGCCGGCGTCGCCTCGCGTGCGACGCGCTGGTACGTCAGCGGCTTGAGGAAGCGCGAGACCGACAGTCCCGCGCTGTGCTTGGCGCCGCCGGCAGTCGGCAGCACGTGGTTGGTTCCTGCCATCCCCTTGTCCGAGTACGCGACGGTGCTCCACGGGCCGATGAAGATCGAGCCGTAGTTGCGCAGGTTGTCGTGGAACCACTCGTCATCGGCGGTGAGCAGCTCAAGGTGCTCCGGGGCGAGGTCGTCCATGAGCGCAGCGGCCGTCTCACGGTCATCAGCGACGGTCACGAACCCGTAGTCCCGCCACGCCGCACCGGCGATCGACGCCGTCTCCAGCGTCGCGAGCTGACGCTCCACGGCGTCGATGACGGCACGACCGTGCTCTTCGGATGTCGTCACCAGTGCCGCCGGGGAATTCGGGCCGTGCTCGGCCTGACCGAGCAGGTCGGCGGCGACCAGTTCTGGGTCGGCTGTCTCATCGGAGATCACCGCGACCTCGGAGGGTCCGGCGAGGAGGTCGATCGCCACAGCCCCGAAGAGCTGTCGCTTCGCCTCGGCGACGTAGGCGTTGCCCGCACCGACGAGCATGTCGATCGGCAGCTCGCCGAGCAGTCCGTACGCCATCGCGGCGAGCGCCTGAACGCCGCCGAGCACGAACACGCGATCGACTCCGGAGAGGTGCGCGGCGTAGACGACAGCGTCATTGGCCCCACCGTCGGGCTGAGGCGGCGTGCAGGCGATGACGGTCGGAACTCCCGCAGCCTTCGCGACACCGACGGTCATGAACGCACTCGCCGTGAGTGGGAACCGGCCCGCCGGGAGATAGGCCCCCACGCGAGAGACCGGAATGTAGCGCGCTCCGGTCACGACCCCCGGCACGAGTTCGGTCTCGAAATCGGACAGGTGTGCTCGCTGCTCCTTGGCGAACGCGAGCGTGCGCTCCGATCCGAGCTCGATCGCCTCGCGGAGATCTGCGGGAAGTCGATCGCCGCTGGTCGCGATCTGCTCAGCGCTCAGCTCGACGCTCCCGCCCTCGTAGCGATCCAGCTTGTGCGCGTAGTCGAGCACCGCATCCATGCCACGGGCCTGGATGTCGCTGAGCATCGCGGAGACGGTCTCGATCACCGCGGGGTCGCGCTGCGCGGCCGGCGCGTCGATGAGAGGGGTCTTGAGGTGGCGGAAGGAGCCGCTGAGACGGTCGAGGACAGCTGGGGTATAACGCATGCAAGCAGGCTAAGCGCGCCCTCACCATCACACAAGACGAGACAACCCTGGATATTCCATAGGGTTTACCATTGGCTATGACCATCAGTCAGTTGCGAGCTTTTCTCGCCGCGCTCGAGCACGGCTCCTTCACTGCAGCATCCGTGCACCTCGACCTCACCCAGGCATCCGTATCCGAGCTCGTCTCGAGGCTCGAACGCGAACTCGGCGTCGCGCTGTTCACGCGTGGAAGTCGCCGGCTGGTGCCGACTGAAGCCGCGATCGAACTGCGCCCGCACGCCGCGCAGGCCGTGAGCGCCGTGCGCAACGGCATCGACACGATCGACGCGCTCACGTCCCTCGAGCGCGGCACCTGCACGTTCGGCGTCCTGCGCAACGCCGCCTACTACGACCTCGCCGATCTGGTGGAGAACTTCCACCACCGGCATCCGAATGTCCGCATCCGTCTGATCGGCATCAACTCCGCGCTCGTCGCTCGCTCGATCGCCGAGGGCGAGATCGAAGCGGGTTTACTCGTCCTGCCGATCGACGAGGCCGGCCTGGACGTCAGGCCGCTCTTCCGCGACGAGGTGCTCTACGCCTCCAGCACTCGCCCCGCTGAGGCTGGGCCGGTCTCGATCGAGGAGGCAGCATCGGCGAAGCTCGTGCTCTACGACGCCTTCGCTGGTTGGGATGATCCCACCCGCCGTCAGCTGCGCGAGCGTGCGCGATGGAACGGTCTGACGATCGAACCCGCGATCGAGGTCGAGCACGTCGAGACGGCGCTCAGCCTCGTCGCCGCAGGCGCAGCGGACACCATCGTGTCGCGCACCATCGCCGAATCCGCCGGATTCCCTGACACGATCCGCACGGCACCGTTCGCCGAGCCGATGCACGACACCATCGCCCTCGTGCAGCGGGAAGGCGTACTGCTCTCGCCTGCGACCAAGCAGCTCGCCGAGCTCGCAGAGCGGATGCTGCGCGAGCGCATCGACGAACACCAGGGCCGCAGCAGCGTGGCGTGAGAAGCGGGGTCAGTACAGCTCCGACCGCCGGTCGGCGAAGAGATCGTTGTACTCGCCGATCCCCTTGTTCCGCGCATCCGCAACCGAGACCGCTGCGAGAGTCAACCCGGAGCGGAACGCCTCGACCACCCACCCCTGCTCGTCGACGATCGCGGTGCCACCGGTCCAGCTCACACCGCGCTCGTCGCCGTGCCGGTCGGCGATCACCGTCGGCAGCCGCGACGAACGCGCGGCCGCCATGGCTTGGATGAGTTCGGGCGGATGCTCTCCCTCCGGCCGCGGGACGAGCGGCCAGTTCACCGGGAGAGCGAGGACGTCTGCCCCGCCGAGGGCGAGATTTCGGGGCACCTCCGGGAACTCGTTGTCGTAGCAGATGGCGACGCCGAGCCGGCCGAAATCCGTGTCGACCAGGATGCCGGCGGCATCACCCGGCGTGAACACCAGGCTCTCCGCACCCCAGAGATGCGCCTTGCGATAGTCGGCCAGGCGCGTCGTCGAGGTAAGGACGGCCGCACTGTTGAACAGATCGGAACCGGCCGACTCGCAGTAGCCGACGACCACGACGACCCCCTCCGGGATCGCGGCATGCACGGCATCCCATCGCTCGTCGTCCCGAGTAAGCGCCAGCGACTCGGCCTCCTCGCGATCGGCGAAGACGTATCCGCTCGTCGCCAGCTCCGGCAGCACGATGAGACCGGCGCCGCAGCCTGCGGCATCCTGGATCCCCCGCACGATCCTGGTCAGATTGCCCTCGAGATCGCCGATGCGGATCGTCGGCGACACCGCCGCCAAGGTGAGCCTGCTCATCGCGTTCCCCCTTCCCTCCGTCCGCGAAAGAGGGTGCGAGACGACGACCGCCGTCTCGCGCCCCTCATCCGATTCTCAGTCGTCTTCCGTCGCGGTGACCATCACGCCGAGCGGCGCGAGGTATCCGTTGGGGTCGATCGTCAGGTCAGCGGCTTCCGCGGCCGCGATGACCTCTGGTGCCCACTCGAGATAGACGCGGTCGTCGCCGCCGTTGATCACGACGATCTCGCCGGGTCCGGACTCGCCGTCCTCGACGCACACGTACGAACGCCAGCTGCCCTCCGGCACCGAGAACGAGTCGCTCGGCCCAAGGGTCACCGTGGTCGACGGGTCGCCGTTGAGCGTGACGTCCCAGCGACCCGACTTGATCAGCAGCGCCTGAGTGCGCGAGTGGCGGTGCTGCAGCACACCCTGTCCCGCAGCGGCCCGCACCCAGGCCACGTTGAACGAATGCGGTTCGTGGATCGACGGCACCTGGCGGCGGTTCTCCGTCATGCCGTATCCGATGACGAGCGCGAGATCGACCGCGCCCCCGTCGACGGCGGTGCACAGCAGCGCGTGGGAGGAGTACTTGCGATCTCCCGGCTGGATGACGCGCGAGCGCAGCTCCTCGACCGAGTACGAGGTCAGCTCGTCGATGTAGTGCTGCTTCATCGGGGTGATGAGGGGCACGTCATCGGGGATGACATCGCCGGCGACGGTGTCGATGAGCTGATTGTCCGCCGTCAGGTGCAGTCCGTACGACTCCGCCTCGCGCAGCACCGAGGGGCCCCAGATGATCCCTCCGGTGTCGTCGCGCCCGAGCACCGTATAGAGGATGCCCTCGTCCGGCCCCTCGTTGGTGAACCCGCGGAAGATCCAGGTCGGGATCGAGATGATGTCGCCGTCGTGGCTGACGTACTCACCCTGCTTCCCGTCCACACCCCAGCGGAGTCGGAACTCACCACCGAGGTTGATGAACACCTCCGCGGTGAAGTGCATGTGCAGGTTGTTCGAGATGCCGTTCGGCATTCCAGCCGCCCCGGTGTTGAATCCGTGGTTCTCGGTGAGGTTGATGTACTGGCTGGCGTTCTGCGAGACGCCGACCCCGATGAAGGAGTAGTTCTCCTTCTGATCCGATCCCGGGGTGCGGCAGTCGATGAATGCCGAGTTGCAGGGCACCCAGTCCGAGCGTCGGATGGTCCGGCGCGCGATCTCGGTGTCGTCGACGATGACGTCGCTCATGATTGTTGTTCTCCTTGTTCGATCAGTAGATGTTCGACGGGCCCACTGGCTCGTCACCACGGGATCCGGCGATCTGGGCGCGCAGCGCGATGTCGTCCCAGATGCGCACTTCTTTGACGATGGCGCCCTGGTGCAGCGTGAACTGCGAGATGCCGAGCAGATCCACCGGCTTGCCGGTCAGCGGCCCATAGTTCGGCACGCCGTTGTAGTCGCCGACGAACTTCCAGGTGACGGCGACGCGGAGACCGGCGTACCGGACGTCGTAATTGGTCTGGATGTCGCGGATCTCGAAGTGTCCGCCAGGGAACGACTCGAGCAGGCGCAGCAGCGCACGCCGGTATCCCTCCGGACGGATGACGACGCGGTTGCCGACGGTCTGCAGCACGAGATCGCGGTGGAAGAACCGCTCGACCTTCTGCAGGTCGCGGTCGTTCCATACGGTCTGGATCATCTCGAGGACGGTCTCGACTTCGGAACGGTAGTCGTCGTTGCGGGGACCGGAGTCCCCGGCCGCGATCGGATCAGTCGGAGCCGGCTCGCTCCACGAACCGGTGTACCCCCGGAACGCCTGCGCCCTGGCCAGCTCCTCGAGGTCGTCGCCGTTCTCCAGCGCACTGGCCAGAGAGTCGCGAACGACCCATTCCTCGACCATTCGGCCCCGGCGATACAGGCAGTTGGCGATCGTCCGGCTGTGCTGCGAGGTGAGAAGGTGCCCGGAGAGCACGAGGTGCGAGCTGAGGAAGGCGTCATCGCCGCGCGCCTCCCAGATGACGTCCTCCGCCTGGCCGGTCCGATCCGGCGTCGCCGAGATGCGCATCAGCGTTCCTTCGATGACCTCGTCGCGTGTGGTCGAGGTTCCGTAGGCGCCGTGAACGATCGAATCCGGCTCGTAGTTCTCACGGATGTAGCTGATCGACCTGTCGACCCAGATGAGGTCGGTGACCTCACGGATGAAGTCGTCGGGGTCTTTGTAGGGCTGGTATGCGACCGGGTCGAGAGGCACGCTGTTTCACTCCTTTGACATCATCGCCCGCGATTCTTCGATGATCACGTGTCGATGTAGGCAGTGTATGCGTATGCACAACCGGATGCAATAGTGGTCGTCGAGACACACGGGTGCCAGCGGTCGGATCAGGCCGGCTTCGCCTGCGCCAGCGTGCGACGCGGCTGGAACGTCGAGTCGAAAGCGCGGTGCTCGACCGGCGCCTCGGGCTGCTGGATGCGCCGCACGACGAGGTCGGCGGCCGCACATGCCATGCCCGCGATGTCGAAGCCGACCGTCGCCAAGTCGATGATCGGCCACTCTGCTTCGGGGAGATCGTCGAAGCCGACGATGGAGACGTCCTGCGGCACGCTCAGGCCGGCACGATGGGCGGCGTTCAACGCACCGTATGCGACGACATCGTTGCCGCAGAACAGCAGGGTGGGCGGGTCCGGCTGCTGCAGCAGCTCCTTCGCCGCTTCCTCGCCGGCGTTGGCGCTGTAGCGGCTGCGACGCACATCGCGCTCGGACAGCGAGATCCCGTGGGCACCCAGCGCCGCGCGCAGCGCGCTCTCACGACTCTGCGCCGTGCTGGTGTTGCTCGGACCCAGCACTGCACCGACATGGCGATGGCCGAGTTCGACCGCGCGGGCGACCGCCTGGGCATACCCGGGGATCGGATCGACGATCGCCGCATCGGCGTCGACGAGCGATCCGGTGCGGTTGAAATAGACGAACGGGAGGCCGCGGTCTTTCAGGCGCACCGGCGCCACGGACTCCATCAGCGTCGTGGCCAGGATGACGCCGTCAACACCATTCGCTATCAGGCGCTCGGCGATCGTGTCATTGTCGGCGGACTCGGTGTGCAGCATCAGTTGATAGCCGAACTTCTCGAGTTCTCGGTGCACTGGAGCGATGATGTGCGAATAGAACTGGTTGTCCACGTCTGTCAGCAGCAGGCCGATCCGACGGGTGCGACCGGATGAGAGCGCACGGCCGGCCTCACTGGGCACGTAACCCAGCAGCCGAGCGGCGTCGCGCACTCTGCTCTTCGTCTCATCCGACACCCTGGCGTCGTCCCTGAGCGCGCGGGACACCGTCGGCTGAGACACCCCCGCCAGTCGTGCGACATCTCGACTCGTCACCACCATCACGGACCTCCCCCTGGGTTCAAGGGATTCTAGCGGCCTTGACCTCCGTGTGCATACGCGGTCATAATCTAAACATACGTATGCAACGAGAGGAACGGATATGCCCCGGCATCTGAAGAGCGCGCCCAGAAAGACATTCGCCGACACGGCGCAGAAGGATGTCGCAGAGCGCGTGGGGACCATCATCGACGACATCCGCAGCAGCGGCGACGACGCCGTGCGCCGCTATGCGGAGCAGTTCGACAACTGGAGTCCGGAGTCGTACCGCCTCTCCGATGAGCAGATCGATCAGATCATGGACACGCTCGATCCTCAGGTGATCACCGACATCGAGTTCGTTCAGACCCAGGTGCGACGTTTCGCTCAGGCACAGCGCGACTCCCTCGTCGATCTCGAGGTCGAGACGCTGCCGGGTGTGTTCCTCGGACAGAAGCATGTCCCCGTGCAGGCCGCCGGTGCCTACATCCCCGGTGGCAAGTATCCGCTCACGGCATCCGCGCACATGACGATCATCACCGCCAAGGTCGCCGGTGTACCGCGCGTCATCGCCTGCACTCCACCGATCCGCGGCGAGATCCCCGCCGCCACCATCGCGGCGATGAAGCTCGCCGGCGCGGACGAGATCTACGTGCTCGGCGGAGTGCAGGCAGTCGCGGCCATGGCCATCGGCACCGACACGATCGAGCCCGTCAACCTCATCGCCGGGCCGGGCAACGCCTACGTCGCAGAGGCCAAGCGTCAGCTGTTCGGTGAAGTGGGAATCGACCTGTTCGCCGGTCCCACCGAGATCCTCATCGTCGCGGACGAGCATGCTGACCCGTTCTTCACGGCCGTCGATCTGCTCTCGCAGGCCGAGCACGGCCCGGAGTCTCCCGCGGTGCTCGTGACGACGTCGCAGAAGCTCGGCGAAGAGGTCATGGACTGGATCGAGCGCCTGCTGCCGAACATGCCCACGCGTGACTACGCAGAGCCCGCCTGGCGGGACTGGGGTCAGGTCATCGTCGCCGACGACCTGGATGAGGCCTACCGCATCGCCGACGACTTCGCGTCCGAGCACGTGCAGATCTTCACCCAGAACCCGCGCGAGGCTCTCACGAAGATGCACGACTACGGCGCCCTGTTCCTCGGCGAGAACACGTGCGTCTCGTACGGCGACAAGGTCATCGGCACCAACCACGTGCTCCCCACCCTCGGCGCAGCACGTTACACAGGCGGACTGTGGGTCGGGAAGTATCTGCGGACCGTCACGTACCAAGAGGTCGTGAACGAGACCTCTTCCGCCGAACTCGGCGAAGTGTGCGGGCGCGCGGCACGAGTGGAGTTCTTCGAGGGGCACGCGCGTTCCGGCGATGCGAGGGCCTGGCGTCACGCGGGCACGAGCTTCGACTGGATCGACGAGAGCCGCGCAGTGCAGGCGACGCCGCGATGACCGACCTGACCGGACGAAGCGCCGTCATCACCGGCGGCGGCAGCGGCCTGGGGGCGGCGATCGCCCGGTCGCTGCATTCGCAAGGCGCCGAGGTCATCCTCGTGGGTCGCGACGAGGCGAAGCTCGCCTCGGTCACCACGGGCCTCGGCTCGCGGGCGCGCTGGCTGACGGCTGACGTGTCGGATGCCGCATCCGTCGACGCTTTACGCGATGCACTCGCCGATACCGAGGTGTCGATCCTGGTCAACAACGCCGGCATCCCCGGCCCTGTCGCCGCTCTCGTCGACATCGAAGTGGATGCCTGGGACGACGTGTTCGCCGTCAACGTGCGGGGCACGTACCTGCTGTGCCGCGCATTCCTCCCCGGCATGATCCAGCGCGGCGACGGCGACGTCATCAACGTGGCATCCGTCTCCGGCAAGCGACCGCTCGCGCACCGCACGCCGTACTGCGCATCGAAGATGGCAGTGATCGGCCTCACCTCGACGCTCGCGTTCGAGGTGGGCCCCTCGGGTGTACGGGTAAACACGCTCTCTCCCGGACCGGTCGCCGGACCGCGCATGGAGCGCAACTTCCGGCTCGAGGCGGAACGGTCGAGATCAAGCGTCGACGACGCCGAGCAGGCTTTCGTCTCGCGCGCTGCGCTGGGACGCATGGTCACCGAGGACGAGGTGGGCGCTGCAGTCGTGGCGATGCTCGGGATGCCTGGAATGTGCGGCGCCGACGTCGATCTGTCCGCGGGGATGGTGGCGTGATGGCTTCGCTGCGTGCGCGCGCCCGGTCAGGCGAGAAGCTGATCGGCGCCCTGTTGAGGATGCCGTCCGAAGAACTCGTCGAGATGAACGCCATCGCCGGCATGGATTTCGTGCTCATCGACTGCGAGCACGGTCCCGCCGACCTGATCGCACTGCGACAGCACATCGTCCTGGCATCGGTGCACAACGTGCCCGTGATCGTCCGTATCGGCGAGAACGATCCCGGTCAGATCCTGCGGGTGCTGGATCAGGGCGCCGAGGGGATCCTCGCGCCGCACCTGGATACCGGCGCGCAGGCAGACGCTCTCGTCGCCGCCACCATGTACCCGCCGGTGGGCACGCGTGGCTTCGCGACCTACAGTCGGGCCGGACGCTTCGGCGAGGTGGATGCCGGCGCCCACCGCGACTGGTACTTGGAGAACACTCTGGTGCTCGGGATGATCGAGTCGCCGCTGGGCGTCGCGAACGTCGCCGAGATCGTCGCGAGCGCGCGTCTGGACGGCATCATGATCGGTCCGGCCGATCTCGCCGCGTCGAGCGGTTCGGGCGACCTGCCTGTTCCGGATGCCGTCGCCGCTGTCAATGCAGAACTCGAACGCGCGGGGTCGCTGCGGATGGATATCGTGGGAACCCGCGCGGCCGCAGAGGCCGCCTTCGCCGACGGTGCGGATCTCGTCGTCTACAACCTCGCGTCGTCCCTGATGGCGCACCTTCGAGGGCTCGCCGCTCCGCTCGGCTGAAGCGCCGGCACCCGGTCACGCCCGCAGCTTCGCCCGCCACGAGCTCAGCAGTCGCCCGAACTCTCGCGGCTTCTCCATCGGAAGCAGGTGGCCGGCGTCGTAGGACACGAGGCGCGCGCGGGAGATCTCGGACGCGATCTCGGTGTGGAAGTGCGGCGGGCAGATCACGTCATCGCGCCCAGAGACCACCAGCGTCGGGGTCGGCAGGTCGGACAGCCTGCCGAGCAGGTCGACTCTCGTTCCCTGCATCAGCAGCTGGGCGCGCAATGCGGCGGCATCCGTCGCGCGGCCCATCCCGCGCACGCGATCCGCCAAGCCGGGGTGCTCCTGCGACGCATCAGGTGACAGCAACGAGGGGAGGATGCGCTCCTGCAGTGCTTCCGGGTCCTCCCCCGCGTCGAGGCGCGCGATCCAGTCATCCCAGCCGGCGCGCTGTGCCGGGGTCGGCACCTTCGCATTCGTGGAGACCAGGCACATGCCGGCCACGCGTTCCGGTGCGGCAAGTGCCAGAGCCATCGCGACGATCGCTCCGAGGGAGAGACCGGCGATCACGAACCGATCGGGAAGTTCCCCGAGCAGCGCGCCGACCTGAGCATCCATGCTCTCGTGCGTGAGGGCAGGATGGATCGCATGCTCGAAGCCGGTTCCCGCCCAGAGGTCCTCCGTGCAGTTCATGCCGGCCAGCAGCACGAGAGGAGGCATGTCAGCCCTTCACTGCGCCGTCGCTGAGTCCGGCGACGAGATACTTCTGCGCGACGAACGCGATGACGAAGACCGGGATGGTGAGGAGCATCGAGGCCGCTCCCGCCTGTTGCAGCATCGGGAGGGTCTGTCCGAGCTGGGTGGCGATGAACACCGGCACGGTCTTGGACGAGGTGTCGGTGAGCACGAGAGCGGTGAGGTATTCCTGGAAGGCGAACAGGAAGACGAAGATGCCGGCCGTGAGGATGCCGGGCCCCATGAGCGGGATCATCACCTTGCGCAGCATCCCGATCCGCGTGCATCCGTCGATCATCGCGGCCTCATCGAGCTCTTTGGGGATCTCGGCGAAGAAGTTGCGCAGCAGCCAGATCGTGAATGGCTGGTTGATGGCGACCAGCGCTATGGCGAGCGCGAACGTCGTGTCGTAGATGCCCAACGCCCGGCTGATGTCGTACATCGGCAGCACGACCGCGAAGCGCGGAAGCGCACGGAAGACGAGAGCGAGGATCAGAAGGAGCGCTGACACGTAGCTCGGGAATCTCGAGAGTGCGTAGGCGGCGGGGATGCCGATGATCAGCGCCACGACGGTCGACACCACGGCCACCACCAGGGTGTTGACGAGATAGTCGGCGAAGTACGTCGTCTCCCACAGATCGACGAACGCCTGGAAAGTGGGCTCATACCCCCAGAGGACCGGCGGGTTGGAGAAGGCGACGTCGGTCGGCTTGGTCACCGACAGCGTCATCCAGATGAACGGACTCAGCGCCACGAAGCAGAGGATCGTGAGAAGGATGCCGGTGATGACGGGCGGACGACGACGCGACGAGGTGCGCCGCTTCGAGGATCCGCCTGTGACGATCGCCCTCGTGGAGAGCTCGGCTGCGGTGAGACTCATCGTTCGGCCTTCGCTTCCTTGAAGATGCCCCGGATGAACGGGATCAGCATGATGAGGATGAGGATGATCGTGAGGACGTTGATCGCGCTGCCGAGACCGAGCTGCTGGGCCCCGTCGGCGAAGGCGACCGAGTAGACGTACATCATGATCGATTCGTTGCCTATCGCCTGCGCCTGAGGCGAGAGCGGGATGAGGTTGTCGAACATCCGCAGGACATCCATGATCGTGATCAGCGTGACGAAGCCGAGCACGCCGCGGATCGTCGGGATGATCACGTGCAGATGCGTCTGGAGAGCGTTCGCGCCGTCGATGCGCGCCGCCTCCTTGAGCTCTTGAGGCACTCCTTGAAGCCCGGCCAGGATGATGAGCATCGCGAACGGGAGCATGTGCCAGACGGTGTTCGCCGTGACGAGGATCGCGTTGGGCACCTGGTCCGTGAACCAGAGCACCTGCGTTCCGCCGAAGAATCCGATGAGCCGGTTGACGACTCCACCGAAGTTGTCATCGAACAGCCACGAGTAGGCGACGGCCCCGACGAGGTTCGGCAGTACGTACGAGACCAGCATGATTCCGAGAACCAGCGGTCGAGATGTCGTGATCCGGTTGATCCCGGTCGCGACGATGTAGCCGAACACGAGCAGGATCACCGTCGTGACGACGGTCACCGCGACGGTGAACAGCACCGCCTTGCCGAAGCGCACATCCGTGAGCGCCGCGGCGAAGTTGTCGAGTCCGACGAATGTGCCGGGTGTGCCGTAACGGACCTGCTCGAGACTCCACTGCACGGTTCTCACCAGCGGGAGCACGAGAAGCGCACCCATCACCAGCAGACTCGGGAAGAAGAGGATCCAGAACTCACGTGCCTTCATGTGCGTCCCTCCTGGACGGGCTGTGGCCTGAACAGCGCGCTCAGGCCACAGTCATCATCTGATGTTCGCTGGTCAGCCGGCGACCTTTTCACCGGCCGCCTGCATCTGCGCCAGACCCTCGTCGACGGAGACGTTGCCGTTGAGGACCTGAACGAGGATCGGACGGATCTCGTTCGTGACTGTCGCCTGGATCGGAGAGACGATCGGGGGCATCGCCGTCGCCATCGACTCGTTCGCGGCGGCACCGTACGGCGAGTTCTCCTCGGTGACCATTCCCTCACGTGCGGGGTATGCGGCGGGAACGGATGCCTCGGATGCGTCCTCGCTGACGGCGGATGCCATCATGACGAAGAGCATGTCGTGGTCGAGCTTCGTGTTGAAGGGGATCGACCATCCGTCGATGGAGAGGCGGTTGTACGAGTACTCGGCGTCGGCGGTGACCTTCGGAGCAGGTGCGAAGCCGATCGAGTCGAACAGCTTGGAGTTGGACTCCATCGTCAGATCGACCATGCGACCGGAGAACATGATCGACATCGCCGCCGTGCCGTTGAACATCTGCTGCTGCACCTTCGGCTGATCGAACGTCGTCACCTGCGGGTCCATATAAGGCTTCAGCGCCAGCAGCGATTCCAGCGCCTGCTTGGCCTCGGGGGTGTCGAGCGTCACCTGTCCATCGGCGGTGACGAAGTCGGAGCCGAGAGAGTTCATGGCCGCCTGGTAGCTGGTGGTGACATCGCTGGTCGCGAGCCACGGCAGGGCGATCGGGTAGTCCATGACGCCCGCCTCCGTGATGGCCTCGGCCGCGTCGACCATCTCGTCGAACGTCGTCGGCGCTTCGAGTCCGAGGTCCTCGAAGACGTCGGTGCGGTACGCCATGACGTACATCTGCGCCTGCATCGGCAGCGCGTAGAGTTCGCCGTCGTATGACATGCCCTCGCGCATCGATTCGCTGATCTCGTCCAGCCCGTAGTCGGCGGCGTACTTGTCGTAAAGATCATTCAGCGGGACCAGCTTCTCCTCATCTGCGAAGCCGGGGATCACGAACCCGTAGGTCTCGATGATGTCGTACGTACCCGTCTCGCCTGCAAGAGTCGCCGTGGTCTTGGTGACCTGTCCTCCGAAGTCGATCGGATCGTGCTTCAGCGTCACGTCGTCGGTCGAACAGCTCGAGACCATCGTGTCGGTGAAGGGATCGATCGCCGACGAGTTGTACGCCAGAACATTGACCGTAGTCTTGCCTTCGGGAGCGGTGTAGTCGCACGACACCGTTGTCGCGTTCTCATTTTCGGTGCGGGTTCCAGCGCCACAGCTGCTCAGGGCAATGACGCCCACTGCTGCGAGTGCGAGAACCGGCAAAACCCGATGCTTCATGTGTGCCATGCCCCGATGGTATACGTATGCACCCGAGTTAGGGAAGCCTATGTTCTCGGAATTTTACATGTTGGACATACGTATACGAGTCGGATGCATTCGCAGCGTGCGGACCGTCTCCTTCTCCCATGTCGTCAGCCACCGACGTGACCGCGCCGTCGAGCAATAGCGCAGCCTCTCGATGTCAAGGCCAGAGCGACGGATGAGAGAGCGACGTATGGTCGAGGGGAGCGGACCGGCCGAGAAGCTCTCCCGGTGCAGCGCCCGCTCGGGAAGGAGCCGGCTCATGGCTCAGTACGACGTGTCAGACCGCTCGGCGATCGTCACCGGAGCAGGCAGCGGAATCGGCAAGTCCGCCGCCATGCTGCTCGCGCAGAACGGCGCGGCCGTGGTCGTGAACGACCTGAACGGAGAAGCGGCGCAGTCGGTGGTCGACGAGATCCGCGCCGCAGGCGGTGTCGCCGAAGCATCTGCGGGTGATGCGACGGACACGGAATGGATCGCCTCATCCGTCGAACTCGCGAACACACTCGCACCACTGCGCATCGGGGTGAACAATGCCGGCATCGGCGGCGCAGCCGCGCCGACAGCCGAATACGGCGACGACGACTGGGACAAGGTCATCGCGATCAACCTCAACGCGGTCTTCCGCAACATGAAGGCGCAGATCCCGTCGATCCTCGGCAACGGCGGCGGTTCGGTGGTGAACATCGCGTCGATCCTGGGCAGCGTCGGCTTCGCCACGTCTCCCGCCTACGTCGCCGCGAAGCACGGCGTGGTGGGCATGACCAAGACGGCCGCGTTGGAGTACTCCGCGCAGGGCGTCCGCGTGAACTCGGTCGGACCGGGTTTCATCGACACTCCCCTGCTGGCGCAGATGGATGCCGACGCGAAGGAGTTCCTCGTGTCGAAGCATCCGATCGGACGGCTCGGACAACCCGATGAGGTCGCGAACCTCATCGTCTTCCTCGCGAGCGATGCGGCGAGCTTCATCACCGGCAGCTACCACCTCGTGGATGGCGGGTACACGGCACCCTGACCCGCTACCTCCTGAGGGTGGGACACAGCACCCGAGAGCAGCCGCGAGGAACGGCCCCGGCTTCATGTGCCGTTCATGATGCGTTTCAACGCGGGCCAGACGATCTCCATAGTTTATCGAAGGCGTCTTCCCGAGCGCTCTCTCATCCCACCCTCACGGAGGTTTCTGCATGTCGCATGCGCCCGAGCAGCCCAGCTCAGGATCCCGTCGAACGCGAGCATCTCTCGCAGTCGGCGTCATCACAGCTCTCACCGCATCGTCATTGTTGGTGACGCCCGCCGCCAACGCCGCAGAGGCCTCGACACTGTCGGGATTCGATGCCGTCGACCAGTTCATCGGCACCGAGATGAACGACGCGAACAACGGCCGCGGCAACGATCACTACGGCAACACCTACCCCGGCGCCACGGTTCCGTTCGGCATGGTGCAGTCGAGCCCGACCACCTACGAGACATCGACGGGCGAGCAGTACGGCGGCTATGAGTACCAGGCCGACCAGATCCGCGGTTTCGGCATGACGCGTCTGTCGGGTACCGGATGCCGGTCGAACTTCGGTGGCTTCGATTTCCCGGTCATCCCCTACACGGGCGCACTCGATGATGACGTGCTGCCGTCGAACCCGGCATCCGCCATCGATGACTATTTCCTCGAGTTCTCGCACGAGGACGAGGTCGCCGAACCCGGCTACTATTCCGTCGATCTCGAGGGAGTGCAGGCCGAGCTCACGAGCACCACCCGCACCGCGGTCAGCCGCTACTCGTTCGACGACAACGCCACACTGCTCTTCGAGGCGGGCGGCTCGAACAACCAGGTGCACGCCTCTGACGTCTCCTTCGATGCCGCCACCGGCGAGCTCACCGGCACGGTGAAGGCGAACATCGTCTGCAACGGAGGCGGCCAGTACACCGCGCACTTCGCGGCGACGTTCGACCAGCCGGTCGAGTCGTTCGGCACGTGGACGCCGGACGGCGTGGACGGCGGAGCCACCGCGGCGAGCGCCGCGACCAAGCACGGCGCCGGCGCATGGCTGGCCTTCGCCGACGGCGCCGATGTCACCGCCACGATCGGCCTGAGCTACGTCTCGGTCGACGGTGCTCGGGCCAACGCATCCGCTGAGACCGCAGACCTGGACTTCGACGGTGCTCGTGCTGAAGCCCGCGCGATCTGGGAAGAAGCGCTGGGAACGATCGATGCCACCGGAGGCAGCGATCGCGACCGCATCACCATGTACACGTCGCTGTACCACTCGCTGCTGCACCCGAACACGTTCCAGGATGTCGACGGGTCCTACCTCGGATTCGACGGCGAGCTGCGGCAGGTCGAAGAGGGTCGCGACTTCTACGTGAACTTCGCCGGCTGGGACGCCTACCGCGGTCAGTCGCAGCTGATCGCACTGCTCTACCCGGAGCGCGCCAGCGACATCAACCAGTCGATCGTCGACATGGTGACGCAGACCGGCAAATGGACGAGCTGGCCGACGTACAACCAGATCCAGACAAAGATGAGCGGCGACTCGCTGCAGAACATCGTCGCGGCGACGGACGACTTCGGCTCGACGGATTACGACCGCGCAACGGCGCTCGCCACGATGCTGGAGACGCAGACGCTCCCGATGGAGAACACCGGACGCTCGGATGGCGTGATGTACGCCGTCCACGGATGGGTCGACGGCGACAAGCAGGGAGCAGCCACCTCTCGCACTCTCGAGTATGCGACGAACGACTTCGCCATCGCGCAGCTGGCGAAGCGGCTCGGAAACGACGCGGCCTACGAGCAGTTCTCGACCCGTTCGCAGAACTGGAAGAACGTCTTCAACCACTCTCGCGAACACATCGACGCACGTAACCGCAACGGCTTCATGAACACGTCGCTCACCACGCAGGGCGCGCAGTTCGAGCAGTCGACCGGTCTGCAGTACGGCTTCAACGTCTCGCACAACATGAAGGGCCTCATCGACGCACGCGGCGGCGTCGACAAGGCGACGACTGAGCTCGACAGCATCCTGCGCGACCTCGACGGCGGCGCGTTCAGCGATACCGCATACATCGCCAACCAGCCCAGCTTCGGCCTCCCGTGGGTCTACAACTGGCTGCAGGCACCGCACAAGACGACCGACACGCTGTACCGCGCGGCCGACGAGCTGTTCACCACAGCCCCGGACGGGCTCGCCGGAAACGACGATCTCGGCTCGTTCAGCGCCTGGTACGTGTGGGCAAACATCGGTCTGATGCCGGCGATCTGGGGGACGGCGGACCTTCTGGTCTCCGCCCCGATGTTCGAGCACATCGAGATCAACTCCGTCGATTCCGACCGCTCGATCTCGATCAGCGCTCCCGGCGCTGGCGATGACAGCAAGTACACCACGGCTCTCTCCGTGGACGGTCAGGCGCAGACCGCCTCGTGGCTTCCGGCGGACTTCGCGCGCAGCGGCGGCACGCTCGACTTCACCATGGGCGCCGCACCCGGCACATGGGGAACAGGCGAGCAGGATGTGCCGCCGTCCTTCGGTGACGGCGTGGATGCCCGCAACTCGGTGGGCATCACGGATGACGGCGCAGTGAACATGGGCGGATTGGATGCCGGCGGCATCGGCCTGTCGCGTCAGGATCTCGAGAACGCCGGCGTCGTCGGCGGCACCGAGATCCCGCTCGGCAAGACGGGTGTCACCTTCACGTGGCCGGACACCGTCGCAGGCGAAGCCGACCACTGGATCCCCAGCGGCCAGGTGCTCGAGTTCGGCGACGCCCCCGCATCGGGCATCTCCTTCCTGGGTCTCGCGACCAACGGTCCCTCCCGCGGCACGGCCGTGGTCACTTACTCCGACGGCACGACGCAGAACGTCGACGTGCGTCTGAGCGACTGGGTGCCCGGAGGCGTCGAGGCGGGCAACGTCCGCCTCGTGAACCTCACCAAGCGCAACACGCTCTCGGGCGGCGTCACCGGCGGCAAACCGGTGGTGTTCGGTACCTCCGTCGTCCCGCTGGATGCGACGAAGACCGTGCGCAGCGTGACTCTGCCGACCGAGGTCAGCAAGGGCATCATGCATGTCTTCGACGTGGCGCTGCGACCTGTCGACGTGGTCGACCCGGAGCAGCCGGCATTGCCGTCCCGCCCGGACGCGCAGGAGCCGACCGAACCGACGATCCCCGAGCCGACTGAGCTCGATGGCAAGGCAGTGGTCGACGCCGGCACCGAGTGGCGTCTGCACGACACCGAAGACGATCCGGCCGCAGGACTGGAATCGAAGACCGACTGGACCGCTGCGGACTACGATGACTCGTCGTGGAAGACCGGCACCGAGAGCTTCGGCGCCAAGCGTGGCGAGATCGCCGATCTGGGTGGAGGGTTCACGCCGAAGACCCTGGTGTCTCAGTACAAGGCGGATGGCAAGAACGTCGAAGCGCTCTTCTTCCGCACGTCCTTCGAGCTGACGGCCGCGGACCTCGCACAGGTCACGCAGCTGAACGGCGAGATCGCGTACGACGACGCCGCTCGCGTCTACGTCAACGGCGAACTCGTCGGCGGATTCGCCGATGAGCGGATCGATGAGAGCGAGACCAGCAACATGGTCTACGCCGGAGGCAACGGTGCGGCTCCCCTGACCGGATCGTTCACGGTTCCGGCATCCGCTCTGCAGGTCGGTGCGAACACCATCGCGATCCAGGTGCACAACACGAACGACAACAGCTCGGATGTGTTCATGCAGTTGCGCTCGCTGACGATCGCGGCGCAGGACGCACCTGCCACGATCGCTGATGTCCTGCTGCACGTCGGCTCGGATGAGACGCAGCGCAACCTGACCTTCTACACCGATCGCGAGATCGCCGCTCAGGTGCAGGTCGCACCGGCAGTTGCTCGCACCGGTGCGGAGTTCCCGACCGAGTCGGCGCGCATCATCGACGCGGCGACGGCGCAGGCAGCTGACGGCCGCTTCTCGAACCAGGTCGTCATCGACGAGCTGGAGGCGGAGACGGCGTACCTGTACCGCGTCGGCAGCGAGGAGATGGGCTGGTCGCGCTCGTACGAACTGTGGACCGGGACGTTCGAGGAGACGTACAGCTTCGTCTATCTGACGGATGCTCAGATCGGTGCGTCGGGCAGCTGGGAGAGCGACCGCGACCGCTGGGCCGCGTCGGTCGACCAGATCGACCAGTTCGAGAACGATGCCTCGATGATCGTCAGCGGCGGCGACCAGACCGAGACCCACCGCTCGGAGGACGAGTACGCCTCGGTCATCGCGCCGGAACTGTTGAAGCAGTTGCCGTTCCAGGCGACGATCGGCAATCACGACAACCAATCCGACCGGTTCAACTCGCACTTCTTCACCCCGAACCGCTCTGAGACCCACGGGTACGAGAGCGCGGAGGGTCGTGCCGGAGGCGACTACTGGTACACCTACAACGACGTGCTCTACCTCAACATCAACACCAATGCGCGCAGTGAGAACGAAGAGGACCACGCCGCGTTCCTGCGCACGGTGGTCGAGGAGCAGGGCGCGGATGTGAACTGGATGGTCGTGGTCATGCACCACTCGCTGTACTCCGCGGCGTTCCACTCCGTCGAGCAGGACGTCAAGGAGCGCCGTGCGGCGCTCGCGCCGGTGTTCAGTGAACTGGGCATCGATCTGGTGCTCGCCGGGCACGACCACATCTACACGCGCAGCTACCTCATGGACGGCACGACTCCGGCCGGCGACCTCGCCGCGCAGGAGGAGTCGGGTGTGACGCTGGCTCCCGAGGAGGGACAGGTGCTGTACGTCACCGGGAACTCCGCCAGCGGCAGCAAGTTCTACGGTCTGGATGCCTCGTCTCCTGAGGCGGCGATCAAGGACCAGTCGAACCAGCCGCAGTACACCGACGTCGATGTGTCACCGTCGGCCATCACGCTGACCACGTATCAGACGATGGACCGCACGGTGATCGACGAGGTGACGCTGACGCGCACGGTGGACGATGAGAAGGGTCCGGAGTTCTCGGGTCTGGATGCTGAGACCGAGGTCGCACAGGGGCAGCCGTTCGAGCCGCTCGACGGCGTCAGCGCCATCGACGAGATCGACGGCGACGTGACCGCCGCGATCGACGTCTCAGGTGACGTCGACGTGCGCGCGCCGGGCACTTACACCCTGACGTATCGCGTCTCGGATGCGGCGGGCAACGAGACGGTGTTCGAGCGGACGGTGACGGTCACGGCGGTCGAGCCGACGTTCGGCGGTGTCGCGCCGACCCGCGAGGTCGTCGCCGGTGAGGAGTTCGACGAGCTCGAAGGCATCTCGGCGACGGACGCGAACGGCGAGGACCTCACCGAGCGCATCACTGTCGAGCGGGTGACGCCGTCTGTGTTCGCGCGGATGTTCGTTCCGGAGGATGCGGAAGGCTTCACGCTGCGGTACACCGTGACCGACGACTACGGCACGACGGCGGTCGCCGAAACTGTCGTGAGCGTGGTTCCGGCTGCTGAGCCGACCGACCCTGGTCAGGGTGGTGGTTCCGGTGGTTCCGGTGGTGACGCCGGTACTGGCGGGGGCGGCGGCGATCCGCTGGCCGCGACCGGTGGGGAAGTCACGGCGCTCTGGGTCCTGGGCGTCCTCGCTCTGCTCGCCGGTGCCGGGCTGCTCGTCCGACGCCGCATGAGCCGGGCCTGAGCAAGATTCAGATGAGGGGATCCGTGAGTTAGCTCACGGATCCCCTCATTGTCTGAACCAGGCAATACGCTGAACCCGTCTCACCGATGAGGCAGTCTCGACACTGAGATGAAGAGCATACGGAACCGGAGTGAATGACATGAACGAGACCACCCTCACGATCGTGGGCAACCTGACCGCCGAGCCCGAGTTGCGCCAGACCGGTTCCGGCGTCGCGGTGGCGAGCTTCACCGTCGCCAGCACGCCGCGCAACTTCGACCGGCAGGCGAATGAGTGGAAAGACGGCGATGCGCTGTTCATGCGCTGCTCCGCCTGGCGCGACCTCGCGACGAACATCACCGCCTCTCTGACGAAGGGCAGCCGCGTGATCGTCACCGGACGCCTGCAGCAGCGCAGCTACCAGGACCGCGAAGGCAACAACCGCGTGAGCCTCGAACTGCAGGTCGATGAGGTCGGCCCGTCTCTGAAGTACGCGACGGCTCAGGTCGTTCGTGGCGACAGGTCGGGTGGCGGTGGCACGCCGGTCGCGGCAGCAGCCGGCGCGGCGGGAGCGCCGGCGGCGACAGCCGACTCGTGGTCGACTCCGAACGCGGAGTGGTCCGCAGCGGACGAGACACCGTTCTGACGCCGCAGGGAACGGTGACCAGTCCATGGCAGACTCTCGTCATGTGGATCGGCTGGATCGAGTTCGACGTGCTGCTGGGAGACGTGCACTCGCTGAAGGAGAAGCGCAGCGTGATCCGGCCTCTGATCGCCGATCTGTCGCGCCGCACCGAGTCGGCTGTCGCGGAGGTCGGAGTCCACGACCTGCATCGTCGCACGGCGATCGGACTGTCAGTGGTTGGCGCCGACGTCGCGCACGTACGCGACGTCCTGGATCGTGCGGAGCGGATGCTGGCGGACGAGCATCCGGAGGTCACCCTGCTGTCGACCCGAAGAGGCCTGCATTCCAGTGAGGACTGATCACAGACCTTCGGCGATCTCCTTGATCGCGGCGAGGCGGCGGTCCCAGTCACGCCCGATCGCGTCAAGTCGCTGAGCGGTGGCGCTGAGTTCGGCGCCGATCACACGGAATCGCAGTTCACGGCCGGCCCGCACCGGCTCGACGAGACCGACCTCCTGCAGCACCGCGAGGTGTTTCGCGATCGCCTGGCGACTGACCGGGAGGCGCCCGGCGAGGGCGGATGCCGAAGCATCCCCCTCGCCGAGTGCCTGCAGGATGCTCCACCGCGTCTCGTCCGCGAGCGCCGCGAACATGGGAGCCAGGGTGTCTGCGCTCACGCGCCGCCCCCGGCCGCGTCTTCGCCTACCGCGTCCTTCTCAACCAGGCGGACGAGCTTGTCGAGCTCCTCGTCCCACCCGGTGCGGTGGCTCTCGAGGTTCGCGAGCGGCGCGGAGGTGTTCTCGAATCCCACCTCGACGACGGTGAGTTGCGTTGCGCCACCGACTTCGTCGAGCGTGAAGGTGAAGACCGTCGAGCCCTTCTCCTGCATGCCGTCCGGGAGCTCGCCGAGCGCATCGTCGTTGTTCCAGCGATACGCGACGCGGCGCTGCTCGTCCCACTCCTCCACCCGCAGCGGGATGGATCCGTAGTCCGGGAATGTCATCGTTCCTGCGGCACCGACGCCCACACCGTCGAGCACTGTTCGGCCGAACCAGCGGGAGATGTGCTCAGGCTGCGTGACGGCCTGCCACACCTTCTCGACGGGTGCGTTGATGCGGATGCTGCGGCGCACCATGAACGAGGCTTCGTCGACGACGGATGCCGGGTTTTCAGTCATGCTCACCATGATGGTTCCTTTCGAGAACTTTCGCTGGCCGGTCGGCCAACTGCAATCCCATGGTTGCACCAGTTTCTGCCTACTGCAACCCTTAAGTTGCAGTAGGCAGTGTGAGTATCTCCGCACCGTCGTCGGTGATGGCGATGGTGTGCTCGCTGTGCGCAGTGCGACACCCGGTGGCGCTCCGGAGGGTCCATCCGTCGGCGTCCGTGACGAGCTCGTCGGTGTCGGCCATCACCCACGGCTCGAGGGCGAGCAGCAGCCCAGGGCGCAGCTTGTACCCACGTCCGGGTCGCCCGTCGTTCGCGATATGCGGATCCTGGTGCATGGTCGAGCCGATGCCGTGGCCGCCGAACTCCATGTTGATCGGATAGCCCGCTTCGCTGAGCACGGATCCGATGGCATGGGAGAGGTCGCCGATGCGAGCACCCGGGCGGGCCGCACCGATGCCCGCGGCCAGCGCGCGCTCGGTCGTGGTGATCATGGCCAGGCTCTCCGGCGGCTGCGATTCGCCGACGATGAAGCTGATGGCGCTGTCCGCGGCGACCCCATGGAGGATGACGGCGAGATCGAGCGTCAACAGGTCGCCGTCGGCCAGCCGGTAGTCGTGCGGCATGCCGTGCAGCACCGCGTCATTGACTGCCGTGCAGATGTAGTGGCCGAACGGACCGCGCCCGAACGACGGCGCATAGTCCACGTAGCAGGACTGCGCGCCGGCATCCTCGATCATCTTCTTGGTCCATCGATCGATGTCCAGAAGGTTCACGCCGACCGCGCTGCGGCGTTTCATCTCCTGCAGGATGTCGGCGACAAGCGCGCCGGTGTCTCGTGCGCGCACGAGTTCGGCGGGGTTCAGAATCTCGATCATCCAATAACTATACCGGTCTTGTTATACCGGTATTAGAATGGGGGTCATGATGGTCAGGATGCCGCACACGGCTGCGGAGGTCGAGCGTGGGGAACGCCTCGGTGCCGTGCTGCGACAGGCGAGGGGCGCGCGCACGATGCTCGATGTCGCGCTCGACGCAGGCGTGTCACCCGAAACGCTGCGCAAGATCGAGTCCGGTCGCGTCGCGACGCCGGCTTTCCCGACGATCGCAGCGATCGCCGACGTGCTCGGCCTGTCCCTCGACGCGGTCTGGGGTGAGGTCCGTCGGCGAGAACCAAGCCGCCGCACGGCTCAGGAGCCGTTGGCATCTTGACGCGCAGTTCGCAGGGCTGAGCGATCGGCGCACCCCACGGTTCAGGCCGCGATGTCGAAGCGTGCGCGTCCGCCGAGTCTGGGGGTTCGGGCGGGATCGACATGGGTGGGCGGGATGAACCAGACGCGAGCGTTCACTCCGGTGCCGTCGATGAAGATCTCCCATCCGTTGTCGTGGATGCGATGGTGACAGCTCTCGCACAGAAGGATCCCGTTCGAGAGGTCAGTGGGTCCGCGATGTCGTTTCCACCATCGCATGTGGTGCGCTTTGACCATTTCGGGAGGGAGGTGGCACATGGCGCACCCGGCATCGCGTTCGACGAGGGCGAGGCGTTGCGCCTTGGTGAAGAAGCGCTTCTTGCGACCCCAATCGAGGATCTCGCTGTCTCCTCCGAGGACACAGGGGATCACCCCACCATCGGCGGCCATTCGGCGGGCGGCTGCCGCGCTGATCGGCTGGTCGATCCCGTCGATCGTGGCTGCCGCCGTTTCGGATTCCAGATCATCGATGTTCATCCGAACAATGACTGTCGCCCCTGCGAGGGGAAGCTTCTCACCCTTGCACCCGAGCACGTGTGCACAGAACACGGCGAGCGCGTCGGCCTGCAGCATCGGGACGGTGCGGTGGTCGGCATCCGGAGCGTCCGGATCGGGGCTGGCCTTGCGGGCGGCGAATGCCGCGGTCACGTATCCGCGAAGCGCGGCGACGATCGGGGCACCGGTCTCGACGTCGAAGTTACCGTTGAGGTGCAATCGCCCGTCGCGCTCGAAGAACGTCAGCGACCGCTTGCCCCGCTGCTCTTCCTCTCGCGGCTCGACCCCGTCAGGGTCGAGCCATGCCTCCACACGCACCACGAGCCGACGGATCTCATCGAGCGCGAGCCCCGGAGCGGCGTCGACCAACAGCCGCTCGCCTTCTGCCGTGCGCCCAGGCCCTGCCGCGATGCGGCACCGCTCCAGCACTGCGATGATCAATGCGGCTGCCTGCGCACTGAGGTCTCCTGACGCCAGCGCCTCGCTCACCAGCGGGTACTTCGCCGGCAACCGAGTACCGAGCAGATCGGTACGTTCGGCTGTCGCCTCGCCCACCTTGATCAGACGGATGGCATCACCCGTCGAGACGCCCGTGGCGGCTGCGATCAATTTCGCCGGCGTGCGGAATCCCTGTTGCTTCGCCAAAGAGTCCGCACCCAATTCCGTACGCGACTCGCTCGCGATCCCTGCCGCGACACCCACATGCACAGCATCCAGCCGACGCTGCAGCACGCCGATCGCATTCGTGACCGCGATCAGCTGATCTCTCGAAAGATCGTTCGAGTCACCAGCATCCGCCCACACCTCATCGAGGTGAGAGATCGCCTCGTGCAGGCCCGTCAGCTTTGACATACCTCAACAGTACCGCAATGTCGCCCGTTTGTCGAACATTTATTCGATATCTCTTGTGAACTACGCCATCGCAGGTGGAGATAGCAGTCGGACAAGCTCGCCACACATTGGAACATGCATACGAGCAAAGCCGACGAACTTCTGGCGATGGCACTGAGCTCACTCCGGAACGGAGCGCACCACACGCGCAGGTGAGCCCACCACGATAGACCGCGCCGGAACGTTCTTGGTGACGACCGAGGCGGCCGCGACGACGGCGTCGTCACCGATCGTCACGCCCGCGAGGATCGTGGCATTGGCGCCGATCCAGACGTTGCGGCGCACCTCGGCCGGATCGTGGTAGCCGCCGTTGAGTTCTCCGGTAATGCGCATCGCTTCCCGATGATCTCGACGTCGTCGTCTGCAGTGCTGACCTGACCGACGTGGGATGCCGATTCGGCGCTCGCGAGCCACACGCTATCGAGAACCTCATCAAGGCACGTGACTTCGCGCGTCGAGTGGCTGACGCGGGGTTCGGCATCGCGTACTCGATCGGTTGAGCTCGGCGCACGGATCAGTATCCCTGTCTGTTCACGGATGCCTTCCCACCGGATCCGACATTCGCCCAACTGCTCACCCATCGCAACGCACGAGCACTCGCAGCCAAGGCCTCGGTCACCCTGAACTGGCCACTGCTCTAGCTGCAGTGCATCTAGCCCCGCAGAACCGAATCCAGCAGCCCAGGGAACAGCGCATCGAGGTCGTCGCGCCGTAGCGTCAGCATCCGTCGGCGCCCGTTCGGCTCGTTGCGGATGATGCCGGCCTCGCGCAGCACCTTCATGAAGTGCGACTTGGTCGACTTCGGCAGGTTCGGGTCGGTGGCATGGCAGGCAGCCATGTCGAGCGGGCCGTCGGCGAGCTGGCGCGCGATCGCGAGGCGCTCAGGGTCGCTGAGCGCGAAGAGCACGTCCGTCAATTGGATGTCGGAGCGCTCCGGATGCTGGAGATCACCGGGCATGGTTCGAGAATAGTTGAACAATTGAAGAATGGCGAGTACGCTCCGATAGTTCGATGATTCTCGAACCGATAGATTCTCGAACCCCGGGGAGCACGCATGACGATGACCGAACCGATCACCATCAGGCAGGTCGGCTCTACCGCCGCGCCGAACACACGCACGACCCGCGCACGTTTCGGGTTCGCGTTGGCGGTCGTGGCGCAGATCCTGATGATGACCGGCGCGAGCGCTCCGTCGCCGTTCTATCCGGTTCTTGCCGAGCAGGTCGGCTTCGCCCCGATCGTGATCACCGCAGTGTTCGCGGTCTACGCCGTCGCGTTGCTGCTCACGCTGCTCACGGCCGGATCACTGTCGGACCATGTCGGCCGTCGACCGGTAGTGATCGTCGGGTTCGTTCTGCTGGCCGGCAGCATGCTGCTCTTCTCGCACGCGGATTCCGTGGCGCTGCTGGTCACCGCACGGATCATCCAGGGCATAGCGAGCGGTCTGCTGCTTTCGGCGCTCTCGGCCGCAGTGCTCGATCTCGCGCCCCCTGCCCGTTCGGGGACGGCGGCGTTGTGGAATGCCCTGTCTCCAGGCATCGGCCTGGCGACAGGCGCCGTCCTGTCCGGAGTCGCGCTCGACATCATGGGCGAACCGCTGCTCGACGTGTTCGCGCCTCTCACCGCGACGTACGTCATCCTCGCGGTGCTCTTTTTCTTCGCACCCGAGACGGCCCCGAAGAAGCCGGGCGTGTGGGCGTCGCTGCAGTTCCGCCTATCGGTTCCGACGAGCATCCGCGCGGACTTCTGGCGCGCAGCGCCCGCCGTCATCGCGGGCTGGGCGACCGGTGGCCTGTTCCTCTCCCTGGGGGCGAACATCGTCCGGGGCGAGCTCGGCGGCATCGCCCACATCTGGCAGGGGCTCGGGGTGGCTCTCCTTGCGGGCGTCGGGGCGCTCACGGCGTTCGTGCTCCGGCGGCGCTCACCCCGGACGATCACGATCTTCGGCACCGCGGCACTGGCCGTCGGCACGGCCCTCTCGCTCGGAGTGCTCGCGCTGGAGTCACTCCCCGCGTATCTCGTCGCCGCCGGGGTCACCGGAATGGGCTTCGGCACCGCATTCTCCGGTGTGATCGCATCGCTTGCGCCGCGCATTCCCTCGACTGACCGCGCCGACACGTTCGCCGTGATCTACGTGCTCGCGTATCTCGCGTTCGGCGTGCCCGCCGTCGTCGCCGGCATGCTCGTCGGCGTCGTCGGGCTCGGCGCGGTGTGCGTCGGCTACGGCGTCGTGGTCATCGCGCTCTCGGTGCTCGCGTTGGTGTTTCGGGTGCGCCGGGCGGAGTGAGGATGCTCGCGGGGTTGGTTCATCTTGAGGGAAGATGCAACGGCCTGAAGCCGTGCATGTTCATTGCAAGAGCCCACGGTTCAGCACCGCGCTTGATGATCTCTCGACTCAGCCGCGCTTCGTGCTTCAAGAACAACTCTGCCTGAGCCTCGGCCGCGCGAGCGCCAGCGGATAGCGCCCGAACTCACCCCGAAGCTGTTCGACTGCCGGTCGCAGTCTCTGAACGGAGACGTCCTGCTTGCGGAATTCCGCCAACGGCCGCGCCTCGACCATCTCTCCCCAGGTCACGACGTCGTCGCCGATTGGCTGTTCCCGGAGAACAGGATCGTAGAACTTGCCGGCGCGCGAGTACCCTTCGAGCCAACGCCGAGAAGTCCCCGCGTGCAGCCCTACCAGACGGTCCACATCCGCATAGGAGTAGAGCGCTCGATCGAGCATCGAAATGGTCAGGAACCCATGATGACACCGCAATAGGGCGGGATCGGGATCTGTGGACAAGTCCGCCGCTTCGGGCGGGCCACCGCACGAGGTCTCAAGTTCCGCGGAGGAACTCCTCGACCTCGACCGCAGTCGGGGCCGTCGTCGGCCCGCGACGGGTGACTTTGATCGCGGCGGCGGCGTTGGCGCGACGGCAGGCATCGACCCACGTCGAGCCGTCGGCGATGCCTGCCAGCAGCGCGCCGGTGTGCGTGTCCCCTGCACCGTTCGTGTCGACGGGAGTCTGCGGAAAGCCCGGCACGTAGGTGTTCTCCCCGTGCGCATGCACCGCGCAGCCTTCGGCGCCGTCGCGAACGACGGTGACCGCCCCTACTCGCATCAGCGGCGTCAACTCCCGGGCTTGAGCCACGATCTCGCGTTCGGATGCCGACACCGCGACAGATCGCACGGCCAACAGATCGGTCGCCTCCTCTGCATTGCCGGTCCACACGTCGGTGCGGGCGAGCATGGTGTCGCGCACCTCAGCGGGCAGCGCGGCGAAAGCCGCGCCGGGGTCGAGTACGACGACAGCATCCTCAGGAAGCGTCTTCAACCAGGCCAGCATCGGATCGCGGGTCTGCGCGACGGCGAGCGAGTATCCAGTGACGCAGACGAGGTCGCCAGGTTGCACGTCGGCGGTCGCGAGCGACTCGACTGTGATCTCGCGCTCCGCCCCCAGCGTCGTGACGAAGGTGCGCTCCGCGGAGGGTTCGATCAGCACGACGCACACGCCGGTGTCCTGAGTGGTCAGCGGGGGAGCGGATGCTGCGATGCCGTCGGCATCCAGCGCTTCACGGATCAGATCACCGTACGGACCAGTGCCGATTGCTCCGGCGTGCAGGCACTCGGCGCCCAGGCGAGCTGCCGCGAGCAGCACGGTGACGGAGCCACCGGCGTACTCCGCGACCGAATCAGCCATGAGGTTCTGCCCGCGTGCGGGAAGGTCTGCCACTTCGATGACCAGGTCGACGAGCGCCTGTCCGGTGTGGATCACCCGTGGTCGGTGCGCATCCCGCGCGAGTCGGTCATCGGTCTCGGCACGGCTGCGCATGCGGACAGCCTATCGATCGGGCTGTGCGCACGACCGGCTCAGCGGTCGCTGCGAACAGGAGAACCGCGTTCACACCCGAACGGCGAGCATCTCCCGCAACTCCGCCGCCTCTGACGCCGCCATCGAATACCCGTGCTCGGCCGCCGGATATACCCCCGACCGCACCTCTTCCGCGTACGCCGCGACCCCGGCGACGGCATCCGTCCGCAGATCCGCGTAGCGCTTCACGAACTTCGCAGCACCGCCGTCGTAGAGCCCGAGCAGGTCGTGGAAGACGAGCACCTGGCCGTCGGCATCCGCTCCGGCGCCGATCCCGATCACGGGAACCCGCATGAGCGGCTTGAGTGCGGCAGTCACCTCCGACGGCACGGCTTCGATGACGAGCAGCGAGCATCCGGCATCCTGCAGGGCCAGCGCGTCATCGATCACCGCTCCCGCGACGTCGGCAGTGCGGCCCTGGGCTCGATAGCCGCCGAGGGCGGCGGCGGTCTGCGGGGTGAGGCCGACGTGGCCGACGACCGGGATGCCCGCCGCGACGAGAGCGCGCGCACGGTCGACCGAGGTGCCGCCGCGCTCGATCTTCACGAGGTCGCAGCCGGCCTCCTTGATGAAGCGCTGCGCCGTGGCGATCGCCAGCGCATCCGATGCTTCGTAGGATCCGAACGGCAGATCGCCGACGAGCAGCGGAACCGTCAGACCCCGCCGTACCGCGCGAGTGAGCATGAGCATCTCGTCGACAGTGACCGGCACAGTGCTGGCGTAGCCGAGCACCGTCATCGCGGCCGAGTCGCCGACGAGCACGATGTCGACGCCGGCGGCCTCAACGATCTGCGCGCCGGGATGGTCGTAGGCGGTGACCATGACGATGGGATCTGCGGCATCCTTCTTCTCGGCGAGACTCGCCAAGGTGACCCGCTTGCGCACTGTCGCGTGTGCGCTCATGCATCGACTCCGGCGAGAAGGCGATCCACGACGTCATCGACCTGGATGATCCGGTTCGCGCGGTCGACGTGCACGACGACGGGTTCGTACGTCTCGAGGTCTTCGCGTGAGTAATCGGCGTACGAGATGACGATGATCGTGTCGCCGGAGTGCACGAGGCGGGCGGCGGCACCGTTGACCTGGATGACGCCGGATCCGCGCTCTCCCGCGATCGTGTAGGTCTCGAAGCGGGCGCCGTTGTCGACGTCGACCACGTGCACCTGCTCGTGCGCGAGGATGTCGGCGGCCTCGAGCAGGTCGGGGTCGATGGTGATCGAGCCGACTTTGCTGTTTTGCTCAGTTCACTGCGTTGAATGAATGCACTCTGCATTTCCGAGCGGATTGCGCGAAGGGGCGCGGACCGGACAGCATCCGATCCGCGCCCCTTGTTGCGTTAGACGGCGCGGCGCCGCCAGGCGAACATCGCGGTGCCGGACAGCATCAGCAGGAGAGCAATACCAGCGATGCCGAACGGAAGTGCGCCACCGGTCTGCGGCAGCTCATTCACGCCGGGGGTGCCCGGGTGAGTCGCGTCCACCGGGTCAACCGGATCCACGGGCTCCACTGGCTCAACCGGATCCACCGGATCCACCGGATCGACCGGCTCCCGCACGATCACACCGGCATCCCAGGTCGGGTCGATGCCCTCGCTCGCGCGCACGTCGAACCACTCGTAGTCGTGCGTGAGGTGGATGTTGTCCTCGCCCAGCACGATCGTCTGGGTGATTCCCGTCGACGGGTCGGCGTCGGAATCCACCGCGTCGTCGGCTCCGGCATCCTGCTGCGTGAAGGTGTAGATCTTCTGCTGCTCTTCCGTCAGCGTGAACTTCACCTCATACTCACCCGCTGGCAGCTCGTCGAACATGTAGCGGCCGCGGTCGTCGGTCGTCGTGGTCGCGATGACCTCGCCGCCCTTGATCAGCTCGACGGTGACGCCGGGCAGCACCTGCTCGGCGTCGTCCTGTCGGCCGTCCTTGTTCGCGTCGATCCAGACGACGTCGCCGATGGCGTATGTCCTGTCAGGCTCGACGGTCTCACCCGGGGTGTTGAAGAGCACGACATCGTCGGACGTTCCGCTCGCCGCGACCGTGATGCGGGTCAGCTCGTCGGTCTTCTCGTAGCCGGCGGGTGCGACGTCTTCGCGAAGCCAGTAGTCGCCCGTCTCGGCGACCACCGGGGTCGTCCCCTCGGCCGTGACGATCTTGCCGTCGACGACACGGAGATCACTCAGCACGACGGTCTGCTCGTCGTCCGCGAGCACGGAGAACCGTGCGTCGGAGTCGGTGATCAGCTTCGCCGCATCGGTGCTGTCGCGCTTGAGCAGATTCAGCGGATAGTCGTTCGTCGGGGTGATCGTGGCCCCGACGGCGCCGATGATGTTGGTCACGCCGACGTTCGCCTCGAAATCGACGAGGCGCACCTTGAAGTACACCGCGAGCGTCTCGCCACTGGTCAGTCGCCCCTTCTCGACGGTGACCGTCTCAGCATCCGCGTCGTAGACGGCCGTGATGGCCGAACCAGGCACGGTGTAGCTGGTGCCGCCCGTGGTCTGCCCCGACGCGATGTCACCCGGTGCGACGAATCCGACGAACTCCACGCCCTCTGGCAGGAAGTCGACGACGTCCTCGACCATGTTGGTGAACGTGCCGTGCGGCATCAGCTCGACGCGGTAGACGAACTCGCTCTGAGCGAGATTGCCCTCTGCATCCGTCTCGACCCGAAGGTTGCCGGTGAAGGCGTCGTTCGCGGCGTCGTAGACGCGCTTGCGCACCTCCATCTCGTTGCCGAAGCTGGTGGCCTTCGTGCTGGAAACCGAGGTGTAGACGACTTCCTGACCCTCGCCTTCGTATCGTGCGTTGTTTGTGATCTCGAGCGTCTGCTTGCCCTGCAGTACGTGCGTCGGCAGCTCGAGCGTGATCGTCCAGGTGCCGGTGAGCGGTTCTGCCGCCGCGGCGCCCCATGCGGCATCCTTCGGGAAAGCACCGTTGGGCGCGATCACCAGGTTGCCGTCGTCGTCGAGCGACACGTCGAAGGTGTCGCCGTCGAGCGGGTGGTTCCATTCGTACATCCCGGTGATGGATGCTTGGATCTCCGGCAGCGTCTGCTCGGTCACGTCGAATACGGCGTGGTCGACGACATCGATGATGCGTGAGGATGCGGCGTCTCCCACATCCCAGCCGATCGTGAACGTGTACGGGATGGTCGTGGACGTACCGGCTGTCACTGTGATCGTGCCGCCGGCGGTGGACTTGTCGAATCGCTGGGGGTCATCGACGCCGCCGGTGGTGTCCTTGGGGACGGTGATCGTCGTGGCCGCGCCCTTGGACTCGTAGCGACCGTCGGCATAGACGAAGTAGGCGTTGTTGGTGACGCGGTACTGCGTCTCGTACTGCGAGTCACCGCTCGCCCACTCCGGCAGCGAATCGATGGTCGCCTTGGCCGTCAGCGTGTAGTTCTCGGTGAGGTCGCGGCCGAGGTTGACGTACAGGTTCTGCCCGTCGACGACGTACGTGTGCACGAACTCGTCCGCTGCGATCGCGGTTTCGATGTCACCGGTGATGCCTTCGGCGGCAGTGAGGATGACCTCGTCGCCGTTCTGGTCGGTGACGACGAGGAAGCCGGCGTCGGTGTTCCAGGATGCTTCGACCGGGAGCGCGTCGCGGACGACGACGTTGCGCGACAGGGCGAACGGGCCATCCGAGAAGTCGGCGAAGACGGTCAGGTCAGCGGAGAGCGTGTAGGTCACGTCGATGCCCTCAGCTAGCGTGCTGCCTGCGGCGAGCTGCTCGTCGAGCGCGATGGCGGACGGGTCGACGCTCTTGCCGAATGCGGTGCCGGTGCCTGGGCGCTCCTGACCCTGGACGTTTCCGCGGATCTCGGTGGTGGTGGAGTGCTTCCGACCGCTGATGTCGATCTCGTTTGTCAGAGAAGCGGAGTATCCGCCACCATTGATCTTGTCGACGTCGTCGTAGGACTTCTGCAGCTGGACGCGTACGGCGTCGAGGGCTGCGGCATCCGCGATGGTGGCCTTGTACGTGAAGGCGTAGACAGAGTTCGCCTCGGCGGCGAAGGTGTGGGTGAAGCTCGTGCCCGAGATCGACGGGAGACTGTCGAGGGTGGTGCGTACGGGGTTGAGATCGTCGGCATCCCGCACCGTCTTCACGCCGGCGAACGACCCGTCGACGAAGGCGAGGTTCGCGCCGAGAGTGTCGGTGAGGGTGACGTCGCGGGCGTCCTTGCTCGACACGGTGACGGTGTAGTCGAGTTCGATGTCGAGAACGCTGGGGTCGATGACGACCTTGCCGTCGACGACCTCATGGGGGATGGTGACCCAGCCGACCGTCTTGTTCGACCAGGTGCTGGTCGTCTGCGGGGTGCTACCCGGTTCGGTCACGATGACGCGCTGAGTTGTGGCTTCGCCGTCGACGTTCCAGACCAGGTCGCGCACTTCGGAGTTCTCGACCTTGTCGACGGTGAAGCTCAGGTCGAGAACGCCCTGGTTCACATCGGTGGGGAACGGATCCTTGAAGGTGACGATGAGCTGACCGGCCTCGTTGACCGCGAGCGAATCGACGGCGGTGTTACCGGCCGAGACGACGAGCGCCGCGTCGGGGATGGTGATCCCCTCCGGCAGCGTGATGGCGACGGCGGCGCCGTCGTCCATGCTGCCGTAGCCGAGCTGGAACTTGTAGGTTCCTCCCTCGGTCAGCACGGGCGTGCCGTTATGGCTGCTACCCGACTCGACCGGAAACACCGTGACCTGGCCTCCCGCGGCGAACGCGGGAGTGCTGAGACCTCCGACGGCGAGCAGGGCGACCAGTATTCCGGCCAGCCAGTGCGTGAAAAAGCGCGCGCGTGAACGCGGCGCGACGTACTGTGACATCGACTATTTCTCCCCAGGGGCTTGCAAAAAGGGACGCGCATCCACACACGCGTCCCTGCGTCCGCACCGCAGTCACGGCGCCCATCCGTCAACCCGGGGTTCGGGCCCCGGGGACGATCAGGCGGAGGGAAACCCTCTGCACTTGATGAGATGGTGAAAGGTCAAGTTCATTACGCGGTTCGGGGAAATGAGTTTCGGGGCCGGACGTCCGTCACCCCCAAACGAGCCGAGCGCCTCCAGGCAAGGTGGCACGCCTCAGCCGTTCCCACCAACTCCCAAAGTTCACACCGGCGTGGTCGACGGTTCATCTGCCCGCCCTAGATTGAGTGCGGCCGCGCGACCGCGGCTAAGAAGCGAACAAATCTTTGTACATTCAATACAATTCAGAGGTAGTGTCAGACGCGACACCACCTCAAGGACGAGAAAGGAAGAACATGGTCGACACGCGGAGGAAGCGCTTGTCCCTCATCGGGATCACGGCGGCTACGGCAATCGCACTCACCGGATGCGCCGCTGGCGCCGAGGCGCCCGATGCCGGCACTGACACTGCCGAGGGTTCAGCCGAGACGCTCATCGTCTACACGAACTCCAACAGCGACGGCCGCGGCGAGTGGATCACCGAGCAGGCTGCGGAAGCGGGCATCGAGATCGAGATCGTCGGCCTCGGCGGCGCCGACCTCACCAACCGCATCATCGCGGAGAAGAACAACCCGGTCGGCGATGTCGTCTTCGGCCTCAACAACATGTTCTTCGAACAGCTCAAGGCCGAAGAGGCGATCACCGCCTACGAGCCCAGCTGGAGCGGCGAGGTTCCGGAGGAAGCAGGAGACCCGGCCGACGGCGTCTACTGGCCACTGGTCGAGCAGGCGATCGTCACGGTCTACGACGAGAACACCACCGACAACGCGCCCGAGACCCTCGAAGACCTCTACACGGACGCGGCCTACGCGGGCCGCTACGAGGTCAACCCCGCGCTCGGCCAGGCCACTCCTCAGCTCGTGCTCGCCGGCATCTTGACCGAGAACCTCGACGAGTCCGGTGACCTGGGCGTCAGCGAAGACGGCTGGAGCCTCGTGGAGTCCTACTACGCGAACGGCTCACCGGCCGTGGAGGGCACCGATCCCTACGCGCGTATCACTCGCGACGAGATCGACTACGCCGTCCTGCCCTCGAGCGGCATCGCCGCCCGCGACGCCGAGTACGGCACCTCGACGGGCATCATCGTCCCGGAAGAGGGCGTTCCCTACGTGACCGAGCAGATCGCACCGATCAACGGCTCCGGCAACGAAGAGGTGGCGCAGGAGTTCATCGACTGGTTCGGCAGCGCCGAGGTGCAGGGCGCGTTCGCGGCGGAGTTCAACTCCATGCCCGTGAACGAGGGTGCCGTCGCCGACGCCAACCCCGAGGTCATCGAGCTGATGGAGTCGCTGCCCCGCCAGGAGATCGACTTCGGCTTCCTGAGCGAGAACCTCGGCCCGTGGGTCGAGAAGGTCACGCTCGAGTACATCGGCTGATCCAGAAGGACACTCGGAAGCACCCGGAAGGCACTCGGAAAGACACCATGATCCGATTCGAAGATGTCGATGTCGCGTTCGGCGAACACCGCGCGGTCTCGCACCTCGATCTGGAGATCCAGGAGGGTGAGTTCTTCACCCTCCTGGGTCCGTCCGGATGCGGGAAGACCACCGCCCTGCGCTCCCTCGCCGGATTCGTCCAGCCGACCGGCGGGCGCATACTCATCGCCGGCCGCGACGTCACGCGGGTGCCCAGCGAGAAGCGCGAGGTGGGCATGGTGTTCCAGAACTACGCCCTCTTCCCGAGCATGAATGTGCGCGAGAACATCGCGTTCGGGCTCACGGTGAACAAACGCGGGCAGACGGATGCGAAGAAGGTGTCGAAGGCCGAGCAGACCCGCCGCGTCAACGAGATCGCCGATCGCACCGGACTGGCGCTGAGCCAGCTCGACAAGAACGTGTCGGAGCTCTCGGGCGGGCAGCAGCAGCGCGTGGCCATCGCCCGCGCGCTCGTGCTCACCCCGCGCATCCTGCTGCTCGACGAGCCGCTGTCGAACCTCGACGCGAAACTCCGCGTGCAGCTGCGCGAGCAGCTGAAAGAACTGCAGCACGAGGTCGGCGTGACGACGGTCTACGTCACGCACGATCAGGAAGAGGCGCTGACGCTCAGCGACCGGATCGCGGTGCTGGATGCCGGACACCTCCAGCAGGTCGGCACCCCAGAGGAGATCTACGACCGCAGCGGTACGCCGTTCGTCTGCCGCTTCATCGGCGAGAACAACCGCCTCACCCCCGCCGTGCTCATCAGCCTGGGCAGTGGGCCCGGTGCCCCCGCTCTGGATGCCACGGCAGAGAGCTACGTCCGCCCAGAGAAGCTGCACCTGGCCGCGCCGGATGCGGCGGCGAACTCGCCGGCATCCCTCGACGGATCCGTCGTCGGCCGCACCTATCACGGCAGCCACAGCGTCTACACGGTGGCCGTCGAAGACACCACGCTCCGGGTGAGCGTTCCTGCCGGCGCGAGCGCGCACCAGTGGGATGCCGGGGATGCCGTTCGCGTCGACGTCGACCCCCGCTGGATCCTGCAGTACCCGGCGGTGTGACGTGACAGATCCGAAGAGTCCCGTCCCTCCGCCATCGGCGGGGCTTCCCGGTGAGGCCGGGGCCCTGACGGGCGTAGCATCCGCTCTCCGCGGCGGCAAGACGGGCAAGAACGGGAAGAGCGGCGGGAGGGGCGGCAACGACAAACCCGGCAGCATCCGTGCGATGCTCCGCTCGCCGCTCGCCTGGGTGACCGTCATCGCCGTCATCTGGTTCGCCGCCGCGTTCCTCGTGCTGCCGAACGCTGCTCTGCTGGGGACGACGTTCTTCCCGGATGGACAGTTCAGCATCCGGGCCGTCGAGAAGCTGCTCGGCAGCGAGCGCGCGCTGAAGACGCTCGGCAACAGCTTCCTCCTCGCGATCACGCTGTCCGTCACCGTCAACGTCGTCGGTGTGTTCATCGTGCTCGTCACGCAATACTTCAAGATCCGCGGGGCGAAGCTGCTGTGGCTGGGGTACGCGACGACGCTCATCTACGGCGGCATCGTGCTCGCCGCCGGCTACAACTTCATCTACGGGCGGTTCGGGTTCGTCACGAACCTGATGGTCAACTGGTGGCCGGAGATGAACCGCGACTGGTTCTCCGGCTTCTTCGCGGTCGCGTTCGTGATGACCTTCGCGACGACGACCAACCACATGCTGTTCCTGTCGTCATCGCTCGGCAAGGTCGACTACGCCTCGATCGAGGCCGCCAAGCTCATGGGCGCCTCGTCGTGGACCATCCTCCGCCGCATCGTGCTGCCGGTGATGAAGCCCATGCTGTTCGCCGTCACGGTGCTGACGTTCCTCATCGGCCTCGGTGCGCTGACCGCACCGCTCGTGCTCGGCGGCCCGGACTTCCAGACCGTCGCTCCGCTCATCATCGACCTCTCACGCAGCCCCGTGACGCGCGACATCGCCGCACTCCTCGCCATCGTGCTGGGACTCGCGACCGTCATCCTGCTGGCGATCATGAACCGCGCCGAGAAGTCGGGTGTGTACTTCTCGGTCGCGAAGGTGGCGACGCCGATCCAGAAGCAGCAGATCCGCAATCCGTTCGCGAACGTCGTCGTGCACGTCATCGCGTACGTGCTGTGGGTGATCTACCTGATACCGGTGGTGCTGATCGCGATCTTCTCGTTCGTCGATGCGCGCAGCATCCTCGCCGGCGCCATCACGCTCGACAGTTTCACGCTCGACAACTACATCACCGTGTTCAGCAGTGCGCAGGCGCTTCGGCCCTTCATCGTCAGCGTCGTGTACAGCGCGCTCGCCTCGGTGATCGTCGTCGTCGGGCTGCTGTTCGTCGCGCGGGTGCTGCAGAAGCATCGGAACGTGCTCACGACGGCGATCGAGTACGTGCTGCACATTCCGTGGATCCTGCCGATCGTACTCATCGCGCTCGCCCTGGTGATGACGTTCGACAAGCCGCAGGCGATCGTCGGCAACATCGTGCTGACCGGCACTCCGATCCTGCTGCTGATCGCATACATCTGCGTGAAGATCCCGTTCACGCTGCGGCTGCTGAAGGCGGCGTTCGCGTCGGTTCCGGATTCGCTGGAAGACGCCTCCCGCATCCTCGGTGCCGGGTCGCTGACCGCGTTCCGTCGAGTGCTGCTCCCGCTCGTGCTGCCCACCGCTGCGGCGATCACGGCGCTGAATTTCAACAGCCTGCTCGACGACTACGACGCAGCGATCTTCCTCTACCACCCGCTGTATCAGCCGCTGGGTGTGGCGATCCAGGAGAGCACGCGTGGCGAGAACAATCTCGACGCGATGCCGATCACATTCGTGTACACGGTGCTGCTGATGATCATCATGGGTGCCACGATGTACCTCGTGTATGGACGAGGATCGCGCGCAGGCTCTTCGAAGGCGACGTCGCCGCGGAGACGTCGAGGGCGGGCCGCATGACTGCTGAGGATGCCGGTACTCCGGCCCTGCGCGTGACGATCAGCGATGTCGCATCGGCGGCGGGAGTGTCGCGGGCGACCGCGACGCGCGCGCTGAAGGGCGAGGGACGGTTCGCTTCGGAGACCCGTGACCGCATCCTCGAGGCCGCCGAACGGCTCGGATACGTGCGCAACACGATGGCCGCTGAACTCGCCGCCGGGCGCACCGGCACAGTGGGCTTGATGCTGCGCGATGCGAGCAACCCGGCCTACGGTCTGCTGTTCTCGCGTCTGCAGGATGAGGCGCATCGGCGAGGACTCGACCTCGTGACCGTGACGATCGGCGCGGACGAGCAGGGCGCCAAGCAGGTGAACGCGCTGCATCGCCTTCTCGGGATGCGGGTGGCCGGGCTCATCGTGGCGACGGGTGGCATCACCGCGGCGCAGCTCGAGCCGTTCGCCGATCAGGTGCCGATCGTTCGTGCCGGACGCGTCGAGGAGGCCGGCCGGATCCACTCCGCGCACTACGACGACCCGACCCATGGGCGGATGCTGGCGGAGCATGTGCTGGCCCTCGGCCACCGCAACGTCGTGGTGTTGACGGCCGCGCCGGAGGTGTCGTATCCCGAGCATCTGCGCGCGATGGCGATGCGCGAGACCCTCATCGCGGAGGGGGCGTCGGTGACGATGATCGCTGATGGCCCCCGCCCGGATGACGGCGTCGCCGAGGCGCTGGGCACTGTGCGCGACGGCGCGACAGCGGTGATGTGCGCTTCGGACTACCGTCAGCTCGCAGTGATGCGGGCCGCGCGCGATGCAGGTCTGGATGTGCCGGGGGATGTGAGCATCACCGGCTGCGACGGCATCCTGCCTGGGGCCGACCTGCTGGGGCTGACGACCGTCCGCATTCCTGTGGCGCAGGTCGCCGCGGCTGCCGTGGAGACCATGCAGACGCTGCTGACCTCGGCGCCGGCGTCGGAGACGGGGCCTGAGCTGAGGCCCGACACGATCCGGCAGGCCTTCGCCGGGGAGCTCGTTCCCGGGACCACGGCCGCGGCCGTCCGCTGACTTCTTGACCTTGTTCGTCGACCCGGAAGAGACATGATCCTCACCGAACACCCCCGTCCGTCGCACACCTTCGTGCACATCTCCGACACGCATCTGCCCGGCGAGCGTTCGCCCCTGTACGGCAGCGGGACGGATGCCGATTCGAACCTGTCGCTCATGCTGGACCGGCTGGTGGCTTCGGGGTTGAAGCCGGACGCACTGCTGATGACCGGGGACCTGACCGACCGGGGGGATGTGTCGGCGTACCGACGCTTGAGGGCACTTGTGGAGCCGGCGGCCGTGGCGCTCGAGTGCGAGATCGTGTGGGCGGCGGGGAACCACGACGACCGTGCGGCGATGCGGGCGGAGCTGCTGGATGGGTCGGGGGACGACCCGATCACGTCGGTGCGGTGGTTCGGCGACATGCGCGTGATCGTGCTGGACTCGACCGTGCCGGGTGCGCACTGGGGCGAGCTGGATGAGGCGCAGCTCTCATGGCTTGCCTCGGAGTTGTCGGTGGCTGCGCCGGCTGGGACGCTGCTGCTCATCCACCATCCGCCGCTGCCCACGGTTCTCGATTTGGCCGTGACGGTGGAGCTGCGCGATCAGCCGCGGCTCGCTGCGGTGCTGGCAGGGTCGGACGTGGGGGGCATTCTTTCGGGGCACGTGCATCATCCGTCGTTCGGCACGTTCGCGGGCATCCCGGTGGCGGTGGCATCGTCGAGCGCCTACGGGCAGGATCTGGCGCAGCCGATCGGTGCGACGCGGGGACAGGATGCTGCGCAGGGATACAACCTCGTGCACGTCTACGCCGACACGATCGTGCACTCGGCGGTGTCGCTGCAGCGCGGGACCGATGTCGGCGAACCGGTCGCAGCGGACGAGGCCGGGCGGCGGATCGCCGGGCGCGGGATCGGGTGGCGCGACGGGGCTCGGTCCGACGCATCACTCGCCGGCGACGACATCTGAACTCGTTGCGCGTCCGTCCCTGGTTAGAACAGAGTCGGCGGATTTGATTCTCCGCCAATCGTTTCATCCGCAGCGAGGATGTTCAGGAATCGGGTATTGATGAACAGACGATCCCGTCCGATTTTGAGATCTGTGAGCGCGCCACTCGCCACGAGGCCGTTCAACCACGCGGTGGCGGTCGGGCGCGACACGTTGCATCTCTCAATGACGTTCGAGATGCGAGCGTAGGGGTTCTCGAACAGGACATCGAGCAAGTCGGCGTTGCTGCCGGCTTTCGTGGCGTCTCGGATATCCTGTCGTACCGTTTCCTGCAGCTCCTGTATCCGATCGATCTTCCGCAATGTCTGTTGAGCGGTCTCCTCGAGTCCGCTCAGTATGAACTCGATCCACTCTTCCCAGGCGATGTCTCTCGTAACCGCTAGCAAGAGACGGTAGTACTCGTCCTTGTTCCGGATGATGAATCGAGAGAGGTAAAGGATCGGCGCGTTCAAGAGCCCCGCTTCGACGAGTTGAAGGACATTGAGGATCCTGCCCGTCCTTCCGTTGCCGTCTTCGAACGGGTGAATTGCCTCGAACTGGTAGTGGGAGATGGCCATCGTGATGAGCGGGTCTGTTTCAGAGTCCGCGTGAAGGAATTCCGCCCAGTTGGAGAGTTTGTCGAGGATGACCCGCTCGCCGATTGGCGGAGTGTAGATCGCCTGTTGCGTTCGGGGGTTGCCGATGTATGTTCCGGGAAGGCGGCGGACGCCCATCTCTCGGCGATGGATGTTCGTGCACACTTCGATTGCCGTGGTGACCGAGAGCGGTCGAGCACGAATCGCATCCATACCGGCGAAGAGCGCCGCCCGGTATCGCAACGTCTCCTTCGTGTCCGGGCTTGCGGCATCGGACGGCTCATGGACGAACCGGAAAAGTTCATCTGTGGTCGTGACTATGTTCTCTATCTCCGAGCTCGCCTGCGCTTCGAGAAGCGAGATCGAGTTGACGAGGACCATTGGGTTCTGCATCCGCTTGGCAGCCTGGTCAAGCGCTGCGATCGCCGCCCGGGCGCGGATCGCCGACCGCAGCACGGACTTCGTCTCGTAGTCCGCATGTGGGGGTAAGAGCGGGAGATCGTTGTACGGCACCTCTGGGGACCAGGTCATCTGTAAAGAATACGCACACATTCACCCAACGTGTAAAAATTCGGCCGTTTTTTTTACACGTTTTCACGACGTGTCAAATGCCTTGCATGGAACTCACCTGACGCCGGGCCGTCAGGCCTACGCGGGATACGTCCCTTCCGGACACAGATCGGGGACATGCGTTGCAACGAGTGGGTGGGTGGCCGGCAACTGGCAGAACAGCGGCAGCGTCATCACCCGGGTGCCGCGCAGCCTCGAGGCCGGCGGGCTGGTCGTCACCGCGAGGTCGGCTCCGGTGCGCAGGCGGTCGTAGGTCTCGACGGGTGTCGCGATCATCACGTCGGAAATCGGGTCGCCCTCGGCGCACGAGGTCGCGGGCCATGGGTTCAAGGCGCTCACCGGCGTAGGTCGTCATCATCCCGTTCGGCATCCGGCGGAAAGTTCTCCCCCGACAGAGAGGGCCACTTATGGCCACTTCGCACACTGAGATCTCCCCGGCCCGCCAGCGACGGTCGATGGTCGGCGCCTTCGTCGGCACTGCGATCGAGTGGTACGACTTCTACATCTTCGGCACCGCCGCCGCGCTCGTGTTCGGCCGCGTCTTCTACCCGGACGTCGCTCCGGGCGCCGCGCTGCTGGCGTCTTTCACGACCTTCTGGGTCGGCTTCCTCATGCGTCCCGTCGGAGGCCTCGTCTTCGGGCACTTCGGCGACAAGCTCGGGCGCAAGAACGTTCTCGTCATCACCCTGGTCTTGATGGGAGTGGCGACGACCCTGATCGGCCTGCTGCCGACGTTCGCGCAGATCGGGATGCTGGCGCCGATCCTGCTCGTCGTGCTCCGTGGCCTGCAGGGCTTCGCCGTCGGCGGCGAGTGGGGTGGGGCCGTGCTGCTCTCCACCGAGAACGCCCGGCCAGAGAAGAAGGGTCTCGCCGGCGCATGGGTGCAGCAGGGGTCGCCTGCCGGATCCATCCTCGCCACACTGATGTTCCTCCTCGTGGGCCTGCTGCCCGATGAGCAGTTCATCTCGTGGGGGTGGCGCATCCCGTTCCTGGTCTCCGCGATCCTCGTGGCCGTCGGTCTCGTCATCCGTCTGAAGGTGGAGGAGTCACCTGACTTCGTCGCGGCGAAGCAGAAGCAGGAGGTCGTGAGCGCGCCGGTGCTCGTCGCACTCCGCACGGCTCCGATCTTCATCGGACTCGGCGTCCTGGCATCCGTCATGGGCATCTCGAACGCCTACTTCTCGAACACGTTCCTGCTGTCGTGGACCACCGGATCGCTGGGCCTCGACCGTCAGCTGATGCTCAACATCCTGCTGGGCATGGCCGTGCTTCAGTTCATCTGGCAGCCGATCGCCGCGAAGATCGCCGAGCGCTTCGGCATCGCCAGGGTCATGCTCACGGGCCTCGTGTTCAGCGTGCTGCTGACCGTTCCGTACTTCCTGGCCATCCAGGCGGGCATCCCCTCTGTGGATAGCCGTCACGCTCTACGCCACGATCCTCGGCAGCACGGCCTATTACGCGCTGCTGGCCACATTCCTGGCGTCGGCCTTCCCCGCCCGCATTCGGTACTCGGGTGTCTCACTCGCCTACCAGTTGTGCGCCACGGTGTTCGGCGGTTCGACCCCGCTGGTCGCGCAGTGGATCCTGAACTCCAGCGGCGGCAGCGTCTGGGCGGTCGCGGTGTTCTACGCCGTGATGATCCTCGTCACGATCGCCGGCGTGTGGGGTCTGCAGCGTCAGATCGTGCGGCAGGTGGCGCGGGAGAGCGCGGCCTGACATGCATATCGACGCGATCTTCACCAACGCCCGCATCCGCACCCTCGACCCCGAGCGGCCGTTCGCGCACAGCATCGGCACGCTGGGCGGCCGCATCGTCGGTTTCGACGACGACCTGCATGGCCTGGATGCCGACCGCATCGTCGATCTCGGCGGGCAGCCGGTGCTCCCCGGATTCCACGACGCGCACCATCACCTCTCGCTGACGGGGTTCCGCCTGGCGTCGTTGAATCTGCGTCCTGGCGCGGTGAACTCGCTGGCCGAGCTGTATGCCGCGGTCCGTGAGTATGCGGACGGCCTGGCACCGGATGCCTGGGTACGAGGCGCCGGATACGACCAGAACTTCCTCGAGGATCATCCGACGGCAGAGGCGCTGGATCGTGTGGCCGGCGGCCGGCCTGTCCTTCTGGAGCACGTCTCCGGTCACATGCTCGTGGCCAACACTCGTGCGTTCGAGCTCGTCGGTTATCCGCGGAGGGAGGGCTATCCGGACATCGCGGGTGGCAGCATCCCGCGCGATGCCGACGGACGGCCGCAGGGTCTGCTGCAGGAGTCGGCGATGGGTCCGATCAACGCCTTGGTGCGCCCCGTCGGGCTTGACGAGGTGCAGCGCAATCTCGGTCTCGCCGGCGATCAGGCGCTGAGCTACGGGCTCACCTCGGTCACCGAGCCCGGCATCGGCGAGATCCGGGTGGTCGGCAACAGCCCGCTCGATTACCACGCGTATCAGACGGCAGTCGAGCAGCGGACGCTACGGGTGCGGACGACCCTGATGCCGTACATCACCGTGCTGCATCCCTTCAAGGATCTGCCCGATAAAGACGTGCTGGGGCTGGACCTCGGCATCCGCACCGGTCTCGGCGACGACATGCTGCGCGTCGGGCCGGTGAAGATCGTCGCTGACGGTTCGTTCATCGGGCGATCGGCCGCCATGCACGCGTGCTTCCACGGCGAGGCCGACAACTTCGGCGTGCTGCTGCACGAGCCGGAGCAGCTGCGCGATTACATCGTCGGCGCGCACCGCGCCGGCTGGACGGTCGCCACGCACGCGATCGGCGACCGGGCGATCACGCATGTGCTGGATGCCATCGAGGAGGCGCAGCGGATCGCGCCGCGGCCCAACGTGCGCCACTGCATCGAGCACTTCGCGTTGGCGAGCGACGCCGACGTCGCGCGCGCTGCTCGTCTCGGGGTGATTCCGGTGCCGCAGGGCGTCTTCCTGTCGGACTTCTGCGATGGCATGGCCGCCGCCGTGGCTGAGGATCGTCACGACGACATCTACCGCGTGAAGTCGCTGGCGGATGCCGGGATCGTCCTCAACGGATCGACTGACTCCCCCATCTCGGATGCGAACCCGCTCGTCTCGCTGCGAGACATGGTGCTGCGGAGGACCGGTTCTGGTGCCGTGCTCGGCGAGCGCGAGCGGATCTCGATCGACGAGGCCGTGCGGGCCTATACGTATGGTTCGGCGTACGCGGTCGGTCAAGAACGTTCGAAGGGGATGCTGAAGGTCGGGATGCTGGCGGACTTCATCGCGCTCAGTGATGATCTGTATGAGATTCCGGCGGAGCGGATCGCGGAGCAGGAGGTTACGGCGACCGTTGTGGGTGGGGTCGTGGAGTTCGGGAACGTGGGGTAGGGGAACTACAACACACCGTAGGTCGCGAAGGCCTCCGTCGCACTCATCCCCGACTCGACCGCCGAACGGACCACCTTCTCGGTACGCGCCTTCTCCATCGCCCGAGCGATGACGTCGACGTGCACGGCCTGGGGGATGATCACCACCCCATCGACATCGCCGAAGACGATGTCGCCCGAGTGAACGACCGCCTGCCCGATCTCAATCGGGCAGCGGAAGTCCACGACCTGGGTCCGCACGGATGAGTCCTGCGCCCAAGCCCCCCGGCTGAACACCGGGAAGCCCTGCTCGAGCACCTGCGGTGTGTCGCGATGCCACCCACTGACTACGGCACCGGTCGCTCCGCGGGCTCGTGCGGTCGCAGTGAGCAACTCACCCCAGTACGCGCAGCGCCCGGTGCCTCCCACTGCGATGTAAATCTCATCAGTTTCGAGCTGGTCCAACGCCTCAGTGAGCCTGCCGAACGGCGTGCGCTGCGGGCCGAACACGTCGATCATCAGGACCGTCATTGCACGGCCCGCAAGCTTCATGTCCGAAGTCATTGCCCGGATCTCCGGGGGGAGGAACTGATGCGTGAAACCCAGTTCGTCGAGAATGTCCCCGACAACCGGCGTATACAGCCGTTCGCGCATGAGCGCGAACATCTCCGCATCGGAGGACCATTCAGCCATCGAGCACACCTTTCATAGCGGGATCAGTAGAGGAGGTTTACCAGGCCGGTCGACAGCAACGGCACGAACATCAGCAGCAGCAGGAATCCACCGAACAGTGCGTAGAACGGTACGGCCTCACGAATGAAGTCCGCCGTCTTGGTTTTCGTGATGCTGTTCACGACAAACATCAGCGTTCCCACGGGCGGCGTGAATGCGCCGACGGTGTTGGCGAAGATGAAGACCATCGCGAAGTGAACAGGGTCGAGCCCGAATGTGGCCGCGATGGGGGCAAACAACGGCACTAGCACGATCATCGTCGCGTTACCCTCGATGAACATCCCCACAATCAGAAGGAATGCGCCGACAGCGAGAAGGAACAACCACTCGTTGTGAATCGACCCGACGATGAGTTGGCTGAATTGTTGCGGGATCATCTCACGGGTCAAGATCCAGGAGAAGGTAGCAGCCGCGGCGATGATCAACAGGATGGATGCCGTGGTGACGATCGTCTCTTTGAGGCCTCCGAGAAGATCGCGCGCCTTCAACTTCCGATAGAAGAGCCCGAGCAGCACCACATAGACGACTGCGACGGCTCCAGCCTCCGTGGTCGTGAAGATCCCAAATCGGATGCCACCGATAATTATCACGGGCAGGCACAGGGGCAACACCGCGTGACGAAACGGGCCGGCGATCTCCCTGGTCTTTGGCCGGGTCGTGCGCAGCGGCTCGTACCCCCGCCGTTTGGAGATCCGACTAACCAAGAACATCATGATGACGGCGAGGAGTGCACCAGGCACGATACCGGCGACGAACAGCTTGCCGATCGAGACATGCGCGATGCTGCCGTAGATGATGAGACCGATCCCGGGCGGGATGAGCGGCGTGATGATGCTGGATGCCGCAGTGAGCACCGACGAGAACGTTCGAGAGATCCCCTGCTTCACCATTGCCGGAACGAGAATTTTCGACTGCATCGCAGCATCTGCGAGCGCTGATCCCGAGAGACCGCCCATCATGAGCGAAAGGACGATGTTCACCTGTGCGAGCCCACCCCGCAGCCGTCCAGTCAGCACGATGGCGAGGTTCATGATCCGTTGAGTGACGCCGGCGTTGTTCATCAGCACGCCCGCGGCGACGAAGAACGGAATCGCGAGTAGCGTAATGCTCTCGGTGCCGGTAATCGCCTGCTGCGCGAAGATCGCCGCGTTGAGCCCCGGCGTCAGAAGGAAGTACACAGCAGACGCACCGAACACTGCGAGGAAGACTGGCACTTTGGCGAAAAGCAGGACGAAGAGCACGCACAGCATCGCAATGACTGCCATGGTCATGCGCCTGCCTCCTTCTTTTCGTTCCGACGGCCGAAGACTTCGCTGAGAGCGGGCCAGAACTCGGTCGCCGTGTAGCTGATGATCATGAGCACGACGGCGACCGGCGCAATGCCGTAGACGATCGTGTACGGCATGTCGAGCACTGGAGTTCCTCTGCCGGTCATCGCGAAGAGCTGCAGAAAGTCCATGCACCGTAAGAACAGATAAAGGAGGATCGCGTAGACGATGACACCGATCGCTATCCGGGCAGTCCTCTGCGCTGCAGTCGGCAGCGAATCGATGACGATCTCGACGGCGACGTGCCCGTGGCTGCGGAACGCGAGCGAGCCGCCGAGGAAAGCCAGCCACACCATGCTGGCCAGCTGAACCTCCTCCATCCAGGTGAATGGGCTGTTGAAGACGTATCGCAGCACGACTCCGGCGAAAGTGCACGTGACGAGGAAGACGAGAACAGCGACAAGGACGACTACTTCGACTGTGTCGAGTGTCTTGAGAGCCCTTCGCATACTCACCTGCTTTCTGATGGAGGCGGTTCGACTGGTGGGGAACTACTTGCCCATGGCCTCGCGAGTCACCTCGTAGAGGTCATCCGACCACCCAAACGTGTCGCCCATCTCGTAGAACGACTTGCCTGCATCGGCCCACTCAGCGCGCTGTTCGTCGGTGAGCTCGGTGATGGTGACGCCCGCGTCCTCCAGCAGCTGGCGATACTCGACGTCCGCCTTCTCCTGAAGCTGGTTGTTGTAGAGGCCCGCTTCTTCGGCAGTGTCGTAGAGCAGTTGCTGTTGCTCATCGGTCAACGTGTCCATGAAGGTCGAGCCCGCCACCCACGTCGTGAAGTTCTTGATATGGCCGGTGAGGAGAACGTTCTTGGAGACCTCCTGGAAGCTCCCGCCGTACAGCGTCGACAGGGGATTTTCGACGCCGTCGATGACACCGCTCTGCAGCGAGCTGTACACATCGCTCAGATCCATGCCGACCGGCGTCGCGCCCAGGGCCGCGAAGCCTTCGATGTAGATCTTGGCGTTGGCGAGACGGATCTTCTGTCCGCGGAGGTCGTCGGGGGTGAGCACGGACGAATTCGTCATGAGGTGACGCTCGCCATAGACCCAGTTCGACGTGAGGAGCGTAAGGCCCTTCTCGTCCAGCAAGCCCGACTGCTCGGCGTACCAGTCGCTGTCAAGCAGAGCCCAGACGTCTTCCCAGGTATCGAAGAAGAACGGGCCATACATGATGCCCATGTCCGGAACCCCGTAATCGGCATAGAACGCTCCATCGGCGATCGTGATGATGTTCTCACCGAGCACCATCTGATCGATCAGTTCGCTCTTGGAACCCAACGCGCTGCTCGGGAACAGCTCCAGCGTTATCTCGCCGTCGCTGTGCTCCTCCAGCAGCTCTGCCCAGTGCTGCACCGCCTGGCCGATCGGTTCGTCGGCCGTGTTCTCGAAACCGACCTGGATCGTCACCGGCTGTCCCTCGGCGGTCGGCTGCGCGGACGAGCCCGAACATGCGGTGAGTGCCACTGCCGCGATCGCTGCAGATGATGTGAGCATCATCGCTCTGGTGTTCATCTTCATGGGTTTCCCCGTCTCTCTACTCAGTGTGTTGGCCAGCTGGCCCGGTGGTCAGAATCGGATGAGAAGCTTTGTTATCTCGCCCGAATTGCGGTCGAGATCTTCGAGTGCCTGGGGCATTTCCTCCGCGCTGAACTCGCGCGTGATCAGTGGGCCGAGATCTACATGGCCGTCTCGGACGAGCGCCATCGTGGCCTCGAAGTCACTGCGCGTGGCGGCGCGAGAGCCCATGACGGTGAGTTCCTTGCGCTGCAGCTCGGTCGCATTGAAGTCCGCAGACGACTTGGAAACGCCGATAACGACGACGTGCCCGCCGCTGGCCGCGGCCTCGACGCAGGCGAGGAACGCTGCGGGCAGCCCAACTGCCTCTACAGTCGCATCGAACCCGTCACCGCAAGTGATCCGTTCGATGTTCGCGCGCAGCGACTCAGAAGAGTCGTTTACGAAACCGCCGTCGAGCCCGAAGTCTCGCACCGCCGCTTCCACCTTCACCGCGGAGATATCAGTCACGTACACCTGCGCGCCGCGGCTCTTCGCGGACACGGCGGCGAGTATTCCGATCGCTCCCGCGCCGAAGACGAGAACTCGATCCTCTGCGCCCAGCGGGATGCGTCCGACACCGTGATAGCTGATACTGAAGGGCTCGATGAGAGCGAGGGCCCGAGGATCGATGCCCGATCCGTCGTAGATCCGGTCGATCGGCATGGTGAACAGCTCGCTGAATGCTCCTTCGCGCTGCACACCCATCGTCTGGTTCTCGGTACAGGCGTTGACGCGTCCGCGCCGACATGAATAGCAGACGCCGCAGTTGAAATAGGGAAGCGCCGTGACGAGCATTCCGGGCGTGATGCCGTGATCGTTAGGCCCTACCTCCACCACCTCGGCAGAGAACTCGTGACCAAGCGTGCGCGGATAGCTGACGTACGCAGAGATTCCACGGTACGACGCAAGGTCGCTCCCGCAGACGCCACCGAAGCGCATCCGCAGTAGAGCCTCGCCCGCTGCCGGGACAGGAGCGACAGCATCGACAAGCTGTACGACTCCGGGCTCGGTGAGCACGATGCCTGTGATGGTGTGCGCATTCTCCACCATGCTCAGAACCCCTTCCCGAGTGCGCCGCCGTCGACCGCGAAATCCTGGGCGGTGATGTAACGGCCCGCATCGCTCAGAAGGAAGAGGGCCATATCGGCGATGTTCTGCGGATCGCCGTAGCGACCGAGCGGAATCCGCGCCAGAACACGGCGCTCCCGTTCCGGGTCAGCCTCGAGCACACTGCGGTTCATCTCGCTGGGGAACCATCCGGGAGAGATGGAGTTGACCAATACATTGTCCTGGGCCCATTCGATGGCGAGACCACGTGTGAGTCCGAGCACAGCGGCTTTGGAGGCGCAGTACGGGGTTACTTCGGGAAACCCGAGGTGCGCGGCCATCGACGCGATGCTCACGATGCGCCCCACGTGTTCTGACTTCGAGAGATAGGGAAAAGTCTCACGCGCGAGTGTGAAGAGCGCGTCGATGTTCACGTCCTGGACGTTGCGCCACTGCGACGTCGTCAGCCCCTCGGCACGTCGCTTAACGGTCGCGCCAGCGTTGTTCACGAGAAAGTCGATTCCCTCGGACTCTCCCAGGCGACGCACGGCCTCTGTCACTGCCTGCTCGTCCGTCACATCCACAGACCACTGGGTGACGCCGGCGTGATCCGCCTCTTCGCGAACCGTGCGATTGAAGGCATATACCTTCGCCCCAGCGTCGGCAAGCACACCGGCGATCGCCGTTCCGAGTCCACTCGACTGGCCGGTGACGACGCCGACACGTCCTTCGAGAGAGGACAGACGCGTCGAGACCGCGTGCGCAGCGCTCATGCCGACGTTCCGACCGCGCTGGCTCCGATACTTTTGCTGACAACCGGGATCTCAGCGACCTCATGCAGGAATTCAGGCAAGAAGCGGAACCCCCAACCGTCGCCCGTCCTCGGAGTGGCAAAGCCACCCTTGATCGGCATCGGCGCATCAACGATCGCGTCGATCCAGTCGAATGACTCTGCGCCGAATCCGTTCGAGACCGTCGCCAGCAAAGGCACGTCGTAGTCCTTGTAATAGTGCGGCAACACCGGGATGCGGTGCGCTGCGGCGAGCGCGGCTGAATCTCGCCATGCGTCGACACCGCCGAGACGGATGATGTCGGGCTGCCAAAGGTCGATGGCGCCCCGCCGCAGGAGTTCGCGCAGGGCGACGGTGTCATACTCGCGCTCTCCCATCGCCAGGGAGATGCGTGTCTTCGAGTGAATGGCGGCGTAGCCGTCGAAGTCATCTCTTGGAATGGGCTCTTCGAACCAATGGATGTCGAGGTCAGCGGCACGGTGGATCAGCGCGATAGCACTCGGCACGTCCATCCCCTGGTTGGCATCCATCATGATCTTGAGCCCACTGCCGACCGCTTCGCGCACCCTGCGCAGTCGTTCCACGTCGCGCTCGATCTCGGGCGAGCCGACCTTGATCTTGACGGCGGTGAATCCGCGTCCCTTGTAGTCCAGGACTTCATCGATCAATTCGTCATCACTGTAGGACAGCCATCCACCGCTTCCATAGACGGGCACCTTGCGAGAGTGTGAGCCGAGCACCTTCCAGATCGGCTGGCCAAGATGTCGCGCCCAGGCGTCCCACATCGTGACGTTGGCAATGGCCAGAGCCCATCGCTGCAAGCCACTGATGCCGAAGTACTCTGACTCCCGCTCATAGTCGTTCTGGACGTCGCGCGTCTGATGCACGTCGTACTCGCGATCGAGGATGAAGCGGCGAAGGTCGTGCAAGGCGCCGCAGATCGCCTGCGGGGAGTAATGGAAGGCGAGGAGATAGCCCTGGCCGATGACGCCGGCCTCGGTCTCGAGTTCCATCACGTAGAAGGCGATCTCAGAGATGTCGTGCGTAGCGTCCGAGACCGGCCGCGATGTGGCTGAGGTGGCTCGGAAGAATCGGATGTCGCGAATGCGGGTGCCCGTCATGAGGACTCTCCTGTCGTGAACGTCGTTGTTACGAAGCGCAACGTCTTCGTCGAATGCTGGCGGCTAGATATATTTGCGAGCCGATATGAGGCTAGTGATATATTTCTACAACGTCGATCGCGTTACCGCAACTGGAACTGCGAGAGAACTGGTGCAGCGACGAATAATCGAAGCAGCCATGATCAGCGTCGACACGACTAAGATTCAATCAACAGTCAGCAATGACGCCAGACGCAGGGAGGCACGTGGTGGGAGAGACGACACCCGCAGGCTTGTCCAGTCAGATATATCAAGCTCTACGAGATCGCATCCAGACGTGCGATCTGCTTCCCGGATCCGACTTGAACGAGAAGCAGCTGATGGACGAACACGGCTATGGCCGCACTCCATTGCGTGAAGCTCTGCTCGCACTCCAACGCGACGGTCTCGTCGAGATCTTCCCCCGCAAGGGCATGCGAATCACACCCTTCACAGAGAAGTCGATCAACGACGTCTATCAGCTGCGCAAGCTGCTGGAACCAGCTGTCATGTCCTCGTACGTTTCGATGTACTCGAAGAGTGATCTGCTCGACTTCGCGCGGCGTTTCCGCGAGACGAGTATCTCTGACATCGTCGAGCACTACGAGCTTGACATCGCCTTTCACACGTTCCTGGTCTCGATCGCGGAGAACGAGGCGATGAGCCGTATCCACGCTGAGCTCATGTCGCATGTGTTCCGCCTGGCAATGTATGCGCTCGTCACTGGTGCCTCACACCCGGAGCAGAACAACCCCGAGCATCTCGCCGTGGTCGAGGCGCTCTTGCGAGAAAACGAACAGGAAGCGAAAGACGCCCTGATCTTCCACATCAACCACTCGCTGATCGTCTCGCTCAACGCCGTGCGTGAACGCAACGAGGACACCAGCGCATGATCATCACCGAGATGGAGACCTGGTGGGTCTCCCGCGGCCAAGAGCTGTTCGACGCGAAGCGCACCGGATCATCGAAAATGGATTGGGATGTCATCGTTGTGCGCCTCACCGCGGACAACGGCATCCAGGGTGTTGCGACATGTCTGGCAGCAAGAAGCGGGCAGGTCACCGAAGGCTATCTGCTCGACAACATCGCCCCTGTCGTGCTCGGTAGAAGCCCACACGACCGGGAGAGCATCTGGCATGAGTTCTGGACGATTGACCGACACCTCACGTTCTTCCCGGTGTATCTGCCCGGACCGATCGACGTCGCGCTCTGGGACATGGCATCACGCGAAGCGGGCCTTCCGCTCTACAAGTTCATCGGGGCATACCGCGAGAGTCTGCCGGTCTATGCGAGCGGCAATTTCCATGCCACAGTGCAGGACTACGTCGATGAGGCGAAGCACTACCGCGATCGCGGCATCCATGCCTATAAGGCCCACCCTCCTGGCCCCGTCGACGTCGACCGGGAGGTGCACCGTCGCCTGCGTGAGGAACTCGGCGCCGACCAGGTGCTGATGACCGATCCGGTAGCCGAATACACCTTGGATCAGGCGATCCGGGTGGGGCGCGAACTCGAGCAGCTCGACTACCGCTGGTTCGAAGAGCCTTTCCGCGACTTCGAACTGTACAAGTACCAGGAGCTCTGTCGCGTGCTCGACATCCCCGTCGCCGCGACCGAGACCACGCGCGGAGCCCACTGGGGGGTCGCGCAGACGATTGCGCAGCGCGCCGCCGACATCGTGCGCGCCGACGTGAGCTGGAAGGCAGGGATCACGGGCACGTTGAAGATCGCGCACATGGCGGAGGGGTTCGGGCTCAACTGCGAGTTGCACACCACGACGATGAACTACATGGATGTGGTCAACCTGCACGTCAGTTGCGCAATCCGCAACTGCGAGTACTTCGAGTACTTCGTGCCAGAGGAGAACTACCAACTTCCGATGCGGGGCAGCCTGCCGATCGATGATCAGGGCATCATCCACGTGCCGCAGGGCCCCGGTATCGGAGCCGAGCTGGATTGGGCCCTCATCGAGTCGCAATGCCGCTCATACACGCGGCAGGTATGGTCGGACGGCGTGGTGCTGAGACACCAGTAGTCAGGTAGTTGGCCGGCTATTCGGCGATGCCGAGCCCTCATCCAGTGCGATGCACGCGTCGCGCCGAGGCCCGATGTTCGCCACCGCATCGAGCACTTCGCGCTGGCGAGCGATGCCGACGTCGCGCGCGCTGCTCGTCTCGGGGTGATCCCGGTGCCGCAGGGCGTGTTCGTGTCGGACTTCGGCGACGGCATGGCCGCCGCTGTGGCGGAAGATCGTCGTGACGACATCTACCGGGTGAAGTCGCTGGCGGATGCCAGGATCGTGCTGAACGGTTCGACGGACTCCCCGTGTCGGATGCGAACCCGCTCGTCTCACTGCGCGACTTGGTGCTGCGGCGGACGGGTTCCGGTGCCGTGCTCGGCGAGCGCGAGCGGATCTCCATCGACGAGGCCGTGCGGGCCTATACCTATGGCTCGGCAGGAGCTCTCGAAGGGAACGTTGAAGATCGGGATGCTGGCGGACTTCATCGCGCTGAGTGATGACCTGTATTCGATTCCGGCTGAGCGGATCGCGGAGCAGGAAGTGACGGCGACCGTCGTCGGTGGGGTGGTGGAGTTCGGGGACGTCGGGTAGGTCTTTGCAGATCTGATACCTTCACCGGCGGCGCCGGACTCTCTCAGCGAAGCCATCGAGCGCGTCGAGAACCTCACCTGCCAACCAGACACGATTGCGCCGATTCGCGTTCAGTGGGCTGAGAATTTCCGCGGCTTCAAGCTGTGCGACGGCGCGCTGCGCGGCCGTCGCCGTTACTCCCAGCACCGCGACGATGAACTTGACGTTCACTGCCGGCTGGTTCAGCAGATGCGGCAAGAGCAACCTGGCGGCAGAACCTTGGCGAGACGCCAACCGCGCGCTCCACGATCGACATACAACGTCCAGCTCTGACACGAGTTTCTGTCCGTTGGCGACGGCACGAAACGACGCGGTGACGAACTGGTCGATGATGGGAACGATGCGCCCCGCACGATACTCGCTGAGCGCATCGAAGTATGCGGGGGTATCGGTCAACAGGCCGGCAGACACCGGAATCGTCAGCCGCCGTGTCACCTCTGCTCGCCGAAGCATCGCATGCACCAGGGCACGCCCGGTGCGTCCGTTTCCGCCGTTGAAGGGATGGATGGTTTCGAACTGAGCGTGCGCGATCGCGACCTGAACCAGCACGGGCAGATCGACGCGTTGCGCGAATAAGACAAGATCATCCATCAGTTCAGGCAGTCGGGAGTGGTGCGGTGGGACGAACTCCGCGGCGTGTGGGCTGAGCGCCGCGCCACCTATCCATATGGCCTCGGTTCGCAAGCGCCCGGGATCGGCATATGGATGCCCGGTCAAGAGCGACTCATGCGCGGCGAGGACAGAGCGGATGCTGATTTCATCCGACATCGCGAGCGCCTTCTGCATCGCCGCAACGTTTGCCGTCACAAGCTGAGCGTTGACGCCGCTCTTCTCTTCGATGGCGGCCAGCGCGAGTGCCCTCGCTCCAGCGGTGATCCCCTCGATCTCAGAGGAGGATGCAGATTCAGTGCGCAACAACACTGACGCCAGTGGAGCAAGCTCGATATCCGATAGGCCATCCCCGTCTCCTCGATGCGTCAACACCGCGCTGACCTCGGCGTCGAACCTCGTGATCTCCCGAATAGCGTCTTCTGCTTCGCCCTGCAGCGACGCGCTGAGGGGAACTGAGGCCTCAGCGATCAACTGCGGAACAGCCGCGTCATATGGCCCCCGTGCGGCGAGTTGGCGCCGCCGCGACGCACCTTGATCGGGCGACACATCCCACGGGCGCGATTCCCACCCCACCGCGAAGGCAGGCAACGCGGCGTCGGAAACGTGAGACATGGTCGAATCTTACGGCACTTTATGGACATAAGGTGCTGTAAGGAGCACCTCAACAGTACTCACAGACTCCGTTCGCCGGTAGCACCATCCCGCATCCCGGCGTGGGGCAGATGCGCTTCTCGGCTTCTTCGCGCCGCCGCTGACGTGAGTTGCGGCCGCCGTCGCGGAGCTTGTTCTCGGGGAACGCGATGCCGTCCTGCGTTCCGTCGTCATTGCGGAACCACACGTAGCCCTTGTTGATCCACGCCGTCGGGCGATCCGCTCCGCGCGGGTGCCTCGGTGCTTGTGCTGATAGGTGAGTGGCCCGCCGAGCGTGGGCGCCGTAATGGGCGCGCACGCGACGCTCAGCACAGTTGAGTCACACATTGTAGCGCGCGGTGGTCCGATCGACACGTCGCCATGGGCATCGACGCGAACAGATGATGCTGACGACACCTCACCGGGCATAGCCGTGCTTCCCGGAGGTTGGAAGGTAGAGTGTCAGAGGTCCCTGGAAGGATCGACCCATTAGGCATTTTGAAGGGATCGGTACATGACTTCCTCCAACCTCAGCGTCCTCGAGATCTGTGCAGGAGCGGGCGGCCAGTCATACGGCCTGGAGCAGGCGGGCTTCGAACACGAGTTAGCCGTTGAGATCGATCGCGACGCCGCCGCGACCCTTCGGTTGAATCGGCCTTCGTGGGATGTTCGCGAAGGTGATGTTCGCGAGGTGAATGGCCGCGACTTCCGCGGGATCGATTTACTGGCCGGCGGTGTGCCCTGCCCGCCGTTCAGTGTGGCGGGGAAGCAGCTGGGCGCCGAAGACGAGCGAGATCTGTTTCCCGAGGCTATCCGGCTGGTGCGTGAGGCAAAACCCGCCGCCGTGATGCTGGAAAACGTGAAGGGCCTAGGGTCGGCGCGATTCCAGACCTATAGAGACGCGATCCGTGACGAACTAGAGAAGCTCGGCTACCACACGGATTGGCAGCTGTTGCTTAGCTCCGAATTCGGGGTACCTCAGCTGCGGCCACGTTTCATCCTGGTAGCAGTAAAGGGAGCGCGCTTCAAGAAATTCGAGTGGCCAGGCGCTGTCGGCACACCTCGGATGGTTGGCGAGACCCTGCTACCTATGATGAGTGTGAATGGGTGGGCTGGAGCGTCCGCCTGGGCGCGGCGTGCCAATTCGATCGCCCCAACGATTGTCGGAGGATCGAAAAAGCATGGGGGAGCAGACCTCGGTCCAACGCGTGCAAAGGCGGCCTGGCTGGCTCTTGGCGTTGACGGAAAGGGAATCGCCGATGATGCCCCCTCTGCAGAGCATCCGATCCATCACACACCGCGTTTGACTAATCCGATGGTCGCTCGTGTCCAGGGTTTTGATGATTCGTGGAATTTTTCTGGTCGCAAGACTTCCGTTTACCGTCAGATCGGCAATGCCTTCCCACCGCCGGTGGCCGAAGGCGTGGGCCGAGCAATCAAGCGAGCGATCGGTGCAGAGTCGACAATCAAACGCTCTCTCCGCGTCGTAGCCTAGCTATTCTTCGCGGGCACCTGGCTCAGGAATCTTCGGAGCCCTAGCCGTAGAAGGCTCATCGAAGTGTGCGCGCCTCCAGCGCCCGCCATCGATCAATGCTCCACCGTGAGGCGTCGGAACAACGCGAACCGACACGTATTCATCGGATTTTGGGATTGGAACTTCAAGAGCTTCGGCGAGACGAGAGTGATACACACCGCTTAAGATGATGATGCCTTCGGGCGCCAGAGCTGAACGGGCACCGCCATTGTAACGAACTCGTCTCTGGTCATCGAGCTGTCGGCTAACTGTTGCGACGGCGTTCCTATGGACAATCATCCCCTCCGCTTCACGAAACAAACGGTTCGTGCGCTGAGTCCCATAGCGATTGTCGAATATATGATCCACAGTGTCTCGCGATAGCTGCAACAAGACATTAGGTCGAAGGGGAGCGTTGAGCCACAGCCAGCGCACCGACTGCTTTCCAAGAGCGTTCAGCGAACTCTTCTTGTCCCTATTGGAGCCTTCGCGTCGAAATTCCGTGCGTACACGAATTAGTCCGAGTGACCATGTCGAGTTGGAGTCGTCCCCCGTGGCAACAAGCGCAAGCTCGCCGAAGACTTCGGGCGGGAGCATCCATCCACCATTCGACTGACTCCACTTCGCGTCGACGAGATGCCCCGCGATCCGATAATCAGTCTTGTCTTCATCACGACCTTCGAAGAGGAACTGACGTTGAGCGTTAATCTCAAACAACGTGCCGAAGTGCGTCTTCTCGGTCTTCATGAGTTGATCCCAGCGGTACCTTCCGGTCTCCTGCCCGTTGTAAATCATGTCGTAGGTGTGTCGAACGACCGCCGCCCAACGGGATCCGCTCGGATCCAGCGCGAGAAGTGTTGCTACGACTTCGTCGAGCGCAGGGTCCGCCGGAGTTTCGAATGGCTGAAGCATCGCGTCCGTCACACGTTGAGCATACTCACTAAGCACAACGGGACTCGACCGACTGGTACCGCGGCTACACGTCGAGCAGTCCCTCCAAGACCGGCATCCGCGTGCATCGAGACAAGCACCAGGTCGAGCATGCTCTGCCGCGGAGTTGGCGTACCCACTGGCCCGTGACGGATGCTGCAGCAGAAGCCGAGCGCGATGACTCCGTCCACCGCATTGGCAATCTCACACTCCTGACCGGCTCACTCAATGCCTCCGTCTCGAACGGCGCGTGGCTTGGCGAGAGCGGAAAGCGCGCCGCGCTCGAACGGCACGACGCCTTCCTTATGAACCGGCAGCTCGTAAAGGACTCCGCGGACGGATGGGATGAGGTCGCGATCGTGAAGCGAACCGATGAGTTGATCGACGCGTTGCTCGACACATGGCGTGTGCCAGACGGCCATGAGGGTAAGACGGTCGACCGCGTGGTTCGATTCAGCAAGGCGACGACGTCGTACGCCAACCTGATCGACTCAGGCTTGATCGATGTCGGTACCGCCCTCGTCTGCACAGACGGACGGTGGTCCGATGCTCGCGGAACGCTTCTCGCGGGTGGCCGCATGTCGTACGGCGGGAAGACGTACAGCTCACCTGCCGCCGCCGCGCGGGTCGTGCGCGGCGGCCAAAGCGGCAATGCCTGGTATTTCTGGCGGGTAGAAAGTGGGCCGTTGCTGAATGACCTGCGCGAACAGCTACTGAAGCAAATGTGATCGGGACGGGACTACCGCCCTCCCCTTCAGCTCCCCTCATCGAACGTCCCCCGCTCGATCGCAGCATCCAGCCAATCGAAGTGCCCACCCACGGCCTGCATCGCCCGTGCCGGATCGCCATCCCGCACTGCTTCGTAGATCTCGACGTGCAGTCCGTGCAGATGGTCGCGCTCGTCCAGGGGAACTTCACGCACCGTCGCGGTAAGGATGTTCCGCAGAATCTTACCGAAGAACTGCAGACCAGGCACTCCAGACGCCGCGACGAGGGGATCGTGAAAGTCGCGGTCGGCCTCACGGAACCCGTGATCGTCGGCACTCTCGCGCATTATGTCTAGAGCGACCGCCATGCGCGCGAGATTGATGTGGTCACCGCGCTTGGCTGCCTGCCGCCCGGCCTCGCGCTCGAGCCCAACACGGACGGGCATCATCGACCCGGGGTCGAGGTTGTTCTCCATCATCGCCATCGCCAGCGTGTCGCCCGTCATGGGCGACGAAAGCCCGCGGAGGTATGTGCCCGAGCCCGAACGGCGCTCGACGACGCCGATCGCCTCCAACCGCATCAGGCGATCACGAAGTGCGGTGCGGCTCACTCTGAGCGTCTTGGCGAGCACACGTTCGCTCGGCAACCGCTCCCCGACCTCCAGCGACGAAAGATGATGCACCATGCGGCTCAGCAGATCGTCGGAGAACGGAACCTCCCAGCCCCGTCGCGCTGCGAAGAGGACATCTCCCCGTCGACGAGGACCGCTGCTCTGCCGGCACCGACGCCACCCGCGGACATGTCCAGCACGCTGCACCGTGAGTGCATTTTCACCCCGCCAGCTCCTCCCGCACCCACGCCCGCAACGTCGTCGGAGTGGTCGTCACCACCGACCGCTCCTGCTCGGGCGTGAAGTCGTCGCGCAGTCCAGTCGACATCCCCAGCACGGCATCCGCCATCGCCGCCGGCATCCCTGCGTCGACGTACTGCTGCAGCATCTCCTCATCCGCGATCCGCTCGACGGTCACATCTCTCCCGAGCTCTTGTGTCAGGATCCCGGCGACCTGCGACCAGCTCAGGTCTTCAGGTCCGTGCACGGCCTGCACGCGATGTCCCGCCCATTCGCGATTGAGCAGCGTCAGCGCCGCCACCTCGGCGATGTCGCGGGGTGCTACCCAGGCCATTGGGGCGTCGATCGGCAATACCGTCTGCAGCCTGCCGGACTTCAAGGACTCGATGTCGAGCAGCAGGTTCGTGAAGAAGTAACCGCACCGCAGATGGGTGACGTCGATGTCGAGTCCGTCCAGCGCGACCTCGGTCGCCGCGAGTCCGTCGATCTCACCGGCACCGTGACGCTTCTCGGCGCCGACGCTGCTCTGGAACACGACGCGACCGATCCCGTTCTCGGCGACCGCACGCATGAGAGCCTCCGTGGCGCGGGCGTAATCCGCGAGCGAATCCTCCGACATGACAGACGGATCAACCCAGTAGATGGCATTCACACCGCGAGTCGCGTCCGCTACCTCGTCGGCATTCTGCGAGTCGGCGCGCGCCACGTCGACGTAGGGGATCAACTCCGGGGAGATCTGCTCGGGATCCCGAGTGAGCAGCAGCGGTCGGATGCCGGCGCGCACCAGCATCCGCGTGAGGTGGTGACCGACATTGCCGTTCGGAGTGGTGACGGCGATTCGCATAACGTGTCCTTTCGTCTGTGACTGGCCACGCTAGAACCAGATGCGGCCTGTTCTTGGCCGCATCTTCGGCGATCATGGAATCGTGGACTCGCCATCGAATCGCACCCTGCGTCTGCTGTCACTACTTCAGACAGGCGGCGAGTGGAGCGTGGCTGCGCTCGCTGAGCGACTGGACGTGAGCCAGCGAACCGTGCGGCGAGACACGCAACGACTGCGGAAGCTCGGGTACGACGTGCAGTCCCGACCGGGTCCAGGCGCCGAGTATCAATTGCGCCCAGGGACGAAGATCCCACCGCTGCTCCTCGGCGCTGATGAGGTCGCCACGATCATCACGAGTCTGCTCGTGCTCGAGACGTGGGCCCCCGATGACCCGTCGGCATCCGTCGCCCGCTCGAAACTCGAGCAGACGCTGCCGCCCGCCCTGCGCCGACGCGCGGCCGCCACCGCGATCTCGACCCAGATCCTGCACGAGCCGCCCGCACCCGTGGACTGGGCGCTCGTCGGCATCCTGTCCGATGCGGTCGCCCAGGGTGCACGCGTCGGCTTCGACTACACCGATCAGCGCGAGCAGCAGTCCGCGCGCGTGGTGGAGCCGCACCGCCATTTCCTACGGAACCGGCAGTGGTACGTCGTCGGCTTCGATATCGACCGAGGAGATTGGCGCCTGTTCCGACTGGATCGGATGCAGTCGACCAGCATTCTGTCGGGCGCGCACTCGTCTCGGGAGTTCCCGTTCGCATCGATCGAGAGCTGGTTGGCCAGCGACTTCGGCCGGATCGGCCCACCAACTGATGAAGCCAAGAATCGCTGACCTCTTACCAGGCTGGGACAGGCATACGGCTTCGCGGCACCTGGAGTAGTCACCCCACCCATATCCCTGACACGCGTCGCTTTCAACCCCGTTCCCACGAATGCACAGAGAGCGCATCGTTGACTGCGACAGATGGAACGCAAGAGAAGGGTGAACGCTATGACTGACTCCACGGACGATCGCACGAAGGTCGCAGAACTTGTCAAGAAGTTCCGATTCGCGATGTTCGTCACCCGCCACACCGACGGCACGCTCGTCGCGCACCCGCTCACGGTGCAGGAGGCGGAGTTCGACGGCGACCTGTGGTTCCTCGTCTCAAAGAACTCGTCGCCGATCAGAGATCTCGCCGCCGACTCGCACGCCAACGTCTCGCTCAGTTCGAATGACGCCTGGGTCTCGCTTTCGGGCACGGCACGCCTCGTCGAGGACCGCGAGAAGCTCAACGAGCTGTGGAACCCGGTGGTCGAAGCCTGGTTCCCCGATGGACCGGACGACCCCGCGGTCGGCGTGCTCAAGTTCAGCGCGGACTCGGCCGAGTATTGGGACACCCCAGGCGGAAAAATCGCCACAGCGTTCAGCTTCGTGAAGTCGAAGATCACGGGTGAGCGCTACGACGGCGGCGAAAGCGGCAAGGTCGATCTCTGAGCCTGACGAGCTCGCGACCGCAGGCGGCCACAGAACGAAGGAGACGCCGTGAATTCCCATGACGACCAGCCGCACCGGGAGCACATCCCCGGCCCGAGCGAGCCCAGTGTGCCGGAGATCGAGCTCGACGAGAACATCGCGCCCCGCCCGGAGGAAGAGGTCGCTGACCTGCTCCGGGCAGAACCCGACGTCGAAGATCACAGCCAGCATCCGGAGTGACCCGGCTCCGCAGCAAGCCGAGTGATCACGTTCAATTCAGGCGCGACTGGTCTCTTTGTGGGTGTTGCTCATCGCTACGCTGTGACCCGTGAAGAGTTTCTCGAAACGGGACCTGCGCACAGCACTGGAGATCGTCGAACCAGATCTTGCGAGGCGACTCACGTCCGACGAGATCGGGGCTTTCTATCGCGATGCGCGTGCACTGCACGTCGATGGCATCACGGTTACACAAGAGATCCCGCGCACGCATCGCCGTCGCAGCGGCCCCATCGTTTCGGAGCTGGTCACGGCAGACGAACGATGGCACATCGACATCACCAAGTTGCGCCAGGACGCGCTCTGGCAGTTGCTGATCGGACTCGCGTCAGTGGTGACGGGTCAGGCGTTCCTCTCTCTCGGAGCGGGCATCGCGCAGATCCGCGGCATCGTCGAGAAGATCACCCGCCTGGAGCCCGATGAAGGAGATGTTGCAGGAGCTCTCGTAAGGCTTATGAAGGAGCTCGGCGGACCGGTGCCGCGCGAGCGGCTGGAAGCGGCGTACCGTCACGACCCAGATCGTGACGGCGCGATGACCGATGGTTCGGCTCCGATCGACGCACCTGCGGTCATCAACCGACTGATCGACAAGAAGGTCATCGCCGTCGCGGCCGACGGCGGCCTGACCATCCCATTCTGACCGAGAGCCAACCCGTCCGGAACTGACTCTCATCAGTGCCGGGCAGCAGACCGCCGAACTTCCCCGAGCTCCTGAGCTACCGATATCGGGGTTGACCCGCCCTACCTTCATGCACCACCCTGGTTAAGTTGGTAACGATATCAACCGAAGAGACAGGAATGACGATGAAGTTGCACTCTCCACTTCGATCCAAGAGACAGCGCGCTTCGGCGCTCGCGTTGGCGACCGTCGCCGCGCTGGCAGCCACCGCACCGCTTTCAGCTCACGCCGCACCCCCGACACCAGACCCTGTCTGGGGCGACCGCGCCGTGACGACATACGACGCGATGCAGGACCACCTCTACCTCGGCGCCGCCGGCCACCAGCTCTACAAGCTGAACACCTCCGGCGAAGGCAACCCGTACTCGTACCTGTGGGAGTACCGCGAGGCGGCTCAGGCCACCGCCGACCTGCAGGGCGTACGCGGGTTCGGCACCGCTTACGACAACGTCACGCGGCAGCGAGTCGCCAACTTCGACCTCTACTACGCCGTTCGCGATGGCGACCGAGCCGGATACGAATCGTACGTCCCCGCGCCGCTGGGAACAGGCGGCGACGTCTACTACGACGACAACGCCATCGTCGGCCTCACCAACGTCAGGGAGTACCGCAAGACCGACGATGCGAGTTATCTCGACAAGGCTCGAGGGGCGTTCGACATCGTCATCCGCGGCTGGAACACGGACGAGAGCTTGACCTGCCCTGGAGGTATGGACTGGATCGACCGGGCAGACAACGCCGACCGCGGTGCGAACATCACCGGGCTCACCGCCCAGCTCGCGGCACACCTGTACGAGCAGACAGGCGAAGCCGACTATCTGGAGTGGAGCAAGAAGCTCTACGACTGGAACACCAACTGCCTCGGGACATCGCCCGGACTCTATTCCAACAGCATCAACGATGCCGGCGAGATCAACCCCACCCTGTGGACCTACAACTCCGGCTCCATGATCGCCACCGCGACGATCCTGTACCGTGCGACTGGCGACGTGAAATGGGTGAAGGAAGCCGAAGCGGCCGCTGAGGGATCGCTCGCATACTGGACGGCCGAGAATCGCCTCCAACAGCAGCCAGCGATCTTCAACGCGTTCTACTTCAGAGACCTTCTGCTGCTCGACTCCGTTCGCAAGAACTCTGACTACCGTGACGCGATCGAGCAGTACGCCCATTCGACGTGGGACTCCAACCGCGACCCGGAGACCGGACTGTTCCACTTCCAGCCCTCCGGTGGCGGCGACTACAACCCGACGCGCCCCGCGGCGACACTCGACAATGCGGGCATGATCCAGATCTTCGCGATGCTCGCGTGGGATCGGCGGGATCTGTCAGACATCAGCTGACGTCGACAACCGACTCTGACGCCCAGGATGCTGCCCGAAACGGCAACATCCTGGGCGTCAGCGCATTAGATATACTTATTGATCTGCCGAACCAGGCAGAGCCTGACGCCCCGGCATCACCTGACAGCATCCTCAATATATTTAAAGATATAAATAGACTTATTGCCGATTCCGTTTTACACTCGGTCTCGTCGCCCGACGCAGGGCGATGACACGAACCGACCGAGGAGCACTGTGGCTCAGACCCATTCGGCATTCATCGACTCCGTCGTCGAGCGCGTACGCGAGCGCACCGACGAGGCGACCACCGCCATGTTCGCGCGCTGCTTCGAGAACACCCTCGGAACCACGCTCCGCGAGATGCCAGACGGCACGCTCTTCATGCTCACGGGCGACATCCCCGCGATGTGGCTCCGCGACTCCACTGCGCAGCTCGCCCCCTACCTGCACTTCGCGGCCGAAGACGAGACCATCGCCGACATGATCGCCGCCGTGTCACGTCGGCAGATCGAGTACATCCTCCTCGACCCGTACGCCAACGCGTTCAACGCAGAGGCGAACGGCGACGGGCATCAGAGCGACCTCACCGATCAGTCGCCATGGGTGTGGGAGCGCAAGTACGAGGTCGACTCACTCTGCTACCCCGTGCAGCTCGCCCATGACCTCTGGACGATCACCGGCCGCACCGATCACCTCGGCGACTCTTTCGCCCGCGCCGCGCGCGCAGTCATCGATCTCTGGCGCACAGAACAGCACCACGAGCAGCAGTCGACCTACCGCTTCGAGCGCTTCGACTGCCCACCCACCGACACACTCGTCCGCGACGGACGCGGCAGTGAGACCGTGCCGACCGGACTCACGTGGTCGGCCTTCCGCCCCAGTGACGATGCCTGCGCCTACGGCTACAACGTGCCAGGCAACATCTTCGCCGCCGTCGAACTGCAGCACATCGAGACCATCGCAACTGAAGTCCTCGGCGACCCGGGCCTCGCGGCGAGCGCCCGCGAACTCCGCACCGATATCGCCCGCGCGATCGAGCAGCACGCGGTCGTCGAGGCACCGGAGCACGGAGACGTCTACGCCTACGAGATCGATGGCCGCGGCGGCATCCTCCTCACCGACGACGCGAACGTGCCCAGCCTCATGTCGCTCCCCCTGCTCGGCTGGTGCCGACCAGACGACCCGCTCTACCTCGCCACCCGCGACTTCCTTCTCAGCGCGGCGAACCCGACCTTCGTCTCCGGCATCCTCTCCTCCGGCACCGAAGCCGCCGGCATCGGCAGCCCCCACACGCCCGACGGCCACATCTGGCCCATCGCGTTGTGCGTGGAAGGGCTCACCACCGACGACACGGCCGAGAAGGACCGCATCCGCCGCCTGCTGCTGGAGACGGATGCCGGCACCGGCCTCATGCACGAATCGTTCCTCGCGACCAACCCAGAGGTCTACACGCGCCCGTGGTTCTCATGGGCGAACGCGATGTTCTGCGAACTCGTCCTCGACATCACAGGCCTGCGTACTCTGCGGCGCGTGCCTCTGACAGAAGCGCGCAGCGCATGAGCGCACCGACCATCACCCAGCCCCCGCCCGCCGTCGACAAGACGGAGCCGGCACCCCGACGGCCGCGCAAGCCGCGCAACCCCTCCGCCAGGCAGATGACGTGGAACGCCTGGCTGTTCCTGCTCGTGCCGGTCGCGCTGTTCGTGATCTTCATGGCCCTGCCGATCGTCATGGCTCTGGTGATCAGCTTCACCGACTACGCGATCGTCGGAGACTTCGAATGGCTGGGCCTGGAGAACTACTTCCAGATCGCCGTCGACCCGTTCTTCTGGATCGCACTGCGCAACACCGCGTACTACACGATCCTCTACGTGCCGGCCGGACTCATCGTCGCCCTTGCCACGGCGCTGCTGCTGAACCGCCGCTACCGGGCGGTGCGCCTCTTCCGCACCTTCTTCTACATCCCCGTCGTCGCCTCCACCGTCGCCACCGCGACCATCTGGTTCTGGATGCTCAACCCGCAGAGCGGACTGCTCAACGTGGTACTCGGCTGGTTCGGCATCAACGGCCCCGCGTGGCTCTACGAGTCGCAGTGGGCGATGATCGCCATCGTCATGATGAGCGTCTGGGCCGGTTTCGGCGCCAACATGATCATCTTCCTCGGCGGACTGCAGGGTGTTCCGAACGACCTGTACGAAGCAGCACGCCTCGACGGCGCGAACGCCTGGCAGCAGTTCCGCTACGTGACCCTGCCCTCGCTCACCCGCACCACATTCCTCGTCTCCACCCTGCTCATCATCGGCGCGTTCCAGGTGTTCGACCAGGCGTACGTCCTCACCAAGGGCGGGCCGGGCAACTCGACCGTCACGATGGTCTATTACATCTACAACAAGGGCTTCGGCGCGCTCGAAATGGGCTACGCCTCGGCGCTGTCCTTCGTGCTGTTCCTCATCATCCTGGTGTTCTCCCTCCTGAACGCGAAGCTCACGAACAGGAAGGGCGCCTGATGACGAACACGCTCAGCGGCAATCGCACCATCGAGACGGTTCTGGCCGCCGGCGCCGCCCGCAATCTCCGCCCGACCGCACGCAAGAAGACCACGCGTCAGCGCACCGCCGCCGTGGCCTGGTACATCGGCGTGGTGCTGATCAGCATCATCACGATCGCCCCGCTGGTGTGGACGATCTCCACCTCACTGAAGCCGGCGAGCGAGATCCTCTCCGGAGCCCTCAACCTCATCCCCGCGAACCCGACGCTGGAGAACTACCTGCAGGTCTTCGAGGAAGTCCCGTTCGGACGCTACTTCGTCAACTCTCTGGTGCTCGGCATCGGCGGCGCGGCGACGAACATCTTCTTCGGCGCCCTCGGCGGGTACGCGTTGGCGAAGCTGCGATTCCGAGGGCGCACCGCAGTGTTCGCAGTGTTCCTCTCGTCGCTCATGATCCCCGGCATCATCACAATGATCCCCTCGTTCCTGATCCTCCGGTCGATCCCCTTCGCCGGCGGCAACGACGTGTTCGGCCAGGGCGGACTCGGCCTGATCAACACCTACTGGGCGGTCATCATCCCCGGTGCCGCCGGAGCCTTCGCGGTGTTCTTCATGAAGCAGTTCTTCGAGACTCTGCCCGACGAACTCGGCGAAGCCGCACGCATCGACGGCGCGAGCGAGTTCCGCATCTTCGCGATCATCTACTTCCCCCTCGCGAAGGCCGGACTCGCCGTGCTCGGCATCATCAGCTTCCAGGCGGGCTGGAACAACTTCCTGTGGCCGCTGATCGTACTCAACAGTCAGGACATGATGACCGTTCAAGTCGGGCTCGCCTCGTTCGTGAACAACTACGAGACCGCGTACGGACCGCTCATGGCCGGAACCGTCGTCGCAAGCCTTCCCGTGCTGCTCGTGTTCCTCTTCGCGCAGCGCTACATCATCGAGGGCGTCGCCCACGTCGGCTCGAAGTAGACCCTTTCACCCCTCACACCACCACACCATCACACCAAGGAGAGTTCGATGAAGAAACACCTGAAGGTCCTCACCCTGTTCGCCGCAGGAACGCTTGTTCTCACGGCAGCCGGATGCGCTTCCGGCGGAGATGACGCGGGGAGCGACGGCGGACCCGAACCCGTCGTGATGTGGGGCTCGTGGTCGGGCGACCAGGTCGACCAGCTCGAAGAGCAGGCCGCGCGCTTCAACGAGTCGCAGGACGACTACGAGGTCTCATACGTGCCCCAAGAACTCGTCGAGGAGAAGCTGCTCACCGCCCTCGCCGGCGGCCAGGTACCGGACGTCGTGCTGTGGGACAGGTACCAGACGTCTCTCTACGCACCCAAGGGCGCGCTCGCTCCGATCGACGAGTTCGTCGAAGAGGATGCCATCGACACCAGCATCTTCTACGAGCCGGCGCTCGGTGAGATGGAGGTCGACGACAAGCTGTACGGCCTGCCGCTGCTCGTCGACAACCGCTCCCTGCTCTACAACAAGACTCTGCTCGCGGATGCCGGCGTCGAAGCGCCGACGAACTGGGACGAACTGAAGACCGCAGCCGAAGCACTCGCCGTCTCGGAGGGCGGCAAGCTCACCCAGGCCGGCCTCGATCTCAGCGACCCGGGACTCTTCAACATGTACCTCGCCCAGGCCGGAGGGCAGCTGCTCAACGACGACCAGACCAAGACCGCGTACAACAGCCCCGAGGGGCTCGAGGTGCTTGAGTTCTGGAAGAGCCTGCTCGATGCGGGAGTCTACGAGCAGGGCTTCGGTGATACCGGCGACTCGTTCGCCGAGAGCCGCACGGCCATGAAGCTCGACGGCCCGTGGGCGCTCTCGACGCTCAACAAGGTCGACGGCCTCGAATACGGCGTCGTGCAGCCGCCCGCCGGTCCGAACGGTGACACCGGTGCATACATGGGCGGGTTCGGGCTCGTCATCCCCGAGGGTGCGAAGAACGCCGAGGGCGCGTGGGAGTTCATGAAGTGGTGGACGACCGAAGCCGAGAACGGCGTCGCCTTCGGTGAGATCGCCGGATGGATCCCCGCGAACATCGAGGCCGCGAACGACCCCTACTTCACCGAGAACGAGCACTACGCCGCCTTCATCGAGACGATGAACTACGCGCAGGCCCGGCCGAGCGTGAAGGGCTACTCCGATGTCGACGGCAAGGCACTCGTCCCCGCACTCGAGCGCTTCCTCTCCGGTGAGATCTCCGCGGAGCAGGCGCTGAAGGATGCGCAGGAGCAGGGCGACCAGATCCTCGAACAGAACCGCTGACGCTGAGCCGCAGCATCCGATCCTCATACATAGAAAAGGAATCATGACCAGCAGCACCGCGCAGACGTGGTCGGCCAACGCCGACATCGCGCAGCAGAGCCTCGACCACTTCTTCCTCGTCGAGGGCCCCCAGTACCTCGCGAACAGCCACCCGCACGACCGCGGCAACACCGAGGTGTTCAACTACTGGTGGCTCGCCCACGTGATCGATGCGCGCATCGACGCCTGGGAGCGCACCGGCGACCCCGCCTGGCGCTCGCTCGCGCTCGTCGCCCGCGACAACATCGTGGAGCGCAACGGCGGTCAGCTCTTCAACGACTACTTCGACGACATGCTGTGGTTCGCCCTGGCGCTCGAGCGCGTGCACGCGGCGACCGGCGAGCAGCAGTATCTCGACGAGGCGATCGCGATCTGGGATCACGTCATCGCGGAGGGCTGGAACGAGGCCCTCGGCTGGAGCCTCGCCTGGCGCAAGCAGCAGCTCGCGTACAAGAACACGCCGGCGAACGGTCCGCTCGCGATCCTCGGAGTGCGCCTCAGCCGCCGCGATGACTCGCGAGACTACCTCGGCTACTCGCAGCGTGCCTTCGACTGGCTGACCGCGAACCTGGTCGGCGACGACGGCTTCGTCGAGGATGGCGTCAACCGGGAAGACGACGGCAGGGTCGACACTCAGTGGCGCTTCACCTACAACCAGGGGCTGTACGTCGGTGCGGCGGTCGAGCTGTTCGGAGCGACAGCGGACCGTGCGTATCTCGAGCGCGCCGTGCAGACGGCAGTCACCGCCGTGCGAGAGCTGAGCGACGGGACCGTGTTCCCCGATGAGGGCGACGGTGGAGACGAAGGCCTCTTCAAGGGCGTCTTCTACCGCTATCTCGGAGAGCTGCTCGCGGCGCTCGCGCTCGACGGCTCACACGCCGAGGAGCGAGCTGAGCTCGAGCAGTTCCTGCGGGCGGGAACGGACGCGCTCTGGGCCAACGGACTCGTCGGCGATCGACTGCGCCCGGGGAACGACTGGTCGAAGCTGCCCGTCGAGTGGATTCCCTACTCGACGATGGTGAGCGCGATCTTCGCTGTCGAGCAGCGCGCGCGGCTCGAGGCGCGGGCTGCCGCAGTGGAGTCGGCTGAGCACGCCGCTTAGACGCTCTCGGCGTTCAGTTCCGCCCGTGGGCCTCGGCCTGCGGGCGGAACTGCGTCCTGGCTACGACCGCGGTGCGGCCGACGAGGAGCCCACCACGAGCTCCACGGGCAGGACGACCTTCTCGATCGCGTGCGGCGCATCGATCTGGCGCCGCACTGACTCGATCGCCTTCTCGCCGAGGTCGTGCTGCTCCTGACGGATGTGGCTGTAGCGGAACATCCGGGTGTCGAAGAAGGCGTCCGGGTGGTCAAAGCACACGATCGAGATGTCGGTCGGCACCTCCAGCCCGAGTCGGTCGCATGCCTCGCGCAGCATCAGCGCGATGTTGTACTCGGCAGCGACGTACCCGGTGATGTCGGGATGCTGCTCCACGAACTCGACCAGACGGGCGATGTCCTGCTCCGTGGTCTCCGAGCTGCCGGGCACGGTCGAGCCGATGGTGCGAAGCTCCGCGCGGTTCTCCAGCGGCAGATGGTTCATCGCGTGCGCGTGGATGTAGCCGCTGCGCCGATCGTCGCTCGAGGAGACGTGGCTCGTCGAGCTCACGAAGCCGATCGTCTGATGCCCGAGCTCCAGGAGGTGCTCGGTGGCGGCGCGGCCACCGGCCAGGTTGTCCGAGCAGACGGCGGAGACCGGGATGCCGTCGAAGAGGCGGTCGAGGATCACGACGGGGAACTTCTTCGCGACCAGCTCCAGCGCGGCGGGTGGGATGTACTCCGACGAGCTGGGCAGCAGGATGAGGCCATCCACCCCTGCGTCGACCAGTGCCCGGATGCAGGCATCCTCCTCTACGAGGTCGCCGCCGGATCGCTTGATGAGGACATGCGTGTCGGCGCCGGCAGCAGCCAGGACGCCCTCGATGATCTTGTTGCCGAACGTGTCGTCGAAGCTCGTGAGCACGCATCCGATGAGCGTCGATCTGCTGTCCGACTCGACAGGTGCCCGCGTCGCCGTCGCCGCCGGTGTCGCACTCGTGACGACGGTGCCGATCCGGGGCCTGCGCATGATCATCCCGTCGGAGCGCAGCAGTTCCAGTGCACGCTTCACGGTGATCGGGCTCACCTCGAACTGCTTCGAAAGCTCTGCCTCAGACGGCAGCTTCTCGCCGACGGCGTACATCCCCTGCGTGATCGACTCGCGCAACGATTCATAGACTCGCTTGTAGAGCACGCCCACCCATTCGCAGTATCCAATAGATATATTTAATCTACAGCGGCGGCACCACAGCGGCAACGCACCTCGCCGACGAAGAAGCGGGGTGGCGATGTCGTGATCGCCACCCCGCTCACCTCCTACCGAAGCGCTCAGTCGTCGCCCGAGGTGCGCACCTCGACCGCGGTGGTCTCGAACGGCGCCAGTTCCAGCGTCATCCGCCCGCCCTCCACGGCGATGTCGCCGCGGACATCTCCCAGCAGGGTCGTGCGACGCGCAGCATCCGCTCCCGTGACCTCGAGCGACAACTGCACCGGCTCGTCGGAGAACGACTGCAGCCGCACGCGTGACCAGCCCGCCTCGTCGGCCGCGCCCACGCCCACCAGCGCGACACGATCATCGTTCACGCGCACGAACGACTCCTCCGCCGACGTCGCGCCGCGGCCGGCTGCGGGAATCGAGAGCAGCGGACGCGCTGCTGCCGAAGCCGTCTCGATCGCGAGCGCCGGGACGCTCTGTCCAGCACGAGCCCGCACGCCGACGGCATACGTGAAGGTGGCCGTGAAGCCCTGTTCGATCGGGAAGTTGGTGTCCCAGACGTTGTTGTGGAACCACGAGAACACGGTCGCCGGCTCGTGCGGAGACGTGCTGGCAGGGAAGGGCGAGTACGGCAGCGCGATCGATCCGGTCTGCACCAGCGGAGCGTCCTTCGTCGCCCAGGCGACAGCATCCGCGCCGTCGGCGACGCTGACCCAGTTGCGGATCGCGCGCATGTGCTGCGGCGCACCGGGAATGTGCGCGATGCCGTCGCCCGTCACACCGCCCGAGACCTCGAAGCGCACGACCGGGTCATCCGCCGCGAACGGAAACGCGAAGTAGCCGCTCTCCTTCACACGGGTGACGGGCTTCGACACGCGATTCTCGATCAGGAGCGTCGAGTCACCGTGGCGCAGCCGAAGGGTGACCTGCACGCTGTCGACGCCGTCGGCGGCGAACTCGTAGACGAGCCGCTGCTCGACCGCATCGTCGACGCGCTCGATCACGATCGAGGGTCGGGCGACCGTGCGCGACGCGAGCAGTTCCAGCCGCGGCGAGACGGAGAGCTTGTTCGCGAGGTGGTTGACGCCGGCGCCGGAGCTTCCGTACGTGTCGTAGATGTACCCGTTGAACCCCGCGACGGATTCGGTGTTCACCCAGTCACGACCGGTGGCCTTCTCGATGATCGAGCGGATGACGGATCGGCGGTCATCGACTTCGACGCGGAGGTGATCGTTCTCGAGGACGAGAAGCTGCTCGCGCGGCGCGCTCTGCAGCGGGTGCACGACCGGCGCAGCCGCCGGTTCGTCGGCGGCGACCAGATCGAATCGCACCCAACCGACGCCAGGAGCATCTGCGACCGGGAACGTGATCCAGCGGCCTGACTCACGATGCAGTGAGTTGCCCTGCGCTTCGACCGTGTGCGGCACGACCGCACCGGTGCGCGAGTCGAGCACGGCGAAGTCCGCGTCCAGCGGCACATGCGATTCCTTGACCAGCACGCGTGCCTGCGAGGAGCGCGCATGTCCTGCGGCGTTGACGACGACATAGCTGGCGAGCGCGGCATCCGCCGGAGCGACGGCCTGCGCAAGATGGTGGAGCGCGTGCTCCGTGGCATCCGACGTGCGCTGATGCGCGGCGATCGCATGGCCGACCTTCCACTGCCACTGCCGCTCGCCGGAGTCGTATCCCTCATCGCCGTGGGTCCACGAGTTGCTCGCGCCCCAGGTGTGCTCGTTGAACATCGAGATCGAGTCGTACGCGGCCCTGGCATCGGCGGCCTCCGCGGCGACGGCTTCTCCGCCGCTCCACTTCGACAGCTGCGAGATCGTCCGAGCGTTCGGCGCCGAGACCTGGGCCTCGCGTGCCAGGGACAGCGGCACGGCGCCGGAGCCGACACCTTCCACCCACCAGTCGCCCCAGTCCCCCTCGAACGTGACGAGCTCGTCGCCGAACCGCTCCTCGGCCTCCTCGAAGAAGTCCTCGTTGCGCGACACCCGGAGCTTCGGGTACTCCCACGTCTCGTTCCACTGCCGCACCTGCTCGGACAGGTGCAGGCGGGCCGGTCCGTTGTCGCCGTTGAAGCCCTGCGTGCGCACGTGCAGCACATCCCACGGATACGGCTGGCGGCCTTCGTCCTCTTCACCGTGCGCTCCGAAGACGCCGGGAGGGAACGGGTATCCCCGCGTGGACAGAGCGGTCAGGTACGCGGGGAAGAGCGTCTCCAGCGTCTCGTACGACTCGGTGAAGCCGACCATCGGCCCCTCGAGGTACGCCAGCCCGTGCGGGCTGTCGGTCATCCAGACCAGCACGGAGTTGCCGGCGGCGGAGCGCCACCGGAACAACCGAGGGATGTCGAGAGCACCGTTCTTGTGAGGCTCGGAGCGGCCGGCCCAGTTGTGCGCCACCGCGAGGAAGCGCACGCCCAGGTCGGACAGCGCATCCGGCAGGCCGGCGACCTGCCCGGGGACGTCGGTCTGCATCGCGCTCGTGAACGGGATGCCGTACTCGTCACGGATGCGTCGCGCCGAGGCGAGCAGCTCGTGCAGTTCGTCGGTCGAGCACGTGTCCGTGTGCAGGTTGTACGGCATCGCACTCAGCCCGATCGAGCCTTCGCGCACCAATCGCACCAGCTCGTCGATCTCTGCGCGCGTGCGGTTGCTCTCCCAATCGCTGAAGGCCCACAGTGCCTCCGCGTTCCAGCGGAAGCGCGATGCCTCCGGCCATTCAGCGGTCTGGTTGATGAGCTCGACGGCGGAGTCCAGGTAGGAGCGCTGATTGGCGATCACCGCGGCTTGGGGATCGGTGTAGCCGAAGTCGAAATGCGAGTGGTGCACGACATGCACGCTCCACGGGCGGACGCCGTCCAGGCGCACGGCGACCGACTCCGCGCCGAGTGCCGGGATGCGCACCTCGACGTCGGTAGAAGAGTCGGATGCCGGAACCATCACGCGCACCGATCCCTCTGGGGATGCCGCTCGCTCGAGGTTCAGGGTCGCGCCTTGGCCGTCGACGATGAGGACCTCAAGTCCCTCGACATCGGCCTGTTCGCCTTCCACGATCACGCGCACGCTGCGAGCGCTCTGACCGTCGACCTTCCGCTGCAACGGCTCGGGGATGATCCGCACGGTGTGCGCTCCGATGCGGCCGACCGCGGCGGTCGCGCGCTCGATCAGCCCGGCGCGGGCTTCCTCGCCTGTCCAAGGGCTGGCGGAGATGAGGGCAGGTTTCATCGGTTGTCACTCCTCAGTGAATTCGGGGACTGTGAGTTCGGGGACTGTTCGTGTGAGTTGAGCCAGAACGCGGCACCGAGTACGGGCGCGGCGTCGAGGAGGGCGGAAGGGAGCACCTCGAGATCGGTGGGTACGCCACCGTGAGCGAGGCCGTCGGTGAGCCCGCGGACGAGCACAGGCCAGGAGCGCACCATCGATCCGCCCACCGTCAGTCGGGTGGCGGCGAACGACGTGAGCCAGGGAGCGAGCGTCACCCCGAGCGCGAACATCGCCTGATCGAGAACGGCTGACGCATCCGGGTCTCCGATGCGCGCCGTCTCGGCGATCTCCTTCACGGTCTGAACCCGACCGGTGCGTTGCGAGAAATGCCGCACGATCGCCCGCGTGGAGACGACGTCTTCGAGAGGTCGCCCGTCGGACTCGAGTAGATAGGCCCAACCGTTGGGCGGAACCTCACTCCCCTCGTCGACTACCAGGCCACGATCGAGGAAGGCCGACCCGATGCCGGTGCCCAAGGTGATGCAGACATGGCGTTCCGCCCGCGTGGCAGATCCGAACGCCCACTCGCCGAGCGCGTACGCGACCGCGTCGTTGACGAAGTGGATGCGGCTCGCATCGACGTCGAGCCTGCTCGCGAGTCCGGATCTGATCGAGACGCCCCGCAGGGAGTCGAACTTGCCGACCGCTTCGAAGATGCCGATGCCGCACTCGTAGTCGAAGGGACCGGGCATCGCGACGACCCAGCGGTCTGGTCGCGCCGAATCCCCTTCGCTCGCCGATCGCAGTCGGAGCGCGGGTGCGGCGAACGCGTCCAGCAACGCGTCAGCCGAGAGCGACGGGTCGAGCGCTTCGGTATCCGACGCAGTCACCGAACCGGACGACTCACTGAGGCTGACGGATGCCGCGGTCGCATGACTGCCGCCCACATCCAGCACCCAGACATCGCTCGTCGGGGTCCCGTCGGCGCGGATGGAACCTTCTGGCTTCTCTTCATTCATGGATCAGGCACCTTCGCATGTCGGGCACGGTGAGCGTACCCGCCTCAGTACTGTCCGAGCGCGAGTCCGCGCTGGAAGTACTTCTGGCTCAGGCCGAACAGGAGCGCTGTCGGAATCGACACGAGCAGGGCCGCCGTGAGCAGCACGGTGAACGCCGAGCCACCGCCCTGCACAGACTGCAGGGCCTGCAGAAGCGGCATCACGGGTCGCGTCTCCGAGCTCTGCGTGAGGATCAGTGCGAGCAGGAAGTCATTCCAGACCCAGGTGGCCTGCAGGATGAACACGACGACCAGGGCGCTGCGGGACATCGGCAGATAGATCTGCGTGAAGATGCGCCACGGCTTCGCACCGTCGACCACGGCTGCCTCGAAGACGGACTCGGCGATGCCGGCGAAGAAGTTGCGCATCACGAACGCCGAGAACGGCAGACAGACGACCGAGTAGATGAGGATCATCCCGACCGCGGTGTCGAAGAGCCCGACCTCCGAGTACGCGGCGAACAGCGGGATCACCATGAGCTGCAGCGGGAACACCGTGCCGCAGAATATGACGAAGAACCAGAAGAACCCGTGCTTCAGCTTCAGCGCGATCACCGCGTAGCCCACCGCTGCACCGAGGATCACGGCGATGAAAGGTGCGACGACGGCATAGATCAGGGTGATGAACAGGCCGGAGGGCACGTCTGTGGTCGTGAAGACGTCGACGATGTTGGAGACCAGCGCGGGGAAGTTGCCTGGCGCCCACAGGTTGCTGCCCGAGTACTCGGACGTGAGTTTGCCCGCATTCGCGAGAAGGAGATAGATGGGGAGCAGCCAGAGGATGCCCATCGCGATGAGGATGACATAGCGGACGATCTTGGAGGTCATGAGCGTCGCGCTCCCTTCGGTGCAGCATCCATCTTCGGCGCAGCGTCGCCGAGCGACAGCTGACGACGGAGGTAGATCAGGGATGCCGCGACGGTGATGACGGTCAGGAAGATCGCGACAGCCGACCCCATCCCGTACTCGTTGTTGAGGAAGGTCTCGCGGTACATCGTCACGCCGAGGGTCTCCGAGACGCGGTTCGGGCCGCCCTGGGTCATCGACTGCACGATGTCGAAGGTCTTCAGGCTGTTCACGATCGAAAGCCCGACCACGATCGTCGTCGTGGGGCGCAGCAGCGGCCAGACCATCGAGGCGAAGAGCCGGAAGCCTCCCGCGCCGTCCACCTTCGCCGCCTCGAGCGGCTCCTTCGGGATCGACTGGAGACCCACGGTGAAGAGGAGGGCGTTGACGCCGACTCCCTGCCAGGATGCCGCGAGGATCATGACGATGGTGTTCAACGGAGCATCCTGCAGCCATCGCAGTTCAGACCCGGGAAGATTGAGGAAGGCGAGCGCCTGCGAGAGCGCACCGCCGTTCTGCAGCACGAACGAGAAGATCACGCCGACCGCGACGCCCGAGAGGGCGTAGGGGATGAGGAACGGCACGCGGAGCCATGCGGCGCCCCGTAGCCCGTAAGCCAGGTAGGCGACGAGCAGGCCGAGTCCGACCGGCACGATCAGCGTTCCCAGCACCCATGCCAGCGTGTTCACGATGGACAGCAGGATGGCGGGGTCCTGGAACATCTCGACGTAGTTGTCGGCTCCGATCCACTCCGGGTCGCCCAGCCCGTCGTATTCGGTGAAGCTGAGATAGACCGTGTAGAGCACCGGGATGTACAGCGCGAGGACGACCACCGCGACGCCCGGGCCCATGAAGGCCCAGGCGTCGCGCTGCCGCGCGGAGCTAGCCGGCGTCCGGCTCAATGCTCACTCCAGTACTCGTCGGCGACGCGCTGGATGCCTTCGAGGTAGGGCATCGGATCGCCGGGGTTGGTCATGAATCCGGTGAACTCGTCGAGCGACGCCGTGAGGATCGGAGCCGGGGCCGCCTCGTAGTAGCGCAGGTAGAAGACGTACTTCGGGTCGGTGTACTCATCGCCGATGGCCTGGAATTCCTCAGTGCCGGCAGTGGCCTTGGGGTTGAAGGGGAGGTTGCCCTGCTGCTCCGACCATGCCGTCTGCGCCGTGGCGCCCATCCACCATTCCGAGTACTCGAGGCCGAGCTCCTTCTGCGCAGACGACTCCGGCACGCACACCGGCGCGGTCTCCGTCGCGACCGGGACGACGTCCTGATCCGGGTTGACGTTGGGGATCGGGAACACGCCCCAGTCCTTGCCGCTCTCCAGGCCGACCGTGTCGAGAGTGCTGGAGTACCAGGTGCCGAACGGGATCATCGCCACCTCCTGGTCTTTGATCTGCGTCTCGGCCGGCGTCTTGGAACCGGGGTCGGTGAAGTACCCCTTCTCCTTCATGTCGAGCCACACGTTCATGACCTCGACGACCTCCGGGTCCGTGAACTTCGCGTCGCCGGCGACGAGGTCGTTGTAGAGATCGACGTCGGTCCCCGCTGTCAGGATCTGGAACCACACGAACGCCCACGGGTTCCCGCCCGAGTTCCAGAATGGAGCGACGCCCGCATCGACCAGGGTGTCGGCGGTCGTCATCATCTCGTCCCACGTCGTCGGCACCTCGAGGCCGAGGTCCGCGAACGTGCGCTTGTCGTAGTACATGACCCAGTCGTCGACGCTTATGGGCGTGCAGTACTGGGCGCCGTCGATCGTGTAGAGGTCCTTGACCGACTCGCTGACGTTACCGTCAGCCACTGCCTTCTCCCAGATCTCGGTGGTCTCGGCGACGAGTCCCTCCGCGACCAGGTCCTCGAGCGAGGAACCCGTGTGCCAGGTGAACAGCCCGGGGGCCTTGTTGGATCGGAAGGACTGCTTGATGAACGCCTGGAAGGCATTCTGATCGGCGTAGTACGCGGGATCGAGCGCGACGTCCATGTCGTCTTCCGACACGGCGGAGAACTTCTCGAAGTCCCAGCTCTTATCGGTGACGAAACTCAGTTCGTTCGTGGACGCGGCCGTGCTGGAGCATCCGGCGACAGATGCCACGATGATCAGGGCTGCGGCGCCGGTGGCCGCTTTTCGTGAGAGCTTCAACGCGGAACTCCTTCGTTCGGGTTTCAAGGGTGATGATCGAGTCGGGTCGGATTGATATCGTTACCAGAATCGGACACTAACACGATATTCCACCAAAGGGCAAGGCGCTGACTCCGCGCCGTAAGCCGAGACCGGAAGCGTTGCGAGCACACGCCCCGAGCGCGGAAACGCTGTCGGTCCGGAGATTATCGATACCATGACGGCATGTCCGCGCGCGCTGTGAAGAACCGGGGGGCGACCGCTCCCACTGTGCAAGATGTCGCAGCAGCCGCCGGCGTCTCCCCGATGACGGTGTCGCGCGTGCTGAGCGGGGGCCCGAACGTTCGCCCCGAGAAGGTGCAAGCGGTGATGGATGCCGCGTCCGCACTGGGCTACCGTCGCAACGAGAACGCCCGCAGCCTCCGTCCAGGGCAGCGCACCGGACTGCTTGGTGTGGTGATCACCAACGTCGCCAACCCGTACTACGCCCAAGTGCAGTTGGGCGTGGAGGAGATCGTCACCTCCGATGGGATGCGACTTCTCGTCGGCAACAGCGGCGAGGACACGGAGCGCGAGCGCGCTCTCGTCAACGACTTCATCGGGCGCAAGGTGGACGGACTCATCGTGGTTCCCGCTGGAGGCGACGTGGCCCATCTGCGCGCAGCCACGGCCGCCGGAGTTCCGCTCGTCCTGGCATCACGCCAGGTGGACGGCCTGGACGCCGACGTCGTACTCGTGGACGACGAGGGCGGAGCGCGAGACGGAACAGCGCACCTCCTCGCTGAGGGCCACCGCCGCATCGCGTTCCTGGGCAACCGCTTATCGGTCTTCACCAGCCGGCGTCGTCAAGAGGGGTTCGAACGTGCGCACCGCGAGGCCGGAGTCGCGTTCGATCCAGCACTGGTCCGAGCAGGCCAGAACGACGACGTCGCCGCCCACGACGTGATGATCGATCTGCTCGCTCTGGACGACCCGCCGACAGCGATCTTCAGTGCCAACAACCGCAACACGGTGGGTGTTCTGCGCGCGCTGGCCGAGCATCGCAGCGCCGCCGATTCGATGCACATCGTCGCGTTCGACGACTTCGAGCTGTCGAGCCTCATGCCCTTCACGCTCTCCGTCATCGAGCATGACCCCCGAGAGCTCGGACGGACCGCCGCACGCATGGTCATGAGCCGGATGCAGGCCGACGACGAGCGGGAGTCGGAGATGATCCAGCTCCCCACGCGCTTCCGGAGATGATCGCCGGCGGATGCGGATCTCCTTTTCGTGAGGTAGGTTGATAACGATACCAGTGCGATGGCGGCCCGATCTGAGGCGCGCGTCGAAGTCCGTAACGAAAGGCTGGCAACGATGCACCCCCTTCCCTCCGCTCGCGATGGCATGCCCACCACATCGGCGTACGATCGCACCCCGACGATCGACCTGCCGCGCGGCGAGCGAGTGCTCACGGGCAAGGATCTGTGGGCGTCGTTGCGCGGAGCCGCGAGTTCCCATGGGGACCGTCCGCTGATCGCCATCGACACCTACCCCGGCACCGACCTCTCGGTGCTGATCGAGCAGGTGCACGCCGGGCTGCCAGGTTTCGAAGTCATCGACGTCGAGAGCGCGGCGCTGTCGACGGAGCTCCTGGAGACGTCGTTCCGCGAGAACCTCACCGATGACCGTGTCTTCGGGGTCATGTCGCACGCCACCATCGACGCCTTCTTCGACCCGGGGAAGGTCGCCACACTGAAGGCCGACGCGCAGCAGCGCCGCGGCGGAACGGTGCTCGTAGGGTGGGGCGCCGCGACCATCGCCGACGCCGATGTCACTGTGCTGGGCGAGATGGCGCGGTGGGAGATCCAACAGCGGTATCGGCGGGGCATGCCCAACTGGCATGCCGACAACGCCGACGAAGACCCGCTCCGCAAGATCAAGCGCGGGTTCTTCCTGGAGTGGCGGGCAGCCGACCGACACAAACGTCCGCTCTTCGACACCGTTGACTTCGTGCTCGACCTGAATCACACGCATGAGCCTTCGCTCATCTCCGGAGATGCTTTCCGTGGTGCCCTCGCCGCAGCACCCACCCGTCCGTTCCGCGTGGCGCCGTACTTCGACCCCGGGGTCTGGGGCGGGCAATGGATGAAGCAGGTGTGCGGTCTCGACGAATCGGAGCCGAACTACGCCTGGTCCTTCGACGGCGTCCCCGAGGAGAACAGCCTGCTCCTGACCGACGGCGAGTCCACCTTCCAGATTCCCGCGATCGACCTCGTCTTCGCACACCCGCGCGAGCTTCTCGGCGAGCGCACCTTCGCCCGCTTCGGTGCGGAGTTCCCCATCCGTTTCGACCTGCTCGACACCATGGGCGGCGGCAACCTCTCACTGCAGGTGCATCCGCTCACCGACTACATCCGCGACCGATTCGGCATGTCGTACACCCAGGACGAGAGCTATTACATGCTCGACGCCGGCGACGACGCACTCGTGTACCTCGGGCTGAAGACCGGCGTCGACCGCCAGCGCCTCACCGATGACCTCACCCGCGCGCAGTCGGGCGAGATCTCCTTCCCCGCTGAGGACTACGTCAACACCTACCCGGCCAGGAAGCACGACCACTTCGCCATTCCTGCCGGCACGGTGCACTGCTCCGGACGCAACTCGATGGTGCTCGAGATCTCGGCGACGCCGTACATCTTCACGTTCAAGATGTGGGACTGGGACCGCGTAGGCCTCGACGGAACGCCTCGCCCTATCCACCTCGAACACGCTCTGGCCAATATCCAGTGGGATCGCGAGACCGAGTGGACGAACGACAACCTCGTCGACCAGGTCGAATCCGTCACCGAGGGCGATGGATGGCGGGAGGAGCGCACTGGTCTCCACCATCTCGAGTTCATCGAGGTGCGGCGGCACTGGTTCACCGGCACCGCCCCGCACGACACGCATGGAACGGTCAACGTACTCAATCTCGTGGAAGGTTCTGAGGCCGTCGTCGAGTCGCCGTCCGGAGCCTTCGAGCCCTTCGTCGTGCACTATGCCGAGACTTTCATCGTGCCGGCAGCTGTGGGCGAGTACACGATCCGGCCACACGGTCAAGGTGTCGGAGAGAGCCACGCGACGGTGAAGGCGTTCGTCCGCGGTACCGCCTTCTCGGCGGCTGACACCGTTCAGTCTAGTGAGATAGACTGAATTCTCAGAACAACGACGCGCAAGGCCACCCGGCTGCTGAAGCGCAGTGGCTGGCGCGCATTGCGAACGGTTGGGAGCCACACCACTTGGGAAGGCCGAACGGAACGACCTGCACACTTCCCGATGGGCACAACACGATCAGCCCGGGCGTGTACCGCAATCTGGACGAGGACAACCAATGACTGCATACGAAGCGACCGTGGTCCGCGACGGCAAGTGGTGGATGGTGAGCGTCCCTGCGATCGACGGACTCACCCAAGCGCGCCGTCTCAGCGAAGCCAGTGACATGGCGCGCGAGTACATCGCGGCGTCCCAGGATGTTCCGCTTGAGACGGTCTCTGTCACGTTGTCCTTCGCCCCGATCGGAGAGGTCGAGGATGTGACCGATCGTGTGGCCGCGATTGTCGAAGAACGTGCGCGAGCCGCCGAGCTGGAGAAAGCTGCGGCTCAGCACGCGACTGAATTGGCGCGGACTCTTGCGGCAGCCGACGTCCCGGTTCGGGACATCGGGGCCATCCTCGGCATCTCGCACCAGCGAGCGCACCAGTTGGTGTCGTCGCGCTGACGGAACCATGAGTCACTCGCCTGACCGTGCACCGGTCTGGCGTTCGCCGGGGGTTCTCCGACCTCGTGGACGGTATGGCCGCCACAGGCCGTCTTGGTGACGCTGGCGCGCTCGATGCGCGACACGGTGAACCATCGCATCGCATCGCATCGCGCGGTCGGCACCACCCGACCAGCTACCACTGGCCGTTGGTGGAGGCGAACAGCACGGGCTCGACGTCACGGGTCGTGGTGATCCCATCTCTCGATGTGTAGCGAATGCGGATCACTCGCTGCTCGGCCCTGGCCTCCTCCAGTGCCGATCTGATTGCGCGCGAAGAGGAGGGGACGGGGTTGACCCAGACCCGGCCGGCGAGTTCGTCGGCTCTTGCTCGAGTTCTGGGATCGAGAACGTCCAGGATCTTCTGGATCCCTGCTGCTGCCAGATCGGCGTATGGAGCATCGGATGCAGTGGACGGTGCGCGCCACCGTGGAGTGCTGCTCGATCCCGAGTGCGCAGGTGCTGGAGCTGGCACGCGCGGGCCACGCGATGTTCGCCGAAGTCGCGCACATCGAGAACCTCGACGTCATCGACCTTCCAACGGGGCATTGGCCTACGTGAAGCCGCCCCGGCGACCTCGCCAAGATCATTCAGTCAGCGGCTTCTCGAACCGACTGAGCTGCCCACTCAGCCCTTCCCGTTGACGTGGATGAGGATGCGGGCGGGTGCCTCCGGCGACGCACCCGTCACCGTCACCCGCAGCCAGTTGCCGAATTCCGACAGCGTCAGCTCCGCGATGCTCGCATCCGACGACAGCGTCACCGGCGCGCCGCGACGGATCCAGTTGATCCCGTCCGGCGAGATCTCGGTCGCGACGGCGAGATCCGGATGGTCGCCCTCGACCTGCACGAAGACGACGACCTCACGCGCCCACCCGGCCTCGTACGGCAGCGTCGCGAAATCTCCGTCGACGACCACCCTCCTGGCCAGCACGGATGTGTTGTTCTGCAGCATGACGTCAGCTCCTGTCTGTTCCGGCGAGTGCCACCACGTTGTCGAAGTCGACGATCGCCCCGCCGTCGATCAACCCCGAACGCAGCAGGTCGAAGTCCATCTCCGGCATCGACAGGCCGTGACGCACGGCGAGCGCGGCGGCGGTTCCCGCCCCCTGCCCCATCGCCATGCACGTCGCCATCACGCGCACCGATCCGAAACCAGGGCCATCGGCGCACAGGCACCGCCCGGCGATGACGACGTTCTCACTGCCCTCTGGCACGAGAGCGCGGAACGGCACGTTGTAGGGATGGCGGAGGATGACGAGGTCGTTCTGATCGATGCTGTCCGTGTGATGGATGTCGATCGTGTGAGCGCCCTTCGCCACAGTGTCGGGGAAGGCCTTCGGGTGCAGGATGTCGTCCCCGGTCAGCTCATACAGCCCGACGATGTGATGCGTCTCCCGCACCCCGGTCTGGATGCCCGACTTCGCCAGCCACGCATCCCGGAACTCCGGGAACTCCCGGCGGAGGACATCGATGATCGCGTGCATCTTCTCGCGCAGGCTCGTCTCGGTGCGGGAGAACCATTCCGGATCGCTCGCGTCGGTGGGCTCGCGCAGCACGTTGATGCTGACGAGCCCGTCGTGGAAGAAACTGTTGATCCACGGACCGCCGAACAGCGGCACCTCGTCGGCCTCGTGCAGTTCGGCCAACCGGCCGCGGATCGACTCCGACACGGGGAGGATGCCGTCCACAGCATCCCCGAAGACGTACCCGAGCGCGTCGGTGTCGACGCCGCCGAGCTGGAACCACAGTGTCGCCGGCTGCAGCACGTCACCCTTGGTGGTCGGCAGCCCCGCTGCCCGCACGACATCCGCATCCCCTGTGCAGTCGACCACCGCCTCGCAGGCGTAGGCCACGCGGCCCGCCTTGTTCTGCACGATCACGTGACTGACGCGGCCCTCCTCGCCGGCGACGTCGGCGATCCAGCTGTGCAACAGAAGCGTCACGCCACTCTCCAGCAGCAGCCGCTGAGCGGCGAGTTTGAAGATCTCGTCGTTGACCGGCCAGTTGCCACTGTCGCGGTCGAGTTCGGCCCCGCCCAGCTCCGCCGTACGCTGCATGAGCTCAAGCGGGATTCCCCCGATGTGCTGCTGCCCTCCGACGCGGAACTCGCTGATCGGCGTGACCAGCGCACTCGTCGCCATCCCGCCCACGAACCCGTACCGCTCGATGAGCAGCGTGCGCGCACCGCCCCGAGCCGCGGCAACCGCGGCGATCACCCCCGCGGGGCCACCGCCGGCCACGATCACGTCGAACGCCCCGACGACGGGCGTCTCGCGTGCCGGCTCCGCGACCGACCCGAGCGTTCTCTCCCCGCTCACTCGCACGAATACACCACCGAATCCAGGTAGAGGTTCACGCTTCGATCGGTGTCGGTCTCGACGAAGAACACCGGATTGATGAGGTCCTTGATCGACTTGTATCCGGGCACGAGAGTGGGCGCCAGATCGCGCATGTCGAACACCTGGTCCATCGACTGCAACTCGACATAACGTCTCTGGCGCACGTCGACGGTGAGCCGGAAGTACATCCAGTTGATCTTGTCCGGGCTCTCGTTGAACACCAGCTGCTGCTCGCCCCCGGGGATCCACTGATACCCGTCGGCTGAGCCGTCGTCGAAGCGGCGTCCGTACCACTGGTTGTCCACGCCGGGAACACACCAGCCGTCCTCGACGCCGAAGTTCCAGTCCGCCCTGCTCACACCATCAGCGACCCGGTAGTACTGCCACTTCCGCACCGGCTTCCCGCCGAGCGCGTTCACGTACCTGACGCCTGGCATGTAGCGGTGCTCGGCATCCTGCACATCGAAGAAGAAGCCGAACGCGCGGATGTCTTCCTCGCCGATCCCGAAGCGGTCCTGCGCCGGCGTGTACGAGTACCACGCCTCGATCTGGATGAGATCCGGATCGCCGAAGCGGGACAGCCGCTTGATCGCGTGCCCCATACTCCCCGGACGCGGCGGCTGCGTGTGCGGGCCGCCGGTCGGCGCCGTGCTGAGCTTGAGCGAGTACGTGCCCTCCATCGACCCGTGCGAGGAGGCGAACCGCATCGCGCCCGAGCTGAGCTGGGTCGGCGCCCAGCTCGAGAGGTCGACGACCGAATCGAAGGACTCGTAGTCGTCGTAGACGAAGTTCGGTGTGAGATCCAGCCAGCCGTTGTATCCGGTGTCGAAATCGTCGTAGGTGATCACCCTGGCCAGTGGGTTGAACCGCTCCAGACCACGGTCGTAGCTGAGGACTTTCTCCATGCGCTTACTCTCCTTGGATGCCGGGACTGGGATGCCGAGAATCGGATGCTGGGAATCGGATGCTGAGACGACGATGGCGGGGACGGCTCGCGCCGCCCCCGCCATCGGGTGTCACTGTGTGAGATACACCGAACTGAAGTCGATGAACTCGTTCGCCGGGATCACGAGACCCTCGACGTTCGAGGTCATGGCCGCGTTGACGTTGATCTCGAACAGCGGGATCGCCGGGGTGTCGGCACGCATGATGTCGACCGCCTGCTGGTACAGCTCGAGACGCTCATCCGGATCGGTGAGCTGCTGCGCCTTCGTCGTCACGGCATCCAGGTCTTCGCTGCAGTACCCGAGACGAGCCGCCGTGCAGTTGTACAGACGGTAGATCGTGTAGTCGGCGTCACCGGTGATCGTCTGGTTCGGCTGCACGTCCATATCCCATGCGTGGGTCCCATCCTCGTTGACCGTGCCGAACTCCTTCAGCCAGGACGCGGCATCCAGTGCGCGCGGCTCGACGGTGACACCGATCTCCTGCCATGCCGAGATGAAGGCCTGCATCATGTTGGCGAAGCCGGCGCCGTTGGCATTGCTGTAGATCGCGTCCACGGTGAAGCCGTCCGAGTATCCGGCCTCGGCGAGCAGTTCCTTCGCGTGCTCCGGGTCGTACTCGACCATGCCTTCGGTCGGCTCGACGCATCCGAAGGCCGCCTCGGGGCAGAACGACGTCATGGTCTTCGCCGTGTCGCCGTAGAGCGACTCCTGGATCGTCTTCAGGTCGAGAGCGGCCCACATCGCCTCGCGGACGCGCTGGTCCTGGAGGAACTCGTTCTTGTTGTCGAACCACAGGAAGTAGTAGTTCAGGCTGCTCTCCTGCACGAACTTGACGTCGTTCATCGCCTCGACCTGCGCGACCTGATCGTAGGGCACGTCGCCCACGATCTGCGCCTGACCGTTCGACAGCGCAGTGATCTTCCCGTTGACGTCGGTGATCTGCTTCATCGTCAGCGTCTTGAGCTTGGCCTTCTCGCCCCAGTAGTCCTCGTTGCGCTGGAAGGTGAAGTGGTCGTTGGCGACGTAGTCGTCGATGACGAACGGTCCGGTCCCGACGGGCTGCGCCCAGTAGTCGTTGTCGGCCTGGATCGTCGTATCGGGATGCGAGAACTCGGCCTTTCCGATGTAGACCATCGAGAGCACGCCGATCAGCGTTCCCGAGGGACCTGCGGTCTTGATGGTGACCGTGAGGTCATCGGTGGCCTCGACGGACTGGATCGGTGAGAGCACCGTCTTGAGTGCGGCCTCCCACGCGATGTACCGCTCGAGCGACCCCTTCACGTCGGCAGCCGTGAAGGGCGTGCCGTCGGAGTAGGTGACGCCTTCACGCAGGTGGAAGACGAGGGTCGTGTCGTCGGTCCATTCCCAGGACTCCGCGAGCTTGGGCTGCGGCTGGTTCTCGTCGTCGAGCGTGACGAGGGTCTCGAGCGTCTGCGAGATCGCCATGTTGATGCCGATCTCCAGGGGCGCCTGGGAGATGTCGGAAGCGGCCCAGCCGTAGGCCGGGATATAGGTGAGGGTCTGCTCGTCGTCGGGCAGCGGCTCTGTCGAGCCTCCGCCGCCGGCTCCGCCCGAACATCCTGTCAGCAGAAGAGCGCCGGCCACCGCGACTGCGGCGATCGAGCGCATCTTTGCGCGTAGCGATGTCATTGCTGTCTCCTTTGATTCGATGTGACTTGGTTTGTCGGGTCCAACTTGGTGCGGTTCACGCGAGCACGGACTGGCCGGGCAGGGTGAACACTGATGCGACCGGGTGATGATCGCTGGGCGATATCCCCCGATCGAAGAACTCCACGACCTCGGCGCTGCGCGGGCGCACGGGTCCTCGGAAGAAGATGTAGTCGATGGTCTTGTGCGGGCTCGCGATGGGCGACTTCGGTGTGCCGACGGTCTCGCGGAACGGATTGGGCACGACGGGATGCGTCGGCGGAGCCTGCCGGTTCAGCGCGCTGAACGAGTCGAGGTAGCCGGCGTTGCCGATCACCCAGATGGCCGTCGCGATCGCGTTCGTGTCGGAGGCGAAGAAGACCGGTTCGTCGTCCTGCCCGAGTCGGGCGAGCTCTTCCACGACGCGATGCGCCTGCGGCGTGCGCTGGTTGATCCCCGTCTCGACCTCGACCGCGTTGCCGGAGTAGGAGAGGTGCGCGGTCGTCCAGAGGATCGACCGGTCTCCGTCTTCGACGCGCAGCCGCACCCAGAACAGGCGGGCGTTCGCGTCGTGGATGCCGACGTCCTCGGCGCCGTGTTCGACCTCGCTGAACAGGTCGCGGTTCCACCACAGGTTGCTCTGCTTCTCCCACCCGGGAAAATCGTCGTGCACACGATCGTGCCCGGGCATCGCGGCATCCAGCAGGTCACGCGACCAGGCACGCGTCTCCTGCGTGGCGAGCAGATCGGGAGCGCGGAGCTCGTAGAGGGCGCGCATCGCGGTCTCCCGCTCGGCGGCATGATGATCGCCCCACAGGTTGTGAGTCTGTGCGATGAAAGTGAGCGGTGCGGTCACGAGATCTCCCTCGGGTCCGCCGGTCGTGCCGGCGCGATGTCATGGTTGTAGCGCACGACCTCGCTGCGCGCGCCCCGCAGACGGAAGGTCGTGACAGAGCAGTTATCGGGTGCCCCGAGGGGCATATGACCCGGCGACGGGATGCCGAGCATGTGAGCGGCGGCGAGCCGGATGGGGTTGCCGCTCGTGAAGATCACGGCGACCCGGTCGCCGTCCCTCTTCTCGAGCTCGGCGGTGACTTGCTCTATCGCCCTGACGACTCGCTCCCTGGTCTCGCCGAACGTCTCGCCCCCTCCGCGTCGAAGGTCCTCACCGGCCGCGACCGCGGCAACGAGTTCGGGATGCTGCCGCTCAGCCTCCTCGAGCGTCATGCCCGCCCAGTCCCCCACGCTCATCTCCCGCAGCGCAGGGTCATGGCTGATGTTCGCCCCGATGAGCTCGACATAGCGCGCGGCGGTGTCCTTCACCCGCGGCAGATCACTTGAGACGACGAGGTCGGGAGCCGGTACCTGCTGCGCGAAAAGTTCTGCGAACTGCGCTACCTGGGCTCGCCCGTCGGCTGTGAGGCCCGAATCCTGCTGACCCTGGTAACGCCCTTCGACGTTCCAGAGCGACTCGCCGTGGCGCACGAGGTGCACGGTGATGCTCTGGCTCACGATGTCTCCTCCAGCCAGGGCCGCACGACCGGAACCGCGGCGATGAGGGCCTTCGTGTAAGGATGCTGCGGGTTCTCGAAGAGCTCCCTGGCGGTGCCCTCCTCGACGACGACGCCCTTGTTGAGCACAAGCACGCGGTCGCAGATGTGCTCGATGACGGACAGGTCGTGCGAGATGAAGAGATACGAGAGTCCGAGGTCTGTCTGCAGGTCCTCGAGCAGGTTGAGCACCTGCGCCTGCACCGAGACGTCCAGCGCGCTGACCGCCTCGTCGCAGATGATGAGCTTCGGCCGCAGCGCGAGTGTCCGCGCGATGCCGATGCGCTGACGCTGCCCGCCCGAGAACTGGTGCGGATACCGATCGGAGTAGTCCGGGTTGAGCCCGACGCGCTCCATGAGATCTTTCGCCTCAGCCGTCCAGCGCTCGCGCGACACGATGCCCGTGTGCACGCGCCAGCCTTCGGCGATGATGTCGCGCACCGTGAGCCGCGGATTGAGCGAGGCATACGGGTCCTGGAAGATCATCTGCATGTCGCGGCGCATGTCCTTCATCTGACGCAGGGAGAGCTGCGCGATGTCGTTGCCCTCGAAGCGGATGATGCCGTCCGCTGCGGGCACGAGTCCGATGATCGTGCGCGCGATCGTCGACTTACCCGATCCGGATTCGCCCACCAGCCCCACGGTCTCGCCGGGTCGAATCTCGAAGTTCACGTCGGAGACGGCGACGTTCTCGCCGATCTTTCGCAGCAGGATCGACGACCGGGTCGGATACGTCACCTTGAGATGTTCGACGTTCAACAGCGGTTTCGACTCGTCAGTCATGAGGAAGCACCTCCTCCGACCGGTGGCAGGCCGCAACATGGCCGGCGCTCCAGCCCTCCGGCTGCCGCAGGGCAGGAGGCGTGGTGCGGCACAGCTCGGTCGCATACGGACAGCGCGGATGGAATGTGCATCCGCTCGGCAGCGCGAGCAGATTCGGCGGCGAGCCGACGATCGGCTTGAGCCGCTCACCCGAGGTGGTGCTCGGTATCGAATCCAGCAGGCCACGAGTGTACGGGTGCGCAGGGTGGTCGTAGACCTGTCGGATACCGCCGGTCTCGATGATCCGACCGGCGTACATGATCGCGGCGCGGTCGGCCACCTCGGCGACGACGCCGAGGTCGTGGCTGATGAGGATCATCCCCATACCGGACTCGGCCTGCAGATCGGCCAGAAGGTTCATCACCTGCTGCTGCACCGTGACGTCGAGCGCGGTCGTCGGCTCATCGCCGATGAGCAGCTTCGGTTCAAGGGCGATCGCCATCGCGATCATGATGCGCTGGCGCTGCCCGCCCGAGAACTGGTGGGGGTAGTCGCGGATTCGTGTCTCGGCGTCGGGGATGCCGACGCGCTTGAGCAGTTCGAGTGACTTCGCCCATGCCTCCTGCTTCGGCGTGCCACGGCGACGTCGGAACAACTCTGCGATCTGCCAGCCGACCCGGTAGACCGGGTTGAGTGAGCTGAGCGGGTCCTGGAAGATCATCGCGATCTCGGTCGCGCAGAGCTCCCGAACCTTCGAGACGGGCTCCGCGGCGAGGTCGCGACCACCGTAGAGGATGCGGCCGCCGACGATGGAGCCGGCGGGCTGCGGAAGCAGCGCCATGATGGCCTGCGCGGTGACCGATTTCCCCGAGCCCGACTCACCGAGGACCGCTACGGTCTCGCCGGCTCCGACGTCGAAACTCACGCCGTCGAGTGCACGCACGACACCGGCCGAGGTGGAGAACTCGACCTGAAGATCCTGCACGCTCAGGAGCGGCTCGCCGGATAGGGCGTCGGGGGTTCGGGCCTCAGGGGCGTGGGAGGTCGTCATCAGGCGCTCCGCAACTTCGGGTCGAATCGGTCGCGCAGGGCGTCGCCGAGCACGCCCGTGGAGAGGACGAGAGCGGCGAGCGCGATGCCGGGAAGGGTCGAGATCCACCATGCGGTGCTGAGATACGCGGTGCCGTTGCTGATCGTGGTTCCCAGGCTCGGGATGCCGAGCGGGACGCCGACCCCGAGGAACGACAGCGCCGCCTCAAGAAGCACCACGTGCCCGAACTCGACCGTGGCCACGACGAGGATCGGAGCGATGCAACCGGGAAGCAGCGTGCGGAAGATGATGTGCCAGTGGCTCGCGCCAAGGGTGCGTGCGGCCTCGACGTATTCACGGCTGCGAAGCGTGAGCACCTGGCTGCGGGTGACGCGTGCGAAGACGACCCAGTTCGTGATCGAGATGACGACGATGACGTTCCACAGGCTCGGGCCGAGCACCGAAGCGAGGAGGATCGCGAGGAGGATCGACGGGAACGCGAGCTGCACGTCGGCTATGCGCATGAGCACGTTGTCGACCCAGCCGCCGAAGTGCCCCGCGAGCAGCCCGGTGAGCACACCGAACACACCCGCGAAGAGCAGCGAACAGACGCCGACGGTGAGCGAGACGCGCGCGCCCATCATCATCTGGGCGAAGAGATCCTGCCCGACCTGGTCGGTGCCGAAGACTGCGAACGATCCGTCGGGGAGGGTCGTTCCCGGAGCCTTGAGGCGCAGAAGCACGTCGGTGTGCAGCGGGTCGAAGTGGTAAAGCATCGGCACGACGACAGCGCCGAGCATGAACAGGCCGATGACGACGAGAGGGATCGTGATCCGCACGGTGACGCCGCGGCGTGCTCGATGAGCGCGCTGCATGGTCTGCACCGCGATCGTGGGTGGGACGGTCATTTCGCAAGCCTCACTCTCGGGTCGAGGTAGCCGTAGAGCAGATCGACGAGCAGGTTCACGATGACGAACGCCGCAGCGATGATCACGACACAGGCCTGGACGAGGTTGTAGTCGCGGGAAAGAATCGAGGAGACCAAGAGCTTGCCGACGCCAGGGAAGCTGAAGACCGTCTCGGTGATGACCGCACCACCCAGCAGCGCGCCGAACTCGAGACCGACGAGTGTGACGACCGGGATGAGGGCGTTACGTGCGGCGTGCGTCAGAATCACGACCCGCTCGGATAGGCCCTTCGCGCGGGCCGTCGCGATGTAGCCCTCGCCGACCACCTCGAGAAGACCGCTGCGGGTCATGCGGGTGAGGATCGCGATGAAGGGCAGCGCGACGGTCACGACGGGAAGTATGAGCGCATCCGGACTGCCGAGGCCCGCGCTCGGCAGCAGGCGCAGCATCTGGGAGAAGACGAGCATGAGAACGACGCCGACCCAGAATCCGGGGAGCGCCTGAGTGAAGAGGCTCGCAGTGGTGACGACCCGGTCGGTGAAGCGGTTGACCCGGAGCGCTGCGAGAAGGCCCAACGGGAAGCTGACGATGACGGCCAGCGTGCAGCCGAGGAAGGCCAGCAGCGCCGTGTTCGGCAGCACTTGCCCGACGAGCTCCATGGCCGGCGCGCCGTACGTGTACGACGTGCCGAAATCTCCCCGGACCGCGCCGGCGACGTAGCCGAGGTACTGGACGATCAGCGGCTGATCGAGGCCCATCCGTTCGCGAATCGTGGCGATCTGCTCCGGTGTCGCGTCGATCCCCGCGACAAGCACCGCGGGGTCAGACGGAACCAGCCGCACAATGATGAAGACGACGGTCACGACGCCCCAGAGCACGAAGACGGCGAGGAGTACCCGCCGGATCGTGTAACCGAGCATTTTCACCTCCGAGGAAGATCACCGTAGATCTCCGATTCCGGGTTCCGAGTTCCGAGTTCCGAGTTCAACTTCGAACCGCAGAACATTATCGCTAATGAACCTCCCGCATCCGCGAGCGATTGTCAACCCCCCTGATTATTCGTTGTAATTCCGGGAATGTCAGCAAATGCCCGCCACAAATGCTTCGATGAGAAATTGGGCTTTGACAGCCGATGACGATAACACTAATGTTGCCTCACACCGCCCCAGCACCGATGCCGGGGCCCGACACAACGTCAAGGAGTCACCGGTGACTACCCCCGAAGTCGCGAGCACAGCAGCAAGCCTGCGTGACGCGATCCGCAGCAGCGATCTACGTCTGTCGAAGTTCAATCCGCTCGCTCGCATCCTGACCTTCGACGACTTCAACGAAGGCGCGCATGGATGGGTCGAGCTCGGCGGCAACTACAACGGTCGCGGCGACCTCGACTCGATGGATGAGCACTTCCGTGACTTCCGCCCGCCGATGCTGTCGAACCAGAACTTCTTCGATGTCGGCACCCACGGCGCCATGACGGGCACGTATTCGCTCAAGCTCGCGACCCGCAAGGCGGCCGGCCATACCTCCACCGCGATCCGCCGGCTCACCATGAGCGGCCGCGGCCTCCTGCAGATCGAGGCGTACATCGCGTGGAAGGGTGAAGCGAACCTCGGCGGCGGCGAAGAGGCCAATACGTACGGCGACATCAGCTGGGACGCCAACTCGCATCCCACCGAAGCGCAGTTCGGCGCCTTCACCGTCGCGACGGACCTCGACCACGACGGCATCCGATATCACAACGTGATGCGCTTCCAGAATGCCGACGAGAACGGCAAGATCATCCAGAAGTGGATGTATCCGACGGTCGCGGAGCCCACACCGCATGAGCGATTCGAGGGCAAGCACGACTACGGCAAGTACACCGACTTCACGGCACCCAACCCTGACGACTGGACGTATCTCAATGACGTACGCCAGGAGGCCTGCTACAACGAGGTGCCGACGAAAGTCAACTGGCACTACCTGCGCTTCCTCATCGACACCACGACCCGTTCGAACGTGGAACTGCAGTTCAACAACGACACCTACGACCTCCGCGATGTTCCGGTGCCGCCCTACGCCGAGAAGTACGAGTCGCTCGAGAGCCTGCTCAACTTCTACTTCTCGGTGCGCACGCTCGGTCCGCACCGCAACTTCCTGTTCCTCGATTCCGTCGTCATCTCGGCAGATTGGTGAGTACGAAAATGCGTGAGTCGCAGAGCGCCGTCATCGAGCGCGGCGTCGATCTGGTCGACGTCCACGAGACCGAGCCCTTCGAGGTGGCCTGGGCGGGCGAGGCCCGCTGGTACATCCACTTCCTGCGTCCAGCAGAGGACGGCTCAGTGGAGTTCCGTGTCCAGATCTCTCCGGACGGTCTGAACTGGATCGATCACGAGAGCATCGAGCCCTTGGTGATCGGTGCCGAGGGCTTCCATTCCATTCCCGTCGATCGCTTCGGTCACTGGTTGAGGCTGCGCAGTACGCGCCTGTCGGGGCCAGAGCCCATGCTGCGCCTCTATCTTGAACTGAAGGAGTGATCGGAGACCACTAATGCCCAGAACGACGGGAGCGCCTCGGCGACGAACGCTGCAGGACGTCGCCGATGCGCTCGGCCTCACGGTCAACACCGTCTCGCGCGCGCTCCGAGACTTGCCGGGAGTCAGCGAGGCGACGCGGGCGCGGATCAAGGCTGAGGCCGAGCGCATCGGCTACGTTCCGAATGCCAACGCCCGCTCCCTTGTCCTGGGCTCCCGCAGGACGATCGGCGTGATCATCACGGATCTCGCCAACCCGTTCTTCAACGACCTGGTCACCGCGATCGAAGAGCAGGCAATCCAGGAGGGGTACACGCTGCTGCTGCTGCTCTCGGACGAGGATCCCGACCGAGAGCAGTTCGCGGTCGACACTGCCCTGCGCTCAGGAGTCGACGGCATCATCGCGGTTCCCGTGCAGGGACGGTCGAATCCGTGGACGGCGGTCACGAAAGCGGGTATCCCGCTGGTCATCGTCGCGCGCGAGCTGCCCGATCTCGAGGCGGATTTCTACTCCACCGACAATGAGGCGGGGCGGCGCATGACGACAGCCGCTCTGATCGAACGCGGTGCGACCGACATCGTGCTCGTCGAGGAAGACCTGCAGATCTCCACCGTGGCCCATCGGCTGGGCGGCTTCCGCGATGCGCTCGAAGCCCACGGCATCCCTTTCGACTCACGCAGGACGGCGCTCGTCCCCTCACGTCGGACGGCTCGCGGCGCCTCCCTGTGGCGCGGAGAGGATGCCCACCGGGTCGGAGTGGATCTGCTCGAGAGTGGTCGCGTCCCGCACGCCTTCATGGTGGGCAACGACTACTTCGCGCTCGGGATCTACGCGGCGCTGCGGGATCGGGGCATCCGTATACCGGAAGACGTCATGGTCATCGGCTGGGGCGACTACCCGTTCTCGCGATACATGGATCCGCCGCTGTCGACCGTCCGACTGCCGGTGGCCGAGGTGGCCCGCCGTGCCACGCAGAGACTGCTCGCGCTGCTGAACGGCACCGCCACGGAAGGTGTCGTCGCCGACTACCTTGAGCCGGATGTGATGCTGCGAGCGTCCACCGGACCCGTTTCGCGCTGAGACCGGGTTGTGAACTGGCGGGTCGAGTGAGGGTCACCCGACCCGGGTGAAGACGCCGAGCCCGTTCGGCTCCTGCCCCTCCTCGGGGAACTTGTTGAAGAACGTCAGCGTGACCCCGGTGATCTGATCCTCCTCGCGGACGAAGACCGCCGATGAGAGTGAACCGGGCAGCGCGTTCTCACCGGTCGGCACGAACGAAAGCGTGTCTGCGTCCCATGGATCGATCTCGAACGTGTAGCCACCCTCCGGGCCGAGCGCGCCGGTGAGGGCACCGTTCTGCTCCGTCACGACGAAGTTTCCGAAGTAGGGGCTCGTGTACGTGCCGACATAGTCGCCGGCAGGGCCTGCTGGCGCCGCATCCGCGGGGGGCTCTTCGCCGACGAGGTCACCGGCCGGGTCAGAGAAGTGCGCGAAGATGTCGGGCCACAGATCCAACCAGGGTCGCGTCTCCTCGCCGAACTGCACGAGATCGACGAACTCCGAAGCAATCGCCTCCGGAACTCCCGACGGCGCTCCGTTCGTGAGCACGACGATCCCGAGGTTCAGGTCGGGGATCATCGTTGCGTTAGTGGCGGTGCCCCACCCGAACGCGCCGGAATGACTGATGTTGACGCGACCGGTCCCTGTGGCGCCGATGTTCGCGCCGAATCCATAGTGGGCGGTGCGCGATATCAGGTTCTTCGCATCGCCGCCGGTGATCGAATGGGCGGAATACGTCTTTGCAAGCACGAGCGGATCGATGTACTCCTCGCCGTCGACCTCGCCGTTCGCCAGCACCATGTTCATCCACTTCGCGATGTCGCCTGCAGTGGAGGCGACACCGCCAGCAGGAGCCTCGGCATCAGCGTCGCGGTCGAACAGCTGCTCGTACACACCTTCTCCGGTACGGGCATGCATCGCCGCGCGATCATCCGCGGCGAGGTATTCGTCGTGGGTGGTGGTCGTCGAAGTCATGCCAAGCGGCTCGAATAGCAGCGCGTGCGCGGTCTGGTCCCACGTCTGCCCGCGCGATGCCGCGACCGCCTCGCCTCCCACCGTGAGTCCGAAGTTGGAGTACTGATACGTGTCGCGGAACGATGCCAGCGGAATCTGATTCATGTGGGCCATGATGTAGTCGGCGTCGAAGCCGATGTCTTCGAGTTCATCGCCGCCACCGGTCGGAAGGCCGGTGCGGTGCGAGAAGAAGTCCGCGATCTTCGCGTGCTCCGTCACGTACGGATCGTTCAACGCGAAGTCGGGAAGGTACTCGATGACCGGGTCCTCCCACGACAGCTCGGCGTCATCGGTGATCGCCTTGGCCACGATGCTCGACGAGAGCGGCTTGGACAGGGATGCGATCTGGAACACGGTGTCGGTATCGACTGGCTCCCCCGTCGTCACATCTCGCACGCCGTAGCCCTCGTCGAATACGACCTCACCATTCGAGACGACCGCGACCGCCGCGCCGGGCACTCCGGTCTGCTTGAGCGCCTTCTCGATGAACTCGGGAAGCGCCTTGACGGCAGCATCCACTGCCGTGTCGCGATCCGTGTAGAGATCGACAGCGTCCTGGCTGGGATCTGCGCCGAGTGCGACCGCGGGGCCGCTCGAGGACGACGGCTCCGCGGCCGCATCCTCGGTGCACGCGGTGATTCCCAGCGTGAGCACTGCCACCGTCGAGACGGCGATGATGCGTGCGATGCCCTTGCTCGTGCTGCCCATGCCGTTCATGTCGCTGCCTCCGGTCGACTGCCTGCCGACGATTCCATGGCTTCGTACACGCCCCACGCGTACGAAGCCATGGGCGCCGCTCCCCATGGAGTCAGTGTGCATGGACAGAAGCGGACAAAACAACCTCCGCTTCCGGCCCCGCCCTTAAGAGGGCGTCCGGAACCGGCCACATGCGCGATGATGGTGTCTACACACGCTCCGGAGGTGGAGATGGAAGACAGGGCACTGCTCGAGCTGATCTACCGCAGCCGCCCTGAGACAGTGGCGGAGCTCGCCACCACAGCGCACGCGGATGAGGGCGAGGCCGCCGATGCCGTCGCGCGTCTCGCGCACGAAGGGGCGATCTCGGTGCGCGACGGCACGATTGCGTACGCGACGCCGGCGATGTGGACGGCCGACGTCGTCGAACGCGAAGTGCGTACGATGCGGCAGACAGCGGACGAAGCCGCCTCGCGCATCGAGGCGCTCGTCGCAGACCTTCCGGGACTGCTGCGTCATTGGGCGGTCGGCGAGGCGTCCAGTGATCTCGTTCCGGTCTTCGTGCGACATGGGCCGCAGGCCGCGGAGGACCTCTGGTACGACATCGCACGCGAGCACAGCAACACCGCGTGGTCGGTGCTTCCCGATCTCGAACGCTACCTGCAGACGGACCTCGCGCGCTCCAGCCGCTTCGCAGAGATGTTCGTCGGCAAGCGATCGGTGCGGGCCCTTCTGCCCCGCTCGATGGCAAACGACCCCCGGCTTTTGGCGATCGCCGAGCGCTACGCCGCCGTCGGGGTGGAGTTTCGCCTTCTTGACGACCTTCCGAGTTGGTTCTGGATCGACGGAGATGTGCTCGCATTGCCGATCGAATGGGGCGAGGGGTGGCCGTCCAGCGTGATCGGCGTCCGGAGCGCGTCCCTCGCCGAACTTGCCCGAAGCCTGTACCGCGAGCTCTGGCATCGCGCAGAGCCGATCGGTGGTGTGGAGCAGCCGTGGGCGCCGCTTCTTGCACTGATGAAGCAGGGCATCACCCTTGACGGGGCATCCCGCCGGCTCGGGATCAACCCGCGAACCGGTCGGCGCCGCATCGCATCGGCGATGGAGGAGTACGGGGTGTCGACATTGTTCGCCTTGGGTGTGGCATGGGCTGCGGACGGGAGGCCAACTACACGCTGAGCTGCTTAAACCCCCGAACGTCACACCCCGGTGCGAGAATGCCGACATGAAGCTCTCCGAGCTCGTCACCACCACGGAAGAGGTCACGGCCACGTCGTCGCGACTGGCGAAGACCGACGCACTCGCCCGGCTGCTCGAACGCGCCGAACCCGACGAGATCCCCACGCTCATCGGCCTGCTGCTCGCCGCTCCTCGCCAGGGACGCCTTGGTGTCGGATGGCGCGGCATCGCCGCGCTCGACATCGCGCACTCCGTCGAACCGACCCTCGCCGTCGACGACGTCGATCGTGCGCTCGACGCGCTGGCCGCAGCATCCGGGTCCGGCTCGGCAGCCGTCCGCACCAGCGCGCTCACCGACCTCGCCTCCCGAGCCACCGCCCGCGAGTGGGACTTCCTCGCTCGCGCGATGCTCGGTGAACTGCGCACCGGCGCGCTCGGCGGCGTGCTGCTCGACGCGATCGCCCGCGCCTCTGATCGCCCCGTCGCGAGCGTTCGCCGCGCCGCGATGCTCTCCGGCGATCTCGGCGATACGGCACTCCTCGCGCTGACCGGCAGCGCCGAACAGCTTGAGGCCGTCGGGCTGCAGGTCGGCCGCCCTGTGCTGCCGATGCTCGCCGGCACCGCCGCGACGGCGACGGCCGCGCTCGAGCTCACCGGCGAAGCATCCGTCGAATACAAGCTCGACGGCGCCCGCATCCAAGTGCACCGGCACGTCGACGACGTCGGCGTCTACACCCGCAGCCTCGCCGACATCACCCACCGCGTTCCCGAGATCGTCGAGATCGTGCGGGGCCTGCCCGCCCGCGACCTCATCCTCGACGGCGAGACGCTCGCGCTCGATGAAGACGGCGGGCCGCGACCCTTCCAGCAGACGATGTCGCGCTTCGGCGCCGATGTCGCCCGTGACGTCGTCCTGCGCCCCTGGTTCTTCGACCTGCTGCACGTCGACGGCCGCGATCTCATCGGCGAGCCGCTCTCCGTCCGCCTCGAAGAACTCGACCGGGTCGCGGGCGAGTGGCGGATGCCGGGAATCATCACCTCCGACGCGGATGCCGCCGAGCAGCTCTCCCGCGAAGCCCTCGCCGCCGGACACGAGGGCATCCTCGTCAAGGCGATCGGATCGACCTACGCCGCCGGGCGGCGCGGCAAGTCGTGGGTGAAGGTCAAGCCGGTGCTCACCTACGACCTCGTCGTGCTCGCGGCGGAGTGGGGCTCCGGCCGCCGGCGCGGCAAGCTCTCGAACCTGCACCTCGGCGCCCACGATCCTGACAACGAGTTCGGCGAACCCGGCGGCTTCGTGATGGTCGGGAAGACCTTCAAGGGACTCACGGACGAACTGCTGCAGTGGCAGACCGACACGTTCCCCGAGTACGAGAGGGAACGCAGTGCGTACGCGGTGTTCCTGCGCCCGGAGCTGGTCGTCGAGATCGCGATCGACGGGGTGCAGAATTCGCCCCGCTACCCCGGCGGCATCGCGCTGCGCTTCGCGCGCGTCAAGGGGTACCGCCCCGACAAGACCGCGGCCGAGGCCGACAGCATCCAGTCGCTGCGCGCGCTGCTGCGGGGGTGAGGCGGGACGGCCGCGGGGGCCGGTCCGCCACCGGAGCACCCGACGTGTGCGCTATGAAGAAGAGTTTGCGGGGTTATCAGGCGCGAGAACCCCGCAAACTCTTCTTCCCTTCGAGCCACGCGCCGCGAATTGCCGTGGGAGGTCCTTGCGATCCGGCGCGGCCGCTACTCCTGCCTGCTGAACACCCCGCGCAGCACCAGATACACGAGCACCGCGACCACGGCGACGACTGCGAGCTTCGCGATGAACCACAGCACCGAGAACAGCGCGCTGACGACGAACCACGCGACGATGACCGCGACGACGACACCGACGATTGTCCAGACGTTGTTCTTGTTCATGCCTTCAGCCTAACCGCGCAGCATCCGCGTCCGACTCGGCGTCCACAGCGCCGAACCGCTCTGCCGACGCGACCTGCTGCGCCACGCGCCGCAGTGCCAGCAGCAGCGGCTCGACGAGCACCGACCCGAGCACGACGTATCTGACCGCCGCCTCCACCGACTCGGTCGGCACTCCGGCGATCTCGGCATCCGCGATGTCGCGCATGCTCTTCAGATATACCGGCAGCGCACCTTTCGCCAATTCGAAGCCTGCACCTTCGAGTCCCTGCAGTGCGCGCGCGACGTCGTGCAGCACCGCGTCGTCGCACATCCCGGGCTTCCAGCCGAGCCCTTCGACGGCGCGCTGCGCCGCGGTCAGATCGAGCGAGTCGTCGGCGGCCGGAGTGATCGCCGCGTGCGCCGTGCCGAGCAGCCGGTGCGCATCCGCGGGCGGATCATCCAGCGCAGCGAGCACGCGCCGCGCCTCGGCGATGCTCACGCCCGCCGTGATCAGCGCCCGGATGACGCGCAGTCGCTGCACATGCGTCTCGCCATACGCCGCTTGAGTCGGCGCGCTGCGCTCCCCCTCCGGCAGCAGCCCTTCGCGCAGGTAGTACTTGATCGTCGGCACGGGAACGCCCGTCTGCGCCGACAGTTCAGAAATTCTCATGGTCACCTCTTGACATCGATAGTATCGCTATCCATTATGGATAGCACAGCTATCCAGTAAGGAGATGTCATGTCGAAAGTCGTCAACGGTCGAATGACCCATCGCCACGAAGGCGAGCTCGTCGTGTTCCACATCGGCATGCAGATCAACCGCTGGTGGCGACCGGACCTCTGGCTTCCGGCATTCATGGCCATGCCCCGGATGCTGCGCGAGCTGTCAATGGACAAGGAATCCGGATTCCTCGGGTACCAACTACTGGTCGGCAACGGCGGCCCGTACGTGGTGCAGTACTGGTCGTCGGTCGAGAAGCTCTACGCCTATGCATCCGCGCCGGCGCAGGAGCACCGCCCGGCATGGACCGCCTTCAACAAGGCCGCCCGCAAGGCTCCAGGTGCGGTGGGTGTGTGGCACGAGACGTTCTTGGTCGAGCGCGCCGAGAGCATCTACGTGTCCACCAGGCCGATGGGGCTCGCGAAGGCCACCGAGCATGTTGCTGTGGCGGGGCGCCACGAGCGGGCACAGGCCCGATTCGTGGACGGGCGGACTGCGGCGAGCGCGCCGGCGCCGAGCGGATCCGACTAACGCGGCTCGCCGACCAGCGGCCAGCGGCCGGTCCGGTCGCGGAAACGGATGGCGTCGAACAGCGGCTCGACGGGGAACAGCCGCGGATTGATGCTGAACTTCACGCCGGAAGACGAACGCACCCGGAAGCTCGGCTGTCCGTTGACCTGCCGCATCCGATAGTCGACGATTTCCACGTATCTGATCACGTGCTCGCGCCCAAAGATCGTGCGGAAGTGCACCTCGTCGGAGCGGGCGTCGACGTACCAGTTGTTGTACATCACCAAGAAGAACACGCCTCCGGCGGCGATCACGAGCGACGCGATGCGCATCGGCATCAGATCCGCCGTGAAGCGGGACGTGAACGCGCTCAGTGCCATCAGGAATCCGACAGCGAGCAGCAGCCATCCGGCGAGGGGGACGAAGATCGGCATCCGCACGCGCGACGAAGCCCGCTTCGAACGGTTCGGACGCTTCATCGCCCACCACACTCCGGCAGCGACGAGGAGTATCGCCAGCGCGATCAGGGCGTACTTGAGGGCGAATGCGGACACCCCACGACCTTACGCGGTGGTGGGTCGCGTGCGGTGTCGCGGACCCAGGAAGACTACGCCGCGATGCCCCGCAGCAGCACCTCGACCGTCGCACGCACGCGTTCCTCGCTCAGCGGCCGTCCCTGCAGCGCGGCGTACGACGCGGTGGCCACGAACTGATCCGCGATGACTTCGGCATCGGCATCCGCTCGCACCTCTCCTGCGTCCTTGGCGCGCGAGATCCGCGCGGCGATCCACCGGGCGATCGGACTCGCGAAGCGCTCGTTGAGAGCCGCACCGAGTTCGGGGTCGGTCGCCGTCACCGAGATCAGCGCGCGCGCCAGCGCAACGGACTCCGGCCTGGCGAGCCTCGCCGACGACGCCGCGAACCATGCGCGCAGGTCTGCCTCAAGATCGCCTGATGCGGCCAGCGGCACATCCGCACCCGGCAGCTCGCCCTCGAGCAGCGCCTCTCCGAGGATCGCCGCCTTCGACGGCCACCACCGGTAGATCGTCTGCTTCGAGACCGCTGCCTCCGCCGCGAGGCCCTCGATCGTCACCGCCGCGTAGCCCTCGGCCGAGACTGCGCGACGCACCGCCGCCAGCACCGCCTGACGGGCTTGTTCACTTCGTGGCCTCGGCACTCTGTCAGAGTATCGAGGAGTACGATCGAGGATAAGTAGACGCACCGTTGCGAAACGCTCATGAAAGGGAGAACCATGGCACTGACCGCACACTCCACCATCGGCGAATGGCTGGACGATCCGATCGGCGGCGAACTCGTCCGCGGCATGCTCGCCCAGGCCGGCGCCAGCGCCGACTCCCTCACCCCCGTGCTCGGCCTGCCGCTGCAGCAGATGGTCGTCCTGAGCCAGGGCGCGATGGCCCAGTCGGTCGTCGACGACCTCGTCCGCGCAGCGAACCATGGCGAGATCCCCACCGACGACGCCCCGACCGGCTGGGTCGAGAAGACCACCCCCGACCGCTTCACCGGCAAGACGATCATCGTCACCGGCGCAGCATCCGGCATCGGCAAGGCGACGGCGTCCCGCATCGCTCGCGAAGGCGGCCGCGTCATCGCCGTCGACATCGCGGCCGACAAGCTCGACGCGTTCAAGAGCGAGATCGCGGATGCCGACATCATCACCGTCGCCGGCGACCTCACGAAGCAGGAGTCGATCGACGCCGTCGTGGCCGCAGCCGGAGACACGATCGACGGTCTCGCGAACGTCGCCGGCGTCAACGACGACTTCTCGCCGGCGGGCGAGACCCCGGACGCCGTGTGGGACCGCGTCATCGCGATCAATCTCACCGCACCTTTCAAGCTCATGCGCGCTGTGCTGCCTCTGATGGAGGCTGCGGGCGGCGGTGCGATCCTCAACGTCTCGAGCGAAGCCGGCCTGCGCGGAAACGCGTCCGGCAACGCCTACACCGCGAGCAAGCACGGCATCATCGGCGTCACGAAGTCGGCGGCATTCATGTACGGGCCCAAGGGCGTCCGCGTGAACTCGGTCGCTCCGGGCGGTGTCGCCACCGGCATCCCGATGCCCCCGAACATGTCGGAGATCGGCTCCGCGCGTCTCGCGCCCTTCCAACAGGCCATCCCGAAAGTGGCGACGGCCGAGCACCTCGCCGCGTCGATCACATTCCTGCTGTCGGACGACGCCGTGAACATCAACGGCGCAATCGTCGCGAGCGACGGCGGCTGGTCGGTTCAGTAGCCCCGTCTCGGATCCCCGCGTCTCAGCCGATGAGGTCGCGGGGATTCGTACCGTAGGCAGCGCGGTCGTCCGTCGGCCCTTCGGAGAACTTCAGATTGTGCTCGACCTGCCGCGCCATAGCGGCTTCGCGTCCTGCGGCGATCGCCTCCGCCTCTTTCTCGTATCCCTCACCGAGCGTGCGTGATTCCCCCTCGATCCGGTTGAACCACAGCCCGTCCTGCCGAAACGTCTCGATGTCACCTGCAGCCATTACGTCTCCCTCTGTCGCGTTCCCCATTTCTATGCCGGCGCGTGCGTCACGAAAACCCCCTTGCCCGAGGGCCGAATGCGGACTAGCGACGGCGCCCAGAGTCGGAGACGCGGCGGTCAAGGGATCCGACGGCAGCCTGCACTCCGGCCACCACCATGGCCAGCCCGGCCTCGAAAGCGTCGACACTGTCTGCGACCCGATCGGGGGCGAGATCGACCGATGCATCAACGGCTCCGACGACGGCCGCATGCATCCGCTGCTGTTCATGGAACGTGTAGCCGATAACGTAGTGCACCAGGGTGTCGGCGGCGATGCCTGCCGATGCGTCATCGAGCCCGGCGCTGCGCGCCGCCTTCTCGAGCTGCGTCCGACTGGGCAGCTCCAGCAGCCCGAGCGCCAGCGAGCTCGACACCAGTTCGGCGCCGTCGCGATGTGCGAGCAGCCGCTCACGCAATGACGTCGCAATCGGGGCAAGATCGTCCGAAGCATCCGCTGTCCCGAGCGCGACGATCCGCTCGCTCACCGCCGCGAGCAGGCTCTGTTTGTTCGGGAAGTGCCAGTACAGCGCGCTGACCTGCACGTCGAGCACGTCGGCGATCCGCCGCATCGACAGGCCGGGCAGACCGTTCTCCGCCAACACCCGCATCGCGGCATCGACGACGGCTGTTCGGTCGTTGCGGGCGGATGCAGGGACGGCACTCATCCTGCTACTCTACAGAACACCGTTCAGGTGAACACTGTTCAGGACGCTCATCCCAAAGGAACCACATGACAACCGCAACAGCCCCGCGCCGCACCTTCCCCGTACTGGCCGACCTCATCCCCGGCGCACGAGTCCGCGATGTCGTCCTGACGCTCATTGGCACGGCGTTCATCACCGTGGCCGGGTACATCACGATTCCGCTGCCGTTCACGCCCGTCCCGATCTCGCTCGCGACGTTCGCCGTGCTCCTCACCGGCGCGGCGCTCGGTCCGCTCCGGGGATCAGCGAGCGCGGGACTCTACCTCGTGCTCGGACTCGTCGGCGTACCGCTGTTCGCGCACGGCGCCTCCGGCTGGGCGTTCTCGTCCTTCGGATACATCGTCGGCTATGTCGTCGCGGCACTGCTCGTCGGGGCACTCGCCCGCCGTCGCTCCGACCGCTCGGTCTGGTCGACTCTGGGCCTCGCCGCCGTCGGATCGCTCACGATCTACGCTTTCGGGGTGTCGTGGCTCGCCGCATTCCTGGGCATCGACCTGGTCACGGCCTTCACTCTGGGCGTGCTGCCGTTCCTCATCGGCGATGCTGTGAAGATCGCAGCGATGTCGGCACTGCTGCCGCTCACATGGCGCGTCATCGACCGGTCGGGCGAGCGCGGCTGACCGCATCCCGGCGAGAGATCGCAGCCACAGCATCCGCGAGCAGCGCCAGCATCCTAGACAGCCATCGTCCGCTGCGGCATCCGGTGCTCCATCTCCTGTGCGCGAAGGAGCACAACGCACCCGAGGCTCGGCAGGTGAGGTGAACGGATGGTGGCCGCCGATGCGGGTCACCCATTGCTGCCACCCTCTTGGAACAGCGCTGCACCTGATCGACGCCGGGAGTGACGTGTCCCACCCCGTCGCTAGTCTCGACGCATGACCCGCTATCGGCTGCGCATGAGCCTCATCGGCAGCGAACCCGAGATCTGGCGCACGTTCGACGTCGAAGGAAGCGCGCGGCTGCGGATGCTGCATCTCGCGTTGCAGACGATCATGGGCTGGCGCGAATCGCATCTGCACGCATTCACGGACGCCGACCCGCACTCTCGCCCGCAGCATCCGCCACGGCGCTGGGAGGCTCTCGATATCGAGGGCGAAGAGGGAACGCTCTCCGAAGACGACTTCACGGTCGATGACGTGCTGCGGGACGGCGGGCCGCTCTGGTACGAGTACGACTTCGGCGACGGGTGGGTGCACCGCCTCGACGTGGTCGAACAGACGCCCTCAGATGAGCACCTGACGACGGTCGTCCTTCTCGACGGTGCACGCCGCGGGCCGTTCGAAGACTCCGGCGGTGTGCACGGATACGCCGAGAAGATCGCGATCGCCGCCGACCCGCAGCATCCGGAGCACGAATCCATCACCGATTGGATCGACACCACAGTCGGGCCGTGGGGCGCCCGCGCGCCCGGGGTCTTCGATCTCGTCGGCATGCAGAGTGAGTTGAATCTGCTTTTCAACCCGCAGAATTCAGGCATCTCACCGCGCGACATGTCGGGGATCGTCAAGATCGAGGCGCATCGCCGGCCTGGCGACGTGGATGAGGCGTCGCCGATCGCCGACTTCGCCTCCGAGCTTCCGCCACCCATCCGGTCCGAACTGCGTCAGCATCTTCACCACACTGGCCTCCTCGAACCAGTCGGGATCGATATCGACACGGCACGTCGCATCGTCCGCCCGTATGCATGGCTGATGAACACGATCGGCGCGGACGGGCTCGCCCTCACCTCAGCCGGATGGATGCCGCCGGCCACTGTTCTCGCCGGGATGACCGAGCTGGGCTGGATCGACGAGTGGATCGGCAAGGGCAACCGTGAAGATCTGACCCCTCCCATGGCAGTGCTCCGCGAGACCGCACAGAGGATGGCTCTCGTGCGCGTGCAGAAGGGACGCCTGCTGCTGAGCAGCGCGGCGATGAAGGCGCTGGGCGATCCGCAGCGTCAGTTGCGCCTGATCGCGGGTGGCCTGTATCGAAAGCTCAGTGATGCCGAGAAGGATGCTGCGGTGCTGCTGCTCTTGACGATCGCCGACGGCACCGCGCCCGAAGACCGCTGGCGCAGCATCGCGTTCGGGCTGGAGATGTGCGGATGGCAGTCATCGACGGGGTGGCGGTTCACGAAGCAGGACATCGGCCACGCGACCTTCCAGGCACAGCGGGTACTGGATCAGCTCGGGGAGCTGTCTGGTCGCCGCCGTCGCCGTGGCGAGGAAGACCCGCTGGTGAAGTTGTTCGCACGCGCGGCGCTGCGGTAGTGCGAGCGCGCACACAGATTGAAGCGCCTAAACCGCCGGTAGACTTGACCACGCCCCGCCGGCCCTGATCTTGGAGTGCGCGTGACCACCCCCACCCCCGAAGCATCCACTCGTCAGCACGTCCCCGACTCCGTGAGCAACGCCGCGGCGACGCCCGAGAAGGAACAGCCTTACGCGGCGCTGGGGCTGAAGCCCGACGAGTACGCGCGCATCCGCGAGATCCTGGGCCGCCGCCCCACCTCCGGCGAGCTGGCGATGTACTCGGTCATGTGGTCGGAGCACTGCTCCTACAAGTCGTCGAAGAACTACCTGCGCCGCTTCGGCCAGAAGGTCTCCGACGAGATGAAGGAACGCCTCATGGTCGGCATGGGCCAGAACGCGGGCGTCATCGACGTCGGCGAGGGCTGGGCCGTCACCTTCAAGGCCGAGTCGCACAACCACCCCTCCTTCATCGAGCCGTTCCAGGGCGCAGCCACCGGCGTCGGCGGCATCGTCCGCGACATCATCTCCATGGGTGCTCGCCCCGTCGCCGTCATGGATGCGCTCCGCTTCGGCGCGATCGACCACCCCGACACCGCCCGCGTCGTGCACGGCGTCACCGCCGGCATCTCGTTCTACGGCAACTGCCTCGGCCTGCCGAACATCGGCGGCGAGACGGTCTTCGATTCCGTCTACCAGGCCAACCCGCTCGTGAATGCCCTGGCTGTGGGCGTGCTCCGCCACGAAGACCTCAAGCTCGCGAACGCGACGGGCACCGGCAACAAGGTCGTCCTCTTCGGCGCCCGCACCGGCGGCGACGGGATCGGCGGCGCCAGCATCCTGGCCTCCGACTCCTTCGACGACGGCGGCCCGACCAAGCGCCCCGCGGTGCAGGTCGGCGACCCCTTCGCCGAGAAGGTGCTCATCGAGTGCTGCCTCGAGCTCTACAAGGGCGAGCTCGTCGAGGCCATCCAGGACCTCGGCGCCGCCGGCATCTCCTGCGCGACATCCGAGCTCGCAGCCAACGGCAACAGCGGCATGAAGGTCTCGCTCGACAACGTGCTGCTGCGCGACCCCACGCTGACCGCTGAGGAGATCCTCATGTCGGAGTCGCAGGAACGCATGATGGCCATCGTCGCCCCCGAGAAGCTCGACGCCTTCATGGCGGTCGTGAACAAGTGGGAGGTCGAGACCAGCGTGCTCGGCGAGGTCACCGGCGACGGCCGCCTCGTCATCGACTGGCAGGGCGAGCGCATCGTCGACGTCGACCCGTCGACGGTCGCGGTCGACGGACCCGTCTACGACCGCCCGGTCGCCTACCCGACGTGGATCGACGCGCTGCAGGCGGATGCTGCGGAGCTGCTTCCCCGCTCGAACGACGCCGAGGTGCTGCGCGAGCAGTTCCTCTCGCTCGTCGCATCCCCGAACCTCGCCGACACGAGCTGGATCACCAACCAGTACGACTACTACGTGCTCGGCAACACCGCCCTGGCCTTCCCCGACGACGCCGGAATGATCCGCGTCGACGAGGAATCCGGCCTCGGCTTCGCGATCTCCACCGACGCCAACGGCCGCTACTGCCAGCTCGACCCGTATGCGGGCGCGCAGCTGGCACTCGCCGAGGCGTACCGCAACGTCGCCGTCACCGGCGCGACCCCGACCGCCATCACGGACTGCCTGAACTTCGGATCCCCCGAGAACCCCGAAGTCATGTGGCAGTTCGGCCAGACGGTCGACGGTCTGGCCGACGGATGCTACGAGCTGGGCACCCCGGTCACGGGAGGCAACGTCTCGTTCTACAACCAGACCGGTGACACCCCGATCCACCCCACGCCGCTGGTGGGCGTGCTCGGCATCATCGACGACGTCTCGCGTCGCATCCCCTCGGCCTGGCAGGACGAGGGGCAGAACATCTACCTTCTCGGCATCACCTCGACCGAGCTGTCGGGTTCGGCATGGGCCGAGACGGTGCACCAGCACCTCGGCGGGCTGCCGCCCAGGGTCGATCTCGCCGGCGAGAAGCGTCTCGCAGGGCTCATCGCCGCGGCACGCGACGAGTGGCTGATCTCGTCGGCTCACGATGTGTCGGAGGGCGGACTCGCTCAGGCTCTCGCCGAGGGCGTCATGCGCTTCGGCGTCGGCGCCCGCGTTTGGCTGACCGAGCTCATGGATCGCGATGGCGTGGATGCGGCATCCGCTCTGTTCTCCGAGTCGACCGGCCGCGTCATCGTGACCGTGCCCCGTGAGGACGACGTGAAGTTCCAGGGCCTGTGCGAAGGACGCGGTTACCCCGTGCTGCGCATCGGCGTGACCGACACCGTCTCCGACCTCGAGGTCACGGGGCTGTTCACGGTCTCGGCATCCGAGCTGCGCGAGCGTTCGCAGGCGACTCTTCCCGCGGCCTTCGGCCCGACCGTGTCGGAGCCCGTATGAGCGACGTCGAGCGACACGGCCACTCGAACGGCGGCGGCCACCCCGGTGAAGAGGACTACGGCCGCCTCGGCGAGCGCCGCACCAGGCGCATGCGCATCGTCGCCTGGGCGACGATCGCATCGCTGATCCTCATCGGCGGCGGCTCGACCGTGCTGTCGCTGCTGTTCGGCTGACCTCTTCCTGCGCCGTCTTCGGTCCGTCTTTCTGCGCCGTCTTCCTGCGCCGTCTCGGGTTCCGGGGGTCCGCGCGCGCCGTGGCCCTCTCTGAGGATCGTTGTCTCTGACTCCTCCTCCACCGCATCCGCTGTTCAGCGAAGCATCCACCTTTCGCGCTTTCGCGCTCTGCGATGTCGGAGCATCCGCGAAGGCTGAACACATCGCAGACGAAGGAGGACGCAATGAGTGAAGCCAAACTGGACCTGATTGCGAAGTTGCTGGCGAAAGCCGAGAGCACGATGCCGGAGGAAGCCGAGGCCCTCACCGAGCATGCCGAGAGGCTGATGGTGAAGTACGGCATCGAGCAGGCACGGCTCGATGCACGGCGCGCGAAGACGGGTCAGGAACGCGAAGAGATCGTGCAGGAGCAGATGATGTTCACCGGCTCCTACGCACGAGACATCCGCGAACTGGGCGGCAACGTCGCCTTCGCGCTCGGCTCGATCAGACCGATGCAGTCGGAGCGACCGGGCGGCGGATACATCCTGTACTTCGTCGGGTTCACGTCTGACGTCCAGCAGGCGAAGATCCTCACCGCAAGCCTCGAGGTGCAGGCGATGGTCGCGATGAGGTCATGGTGGGCGAGTCGCAGAGAGCTGTACCGGTGGCACTCCGAGAGCGAGAAGCGACGCGCACGCAGTGGATTCATCCGCGGGTTCGGGATCGGTGCCGCCGAGCGCCTTCGAGAGAGCCGCGCCGCGATCATCGAAGAATCCGGGTCGGGCACCGCCCTCGTGCTGGCAGACCGTCAGGACCGGGTCGATGCATTCGTCGACGCGATTCCTCATCGACGGGGACGGGCACGCCAGGGCGCGGACCGCTCGGCCTTCACCCACGGGCATCGCTCGGGTCGTGAGGCGAACACCGGCGGGAATGCTGTCATGTCCTGACGCGCTGCGCCAACGTCTTCGTGATCCACCACGGCATGGTTCTGTTCACGGTCGGAGACGAGAAGGTCGTCGGCACAGGAGGGCAGCTCCTCGTCGTGCCCGCGCTCGTCACGCACCGCTTCGAGGTGCTGGACGGAGGCACGTACGAGGCCACGCACGTGCACGCGAACGATCGCTTCGTGACGGAGTGGCTCGAATAGCGTTCACCCGGGACACATGTCAGTCGATCGACACGGATGTCAGCCGAAACAGCCGGTTCTCGGCTGACATCCGTGATTCTGGCTGACGCCTGTACCCCCGCCGGTACCCGACCCCGCACCTGCACCCGGCGCTACTCTGAGACCGTGACCGACACCGAGCTGCGCACCCTGCTGGAAGTGCTGCGCCGCGAGGCGAACGCTCGCACGGAGTCGCTCGCGGCAACGCTCACCGAGCTGACGCACGATCGCAGCAGCCAGAGCGATGATGACGAGCACGATCCGGAGGGCGTTCCGCTGTCGGCCGAATGGTCGAGGTTGAGCGGGCTGCTCGACGGGGCGCGCGACGAACTGCAGCAGCTCGATGACGCGCTGGCCAGGATGGATTCCGGCGACTACGGCGTCTGCGCGAACTGCGGTCGCAGCATCCCGATCGCGCGGCTGCGCGTCAGGCCGTTCGCCACGCTCTGCGTGCCGTGCGCAGAGAAACTGGGGCGCTGACCTCGGGGAGGACGCGGGTTGTCAACCCTCTGGCGACGGCGAGGCGGCCGGACGACGCTGGGCGGACACACTCACGACAGGAGCACCTCATGAGCGACCCCAACACCGGCGAACCTCGCATGGACGACCCGATCGAGACCGGCCTCGATGGGGGCACCGGCGATCCGAACGATGACCGCGCCTATCTCGACGACCTCGCGCCCGCGGAGGCGGCGGAGGAAGACGCAGAGGGCGACGACGACGACGATTCCGACGAGACGGATGCCGACGCCTGAGCAGGGTGCCGACGCCTGACCACACGGTGCGCGGCCACCGGTCCCGTAGCCGTGCACCCGGGAACCTCAGCTCGCGGCGAGCGCGTCCATTCGGTTGAGCGCCGCGATGACCTGCGCCTGATCCCCGCGCGCTTCGCCGTAGCGCAGGAACTTCACGCGCTCGACCTGCACCTCAGTGACGTCCGGCTGCGCCTCGAGCAGGGCCATGATCTCATCGATGTACTCGTCCAGAGGCATCGCGAACGGGTCGTCCTGATGCCCCGGCATGAGTTTGGTCTGCACCGACGGCGGCACGAGTTCGACCACGCTCACGTTCGTGCCTGCGAACTGCAGCCGCAGCGATTCACTGAGCTGGTGGATCGCAGCCTTCGTCGCGTTGTACGTGGGCGTGACGCGCAGCGGCGCGAACGCCAACCCCGACGAGACGGTCATGATCGTGGCATCCGGTTGTGCGAGCAGATGCTCCATGAACGCCGAGATCAGGCGGATCGGCCCGAGCAGGTTCGTCGTCACGGTCGCCTCGGCGTTCTGGAGGAAGCTGCCGGGTTCCGTCCAGTCCTCCATGCGCATGATGCCCGCCATCGGGATCAGCACATTGAGATCGGGATGACGCGCGATGACCTCGTTCGCTGCATCGGTGATGGACGCGGCATCCGTCTGCTCGTGCTGACCGCCGCACCCCGCAGCGAGGACGAGGAGAAGCTCCGGCTGCTCGGGGTGCTCGGGGCTCAGCGGTTCGGAGCGGACGAGCGGGCAGCGAAGGGCTGATTCCGGCTCGGACCGCGCCTCGACACCGTGCCGGGTACACATGTCAGTCGATCGGCACAGTTGTCGGCCCAAACAGCTGATGCCAGCCGACATCTGTGCTTTCGACTGACATGTGCCCCTCGTCAATCAGCGGCCGGGTCCAAGGCAACCGGCAGCACGCGGCGAGTCCAGCCTCAGCCGGCGTCGGCCTTGCGCGCGCCCGCTTCCATCACGTCGCCGGCCGGGCGTTCCTGGTGCCCGCCGAACTGCAGTCGCATTGCCGAGAGCACCTGGTTGGCGAACTGGTCCTCATCACGCGAGGCGAACCGTTCGAAGAGCGACGCCGCAAGGACCGGAACCGGAACGCCCACGTCGACTGCGGCCTTGACCGTCCACCGGCCCTCGCCCGAGTCCGACACCCGGCCGGCCAGCCCGTCGAGCGTCGGGTTCTCGTGCAGAGCGGCTGCGGTGAGGTCGAGCAGCCAGGACGAGATCACTGACCCGCGCCGCCACAGCTCGGCCACCTTGTCGGTGTCGATCGGGAACTGGTAGAACTCCGGCTCCTCCAGCGGTGCGATCTCGGCGGAGTGCTCGGCTTCACGCACACCGGCATCCGCATTCTTGAGCAGGTTGAGTCCTTCGGCGATCGATGCCATGACTCCGTACTCGATGCCGTTGTGCACCATCTTCACGAAGTGTCCGGCGCCGGAGGGTCCGCAGTGCAGATAGCCCTGCTCCTCGGGTGTGAGATCGCCATTCCGTCCGGGGGTTCGCTCGACCTCTCCGACCCCCGGTGCGATCGTGCGCAGCACGGGCTCGATGTGCGCGAACGCATTCTCACTGCCGCCGACCATGAGGCAGTAGCCGCGCTCGAGTCCGAACACACCGCCGCTCGTTCCGATGTCGACGTACTCGATGCCGCGCTCGTGCAGTGATGCGGCCCGGCGGACATCGTCGCGGTAGTTCGAGTTTCCGCCGTCGATGAGGATGTCGCCCCTGTCGAGAACACCGGCCACCTCTTCGGCCACCGATCCGGTGAGCGATGCGGGCACCATCATCCACACGACCCGGGTCGGCTCGAGCTTCGAGGCGAGATCCGCAATGCTCTCGGCACCGGTCGCCCCCTCTGCGACGAGTGCAGCGACGGCATCCGCGTTCACGTCGTAGACGACGCAGTCGTGCCCGTCGCGCATCAATCGTCGGACGATGTTCGCGCCCATCCTGCCGAGTCCGACCATGGCCAGCTGCATATCCGCTCCTGCCGTTCAGTTCGGCCCGCCGTGAGCCGAGTCGTGGTCATCCTGACACGGCCTGGAGCACGATGCCAGCATCCCGCCCGCGTCTTCTTCGGAGAAATGCAGCTTCTGCGGAGCCGACAGGGCAGATCGCTTCGAAGAATGTGCAGTTCTCCGAATTCGGTGCTGGTTCCGACACCGCCCGCACCTTGTCCTCACCCCCGGCTCGAACACGACGAACTGGCCCATCATCCCCTCGTCCTCATGCAGCAACATGTGGCAGTGGCACATGAACGGCATGGTCGGATCGGCCTAGTCCTCGAAGCGCACCAGCAGTCGGTACGTCAGGTTCGGGTTCACGGGTATTCAGCACGAACTCTCGAGTGACGGATGCTTCGTCTTCGTGCAGCTTGTCGGCGACAGCATCCTGCGCCTCGGGCCACGACGGCTCGGGAGACGGTGTCAGCGAATCGGCGGCCCGGAACTCCAGCACATCGAACTCGTCGTTCCCGCCCGAGGTCGCGGGCACCACGATCCCGCCGAGGTCGGTCTTGGCGACCGCACGGTCTCGCCCGGCTCGAACTCGACGACGACCTCGGCCCGCTCGCCCGGAGCGAGGCGCACCCGATCCATCTCGACCGTGTACGTCCTCGCGGTCGAACCGTTCAGCAGTCGCAGACGCACGCGTTCGGTCGTCACCTCCTGGTACGCGTCGACCGTGCCGTTGACCGTTGACCATGACGGTGTCGCCCAGCATCCCCGGCTCGGATCCGTCGTCGCTCAGCACGAGGCGACCGCCCCTGTCGAACTCCTTGTCCTGCACGATGAGCGTCAGCTCGTCGACGCCGTACTCGCTCGGCAAGCTCTCCGCGCGCGACCGCGCAGCGCTCGTCGTGATGGCGTATGAGACAGGGCTGGTCTCGCCGGGTCGCTGAGCAGGCAGCCACTCCTCCGCGCCGCTACGCCGCAGTAGGCTGATCCCATCATGCAAGAGTTCTGGCAGTGGGCGGGCAACTTCTGGTGGCTCATCTTCCCCATCATGGGAATGGCCGGCGGGGCTGCGAAGGCGTGGGAGCAGGGCGCGAAGCGCCGGCACGAACGACGCCTCGAGACGCTGCGCCTGAAGGGTGAGCTCAAGGCCGCAGAACTCGCCGCGCGGGGTCAGGTCGTTCCTTCGAAGAAGCCGCGGGAGATCGCCTCCGATGCGCAGGTGTCGTCGAACCAGCTGCTGGAGCGGCTGTTCGCCGAGCATGACGAGATCACCGCGCGGTGGCTGGACTACGAGCTCGACGTCGCGAAGCTCATCGCCTTCCCCGCCATGAGCGACGGGCGCCAGCCCTTGACCGCCGCATTCCTGCGGGCGAAGAAGACGGCGGATGCTCTGCGTCCGGCAACCGCGGACGCCAAGGTCAGCGAGCAGCGCGTGTCCGATTATCTGGATGCTGTCGGCAACTACGCCGTCGCATTCGAGATCGCCGAGAAAGATGCCAGGCGCCTGCGCGACTCGTCGTTCACCGAGGCCGAGCGCAAGAAGCTCGACCGTGCGCAGAAGCTCCTGAAGGTCGCCGTGGATGAATCAGCCACCCAGGCGGAGCGCAACGTCGCATACAAGCGCGTCCGCGAGGAGCTCGACGGGCTCATCGTCCTCTCCGACGACGCTGTGACGGTGCTCGAGAAGCAGGTCGCGCGGGAGATCACGTCCGGCCCGACGCCTACGCCGACCCCGGAGCGCGAACCGCTCGCAGAACGCGCACCCGAGCCGGAGCCCGCCAGTCTGCACCGGGACGACGAGCGGGCATAGCTCGGGCGTCCCTGTCACCCCGAGGTCCTTGCCGCCGGGGAGTCGGCACGACCGGGCACACCTGCACGATCGAGGAACACCTGCACGACCGGAGACCCCGAATGATCGTGCATCCGCTCCCGGGTCGTGCATCCGTACCGAATCCGCTCGGCACTCACCGCAGCTCCGCAGCCCCCACGACCTCGCGTCGCCGATCGCGCACCCACACCACGCCGCTCTTCCGGCGCTCCTCCCTGGTCGCGAAGCGGTATCGGTACGACACCGCCCGCACCCACCGCGGCCGCTGTCCCTCGAACGGATCGACACGCAGCAATGCCAGGGTCGGAGCATCCGCCTGCAGTAGCCTCGCCAGCAGCACCGTGAACCAGTCGTCCAGCGAGCGCCCGAGCGGCAGGAACCACATCAGCCAGTCGAGGCGCAGATGGTACGGCGCGAACTGCCGCGGCACGCGGCGCACATCTCCGGGCTTGCCCTTGAACTCATACTCGCGCCAGGTCGCGGCATCCGGGTCGTCATCGAGCGTGCCCTCGATGACGATCTCCACCCGCTCCTTCGTCACGGTGCCGAACGCGCCATAGGCGTTCGCGATCTGCCAGCGGTTGAAGCTCGCGTTCATCAGCTGACGACGCGCGAACAGGTTATGCAGGGCCGGCCAGCTGACGACGAGATACAGGATGCCGACGGCCGACGTGATCACGATCCAGTAGAGCGGGAGCGCGTCCGCTCCGGGGGCATTCGCGGGCATCCCGATCGCTGAGAACGCGATCACGACCGTCGCCCAGTTCAGCCACGCGAAGTTGCCCGTGAAGATGAGCCACAGTTGCGTCACGATGACGATCGCGCCCGCAGCGGCGCCGATGAGCAGCGGTACCGACCCCGGCATCCAGAGCGAGAGCAGCGGCGCGAACAGGAAGAACGGCACGACCAGTTGCGCGAAGTGGTTGCCCACCACCTCGGCCTTGTGCAACCACCGCGGCAGCAGATGCGCCTGGCGGCTCAATGGCCCCGGCATCGGCTGCGTCTCGTGGTGGAAGGTCAGCGCCGTGAGATCGCGCCATTCCCGCCCTCCGCGGATCTTGATCATACCCGCACCGAACTCCAGGCGGAACACCAGCCACCACAACAGCACGATCACGACGGTCGGCGGCGGCTGATCGCGCGAGCCGAGGAACGCGGCGAGGAAGCCCGCCTCCAACAGCAGCATCTCCCACCCGAACCCGTAGAACGTCTGCCCGATACTGGAGATCGACATGTATCCGAACCACAGCAGCAGGAAGCACACCATCGGCACCCACGGCGGCGCCATCTGCGGGACACCGGCGACGAGCAGCGCCGCGATGACGATGCCCGCCCAGCACAGCACCGCGAGGCGTCGGTCGGTGTAGCTGATGCGGCGGAACAGCGTCGGCTGCAGCATCCGCCCGCGCGCCTTCGACGTGGAGGCCCATTGCAGCAGCGCCGGTGCGGGCAGCAGTCCGTGCTCGCCCAGCAGCGGCCGGAACTGGTTCAGCGACGAGACGAAGGCGACGAGATAGAGCGCCGCGATGCCTCGCTGGAGCACCTCGCGCGCGAAGCCGAAGTCGACAGCCGCGAACCCGTCCATGTCGTCAGGCTACGCGCGTCTTCCGGATGCGGCAGGGGGTTGCGCACCGGCCCTGCATCAGTGCGGCGGCATGATTTCGGTCCGGCCGTGGTTGCATCCACCATGCGTATAGATCTAGGCGGCAAGACTGCACTCGTCACCGGCTCCACCCAGGGCATCGGGAGGGCCATCGCCGCCACCCTGGCCGACACAGGAGCACGCGTCGCCATCAACGGCCGCAGCGCCGACACCGTGGCATCCGTCATCGCGGAGTTGCAGGCGGAGTCCACCGACCGCGACCTGATCGCCGCCCCCGGCGACGTCACGAATCAAGAGGGAGCGGATGCCGTGCTCGCCGCCACCGGCGACATAGACGTGCTCGTCAACAACCTCGGGATCTTCGGCACGACCGACGCGCTGGAGATCACCGACGAGGAGTGGCGCCGCTACTTCGACGTCAATGTTCTCTCCGCTGTGCGGCTGATCCGGGAGACGCTGCCCGGTATGAAGTCGCGCGGATGGGGGCGCGTGCTCAGCATCGCCAGCGATTCTGCGGTGGTCATCCCGGCCGAGATGATCCACTACGGCATGTCGAAGACCGCCCTTCTCGCGGTGTCCCGCGGCTTCGCGAAGGATGCCGCCGGCACCGGCGTCACGGTCAACTCCGTGCTCGCCGGCCCGACGCACACAGGTGGTGTGGAGACGTTCGTCTACGAACTGGTCGACTCCACCCTTCCGTGGGGTGAGGCGCAGCGCGAATTCATGCGCCTGCACCGGCCGCAGTCGCTGCTGCAGCGCCTGATCGAACCCGAGGAGATCGCGAACATGGTCGCCTACCTCTCCTCGCCGCTGGCATCCGCGACGACGGGAGCCGCCGTGCGGGTCGACGGTGGGTACATCGACTCGATCGTTCCGTAGCGCGACGCCTCGGCGTCGGGCATCCGAGCGGCGAAGCCGTTGCGACGGGATCTGTCGTCGCGGAACCACAAAGGGCGCCGCGACCGAAGTCGCGACGCCCATCAACACGCTCAGCGAGCGAGTCAGAGAATTACTCGGTGACGAGCCAGTCGAACTGGTCGCCGTTCTCGTCGATCCAGGCGTCCACGGCAGCTGCCGGGTCGCCCTCGTACTCGTCGCCGGTGACCAGCCCTTCAAGCGAGCCGTACTGATCATCATCCAGCTTGATCTTCCCGAACAGCTCGGCCGCCTCGGGGAACTCGTCGCTGACGCCGGCGTGCGCGATGAAGTTGAGCGTCTCCGGCTCGCCCATTGCGCCCTGCGGGTCCTCGAGGTCCTTCATCTCCCAGTCGTTGTAGGCCCAGAACGGACGCCACAGCGTGACGACGATGTCCTCTTCGGCCGCATACGCGGTGTCGAGCTCGGCAAGCATGCCGGCGGTCGACGAGGTGAGCAGTTCGTACTCGCCGTCGAGACCGTAGGCCGGCATCATCGACTCCTGAGTAGCCTTCGTCAGACCTGCACCGGGCTCGATGCCGGTGATCTTTCCGTCGAAACGATCGGCCTGACCCTTGAGGTCTTCGAGGGAGTTGATGTCGTCCATGTAGGTCGGGACCGCGATCGTGAGCACGGCGCCCTCGTAGTACGCGCCGAGATCCTCGAGATCATCGCCGTACTGCTCCATGTACGCCGCGTGCGTCACCTCAGGCCATGCCGACGGGTACACGTCGAAGTCGCCCTGCGCGAGGCCGGTGAACAGCGGGCCCGCCTCGGTCATTTCCTCCATCTCGACCGTGTAGCCGAGCTTCTCGAGCTGGTCCTGCGCGAGGTACGCCATGCTCAGACCATCGGTCCAGCTGGGCAGGTAGCCGAGCGTGATGGTGCCCATGTCGCCATTGTCGCCGCCGTCGCCACCGGCGTCGCCGCCTGTCGCACAGCCCGCGAGGGCGAGGGATGCTGTTACACCGATTGCTGTGATGGCTGTGATGTGCCGGAACTTCTTCATAGTGCTTCCTTTCGTATGTTCTGCTGCGTTTCGTATGAGTTCAGTGGGTTCGTGCCACAACAGGCTCCGACACGGCATCCGCCTTCATCGCCTGCTGCGAGCTGCGGCGACGAGCCAGGATACCGAGCAGTGACGACCGTTGCGAACCCGGGTCGCCGAGCGCCGCGGTCACGCGGTCGAGGAAGACGGCGATGAATACGACGCCGAGGCCCGCTTCGACGCCCTGAGGGATGTTGATTGTCGACAGGGCGGCCGCGACCTCCTTACCGAGACCATTGGCGCCGCCGATACCGGCGATGACGGCCATCGACAGGGCGAGCATGATGACCTGGTTGATGCCGGCCATGATCGTCGGCATCGCCAACGGGAGCTGGATGCCGCGCAGGATCTGGCCGGGGGCTGCACCGAACGCCTGTCCCGCCTCGACGGTTTCGGAGTCGACACCGCGAATACCCAACTCGGTGAGTCGCACTCCCGGGGGGAGCGAGAAGATCACAGTCGCGATCACGCCGGGGACGAATCCGACGCCGAAGAACACGATCACGGGAATCAGATAGACCATCGAGGGCATCGTCTGCATGAAGTCGAGCACGGGTTTCACTATCGCGCTGACCCGGTCGTTGCGTGCCGCCCAGATGCCGAGGGGTATCGAGATCGCCACGGTGACCAGCGCGGCGATGAGCACCAGCGCGAGCGTCTCCATCGCGTGGTCCCACTGATCCATGCCGACGATGATCGTGAAGGTCACCGCCGTGCCGACCGCCAGCTGCCATGAGCGCAGCAACCAGGCGATCAGTGCGAACACGACGATCATGATCGGTGCGGGCAGGAAATTCAAAACGTCGGCGAGACCCTCGACGAGGAAGCTGACGATGTTCGAGATGATGTCGAGCAGGAACTTGAAGTTGTCGCGAATCCAATCGACGATGACATCCGCGGCCTGGCCGATCGGAAGACGGAAACCATCCATCAGCGCACCTCCTGCACATCGGTGGCCGGCTCTTCGCCGGCGGGGCCGCCCAGCACTTCATCAATGACCGTTGTCGGCATCGGCTGCAACGGGATCGTCAGTTCGCCGGTCGCGTTCGGACCAGGCCCGAGCGCGGCCAGCAGCGTCACGCGCGGGATGACACCGACCAGGCGGTCCTCCGCGTCCGTCACGGCCAGCGGGAGCTGCGATTCTGCGGCAGGAATGAACAGGTCGGCGAGCACATCGGATTCGTTCACGCTCTGCGGCACGGGCTTGAGAATGGAGGTCAGCGAGCTCTCTCCCTTGCGGATGAGCTTGACCGCATCGCGGTCGGTGACCATGCCCAGCAGCTTGCGGTCACGGCCGACGATGTATACGGCCGAGGAGTATGCATCGCGCATCTCGTGCAGTGCCGCGCGGGGCCCACCGCTCGCTGGGACAACGGCACGCGGACGCTCCATGACATTGGCTGCTGTGAGCACACGAGTGCGGTCGACATCCTGCACGAACTGGGCGACGTAGTCGTTGGCCGGATCGGTGAGAATGTCCTCCGGCGTGCCGATCTGGACGATCCGACCGTCACGCATCACGGCGATGCGGTCGCCGAGAAACATGGCCTCGTTGAGGTCGTGGGTGATGAAGACGATGGTCTTCTGCAGTTTCTGCTGCAACTCGATGAGTTGCTCCTGCATCTCGCGGCGGATCAGCGGGTCGAGCGCACTGAAGGCCTCATCCATGAGCAGGATCTCGGTGTCCGCGGCAAGCGCACGCGCGATGCCGACGCGTTGCTGCATTCCACCGGAGAGCTGACTGGGCAGCTTGTCACCCCAGCCCTCGAGCCCCACCATGGCGATGACCTCTTCGGCCTTCGCGAGACGCTCGGCCTTCCCGACTCCACGCAGCTCGAGCGGATAGGCGACGTTGTCGGCGACTGTGCGGTGCGGCAGCAGCGCGAAGTGCTGGAACACCATCGACACGTTCTCTCGGCGGATCTCGCGCAGGCGGGATGCCGGTACACCGGCGATCTCGTCGCCGTTGATCATGACGGAGCCGTCGGTGATGTCATGCAGCCCGTTGAGCATGCGGATTATGGTGGACTTGCCCGATCCGGACAGCCCCATGATGACGAATATCTCGCCGCGGTTGACGGTGAAACTGGCGTCGATGACGGCAGCGGTTCCGGCATCCTGAATGTCTGTGCGGGACTCGCCCGCCTTCAGGCGACGGACGGCCTGGTTCGGATTCCTGCCGAACACCTTGAAGAGATGGCGCGCTTCGAGAGCGGTTTCGGTCACTTTTCCCCCGATGGCTTCCGATTCTTCGGGTCTCGGTAGCCGACTTCGGTTACGCCCGGGTGATGATCACGAGGCCGCTTCGACAGTGTCGTGCTGGCGGCTCAGGCGACGGATTTCGGATCCGCGCAAAGAACATCAACCGTACGCCCACGCCTCTTCGCAGCACAGCTCATCGAATGAAGGACGTGACCGCGGACTGGTCTATAAGCCGAAAAGGCCTACATCTCAACGTAACAATATGGCCGGTCAGGGGCAAATCCCGTCGAGATTGAACGATAGGCTTTTTGTTATCTGAACGGGGGTTCTGTCGAATGTCGACAATCTGCGTGTTGGCGTGTCAGCGGCGGATGCTGCAGGTCACAGTGAATTTCGACGTGCGATGAACCTGTTCTGTCCGGCCGATCAGACGTGTCAGTTCGGGACGATACGCGAGGCTCGAGTTGAACACGGTGAGCAGTTCACCGCCGGGGCGGAGCAGGCGAGCGGATGCCGCGAACAGACGCGTCGCCGCGCCGGTGTGGACGCTCGCGCCGAGATGAAAGGGCGGATTCAGCAGGATCAGGTCGGCGCCGGCGGCTGGCAGGTCGGAGCCGGCGTCGTCGTGCGTCACCGTCACGCGGTCGGCCACGCCGTTCGCCATCATGGTCTCGCGTGCGGATGCCGTGGCAGCCGCCGAGCGGTCGGTCGCCATGACGTGCGCTTCGGGGTGATGCAGCGCGTAGTGCGCGGCGAGCGCTCCGGTTCCGCAGCCGAGGTCGACGACGACCTGCGGTTCGTCCGGCATAACTCCGGAGGAATTCTGGAGTTCGGCATGATCTCGGCGGCTCTCGGGCGCCAGGCGCGCACTTCTCCGGAGTTGTGCGGCGGATCCGGCTTCCCCGGCCAGCACCTCGAGCAGCACGCGTGTGCCGATGTCGATCCGGTTCGCGGCGAATGCGCCGCCGTGCGCCACGAGGGTGAGCCCGAACTCGGGGTGCTCGGCCCGCTGCGGATGCGGCGGCTGTGCCGGCACGGCCAGCGCGCCTGACGCCACGATCAGCCGCGACTTCCGCTCGGCCCGCTGCGGCTGAACCTCCGCGAAGCTGCGCCCGAGTAACTCGTTCTGCGCGAGGGTCATGTGCTTGACGCGCCCACCGGCGACGAGCACCACATCGGGCGCAGCCCAGCGGGCCACAGCATCCGCGATCTCCTCGAGCTCGGCGAGCGACTTCGGCAGCTGCAGCAGCACGAGGCGCGCACCTTCGAGAAGCGACGAATCCAGTTCGTGCGATTCGAACCCGCTGATTCCGAGCTCATCGGCGTTGCGCGCCAGCGCCCGCCGCCCGGTCACCAGGTCCTGATGCAGGCGGATACCGCGATACCCAGCATCCGTCAGCGCGAGCGTGATCGCGCCGTACTCGTCGCCGATGACGGCGATATCCGATCCCGACAGCCTCTGCTCCGCGCTCAGGGCGAGCGCCCGCTCGACCAGCAACCGATCCGTCGCGTCGTACGCGAAGAGGTTCGACGCTTCGACGTCCGGTGCGCGCCGCAGCCGCTCGAATCCGAACTCATTCACCTACCCACTGTAGCCAGCATGTTCGACCGCGTCCGGGCGAAGCAATCGCACGAACGAGACCGCGAACCCTGCGAACAGGGCGCCGAGCCCGCCGACAGCCATGTCGGCAATGGTGTCGTCATACGCGACGAAGATGTCTTCGCTGATGAAAGCGTGACCGAACCACTCCACCATCTCCCAGAGGGCACTCATCGCAAGTCCCAGCGTCGTCGTGATCAGCACTGCACCGAGTACGACTTTCTGTCCCGGAGTCGGCACGAAACGCAATCGGCTGAACAACAGGTAACAGATCGCAGCGCTCGCCCCCGTGCACACGAAGTGGACAGCAAGATCCCACCAGACGATGCGGGTGTACAGGTCGAAGACATTGCTCCACGCGGCGACGAGCAGCGTGAGACAGAATGCGACGTCGGCTCCCGCTCGCACGCCGATGAAACGCGGGATCAGCAGTCCAGGCAGGGTGAAGGCGAGCACGCCGGCATCCGTCAGTTCGAACCATACGGCCGCGATCACGACGCTGAGAAGTCCGAACACGCGAACCGCATCCGCGATGATCTCGCCCGCGGTCTGCGGCCTACGAAGAAAGTTCTCGATCATCATCGGCCAGACTACTCAGGCGACACGATCTCCACCTGCACCGGCAGATGATCCGATCCCCACCCGCCGATGTAGCGGTGCGCGTTCACTGCCGCTCGGGACACGCGCAGCCCCGACGACACGGCGATCCAGTCGATACGACGACCGTTCCGCCGGGGGCGACGGTAATTCGGCCGCGTACCCCACGGCGGAGTCAGCTGCACGTGCGCACGCGACCAGGCATCTGCGAGCAGATCATCGCGAAACAGCTCGTCGATCGTCGCGCCGCACTCGTCGTCGTTCATGTCGCCCGTCACGATCGCCGGCAGCCCGCAGGCGGCCACCGACCGCCGAACCGCTTCTGCGGAACGAAGTCGAGAATGCCGTGAGAGATGGTCGAGATGGGTGTTGACCACGAAGAGGCTTCGACCTGTCGCACGATCACGGAATGTCGCATTGAGCCTGATCCGCGGCAGGACGTTGCCCCACGACCGGGATCCGGCAACGTTCGGTCGGTCGGACAACGCGAGCTGCTGAGCGTTCACCAGCTCGAGTCGGTTCGAATCATAGAAGATCGGGCAACCCTCGCCACGCCCATCGCCAGCGCGTCCGCGGCCGACGTATCGAAAGGAGCCACCGAGCGCATTCCGGATGAACCGAGCCTGCTGCGGAAGCGCCTCTTGGACTCCGAGCACGGTCGGTCGCTCCGCTGCGAGCAGCGCGGCGAGGCGCGGTGCTCGACGTCTCCACCGACCGGCATCTCGAATCCCGAGGGGCACCGCACGACGCACATTCCACGTCATGACATGCAGCGCGGGCGCGCGCGCCTTCCCGATGAGAGGCCTCAGAGCCTGGGGGCCGTAGCTCATGAGGGCCTCCCCCGCAACCGGTGGTCAGATACGCGATGCCACGCCACACGGCACCAGCGGTGCGGCGGAAAATCGCGCGGCCAGTGCCGGAAGACCGTGCGGAAGCCGCGGGACACCCGGGTGACGAACGAACTCGCGCTGCGGAACGGCCGCATCGAGATGCCCATCGCCTCGCCTCGCAGATAACCGATACGGCGCCTGTCTCCGATGTGAAACGCGATGTCCAGGTCGTCGTGAAGCTCGGGGTCATCACGGTGGACCAGGCGCTCGACGCTGCGCCACGTGCTGGCGCGCATCGCGAAGTTCGACCCGAACACCGGTAGGTGTCCGAGCGTCGGCACCGTCACGAGAACGTACCCGAGCAGGTAGACGCTCGCCAGAGGAACGCGCAGCGCCAGCGGCCCGTCGATGAAGCGTGCTGCACCGGTCACGGCGGCGATATCCGGACGCCGCCCGAATGCAGAGACGACATTCTCGATCCAAGAGATCGGAGCGACGCAATCCGCGTCGAGGCGCAGGATGATGTCCCCGTTCGCGGCATCGTAGCCGCGGGCGCTGGCAGCAGGGATTCCCGGTTCAGAACATCTCACCACGGCCGCACCGAAGCGGGCGGCCACCTCGGCCGACCCATCCGATGAGCCGTTGTCAACGACGATCAGCTCGTCGGGAGGTCGCGATTGCAGCGCCAGTCTGGTCAGACAACGTTCGAGGTGGGCCGCGTCGTTCTTGACAGGGATCACCACTGAGATCCGCGGTGCGACGGCATCCGTCCCTGGGATACGCCCGTCCACGACTCGATCGGTTTGCATGATCCTATTACGCCTGACAATCCCCGTTGCGCCCAGGGGATTGACGAACGCGTCATCGGAGGCATGACGTGAATCTTGCCGTTGACGCGCCGCAGGTTATATGGTTATTTAGTCAAGTAGGTAACCAAGTGACAAACTGGAGGCACCTGTGATCGAAGAAGGCAAGGCACTCTTCCTTCAGATCGCCGAGCAGATCGAAGACTCGATCCTCGACGGCTCGCTAGAGGAAGAATCCAAAGCTCCGTCCACCAACGAGCTCGCCGCCTTCTACCGCATCAACCCCGCCACCGCCGCAAAAGGAGCCGCAATGCTCACCGACAAGGGCGTGCTGTACAAGCGCCGCGGAATCGGCATGTTCGTCGCCGCCGGAGCACGCGAACTGCTGCTCGGCGAGCGGCGCTCCGCCTTCGCCGACCGCTACATCGATCCCATGCTCGCCGAAGCATACACACTCGGCCTCAGCGCCGACGATCTCGCCGCACTGCTTCGCGAACGCGCAGCGGCCGCGGCATCCGAATCCACCACCGAAGGGAACCCCGCATGACCGCCGTCATCGAGGTGCAAAACCTCTCCAAGCATTACAAGGACAAGCGGGCACTCGACAACGTGTCGCTGTCACTCGAGGGCAACGCCATCTACGGCCTATTGGGCCGCAATGGTGCAGGTAAGACGACCCTCATGTCCATCCTCACAGCTCAGAACTTCGCCACCTCCGGAGAGGCGCGGGTGTTCGGTGAGCAACCGTACGAGAACTCCCGCGTGCTCAGCCGAATCTGCTTCGTTCGCGAGAGCCAGAAGTATCCGGATGACGCGACACCCCGTCACGCGTTCAAAGCGGCGTCGCTGTTCTTCACCAACTGGGATCAGGAGCTCGCCGAGCAGTTGATCAAGGACTTCCAGCTGCCGATGAAGCAGACGATCAAGAAACTCTCCCGCGGGCAGCTGTCCGCCGTCGGCGTCATCATCGGCCTCGCCTCGCGTGCCGACATCACGTTCTTCGACGAGCCCTACCTCGGTCTCGACGCCGTCGCCAGGCAGATCTTCTACGACCGCCTGCTCGAAGACTACGCCGAGCACCCGCGCACGATCATCCTGTCATCGCACCTGATCGACGAGGTCTCGAATCTCATCGAGCGGGTCATCGTGATCGACGACGGCAAGATCCTCCTGGACGAGGAGACGGATGCCATGCGCGACCGCGCAGTGACCGTCGTGGGCGACTCGGCCGAGGTCGACGCCTGGGCCGAGTCGCACGAAGTGCTGCACCGCGATCAGCTCGGGCGCGTGGCGTCCGTCACCGTGCTCGGCGCACTGACTCCGCGCGAGCGCGCCGAAGTCACGGCATCCGGCCTGGATCTCGCGCCCGTCTCGCTGCAACAGCTCATCGTCCGCCTCACCCAGAAAGCCAGCGCAGAAAACCAGGAGGTCCGCTGATGTCTCGCACGCTCAATGTCATCCGTCTGCAGTTGATCAACAAGCAGACCTTCATCTGGGTGCCGCTGATCGTCCTCGGCGGCGCCACGCTCATGTCGGTGCTGATCTACGCGATGATTCCCGGCGGCGACCCGAAGTACGGCGGCGGCGGACAGGCTCCGCTATGGGTATTCTTCGCGGTCGGCATGACGGCGATGACCCTGACCTTCCCCTTCTCGCAGGCGATGAGCATCACCCGACGAGAGTTCTTCGTCGGCACCCTGATCACCGCCGTTCTCGGCAGCGCTTTCATGGGTGGGCTGTTCCTGATCGGCGGCGGCATCGAGATGCTGACGAACGGCTACGGCGTGAACGGCTACGTCTTCCACCTGCCGTGGCTGTGGGAGGCCGGCCCCTTCGGGGCCTTCGTCGTCTACTTCACCCTCGCCCTGTTCTTCTTCGTGGTCGGGTTCACCGGAGCCACGATCTACAAGAGCTGGGGCCCCGTGGTGATCTCGGTCGCCGGAGTCGCTGTCGCTCTCGTGCTGCTCGGAATCGTCTTCCTGATCACGCGGCTCGAGCTGTGGGAGCAGGTGTGGTTCGGCATCCTCGATCTCGGTGCGCTCGGCCTGGCGCTGTGGGGCCTGGTCGTGGTCGCCGTGCTAGCAGGGATCTCGTTCCTGGCGTTCCGCCGGGCGAAGCCGTAGGCCGCCGCGTTCACAACTCCTCAAGAATCGGCCCGATCCGCGCCAGATGCGCCTCGATCGGGCCGATTCTCGCGTTCCCTGAGGAGTCACGAACGCTGCCGGCGTCAGATCCTGTCGTCGGCGGCGACGATGTCGAGGCTCCAGATGCGAGTGTCGGGATCGTCGGGGTCGTGGGCGTCCTCGACCTCTTTGATGATCTCGTGGATCCGCCGCTCGATATCCTTGAACTCATCCTCGGTCAGTCGCAGGTTGGCCTGGGTGAAGGTGCCGTGCACCACGGGATCACGACCCGACACGTACTCCGGCGCCCACGCCATGACTCTCCGCAGCATCTCGAGATGATCGTCGGCGAGCGCATTCATCAGCACTCCCCCGAGCTCTTCATCAGCGATCGGATGCTCGGGCGATCCGACGTTCCACGACTCCGCGGTCGACTTCCACACCCGGTCGCGCTTGTCGCGGGCGTGCTCCGGCGCCTCCTCGATGAGCCCGGCCTCCGCGAGGACGCGCAGATGGAAGCTCACAGCGTTGGCGGGAACCCCGAGGTCGGCCGCGACGTCGGCGGCACGCGCGTGACCGCGGCCGGCGACCGACTTGGCTATGCGCCGCCGCAGCGGGTGGGCGTACGCCTTGAGCATCGCCGTGGTCGCTGGCCGTCCGTCGTGGTGCGAAGCCGTCGGCTCCGAGCGCGCAGTCCCCGCGCCTGACTGCGCCGTGGCCGGAGCTTTGTCGTCTGCCATGCTCAGATTCTATCCACAGCAACCATTGCGCAATTGTAGTTGCGCAAGTTCTGTTGCGCATCTATGCTCGAAGTCATGACCACCGCCATCGCCCATCGCCTGTCGCGCAATGTCCGCTACATCATCTGGCTGATCAGCGACACCGCGAAAGGTCTGGCTTCTGCCCTGTTCGGGTTCGCCATTGCGCTGATTGCCCTGTTCGTCACGAACGATCCGGCGCAGGCCGGCATCATCAGCGCCGTGGGCATGACGATCCGCACGATCACCACCGTGTTCGGCGGTGTGCTCGCCGACCGTCACAGCCGCATCGTGATGATGATCGTCGGCTCCGCCGCAGGCGTCGTGCTCGCAGGAGCGTTCACCGCGCTCGCCCTCATGGACGCGCTCACGTTCGTCACTCTGCTCGTGATCGATGTAGCACTCGCCGCGCGCGCCGGCCTGTTCGACGTCGCCGGCGAGAGCGCATTGAAGGAGATCGTCCCCGACGACGCGATGGGCAGAGCTCAGGCGGCGAACCAGGGACGAGACGCCGTGCTGCAGATCGCAGGAGGGCCGCTCGGCGGCGTACTGCTCGCGGCCGGGGCGTGGTTGATCGGCGCCGCGATGGCCGTGTCCCACTTGATCGCGATGGTGACAGCATGGATGCTGCGGCGCTCAGCCCCTGGCGATGACGGCCCGCACGGGGCCGAGACCCTCGAGGCAGCATCCACCGGTCTGGAAAACCCGGACGAGTTGGCATCCGAGGTCGGCCTTGCAGCCGCAGCAGTGGCGATCGGGCGCCCGAATGCACTGCGGGAGATCGCCGAGGGATTCCGGTGGCTGATCTCCCGACCCGACCTGCGGGGTGTGCTGTTCGTGGCGACCATCGTCAACCTCGGATTCAGCACCGCCATGACGACGGTCATCTACGCACTGCAGCAGGCCGGCCACTCCACGATCACGATCGGACTGCTCGCCACCGGCGCGGGCGTCGCGATGCTGATCGGCGCACTCATCGCCCCGCTCCTGGTGTCGCGGGTGCGGGCGAGCGTGGTCATCATCGGTGGACTCGGCGTCGCGACACTCGGCGTCTTCGGAACGATTCCCGCGCAGGAGCCGCTGGCGCTGATCGCCGTCCTCGCGGTGACGGTGTTCTTCATCCCCGCCGTGAACGCCGCACTGATGGGCTACTTCATGGTCGCGACACCGACCGAGCTGCTCGGCCGGGCGAACAGCGCATCCGCGGTACTCGGCATGGGGGCGATGCCCTTCGCCCCGCTGATCGCCGGGCTCGGACTCGCCGTGATCGGACGCGAGAGCACGCTCGTCACGGCATCCGCCCTGTGCGCGATCTCGGTGCTGCTCGCCGTCGCGAACCGCGGCCTGCGCGCACTCCCCGTCGAGGCTGGTTGGTCAGCGCACGCGCGACAGTTCGAGTGAGTCAGCTGGGGTCGGCGTCACAGAGCCCCGGCGAGCGCGGCGATACCGGCGACCACGGAGACGAGTGCGATCACCAGCGCAAGCCCGATCAGCGCAGCGTGCACCTTGAGGAACGTCGTCGCCTTGCCCTCGGCACCCCGTGCACGAGGGTCGTTCGCGACCCGCTTGTAGAACCGCGGCCACACGATGACGTTGAAGGCCGCGTTGACGAACAGGAGCACGGAGAGAGCTATCACCCCTCCACGCTATTGCCTGGGTCGCCGCGGTCGGTCGCACCTCGATGTCAGGCCAGCATCCCGCGCCAGACGACGTCCATCGCCGCGCTCACTCTGGCGCTCGTGGCCTTCTCCTCGAGCCGGTCGCCGCGAACGACCAGCTGATAGTAGACGACTCCGGCAATCGCATCGAAGCACGCCCCGACGTCGAGATCGTCACGCAGGATGCCACGTTCGATGCCTGCACTCAGCGCGGCTTCGACCGGAACGCGGCGTCGCGCGACGTGCGATCTCCAGTACGCCTTCTGCAGCGCGCGATCGGCCATCACGAGACGGATGCGCTGCCGGAAGCGCGCGTCGGAGTAGCCGGATGCCGTCGCCATCCCTGCGGCGCCGAACATCGATGCGAACAGCGCTGTGCGGAGGTCGCCTTCCGCGTCCACTTCGGGCGGGATAGAACGTCCGACATCCAGGGCCGCGGCGATCAGCGTCGTCAGCGACGGCCAGCGACGGTACAGCGCCGCCCTGCTGACACCGCTGCGCTGGACGATCCTGGCGACGGTCACCTCTTCCTCGATGTCGATCAGCTCAAGCGTCGCCGCGATGATCTGACCGTCGATCTCCTCATCACGCGGACGGCCAGGGCCACGGCGAACCGCGGCCCCGGCATCCGCCACGGCAACGGTCATGCCGAGAGCGCCCGCGCACGAAGCCGAGCGATCGTGTCCTCGCTGAGTCCGGCGGCGCGCAGCGGCGCCAGTGCATCGCCGTGCCGCTCGCGCAGGGTGGTCAGCAGTGAGCGCATCGAGACCTCCATGGATCCCTCGAGCAGTTTCGACGACGCCTGACGAGCGTCGGGTTCGAAGCCGAGCGCCCGCCACATCGCGCTCATGACGGGGGCGGTGCGCTGCAAGATCGCGATCATGTTCTCTCCCGTGCGGGTGTAGTCGGCGACGATATCGTCGTCGTCTGCGCCGAGAACCAGCAGAAGCATCGCGGCAAGCACGCCGGTACGGTCGCGGCCCGCGGCGCAGTGGAACGCCGTCGCACCAGGGGTGTACGCGATCACGTTCAACGCCGTGACGAGCTGAGGCGCTGCGGTCTCGACCATCCGGACATACATCTTTCCCATGCCCTCATGGCTGAGATCCGGTGCGTCTTCGGCCATCGAGTCGGCGACGTTCGCGATGAGCGGGAGGTGGTGGTATCCCAGGGCACGTTCACCGAACGGTCCGCGACCGGTGGCGGCGACCTCGGCCGGAGAGCGCAGGTCGATGATCGCGGTGAGACCGGCACCGACGAGCTCATCGACCACGTCGGAGGTGACGTAGGCGAGGTCGTCGGTGCGGATGGCGAGACCTTCTCGCAGCACTCCTCCGTCGATCGGGATGCCGCCGAGGTCGCGCAGGTTGGCCGGTGCGCTGAGAGTGATATCGGTCGTGGCGGTGTCCATGGATGCCGTGGTCATGTGATTCTCCTTCTGATGAGGGCGCTGCCCTGATCGATTGCCGTGACGAGCACGATGATGCAGATGATGATGGCGCTGAGGTGTCCGTAGTCGTACATCCGCATCGCCGTGGTGAGTTCGAGCCCGATGCCACCGGCGCCCACAAGGCCGAGGATGGTCGCGCCGCGCACATTTCCCTCGAACAGCAGCAGCGTGTACGACACGAGCAGGGGCGCCGCCTGCGGCAGCACTCCGTACTGGATGACCTGGCGCTTGGATGCTCCGACCGCATGCATCGCGGTGATGGGGCCGCGATCGACGGACTCCATCACCTCGGCGAAGATCTTCCCGATCGAGCCGAGCGAGCCGAGAGTCATCGCCAGGATTCCGGCGAAAGGTCCGAGCCCGACTGCCGAGACGAACATGAGGGCGAAGACGAGATCCGGCACGGAGCGGATGATGTTCATCATCCAGCGCGACGGGTAGTACAGCCAGCGCGGAGCGATATTGGATGCCGCGCCGAAGGCGACGATCAGCGAGAGCACCGCACCGAGCACGGTCGCGATGATCGCCATCTGCAGCGTCTCCAGCAGCAGAGTGAGAATGATGCCGATCTTGGAGAAGTCCGGTGGGAACAGCCGTGAGAGGAACTCGCCCATGTTGATCGCGCCCTCGCCGAGCTTCAGGAAGTCGAACCCGACCCCTCCCGCCGACCAGAACAGCACGATGATCGCCACCGGGATGCCGATCAGGAAGCGGGTCCGCGGGATCGAGAACGCGCGCTCCAGCCGCGCACGATCCGCCGTCGGCAGCGTCGACTGCTCGCGCTTCGTTCGTGATTCAGGCGTGGTCGATGCAGGCGTGCGTGATTCAGGCGTGGTGGTCGACATCGTCGTCCTCCTCTTCGTACAGGACCGACAGCTCCGCGGCCTCGAGATCGGTCGTGCGCGCCGAGACGAGCATCTCGCCGTGGCGGAGCCCCACGATCCGGTCACTGTGCGCGAGCGCGAGGGGCAGCACGTGCAGGCTGACCAGCACCGGGATGCCGTCCTCGCTCGCGATCCGGCGCAGCAGCCCGAGGACAGAATCGGCGAGCTTCGGATCCAGTGACGCCACCGGCTCGTCGGCGAGGATGACGCGCGGCTGCTGCATGAGCGCCCTGGCGATCGCGACCCGCTGCTGCTGGCCACCGCTCAGCGAACGGGCGGGGTCCTTGGCCTTGTGGAGGATGCCCACGCGGTCCAGCAGTGCGAGCGCGCGCTGACGGTGCACCGAGGAGAACCCGCCGACGAGGTTGATCGGCCCCGCGCCGTGGAGCGCTCCCGTGAGCACATTGGTGAGCACGCTCAGCCGGGGAATCAGCTGGAACTGCTGGAACACCTGTCCGACATCCGAGCGAAGCGTGCGCAGCTCGCCCCGCGCAAGGTTGGTGACGTCATGCCCGGCGATGCGCACCGACCCGCCAGAGACCGGCGCGAATCCCGTAAGGCTCTTCATCAGCGTGGACTTCCCCGACCCGGACGCACCGAGCAGCGCCACCATCTCGCCGGGGAACAGGTCGAGATCGACGCCGTCGAGTACCGGCTTCGTGTCGGGCTTCTCGTCGTAGGCGACGCGCAGCCCGCGCACGGTGACGAGCGGAAGCGCCTGGCGCAGCTCGGCCGTAGTGATCGCCGGCTCAGCGGTGACGGATGCCGCGGCATCCGCCACCCGTGTCACGGAGCTGCTCATTCCAGATCCTCGAGCTCGACACCCGCCACTGCAGCGATCTCGGCGAAGGAAGCGTACAGCGAGGCGTCAGGCTCAACCGTCTGCTCAAGCGTCGCGAACGACCCCATGGCGCCAAGGCGCTCGGCATTCTTTGCGCTGAAGACCTCGGCGATCCCCTCGGCGATCACGGCGCGTGTTACCTCGTCGAGCGACTGACGACCCAGCACCGTGCCCTGCACGCTCATGGAAGGGCTCTGGCCGACGCCGCGCCATTCCCCATCGGCGAAGGGGAACATCGGTGCACCGAGTTCGGTGAGCATGTTCGCGGTGCACGCGGCATCCACCTGGCCCTGCGCGAGTGCGGCGAAGCTGCCCTCATGGCCGCCGGCGAAGATCGCCTCGTAGTCGACTCCCTGCTCGAGCCCTGCCTCGTGAAGCATGTACACCGGCATGAAGTAGCCGGAACTCGACGCCTGATCGGCGAATGCGACCGTCTTACCTTTGAAGTCCTCGACCTCTTCGATCGGGGAGTCGTTCAAGACGACGCAGGTCGAGACGGGCTCGTCGTCGCCCTTGAACGCGACGACGGGATCGACCTCACCGGTGTTCACGGCGAGCGCCGACGGGAACCCGCTCATGATCCCGATGTCGACGTGGTCGTTGCGGATGGCTTCGACGACGCTGAGATAGTCGGGAACATCGGTGACCTCGACCTCGCGGCCGGTCGCTTCCTCGAACAGCTCGGCGAAGACTTCGATCGGATTCTCCGCCGTGGGATCCTCACCGAGCGGGAGCGTGGCGATCGTGATGGGGACGACGGACGCAGCAGGAGCGGCGTCGGCGTCTGCGGCCGGGGTCTGGCAACCGGTGAGGGCGAGAGCAGCGATGCCGAGCAAGCCCACCGCGGGGAGGGTGTAGCGACGCATGGGTGTGACCTTTCCGAGGATGACGGGATTTCGAGAACACCTGTATTCGAACTCCCGAAGGTGTCCAGGAATTACGAGACCGTCGTACTTGGAATGGAATGTCCGGTGAACAGCGAGTGACTCGGCACGGCCTTGAGTCGTTGCGCGCCGCCACCGCGCCGGATCGACGGGAGGTTCTTGCACCGGATGCGCCGGGCAATGTCAAGTGGTGGGAGCAACGCCGGGGTCATGCGGCGAGTAGTAGCTCGTTGAGTCGGTTGGCTGGAGTCTGTAGCTCGAGAGTCGGTCG
>NZ_JANUCA010000007.1 GCF_024807145.1 Microbacterium sp. AK031 | reverse complement strand
TTCGCGGCGATCGCTTCCACCAAGCCTGCGTGGGCGTCGCTGGTGACGAGGCGGACACCGGTCAGGCCGCGGGCGACGAGGTCGGCGAAGAAGCTGTTCCAGGCCGCGCCCGTCTCCGATGTGGCAACGCGGACGCCGAGGACCTCGCGTCGCCCGTCCGCGTTCACCCCGGTCGCGACGAGGACGACGGCGTTGATGACGCGGCCGCCCTCACGGACCTTCATGGTGAGCGCGTCTGCGGCGACGAACGTGAACGGGCCGGCGTCGCCCAGGGGCCGGTGGCGGAACTGGTCGACGTGCTCGTCGAGATCTGCGGCCATCCGGGAGACCTGCGACTTCGACAACGAGTGGATCCCCAAAGTCTTGACGAGCTTGTCCATCCGGCGGGTGGAGACGCCGGCGAGGTAGCAGTCCGCGATCACGGTGATCATCGCGGCCTCGGATCTCTTGCGGCGCTCCATCAACCACTCAGGGAAGTACGTCCCCTGACGCAGCTTCGGGACAGCGACATCGATCGTCCCGACACGGGTGTCCAGATCCCGGTGACGGTAGCCGTTGCGCTGCGCAATGCGATCCGGACTGTGCTGGCCCCATTCGGCACCGACGACAGCATCGGCGTCCGCGGACAGCAACGCGTTGATCATGGTTTGCAGCAGGCTGCGCATCAAATCCGGCGACGCGTCCGATAGAGCTTCGCTAAGCACGCCGGCAGGGTCGACAATATGAGGAGCGGTCATCGTGATGATTCCTTTTCGAGTGAGAAGTAGAGAGCTTTCTCGAAGGATCACACGGTGACCGCGTCTACGTCGTGAACGACGTGCCGGACCACCGTGCGCTACACCACTATGCGGGACTCAACTCGACCTGTATGTGATCCGTGGATGCCGGGTCCTTCGCGGTGGATGATGTTTCACGTGAAACATCTTCGTTCGCGCATCGGGCTTCGCTCGATCGGGTATACGACCGAAGATGCTGAGATTTCGCAAGTCAAGAGATGGTCACGCGAAGAAGCCTTGCGGTAAGCGTGGGCTCTGGGAGCCGGCGCGCTTGCGGATCAGGGACGATGCCGGCTTCGCGGCACCTGGATGCTCATTCGCTCGGTAGCACTGCGCCGTCCGGCCCGCGCGGCAGGTGAGCTCACCACTTATGCCGTGTCGGGACGAAGAGCGAGTTGTCGTTCCAGGTGAGCGAGCGCTTCTGGTGGGGTTCAGGTGTAGCGCCCGACCGACGGAGTGCGTGACCTGCATTGCTGGACTGCACCAGAGTGCCGCACGATTGTGCGCAATTCCGTTTCGGGCGACGCATCGAACCGACTGTGAGGCTGCGTCGCCCGCGGCTGTTCGGGGTGATGTTTCACGTGAAACATCGCGTGCAGTCGGTCGCCGCTACCATCCGGGACCTTTTCTACGACGTTCTGCCTGTGGAGACGTCGTCTGGTTGACGCAGGTCTCGGTGCAGTGGGAGGACTGGGCCCAAGAAGAAGTTCGCTGAGCAGTTCGCCTATCTAGGACCGGGATCCCGATCGAAACGGCATCGGCGTCCGTGCGATGCGAGCAGGCACCGCTTTGCGCGAGAGTCCGCATCCCGGGCACACGAGTCCGATGGGCGCGCTCAGGTCGGAAACGTCCGCCCCAGCGATTAGAGTGGAGGACGGTCCCGAAAGGAGTGGATGTTTCACGTGAAACAGTCTGAAAAGGCAGCACCGACCAATACTTTCGGGGTAGACACTCCACTGGCACGCGAAATCGCAGATCTGAGTGCGCGCAGGCGTGCACTCGAGGCGACGACGGTTCAGTTCGACGGGGGGACGCGCGTTCTCACGGTGTCCAACCAGAAGGGCGGGGTCGGCAAGACGACCACCGCCGTCAACATCGCATCTGCGCTGGCGACCTTCGGCGCGAAAGTGCTGGTCATCGACCTCGATCCGCAGGGGAATGCCTCCACAGCGCTCGGCGTACCGCACAACGCAGAGACGCCGAGCGTCTACGACGTCCTGATCGACGATGTTCCCCTCGCGGATATCGTGCAACAGAGTCCCGAGTCACCGAACCTGTTCTGCGCCCCCAGTACCATCCATCTCGCGGGCGCCGAGATCGAGCTCGTGGCACAGGTTGCGCGCGAGCACCGGTTGCGTAACGCGCTCATCGCGTACCTGGCCGACAGCGCCGTCGATTTTGTGATCATCGATTGCCCACCGTCGCTCGGACTACTGACGATCAACGCCTTCACTGCAGCGTCCGAAGTGTTCATCCCCATCCAGTGCGAGTACTACGCGCTCGAGGGTCTGAGCCAGCTGCTCGGCAGCATCCAGATGATCCAGAAGCATCTCAACCCTGAACTTCACCTCTCGACGATCCTCCTCACCATGTACGACGGGCGCACCCGTCTGGCGCAGCAGGTCGCCGACGAGGTGCGCACACACTTTCCCGAGCAGGTACTGGACACGGTCATCCCGCGATCAGTGCGAGTCTCGGAGGCACCGAGTTTCGGCCAGACGGTGATCGCTTACGACGGAACGTCCGCCGGAGCGATCGCGTACCGAGAAGCCGCTGTAGAGATCGCGTCCCAGAAGACGCAGAGCAAGGAGAACTGATGGCCAAGCGCACCGGATTGGGCCGTGGAATCGGCGCACTCATCCCTACTGCAGATCAGGCGGAACGCCCGGTCGACGTGTTCTTCCCTGGTGCTTCGCTGCGCCCGGCCGCCGACATGACGATCACCATCCCTGATGAGTCGCCGGTCGATGTACCCGATCTCGCTGCAGTGCCGGGCATCCACCTGGTCCACATACACCCCAACCAGATCGTCCCCAACCCGCGGCAGCCGCGCACGCACTTCGATGAGGACGATCTCGCCGAGCTGGTCCACAGCGTGCGCGAGTTCGGCGTGCTCCAACCGGTGATCGTTCGCAAGAACACCGAGGGCCAGTACGAACTGATCATGGGGGAGCGCCGCACGCGCGCGGCGCGCGAAGCCGGGCTCGAGGAGATCCCTGCGATCGTCCGTGAGACAGCCGACGAGAACCTCCTGCGCGACGCCCTGCTGGAGAACCTGCACCGTTCCGAGCTGAACCCACTGGAAGAAGCATCCGCCTACCAGCAGCTGCTCGAGGACTTCGGCATCACGCAGGAAGAGCTCGCGACTCGCATCGGCCGTTCGCGTCCGCAGATCAGCAACACCATCCGGCTACTCAGGCTTCCAGTTCCAGTGCAGCAGCGCGTCGCGGCGGGTGTCCTCTCGGCGGGCCACGCTCGAGCACTGCTCTCCCTCGACAGTCCAGAGGCGATGCAGAAGCTCGCGGACAAGGTTGTCAACGAAGACCTCTCCGTACGCGCCACCGAGGACGCGGCGAAGGCCGTTCCTTCGGCCGGAACGAAGTCTCCGAAGCCGCAGCCGGGAGCGCGTCGCGCCTATCTCGATGAGGTCTCCGGAAAGCTCGGCGACAGGCTGAACACCCGGGTGAAGATCACTCTTGGCGCAAGAAAAGGCCAGGTAGCAATCGAATTCGCCTCGATTCAGGATCTCAACCGCATCCTGTCGGAGCTGGGTGAAGAAGGCTACGGAGCCTGAAGATACAACCGATCCCTCGCGGGGGAGCGGGCCGTACTCCTAGAGTGAGCACAGACGGAGGAGAGCACATGTCAGAGAAGAAGAGCACGGTCAACCGCTTCAGCGCCAGAGTCGTCGGAATCAGCATCGCTGCCGCACTCGGTGGGTTCCTGTTCGGCTTCGACACGGCGGTCATCAACGGAGCAGTGGACGCCCTTGCCGGATCATTCGATCTCGGACCGGCTCTCAAGGGCTTCGCGGTGTCGTCGGCCTTGCTGGGCTGCGCTGTCGGAGCGTGGTTCGCAGGCAGCCTCGCGAACAGGCTCGGCCGCATCCCCGTGATGGTAATCGCCGCGCTGCTGTTCCTGGCCTCATCCGCCGGCTCGGGCTTTTCCTTCGGCGTCGTCGACCTGATCGTCTGGCGCGTGATCGGCGGAATCGGCGTGGGAGCGGCATCCGTCATCGCTCCTGCGTATATCGCGGAAGTGTCGCCGGCGAAGGTGCGCGGACGGCTCGGATCCCTGCAGCAGCTCGCAATCGTGACCGGTATCTTCACCGCTCTGCTCTCCAACGCACTCCTGGCGAACATCGCCGGCTCCGCTGCAGACGTGCTGTGGTTCGGGATCGACGCCTGGCGCTGGATGTTCATGATCGAAGCGATCCCTGCCATCGTCTACGGTGTGATGGCGCTGCGCCTGCCGGAATCCCCCCGATTCCTGGTGGCTCGCGGGCAGATCGATAAAGCATCTCAGGTGCTGTTCGACTTCACCGGCGAGACCGATGTGAACGTCAAGATCGAAGAGATCCGCTCCACGCTGAATGCGGAGAAGCGGGAGTCGTTGAGCGACCTGCGCGGGGAGCGCTTCGGACTCAAACCCATCGTCTGGGTCGGCATCCTGCTGAGTGTCTTCCAACAGTTCGTCGGCATCAACGTGATCTTCTACTATTCGACGACGCTGTGGCTTTCGGTGGGATTCGATGAATCCCAGGCTCTGATGACATCGGTCATCACCTCGATCACGAACATCGTCGTCACGATCGTCGCGATCCTGCTCGTCGACAAGGTCGGCCGACGTCCGATGCTGCTCACCGGATCGATCGGCATGGCCGTGACGCTGGGGATGATGGCTGTCGCGTTCTCGTTCGGCACTCTGCAGGACGGCAGCGTCGTACTGCCTGAGCCATGGTCACTGATCGCCTTGATTTGCGCCAACGGATTCGTCGTGTTCTTCGGTGCCACGTGGGGTCCACTGGTCTGGGTGCTGCTGGGCGAGATGTTCCCGAACAGCATCCGCGCGGGCGCACTCGCGGTCGCCGCCGCTGCACAGTGGATCGCGAACTTCTTCATCTCGACGACGTTCCCGGCCTTCGCGGAGATCGGACTCACGTTCGCCTACGGGTTCTACGCGTTCTTCGCCGTTGTCTCGTTCTTCTTCGTGTTCTACCAGGTGCCCGAGACGAAGGGCAGAGAGCTCGAGACGATGACGGATGTTGTGAATCTTCCGCGCCGGGGCGGCAGCAAGCGCGCGTAGGCTGGAACCATGTCAGAAGCCGTTCCGCGTCGTGCCAGCCTCGAAGTACTCAGGGCCGAGGCCGCGGATGAGCTGGCTGTGCTGATCCAGGAACGCCTTCTCAGCGGCGAAGACCCGTGGGACTTCATGGAAGACCTTCCCAGCGTGGATGAACTCGTGGTGTATCTGCTGCGTGCCGACAACATCGCTGCCAATGACGGCGTGCGACCGAACGCGACGCGCAACTATCGCGTGATGCGCCAGATAGCGTTGGAGTATCCGGAACTGACGCCGGCGGTATGGCGTCTGCTGGGCGTCGAGACGCGTCACCGCAAGTGGGACACCACGGTCGCTGACGTTTCGTAGTTCGAACAAAGAGAAACCCGCCCCTCCGAGCGGAGGGGCGGGCCAAAGAAAACGCTGATCAGCCGATGAACGCGGCGAGATCCTTCTCGAGTGCAGGCTTCGGCTTGGCGCCGATGATGGTCGTCTTGACCTCGCCGCCCTGGAAGACCTTCATCGCCGGGATCGACGTGATCTGGTACTTCATGGCCAACTCGGGGTTCTCGTCGACGTTGAGCTTGACGATCGTGATCTTGTCAGGGTTCTCAGACTGGATCTGGTCGAGCACCGGCGCGACCATGCGACACGGTCCACACCACTCGGCCCAGAAGTCTACGAGTACGGGGCCTTCAGCCTGCAGCACATCCTGATCCCAGGTCGCCTGGCTCGTTACCTTGGCAGTCATCAGATATCTCCTTGGGGGTTGAGGTTCACCCGCTACAACAGCGCGTGAGGGGAAAGTGTTCCCGTCAGGCGATGATCGCTGCCGCCTCCGCCGCGGGGAACTCCACGGAGGCGTCGTCAAAATCCGCGAGCGAGATAGTGCTCGGCATCGAGAGCGGCGATCGTTCCGGTGCCAGCGGCAGTGACGGCCTGACGGTACGTCGGGTCGATGACATCACCCGCGGCGAAGACTCCGGGAACCGAGGTGCGCGAAGAGCGACCATCGACCCAGATCGTGCCTTCCGGGGTGAGTTCGAGCTTGTCGTGAATCAGGTGGGTGCGCGGGTCGTTGCCGATCGCGACGAAGAGCCCGTCGAGCGCGAGTTCGCTGGCCGTGCCATCGACGGTGTTGCGCAGCTTCACGCCATTGACGCTGTCGCCGCCGGTGATCTCCTCGACCTCGGTGTTCCAGATGAACTCGATCTTCTCGTTCGCGAACGCGCGCTCTTGCATGATCTTCGAGGCGCGAAGGGTGTCCTTGCGGTGGATGACGTAGACCTTGTCCGCGAAGCGGGTGAGGAATGTCGCCTCTTCCATCGCGGAGTCGCCGCCACCGACGACCGCGATGTTCTTCTCGCGGAAGAAGAAGCCATCGCAGGTCGCGCACCACGAGACCCCGTAGCCGGAGAGGCGCTCTTCGCCCTCGATGCCGAGCTTGCGGTACGCGGAACCGGTCGCGTAGATGATCGCCGTGGCCTCGTGCGTCGTGCCGCTGCCGAGCGTGAGCTTCTTGACCGGTCCGTCGAGTTCGAGGGCGGTGACATCGTCGTAGACGACCTCTGTGCCGAACCTCTCGGCCTGCTCCTGGAACTTCGCCATGAGCTCAGGACCCTGGATGCCTTCGGGGAAGCCGGGGTAGTTCTCGACTTCCGTGGTGTTCATCAGCTCGCCGCCGACCTCGACGGAACTCGCGATGAGAAGCGGCTTCAGGTTCGCGCGCGCCGCATAGATGGCCGCCGTGAATCCCGCAGGACCGGAACCGATGATGATGACCTGACGCATGTGTTCCCTGTCTTCGAATATGCAGCTGCTGATTAGCACTCGACTGCTTCAACCAATGGTAACTGCGAGTCATTCCCCGGATGCTGCGAAGTCGTCCGCCGCGGCGGCATCCGTGCCGGCATCCGCACTGTCCCGGCGGCGCCGCACGATGGTGCGCACGATGCCGAGCACGAGCAGCAGCGCGATGACGCCGCCCAGGATGCCGAGTCCGATGTTCTCCCATTCGGCGCGCACCGTGACCGACGCGGTCTGATCCGTGCCGATCTGCACCCCTGTCGGCGAGCTGAGCGAGAAGTCGACCGTGAGCGATCCGCTGCCGACGCGTGCCTCCACCGGCACCTTGACGCGGGTGTTGCTGGCAGCCCCGGCGGGGACATCGGTGGACGGCTGGACATCGAGCCTGGCGTCGGACGGTTTGGCGGTCAGCTGCACGTTGACCGGCCAGGGAAGATCGTTGCGCACCCACACCGGCAGCGGCGCTGCCGACGTGAAGAGTTGAATCGGACTCGGCTCCTGCACGCCCACCGAGTCGAGAGTGGTGATCGTCGCTATGCGATGAGCGTCCACGCCCGTGGCGTAGTCCTCGGCATCGCGGACGCCGAGGAGCCGCAGCAGCCGAAGACGTTCGGGGGAGAGCAGCACGAGCGGATCGTCCAGAATCGACGAGAACGCCGTGAGGCGCGACTCATCGGCGAGGAGAGTCTCCAGCTTTGCTGCGCGCTCGGATGAGTCCGCGGCATCCGATTCCGGCACGCGAAGAGTCGCCGACTGCGGTGACGCCGTGCGCAACGTGCTGAAGTCCGTCGGATCGGCGATCGACGATACCGAGAGGATGGTCTCCCGCAGGGCATCGGCCGTGCGCGCTTCGTTCCGGTCGAGGCCGACCAGCAAGGATGGTGCGGGGCCCGTGAGCGCGAGATGGGCGAGCCCTTCGGCGATGTTCTGCTCGCGGGCGGTGTCATCCGTCTCCGCTGCGGCGTCAGAAAGGGCGGCGGAAGCGGCGGCATCCGTCACGAGCACACGGCTGCCGTCGATGTCGACGACAGCGCCGGCGGGCGCCGCGAGAGATGTCGACGGCAGGATCGTCGTGACATCCGTCTCCATCCACTCGTTGAAGTTCGTGAGGTCAGCGGTGTCGACGCCGGCCGTCGGCCAGAGCACACCAGGCGACTCACGCTCGATGGCCATCAGCTCGGCGTCGGTGGGCAGCTCCGGATCCGTCGGTGTCGGAGACGGCGTGGGCGTCGACGCAGACGTGGGAGCCGGCGTCGGCGTCGACGTGACGGCAAAGTTCGCCGGATCCAGGTAGGAGCCGAGGGGCAGAGGATTCAGGATCGCCGGGAGACCAGCGCGCGACTGGGTCGTGGCATCCGCGTCTCCGGGTTGCAGCGAGAATCGATCGTTGGGAAGCGTCTCGAGCCGGTCGAGCCAATCGAGCGCACTGGTCGGCGCGGCCGTTCCGAGCGCGCGGATCGCGGCAGGGATCAGAGGATCGACCGCGAGCGACGCCGAAGTGCCGGCGACGCCATCGAGCTGCGCCGTGAGAGCACCGTCCGGAGCGGTCAGTGCCGTGAGCTCCTCGGCCGTGAGCAGACCGCCGTCGGCCGGTGTCGCCGTGACGGGCACGAGAACCGTCACCTGTGCAGGTACAGCGTCCTCGACGATCAGCACGCTCTGTGCGGTTCGCGCGGTCGCAGGAGATCCGGCATCCTCCGTGAGATTGACGCGGATCGGATACACCCCCGCAGGCAGCGCGCCGAGCACGCCGACCGGGGTCACCACCGAGGTCGTGGACGTCTCGGATGCCGCGACAGCCTCGGATTCCTCGGTCCCGAGCGAGGCGAAGGCACCCGGAGTCTCTCCGGAATCGAGCCACGCCGTGAGTGCGGCGCCGTCAGTGAGCGCCGTGCGATTCAGCTCGAGTTCGACCCGGCCGGCGGAAAGCTCCTCCTCCGTGCCGTTCTCAACCGTGACGGTGGTCAGCAGAGATGAACCCGGCTGCGCAACGCCGTGCACGCCGGTCGTGAGCGAGATCTCGACTGTGCCGTCCTCCGGTGCGTCTGCCGCGGCAGAGGCGGGTGGCGGCGACACCAGGTGCGGTGCGGCGACGAGTGCGGCGGCCAGTGCGAACACCACGGCACCGCGTGCACGGCGCTGCGCGCGCACACGACGGCCGAATCGGGGGGTGATCAACGTCTCTGGTCTTCCTCGGGCACCGCGGCGGTCAGCCCGTGAGTTGTGACCCTGCGATTCTAGGCGCGTGCGGTAAGGGAACCCTGAAGGCGCGTAGAGTGACGGCCGTGTCCGACGCGCTCCCACCCATCCCCGATCCGTCTCTCGCCGCGGCGCTGGCGGCGGATCTGGATGCTGCCGACTTCCGCTCCGAGCCGCTCAGGCGCTTGTGGGGGGAAGAGGCCGACGACGCGCTCGGCCGTGGTGTTCGCGAACCCCTGCTGCGCGCGATCGCGCGTGATGTCGGACCGCTCGCGACGCTGGGTCGCCTCTTCGTGCTCGGGATGCCGCAACCTCGGCAGCTGGTCGCAACTGCGCTGCCGCGACTGGGCGTGGAAGGTCTGGTCGGTCTGGGACTCGCCACGATCGCCGCTGAGGACGGTGCTGATGAAGAGGATGTCGCTCCGTCTGCACTCATCCGTCCGCAGTCGTTCGTGGATACCGACGGCATCGGCGAGTGGTGGATCGCCAGCGACCTCGACGAACTCGCCCTCGGTTCTGCGCTGCCCGCCGACCACGTGCTCGGCGTCGGCGGTGCGTCGCGAACACTCGCCGAGCTGATCGTCCCGGTGTCGGTCGGCCGTGCGCTCGACCTGGGCACCGGATGCGGCATCCAGGCACTTCTCGTCTCTCGCCACGCCGGTGAGGTCGTCGCGACCGACATCTCGGCGCGGGCGCTGGCGTTCGCCGAGCTCAACGCGCGTCTGAACGGCGTGAGCAACGTGACCTTCCGGCAGGGCAGCATGTTCGAACCGGTCGCGGACGAGGCGTTCGATCTGATCGTCTCGAATCCGCCGTTCGTCATCACTCCGCGCGTCGACGGGGTCACGGCATACGAGTACCGCGACGGCGGGCTGATCGGCGACGCGCTGGTTGAGCAGTTCGTGCACGATGTGCCGGGGCATCTCACGCCAGGCGGCATCGCGCAGCTGCTCGGCAACTGGGAGTCGCGTCCTGACACTTCCGGACTCGCCCGCCTCGAGTCCTGGATCGATCCTGCTCTCGACGCCTGGGTGATCCAGCGCGAAGAGCTTACCCCGCTCGGATACGCCGAACTGTGGATCCGCGACGGCGGCACCACTCCTCGTGACGACGCGTTCGGCGGGATGCTGGAGGCCTGGCTCGACGACTTCGCTGAACGCCGCGTCACGGCGATCGGGTTCGGGTACGTGCTGCTGCGGCGCCCGATCGATCTTGAACCTGGGCGCCTACGGCGGTTCGAGACAGTGTCGCAGCCGCTCTCCGCACCGGGTCGGGGGCTTCGTGACGGGCTCGCCGCGCACGACTCCTTGGCCGACGGCATCCCGCACACGCTCATCACCGCAGCGGATGTGACCGAGGCGCGGCACTACATGCCGGGAAACGATGACCCGAGCGTGATCGAGCTGCGCCAGGGCGGCGGCTTCGGCCACACCGTGGCTGTGGATTCCGCGCTCGCCGGATTCGTCGGCGCCTGTGACGGCGATCTCAGCGTCACTCAGATCGTGTCCGCGCTCGCGGATCTGTTCGAGGTGCCGCTCGTCGACCTGTGGAAAGACCTCGAACCCCGCATCCGCCGGCTCGTGCTGGATGGGTTCCTCATCGCCGGTTAGATCCCAGCGTCGGGAATGCCCGCAGCATCCATTCGGTTGCATGAAAACATGAAGGCTTTCGGATTCCTCTCGTTCGGGCACTACGCGCCCGTGCCCGGCTCTGGCACACGCACGGCCGGCGACATGCTGCACCAGACGATCGACCTGACGGTCGGCGCTGATCAGCTCGGCGTCAACGGCGCGTACGTACGCGTGCATCACTTCGCCCGTCAGGCGGCGTCTCCGATGCCGCTGCTCGCCGCGATGGCGGCGAAGACCGAGCGCATCGAGGTCGGCACCGGTGTCATCGACATGCGGTACGAGAACCCGCTGCAGTTCGCCGAAGAGGCAGCTGCCCTCGACCTCATCGCACGTGGCCGCATCGCCCTCGGCGTGAGCCGTGGTTCACCTGAGACCGCGCTGCGCGGCTATGAGGCGTTCGGCTACGTCGGATCGGAAGATCCACGCGGAGCCGATCTCGCCCGCGACAAGTTCGACCTGTTCCTCGAGGCGATCGACGGCGCAGGCGTCGTGCAGGGCGACCCGCAGCAGGTCGGCGAGGGACGGTACCTGGCGGTCGAGCCGCGCTCGGAGACGCTGCGCGATCACATCTGGTGGGGATCCGGCTCGCGAGCGACGGCTCAGGACACCGGCCGCAAGGGACTGAACATGATGAGCTCGACGCTTCTCACAGAAGCGACCGGCGCGCAGTTCCACGAACTTCAGCGCGAGCAGATCGATCTGTACCGCGCCGCGTACAAGGCCGCCGGTCACACCGGCACGCCGCGCGTTTCGGTCAGCCGCAGTGTGTTCCCGCTCGTCAACGACATGGATCGCGCCTACTTCGGCCTCCGCAGCGCCGAGAACGGCGACCAGGTGGGGATCATCGACGGATTCCGCTCGACGTTCGGCAAGACCTACGCTGCCGAGCCCAACGTGCTGATCGAGCAGCTTCTCGCCGATGAGGCCGTGATGGCCGCAGACACCCTGATGCTCACGATCCCGAATCAGCTCGGCGTCGACTACAACCTGCACGTGCTCGAGTCGTTCGCGACACACGTCGCACCGGCGCTGGGGTGGAAGCCCAACACGGAGGGTCCCGTCGAGGGGTACGCGATCTAGCGCGATCCGGTCGTGGCGTACATCAACCTGAATCGTTCGCACACGACAGGCATGTCGGGCTCGAAGCCTCGCGGATTCTCGGAATACTCGCGCCAGTACCGTTCATGTGTCCCGCGCCAATCCGACAGACTACGGTCGCCCTCTCCTTCCGCGAAGGCGTGGGACGCGTCCACTTCGTTGAAGGGAACAACTTCGACCGAAACAGTCTCCAGGAGTGCACACGGCACTCCGAATCCATCGAGAATTATGTTCAGCAAGCCGGCTTCCGGCACTGGTTCCTGTGAGTGCTCGTAGTCCCAGAGGGATGATGCCGTTGCGGTTTTCGTCCCGTCGAGCACAAGGGCCAAGAGGCTGTCGGCATGCGCCGGGGTGGCCCCGAACGCCCAGGCTTCAGGAACGGCCGCTGGCAGACCGGGCAAGGCGGTGCGGCATTCACGCCAGAACTCTTCGATGGCGAGAGGGTCGGTCATCCGGTCAGCCTACCTGCGCCTCAACGCGCTGGAATCCGAACAGCGCGCCCTACGGCACGTGGTGCACGGGGGATGGGACGTCGAAGACCGCATCGACCGCGAATCCCAACCTCTTGGTCTCATCCTCGAGGCGCTGGTCGCTCGGCGGCAGTGCGCGCGCGATCGACAGCCCGTCCACGACCGTGAGCAGGAAGTCCGACCTCCTGGCGTTGTCGCCGGGCGGCAGCACCCCTTCGTCCTCGAGGATCGCGAGCCAGGCACGGATCCGGCGCTCGGCATGTTCCACGAGACTCATGACCGACGACAGCATCCACTCCCAGCGCACACGCACGCTGATCACCGAGGACCTTCTCCTCGTGCTGTTCCAGCCCGACTCGGGCACCATCGCGGGCGAGAACACCCTCTTCTACGTGCTCGCCGCCGGCGCGCTGACCGATCTCGCCCAGCACGGTCACGCCACGATCGCGGATGCCGGATTCCGCGGCACCCTCATCCATGCAGCCGGCGAACCACCCGAAGATGAACTGCTCCGGCCGATGTGGGACTACATCAGCCACAAGCCCCGAGGCGTCCAGACGGTGCTCGCGGCGAGCGGGCCGGCGCTGCGCGAGCCCGTGCTGGATCGCCTCGTCGAGCGGGGTCACCTCTGTCGGCAGAAGCGGCGCGTGCTCGGGCTGTTCCCGTCGACGTCGCTCGTCGATGGCGGTTCCGGTCAACGCTCAGAGCTCGTGTCGGACATGCGCGCCGTGCTGGTCGACGCAGCGGTGCCCAGCGAGCACATCGCGGCTCTCACAGCGCTCGTCTCAGCGAGCGGCTCGCTTCCGGTTCTGCATCGACGATCGAGGCGTCGCCTACGTCGAGCAGATCGCGTGTGCGCGAACGGATGCCGTCGGCGGCGACGACCAGATCGAACGAGGCGCGCTCGCCGGTGCTGAACGCCACCTCGGGGCGCTCGCCCTGGTTGAATCCGACGACCGTTGTATCGAAGGCCACCGGGCAGCCGTTCGTCGTCAGCACCTCGATGAGCGCCCCGCGCTCGATTCCCCGGTAGTCGCCGTGGATCGCGAGCAGAGCTCCGAGGTCGTCGGAGCGCAGCATCCTGCCGCGATGCGAGCGGAAGGCATATCGGGCGAGCGGGCGCGCTGCGGGCGAGATACTCGTCATGCACGCCGATGTCTTCCAGCGCCTGATCCACCATCGGCATGAGCGCGAGCATGTAGCCCGGATGCTCCAACCCCGTCATCCGCTCGATCAGGACCGGCTGCAGCCCCTGCTTTCGCAGCAGAGCGGCAAGGGTGATGCCTGCGACACCGGCGCCGACGATGAGAACGCGCAGGGGATCGTCGCGTTGCGCATCGATCTGCTCATGCAGGGGGTGGCGGTGAGCATCGGCGTTCTCCTTCGCTGATATTCGTGGACCGGGTGGTCCACACTCTCCGCCTCTTGGACCGGGTGGTCCAGTATAATGGTGCTCATGACGGATGCCGGCGACGGGGGACAGGGCGCGAGAGCATTGTCCCCTGAGCGTCGAACCGCGCTCGCCGAGGCGACGGTGGCGGAGTTCGCCCGCGCCGGGTACGAGGCGGCGTCGCTGAACCGGATCATCCGCGACGCGGGCATGAGCAAGAGCTCGTTCTACCATTTCGTCGGCTCCAAGAGCGAGCTGTTCGATGCCGTCGTGCGGATGCTGGTCGCCGATGTGCGCGCGCAGTGGACGCCTCCCGCGCCCGCCGAGTTCGGGGCGCGGGCGTTCTGGCGACGCGTCGATGCGATGCTGGGCGAATTCGCGACGCTGTCGGCATCGCCCGCGCTGCAGTATCTGGGTCGTATCTTCTATCTGCCGGGTGATGCCGCGTCTGCTGTCTCCGGCGGAGCGCGCGGCGAGCTACTGGATGCTGTGCGCGAATGGGTGGAGGCGGTGCTGCGCGCGGGGCGCGAGAGCGGGCAGGTGCGCGACGACCTTCCGCTCGATCTGCAGGTCGAGGTGACGTTCGCCGTACTGCGCGCCATCGACGAGTGGGCGCTGACCGGGCAGGGCGCAGAGGCGAGCGGAAGGGCCGCGGTCGCAGCATCCGCCCCTGCCGTACTGCTGCATCGGCTCCTCGCACCCTGACGAGCAACCGCCCACTGCGACCCCGGTATTCTGGAACCCATGCTCAACATGGCCGAGGGACTCACTCGTCTGGCTGCCCTGGCCGAAGGGCCCGTCGTCGCCGAGGTCGCACGCGCCTTCGAGGCCGCGGGCTTCGAGCTCGCTGTCGTCGGCGGTCCGGTGCGTGATGCACTGCTCGGGCGAGAGGTGAACGACCTCGACTTCACGACGAACGCCTCGCCCGACGAGATCCTGAAGATCGTGACACCGATCTCGTCCACGCAGTGGGACATCGGCCGCGCCTTCGGCACCATCGGCGCCAAGGTCCGCGGCGAGCAGGTCGAGATCACCAGCTACCGCGCCGACAGCTACGACGGCGTCACCCGCAAGCCCACCGTCGAGTTCGGCGACACGATCGACGGCGACCTTGCTCGCCGGGACTTCCGGGTCAACGCGATGGCCCTGCAGGTTCCGGCGGTGAAGCTCATCGACCCGACCGGGGGCGTGGAGGATCTGGTTGCCGGCATCCTGCGCACGCCGACCGATCCGAACGTGAGCTTCGGCGACGATCCGCTCCGGATGCTGCGTGCCGCCCGCTTCAGCGCACAGCTCGGCTTCGAGATCGAGGCGGCCACTCTCGAGGCGATCGGCCGCCTTCGCGAGACGCTGAAGATCGTGAGCCCGGAGCGCATCCAGGGTGAGCTGGTGCGCCTGATGCAGACCGATGACCCCGCACTCGGCATCCGGGTTCTGGTCGACACCGAGCTGATCGAGGAGTTCCTGCCCGAGGTCAGCGCGCTGCGCCTCGAAGTCGACGAGCACCACCACCACAAGGATGTCTACGAGCACTCCCTCACCGTGCTGACGCAGGCGATCGAGCTCGAGCACTCCCGGCATCCCGGCGACGCCCCCGATGTGCCGCTGCGCATCGCCGCGCTGCTGCATGACATCGGCAAGCCCCGCACCCGCAAGCTCGAGCCGGGTGGAGCCGTCACGTTCCATCACCACGACGTGGTCGGATCGCGCATGGCCCGCAAGCGTCTGCAGGCCCTGCGCTTCGACGGTGACACGACGGATGCCGTCGCCACCCTGATCGAACTGCACCTGCGCTTCTTCGGATACGCGGAGGGCACCTGGACGGATGCCGCGGTGCGCCGCTACGTGCGCGACGCCGGCGATCTGCTGGAGCGTCTGCACATCCTCACCCGTGCGGATGTCACGACGCGCAACCGCCGCAAGGCCTCGCGCCTCGCCAGTGCCTACGACGATCTCGAGAAGCGCATCGCCGACCTGCGCGAGCAGGAGGAGCTCGACGCGATGCGCCCCGAGCTCGACGGCAACCAGATCCAGAAGATCCTGGAGATCGGTCCAGGACGCGAGATCGGCGAGGCCTACAAGTTCCTGCTGGACCTGCGCCTCGACGAAGGCGTGCTCGGACCGGATGTCGCGGAGCAGCGCCTGCGCGCGTGGTGGTCCGCGCGGGGTTGAGGCTTGCGCCCCTCGAAACAGGACTTGTCGCGCGAAACAGGCCGTGGCAACCCCCGTCTCGTGCGGAAACCCCTGTCTCGCGGATCTTCGTTGGTACTGCAAGGCGCAGAAGTACCCGTTCCGTCAAGTTCTGTCGAGAACTAGGCAGAATATGCAACGGAAGATTGACGCAATGGTTGCCCCTTCTCACACTGAAGGAGTGCCAACGACGACATCGCCCTCTCGACCCTCACCCAGGGCGCAACACGAAGCGCAGGTACTGGACGTGCTGCGCGTGCGAGGCAGCGCAAGTCGAGCGCAACTCGCCGTCGCTACTGAGCTGTCGCGCGCGACGATCTCTGAGATCACGGGGGACCTGCGCCGTGCCGGTCTGATCGTACGCTCAAAAGGCGCGGGCTCCAGCCGCCGTGCGGGGCGCATTCCGGAGCTTCTCACTCTGAACCCCGACTTCGGCGTCATCGTCGGCGTCGAGTTCAGTCACACGCGTGTCACCGTGATCGCGACAGACGCGACGCATCGGATCATCGGCTCGCAGACGCGAGATCACGATCGCGAGGAACCGTGGCCACAGCGCCTCGCGACGGCGATCCGATTCATCGATGCTCTAGTCCCGTCGCATGCGCCGCTGATCGCGATCGGATTCGGCGTGCCCGGCGCGATCGCTGGTCGAGCCGATGTCCTCGCGGGGGTCGCTCGGCAGTTCATCGACCGTTACTCGGTGCCCGTGCGCTCGGAGAACAACGCTCGTCTGGCAGGACTGGCCGAGTTCTCCTGGGGTGCGGGGCAAGACGTGAATGATCTGATCTACGTGCGTCTGTCGGAGGGTGTCGGTGGTCTTCTGATCCTCGACGATGAGCCGCGCCTCGGAACCACAGGTGCGGCCGGCGAGTTCGGGCATGTCTGTCTCGATCCGAACGGTCCCGTGTGTCGATGCACGAACCGAGGGTGCCTTGAGGCGTATGTGGGGTTGCGAACAGTGTTCTCGCGTGCGGGAGCGGAGTCGGTCGGCGCACTGCGAGACGCTCTGGATCGCGATGAACCCCGCGCACGCGCGGTCGTCGCCGACGCCGGCGCGCGCATCGGACTGGTTCTGGCCAACGCCTGCAGCGTCCTCGATGTCTCGTCTGTGGTCCTCGGGGGGCCGTTCATCCAAGTGGGGGATCACCTGCTGCGGACGGTGCGGCAGTCGATCATGCGCCATGCGCACGGTGGGGGCGCAGACGGGTTGCGCATTCGCCTCGCCGAGCTGGGAAACCTGGACGGTGCTTTGGGGGGTGTCGCGCTCGTTCTGCGTGACCACACGATCCCGCTCGCCATCCCCGCCACGAAGCGCTCGGAAGAGGCTCGCACCGCATGAGATCGAACATCCTCTTCTTCTTCACCGACCAGCACCGCATCGACACACTCGGCTGCTACGGCAACGACATCGTCTCGACTCCTGTTCTCGACGCCATCGCCGGGCAGGGAACGACCTTTCGCAGGTTCTACACCCCGACCGCGATCTGCACCCCTGCCCGCGCGAGCCTGCTCACCGGAGCCGCTCCGTTCCGGCATCAGCTACTCGCCAACTACGAACGCAACGTCGGATATCGCGACGAACTCGCCGACGACCAGTTCACCTTCAGCGCGGCGCTGCGCGACGCGGACTACAACGTCGGCCTGATCGGCAAGTGGCATGTAGGGCTGAACCGCACTCAGCTCGACTACGGCTTCGACGGCATCCCCATGCACGGCTGGCACAACCCGGTGGACCACTCCGAATACCTGGCCTACCTCGACCAGCACGATCTGCCTCCGTATGCGCTCACGGATGAGATCCGCGGCACATTCCCGAACGGCAGCCCCGGCAACCTCCTGGCCGCTCGCCTGGAGCAGCCGGTCGAGGCCACGTTCGAGTACTTCCTCGCAGAGCGCGCGATCGGGCTGCTCCGTGAGTATGCGGCAGACCACGACAAGTCGGGGAAGCCTTTCTTCCTCGCGACGCACTTCTTCGGGCCCCACTTGCCGTACAACATCCCCTCGCGCTACTTCGACATGTACGACCCGGAGGACATCGAGTTGCCGAAGTCTGTCGCGGAGACGTTCGCCAACAAGCCGCCCGTCCAGGCGAACTACTCCGCGCATTGGACTTTCGACACGCTCACGGTGGCGACTTCCAAGAAGCTCATCGCCGCCTACTGGGGATATGTCACCTTGATCGACGAGCAGATCGGACGCATCGTAGACGTCGCGAAGGAACTCGGAGTCTACGACGACTCCGCTGTCTTCTTCGGCGCTGATCACGGTGAGTTCACCGGCGCTCACCGCCTGCACGACAAGGGCCCGGCAGCGTACGAGGACATCTATCGCGTTCCCGGTGTCGTCCGGCTTCCCGGCGGGCACGACCCACAGGTCACCGATCACTTCGCGACCTTGATCGATTTCACGGCGACGATCCTCGATGTCGCGGGTCTCGACAGCGCCCAGGCCGAGGACGGCTCCAGTCTCGTTCCGGTCGTGCGCGGCGAGGATCCACAGTGGCGAGATGACCTGGTGCTCGAGTTCCACGGACATCATTTCCCCTACCCGCAGCGCATGCTCGTCACCGAAAGCTACAAGCTCGTGATCAATCCTGAGTCCATGAACGAGCTCTACAACCTCGTCGATGACCCGGACGAACTGCACAACAGATACGCACACCCCGAACTCGAACCGATCCGAAATGCCCTGTTGCAGCGGCTGTACACGCAGCTGCGAGACCGGGGCGACAACTTCTACCACTGGATGACGTCGATGTACCCGGTCGGAGAGAAGGACTACGACGTCTCTCTCAGCTCCTTCGACCAGGTGCAGACCTGACCCGAACGAACAGGAAACAATCATGAACAGCAGCAAGCACGATGCCTTCGGGGTTGTCGCCGCCCGCAGCAGGGCGATCGAGCTGAGCCGACGCGGATTCCTCGGAGCCGTGGGGGTCGGCGGTATGACGTTGCTTCTCGCGGCATGCACCGGCGGCGGACAGTCCGCCCAGCAGTCGTCCACCAACGACGGCACACTGCAGTGGTGGGACCAGTTCCGACCGTTGACCACGATGCTCGAGGCCAGTCTCTTCGCGCCATACATGAAGTCCAACGCCGGCATCGAGATCGAGCGCCGGCAGATGGAGGCCCCCGATCTGGCGCAGGCGATCCAGGTCGCGCGCCGCAGCAACCAGATGCCGGACGTGCACTCCCTCGCAGGACTCGGTGCGGCGTCCGCGGCTCTGGTCAGCGAGGACTGGTTCCAGCCGATCGGCGCGCACGCCGACTTCGAAGGGAGCGAGATCGGCGATCAGCTGTTCGACGGCATCCATCGTTTCGACGGCGAGGTGTACTCGGTTCCGCTCTTCTCCGGGCGCTTCCACGAAGCCACGCCGTGGGTCAACACAGAACTGCTGGGCCAGGCCGATGTCGATCCGGCGCAGAGCCCGGCCACCTGGGACGACATGCGCGCGACTGCCCGGCAGATCACCGACAAGACGGGTGTTCACGGCCTCGTGATCCCGACGAAAGAAGTGCCGTACCTCACGGCGTTGATCACGTATCTCGCCCAGAGTGCGGGGGCGCCGGGAACGATCGACTGGAAGACCGGCGACTACGCATTCAACTCGCAGGGGTTCGTCGACGCGATCGAGTTCCTCCTCTCGCTGCAGAAAGATGGCGTGGTCCATCCGTCTTCGCCCTCCATGGGCGCCCGAGACGCGCGCGCGCGCTGGGCGGCAGGTGAGGCTGGAATCTACATGTGGGGACCGTGGATCATCGGCGGCCTCATGGTGGACGAGCCCCACGCCGTAGAACGAGGAGTGGATGCCTGGCGTGTGCCGACCGCTGAGCCCACTCGGCCCATGCTCAACCGTGGCCCAGGCGCGGGTGTGTTCTGGGTGAACAAGGATTCGCACCAGGCGAAGCCGGCGGCGGAGCTGCTGCTGCAGATGAGCTCACGCGATTTCCAGCTTCAGCTCGCGGCTGCGATGGATCAGCCACCGGCGCTCGACGTCGTCGCGGAAGCGGACGTGCACCCAGCATATGCCCGCAACATCGGTTACATGGCGGATGACGTTCGAATCAGCCCGGTTCCCGAGGCCGGCAATCCGTCGACGTGGCGGGTGGCCGCGGAGATGCAGGACATACATCCGAACCTGGGCGAGGTCGTTCAGGCGATCCTCACCGGCAGCACGGGTGATATCAAGGGTGAGCTGACCAAGCTCAACGATGCCATGAGCGCGGAACGGGACCGGGCGATCGAGTCGGTCAAGAAGGACGGCGCCGAGGTCAGCATCGAGGACTGGGTGTTCTCGAACTGGGATCCGGCCACTGACTACGATCAGGCCGCGTACGCGGCGCGATGACCTCATGACGATCACAGCATCTGCGCCCCCTCCCACCAAGCAGAAGGGCACGGCGCGACCGAAGCGGCTGACCCGTTTCGGCCAGAACTGGTGGATCTATGTCTTCCTGCTCCCCACGTTCCTCGGGTATGGCGCCTACACGGTCTATCCGCTGGTGGCATCGTGGTGGTACGCGCTGCTCGACTGGCCCGGGTTCGCGATGTCCGGCGAGTTCGTCGGATTCGAGAATTTCGAGCGGTTGCTGACGGACGATCAGTTCTGGAACGCGTTCGGGAAATCGCTGCTGTTCCTCGTGATCGCCGTGCCAGCCCGCGTCGGCCTGGCCTTGCTGCTCGCGTTGTGGCTGAACAGCAAGAAGACGCCATTCCCCGGTTTCTTCCGCACGCTGTTCTTCCTACCGGTGGTCACGACGGGGGCGATCATCGGCATCGTCTTCACGCTGCTGCTCGATGCGAACGGACCGATCAGCCTCGGGCTGGTGTGGGCCGGCATCACCGAGACCCCGACGAACTTCGTCGCGAACGCGGGAACGTCGCTGTACGCGGGCATCGCGGTGTGGGTGTGGAAGTGGCTCGGCATAACGATGATCTACTGGCTCGCCGCGCTGCAGACCGTTCCACAGGATGTGCACGAGGCCGCGATGCTCGACGGAGCGAACGGACGCAAGGAGTTCTGGCACGTCACGCTGCCGCTACTGGTGCCGTTCCTCGTCATCATCACCCTCATCGACACGGTCAGCGCTCTCAACGTCTTCGACCTGATGCACACGCTCACAGGCGGAGGCCCCGCGTTCTCATCCGAGGTGATCGAGATCTTCATCTACCGTGCGGCCTTCGCAGCGACGGTTCCCCAGCTCGGCTATGCGTCTGCGGCTGCTGTGCTCTTCGGACTGCTGACCGTGATCATCGCCGTCGCCCAGGCGGTCGGCGTGCGGTGGGCGCGCAAGCAGATGGGAAGCGGTTCATGAGCGCTCTGGACACACGAACCGTGACGACGCAGGGCAGCGACCGATCTGTACTCCGTAAATTGCGGCGAGGCCGCCCGCTGCGACCGGGACGGATCCTGACGTTCGTGGGGCTGCTCGTCTTGTCGCTGGTGTGGATCTACCCCTTCATCTGGCTCGTATCCGCCTCGTTGAAGGACTCGTCCGAGATCTTCGGAAACGGTCTCGACCTGCTCCCCGACGAGCCTGTGTGGGAGAACTACGCACGAGCCTGGACGGAAGCCGGGTTCTCGTCCTACTTCCTGAACACCGTGCTGATCACCGCCGGCACGATTGTGCTGGTCGTCGTTCGCAGCGCCCTCGCCGGGTACGTACTCGGCCGGTTCGACTTCCCAGGGAAGAAACTGCTCATCGGCGTCTTCCTCGTAACCTTCTTTCTGCCGGAGGGCTACACGATCATTCCGATCACGCAGCTCACCGATCAGCTGGGGCTCCTCAACACCCATGCCGGCGTGATTCTCGGTCTTGGTGCCGGTGGGCAGATCGCCGCCACTCTCCTGTACGCGGGCTACTTCCGCGGGCTTCCGAAGGAACTCGAAGAGAGCGCGAAGCTCGATGGCGCCGGCCCGTTCCGCACATTCTTCCAAGTGATGATGCCGATGGCATGGCCGATCACGGCAACAGTCGTGATCCTGACCTTCCTGTTCGCGTGGAATACCTATCTGCTGCCCCTGGTCTTCACCCTGAGTGAGCCGAACCTTCGCACTTTGGCGATCGGCATGACCGTATTCGTCGGAGAGTACGGACAGGACTGGTCGGGGATGGCGGCGGCCGCGGTGCTGTCGATGATCCCCGTCATCATCGTGTTCATCATCCTGCAACGCAAGTTCGTGGACAGCATCGCCGGAGCAGTGAAGCAATGACCGAAACCCGGAGAATGGAGCTGCCCAGCATGCACACCGACAACGCCCACCAACGTGAAGCACTCGCGTTCATCGACACGACCCGACCGGTGGGGAGGATCGACGACGATGTCTACGGGCACTTCCTCGAATCAGCGTTCTTCGGCAACATCGAAGGCGGCGTCTTCGATGAGGGGTCGCCTCGGGCGGTCAGCGAACCGGGCCTGCTCAGCGGCGTCCGCCGGGATGTCCTCGACCTCGTCCGCGACCTCGCTCCGGGCCCCATTCGATGGCCGGGTGGCAACTTCACCTCCGGCTACCGGTGGGAGGAGGGCATCGGACCGCGCGACGATCGTCCGACCCGGCTGGATCTCGCCTGGGGCGACACCGAGAGCAACCGCTTCGGCACCGACGAGTTCCTCGCCTGGACCGAAGCCGCCGGCGCCGAACCGTATCTGGTCCACTCCTGCCGCGACGTGGATGAGGCCGTGCGGTGGGTCGAGTACACGAACTCCCGCCATGACACCACTCTGACGCGGAACCGCAGGACCAATGGACGGGAAGAGCCCTGGAAGGTCCGCTACTGGGGCATCGGGAACGAGGTGTACGGACCGTGGCAGATGGGACATCGGTCGGCAGACGAATATGCGCTCGCTGCCCGTGAGCATGCCCGCTTCATGCGCCTGGTCGACGGCGATCTGAAGCTCATCGGCGTCGGTATCCCCTGGGATCAGGAGAACTGGACCCGCGCCGCGCTCGAACAGGCGGGGAAGTACTTCGACTATCTGTCATTGCATCTGTACGGCGCGACCACCGAGCTCTGGGCAGGTGACGACTACGAGAACATCGTGGCGCAGTCCCTGTACTTCGAGCAGGGGATGAACACGTACTCGCATCTGATCACCTCACTGTCCGACGAGATCGGACTGCCGAAACCGCCCCAGATCGCTCTCGATGAGTGGACGATGCGGCACCTCGAGCCCGCAGCCTGGGATGAGCCCCAGCGCGGAGACGACGGCGGCGTCGCGCCGCGCGAGACGCCCGAGGTCGACGGCTGGCCGAACGCGCTCCGAGTGAACCGCTACGCACCACGCACCGTGGGAGACGCACTGTTCAGCGCCGGGGTCCTGCACGCGATCCACCGCACTGTCGGACATGACACGGCGGTCACGATGGCGAACCCGGTCAACCTCGTGAACGCCAACGGCATCGTCGTCGCACGCCCAGGCGGTGCCTTCGGGTCGGCGCTCTATCACGTGTGGCACTTGTACGGTCGGCAGCTCGGCCGCACGGTGCTCCACGCGGAAGTGGACGGGCCATCTCGCAGCGCATCCGTCCCTCTCGGCGACAACCGGGTGCCCTCGGGAGGCCTGCAGACCGCGAGCATGACTGTGCCGTTCATCGACGTGTCGGCGACTCGTGCAGAAGACGGAACAGTTCGGATCGCCGTCATCAACCGGCATCGCGATGAGGCCATCCGGTTCCGCCCCGTCTTCGACGGGCGAACCGATCGTACGCCGCCAGCGGCACGCATCCACCGCATCGGCGCAGACATCGCGGTGACGGATTCGAACAGCCTCTCGGCGCCAGATGCGGTCAGCACCCGGGACCTCGGTCAGGTCGACGCGATCGATGGAGGCTGGCTGATGCCGCCGCACTCGGTGACCGTGCTGACGATGGACCTTCATGGACGGTGACGTATCGCGGCCGAACATCCTGCTGATCAGCACCGACCAGCAGCGGTTCGACATGGCCGGAGCCTATGGGAACCCCGCCGTGTCTACTCCGAACCTCGACCGCCTCGCCGGCCAGGGCGTGGTGTTCGAGAACTGCTACGTGCAGAACCCCGTCTGCGCGCCGTCGCGCGCGAGCCTGATGACCGGACAGTACGTGTCGACGCACGGGCTGCATGCCAACGGCGTCGACCTGGCGGCGGAGAAGGAACTGTTCTCGAAGCACCTCGCCGACGCCGGGTACGACTGCGGCCTGGTGGGAAAATTCCACCTCGGATCGGCGTTCGACGGCCGTACAGAGCCGCGCCTCGATGACGGGTTCCGAGTGTTCCGCTGGGCGCACGACCCTTACCCCGGATCGTCCGAGAACTCCTACCACCGGTGGCTGAAGGCCAGCCATCCGAGCCTTTTCACGGCTGTGATGGACAATCGTGGCCTGTTCGACACCATTCCGACCGAGGCGCACTACAGCCACTGGATCGGTGAGGAGACGATCGACTTCCTCCGGTCGGATCGGGTCAAGGACAAGCCGTTCTTCTTCGTGGCGAACTTCTTCGACCCGCACCACGGCTTCGGCGCACCGGAGGAGTACATGCGTCGCTACGACGATGTGAGGCTTCCATCGATCGTCACATATGAGGGAGAACTGGACAGCAAGCCGGCGATCCAGTCCGAGGAGTCACTCGCCTCGTACGCCGGGCATGCCCGCGGCTATGCCTCATACAGCGGGGAGGAACTGCACGAGATTCGCAAGGCCTACTACGCGATGGTCTCCCTCGTCGATGACGAGGTGGGGCGCATCCTCGAAGTGCTCGCGGACGAAGGGCTCGCTGAGAACACTGTCGTCGTGTTCACCAGCGATCACGGCGAGATGCTGGGTGATCACCAGCTCATGCTGAAGGGGCCGTTCATGTACGACTGCGCCGTCCGCGTACCGCTCATCGTCCGATGGCCTGGCGTCGCGACTCCAGGGGACCGCCGCAGCGAACTCGTGCAGTGGATTGATCTCGCACCGACTTTCCTGCAGGCGGCCGGCGTGGATGTGCCCGCGGCGATGCAGGGAGAGAGTCTTGAAGGCCTCATCATCGGTGACGGCGTCGAGTGGCGGGACTGGGCGTTGTGCCAGTACCGCGACAGCGGCCACCCTCATGACCCGGCAGCGCACGTGACGATGCTCCGACATGACCGCTGGAAGCTGGTGGTCCACCACGGAGCACCTGCTTCCGGGCGAGCGCGCGCCGGTGAGCTGTACGACCTGGAGACCGATCCGGACGAATTGAAGAATCTCTGGGATGACGACTCCTGGCGACAGGTACGGACGGATCTGCAGGAGAAGCTCATCGACGTCCTTGTGGCATCCGAAGATCGCAGCAACCCCCGACTCGCCGCCTGGTGAGCCCAAGACATCCTGGAGGCACGACGTGACTGACCTCGATTACCCGCGCCCGATGCTGGTCCGCCCTCTATGGCAGGATCTGACCGGCCCGTGGGGGTTTGCTTCCGACGCCGACGATCGGGGGCGCGCTGCCGGCTGGCATCAGGATGCCGCCCCCTTCACCCGAACGATCGCCGTGCCGTATCCACCGGAGAGCCGGCTGAGCGGGATACACGATCCTGACTGCCCGGATGTGGTGTGGTACCGCCGTGAGGTGACGCTGGATCGAACTCCCGCCCAGGGGGAGCGGCTCGTGCTCCACTTCGGAGCAGTCGACTACCGTGCCTCCGTCTGGGTGAACGGTCTGTTCGTCGGGGATCACGAGGGAGGGCATACGCCGTTCGCGCTCGACGTCACGGAAGCCCTGGTCCCGAAGGGAACGCAGACGATCGTGGTGCGCGCTGAGGATGAGCGGGACGACCCGTCCCAGCCGCGGGGAAAGCAGGATTGGCAGGCAGAGCCGCACGGGATCTGGTACCACCGCACCACCGGGATCTGGCAGCCTGTGTGGGCCGAGGTCGTGCCGGACGTGCATGTGCGGGCGGTGCACTGGACTCCGGATGTGCCGACCGCCACGGTCGGATTCGAGATCGAGCTGTCGCAGGTGCCTGCGGCTCCTGTCGACATCCACGTGCGGCTGACGCTCGGTGAAGAAGTGATCGCACACCAGACATTCCGCACGACACGACGCAACGATCACTGGTCGATATCGCTACCGGCGGGCCGGCACGACATGGAACTCGGACGTCTGCTGTGGAGCCCCGAACGCCCGACGTTGATGGATGCGACCGTAGAAGTGCGAGACAGCGCCAGCACCGTCGACGCGGTCGCGTCGTACGTGGGGTTTCGCAGCGTCGGCATCAAGGATGGCCGCTTCCTCCTCAACGGCCAGCCGCGCTACCTGCGCCTCGTTCTCGCGCAGAATTACTGGCCGGAGTCGCATCTTGCGGCGCCGTCCGCCGACGCGCTGCGCCGGGAGGTCGAGCTCGCGAAGGAACTCGGCTTCGACGGGGTCCGAATCCACCAGAAGATCGAGGATCCACGTTTTCTCGCCTGGTGCGACCGGCTCGGCCTGTTCGTGTGGGGGGAGATGCCCAGCGCGTACGAGTACTCGAATCGGATGCTCGGGCACCTCACTCGCGAATGGCTCGAGATGATCGAGAGGGATCGGAGCCATCCGAGCATCGTGACGTGGGTGCCCTTCAACGAGAGCTGGGGAGTCTGGCACGGTCTGGCCGTCGCGCAGCAGAGATCGGCCACGCGGGCCCTGTATCACGTCACCAAAGCCCTGGACACGAACCGACCCGTCATCTCGAATGACGGGTGGGAACACACCGAGAGCGACATCTGGGGCCTGCACGACTACGCCCCTGCCGGCGACTCGTTCCGCGAACGGTACGGCGACCAGGACGGCATCGCCCGGGTTCTCAGTGATCGACCGCCGGCCCGCCGCACGGCCCTCCTCGACGATCCAGTCCACCGCGGGCAACCGGTCATGCTGACTGAGATAGGCGGCACCAGTCTCAGGCCGGGCGAGGGTGAAGCCTGGCACGGCTACGCGACGGTCGCCTCGGCGGATGCGCTGATCGAGCGCGTGCGCGACATCGTCGATGCGGTGCTCGACAGCCCGGAAGTCGCGGGGTTCTGCTGGACGCAGCTCACCGACACGGAACAGGAGACGAACGGTCTGCTGACCGCGGATCGCGAGCCGAAGGTTCCGTTCGAGGAGATCCGGCGCATCCTTCAGAGGCCTGCTCGCTCGGTCCCCGCAGAGGCCATCGACGCGGCACGCCGCGAGGCAAGGGAGTGATGTCATGAAGATCGTCAGCTTCGGGAGCGCACTGGTACTGCTCGTAGGCCTGCTCGCACCGGGCGCCGTCTCAGCCCAGGAGGATGATGCCGTGAGCACGTATACGAACCCCGTGTCGGCCGGATTCACCGAGAACTTCGCTGATCCGACGATCATCCGGGGTCACGATGGCTTCTGGTATGCCTATGGCACCAACGGGAAACGGTACGAAGGCGACGCCAAGCAGAACATGATGATCAGTAGATCTGCTGATCTGATCGATTGGGAGTGGGTCGGCCCCGTCTTCACACCGGAGACGATACCGACGTACGACGGCAAGCCATCCGGCGCGAACAGGCAGTTCTGGGCGCCGGAGATCGCCTACCTCGACGGCCGCTACGTTCTCTACTACTCATATGTCGTGCAGGCCCCCGGCACGCCGTGGCGCACGATCGCTGCCGCGACCGCAGAGCATCCGACCGGACCTTGGACGGACACGGGTGAGGTCGTGGTGGGCAACGAGACCTGGGAGGTGCGCCCTGGCGTCACGGAGATCCGCAACAACATCGATCCAGAGTTGCTGACCACTCCTGATGGGACGCGCTACATGTATTACGGGTCAGTACAGGGCGGTGTGCGGGTCGTGAAACTTGCCGCCGACGGCCTGCATACCGACGGCGAGCCGGTGCAGCTGACCGACGCGCACCGATACGAGGCACCCTACGTCGTGAATCGTGATGGCTTCTACTACCTGTTCCTGTCGGTGATCGGCGGATGCTGCGCCGGCGCAGCATCCGGCTATCCGATCATGGTCGGGCGATCCACCGATCCCACCGGTCCGTTCCTGGACCGCGACGGACACTCGCTGAATGGCCCTCAGGGCGGCGGCACTCCGGTACTGGCACCCAACGGCAACGAGTTCGTCAGTACCGGGCACAACGCGATAGCCACCGATCTTTCGGGCCAGGACTGGATCGTCAGTCATGCGATCGACCGGCACGATCCGTATGTCTCCGGTACGGAGAGCGCGCGCGGTATCGCGCTGACTCGACTGGATTGGATCGATGGGTGGCCGATCGGCAACGGCGGTGCGGGAATGCCTTCGGGTCCTACGGAGGGGCCGGACAACGACGCATTCATCAGCGAGGCCTTCGAGGGTGATCTCTCGGGATGGATGAGCGCGGACGGATGGTCGAAGAGCGAGGGATCCACGGGCGGTTACGCACACACAGAATCCGAAACGCCGCTCACCTCGACTGCTGTCGTGGACGGCGATCTGCGCGCGCGGACGCTCGTGCGTCTGGCGAGCGGCGAAGGCGGTGAGGCCGGCATCTCGATACCGGCGCAGGGCAGGCACAGCCTGACGGCGTCGATCGATCGAGAATCCGAACAGCTCACCGTCAAGGTGCAAGGCAATCGCACCACGACTGCGCCGTTGCCGGCGGGATTCAACTATGAGACCTGGCATGAGATCGAGATGGTGCTCTCCGACGGCAGCCTTCGGGTCGCTGTGTCCGAGTCGGGCCAGTACGACCCGGTCGCTGAGGTCACGCTTCGCGTGCCGAAGGGCATGCGGTCCGGCCACGTGGCTCTGCAGGCGAAGGGCATCGGCGCCGACTTCGACGACGTGACGATCGCGCGCCTCTACACACCGAAGACCGACAGGGTGCCCGATCCGATGATCGGTGCGCTCGACTCCGCACACTCAGACGAGTTCGAGGGAGAGCTCGCCGAGGAGTGGAGTTGGCTGCGCGAACCCGCAGCCACGGTTGACGACGGAGGACTCGATTTCGACATCCAGCGCTCGACGCTGATCAACCAGCGTCCTCAGGCGGATACCCTGCCCTCTCTGCTGCTGCGCGACATGCCGGCGGGCACTTGGACGGCAGAGACGAAGGTGACGATCCCGTTCGGCGAATCCATCCCCTATGGGTGGCCGCAGGCGGGTTTGATCGCCTACACCGATGACGATGAATGGGTCGAGCTGGCCTATACGACCCGCGAGTCACGTCGCTTCACGGCATTCGCCAAGGAGACGGCCAGCGCCGGCACGGTCGCATACGGGCACGCGGCTCTCGGACCGAGCCGTGACACGATGTGGCTGCGGCTGCAGCACACGGTAGCCGACAACGGAGAGCACCTCTACCGTGCCGCCCTCAGCATAGACGGGGAGCACTGGACATGGCACGGCACCCGTACCCTGCCGGCCGGACCTCAGCCGAAGGTCGGTCTGGTCGCACAGGATCTGGCGCAGCTGTCGGCGCAACCTGACAACGCATCGATCTCCGCGCAATTCGACTGGTTCCGAACCTATCGCTGACCGATTGTTCGCCGCGGTCCGGGTCAGAGGGCTACGGTTCGGAAACCGGCATTGCCCATGGACGAGTCGGGACTGTTCTGCGAGCGTGCAGAATTGCGATAGCGGTTGCAGTAGGAGATGTGGCACAGGTAGCTGCCGCCGCGGAGCACGCGAGATGTTCCGGATGCCGGTCCGACCGGATTCACCAGGGCCGAGCTTTCGTAGGCCTTCGGGTCATACCAATCGGCACACCACTCCCACACGTTGCCGACACTCTGCCACAGCCCGTATCCGTTGGGTTCGAAGCTGCGGACCGGGGCGGTGGTGAGAAAACCATCATCCATGGAGTTCTCGCGCGGGAAGTTTCCCTGCCAGATGTTGGCTCGCCATCGCCCCTCATCCACCTCCGCATCGCCCCACGGATACTTGGCGGAGGGAAGCCCTCCGCGTGCGGCATACTCCCACTCGGCTTCAGTGGGGAGGCGGCGTCCTGCCCACGCGCAGTACGCCTGCGCATCGTTCCAACTCACGTGGACGACCGGATGATCGCCCAGCCCGTCGAGGTTCGAGTCCCGCCCGCCCGGATGTGACCAATCCGCACCGCGAATGCCGAACCACCATGGCGTCCCCGGGGGCTGACCGAGAATGTCGCTTTCTGGAGCAGCGACGGCGAGGTGGAAAACGGCAGAGAACGCGAACAGTTCAGCCTCAGTGCGGTACCCCGTCGCAGCCACGAATGCGGCGAACGCGTCGTTCGTGACAGGCGTGGCATCGATGGTGAACGACGCGAGCGAAACATCGTGCACCGGGGTCTCACCGTCGCCGATGTTGCGGTCCCCAGACGAGTCGCCCATCAGGAAGGACCCTGCCGGAACGTTGACCTGCTCGACGGAGTGCATCGCCGCTGAGGTGCGTGCGCCGGTAGCAGCGGGCGCGACCGCGCGGATCGTCAGGAACTGCTCTCGCCCCGGTGCCCCACAGGAGCACGACGGGCCGCACCCGCTCTCATCCGCATCGTCAGCCGTCGCTCTTGAGTCTATCGAGACGCGTCGTCCGCAACCCGATCGAGAACATCAGCCCGGTCGACGACAAGCCGTTCACCGAGGTCGCTCGTCAGCTGACCTGATGCTTCCGCCTAGGGCTCCGGAGTGGGTGTGGCTTCTTCGACCGGAGCGTCGGTCGGGGACGGTGTCGGCGACGGCGTGAGGAGTCCTGGCGCACGGAGGAAGGGTGCGGGGGCGTCCTTGACGGTCGAGGTGCGGACCTTGCCTGTGTTCAGATCCACCCGACCTTCTTGGAACGGGTAGATATTCCAGACTTCAGACCCGCGCGCGTCATCGAACGGTACGCGAACGCGCCCATCCTCGTCTTGCATGTACCCGTACCAGCCGTCGTCAGCGACATCGTCGACTCCGCCACCGTACAGGTTCAACGGCGTGCCACGGTCGGTGTACAACTGCACACGGTCGATGAGCTCGCCGTTCTCGTCGTATGCGAAGACGTTGCCGACCTGCACACCATCCAGCAGCAGGCCCGGCTGCTCGTAACCGCCATCCGAGACGTACTCGACGCGCGGAATCAGGACTGAAGAGAGAGCGAACGGCAGCGCAAGCACCGCGATCACGCTGACCACGGTGCGCACGTGACGCAGCGCGTTCCGGGGCAGCCAACGGTCACGTCCCCACTGCACGCTGACGAGAATCATCGCGAGGAGGATGAGCCATCCGAACAGAGTGTCCGGCATGACCGATCCGCTGCCGCCGAATGATGGCGACCCGAACAGCGCATGTGCGACCCCGTAGATCGCGACGCCCCGCAGCACCCACCACACCGGACGAAGTGCGACGAACAGATCCAGCAGCCACGCGCCGAAGGCGCTGCGACGCATGCCGACGGCGATGTAGCCGAGGCGCCTGGACACTCGCGCGCGCACGGATTCCCGCTTCACGGCATCCGATCGGTCAGGCAGACCGGCAGCCGATCGCAGCTCGGCGGCGTAGACGGCCGGATCGCCGAGCTCCAGCGTCCCTCCGCTGTCGGCTGCCTGCTCGGCGAGGTCGGCGGTGAGCCCGACGATGATGTCGTCGACTTCGTCTGCAGGGAGGTCGTCGAGGTGCTCACGCACGGAATCGGTGAAGGTGCGGATGCGCTCGTCGAGCGAGATCTCAATGCTGTTCATCACTTCTCTCCGATCGTGCGGGATGCGGCACGTGCTGGTTCGAGCAGATCACTCATCGCGGCCGCGAACTCGGCCCAGCTGGCCGACTGCGCGTCGAGCGTCTTCACGCCCTGCGCGTTGATGGCGTAGTACTTGCGGTGGGGCCCGCCCTCTGACGGCACGACGTAGCTCGACAGCGAACCGGCGGCGTAGAGGCGGCGAAGAGTGCCGTAGACGGAAGCGTCCCCGACGTCTCCGAGTCCGGCGTCGCGCAGACGCCGGACGATGTCGTAGCCGTAGCCGTCTTCCTGCCGAAGCACGGCGAGCACCGCCACATCGAGTACGCCCTTGAGCAATTGCGTCGTATCCACAGAACCCCCTTCAATGCATCGCACACTACCACGCACTGCGTAGTAGTGTGCGAAACGCAAGATCGGCGGGTCGACGAGTCGGACTCAAGCGGGGGCCCTGACGCGATCCGGCGGTGGCTACTCCGCGTCGGCGTATGGGGCCCACGCCGGTTCGCGCAGCGCGGGGCAGTGCTCGGGCGTCGGATTGTTCGCGATATCGACGATCCGGTCGAGAGCGTCGCGCGTGGCAGCGAGGTCGGTCATGGCAGCGGTGATGCGATCACGCTCTGCTGCGAGCATCTCGAAGACCTCGGGCGACCCCTGTCCGCTGTCGACGCAGGGCAGCAGTTGCAGAATCGTGCGGCTCGGCAGACCTGCCGTGAAGAACTGCTGGATCAGTTGCACGCGCTCGACGGCCGACTCCGCATAGATGCGCTGGCCGCTCGGGGTGCGCTCCGAGTCGAGCAGGCCCTGCTCCTCGTAGTAACGAAGGGCGCGGGTGCTCACTCCCGCGCGGTGTGCGACGTCGCCTATCCGCATGAAAGCCTCTCTGTGATCAACGAACGATTCTCGACTTGCCCTTGACGTCAACGTCAACTTTTAGAGTAGTCGACGCGGCGCCGGGTACGGCCCGCCGAACCTCGAGAAGACCACTCAGAAAGCGGAGAATCCATGAACATCGCCGACCAGATCGCTCTCGCCACCGGAGCCAACCGCGGCATCGGCCGCGAATTCGTGCTCGAACTGCTCGAGCGCGGGGTCAGCAAGGTGTACGCGACGGCCCGCCGGCCCGAGAGCATCGACTTCGACGACAGCCGGGTGGTGCCTCTGCGCCTGGACCTGCTCGACCATGAGTCGGTCGTCGCTGCGTCCGCCATCGCGCACGACGTGACCCTCCTCGTCAACAATGCCGGCATCTCCACGGGTGCCGCGCTCGTCACGGGCGACCTCGCAGAGATCCGGCGCGAGATGGACACGCACTTCTGGGGCACGCTCGACGTGATTCGCGAGTTCAGCCCTGTGCTCGCCGCGAACGGCGGCGGCGCGATCGTGAACGTGCTGTCGGCACTGTCCTGGTTCGCGAGCCCCGGCACGGGGTCGTACGCCGCAGCCAAGGCGGCGGAATGGAACATGACGAACGGCGTGCGACTCGAGCTCGCCGCGCAGGGGACGCTCGTTCAAGGTGTTCTCCTCGGCGCGGCCGACACAGACATCGCCGCGGGATTCGACGGCCCGAAGATCGATCCTCGCGACGTGCCGCGTCTTTCCCTGGACGGTCTGGATGCCGGATCGATCGAGGTGATCGTCGACGACTGGACGGCGATGGTGAAGCGCTCGCTGGCCGGCGACCCTGCGCCGTTCTACGAACGGATGACCGAGCTGCTGGGCGCGAGCTGACAGGCGATCAGGACAGGGTTCGGGTCCAGAACCAGCCGATCGCGAAGACCGCCACGATCACGATCGGCACCCAGCGCCCGCTGCGCTTCAGCCGTCGCCCCTGTTGTGCGACACCGGGCGGCGGCGTCAGCATCCCCACCGGAGCGGCGAACGGCAGAGACGGCGCAGCCGGCGCATGTCCAGGAGGAGGAGCCGCCGCCTGCGCGTGCGAGTACGTGCGACCCTGTTCTGTGAGCAGGCGGTCATCGCGCCACCTCGCCCACTGGTCGAACTTCGTGATTAGGGCCCCGACGGCGCCGAACAGCCACGCCCAGGTGTTCGGATCGAGCGTCGACGCCTCGCGCTTCGTGTAGAGGAACAGCCAGTCATCGACGATCTCGATATCGAGCTGCGCGGCGTTGTCGATGAAGCGCGCCATGATGTCGGGCGTGAACAGGTACAGGGCGTCCTGCTCGTAGCCGGCCGGGCAGTACAGGGTGAAGTACTTGTCGAAGTCGCCCTCGAGAGAGAGCCGCTGCTCCTTGTGGAACGACGCCGGCAGGTTCGTGCCGAACAGTGCATTGTTGCCGAGGGCATCGAGCACGATGTTCGGCAGCGGCACGTCGAGCTTGACGGCGACGTAGCCCCACTTGTGCGTCGTCGAGTTCTTCCCCGAGCCCGTCGTGTACTGGTAGTTGCCGAACTCCACGAATCGGGGTGAGTGACCGCGGACGAGCTGCTCCGCCTTGCGCGAGCGGCCGAGAGTGAAGATCATTCCGGGGAGCGGCGGGTCGTCGACTTGATCCTCGTAGGTCATGTGGTTCGCCGCGGCGAAGCGACTGAGCCGGTACCTCTCGACGCGCCGACGCCGAACGGACGACCACGCCGCGATCCCGATTCCGAGCGCCACGAGCGCGATGAGCAGCAGCGGAAGCATGGCGATGAGGGAATCGCGGCCGGTGGCCAGCGTGACCATGAGCACGAACATCATCGGCACCATGACGAGCACGGCGATGATCGCGATCACTATCGCGATCACGGTCGATGCCTGGACCGATCCACGGCGACGAGCCTTCATCTCCGCGGCGAACGCGCTCACGGCTTTCGCATCGACCGGCTCGGTGAGGGCGCGGGCGTCGAAGGTCAGCGGTTGCGGAGGGGGCATGCTCACACGCCTACGCTAACCCGGGTCGCGTGGAAACGCGGCGACATGCGCTCGCGATAATCGAGGGGTGAACACGCTGCTCGCCGCGATCCCGGAGTCAGACGGCAAGGGCCGCATTCCCGCCGCACCAACCGCGGAAGACCGTGCGTCCTGGTCGACCGTGCCGCCGATCGCGCGCTGAGGGCCTTCCGCTCGAAACAGGTCTTGTCGTACGAGACAGGGCGTGCCACGTCCTGTCTCGCGCGGGAAGTCCTGTTTCGCCCGGCGGTTCGAGAGATACCCGCCGTTCACCGCGGCGCCACCGGGCGGCAAGGTGCGGGTGCGACCATTCCGGACGCCACCGACCCACCGGGAGACCTGTGCGCACACCGCTCGTCACCGTCATCCTTCCCGCGAAGGATGCTGCGCCCTACATCGGCACGACTCTTGAGACGCTGCTGCGGCAGTTCGACGATCCGGCCGCGCTGAAGCTCGTCGCGGTGGATGACGGCTCGAGCGACGGCACGGGCGATCAGATGCGCGGCTACGCAGAACGCTTCGCGCACGCCGAGGTGCTCGTCAACCCCCGACCTGTCGGGCTGGCGAGTGCGCGCAACCAGGGCCTCGCTCATGTCGAAGGCGACGCGTTCTGCTTCATCGACGGTGACGACTGGATGCAGCCGCGCCGGCTGCAGGTGCTCGCCGCACGGCTGCGCGAACTCGGATGCGACTTCCTCCGCACCGACCACGTGCGCGTCACCGGCTCTGCGCGCAAGACCGTGCGGGCCCCCTTCGCCTGGCGCGGGGTCGTCGCATCCCCTCGCGACGCGATCCTGCCGTCCGACGACACGACGATGGTCGACTACCCGTACGCCTGGGCCGGCATCTTCCACCGGCGCATCATCGACCAGGGGCTCGCCGCCTTCCCGGAAGGGCTCTTCACCGCAGAGGACCGGCCATGGATCTGGCGACTGCACCTGCAGGCGTCGTCATTCGCGGCCGTCGATGCCCCGGCGATGCTCTACCGGCGCGGCATCGCGACTTCGCTCACCCAGGTGCGGGACCGGCGCCAGCTCGACTTTCCGCGTGCGCTCGCGCAGGTGGTGGAGATCGTGGAGCAGGATGCCGAGGCGCAGCGCTTCATGCCGAAGGTGGTGCGCACGGGGCTCGCGCTGAGTTCGCATCACTTCGTGCGGTCCAGGCGCATGGCGCCCCCGCTGCGGCGCGAGATGCGCGGCAGTATCCGCGACCTGCTCGCCACTCTTCCTCCCGCCGACGTCGCGCGCGCTCTAGGGCGGCTGGAAGGATCCAAGCGACGTGTGCTCGCGCGGACCCTGCGTGAGGCGGGACACGCGAGATGACCCAGCTCTTCATTCTGCACAGCGCGTACGGACTCACCACAGCTTCGGCCGCACTCGACGAGGGACTCATCGAGGCGGGTGAGGAGCGGGTGCTCGTGCCCGTGAACTCCGCACGGATACCGGAGACGAGCCTCGCGATCCACGAGCAGCCCAACCTCCGGTCGCTGTGTGCGCGCTTCGATCGCATCGAGCCGCTCGACGAGATCCTCTCGCCGCTGCATCCGAGTTCCTGGCATCCCGTGGCGGCTGACTTCCCCATCCTGAAGCGCCTTCTCTCGCGTGCCTGGAACCTCGACGACGACCTGGAGCTGTTCGTGCAGAGCCCGCAGGTCGCCCCGGCGCGCACCCTGCTGTCGCTGTTTCCGAACGCGCGCATCACGATCATCGGCGACGGCCTGATGACCTACTCGCCGATGCGCGTGAAGCTGCCGCGCACCGTCGTCGAACGGGTCGGCCGCGTCGTCTACGCCGACGTCGTGCCCGGTGTGGAGCCGCTCGTGCTCGGCGGTGCGAGACCGACCCTGCCGCGCGAGACCGAGCCAGGCAGCCTAAGTCTCATGCCGCAGGCTCGGTCTCGCGATGACGGCGCACAGCGGATGCCGGTACCGCCGGCCGCGTTCCGCAGGGTGCTGCAGGAGACCGCCGCCGCCGACCCGCAGCTCGACGCGCTCGCCGACGGCACGCCGACCGTGCTCGTGCTCGGCCAGTATCTGTCCGCGCTGGGGCTGGTCTCGGCCGCGGAGGAGATCGCCATGCAGGGTGACATGATCAATCGCGCCGCGGCGTGGAACCCGCGGCGCATCGTCTTCAAGCCGCATCCGTCTGCGCCTCCGCTGGTCACCGACGCCGTGCGGGAACGCGCAGAGGCACACGGGGCGGAGTTCGTCGAGTACCGGGGCGTCGAGTCGGCTGAGCTCGTCGCAGAGCGACTAGACGTCGACGGCGTCGTCGCCGGGTTCTCGACCGCCCTCCCCACGGTGCAGACACTGTTCGACCGCCCGATCGCGTCGTCCGGCACGCAGACCGTGCTGCGCAGGCTCACCCCCTACGGGAACAGCAACCGCGTACCGGCCACGATCGTCGATGCGCTGACCCGCACTGACGGCCGATACCGCGACCCGGCGCAACTGCAGTTGCTCATCGATGCCGTGGGATATGCGATGCAGCCGAAGATCGCCGCGCACCTGCGACCGCGGGCGGAAGAACTGCTCGACCGATTCGATCCCGCCGAGAGGGATCGCTACTTCGATCTCCGGCGTCTCGTCGAACTCCGCCTCCCCGGCGCTCCTGTCGAGCCGATCGTGCGTCGCGCACTGCGGTCGGTGGGGGGAGTGGGCAGGGCCGAGGAGATCCGGTTGACCCTCAGAGGTGCGCGTCGACGCGCCGCACGAGTATGGAAGGTGGCGCGCGGGCTATGAGCGAGCTCATCGATGATGACCAGCGCGCACGCGGCCTGACTGTCGCGGTGATCCCCGCGCGCGGCGGGTCGAAGGGCGTGCCGCGCAAGAACCTTCGACGGATCGGAGGCGTCCCGCTCATCCAGCGTGCGGTGCGAGCCGCCGCTGCTGCCGAACACGTCGATCTCGTCGTCGTCTCCACCGACGATGACGAGATCGCAGAACTCAGTGTCGCGGCCGGGGCACGGGCCATCCGTCGACCGGACGAGATCTCCGGGGACACCGCCTCCTCCGAGAGCGCCGTGCTGCACGCCCTCGATGCCCTCGAATCGGCAGGAGAGACCGTGGAGATCGTCGTCTTCATCCAGGCGACGTCGCCGTTCATCCCCAGTGACCGTATCGACGCGGCCGTCGACGAGGTGCGCTCGGGCCGATACGACAGCATGTTCTCCGCGCACGAGACGTATGGATTCCTGTGGCGGCGCGACGACGACCAGGCAGCAGCCGCGATCAACCACGATGCCGCCCGCCGCCCCCGCCGCCAGGACCGCGAGCCGCACTACCTCGAGACCGGCGCGTTCTACGTGTTCCGGGCCGACGGCTTCCGCCGAGGAGGGCACCGCTTCTTCGGCCGGGTGGGGATCGTCGAGGTTCCGGAGTTGAGCGCGGTCGAGATCGACGACGAGCAGCATGCCGCCGTGGCATCCGCTCTTGCCCCCCTCATGGACCAGCCCGAGAGCATCGACGTGAAGGCCGTCGTCACCGACTTCGACGGTGTGCACACGGACGACACCGCTCTGGTCGATGCCGAAGGGCGTGAGCAGGTGAGGGTCAGCAGAGAGGACGGCATGGGGGTCGCGCGGCTCAGGCGCGCCGGCATCCCGATGCTCATCCTCTCCACCGAGGTCAATCAGGTCGTGCGGGCCAGGGCCGACAAGCTTCGCGTTGCGGTGCGGCACGGCATCGACGACAAGGAGGAGGCGCTCTCCGCATGGGCGGTGGAGAACGGCATCGCCCTTGCAGACATCGCCTATCTCGGCAACGACGTCAACGACCTGCCCGCCATGCGCATCGTCGGGTGGCCGGTGGCCGTCGCGAACGCGCATCCGGAGGTGCGTGCTGCCGCCAGGGTCGTGCTCGACAAGTCGGGCGGACAGGGCGCGGTGCGCGAGCTCATCGAGCGCGTTCTGACAGCCGACCGACACCGGTAACCCCTCATTCGCGCGGTGTTCACAGTCGCGGCGTACTCAGGAATGAGGGGTACGACGACTGGAGGACCACCATGACTGTCAGCATCGGATCACGCGTCATCGGGGGCGGTCGACCCGCCTACGTCATCGCTGAGATCGGCCTGAACCACAACGGTGACGTGGACATCGCCAAGCGCCTCATCGACGTCGCGGCGGATGCCGGCGCGGATGCCGTGAAGTTCCAGAAGCGCACCCCCGAGATCTCCACGCCTGAGCACATGCGCGACGTCCCTCGCGAGACGCCGTGGGGCACGATGACCTACCTCGACTATCGCCGTCGCGTCGAGTTCGGCGAGGACGAGTACGTCGAGGTCGGCGACCACGCTACGCTGCGAGGACTCGACTGGTTCGCTTCCCCGTGGGATGTGCCCAGTGTCGCCTTCCTCGAGAAGCTCAACGTCGTCGCGCACAAGGTCGCCTCGGCCAGCGTCACCGACCTCGAGCTGCTGACCGCCCTGCGCGAGACGGGCAAGCCCATCATCCTCTCATCGGGCATGTCGACCATCGAGCAGATCGATCGCGCGCTCGAGACCCTCGGCACCGACCGGGTCGTGCTCATGCACGCGACGTCGACGTACCCGATGGAGCCGGAAGAGGCCAACCTCCGCGTCATCACGACGCTCCGTGACCGCTACCCCGGTGTGCCGATCGGCTACTCGGGGCACGAGCGCGGTCTGCAGATCTCGCTCGCGGCCGTCGCACTCGGCGCGGTCGCCGTCGAGCGGCACATCACGCTGGATCGCACCATGTGGGGTTCCGATCACGCCGCATCGCTCGAGCCGACAGGTCTCTCGCACCTCGTGCGCGACATCCGGGTGATCGAGACCGCGCTCGGCGACGGCGTCAAGCGCGTCTTCCCCGGCGAGCAGGCCCCGATGGCGAAGCTGCGTCGCGTTCCGGCAGGAGCATGATCACCAGCACGCTGGAACTCCGCGTCGTCGCGATCGCGGATGCCGACTCGTTCGTGAAATGGTCGGCGTCGCTGCTGTCGGGCATCACCGGCATCCGCCGCCACATGCTGCTGGTGCGCACGCCGCTCACCGTCAGTGCGGAACAGGAGCGTACGGCCCTCGCGGGGACGAGCTTCGCGGATGCCGACGTCACCCGTCTCGGCTTCGACGAGGTGCGCGGGTGGCTGACTGGCCACCAGCCCGACGTCGTCGTGCTCTCCGGACGGGGACCGTTCGTGCGACTGATGGCGCGCCAGATCGACCGGCTGGCGCGCAGACCGGTCGTGGTGAGCGGACTGCCCGGCATGTCGATCCCCGCACAGCGCGGCGCGCTCGAGTACCGACGCGAGAGCGACCTGATGGTCGTGCACTCGCACCGCGAGGAGCGGGCCTTCGCCGAACTGGGCCGCCGCATCGGCATGCAGGTGCCGACCGCGCTGGCGACGCTGCCTTTCGCGCGGACGGCTCCGGATGCTGTCACTGCAGGACCTGCTCGCGTCGCGGAGCGCGAGCTGGTCGGTGCCGTCGCGGGTGGTGTCTCGCGTGCCGGCCGCTTGGCTCCTGCTCCGTTCGCCCGCCCCGGCGGCACGGATCTCGTGTTCGCCGCTCAGGCACTGGTGCCGGCCGCGCGACATGAGCGCGAGCAGATCGCCGACATGCTGCACAGTGCAGCCGATGCGGACCCGACCAAGCGCGTCGTCGTCAAGCTGCGCTCGCGGCCCGGCGAGGCCGAGGCGCACTTCGAACGCGATGCCTACACCGATCTGCTGGCGGCGCGTCCACGCAACATGGTCCTCTCCCACGAGCCGATGTCGACGGCGCTGACCCGTGCCGAAGGGCTGGTGACCGTCAGCTCCACCGCGGCGATCGAGGCGCTCGCGCAGAACGTTCCCGTCATCGCGCTCGACACGTTCGGCGTGCACAAGACGCTGCTGAACACGGTATTCACGGGCAGCGGGCTGCTGGGTGGGGCCGAGGAGGTCATCGGGCGCCGGTTCCGGCATCCGCTCGCCGGCTGGCAGCGCGACAACTACTTCCAGCCGGAGTCCGACACCAACTGGTGGCGATGCGTCGAAGAGCTCGTCGCGCTGCGCCGCGAGGGACGCCTGCAAGCGAAGGTCGTTCCGACGGGTCGTGGCGGCGCGCTCCATGCGGCATGGCATCGCAAGAGCGTGCTGGGCTCGGAGGACCGCTCGTTCGCGGGCGCCATCGCGCTCAGCGTCGGCGCTCCGCTCGTGCAGGGAATCCTCGGCATGCGCCGCGCCCGGGGTCGCGCCACCGCCGACACCTGGGCCGACCCCACGACCGATTACACGCTCGAGCCGACCCCGCACCGGGACCCCGTGCGGCGCTGAGCCCGCGCCTGTCCGAGCCCGCGCCGAAACAGGCCTTGCCGCTCGAAACAGGTGGTGCCACGGCCTGTTTCGTCGCGCACGACCTGTTTCGAGGGTGGCGCGGTTGCGGCGTCAGCAGCGGTTGCGGGGAGTCAGCGGTTGATCTCGTCGGCGTCCCAGTGCAACGACGCGCCCTCGGGTACCAGCAGAGCCTCGATCGCGGGATCCGTGCAGATCGCACGGATCAGCTCTTCCGAACCCGCGACGATCGTCGAGTCGAAGTCGATCTCGCTCGCCATCACCCAGGCGCGGTCTGCGGGCCAGAGGATGCTGGGATGCTGTGCCGATGGCGAGAATCCGTGACTTTCGGCTTCACGATCGCGCCACGGCGCATCGAGGATCCACTCCGGATCCGCGAACATCGTCGGCGCCGCCGAGAAGAGCACGTGATCACGATCGGGCAGTTCGAACCGCGGCCCCTTGGAGATGTCGTCGGAGAGAATGCCCGGCTGCCACTTCGCCTGGCGGAACGGCATCTCGAAGCTCCCGCGGAGACTGCGCCACCGCATCGGCTTCGGCGTCTCGTCGGTGAACTCGATGAAGCCGCGACCTGTGCTGCCGTATGCCCCGACGAGTCCGCCCCAGCCCTCCCAGACGGCGACGAATCCGGCATCCGGCGTCGTGGTGTGTTCGATGAGGCGGCCGGCGATCGCAGCGAGCAGCTCGGGCGAGATGGAGCCCATGTTCGGTGACGAGAACTCCCTCCCGTCGGGGGCGATGCTGGGGTGCCAGTCGCCGTCGCTCGACGTTCGGACGAGGCGCTGCCATTGCGCGAACGCATGCATGGTCGTGCCGAAGGCCGCCGCGGCATCCGCCCACGAGGCAGGCGTGGCGACGAGCATCTCCACCAGGCGCTGCTGCTCGGCATCCGGCATCCGCGACCACTCATTCGTCGTCGGCACACGTCGATCCGGCAGCGACCGCACCTCCGTGGGATGGAAGATGCGCGCGTACGCCGGAGAGCCGTGCGGCACGAAGTGGTGCATCGACCAGTCGGCGTCGAGGCGGTCGCGGATCCAGCCGCCTGCCGCCGTCGGGTCCGCGATCCACTCCATGGCGTCCACGGTACCTGCCGGATCGTGCCGCGGGGATCGGTCGACTGATGCCGTTCGCGACACGCCCGGAACTCCGCTAGACTGTCCAGGTTGTCTGTCTTCTGCGTGCATCCTGCGCGCATGGGCGGGCACGTGCACACACCCTCCTGCTTTCGGGAAATGCCCGGAAGCCGTTCTAGTCCGAAGGAGGTGGGTAAGTGACGCACCAGTACGAACTCATGGTCATTCTGACCCCCGAGATCGACGAGCGCCAGGTCGCCCCTACGCTCGACAAGTTCCTGAAGGTCATCACCAACGATGGTGGCTCGATTGACAAGGTCGACATCTGGGGCAAGCGCCGTCTTGCATACGAGATCCAGAAGAAGAACGAGGGCATCTACGCCGTCGTCAACTTCACCGCGACGAGCGATGCCACCAAGGAGCTCGACCGTCAGCTGGGCCTGAACGAGCAGATCATGCGCACCAAGGTTCTTCGTTCTGAAGAAGCTCAGGCGATGGTCGCTTTCGAAGCCAAGCGCTCCGAGGAGAAGGCAGCTCGCAAGGCTGCCAAGGCAGCGAAGGCCTAAGGCTCATGGCCGGCGAAACCGTCATCACCGTGGTGGGCAACCTCACGGCCGACCCCGAGCTGCGTTACACGCAGAACGGGCTGCCGGTGGCGAACTTCACCATCGCATCGACGCCGCGAACCTTCGACCGTCAGGCGAACGAGTGGAAGGACGGCGATGCGCTGTTCCTCCGTGCGTCCGTGTGGCGCGAGTTCGCCGAGCACGTGGCTGGGTCACTGACGAAGGGCATGCGTGTTGTCGCGCAGGGCCGTCTTCGTCAGCGCTCCTACCAGGACCGTGAGGGTAACAACCGCACGGCCATCGAGCTCGAGGTCGACGAGATCGGCCCTTCGCTGCGATACGCGACGGCACAGGTCACCCGTGCCGCTTCCGGCGGAGCCGGTGGCGGTGGACAGCGTCCCGCGCAGCAGCAGCAGCAGGTGTCGGAGGAGCCGTGGTCAACCCCCGGTTCTTCAACCAGCGCAGATGCCTGGAGCACTCCGGGCAGCTTCGGCGACGACACCCCATTCTGAACAACTTCTGGATCCGAGTCTCGCAAGAGGCACGGCATCCGCTCATCAATAAGGAATAACCATGGCTGGAAAGTCGAGCGGCGACCGCCGCAAGCCGCGGAAGGGTGGCAAGCCCACCGCTCCCGCGAAGTCGATCCGGGTCGGCGTCATCGATTACAAGGATGTCGCAACCCTTCGCAAGTTCGTCTCGGAGCGCGGCAAGATCCGCGCCCGTCGTATCACCGGTGTCTCGGTGCAGGAGCAGCGTCTGATCGCCACTGCGATCAAAAACGCACGCGAGATGGCGCTCCTGCCTTACGCCGGCGCTGGCCGCTAAGGGGTATCGATATGGCAAAGCTGATTCTCACGAATGAGGTCGCCGGGCTCGGAAGCGCCGGTGACGTTATCGAGGTCAAGAACGGGTACGCCCGCAACTACCTCATCCCCCAGGGCCTCGCTACGGCGTGGACCCGCGGCGGCGCAAAGCAGGTCGAGTCGATCCAGGCCGCACGCAAGTCGCGCGCGATCCACGATCGCGACGAGGCTGTGGCGCTCAAGGACAAGATCGAGGACACGAAGGTCCGTCTGGCCGTCAAGGCCGGCGGCGCCGGACGTCTGTTCGGATCGGTCAAGACCGAGCACGTCGCGAACGCTGTCGAGGCTGCCGGCCTCGGCACGATCGACAAGCGCAAGGTGACCATCACCTCGCCGATCAAGTCGACCGGTGACCACGAGGCGACTGTGCGTCTGCACGAAGACGTCGTCGCCGTCATCACCCTTCAGGTCGTCGCGGCCAAGTAGTCCGCAGCACCTCTCGAACGCCCTCTGCCCTTCGGGACAGGGGGCGTTCTGCGCGATGTGGACGATCGAGCGGATGCTGAACGAAGCCGCGCGCCGGCGGATCGACGGCTCCTCCCGAGGCCGCCGACCCGCCGGACGTGCGATGGCATCGCCGTAGGGCGTGTGGTGATCAGGCCATGCGCCGGCGGAGCGCAAGCCCTGCGCCGAGCAGCATCAGCAGAACGGCCACGGCAGCGGGCCAGCGGGCGTCATCACCTCCCGTCGTGGCGAGTCGTTCACCGGATGCGGCGACCGTCGAGCCGTGAGCGCTCGGAGTGGTGTTCGGCGTCATGCCCGGATCTGTCCCGGGGTCGGTTCCGGCGTCCGTTCCGGGGTCCGTTCCCGGGTCAGTCCCTGGGTCCGTTCCGGGGTCAGTCCCTGGGTCCGTTCCGGGGTCGGTGCCCGGGTCAGTCCCTGGATCCGTCCCCGGGTCCGTCGGTGTCGTCCCCGGTCCCGGATCGGTGACTGTGCTCGTCCCGATCACCGAGATCGCGTTCCCTCCGATCGTGAGAGGGATGCTGATCGGCGCCACGATCTGCGTGCCGCCGAGCACTGAGCCGTGCCCCGAGGTGAGGATGTCACCTCCCGCCGGTACGCCGGTCGGGGCAGCTGCCCCATCTCCGGTGACGGTACTCTTCCCCGCCACGCTGATGGCGTTGCCCACGACCGAGATCGGCGCGACGACCGGTGCGACCACCTGGCTGCCGCCCAGGATCGACGACTCGCCCGATGTCTCTGCCGTCCCAGGTGATCCGGATGCCGCAGCCCCGGAAGACGCCGGCGGTGCCGCGCTCACGTCGCTGGTGCCGAGCACGCTGACCGCATTGCCGGTCACAGTGATCGGAGCGGTGACCGGTGCGATCACCTGTGTCCCGCCGGCGATCGAGTCGGACCCGTCGGTGACGGCATCCGGCGCGGTCGGCATCGACGATTCGTCTGCCGACGCGCCGGGTTCCGCCGACGTCGCCGGGCCGACATCGCTGCCGCCGAGCACTGAGATGCTGTTTCCCACGATCGTGACGGGCGCGTCCACTGGAACCAGCGCCTGCGTGCCGCCGAGGATCGAATCGTCACCCGATGTGGTGGTGGAAGGCACCCCTGCCTCCGGAGCATCGGTCTGGGGAGCCGCACTCGGCGGCGACTGGGGATCGCCGCTCTGGGAATCGGCGGCAGGGGTGTCGATTGAGGATGAGCCGAGGACGCTCACCGCATTGTCTTGGATCGTCACCGGAGCGTCGACGGCGACGATGGCCTGAGTGCCGGACGCGATGCCCTCTGCGCCGCTCGTCGTGACCGCCGCTGCCGGCTCTGGGGCCGGCGCCGGCTCGGGCTCGGGTGCCGGTGCCGGTGCATCCACGGTGGAGGTGCCGAGAACGGAGACGGCGTTGCCGGCGACGTTCACCGGCACCGAGACGGAAATGACCGCCTGGGATCCGGAGAGGATGCCGTCCTCTCCGTCGGTTTCTGCCGCGTTCGCGGCGGTGGCGCCGAGCAGGGTGATCCCGCCGGCTACCAGCACGCCCCAGAGGGCGCGCGTGATGATGGTTCGCATGATGATTCAGCTCCTGACTGAGATAAAGGGTCGAATGATTGCGCGCGATCGATGTGCGCGCAGCACTGCGTCTGTCATCCGCGAGGGATGACATGACCCCGTTCAGTCAGGAGAGTTGTCGGTGCCGGCGGGAGGGGACGATGGAAGATCGTCGTCCGATGCGGTTCGGGTCTGTTTCCACGCGCGAAGCGCGTCGCGTTCGGTGCTTTCGACGTGCGCGCCGGCTGAGAGGCCAGTGCTGCTGCCGGCAGCGGCAGACGAGGAGGTGGCAGGGGGCCCCGGCGGCCCATGCGCCCCGTCTCCAGGCGGCGCGGAGAGCGGTCGCGCACCTGCCATCGTCGCGGGCGCCGACGTGCCATGGCCGGCTTCGCGGAACTCGTCGAGGAGGCGATCCGCATACGGGTGCGGCGTGAGCGTTGACGGCGCCGGAGACGCTTCGATGGACGGATCCATGATCGGCAGCACCACCGGCTCCGTTCCGACGGGTGAAGCGGCGGGGGCGTTCTGACCTGGAGTCGACTGATCAGGAGCGGCGGGAGATGGTGCCGGGTGCAGGGCCTCGGTCACGGGCGACACAGCGGTGTCGAGAGTCTCTGCGATCCGGCCGGTCGTCGCGTCGACGGCGTCGGCGAGGTCGATCACGGCCTCGGTGGCGCCGGTATCGTCGAGCAGTTCGCCGACGACAGGAACATCGGCGACTGTGTTCACCAGGGGAGCGATGGCGTGCGAGACGGGCGAATCGCTCAACTGATCGGTGACGGGGTCGACCACGACGTCGGTTACGGTGTCGGACGCGACCGCTGCGAGGTCACCGACGGGCGGTGAGACATGCACGACGGGAGCGATCACCGTCTGCACGATCGGGACGACCGCGTCGCTCACCGCAGGCTGGGTCACCTCTGCGACCACCGGATCTGTGGCCGACTGAAGAGTCGAATCGACGACGGAGGTGACCAGACCCGGGGGCGATTCGGACTCGTCGTCCCCATGCGCAGCATCGCCGCCGGTGAGAATGCTGAGCGTGACCCATGCGAGCACGCCGAGGGCGCCGAGCGCGACTCCGCTCGGTATCCGACTGGACACGGCGACGGTCACGTTCATCCCCCTCTCCCAGTGGCCTGCTTCGCGGCGCGGGGTGCGTCGTGCGCTTGAACATACTCCGGCGGCACGCGGCTGTCCAGGGTTATTGACTCGTGACCAGCGCGTTCGTCAGCAACACGAAGGCAGACGCGCCCGAGAATATCCGGGGTTGACTTCTCCCCAGGTTGTACACATGCGCCGCTCCCGGCCGCAACCTTCAACGGTGCGTTTAAACAGATTCTCATCCACAGGCTGGGGAACCGGTAAAGACCAGCTCAAAGCCAATAAACCAGTGCTCATTCGTTGTGCATCACAGGGTTATCCACATCGGTTCTGCACAGACACCGCGAAGTTCTCCGCACACTCTCCACAGAGTTATCCACAGGCTGTATTGCAGTCGGAGTGACGCGCTTCTAACGTGGACGAGCGACGAGATGTCGGTGGTGCGTGGTTCGCTCAAAATACGACCGCGAAGCACTCCGTAGTCGTATGGCGCTCGGGACTCGGTCTCCACGCCTCACCAGCCACAAGCGCACCGAAGGGAGCAACGTGTCGATTGCCGACATCTCGGAGGAGCGACTCGGAGGCCAGCGCAAGCCGGAGCGTGTGCCGCCGCACGATCTCCTCGCCGAACAGAGTGCGCTGGGCGGCATGCTGCTGTCGAAGGATGCTGTGGCCGATGTCATCGAGACTCTCAAGGGCGCCGACTTCTACATCCCCAAGCATGAACTGATCTTCGAGGCCATCCTCTCGCTGTACTCGCACGGCGAGCCCACCGACGTGGTCGCCGTCACCGATGAGCTCATCAAGACGGGCGAGCTGGGGCGCGCCGGCGGCGCCGACTACCTGCACACTCTGACCTCGATCGTCCCGACCGCGGCGAACGCCGGGTACTACGCCGGCATCGTAGCCGAGCGTTCGATCCTGCGCCGCCTCGTCGACGCCGGTACGCGCATCGTTCAGCTCGGGTACGACGGGCAGGGCGATGCGACCGACCTCGTCAACAACGCTCAAGCCGAGATCTACGCCGTCACCGGCACCGAGACAGCGGAGGATTACGTCCCCCTGACGGTCGCCGTGGATGCTGCGCTCGAAGAGATCGAGGCGGCCAGCGGTCGCGACGGCTCGATGACGGGCGTGCCGACCGGCTTCAAGGAGCTCGATGAGCTCACGAACGGCCTGCACGGCGGGCAGATGATCGTGGTGGCGGCGAGGCCGGCCATGGGCAAGGCGCTTGCGCTCGACACGCGACTGCCCACGCCGACAGGCTGGACCACCATGGGCGACGTGCAGGTAGGTGATGAGCTCTACGATGCGCACGGTCGTCCGACGCGTGTCGTGGCAGCCACGGAGGTCATGACCGGGCGTCCCTGCTATGAGGTGGAGTTCTCGGACGGAACCCGGATCATCGCGGACGCCGAGCATCAATGGGTGACCCAGACCCGTGCCACGCGACGGTCGCCGGCGGGCGGCTCGGCGACGGTCACCACCGAGCAGATGCTCGAGACGCTCACGGTCGGAGCGGACCGACGCGCCAACCATTCGATCGCAAATGCGGCACCGTTGTGCGCTGCCGATGCCGAACTTCCGATCCCGCCGTACGCTCTGGGCGCCTGGCTCGGTGACGGTCACACGGATGGTGCGCGACTGACGAGTGGGACCGATGAGATCTCCTCATTCATCGAGCAGGAGGGGCTGCGGGTCGAGTCTCGAGGGGCGATGCTCTACGCCGTCAAGCTGCCGGCGCGGACCACGCTCGTGCGCGAGTGCGAGGTGTGCGGCACGGAGTTCATCGCACGGCACCCGCATGTGCGTACGTGCGGTCGTACCTGCGGCCCGAAGAACAAGGGCGCCCATCCCGAGCGGCTGTCCTGCCCCGAATGTGGTGAGCCGTTCTCCGGCGAAGCGCAGCGCTGCGCCGCCTGCTATCACGAGCATGGGTCGTTCACCGCGCTGCTGCGTGGGATCGGAGTTCTCCGCGACAAGCACATCCCTGCGATGTATCTGCGCGCCTCGACGGCTCAGCGCCGTGCGTTGCTCGCCGGTCTGATGGACACCGACGGCACCGTGGTGCGCGGGGTGGGTTCGTGCCAGTTCGCGGTGACGAACAAGCGCCTGGCTGACTCCGTGTACGAGCTGATCGTAAGTCTCGGATACAAGTGCGGGCGGACGACGAAGCGAGTCAACGGCCGCACCGAGGCCTCCTCGACGTGCTACATCCTGAACTTCTCAACGGTCGATGATGTCTTCCGATTCGAGCGCAAGCGACAGTTGCATGCGCAGGAGCGTCCGGTGAGCGAGGCACGGATCGGCCGCCGGTACGTCAAGGCGATCCGACCGATCGAGAGCGTCCCGGTGCGGTGTGTCCAGGTGGACAATGCGGAGCACCTGTATCTCGCAGGTGAGTCGATGGTCCCCACACACAACTCGACGCTTGCGCTCGACTTCGCACGCGCCGCGGCGATCGGTCACAACCAGCCCGCGATCTTCTTCTCGCTCGAGATGGGCAAGAGCGAGATCGCGATGCGTCTGCTCAGCGCAGAAGGGGCGATCCCGTTGCAGCACATGCGCAAGGGAACGCTCGACCCGCGCGACTGGACCACGGTCGCTGCGACTCGTGGCCGCATCAACGACGCCCCGCTGTACATCGACGACAGCCCCAACATGACCCTGGTCGAGATCCGCGCGAAATGCCGTCGCCTCAAGCAGCGCTCGGGTCTGCGCATGGTCGTGATCGACTACCTGCAGCTGATGACGAGCGGCAAGCGCGTCGAGTCACGTCAGCAGGAAGTCTCGGAGTTCTCGCGTGCGCTGAAACTGCTGGCGAAGGAGCTGCAGGTTCCGGTCATCGCGCTGTCGCAGCTGAACCGTGGGTCTGAGGCTCGTCAGGACAAGAAGCCGCAGATCAGCGACCTGCGTGAGTCGGGCTCGATCGAGCAGGATGCCGACATGGTGATACTGCTGCACCGCGACTCCGTGTACGACAAGGACGTCCGCCCCGGCGAGGCCGACCTCATCGTGGCCAAGCACCGTAACGGCCCGACCGCGACGATCAACGTCGCCTTCCAGGGCCACTACTCGCGGTTCGCGGACATGGCTCCTGGCGGGGACTTCAACTGATGATGAGCCGTGGGTCACGCTCGTCGGCTTGAGTGAGATCACGCCATCGGGCCGTGGTAACCCAGGCCGGAACTGATGCGATCAGCCGTCTCGATCACGATCCGCGCGAGCTCGGCTTCGCGCGAGGCGAGATCGATCGTCGTGAGCGGTCCTGAGATCGAGATTGAGGCGACGATCTTACCGAACTGGTCGAGGATCGGCGCGGCGACCGAGGCGCGGCCGAGAACGAACTCCTCCGCCTCGGTGCCGTAGCCGCGGCGCGAGATCAGTGCGACCTCCCGGTCGAGTGCGTCGTGCGAGGTGATCGTCGCGTTCGTGAATCCAGTCAGATGCGGCATGAGCCGTTGGCGCGTTTCGCGGGTCGAGCCGATGAGCGTGGACTTGCCGATGCTCGTTGCGTGCAGAGGCACCCGCTGGCCCATGAGAGTGTGGGACTTCGGCGACAGCGGTCCCTCGAAGTTGGCGAGATACACAAGCTCGGCGCCGCGCAGCAGCGCGATGTTGACCCCGAGGCCGAGCTGCCCGGCGAGGTTCTGTGCGATCTGGCGTCCAGCGCGGTGCACGTTGCTCTGATTGATCGCAACGCCGGCGAGAGTCATCAGCTCTGAACCGAGGAAGAACAGCGAAGTCTGCGCATCGCGCTCGACGAAACCGCCCGACTCGAGAGTCGCGAGCAGTCGGGACGCGGTCGATTGCCCGATCCCCGCTGCCCGAGCAACGTCATTGACACGCATCGGCTCACCGCCTGCGAACGTCTCCAGCACTGCCATCGCCTTCTCGACGCTCTGGTTTGCACCTTTTTCCGTAACCATGGCCTCCGCCTCTCAGTCGGGGAACTGGACCGATCCGGGACTATTATGCACATACTGCATAGCAGTTGCACAAGATGAGAAGTTCGTGCACTCTGATCACGAGCCGATGTCGCCTTACTGACACGGCGCCGAAAAACGAAGCCCTCTGTTTGAGATGAAGAAGGACGATGATGACCTCATCCACCGTGGATGCCGCGCTGAGTAAGCGGCGCACTCTCGGCGCCCGCCTCGGCGAACGTACATTCCTCGCATTCCTGCTGCTGCCAGGAGTGGTCCTCCTGTGCGCGATCGTCCTCTACCCCCTTATCCGTTCGCTGGTGTCGGCGTTCTTCGATGAGAACCTGCTCTACCCGGGCATGGAGTTCGTGGGCTTTGACAACATCGCGGCTGTGCTCACGGACGACTTCCCCCGCCTCGTCGGACAGACGTTGATCTTCACCGTCGGCGCGACCGGCTTCCCGTTCCTCATCGGCCTCGCACTCGCACTCGTGCTGAACCAGCGGTTCCCGGGATCCCGTCTTCTGCGTGGCGCCTTCCTCATCCCCTGGCTCATCCCCGGAGTTGTCGTCTCTTTCCTCTGGATGTGGATCTTCGATGCGAACTATGGCGTACTCAACGGTATCCTGATGAGTCTTGGCGCGATCGACAGCCCGATCGCGTGGCTCTTCCAGACTGACACCGCGCGCACGGCGCTGATCGTCGCCAAGACGTGGAACACGTTCCCGTGGATCATGGTCATGCTTCTCGCGGGGCTTCAGACCGTGCCTGGTGAGCTCCACGAGGCTGCCGAGATGGACGGGGCGAACAGCGTCCGACGATTCTTCGCTGTGACATGGCCGCATATCCGCGGCGTGGCAGCCCTCGTCATCCTGCTCGAGTTCATCTGGAACTTCCAGCATTTCGACACGATCTTCGTGCTCACAGGCGGAGGCCCGGCCGGAACGACGAGCACCTTCGCGACCGAGGTGTACGACGCCGCCTTCAAGGGCTATGACCTCGGTCATGCGGGCGCACTGGGTCTCCTCTGGATGATCCTGCTCACCGTGCTCGTCGTGGTCTACGTCTGGCTCTCCGAGCGCGACGAGGAAGGAGTGCGCAGATGAGCACGATCGCACCCGCCCCCGTCCACGTGGTCGAAGCGGAATCAACGCCGACGCCGAAGCGTCGCCGCCGCCGAGGCCGTGTGCGCTGGGGGATGTGGATCACGCTCGCCGTGATCGCATTCTTCGGATTCGCACCGGCCTACTGGCTGCTGAGGACCTCACTCACACCGGATCACCTGGTCTTCCAGTTCCCTCCGAGTCTTCTCCCCAGCGAGATCACCTTCGATCACTACGCGACGGTCTTCGGGAACCCCGAGATCTTCGGCTACCTGCGAAACAGCATCATCGTCTCGGTGATCACAGCGGTGCTCTCGGTGGTCGTCTCGATGTACATGGGGTTCGCGTTCTCGAAATACCGCTTCGGCGGACGCAAGTCGCTCATGTACTTCGTGCTGTCGAGTCAGATGTTCCCCCAGGCGCTGCTGCTGGTCACGCTGTACCTCGTCTTCGCCCAGTTCGGCCTGCTGAACACCTACCTCGCGCTGATCCTCTCGTTCACGACGTTCACGCTTCCGCTCTGCGTCTGGATGCTGAAGGGGTTCTTCGACGCCCTTCCCGATGACCTCATCGAGGCCGCGCGTATCGACGGCGCGAGCCCTTGGCGCATCTTCCACTCGGTGATCCTGCCGCTGGCGGCACCCGGGCTCGTGGCGGCCGGACTCTTCGCCTTCGTGCGCGGATGGAACGACTTCATCTTCGCCCTCACTCTTGCGGGGCCAGACCGGCAGACACTCCCTCCGGGGCTCGTCAACACATTCATCTCCGAGGCCAGTACGTCATGGCCGGCGTTGATGGCGGCATCGCTCATCGTGTCCGTTCCGGTCTGCATCGCCTTCATCCTTCTGCAACGCTTCCTCGTGGGCGGCATCACCGCCGGCGCGGTCAAGGGCTGAATCGCACTCTCACCACTCGTCCGAACAATCCGAACCATCCGCTTCGAAGGAGAATCCATGGTCACCGAAATCTCTCGTCGTTCACTGCTGCGCTACTCCGCCTTCGGCGTCGGCGGCGCCGCCCTGTTCGCCATCGCCGGCTGCGCGCCCGGTCAGTCGGGCGGAAGCGCCGTGACTCCAGGCGCCGGCAAGGCGACCGACTTCACGTTCGCATCGTGGAGCCTGTCGGAAGATGCGGCCAAGCCGACGGTCGAAGCCGCGCTCGACTCGTTCTCACAGGGCGAAGGCATCACGATCGACACCACTGCCTATCCGTACAACGACTACCTGAACCAGCTGACACTGCAGGTGCGCGGCGGTCAGTTCGCCGGAGCTGCTCAGCTCGACGTCGCGTGGCTGTCGGCGCTCGCCGCACTGGGAAAGCTGACCGACCTCTCGGCATTCGCTTCCGATCGCGGCTACACCGAGTCAGCGCTCGGTGCGGGAACCCTTGATGGTGCGCAGCTCGCGCTGCCGTGGACCATCGGCGCTGTGGGCCTGATCGGGAACAAGGAGCTGATGGATCGTGCCGGCGCTACACTCACGCCCGGCACGATCGAGGAATTCGAAGAAGGACTCCGCGCGCTCAAGGGCATCGGGGTCATTCCGTATGCCGCGAGCACGAAGGCAGCGCAGCTGAAGGACATCATCGTCTGGATGCAGACCTTCGGTTCGCCGATCCTCGACGGCGATCGAGCCGCGATCGGAGATGAAGCATCTGTCAAAGCGGTCGCGTGGTACAAAAAGCTGTACGACGAGGGGTTGATCGCACCCGACGTCGATCGTGCCGCCGCCCGCACGCTATTCGCGCAGGGCGCCGCGGCGCTCTACGACGACGCGCCTGTCGGCAAGTCGGCCGTCGTCGCCCAGTCGCCCGACTCGGGTCTCGGCGACAAGATGATTCCCGTCGCACGGCCGACACTCGCAGCCGGCGACACCCCGCAGCATGTGCTGTGGGGACACCTCGTCGTCGTCGTCGACGGCGACGGCGCATCGACCGCTGCCGACTTCGCTCAGTGGCTCACGAGCGATCAGAAGCAGAGCGAGGCGTACTTCACCGCCCTCGGCCTTCCGCCCACGACAGATGCTGCGCTCGCGTCGAGCGCGGTCACGTCGAACACGTTCGTCGAAGCATTCACCTCATCGATCACGTCCACCGCAAAGGCGAGCCCGCTGTGGAAGTACCCCGGCTACGGGCAGATGGAGACGGCGATCGCCGAACAGGTGCAGGCGGTGCTGATCGGCCAGAGCTCGGCGAAGGATGCGATGAAGACCGCCGGAGACGCCATCACCAAGCTGCTCTGACCGCTCGTACGACCGACCGCCCGCGCGCGATATTGCGCGCGGGCTCCTCCCCACGCCCCGCGAAGGAAATCCATGCGCACTCAAACGTTCGAAGCCGACATCACCGTGGTGGGGGGAGGGTTGGCCGGAGTATGCGCGGCCGTCAGCGCGGCGCGCCTCGGCAAGCGAGTCGCGCTGATCGGAAATCGTCCGGTGCTCGGCGGCAACTCGTCCTCGGAGGTGCGGGTTTGGGTGGTCGGCGCCACCGCGCACGGTGTGCAGCGATTTGCGCGAGAGAGCGGCGTGATCGGGGAGCTCTACGTCGAGAATCAGTACCGAAACCCCGAAGGCAACCCGATCATCTGGGACGAGGTGGTGCTCGACGCAGTGCGAGCGGAGGAGAACATCACCCTGTTCCTCAACACCGATGTGCGGGAGATCGATACAGCCGAGATCGACGGTGAACGTCTTGTGACATCGGTTCGAGCGTGGACGATGGGTTCGGAGATCTGGACGACCTTCCGCAGTCCCTACTTCCTCGACTGCACAGGCGATGGGCTCATCGGCCACCTCGCAGGTGCCGAGTACCGCATCGGACGCGAAGCGCGCCACGAGTTCGACGAAGCGTGGGCACCGGAAGAAGCCGATACTGAGCTTCTCGGCTCGACGATCCTCTTCTACACGAAGGATCTCGGCCGGCCCGTCGATTTCGTCGCACCCGACTCGGCGAAGGACATCACGAAGACTCCCATCCCCACCTCGCGCATCCTTCGTTCCGGTGATTCGGGAGCGCACTACTGGTGGATCGAGTGGGGTGGTCACCTCGACACCGTGAGTGACAACGAGCTGATCCGCGACGAACTGCGATCGGTGATCTTCGGCATCTGGGACCACATCAAGAACTCGGGCGACTTCGACGCCGAGAATCTCGATCTCGAGTGGGTCGGTGCACTGCCCGGCAAGCGTGAGTACCGCCGCTTCCTCGGTGATCACGTTCTGACTCAGAATGACCTCCTCGATCAGGTCGACCATGACGATGATGTCGCCTTCGGCGGCTGGTCGATCGACCTGCACCCGGTCGAGGGAATGTACGCGACCAGTCCTGGAGCGCACCAGCGCTACTCGGACGGCATCTACGGCATCCCCTTCCGCAGCTACTACTCTCGCGACATTGCGAACCTGCTGCTCGCCGGACGCGACATCTCGGCGACGCACGTCGCCTTCGGGTCGACGCGCGTGATGGCGACGTGCGGTGCCGGAGGCGAAGCCGCGGGCACCGGTGCATCGCTCGCGCTCGATCTGGGGGTGCGTCCGCGTGAGCTCGCCACGCGACACGTCGACGCGTTGCGCCAGCTCGTGCTGCGCCAGGACGCCTCTGTGTTCGGTATCCGCAATACCGATCCGGACGATCTGGCGCGTTCCGCTCGCGTCGTCGCGTCGTCGGTCGCTCGGACGATCGACCCGATCGAGCTGTTCTCGGATGCTGCGCAGACACGTTTCTCCCTCGGGAGGGACCTGGGGATCCTCGTTCCCGTCGATCCTCGCCTCGACTTCCTCGAGGTGCTGCTCGTGGTTTCGAAGGACGCGACGCTCGGGGCCGGCCTGTGGACCACGGGGCGTCGGCAGAATGCGGTGCCGATCGACGAGCGCGCTCGGATCGAAGTCGCTGTGACCGCGTCGGATGAGCCGCAGTGGGTGCGTCTTCCGCTCGAATGGACGCCGCACGAGCCCGAGAACGTCGTGATCGTGCTCGAGGCAGCCGAAGGTGTCTCCGTCGTTCTTTCCGAAGCGCAAGTACCGGGCGTCCTCGCGCTTCCGCACCGACCGCAGGCGGACGGTGATGCGAATGTCCTCGTGGAGGAGTCAGAGAGCGTCATCGCCTGGCCGGCCATCCCGATGCGGGGCACGACGCCGCGCCTGCGTCTTTCGCCGGGCACCGAGGCCTACTCCGAGCGTAAGGCCGTCGGCGGATATCAGCGCTTCTACGGCGGGCCGAACATGTGGGTCTCGCAAGCCGGTGACGACCAGCGGTCGTTGACGCTGGAGTGGGACGAACCGCAGGACGTCCGCAGCATCCGTCTCGTATTCGACGACGACACCGATGTCGAACTCAACACATTGCATCACCACCGCACGCCCGATCGTGTCTTCCCAGAACTCGTGCGAGATTACGTGCTCGAGGCGCGCTCCGGCTCCGAATGGAACGAGCTCGCTCGGGTGGAGGCGAATCGACGTCGACAGCGGGTGCACACCGTGAACGTGCGTGCCGATGCGGTGCGACTCAGGGTGCTCGCGACGAATGGCGTGCCTCAGGCGAGGGTCGTCTCCTTCCGGGTCTACTGACCTCCTCGCCGCTCACAGAAACCTGAAGGAAAGGAAAACGAACGATGAATCGATGGGGATCCTCGCTCGCGGCAGTTGCCGCGGTCGCGCTCGTCGCGCTGGCCACACCGGCCGCCGCGGCTGAGAACGAGTCCGCCTTGAGAGATGATTTCGACTCACTCGCCCCGCGTTGGACCCAGGCCGCCGGGGCATGGGAAGCATCAGACGGCGTCGCCCGCGTCACGACACCGGGCAGCTCCCGCGGGTCGATTCTCGCGCTGACCGACCATGCGCTCGATGATGTGAGCACGACCACTGTCACCTTCCGAACCGACGGCGGAGGCGACACCGCGTGGGCCGGATTCACATTCGACCGAAACGCACTCGATGACGACTACACAGAATCGGGATACACGGTGCTGCTGCGCAACAACGGCGAACTCGGCGTCATCGAGGCGGCGGGCGACGGAGGCGTGACGTACCTCGACCGTGCTGCCACCTCCGCGCTGCCCGGTCTCGACTGGGTGACACTCACGGTGGAACGGGACGGCGGCTCCCTCGCCGTCACGATCGGCGACGACCCCGAGCCGACGCTGAGTGTTTCCGATGACACATTCGATCAGGGCGGCTTCTCCTTCGCCGCGCATCGCGACCTGCGGATGGCGATCGACGCGGTCGAGATCGACGGCATCGTCGAGCGGGCAGAGCCACTTCCCGCAGATTGCATCGTGTGGTCCGGCGAGCCGGGCGAGTCAGGTGAGCGCGGTGACGTGCTGAACAGCGACGAGCGAATCGCCGCCGTCTCTGCGCGCGTTCAGGATGGGGCCGAGCCCCAGGCGTCGGGATACCAGCGGCTCATGGAGGATGTGGCGAAGGGGATGCTGCGCGAGCCTGCGCCGCCGGAGAACTACTTCGTTCCCTTCTTCTACAAAGATCCTGACGCTCATCGCGCGGCGCGGGACGGTCTGCAGAATGACGCGAACACGGCCTATCAGCTCGCGCTGGCGTATCGGCTCACCGGAGATGCGTCCTATGGGCAGCATGCGGCGGAGTTCCTCGACGCATGGACGAACACTGTCGAGTGCGTCCGCACCAGCGAAGACTCGGCGCTTGCCTTCAGCTACCACTTTCCCGCGTTCGTCTACGCTGCGGAGCTTCTGAACGGCTCACCCGTGTGGTCGAGCGAGGGCGAACTGGCGTTCGCGGGGTTCCTCGAAGAGACCGCGATCCCGGTCGCAGGTTCGATTCTGCATCGGACGAACAACTGGGGCAGCTGGGCACTGGAGCTCACGACCGTCGGTGCCTCCTATCTCAACGACGACGCAGGGATCGCCGCCGCCGCCGAGCGGGCGACGGAACTGCTCGAGCATCAGATAGATCCGAACGGACACCTCCCCGAGGAGATCACGCGCAACAACGGAGTCGGCGATTACGGCATCTGGTACACGCACTTCTCGCTGCAGCCCCTGTTCCTCGTGGCCGAGACGCTCGCCGCTCACGACATCGATCTCTTCTCGTATGCCAACGCCAACGGCGTCGGTTTGTCGGACGCCGTCGACGCAGCCTCGGGCTGGGTCGCCGACCCGGAGTCGTTCGAGTTCTTCACTGGCGATGTCGCGGACCTGGCGAACGTGCGCACGGTGGATTACCTTCGCGAGGGTGGCGTGATCGCACACAGCATGAGCTATTTCGAACTCGCACAGAACCACTTCCCCTCCGACCCGGTGGCCGCAATCCTCGTCGAGGAGGGCGCGATGACGAGCATCCATTCCATCCCGCACCTGAGTCTCACGCATGGTGGGCTGGCGGATCCCGGCGCTGAGGAGGGACCAGGTGAGACTGATCCGGAGCCTGAAAACCCAGAGGGGCCGGGGTCGCCCGGGACGCCCGATGGCGGCTCACCCGAGCCCGGCGATGGAGCAGGGCTCACCCCCGGATCCCAAGATGGTCGCGCGATCTCGGCCGCCGCGCTAGCAGCCACGGGCGGACCGGACTACATCGTGTGGGTCGCCGTCGGTCTTGTGACGATGGGTCTCGGAGCAGTCGGAATCGTCGTTTCCTGGAGGCGCCGTGCCCATCTGAACTGATGAGCCATGTGGAAGGACCGCACCCCGACGGGCGCTGCACCGCGGCGCACGTCGGGGTGTGGTGGGCTCGCTCAACACCGTTGCCGCAGATGACGCGCATCCGCTCGCCGCACGATGCAAGCATCCGCCGTCCCTGTCAACGCCCTGTTCCACCGCCCACACAGCACGCAGGAGCGACGCATGAGTAGTGACAGCAGAGAGCGCGAAGTCGATGCCGAGCAGCTCGAGCGCGAGCACGCTCGCAGCGCATCCGACTGACTGCCACAGAGCGGGGCTCCTGGCCTCGGGTCGAGTGACGGAGAGGTTCCGCCGGGCGCCATCCGAGGCCCGTTGGGCAAAAAGGTCACGGCTGAGGACGACGAACTCGAACGCGACCGGTAAGTCAGCGCACTAGATGCGGTTCGCGCTGGTGACCATCACGTTGGCGCCTCTGCGGAGGACTGGATCGATCTTGCCACTCTCGATGGCCGACCCCGTCACGTAGCGCGAGTGTGCGACGTTTCAGCGGCAGCCAACTCGATGAGCGCGTGCAACTCCTCGATCGGAAGGTCCGCCCCGAACGTGGGCCTACCGGGCTCCAGCAGAGCACCCGCGGCGAGGGGCCCGGCGATGAGCGCGTCGAACCCCAACGCGTCGACGAACTCTGAGACACGCGCGACGTCGGCCTCCCGGTCGCCCGCGATCGCGATCGCCTTGCGGCCGTCCGCTCCGGCCGGACGGGCTTCTTCCTCGAGATCGTGATACCCCATATGGTTCAGCGCCTTCACGACGCGTGATCGCGGCAGGAACTCCTGCACGATCTCGCTCGTCGAGGTGCGCGGATCGTTCAGATCGTCGCGAATGCCATCCGTCTCCCACCAGTAATTCATGGAATCCACCACGAGCTTGCCTTCAAGCTCCGCGACAGGTACATGACGGTACTTCCCCAGGGGCAGTGCGAGCACGACGATATCGGCCTCGAGGGCGGCCACCTCAGAGCGCACCGCCGCCGCGCCGGGTGCGAGCACATCGATCGTGAGCGCGATCCGCCTGGCGAGATTACATCGAGACTGCCCAGTCGCTGCGCACGCGCCTGGGCAGTCGCATGCTGACTGAGTCGGCGCTGTCGGCTGGGGACTACCAGGTGCTGCTCGCTCTGACGGAGGCGCGGCAGTACACGCTGCGGTCAGCGGAACTGGCGGCGCTGATCGGTTGGGAGCGCAGCCGGCTCTCGCATCATCTGGGCCGGATGGAGAAGCGCCACCTGATCCGCCGCGTCCCGTGTGCGGACGACGTGCACGGCGTGGATGTCACGGCGACGGAGTCCGGTCGGGAGATCTTCCGCGCCGGGTCCGTCCCGCACCTGCGCGCCGTGCGCGAGGTGTTCGTCGACGCTCTCACCCCGCAGCAGCTCGCCCACCTCGACGACATCTCCGCCGCGCTCCGCCGTCACCTGGGTACGGATTCCGGGCTCAGCTGACCCGCCCGCCATCCGCGCGCGTCGCCTCTGCGATCATCGCGGAGTACCCCTCGACGTACGTCGGGTACTGCAGCCGACCCAGCAGCGATCGGAGCAGCGCGCCGTCGTGCACCAGTCCGACAGGCCCGGCTGAAGGATCATCGCGTGGCGCGTCGACGCCGAGCGTGCGGGCGATGAACTCGACGACCTCCCCGAGGGGGACGGGTGCCGCGTCCACTGCATGCACGAGCGCCGGTGGCTCCGGCATCCGGAGCAGAACGTCGAGCGTTCGCACGAGATCGTGTTCGTGGATTCGGTTCGTGCGCCGACGGTGGTTCACGACGGCGTTCTCCCGCACCTGTCGCAAGAGGAATCCTCGACCTGGACCATAGATCCCGGCCGGTCGCACGATGACCGCGCTGAACAGTTCGATCGCTGCGCGCTCGCCGTCGTAGAGTCCTCGGGCGCGTTCGCCGGTCGGCGTGGGTTCGTCCTGTTCAGTGATCGGATGCGTGGATGCCGAGTCTTCGAAGACTCCCGTCGAAGACACGAAGACCGTTCGCGCGGGAACCGATGGCAGCGCATCCGCGAGGTGCGTCAGCGCGGTGCGATAGCCGGCCACGCCTCCGGGTGGCGGCAGAGTCACGACCATCGCGTCGACGGTCGGCAGCTGCTCCTTCAGGGGCGCCGCGAGATCGGCGCGGATGCCGACGACGCCCTCCGGCAGGTCATCGTCGCTGCGACGGAGCGCGATGACGTCGCCGCCGTCGGCGAGGAGGCGCGGCGCGAGGCTCCGCCCGAGCTTGCCGAAGCCGACGAGCAAGGTGCGCGCGGGTGGCGCGGGTGGCGCGGGGATCGTGGAAGCGGAAGAGGTCATCGATTCCAATCTGTCACACGACGGACGCCTGCCGATGCCTATTGTTCAGAAAATCCTGTATCGTCGACCCCATGATGACCATGACGGCCACGGTGACGCACACCGCCGCGCTCGCACGGCTCGGTCACGCCCTGTCTGACCAGACCCGCGCCAGTGTGCTTCTCGCTCTGCGGGAATCGCCCGCGTATCCATCCGACCTCGCGGACGCGCTGGGCGTGTCGCGTCAGGTGATGTCCAATCAGCTCGCGTGCCTGCGCGGATGCGGTCTGGTCGAGGCCGTCCCAGAAGGGCGCCGCACTTCGTATCGGCTCGCGGACGCACACCTGGCGCCCGCGCTGGATGAGCTGCTGCGCGTCGTGCTCCACGTCGAGCCCGGATGCTGCGCCGGCGAGAACTGCGGTTGCGCATGAGCGGCTCGAACGTCTCTGCCGACGCCCGCAGACACATTCTGCAGCGGCGCATCCGCTGGATCGTCACCGCCACGATCGTCTACAACCTCATCGAGGCCGTCGTCGCGATCACCGCGGGAACGATCGCCTCATCGGCTGCGTTGATCGGGTTCGGGCTGGATTCGACCATCGAAGTGCTCTCGGCTGCCGCGGTCGCCTGGCAGTTCACCCGCCGCGACCCCGAGCGGTGGGAGAAGGGCACCTTGAGGGTGATCGCCGTCGCGTTCTTCGCTCTGGCGATCTACGTGAGCGCGAGCTCGGTCCTCGCGTTGCTGGTGCGCGTCGAGGTCGAGCACTCGCCCGTCGGAATCGCGATCACCGCGCTGAGCGTCGTCATCATGCCGTTCCTCTCCTGCGCCGAGCGGCGTGCAGGAAAAGAGCTGGGGTCCGCCACCGCCATCGCCGACTCCAAGCAGACGCTTCTTTGCACGTACCTCTCCGCTGCCGTCCTCATCGGTCTTGTGCTCAACAGCGTCCTCGGCTGGTGGTGGGCCGATGCGATCGCGGGGCTCGTCATCGCCGGGTTCGCGGTGCGCGAGGGTGTCGAAGCATGGCGCGGAGACGCATGCGCGACCTCGGTCGGGATGCTCCTCGATGAGGGAGGCGACCCTCTCGAGCATCGGTCGCCTGCGCTGACCCATGCGTCGAAGAACGCACCGTCGTCGCCATCTCCGACGGCCGCAGCCACGGCGGCGACCTCCCCGAAGTGACCGCCGCCGTAAGGTGTGTATCCCCACACCCACGTGCCGAACTCCTCATGGAACGGATCGGCGAACAGTGCCCCGGCGACGTACTCATACCTGAACACGAGAGTCTTGGGTTGACGACTCAAGTCTCTCGCGAAGGGCGCTGCCAGGTCCCTAACGTCGGGCGTATGACTGATATCTCGAGCGCCGTCCGGCGAGGAACCAACCGTGTCGTGGCCGGAATGATCGGAATCGGCATTTTGGCAGCGAGCGTCCTCGTCGCTTCACCGGCTCTGGCTGCCGTCGATGGGGACATCGCCACCACGACGACAATGAGGATCGCGGGAAACCTTGAACTGCACTCGATCCGGTACGACTTTTCCAGGGACGGCGGGTCGGCTACGCCTGGACCCGACGTGGAACCGGGGCCGGCCAGCACGACCTCATCGGCAACGTGGTCACTCGGGACCATACACGGATCTCTGATTTCAGAGATGAACGCTCGGATCGTCGACTTCGGCCGGACGACGGACTACTGGATCAAGGCGTTCGTGTACGTCGAGGAAAGCGGCTCGACCTACGCGAGCGACTGCCAGATCTACCTCGGCGATCCGGCGGCGGGAAGTCAGCCGCTGGGCGAGGACGCGTCTCCATACCAATGCTGGTCGCCAGGATACGAACAGACGACAGGCGAGCATCCCCGGCAGTTGTTCTCCGAAACGTTCACGATCACTTCGTTGAACTGGGCGGCGGCGCGTGGCGCGATCATGCCGCAGGGCACGGTGATGCTGGGCGACGGACACGTCGAGTCGCCGAGCACGCGTTTCGTCGTCGATGGTCGCTGGTATCCGAGTGATCCCAGTGAGCAGAAGCCGTATGCGACGATCGAGCCGGGCGCGACGCTGAACTTCGCAGCATTCCGCCGCAACGGTGAGTCCACCGCCAACGCAGAGGGGCTCTTTTCATACCGCATCTACGACGGCGGCGTCCCGACCAGGTTCTGGGTGTCTGGCTACGCCTCGAACTGGCGCGGGGTCGAGTTCAACTGGGACTACGACTGCGCGATCTACGACGGCGATCCCCTCACCGGTGCCCTTGTCGTCAGCGCATCGCCCTACAGCTGTGACATGGCGACGACCAAGGTAGACGGCAACGCCGACTATCGGGTCGACTTCCGAGTGCAGGCCGCTTCCATCCAGACGCTCGGACCCCTTCGAGCGCGCGACTACATAGCGGCCGGCTGCAGCGACCCGGGTGCCGGCTCGTGCTACTTCGTGCCGACGTCGGATGAGACGCTCATCGAACATGGCAAGGTGCTTGGCGCACCATACGCGAACAACGGATCCGAGGAAGCGGACTACTCGTTCTACTACGCCACCGCGCGCTCGATAACACACACGTTCGACATCACCGCTTCTGCCGAAGTGAATGTGCTCGAGATCTTCAAAGCGTCGATCAAAGTCGCGTACGGCTACGAGCACACGGACGAGACCACGGAGAAGTGGGTCGCAGCCATGAAGATTCCTGCACATCAGGAAGGTTGGTTCGAATACGCCCCGGCCTATCGCAAAATCGCAGGAGACTTCCTGTTCGAGGTGGACGGAACCTGGTACCGGGTGACCGGCGGGAGCTTCACTGTCCCGGACGACAAGGGAATCGGACACCTGTCCTCCTTCACGCGCGACGTCGTGGCAGTACCCGGCGGGGGAGTCGGATCGGAGCCGCCGCCGACGCCCGCTCCGATCGATCCGACCCACTCTGGCGTTGACGGCGCGATGGGGCAGGGGAAGGCGTCCGGCGCGTTGGCAGCGACCGGCACCGACGTCGACTGGACTGGACCGACATGGATCGCGATCGCCGCGGTGCTGATGGGCGCAGTGCTGTTCTTGAAGAGATTCCTCGCAGCACGACGCGCCGTCAATCCCGGTTCAAGAAGAGGATGACCGCGTGAACACGGCGGTGCGTATCGGAGTCGGGGGGTAGCCCCAGTGCGCTGTAGATGCGCGAAACGTGCTGCACGACGGCCTTCTCCGTGAGGAAGAGCTTTGCGGCGATGCTGGCATTGCTGCGTCCCTCCGCCACCAGTGCGAGCACCTCCCGTTGGCGAGCGGTGAGGCTGCTCACGCCGCTCTCGGAATGTCGTGCCCGACCGACCATCACCTCGATCACATCGGGATCGAGTGCAGTGCCGCCTCCGGCGACGCGTTCGAGGTCTGCGAGAAAAGTGCCGACATCGGCGATCCGCTGCTTGAGCAGGTAACCGACGCGGTCGCTGCCGCGGGCGAGGAGATCCTTCGCATAGCGGCGCTGCACATGCTGCGACAGCACGACCACTGCGGTCTCTGGGTGCTCCCGCCGGACGCGCAGCGCCGCGACGAGTCCTTCGTCCGTGTGCGTAGGGGGCATCCGGATGTCGGTCACCACCAGATCAGGTCGATGGCGTGCGACAGCATCCGTTATCTGTTCAGCATCTCCGACCGCGGCTACGACCTCGTGCCCGCCTGTTTCCAGAACGAGCTCGAGACCCCGTCGGATCAATGCCTCGTCCTCAGCGATGACTACGCGCATGGCACCTCCGACCACACTCTCGTTCCGAGGCCCGGAGGGCTCGAGAGCGAGATGGTTCCACCGATGGCTTCCACGCGGTCGGCGAGGCCGCGAAGACCAGTACCGGCCTCGATCGACGCCCCGCCCACTCCGTCGTCCTCGACGTCGAGACGAAGTCGTCCATCGTGGAGGATGAGACGCACCCGCACACTCGTGGCGCTGGCATGCTTGACGACGTTCGCGAGGGTCTCGGCCAGGACGAAATACGTGGTCGTTTCGACGAGATTGTTGAGCCTGGTGTCACTCACGTCGGATTCGAACACTGTCGAGACCGGCATGCGATCGGTGAGGTCCTCGGCGGCCGCGCTCAGTCCCCGCTCGACGAGAGCCGCCGGAACGAGGTGGCGCACGAGTGTGCGCACTTCGGCGGCGGCGGCATCGAGGTCGACGCGGAGTCGGGTTGCGCGGTCGCGAACTGCAGGAGCGGGAGCGGTGCCGATCTGCTGCGCCTCGAGCGCCAGCAGGACCAGCTGCACCTGCAGTCCGTCGTGGAGGTCGCGTGCGATGCGGCGACGTTCAAGGTCGGCCGCTTCGACGATGCGCTCCCGTGAGCGCAGGAGAGCACGCCGGCTCGCCCGCAGGTCAGCAGTGAGACGCTCGCGCTCGAGAGCGATCGCCACGATCCGCCCCGCAGCGTGCACGTGCTCGCTGTCCGTGAGCAGCGAGGCGTCGTACTCGATCGCACCGATCGCACGGTCGTCGAGCGTGATCTCCTGCCACCCTCGCCGGGGATCCGTGCGGACTGCTTCAGGTGCCGACCGGCCTTCGGCATCGAGAAACTCACCACGCTCCTCCGACCAGAAGTACAACCGTAGTGATGGATCACCGAGCGTGCGAGCGAGAGCGAAGACGAGTGGCTGTCCCGATGTGTTGGCGGCGCCGAGCCACGTTCCGAGCTCTTCCAGCTCACCCGTTCGCGCGAACCCGCCACGCAGCAGACCCAGCGCGAATGCGATCGGGATGCCGGCGACCGCCGTGAACTGCAGCATCCCTCGCACCGCCGGTTCGACGTGGAAGACCCGGTCGAGGGCGATGGCGATGAGCGGCAGGAACAGGACCGTGAAGATGCCATATGTGAACAGGGGGACCAGCACGCGACGGTGCACAGCATCCGCCCGACGAAGCCGCTCCAGGAGGACGAACGCCACCACGATCATGATCCCCGTCGCCACGACGGTCTGTGCAGTTCCGGTCAGCGCGACGATTTCCGGTGCATCCGCGACCGCGAACGGCGGATAGGCACCTTCAGGGTCCAGGAGGTACTCCGGCATCTGGAGCACGAGGGAGGTGGCGTAGAGCGCGACCACGATCGCGCGCGACCGCCCGTCGGGAAGCCGTCCGGTCGGGAAGGCGAGAAGAAGGTGAACGGTCGCGGGGAGGGCGAGCGTGGCCCCCACTGCCCCGATCGCGAGAAGGACGGGCACCTCTGTGTTCGCGACGCCTCCGATGAGGACCATGAGGCCCGCGAGGACGATGAGAAATCCGATCCCGTTGCTGGGGCGACGGAGCCATGCGATCAGCCCCGCGACCACGTAGATCCCGAAGATGATCGGCAACGTCACCAGCAGCAGGCCCGCAGGTCCGTCGAGCGGCATCAGGCCGATGACCGTGATCATCAGCAGCGCCGATATCAGCGCCACGATGAGCAGAGCGCGATGGAGAGACCGTGAGAGGGACGGTTGGACGCGGGGCGCTGCAGACATCGAGACCCTTCCGACGGACGAGGTCTTCCCATTCTGGCGTGTCGCGCCCGCACGGTACGAGCCCTGCGCCGATAGGCGACCTACATCCATAGCGAATGCACCGCCGCTCTGCCATCGTCGATCCTGAGCCGTGCGTCATGCTTCGCAGGTGAACCGAGCAGGAGGAACGATGTCGAATCATCACGATCGTCGGAACGTACGATTACGGCGCCCGATGCTCGTGGCCGCTGTCGCAGCCTGTCTTGTCGCCGTCGCCGGCTGTGCGCCCTCTCCCACCACCGCGCCAGGCGAGGCGCCTCCAGAAGTCCTCCGACCCGCCGCCCCGGAAGGGGAACTGCCTGAGCCGCTGCAATCGCAATTGCAGGCGGCGCTCGACGAGACGATGAGCGAGTACGAGGTGCCCGGGGCGGCGGCGGGCGTGTGGATCCCCGGCGAGGGCGCGTGGACGACCGCGTCCGGACTGGCCGACATCGAGAGCGGTGTGCCCGTCGACGTCGAGATGACGTGGCCCATGCGCAGCGTCACGAAGTCCTACACGGTGACTCTCCTGCTGCAACTGGTCGACGAAGGCAAGGTGAGCCTGGACGACACCATCGGGCAGTACGTCGACGGCGTCACCGAAGGCGACGAGATCACCCTGCGCCAGCTCGCTGACATGTCCAGCGGCAACGCGGACTACACGAACGAGGACTTCCTCGCAGCCTTCACCGAAGATCCCGAGACGATCTTCACCCTTGACGAGCTGAACGGCTTCATGCTCGACAAGCCTGCGCAGTTCGCCCCTGGCACAGAGAAGATCTACACGAACGCCAACACCAATCTGCTCGGCGCCGTTATCGAGGACGTGACCGGAGAGGAATTCGCCGATGTCCTCGACGAGCGCATCCTCGGGCCGCTCGGGCAGGAGGGCACACGCTACATCTTGGACGCCGTGAAGTGGACGCAGCCTCATCCCGTCGGGTATGCACCGGACGGCGAAACGCTCGCGCCGCAACCGCGGAACATCTCCATTTTCGGCCCGGCGGGATCCATGATCACCACCCTCGACGACGCCCGCGTCTGGGGGCAGACGCTCGCAACGGGCGCCCTGCTGGATCCTGCGACGCAGTCAGAGCGCCAGGAGGGTGCGCCCTTGGAGGCCGGTCCACCGTATGGCATCTACGCGCTCGGTATCGGCGAGACCGACGGATGGTGGGGACACAACGGCGAAGGCCTCGGATTCACCGCGGCCATCTTCCATCACCCCGATTCCGGGGCGACCATCGCGGTGTTCATGAACGAATCGAACGTCACACCCAAAGCGCACCCAGCCGACCAGATGTTCCGCCGGGTGGCCCAGATTCTCACGACAGGAGCAGAACGATGAACGGCAACGCCCTCCGACTCGGTGCGGGTGTCCTCGCACTCGTCGTCATCGCCGCAACGGCGACAGCGTGCACGGCGGATACTCCTCACTCGGCGAACGAGGCCGATCTCCCGGAAGCCGCGCTCGAGATCATGAACCAGCCGCAGTACGACAATGCTCGATGGATGATTCAGGTGTCCGATCTCGACACCGGAGAGATGCTCATCGACCTCGACGGCGACAAGATGGCTGAGCCCGCGTCCTTCACCAAGACGTACAGTGTCGGTGCGGCGTGGCTGAACTGGGGACCCGACCATCAGATCGTCACACCGGTCAAACGTACCGGCGATGTCGCCGGGACGACCCTCGAGGGAGACCTCGTGCTCGTCGGCAAAGGCGATATCACGCTGGGCGGCCGTACCAAGCCAGACGGCACAGTCGACTACACGAATCTTGACCACAACGATGCGAACCCATTGCCCGGCGCAACCCTCACGACCGAAGACCCGCTGACGGGCATCGACGACCTCGCCGCTCAGGTCAGAGCGTCGGGAATCGACACGGTGACAGGAGACGTCATCGTCGACGACCGCCTCTTTCAGGGCGAACTGGCGGGCGAGCCGATCACGCCGATCGTCGTCAACCAGAACCTGATCGATGTCCTGGTCACCCCGGGCGAGGCGGGCGAGTCGGCGACGGTCGAGATGACGCCGGCTGTCGCCCCGTGGCACATCGTCGGCGAGGTCGAGACCGTCGCTGCTGGTGAGGACACGTCGATCTCCGACCCGGAGTCTTCGCAGCACGGCCAGATCGCGATCGGCGGCACCATCGCCGCTGACAGCGAACCAGTGCTGAAGGTGTTCGCGCTGGAGGATCCGGCCACCTTCGCTCGCACGGCCTTCATCGAGGCCCTCGGCCGAGCCGGTGTGACGGTGAGCAGCGACCCGGTGGCCGCGAACTCGACATCGGCGCTTGCGGACACGGATGCTGTGGACGCGCTGCCCTCGGTCGCGGAGTTCGAGTCTCTCCCGCTCGCCGAGCAGGCGACGTACATCATGAAGATCAGCTACAACCGTGGTGCGCAGACCTACGTCTGCCTTCTGGCGGTCGAGGCTGGAGCGGATGACTGCAGTACCGGCATCAGCGAGATCGGGCGAATCTGGGCAGAGGAGGGATTGGACATCGAGGGTGCGTCACTCGTGGACGGCTCGGGTCTCAACGGCAACTTCGTCACTGCCGAGAATGCCGTCGCGACCCAGGCGATCATGGCGGAGCGGCCAGATGCCGAGGCGTGGAAGGCGACCATGCCGATCCTCGGGGTCGACGGCTCGCTCGCAGAGGTGCAAGCTGACAGCCCTGCTGCCGGTCACGTGTTCGCCAAGACTGGAACGCTGGTGGGAGGCGACGAGCTCAACGGACGCTTCCGCTTGAATACCAAGGCTCTGGGCGGCGTCATGGAGACCAAGAGCGGTCGAAACCTGGCATTCATCATCATCATGAACCAGGGATTCACTCCCGACATCGACGGTGTGTTCACGGCGAACGACGACGTCGGGGTGGTCGCAGCAAGCATCCAGCAGCACTACTGAGCGTCCAGCATCCGCGGTCACCGATTCAGAGAGTTTGAGATGACCACCGAAACGACACAAGTGCGGACTTCGCGCGGCGCAGGGCTCATGCTCGCAAGCACTCCACTGGTGCTCCTCCTCACGCACTATATCGCCGTGCTTCCGCACGAGTTCACTCACTCGATACTGGCCTGGGTTCTCGGAATCAAAGAGAATCCGTGGCTGATCGACTGGGGTGGGGTCGGCCTGCTCAACATCCTGCTGCTCGTGCACATCGATGAGAACGTCGATTATCACGGCGCATTGGACGCCGGTAGGACTCTCGCGGTCGCCATCGTCGCGCTCTCCGGACCTCTGCTGGCGAACGGGGGGATGTATTTGATCTTCCGGAAGCTCTCCACGACCGCTTGGGTGAAGGCGAGGCCGTTCGCCGCTTGGGTCGTGTTCTGGCTCATCGTCGTCAACCTCGCAAATCTGTGGTGCTACATCCCGATCCGTGCCTTTGCGGCGGACGGCGACTTCCGACACTTCATCTGGGCGACGGGTGCCTCTCCATGGCTGGCCTACGTTGTCGTGGGCTATCTCGTCCTGTGGGGGCTCGTCGCCTTCTATCGTCGTGTCCTGCCGGAGGCCCTCGACACGAGCGGGCTGCTCACGACGTGGGCGCGGGCGTTCGTGCTCGTCGTGTCGACCTGCGTGATCTTCGGCTACTTCGCGATCCCGGGCTTCCTCGAGACGGATGCCGTTTCGCTGTTCATCGCGGGCACCTCTGTGCTGGCGATCCCACCGGTGCTGCTCGCGACATGGCGTCGAGCCCTGACGGTCGGCCGGGAGGATGCTCAGGAGGAGACCGTGCCGGCGCGCACGTGACGAACGCCTGACCGACTCATATTCTGCTGACCGCAGCCCTTGGTGAGTGCGCCTTCCACCAGCGCACCCACCAGACGGGTGCGCTACTTGCGCGGCGGGTTGAGAGGCAGCCACCCTTCCAGCCGGGTTTCGAAGATCTGCGCGCCGTCGAGCGGAATGAGCGTGCGCTCCTCGATCTTGGCGCCGTAGTACGGCGCGTCGTCGTCGCGGACGACGGTGCGGGAGTCTCCTCGGAAGGTCAGCCCACGGCGGACGAACTCGTCCAACCCGAACGCCTCGGGACCTGCGATCTCGACATCGCCGAGCGGGGCGCCGGCTGCTGCACGTACTACGGCGGTGGCGACATCCTCGGCCGCGATCGGCTGGATGAGCGCCCCTGGCAGGCGCACCGTGTCACCCTCAGTCGAGATGTCGGCGATGCTGCCGACGAACTCGAAGAACTGCGTTGCGTGCACGAGGGAGTAGGCGATTCTGGATTCGCGGATGAGCTTCTCCTGCGCGACCTTCGCCGTGAAGTAGGGGATGTTCTGCGGCCGGTTCGTGCCGACGATCGTGAGAGCAACGTGGTGGGTGACGCCGGCCGCCGCCTCAGCCTGGAGCAGGTTGCGGGTCGAGGTGGTGAAGAACTCCAACACGTCTTCCGGCGCGAACGACGGCGAGTTCGACACGTCCACGACCGTGCTCGCCCCCGCGAGCGCCTCAGCGAGGCCTTCGCCGGTGAGGGAGTTGACGCCCGTGTTGGGTGATGCGGCCACCGCCTCATGTCCGTGCTCGGTCAGCTGCGCGACGACCTTTGAGCCGATGAGGCCGGTGCCTCCTATGACGACGATCTTTGCCATTTCCATGCCTTTCCGATTGAAGGGTGCCCTCGTGGCATCCGTCAGCTAAGACCGGAGTGCGCCGTCAGGTGTGACGGGCTCCGAACCTGACCCGCTCCGGATGCGCCAATCGTGGTAGTGGGTCGGCGCGATCGTGGCCGTGGCCTCTGGCAGCAGATCGCGATGAGACAGGCGTGCTCCGAAGTACGTGCCGAGCGGGTCGGGTACGACATCACGTTCCTCCTGGCGGTACCGCAGATCGAGCACGGCCAGTTCGCCGAGGCTGAAGACCTCCGGTCCACCGAACTCCACGGTGCCGTGGATCGGGTCTGCAAGCGCTGTCTGAGCGACCGCGGCAGCGACATCGTCCGCGGCCATGGGCTGAATGAGCACGTCCGCGACGCGCACGACGCCGCTGCGCACGGCGTGATCGGTGATGTTGCGGATGAACTCGAAGAACTGGGTCGCGTGTACGAGCGAGAACGGTCGCTGTGACGCCGAGATGAGGCGCTCCTGCTGCTCCTTGGCGATGAAGTACCCGCCTTCTGCGCGGGCCAGGCGATCGGTGCCGACCACCGACAGTGCGACGTGGTGGCGCACACCCGCTGATTCGCCGTAGCTGAGCAGGTTCATGGTGGAGGTGTAGAAGAACTCGCGGGCCGCGTCCTCGTCTGTGTACGACGAGTTGGAGACGTCGACCACGACCTCCGTGCCGGCCAGAGCATCCTCCAGCCCTTCGCCCGTGTAGGAGTTGACGCCCGTCGCACGCGAGGCGACGACGATCTCGTGACCAGAAGATCGGAGAGCTCGGACGAGCTTGGTTCCGATCAGACCGGTTCCGCCGATGACTGTGATTCTCATGTCGCTCCTTCGAATGTCAGCTGGCCACGGGCTAGTCCCCGTACTCAATAGACAGGACAGCCTCATCAGCTGTGACAGCATCGTGGCCTTCTCTGTCACAGATCGCGAGGATTCACGGTCAGAGCTTCCGAGAAACGCCGTGCGGATGGATCATGAGAGATGGGAAGGCGATAGGTGACAGTGACGAACGACGAACACGGCGGAACCGGCGACCTCGACGACGCGATGACGGTCTTCACTGCGCAGCGACGGCGTCTGTTCGGAATCGCGTACCGGATGCTGGGCACCGTTGCCGACGCTGAGGACATCGTCCAGGAGACCTGGATCCGGTGGCAGAACACCGACCGGACGGAAGTCCTCGAGCCGGCGGCATTCCTCGCGACGATCACGACGAGGCTTTCGATCAACGTGCTGCAGTCCGCTCACGCCAAGCGGGAGACGTACATCGGGCCTTGGCTCCCCGAGCCCGTCAACACCGAAGACGACCCGGCCCTCGGGGCAGAGCGCGCCGAGGCGCTGCAGTTCGCGATCCTGCTGACACTGGAGAAGCTGACACCGACCGAGCGAGCGGCGTACATCCTGCGGGAGGCCTTCGACTACCCGTATCCGCGTATCGCCGAGGTGATCTCCTCCAGCGTCGTCAGTGCCAGGCAGCTCGTCAGCAGGGCCCGCGCGCATCTGGAGTCGACTCGCCGCGTGACGGTGGAGCCGGCCGCTCAGCGTCGGCTGCTGGAGGCGTTCCTCACAGCAGCCCAGAAGGGTGACGCTCAAGAACTGGAGAGCCTCTTCGTCTCCGATGTCGTGAGCTACTCGGACGGCAACGGCGTGAAGCTCGCAGCCAGGATCCCGGTGATCGGGTGCGGGAGGGTGGCGAAGTTCGTCGCCGCCTTCGCGCACCATTTCTGGACGGGCAAGTCGATCGACTGGGTGCAGGTGAACGGGCAGCCGGCGGCGACGCTCACCGAGGGCGGAGAGATCACAACCCTGGTGACGGTGACGACCTCGAGCGACGGCATCCTTCAGCTTCTCTGGGTGATGAGCCCGCCCAAGCTCCGTCACGTCGCCGCGGTAGGCGCATGATCCGGAGGCAGTACCCGGCGTGGGCGCGCCGGAGACGTCGAAGTGCGCCCGACGAGGCCACGATGGAGCGGCTGGCAGCCGCCATGATCTCGGCCGACGGAGCCACGATCCGCGCGGTGCTTCACTCGGACGTGGTTCTGATCATCGACAGCGGCGGACTGGTGTCGACGGCATCCACGCCATTGGAAGGGCACTCGGCCGCAGCACCCGCATTGCTGGAATTGATGACGTCGGGGACGTCCGTGGAGATGGCATCGATCAACAGCACTCCAGGGTTCACTCTCACTCGTGATGAAACGGTCGTCGCAGCGGTCACTGCCGAGATGCGATCGGGACAGTTGTCCAGCGTCTGGGTCGTCTGCAACCCGGAGAAGCTGCGGCACTGGAACCGGCGGTGAGCGCGGATCGCAGCCAGGTGCGAAGGTGGACGGATGACGGATGCGCGGGCAGTGCGGTGGAACAACAACATTCACTATCACCGTCGCATTCTCGATGCGGTGCCGGCGGGAGCGCGGACCGCTCTCGACTTCGGCACCGGGAACGGCCTGCTCGCCGCCGACCTGCATGAGCGCGTGCCCGACGTGACCGGAATCGACATCGACGCCGCAGTGCTCGGATACACGCGCCGCCACGGTATCTGGGAGCACTCAGCCCCGATCGTGTGGCCGCCACCTCACACGTACGCCGACGTCAAACGCAGCACTGCCAGAATGCTCGGCGGCGCCACCTGGTCTCGACTGCCGATGTGGCGCTATCTGGTGGTCTGGCACAAGCCCCCGGCCTGACGGACCCGGCCGTACTCTCACGGCCGAACGCGAACGGTCCGTCCCTCGAACGTGACCAGATCGCCGTCATGGAGCTGGCGGCCCCTGCGGCGTTCCTCTTCGCCGTTGACGCTCACGAAGCCGTCGATGATGACCTCTTTGGCGTTGCCGCCGGAGTCGAGCAGGCCGGAGAACTTGAGGAACTGCCCGAGGCGGATGACGTCGCCACCGATGGGCACGTCGTCGATCTGATCAGCGTTCGTCATTCCTGAATGCTAACCGTCTACGCGACATCGGATGCCGACCGCCCCACCCGATGTCGGTGTTCCTTGCTATTGTGGCGCCGTGCGATGGCTTGCGGACGAGGCGAGTGGTTCACGATGTGTTCCGCTCTCTCCGGGGTCACCCCGGGGGACGCAGTTTGATCTGGAACGAACGCCGCAGGCACCTCACTGCGCTTCGCGCAGACCGGTGCCCGCACTGATGGACGAGTCGTCCGCAGGTCATCGCACGCTGCGCGACGGTCCGGTCACTGCCCGGCCGATGGCTGCCTTCTGATGACGGATGCGGTGACGATCGCGACGCGCGTGCTCGCTCGGAAGCCGCATCCACTGCCGTCCGCCGTCGCCGCTGCGCTCGCCGATGCGTTTCTCGCGGCAGATCCCTGGACGAAGAATCAGCTGATCGACGCCGGCGCCTTCGCCATGGGCGCGCGCCGCCGCTGGCTCGTGCCGCTCGTCAGCGAGGTGATGAGCGCTTTCGTCCGCCCACCTGCCGACGCTCCGCGGCTGCTCACGTCAGTGATCCTCCGCTCGCCGGACTTCCGTGAAGCGGTGCGCAAGGCGGATGAGCGCCGGTCTCCGCTGCGGATCCACCATCACGTCGTCAGACCCTCGACGTCGCCCGACGTCGGGGGCGTTCTCCCCAGCATCCACGGCATCCCGGATCTCGCATCTCTGCTCGATCTGGACATCGGCCAGCTGCAGTGGTTCGCCGACACGAAGCACTGGAATCGGCGCGCACGGCCCGGGCCTCTCCACCAATACCGATACGAGTGGCGGACGAGGCCGGGGCGGGTCCCGCGATTGCTGGAGGTTCCCGAGCAGAGGCTGCGCCGTGCCCAACGCACACTGCTGTCGAGCTTGCTGGCGCTCATCCCCGCCAATGACGCCGCCCACGGGTTCATCCCCGGTCGCAGCGCGGCGACCGGTGCGGCACGACACGTGGCATCGGACGCGGTCATCTCCCTCGACCTCACGACATTCTTCGCGCGCGTGACGGCGGGACGTGTCTACGGGACGCTTCGTCAATCCGGCTTTTCGGAATCCGTCGCGCACACGATCACCGGGCTGTGCACCAACGCCGTCCCTCCGCGCGTGCTTGCCGCGATGCCATCAGGAGGATCGCCGGATGAGCGTTTCGCGCTGCGCCGCGCTCTGGCCGCGAGTCACCTGCCGCAGGGCGCGCCTTCTTCACCGATGCTGGCGAACCTCGCGATCCGGCGGCTCGACTCGCGACTCTCCGGATGGGCGGATGCAGCGGGTGCGACCTACACGCGTTACGCGGACGACCTCGCATTCAGCGGCAGCGGTGTATTCGCGAAGCGACCGGATGCCTTCATCCGCGGCGTGCGGTGGATCATCGAGGACGAAGGTCACTCGGCCAACCCGAGGAAGACGAGAGTCAGGCGCCAGGGCGTCAGGCAGACCGTCACCGGCATCGTCGTCAATCAGCATGTCAACGTCTCCCGGGTCGACTACGACCGGCTGAAGGCGACGATCCACAACTGCGTCGTGCATGGTCCTCACACGCAGAATCACCGCAGGGTCGACGACTTCCGTGCGCATCTGCTGGGTCGCATCTCGTGGGTCGAGAGCCTCAACGCCCAGCGGGGCGGGAGACTTCGTCAGGAGTTCGCGCGTATCCGGTGGTGACTATCGTTCATCGCGCTTCGGCCGGTATGTCCTGCCGAAACTCCGCTCCGCGCCCTCGTAGATCTCGACGAGCTCCCAGTCGTAGCGACGCCCGCCGGGGACGTCGAAGATCCGGATGCCGTCGCCAAGGAACACCGGAGCGACGAAGACCTGCAACTCGTCGATGAGATCGTGCTCGAGAGCCTGACGGGCGATGTCCGCGCTGATGATCTGCACATCCCTGTCTCCCGCGATCTCCTGGGCGCGGCGGACGGCCTCGACGATGTCGCAGTTCAGCGGAGTGATCGTCGGGTCATCCGCGATCTCCTCCGGCCGGTGCGTGAGGATGAACTCGGTTCCCGACCACGCGCCGCCGTACGCCTCGGAGGTCATCTCGTCGCGCTCGTCCTGCTGAGCCTTCGCGGCGTCGTAGCCGTCCCTGCCGGAAATGATCACCGCCACCTCGCCGGCCATGCTCGCCGTCATGCCTTCGGCCATCGGCTCCCCCGCCGACAGCCAACTCATATCGTGACCGGGACCGGCGATGAATCCGTCGATCGAACTGGTGAACCCCCATGCGACTTTGCCCATGACTCACTCGATCCGATAGCTGATGTGCGTGGCGAGCGCCGAGCCCCGAGCGCAGGCGATACTCACCGTCCGGGCGGGGACGTCGAGCAGGAGGCGCTCTCCAGCGCCGAGGATCACCGGTGCGATATGGGTGCGCAGCTCGTTGATCAATCCGGTTTTGAGGTACTGATTGACGGTCGCCGCTCCACCGGCGATCGACACCCGCCCTTCCGCGCCGGCCGCTGCTGTCGCCTGCTCGAGAGCCGCCTCGATGCCGTCGTTGACAAAGGTGAACGTGGTGCCGCCTTCCATCTCGAGTGGCTCGCGCTTGTGGTGGCTGAGCACGAAAACTGGGCCGTGATATGGCGGATTCGGTCCCCACCACCCCATCCAATGCAGGTCGAACTCTCCGCGATCCGGACCGAACATGTTGCGTCCCATCACGAATGCATCCGCGGCCGCGACGGCCTTGATCTCGGCGGCGTTCTCCTCGGCGTCCTCGAACATCCATCGGTGCAGCTCTTGTGCCGGACTATCGCCGAATGGTTTCTCGGCCGTCTGGCCGAGCCCGGATGCGAATCCGTCGATGGAGATCGTGATGTCACTGAACACGAACGACATGCTGGCTCCTAACCACTTGTGTTCTGCAATCGGATTGAGCGTAGCCACAACCGGTGGTAGATTGCAAGTGGTTTGACGAAGGGATTCACCAGTGGATGCGCACCGATCCGGATGCCCGATCAATCTCTCCCTTGAGGTGTTCGGCGACAAGTGGTCGCTCCTCGTGCTGCGAGACATCATGTTCGGCAATCGCCGGCACTACGGCGAACTGCTGGCGAACTCCGATGAGCACATCGCCAGCAACATCCTCGCGAACCGGCTCGCGCGGCTCGTCGAGCTGGGGATGCTGTCGCGCGCGGCCGATCCCTCTCACAAGCAGAAGGTGATCTACAGCCTCACCGAGCCGTCGATCCAGCTCGTGCCCGTGTTCGCTCAGCTCGGCGCGTGGGGGCGACGCCACCTTCCGGCCTCGCCCGAGCTCGCCATCCGGGCAGAACTGCTCGAGAACGGCGGCCCCGAACTCTGGGACGCATTCATGGACGAACTCAGAGAGCTGCACCTGGGAATCCCGCGCACCGACGGCTCGGGGAGCGTGCTGGGTGCTCTCACGGACGCGTATCTCGAGGAGCTCGAGCGCTCGGGTGCCGCCTAATCGTCACCGTCGAACAGGCCGCCGTCGAGTATCCAGTTGTAGCGCATGCGAAGGGTCCGCTCGGTGCTCGCCACGAGCCCCGCGACGACCAGCGAGATGTTCGCCCACGCCGGAAGGTGGAACGGGCTGATGAATGTTCCGACCGCGTCGGCGACGGGAGGGATCCGTGTGATGTCCTCGATGATCTGCGGCACACCGAGTACGAGCGCGATCACGAGCACCACGAACGACACGACGCCGATGGAGCGGCTCAAAGCCGGGCGGGTGTGATCGAGGCGCGCGCGTCGCCCCTCGGCAGAGGCGGGGTCAGGTTCGAGCATCCGAACCGTCCCGTCGTCGGCGACGTAGTGACAGCGCTTGAGGCCGTAGCTGCTGGTGGCCACTTCGATCGTGCCACCGGGGATGCGGAACGCCGCGGGAAGCTTGGAGCGTGAGTGGTTGCGTCCGTCGAGGTAGAGCAGGGCCCGTACCTCTCCGTTCGAGTCGCCACCATGGCGGACGTCGACCGACCAGATTTCCGATACGCCGGCGATGCCGTCCTGACGCAGATGGAACAGTGAGCGTGAGAACAGCTGCCACCAGCGGTAGCGCTGCAGCGGGTGATCGTCTCCCGGCTTCGCCTTGCGCAACATTCGTCATCCCCGTTTCACGTCAGTGATATCGACGCTACAAGCGGCCTGCGGCGCGAAGAAGTGCACAACAGTCCTCTATCGGCATGACATTCGTCACGGTCTTCCGTTGACGACGCGCGGCGAGTGGCCCGTCGACACTGCGCGTCGCATGACTCTCAGTGCGCCGGGTGGTCTCCGCCGGAGATCTGGTCGATCAGATGATCGAGCACGTCGCCCAGCACGGCGAGCCCGTCGCGCACGCCACCGCTGGAGCCGGGCAGGTTCATCACGAGCGTGCGACCGGCGACACCGGCGATCGCCCGGCTGAGAATGGCGGACGGCGTGACCTCGGCTCCCCGCCGCCGCACCTCCTCGGCGATACCCGGCAACTCCATGTCCAGTAGCGCTCTGGTCGCCTCCGGCGTGCGGTCATCCGGCGAGACGCCGGTGCCGCCGGTCGTGAGAATCAGGTCCGGATGCTGCGCGAGCTGCTCTGAGAGCGCATCGGCGATCACGGCATCCGCAACGACGACCGGCTCGACCACCTCGAAACCTCGAGAGCGCAGCCAATCGGTGATCACCGGACCGGTGCGATCTTCGTACGTGCCCGCTGCCGCGCGGGTCGAGGCGACGAGAACCGCGGCACGCCTGGTCATTCCCGCGACCAGTCGCGGCTCTTGCCGCCCGACTTTGCGAGCACGAGCACATCGGTGATCACGGCGCGGTTGTCGACGGCCTTGATCATGTCGTAGAGCGTGAGAGCGGCGACGCTCGCTGCCGTCAGCGCCTCCATCTCGACGCCGGTGACGCCGTTCGTCACAGCCGTCGCGACGATCCGCACGCGATCGCCCTGCGGTTCGAGGTCGACGGAGAGCTTGGTCAGAGGCAGTGGATGGCACAGCGGAATCAGGTTCGACGTCTGCTTCGCGCCCATGATGCCCGCCAGCCGCGCCGTTCCGAGTGCCTCACCCTTGGGCAGCGAGCCGTCGGCGATCTTCGCGACGACATCCTCGGTCGTCACGAGCACGGCCTGTGCCCGCGCCTCGCGGCGCGTGACCGCCTTGTCGGTGACGTCGACCATGTGTGCCGAGCCGTCAGAACGCAGGTGCGTCAGGTCACTCATCGATTCTCCATACCTCGACCTCAGCGCCCGCAGGGAGCGTGTCGACGCCGATCGGAACATGCACCAGGACCGTCGCCCGCGCATAATCGTGCAGCAGGTGCGATCCGGGAGCTCCCACCTCGACGGTACCGTCCTCGCGGAGCCTCCCGCGACGGATCTGGTGCTTTCCCGGCGGAGAGCTGAGCGCCTCGGCCAGAGGGGCCTGATGCACCCGACGCGAGGGATCAAGTCCGGCGGCGCCGCGCAGGATCGGCCGCAGGAACATCTCGAACGACAGCAGCGCGGAGACCGGATTGCCAGGGAAGGCGATGACCGGCACCGTGCGCTCGCCGTCGCCCGAAGGCACCCGCGCGTCACCGAGTCCCTGCGGACCGCCCGGCTGCATCGCCACTTTCCCGAACTGCACGCCGGCCGGTTCGAGAGCATCGCGCACCACCTCGAAGGCACCGGCGCTGACTCCGCCGGTCGTGACGATCAGGTCGGCATCGGGATGCTGTGCGATCGCATCCAGCACAGCCGAGGCGTCGTCCGGTGCGAACGCGACCTGAACGATCACACCGGATTCCTCCATCGCAGCCGTGAGCGACGCGGTGTTCGCATCGTAGATCTGCCCGGGCTCGAGCTCGTCGCCTGGTGCGCGCAGCTCATGACCCGTGGAGAGCAGCAGCACGACCTCACGTCGACGCACCCGCACCTCGGTGACTCCGGCGGAGGCCAGCGAGCCCAGTTGCGCCGGCCCGAGCCGCGTGCCGGCGGGCAGGATGGTCGATCCCGTTGCGAGGTCGGCGCCCGCCTCTCGGACGAATGTGCCCACCTCGACCGGCGCGTGGAAGCGAACGGTGGAGTCTCCGGGGCGCACCCCTGCCCCTTTGCCGATCCCCATGAAACGGGGCGGATCGGCGAGCTCGATCGGCACGACGGCATCCGCCCCCGAGGGGATCGCCGCGCCGGTCATCACCGGCGATGCCGTGCCGGGAACGTGTCCATGCACGGCGTCGCCCGCGGCGCTGGTCGTGCCGATGTCCAGCCGCACCGGCGTATCGGTCGACGCGGATTCCAGATCGGCGGCGCGCACGGCGTACCCGTCCATCTGCGAGTTCGTGAACGGCGGCACCTGGATGCGACTGTGCACATCCACAGACAGCACGCGGCCAGCCGCGGCGCCCGGGGTGAGCGTGATCAGCTCGGCGAGTGCGTCGTCAACGAGGCGGTCGAGCACAGGAGCGAGGAGGGCGGCGACGGCGTGGGCATGCTCAGCGGGAGTGGATGCGTTCACCGTTCGATCATCCTCCGGCGAACGGCGGGAGGATGTCGACCTGCGCGCCCACCGGGTGCGCGAGATCACGCCGCACGACACCGTCGAGCAGGAACGAACCGGAGCGGAGAACGCGAGACATCGGCTCGCCATAGGCGTGCACCAGAACCTCGCGCAGCTCGCCGAGGGTCGAAGCCTCGCCGAGATCGAGGTCTTCCTGCTCGCGACCTGCTGCCTCAGAGGCGGCAGCGAAGTATCGCACCGTCACGATTGCCATACTGTCCATTCTAGCCGAGTGAGTGGAATTAAAACTTCACATCGTGGAAACTCGCTGCCGCGTAGTGAAGTTCGACGCGTACTATTGCACCATGATCCCGCTGGTCGAGCCGGGCCCCGCGCTGGAGCCCGAGCGCATCACCCGTTACAGCCGACAGCTCATGCTGCCCGGCTTCGGCGAAGACGCGCAACGGCGACTCGGCGCTGCGCGAGTTCTCGTCATAGGCGCCGGTGGGCTCGGCAGCGCGATCGTTCCCGTTCTCGCAGGCTCCGGCATCGGCACGATCGGCGTCGCCGACGACGATGTCGTCGAGCTGTCGAACCTGCATCGCCAGCTCAGCCATGGTGTCGGAGATATCGGTCGTCCCAAGGTCGACTCCCTCGCCGACACCGTGAGGGCGATCGACTCTGACCGCGAACTGATCATCCACCACGAGCGACTGACCTCGCAGAATCTCTCGGCGATACTCGAGCAATACGACCTCGTCGTCGACGGCAGCGACAACTTCCCGACCCGCTATCTCGCGAACGACGCGGCAGAACTCGCGGGCAAGCCTCTCGTCTGGGGGTCCATCCTGCGTTTCCACGGGCAAGTCGGAGTCGCGTGGCGCGACCGCGGACCGACGTTCCGCGACCTGTTCCCGTCGCCGCCGCCGGCGGACGAGACGCTCTCGTGCGAGCTGGGCGGCGTGCTGCCGAGCCTGTGCACCGCGATCGGATCGCTCATGGCGACCGAGGTCGTCAAGCTGGTCGTCGGGATCGGCGAGCCGCTGCTGGGCCGGGTGCTCTTCTACGATGCCCTCACTTCTCGCACCCGCGAGATCGCCTACGCCGCTGATGACGCGCGCGCACCGGTGACCGAGCTCATCGACTACGAGCAGTTCTGCGGGATTCCGAGTGATTCGGCCGCCGACGATGTGGAGGCGACATCTGCCGCTGAGTTGCTGCAATGGAGGAGAGAGCGCAGGCCGGTGCGGCTGATCGACGTCCGCGAACCGCACGAAGCCCGCGCACGGCGTATCCCCGGAGGAGAACTGCTGCCGATGGGCCGCCTCGATGAGGGGGAGGGCCTCGAAGCCGCGCCCGACGATGCGCAGGACGCACCGATCGTCATCTACTGCGAACGCGACCCGCGCTCTCGCCGAGCCGCGCGGACATTGACCGAGCGTGGATTCCGCGTGACGTATCTTTCCGGTGGCATTCAGGCCTTCGTCGCCGTCGGCGGCGACGTGGTGCAGGATGCTGCGAGTCCCGAAAACACCCCGACCGAGATGGTGTCCTCATGACGACGACATTCGCCCTGATCTCCGAGCAGCCCATCGATGAGGCGGCCGTGCGGGACGCCGTCGGCTCGGACGCGCACGGCGCGATCGTCACCTTCTGCGGGGTCGTGCGCGATCACGACGGAGGCCGGTCGGTGCGCTCGCTCGATTATCGTGCGCACCCGGATGCTGCGCGATTCCTGGCCGAGATCGTCGAACGCGTACGGGCGGAGACCGGGCTGCTGGTGGCAGCGGCTCATCGTGTCGGCGATCTGCGCATCGGCGACATCGCCCTGTACGCCGCAGCATCCGGTGGTCATCGCGCGGAGTCCTTCCGCGCCTGCGAACTGGTGGTCGAGGAGATCAAGCGCGGCGTTCCGATCTGGAAGCGGCAGCACTACGACGACGGCGTCTCGGAGTGGGTCGGACTCTGAGCCCACGGGCCCGATGCATCGGTGGCTCTCAGCCGCCGATGTAACTCATCTCGACGCGCGGGCGGGAGGCGCGAAGTTCTGGTGTGAGGCTCGAGCGGATCTCGGAGTACCGGTCGTCACGAGCACCCCAGATCGACGCCATTGCTGCTGCGAGTTGCTCGTCGTCGGCGCCTTCGCGCAGCAGCGCGCGAAGATCGTGCCCCTCTGTCGCGAAGAGGCAGGTGAAGAGCTTGCCTTCTGTGGAGATCCGAGCCCGGTTGCAGGTGCCGCAGAAGGTGTTGGTCACCGACGAGATCACGCCGATCTCGCCCGAGCCATCCGCGTAACGCCAGCGTTGCGCGGTCTCACTCGTCACGGTCGCGCCCATCGGCTCGAGCGGATGCTGTGCGCTGATCCGCTCGACGATCTCGGCCGATGGCACCACTTCATCGAGCGACCACCCGTTGGAGGTGCCGACATCCATGTACTCGATGAAGCGCAGCGTGTAGGGAGTGCCCTTGAAATGCGACGCCATGGCCTCGATCTCGCCGTCGTTCAGGCCGCGCTTGACGACCATGTTCAACTTGATCGGGCCGAGCCCGACCGCGTGGGCGGCATCGAGGCCGTCGAGCACGCGTGAGACGGGGAAGCGCACGTCGTTCATCTGCTGGAAGAGTTCGTCGTTCAGCGAGTCGATCGAGACGGTGAGGCGGCCGAGGCCGGCATCCTTGAGTGCCTGCGCCTTCACGGTCAGCGCGGAGCCGTTCGTCGTGAGGGCGATCTCGAGCTTCTCGCCGCCCGGTGTGCGCAGTGCCGCGAGGCGAGCGATGAGCTCTTCGATCCCGCGGCGCAGGAGCGGCTCGCCGCCGGTCAACCGCAGTTTTCGCACGCCGTGCGCTGCGGCCACGCGCGCGATCCGCTCGATCTCCTCGAAGCTGAGCAGTTCATCACGATCGAGGAATGCATAGTCGCGGCCGAATACCGCGCGAGGCATGCAATAGACGCAGCGGAAGTTGCATCGGTCGGTCACCGAGATCCGCAAATCGCGCATCGGGCGTTCGAATCGGTCGACCAGCCCACCGGTCGAGGGCAGGCGCGACGCCCCTGTCGCCCGCTCTGGTGCGGAAATCGGAATGATCGCCATCGCCTTCCCTTTCGTGTGGGCAACGGTAGCACCGCTCAGTGCGAACGGCGCACTGATACGTCCTGCTCGAGCACCGAGAACGTGAGCACCGCATCGGGTCTGATGCCGGCGTCGACGGCGGCCATCGAGGAGCAGTCGACCGCGATGTCAGGATGCTCGGTGGTGAACAGACGCACTCCGCCGGGGATCGCCTCGAGGTGCGCCACAGTGCCGCTCCACATGTTGGGTGCAGTGCCGGAGTCATCCGAGGCGGGCAGACTCTCGAAAGCTCGCGCCGCGCCAGGGTGAACCCGTACGGCGCCGGGGGAGAAGACTGCGGTGCCCGCTTCGCCCGGTGCCAACCGGTCACCGTGCCCGATCCAGCGGTTGGGCCCGATCGTCGCTCCGGTCGTCGACGTGGCGTCGCCCGCCGTATGCAGAATCCCCTCGCTGCTCGCGATGCCCGACACGAGGTTCACGCCGGCGATGGCCGCCACGAACGGCGAGTTCGGGTGGCCGAGCACATCCCTGGTCGAGCCTTCCTGCACGACACGTCCCTCATGCAGCACCACGGTGCGAGACGCGAGCATGACGGCATCCATGGGGTCGTGCGTCACCAGCACCATCGGAACGCTCACTCGATCGCGCAGCTGCGACACCAGGCGTCTGGCCTGGGCCGAGGTCTGCGCGTCGAGCGCGGCGAACGGCTCGTCCAGTAACAGCGCATCGGGTGCCGCCGCCAATGCGCGGGCCAGAGCGACGCGCTGACGCTGCCCGCCGGACAGCTGGGATGGCCGTCGATCACCGAGGTCGCCGAGGCCGACATCCGCGAGATGCCTCCGAGCGAGCTCTTCGGCGTCCGCTCGCCGCATCCGCTGGGCGCGTGGGCCGAACGCCACGTTGTCCAAGGCAGTCAGATGAGGGAACAGCGTGGTGTGCTGGCCCAGCAGGCCGATTCTTCTGCGCTCGGGCGGAACGGACTGATCCAGCATCCGCCCGCCGAGGGTGATCCGGCCGGTGACCTCGGCGTGACGGCCGACGTGATCGAGGTGTCCGGCGATCGCTCCGAGCAGGGTCGATTTACCAGAACCGTTGGGCCCGAGAATCGCGAGAACCTCGCCCTCGGCGGCGGTGATCGCCGCCTCGAGCATGAACGTCCCGACTCGGGCACGGACATCGACGTCGAGCTTCATCGCAGCGCATCCGCTCGCCAGCCGCGCATCAGCAGCAGCACCGCGACAGCGACCATGATGAGCATCAGCGACAGCGCGATGGCGGTGTCCTCCTGCACGCCGGCGCCGTTGAACGCGGTGTAGATCGCGAGCGGCATCGTGCGGGTGACGCGAGGGGCGTTGCCCGCGAACAGCGCCGTCGCGCCGAACTCGCCGAGCGCGCGGGCGAAGCAGAGCACCGTGCCCGCCACGAGCCCCGGCGCGACCAAGGGAAGCGTCACCCGGCGGAACACGGTGAATCTGCCGGCACCCAGGGACGCTGCGACGAGTTCATGGCCGGTACCCGCGGTGCGCAGCGCACCCTCGGCGGAGATCACCAGGAACGGCAGCGCGACGAAGACCTGAGCGACCACGACGGCAACGGTCGTGAACGGGATCTGGATCCCGGCCGCAGCGAGTGCGCCGCCGAACATGCCGCTTCGCCCCAGCAGGGAGAGCAGCGCGATGCCGCCGACGAGCGGAGGCAGCACGAGCGGCAGCGTCGTCAGCGTGCGAAGGAGCGCGGCGAGCCACTGCGGGCTGCGCGCGATCACGAGCGCCAGCGGCACCCCGAGTATCACGCACACCACGGTTGCGATCGACGCGGTCGACAGCGACAGGGTGAGCGCCTGCAGCGCCGCCGGCGACGTGATCGCGGCCGGCACCCCCGCCCAGTCCAGCCGCGAGAGTAAAGCGATGAACGGCAGCACGAGAACGAGTGCGCCGAGCGCTGCGGGCACTGCCAGCCACGGGGGGATCCGCCGCAGCACCGACCCAGTCGCTCTGGCCTGCGGCGCTGCCTCCGATGCCATGCTCATGGTGCCTCGAACCCGAAGTCGTGGAGGACCGCTTGCCCGGCATCCGAGAGCACGAAGGCCACGAAGGCCTCCGCGGCCGCCGGGTTCGCGGCATCCGTCATCGCCGAAAGCGGGTACACGTTCGTCGCGCGGTCGGCGTCGGTGATGTCGACGGCGTCGACTGCGCCACCGGCCGCGGCGATGTCGGTCCGGTAGACCAATCCCGCATCGGCTTCACCGGACTTCACCTTCGCCAGCACCGCCGTCACGTTCTGCTCCTCGCTGGCCGGAGCCACCTCGGCGCCGGCGGTATCGAGCAGCGCCTGCGCCGCGGTGCCGCACGGAACCTCGGGAGCGCACATCACGACGAGGAGCTCGTCTTGTGCGAGAGAGGTCAGGCCGTCGATGCGCTCAGGGTTGCCGGGGGCGACGGCGATCTGCATGGTGTTCGTCGCGAACGGCTCGGCGCCGGCCGTCAGCCCGGCGTCGACCACCTCGGTCATGTTCCGCTCGTCGGCGGAGGCGAACACGTCGGCGGAAGCACCCTCGATCAGCTGGGTCGCGAGCACTGAGGAGCCGTCGTAGCTGATCGGGAGGACATCGACATCCGGATGCTCCGCTTCGAACTGCGTCGCGAGCTCGTCGAACGCTCCGGACAGCGAGGCGGCGGCGAAGATCGTGAGCTCGCCGCTCGGTCCCTCACCTGAACGACCTTCTCGTTCGCCGCCAGAGTTCGCGGTGCATCCTGCGAGAGCGATGGCGCCGACGATCATCGCGATCGCGGCCGCGTGCCGACGGTCGGGAGAGGGCATCATCCCGCGTCCCTGTCCGTCTCGAGGATGACCATGGTGGCCTTGACGACTGCGACGGCCTTGGATCCGACGTCGAGCTTCAGCTCTCGAGCAGCCTCGGAGGACATCAGCGACACGACTCGGTTGGGGCCGCACTGGAGCTCGACCTGAGCCATGAGCCCGTCGATCTCGACTTTCGTGACCAGACCTGTGAAGCGATTGCGAGCGCTGCGTTTGACGTCGCCGACGTCGGCGACGTCAAACGCCAGCACTTTGGCGTGTGCCGCGAGTTCGACACCATCGACCACCTGCCGGCCGGAATCGTCCAGAGAGACCGAAAGGATGCCGTCGGCACACCATCTGCGAACCGTGTCGTCACTGACACCCAGGAGCGCGGCGGCTTCGCTTATCCGAAAATGCGTCATATTACGCAGACTACTCCCGCATTTGCGGCGGCACAATCATAAATACCGCAGAGCGGAAGAATCATTCCAAAAAAGGTGGACGAGAGGTCGTTTCGCTGTTAGTGTCATAAAGCCCTGCGACCCGCGAAGAAACGGGTCGGCAGGAACCCAGAAGCCAGCGGATCGACGAGGACCACGCAAGACACCCGGCGAGGCCTCGTCGCATCAGCGTCCGACGCAAGGAAGCTCTCCCCATGGACACGATCGGTATCAACTCGTCCACTGCACCGTCACCTGCAGGCGGCACCCCGACTCCGGCCGAGTACCTGGCCCGTGCGGTGGAACTCGCGACAGAGAACGTCCGCAATGAGGGCGGCCCGTTCGGCGCCATCATCGTGTCGGCCGACGGGCGGGTGTTCGAAGGCGTCAACCGCGTCACCGCCAATCTCGATCCTTCGGCCCACGCCGAGGTCACCGCCATCCGGAACGCCTGTCAGGCTCTGGGCACCTTCGACCTGACCGGCGCGGTGCTATACACCAGCTGCGAGCCGTGCCCGATGTGTCTCGCCACCTCGCTGTGGGCACGGGTCGAGAAGGTCTACTTCGCCGCCGATCGCAACGACGCGGCCGACGCAGGTTTCGACGACGCGGTCTTCTACCGCTACTTCGAAGGAGGAGCGGAAGACCGGGCTATCATGCCGGTCGCGCAGGAGCCGCTCCCGCCGGCACAGCGCGTCGCCGCGTTCACCGAGTGGACGCACACGGCCACTCGCACCGAGTACTGATCACCCACTGCTCGAACCACTGACTGGAGCCGATGATGTCTTCAACAACTTCCACGCGCGACGATTCTGGCGAAGCCACGCCACCGCCGGTGCGTCCGCCGCTCCCCACCGGGGCCACGACGACCGTCGACGCGAAGCCCAAGAACGCGCTCGACAGGTTCTTCGAGATCACTCAGCGCGGCTCCACCGTCGCTCGTGAGGTCCGCGGAGGCGTCGTCACATTCGTGACCATGGCGTACATCGTGATCCTGAATCCGCTCATCCTCGGTGGTGTGGAGGATGTCGCCGGCAATGCGCTGCAGAGCGCGCAGATCGGTGCGGCGACCGGGCTCACCGCCGGCGTCATGACGATCCTGTTCGGTGTCGTCGCCCGTCTGCCGTTCGCGCTCGCCGCAGGGCTCGGCATCAACTCGTTCCTCGCGGTGGCCGTCGTCGGTCAGGTGACCTGGCCGGAGGCCATGGGACTCGTCGTGATCAACGGCCTCCTCATCGTGCTGTTCGGAGCCACCGGCATCCGAACCGCGATCTTCAACGCCGTGCCCCACGCTCTCAAAGCGGCCATCACGGTCGGCATCGGACTGTTCATCGCGTTCATCGGCTTCGTCGACTCCGGGTTCGTCAGCCGCACTCCCGGTGGCCCGCCCGTGCAGCTGGGCGACGGCGGATCCATCACCTCGGTGCCGACGTTCATCTTCCTGATCGGCCTGATCCTGATCGGCGTGCTCGTGGCGCGCAAGGTGCCGGGCGGCATCCTGATCGGCATCGTCGCGTCGACGATCATCGCTATCGTCGCGCAGTCGTTCCTCAAGCTCGGTTCGAGCGCGGAAGATCCGGGCGGATGGCACATGACCATCCCGGAGCTGCCGACCTCGTTCGTGACGATCCCCGACTTCGGTCTGGTCGGGCAGTTCGACCTGTTCGGTTCATTCGGGCGCATCGGCGCGCTCGCCGCGACGATGCTGGTCTTCACGCTCGTGTTCTCGAACTTCTTCGACGCCATGGGCACGATGACCGGCCTCGCCAAGAACTCGGGCCTTGCGTACAAGGACGGCACGTTCCCCCGCCTGCGCTCGGCCTTCGTCGTCGAGGGACTGGGCGCTGTGGCCGGAGGTGCGACCTCGACATCGTCGAACACCGTCTTCGTGGACAGCGCGGCCGGCATCGGCGAGGGTGCGCGCACGGGTCTGTCGTCGGTCGTCGTCGGTGCGCTGTTCCTGCTGTCGATGTTCTTCACCCCTCTCACGCTCGTGGTGCCGATCGAGGTCGGCTCTGCGGCGCTGGTCGTCGTGGGCGCGATGATGATGGCGCAGGTCAAGGAGATCAAGTTCACCAAGTTCGCGGTCGCGCTGCCGGTGTTCCTCACGATCGTGACCATGCCGCTCACGTACTCGATCGCCAACGGCATCGGCGTCGGGTTCATCTCCTGGGCGCTGATCAACGCGCTCTCCGGGCGCGCGAAGAAGGTGCACTGGCTGATGTGGATCGTCGCCGCCGGCTTCACGCTCTACTTCGTGCGCGGACCGATCGAGGCGCTTCTCGGAGGCTGAGTTCGCGGCGCCCCAGCGCATGGAAGAAGAGTTTCCGGGCTCGGCGAGCACCGGAAGCCCGGAAACTCTTCTTCCATCTGTTGCGATCGTGTCCCGCTCGTGCCCGAAAGGGTGGCTGGCGATCGAAACGGCGCGAATGCGCCCCTTCACCGGCCTTGGTCACCCGGGGGGCGGTGCCCGACGACTCAGCGCCGACTTCGTAGAACGAGGCGCACCGGTCATGCCAGCGCAGGTATCCAAGCCACCGCAACATATGCACCAGCTGAAGCCACCCCCACCAACACGATGCCTATGACAACCACCGCCCGGCGTCGAGTGCGGCTGAGGATGAACACCAGCAGTAGCGCAATAGTCAGTAGCCCCAGCACCGTTGTCCAGACGATCGCCGCCGAAATCCGATCGACAGCGAAGCAGTTCCGAGGCCCTGGGTAAGTCAACGCGCACACTTCGGGCCCAACCGGCACTGCCACGGCCCAAGTGAGAATGACGGCTGCAACCGCCAGCGCAAGTATCGCCGCTGCTCCCCAGCCACGCCGAGACTGTAGAGGTGTCGCTGTGATCTTGCCAATGATCGCGTCCACCTCTTCAGGTTAGGCGGGTGTGGCCCGGCGTCCGGTGTCACGAAGTCACCCGCGTCCGATGAACGGCATGCCGGCCGCTGTGACGGTCAGCTGAGGGACGCTGACCTCGAGCGGCGTGCGTGCGAGCTGAACGATGAGGTCGGCGACGTGTCCGGCGTCCATCGTCGGCTCGGGTCGACGTGAGCCATCGGCCTGCAGAGCGCCGTCTGAGACCAGCCGGTCGATCAGCTCAGTGCGGGCGTTGCCGATGTCGAGCTGGGTCGCAGTGATCCGGTGAGCGCGTCCATCGAGCTCGATGGACTTCGTCAGCCCCGCGATCGCGTGCTTGGTCGTCGTATACGCCACTGAACGCGGGCGCGGCGTCTGCGCTGAGATCGACCCGTTGTTGATGATGCGCCCTCCGACGGGCGACTGGGTGCTCATCTGCCGGAAGGCCGCTCCCGCGCAGAGCACCGCGCCGGTGAGATTGACGGCGAGGGTCGACTCCCACTCGGCGATCGTGAGGTCGCCGACGTCGGCGTTAGGACCGAACACGCCGGCGTTGTTCACCAGCATGTCCAGTCGGCCGAAGCGCTCCACATGGCGTGCGAAAAGTCGATCCACCTGCGACTGATCGGTGATGTCGGTCTCGACGATGAGGGCGTCGGGGTGACGGATGCCGTCGATCGCGGCTGTCTCCTGCACCGGCGCGCTGCGCCGACCGGCCAGGGTCACGCCGAAGCCTGCATCGAGGAGTGCTCGGGCGATCGCGCGGCCGATGCCGCTGCCGGCACCGGTGACGATCGCCGAAGCGGCGGGTGCGCCGGTCAACGGTGCGCTCGATCGACGTCGCCCGTGTGGTTCACGGCATCCGGGTCGTCTGCATCAGGTTCGTCATCCGCGTGCTTGGCGCTCTCCACTACGACGGGCGCCGCCTCGTCGATGAGCTGCAGGATGCGGGCCGCGACGCTCACGGCGATGACGGCCGGCTGCTTTCCCGACACCTCCGGCACGCCGATCGGCGTCGTGACGCGCGCGAGATCCGCCTCGGCGTGCCCGAGCTCGGTGAGCTTCTTGCGGAAACGCGCCCACTTGGATGCCGAGCCGATCAGGCCGATGGAGCGGATGCCGCCTGTGCGAAGCGACTGATCGACGACGGCGAGATCCTCGACATGGTCGTGCGTCATCACCAGCACGTGCGCGTCGGTCGGCAAGGTCATGAGCGCCGCCTCGGGAACGGGGGAGTGCGTGATGTGGATCCTGGCGACAGCATCCGCGAAGACGCCGTCGCGGCCCGGCTCGCCGACGCGCGCGAGCGCGAGCATCTCGGGCCGGGAATCGATCAGATGCAGATCGATCTCGTGCCGGGCGAGCACGCGCGCGAGCTCCAGGCCGACGTGCCCGATCCCGAAGATCGCGACGACGGGGACGACCCGCATCGGCTCGAGCATCATCGTGACCTCTCCTCCGCAGCACTGCACGCCATACTCCGTCGTCGCCTTGTCGCTGAGCGTGAGCGTGAGCAGTTCGGGTTCTGTCGACCCGGATGCGAGCATCGCACGGGCTCGATCGATCGTCGTCGCCTCGAGGTTGCCGCCACCGATCGTGCCGAACACGCCATCGGGGGAGACGACCATCTTCGCGCCGCCGTTGCGGGGCGCATGACCGCGGACGAGGGCCATGGTCACGACGACGGCAGGAACGCGCCGCGTGCGCAGATCCTGAAGTGCATCGAGCCAGTCCATCTCGTGTTCCGATCAGCGAACGGCTGCGAGTTCGTGAGCACCGGCACGAGCGGGCGTCGCCTCCGCAACTGCCTGCTGCACGGCACGGACCGCCCAGAAGACGGCTTCCGGCGTCGCGGGCGAGCCGAGTTCGACCATTTGACCCTCCGGTCCGAATGCGCCGACGGCCTCACGGATCGCCTCGCGCGCACTGAACGCGAGCATGAACGGCGGCTCGCCCACGGCTTTGGAGCCGTAGACCGCGCCGTCCTCTCGGGCGTCCTCGAACAGCCGTACGTTGAATTCTTCCGGCATCTCCGAGAAGCTCGGCAGCTTATAGGTCGACGCCGATTGGGTCTGCAGACGTCCGCGATTCGGACCGGCGCTGGTGTCCCAGCGCAGCTCCTCCAGCGTCAGCCAGCCGACGCCCTGCACGTAGGCGCCCTCGATCTGGCCGACGTCGAGCATGGGAGAGAGCGAATCACCCACATCGTGGACGATGTCCACTCGGCGCACCCGGTACGCCCCGGTGAACTCATCGACCTCGACCTCGGTCGCCGCACATCCGTACGCGAAGTACTTGAACGGAGAGCCCTGCATGATCTCGGGGTTCCAGTGCAGGCCCTCGGTGCGGTAATAGCCCGCCGCGAACAACTGCACGCGCTGCAGGTAGGCGGCGTTGGCGACCTCGCCGAAGGTCAGCGCCTTCTCGGTGTTGCCGAGACCGGTGATCAGGCCGGCGGAGAAGCGAACGTCGCGCGCGTCGACGTTCAGCAGGCGCGCGGCGACATCCGCCATGCGCTCGCGGATCTGCTCGCACGCGTTCTTCACCGCGCCGCCGTTGAGGTCGGCGCCTGACGACGCCGCGGTCGCTGACGTGTTCGGCACCTTGTCGGTGCGCGTGGGCGCGAGCCGCACCTGGTGCAGCTCGAGGCCGAGCGCCGTGGCCGCGACCTGCAGCATCTTGGTGTGCAGGCCCTGGCCCATCTCGGTGCCGCCGTGATTGATCAGCACCGAGCCGTCCTTGTAGACGTGCACGAGCGCGCCGGCCTGGTTGAAGGCCGCGAAGTTGAACGAGATGCCGAACTTGACCGGTGTCATCGCCAGAGCCCGCTTGGCGTGCGGGCTGTTCGCGTTGAACTTTGCGATCTCGGCGCGGCGCTCGTCGACGTTCGCCTCGTCGCGTAGTTGGTTCCAGATCTTGCCCGTGCGGGCGGCATCCTTGACGAGCTGGCCGTAAGGGGTCGACTGACCCTGCTGGTAGAAGTTCTTCTCGCGCAGCTCTATCGGGTCGATACCCATGGCAGCGGCGGAGCGGCCGAGGATGTCTTCGATGAGGAACACGCCCTGCGGCCCGCCGAAACCGCGGAAGGCCGTGTTCGAAGCCTTGTTCGTTTTCGCAATCCGCCCGTGGGCGTGCACGTTGGGGATCCAGTAGGCGTTGTCGAGGTGGCAGAGCGCCCGGCCGAGGACGGGCTCGGAAAGGTCGAGGCTCCATCCGCCGTCGCAGGTGAGCACAGCATCCAGTCCCTGAAGGAGGCCATCGGAGTCGAAGCCGACCTTCCACTCGATTCGGAACGGATGCCGCTTGCCGGTCATCGTGATGTCCTGCGTGCGATTCAGCCGCAGCCGCACCGGACGTCCGGTGAGCTTCGCGCCGAGCGCCGCGATCGCGGCGAACCCGTGAGACTGCATCTCCTTGCCGCCGAACGCGCCGCCCATGCGCAGCGACTGCACGGTGACCTGGTTCGCGGGGATGTTCAGCACGTGCGCGACGATGTCCTGCGTCTCAGACGGATGCTGCGTCGAGCACTGCACGAAGTACTGGCCCTCTGAGTCGAGCGTGGCGAACGATGCCTGCGTCTCGAGGTAGAAGTGCTCCTGCCCGCCGAACTCGCTCACGCCTTCGAAGACGTGCGCCGAGGATGCCAGGGCGGATGCCGCGTCCCCACGCTGCACCGTGCGCGCAATGCCCTGGAACGAGTCGGCGTCGACTGCATCCTGGATCGTGATCAGTGACGGCAGGGGCTCATAGTCGACGGTGACGGCGGCGGCGCCGAGCCGGGCGGCTTCCTGCGTTTCGCCGAGCACCCAGACCAGGGCGTGGCCGTAGAACATGGCCTCGTCGGGGAACAGCGGCTCGTCGTGCTTGATACCTGCGTCGTTGACACCGGGGACGTCGTCGGCGGTGAGAACGCGCACGACCCCTGGCACCTCGTACGCTCCGGAGACGTCGATGCTGACCTTCGCGTGCGCGTTGGTGGACTGGACGGGCCACGCCGTGAGCACACCGGCGGTGTGCGCGGCGAGGTCGTCGGTGTACATGGCGGCACCCGTCACGTGCAGGGCTGCGCTCTCATGCGGGGCGCGAATTCCCACGACGGGATTGGCCGGACGGTCGGCGAGAGCGCTCATGCCGACACCTCCTTGTTGTCGAGGACGGTAGTGCTGTAGAGCTTCAGCAGCGCGGTGTTGAGCATGAGCGCGCGATACTCCGAGCTCGCGCGATGATCGGACATCGGCGTTCCCTCGCTGCCGAGGACTTCGGATGCTGCGCGGACGGTGGCGATGGTCCAGGGCTGCCCGACAAGAGCCTCCTCGGTTGCCCGGGCGCGCAGCGGAGTGGCAGCCACGCCGCCGAGCCCGATCTTCGCCGCCACGACGGAGCCACCTTCGATATCGAGGGCGAAGGCGACCGCGACGCTCGAGATGTCGTCGAAGCGACGCTTGGCGATCTTCTGGAACGAGGTCACTTTCGCCAGCGGCAGAGGGATACGGATGGCGCGGATCAGTTCGTCCGCACGCCTGACCGACTGGCGGTACCCGGTGAAGTACTCGGCCAGGTCGACTTCGCGCTCTCCGTCTGCAGATGCCAGCACCACGCGGGCGCCCAGGGCCAGCAGAGCCGGGGGAGTGTCGCCGATCGGCGATCCGGTGCCGAGGTTGCCGCCGATGGTTCCGCGGTTGCGGATCAGGCGGGAGGCGAACTGGGGGAACAGCTGCGCGAGCAGCGGCACCGCGCCGCCGAGGCGCGACTCGATCTCTGAGAGGGCGAGTGCGGCGCCGATCTCGATCTCATCGTCGCCGACGACGAGCGTGCGCAGTTCTTCATGGTGCTCGATCGCCACGACGAGAGGCGCGCGTGAGCCGCGGATGTTCACCTCGACGCCCCAGTCCGTGGATCCGGCGACGAGGAGAGCATCCGGTTCGTCACGGAGCAGACGCAGGGTCTCATCGAGGGATGCCCGGCGGATGAAGCGGGAGTCGTCGACCGTGGCCGCCGTCGCGACCGGGATGGGCGCGGGCGCGCCGAGGCGCTGCTGCAGGGGGTCGTCGCTCTCGGGTGCGCCGAGTGCGTATGCGGCATCGCGGATCGGACGGTAGCCGGTGCATCGGCAGAGATTTCCGCTCAGCGCATGAAGGTCGAACCCATTCGGGCCGTGTTCGGCGTCGTGCACAGGGCACCCGTCGTCGACCGCACCCTCTGCCACCGCTTCGCGACCGTCCCGGTAGTACTCGCCTGCCATGCTGCAGACGAACCCCGGGGTGCAGTAGCCGCACTGCGAGCCGCCGGCCTCGGCGAGCTTCTCCTGCACGGGATGCAGCGCACCGGGGCTGCCGAGACCTTCAGCAGTGACGATCTCCTGACCGTTCAGCGCATAGACCGGCACCAGGCACGAGTTCACCGGTGTCCACGCCGAGCCGCCTTCGGGTGTCGGCGTCGCGAGCATGACCGCGCACGCCCCGCATTCTCCCTCGGCGCAGCCTTCTTTTGCGCCGGAGAGTCCGGTGCTGCGTAACCAGTCCAAGGCAGTGGTGTGTGCAGGGGCACCCGCGAGCGGGCGGCTCTTCCCGTTGACGTTGACCGCGATGTCATCCATAGGTAGATCTCCTCAGGTCCGGCGATGCTGCAGGTGCGGGCGCCGATCCGGATCCAATGATGCGAGTCTAAGCGCCCGACAATGCCGGGTGGGGGCCAAACAGATTGTCCCGTTTCCAGTATTCGGAAACACTATTCTGTTCCATGGAAAGGATAGGCCGACCGTCGAGCGTGGTCAAGTACACGCCGGCGTGGCCTATGCCCCGTGAGGAGACTGCTCCTGATCACCAGTCGTGCACGGTGCCGTCGAGCAGACGGTTCACCGGCAGGTACGCCTTCGTGTAGTCGTAGCCGGCCGCGGCATCCTCATCGAGGTCGACGCCGAGACCGGGCTGGTCGCCGGGGTGCAGGAAGCCTCGGTCGAACGTGAACGAGGTCTGGAACACCTCAAGCGTCTGCTCGTTGTGCGGCATGTACTCCTGGATGCCGAAGTTGTGGATCGCGAGGTCGAGGTGCAGGGCCGCAGCCATGCCCACCGGCGAGATGTCGGTCGGCCCGTGGATACCGGACTTGATGCCGAAGATCGCGGCGAAGTCGAGCAGCTTCTTCATGTCGGTGATGCCGCCGGTGTGGGTGACCGCCGAGCGCACGTAGTCGATCAGACGCTCGGTGATCAGGGTCTGGTAGTCGAAGACCGAGTTGAACACCTCGCCGATCGCGAGAGGCGTCGTCGAGTGCTGGCGCACCAGACGCAGCGCGGTCTGGTCCTCACCCGGAGTGCAGTCCTCGAGCCAGAAGAGGTCGTACGGCTCGATGTCCTTCGCTAAGCGCGCGGCCTCGATGGGCGACATCCGGTGGTGTCCGTCGTGGAGGATGCGCAGGTCCGTGCCGAAGTCCTCGCGGATCTGCGAGATGATCCCGGGCATGTGAGTGAGGTAGTTGCGGGTGTCCCACGACTCCTCGGCGGGGCGGTCGCCAGAGCGCTTGGCAGGCTCGTAGTCATATCGCACGCCGGGTCCCGCGGCCGAGACGCCGTAGATCTGGCCGAGACCTGGTACGCCGGTCTGCACGCGCACCGCGGTGAAGCCGAGCTCCTCGTATCCGGCGATGGCGTTCTTGAGGGCGGCGTAGACGGTGCCCGAGGCGTGTGCGTAGACACGAACGCCTTCGCGGCTCGCGCCGCCGAGCAGCTGGTACAGGGGCATCCCCGCCTTCTTCGCCTTGATGTCCCACAGCGCCATGTCGACGGCGGCGATCGCGGCCATCGTGACCGGGCCGCGGCGCCAGTACGGTCCGCGGTACAGGTACTGCCAGGTGTCCTCGATACGGTCCTCGTCGCGGCCGACGAGCATCGAGGCGACGTGGTCGGAGAGATACGAGGCGACGGCGAGTTCGCGTCCGTTGAGCGTCGCGTCACCGAGGCCGACGATGCCGTCGGAGGTCGTGATCTTGAGCGTGACGAAGTTGCGCCCTGGGCTGGTGATGATGACGTCGGCGATCTCGATGGTCATGTCGTTCTCCTGGAAGTACGGGTCGGGGTGTGGGGTGCGGACGTTGGGCGTCCGCACCCCAGCTCGCGGTGAGCTGTTCGATCAGATCGCGTCGCGGGGGTCCGTCAGGTCGCGGCCGGCGACCTCGGGCATCCAGATCGAGGCGACGAGCGCGCTCAGTGTGAAGACCAGAGAGCGCGAGCAGATCGAGCAGGCCCGTCGGCTCGACGGCATGCTGCTGTGCTCCCCGTGTCTGCCCGACGCCGAGGTGCTCGAGCTGGTCGGTGACACGCCGTACGTCGTCGTGAATCGCCAGATCGACGGCGCCCCCTGTGTGCTGATGGATTCGGAGCACGGACCGGCGCAGGCTATCGAGCATCTCGCTGCCCTCGGCCATACTCACATCGCGTACGCCGCCGGCCGCAGCGAGCGGTGCCACAGCCGTCGTCGCCTACAACGACCTCGTCGCTCTCGGTCTCGAATCGGGTCTACTGGAACTCGGCCGGAAGTGTCCTGCCGACATCAGCATCGTCGGCATCGATGACATCGACCTCGCAGGTGCGGTCACGCCGGGGCTCACCACGGTACGGATGCCGATCGCCCGCAGCGGCGCCCTCGCGGTCGACGTGTTGCTGCAGGCGATCGTCGGAACGGTCGTGGACGATATCACGCTCGGCTCGCAGCTGATCGTGCGTGCCTCCACCGCAGTCGCCGCCGCCTGAGCGCAGCACAGCCGCTGGAAGGGGAGCTGCGGTCGATCCGTCAGGTCGCGCTGGAGAGCGCGGAGATCTCGGCTACGACCTCGCGCAGTACGGGGATCGCCCGCTCAGCGAATCCCTCGTCGACACGGGCGACCGGACCGGAAACGGACACCGCCGTGAGAGTTGGCATGTCCGGCACTGCCATCGCGTAGCAGCGCACACCGATCTCCTGCTCGCCGTCGTCGATCGCATAGCCGCGCTCGCGCGTCAGGGCGAGGTCGGCCAGCAGTGCGTCGATCGTTCCGAGCGAGTGCTCGGTGTCACGCGGCATCCCGGTGCGGGAGATGATGTCGCGGACGGCGTCATCGCTCATCTGCGCGAGGATCGCCTTGCCGACGCCGGTGGAGTGCAGGTACGAGCGGCGGCCCACCTCGGTGAACATGCGCATCGCGTGCGGGGACGGCGCCTGCGACACGTAGATCACGCGGTCGCCGTCGATCGTGGCGAGGTTGGACGTCTCACCGAGGCGTTCCACGAGGTCCTTGAGCTGCGGCATCGCGATCCGGCCGAACTTGCGGTTCGCTGCCTCGCCGAGGCGCACCAGGCGCGGGCCGAGCGCGTAGCGCCTGTTCGCGAGCTGGCGAGCGTAGCCGAGTGAGACGAGCGTGCGCAGCAGTCGATGGATGGTCGGCAGCGGCAGCTCGGCGGAAGCCGACAGCTCACTGAGGGTGACATCGCCGCCTGCGTCGGCGATGAGCTCGAGCAGGTCGAAGACTCGGGTGACGGACTTCACTCCGTCTGACGCTGATGCGGGCATTGCTCGACCTCTCGACTTCACTCACTCGTCCACAGGGTGGACCAACAGACTTATCCACATGGTGGAAAGGACTTCCCGCTCAGGCTATCTCATCCGTGAATCACGTCGGGTCTTGAAACTTCCGTATTGTGGAGGTTATTATCCACATGACAGAAGGGGTCGCATGACCATTCAGATCCAGCCCCGCATCGATGCGGCGGATGACATCCTCACTGCCGAGGCGCTCCGTTTCGTGGAAGACCTGCACCGTGAGTTCGACACCAGGCGTCGCGAACTGCTCCTCGCGCGCCAGTTGCGCCGTGAGCAGGTCGCCCGCACCGGCCGACTCGACTTCCTGGCCGAGACCGCGCACATCCGTCAGGCGGACTGGCAGGTCGCCTCCGCCCCGTCGGCGCTCGAGGACCGTCGAGTCGAGATCACCGGGCCCGCCTCGCCGGCGAAGATGGCGATCAACGCACTGAACTCCGAGGCCCGCGTCTGGCTGGCCGACCTGGAGGACGCGTCGAGCCCGACCTGGGAGAACGTCGTCGAGGGGATCAGGAACCTCCGCGATGCAGCCCGCGGCACGCTCGCCTACACATCGCCCGCTGGCAAGGCTTATGCCCTGCGCACGGACGTGAACCGTCCTACGGTCGTCACCCGACCCAGGGGCTGGCACCTCTCCGAGAGCCATGTGCTCATCGACGGTGAACGCGCGAGCGCATCGCTCGTCGACTTCGGGCTGCACTTCTTCCACACGGCCAGGCAGCTCATCGCCAACGGGCACGGTCCGTACTACTACCTTCCGAAACTCGAGAGTCACCGCGAAGCACGTCTGTGGAACGATGTGTTCGTGCATGCTCAGGCTGCTCTCGGCATCCCCCAGGGGACGATCCGCGCCACGGTGCTGATCGAGACGATTCCCGCGGCGTTCGAGATGGACGAGATCCTCTATGAGCTGCGCGATCACGCTTCGGGACTCAACGCCGGACGCTGGGACTACCTGTTCAGCCTGATCAAGGTGTTCCGCGACCAGGGCGAGGCGTTCGCCCTGCCCGACCGTGCAGACGTCGCGATGACTGCGCCGTTCATGCGCGCGTACACCGAGCTGCTGGTCAAGACCTGTCACCGGCGCGGCGCCGTCGCGATGGGCGGCATGGCCGCGTTCGTGCCCAACCGCAACGACGTGGAGGCCACCAAGGCGGCCTTCGACAAGGTGCGCGCCGACAAGGCCCGTGAAGCCGGCGACGGCTTCGACGGTTCGTGGGTCGCGCATCCCGACCTCGTCCCGATCTGCCGCGAGGTCTTCGACGAGGTGCTCGGCGAGCGCCCCAACCAGCTGGATCGTCAACGACCTGAAGTGTCGGTCACGGCTGACGAGCTGCTCGATGTGGCGTCAGCATCCGGAAACGCGACCGAGGTCGGCCTGCGCACCAACCTCGCCGTGGCAGTCACCTACACCGCGGTCTGGCTCTCCGGCAACGGCGCCGTCGCGATCAACAACCTCATGGAGGATGCCGCGACCGCTGAGATCTCGCGCTCGCAGATCTGGCAGCAGCTTCGGGGCGCCACCACCCTCGCCGACACCGGTGAGCAGGTCACAGCCGACCTCGTCCAGCGGTTGTTGGCCGAGGAGGTCGCGAAGATCGCCGCCGGCGTCAGCGACGCGGACTTCGAGGAGTTCTACCAGCCGGCAGCTCGCCTGATCTCGCAGATCTGCCTCGACGACGAGTACGTCGACTTCCTCACGCTTCCGGCATACGAGCTGCTCATCGACAGCACCTCCGCCAAGGTGGACGTATGAGCCCCGGACTCAGTGACGCCGACCTGGCGAAGATCGATCGGCACCTCACCGCGACCGATTCGCTTCTGGAGGCCGCCTATCCCGGTGACAGCGGGTCACGCCAGCCGGTGCACACCGTCTACATTCCCGCCGATCAGTTCACGCCGGATCTGGCCTCACGGTGGGGTGCGCAGGCGCTCGCCGCCGTCGAGGCAGCCGGAGGGATGGAGAGCCTCGCCACGCACGTGGGCATCGAGGCCGCGCTCATCGGCCCCGTGGCGGAGCGGGTGGCCCACAAGCTCGCCTCCGAGCCGATCGAAGACCTGCGACTGGATTTCGAGGACGGCTACGGAGATCGCGGCGACACGGAGGACGCGGATGTCGTGACTGCGGCATCGAAGGTGTCGGATGCCGTGGCATCCGGGTCGGCTCCCCCTTTCATCGGCATCCGCTTCAAATGCTTCGAGAAGCCGACTCGCGCACGCGGCCTTCGTACCCTCGACCTGTTCATCGGCGGGCTGCTCGATGCCGGCCCGCTGCCCGACGGACTGGTGCTCACGCTCCCGAAGGTGACGACCACCGCGCAGGTCGAGGCGATGGTCATCGCAGTCGACGCTCTCGAGCGCGCCCACGGACTGGAAGCCGGTCGCATCCGCTTCGAGGTGCAGGTCGAGACGCCGCAGCTCGTGCTCGGCGCCGACGGGCGCTCGCCGCTGGCGCAGCTGCCGGTGGTCGCACCCGGCCGCATCTCGGGGCTGCACTATGGCACCTACGACTACAGCGCCTCGCTCGGCATCGCCGCCGGGTATCAGTCGATGGAGCATCCCGCCGCCGATCTCGCGAAGGAGATCATGCAGCTCACGGTCGCCGGTACCGGCATCCGTCTCTCCGACGGCTCGACGAACATCCTGCCGGTGGGCGAACGCGCGACCGAAGCATGGACGCTGCATGCGCGACTCGTGCGGCGCTCGCTCGAGCGCGGCTTCTACCAGGGATGGGACCTCCACCCGCATCAACTGGCGACGCGGTACTTGGCCACATATGCCTTCTACCGGAATGGCTACCCGGACGCGGCATCGCGGCTGCGTGCCTACCTCGCACAGGAGGAGGGTGCTGTCATGGACGAGCCGGCCACTGCGCGAGCGCTCGCGTGGTTCGTGCTCCGTGGAGTGCAGTGCGGCGCCATCGACGCAGCCGAGATGGCTGCAGATATCGGCATCCGGGTCGACGAACTCACCGTGCTCGCGCATCCCCGGCTCGCCGACAACACGCTCGCCCGCAGTTGACGCAAGACACACCAGAGGAGAATCATGGGCTACTACACGCCGGCCGGAGGCCTTCCGGATCAGAGCACGCTGCTCACGGACCGCGCCATCGTCAAAGAGGCCTACACCGTCATCCCCAAGGGAGTGTTCCGCGACATCGTCACGAGCAACCTCCCGGGCTTCACGAAGACGCGCTCGTGGATCATCGCCCGGCCGATCGCCGGATTCGCCACGACGTTCTCGCAGCTCATCGTCGAGATCCAGCCGGGCGGCGGGGCGGAGAAGCCAGAGCCTGAGGCGGGGGTCGAAGGCGTGATCTTCGTCACTTCAGGGGAGTTGACGGTGACTGTCGCCGGGGAAGCGCACATTCTCGCCGAAGGCGGCTACGCGTTCCTCTCCCCCGGCGAGACGTGGTCGCTGTCCAACGACGGAGCGGCGACGACATCGTTCCACTGGATCCGCAAGGCATACGAGCGCGTGGAGGGCATCGCGTTGCCTGCGTCGTTCGTCACCCGTGATCAGGATGTCGAGCCTCGCGAGATGCCCGACACCGACGGGGCATGGGCGACCACGCGCTTCGCCGACCCGGATGATCTCTCGCACGACATGCACGTCAACATCGTGACCTTCCAGCCGGGCGGGTCGATCCCGTTCGCAGAGACGCACGTCATGGAGCACGGCCTGTTCGTGCTCGAGGGCAAGGCCGTCTACCGGCTCAACGACGACTGGGTCGAGGTCGAGGCCGGCGACTTCATGTGGCTGCGCGCTTTCTGCCCGCAGGCCTGTTATGCGGGCGGACCTGGGCCGTTCCGCTACCTGCTCTACAAGGACGTCAACCGTCAGGTGATGCTGACCCGCGGTGCGGATCCGCGCCCCTGGGGCTGAGGGGCCTCGCGCGCCGCAGCGCGGCTCGTCGCCGCGCCCGTCGAGCCGCGGTCAAAGAACAGTTTCCGGGGTCTTCATGCCCTAAAGCCCCGGAAACTGTTCTCGCCTGCGGCAGGCGGAGAAGAGCGGGGTGCGGACATGGCGCGTCGGATGCTGGCGATGAGCATCTCCGGCTTGTCAAGGTCGGCCTGGGTCAAACGGATGACGATCCACCCCTCACCTTCGAGGTACCGCTGGCGCTGGATGTCCTTGCGCCACTGCTCCTTCTCCGTGCGGTGGCCGTCGCCCTCGTACTCGAACGCGATCCTCAGCTCGGGATAGGCGAGGTCGCAGCGGCCGAGCATTCGCCCGTCAGCCCAGACCTCGTGCTGCACGATCGGCTCGGGCAGCCCGCTGTCGACGAGCAGCAGGCGGGTCTCGGTCTCCTTCGGTGACTCGACCCTCTCGCAGGCGAGCGGAAGCGAGGCGCGGATGGTGCCGCTTCCAGGGAACCGCCCCCATTCGTCGAGTCGACGGGTGATCTCGTCACGTGTGCTCAGCGGCCTGCCTGGTCCCAACTCTGGATAGTTGGATGCTGTCGTCAGCAGCGCATCGAGCATGATGACGGCCTGCGTGACCGTGAGATTCCCCGCGCACATGAACAGCGCCGCGACCGGATCGACAACGGGATGCCCCTTCAGGATGCGGGTCTCGGCTCGATCTTCGCGGAGCCGGTGCCCACGCACTCCGCGAGCCTTAGGTGGGGTCCCCGATGACGGGGCGACGACGTCGATCGGTTCTGTCATCGTCCATGCCGTGGGCAGTGGCAGGCCCCAATCGCGCGCCGCAGTGATGCCTCCGAACCGATGGCCAGGCTTCAGCCGAGGCGCGTAGCAGTTCACGAAGTCATTGAAGGCCTTCGGCTTCTCGACGGAACGGACGCCGCGGAACGGACGGTGCAGGTCGGGCGTGCTGTGCCGGCCAGGGCGGATGCCGGCGGCTTCGGCACGCTTGACCGAGAATGCATGTCCCAGGTGCTGCGGCAGCGGGATCCGGTGTTTCATCCGCCGATGCTGACGCACGCGGATGCCGCGGCATCCGCCGATTCCCACCCCCGGGGGATAACCCGTGCTCCCGACTCCGCGTGCAGGCCAAGTCCCGCCCGCCCCGCCGCCCAAGAGCCAGCGGAGACGAGTTTCCCGGGTAAATCGTCGCGTGAACCCGGGAAACTCGTCTCCGCTGTCCGTGACGGCGAGCGAACGTGACGGCGACCATTGACAGCCCACTCTCCGCGTCCTAGACTTTCATCTAGCAGAAGATAGCTTCCATAATCCGGAAACAACCACACACGACGAAGGAGTCGAAATGACGTACACGGTGAACTGCTCGATCCTTCTCACCGAACTCCCGCTGCTCGAGCGCCCGGCCGCAGCGAAGGCTGCCGGGTTCGACGCGGTCGAGTTCTGGTGGCCCTTCTCCACCTCCGTTCCGCTCGACCACGAGGTCGACGCGTTCATCGCCGCCATCCACGACGCCGGTGTTCAGCTGACCGGTCTGAACTTCAACGCCGGCGATATGCCGAACGGAGACCGCGGCCTCGTCTCCTGGCCCGCCCGCGGCAAGGAGTTCCGCGACAACCTGGCCGTCGTCGTCGGCATCGGCCGCGCATTGGGAACCAGAGGATTCAACGCCCTGTACGGCAACCGCATCGACGGCGTCGATCCTGCCGCTCAGGATGCGGTGGCGATCGAGAACCTCGCGGCTGCGGCCGAGGCGGTCGCTGCCATCGGCGGCACCGTTCTGGTCGAACCGGTCAGCGGCGCCGAGCGCTACCCGCTGCGCACGGCCGCTGATGCGCTGGACGTCATCGACCACGTGCGCACCTCGACCGGTGCGCGCAACCTCGCCCTGCTCGCCGACTTCTACCACCTCGCCGTGAACGGCGACGATGTGCCGCAGGTCATCGAAGAGAACGCCGCATCGTTCGGCCACATCCAGATCGCCGACGCACCCGGCCGCGGCGCACCCGGAACCGGATCGCTCCCCATCGACACCTGGATCGCACGTAGCCGTGACCTCGGCTACTCCGGCTACATCGGCCTCGAGTACAAAGCGCCGATCGAGACCGCATTCGCGTGGGCGGCCGAGGCCGTCGGCGAAACGCGCTGAAAACGACCCATACCTTGCGGCATCGCCGCCGCACCACACGAAGGAATCATCATGAGCAACATCGCAGTCATCGGCCTCGGCATCATGGGCCTCCCCATGGCGAAGAACCTCCTCGCCGCCGGGCATTCCGTCACCGGCTACAACCTCAGCCAGGACCGCATCGACGAACTCGTCGCCGTCGGCGGCCAGGGCGCGAACGGTATCGCCGACGCAGTGAAGGGCGCCGACGTCATCATCACGATGGTGCCGGATTCCCCTGATGTCGTCGCCGCCGTCCGTGGCGAAGAGGGCATCTTCACGCACGCCAAGAAGGGCGCGCTGTGGATCGATGCCTCCAGCATCCGTCCCGATGTCGCCAAGGAGCTCGCGGACGAGGCGATCGCCGCCGGCCTCCGCGCCGTCGACGCCCCCGTCTCAGGTGGCGAGCAGGGCGCGATCGACGCAGCGCTGTCGATCATGGTCGGCGGAACGGATGACGACTTCGCCGCCGCGCACGAAATCCTCCAGTCGGTCGGCAAGACGATCGTGCACGTCGGCCCCGCCGGCGCCGGACAGACCGTGAAGGCCGCGAACCAGCTGATCGTCGCCGTGAACATCCAGGCGCTGGCCGAGGCGATCATCTTCCTCGAGGCCTTCGGCGTCGACACCGATGCCGCCCTCAAGGTGCTCGGCGGCGGCCTCGCCGGCTCCAAGGTGCTCGACCAGAAGGGCCAGAAGATGCTCGATCGCGACTTCGCCCCCGGCTTCCGACTCGCCCTCCACAACAAGGACATGGGCATCATCACCGCCGCCGCACGACAGGCCGGCATCACGATTCCGCTCGGCGCCCACGTCGCCCAGCTCGTCGGCTCCGCCGTCCAGCAGGGCGACTCCGGCCTCGATCACTCCGGGCTGTTCAAGCTGACGGCGGCCTTCGCCGGTCGCGAGTGAACCCCGAAAACCAGAGCTAGGAGCACGAAATGACTCGCATGCGTGCGGCAGATGCCGCCGTGGCCATCCTGGTGAAGGAGGGCGCCATCGAGGCGTTCGGCCTGCCAGGGGCCGCCATCAACCCGTTCTACTCCGCGATGCGAACCAACGGCGGCATCCGCCACACCCTCGCCCGCCACGTCGAGGGCGCAGCGCACATGGCCGACGGCTACACCCGCGCCGCCGACGGAAACATCGGCGTCTGCATCGGCACCTCGGGCCCCGCAGGCACCGACATGATCACGGGGCTGTACGCGGCCTGGGCCGATTCGCTGCCGATCCTGTGCATCACCGGCCAGGCGCCCGTCGCCAAGCTGCACAAGGAGGACTTCCAGGCGGTCGACATCGAGACCATCGCGAAGCCTTTGACGAAGATGGCGATGACTGTGATGGAGGGCGCGCAGGTGCCCGGCGCCTTCCAGAAGGCGTTCCAGCTGATGCGCGAAGGACGGCCGGGACCGGTTCTCATCGACCTCCCGATCGACGTGCAGCAGACCGAGATCGAGTTCGACATCGACGCTTACGAGCCGCTGCCGATCGCGAAGCCCGCGGCGTCGCGCCGCCAGGCCGAGAAGGCGATCGACATGCTGACCGCGAGCGCGCGTCCCGTCATCGTCGCCGGTGGCGGAATCATCAACGCCGGCGCATCCGCCCAACTCGTCGAGTTCGCAGAGGCGCTCGGCATCCCGGTCATCCCGACCCTGATGGGCTGGGGCACGATCCCCGACGATCACGAACTGAATGCAGGGATGGCGGGGCTGCAGACTTCGCATCGCTACGGCAATGCGACGCTGCTGGCCTCGGACTTCGTGATCGGCATCGGCAACCGCTGGGCGAACCGCCACACCGGAAGTGTCGACAAGTACACCGAGGGCCGCACGTTCGTGCACGTCGACATCGAGCCGACGCAGATCGGTCGCGTCTTCGCGCCGGACTTCGGGATCGTGTCGGATGCCGGCGCCGCTCTCGACGCGTTCCTCGAGGTCGCGCGGGAGCGCAGCATGTCAGGCACTTTGCCCGACTACTCCGCCTGGGCCGATGAGAGCCGCGAGCGCAAGGCCACGCTGCAACGCAAGACGCACTATGACGACGTGCCGATGAAGCCGCAGCGCGTATACGAGGAGATGAACCTCGCCTTCGGCAAGGACACCACGTACGTCACGACGATCGGGCTCTCGCAGATCGCCGGCGCGCAGCTGCTGCACGTCTTCGGCCCGCGCAAGTGGATCAACGCTGCGCAGGCGGGTCCGCTGGGCTGGACGGGGCCTGCGGCCCTCGGCGTCGTGCGCGGCAAGCCGGGTGAGACCGTGGTCGCGCTGTCAGGCGACTACGACTTCCAGTTCATGATCGAGGAGCTCGCCGTCGGGGCGCAGCACAAATTGCCCTACATCCACGTCGTCGTGAACAACAGCTACCTCGGCCTGATCCGCCAGGCCCAGCGCGGCTTCGAGATGGACTTCGAGGTGTCGTTGGCGTTCGAGAACATCAACTCCCCGCACGTGGAGGGCAGCACTGCGAACGGCTATGGTGTGGACCATGTCAAGGTCGCAGAGGGACTCGGATGCCGGGCGATCCGTGTCGAGCGCCCCGAAGACCTCGCTGCGGCATTCGCCGAGGCGCAGTCACTCATCGAGCAGTACCGGGTTCCCGTCGTGGTCGAAGCGATCCTCGAGCGTGTGACGAACATCCCGATGGGCACCGAACTCGACAATGTGAACGAGTTCGGCGAGCTCGCCGTGACACCGGAGGATGCTCCGACCGCGATCGTCTCCCTCGCGAAGGTCTGAGATGCGTCTGGTCATCGCGCCCGACAAGTTCAAGGGGTCGCTGACGGCTCCGGAAGTGGCTGAAAGGGTCGCCTCGGGAGCGCGTCGCGCCGACCCGACGATCGAGGTCGTGACGGTTCCCGTCGCCGACGGTGGCGAGGGGACTCTGGATGCCGTGCTCGCAGCCGGCTTCTCCTCGCGGCCGGTGTTCGTCGCCGGTCCCACCGGCGCCCTGATCGAGGCGGAGTTCGCGGTGCGCCGCACCGAGGCGGTCGTCGAGATGGCGCGTGCTTCCGGTCTCGACCTGCTGCCGGAAGGGCGCAAGGACCCACTTGGGGCGACGAGTCTCGGCACCGGTCAGCTCGTGCGGGCGGCTCTGGATGCCGGATGCCGACGCATCGTGCTCGGAATCGGCGGCAGCGCCTCGACCGATGGTGGGGCAGGGCTCCTGCAGGGGCTCGGGGCGCGCTTCCTCGACGGCGAGGGCGAAGAGCTGCCGCTCGGTGGCGCCGCTCTGGTGCGCCTCGCTTCTGTGGATCTCAGCGCACTGGATGCGCGGCTGGCAGACGCCGAGATCATCCTCGCGAGCGACGTGGACAATCCACTCACCGGTCCGATCGGCGCCGCAGAGGTGTTCGGACCGCAGAAGGGCGCGACCGCTGAAGACGTCGCGACGCTGGAAGCCGGTCTTGCCCGACTCGTCGAAGTGCTGGGCGCAGGCGACGCGCTCACGGTGCCGGCTGCCGAAGCCGCATCTCGCGAGGGCGCGGGTGCTGCCGGTGGGGTGGGATTCGCTGCGATCGCGCTCGGCGCGACTCGGCGTGCGGGCGTGGATGTCGTGCTCGAGGTGACGAACCTCGCCTCGAGGCTGCAGGGCGCGGATGCCGTGATCACGGGCGAGGGCAGCCTCGACGAGCAGAGCCTGATGGGCAAGACCCCGGTGGGCGTCGCGCGGGCCGCTGCCGCTGCCGGTCTGCCGGTGTATGCCGTGTGCGGGCGGACGACGCTGTCGGCCGAGGCGATCGCGGATGCCGGGTTCGCCGGTGCCCGCGCGCTGTCTGAGCTCGAACCCGACGGCGAGCGCAGCATGGCCGAGGCCGGAGCGCTGCTCGAACAGCTCGCCGAGGATCTGGTGCGCGAGATCGCTGAGGAGATCGCTCAGGAAACTCGGGCTCCGTCGACAGCGGGTCACGTCGGTTCGGTTCCGGCGACCGCCGATCACGAAGTGCCGGCTTCCGCGACCCATGCCCCGGCACAGCGCTACGACCTCGTCCTGCGGGGTCGTGCCCTCATCGACGGCGCCTTCGCGGCAGCCGAAGTCGGAGTGCGCGATGGTCGCATCGCCGAGATCGCCGCTGCCGGAACCGGCCTCGACGCCGATCAGGTCGTCGAACTCGTCGCCGATGAGGTCCTGCTGCCCGGTCTGGTCGACACGCACGTGCACGTCAACGAGCCGGGGCGCACCGAGTGGGAGGGCTTCGAGTCCGCCACCAGGGCCGCCGCGGTGGGTGGGGTCACGACGATCGTGGACATGCCGCTCAACAGCATCCCTCCCACCGTCTCAGTCGCAGCGCTCGACGAGAAGCGGGCCGTCGCCGAGGGGCGGGTCTTCATCGACGTCGGATTCTGGGGCGGTGTGATCCCCGGCAACATCGCCGAGCTCGTCGCGCTGCACGACGAGGGCGTCTACGGATTCAAGTGCTTCCTGCTCCCTTCCGGCGTGGAGGAGTTCCCCGATGTGTCGGTCGCGGAGATGCGCGAGGCGATGGAAGTGCTGGCGGGGCTGGACTCGTTGCTGGTCGTGCACGCCGAGGACGCGCACATCATCGAGGAATCGGTGCAGCCGGGCAGCCGCGAGTATGCGCCGTTCCTCGCCTCACGGCCGCGTTCCGCAGAGGATGCCGCGATCGCCGAGGTGATCCAGGGCGCAGCCGACACCGGTGTGCGCGCTCACATCCTGCACCTGTCCAACGGCGACTCCCTCGGCCGCATCGCCGCCGCGCGCGCCGACGGCGTCGACCTGACTGTCGAGACCTGCCCCCACTATTTGACTCTCGCCGCCGAAGACATCCCCGAGGGGAGCACCGCCTTCAAATGCTGCCCGCCCATTCGGGAGGAAGGAAACCGCGACGAACTGTGGCGCGGGCTTACCGAGGGAACGATCGACTACATCGTCTCCGATCATTCGCCGTCCACACCCGAGATGAAGTTCGCTGGCGACGGCGACTTCTCGCTGGCCTGGGGAGGCATCGCGTCGCTGCAGTTGGGGCTCTCGCTCGTGTGGACGCACGCGCGCCAGCGCGGCTTCTCGCTCGAGCAGATCGTGTCGCTCATGTCGGAGAAGCCGGCCGCCAGGGTCGGTCTCGTGGACAAGGGCCGCATCGTCGAGGGCGGCGCGGCGGATTTCGCCATCTTCGCCCCGGACGAGACGTTCACCGTCGATGCGAAACGGCTCTCGCACCGGCATCCGATCACCCCCTATGACGGGCAGGAGCTCACGGGTATCGTGCGAACGACCTTCCTGGCGGGCGCGCCGGTCGAGAGCGACGCGCCTCGAGGGCGGCTGCTGCGACGGGGAACTGCTGAGCACATCGAGAATGGAGAAACCGCATGATCAACTCATCTGAAGAGCTCGAGGTCGGCCAGACCGCTCCGGACTTCACGCTCACGGATGCATCCGGACAGCAGCGCACTCTGTCCGAGCTGCGCGGCACGCCCGTGATCGTGTACTTCTATCCCGCGGCGTTCACGCCGGGCTGCACCACCGAGGCGTGCGACTTCCGTGACAATCTCGGATCGTTCCAGGGCGCCGGCTACGCCGTGCTCGGGATCTCGCCCGATCCGGTGTCGAGGCTCGCGGAGTTCGCGGAGGCGGAGCAGTTGAGCTTTCCGCTGCTCTCCGATGAGGATTCCGCTGTGGCGAGGGAATGGGGCGCGTGGGGGCAGAAGACGGTCAACGGTCGCACGTTCGACGGTCTGATCCGCACGACGGTGGTGGTCGACGCCGATGGCGTCATCTCGTCCGTGGAGTACAACGTCAAGGCGGAGGGCCACATCGCCCGCCTCAGGGATGCCTTGCTGAAATGACCGAACAACCCAAGAGAAAGAGATCAAGCAATGTTGCTTGAGCAGTTCAATCTGGCGGAGCGGGGCGACGCTGTCACCGCGCTCCGGCCGTGTATCGATGTGACGCGATGGTGTGAAGACATCGTCGATCGCCGTCCCTTCGAGTCGGTGGACTCCCTTGTGACGGAGGCGGCTCGGGCCGCCGATCCGTTCACGACCGAGGAGATCGAATCGGCGCTCGCTCACCATCCCCGGATCGGCGAGCGCGCGGGAGGGGACAGCAGAGAGGCGACGCTGTCGCGCTCAGAGCAGGCCGGGGTCGACCCGTCTGATGCCGAGGTGCAGCGGGCGCTTCGCGACGGCAACCTCGCATACGAGGAGCGCTTCGGCCGGGTCTTCCTGATCCGCGCCGCCGGACGCTCCGCGGCAGAGATCCTGTCGAGCCTGCGAGAACGGCTGCAGCACGACCCCGACTCGGAAGAGCGGATCATCGCCGGGCAGCTGCGAGAGATCGCACTGCTCCGACTGAGAGGAACGATCACCGCATGACTGCTGTGTCGCATATCACTACTCACGTGCTCGATGCCGTTCAGGGGCTGCCGGCTCCTGGCATCACGGTGGTGCTCTCCGCTCTTCGGGACGGCGAATGGATGCTGCTCGCCGAGGCCGTCACGGATGCTGACGGCCGGGCGAAGCAGCTCGGGCCCGAGGCGCTGCCCGCCGGCACCTACCGGCTCCACTTCGACACCGGTGGGTACTTCGCCCGCACCGGTACTCCCACCTTCTATCCCGAAGTCGTGCTCACGTTCGTCGTCGATGACGAGCAGCGTCACTATCACGTGCCGTTGCTGCTGAGCCCCTTCGCATATTCGACCTACCGAGGAAGTTAGAACGATGACCGACATCATGACCCACACCCAGACCGACGCAGAGACCCCGAACGGCGGCATCGTCCTCGGCCCCAATCAGTACGGCAAGGCCGAGGTCCGTGTCGTCAAGGTCACCAAAGAGGGCGACCGGCACTCGATCGAGGACCTCAACGTCACCTCGCAGCTGCGCGGCGACTTCCAGGCCGCGCATCTGGACGGTGACAACGGCCACGTCGTCGCGACCGACACCCAGAAGAACACCGTCTTCTGCTTCGCGCGTGAGGGGATCGGTTCGCCCGAAACGTTTCTGCTGCGGCTCTCGGATCACTTCACGAGCGAGTTCGACTGGGTCGAGGGCGGTCGCTGGCTCGCCGAGAGCTATGCCTGGGATCGGATCAAAGTCGACGGTGAGGAGCACGACCACTCCTTCGTCCGCACGGGGCAGGAGACACGCACGGCCGTCGTCGTCGCCGAGGGGCCAGAGCGGCACATCATCGCCGGGCTGAAGGGGCTGACGGTACTCAAGACCACGCAGTCCGGATTCGTCGGCTTCCCGAAAAATCGCTACACGTCGCTGAAGGAGACCACGGATCGCATTCTGGCGACGGATGTCTCGGCGCGCTGGCGCTATGCGCCGGACGCCGGATCCAGAGACCTGGACTTCAACGGGATCTACGCGGATGTGAAGCGCATCCTGCTCGAGGAGTTCACCAGGCGGTATTCGGCGGCGCTGCAGGCGACGCTGTTCGAGATGGGTCGTGCGGTGCTGGAGGCGCACCCCGAGATCGCGGAGATCCGCTTCTCGATGCCCAACAAACATCACTTCGTCGTCGACCTCGAGCCGTACGGACTCGACAATCCCAATGAGGTGTTCTTCGCCTCCGATCGCTCATATGGCCTGATCGAAGCGGCTGTGACGCGTGACGGGCAGGCCGAGGTTCCGTCGGCGTGGGAGGCGGTCAGCTCCTTCTGCTGAGGCAAGACTTGAACGTCGTGGGTGTGGTCCCCGCGTTCAGACGAATCGCACGGCGTGCTGCAGGCGCGTGCGCACATCGAACAGCTCGTTGCCGCCGATGTCGCGCGCGCCAGGCACGCCCTGGCGCAGCACGGTGCGCAGAGTGCTGCGGCGCACGACGACCACCGGGACGCCGCGCACCTTCCCCAGCGGCGTGATCGCCTGGTCGAGGTCGTCATCGGGCAGCACGACGATGGCGCCGCCGAAGCGCACGCGGGCCGAACGGGCGACCACGCGCATGCGGGCAAGGAGCCGGGCGACGGGCGCGCCTTCGACGGCCCTGCCGATGATCTCGCCTCGGCGGAATCGCACGATCTCACCGAAATCCTCTGACAGCATGCCGTAAAGGCCGGACGGGCTGAGGATGACATGGTCGAGCTTGTCGTCGGCATCCCGGCCGGTGGCGACGTCGTGCCACACGGTGAAGCCCATGCCGAGGTCTGAGACGGTGCGCGCCGTCTCCTCTTCGGCGAGGGCGTCTGCGAGCATGCGTCGCAGTTCGTGCGGTGCGGATCGCACGAGTGCCGGGTCGTAGGGGTCGGGCACTTCGACCCCGTGACCGGCCCATTCCCGGATCAGCGACAGGTAGCGTTCGCGGCGCCACCCACCGGGGTGTCCGTAGGAGCGCGCCTTCGGGCGGGTGTCGGTTTGAGCGGGAGGCGCCTGCCACCCGTTCCAGCTCACCTCGTCGGTGAAGCCATGGCCGCGGTCGTAGTCCGTACGCGCCTCCGCAGTGCCGACCAGGTCCCAGGCGCGCTGCACCTGGATGAACGCGGCGGCGTCGCCACCGGCATCCGGATGCGTCTGACGCAGTCTCAGCCGGAACGCACGCCGCAGCTCTTCTTCAGTGGCAGTGGGGTCGACGCCGAGCACGTCGTACGCGGAGGCGGAGAGCGGGCTGTCGAACATCACCTACCATTCTCGCTGGTCTTCACCACTCGTGGATCCGGCATGATCGTTTCGATCTTCGGTTTCGCGTTCGCGTGCGCCCGCCACCAGACCACGAAACCGATGGCGGTGAAGACGCCGTAGAAGACGTACATGAAACCGGTCGCGTAGTAGCCGGAGCTGAACAGCAGGGGCACACCGACGACATCGACGGCGATCCAGATCAGCCAGAATTCGGTCCAGCCCTTCGCCATTCCGTAGGTCGCGAGCAATGAGCCGACGAAGGTCCAGGCATCCGCCCAGACCGGCTCGTAGGAGCCGAGCACGCGGAAAAGTGGAGTCAGGGCGATCGTGCCGAGGACCAGCGCGAGCACGAGGCCGACACGCGCGCTGTTCGGCGCCCAGCGGGGTGTCAGCTGCCCGCCGTCTGCTTTCGCCTGGCGCCAGCGGATCCAGCCGTAGATCGCGACGGCGATGAACATGACCTGGCGGCCGGCCTGGCCGAGCAGGTTCGGCAGCGAATGGTCGGGGTTGAGGATGGATCCGAGGAACACCGTCAGCAGCAGAAGGTTGCCGACGATGCCGACGGGCCATGCCCAGACTTTGCGACGCATGCCACCGAGTGCGCTGGCGAGGCCGAAGACGTTACCGACGACTTCGCGGATGAGCAGGCTCTGCCCGCCGGGCAGCGCCCATTGCGAGTTGAAGGCGTCGACCAGCCAGCGCAGGATTTCCATCGTTCTCCATTCGGCATCGATGCTGCCGAGGAGGATGCTGGTCGCTCACACGCGTTCGGGCGTGCCAGTCAGCTGTGCTTCTCCCATCCAGACTTTGACTGTCGGTACCGGAGTTCCACCGGTTCAACCGAAGCTCCGAGGAGCCGCGGGTCGCGGACTATGACCGCCGGTTCGGAATTTCACCGACCCCGGAGCACGTGCGTGTTCATCCGGAACATTACCCGAGGCCAGGGAGGATCTCGTTCAGCCCGGCGACGGTCATGTCGAAGTGGTCGGATGCCGTTTGTGGGTCGCCCACCGGTCGGTCGACGTAGCAGGTGCGCATGCCGGCATTCTGCGCTGCGCGCAGATCCCACGCGTGCGCGGCGACCATGAGTATTCGTTCGGGTGGGCGGTCGGCGACCCGCACTGCTCGCCGGTAGAGCGACGGCGCCGGCTTGTACGCAGACATCGAGTGGGCGGTCACGGCTTGATGCCAACGCAGGCCGGTGTGCGCGGAGAGGTGAAGGAGCGTCGTCGGACCCGCGTTGGAGAGCGCGAGTACGGGGAGGCGCGCGGCGATGCGTTCGAGTTCGGCGACGGAATCCGGCCAGGGCGGTAGGCGCCTGCTCGCGGTTGCGAGGCGGGCTCCGGGGTCGGGCGCTGGATCCGCCAGATCGGCAGCGCCATCGTGTGCTGCGGGAAGTCCGAGACCTGCAGCCTCGTCGAACACGGCTGTCGCGGCCTCCGCGTCGAGCATTTCCGAATCGACGTACGCGCGGCGACCTTCGGCGATCTCGGCCTGCTGATCTCTGACGTAGCGTTGCCAACTCTCCGTCAGAGATTGCACCTGGCGGGGGTCAGCTTGAGGAAATGCTTCGCGGATCGCTGATCGCTGGCCCTCCGGCTCGTCGACAAGGGTTCCCAGCACGTCGAACACGATGACTTCGATGTCGTTCAGTTGCGGCATTTCAGGATCAACAGCGCGCCATCACCAGGTGTTCCACGCGGGTTTTCGTGCGCGTTCTCGCTCATGTTCGGTGTCGAGGGCGTGGTCGATGGCTCGGTAGTCGTGGTGAGGGGATCGCCATTTGCGTAGGGGTCCCACCATCGGGGACCTCGGATCTCGGGGAGCCCGTCGCGCATCCGGATGTGCCAGATGCCTTCGTCGAGGGTGCGGTGGTGGTGCCAGCACAACGGCACCCCGTTGCTGGTATGGGTCGGCCCGCCGCGGGCGTGCTCGGTGACGCGGTGGATCTCGCACCATTCCGCGGGCACACTGCACCCAGGGATGAGGCATTCGCGGTCTCTGAGCACGATCGCCCGCCGCTGGGTCGCGTTGAACAGCCGTGCAGTGGTGCCGATCGCGACGATCGCGCCCTTCTGATCGAACAGCACCCGATGAACCCCTCCCGCACACCCGGCGTGATCGGCCGCCCCGACCGGCACGTCATACCCGGCACCTTCGACTCTCGCCCGCCCGGTCCTGTTGGCGAAGTCTTCCGCGGTGACCGAGACCACCAGTGTCGGCGCCGCACCACCCAATGTGGGCATGCCGCCAGATGCCGCGGCGACCATGAGCACGGTCGCGAACGCGTCGTGCCGTTTCTGTGCGTGCGTGCGCAAGTCTGCCGCCTGTGCCGGAGGTGCTTTGGCTTTGTGGGGTTCGAGCCCGTCCGCTCGGTCTGATACCTCCTCGGCACCGTACTCGGAGCTGCGTTCGCCGTCGCCGGTGTCGTCGGAGGGCCGGAACCGCACCGTACTCCCGCTGCCGTTGTCTTCGGCCTTGGGGTTCAACAGGCTGTCGATGAGCTTCTGCAACTGCGCCGCCACCTCCGGCAGCAGCTCCCCTCGCACCGGCACGGACCCGTCCCGCAGCTTCCCGATCGTGAAATGCCGTCTGCGCTTGCCCGCCCGATCCGACGTCTCCGCCCCGTCCGGATCCAACCGCGCCATGATATGCGCCGCCAACGCCGCGAGTTCGTCCGTTGTCGGCGCCGGGGCTACTTCCGCAGAGACCGAGCCGTCCAGCGGCCGTCCGGCCGCGAACCGTGCCAGCACCGCATCCGCCGCCAGACGATCGGTGACACCGATCCGTGCTGCTTTCATCAGCGGGACCGTACATGCCAGGAACCCGCCCACGGACAACACCCGTCCGCCAGCGCTGCCGCAAGTTCCGGGAACTTCCCCGGCAGCGGCGCTCCCGAGGTGATGTCGACCTCGCGGTGCATCGCCCCTGCCGCCGTCACATACCGGCGGGAGGCAGGTCCGTCCGCGAGGAGCGTGCGCCGCAGCAGCTCGGCGGCGTCCCGGCATCCCGCGCGCGTCGACAACCTGCCGTCACGCTCGCACTGATCCCGCTCCACGATCCGCTCCATGACCGCTACGACCGCCCCATCCAGGCGCCGCTGCACCGACCCCAACACCCGGACCACATCCAGCAGAACACTCTCATCCGCACGCGCGATGTCAGCGGAGCCCATCGCCTCGGCCAACAACCGATCGACGTCCTCCAACTCCTGCGCCAGTGATCCCATACCCCCATTCAACCCGGGGCCACCGACATTCAAACCCCCGATCAGAGGCTATTCACAACCTGTGCACAACCACGCGAGACCACATGCCTGTGGAGGAAGAGCGGGGACGCAATCTGGTGCTCCAGCATCCTCCGGCGTACCGTCGGAGCATGGCCGGAATCGGGGTGGATCCCACCACGCGTGCCCGCGTGCGAGCCGCGATGTCGGCGAACTCGCGGGAGAACTTCCTGCCTCCCGATGTGCGCCATCTGGCGGACGCCGACCACCCGGTGATGATCGGCTGGAACGCGACGAACTCGCAACCGTCGACGGTTGCCAGGATGCTGGCCCTGCTCGATGTTCAACCGGGCGACCGCGTGCTCGATGTGGGAAGCGGTTCAGGATGGACGACCGCCATTCTGAGCACTCTGGCCGGAGAGGAAGGCACCGTCATCGGCGTCGAACTGGTCCCTCAACTGGTGAGCTACGGGCGCGAGCGACTCGCAGAGACAAGGGCTCGCGCCGAGATCCGGGAAGCCATCCCCGGCGTTCTGGGTCTGCCTGAGGAGGCGCCGTTCGATCGGATCCTGGTGTCCGCGCAGGCGACGAGCATACCGGTGCGCCTGGAAGCGCAGCTCGCAGAGGGCGGGTGCATGGTCGTGCCGGTCGCGGGCCTGATGACCGTCGTCGATATGCGCGACGGCGTCGCGCACAGGCGAGAGGATGCCGGGATCTACAGTTTCGTTCCTCTTGAGGATGGCGAGGGAGACTGAACTCTACGCCGACACCGTCGCCGGCGATTCCTCGCCCTCGTGGAAGCTCGGCTCCTTGCCCAGCACCCGTCCGATCAGCAGCACCGCTCCGACGATCACAAGTCCCACGACGAGCCCTGCCACGGCCGAGACGAACGTCTCGCCGATCCACGCGATCACCGCGCCGGCGGGCGCGAGGAAGTCGTGGATGCCGTGCAGCACGTCGCTGAAGAAGACCAGTCCCACCTCGCCTAGGTTCGCGAGCAGCAGGTGCCCACCGACCCAGAGCATGGCGACGGTTCCGACGACGCTGATGACGCGGAACACCGCCGGCATCGATCGCACGATCCGGGTGCCGGTATGACGCACGCGACGCGAGGGATTCTTCGCCATCTTCAGACCGATGTCATCGATCTTGACGAGAAGTGCGACCGCGCCGTACACGATGACGGTCATCATCAGCGCGATGACGGCGAGGATCGCGAGCGTCATCCAGATGCTGAGCCCGGCCTCGAGATTCGCGAGCGAGATGAGCATGATCTCGGTCGACAGGATGAGGTCGGTGCGGATGGCACCCCAGACGAGCTTGTTCTCGTTGCGCGCGCCCTCGTCGGCGTGACCGTGATGGAACCCGAACCACTCCAGCACCTTCTCCGCGCCCTCGAAACAGAGGTACGTGCCGCCGATGATGAGGAGGAACGGCAGCACCCACGGCGCGAACGCGGTCAGCAGCAGCGCGATCGGGATGATGATCAGGAACTTGTTGGCGAGTGAGCCGAGCGTGATCTTCCAGACCACCGGCAGTTCGCGTGCCGGCGAGATGCCCTGCACGTACTGAGGAGTGACAGCGGCATCGTCGATCACCACTCCCGCCGACTTCGCAGACGCCTTCAACGCGGCGCTCAGAATGTCATCGACGACCGCGAGCAGACCAACCGACATGCGTCCCCCTGTGTGAGTGGCAGGAAAGCAACATTACTGGCACCGAGTGAAATCGGATGCCGCGAAGCCGTCTCCTCGCGACGTCGATGTCGTGTGGAATGCCGTCAAGGGCGAGACTGTTCTTATCCCTGACAGAGGAGAAGCACTATGACTGACAATGGAACCATCACCCGCACCCCCGGCACTGAGACGGCCATCCTCGCCGGCGGATGTTTCTGGGGCATGGAAGACCTCGTCCGTCGCCAGCCCGGCGTGCTCGACACCAGGGTCGGCTACACCGGCGGCGAGAACGCCAACGCGACCTACCGTAACCACCCCGGTCACGCTGAAGCGCTGGAGGTCGTGTTCGACCCCACTAAGACGACGTATCGTGACATCCTGGCGTTCTTCTTCCAGATCCACGACCCCTCGACGCTGAACCGCCAGGGCAACGACATCGGAACGAGCTACCGTTCGGCGATCTTCCCGCTGAGCCCCGAGCAGGAGCAGATCGCTCGTGACACCATCGCCGACGTCGACGCGTCCGGCCTGTGGCCGGCCAAGGCGGTCACGACGATCGAGCCGGAAGGCCCCTTCTGGGAGGCCGAACCTGAGCACCAGGACTACCTGATCACCTACCCGAACGGGTACACCTGCCACTTCCCCCGAGCGGGATGGGTGCTGCCGAAGCGCGAAGAGGCCTCGACCGCCTGACCATCCGCCTCACGCGGTGCGCAATGAGCGCCCCCACGGCTGAGCCGGGTCGTGGATGGCGACGGCCAGGGTCGTGTCGGACTGGCCGTAGTACGCGAACCACTTCTCCTGGAACTTCACCAGTCCCTCGACGAACGTCACGTTCGAGACGAGACCGTTGGTGTCCTCGAACGTCTGCGGGCGAAGCCAGGGCTCCTGCAGACGGGCGATGACCCTCGTCGGCTCGTCCGGGTCGATTGCGATCTGGCCGCACCGGTAATCGACGTCGACTGAACCGTCGTCGTTGACCACACGCGTCGCACCGTTGGTGAGGAAGACCAGCAGGCCGTTGTCGGCCAGCACGGGCGAGGTGCCGATCTCGACGAGCGCCTCATCCCACGTGCCGGGAGTCGGGGAGTACATCGGATCGGTGTCGGCTGTGCCCGGCGTCCAGTGGATCAGGTCGTCGCTGGTCGCCCAGTAGATCGCCCCCTCGCCGAAGTACATCCACCACTTGCCGTGCATCTGCACCGGGACGATCACGCCGGCTTTCGACCAATTGAAGCCTCGCGGATCCATCGTCTTGAACGTGTCGAAGTCCTCGAACAGGGGCCCGTGCTTGGTCCAGGTGCGCAGATCCGGTGAGGTCGCGAGGCACAGCTGCGCGCTGTGGCGGTCCCATCCGGTGTAAGTGAGGTAGTAGGTGCCGTCGATCAGCGCGATCCGAGGATCCTCGCATCCGAAGCGCTCGTAGTCCTCGGACGGGGAGAGGATAGGTGCATCCTCACGCGTGAAGTTCACGCCGTCGCGCGACCGGGCCATACCGATGTGCGAGACGATGTCGTCGGCGTGCGCACGGTAGAGCAGCACGACCTCGTCGCCGTCGACGAGCGCAGCCGGGTTGTAGAGGTTGGCCGATTCCCAGCTGTCGCCGCGGGGTCGCAGGATGGGGTTGCCCTCGAACGGGGTGAAGGGGCCGAGGGGGAACGTGGCTCCGGTGAACATGGATGCCCTTTCTGGCTAGCCGGCGTTTGATCAACCTTTGACGGCTGCGCCGAGATCGGTGGCTCTGAAGAAGCGCTGGAAGACGATGAACAGGATCACGACGGGGAACGCGAGCGCCGTTGCGCCGGCGAGGATCGCCCCGTTCGGGTTGGCAGTGGACTGCGCGACGTTGGAGATGTAGTTCGCCAAGGAGACGGCGAGCGGTTGCAGGGTCGCGTCCTTCGTGATGAGGAAGGGCCAGAGGAACTCGTTCCACGGGCCGATGAACGTGACGAGGACCACGGTCACCAGCACGGGGCGGATGAGGGGAATCGCCACGGACGTCAGCAGACGGATCTCTCCCGCACCGTCGATGCGCGCCGCCTCGAAGATCTCCACCGGCAGCGCCTTGAAGAACTGCACGAAGATGAACACCGCCGTGGTGTTGATGAGGAACGGCAGGATCATTCCGAGGTACGAATCCCCCAGGCCGTAGCTGCGGGTGATCTGCACGTACAGCGGGATCATCAGCAGCTGGAACGGCACCATCTGGACGAGCAGCATCAGCACCCAGATCACTCCTCGGCCGCGGAAGTCGAGCCGCGCGATCGCGTATCCGGCCAAGAGGCCGAACACCACAGTGCCGAGCAGCACTCCTGCTGTGAAGATCAACGAGTTCAGCAGCGAGCCCGCCAGGTCGATCCGCGAATCGATCGCGACGAAGTTGTCGACGGTCCACCCGCCGGTCGGGAAGAGCTCGTCCGGAGAGTTCGTCGGGCTCTCCTGAAACGCGCCGACCAGCATGAAGTAGAACGGGAAGGCGAAGGCGATGGCCGCGATCGTGAGCAGGATGACGCTCAGGATCCGCGGAGCCTTGCGAGTGCGTTTCATCATCTCTCCCTCGTCGCGCGGTTGGCGGCCAGCGACAGCATCCCGACCAGGATCACGAGGATCATGCCGATCGCGGCCGCTGTGTCGGGGTTCTGCTGCTGGATGCCCAGCTGGTAGATGAGCAGGACGGGTGTGGACGATGCTCCGTCCGGACCGCCGCCGTTGGTCAGCAGGTAAGGCTCGGTGAACAGGTTGGCGCCGGTGATGATCGACAGGATCAGTACGAGCATCGTGGCGTTGCGCACTCCGGGAACCGTCACGTGCAGGAAGCGTTTGAAGGTGCCCGCGCCGTCGGTCTCCGCCGATTCGTAGAGCTCCTTCGGCACGTTCTGGAGGGCGGCGAGATACAGCAGGATGTAGAAGCCCAGTTGCTTCCACGTCACGTAGAGCGCGATCATCGGCATCGCCAGCGCGCTGTTCACGAGCCAGGACGGGTTGGGGGCGAGTGGGCCGAGGATCGTGTTGATCAGTCCGTTGCCCGAGAACAACAGCATCCAGACGCCGACGAGCGAGACGCTCGCCGTCAGGTAGGGCACGTAGAACGCGACGCGATAGGCGGCCACCCAGCGGATGCCGGTGTTCAGTGCGGCCGCGAGCACGAGCGAGAGCACTGCCGTCAGCGGCACGTTGATGACCAGGAAGATCAGGGTGTTGCGGAAGGAGTCGAGCACCCGTGGATCGGTGAGCACCGTGGCGAAGTTGTCGAAGCCGACGAACGGACGGTCTACTTCCACACCAGGCGCGGTGAAGAAGTAGTCGTGGAACGCGATGTACACCGCGAACGCGAGGGGGTACGCGAAGATCGCGATCACGAACACGAAGTACGGCAGCGCGAAGAGGCCGCCGATCGGCTGCGCACCCAGCCATCGGGTGCGCAGCCGTCGTTTGTCGGTCATGAGATCACTCGGCGACGAGGTCGTCGATCTTCGCCGCAGCGTTCTTCAGGAAGTCGTCGATCGAGTTCTTTCCGAAGATCACGGCTGCCGAGTACTCGTCGCGGAACGCCTGCCACGCCTCCACCGAGTTCGGGATGCTGGGCACGTCAGCCGTCGACTCGGCCTGCTCGGCGAAAGCCACGTAGTTCGGGTTCGCTTCGAAGTAGTCGGCGTAGGTGTCCGTGAGGTCGGTGCGCATCGGCATCTGCCCGGTGAGCTCGAGGAGTTGCCCGTCGCTGTCGACGCTCGTCGAGAACTCGAGGAACTCCCATGCGGTGGCCTGGTTCTCGCACGCGGTGAACATCGAGACGCTCTTCGAGTCGGCGAACGTGACCGGGTTGTCGCGCCCGTCACTGGTCGGCACCGGCATGAAGCCCACGTCGACGGTCTCGGCGTATGACGGAATCGCCCACGGGCCCGCGAGCTGCATCGCCGTGGTCCCGGCCGACATCGCGTCGTCGGTGGATGCCTCGTTCGGTGAGAGCTTCTCCTCGTAGAACGTCGCCCAGAACTCGGCGACGGTGCGTCCGGCATCCGAATCGAAGGTTGCCTTGCCATCCTCGACGAGCATCGTGCCGTCGGTCTCGGCGAGGTACAGCGGGTAGAAGTCGAACCACGGCTGGAAGAACTCGCTGGTCGGCGACGGCCAGATGGCGCTCTGCACCCCTGAGTCGACGATCGCGCGAGACCCTTCGAGGAACGCGTCGTAGGTGTTCATCTGCGGGTCTTCTGGGTCGATGCCCGCGGCCTCGAAAAGCGCCTTGTTGTACATGACCATGACGGGGTTCGACTTCCACGGCAGCTGATAGAAGCTGCCGTCGCTCGCGTAGGAGTCGACCTCGCCGCCCCGCTCGGTGATGTAGTCGCTGCCGCCCTCGATAGAGCTGAGATCGACGAGCCCGCCCTGCTTGACCCAGCCGGAGACGGCAGCCGGGGCGACGTTGTAGACGAGGCATGGGGCGGTGCCGGCGGTGATCGCCGCGGTGATGGCCTCCTCAGAGGACGAACCTGCCGGGATCTCCTGCGCTGTGACCTTCTCGTCGGGGTGCTCTGCGTTCCAGGCCTCGACGACGGCGGTGCCCCACGCGACCTCCTGCTCGTTGTTGGACAACCAGACGTCGATGGGGCCGGTGCCTTCGGCGGCGCCCTCTCCGCCGCCTCCGCCCCCGGACGAACATCCGGTGGCGACGAGTGCGACGGCGGCGATCACCGCTGTTGCGCGTGTCTTCTTCATGGTGTCCTCCTTGACACTTCGGGTGGTGCGGGTATGGCAGGTGCGGTGCTCTCGCGGAAGTGCACGACGTTGCAGTCGACGGTCTCGGTGCGAGGCTCCGCGCCCAGGATGCCCTCTCGCAGGAGGCGTGCAGCCGCGCGGCCGCGCGCGGCTGGATCGGACGAGACACTGGTCAACGCCGGCGAGAGGTGGGCGGACAGGTGATCGTCGTCGAATCCTGAGATCGCGAGGTCACGCGGGATCGAGAGGCCCTGCGAGCGGGCGTACGACAGCCCGGCGATCGCCATGGTGTCGTTCGAGTAGAGGATGGCGGACGGGCGCTCGGGCAAGGCGAGCAGCTCGGCGGTGAGCGTGCGGCCGCTCGCAGCGGTGAAGTCGCCTTCGCGGAGCAGTTCTTCGCCGCCTATGGCATCGACATACGCCTCCGCGCGAGCCTTCGAGTGCACGTAGTCGAGCGGGCCGGAGACATGGGCAATGCGCTTGTGTCCGTCGGCACGGAGCTTGGCGACGATCTCACGCACTGGGGCGGTGTCGTCGGTACGGACGCACGAGAATCGGGTGTGCTGGTCGTAGGCGCCGACCAGCACGGTCGGCAGATTGAGGTCGTCGAGCAGCGGGACACGCCAGTCGCCCGTGCGGAGGTCGAGCAGGAGCGCCCCGTCCGCCCGACCGCGGCTGAGTGCGCGATAGGCACGTTCTTCTGCCGCACGGTCGGGAACGACCTGGAGGATGAGCGCCGTCTCGGTCGGGGCGAGCACGGATTCGACGCCGGCGATGAACGCAGGGAAGAACGAGTCATTGGCGATGACCTCAGGGTCGCGGGCCAGAACCACTGCGATCGCGTTGGCTCGACGGGTCGCCAGTGCTCTCGCGCTTTGACTCGGCACCCAGTTGAGGCGCTCCGCCGCGGCGAGCACCTTGTTCCGGGTCTCGTTCGAGATCGGGCGGTTGCCGCTGAGAGCGTGCGAGACCGTCGCTTTCGTGACGCCGGCCTCGCGGGCGACGTCGGCGATCGTCGTACGGGTCATGCCACCTCCTCGTAGCGGTCGCCGGAGCACTCGCGACTATGCGCACGTGAACCGCGCACGTGAACCGGTGCGCACGTGAACCGGTTTGACGAAAGTGTAAACCGGTTTGACGAGGAGTGTCAACAGGCTCGACGGATGCCGACGGTCGTCGATGGATGCGCCGGAACGCGTCGACTGCGGTGGCGCGACGATTCAGAGGTCTCGCGGACCTCGCGCCCCAGAGGGCCTCAGAAGGAGGTCAGGCGGTCAGCGTCTCGATGTCGATCACGAATCGGTAGCGCACATCGGATGCCAGCACCCGAGCCCAGGCCTCGTTGATCTGATCGGCCGAGGCGATCTCGATGTCGGGTGCGATGCCGTGCTCTGCGCAGAAGTCGAGCATCTCCTGCGTCTCGGCGATGCCGCCGATGTTCGACCCGGCGAACGAGCGACGACCGCCGATTAGCGTGCCGACGCTCACGGGCATTGGCTCGGCGGGAGCACCGACGTTCACGAGCGTGCCGTCCATCGCCAGCAGCTTCAGATACGCGTCGATGTCGATCGCTGCCGAGACGGAGTTGATGATCAGATCGAAGCTCGAGCGCAACGACCGGAAGGTCTCGGGGTCCTCGGTGGCGAAATAGTGGTCGGCGCCGAGAGCGAGCGCGTCGTCCTTCTTGCTCAGTGAGCGGGACAGCACGGTGACCTCAGCACCCATGGCGTGCGCGATCTTGACGGCCATGTGGCCGAGACCGCCGAGGCCCACCACGGCGACTCGCTTGCCAGGGCCGGCGTTCCAGTGCCGCAGCGGCGAGTAGGTGGTGATTCCCGCGCACAGCAGGGGAGCAGCCTTCTCGTACGGGATCGCCTCGGGCACGCGCAGCACGAAGTCCTCGGTGACGACGACGCCGGTGGAGTACCCGCCCTGCGTGATCGTGCCGTCGACGTCGCTCGCACCGTACGTGCCGATCGCGCCCCTCAGGCAGTGCTGCTCGCTGCCGGCCGCGCAGTTCTCGCACTCGCCGCAGGAGTTCACCAGGCATCCGACACCCACGCGGTCGCCGACCGCGAACTTCGTGACCTCGGAGCCGACCTCTGCGACGATGCCGGCGATCTCGTGTCCCACTGTCAGCGGGTAGTGCTGCGGGCCCCAGTCGCCCTGCACGGTGTGGATGTCTGAGTGGCAGATTCCTGCCCAGCGGATGTCGATGCGCACGTCTTTCGCGCCGACATCGCGGCGCTCGATCGTGCCGAGGACGAGGGGATCAGTGGCGGAGGGCGCGACGATGGCGGGGATCACGGTGGTCATGATCCGAGCGTAGACCGGATGCTGAGGCAGAGGCCAACGCGGAGCGTCGAGGTCAGCCCTGGCCCTCGGCGAGGAACTCCAGCGCGGCGTGCTTGAACGCGCGGGACCCCGGCGCGTTGAAGTGATTCCGGTCGGGGATCTCGAAGAACCGGCCCTGCGGCGCAGCATCCGCCAGCGCTCGCGAGCCCTCGATGATGGCATCCTTCGATCCGGTGGCGAACAGGATCGGGCCGGTGGGTGCGTTCGACGGATCGGGGTCGACCGTCCTCGTCAAGCGCATCCCCTCTGCCAGCGCCAGGAGCGAGTTCAGATCGTTGCCGGAGACGCGCTCGGTCAGTGCGATGTAGTTCTTGGTGGTCTGATCCTGCACCTCGGTACCGCTGTCGACATACGCGCGCACCTGGTCGATGTCGAGGCGCTCGAGAGGGATGCCGTCCGGAACGCCGCCGAGCACTGCGCGGCCGATCCGCTGGGGAAGATCGCGCACGACCTCCCACCCGACCCTGGCGCCGAGCGAATATCCGACGTAGAACGCCTCTTCGACGAGATAGACGTCCATGATCGTCTCCACGTCGGTCGCGAGCGTGCGGATTGCGTATGCCGCGGCGTCGTGCGGCTTGTCGCTGGCCCCGTGGCCGCGCTGGTCGACGGCCAGCACGCGATACCCGGCGCCCGTGAGCTCGCGCACCCATCCCGTGAGCACCCAGTTGTCGCGTGCATTGGAGGCGAAGCCGTGCACGATGACGACGACCGGGGCGTCGATGTCGCCCCACGTGTAGGTCGCGAGTCGTGTGCCGTCGGCGGCATACACGAGCTGCGGGTTCGGCATCCGGGTCAGTTCAGCAAGAGGAGCAGCCACTGTTCCATCATGGCACCGGCGCCTCGCCGGGGCTCAGGCGCGAATCAGGCGAGCGCGCCCTGAGGCTCGTCGGCCGCGCTGAGCGCCGTCAGGAAGCGGATCACCGCTTCGCGATCGGCCGGCGGCATCGTCGCTGCGGCGGCGAACCGACGTGCGTGCTGGCGCCCGATGGTCTCATGGGCGGAGATTCGGGTCGATTCGGTGACCTCGATGCAGACCGTGCGACGGTCGCTCGGATGCTGCGATCGCACGAGGTGACCTCCGGCGACGAGCCGATCGACGAGTTTCGTCGTCGACGCACTGGAGATGCCCACCTCATTGGCGATGTCCTTCGGAGTGACGACCCGGCCCTGCTGCTGGGCCCTGATGATCATCCGGATCGCACGCATGTCGCTCTCGTTGAGTTTCATGTACCGCTTCGAAGCCTCGGAAAGAGTGCGTGCGGCCTCCTGCCATCCACGCAGGGCCTCCATGACTCTGACGCACTGGTCGATGTCGGCCTCTGTCAGATCCGAACGGTCGACCAGATCTGAATCACGGGAGAAGTAGCGCATGACGGCGTCCTCAGGGACGTCGCGCTTCGGATCTGGCACTATCTCAGCATACATTTCCTATGATAAGTTGAACTCTCGCTTAGCTAATAAAATGAGGTGACGCGGTGGAGATGGTCGTTCTGGTCGACGATGCGGGCACCCCGATCGGTACACAGAGCAAGGCGACGACGCACGGATCCGCGACGCCTCGGCACCTGGCGTTCTCGTGCCATGTCGTCGACGCCGATGGTCGAGTCCTCGTCACGAGGCGCGCGCTCACTAAGCAGACCTGGCCGGGGGTGTGGACGAACTCGTTCTGCGGCCATCCGGCTCCGGATGAAAGTCTGGAGAAGGCCGTCCGACGTCGCGCCGCGTTCGAGCTCGGCCTCGCTGTCGACATGATCGAGTGCGTGGTCCCCGACTTCGGCTACGTGGCGCGCGACGCCTCCGGCATCCAGGAGAACGAGCACTGCCCGGTCTTCATCGCCAGGGCCGTATCCTCTCTTTCTCCGAATCCGGATGAGGTCGCCGAAGCGCAATGGACGACGGCATCCGAACTCGCGCTGGCGACCGGCACAGCGCCCTGGGCCTTCAGCCCTTGGCTGGTGGAGCATCTCCCGCAGGTTCTCCCGCATCTTGCCGCCGACGCCCAACGCCGATTCGTCGGGGAGGGCGAGCATGCGTGATCCCGAGATCGGAGTCGATGTCACCGCCGTGTTCGACGCGAGGCTCACCGAGATCCTGGCTCACCGGAGGGGACGCTCTCTGGCGTTCTCCGCGCCGTACGCGCAACTGTGGGATGCACTCGAGCGCATGGCGCTGGGCGGCAAGAAGGTGCGTCCGAGACTTCTGCTGGGTGCGCACACGGCGCTCGGTGGCACCGATGAGCGCGTGGCTGTCGACGCCGCCTGCGCGATCGAACTGCTGCATGTCGCACTCGTGATCCACGACGACGTGATCGACCGGGATCTGGTCCGACGCGGCGAGATGAACATCACGGGACGATTCGCGTCCGAGGCGCTGCTGCGCGGCGCACCCAGGCGAGCGGCGCACGCGTGGGGAGAATCGTCCTCTCTGCTGGCCGGCGACCTCATGCTCACGCTCGCCCATTCCGTGCTCGCCCGGCTCGACGTGGACGACAGGCGACGGCAGGCTGCGCTCGACATCTTCGACCAGACGGTCTTCGAGAGCGCAGCGGGCGAACACCATGACGTATGGCTGAGCCTGCATCTGGAATCCGCGTCGGCGGATGACGTGCTGGCCATGGTCGACCAGAAGACCGCCGCATATTCGTTCCAGGCGCCTCTCACCCTCGCTGCCGTTCTCGCCGGTGCGCCATCGGACCTTCTCGAGGAACTGGCGGTGATCGCGCGCCGCATCGGTGTGATCTACCAGCTTCGCGACGATGTTCTCGGAGTGTTCGGCGACGAACGCGAGACAGGGAAGTCCACCTTCAGTGATCTGCGCGAGGGGAAGGAGACCCTTCTCGTCTCCTATGCGCGTTCGGACGCGGCCTGGGCCACTGTCGCACCGTATTTCGGCGACGATGAGATGAGCGCGTCCGAGGGTGAGAGCCTTCGGCGCGTCATCGAGGAATCAGGTGCGTTGCTGTTCGTAGAGTCGCTGATCTCGGAACGCCGCGACGAGGTGCACAGGTTGATCGGTGAGTCGCAGCTGCCCGAGAAAATGGGCGAACTGCTGACCGACCTGGTTTCTAGCTGCAGTGCCCGGACCTCATGAACTCGACCGATCTCCCGCTCTACACCGCGACCGCGAACGCCAGCGCGCGCGTCGTCATCCGTCGCTATTCAACGTCTTTCGGCTGGGCGAGCCGTCTCCTCCCCGGATCGATGCGGGATCACATCGCCCGGATCTACGCTCTCGTGCGCATCGCCGACGAATTGGTCGACGGACCAGCTGAGGCTGCAGGCGTCGACCGCGAGACCCGAGCGGCGATGCTGGACGACCTAGAAGCCGAGACGGAGCGAGCACTGAGGCGGGGCTTCAGCACGAACCTCGTCGTGCACGCCTTCGCGGTGACCGCGCGTGCGCACGGGATCGGGATTGAGCTGTGCGGCCCCTTCTTCGCCTCGATGCGCCGAGATCTCGACTCGGTCGTGTTCGACCAAGCCCAGCTCGACGAGTACATCCACGGATCCGCCGAGGTCGTCGGCCTCATGTGCGTTGCCGTGTTCGAGGCCGGGATCGTCCGCGAACACAGCGAACGTGAACGACTTCAGGAGGGCGCTCGGCGCCTCGGGGCGGCGTTTCAGAAGGTCAACTTCCTGCGCGACTTCTCCGGCGACCACGACGACCTCGGGCGCACCTACCTTGCGGCGGCGGCTCCGACGAGTCCGGCGCCGGCGCTCACAGATGAGGCCAAGACTGAGGCCATCGCATCCATCCGGCAAGATCTCCGCGTGGCCGACGGAGCCATCCCGCTCCTCGATCCCGCGTGCCGACCAGCGGTCTGGGCCGCGAGGGCGATGTTCGGCGAGCTCACCGACCGCCTCGATGCGGCCCCAGCGTCTGTGCTGATGACCACCAGGGTTCGCGTGCCCGACTACGTCAAGGCGCGTATCCTGATGCGCGCGCTGGCGATGAAGGCGCGGCCGTGAGCGGCAGGCGGGTCATCGTCGTCGGCGGCGGCGTGAGCGGCCTGGCCACGGCATGCCTGCTCGCGCGCGACGGGCACGAGGTGACGGTCCTCGAGAAGAACGGCGTGTTCGGCGGCCGCGCCGGAGTGTGGGAGAAGGACGGCTTCACCTTCGACACCGGTCCGTCGTGGTACCTCATGCCTGAGGTGTTCGAGCACTTCTACCGGATGATGGGCACCGCCGCCTCGGAGCAACTCGACCTCGTACCGCTGCAGCCCGGCTACCGCATCTACGGTCAACCCAGGGGAGACGAGCCTGAGGGGGCCATCGACGTACCGGCGGGGGAGCGTGCCGTCGTCGCTCTCTTCGAGAGTCGCGAGCGTGGGGCGGGAGAGCGCATCAGCGAATACCTCGCATCCGCCACGAAGACCTACCGTGCAGCGGTGCGCTCCTTCTTGTATAATCCGTTCTCATCCTGGCGGGACTTCACCTCCGGAGCCGTGCTGGCTTCTGCACCTGCGGTGCTGCCATTGCTGCTCCGGTCCCTGTGGTCGTTCGCCGCACGTCGTTTCCAGGATCCGCGTCTACGGCAGATCCTCGCGTATCCGGCCGTCTTCCTCGGCACATCACCGTTCGCTGCTCCGGCGCTGTATCACCTCATGAGCCACATGGACCTCGTCGACGGAGTGAAGTACCCGCGCGGCGGTTTCCGCGCGTTCGTCACCTCACTCGTCGACATCGCGCGCGAGAACCGCGTCGAACTCCTCTCCGACTGCGATGTGCAGGCCATCTCCAGCGCGGACGGCGCGGTGCGCTCGGTCGCGTTCACTCGCAACGGCGAGGCGCAGCGGCTCTATGCCGACCTCGTCGTCTCGGCGATCGATGAGCATCACACTGAGACTGTTCTGCTCGAACCCGAAGACCGGTCGTACGCGGAGAAACGCTGGGATGCACAGGTATCCGGGCCCAGCGCCGTGCTCGTCATGCTCGGCGTGCGGGGGGAACTGCCGCAGCTCCGCCACCACACGCTGTTCTTCTCGAACGACTGGCATGACAACTTCGACGCGATCTTCGGATCGCCGACCCGCATCCCTCAGGCGCCATCGCTGTACGTGTGCAAGCCGAGCGCCACCGATGACGACGTGGCGCCGGTCGGCCACGAAAACCTCTTCGTGCTCGTACCGCTCCCGGCCGACACGAAGATCGGTCGCGGTGGCGTGGACGACTCCGGTGATGAGCTCGTGCGCCTGATCGCGGATCAGGCCATCGCTCAGATCAGCACGTGGGCGGGCGTCCCCGACCTGAAATCGCGCATCGTCGTGCAGCGCACGTTCGGGCCAGCCGACTTCGCCTCGGAGTTCAACACCTTCCGCGGCAGCGCCCTCGGGCCTGCACACACACTCGCCCAGAGCGCGTTCTTCCGCGGAGTGACGCGGTCACGCAGAGTCGACGGTCTCTATTACACGGGCGCGACGTCGGTGCCGGGGGTGGGCCTGCCCATGTGTCTCATCAGCGCCGAGCTCGTGCTCAAGCACGTCAGGGGCGACCATTCGCCAGGGCCGCTGGAGGAATCGTGAACCTCGTATACGCGGCCGCGCTGCTGGTGAGCCTCGGGTGCGTCATCCTGCTCGATGTGCGCTTCCGGCTGGTCTTCGCGCGCAAGCCGCTGGTCGCTGCGATCGCGCTACTCATCGGCGTCGCATTCTTCTTCGCGTGGGACGCGGTCGGGATCAGCCTCGGCGTGTTCCGTCACGTCGACTCGGGCTGGGCGACCGGCATCCTGCTCTTCCCGCAGTTCCCGCTCGAGGAGATGCTCTTCCTCGTCTTCCTCGGCTACCTCACGCTGGTGCTGCTCGGCGGATGGCGGCACGTGCGGCGCCATCGCTCGAAGCGGAGGAGTCGATGACGTACCTGCTGATGTCGCTGCCCTTCATCGCGATCGCCCTCATCGCGTTCGGCCTCGGTGCCCTGCACGCTCGTCGCCGCGGTGCGCTCGGGCCGTACTTGTCCGCCTGGGCGGTGGCCACGGCATCCCTCATCATCCTCACCGTCATCTTCGACAACGTGATGATGGCGGCCGGGTTCTTCGACTACGGCGCCGATCACATCTCGGGCGTGCGCCTCGGACTCATACCGATCGAGGATCTGATGTACCCGATCGCGGGTGCCCTGCTGTTCAGCGGAGCTTGGCAGATGCTCGGCGGCGGTCACGACGGAGGCGACATCGAGAGCGGCGCCGGCGAACGCGGCGCCGACCCTCGAGACGAGGATCGCGATGTCTGAGATCCTTGCGACGAGCCGCACGCTGCTCACCGCCTCGCGCCCGCTGAGCTGGATCAACACGGCGTACCCCTTTGCCGCCGTCTACCTGCTCACGACCGGACGCGTGGACGTCGCGCTGGTGGTGGGCACACTGTTCTTCCTCGTGCCGTACAACCTGGCGATGTACGGCATCAACGACGTCTTCGACTACGAGTCCGACCTCGCCAATCCCCGCAAGGGCGGAGCGGAAGGGGCGAAGCTGCCGCCTCGGCTGCACCGCATCACCCTGCTCGTATCGGGGCTGCTCGCCGCGCCCTTCGTGATCGCTCTGCTGATCCTCGGTGCGCACCGGCCGGTCTCGTGGGCGGTGCTCGGCGTGAGCCTGTTCGCCGTCGTCGCCTACTCCGTGCGCGGCCTGCGCTTCAAGGAGATCCCGTTTCTCGACTCGATCACGTCCAGCACGCACTTCGTGACGCCGGCGCTGTACGCGATGGCGCTCGCCGGCACGGCTCTCACGCCGCCGATCGGCGTCACCATGGTCGCGTTCTTCTGCTGGGGGATGGCGAGCCATGCATTCGGCGCCGTGCAGGACATCGTGCCCGATCGCGAGGCCGGAATCGGATCGATCGCGACGGTGCTCGGAGCATCGAAGACCGTGTGGTTCGCGGTTCTGCTGTGGGCCGTCGCGGGTCTGCTCATGCTCCTCGCGCCGTGGCCGGCGAACCTCGCAGCGCTCGCTGCGCTGCCGTATCTGCTCAGTGCATCGCCCTATCTGCGTGTGGACGATTTGCACTCCGGCGACGTCAACCGCGCCTGGCGCCGCTTCCTGTTCATCAACTACGCCGTGGGGTTCGCGATCACCCTGCTGCTCATTCTCTGCACGACGAGAGGACTGTTCGCATGACCAGAGTGCTCGTCACGGGGGCGACCGGTTACATCGGCGGTCGCCTCGTTCCCCAGCTCCTGGCCGCCGGTCACGAGGTGAGCGTGTTCGTGCGCTCGCCCTGGAAGCTGCGCGATGTGCCGTGGCGGCAGGAGGTCACGATCTTCAAGGGCGACTTCTCGGATGCCGTCGCCATCCGCCGCGCGACCAATGGGGTGGATGTGGCGTTCTACCTGGTGCACTCGATGAGCGCCGGCCGCGATTTCGTGGATGCCGAGAAGCGCGACGCCGAGCAGTTCGCCGAGGTGGCCGCCGCCGCGAAGGTGGGCAGGATCGTCTACCTCGGCGGTCTGCACCCCGACGGCGCCCCACTGTCGAAGCATCTCTCGTCGAGGGCTGGGGTCGGACAGACCTTCCTGGACGGTGGGGTGCCGGCCATCGTCTTCCAGGCCGGAATCGTGATCGGCTCAGGGTCGGCCTCGTTCGAGATGATCCGCCACCTCACCGAGGTGCTGCCGTACATGCCGGCGCCGCGCTGGGTGCGCAACCATGTGCAGCCGATCGCCATCAGAGACGTGCTGCGCTACCTGGTGCGCGCCGTGTCGCTGCCTGGCGGACTCAATCGGACCTTCGACATCGGCGGGCCCGACATCCTCCGCTACGGCCAGATGATGAACGGGTACGCGGTCGAGGCGGGGCTGCCGCAGCGCGGCATCGCCGCGCTGCCCGTGCTCACACCGTGGCTCGCCTCGCAATGGGTGAGCCTGGTGAGCCCCGTTCCGCGCCAGATCGCGGTGCCGATCATCGCCTCGCTGCAGAACGACTGCGTCATGAGCGAGCATGACATCGACGATCACATCGAGCCGCCCGAGGGCGGGCTTCTGCCGTACCGGGTCGCCGTGCGGCTCGCTCTCAAGCGCGAGGAAGAGGGCGAGGTCGAGACCAGCTGGCAGAGCGCCACAGTGCCCGGTGCTCCGAGCGACCCTCTCCCGAGTGACCCGGACTGGGCAGGACACACCGTCTTCACCGACCTGCGCGAGCGGCGAACCGCCGCCTCCACTGCGGCCGTCTGGGACGTGATCGAGTCGATCGGCGGCGAGAAGGGCTGGTACTCCTTCCCGCTGGCGTGGGCCGCGCGCGGCTGGATCGATCGGCTCGTCGGCGGCGTCGGGATGCGGCGGGGTCGCCGGCATCCGAATCGTCTGCATACCGGTGACGTGATCGATGTCTGGCGTGTGGAGGCGGTCGAGCACGGGCGCACGCTTCGGCTGCGAGCGGAGATGAGGATGCCGGGGCGAGGGTGGCTCGAACTCGGTGTCGAGTCGGCGGACGGCGGGAGCCTCTACCGCCAGCGGGCCGTGTACTTCCCGAAGGGGCTGACGGGCCGGCTGTACTGGGCGATGCTGCTGCCGTTCCACGGCGTGATCTTCAACGGCATGGCAGCGAGCATCATGCGCGAAGCCGAGCGCACATCGGTGGATCCGGCATGAGGCTCTGGTCGGTGCATCCGAAGTACTTCGATCGTCAGGCGCTGACGGCGTGCTGGCGTGAAGGCCTGCTCGCCCAGGCCGTGATCGCCGAGCCGGGCAGGGGATACTCGCGTCATCCGCAGCTGCGAAGGTTCCAGGAGACCGAAGATCCGCGTGCGGCGATCGGTGACTACCTCGGCGCGATCGTCGACGAGGCGGATGCGCGCGGGTACCGCTTCGCACGGGAAAAGATCCGCACGACCGGGTACGGGCGGTCACTGATCGTGAACGACGCCCAACTCGTCTATGAGTGGCAACATCTTCTGGCGAAGCTCGAGCGCCGAAGTCCGACCGTCCGGGAGCGATGGCGCGAACTGATTGCTCCCGATCCGCATCCGAGCTTCACTGTCGTCAGCGGTCCGATCGCCGAGTGGGAGAAGGTCGCGGCGGCCGAGGTCGCACACGACCGCAGAAGCACAGGTCGCAGCAGCACAGGTCAACAGGAGACAGGAAAATGAGCACCGAACCAGAGCAGCAGTACGACGCTTCCGCCGGGGCGAGCGTGCCCGCAGCATCCGGCCGCCGCGAGATCAAGCCTCCGAAGGCGTCGGGAGTGCATCTCGAACAGGGTGCGAAAGTGCCCTCTGCCACGCCGGCGGCGCAGTCCGGACCGGAGCACGTCGTCGAACCGGTCGCCTATGACGCCATTCTGCTCTCGGGCTTCGGCGGCCCGGAGGGACAGGAGGACGTACTGCCCTTCCTCCGCAACGTGACGAGAGGCCGAGGCATCCCCGACGAGCGGCTGGAAGAGGTCGCGCACCATTACCGTCGGTTCGGCGGAGTGAGTCCGATCAATGACCAGAACCGACTTCTTCGACAGGCGCTGAAGTCGGCGCTTGCCGAAGCGGGGCTGGACCTGCCGGTCTACTGGGGAAACCGCAATTGGGCTCCATATCTCGACGAGGCGCTGGCGAGCGCGGCGAACGACGGCATCCGCCGGATGATCGCGATCCCGACCAGCGCGTACTCGTCTTACTCGTCGTGCCGGCAGTACCGGGAGGACTGGGCGGATGCCTTGGAGGCGAGCGGCACGCAGGGGATCATGCAGATCGACAAGGTCAGGCAGTTCTTCTCGCACCCCGGCTTCATCCAGCCCTTCATCGAAGGGGTGCGGGATGGGATCGCCGCGGCGACGCAGGCGGGGCATGACGCGTCGAGGATCGAGGTGCTGTTCGCCACGCACAGCATTCCCACACAGGACGCGGAGCTGTCGGGAGCGGGCCTGTTCGCCGACGCCGATGGCGGAGGATACGCGGCGCAGCACCTCGCCGTCGCGGAGGAGGTCATGGCCACCGCGGCGCCGGGGGTCTCGTGGCAGCTCGTCTACCAGTCACGGTCCGGCCCTCCTTCGCAGCCCTGGCTCGAGCCGGACATCAACGACGCGCTCGAGTCGCTCGAACACCGCAGCGCCGTGCTGATCGTGCCGCTCGGGTTCGTGAGCGACCACATGGAGGTCATCTGGGATCTCGACACTGAGGCGACCGAGACCGCGGCGCGTCTGGGCCTGTGGAGTCTTCGAACGCCGACACCGGGCACGCATCCGGCGTTCGTCGGCGCGCTCGTCGACCTGGTGCAGGAAAGAGTCTCAGGGCGCCCCGTCGGGCAGCGCGCGAATGCGACATCGCTGGGGCCCTGGTTCGACGTCTGTCGCCCCGGATGCTGCGCGAACAAGCGGCTCGGATTCTCGCCGGCGATCGCGGGACTGCAGCCCTGACCTCGACTGACGCACGACCGGGTGACGCCAGATGACCGATTGAGTAACATCATCCTTGAGATGGATGCGGACGCCGCGGAAGCTCCGTATCTTTGGATGCACGGAGGCTGAACCGGGGGGTTTGGACGATATGTCGTCAATGAGTGCGTTACGTGAGCTGGCAGCGTTCTTCCTGCCCGTCGGACTCACCGGAGCGGGCATCGCCGTGCTCTGCGCGATCGTGGCCGCAGTCGCCCTTGCGCGCGGAGCGGCGGGCCTGTGCGGCGGAGCGACCGCGGTGTGGATCGTCGGCATGATGCTGAGTGTCGCTGCGGGCTTCTCGGGTCAGTGGATCCCGACCGCCGCCGCAGGCGGAGCGTTGGTCGCGGCGCTCGTTATCGGAGGACTCGTGCGCGCAGCGCTGAACAGGCGACCCGCCCGCTCCGAGCCGGTGAGCGTCGGGCCGGCTCCTGTGGCGACTGCCCGTCCGCGTCGCACCGAGGCGCTCGGCGGCGCGAACCTCGGCACGGTCCTCGCTCAGCGGTAGTCGCGGTCGAGGTGCTGCCCTGCGGCATCTCCTGCGGTGACGCGCTCGGCTTCGCGTGCCCGCAGTTCGACCCGGCGATTCGGCACATCTTCCCCGAAGGGCTTCCCATGCCGAATCGATTCGATAAACTGGACGCTTCGCCGGATCTCGGCATCCGATCCCCATCCGCCCCGCGTTCCGGAAGTTCTTCTCCGCATGGCCACCTCCCTCACCACGGGCCGCCCCTGGCGCGTCATCCTGGCGTTCTCCGTTCCGCTGCTCATCGGCAACGTCGTGCAGCAGCTCTATCAGGTCGTCGACACGATCGTCGTCGGCCGCGAGCTCGGCGTGAACTCGCTCGCCGCCGTCGGCGCGACCGGAAGCCTGCTGTTCCTGTTGCTCGGTTTCGCCTGGGGCATGACGAGCGGCTTCGCGATCCCCACGGCGCAGGCATTCGGCGCGAAGGACGACGCGGCCGTTCGGCGTTCGGTCGCGACCGGCACGCTGCTCTCGGCGGCAGCCAGCATCCTGATCACGATCGGCGGACCACTGCTCGCCGAACCGGTGCTCGTGCTCATGCAGACGCCGCCCGAGCTGCTCGCCGAGGCCACGCTGTTCACGCAGGTGAGCTTCCTCGGCGCTGGCGCGACGATGTTCTTCAACTACCTCTCCGCGATCATCCGCGCGATCGGCGACTCCAAGACCCCGCTGGTCTTCCTCACGATCGCCTGCGCGTTGAACGTCGTGCTCGTCATCCTGCTCGTCGGTCCCATCGGCTGGGGTGTCGCAGGGGCCGCGCTGGCGACCGTGGTCTCGCAGGCGGTCTCGGTGCTGCTGTGCCTCGAGTTCGTCAGGCGCCGGATGCCGCTGCTGCACGTGCGGCGCGCGGACTGGAAGGTCACGCGCGACGACATCGCGGACCACCTGCGGCTGGGTCTGCCCATGGGGTTCCAGGCGTCGATCATCGCGATCGGAACGCTGATCGTGCAGGTGGCCCTGAACATGCTCGGAGCGGAAGCTGTCGCCGCGTACACGACCGCGAGCCGCGTCGACAGCCTCGCCACCGCGCTGCTCGCCTCGCTCGGGCTCGCCGTGTCGATGTACGTGGCACAGAACTTCGGCGGGCGGCGGCCAGACCGCATCCGTGCCGGTGTGAAGCAGGCGACGTGGATGGCGCTCATCGCCTCGGTCGTGCTCGGCGTCGTGCTCATCGCGTTCGGAACTCACCTGGTGCGGCTGTTCGTCGGCGAGGGGTCGGACGAGGTCGTCGAGCTCGCGCACCTCATGCTCATCATCAATGGCGCGACGTACGCACTGCTGGGCGTGCTGTTCGTGCTGCGCGGCGCCCTGCAGGGGCTCGGACAGGCGATGATCCCGACGATCACCGGCGTTGTGGAACTGTTCATGCGTGTCGGCGCCGCCGTCGTGCTCGGCGCGCTGTTCGGCTTCGGCGGAGTCGCGGCGAGCAACCCGCTGGCCTGGGTCGGCGCGGTCGTGATCCTCATCCCCGCCTACGTGCGCGCACACCGCGCTCTGGCGAAGATGCCCGTGAACCCGCTCGAGCCGACGCACACCACGCCGATCGCACTCGTCGGGCCCGACAACAGCTCGCTGACCGTGGATGCCGTCGTCACCCAGCCCGTGCCGATCATCGTCCAGCGGCGATGGAAGAATCTGCTGCGGCGCTGAGGGGCTATCCGAGCACGCCCCGGCCGTCGCGCAGCTCGAAGACCAATTGGGTCTCGGTGCCGCGCACGACCGGATGCACCGTGATGTGCTCCAGCACGATATCGCGGAGGGCCGCGGCATCTCCCACTGCGACGTGCACGAGGAAGTCGTCGACGCCGGCGACGTGGAACACCTGCAGCACGCGCGGCGTCGCGACGAGCGCGTCGAAGAGAGTGTTCACCTTCTCGCCGGTGTGATTCGCCAGGCGCACCTTGATGATGGCCTCCAGCGGATAGCCGAGGGCTGCGGCATCGAGCCTGACCCGGGTGTCGCGGATGACCCCGCGATCACGCAGGCTGCGCACCCGATGCGCACAGGTGGACTCGGCCAGCCCCAGCTGCAGCGCGAGCGCCTTGTTGGTGAGATCTGCGCGGGCGCTGAGCGCCGCGAGGATCTCCAGATCGACTTCGTCGAGTTGCGCTTTCGCCAATATCAGTCCCTCCTCACCGCGCGCATTTGCCGAAGAATGCGAATTATGCCGATTCTTCGGCGGATGCTGTCGAATTCTCCCACTTGGATTGGGATTCCGGCAACGTGGAAGCATGACTGACCAGCATCTGCATCCCGACACGGTCGCCGTGCACAGCGGCAGAGCCGACCTCGCCGATCTCGGCGTGCATGCGCTGCCGATCGATCTGTCGACCACGAATCCTCTTCCTGACATCGAACGCGGCGGCGACTCGTATGAGGCCATGGCGACGGGTGGTCGGCCGCCCGCCGACGGCAGCATGGTCTACGCGCGGCTGTGGAATCCGACCGTCGCGCGCTTCGAAGACGCCCTCGCCGAGATGGAGCACGCCGAAGCCGCTGTCGCCTTCTCATCGGGCATGGCGGTGATGACCGCGGTGATCCTCGCCCACACGAGCGCAATGGGAAAGCCGCACGTCGTGGCGGTGCGACCGCTCTACGGCGGCACCGATCACCTGCTCGGCTCCGGACTTCTCGGCACCGATACCACCTATTGCCACCCGTCGGAGGTGCGGTCAATGATGAGGGAGGACACCGGGCTCGTCGTCGTGGAGACTCCCGCAAACCCCACGCTCGAGCTCGTCGCCATCGCCGATATCGTCGCCGCGGCAGGCGAGGTGCCGGTGGTGGTCGACAACACTTTCGCAACGCCGCTGCTGCAGAACCCGCTCGACCACGGTGCCGCGATGTCGTTGCACAGCGCGACCAAGTACCTCGGCGGGCACGGCGACGTGATCGCCGGTGCAGTGGCGTGCAGCGAGCAGACCGCCGAGGCGCTGCGACGTGTGCGCGCGGTGACCGGCGGGCTGCTGCATCCGCTCGGCGCATATCTGCTGCACCGCGGACTCACCACGCTGCCGGTCAGGATGCGCCAGCAGCAGCTGAACGCCCAACAGATCGTGCAGTGGCTGATCGACCGGCCCGAGATCGACGAGGTGTCCTTCCCCGGACTCGACGGCGACCCCCAGGGGATTCTCGAGCGTCAGATGCGCGGTACCGGAGCGATGATCGCGATGCGGATGAGCGGCGGGTACGCGGCAGCGAGCGCCGTCGTGTCGTCGGTGAAGCTGTTCACGCACGCCGTGTCACTGGGCGGTGTGGACTCGCTCATCCAGCATCCGGCGGCCCTCACGCACCGTCCGGTTCCGGCCGACGCTCGTCCGGATGCCGATGTGCTGCGGCTGTCGATCGGACTGGAGAACGTCGGCGACCTCATCGCCGACCTCGAGCAGGCGTTGCCAGTTTCCGCCTCCGCAGCCGCTTCCCGATCACGCCCTGGTGCGGGCTGAACAGGTACACCAGGGCGAAGACGCAACCCTGCACGACGACCACGAGACCGCCGGATGCCGCGTCGATCCAGTAGCTGAGATAGATCCCGATCACGCTGCACAGCGCCGACATGACGGGTGCGATCACGAGCATCCGTCCGAAGCGATCCGTCAGCAGATACGCGGTCGCGCCCGGGATGATCAGCATCGCCACCACCAGCACGACGCCGACCACCTGCAGCGCGACGACCGCGGTCAGCGCGAGGACACCGAGCAGCAGGGCTCCGAGCAGGCGGGGCGAGAGCCCGATCGCGAACGCGTGGGTCGGGTCGAATGCGTACAGGGTGAGGTCGCGGCGCTTGACGATCAGCACGCCGAACGCGATGACAGCGAGGATCGCGATCTGCACGAGGTCGCCGGCGGATACCCCGAGGATGTTCCCGAAGATGATGTGGTTGAGATCGGTCTGACTCGGGGTGACCGAGATCAGCACGAGCCCGAGCGCGAACAGCGTCGTGAAGACGATGCCGATCGCGGCATCCTCCTTGACCCTGCTCGTGCCGCGGATGAGTCCGATCAGTCCGACGGCGAGAAGACCGAAGACCAGGGCGCCCAACGCGAACGGTGCCCCGAAGATGTAGGCGAGCACGACACCGGGCAGCACCGCGTGCGAGACGGCGTCGCCCATCAGCGACCAGCCCACCAGCACCAGCCAGCACGAGAGCACGGCGCACACGACCGCCGCGATGGCCGTCGTGATGAGCGCCCGCACCATGAAGTCGTACTGCAGCGGCTCGAGGATCCAGTCCAAGATCATGGCGTCTCCTCCTGGTCGGCATCGCTCTCGAGCCCGAACGCGCGAGCGAGATTGCCGGGCTCGAGCGCCTCGTCCACCGAGCCGTGGAAGAGCACCCGGCGCAGCAGCAGCACGGCCTCGTCCGCGAGAGAGGGGAGGGCATGCAGGTCGTGCGTCGAGACGAGCACCGTGCAGCCGGATGCCGCGAGCTCACGCAGCAGCCTCACGATCGTCGCCTCGCTGCGCTTGTCGACTCCTGCGAACGGCTCATCGAGAAGCAGGATGCCGGCACCCTGGGCGATGCCGCGGGCGACGAACGCGCGCTTGCGCTGCCCGCCGGAGAGCTGCCCGATCTGCCGGTCCGCGAGGTCTGTGAGCTCCACGCGTTCCAGCGCCTCGCCGACCGCATCCTTGTCCGCGGCGCGCGCTCGCCGCAGCACGCCCTGGTGGCCGTAGCGACCCATCATCACGACATCGCGCACCGAGACAGGGAAGGTCCAGTCGACGTCTTCGCTCTGCGGCACATAACCGATCAGCCCGCGCCGTCGGGCGGATCCCGGATCCGCTCCCTCCAGTCGCACCTGACCCGCGGTCGGTCGAACGAGGCCGATGATCGTCTTGAAAAGGGTCGACTTGCCCGACCCGTTCATGCCGATCAGCCCTGTGACGCGTCCCGACTCGACTGAGAGCGAGACGTCGTCGAGCGCGAGCACATCGCCATACCGCACGGTGAGACCGCTGACGTCGATCGCGCTCATGATCCGTTCCCCGTCAGGCCTTCGACGATCAGATCGGCGTCGTGTCGGATGAGGTCGAGATACGTGGGCACCGGTCCGTCGGCCTCGGACAGCGAGTCGACGTAGAGCGTGCCGCCGAAGCTCGTCCCTGTCGCTTCGACCACTTGCTGCATCGCCTTGTCGGACACGGTCGATTCGCAGAACACCGCCGGCACGTCGTTGGCCTCCACGAACTCGATGGTGGCGACGATCTGCCGCGGCGTCGCCTGCTGCTCGGCGTTCACGGCCCAGATGTACGCCTCAGTGAGACCGGCATCCCTCGCCAGGTACGAGAACGCGCCCTCGCAGGTGACGAGCGCGCGTTCGTTGTCGGGAAGGACGGCGAGATCGGCGACCAGGCCGTCCTGCACCTGCTGAAGCTCGGCCTTGTACGCCTGGGCGTTCGCGGCGAACTCATCGGCGTGCCCGGGGTCGAGATCGCTGAACGCCGCGGCCATGGTGTCGACGTACAACTGCACGTTGGCCGGGCTCATCCATGCGTGCGGGTTGGGCTTGCCGGCGTATGCGTCTTCGGCGATGTCGATCGGGTCGACGTCTTCCGATACGACCACGTGCGGAACCTCGACGGAGTCGACGAATTGGGCGAACCACACCTCGAGGTTCAGTCCGTTGTCGAGGATCAGATCGGCGTCTGCCGCTTTGCGCACGTCGCCGGGCGTCGGCTCGTAGCCGTGGATCTCTGCGCCCGCCTTCGTGATCGATTCGATGCGCAGGTGGTCGCCCGCGACGTTCTCGGCGATGTCGGCGAGCACGGTGAAGGTGGTCAGCACGACCGGCCGCTCGTCGTCGGTGACGGCATCCGGTCCTGTGCATCCGGAGAGCGCGACGGCACTCGCGACCAGGCCTGCGAGGACGATCACCGCGGCAGCGCGAGAATTTTTAGGCACACCGAAAACCTACCTTTTAGGTACACCGAAAACAACCGACGTTGCCTCGATCCGCCAAGACGAAGCCCGTTCCATGGCACACCTGCACGACGACGGCACAGTTGCACGACCGTGTGCCGAGAATGGTCGTGCAGATGTACCCGAGTCGTGCAGGTGCCCCGTAGGGCGGTAGGGGTCAGGCCGAGGGGAGCCTGAGCCTGATCGTCCCGGTGTCGGGGTGCTCATGCGGCATCCGGTCGCGGTTGTACGTGATGGACGAGTATCCGTGCGGCGTCGGATGCCCGTCTTCGTCGAGACTGATGAAGACGATCTTCTCAATCGTCAGGATGCGCTTGCGAGTGATCATGTTGCGCACGACTGCGCGCATCGTCAGCGAGGTGCGACCGAAGTGGGTCGCGGTCAGACCCATCTCGATCAGGTCGCCCTGCAGAGCGGATGCTTCGAAATTGATCTCCGAGATGAGCTTGGTCACCACGCGGTAGTTGCCGAGCTGCACGATGGCGTAGATCGCAGCTTCTTCGTCGATCCACTTCAGCAGACTCCCGCCGAACAGTGATCCGTTCGCGTTGAGGTCTTCCGGCCTGACCCATTTTCGGGTGTGGAAGTTGATGCCGTCGTCGTGCGGTTGCCATGCCTCTGCCATGTCCCGAGCGTAGGAGGCGCATGATTCGTCGATGTTACGGGGACAGTTCCGCCCTGAGCAGAGCCGCCGTGAGCAGATTTCCGCGCCTGCTCCGCCGCGGCCGCGCAGGCTGAAGTCATGAGTGAAGAGACCCCCATTCCGCGGTTCGGCCCCGAGGCCAGGCGCGCGCTGTTCCACGATCGCATCCTGGTGCTCGACGGCGCCCTCGACGACGACAACGGCACGCTGCTGATGACGCAGCTGCTGACGCTGTCGGCCGAGGATCCGGTCGCCGACATCGCCCTGTGGATCCATTCGCCCGGCGGCTCGGTGCCGTCGATGCTGGCGATCCGCGACATCATGCACCTCATCCCGAACGATGTGGCCACCCTCGCGCTCGGGACCGCTGCCAGCGCGGGGCAATTCCTGCTCTCCGCCGGAACGAAGGGCAAGCGTCGCGCGCTGCCGCACGCGCGCATCCTCATGCACCAGGGCTCGGCAGGTATCGGCGGCTCCGCGGTGGAGATCGAGGTGCAGGCCGACGACCTGAGACAGATGCGCGACACCGTGCTGGGCCTGATCTCCGATGACACCGGTCAGCCCGCCGAGCGCATCTTCGAGGACTCGCTGCACGACCGCTGGTACACGACAGCGCAGGCAGAGGAGTACGGATTCATCGACGCGATCGTCTCGTCGACCTTCGAGGTCATGCCGCACCGCCGCGCGCGGGTCGGATTGGGGACGGATGCCGCGGCATCCGCGCACGAAGGAGAGAAGTCATGAGCAGCTACACGATCCCGAACGTCATCGCGCAGCATCCGCGGGGTGAGCGCGTCATGGACGTCTACTCGCACCTGCTCGCGGAGCGCGTGATCTACCTCGGCACAGGGATCGACGCCGGGGTCGCGAACGCGCTGATCGCGCAGCTACTGCATCTGGATGCCGACAGCCCGGACGCCGGCATCCAGTTCTACATCAACAGCGAAGGCGGCGATCCGGGTGCGGCGCTCGCGATCTACGACACGATGCAGCACATCCGCCCGAGCATCGCGACGACGGTCGTCGGCCAGGCGATCGGGCCCGCGGCCCTCCTTGCCGCCGCCGGTGCGCCGGAGCAGCGCGCGGCGCTCGAGCACGCGCGCGTCGTGCTGCATCAGCCCGCCGGGCAGTCGCGCGGAGCTATCCCCGACCTCATCCTCGCCGCGGACGAGGTGGTCAGAGTGCGCGCCGACATGGAGGCCGTGCTCGCCCGTCACACCGGCCGCACCGTCGAGGCGCTGCGCGCCGACACCGACCGGGATCGGGTGTTCACAGCATCCGCCGCGCTCGAGTACGGGCTGATCGACCGCGTGCTGGGGGAGCGAGTGCAGAGCTCGGGCTAGCCCCGATGCTCTGCACGGCGCCGTGCCCTGAGGGCCGCGATGAGCAACAGCACGACCGGGACCAGCAGCAGCACGAATCCGCTCGGGCCCACCATCCATATGCACACGAGAGCCCAGATGCCGAGGGTGAGCGCGATGTACAGCGGCACGGTGTCGCCGCGTCTGCCGACCCGCAGGACGAGGAGCGCGAGCAGCACGCCGGGAACGACGAAGCCGCCGGGCAGTCCCCAGAACTGGACTGCCGCTTCCACCGGCAGCTGAGCGGTTCGGAACGGCCCCGCCATCCAGGCGCCCCACCACGGGTGCAGGGCGAAGACCACGGTGTGAAGCGCCGAGATCGTCAGCAGCGCGATCGCGGCCGAGACCGTGAGCCGGTCGGGTCGGACGGGCGCGCCGTCACGACGCCCGACGGAGCGGTCAGAGGAGGGGGAGGCTGTGGCGGTGTCCGGAGGTGTCATGCCTCAATCGTGAGGTGCTTCCGGGTCGCGGCCATCCCTCCGCAGGGCGGACGAGCGATGGCGGGGAGAACGAGTGTCAGGCTGCGAGGGCGAACGCGCCACGGCTGCCGGCAGACACCGCAGCGGATGCCGGTGCCGAGGCCATGCGCAACTCATCGGCGACGCTGCTGGCGAGTTCGATGAGCGTCGTGTCGAGGGCGCCGGCGATCGCGGCGATCATCTCGCTGGACGGTTCCTTCAGTCCGCGCTCGACCTCGGAGAGGTACTGCGGTGAGACGCCGGCCTTGTCGGCGGTCTCCGTGAGGGTCTCTTCGCGCTCATGTCGGCGGCGCCGGAGCTGGTCACCGAGCAGATGACGCCAGAGAGGCTCCGGGTCGGTCTGCGGACGCGGTCGGCGCGGTGGATGAGGCGTACGGGTGAACGGGACGATCTCGGCCATGGTTCACGGTAACTCCGCTGCGCGCCGGTGTCACCGCCGTTCTGCTCAGAGCAGAACACGCACACTTGTCAGCCCGGATCACACCTGTCAGTCGAGATCCCTGGGTTTCGACTGACAGGTGTGATTTCGACTGACAAGTGTCGGCCCGAAGTGCGGCGGTCAGCCCGCGAGCTGCTCGGCCAGGAATGCTGCCTGCTTCTGCCACTGCACGCCCTGTCCGCCCTCATGCTCGTTGAAGGCGTACTCGGCGATCTCCGCGACTCCACCCCAGTTGTTCCGCGCGGCGAAGACCGTCGACGGTGGGCACACCGGATCCATCAGCGCGACCGAGAAGAGGGCGGGGGCGGTCGCGCGCCGCGCGAGGTTCACGCCGTCGAAGTACGACAAGGTCTCGAACACGCGATCCTCCGTGCCGCGATGGATCGACAGATACCGGACGATCTCGTTGTAGGGATCGCGGCCGGTCAGGCCCACGGCGCGCTCGAACTGGCACAGGAACGGCACGTCGGGCATCGCCGCGATGAGCCCTGCGGAGAGACCGGCGGCGGCGATCGCGATCCCGCCGCCCTGACTTCCGCCGCATACGGCCACGCGCGCCGCGTCGACGCGATCGAGCGAGCGGATGGCGTCGATCGCGAGCACGGCGTCGGTGTAGACACGGCGGTAGTAGTAGCTGCCAGGGTCCTCGATTCCCCGGGTCATGAACCCGGGGGACGCCGGGCCCGAGCCGTGCGGGTCGGCGGTCACGCCGCCGGTTCCCCACGCGCTTCCCTGCCCGCGGGTGTCCATGAAAAAGTGCGCGTAACCGGACGAGGCCCATCCCAGACGTTCGTGCGGCAGACCGCGGCCGCCGCCGTAGCCGTTGAACTCCACCACCGCGGGCAGTGGCTCATCGGTGTCGGCGGGAAGCAGCAGCCATCCGCCCACAGGGTCACCGCCGAATCCGCTGAAGGTCACGTCGTAGACCTCGACTGACTGCAAGGGGGAGTCGATGCGTCGCAGCTGGATCGGCTGCGCCGCCGCGCGTGATTCCTCAAGCGTCTGCTGCCAGAAATCGTCGAAGTCTGCGGGCTCCGCGACGTCGGGGCGATAGGAGCGGAGCTCCTCCAGCGGCAGATCGAAACGCGGCATTGCGGAATCCTTCTCTCGGGGTCGGCGGCAGTTTATCCGTGCGGATGGCCGATGCTGCGACGGCGCACCAACGTGAACGCACGCAGGGCAATCCGACGGTTCCGCAAGGCTGGCGAACTCATTAGGCTGAGTATCGAGTTCGCAGCTCGAACCTCCCCCCATTTCTGCAAACCGTCACCTTCTCTAGATGATGCTGTGCATCGTGAGGGCCGCTCGGTGAGCACCTCCAGAAAGGCATTCCCTGTGAGCAACTCCGCCGAGAACAACGTCGACGAGCACGGGGCCGACTTCTTCGACCAGCTCGCGCAGGGACAGCCCAGGGAACAGGGTAATTTCACGATCGGCTTCCGCGGGTACGACCGCGGCGAGGTGGATGCTGCGCTCGCGGGCCTGCGGATGCAGGTGCAGCGGGTCGACGCCGAGCTCGCCGAGGCGCGGGCGGGTGTGAGCCGCGACGTCGAGTCCGCACGCTCCGAGGTCGAGTCCGCGCTCGCCGAGCGCGACGCCCGCATCGCCGAGCTCGAGGCGCAGAACGACGACCGCATCGCAGCGCTGGAGGCCGATCTCGCCGCCGCCCGTGCGCAGGCCGACGACGCCGAGCAGCAGGTCGCGACGCTGACGAGCGAGCTCGTAGACGCCCCCAAGACGGGTGCCGACACCGAGGGCTCGCGCCTGCAGTTCGAGGCCGTGCTGCGCGTCGCCGAGGAGCAGGCAACGGTCCTGATCCAGAACGCGGCCGTGCAGGCCGAGCGTCTGCTGGAGGCCGCTCGCGAAGAGGCGGAGTCGCGTCGGGCCGAGCTGGCCGCAGAGGTCGACCGCATCACCGCGCAGGCTCAGCACGACGCCGATCAGGTGCGTCTGCGGATCGATACCGAGTACACCGCACACGAAGCGACGATCCAGCGCGAGGCCGCGCACGCGGCCGAGAAGGTCATCCAGGCCGAGCAGGAGGCCGCGACGGTTCGCACCGAGGCGGAGAAGGGCTCCGCGGCGCTGCGCTCGATGGTCACCCGCGAGACCAGCCAGCAGCGGGCGGATGCCGAGCGCGAGGTGCGCGAGATGAACGCTCGCGTGCTGGAGTTCGAAGAGACCCTGACTCGCCGACAGGACGACGCGCAGCAGGAGTTCCTGCTGCTGCACAACCAGGCCGTCGCCCACGCGGAGCGCATCACTACCGACGCGAACGAGCAGGTCGCGGCATCCCTCGAGCACTCCAAGCGCATCTCGGCGAAGGCCGATGACTACGAGCGCCTGATGCGCTCGCAGGCTCAGGCCATCGAGGCCGATGCCCAGGTGCGCGCCCGCGAGACGCTGGAGCGCGCACGTGTGAAGGCTCAGAAGATCGTCAGCACGGTCACCGGCCACACCACGGAGGTGCTGCGCGACGCCGAGGACCGCACACGCCAGCTGCGCTGGCAGCAGCAGCAGCTGAACAGCTTCATGGCCGAGGTGCGCGAGCTCATCCGCCCCGACGGTGTGCTCGGATCGGATGCCGCGGACGACGGCGACACGGAAGACGCGGATGACGTGGACGTGCTCGAAGAGGGCGACGAGATCATCGAGCTGGCGCCTGGCATCGAGGAAGACGACGCCGACGAAGAAGACGCAGACTCCGAGGATGACGACGAGGACGACGCCAAGGCCTGATTCGTCCCCGAGTCCGAACAGTCTCTGACGCCCGTCGCGTCCAGTGCTTCAAAGGAGGAAAGTGCCGGTTCCCTTCGATCGGGACCGACACTTTCCTCCTTCCACCGCGTCCGCGCGGGGCGTGGCTCAGGCAGGCACCTTGTCGAGGAAGCCGACCACGGTGCGGATGCGTCCGTCCTCGTCCACGGTGATCACGTCGAACCCGACGATGAGCGGATCCTCTCCGGCAGGGCCGAGTCCCCATTGGAAACGTGCCTGTGAGTGGTGAGTGTCCGGTCCGGAGACCAGGCCGAACACGAATCCGGGGAACTGCTCGCGGACAGCCTCGATGACGCCGCCGATGCCCTCACGTCCGCTGACTTCTGCCAGCGGGTCGACGTACCTTCGATCTCCTGAACTGCACGCGATCGCCGACGCGTTCCGCGTGCTCCTCGACGCCCACATGCCCCATCCCGCCCTCGTGCTCGATCGTTGGTGGAACGTGGTGGATCGCAACGCCGCCACCGATCTACTGCTCGTCGGATGTGCTGATCACCTGCTCGAACCGCCGGTGAATGCCGTCCGGCTGTCGCTGCATCCGGACGGATTGGCACCGCGCATTCGCAACCTCGGGCAGTGGAGGTCGTTCCTGCTCGGCCAGGTGAGGCATCGATTCGAGCGCACCGCTGACCCGCGACTGGATGAGCTGCTCGATGAGGCGGGCCATTACCCAGGCCCGGACGCGGAGGGGGCCGCGTCGCGTGATGTCGTCGTGCCGCTGCGGCTGAGCGTCGGCCACCAAGAGCTGTCCTTGTTCAGCTTCGCCGCGTCCGTCGTCTCCGCAGTGGACGTCACGGTCGATGATCTCCACATCGAGGCGTTCTATCCGGCCGACACCGCGACTGCGGCCGCACTCAAACGGGCGTAGAGACGCAGCGTCTCCGCTCGCCGTGCCCGACGCCGTCGGCATCCGGATAATGCTGCGCACCGCCAAATGATGCGCATTATGGCCGTGACTGCGACGGGTGGGCGTGAGTACGATCAGGCGCTGTGAGCAAGGCGGGTGCCTTGCCTGAGCGGTGCCGATGAAGGCACCGAGAGGAGCAGTCCATGGCCATTCGAAGTAGAATAGCTGCGGCAGCGGTCTCGCTGACGCTCGTCGCCACCGCGCTGATCGCAGGAGCGGCGTCGACCGCGGCATCCGCCGCGTCAGAAGAAGAACTTCCGGTCTTCACCACCCAGGGTCCGATCATCGATCGGTTCACGGACGAGACTTGGAACCCGGGCGACGAGTTCATCTTCCCGTCGGTGTTCCATGCGGGGGAGTATCTCGAGAACCCGCTCGGCGAGTGGTACGTCTACTTCGCGCCGCATGATGCGCCCGGCGGCATCAACCTCATGTACGCCGATTCGCTCGACGGGCCATGGACCCACTACGAGGGCAGTCCGATCGTGTCGAATGTCTGGGATGGCATCTACGACGTCTCGCACGTCTCTGCACCGGATGCCGTGTGGAACGAAGGCACCGGACAGGTGTTCCTCTACTTCCACGGCGAGAACTCCACTGACCGGTATGCCACGTCGGAGGATGGCGTGCACTTCGACTACGGCGGCGTCGTGATGACGACCGAGCAGTTCGGTCAGAACGCCACCGAGACCTCGTACAACCGCATCTTCGCCAACCCATTCCCGGAGAACGGGTGGGAGCACGCGATGTTCTTCATGGTCAACGACACCTCGAACGTGCGACGCATCGGGCTCGCCTACTCGCACGACCTGATCAACTGGGAGGCGCAGCCGGGGTGGGTGGTCGAACCGACAGCTGTCGAGGGGACGAACGTCGCCGGACCCGAGATCTGGGAGTGGAACGGCACGCAGTACGTTCTCTACGGATCGAGCGCCGGTACCATCTTCGCGAAGAAGCTCGACGAGAACCTTCGCAGCGTTGGCGATCCGATGCCGCTGTACATCCCGAGCCCGTTCCCGCCGGAGGAAGGGCGCACATCTTCGCCGCAGATCGTGGAAGAGGATGGCGTCACCCACATGATCTTCGAGATCGGCGGACGCAGCGGCACGACCATCGCCCACGCGGTGCTCGATCCCGAAGGCACGAGGGATCCGCTCAACACCCATTCCGAGGACCCGATGTACGCACTGTGCACGGGCGAGGGTTCCGACGAATTCGACGATGACGCTCTGGGCGAGGCATGGAGTGTCGTCCGCGACGGCGAGGATCGCCTGCGCATCGAGGACGGCGATCTGGTGATGTCGTCGCCGACCACGTCGATAGGCGGTGCGACCATTCCGCAACTGCCCGTTCCGGATGGCGCGTGGGAGGTCACGACTGAACTGGACTACGCGCCGGTGGCCAAGTACCAGCAGGCTGGGCTCGTGCTGTATCGCGACGATGCGAACAACGCCAAGCTCGTGTGGTCGTATGCGCAGCAGGGGCAGCGGTTCGACTTCACCTGGAAGAACAACGGCAAGGATCGCTTCGACACCTGGACGTGGGAGGACAGCGTCTTTCCTCCGGCGGATATCGGCGGCACCGTGTGGCTGCGCATGAGCAGCAACGGCGAGTGGATCACCGCTTCGCTGTCCGCCGATGGCCAGAAGTTCGTTCGCATCGGCCAGCCGATCGAGTCGGATGTGCTCGCGGCCACCGGCGTCGGAGTATCCGCGTTCCGCGGTGCCACGACCGCTCCCGATACCGAGGCGCGATTCGACTGGCTGCGGTTCACGCCGAGCGAGGATGAACTGGCCGCCTGTGAGGACGGCACCGATCCCGGAAATGGTGCGGGGAGTGGTCCTGGGAACGGTCACGGTCCTGGGAACGGCCACGGTCCTGGGAACGGTCACGGTCCTGGGAACGGTCACGGTCCTGGGAACGGTCACGGTCCTGGGAACGGCCACGGGAATGGCGCCGAGGCACTCCCGAACTGACGGGAGCCACCAGGTGAGCGCCGGTGACGACCCCGCGTCGTCGTAGCCTGGGATCATGTCCCACATGGTGAGTGTGAATGAGCTGGCCGAGCTGATACGCGACGAGGCCGTGCGCGTCGTCGATGTGCGCTGGCGTCTGAGCGTTCCAGACGGACGCTCCCAGCCGGACGGCCGGGAGGAATACCATCAGGGGCACATCCCTGGAGCGGTGTTCGCCGATCTCGAGAGCGAGCTGACCCGGCACGGCCAGCCCGATGAGGGGCGGCATCCGCTTCCCTCGACCGCGCAGGTGCAGGATGCTGCGCGTCGGTGGGGTCTGAACGACGGTGACGTGGTCGTCACCTATGACGATGCCGGCGGGCTGCCCGCGGCACGCGCGTGGTGGCTGCTGCGCCAAGGTGGCCTCGATGTGCGGGTTCTCGACGGCGGCTGGCAGGCGTGGAAGGATGCCGGCGGCGATGTCGAGAGTGGTTCCGTGGAGTACTCGCCGGGGACGGTTACTCTCGCGGACGTCTCGGCGGACAGCCTCACGATCGACGAGGCGGCGGCGTTCCCGGCATCCGGTGTGCTGCTCGATGTGCGTGCGCCGGAGCGCTTCCGCGGCGAGACTGAGCCACTCGATCCGATCGCCGGACACATTCCCGGAGCGGTCAACCTGCCGACGGGGAAGCACGTCGCGGGCGACGGCACGCTGCTCGACCTCGAGGCGCTCAAGAAGAATTTCGCGGATGCCGGCATCGACGACGGCACCCCGGTCGCGACCTATTGCGGCTCGGGCATCACCGCAGCGCACACCGCGCTTGTGCTCGCCGAAGCGGGCATCGATGCGAAGATCTTCCACGGCTCCTGGAGTCAGTGGTCGAACACACCAGGTCGCGCTGTCGCCACCGCGGAGTAACCGAGTGGATTCGTATCGCAGACCGGGCATCGAGCCCGAGGTGTTCCGCGATGACGACGGCGCGGTGATCGCATATGGCGACCGGTGGGGGCCGGATTCGCCTCCGAGCGACAGCTATTCAGTGTTGTCGAACGTGGAGCGGTTCCGTCCGCTGCATCAGGTCGCCCAGGCTCTGATCGACGCGCTCGCGAGCGAGTACGCGGTGACGGTCGAAGACGACCTCGCACTGGCATCCGACCTCATGCACGATCGCGACGATGTGATCCGCGCCGTCAGGATCACGCCGGACGATTCCACGGCGGCACCGCTGACGTTCGTCTTCACCTCGTTCCCCTCCATCCTCGTGCACGCGGGTTTGCTGCACGACTTCCTCTACCCGGTGTGCGGCTGCGACGCGTGCGATGAAACCTGGGAGCGGGTGGCGGATTCCATGGAATGGGATGTGCAGACGGTAGTGGAGGGCGGCTACGAGGAGCGCGCAGGCCGGCAGGGAGAGGCGTACCGTCTCTCAGACGCGGACGGATCTCGGAGCAGTTCGGGACAGAGCCAAGATGTGCCGCGAGCGCGGTTGGATGCTGCGTCCGGCGCACTCACGGAGATCGACGGAGCCTGGACCGCCTGGCCCAGGCTCCGGTGACAGGCACCGGGAGGGTGAAGCCTTCCGCCAAACGCGATGGAAGAAGAGTTTCACGGGTTCCGAGCGGCGGGAAGCCGTGAAACTCTTCTTCCAAGCGAAGTGTCCGCCGAAGCGCTAACCCTTCAACCCGGTGTGCGCCAGGCCCTGCACGAACTGCTTCTGAGCGAACAGGAACACCAGCAGCACGGGAACGACGGTCAGCGTCGTCGCAGCCAGCTGCACATTCCACATCGGCCCGCCATACGCGTCGACGTACTGCGTCAGAGCCTGAGGCAGCGTGAACATGTCCTTGCTCGACAGATACACGATCGGCTCGAGGTAGAGGTTCCACGACTTCAGGAACGTGAAGATCGCGACCGCCCCCAACGCGGGACGTGACAGCGGGAACGCGATCCGCCAGAAGATCCCCCAGCGGCCGAGGCCGTCCATGCGCCCTGCCTCCTCCAGCTCGGTGGGCAGCCCGAGGAAGAACTGACGCATGATGAAGACCGACAGCACGGCGGGTGCTCCGAAGATCGGGATCACGATGAGCGGCCAGTGCGTATCGATCAGGCCCATGCCGTTGACCAGCCGGAACAGCGGCACGATCGTCACCTCGCTCGGAACCAGAAGACCGACCAGCACCACCAGGAACAGCGCGTTGGCGCCGGGGAAGCGGATGCGCGCGAACGCGTAGCCGGCCATCGCCGCGACCAGCAGTGTCCCAACGGTCACGATCACCGCGATGTAGAGACTGTTCCAGTACTGTTGCGCGAACGGTTGCAGACGGAACACCTCGCCGTACGCGTCGAAGCTCGGATTCTCCGGCCAGAGCGTCGGGACCTTGCGCAGGATCTCGCTCATCGGCTTCAGGCTCGAAGTCGCCATCCACCAGGTGGGGAAGATGAACGGGATGCTGATGACTGCGAGCAGTACGACGAGACCGATCGAGACCCACCGCCGCTTCACGCGTGAACTGCCGGCGCGTACACGGCGCGCAGGGGTGGTCGATCCGGTCACCACGGTCGTCGTGTCGATCGGATCGACATCGGCCAGGGGAGCGTCAGTTCTCATTGAAGACCCACCTCTTTCGCGTCTGCCATTGGATGAGGGTGAGAACCAGCACGATCATGAACAGCAGCACGGAGATGCCGCTGGCGTAGCCGAAGTCGTTGAAGCGGAACGCCTGCTGGTACAGGTAGTAGACGAGCACCGTGGTGGAGTTGCCCGGTCCGCCGCCGGTGAGGACGGCGATCTGCGCGAAGACCTCGAGCGATCCGACGATCGTCAGGATCGAGACCAGCAGGATCGTCGGGCTGATCATCGGCAGGGTGATTGCGCGGAACCGGCGCCAGGCCCCCGCGCCGTCGATGCGCGCGGCCTCCATGATCTCCTCCGGCACTCCTTGGAGCGCCGCGAGGAACAGGATCATGTTCATGCCGACGTTCTTGAAGACCTGCACGATGATCACGGAGACCATCGCCGTGAAGTCGTTTCGCAGCCAGTTCGGACCGTCGACGCCGACGAGCGAGAGGAAGCCGTTGATTCCCCCGTCGGCCTGCAGCAGGAAGCTCCACACGATGGTCCAGGCCACCAGCGAGACCACGACCGGAGAGAAGAAGAACGTTCGGAACGTGGTCGTCCCAGGCAGCTTCTGATTGAGCAGCACGGCCAAGAACAGCGCGAGCGTGATGTTCAGCGCGACCAAACCGATCGAGAACCACACGCTGGCGAGCAGAGAGTCATGCAGACCCTGATCGCTCAGCATCCGCTCGTAGTTCTCCGTTCCGGAGAAGACGAACGTGTTCGCCAGGACGTTCCAGTCATGAAGCGAGAACCAGAACACGGCGATGAGCGGCGCGATCACGAAGGCGAGCGCGCCGAGCACGGCCGGCGCGACCATCGTGTAGCCGACGATCCAGTCGCCGCGGGTGGCGGCCGCTCGGCGGCCGCGCATACCCGCGGGGCGGGGAGGACGCCCTGCGCGTCCCCTCCGCTCCGTGGTCTGAGCCGCGTCGCTGGCGGCAGTGGTGGTCATGCGGTATCAGCCCTCCAGCAGCGGTGAGATGGCGCCGCAGGTGTCTTCGAGAACGGCCTGGACATCGGCATCCGCCGTCCACAGCGCGTCGAGCTCTGCCCGCACGGTGTCCTGCAGCTTCGCGAAGCTGGCGTGCGTCGGCTTGGTGACCGCGTCCTGGATGCCGTCGACGACGACCGCCTGCAACTGCTCTTCACTGAGCTTGGGGTTGGCAGCACCCAGCGTCTCGGCGTTGAGCAGCGATTCACGCGGCGGCGGGAAGTACGTCGCGAGCTTCTCGGCGTTCTCCGGGTCGGTGAAGTACGCGAGGAAGTCCGCCGCGATCGTGGGGTGCTTCGCATTCGCGAAGACGCCGATGCCGGCCTGGCCGATGACGTTCTGCTGGCCCTCTGGGCCGGCCGGAAGCGGCAGGATGTCCCACGCGAACGAGTCGTCGAGCGCGGATGCGCGACTGATCTGAGTGATCGTCATCGCCGCGTCGCCGGCGAAGAAGTCAGCGGTGACACCGGGCCCCGGCATCGCGGAATCCCTGAACACGGCGTCGTGGATCCACGTCATGGCGTCGACCATCTCAGGTTCGGTGAACGTGCACTGCGTGCCGTCCTCGCTCCACGGTGCCGCTCCCCATCCGTTCCACACCGAGCCCAGCACCTCCCAGGCCTTGTAGTCGAAGTCACGGACGACGAGTCCCTGCTTCCCCGAGGCGGCGGCCGCTGCGGCCGACATGTCGCGGGCGGTGTCGAAGGTCCAGTCTCCGGATGCGACGAGATCAGCGGGATTCGGCTGACCTGCCGCTGCGAGCTGGTCGGTGTTGACGAACATCGCGAACGGGCTGTTCGAGAACGGATACGCGAAGAGCCCGTCGTCCTGCTGCCAGAGCGCGAGCGACGAGTCCAGCAGGTCGTCGTACTCGTACCCTTCGGCCTCCTGCAGCGTCGGTGCGATGTCGACCAGCGCGCCGCTCTGCACGAACTCGGGTGCGTAGCTCTCGAGGATCCAGCCCAGGTCCGGGGCGTTGCCGCCGGCGAGCTGCGTCGTCAGGGTCGTCGTGTACGCATCGAACGGGATCGGCTCGAACGTCACGCTCGAGACCAGGTCAGGGTTCTCGGCGACGTACTCGTCGGCGATCTCCTGGAACAGCGCGAGCTGCGTCTCGTCGGCCGTCCAGACGGTCATGCGAAGTTCGACCGGTTCGTCCGGCGTTTCGGTCTCGGCGGTTCCTCCGCCGCTGCATCCGGCGAGGGTGAGGGCGACGGCTGCGATGCCGGCGCCGACCGCGAGGTGTGCACGTCTACGTGATTGCGGGTGACTCATGTGTCTCTCCATTCTGTGAATCGTGTGTTCGGGTGGTGCTGCAGGTCTCAGTACGCGTGGACGCGGCCCTCCGGCCAGTGCCGCTCGACGCCCGTGGCGTCGAGCTCGCCCTGATAGGCCTCGCGGTAAGCGGTGTCGGAGTGCACGGTGTGCGGGGCGGTGCCGTTCGCGACGCAGAACGCGGCGAGATGTCCGGCGGCCTCACCGATGTTCCACTCCACCGGGTGCAGCCGGTAGCAGCCGTTGGTGATGTGCGTCGTGCCGATGTTCTTGTTCGCCGCCAGGAGGTTGGTCACGCGCTGCGGGATGAGCGCGCCGAGCGGGATCTCGAACGGCGTGGAAGCTACATCGATGTAGGTGTCTCCGCCGGTGGAGGGGTGCAGGTCGATCCGGTACATCCCGACTCCGACCGACTCCTCGTAGCGGGTCGCGCCCTCGTCGCCGCGGATCGCGTACGACACGTCGTTCTCGGTGATCGTCGTGAGTGCTCGGATGCGACGGGATTCACGATGGTAGGGTGCCTGGGCGAGCCCGTCGGTCGAGCCCATCACGTCGGGTCGGAGCCTGAGACCGGGGAAGCCTGTTCCGCCGTCCGCCCGAGGCGCCTCGGTCTGCATCCAGTACAGCATCGACAGGCTCAGCTGCCGCGCGTCATCGTAGCGCTCGAGCTCCGTCTCGCGAGGAACGTCGAGCACGTGCTCGAGGAAGTAGTCGATGCTCGGCCAGTTGACCAGTGAGATGTCGCTCTCGTAGAACCCGGGCGTGAACAGGTCGCGGGCGGCGATGCGACGGAAGAACCAGAGGTTCTGATCGCCGGCGTTCTTCGACTGGTCGGCGTCGACGGCGAGTGCGTCATCGCCCGGGTTCGGGCTGAAGGCGCGGGTGTCGATCTCGAGTGTGCGGGGGTTGGGTGCCGTCCAGGAGAGGAGCGGGTGGCCCTGCCATGCGGATGGGGTGTACTGGCGCCAGAAGTCGTAGCGCTCCGGGCGCTCGATCGTGTGGTCGCCGTCCACATGCTCGACGGCGAAGCACACGCTCAGCGCCTGCACGTTGTCGGGCTGAGCGATCTCGGGAGCGCTGGGCTCTCCGGTCTCGGCTCTCGACTCGAACCCCGTCACGTACTCGGTGCCGGTGAGCGGCAGAAGCTCGCCGGTCTCGGTCGCGTCGACCACGTAGGACGCATGCACCGTCACGTCTTCCTCTCCGACCTCGGAGCTGAGGGTGACGGAGGTGACGCGGTCGCCGTCGGTCGTCGCGGAGACGGGCCGGCGCCGCTCGAGCAGTGTGATCCGTCCGGCTGAGCGGTGCGGGGCGAGCATCTCCTCCAGCACGCCGACCGCGATGCGCGGCTCATGGCACAGCTTCGACACCCAGCCTGCGCCCGGGTTCAGTTCGGCCTTCGCATGGGCGTCGTCGATGAGCGGGTACCGACGACGATAGACATCGCGGATGCCGTCGCGCAGTGCGCGAAAGCGGGCGGTGATGCCGAACTCCTCGACCCAGGGGTGCTCATCCGGCGGCACCGCCTGTGAGGTCAGCTGCCCGCCGATCCACGGGAACTCCTCGGTCAGGACGACGTTCGCTCCACGGTCGGCGGCAGCGAGCGCGGCGGCGATACCGCCGAGGCCTGCTCCGACGATGAGGATGTCGGTGGTCTGTTCACGCGTGGTCACGAATGGTTCCTTCGGTGTTGCGGGCGGTGGCCGGGGCAGCGGCGAGCGAAGCGCCGTCGATGTCGGGGCAGTCGAGCATCTGGTGGTAATCGGATTCGTCCAGAACGGGTGCATTCGGCATCCGCCCCTCTGGAGAGCGTGGAGTGGGCGATTCCTGGTCGACGATCCGCGACAGCAGCACGAGAGCGCGGGCGCCCATCTCTTCACGCGGGACAGCGAACCCTGACCAGGTGCGACCGCCGTGGCGCGGATGGTGCGGCTGGCCGAGAAGCAGCATCGACACATCGGCCGGCATCCGCAGCCCACGGGATTCGAGTTCGTCTGCGAGCTCCTCCGGGTAGTTCTCCGGTGCGACGAGGATCGAGGTGAGACGCCGTTCAGCGATCTCCTCTGCGGCACCTGACACGTCATGGACGTCGACGAAGCGCAGTGGAAGCCCGTGAGCGCGCATGGCCTGCCGGTATCCCTCGACGCGATCGAGCGTGGGCTGATCACTCGACTGGGGGCCCGCGTATCCGATGCGGGTGTGACCGTTCGCGATGAGTCGCTCCACCTGACGAGAGGTCGCAGTGAGGTAGTCGGCGCCGACGTACGGGAGCAGGCGGCCTTCGCTGACGCGCTTTCCGATGAACACGAACGGATACTTCGTATCGAGAAGATGCTGCAGCTCGCCGCGATCCTCATGCTGTCCGAGTAGGAGGCAACCGTCGGCGATGCCCAGGCGCTGCCATCCGTCGCGGGCGAGCTGACGCCGACCGTCGACGACGCGGGCTGAGGTGAAGAGCAGCATGTCGACGCCGAGTTGCTCGGCCGCGTGCTCGATGCCGATGAGGAAAGCGCCGTAGAAATCGCGGCCACCGCGAGGAAATGTCGCCTCGTACGTGAAGACGCCGAGGATCTGGTTTCGCCCTCCTGCGAGGCGCTGCGCGACCGGATTCGCCGAGTAGCCCGTGATGCGGATGGCATCGAGCACGCGCTCGCGGGTCTCGTCGGAGATCCGGACGCCGGCCGGTGCGTTCGCATTCAGGACGAAACTGACCGTCGACTGGCTGACGCCGGCCATCGCGGCGACATCGGCCTGTGTGAAGCGGTGACGCGGCATCGATCCTCCTCGATCTGACGTCCAGCCTGAAGACGGCATGGTGACGAGACAGCAGTCTGTCGCTCCGCGGCGCGAACGGTCAATTGAATAATGCGCATTATTAGCGCATTGTGTTCGTCCGCGACGTCAGCACCCGCGTCTGCAAATCCGCATTATCGGCGGACGGTCCTCGATGCGATCGCAGCGGCATCTGGTCGGGCACGTCGGCTCCTCGCCCACGCGTAGACTGGACACACCACCCCGGAAGACCGAGGAATCGTCATGTCTGCCCCAGCTCGCACATTCACCGTGCGCAACATCCAACTGCTGCGCGCGCTCTTCGCGGCGGCGTCGGCGCTCATGATCACCTTCTCCTCAGATCACTCCGCGGCAGTCGGGTTCGCCGTGTTCGGTGGTTTCGTCGCCGCGAGCGGATTCATCTTCCTGCTCGGCGCCTGGCTCGCCGTTCCTGCGGGATCGCGCTGGCCGCTCATCCTTCTCGGCGTCATCGACCTGCTCACCGCGATCGTCAGCGGGGTCCCGACCTGGCGCACCGACGCGGTGTTCTTCGTCGTCGTCATCATCTGGGCTGCGGCGACCGGCCTCGTGGAACTCATCGCCGGGCTCCGCGCCCGCCGTACGGATCCGGCCGCGAAGGACGCCATCACGGTCGGCGCCCTCGGTCTCCTGCTCGCGGTGGTCCTGCTCATCATCCCCGCCGGATACTCGCTGCAGTACTCGGTCGACGGCGCGGGGGCACTGACGCTCACCGGGATCATCCTCGCTGTCGGGATGGTCGGCGGCTACACCGCCATCGTCGCCGTGTTCCTCGCGATCGCCGGATTCTCACCGAATCGTTCGGATGCGAAGGATGCCGAGACGAAGGATGCCGAAACCGATGACGCCACGAGCGCCTCGGTCGAGAGTGGAGGAGCCCCGTGAGCGATAAGAAGACCAATCGTCGAGAGCTGCTGCGTCCGCTGCACCTTCTCGGGATCGCGCTCGTCTGCGGCATCTTCGCTGCCGTCGTCACATTGGTCTCGACCGGTGCGTTCACGTCGCGTGTCAACGATTCGATCGCCAACGGCAACTACCAGGGCCTCACGCCCGTCGCTCTGGGCCTGGTCATCGGCGGTGGCGCGTTCATCGTGACGCTGCTGATCATGTCGATGCTGATCCTCGCCGTCGATCCTCGCGAGTACCAGGACAAGACGCTCGAGCGCCCGGTTCTGTACGACGAAGAGCCTGACGACGAGGCCTCGAACCCGAGCGACTCCTCGAACCCGAGCGACTCGGACTCCTCGAAGTCCTGAGCCGCGGCATCCTTGCGCGGCCTACTTCGCGAGGCGCTCCGCGATGCCGATGTACGTCGCGGGCGTGAGAGCGAGCAGGCGCTGCTTCGCAGCATCCCCGATCTCCAGCCCTTCGACGAAGGATGCCAGCTCCGCTGCCCCGACGCGGTGACCCCGGGTCAGTTCCTTCAGCAGCGCGTACGGGTCGCTGATCGTGGAACGGCCGGCGACGACCTCGGCGCGGATCACCGTCTGGATCGCCTCGGCGAGAACCTCCCAGTTCACGTCGAGATCGGCGAGCAGCACATCCCGCGCGAGCGAGATCTCGTTCAACCCGCGACGCAGGTTGTCGAGAGCGAGCAGTGAGTGCCCGAACGCGACGCCGATGTTGCGCTGCGTGGTCGAGTCTGTGAGGTCGCGCTGCAGACGCGAGGTGACCAGAGTCTGCGACAGCGAGCCGAGGAGCGCGGCCGACAGCTCGAGATTCGCCTCGGCGTTCTCGAAGCGGATCGGGTTGATCTTGTGCGGCATCGTCGACGAGCCGGTGGCTCCGGCGACCGGGATCTGCGTGAAGTAGCCGATCGAGATGTAGGTCCAGATGTCGGTGGCCAGATTGTGCAGGATGCCGCCGGCGTGACGCACCCGGTCGTAGAGCTCGACCTGCCAGTCGTGCGACTCGATCTGGGTGGTGAGCGTGTTGAAGCCGAGGCCGAGGCCCTCGACGTACTCACGGGCGATCGCCGGCCAGTCGGCATCCGGATCCGCGGCGAGGTGCGCCGACCAGGTGCCGGTCGCACCGGAGAACTTCGCGAGGAAGTCAGAGCCGGCGATCTGCGTGCGCACGCGCTCGAGGCGCCACGCGAAGACGGCGAGCTCCTTGCCCATCGTCGAAGGCGTGGCGGGCTGGCCGTGCGTGCGGGAGAGCATCGCAGCATCCGCGTGCTCGACCGACAGGTCGCGGAGCTTCGCGATCAGTCCGTCGAACGCCGGCAGCCACACGTCCTCGACGGCGCGCTTCACGGTGAGCGCGTACGAGACCGAGTTGATGTCCTCACTGGTGCACGCGAAGTGCGTCAGCTCTGCGATCGAATCGAGGCCCAGCGTCTGAAGGCGGTCGCGCACGAGATACTCGACGGCCTTCACGTCGTGACGGGTGACGGCCTCCTTCTCGGCGAGCCAGTCGATCTCGTTCTGCCCGAAATCGCGGTAGAGGCCGCGCAGGCGCTCCTTGTCAGCATCCGCCAGCGGCGACGTGCCGAACAGCGAGTGATCGGTCAGAGCGATCAGCCACTCCACCTCGGCCTCTACCCGCGCACGGTTCAATCCGGCCTCGGAGAGGTACTCGCCGAGAGGAGCGACGGCCGGGCGATAGCGCCCGTCGAGGGGGCTCAGCGGCTGGACGGGGAAGGAGTTCGGGGAAGTCAGGGGAGTCCTCCTGATCGGGCCCCATTCAGTTCTGGGGCATCGTGCGGGACGTCGTGCGGCTGGAACGCAGCGCGGGTTCGAGCTGACGGAACAGGCCTCGGGTCGCGGTCTCAATCATAGCCAGCACGGCGTCGAACATCGTCGCCTCGGCGTAGTACGGATCCGGTACGTCCAGGTTCTCGGCATCGCGGTCGAATGACAGCAGCAGCGTGACCTTGCCCTCCTGGTCCTCGTCGCGGGCCCACTCCCGCAGGATGCGCTCGTGCGTGCGATCCAGAGCGACGACGAGGTCGTTGTCGGCGAAGGATGCCGCGGTGAACGGCTTCGCACGATGACGGGACCCGTCGTATCCGCGGCGTTCGAGAGCCTCGATGGTCCGGATGTCGGCGCGTTCTCCCACGTGCCATTCACCGGTGCTGGCGCTGCTCGAGGCGACCCGCGAACTGAGCCCTTGGCGCTCCGCGAGGTCGCGGAACACCACCTCCGCCATGGGAGAGCGGCAGATGTTGCCCGTGCACACGAAGATGACGCGGAAGGGCTCGGGCGATGTCACGCGTCCCATTCTGCCTGTCGGCATCCTTCCTGCACAGTCGCAGTGCTCTCTTCGCGCGCGCTGTCGCCGAACTCTTCCTGCACGTCTTCGCGGTCGGGGCGGCTCTGCACGGTTCGCGCTTCAGGCCGGCCGACGGGGCCGCGGCGCGAGGCATCCTTGGCACATGCTGAACATCATCGCGGACGAGTCGTGGAGCTCGGAAGCCCTCTGGAAGTGGTTCTCGGCGCAACGCGCAGTCAATGAGGCGATCGCCGCTCTGGAGGATGCCGGAGCGGGACTGCTTCCGCTCGTGGAGGCGAGCGACTGGCAGGCAGACGGTGTGCGCGCCCTGCACGCGCTCATCATCGAGCTGAAGGATCGCACCACGATCGAGGTCGGCGTGCTCGGCAACCGGCTGTGGGAACTCGACGCTGCGGGCCGATCATGAGCGACGGTCTCGACATCACTCATGGCGGCGCGATCGCCGTCGACCCTGAAGCGCTGCGAGCGGTCGCCACCGCGATGGGCAGAGCGGCGCCGAGGTTTGCGGATGCCGCCACCGCGATCCGCACCGCCCACAGCTTCATAGTCGGCACGCCGAACCTCAGCGCTCAGGTCGACACCGTGGCGCTCTGGGCCAGTGGGGACCGCGCCGACGTGCTGCATGAGGAGTGTCAGACCGCATCCGCCAACACGCTGCTGATGGCAGACGTCTACGAACTCGTCGAACTGCGTGCGCAGCTGGCCGCATCGGCGATCCACGACACCGCGCAGGCGTTCGCCATCGATGCGCGCATCGCGCAGCTCGAGGCGTCCGATCCGCGGGTGAACGAGATGGAGCAGTGGCTGCTTGCGGGGTGGAGGGACAAGAGGTTCGAAGGACTCAGCGAGCAGCTCTATCTGGGGCCTTCCGCGCTGACGGGAGGGTCCCCCCTCTATCTGGGCGCGGCGTTGGCCCTGGCGGCGAGGGTTGCGGCAACCGGCACCGGCAGGCTTGCACCGAACGCGACGCTGTCCGGGAGTGGCGGGCCGGTATCGGTCACGCCGGTGAAGACGGGTACGCAGATCGCTCCGCCGACGAGCCTGGCTGAGGCGCTCAGACGATTCCCGACTGCACCCGATGCGCAACTCAAGGTCGAGAGGTACACCATGCCGAGCGGCTCGAACCGGTTCGTGCTCTATGCCAAGGGAACGCAGATGAGCGTCGATCCGAAGGAGCCCTTCGACATGACGTCGAACCTCGAGTTGTACACCGGGCAGGAATCGGCGTCGTACGCCGCTACGGTCGCGGCCTTGGAGACGGCGGGTGCCCAGGCCGGCGATGAGGTGCACGTGTATGCCCACTCGCAGTCGGCCATGAACGCCGCGTACCTGTCATCGCAGAGTGAGTTCGACGTGACGGTGCAGGTCACCGCTGGCAGCCCGGTGCATCCGACGGTCGGAGAAGACCAGCTGCTGATCGAGCTCCGGCACACGGATGATGCGGTCAGCAGTCTCGCCGGTGGTGGATCGCCAGGAGGCACCGGCTCGCCGGACAGCCTCGTCGTGACCAGAGACGGCGATCCTTTCGATGTGCTGTTCCCATCGCACATGATGGAGGGCTATACCGAGACCGCGGAGATGGTCGACGCGTCCGGCGACGTGCGACTGGAGGCGTGGCTCGACAAGGCAAGAGAACTCGACGAGGCCGTGGCGATCGAATCGACGGAGTATGTCGCTCGGCGGGAATGACGCGCGCTGTGAACAGGCGGGTGCCGATCACAGGGCGCGGATCACAGGGGCCCCGATCAGTCGCGGCGCTGCTTCCGCTGCGGGCGGAGGATGCCGCCGAAAACCGCATTGATGATCGAGATGATGATCGCCGCGAGCACGCCCCACCAGAAGCTGCCGACCGTGAGGCCCCAGCCGAATCCGGAGGTGATCCACGCTGTCAGCCACAGCAGGAACCCGTTGATGATCAAGCCGATGAGCCCGAGCGTGAGGATGTAGAGCGGGAACGCGACGATCTTGATGACCGTGCCGATGATCGTGTTGACCAGTGCGAAGATCGCCCCGACCGCGAGCAGGGTGAGCACGAGCTGCAGGGTCTCGCCGGGAGGGAACGCCGTGATGTCGACCTGCAGCACAGGGATCAGCGTGACGACCCACAGGGCGAACGCGTTGATGACGACTCGGATGATGAAACGCATGGTGGATTCAGTCTCGCACGACGGGTGGCGGTTGTCACCGGATGCGCGTGCTGACGGTTTCGGAGAGCTCGGGACAGCTCTGCGCGACCGCCACTCGTAGACTGACCTCGTGACCGAGCCGATCCTTCCCCGCATCCGTCCAGAGATCGCCGCACTCGCGCCGTACCGGCAGGGCAAGCAGGCGGGCCCGGATGCCTTCAAGCTCTCCAGCAACGAGAACCCGTTCGAGCCCCTGCCGTCGGTGCTCGAGGCTCTCGCTCACACCACGCCGATCAACCGCTACCCGGACGCCACCGCCACCCGCCTGCGCGAACGCCTCGCCGCCGGCTACGGCGTCGAGCTCGACCAGGTGCACGTCGCCAGCGGCAGCGTCGCGATCCTGTACCAGCTGGTGCAGGCAGCGGCATCCGTCGGCGATGAGGTCGTCTACGCCTGGCGCTCCTTCGAGGCGTACCCCGGTCTGCCTCTCGTCGCCGGAGCGACCGGCGTACAGGTGCCACTGACCGCCGACGCGCGTCACGACCTCGACGCGATGGCGGATGCAGTGACCGAGCACACCCGCGCGATCCTGCTGTGCACCCCGAACAATCCCACGGGCCCGATCATCACCAGCGACGAGTTCGCCGCGTTCGTCGCCAAGGTGCCCGCCGACGTGCTGGTCATCCTCGATGAGGCGTACGCCGAGTTCGTCACCGCGGAGGATGCGGTCGACGGTCTCGCCGAGCGCGTGTTCGAGCGGCATCCGAACGTCGTCGTGCTGCGCACCTTCTCCAAGGCATACGGACTCGCCGGACTCCGCGTCGGCTATGCGATCGGTCAGGCAAGGGTGCTCGATGCGGCCAGGGCCACCGGCATCCCACTGTCCGTCACGGCCGCTGCCGAGACAGCCGCGATCGCGAGCCTCGACGCAGAAGCCGAGCTCCTCGACCGGGTCGCGGTGATCGTCGAGCGGCGGACGCGTCTGCTGGATGGACTGCGCGCACAGGGCTGGGATGTTCCGGACAGCCAGGCCAACTTCGTGTGGCTGCCCACCGGCGAACGCACCGACGAGGTTGCCGCGGCTTTCGTGGCCGCCGACATCATCGTGAGGCCGTTCTCCGGTGACGGCATCCGCGTCTCCGTCGGCGAGGAGGCCTCGATCGACCGGGTGCTCCACGTCGCCTCCACTGTGCGGTGACCTGCGGTTTCTCCGGACTCCGGGCAGAAACGAGGGTGTCCTAGGTATACGTGACCGGGCATGCCGGCTCGGTTAGCGTAGGACCGTGACCTCGTCAGAGACTGATCTCGTCCGCGTCCTCGAGGCGGATGGCCGCTTCACGCCCAGCCCTGCCGCCGAGCAGTACCTGCCACTGATCGAAGCGATCAGTGATGCAGAGCTCGAGCAGTTCTACCGCGACATGGTCGTCATCCGCGCCATCGACAATCAAGCCACGAACCTGCAGCGCCAGGGGCAGCTGGCGCTCTGGCCGCCGAGCCGCGGACAGGAAGCGGCACAGGTCGGATCCGCGCGCGCCGCGCGTGCGCAGGACACGCTGTTCCCCTCGTATCGCGAGCACGCCGTCGCTCGTATCCGCGGCGTCGATCCGATCGGCATCATCAAGCTGATGCGCGGCATCTCGCACGGCGGCTGGGATCCGACCGATCCTGCCAACGGCAACACCCGGCTGTACACGCTGGTGCTCGGCTCGCAGGTACTGCACGCGACCGGCTACGCCATGGGCCTCAACTTCGGCGACCGCTCAGGGACGGGCGACCCGGAGCGCGACGAAGCGGTGATCGTGTACTACGGCGACGGCGCCTCGAGCCAGGGCGATGTGCATGAAGCGATGGTCTTCGCCGCCAGCTACCAGACCCCGACCGTCTTCTTCCTCCAGAACAACCAATGGGCGATCTCCGTCCCAGTGTCGACGCAGACCCGCGTCCCGTTCGCGCAGCGCAGCGCGGGCTATGGCATCGACAGCATCCGCGTCGACGGCAACGACGTGCTCGCGAGCTACGCCGTCTCGCGCGTTGCGCTGGATGCCGCGCGCGCAGGCAAGGGCCCGCGCGCGATCGAGGCCGAGACCTATCGCCTTGGTGCGCACACCACGAGCGATGATCCTACGAAGTACCGCACGAGCGACGAGGAGGAGTCGTGGCGGCTGCGCGACCCGATCACGCGCATGCGCGCCTTCCTCGAGGGGCGTGGGGCTGCCGGCTCCTTCTTCGACGAGGTGGATGCCGAGGGGGCTGATGCCGCCGAAGACCTCCGTGTCCGCACCCTCGCTCTCGAACCGCCCCGTGCGAACAAGATCTTCGACCACGTGTACAGCGAGCCGCATCCGCTGATGGACGAGCAGCGCGCGTGGCGCGAGCAGTACGAGGCCTCTTTCGAACAGCCGACGCAGAACGCCTCGACGCAGACTGGAGGGGAGCGCGCATGACGCTCGAGACGATGCCGTTCAGCAAGGCCCTCAACGCCGGCCTGCGCAAGGCGATGGAGGACGACCCGCGCGTCCTGATGATGGGCGAGGACATCGGAAAGCTCGGCGGAGTGTTCCGCATCACCGAGCACCTGCAGCGCGACTTCGGTGAGAAGCGGGTACTGGACACCCCGCTCGCCGAGTCGGGAATCGTCGGCACCGCGATCGGTCTCGCGATGGGCGGATTCCGTCCCGTCTGCGAGATCCAGTTCGACGGCTTCGTGTTCCCCGCGTTCGACCAGATCACGACTCAGCTGGCGAAGATCACCAATCGGCACGAGGGCGCGGTGTCGATGCCCATCGTGATCCGCATCCCCTACGGCGGCCACATCGGCGCCGTCGAGCATCACCAGGAGAGCCCGGAGACCTACTTCGCGCACACTCCAGGGCTGAGGGTCGTCTCGCCGTCGACGCCGAATGATGCGTACTGGATGATCCAGGAAGCGATCGTCTCCAACGACCCCATCATCTTCCTGGAGCCGAAGAGCAAGTACTGGCAGAAGGGCGAGGTCGATCTCGAGCTGTCCGCCGCCCCTCTCCACTCGTCACGCGTGGTGCGCACCGGCACGGATGTCACCCTGGTCGGCCACGGCGCCATGGTCACGACCCTGCTGCAGGCCGCTGCGCTCGCCGAGAGCGAGGGGACGAGCTGCGAGGTCATCGACGTTCGGTCGCTGTCGCCGGTCGACTACGGGCCGATCCTCGACTCGGTGCGCAAGACCGGTCACATGGTCTACGCGCAGGAGGCGCCGAGCTTCAACAGCCTCGGCGGCGAGATCGCCGCCACCGTCATGGAGCGCGCGTTCTACGCACTCGAGGCTCCGGTGCTTCGGGTGTCGGGGTACGACGCCCCGTTCCCGCCCGCCAAGCTCGAGGGCACGTTCCTCCCGGATGCCGACCGCATCCTCGAGGCCGTCGACCGGTCACTGGCCTACTGATCCCCGCTGATTCATGCGCACAACTCCGGAGAAACTCGCTGAAAGGGCCGCAAGCGCGCGCCGAAACCGGCGATCGGTAGAAATCCTCCGGAGTTATGCAGGAGCCGTCCGTCGAAAGGACTCGCAATGAGCACGCAGAACTTCACCCTCCCCGATGTGGGCGAGGGCCTGACCGAGGCCGAGATCGTCACGTGGAAGGTCGCCCCTGGTGATCACGTCGCGATCAACGACGTGATCTGCGAGATCGAGACGGCCAAGTCACTCGTCGAGCTGCCGTCGCCGTACGCCGGCGTCGTCGGCGATCTGCTGGTCGGCGAGGGCACGACCGTCGAGGTCGGCACCCCGATCATCAGTTTCGTGTCGGATGCTGTGCCCGCTGCCGCGACACCGGCAGCCGCTCCCGCGGCGGATGAGGCCGGCGGCTCGGTCCTGGTGGGCTACGGCACCGGCGCAGGTGCGACTTCGCGTCGCACGCGGCCTGCCGCGCGCCCGGTCCGTTCGTCGGTCGGCGTCATCGCGAAGCCTCCGATCCGGGGGCTCGCCCGCGATCTCGGCGTCGACCTCTCCTCGGTCACCCCGACGGGAGCCGACGGCGAGGTCACCCGCGACGACGTGGTGAAGCAGGCTTCGCAGGCGAGCGTGTTCCGCAACATCGAGACTCCGGAGTGGGGCGCGGTGCGCGAGGAAACGGTGCCCGCACCGAAGAGCGCCCCTGTCGGCCTCGCCCGAGGGGTCGCTGCCGCGCCGGCATCCGCTGGTCACGATTCGGATGCCCGCACCGAGTCGATCCCCGTCAAGGGCGTGCGCAAGGTGAGCGCCTCTGCCATGGTGCAGAGCGCGTACACCGCCCCGCACGTCACGGTGTGGAAAGAGGTCGACGCGACGCGCACGATGGAACTGGTCAAGCGCCTGAAGACCTCACCGGACTACGCCGACATCAAGGTGTCGCCGCTGCTCATCGTCGCGCGTGCCGTGATCTGGGCCGTGCGCCGCAACCCGATGGTCAACGCGGCCTGGGTCGAGGCCGAGGGCGGCGCCGAGATCGCGGTGCGCCACTACGTCAACCTCGGCATCGCCGCGGCCACTCCGCGCGGACTCCTCGTGCCGAACATCAAGGACGCGCAGGACCTCAACATGCGCGAGCTCGCCCGCGCTCTCAACCGGCTCACCCTGACCGCGCGCGAGGGCAAGACTCCGCCTGCTGATCAGCAGGGCGGCACGATCACGATCACCAACATCGGCGTGTTCGGGATGGATGCCGGAACCCCGATCATCAACCCCGGCGAGGCCGGCATCGTGGCGATGGGCACCATCAGTCAGAAGCCGTGGGTCGTCGACGGAGAGGTGCGCCCGCGCTACGTCACCACGGTGGCAGGGTCGTTCGACCACCGCGTGATCGACGGCGACGGCATGAGCCGCTTCATCGCCGACGTCGCGAGCATCCTGGAGGAACCGGCGCTGCTCGTCGACTGACGTGAGGCCTCGTTGAAAGACCAAGGGAGCAGTGTCCACTGATGTCGAACTTTACCGATGACCTCAACGCGTGGGTGGGGCGACAGGCCCAGTCCTCTGTAGAAGAGCAGATACTCGCTGCCTACGCGGCGGAGCATCCAGCTCCGGAGGGGCAGGAGTGGTTCATCGCGGGGCAGCAACGCGAGAGCGACGGGATCGCCTACCGTTTCGACTTGCGAGCTGCCTCGGAGTGACGGGCAGTCGTCGCTACGGGCGCGCGCTGAGTCGCCGCTCTGCGAGCCGAGGCACCGTCCGCTCGCGGGCCGCGCGGCGCGCGGTCGCGATGGCTCCGACGGACACGACCTCGGCTCCCAGAGCTGATGCGAGGATCTCCGGCGCCGGCAGGTGAAGCTCATCGGGGAGGATGCGCCGGGCTGCGGCGAGCACGGGCTCGATGCTCTCGGCGACCGCGCCGCACACGATCACGCGGGATGGGTCGTACATGCTGCCGAGCACTCCGACGATTCGCGCGACCGTCGCGCCGACGCGGTCGGTGATGAGCACGGCATCCGTGTCTCCCGACGCCGCGAGCGTCAGAACGAGGCGTGGGTCGATGTGACGTCTGTCGACCAGGCGGCCGAGTGCGCTGTCGACCGCGATCTCGCGGTTCTGGACCGCGGCGCGAACCTGATCCTGCACGGCGTATCGCAGGCCGAAGGCCGAACCGACGCCGACGATGTGATCGAACATGATGCCCTCGCCGACGCCGCCGTGCGCGCCGTGCAGCACGTGTCCGTCGACGACCACGCCGCCGCCGAAGCGTTCGCTGGCGAGTAGGGCGACGTAGTCGCGGCATCCGATCGCCGCTCCGACAGCGCCCTCGGCGATTGCGGCGAGCTGGGCGTCGTTCTTTATCTCCACCACGGGAGCCCAGTCGCGCAGCGCCTCCGCGAGGCCTGGATTCGTGCGCTCCCAGAATCCATCGGGATGCGGCGGCGAGATGCCCTTGCGATCGACGGGGGCGGCGACGCCGGCGCAGAGCGCGAGCACGCGGTCTCGGGGGATGCCGGCCTCGTCGAGCGCCGCACGCAGCCGCTCAAGGATCGTGGCCCTGCGCTCGTCGGCCGACTGGTCCGAAGAGATCTCCACCCGGTGATGCACGAGCGTGCGGTCGAGTGGATCGGCGATGGTCACGGCGAGGTGCGTGTCGCCCGCGTCGATCCCGACGACGACGCCGAGGTCGGCGGAGAGGGCGAAACGCCTGGCTGGACGTCCTGAGCGGTAACTGCCTGCGGCTCGAGCGTTGGGGAGCTCGCGCAGGACGTCGGCGCCGAGCAGTGTGTCGATCGCGTCGATGGCGGTCGATCGGGTGAGCGACGTGGCTGCCATGACGTCGGTGGCGGTGAACTGCCCCGCGTCCCACGCGAAGTCGAGGACGGCGCCGACGCTTGCGCGTCCGGTGCCGAGACCCGTCGAGACTTCTGTCACACCCCTTGACCTTCCTATTGCCCTAATGAGAGAGTACCTCTCGACAGAGTAGATTTGACCACTAGATTTAGTAGGCGTATCTACGCGAGTGGAAGGACGACGGTGTCTGAGAAACGAATACGCGCGGTACGGATGGTCGCGGGAGGCCTTGGCCTCGCGATGGCCGGCGCGGCTCTCACGAGCTGCGCTGCGGGCTCGGGGGCGGAGACGATCCGCTTCACCTTCAACAAGCGCGAGGCGATCCCGTTCATGACCGAGCTCGTCGCCGAGTACAACTCGTCTCAGGACGACGTGCACGTCGAGATCGACACATCGGGGCCGGACGTCATCTCGGCCAGCTTCGTGCGGGGGAACCCGCCCGATCTCATCCTGGGCAACTACAACTACGAGATCGCACGCTTCGTGCAGCGATGCGCCCTCACCGATCTCTCCGAGACGGATGCGGCGGCCAGTATTCGCGACGATCTGCAGCCGCTCATGGAGCAGTACGGATCGTGCGAGGGGCGCACGAGTGCCCTGCCCTACTCGGTGATGGCGGCCTCCGTCATCTACAACAAGGAGATCTTCGAGGCCGAAGGGCTGGAGGTGCCGCAGACGTGGGACGAGCTGATCGCCGTGTGCGAGCAGCTGAAAGAAGCCGGGATCGACCCCTTCTACGCGACGTTCAAGGACGACTGGACCGTCGGTCAGGGCTGGTACGACTACGCGATCGGCGGCTCTCTCGACACGATCGACTTCTTCGATGCGATGGCCGTCGAAGGCGCCGCGGTCGGCCCCGACTCCGAGGTCTCATTCGAGAAGGACTTCGCCGAGCCCATGGAGCAGATGATGCAGCTGGCGGACGACTACACGAACGAGGATGCGGCGAGCCGAGGCTACGGCGACGGCAATCTCGCCTTCAGCAAGGGCGAGGCGGCGATGTACATGCAGGGGCCGTGGGCGTTCAGCGAGATCGCGAAGACCGCACCCGACCTCGAACTCGGCACCTTCCCGCTGCCCATGACCGACGACCCGGCCGACCTCGGCGTGCGCGTGAACATGGACCTCGGCGCGATGATCCCTGAGGGATCGCGGCACCAGGAAGCCGCGCGTGACTTCCTCGAGTACCTGTACCTCCCCGAGAACATCGAGGAGTACAACGCGTCGCAGCTCGGCTTCACCCCGACCAAGGACGCTCCGGCACCGGACGATCCGCGGATCGAGGGGATGATCGACTACTACGAGGACGGGCAGATCTATCACGGACCCTCGGTGCTCGTGCCCAAGACGATCCCGGTGATGAACTACGCACAGGCGATGGTGCTGGGAGCCTCGACCGCCTCGACGCTCCGCACCATGGACGCGGATTGGGCACGCATCGCCTTCCGCGCGCCGATCCCCACCACAGACGATGCGGCAGCCGGCGAGACAGAGGAGTCCGCACCGTGAGCACCACCGCACCCGCGAGCGCCACGCGGCCGAACAGCCCGACGACGGACACGACCTCCATCGTCACAGGGCAGGGACGCAAGCTCCGTCGGCACACCCGACGGGTCGAGCCGATCTACTACCTGTTCCTGCTTCCGACGCTCGTGCTCTTCACCCTCGCGATCACACTTCCCGCTGTGATGGGCATCTTCTTCAGCTTCACCGACTCGATCGGCATCGGCGAGTGGAGCTTCAACGGGGTGACCAACTACATCGCGCTGTTCAGCGACCCCGCGATCCTGCAGAGCTATCTGTTCACGTTCGGGTTCTCGATCGCCACCGTGATCGTCGTGAACGTCATCGCGTTCCTGCTCGCGGTAGGCCTCACCTCGCGCATCCGATTCAAGACGGGCCTGCGCACGATCTTCGTGATCCCGATGGTGATCTCGGGCATCATCATCGCGTACGTCTTCAACTTCCTGTTCTCGAACTCGATTCCTGCCGCTGGAGCTGCCGCCGGCATCCCGTGGCTCGAGACGAGCCTGTTGGCCAATCCGGATCTCGCCTGGGTGGCCATCGTCATCGTGACCGCATGGCAGGCGGTGCCAGGCGCGCTGCTGATCTATATCGCGGGTCTGCTCTCGGTGCCGAACGAGGTGTACGAGGCGGCGAGCATCGACGGTGCGAGCAAGACCCAGCAGCTCACCCGGATCACGATCCCGCTCGTCGCTGGATATGTGGTGATCAACGTGATCCTCGGATTCAAGGGCTTCCTGAACGCCTACGACATCATCGTCGGCCTCACGAACGGCGGCCCGGGAACCTCGACCCGCAGCGTCGCGATGACGATCATCACGGGCTTCAACAGCGGCGATTACGCCTATCAGATGGCCAACGCGACGATCTTCTTCATCGTCGCCGTGCTCATCTCCCTGCTTCAGCTCTCGCTGACCCGTGGAAGGAATGCACTGTGATGTCGACGACGCAGACACTCACCACGATCCCCACGTCGGGCCGGAAGCCACGCGTCCGGATGGAACGCGTGAACTGGTCGGGCACGATCATCCTGATCCTGTGTGCGGTGACGGTGCTCCTGCCGCTCTACGTCACGATCGCGATGGCGTTCAAGACCACCGGGCAGGCGGTCGACGGCAATGCCTTCTCGCTGCCTGCACCGTTCAGTGTCGACGGGTTCATCGAGGCGTGGAACCTCACCAAGTTCCCCATCGGTGCGGCGATCTCGCTGCTGGTGACCGCCGGCACCGTGATCGCGACGATCCTGCTCGCCGCCTTCGCCTCGTACGCGATAGTGCGCAACTGGGATCGCCGGCTGTTCCGGTACTCGTTCTTCTACCTGCTGGCGGCGATGTTCATCCCGTTCCCGGTGGTGGCACTGCCGCAGATCCAGCTCACCGGACGCGTCGGGCTCGACAACCCGCTGGGTGTGATCATCCTTGCGACGATGTTCCAGCTCAGCTTCAGCGTGCTGCTGTTCACGGCCTTCCTGCGATCCATTCCGCTCGAGCTCGAGGAGAGCGCCCGCATCGACGGCGCGACGACCTGGCAGACGTTCTGGCACCTGATCTTCCCGCTGCTCGCCCCGATGAGCGCGACCGTCGGCATCTTCGCCTTCCTCTACGCCTGGAACGATTTCATGATGCCGTCGCTCATCATCGCCGACCCTGCTCTGCAGACGTTGCCGGTGCGGCAGAACCTGTTCCAGACTCAGTTCAGTAACAACTACAACGTGTCGTTCGCCTCATATCTGATGGCGATGGCCCCTGCGATCCTGGCGTACCTGTTCACGCAGCGCTTCGTCATGGAGGGCGTCACGCAGGGCGCCGTCAAGGGCTGAGCGCCGAAGCCCCCGATCCCCGAGCCCGTCGAAGGGCACCGAAAGACAGAAGGAGCAACACCCCCTCATGACCGATGCGCCTCTCACCGAGACCCGCGACGACACGACGGAAGACGACAAGGCGGCGGCGTGGTGGCGTCAGGCCGCCGTGTACCAGATCTATCCGCGCAGCTTCGCCGACGCGAACGGAGACGGGCTCGGTGACATCCCCGGCATCGTCTCCCGGGCCGACTATCTCGCGGCACTGGGCATCGACGCGGTCTGGCTGAGTCCGTTCTATCCGTCTGCGCTCGCCGACGGCGGCTACGACGTCGCCGACTACCGCGACGTCGACCCGCGGCTCGGCACCCTGGACGATTTCGACGCGATGGTCGCAGCGCTGCACGAACGCGGCATCCGCGTCGTCGTGGACATCGTTCCGAACCACACCTCGGATCTGCACGAGTGGTTCCAGGAGGCGCTCGCCGCGGGACGCGGCTCGGAGGCGCGCGAGCGGTACATCTTCCGCGAGGGGGCAGGGCCGGACGGGTCCGAGCCACCCACCGATTGGGGAGCGGCGTTCGGCGGTTCCGCGTGGGAGCGCGTCGAGGACGGGCAGTGGTACCTCCACAGCTTCGCCATCGAGCAGCCCGACCTGAACTGGGATCATCCTGAGGTGCGCGCCGACTTCCTGAAGACGTTGCGCTTCTGGTCCGCCCGCGGTGTAGACGGCTTCCGCATCGACGTCGCGCACATGCTCACCAAGGACCTCACCGAACCGCTGCCCTCTCGTGCCGACCTTGAGCTGATCGACCACTCCTCTGGCAGTCACCCGCTGATCGACCGCGACGAGGTGCACGACATCTACGCCGAGTGGCGCCGTGTCTTCAACGAGTACGACCCGCCGCGCACGGCCGTCGCCGAGGCGTGGGTCGCGACGCCCGAGCGTCGCGCGAAGTACGCCTCGGCGGAGGGCCTCGGCCAGGCGTTCAACTTCGACCTTCTGGTCGCAGACTTCGAGGCCGCCCAGTTCCGCAGCATCATCGCCGACAACCTCGAGCAGGCCAGGGTGACGGGATCTTCGAGCACGTGGGTGCTCTCCAATCACGACGTCACCCGGCACGCCACCCGCTATGGGCTTGCACCGCTTGCCGGACGTCCGGTCAAACAGGGCGTCGAGTGGATCGCGGCAGGGGGGCCGGAGGACCAGTTGGATCGAGGCCGCGGCGCTCGCCGGGCGAACGCGGCGACGCTGCTCCTACTGGGGCTCCCGGGCAGCACCTACCTCTACCAGGGCGAGGAGCTGGGGCTTCACGAGGTCGCGGCGATAACGGCCGAGCAACGTCAGGATCCGGCGTTCTTCCGAGGTGGCGCGTTCGACGGTCTCGGGCGTGACGGATGCCGCGTGCCGCTGCCGTGGACGGCATCCGGCTCTTCGTTCGGATTCGGCTCCGACGGTTCGCATCTGCCGCAGCCGGCGTGGTTCGCCGAGTACGCCGTCGACGTCGAGGCGGACGATCCGTCATCGACGCTGTCCCTCTACCGCGAGGCCCTCCGCCTGCGGCATCTGCTGCAGACAGGGGAGGCGCTCGCCTGGATCGACACCGGACGCGCTGACGTACTGCGTTTCTCGAGGCCGAACGGCTGGCAGATCGTGACGAACTTCGGCGACGAACCGTTCGATCTGGGAATGGATGCCGCGTCCGTCGTGCTCTCGAACCTCGCCCTCGACGGGCAGTTCCTGTCGGGCGAAGCCACCGCGTGGATCGCGCCGAACCATCTGCTCGGCTGAGCATCGTCCGCGAAGGAGCGTTCCCTCGGGCGGGCGTTCGCCTCGGGAAACGGGGACGGTTTGTCTGTGTCGCGGCGTGTCGAGCGATGACGCGCCGCGACGCGCCGAGCGTCGTCTCCGCTTTCCCGCTGTGGCAGTCCGCCGCACCTCCACAAACCACGCGGTGAGAATGGTTATCATTAGCGTGTAGAATCGACGGCATGAAGAAGCCCGTCCTCGCTCTCGCTGTCGCATCTGTGTCCGCACTCGTCCTGACCGGATGCTCCGCCACCGCCGCATCCGAGAGCGGTGGCAAGGATGTGATCCAGATCGTCGCCAGCACCAACGTCTACGGCGCGATCGCCGAGCAGATCGGCGGCGATCGCGTCGAGGTGACGTCGATCATCACGTCCGCTTCGCAGGACCCGCACTCGTATGAGGCATCCGCCCGCGACCGCCTCACGGTGCAGGATGCCGAGCTCGTCATCGAGAACGGCGGCGGGTACGACTCGTTCATCGACACCCTGATCGGCGACTCCGACGTGCACGTGCTTACCGCGGCCGAGTTCTCGCACGACTACCCCGGCAACGAGGGTCACAAGGATGCTGATTCTCACGAGCACGCTGAAGACGAGCACGCTGAAGAGGAAGCTCACGACCACGCCGCGGAAGAGGGTCACGACCACGCCGAAGAAGAAGGCCACGGCCACGCCGAAGAAGAAGGCCCCGAGGGTCACGACCACATCGAGGGCTTCAACGAGCACATCTGGTTCGACCCGCACACGATGATCCACGTCGTCGAGGGCATCGCGGCGGAGTTCAGTGAGATCGACCCCGAGGGCGAAGCCGACTTCACGGCCGCGGCAGCCGAGATCGTCAGCGACCTCGAGGGCTTCGAAGCCGAGCTCGAGACGCTCGGCACCGAGGCCGGCGGCGCATCCGTCTTCCTCACCGAGCCCCTCCCCGGTTACATCGCCGCGGCCGCAGGTCTCACCGATGTGACGCCGGAGGGATTCGCTGAGGCTGTCGAAGAGGGCACCGACGTCGCACCTGCGACGCTGCTGGCCGCTCTCGACGTCATCGACAGCGGCCAGGTGAAGGCGCTGCTCACGAACGCACAGACCGGTGGTTCCGAGACCCAGCGTGTCGAAGCAGCGGCGGAGGCCGCTGGCGTCCCCGTCGTGGCGTTCACGGAGCTGCTCGAGGAAGGATCGTCGTACTCTGAGTGGATGCGCGATGCGATCCAGGACCTCGCCGCCGCACTCCAGCAGTGAGTGCGGGGGAATCCGGCGCGACCCTTCGACAGGTTCAGGGGCCGGACGGGTCAGCGTCCGTGCTCGAGATCAGTGGTGCGGCGCTTCATCGCGGACACCGTGAGCTCTGGTCCGGACTCGATCTCACGGTCGAGCCCGGTGAGTTCATCGCCGTGCTCGGGCCGTCGGGCTCCGGCAAGACCACGCTCATGCGGGCGATCCTCGGCCTCCAGCCGCTGAGCGCCGGCAGCATCCGCGTCGCAGGTCACCCCGTGCGCCGCGGTAATCCTCGCATCGGCTACATCCCCCAGCAGCGCCCCCTTCCTCCCGACACGAGCATGCGCGCACGCGACGTGGTCGCGCTCGGCGTCAACGGCACTCGATTCGGGCTGCCCATCCCGCGCCGTGGGGATCGCGCGCGGGTGGATGCGCTGCTCGAAGGTGTCGGCGCCTCGCATTTCGCCGACCGCCGCGTCGGTCTGCTCTCCGGCGGGGAGCAGCAGCGGCTGCGGGTCGGCCAGGCCCTCGCTGACGCACCGACCCTCCTGCTCTGCGACGAACCGCTGTCGAATCTCGACCTCGCCAATCAGCTCGGCATCACCGACATCATCGACCGACAGCGTCGAGACCGCGATGCCGCCGTGCTGTTCGTGACGCACGACATCAACCCGATCCTCGGCAGAGTCGACCGCATCCTCTACATCGCCGGCGGACGCTTCGTGCTCGGCACCCCCGACGAGGTGCTGCAGAGTCGTGTGCTCACCGATCTGTACGGCACCCCGGTCTTCGTGCTCCGTGCCGGTGACCGCCTCGTCGTCGTCGGAGTGCCGGACGCCGAGCCGCATCACGACCACGACGCAGGAGAAGTCGCATGATGGTGCCCTTCATCGACTGGGGAGACGTCTTCTCATTCCAGGACTACGGCGCGCTCGTCGCCCTTCTCGCGAACTCGATCATCGCCGGAGCCGTGCTCGGCATCGTCGGCGGCCTGATCGGCGTCTTCGTCATGCAGCGCGACCTCGCCTTCGCCGTGCACGGTGTGAGCGAGCTGTCGTTCGCCGGTGCCGCTGCGGCCCTGCTGTTCGGCGGCAGCGTCGTGGCCGGATCCCTCGGCGGAGCCGTGGTCGCTGCGATCCTGATCGGCATCCTCGGTTCCAAGGCGCGCGATCGTAATTCCATCGTGGGTGTGCTGATGCCGTTCGGCCTCGGCCTCGGCATCCTGTTCCTGTCCCTCTATGACGGGCGAAGCGCGAACCGCTTCAGCCTGCTGACGGGCCAGATCGTCTCAGTGTCCAGCCCCGACCTCGGCTGGTTGATCGGCATCAGCGCCTTCGTGCTGATCGGGCTGCTGGTGATGTGGAACCCGCTGCGGTTCGACTCGCTCGACAACGTCGCAGCCTCCGCCCGCGGCATCCCGACCAGGGCGCTCAGCCTGGCGTTCATGGTTCTGCTCGGGCTCATCGTCGCCGTCAGCGTGCACATCATCGGCGCGCTGCTGGTCATGGCGCTGCTGGTGACGCCGGCCGCCGCAGCCATGCGCGTGGCCGCCGGTCCGCTGACGGTGCCCCTGCTCGCGGCCCTGTTCGGCTTCGTCTCGGCGGTCGGCGGCATCCTGCTCGCGCTTGCCGGCACCCTGCCGGTCAGCCCGTACATCACGACGATCTCGTTCCTCATCTATGCGGGATGCTGGCTGGTGCAGCGCTCGCGCGCACGAGTGAAGCGCCGCTCTCAGCCCTTGATAAGCGCCGCGGCCTAGACTCTCGGTATGGCTCAGCGCAATACCTGGCAGCGTGAGCGAGTGCGCGAAGCGCTTGCGGATGCGCGCGGTTTCGTGAGCGCGCAGACCCTGCACGCCACGCTCCGTGAGGAGAACACCGGCATCGGCCTCGCCACCGTCTACCGCACACTGTCCGGCTTGGCGACCGCAGGCGACGCCGATTCGCTGCAGAGCCCCGAGGGTGAAGCCCTCTATCGCGCGTGCTCGACCGAGGGCCACCATCACCATCTGATCTGCCGATCCTGCGGGCTGACCGTCGAGATCGAGGCGAAGGATGTCGAGTCCTGGGCGCAGCGCACCGCTGCGCTGCACGGCTTCAGCGAGGCAGAGCACGTCGTCGACATCTTCGGACTGTGCACACCGTGCGCGAGCAGGCGCGCAGCGGCTGAGGGATCCGCGTCCGCGTGAGCATCATCAGCCCACCGCGCGCGTCGACGGCCGCAGGATCCGGTCGCACACCGCGCGCACCACGCTCGCCGTGGATCGGCGTCGTCATCGGCGTCGTCATCATCGCGGCACTGTTCCTGATCGACAGATTCGCACCGTCACTGTTCCAGGCGTCGCTGCCCAGCCGCGCGCAGGACGGTCTCACGCTCGCACTGAGCGTGCTCATCGAGGCGCTGCCGTTCGTCGTGCTCGGCGTCGTGCTGTCGATCGTGGTGCAGGTGTGGCTGCCGCCGGATCTCATCCAGCGTTGGCTGCCGACGCGGGGATGGGCACGTCGTGCCGTGCTGTCGCTGCTCGGGATGCTGATCCCGGTGTGCGAGTGCGGCAACGTGCCCTTCGCCCGCGGTCTGATGATGCGCGGATTGGCGCCGGCGGAGGCGATGACCTTCCTGATCGCCGCGCCCATCGTGAATCCGATCGTCATCATCACCACGCATGCCGCGTTCGGGTGGGACGGCGGCATCCTGGTCGCCCGACTCGTCGGCGGCTACCTGATCGCGAACCTGATCGGCTGGATCTACAGCAAGCACCCCTCGCCTGACGCCCTGCTCACCCAGCAGTTCACCGCCACGTGCGAGCGCGTGCAGCACGAGCACGGCACGCCGACGCGTCGCAGCCTCACGCAGTTCCTGATCGAGCTGCGCGCGGTCATGCCCGCACTCGTGATCGGCTCTGCGCTCGCCGGCGCCGTGCAGGTGCTCGTTCCGCGCGACATGCTCCTCGCGATCGGATCGAACCCCGTGCTCTCCATCGTCGCGATGATGGCGCTGGCGATGACGGTGGCGATCTGCTCGAACGTCGACGCATTCTTCGCGCTGTCATTCGCGTCGACGTTCTCATCGGGCGCTCTGATCGCGTTCCTGCTGGTCGGGCCGCTGGTCGACATCAAGATGCTCGCGCTGCTGCGCACGACCTTCACGACCCGCACTCTCGCAGGAGTCGTCGCCGTCGTCGTGATGAGCGCCTTCGCGATCGGGATCGGGGTGAACGTACTTGGCTGAGCAGTCCCGCCCCCGCTGGCGTGCCCTCGCGACGCGCTGGCTCGGCCTCGGTCTAGCCGTGGCGGTCTCGATCGTGACGCTCAGCCTGGGCGTCGCCGGTCAGCTCACGCTCTACATCAGCCCTGAGTCGATCTGGTTCGCGTGTGCAGGGGCCGTGGTCGTGCTCGCCGGCGCGATCTGGTCATGCACGCTTCCGCTGGGCGCAGAAGCGGATCATGGCCATGATCATGGGCATGCCGATGCGGATGCGGATGCCCCGACATCCCCTCAGCGCACGCTCAAGGTCGCCGGCGTCGTCTCTGCCGGAGTCATCGCGAGCGGCGTTGTCATCGCCGGTCTCGTGCTGCCGCCCGCGTCGTTGTCCGTCGAGCTCGCGATGTCGCGAGCGGATGCGGCCGGCACCCTCTTCGCAGGCTCCGACACCCCGACTCTCGGCGTCGCCGACACCACGACCTTCGGGGTCGGGGAGTGGTCGAGCGTCTTCGCCACGGCCACCCGCCCGGAGGCGTACGACGGATCCACCGTCACGCTGACCGGCTTCGTCACGCCGGGTGAAGATGCGGATGCCGTGAACCTCACCCGCATGATCATCACCCACTGCGTGATCGACGCTCAGCCGGCTGCGGTTCCGGTGAGTGTCGACGCCAGCGAGAACGGCGAGGGGCAGTACAGCACAGGGCAGTGGATCGAAGTCACCGGCACGGTCACCGCCGACGGCGACGGGTCACTTCGCGTCGTCCCGACCTCGGTGGTCGCGATCGACGAGCCCGGGGATCCCTATGAGTACTGAGGATCGGCCCGAAGTTCCTCAGACCCGTGCGGAGGCACGCGCCGCCCGCGAGGCCGCGGAGCGGGAGGCTGCGGAGGCAGCTGTTCCCTCCGTCCCTGTTGCGCCGGAGGGGGAGTGGCTTCGACTCCCCGCGATCGTTCAGCCCGTTTCGTCATCGACGGCTTCGCAGGCTCCGCTCAACGACGCGCATCAGAAAGCCCAGCAGCAAGAGTCCCCGCAAGCCGAGCCCCCGCAGGCCGAGCCCTCGCGGGCCGACCCTCGTGGGTCGCAGGACGACCCGCAGCCGAAAGGAAGCCCCGATCGCCGCTTCCTCTACACGATCCTCGCGGTGGTCGCCGTGCTCGTGGTCGTGGTCGGCGCGCTCGGCGCGGTCAGCCTCTTCCAGGGGCCCCGTGTCAGCCAGGTGCAGGTCGACACGGCAGAGGCCATCGACGTCTCGGGAAGCCGCGTCATCCTCACCGCCAATCAGTCGCTGCAGGAGATCGACGAGTCGCAGGTCACAGTCGATCCCGCAGTGCCGTTCACGGTGGATGCAGCGGGCCGCAGCATCGGCATCCGCTTCACCGTCCCCCTCGATGACGCGACCGAGTACACGGTCAGAGTCGACGGCGTCACCGGCGTCGGAGGGGGACCGGCATCCGACCTCTCGACCGCGTTCACGACGCCGGCCGCCAAGATCTTCCTGCTCAACCGCTCCGACGAGGACGACTCGATCTTCCGCACCGATCTCGGAGGCGAGAACGCGGTGCCGGTGTTCACGCATCCGCGCATCAACGACTATCGCTCGACATCGACCCGGCTCGTCGTCGCGGTCGAAGACGAGGACGGATCGCGGATCCTCGTGATGGACCACGACGGCGAGAACGTCCGCGAACTGACCCTGCCCGGTGACGGGTACGTCAGTTCAGTGCAGGTCTCCGAGCGCGGCGGGCTCGTCGGCTACACCTACTCCGACCGAGAGCTCACCGAGGACACCGGGCGCGCGAGCGTGCTCGTGACCCAGTCGCTCAGCGGCGACGATGAGCCGCACATCATCGAGGTCGGCGATGCCGAGGCGAGCGTCGCCGAGTGGCAGTTCGTGCCGGATTCGGCCGCGGTGCTGTTCATCGACTTCGCGAGCACGCTCTCGCTCGATGACCGATCCGGTGACGAGGGCGCGCAGAACATGGGCATCGCCATGAGACTGCTCGGCATCTCACGGGGCACCTACACGGCCATCGTGCAGCGTGCCGACGGCGCGACCGTGGAGCTGAACCTCGCCGACGGCTCGGAGACTCCGCTCGCGGCATCCGAACCAGACTTCGGCCCGGCGACGACGATCGCCCCGTATCCGGGCGGCACGCTGCGACACGTCGTCTCGCGGGATGAGAACGGCCTCCCGACGGGGCAGGCGATCATCAGGGTCGATGACGACGGCGAGGCGACCTCGCTGTTCGACGTCGACTCCGGAAACGCGATCCTGCAGGCGTGCCCGTCGCCGAGCGGACAGTATGTCGCGGTGACAGTGGCGCCGAACCTGGTGGAGAACCGCTACGACGACATGCTCGTGCCGCTTCCGCGCACGCTGCAGACGCATCTGATCGACCTGCGCTCAGGCGAGGAGATGGTCGTGCTCACCGGCTTCGACGCATCGTGGTGCCAGATGGCGCCGCGGTTCTGAGCCATGACGCTCCGCCGCGCGACCCGCATCGACCTTGAGGCCCTGCCGCTCGAGGTCGCGCCGCGACTGCTCGGTGGTGAGCTGCGCACCGTCGTGGGCGGGCACGAGGTGCGGCTGCGGATCACGGAGGTCGAGGCGTATCACGGCCGCGGCACCGGCGAGCTGGCAGACCCCGGATCCCACGCGCGCATGGGCAGGACCGCGCGCAACGCCACGATGTGGGGCGAGCCGGGGCATCTCTACGTGTATCTGAGCCACGGCATCCATTCCTGCGTCAACGTCGTGTGCGCGCCCGATGGAATCGCAGGTGGAGTGCTGCTGCGCGCCGGGTCCGTCGTGGAGGGTACGGATGCCGCGATCCAGCGATCCGGCAGGACCGGACGCGACCTCGCCCGCGGTCCTGGTCGATTCGGGCAGGTGTCCGGCCTTCGGCATCCGCTCCATGACGGAATCGACGCCATCACGGGAGCAATGCTGCACGACGCCAGCGCCGAACTGTGGTTGGCGCGCCCCGTCGATCGCGTCGCGACAGGGCCGCGCGTCGGGGTCGCGGGTGTCGCCGGGACGCATGCGTTCCCCTGGAGGTTCTGGATCGAGGGTGACTCCACGGTGTCGGCGTTCAGATGGGGACGCGGCGCCGCACCGACTGGTTAGGGTGAGCCTCATGTGGAATGACAGCGAAGCCGTACCGACTTTCAGGCGCGCCGGCGAATCGACCGTCGCATCACGCACCTCCATCCCCGAACACGAATCCCTGCCGAGTACCGCGCGGCAGATCATCCGTGATGAGATCTCGCTCGACGGCAACGCGCGACTCAACCTCGCGACCTTCGTCACGACCTGGATGGAGGACGAGTCACGCGAGCTGTACGCCGACGCCTTCGACGAGAACATCGTGGACAAGGACGAGTATCCGGAGACCGCGGCCATCGAGGCACGGTGCAGACGGATGCTGGCGGAGCTGTGGAACGCGCCGGATGCCGACACGGCGATCGGCACATCGACCACAGGATCGTCGGAGGCGAGCATGCTCGCCGGACTCGCCCTCAAGCGTCGATGGCAGCACGCCAGACGCGCTCAGCGAGGGCCATCTCACCCTCGACGGTCATGACCTCGACTCGTACGTCGACGAGAACACGATCGGCGTGGTCGCCATCATGGGCGTCACCTACACCGGCGTGTACGAGCCGGTCGCGCAGATCGCCGCGGCGCTCGATGACATCCAGCACAAGACCGGGCTCGACATCCCGATCCACGTCGACGGTGCGTCCGGCGCGATGATCGCACCGTTCCTGCAGCCCGACCTGCTCTGGGTCTTCCGCGTCGAACGGGTGCAGTCGATCAACACTGGTGCCTGCCTATCCCATGCCGGACGGCTTCGCCGATGTCACCGTGCAGCGCATCGTGGTGCGAAACGGATTGAGCCGCGATCTTGCGGCGGAGCTGCTCGCCGATATCGACCGCGAGGTCGCTCACCTGGACGCGCTGCAGAGCCCGATGCCGCAGCGCGATGACGGCAGCGCATTTCATCACTGAGCCCGTGCTAGACTCTCTCCTTGTCTGCGCACACTCCTGTGCGTAGTTCGTGTGCTGTCTCCCTCTTCCGATCGCCGAGCTTGTCGAAGCGTCGAAGAGGTGCGGCGCGCAGACAAGGGATCTTGGGTGAGGCCGTCCGGTCTCACGGTAATGAAGGAGTAATCACATGGCAGCAGTGTGCCAGGTGACAGGAGCTGTTCCCGGCTTCGGTCACAACATCTCGCACTCGCACCGCCGGACGAAGCGTCGCTTCGACCCGAACGTGCAGAAGAAGACCTATTTCGTGCCGTCGCTCGGCCGTAAGATCACGTTGAACGTGTCCGCCAAGGGCATCAAGGTGATCGACGTCCGCGGCATCGAGAACGTCGTCAAGGACCTCAAGGCGAAGGGTGTGAAGCTCTAATGGCTAAGAAGTCCCAGGACATCCGTCCGATCATCAAGCTGCGTTCGACGGCAGGCACCGGGTTCACGTACGTGACCAAGAAGAACCGTCGCAACACCCCCGACCGTCTCGTGCTGAAGAAGTACGACCCGGTCGTCCGCAAGCACGTCGATTTCCGCGAGGAGCGCTAAACATGGCGAAGAAGAGCAAGATCGCTCGCAACGAGCAGCGCAAGGTCGTCGTCGAGCGCTACGCTGCCCGTCGTGCCGAGCTGAAGAAGACCCTGGTCGACCCGACCGCGACCGACGAGGCCCGCGAGGCTGCTCGTCTCGGCCTGCAGAAGCTGCCGCGCAACGCATCGCCGGTGCGCGTGCGTTCGCGTGACGCCATCGACGGCCGCCCCCGTGGCATGCTGACGAAGTTCGGCATCTCGCGTGTGCGCTTCCGCGACATGGCACACCGTGGCGAACTGCCCGGCATCACCAAGTCGAGCTGGTAGGCAACGCTTTCAAGGGGCGAGGATCTTCGGATCCTCGCCCCTTCTGCGTATCCCGGGTGGGTCGACTCTGCGTGGAAGATGCGGGGAAGACAAGCGAAATCTGTGACTGGAGTGACGAAAGTGGTGCGACACGCCTATGAAAACCCCAAAACCCGCGAAATGACGCGGAAATGTGGGCAGTGGTTGATACATTCGAGGCGGTCACTCGACCAGCGGGCGGCATCCGCCTCCCGAACCATAACGATGCGACACTTTGTCGCTGGAGGATGACATGGCTGACAAGTCCATCACCAAGACCGAGCTCGTCGCGAGCATCGCAAGCGCCACTGGCCAGAGCCAGGCCACCGTCTCCGGTGTCCTCGACGCACTCTTCGGCACCGTCTCCGACGCTGTCGCCAAGGGCAGCAAGGTCTCGATCCCGGGCTGGATCTCGTTCGAGCAGGTCGACACCGCAGCTCGCACGGGCCGCAACCCGCAGACCGGCGCCGAGATCAAGATCCCGGCCGGCAAGCGCGTCAAGGTGACCGCTGGTTCCAAGCTCAAGGCAGCCGTCAAGTAAGACCGCTCCTCTCGAAGGCCGCCCCCGCATGATGGGGGCGGCCTTCGCGCTTTGATGGGGGCGGCCTTCGCGCTATGGTGGCGGCGGGCTGTGCGGGGCGGCTGCGCGGAGTGATGCTGAGAGGACCGTGCTTTCGCTACGCCGTGCGCGCTTAGGCTGGAAGGGTGACTTCTCCCGGCCTGCGCACCGCACGTGCGTCGGCGTACCGTGCGGCCGGTCTCGTGATCCTCGCCGTGGCTGCTGTCGTCGCCCTCGTGGTCGCCCTGCAGTTCGGCGGGGGAGCGGCACCGCTGCTGATCGGCGATGCGGGGCCCTTCGTGCGCTGGGGACTGCCGGCTGCGCGAATGGTGAACAACATCAGCGCAGCCGTCATGATCGGCTCGATGGTGCTGGCGCTGTTCGCCCTTCGGGCGGGAGAGAAGCCGTTCGAGACGGCGCTGGACACGGCATCCATCGGCGCAGCCGTGTTCACCGTGTCCTCCGCCGCGACCGCGTTCCTGACCTTCCTTGGCGCCTTCAACGTGCAGCTCAGTCTCGAGCAGCAGTTCGGCGAGCAGCTCGGACGCTTCCTGCTCACGCTGCCTCTCGGCCAGGCCTGGCTGATCACGACCATCATGGGCGCACTGGTCACGATCCTCGCCTTCGCTTGGCGCAGCTGGACGCCCACTCTCATCACTGCGGGCATCGCCGCGGCATCCCTGCTCCCGATGGCGAACCAGGGCCACTCCGGCGAGCTCGCCGGTCACGTCATAGCCGTCAATTCGATCCTGCTGCACACGGTCGGCGCCGCCGTCTGGCTGGGTGGTCTCATCCTGCTGGTCGTCCTGCGCGGGCATGACATCGACCAGACGGCCCTCGTTCGTCGCTACTCGAGCCTCGCGATCGCCGCGTTCTTCGTCGTCGCCGTGTCCGGCATCATGCGCTCGACCGTCGGCCTCGGCGGCTGGGACGGACTCTGGACCCCTTACGGCCTCATCATCATCGCCAAGGCCGTGCTGCTCGGCGGCATGGGCCTGCTCGGCGCCTGGTACCGCGCGCGCCTTATCCCACGGCTGGGTGGCGAGAACGCTTCGCGCTGGTTCTGGATGCTGGTGCTCTGCGAAGTCGCCCTGATGGGGCTGGCGTCGGGAGCCGCCGCGGCGCTGGCGCGCACGCCTCCGCCGACCGGAGAGACCGCCGCGATCCTGAAGACGCCGGCCGAGCTGCTCACCGACTCCCCGCTGCCGCCCGAGTTCACGCTCGACATGTGGTTCACGGGCTGGGACATCGACATCCTCTGGGCGATGGGGGCAGCCCTCGGACTGTTCTTCTACCTCGCGGGCGTCTGGCGCATGCACAGCCGCGGCGACCGCTGGCCGATCCACCGCACGGCGTTCTGGGTGCTCGGGCTGATCATGCTCGTCTGGGTGACCTGCGGCCCGATCAACCTGTACCAGGATTATCTCTTCAGCGTCCACATGCTCGGGCACATGATGCTCACGATGGCGATCCCCCTGCTGCTGGTCTCCGGAGCCCCGATCACCCTAGCGCTGCGCGCGATCCACAAGCGCGATGACGGCACCCGCGGCGGGCGGGAGTGGATCATGTGGGCGGTGCATTCCCCGTTCTCCCGTGTCGTCACCCACCCGTTCGTCGCGGCCGGCATCTTCATCGGATCGCTATGGGCCTTCTACTTCACCGACCTCGTGCGATGGTCGATGTACGAGCATCTCGGGCACGAGTGGATGGTCATCCACTTCCTGATCTCCGGCTACCTGTTCGTCATGAGCCTGGTCGGCATCGACCCGGTGCCGTACCGGCTGCCATATCCGGGTCGGCTGATCACCCTGATCGCGGTCATGGCGATGCACGCGTTCTTCGGAATCGCGATCATGATGCAGGAGGGGCTCATGGTCGCCGAGTGGTTCGGCTCGATGGGGCGCACCTGGGGTCCGACGCCGATGGAGGACCAGTACCTCGGCGGCGGCATCGCCTGGTCGATCGGCGAGATTCCCACTCTGATCGTCGCGATCACCGTGGCGATCCAGTGGAGCCGCGATGACACCAAGGTGCAGCGACGAGGCGACCGCCACGCCGACCGCACCGGCGACGCGGAGCTCGAGGAGTACAACGCCCAGCTCGCCGCCCTCGCCGAGCGAGACGCCCGTCAGGCGGCGCGAGAGGGCTGAGGGCTCACGCTCCCGCGGATCCGACGCGGATGGACGCCGAGCCGTCCGGGAGGATCGCGATCGTGCCGTTCACCCTGAAGGGGACATCCTCTGACACGTGTTCGATCGAGCCGTCGAAGAGCGAGCGGATGTCGACCTCGATGTGCGCGACGGCCTCGGTCGCGGGGATCATCCAGTGCGCACCGTCCGGTTCGACTGTGACCTTCGGCTGCTGGGCGATCGACCAGATCGGCAGATTCTCGATGCGGTTCTGCACCTCGAGCCCGAACGGGCAGGCCGTCGGCTGCAGCACCTGCTGGGTCGTGCACTCCGTGAGGAACTCCTCGACGCGTGTCTGCACGACCTCGAGGAACTCCTCGGTCGGCGCCGTCTGAATGTCGACAGGGGTTTGGATGAGCGGGGAGTCGGCGAGGATGCTGACCCCGGGGGACGTGGAGATCGCCGTGTCGACGGTCACCGAGTACAGACCGGGCGTGAACACCAGCATCGACACAGGGTCGGTCGGGGAGGCCTCCACCCCGGCGGAGGACACCTGGCGTCGATCGATCTCGAAGCCGTTGACCGCGAACTGGTCGGCGCCGAGCACATTGAGTGAGATCGCGGCCAGAGGTGTGCGGGCGAATCGCCAGTCGGGGGTCACGCCGACCCAGCCGTCCTGCTTCACCTCGAAGGTGCTCGTGCCGGGATGAGAACCTGCGACATAGGACACGGTCACCGAGGTGACCCCGTCGACGGTCACCTCCTTGACGACGTCGATCTCGCTGAGGGGGGCGAGTGCCGCCTGGCGCAGCAGCGCCTCGGACGCCGTCGACTCGATCGCTGCATCCGCGAGGGTCGCGCGGTCGATGGCTACGCCCGGAACCCGCAGCGCATCGGCGGCGCGACCGGAGGCCAGCAGATCGAGGTATCGCGTCACGAAGGCGCCGGGACCGTAGTACTCCTTGTACAGCGCAGTACCTCCGGCACCGATCGCGCCGAGGAGCAGGACGCCGACGACGGCGAGCGTCGTGAGATCGACCCAGAGGCGTCGACGCCGCGGCGACGTCGGCTGAGGGCGATCCATGGCGTCAGTCTAGGAGAGCGGCCTGAGACAGTGCCGAGCGCCGTGGACCGTGATGCCGAGCGGGGACGTACCATGAGAGTCGTGTCTCTTCCCGCCCTGTCCACCGAGCAGCAGGAGCTGTTCCGCCTCATCGAGGACACCAGGGAGCATGTCTTCATCACGGGCCGCGCCGGCACGGGCAAATCGACGTTGCTGCAGTACTTCGCGTGGAACACCGAGAAGCAGATCGCGATCTGCGCGCCGACCGGGGTCGCGGCGCTCAACGTCGAGGGGCAGACGATCCACTCGCTGTTCCGCCTTCCGATCGGCCTCATCGCCGAGAGCGAGATCGAGCAGAACGACGCCACCCGCCGCATCCTCAACGCGATAGACACGCTCGTGATCGATGAGGTCTCGATGGTGAACGCCGACCTGATGGACGGCATGGATCGGGCCCTGCGTCAGGCCAGGGGGCGACGCGCTGAGCCGTTCGGCGGCGTGCAGGTGGTGATGTTCGGCGACCCGTATCAGTTGGCGCCGGTGCCTCCTCGCGGCGATGAGCTTCGCTATGTGCAGGATCACTACCGGTCGTTCTGGTTCTTCGACGCGAAGGTGTGGGCGGGCGCGACGATGGGCGAGTCGGATGGACTCATCGATCTCGGCAGGCACGGGGCCGAATTGCACGTGCGCGAGCTGGTGCAGATCCATCGGCAGGCGGATGACGGCTTCAAGGCGATGCTGAACGCGGTGCGTTACGGGCGGGTGACGGCGGAGATCGCCGGCATCCTGAACGCACAGGGCGCGCGCACGCCTCCCGAACCCGAGCCCGGCGAGGTGCCGATGATCACGCTCGCGACGCGCAACGACATCGTCAACAACATCAACCGCCGCCATCTCGCGGCTCTGCCGGGCAAGGAGCAGACCGCACGGGCGGAGATAAACGGCGACTTCGGGCGCGGGGATGCGTCATATCCCGCAGACTCAGAGCTCAAGCTCAAGATCGGCGCCCAGGTGATGTTCCTGCGCAACGACGTCTCGATGACGGGCGAGCCTCCACGCTGGGTCAACGGCACGATCGGCACGGTGAAGCGCATCCTCGGCGGTTCGGTGCGAGTGGAGATCGACGGTGAAGATGTGGACGTCGAGCCTGCGGTGTGGGAGAGGTTCCGGTACTCCTACGATCAGAACACCAAGACGCTCAGCCGCGATGTGATCGCGGAGTTCCTGCAGTTCCCGCTGCGGCTGGCGTGGGCCGTCACGATCCACAAGTCGCAGGGCAAGACCTACGACCGGGCGATCGTCGACCTCGGCGGAGGGGCGTTCGCGCCGGGGCAGACCTATGTGGCGCTCTCGCGCTTGACTTCGCTGGACGGTCTCTATCTCTCCCGGCCGCTGCGTCCCAGCGACATCAGGGTCGATGAGGACGTGCGCCGCTTCATGCGCGAAGCGTGGGAGAGGGCGTCGACGCCCGAGGTGAAGGCCTAGGCGGCAGCCCGCATCCGATCGAGGTCGAGGAACAGGTCGGTGTTGAACTGGTATGCCAGCAGAACCTCGTCGATCACGCGCTCGCGCTCCGCGTCGTCCCAGGGCGCGGCATCCAGCTGTTCGCGGTAGACGTCCTTGAATGCGTTGGGGTCGGCGATGTCGTCGAACAGGTAGAAGCCGACACCGTTGGTCTCGAAGCCGAACCGGCGCTGCATGACGCGTCCGATGAAGATGCCGCCGGAGAGGTCGCCGAGGTAGCGGGTGTAGTGGTGTGCGACGAAACCGCCCACCCACGTCGATCCGACTTCGTTGATGCGGTCGACGTAGCGCTGCGTCGTCGGCAGCGGGGTGATGGTGCTTCGCCAGTCAGGCCCGATGAGGAACTCGAGATCCGCCTCGAGGGCGGGAAGGCGGGTCAGCTTATCGCTGATGAACACCGCAGCCACCGGCTCCTTGCGCATGCGCTCGCCGACGCCTTCGAGGGCTTCGTAGATGAAGTAGTGCTGTGCGACGAGGGCGATGTAGTCCTCACGCGACCCCTCGCCCTTGAGCAGGTCGGACATGAACCCGGCGTGCTCGCTGCGTGAGTGGGAGCCGGCGGAGCGCTCGCGCAGAGCAGCGGAGAAGGAGAGGATTTCAGCCATGCCCTCAGTGTAAGGGCATCCTAACTTAAGGAGAAGTGCGGATGTCTCAGGCGTGCGGCCGCGGCTCGATGCCCAGCCTCTCGCACGCGGCGTCGTACAGCGCCACGACCTCGCGGCGCACTGCCGGTCGCTCGGAGATCTCGCCGCCCGGCCACGGAACGCGCAGCTCCTCCGGAAGGCCGGCGCGTGTGATCTGCCAGACGCCGCCATCGCCGTCGAGATCGGTCATCGCGGCGTGCGTGATCTCAAGATCGGATGCTGTGGCGAAGGCGCGCGCGATGAGCAGGTTGTCGTCGGCGTGGTCGTCGTTCATGTGGTGGAGGATGGCGGCGACGACGTCGGATTCGAAGGAGTGGGGCACGTGATCACTGTACGTCTCCCGCGAGCGGCGGTCGCGGATGATGTCTTTCGGGATGTGCGCTTTAGACTCGGGAACACAAATCATCCGGGAGCCACCCTCATGCATCATCTCTCGTCGCGCCGCTGGCGTGCCGCCGCCGCAGGCGCCGCTGCGCTCGCGCTCGTCCTCACCGGCTGCGCCGCAGAGGATTCCTTCTCCTACACGCCACCAGAGCAGGTCGATGCCGCCCTGCCGGATGAGACCACAGCGCAGCTGCAGGCGGCTGTCGAGAACGCGATGGTCACGACCGGCGCGACGGGCGCGATCGTCGGGGTGTGGGTGCCATGGAGCGGTACCTGGGTCACCGGCCTCGGCACGCAGTCGGTCGAAGATCAGTCCGAGATCACGACAGACATGACCTTCCGCATCGCTGACGTCACACGGATGATGACCTGCGATGTCCTGTACGGCCTCGTGGATGACGACGTGGTCGAACTCGACGCCTCAGTTCCAGAGTACGTCTCCGGCGTCGCGCACCTCGAGGACATCACGCTGCTCGACCTCTGCAACGGCACCAGTGGTATCGGTTCATCAGAGGCGACAGTGAAGGGCATGTGGTTCAACACGCCGGAACGGGTGTGGCCGGCGTTGGAGCTGGCGTCGTTCGGGCTCGGCCAGGATCCGGTGACTCCGCACACGACGTATCGTGACTCGGATGCCGGCTACCTGCTGCTCGGGCTGGCGCTGGAGCGGGCTGCAGGCAAGAGCGCCTCCGAACTCATAGCCGAATACGTGACCACTCCGCTGGAGCTCGCTGACACATCGCTCCCCGGCCCCAAGGCGGCCGCTCCCGGTGACATCGCGCTGAGCGGCACCTATCTACCCACCATCGAGGGCGGGGTCGACTGCGCTGCGCGCTCTGAGATCACGGTAATGTCCGCGAGCACGGGATTCACCGATTCCGGCGTCGTCTCGACGATCGATGACCTGGGCCGGTACGTTCAGGCGATAGCGCGCCAGGGTCTGCGCGACGAGGGGGCAAAGCCCGGCCGCTTCTCGACTCCGCTCCCCGCGTACGGAGGTGCGCCTTCCTGGTATCAGGCCACCGGCGGTGCCTTCCTGGTCGGGCCGCTCGTCGGCCAGCACGGATGGACGCCCGGCTATGCGACCGCTGCCTACTCCGACCCGACGACCGGATTCACGGTGGCGGTCGTGCTGAACAACTCCACTGCGGGCAGCTCACCGGCCGCATATCTCGCCTGGGAGCTCGCTGCGATCGCTTCAAAGGTGCCGCCAGCCGCCGGGGAGACGGCGCCGGAGTTCGGCCTGCCCTTCACAGCCGAGCAGTATCACCAGGCCATCACCGACAACGCCATCTGCGCCACGCCGCCGGCAGCCGAGTAGTCACCGCGGACTCCCATCTAATGTGGGGGGCATGCCCCAGACGGAGAAGTCTGATCGCGTCCGCCGCATCGTCGTAGCCCTGACCGTCGCGGGGGCGGTGGTCGCCGCGGTCTTCGGCTCTGGGCTTCTGGGCGGCACGCCAATGCCGGACGCCGCGGGCGGCGCGTTCGCCGCGGATGCCACGGTGCTCGCTCCCGCCGGTAGCGCGTTCGCGATCTGGTCTGTCATCTACCTGGGTCTGGTGGCGTACGCGCTCTGGCAGCTGGTTCCCGCCCAGGCGGCGAAGCCGCTTCATCGCACGGTCGGATACGGCGTCGCGGCATCCGCACTCCTGAACGCCGTGTGGATCATGTGCGTGCAGGCGTGGCGTATCGCTGAGTCGTTCGTGATCATCATGATCTTGCTCGGCGTGCTGCTGGTGAGCTTCGTCCGCGTCTGCCGCAGGCCGCGCCGCGGCACGATAGCGGAGATCGTGCTGGTCGACGGGACGATCGGGCTGTACCTCGGGTGGGTGACGGTCGCGGCCGCCGCGAACCTGGCGGCCTGGCTCGGAGCCATCGGGATGACGGAATGGACCGAGGCGCCGGGCACTCCCGGTGTGATCACGCTCATCGTGGTCGGCCTCATCGCCGTGTTCACGGCCTGGCGCGGTGGGCGGTGGGCCCCGTTCGTGGCGACGGCGTGGGGGCTTGCGTGGATCGCGGTCGGACGCTGGTCAGGAGATCCGGCCGCGCCGGGCGTCGCGGCGACTGCAGTGGTGCTGGCCGTGATCGTGCTGGCCGTCACGGCGTGGCGCTTCCGTGCACGCGTGAGGCGCGTGGGCGCGAACGATGGACTTTCCCCAGTCCAGCACGGGACAGTTGATCGGTGACCACCTTCACGCACGCTCGTCTCGTCCGTACTCCGCTGACGACCGGATGGCAGGTGCACGCGGCATCCGGCCCCGCCCAGGTCGGCACGGATCCGATTCCCGCGACAGTGCCGGGCGTGGTGCACCTCGATCTGCTGCGTGCCGGTCTCATCACCGACCCGTATCTCGACGACAACGAGTCGGCGCTCGCATGGATCGGGCTGGTCGACTGGACGTATCGCACGACGATCTCCCTCTCGGATGACGTGCTGGCGGCATCTGCGCGGCACGACCTCGTCTTCGACGGGCTCGACACGGTCGCGACGATCACTCTCAACGGGGAGGTGATCGCCGAAGTCGCGAATCAGCACCGTTCGTACCGCTTCGACGTCACCCGCATCCTGATCGCGGGAGACAACCAACTGACAGTCGCGTTCCGCAGCCCGGTGCGGCACGCGAACGCCCAGAGCGTCGCACTCGGCGTGCGTCCACGGCCCTACCCGCTGCCGTACGACGCGATCCGCAAGTCGGCGTGCAGCTTCGGTTGGGACTGGGGGATCGCGACATACACGAGCGGGATCTGGCGCGAGATCCGGCTGGAGTCATGGTCGGATGCGAGGCTCGCGCGGGTCGACGTGCGAGCCGAGGTCGCGGGGAACGGCGGCAGTGTGCAGGTGCACGTCGAGATCGAGCGCACGTCCGCGCAGCCGGCGACGCTCGCGGTGCAGGTCGGATCTCGCGCGGTGGAGGGCATCGAAGTGCCCGCCGGCGCGAACTCTGCGGATCTCGAGGTGCAGTTCGACGCTGTCGAGCGCTGGTGGCCGACGGGGTACGGCGAGCCAGTGCTGTACGACGTGGACGTCACCCTCGCTGCGGACGGCGTCCTGCTGGATGCGGCATCCCGCAGGGTCGGCTTCCGCGACCTGCGCTGGGACACGACGCCGGATGCCGCGGGCACTCCGTTCACTCTCGTCGTGAACGACCAGCCGATCTACGTGAAGGGCGTCAACTGGATTCCGGATGACGCGTTTCCGAGCCGCGTCGACCGCGACCGCTACCGCAGCAGGCTGCAGCAGGCGAAGGATGCGAATCTGAACCTCATCCGGGTCTGGGGTGGCGGCATCTACGAGTCGGAGGACATCTACGACCTCGCCGATGAGCTGGGGCTTCTGGTCTGGCAGGACTTCCTGTTCGCATGCGCCGCATATGCCGAGGAGGAGCCGCTGCGTTCGGAGATCGAGGCCGAGGCGCGCGAGAACATCAGCCGTCTCGCACACCGTGCATCGCTCGCACTGCTCACCGGCAACAACGAGAACACCTGGGGCTACGAGGACTGGGGTTGGAAGACCGCCCTCGATGGCAAGAGCTGGGGCGCGCACTACTACTACGAGTTGTTCCCCGCGCTGGTCGCCGAACTCGCGCCGCACGTGCCCTATGCGCCGGGCAGCCCGTTCAGCCCCGGCGGCGGATGGGATGGCGCTGCGGGGGAACACGGAGTGCAGACCGGCCCGCACCCGAACGACGAGACGCACGGATCGATGCACCTCTGGGAGCAGTGGAACCGCCGCGACTGGCCCACGTATCGCGATCACAGGCCGCGTTTCGTCGCGGAGTTCGGGTGGCAGGGTCCGCCGACGTGGACCACGTTGACCCGCGCGATCAGCGACGACCCGCTCACGCCCGAATCGCCGGGCATGATCGTCCACCAGAAGGCGGCAGACGGCAACGCCAAGCTCACCAGCGGTCTCGTCTCGCACTATCGCGTGCCGGAGGATATCGAGACATGGCACTGGGCCATGCAGCTCAACCAGGCGAACGCCGTATCGTGCGCGCTCGAGTGGTTCCGCTCGCTCGCTCCGCACAACGCGGGCGCCATCGTGTGGCAGCTCAACGACTGCTGGCCGGTGACGTCGTGGGCGGCGATCGACGGGGACGGACGCGAGAAGCCGCTGTACTTCGGGCTGAAGAACGCTTTCGCGCCCAGGACCGTTTCGATACAGCCGGAAGATGACGTGCAACTGGACGATGTCGTACAGCCGGAAGATGCCGTGCAGCCGGCGGATGCCGGACTCATCGCAGTGCTGTCGAACGACAGCGCCGAAGCGTGGGAGGGCGATGTCGTTCTGCGCCGGGTCGGCTTCGACGGCCAAGAGCGTGCCGAGGCATCCGTTCCTGTCTCCATCGACGCACGATCGACGGTCAGGATCGCGATCCCCGTTGACGTCGCGTCGGCGGCGGAAGCCGATCGGGAGATGCTCCTGGCAGAAGGGCTCGGCACCAGAGGGGTGTGGTGGTTCGGCGAACCGCGTGACAGTGCTCTGACGGATCCATCGCTGTCGGCAGAGGTGGCGATGGTGGGTGACGGACTGTGCGATGTGACGATCACGGCGGGTGGGCTCGTCCGCGATCTCACCCTGTTGGTCGATCGACTGGATCCGGGAGCTGTCGTGGATCGAGGGCTCGTGACGCTGCTGCCGGGTGAGCAGGCGACGTTCCGCGTCAGCGGCGTGCGCGGCATCCTGTCGGTCGCTGACGTCCTGCGCCCGGAGGTTGCACGCTCGGGCAATCAGCTCGTGGGGTGAAGCGCCGGCGCTTCTCCACGCTCGCTCGGCTTGTCAAGCCCCTGGGACGGGGCTGCGGGCGCGGCTAACGTCGCCGTCATGATGGCAACCACGAAGACCTCGACCACGAAGAAATCTGCGAGTGCGGCACGCGGCGAGAAGAGCACCCGTCGTCAGAACGCCGAGAAGGGGTTCGTCGCGCCCAAGGAGTTGAGCGCACACCTGCAGTCGGTGCTGGTCGATCTGATCGAGCTCTCCCTGCAGGGCAAGCAGGCGCACTGGAATGTAGTCGGTCGCAACTTCCGTGACACCCACCTCCAACTGGACGAGATCATCGAAGCGGCGCGGGAGTTCAGCGACACGATCGCGGAGAGGATGCGGGCGCTGCACGCGATTCCGGACGGGCGCAGCGACACCGTCGCATCCACGACCACGTTGCCGGAGTACCCGCAGGGCGAGATCGACACGAGCAAGACAGTCGACCTGATCACGGTCAGGCTCGAGGCGGTCGTGGGGACCATGCGCGATGTGCACGATGACGTCGATGAGGCAGATCCGACGAGCGCCGACATCCTGCACGCGATCATCGAGAAGCTCGAGCAGTTCGCGTGGATGATGAGCGCCGAGAACCGGAAGCCCGCCGCGCGCGGCTGATCGGCGTGCGCCGTGGCGTCCGGCGTCGTGCGAGTGGGCACATCCGGTTGGCGGTACGCCGCATGGCGCGGTGACTTCTATCCGGGCCGGTGCTGTGGCAGCTTCCCGAGCGTCAGGAGTTCCAGCCGGAGCTGCTCGATGCGTTCCTCGCGCTGCTGCCGCGTTCGATGGGCGCTGCCCTGGACCTGGCCAGGCGGCACGATGATCGGCTACGTGGCAGAGCGTGGCTGGAGATCGACGAGGATCGTCCGATCCGTCACGCACTGGAGCCGAGAGTCGAGAGCTTTCGGGGAGCCGGGGATACGCTGCGCGAGCACGACGTGGCGATGGTCGTCGCTGACACCGCCGGCCGGTTTCCACGTTTTGATGCGCTGACCGCCGACCGCCGACCTCGTATACGTCCGCCTGCACGGAGCGCAGGAGCTCTACAGATCGTGGTGCCATCGGGGCGGTGACGCTCTGCGAGAATGATCGCGTACCCCTGGCAACGCCGCCGGGCTCTCACCGAAGGACCACCGACGTGACCACGCATATCTACGACGCAGTACGCACTCCATTCGGGCGTGCGGGTGGGGCGCTCGCCGGCATCCGTCCCGACGATCTGGCGGCGATCGTCATGCGCGCGACTGTCGAGCGCACCGGGCTCGACCCGGCACGTATCGACGACGTCATCTTCGGCGACGCGAACCAGGCAGGTGAGGACAACCGGAACGTCGCGAGGATGGGCGCGTTGCTCGCCGGATTCCCGACGACCGTCACCGGCACCACGGTGAACCGACTGTGCGCCTCCAGCGTCGAGGCGGTCATCCAGGGCGCACGGGCGATCGAGTCGGGAGATGCCGAGATCATCCTGGCCGGCGGCGTCGAGTCGATGAGCCGTGCGCCGTTCGTTGTGGAGAAGCCGGCGAAGCCGTATCCGGCGTCCGGGAATCAGACGATGTGGAACAGTGCGATCGGTTGGCGCATGACGAACCGTGCGCTGCCGACGCGCTGGACGATCTCCAACGGTGAGGCGGCCGAGAAGGCGGCGCGCGTCGCCGGAATCAGCCGCGAGGAGCAGGACGCATTCGCGGTGCGCTCGCACGAACTTGCGGCGAAGGCGTGGGCCGACGGCGTCTACACGGAGGAGATCGTGCAGGTCCCCGGCGCCGAGCTCGCGCGCGACGAGGGCATCCGCGACGAATCCACCGTGGAGAAGCTCGCGGGGCTGCGTCCGCTGTTCGCCGAGGACGGCACCGTCACCGCCGGGAATTCGTCGTCGATAAATGACGGTGCGTCTGCGCTGCTGCTCGGCGCCGAGGGCGCCGTGGATGCCGAGCCGCTCGCCCGCATCACCGGCCGCGGGGCGCACGGCGTCGATCCGGACGACTTCCCGATCGCGCCGATCGAGGCCGCGAACAAGGCACTCGCGCGGGCCGGCCGCACCTGGGCCGACGTGGACGTCGTCGAGCTCAACGAAGCGTTCGCCTCGCAGTCGATCGCGTGTCTGCGCGGCTGGCCCGACCTCGACCCGGAGAAGCTGAACATCCACGGCGGTGCGCTCGCGATAGGGCATCCGCTCGGAGCATCCGGCGGCCGGATCATCGGCCATGCGGCGCACGAGCTGCGCCGTCGCGGCGGAGGCGTCGCCGTCGTCGCGATCTGCATCGGCGTCGGGCAGGGCCTCGCCGTGGTGCTGGAGCGGTGAGGCGTTCCCTCGACAGAGTTCGACGCCCGGATTCGGGCTGACTCCGGCAGCGACCATCGATGGAAGAAGACTTTCCGGGGTTCCGATGCGTCGGAAGGCCGGAAACCCTTCTGACAACGATCGATGCGATGTGCGAGGGGCGTGCTGGAGTGTTAGCGCGAGCCGTCAGCTCATCCCGTACTGGTGCGCGAGGATCACGGCGTGGATCCGATCTCGCGCCTCGAGCTTCATCAGCACCCGCCCGACGTGAGTCTTGACGGTCGACTCGCTCAGATGCAGTTCCTGAGCGATTTCCGCATTGGTCAGCCCGCGGGCGATGGTGCGGAACACGTCGCGCTCCCGCTCCGTGAGAGCGGCCGTGGGATCTGAGGCATCCTCCACCGAGGGCAGGCGTGGACCGAGATGCTCGAGCAGCCGGCGCGTGATGCGCGGCGACAGCGCGGCGTCTCCGCGGTGCACGGACCGCACGGCCGAGGTCATCTCGTGCCGCTGGGCGTCTTTGAGGAGGAACCCGCTCGCTCCGGCACGGATCGCACCGAATGCGTACTCGTCGAGATCGAATGTGGTGAGCACGAGCACGCGGGTGCCGGGCATGGACGAGACGATCGCCTCGGTCGCGGCGATGCCGTCGAGTCCCGGCATCCGGATGTCCATCAGGACGACGTCGGGCCTTAGCTCCCTCGCCCGTCTGATCGCCTCGTCGCCATCCGCGGCCTCACCGGCGACGACCATGTCGGGTTCGGCTTCGAGCACAAGCCGGAAGCCGACCCGGATGAGCTCCTGATCGTCGACGAGAAGAACGCGGATCGACTCTGTCACTGGGCATCCTCTGCTCTATCGGAGATGGGCGATTCGGATGCCGCGGGCAGTTCAGCGCGCAGCATCCAGCGGTGGTCGCCGACCGGCCCGGAGCGGATCGTGCCGTTGACATGTGCGGCGCGCTCGCTGAGGCCGCGGAGTCCGAAGCCTGTCGTACCGACCTCACCGGTGACGCCGTCGTTGTCGATCTCGATGACGGTCGGGTCGCTCGCGTAGTCGATGTGAACGGCGATCCTCGTCGCACCGCGGGCATGGCGCATGGCGTTGGTGACGCCCTCCTGCACGATCCTGCCCACTGCGAACTCCACGGATGCAGAGGCGTTCGGCTCGCCGACGGTCGTGAGAGTGACCGGGTAGCCAGCATTCTTCGCGGTGGCCACGGTGGCGTGCGGCGCCGCCGACTGCATCGGGGCGAGGGGGATGTCGCCCGCGCTGTCGCGCAGCACTCCGAGCATCGACCGCATCTCCGTGAGTGCGCCGCGGGCTGTCGCGGCGGCGGCCGCTGAGGCATCCCTCGCGCGTGCTTGATCATCGGTGGCGGCGGCTCCCTCTGACAGGGCGACGATCACGGTCAGCGAGTGCGAGACGATGTCGTGCATCTCACGTGCGATGCGGGCGCGCTCTGCGGATGCCGCGAGCTGAGCCTGCTGGTCGCGTTCGACGAGAAGCTGTCGTGATCTGTCGATCACAGCCTCGATGTAGCGCTTGCGCCCTCCGACGTTCACGCCGATGAGCGTGCCGATCAAGGCGAGGGTGAGCTGGCCGAAGATCCCGTTGAGCGCGGCTTGCAGCGTGATGGTGTCGGTGAAGTAGAGAAGGAGAGAGAGCACGGTCAGCGAGCCGATGCCGATCGCCATCCCTATCCACGCGGCCCTGGTGGACCGGTACACGGCGATCGAATAGCTCGTGACGAGCAGGAGCGGTCCGCCGGCCGGTTCGATGAGGAACAGGTAGGCGACTGCCGTGACGTAGGCGGCGACGAAGACGACGACCGGCCATTGGCGTCGCCGCAGCAGCAGTACGCAGGTGGCGAGGACGAGGACGCCGATGATGATGTTGGCGACGAGCGGCGGCCCGTCGACGACGGTCAGGCCTCCACCGGGGGTGGAGCGGTAGTTGGTGGATATCGAGGCTGGTGTGAGGGAGAGGAGCAGACAGATGATCGCTATCAGCACGTCGGCGAGGACCGGATGCCGCGCCCAGTAGCGACGGATGATTCCAGGGGGACGCGGCAGCCGCAGCTCCTCCTCCTCGAGGAGGGAGGCGCTGCGGCTGCGCTGGTTCGACACGGCCTCGACTCTACGCGGCGATGTCTCTTCGCGTCGCGTTCTCACGCGCGTACCGATGGGCGCCGCGTTCTCACGCGTCGCGGGTCCGCAGCACGGCCCAGGCCGATGCCATCCCGGCCGCTACCCACGCTGCGAGCGTCAGATACGCCTCACCGGCAGACAGGCCAGCGTCGTCCTGGGGGAGGATCGCGCTCTGCGCGGCCGTCATCGGCAGGTGATTGCTCACATCGGTGATCCACTCCCACCCTTCGACCGGCATCGCGAAGATGCTCGCGATGATGGGGAGGACGAACAGGAGCCCGACAGTCGCCGCGATCGCGCCGGCTCCCGAACGCAGGAGGAACCCGAAGGCTACGCCGATCAATGCGAACACGGACATCGAGACGGATGCTGCCACGATCGGCAGGAGCGCACCGGCCAGATCGTCTCCCGGGAACGCCACGTCCCTCGATGCGAAGACCGGCATCACGGCGAGCGCAGCGAGGGTGAAGATCACCAGCGACGCGACGAAGAGGAACAGAGCGACGACGATCGCCTTGGCCGCGAGCACCGAGCCGCGGACAGGATCGGCAGCGAGCGTGGAGCGGATCATTCCCGTGGAATACTCACCGGTCACGGCGATGGCCCCGATGATGCCGGCGAGCAGCATCGTGAACTGGAACGGCGTCACGACCGCCTGGATGGGCTCGAAGCCGGGCACGTTCACAGCCCCCGCGACGAGTACGGCGATGCCGATCGTCAGTGCTGCGGCGATGCCGATCGACCACCACGTGGAGCGGAGGGTCGAGAGCTTTATCCATTCGCTGCGCAGCGCGTGGACGAACGTGAGGCGGTACGGCGATGTTGTCTGTGAGCGCATCGCCGGTGCGGCTGTGGTGGTCATGCGAGTTCCTTTGCGGGATATTCGGCGGAGCGGTATTCGACCGACTCGCCGGTGAGCGCGAGATAGGCGTCCTCGAGTGAGCCGTTGCTTGGCGTGAGCTCGTGCAGCGGGATGCCGCGGTCGGCGGCGATGTCGCCGATACGGGATGCCGGGAGCCCGACGATCTCGAGCGAATCGGGGCTCGTACTGACGATCTCGACATCGGCGGCGGCGACGGCGGATGCCAGATCAGCCACGCGGGGGCTCCGCACCCTGACCGTGGTGGCGGTCCAGGAGCGGACGAGCTGGTTCAGCGGAGCATCCGCCAGTACGCGGCCGCGGCCCATGACGATCACGTGATCTGCCGTCTGCGCCATCTCGCTCATGAGGTGGCTGGACAGCAGCACCGTTCGTCCCTCTGAGGCGGCGAAGCGGACGAACTGGCGCACCCACCGAACGCCCTCGGGGTCGAGGCCGTTCACGGGCTCGTCGAGGATGAGGGTGTGCGGGTCGCCGAGCAGCGCCGAGGCGATGCCGAGACGCTGACCCATCCCGAGCGAGAACTTGCCTGCGCGCTTGCGGGCGACGGAACCGATCCCGGCGAGATCGATGACCTCGTCGACGCGTGACGTGGGGATGCCGTGGGTCGCTGCCATTGCGCGCAGGTGGTTCCTGGCGGTGCGGCCGGTGTGCACCGCCTTCGCGTCGAGCAGCACCCCGACTTCGGTGAGTGGGGCGCGAAGGCGCCGGTACTCCTGGCCGTTGACCGTCGTCCGGCCCGAGGTGGGCTTGTCGAGGCCGACGATCATGCGCATCGTGGTGGATTTGCCGGCACCGTTCGGTCCGAGGAATCCGGTGACGGTACCCGGCTGCACCGTGAATGAGACGTCCTGCACGGCGGTCTTGTCGCCGAACCTCTTCGTGAGGCCTTCTGCTGTGATCATGTCTTCGACGCTACGGGGAGGAGGATCGACTCCGCGTCCTCCTGCAGTGCCGACTGCTGGTCGTCAAGTGGCACCCCGGGCCCATTCAGAGATGAGGTGGTCGCGCGAGGTCAGTCGACGGCGATCCTGATGATCCGATCGTCGTCCGGTCCGGGATCGCCGCGGCCGTCGGTGTTGTTCGTCACGACCCACGTCGATCCGTCAGGGGCGAGGACGACGTCGCGGAGGCGACCGTACTCGGCGACCAGATGCTCGGTGGAGGTCGTGAGGTCGTCAAGCGGAACCTCGCGAAGGCGTGCTCCTCGCAGATTCGCGATGAGGATGACGTCTCCGGCGACGACGATGCCGCTCGGGCTGGCGTCCTGAGGGGCCCACTGCTGCACAGGGTCGGTGAAGCCGTCGTGCTCCGCGATACCCTCGACCTCGGGCCAGCCGTAGTTGCCTCCTGGCTCGATAACGTTGAGCTCGTCCCAGGTGTTCTGTCCGAACTCGCTGGCGTAGAGGGTGCCGTCGGCATCCCAGGTGATGCCCTGGGCGTTGCGATGGCCATAGCTGTACACGGGCGAGTCGGGGAACGGGTTGTCCCGCGGAATCCCGCCGTCCGGTGTGAGACGGAGGATCTTGCCTGCGGGGCTCTTGAGGTCCTGCGCGTCCTGCCCGTTCCCGGCGTCGCCCGTTGTGGCGTACAGCATGCCGTCTGGGCCGAAGGCGATGCGTCCGCCGTTGTGATTGCTCGCGGACGGGATGCCGTCGAACACTCGCTCGGCGGCGCCGATGCCCAACGAGCCCGGCTCACCGGTCAGTGTGAAGCGATCGATGCGATTCTCGTCGCCGGCGGTGTAGTACGCGTACAGAAGATCATCGTGAACGGCGATGCCGAGCAGCCCGCCCTCTCCACCTGGCGCGACGCCCTCGATCACCGCGATCTCACGAGCGCCTCCCGCGCCGTCGAGCTCGAGGATCCGCGCGGAATCCCGCTCGCTCACCAGCGCAGTCGGGTCATGAAACGCCACGGACCACGGGACGTCGAGTCCGGCGGCGATGACGGATGGTGTCGGGCTCTCGGATACCGGCGGAGTCTCGGATGCGGTCGGGATCTCGGACGGCGTCGGTGTCGCGGCGTCGTCGGCGCCGGTGCAGGCTGTGAGCGTGGCGGCAGCGAGGAGCAGAGGGATCAGGCTCATGAGGCGTTTCTTCGTCATGCGGGTCGCCCTTCGTCTCTGCCGGTGTCTCTCAGCGTTTCGGTCAGCGCGCGGAACCGGCTGATGTCAGCGCTGCGCGATCTGACAGCGCCGCCGCGATCCGCGTGACCGCTTCCACCATCAACGGGCGGGGCATCGCGAAGACGAAGCGGGTGAAGCCGACGGCGGATACGCCGCAGGCCGCTCCGTCGGTCATTGCGACGCCGGCGTTCTCGCGGAACCAGGTGCCGAGATCGCCCGTGAGACCGGTCGCGCGGAAGTCCAGCATGGCGATGTACGTGCCCTCCGGTGTCGTCATCCGCACGCCAGGAAGGTGCTCTGCGGCGAGTTCGGCGAGCAGCCGGCGGTTGCCGTCGAGGTACTCGACGACCTCCCGCAGCCAGCCAGCGCCGCCGGTGTAGGCGCCGACGTTGGCAACCGCGCCGATCGTCGATGTGCCGTGGCCGACCCAATTGCCGGTGCTCTCCCACAGCAGCGCATCCTCGTCATTGGACAGGATGATCTGCGCGCACTTGAGGCCAGCGAGGTTCCAGGCTTTGGAGGCGGACGCCGCGGTGATCGTGTGACCGGCCGCCGTTTCGGAGATCGAGGCGTAGGGGATGTGCCGGGCGGGGGAGTACACGAGCGGGGCATGGATCTCGTCGGAGAAGACTCGCCCTCCGGCAGCGGCGACAGTGTCGGCGACGCGCTCGAGCTCTTCGCGGGTGGAGACCGTGCCGAGCGGATTGTGCGGATTGCAAAGGACGAACAGCTCGCCGCCGTCCGCGAAGGCGGCGGTCACCGCATCGTGGTCGATCTGCCAGCGGCCGTCGACCTCGATGCTCGGCACCTCGATGACCCGGCGGCCATGCATCTGCGGCACCATCAGGAACGGCATGTACGCGGGCGTCGGGACGATGACGGCGGCACCGGGGCTGGTGAACTGCTCGATCGCGAACTCGAACGCCGCGATGACGTCGGGAACATGATGCACGCGCTCAGCCGGCACATCCCAGCCATAGGAATCCGCATACCAGGCGGCTGTCGCCTGCGCGAGCTCGTCGGCGAGACGCGAAGGCAGGTAGCCGGTCAGCCCGCGCTCCATGGCCTCGTTCACGGCATCCTTCACGGCGGGGGCGACGCCGAAGTCCAACTCAGCGACGAAGGCGCCGATCATGTCGGGGAACATGGTCCATTTCATGCTGCCGGCCTGGCGCAGGTCGACTTCCGTGATCGCGTCGAAGTCCTGGGGTGACATCCGCGCCGTCCTCTCGATAGGAGCCTGGAGAACGGGACCGATGGCTGTGCCGCTCCGCTTTCAAGCGTAACCAGGATCTGATGTGCGGGGACGGCCAGGGGCAGAAGCATCCGATTACTTCCCGGCTCCGAACAACGTGCGAGCACACCTTCACAGGTGGAGTTGGAGGAGACCGTGGCAAAACGCAGCTTTGGCAGACGATTCATCGCGTGGGCAGCGCTCGCCGGCGTGATCGGCGGAGCGGTCTTCCTCGCCACCGCTGAGCTGTTCGCGCTGATCTTCGCGCGTGCGGCCAGCCCCATCCTCGCGGTGGGCGGGTTCGTGATCGACATCGTGCCCCAGCCCTTCAAGGAGCTCGCGATCGCCACCTTCGGCGAGTACGACAAGATCGTTCTGCTGGCCGGCCTCGGCCTGGCCGTGGTCATCGCCTCGGCGATCGCCGGTGTTCTGCAACTGGTGCGTCCTCCACTCGGAGTGATCGCGCTGGTCGTCGCAGGCGGGCTTTCGACGGCGGCGATCGTGACCCGCGCAGGCGTGACGCCGCTCGCCGTCCTGCCGCCGATTCTCGGCACGGTCGTCGGCTCGTTCCTGCTGCTCCTCCTCGTTCGGCGTCTGCGAGCATGGCGGGCGTCGGCTGTCCGGGAACGGGATCGCGAAGACGCCGACGATGAGTCGCGGGTCCCAGCTGCAGTCGACGAGCCGCGCGTCGGGCTCGACCGGAGACGGTTCTTCGTCCTGGCGGCAGTCGCCGGAGCATCCGCCATCATCGTCGGCATCACGTCCCGCACCGTGAGCATGGCGGTGGCATCGGTCGAGACGATCCGCAAGGCACTCAAGCTTCCGGCGCCGCGCACCACGGTGACCGTGCCGGCGGGCGCAGAGCTCGATGTTCCTGGGCTGAGCGAGCTCTTCACCCCGAACGCGGACTTCTACCGGGTCGATACCGCGCTCACCGTGCCAACGATCGACCCCGAGAGCTGGCGCCTGGTCATCGACGGCATGGTCGATCAGCGAGTTGAACTGAGCTTCCAGGACATCCTCGACATGGGGGTCGACGAGTACGCGATCACCCTGACGTGCGTATCGAACGAGGTCGGCGGGGAGCTCGTGGGCAATGCGATGTGGCTCGGTGTGCCGCTGCGCGATGTGCTGCGCAAGGCCGGGGCCAAGTCCGGCGCCGACATGGTGCTGTCCCGCAGCATCGACGGATATACCGCGAGCACGCCGCTCGCGGCACTCGTGGATGACGAGCTCGACGCGATCCTCGCGGTCGGGATGAACGGAGAGCCGCTGCCGCTCGAACACGGCTTCCCGGTGCGGATGGTCGTTCCCGGCCTGTACGGCTACGTGTCGGCGACGAAGTGGCTCACCGAACTCAAGGTGACGACCTTCGCTCAGGATGAGGCCTACTGGACGCCTCGGGGATACAGCGCCGAGGCGCCGATCAAGTTCTCGTCCCGCCTGGACACCCCGAGCATCGGTGAAGCTGTGCCGGCCGGGCGCATCCCGATCGCGGGCGTGGCCTGGGCTCAGTCGGTCGGCATCGAGCGTGTCGAGGTGCGCATCGATGAGGGCGAGTGGATGCCGGCGACATTGTCCACACCCATCAACGACGACACCTGGGTGCAGTGGTTCATGGAGTGGGATGCGACTCCGGGCACGCACTACGTCGCGGTTCGCGCCGTCAACAAGAACGGCGATCTCCAGATCGAGGAGCGCGCGCCGATCGCGCCGAACGGCTCATCGGGCTGGCAGCGTTCGCTCATCCGCGTGACCTGACGTGCGTCGGGCGTCGGGCGTCGCCCGCGTGCGCTCGCCGCATAGGGGTCGCTATCAGCAGGGTCAGAACCGGGCTTCCCGCGTCGAAGTGCGGATGCGATAGAGGCTGGTCGTGGCGGTGATGAAGAGGTCAGTTCCGTCGGGGCCACCGAAGCAGAGGTTCGCGACCACCTCCGAGACCGGGATGAAAAGCAGTTCCGCGCCCTCCGGTGAGAAGACGTGGATGCCGTCACCAGCGGACGACCACACGCGACCTTCGACATCGACGGCGATGCCGTCGGGCACGCCCTCGTCTATCGTGGCGAGTAATCGGCCACCGCTCGCCTCAGATCCGTGAACGTCGTAGGCGCGGATCCAGTGACCTGGGCCGTCACCCGCCGCCGTCGCCGTGTCGGTCACGTAGACGGTGCCGCCGTCGGGCGAGAACGCGATCCCGTTCGGGCGGTCCATGTCATCGATCACGGATGTGAGCCCGTCGGCATCCGACCATCGGAAGACATGACAGGCGCCGTACTCGCGGATGCCTGGATGACCCTCGCGCGGCTGAGTGATGCCGTAGTCGGGGTCGGTGAACCAGTATGAGCCGTCCGGTGCGAGTGCCACGTCATTCGGCGAGTTCAGCTGGTGCTCACCCCAGTGGCTGACGATCTCGGTGACTGCCCCGTCGGGCATCTCCCGCTCCAGCCGTCGCCGGCCGTGCGAGCACTGAACGACGCTGCCGTCACGGTCCAGCATCCGGCCGTTCGTGAATTCCACGTCGCTGCGATGAACGCTCACATCGGAGGTCGCCGCGTCCCAACGCATGATGCGGTTACCCGGGATGTCGCTCCACCGCAGGACCCCTTCGTCGGGGATCCAGAGCGGCCCCTCCGCCCAGGTCGCGCCGGTGGCGAGTCGTTCGACGGCTGAGCCGTGGGGGAGCAGGTCCGTTTCAGTCGTCATCGACGCTCTCCTGTTTCGATTCGGTGTCTGCGGCGCGCGGGCCGAGGGTGGGGACGGCGTCCGGTGCTCGCGCATGCTAAAACTACGTGACTTGACGCGCTCGTGGCGCGGGTGTTGCCTTGAGCGATGGAGCTCATCGCGTCTGCAGACGGAACACTCATCGCCATGCACGAGGTCGGTGCAGGTCCGGCCGTCGTCATCATCAATGGCGCATTGTCGACCGCGCGGGATGCCGCGGAGATCGCGCGTGCGTTCGCCGACGCTGGGCTGCGTGCGATCACCTACGACCGGCGTGCCCGTGGGGACAGCGGTGACAACACCCCCGCAGCGCCGGAGCGTGAGGTGGAGGATCTTGCCGCGATCGTCGCGGCATCCGGACCTGACACTGCTGTGATCGGCCACTCGTCGGGGGCGGTCCTCGCGCTGTTCGCGGCAGGTCAGGGCGTGCCGATGTCGCGTTTGTTCCTCTCCGAGCCGCCGTTCCGCTTCGGTGAGGGTGAGCCTGCGGCAGATCTCGAAGACCGTCTTCAGGTGCTGGTCGACGATGGGCATCCTGAAGAAGCCGTCGTCCTGTTCCAGCGGGAGGCCGTCGGACTGCCGGAGCCGTTCATCGAGCAGTTCCGCGCTTCGCCCGCTTTCGCCCAGATCGCACGGCTCGGCCGCTCGACGATCTACGACACCTTGTTGACCAGGCGCGCGTCGACGCCGTCCCGCGAGATGCTCGAAGTGCGGATGCCGGTGACCATCCTGTGCGGCGTGGAGACGATGCCGATCCTGACGAACGCGGCATACCGCCTCGCGGAACTGATGCCGGATGCCGAGCTGTTGCAGGTGTCGGAGTCGGTGGGGCACCGGATGGATCCTGAGGCGAGCGCACGGATCGTGGCGGCGCGGATCACTGGGTGATTGGTAGACGGTCCGGGAGCACCGCGACCTGACCTCCGTGGTCACGGTGCTCTTTTCGGTCAGTCGGAGATCGAGTCGGTGGACGAGCGGCCGATGCCCGAGGCCGCGCCCCGAGCGGCGAACATGCCGAGAACGGTGACGCCGGCGAAGACGAGCATCAACAGTCTTGCGGAGGCGACCAGATCCGGCGCGGCGAGGTTCACGATTAGTCCCGCGAGAGCTGCGCTGAATGCGCTCGCGATGAGCAAGACGGTGTTGACCGCAGCGGCAGCCTTGGCGCCTTCCTCTTCACCATTGGTGCTTCCGAGCGCGGCGACGGTCAGATGAGGGAAACCGAGCCCGATCCCCGCGCCGGCGGCAAACAGCGTGAGGAACCACAGGACGATGACCGTCGTGGACGGGCCCTCGTGCTGGAGTATCCCGTATGCGGCGAGGCCCAGGCCCACGACCAGGGGCCCGACGGTGATGAGCCCGCGACGCGATCTGATGCCGGACGCGTTCGCGGTGAAGATCTGAGTCACGGACCATCCGAGCGAGAACGCCGCCCCGAGGAGCGCGGCGATGAAGGGCATCAGGCCACCGATCTCCTGTCCGAACAGCGGGATGAATGCCTCCGTGCCGATGGCGAACGCGAGCACAGCGACTGTCAGGTACACCCAGCGAAGTGAAGAACCGCGGGCGAAAGTGACCTTGGGGAGGATTCCGTTGTGGCCGCGACGTTCATGGCGGAGGAACCACGCGACGAGTACGATGCCGACGGCCAGTGAAACACCGGTGGCGAGTCCGGTGGGAACGACGCTCGCGATGCCTACCGACGCGACGCCGCCCGCGAGGAGCAAGAGCGACGCCCATGGCACCGACGCGCTCGAGCGGGCCCTGGCGGTGCGCGGGAGAGAGCGGACGACAACGATGCCGATCAACCCGGAGACTACGGCGAGACCGACGAACACACCGCGCCATGCATCCAACTGCGCGAACACACCGCCGACGACAGGCCCGACGATGTTGCCGACCCCCCACATCGCTGACACCAGTGCTGCACCGCGTGCCCAGAGCCGCTCGGGAAGGGCGCGCTGGAGGAGTGCGTAGCCGAGCCCGGCGAGCAGCCCGCCGCCGAGCCCCTGCACTGCTCGCCCGAAGAGCAGCGCTGACATCCACGGGCTTGCCGCGCACAGCAGTGATCCCAGCGCGAAGAGCCCGAGAGCGAGCAGATACGCTCGCACGGCACCCTGCTGGGTGAGAATTCTGCTCACCAGCATCGCGCTGACCACAGACGCCAGCAGGAACGTCATCATCGTCCAGGCGTAGAACTCTGCGCCTCCGATCTCTCCGACGATCGTCGGGAGGAGGCTAGTCGTCAGATACACGTTGCTCGCCTCGAGCAATACCCCGCCGGCAAGAACAGACGCGATGGGCGCGTAGCGGCTGCCGAGCAGCTCGCGCCAGGTGCCAGTCGGTGCGGTGTCTTGTGGGGCGGTCTGCGTCATGCGGGCGGTCCTTCGTGGCATCAGAGAGGCGGAGGACCGTGCCTCCGCGGCGCCGGTCTTCGGCTACCGTCCGTCACGCTAATACCTCAAGTCCACTTGAGGTCAATAAGGATTTCATAGTTTCCCGTTCGCCCCATTGACGAACGTCAATATGATGAGCAAGATCGACGTATCGATAATCATCGATGTGTCAATCCTGCAGATCCGAGATGGGGAGTCAACGATGGATCCGGAGTTCGCTTTTCAGTTCCACAAGCGGATGGAGCTCGAACGCACGCGTCAGTTGGAATATGAGCGGGTAGCACGGGAGCGAATGCGCATGATGGGCGGGGCTCCGCTGGAGGCGGCTCCGCTGCGCGGGTGGAGCGTCAGCATTCGGCGGTGGTGGAGAGCATTGGGCACCATCCGAGTGACCACAGCGCCGACCAACGCCTGCTGCGTCACCCCTGTCGTCTGTTCTTGACAAACCATCTGACAGGCTCTCGCGGACCTGGCCGCCGGCGAACTCATCGTCGAACTCACCCTCAAATCCGCAACAACTACCAACGCAAAAACGACTGAACCCCCGTATACCGGCGGTTCAGTCGTTCACGATGCTCTGAGACATCACACCGAGGGACTGACGGGAATCGAACCCGCGCTATCTGCTTGGGAAGCAGAAGTTCTACCATTGAACTACAGTCCCGTACCTGCCCATGAAGAACAGGTGAAGGCAAGCCTACCTGGACTCGCATGGATGGCCAAAGCCCGTCGCGACAGGCCATGCTGGAGACTGACTTCTGCGTTCGTGGAGGAGAACAGAGGTCTGCATGGGCACGGTCATCGGCGAGCTCCTTCCGTTCGCGATCGGCATCGCGATCAGCCCGCTGCCGATCATTGTGGTGATCCTCACGCTGCTGAGTCCTCGGGCTCGCACGAGCAGCGTCGGCTTCCTGCTCGGGTGGGGAGTCGGCATCCTCGCGGTGATCGTGGTCTTGACGGCCATCTCGACCGTCCTTCCGGAACGCAGCGATTCTGCGCCGAGCGTCTGGGCGGGAATCCTCAAGCTCGCGCTCGGTGCGCTTCTGCTGCTGCTCGCCGTGAAGCAGTGGCGTAAGCGTCCCCACGGAGACGAGACGCCGGAACTCCCTGGCTGGATGAAGAAGGTCGATTCCCTGAACTTCGGCGGCGGCATCCGCCTCGGGCTGTTCCTCTCGGTCGTGAATCCGAAGAACGTGATCCTGAGTACGAGCGTCGGCGTCGACCTCGGCACTTCAGACCTCGGCTTCGGTGCGCTCGTCGTCGTGACAGGCGTCTTCGCGCTCATCGCGGCATCCACTGTCATGGTTCCCGTGATCGCCTACGTGTTCGCGGCGAAGCGTCTGCGCGTGCCGCTCGAATCCCTGCACACGTGGCTCACCCGCGAGAACCACACGATCATGGGTGTGCTGTTCGTCGTGCTCGGGTTCGTGACGCTGGGCAAGGGCATCGGCATCATCTGGCCGTAGTCAAAGGCGAGGTCGTGGTCAAAGGCGAGAATGAGACCATGCTTCCCTCTGACATGCGTGCGGTCGTCTACTCCGCCTCCGGTGAGCGGCCTCTGGTCCGTGAGGTCCCGGTTCCGCAGTGCCCGCCCGACGGTGCACTCGTGCGCGTCGAGGCGACAGGCGTCTGCCGCTCGGACTGGCACGCCTGGCGCGGGCACGATCCGGTGCGGTTGCCGCACATCCCCGGTCACGAGTTCGCCGGCGTTGTCGCGGCGGTCGGTTCGGGCGTTCGGCGTTTCGGGCAGGGCGATCGCGTGACGGCCCCGTTCGTCAACGGATGCGGGAAATGCAGCTGGTGTCTCGCCGGCAACGCGCACGTCTGCCCGGATCAGACGCAACCGGGCTTCACCCATGCGGGCTCCTTTGCGGAGTATGTCGTCGTCAGAGCCGCCGACGTCAATCTCGTCGCGCTTCCCGAGAGCGTCGACGCGCTCGCCGCGGCGTCCCTCGGATGCCGTTTTGCGACGGCATTCCGCGCCGTGACTGCGCACGGCGAGGTCGGAGAGGGCACTGAACTGGCGGTGTTCGGCTGCGGCGGTGTCGGGCTCTCCACCGTGATGATCGCGACGGCGCTCGGGGCGCGAGTCACCGCCGTCGACGTCTCTGAGGCTGCGCTGGAGCGTGCCCGCGCCCTCGGTGGCGTGCACACCGTGAACGCTGTGGAATCAGACCCTGCCGATGCCGTCGTGCACGCGACGGCGGGCGGCGCACACGTGACCGTGGACGCGATCGGCTCGCCGGCGACTGCGCATGCGGCGATCCGGAGCCTGCGCCGCAGAGGCACGCACGTTCAGGTCGGCCTCATGCTCGGCGAGAACGCGGAGGCCCCGCTCCCGTGGGGTCGCGTGATCGCCTGGGAGCTCCGTGTGCTCGGCTCGCACGGCATGCCGGCCGTCGACTATCCGGCGTTGCTGGATCTGGTCCGTGACGGCAGGCTGCATCCGGAACGACTGATCGGCGACGTCGTGGATCTGCAGGGCGCCGCCGACGCCCTCGTCGCAATGGACGGTTCGCAGGCTGCGCCGGGTATGGTCGTCGCCCGGGTGAGCTGAAGCCGGGCGCGCAACGCCCGGCCATCGATCGGGCTCAGTCGGCGCGCCATCGCGCGTTGACGAGATTGTGCGTTGACTAGGCTGTACCCGTGCTTCTCAGCGACCGCGACATCAGAGCAGAACTCGCCTCCGGCCGCATCGGCCTGGCTCCGCACGAGCCGGAGATGATCCAGCCGTCCAGCATCGACGTGCGCCTCGACAGGTACTTCCGGCTGTTCGACAACCACAAGTACCCGTTCATCGACCCGGCCGAAGATCAGCCCGAGCTCACTCGCCTCATCGAGGTCAAGCCCGATGAGCCGTTCATTCTGCATCCCGGTGAATTCGCCCTCGGTGCCACCTTCGAACAGGTCAGCCTCGCCGACGACATCGCCGCGCGTCTCGAGGGAAAGTCGTCGCTCGGACGACTCGGCCTCATCACTCACTCCACGGCGGGCTTCATCGATCCGGGCTTCACCGGACACGTCACGCTCGAGCTCGCGAATGTCGCGACACTGCCGATCAAGCTCTGGCCGGGCATGAAGATCGGGCAGCTCTGCTTCTTCCGCCTGACCTCTCCCGCCGAGAACCCCTACGGCTCCGGCCCATACGGCAACCGCTATCAGGGGCAGCGCGGACCGACGGCATCCCGCTCGTTCCAGAACTTCCACCGCACTGACGTCGGTAACACCGACCTGGGGTCGCTCGGCGGCTGAGTCACGCAGATCGCCGACTGACCCGGTGCAGATCACCGACGCACACGTAGTATCGAGAGCGTGAGCGGCGAAAACACAGAAGGACCGCAAGATCCCGACGAGGATGCCACGACCGATGCGCCCGTATCGGGTGGTGAACCGTTCGTGCCTCCGCCGGCGCCTGTTCCTCCCACTGAAGCGGGGGTAGAGCCATTCGCTGTCCCGGCACCGGAGACGGTCGCGATTCCCGATGCCGAAGCGGCCATCGAGAACTTCGAGGTGCCACCGCCTCCCAAGTTCGGCGCGGTGCCACCGGCTCCCAGCGCGGAGCCAGTCATCCCGCCGGCGCCGTCCGAGAACGCCACGACGGATGCAGCGGACGCACCCGCGCTCCGAAAGCGCACCACCTGGGCGCCCGACGACACATGGACCTCGGCATCCGCCCACAAGCAGGAGGTGGTGCCGCCGACCGCTGCGCAGAAAGCTGAGTCACGCGCTGCCGCTTCACGCGCCGCGACTGCTCGCGACGAAGCGAGCCGGAACTACGTGAGCCCGGCTGCGGGCGGCACGGAAGGTCACAGCTACCGCGGTTGGACGATCACGATCTTCGCCATACTGGCGATCCTGCTCATCGGCGCCATCGTCCTGATCGGGTTCCTCGTCGGCAATGCGCCGTCTGCGCAGTCGTCCTCCGAGGCGGTGTCTGTCGCGCAATCGATGTCGTCCTATCTCGCACTGCCGATCTGAGCGGGTTCAGCATCCAGAGCGTCGACGGCGTCAACGCCGCCGGTCACGATCGCGATTACCGCGTCGAGCACGGCGTCGTCTGAGATCAGCCTGGTGTGCCCGAGACCGGTCGTACGGATGAGCCTCGATCGCCCGCGGTGCGCCTCATGAAGACGAAGCGCGTCGGCATCCGGCATCCGTCGGTCCTCGCGGTCGTGGGCGACCAGCAATTCCGTCGTGTTCGGAAGCGGGCGAGCCACCGCGTCGTAGTGCGCGATCGCGGTGGCCGGCGTCTCGCCCAGCCGCGCGTAGAAGAGCCGCTCGAACTCCGTACGCGTCGAGTCGTCGAGCCCGAACATCGCGCTGAACTCGTGCAGAAAGGCCGCGGGACTCGCTGCGGCGGCGATGACTGCGACCGATCGGGCCTCAGCGTCATCCCGTGCTGCGGCCAAGGCTGCGAGGCCGCCGAAGCAGTGCCCGACGATCGCATCGAATCCGCCGTAGCGGTGCGACAGCCGTGATGTGACGTCGAGCCAATCGGTGATGTCGGCGCGGCGACCGTCCGAGGCGCCGTGTGCGGGCGCGTCGAACGACACCACCCGATATCCCGACGCGACCAGTTCGCGGACCAACGGCGCAAGCTGCGAGGCGCGTCCTTGCCAGCCGTGGAGCAGCAGCACGGTGCGCTCGCCGGCACCCCACCGATAGGTGGCGACATCGTGACCGCGCAATCGCAGAAACTCGCGGTGTCCGGCGAGATCGGTGGCCGAGTCCCGCTCATGAACGGCCATCTTCGGGCCGGGGCGGAAGAACGCACTGAGCGCGAGTCGCGCCGCGATCGTGGGCGAGAGAGCAGCGGAGATGCGGATGCTGCGACGGAGGGCGGTGACGGAAGCAGACATGATTCCTCGTTCCTGGTCGATGAGTTCCTGCGCCAATGAATACGTACGATCGTATGTAGAGTATACGAACGATCGTGCGTACACTAAAGGGGTGGCGCAGAAAGTGATTCAGGACGGACGGCGTGCTCGCGGCGATGCCACGCGACGGGTCGTCTTGTCCAGCGCGACCGACCTTGCCTCGGTGGAAGGGCTCGACGGGCTGACGATCGGGCGACTGGCCGGGTCTTCCGGTCGCAGCAAGAGCAGCATCGCCACATTGTTCGGCAGCAAAGAGCGGTTGCAGCTCGCCACGGTCGCTGCGGCCAGGGAGATCTTCGTCGATCGGATCATCGTCCCCGCTCGCGACGAGCCCCGCGGACTGTCGCGCCTCGTCGCATTACTGCGCCACGCGCTGATCTACTCCCGCGATCGAGTCTTCCCCGGTGGCTGTTTCTTCGCCGCGACGGCGGCCGATGTCGATTCCAAGCCGGGCGAGGTCAGTGACGCCATCCGATCCGCGACCTCTGCCTGGTATGCCTACATCGACGCGCAGATCGCACACGCCATCGAAGCGGATGAGCTGACCGTCGACGAGGCGGGCGCCGAGCTCCTCGCGTTCCATCTGATCGCGCTGTATGAAGAGGCGAACTCGCGCTCATTGCTCATGCGCGACGATCGTCCGTACACGCTCGCCGCGGCGGCGATGACGGAGCGGCTCATCGCGGCCGGGGCTCCGTCGGATCTGGTCGTCGCGCTCGACAGCTAGACGACGATGGCGGATGCCGAAGCATTCGCGGGGTGCGCTGTCAGGGCGTCTCTCTACATCTCCGACAGGCGTTTGGCTAGGGGGGAGAAGGTCGGCGGCGACGTGCTTACCGTGGAGAGAGCACCCGACGGAGCAAAGGAGAACCAGCATGGAAACACCAGGCACTGACGCACTCGTCAGACTCGGCGATACCGACGAAACGGTGGCCAACCCGGACGATGACATCCGTGGACGCGATGTCAAGGACAAGGACGGCGCCGATCTCGGCAAGGTGAAGGCGCTCCTCATCGACGAGAACGAACGCAAGGTACGCCTCATCGAGGTCGCCTCAGGAGGATTCCTGGGGATCGGGCAGGACACGACCTTCATTCCGGTCGACGCGATCACCTCCGTCACCGCCGACGAAGTGCGGCTGGATCAGACCCGCGAGCATGTCGCCGGTGCGCCGGCGTATGACCCCGCCCTCATCCACGAGCGCGACACCTACGGCGATGTCTTCGGCTACTACGGGTTCGCCCCGTTCTGGGGAGGCGGCTACAGCTACCCCGACTATCCCTATTACCGACCCACCGGAGCCTGACTCGACGCAGGGCGGATGCCGAAGCATCCGCCCTGCACTCCTTTCGCGGCAGGAGCTCAGCGGTCGTCACGACCGCGGGTGAACCCGGCGTCGAAGCCGCGCTCGTAGGCGCCCTGCGCGAAATGTGCGAAACGAGCACGCGCGTGTCCTCCGCGGTGGCCGTGCGGTCCGCCGTGGTGGCAGTCCTCGCGCTCGCTCGTGCCGGGTGCGCCGTGCCCGTCGTGCCTCTCATACCCTTCGTGGTCGAAGCGCTGTGACGGATGCCTGAATCCATGCCCGCGGCGACCGGAGCCGCGCGGTCCGAAGCTGCGATGTCCGAAGCCGTGATCGCCGAAGCCGCGACGCCCGCGTCCACGGGGGAGCGGCGTCTCCTCGTCCCAGCCGAACGTGCGGGCCAGCCGCTCGAGCGTGGCCATGGTGGTGGCGAGGTCTTCGGCGGGAACCGCATCGGTGACCTTCGCGCGGATGCCGTCGACGATGCCGCCGAGGCGCTCCTTGGCGGCGCGGCCGTCGTCGGTCAGGGTCCAGGTGCCATCGGCATCTGTCACCCAGCCGAGTTCGATCAGTCGGGCCAGCTTGTGGGCGGGCAGCGGGTGATCGCTCTTCGGGCGGCCCGCCGGAACTGAGCCGTCGACGATGTTCAGGAGGCGCCACTCCCGGCGCGTGATGCCCTCGGATTCGAAGGCGGAGGCGAATTCAGCCGCCATGAGGCGATCGACGGCCTTGAGCCAGAATCCGAACGGGCGGGAAGTCTCATCTGTGTTGATGGTGTTCATGGGGAATCCTTTGCTTGTAACTATGCATGTATATGTAGTGTGACATGCAATGTAAGTGCATGTCAATATGCATGTAAAATCGGATGCGTGAGCACTGACAATCCGGATCCGGCCGAGATCATCGCGCAGGCTCTCTCGCGCCTGCGCGGGCGGCGACCGCACGGACCCGGGCGTGGCGGCCCGCACGGGGTGCGCGGTGACTTCATCGGAGATCACCACGGTCATGGCCCAGGACACGGAGAACATCCCCATGGCCACCGCGGAATCGTGCCTCCGCCATGGGCTGGCGGACCGGGCGGGCGTCTGGGAGGACCCGCCTGGATGCGGATGCTGGAGGCGCTGGCCGCAGCATCCGAGCCGCTCAGCGTCAGCGCACTCGGCGAGGCGGTCGGCGTCGATCAGCCGCGCGCCTCACGACTCGTGCAGCAAGCAGTGCAGCGCGGCCTCGTGCAGCGCGAGGCCGACCCCGACGACGCGCGTCGCACGCGCATCGCGCTCACGGAAGCCGGACGCAAGATCGCCCGCGGCATGCGCGGGGAGCGGCGCGAGGTGCTGGCGCGCGCGCTCGAGCCCTTCACCGACGAAGAGGCGCGAGAACTCGCCCGCCTGCTGAGCAAGCTCGCCGACAACTGGGGGAGTTGAGCTTCACACGGCATCCGAGGCTTTGAAAGGAGGAAAGTGCCGGTCTCTCGGCGGGCAATGTCAAGTGGTGGGAGCAACGCCGGGGGCAGATTCATATGGTGGGAGCAACGCTCTGATTGAAGGAGCGTTTCATGGTCAAGTTGTTTCCGCCTGGTACTCGTGCCGCGTTCGTTGATCTTGTGTGCGCCGGC
>NZ_JANUCA010000006.1 GCF_024807145.1 Microbacterium sp. AK031 | reverse complement strand
GGGGGACCCTGTGGGAGAGTAGGACACCGCCGAACTTCTTTCAGAAGAAACAAAATGGCCACCCAACGCAGGGTGGCCATTTTGCGTTCACCAGGGTGCCGCTTCGGCGGCGACGCTCAGCTCCCCGAAGGGCCATCCAGCACCGTCGGGATGTACTCGAGCAGTTGCGTGCGATTATCGAACGTGCGGGCCTCGACGAGCTCGAGGCTGACATCCGGGTAGCCGTCGAAGATGCGGTCACGGCCTGTGGCCCCGGTGATGACGGGGAAGATCACGACGCGGTAGCGGTCGACGAGCCCCGCCTTCAGGAGCGAGCGGCACAAAGCGATGCTGCCGATCGTGCGCAGCGGCCGATGAGACTCAGCCTTCAGCTCGCGGACATAGTCGACAGCATCCGTGTCGACGAGCGTCGAATTGGCCCATGCGAGCGGAGCGTCGAGAGACGACGAGAAGACATACTTGCGGATGTCGTTCAGCACATCCGTTCCCGGCTCGCCATTCGCAGTGAGCTCAGACATCACACGGTAGGTCGTCGCTCCCATCAGCAGCGGATCGTTCTTGGCCGGCGTCTCTTCAAGCCAGTCGAGGTACTCGGGGCTCTCCATCCCCCACCAACCGGGCCAGCCCACCGCAGAGCCGAAGCCGTCGAGCGAGCAGATGAAGTCGATGGTCAGAGTCTGCATGTCGTCTCCTTCGCTTCGGGCAGGAGTCTAGATCTTTCACCGGCCGCTGAACAGTGGCAGCACGAGGCTGATGGCGATCGCGGTCATGACGACGGCAATGACACCATCGAGGATCCGCCAGGCTCGCGGAGTGTTCAGCCATCGGGCGAGTCCGCGCGCGCCATAGCCGAGGGCGGTGAACCACAGGATGCTGGCGAGGATCGCCCCTGCGGCGAAGAGCCAGCGGGCGTCGCCATATGTCGCAGCGATAGACCCGAGCATGAGCACGGTGTCGAGGTAGACGTGCGGGTTCAGCCAGGTCAGGGCGAGCGCGATCGCAACCGCTGCCGCCAGCCGTCCCGTGCGCTTCTCATCGCCGGATACGTGCAGCGTCTGATCGCCGCCGCGCCATGCCCGTCTGGCGGCGAGGAGTCCGTAGCCGATCAGGACGACCGCACCGAGAACGCGTGCGGCATCCACCAGCCACGGCACCGTCTGGAGCAGAAAGCCGAGTCCGGCGACCCCTGTCGCGATGAGCACTGCATCGGAGAGCGCACAGATGATGACGACGGTCAGCACATGCTCCCGGCGCACTCCCTGGCGCAGGACGAACACGTTCTGGGCGCCGATGGCGATGATGAGGGAGAAGCCGAGGCCGAGGCCGGCGAGGAACGAGAGCATCCTCCGAGAGTAGGAGGACCTATTCCTAAGCACCAGCGATGAGTTCTTATGAACCATTAGCATGGCTTATATGGCGGGCATTTCACCAGAGCTGGCGTCCACGGTCGCAGCGATCATCGACGGCGGAAGCCTTGACGCGGCGGCGCGCTCGCTGCGCATCACCCCTTCGGCGGTCAGCCAGCGACTGAAGACGCTCGAACAGCAGCTCGGGCAGGTCCTGATCGTGCGAGGCCGGCCGGCGAAGGCGACGGCCGCAGGCGAATCGGTCGTGCGGATGGCTCGCCAGATCGCACTGCTCGAACACGATGCCCTCGCCGCGCTCGGTCTCGACGACGCCGGAGGGCGCGTCAGCATCCCACTCGCAGTGAACGCGGACTCGATGGCGACCTGGTTCCTGGCACCGCTCGCGCGACTGGCGGAGAACCACGACATCGACTTCGATCTGCACCGCGACGATCAGACGTTCACCGCTCGCCTGCTGGAGTCGGGTGAGGTCATGGCGGCGGTGACGTCTGAGGAGTCGCCGGTCGCAGGATGCACGGTCGCGCCGCTCGGCGTTCTGCGCTACGAGGCGATGGCGACGCCCGCGTTCATGAAACGCTGGTTCCCTGACGGCGTCACGGAAGACGCTCTGCGGCGCGCGCCGTTCGTGGACTTCGACCGGCGTGACACTCTGCAGCACACCTGGTTGCGCTCTCGTGGACTGGAGGAGCAAGGCATCCCGCGCCACTACGTCCCGGCGTCATACGACTACGCCCAGGCGGTTCTGCTCGGGCTCGGGTGGGGCATGCTGCCCGGTTCGCAGGCGACGGATGCCGCGGCATCCGGTGCTGCGCTTCCTCTGGGGGGCGATCCGATCCACGTGCCGTTGTACTGGCAGCAGTGGAACCTGCGATCGTCACTGCTGGATGCGATCTCGACGGAGGTCATCGAAGAGGCAGCGCGCGTCCTGGACTGAACGAACGACGCCGGTCATACCGGTTCAGTCCGCGAGCGCGAGGGCGCGGAACGCATCGCGCTCACGCAGGGAATCGCGACGGCTGGCGGCTTCGACGAGGTCTGCGCCGGGTGGACGCTGTCCCGTCGTGCGGTGGTAGAGCTCATCGATCAGGCGCGTAGCGAGTGTGACGAGCTGGCCGATCTCGCGGTCGTCGCGGTCGATCCACACGCATCGCGGCTCGTCGTGGATGGGGCGGAAGCTGTCGTGCTCCTCCCAGACGAACAGAGTGCGCTCTGCACCGAGCACATGCTGCTGCCACCACACCTGGCGGAGATAGGTGCGGGGGATCGTACGCCAGTTCTTGTTCGTGGTCTTGATCTCGGCGAGCAGGATGCGGCCCTCGGAATCCTGGACGATGCCGTCGGGAGTGGCGAGGTGACGATGCTCTGCCTCGGCCCGGAACAGCGCCGATGACGGATGGATGCCGTGCGTCCCGGCGACCCAGGTGGCGATCTCGGGCTCGCGACGACGGCCATGATCGGTGTAGGCGTTGCCGCCGAAGTGCGCACCGCCCCCGAGCTTCGCATCGGCGGCGCGGATGATCGACTTGTCTCCGGAGAGGCCTGCGACGTCAGTGGCGGTGATCCCACGCGTGCGTGCCCGGAGCCAGGCGACGCGGTCACGGGAATCCGCGACGATACGAGCCTGAAGTTCCGGAGTCACCATTCGAGATTACCCGCGACCATGGACACGCCAGACCAGCCGCGCCGGAGCCAGCCGGCCGGACCCGGCGTTCGGAACTCAGCCGGCTGCCGGCCACCCATCGGGCCCGCCCGAGCCGACGACATACTCCTCGAGCGGCACCTTGTCCGCCTTCCAAGCATCGAGCACCGGCTGCACGATGCGCCAGCATTCCTCGGCGGCATCGCCGCGCACGGCGAGCACCGGATCGGCGTCGAGGATGCATGAGAGCACCTCGGCGTAGGCGCGAAGCGCGCCCGGCCCGAGCTCCGCTGACATCGTCGTCCGCTCCAGCTCGAAGGGGTCTGCTTCGCCGTTGACGTTGAGCTCCAGCGAGATCGCGGCCACGCCGAGCGAGAATCGCAGCACCGCACCCTCGGCTTCGCCGCGAAGTCCATGTGGGACGCGGCGCACTGGGCGGAACCGCACGACGATCTCTCGCGACGGATCCCCGATGGCTTTACCGGAACGCAGTGTGATCGGCACACCGGCCCAGCGGGCGTTGCGCACCTCGAAGGTCGCAGCTCCCAATGTCTCGGTGTTCCGCGCCGGATCGACGTCCGGTTCATCCACATAGGAGGGGAATGTGCGCCCCTCCACGCTGCCGGCCGTGTATCTCGCGCGGTGGGAGTTGCGCTCCGGATCGTCGCCCCACACCGAGGTCGCCCGCAGCACTGCGGTCGTCGCGGCGCGGAAGTCCACCTCGTCCAGCGTCGCGGGCTCCTCCATCGCGAAGACGGCGAGCACCTGCAGAAGGTGGCTCTGGACCATGTCGACGAACGCCCCGGCATGGTCGTAGTACCCGGCGCGCCCCTCGAGGCCCAGGGACTCGTCGTACGTGATCGAGACCGACTCGATGTCGGTCGCCGACCACAGCGGCTCTAGCACGCGGTTCGCGAAGCGCACCCCGAGCAGATTCAGGGTGGTCGAACGCCCGAGGAAGTGGTCGATACGGAAGACCTGGCTCTCGGGAACGAGCAGGGCGAGACGTTCGTTGAGCGCCCGGGCGCTGTCCTCATCGACTCCGAACGGCTTCTCGAGGGCCAGCACGACGCCCCGGGGCAGATCGATGGATGCCATCGCATCGCACGCCGCTGCGGCGACAGAGGGCGGTACAGCGAAGTACAGCGCCAGCGGTGCCTCTCGGCCGGCGAGAAGCGTCTTGAGATCGTCGGCAGCTGTGATGTCGGCGCGGTGATACTCGGTCTCGACGCGCGTCATCGCGTCGTCAGCCTCCGCCGACGCGAACGCTGTCTGCACGACCTCGCGCCACTTCTCGTCCGCCCACTCGTCCATTCCGGCGCCGATCAGCTGAACGGTGCGCTTCGGCTCGGTGATCAACAGCTGCCCCAGCGCGGGCAGCAGGAGTCTGGATGTCAGGTCGCCGGATGCTCCGAAGATCATGAGTGTCGTGTGCTCGGCCATGCGGCCCACCGTAGTCGGCACCACGAGATCACAACAGACCTGGATCGCAGAGGCGGTCACTGCCACAATCGGACGGATGCCATCTCCGATTGAAGACTACGCACTGCTCAGTGACTGCCGCACGGCGGCTCTCGTCTCCCGCGACGGCAGCATCGACTGGCTCTGCCTGCCGCGTTTCGACTCGCCATCGATCTTGGGTGCGCTGCTGGGTGACCCCACGCACGGATGCTGGACGCTGCGTCCGCTCGACGAAGCAGCCACGATGAGCCGCCACTACCTGCCGGACACCTTCGTCCTCGTCACGAGATGGGAGACGGTCGACGGCACTGCGGAGGTGCACGAGTTCATGCCGATGAGCGCGCATCGCACCGATGTGGTTCGACGGGTGATCGGCGTTTCGGGCACTGTCGCCTTCCACACCGAGCTGCGGATGCATTTCGATTACGCGAGGGCGCTGCCATGGGTGCGGCAGGTGGGAACCGAATCCGCGCCGGCGCTGCGGGCGACCGCAGGGCCGGACGCCGTGATCGTGCGCGGCGTCGCGCTCTCCGCAGCCGATCATGTGCACACCGGACGCGTCACGGTCTCCGAGGGCGAGACGCGGGCACTCACTCTGACCTGGTTCCTCTCGCACGAGAGCGCGCCCGACCCGCTCGACATCGAAGCGGCCATCGCCAGAACCCGCTCCTGGTGGCAGGGGTGGGCGAGCGGAATCGAGCACGACGGACCTCATCGCGAGATGGTGGTCCGCTCGCTGCTCGTGCTGCGCGCACTCACCAACAGGGACACCGGCGGAATCGTCGCCGCCGCGACCACATCACTGCCGGAGAATTTCGGCGGATCGCGCAACTGGGACTATCGCTACGTGTGGCTGCGCGATGCTGCACTGACACTCGAAGTGCTCATCGCGCACGGGTTCCTGCACGAGGCCCAGCACTGGCGGCTGTGGCTGCTGCGCGCGGTCGCAGGCGAGCCGGCCGAGGTGCAGATCATGTACGGCATCGCGGGGGAGCGCGATCTCGCCGAGCGCGAGCTCATCAGTCTGCCAGGCTACGACGGCGCATCCCCCGTGCGCATCGGCAACGGCGCCGTCGATCAGTACCAGGGCGACGTGATCGGAGAGGTGCTCGTGGCACTGGAGGCCGCGCGCATCGCGGGGGTGGAGGAATCCTCTTTCTCCTGGCCGCTGCAGCGTGCCCTTCTCCAACGCGTCATCGCAGGGATGGATCGTCCTGACAACGGCATCTGGGAGATCAGGGGCGAGCCGCAGTGGTTCACTCACTCGCGCGTCATGATGTGGGCGGCGCTGGATCGCGGCGTCCGCGCCGTACGCGAGCACGGTCTGGCCGGTGATGCCGATCGGTGGGCCGAGATCCGTGACCGGTTGCGCGCCGAGATCGATGATCGCGGCGTTCACGCCGACGGCTACTTCGTGCAGCACTACGATTCGAACGAAGTCGACGCGTCGCTTCTGGTGCTGCCGCAGGTCGGATACTGCGAGCCCGATGACCCGCGGATGACGCGAACGGTCGCGCAGATGGAGCACACGCTTCTTCGGGACGGTCTGGTCATGCGGTACCGCACGACGAGCGGCGTCGACGGCCTCGAAGGGGGAGAGCATCCGTTCCTCGCATGCAGTTTCTGGCTCGTCGAGCAATACGCAGCAAGTGGTCGCGAGGACGACGCGGAAGAGCTGATGGCGCGTCTCGTGGCGCTCTCGAATGATCTCGGACTGCTCTCCGAGGAATACGACGTGGAGGGAAACAGGCACGCGGGAAACACACCGCAGGCGCTCTCGCATCTCGCAATGGTCCGCGCAGCGGATGCGCTCGCGGGGCACGCCGGTCGCGCCGCTGACCGACGCTGAGCAGGCGGGCTGCCCGATTTGGGGGACGGCGCTGGATGCCGTATCCTTGAATCAACCGAAGACCGCCGGTCATCGTGATGCGCGCAAGCGCAACACGATCGAAGCACTGCTAAGCAGGGGCCCGCGCAGGTGTCACGAACTGTTTCAGAGCTCCGTGCGCTTGCGCCGGAGCTTTTTTGTTTGGCTTGTGGGGTGGTCGAGGTCGATGCCCCACCACCGTGCGGCATCTCGTACCCACCAAGGAGTGACCATGGCGCAGAAGGATGCATCGGTTGCCGAGCTCACGAAGTCATTCGAGAACTCGAACGCCGTCCTGCTGACCGAGTACCGCGGTCTGACGGTTGCCCAGCTCAAGGAGCTGCGTAACAGCATCCGTCAGGACGCTGAGTACGCCGTGGTGAAGAACACGCTGACCAAGATCGCTGCCAACAAGGCCGGGATCTCTGCGCTGGATGACGACCTCAAGGGTCCGTCGGCCGTCGCATTCGTGCACGGCGATTTCGTCGCCACCGCGAAGGCTCTTCGTGATTTCGCCAAGGCCAACCCGCTTCTCGTGATCAAGGGCGGCGTGTTCGAGGGCAACACCCTCACCGCCGACGAGGTCAACAAGTACGCCTCGCTCGAGAGCCGTGAGGTTCTGCTGGCGAAGGCTGCGGGCATGATGAAGGCGACGATGGGCAAGGCTGCCGCGACCATCGACGCGCTTCGCGAAAAGCTGGAGACCGCACAGGCCGCGTGAGCGACCGGCGATCTCGTTCCACAAACCCCATCAATCTAGGAGATACATCATGGCGAAGCTCACCACTGAGCAGCTGCTCGAGCAGTTTGCAGACCTGACCCTCGTCGAGCTCAGCGAGTTCGTGAAGGCGTTCGAGGAGAAGTTCGACGTCACCGCTGCTGCACCCGTCGCCGTTGCCGGTGCCGGTGGCGCGGGCGCTGCTGAAGAGGTTGAGGAGAAGGACTCCTTCGACGTCATCCTCGAGGCTGCCGGCGACAAGAAGATCCAGGTCATCAAGGCCGTCCGCGAGCTCACCTCGCTCGGCCTCGGCGAGGCCAAGGCTGTCGTCGACGGCGCTCCGAAGGCTGTCCTTGAGGGCGCCAACAAGGAGACCGCCGAGAAGGCCAAGGAGACTCTCGAGGCTGCCGGCGCGACCGTCACCCTCAAGTAACAGCGTCTCAACGCTTACACGAATGCCCTGGGCTGATGCCCGGGGCATTCGTGCGTCTGCGGGACGCTCAGCGCGGCGCAGCGGATGAGCTGCGCACCACCAATGCGGATGCGGCGACGATGTGTTCGAGCTCGGCATCAGGATGCTCGAGCTGACGAAGCAGGAGGTCGACCGCCTGCACCCCCTGCTCCCGCGGCTGCTGCCGGATCGTCGTGAGTGCGAACATCTCCGCGTGCTGATGGTCGTCGATGCCGACGACGCTCAGCTCGGTCGGCACCGCGATGCCCAGACGTCGCGCAGCGATGATCGCGCTGATCGCCGTCTCATCGCATACGCCGACCACTGCGGTGGGACGAGTGAGCCGATTGCCCAGCAGATCGACCGCACTCTGATATCCGCTGGGCATGTCGCTCGCCGCCGGACTCACGCTGATGCGGTCGCTGAGCCCCGCGCCATCCATCGCGTCGCGATAGCCCTGCAGGCGGCGAGCATCTCCGAACCCCGAACGCGCGTCATCGTCGGCTGCGCCGATGAACGCGATCGCCGTGTGGCCGAGGTCGATCAGATGCTCTGTCGCGATGCGGGCGGCCGCGGCGTCATCGATCGACACCGAGCTCGTGCCGGGGTGATACGGGCCGACGCTCACCAGAGGCCTGTCGAGTCTGGACAATCGATCCAGCTCATGACTGCCCGGTTGGATGCCCGCGGCGATGATGCCGTCGAATCTTCGACGGGGAAGCACCACGTCGAAGATCCGATCTCTTGCGGGGGAGCCGCCGGCGACGCTGTAGAGCGCGAGGTCGTATTCGTGAGCGAGCAGGGCTTCCTGCACGCCGGTGAGCAGCTCGGAGAAGTACCAGCGGCCGATCGTCGGCACCACCACACCGACAGTCAGTGTGCGCCCGGTCGCGAGGCTCGTCGCGGAGGAATGAGCGACGTACGAGAGCTCGCGCGCGGCGCGCGACACCGATTCCCGTGTCTCCTTCGAGACGTATCCACGTCCGCTCAACGCCCGACTGGCGGTGGCCTTGGAGACGCCGGCGCGCGCGGCGACATCCGCGATCGTGCTCATGCATCCTCCTCGATGTCCGAAACGCGCGGCGCCGTGCGTCCGTGCACAGCGTAGCCGACTCTCGCTCGAAGGGAACCGGTTCCAGGTGTGCGCGGAGGGAGCGCTCCCATGTGTTGCCCATCTGAATACTCAAAGGTTGTCAGCTTGTGATCTCCGGCCATTGTGCCGGGCGGACATGGCCAGTAGGTTTGGCCTGGAATCGGTTCCCGATCCGCTCGCTCTCGGGCAGGCGGCACGCATGGGGACGTGAACTCGAAGAGGAGAAGTCACATGGGACTGTCACAGCGTAATCGGCGTCTTGCTCCGCTCGCCCTGGTCGGGGCTGCGGGCATCGCGCTTGCGGGGTGCGGGGCCCCAGGCGCCCCCGACGGCGGCGGCGACGGGGGCGAGGGGGAAAGCAGCACGGTCACGATCTACGGCACCATCGTCGACGCTGAAGCCGAGCTCCTGCAGGAGTCGTGGGCCGACTGGGCTGAAGAGAACGACATCGAGATCAAGTACGAGGGCAGCCAGGACTTCGAGACGCAGCTCGGCACCCGCGCACAGGGCGGAAACCCGCCCGACATCGCGATCTTCCCGCAGCCGGGTCTGTTCGCCGACTTCGCTTCTCGCGATTTCCTCAAGCCCGCGCCGGAAGAGGTCGCCAGCAACGCCAACGAATACTGGACCGAGGACTGGGTGAACTACGGCACCTACGACGGCACGTTCTACGGCGCACCGCTGATGGCCAACGTCAAGGGCTGGATCTGGTATTCACCCGCGAAGTTCGCCGAGTGGGGAGTCGAGGTTCCAGAGACTCTGGGTGACCTGACCGCCCTCACCGAGGCCATCCAGGCCGCGACCGGCACCCCCGCGTGGTGCGCCGGCTTCGAGTCAGGCACTGCCACCGGCTGGCCGGGGACCGACTGGGTCGAGGACTACGTGCTTCGCCAGGCCGGCCCGGACGTGTATGACCAGTGGGTCACCAACGAGGTTCCCTTCACCGACCCGCAGATCAAGGCCGCGTTCGATTCGGTCGGCGAGGTCCTCCTGAACCCGGCGAACGTCAACGCCGGATTCGGCGACGTCCGCTCGATCAACTCGACGGCGTTCGGCGATGTGGCACCGAAGGTCGCCGACGGCTCGTGCGCCATGACTCACCAGGCATCGTTCCTGTCCGGATTCTTCCCCGAGGGCACGAACATCGCCGAGGACGGCGACGTCTGGGCGTTCATGCTGCCGGGCGAGAGCGCGGATGAGAAGGCCGTGACGGGTGCCGGTGAGATCGTCGGAGCGTTCAGCGACACCGAAGCCACGCAGAAGGTGCTCGCGTACCTGTCCAGCCCCGAGTGGGCGAACAGCCGCGTCAGCCTCGGCGGCGTCACATCGGCGAACAACGGCCTGGAGCCGGACGCGGCGCAGGATCCGATCCTTCAGGAGACCATCAAGATCCTGCAGGATCCGGACACCACGTTCCGCTTCGACGCCAGTGACCTGATGCCTGGTGCTGTCGGTGCCGGAACGTTCTGGAAGGGCATGGTCGCCTGGGTCAACGGTACGTCGACCGATGAGGTCCTCCAGCAGATCGAGACGGGCTGGCCGGCAGGCTGACCCGATACAGGTGGGCCGTCTTCTCGGACGGTCCACCTGCTCCCGGTCCCTGCGACGGCGCATGGACCGCTGATGATCTGCACGCTGTTGTAAAGGGGACTCCGTGACCGCGATCGAATTCTTCGGATGGATCGGCTCGCTGCCGCCGGTCCTGCAGGCGGTGGCCGTCGTCATCGCCTTCGGGCTGGTGGTGGCCATCATCCTCCTGCTCGTAGACATCGCACCTCGCCAGGGGACGATGTACACCATCATCCGCTTGGCCATGTGTCTGTTGATCCCGCTCGCGGTGGTGTGGTTCTTCCGCTCCTACTACTGGGCGATGGGGGTCGCCGTCGTGGTGGGAGCGGTGTTCTTCCTGCTCGACTACCGCTCGAAGTCCGGCAAGGGATACCTGATCCAGCTCGTCGCCTTCATGGCGCCGGCGTTCCTGCTCCTGCTGGTGGGCCTCGTCCTGCCGTCGTTGCAGACGATGGTGGCATCGTTCATGAACTCGTCGGGGAAGAGCTTCGTCGGGCTCGCTAACTACACCTGGATATTCGGACAGCCCGACGGCATCCGCGTCGTGGTCAACACGATCGTCTGGGTGCTGATCGTGCCGACCGTGTCGACGATCGTCGGACTCGCCTATGCCGTGTTCATCGACCGCACACGCGGGGAGAAGATCTACAAGGTCCTGGTGTTCATGCCGATGGCGATCTCGTTCGTCGGCGCCGGCATCATCTGGCGGTTCATGTACGAGTACCGCGGCCCGCAGTTCGAACAGATCGGCCTTCTCAACCAACTTCTCGTCTGGTTCGGCGCTGAGCCGCAGCAGTTCCTGCTCAATCCTCCGCTGAACACCCTGTTCCTCATCGTCGTGCTGATCTGGGTTCAGACCGGATTCGCGATGGTGATCCTCTCCGCATCCATCAAGGGTGTGCCGATGGAGCTGCTGGAGGCCGCCGAGCTCGATGGCGCGAACGCCTGGCAGCGGTTCATCTCGGTCACCGTACCCGCCATCCGCCCGGCTCTCATCGTCGTGCTGACGACGATCTCGATCGCCTCGCTGAAGGTCTTCGACATCGTGCGCACCATGACTGCCGGTAACTACGAGACCTCGGTGCTCGCCAACGAGATGTACACGCAGTTCTCGAAGTTCGAAGCGGGTCGAAGCGCCGCCCTGGCGGTCATCCTGTTCATCCTCGTGCTGCCGATCGTCATCTACAACGCACGCCAGATCCAGAAGCAGCGGGAGATCCGATGAGCGACACCGTGAAGTCCAACGCACTGCCCACTTCCACGCCCACCAGCACCCGCGCGATCACCACCGGCGGCAAGCTGAACGCATCTGCAGGACGCACGCGCAAGAAGCTCTCGCGGCCCTGGGCATCCGCCGCATCCATCATCATCGCTGTCCTGTGGACGATCCCCACTCTCGGGCTCTTCATCTCGTCATTCCGACCGCGCGACGACATCCAATCCAGCGGCTGGTGGGAGTTCTTCCTCAACCCGCAGGTCACCGGCGAGAACTATGTCGACGTCCTGCAGTCGGGCACGACGCAGCTGACCATGATCGAGTCGTTCGTCAACTCGATCGCGATCACGATCCCGGCGACCATCGTCCCGCTCATGGTCGCCTCCATGGCCGCGTATGCGTTCGCGTGGATCGACTTCAAGGGACGCAACTTCCTCTTCATCTTCATCTTCGCGCTGCAGATCGTGCCCATCCAGATGGCTCTCGTTCCGCTGCTGAGCACCTTCTCGCGCGGCCTGAACCTGTTCGGCCTGCAGATCACGCTGCCGCTCGGGGCAGCCGGTGGGTATGCGCAGGTCTGGCTCGCGCACTCGATGTTCGCGCTGCCGCTGGCGATCTATCTGCTGCACAACTTCATGTCGGAGATCCCCGGCGAGATCATCGAGGCCGCAAGAGTCGACGGTGCATCGCGTGGTCAGATCTTCTTCCGGATCGTGCTGCCGCTGACCATGCCGGCCATCGCCTCTGTGGCGATCTTCCAGTTCCTGTGGGTGTGGAACGATCTGCTCGTCGCGCTGGTGTTCGCCGACGGCGGCGCGGCACCGATCACGAAACTGCTGGCTGAGATCACCGGTACGCGCGGAAACGACTGGCACCTCCTGACCGCCGGCGCGTTCGTGTCGATCATCGTTCCGCTGATCGTCTTCTTCGCCCTGCAGAGGTACTTCGTCAGAGGGCTGCTGGCGGGATCGACGAAGGGGTAACGCAGTCGGCTGAACCGGGTCCTGGCCCTACCCTTGAGTCATGAACTACGCCGAGCACATCGCCGACCTCGTCGGCGACACCCCTCTCGTGAAACTGCAGCATGTCACCGAGGGCGTGGAGTGCACGGTGCTGGTCAAGCTCGAGTACCTGAACCCCGGCGGGTCTTCGAAGGATCGCATCGCGGGGCGCATCATCGATGCGGCCGAGGCTTCCGGCGAGTTGCGGCCAGGTGGCACGATCGTCGAGCCCACCAGCGGCAACACCGGCGTCGGACTCGCGCTGGTCGCCCAGCAGCGCGGGTACAAGTGCGTGTTCGTCCTACCGGACAAGGTCGGCGAAGACAAGATCGACGTGCTGCGCGCATATGGCGCGGAGATCGTGATGACGCCGACATCGGTGCCGGCCGACAGCCCCGAGTCGTACTACAGCGTCAGCGACAGGCTCATGCGGGAGATCGACGGGGCCTTCAAGCCGAACCAGTACGAGAACCCGAACGGCCCGCGCAGCCACTACGAGACGACCGGTCCCGAGGTCTGGCGCGACACCGACGGCGCCGTCACGCACTTCGTCGCCGGCATCGGTACCGGCGGCACGATCAGCGGCACCGGCCGCTTCCTGCGGGAGGTCTCCGACGACAGGGTGCGCATCGTCGGCGTCGATCCAGAGGGCAGCGTGTACTCGGGCGGAACCGGGCGCCCGTATCTCGTGGAGGGCGTGGGGGAGGACATCTGGCCGGGTTCGTACGACCCCACCGTGCCCCACGAGATCGTGGCGGTCGACGATGCGGAGTCGTTCGCGATGACCCGCCGACTCGCGCGTGAAGAGGGCATCCTCGTCGGTGGATCCAGCGGCATGGCCGTCGTCGGCGCGCTGCGCGTGGCCAGGACCCTGCCAGCGGATGCCGTGATGGTGGTGCTCCTCCCCGACGGCGGACGCGGGTACCTGTCGAAGATCTTCAACGACTCGTGGATGCGGTCGTACGGGTTCAGCGAGGTCGAGGAGGGGGAGACGGTCGCAGATGTGCTCGATGCGCGCACTGCGCTACGAAAAGGACAGCACGCCGTCCCCGACCTGGTGCATGCGCACCCCAGCGACACCGTGCTCGACGCGATCAGCATGATGACCGAGTTCGACGTGTCCCAGCTCGTCGTGCTCAGCGCGGAGCCGCCCGTGATGATGGGCGAGGTCGTCGGCACGGTCGATGAGCGCGGTCTGCTCGACCTGCTCTTCCGCGGTGACGCAAAACCCACGGACGCTATCGGAGCTCATGTCGGCGCGCGGATGCCGCTCATCGGCATCCATGCGTCCGTCGATCAGGCCCGCACTGCGCTCGCCGACGCCGACGCGCTGCTGGTGACGGTAGACGGCAAGCCGCACACGCTTCTCACCCGCCAGGACCTGCTCGCCTACCTCGCGCGCTGATCTGACGCTCTCGGGTCACCGGGCGTAACAGGAGCGGATGCCGTGGCGGGCGGACGTAGGCTGAGGACATGTCCGACCACTCCTTCGCCACCCGTGCCATCCACGCGGGCCAAGCGCCCGACCCTCTGACAGGTGCGATCATCCCGCCGATCTACCAGGCCTCCACTCACGTGCAGGACGGCATCGGCGGCTTCCGCGAGGGGTACGAGTACAACAGGGCCGGCAACCCCACGCGCAACTCGCTGCAGACGCAGCTGGCCGCGCTCGAGGGCGGCGCGAGCGCATTGTCCTTCGCTTCCGGCCTCGCCGCAGAAGACGCGATGCTGCGTGGCATCCTGAAACCGGGAGACCACGTGCTGCTCGGCAACGACGTCTACGGCGGCACGTACCGCCTGCTCACCAGGGTCCTCGCGCCGTGGGGAATCGAGACGACCACCGTCGAACTCGGGGACATCGACGCGATCCGCCAGGCACTTCGTCCTGAGACGAAGATCGTCTGGCTCGAGACGCCCAGCAACCCGCTGCTCAAGATCGTCGACATCGCCGCGACCGCCGAGATCGCGCATGCCGCCGGCGCCATCGTCGTGGTCGACAACACGTTCGCCTCGCCTGCGCTGCAGCGCCCGCTCGCGCTCGGCGCCGACCTCGTCGTGCACTCGACGACGAAGTACCTCGGCGGTCACTCCGACGTGCTCGGCGGTGCCGTCGTGTTCGCCGACGACCGCTTCTACGACCAGGTGAAATTCCAGCAGTTCGCGGTCGGTGCCGTCTCCGCGCCGCTGGACGCCTGGCTCACGACCCGTGGCATCAAGACACTCGCGGTGCGAGTGCGCCAGCACAGCGAGAACGCCCAGGCCATCGCTGAGTGGGCGGCGGCACGCCCCGAGTTCGAGACGGTGTTCTACCCCGGGCTCTCCTCGCACACCGGTCATGAGATCGCGGCACGCCAGATGAGCGGATTCGGTGGGATGCTCTCGCTTGCGCTCGCCGCAGGCCCGGATGCCGCTCGTGCGTTCGCCGAGTCGACCGAACTGTTCCAACTGGCGGAGTCGTTGGGCGGCGTCGAATCGCTGATCGGCTACCCGCCGGACATGACGCATGCTTCGGTACGCGGTACCGCGCTCGCCGTTGCGGAGAACGTCGTGCGGCTGTCGGTCGGCATCGAAGACGTGTCGGACTTGATCGCCGACCTCGAGCAGGGGCTCGCCCGTATCGACAACTGAGCGGCTCTCCGCCCGGGGAGGGACGCGAGTAGCATTGAGGGATCTTGAACTATTCATCGCCCTCTGACGCCCCCACTCCCGAATTCGAACGCACACCGACCGGCAGCATCCGTGCCATCACGGGCACGATCCGCACTAGCACGCCGACCGGCGCGATACGCACGCTCGGACCGAATCCGGCGACCGCGCCGATCATGCTGCACCCCGGCGATGCGATCCCGCATCGCCGCCGCGTGCTCTACATCATCCTTCTGGGAGCGCTGACGGCGCTCGGACCGTTCACGATCGACCTGTATCTACCCGCCTTCCCGGTGCTGGAATCCGACTTCCAGACGACGTCAGCGGCGATCCAGCTCACGCTCACCGGCACGATGATCGGCTTCGCAGTGGGGCAGCTCGTCGTCGGTCCGCTCTCCGACAAGGTCGGTCGTCGCGTTCCCGTGATCTCGGTCACAGCGCTGCATGTGCTCGCGAGCGTCGCGGCCGCCGTGGCACCGGATCTGCTGCTGCTGGGAGGTGCGCGCGTCGTCATGGGCATCGGCGCCGCTGCCGGTGGCGTGGTCGCGATGGCGATCGTGCGCGACCTGTTCGGTGGGCGCCGGCTGGTCGTGATGCTGTCGCGACTCGCACTGGTCTCCGGTGTGGCGCCGGTCGCCGCGCCCCTGATCGGATCATGGCTGCTGGGCATCATGCCATGGCGCGGCATCTTCGTCGTGCTCGCCGGCTACGGAGTCGTCATGCTGCTGTCGGCCGTACTGTTCATCCCGGAGACGCTCCCGAAGGAGCGTCGCCACGAACGCGGCACCACCACTGCCTGGCAGCGCTATCGCAGCGTTCTCAGTGACCGGGTGTTCCTCGGAGTGCTCGTCATCGGAGGAATGACCTTCTCCGGTCTGTTCTCCTACCTCTCCGCTTCGCCGTTCCTCTTTCAGGAGACGCATGGGCTCAATGCTCAGCAGTACGGCTGGCTGTTCGCGGTCAACTCCGTCGGTGTCGTGCTGGGCGTGCAGGCAGCGTCGCGTCTCGCCGCGCGCTTCGGCCCGCAGTGGGTTCTCGCCTTCTCCACCGCGGTGCTTCTGCTCAGCGGTACCGCGATCATCGTCTTCGACCAGCTCGACCTGGGTTTCTGGGGCACCGTCATTCCGCTGTTCGTTTTCATGACGGCGTGCGGGTTCTCGTTCCCGTGCGTGCAGGTGCTCGCGCTCGATCGACACGGCAAGGCCGCCGGCACGGCAGCGTCCATCCTCGGCGCGAGCAACAACGGCATCGCCGCGATCATCTCGCCCGTCGTCGGGCTCATCTCGGTCGGTGCGGGCATCACCGCCACCACGATGGCTTCCGTGATGGTGGGCTGTGCGGTGGTCGGCATACTCGCACTGTGGCTGATCGTGCGACCGCGAACCGTCGGCATGCTCACGCCATAATAGTGGCCCATGGGTGAGAATGGGCGGATGACTCGACGATCCGTACTGCTGTGGTGGGGCATCGGTGCACTGCTGGCAGCCGTGGCTCTGGGGGCTTCTATGACAGCGCCAGGGCCAGATCTTTCGTCGGCGGTGGACAGCGGATGGAACCGGATGATGATCGGCATCCAGACGCCGCTGCTGGTGGGATTCTCCGAGGTGATGAATCAGGTCGGCGGCAACTGGGTCGCGGTGTATCTGATTCCGCTCGTCGTCCTGGCCGCGCTGCTGATCGTCAGACGATGGAGAGCGGCGGTCTTCGTCGTCGTCTCGCTGCTCGCGAGCGTCGCGGTGGTGCAACTGCTCAAGAGCCTGTTCGGACGCGCTCGTCCGCAGGAGATGCTCGTGATCTCCGATTACGGTTCCTTCCCCTCGGGGCATACCGCGAACGCGGCCACGATGGCGGTGATCGCGATGCTGTTGTTCCCTCGGATCTGGGTGCTGCTGCTCGGTGTGCTCTGGACGATCGCGATGGCATTCTCACGCACGCTGCTCTCAGTGCACTGGCTGAGCGACACGCTCGGCGGGATGCTGGTCGGAGTAGGCACTGTGCTGATCGTCGGTGCGATCATGTTGAGGTGGGTGCGAGCGTCGAATGAGACTCTGCCGTCGGCGCCTGGAACTGACGACACCCTGACACCCTGACATCGTGAGGAGCCGGCCATGACCAGCATCCGTCCCTACCGAGCCGGCGATCGATCGGCGCTGCTCGAGATCTGCCTGAAGACGGCGGATGCCGGCGGCGATGCGACCGGAATGTTCAGCGACGATGACCTCTGGGGGCTGCTGTTCGCGGTGCCTTACGTCGAGCGCCATCCCGATCTGTGCTGGGTCGTCGAGGCCGACGACGGCCGTGCGATCGGCTACATCGTCGCGACGGATGACACCGACGCATTCGAGCAGTGGTTCCGCGATGAGTGGTGGCCGCAGTTCGCAGAGCGCTTCCCCCGACCGGATGCTGCCGAAAGCCCGGAGGAGAAGATGATCGAGTACGGGTACCGGCGAGGTCCTGGACAGAACCCGAACGCGGAGCAGTACCCGGCGCATCTGCACATCGACCTGCTGCCGGAGACTCAGGGCCAGGGTCTGGGCCGTCGGCTCATCGAGACCCTCTTCGCCGAGCTGCGTCGCCGAGGTGTCAAGGGGCTGCACCTCGGCATGAATCCCGCGAACGAGGGTGCTGCGGCGTTCTATGAGCGACTCGGAATGGAGCGGCTGCCCGCCGATGAGGGTAGCCGCAGCTACGGGGAGCGCTTCACGGCCTGAGGAATGAACGACTGAAGGCCCCGCTTTCGCGAGGCCTTCAGGCATTTGGCGGTGACGGCGGGATTCGAACCCGCGGTTGCTTGCACAACACACGCTTTCCAAGCGTGCTCCTTCGGCCGCTCGGACACGTCACCAAGGAACAACCTGAACAGTCTATCCGATCGCAGATGCCGCCTGCGCCAGCTGCCGTGAGTCATAGGGTGAGGGGAAACCTTGACCGATCCGCAGGGGAGAACGCGTGAACGAGGTGCCGCACCGCAGACGATGGATGTTGCAGATGCAGCAGCCGCTGCCCCGCGCGACGGTGGTCGACCGCACAGCCTTCCTCATCGGCACGGCGGCCGCGGTGTGGTTGGCCGTGATCATCGCGATCCAGGGCGTGCGGACGCAGTGGGCGCTGGCGTGGTTCATCCCGATCTGGGCGATCACCGCCTACCTGGTGCTTCCGCGGCTGCACCGGCTGCTCTCCGACCTCTACGTGCCCGACTACTTCTTCGGACGAACCCGGACGACCGACGGGCTGCTCGGCGATCCGGTCAACGTCGGCGTGGACGGCTCAGGACCTCAGCTCGACCACGTCATGATCTCGGCCGGCTGGCATCGTGCGGATGAGATCACGGCGGCCTCGACATGGCGCATCATCGTGTCGACCCTCACCCGGCGCAGCTATTCCACCGCGCCGGTGTCGCCGCTCATGCTGTTCGGCAGGCGCCACGACGTCGCCTACCAGCAGGAGGTGGAGGGAAACCCCAAGCAGCGTCACCACGTGCGCTTCTGGCACAGCCCGCCTGGCTGGTTGCTTCCCGGCGGCGCCCATGCGGATTGGCTGGGCGCCGCGACCTACGACACCGACGTGGGCCTGTCGCTGTTCACATTGCAGGTCACGCATCGCATCGACCAGAACACCGACGTCGAACGCGATCACCTGGTCGAGACGGCGCGGGCTGCGGACGGTGCCGTGCGGATTCGCCTGCTCCGCGACTTCACCACCGGATACCATTCGCGCAACGGTGGCGGAGACCGGTTCGTGACCGACGGCAACCTGCCCATCATCGACGTCTCCGGCGTAGCGCCGCCCGAACCAATGACTGTGATGCACTCCGAGCAGGGCACGGCGCGGCAGATCGCCCGAGCGCCGCTGTCGGTGATCACTGCGGTGACTCTCATCGTCCTGGTCACGCTCCTCCAACTGGTCGGCTGGCTGACCGACGGAGCCTCCTTGCAGTTGCTCATCGATGCGGACGTCGATGAACGGATCGTGCTGGTCTTCCTGCTCGTCTTCTTCGGATCATTCCTGCTCTGGCAGCTGATCATGGCCTGGCTCGTGCTGCGACGAGGTCGCAGATCGCGTGCGGTGCTGATGGTGCTGGTCACGCTCCAGATCGTCTTCATGGCGATCGACTACCTGGACGGCAGCACCGTGCTCGGTCTGGACTGGACGCTGCTGACGGCATCCGTCCAAGCCATCACGCTGCTGTGCCTCTCGAGTGAGTCCGCCGGTGCATGGGCTCGCAGGCGCCGTGGATCGCAGCCCGCGTAAAATCGCAGGGTGGCCACACCCAAGATCGTCCTCTTCTATGCGTTCGCGCCGCTCGCCGACCCCGAGGCGATACGTCTGTGGCAGCGCGACCTCGGCGAGGCCCTCGGGCTGCGCGGTCGAGTGATCATCTCGAAGGACGGCGTGAACGGCACGCTCGGCGGTGACCTTCCCGCTCTCAAGAAGTGGGCGCGTTCGTTCCGTGCCCACCCGGCGTTCAAGACCGCCGACATCAAATGGAGCGAGGGAAGCGGACTCGACGACGACGGACTCAGCGTGGACTTTCCCAAGCTCAGCGTCAAGGTGCGCGACGAGATCGTCTCCTTCGGTGCGCCGGGCGAGCTGCGGGTCGATGAGGGTGGAGTCATCGGCGGCGGTGCACGGCTGAGCCCGGACGAATTGCACGAACTGGTGCAATCACGCGACGACGTCGTATTCTTCGACGGCCGCAACGCGCTCGAGGCCGAGATCGGACGCTTCCGCGGTGCGGTCGTGCCCGACACTGAGACGACCCGTGACTTCGTCGAGCTGCTCGACTCGGGCGCGTACGACGATCTCAAGGGAAAACCCGTCGTCACGTACTGCACCGGCGGCATCCGCTGCGAGGTGCTCTCCAGTCTCATGACCGCGCGCGGGTTCGGCGAGGTGTATCAGCTCGACGGAGGCATCGTCCGCTATGGGGAGCGCTTCGGCGACGACGGTCTGTGGGAAGGATCGCTCTACGTCTTCGACAAACGAGGGTCGGTGGACTTCAGCGACCACACCTCCGTCATCGGCACATGCGCCGGATGCGGTACGCAGACCAAGCGCACAGCGAACTGCCCCGACGCTTCGTGCCGCAGTCAGTTCGTCGTGTGCCAGAGCTGCGACGCGGTGCCGTGCAGCGAGCACATGACCGCGACAGCCTGAGTCAGGAATACGCCGGCTCGCGCGATGCGTCGATGAGGAACAGCGAGCGCGGCAGCAGCAGCGCTGCGGCGCGTGAGCGGACGTCGACAACGCGGTGCAGATCGGCGCTGACCAGCGCGAGCGCACCTGCCAGGTCGCCCGACTGCGCCGCACCCTGCGCGTAGCTCGCGCGCTCGATGGCATCCACCAGGGTGTGCACCGCGTCCGCGCCCGCACCGCGCTCGATCAGGGCGGCACCGCGTGCACGTGGAGAATCCGCGTCCGAGACCGGCAGCCCCAGATCGGTCAATGTAGCACGCAGCTCCCGCCAGGCGATGACGGCATCGCCGGCGCGTGCACGCGAGCGGCGCCGCATCCGCACGACCAATCGGATCAGCGCCGGAAGCAGCAGCACGAACAGCACGCCGGCGACCACCAGCAGAACCGGTGTGGGGTCGAGCCGCTGCAGCGCGCCGCCGCCGGCGGCGGATGAGCCGTCCAGCGCGTCATCGCGCTCCGGTCCGTTCGTCGGTGCCGTCGACGGTGCCGCGCTCGGCGCCGGGGACGCAGGTCCCGTGGTCGAGCCGCCCTCGACGGATGTGGGCTGGAACCCGGTCGGCACGCCGAGTGAGGCTGTGGGCTCGAACGGCACCCACCCGATGCCTTCGAAGCGCACCTCGGGCCAGGCGTGCAGCTGGTCGCTGCTGACGACGTACACGAACTCGTCGCCGCGTTTCTCGTCGGCGAGGCGGCCGGGAAGGTAGCCGACCACTATCCGCACCGGAAGGTCGAGCGACTGCGCCATCAGAGCGAAGGCGCCCGCGAAGTGGATGCAGTATCCCGAACGGACGTCGAGGAACTCGGCGACCGCATCCACCCCGGTGCCGTCGAAGCCACCGTCGACCGGCGCATCCAGGGAGTAGGTGAACTCGGAGCGGAACCACGCCTGCAGGTCGATCAAACGGTCGTAGTCGTTGCCGGCCCTCGCTGTCACCTCACGCGCCGTCTCGGCGATCACCTGGGGAAGGTCGTCAGGAGCACGCGCGTCACCGGGGCCGAGAGCGGTGGACGATGCGCGGATCTGCTCAAGCGTCGGCCGCACGGCGGCGGCCGTGACGGTGTAGTCCTCGCCCGCTGCATCCCTCGTCTCGGACACCACCGTCCGGTTGCCCGGCATGATCTCCCAGCCGGACGAGGCGCCCGCGATCTTCGTCGCGGGATACGGCACCGGCAGCCACGAGCTGGAGACGCCGACGACGCGAATCGAGGTGCGGCGTTCTTCGGCGGCGACATCGTCCGACCATTCCACTCCTCCGAACCCTTCGGACAGAGGCTGTGTGTCTCCCTCATCCGAGTCCCAGACACGACCGTTGAACCCCGACAGCGTCGCGATGCGCAGATAGGGGGCGGCCGCGTCTGTGGTGGCCAGTGTGATCACGTCGGAGGGCACGGGACGGCGCAGGTCGTCCCCCAGCCTCAGCGACGGGTTGAGCTGGACGGCGGTGCCCGTGCCGATCCAGCTGGCGGAGACCGGCAGCGCAGGCGTCACGACCAGCGCGGTGACGATCGCCGCAGCGCCGACGCCGAACGCGACGGCAGAAGACGCCCGGCGCGGACGGCGGCGGTCGTGACGGGTGCTGTGCCGAAGCAGGAACAGCGTCAGGATGGCGAGCAGCACGAACCAGGGGATGTTCGCATCCCCGAACGAGATGATCATCGGCGTCGCCCCGACCGCCGCCACCAGGATCGCGGCGAACAGCGCGAGACGTTGTGCGACCAGGTGATCGAGAATGATCGTGATCACGGCGAACCCGATCGCGATCATGGTACGAAGGGCCAGGGTGTCCTGCAGCGGGGCGGTGCCGAACTGCACCTGTTCGAATGCCTGGGCGGTGAGGGGCGGCAGAGCGCGCAGCGTGGCGCCGGTCGGAATGATTCCGAGCGCAGCGGTCTGCGGAAGAAGGAGCGCGGTGAGCGCGCACACTGCGACGATCCCTTGGGCGAGCAGCGCCCACGCGTCCCGTCCGCGACGTCGGGCACCCAGAAACCGCGCCGCTGCACCGGTGGCCGTGATCACGACGACGACGCCGATGCCCGTGAGCGACCACACGCCCGGCGCGATGACAGACGCGTACGGCCACAGCGCGATGAATCCGGCGCAGGCGGTGAGCAGGGCGATCGCCAGGGCGCTCTCGCGTCGTTCGGCGACAACCGCAGCTTCGGCCCATGGCGCGCGACGCGCTTCAGCGCGTGACATGGCCGCCTCCCGTCGCCATGCGTGCGGGGAGGGCGTCTTCCCATGCTCCGGCGATGTCGTCCGCGAGCGGGGCGGAAGACCATCCGACTCGTGCAGCCGCCTCGCCCGCACCCGCCAGCGGGTCGGTCATGAGAAGGATCGGAGCCGAGGCTCCGCCATGGCGCAGCATCGCCGCATCCTCTTCGTCGATGCGGCCGGTGATCAGCACCAGCGGGCCGGGAGGAGTTCCATCGAAGAGCGTGACGATGTCGCGGCCCTCTCCCTGCGGTCTGGCGAGCGCCAACGCCACGAGCAATCCGTCACGATCGTCCTCGTGTCCGCGCAGTCGACCCAGTACGGATCCTGCGGAATCGATGACATCGACGCTGTAGCCCTCCTGCACGAGGTGGAGCGCGACCGACGCGCATGCCGAGACTGCGGCTTCGAAGGCCGTGTCGACTCCCGATACCTGAGGCTGCCAGCGCCTGGCCGTGCGGTCGAGGACCACCAGTGCATCCGGGCTGGATTCCTCCTCCTCCTGTCGCACCATCAGGTCGCCGCGATGGGCCGTCGCCCGCCAATGGATGCGGCGCATCGAATCGCCGGACACATAGCGCCGGGGAGACAGATTGTCGCTGCCCTGCCCGAGCCTGGTGGACGACGTGTGCGCCGTGCCACCTGCCGCACCGATGTTCGAGCTGAGCGGCGCGAGCGGGACGACCTCGGGGACGACCGTGACCGTGCGGGTATCGCCGAACTCCTGCATGCGCTGCGCGAATCCGAACGGGTCGATCGTGTGCAGCGTCAGCGGGCCCACCGCCCACGCGCCGCGGCGCACGCCCCTTATCGCGTAACGGATGCTGGTGCCGTTGTCTGTGGGGAACTCTCCTGTGGCATCGCCGGAGACGGCGGGAGGCAGCCGGTCGCGCCAGATGCCGTGCGGGATTCGCAGCGCGCGCAGGTCGAAGCGCACCGCCACCTGGGACTCTTCGCCGACGGTGAGCAGGTCGGTGGAGATGCGACGCGTCACCGCACCGCCGCGCCGCGGGACGTGCACGACGAGCACGGCGAAGACGACGAGCAGGAAGAGCAGCATCGCGACGTAGAGGAGGATGGGCGCCGCCAGAAGATTCGCCGCGATCACGAACAGCAGACCGGCCAGGAGCGCAGCTGCGCCCCTGCCGGTGAGAAAGCGACGTCGAGGCACGGCCGGGCTCATCTCAGAATCTGGCCGCCAGTGGAACGCGCACACGATCCACGATCTGGCCGAGCGCAGCCTCCACCGGCTGGGCGCCCGCACGATGCACCCCGCGGGCGGGGAGCAGGCGATGGGCGAAGACCGGCACGAGCAGCTCGGTGAGATCGTCCGGGATGACGAACTCGCGCCCGTCCAGTGCCGCCCATACCTTGGCGGCGCGCACCAGTTGCAGCGTGGCGCGCGGACTGGCACCGAGATGCAGGTTGGGATCGGCACGGGTGGCCTGAGAGAGCGCGACGGCGTACTCCTCGACGGCGGAAGAGACGTGCACGGCGCGTGCGAAGCCGATCAGGCGTCGGATCGCGCCTGCGTCCGCGACCGGGGTGATCGCGGCGAGCGGATTGACGCTGTCGCGTTGACGCAGCATGAGCGCTTCTGCCGCGGCATCTGGATAGCCCATCGAGATGCGCATCATGAATCGATCGCGCTGTGCCTCAGGGAGGGCGTAAGTGCCTTCCATCTCGAGAGGATTCTGGGTTGCGACGACGAGGAACGGGTCGGGCAGCGGGTGCGTACGCCCGTCGACGGTGACCTGGCCCTCCTCCATGGCTTCGAGCAGGGCGGACTGGGTCTTGGGTGATGAGCGGTTGATCTCATCGGCGATCACGATCTGCGCGAACACGGCCCCCGGCTTGAACTCGAACTCGCGTTCGACGGGGTTGTAGACCGAGACGCCGGTGACATCTCCCGGCAGCAGATCGGGGGTGAACTGGATGCGCCGCACCGTGGCGTCGATGCTCGCTGCGATCGCGCGGGCGAGCATCGTCTTGCCGACACCGGGAACGTCCTCGATGAGCAGATGCCCCTCTGCGAGCAGACAGGCCAGTGCGCTGCGCACGGCATCCGGCTTTCCGTCGATCACCTCGCCGACGGAGGTCAGGATGGCGGAGGTCTGCGCCCGGAACTGCTCAGCAGTGATCTCGGGTCCGGTGTCGTCCATGCGTTCCCCTTCGCCCCAGGCGCCTCTCTGCGTGTGAACTGATCGTAACCCGCGTACGCCGTGCCCGCGCCGGCCGGTCTCAGCTTTCCGGCTCCGGTGCAGGTTCGTGTCTCTGCCGAAGGGCAGGTAGACTGTTCGAGGCTCTCCGCGTGGCAGCATCCAGGCCAATTCCCCCAGGACGGAAACGTAGCAAGGGTAACCGGGCTCTGCTGGGTGCGCGGAGGGTCATTTCTTTTGTCCGCTGTCTGCATGCGGCCTTCTGCTCAGCTTCGCCTGCGAGGATCGTGGTGTGAGTTCATCCGCCAGACCCGCGCGTTCCGGTGCGCTCGTGCGCTTCGCATCGCCGCTCGCACTCGTGGCGGTGATGTGGACGATCCAGATCCTCGATGTCATCCTTCCTGGCTCCTTCACCGGGTTCGGGCTGCGATCCTGGGACCTCGGCAGCCTGCAGGGACTCGTGCTCGGGCCACTTCTGCATTCGGGCTGGGCGCACCTGATCGCCAACTCTCTGCCGCTGCTCGTGCTCGGATGCCTCATCGCCATCGAAGGCGCGGGCCGGTTCTGGATGGTCACCGCCGTCACCGCGATCGTCGGCGGCGCCGGCACCTGGCTGCTCAGTGCGCCTGGCACCCTCACCGTCGGTGCGTCCGTGCTCGTCTTCGGTTACTTCGCGTACGTCGTCGTGCGGGTCTTCTCGCCACGGCCGATCGCGCATCGGATCGCTCATGCGCTCATCGCCGTGATCGTGATCGTGCTCTACGGCGGATCGATGCTCGCCGGCATTGTCGGCGTGGGACCTGGCGTCTCATGGCAGGCGCACCTGTGCGGCGCGATCGGCGGTGGCGTCGCCGCGCTCGCCGGAGCGCGTCGTCAGCGCGGTCAGGGAGAGCGCAGCGCGTGAAACGGCGGAAGACGCGTGATCGTGCGCGGCCCGCCATCCTCACGCTCGGTGCGCTCACCCTCGCCGCGCTCCTCATCGTGCTCGTGCCGATGGCGACCTCGCGCGATCCGATCGCGGTGTGCATGTATACGCCAGAGGATCTTCCCGATGCAGGTGTAGAGGGGTGGCACGGAGAGCAGATCGACAACGCCGCGATCATCGTGCGCACGGCGTCGGAGCAGGGTCTCGGCAGAGACGGCTCGATACTCGGCGTCATGGCGGCGATGGGGGAGAGCTCGCTGCGCAACATCGACTACGGAGACTGGGAGACGTCCGGATTCACCAACCCTGACGGCACGCGCACGACCAGCATCGGCCTGTTCCAGCAGCAGGAGTGGTGGGGGAGCGTCGAGACCCGGATGGACCCAGCGGGATCCGCCGCCCTGTTCTACGGACGGCTCGCCGGACTCGAGGGGTGGCAGGACATGGAGCCCTCGCATGCGATCCACCGCGTTCAGATCAACACGGACCCGGAGCACTACGCCCGGTTCGAGCATGACGCCGCGGCAGTCGTCGACGCGCTTTCCGGGCCCTGCCCGGCGTAGGGTGGCAGCGTGGCACGGAGCATCTACATCACCTCGGCCGAGGGGCATACGGGCAAGTCCACCATCGCACTGGGCGTGCTCGACGCGCTCATGCGCGTGACGCCGAGGGTCGGCGTCTTCCGCCCGATCGCGCGCTCGTCCGCAGAGCCCGACTACGTGCTTGAACTGCTGCTCGCGCACGACGGCGTGCATCTGGACTACGACGACAGCATCGGCGTCACATACGACGACGTGCGCGAGGACCCCGACCGCGCGCTGGCGACCATCGTCGCCAGGTTCAAAGCGGTCGAGGCGCAGTGCGACGCCGTCGTGGTCATCGGCAGCGACTACACGGATGTCGCGAGTCCCGCCGAACTCGGATACAACGCCCGCATCGCCGCGAATCTAGGTGCTCCGGTGCTGCTCGTACTCAGCGGGCGGGATCAGCAGTCGAAAGCCGAACAGCTCGGTACCTCGACCGCTCGTACCGCCGACGCCGTGGGCCAGATCGCCTCTCTCGCGCTCGCCGAGCTGCACGACGAGCGCGCTGAGCTCTTCGCGGTCATCGTGAACCGCGCCGACCCGGACGCACTGCAGCAGAGTGTCGACGCGGTGCGCGCCGCCCAGGCGGAGCACACGTCCGTGTGGGCGATCCCGGAGGACCGCACACTCGTGGCGCCGTCGATCCGCGGCATCCTCGCAGCCGTCGACGGAAGGCTCCTCAAGGGCGACCCGGATCTGCTCACCCGTGAAGCTCTGAGCGTCGTGGTGGCGGGAATGTCGATGGTCAACGTCCTGCCGCGTCTCACCCAGGATGCCGTCGTGGTCATCCCCGCCGACCGCACAGAAGTGCTGCTCGCGACCCTGATGGCCGACGCAGCGGGCACATTCCCGTCGATCGCGGGGATCATCCTCAACGGGCCGTTCCCGCTGCCGGAGTCGATCGAACGGCTGCTCGGAGGTCTGGCATCCACTGTCCCGATCATCGCGACCGACCACGGCACCTACGACACCGCCGTACGCGTGATGGGTGCTCGCGGCCGGCTGGCCGCCGACTCGCGTCACCGCTATGACCGCGCGCTCGGGCTGTTCCAGACCCATGTGGACATCACAGAGCTCGCGACGCAGCTCGGACTCGCCGAAGCGCACGTCGTGACTCCTCTGATGTTCGAGTACGGGCTCATCGAGCGGGCCAGCGCCGACCGCAAGCGCATCGTGCTGCCAGAGGGAGAGGATGACCGCATCCTCCGCGCCGCGTCGAGTCTGATCGCCCGCGACGTCGCGGATCTGACGATCCTCGGCGATGAGAGCGAGATCCGCGCCCGCGCCACCGAGCTCGGCATCGACATCGGCGCGGCTCAGATCATCAGCCCGACCGAGCCGGCGTATGTCGAGCAGTTCGCCGAGGAGTACGCGCGCCTCCGAGCGCACAAGGGAGTCACCCTGTCGCAGGCCGCAGACACCGTCACCGACGTGTCGTACTTCGGCACGCTCATGGTGCATCTCGGTCTCGCCGACGGCATGGTCTCCGGCGCGACCCACACCACGGCGCACACGATCCGGCCGTCGTTCGAGATCATCAAGACCCGTCCCGGCGTGGAAGTGGTCTCCAGCGTCTTCCTGATGGCGCTCGCCGACCGCGTGCTCGTGTACGGCGACTGCGCCGTCATCCCCGATCCGACCAGCATCCAGCTCGCCGACATCGCGATCTCGTCGGCGGAGACAGCACGGCAGTTCGGCATTGAGCCGCGCGTCGCCATGCTCTCGTATTCGACGGGGGAGTCAGGAACCGGCGCCGACGTCGACAAGGTGCGCGAGGCGACAGCGCTCGTGCGCGAGCGCGCGCCGGAGCTACCCGTCGACGGACCGATCCAGTACGACGCCGCGGCGGATGTCGCAGTCGCAAAGGCGAAGATGCCGGATTCCGCCGTCGCAGGGCGCGCGACAGTGTTCGTCTTCCCCGACCTGAACACCGGCAACAACACCTACAAGGCCGTGCAGCGCTCCGCAGGAGCCGTCGCGATCGGCCCGGTGCTGCAGGGGCTGAACAAGCCGATCAACGACCTGTCGCGCGGTGCGCTGGTCGACGACATCGTCAACACGGTCGCCATCACCGCGATCCAGGCCCAGGGAATCGAGACCGCACGATGAGCGTCGTCCTGATCGTCAACAGCGGCTCCTCGTCACTGAAGTACAGCCTGGTCGACATGGATCGCGAGGTGCCGCTCGGCGAGGGACTCATCGAGCGCATCGGACAGGAATCCAGCGAGATCTCGCACACGATCCGGCGTCTGAACGACGGCGATGCCGCGCCCACAGTGCTCGACGTCACCAAGAAGAGTGAACGGACGATCGCCGATCACGTCGAGGCGTTCGCAGTCATGCTCGAGCAGTTCGAGACGCACGGCCCCGCTCTCGCCGAGCATCCGCCGGTGGCAGTGGGACACCGCGTCGTGCACGGCGGCGCGCGGTTCTTCGCGCCGACGCTCGTGACGGATGCCGTCGAGCAGTCGATCGGCGAACTCGAGGTGCTGGCGCCGCTGCACAATCCGGCGAATCTCGCAGGCATCCGCGCCGCGCGAGCAGCGTTCCGCGATGTGCCGCACGTGGCCGTGTTCGACACCGCGTTCCATCAGACGCTGAAGCCGGCGGCATACACGTACGCGATCGATGCGGCGTTCGCCGAGAAGCACCGCATCCGCCGCTATGGCTTCCACGGCACAAGCCATAAGTACGTCAGCGAGCAGGCCGCGGCGTTCCTCGGCTGCGATCTCGCCTCATTGCGTCAGCTCGTCTTCCACCTGGGCAACGGCGCGTCGGTCACGGCGATCGATGGCGGGCGCTCTGTGGAGACGTCGATGGGGTTCACCCCGCTCGAGGGCCTTGTGATGGGCACGCGCTCCGGTGACCTCGACCCCGCGGTGCTGGTGCACATCGCTCGCGTGGCCGATTACTCGATCGACGAGATCGACACGCTGCTCAATACCAGGAGCGGATTGAAGGGCCTCGCCGGGCACAGCGACATGCGCGACATCCTCGCCGGCGTCGACGCAGGTGACGACGCAGCCACCCTGGCCTTCGACGTCTATATCCATCGCCTCCGCGCCTACACCGGTGCCTACATCGCACAGCTCGGCGGTGTCGATGTCATCTCGTTCACGGCGGGTGTCGGCGAGAATGCGGCGCAGGTGCGGGCCGAGGCGCTTGCGGGCCTCGGCTTCTTCGGAATCGAGATCGACCGTGCGCGCAACGAGGCGCGCGGCCACGGTATCCGTCGCATCTCGACCGGCTCATCGTCGGTCTCGGTGCTCGTCGTGCCCACGGACGAGGAGCTCGAGATCGCACGGCAGACCCTGAGTCTGGTCTGAGTCCTGCAACGCGTCCCATGGGAGTTATGTCTGTGAACCCTGCGCCACTACGCTGGCAGGTGGCACGGTGAGGTGCCGGTCCCTTCGCGTGAAACTCTGGAGGCCCGCATGCCCGAATCTCTGCCAGACCTCAGCCTTGCCGAAGGCATCCTGTTCGACCTGGACGGCGTCCTGACGCCGACGGCCGAGGTGCATATGCGTGCCTGGCAGGCGGTGTTCGACGATGTCTTCGCCACCTGGGGGATCACCCCCGCCTACAGCGACGCCGACTATTACGCCTACGTCGACGGCAAACGGCGCTACGACGGCGTCGCGAGCCTGCTGCACAGCCGCAACGTCGAAGTCCCCTGGGGCGATCCGAACGACCCAGCAGATGCGCAGACCGTCTGCGGGATCGGCAACCGCAAGAACGCGGAATTCGCGGCGGCCCTCCGCAGCGGCGGAGTCGCGCCTTTTCCCGGTTCCCTCGCATTGCTCGAAGCGCTGCGTGATGCGGGTTCCCCGATGGGGGTCGTATCGAGCTCCTCCAACGCCGAAGAGGTGCTGTCGAGCGCCGGAATCCGCGAGTTCTTCACCGTCGTCGTCGACGGCAACGTCGCTGCGCGCGAGAGCCTCACCTCCAAGCCCGCCGCCGACATGTTCCGCGCCGGCGCCGAGCGGCTCGGCGTCGCCCCCGCGGCGAGCGTCGCCGTGGAGGATGCCGTGTCCGGTGTCGCGTCGGCCGTCGCAGCGGGCTTCGCCACTGTCGTCGGCATCGATCGCGGAGCCGGAGCCGAGGCCCTGCGCGCCGCCGGCGCCACCTGTATCGTCGATGACCTTGCCCGGCTGCTCCCCGACGCATCAGCCACCCACAACCCGGAGACCGCATGATCGATCGCGACCGCTTCCCCGTCGACCCGTGGCGTCTGACCGAGACGCGCTACGCAGAGGACGGCGTCTCGGAGACGCTCTTCGCCATCTCCAACGGATACCTCGGCCTGCGCGGCAATCACATCGAAGGTCGTGGCGCGCACGAGCACGGCACGTTCCTGAACGGTCTGCATGAGACCTGGCGCATCCGTCACGCTGAACAGGCGTACGGCTTCGCCGAGGTCGGCCAGACCATCGTCAACGCGCCGGATGCCAAGATCATGCGCGTGTACGTCGACGACGAGCCGCTCTCCTTCGAGGAATCGGAGGTCAGAGACTACACCCGTTCGCTCGACATGCGCACCGGTGTGCTGGAGCGGACCTTCGTCTGGGAGACGCCGTCGGGAAAGCGTATCCGCATGCGCGACGAGCGCCTGGTCAGCTTCGAGGAGCGTCATCTCGCGATCCTTCGACTCGAAGTGACGGTCGAGAACTCGGACGCTCCGGTCACGATCAGCTGCCAGCTGCTGAACCGTCAGGACGGTGGCAGCGTCTACGGCGGTACGCCGAAGGCGGCCAAGAAGTCGGGCTTCGACCCGCGCAAGACGGAGAAGATCACCGAACGGGTGCTGCAGCCGGAGGAGTACTGGCAGGACGGTCTGCGTTCCGCGCTGTCCTATCAGACCACCGAATCAGGGATGACCGTGGCCGTCGTCGCCGACCACGTCATCGAGACGGACAACGAGTACAGCGCGCGCATGCTCGTGGAGCAGGACGTCGCGAAGAACGTCTTCCGTGTGCAGGCGAAGGGCGGAGTGCCGATCCGCATCACCAAGCTGGTCAGCTATCACACCTCTCGCGGCGTACCGGCACACGAGCTCGTCGATCGCTGCCGGCGCTCGCTCGACAGGGCGAGCATCGAGGGGGTCGAAGAGCAGTTCCGTCGCCAGAAGGAATGGCTCGACGGGTTCTGGCAGCGCTCTGACGTCGTGATCGAAGGACACGACGATCTGCAGCAGGCCACCAGGTGGTGCCTGTTCCAGCTCGCTCAGGCATCCGCTCGCGCGGACGGTGCAGGCGTGCCGGCGAAGGGCCTCTCGGGATCGGGCTACAGCGGCCACTACTTCTGGGACACCGAGATCTACGTGCTTCCCTTCCTCACCTATACGACCCCGCAATGGGCGCGCAACGCCCTGCGAGCGCGTGTGCTCATGCTGCCGGCAGCCCGGCGCAGAGCCGCCCAGCTGAACGAGGCGGGAGCGCTGTTCCCCTGGCGTACGATCAACGGCGAGGAGGCGTCCGCGTACTACGCCGCCGGCACCGCGCAGTACCACATCAACGCCGACATCAGCTTCGCGCTCGGCAAGTATGTGCGCGCCACCGGCGACGTGGACTTCCTGGCCCGAGAGGGGGTCGACATCGCCGTGGACACGGCTCGGCTGTGGGCGACGCTCGGGTTCTGGCGAGGATCCAACGGCGATGCGACGTTCCACATCCACGGCGTCACCGGACCGGATGAGTACACGACGGTCGTGAACGACAATCTCTTCACCAACGTCATGGCGAGGTACAACCTGCGCTACGCGGCACGAGTGGTGCGAGAGATCGCCGCCAAGGATCCGCGTGCGTATGAAGCGCTCGTGGAGCGTACAGGGCTGGATGCCGGCGAGCCCGACGCCTGGGACCTTGCGGCGGAGGCGATGTTCATCCCCTTCAGCGAGAGCCTCGGCATCCATCCGCAGGACGCGATGTTCCTGGAGCGCGAGGTGTGGGATCTCGATCACACCCCCGACGACCAGCGCCCGCTGCTGCTGCACTTCCATCCGCTCGTGATCTACCGGTTCCAGGTGCTGAAACAGGCCGATGTCGTGCTGGCGCTCTTCTTGCAGGGCAACCATTTCACGCCGGAGGAGAAACTCGCCGACTTCCAGTACTACGATCCGCTGACGACGGGCGATTCGACGCTGTCCGCGGTCGTGCAGTCGATCCTCGCGGCAGAGGTCGGATACCAGGACCTCGCGAGGGAGTACTTCGAGCATTCGCTGTTCGTCGATCTGGGCGACCTGCACCACAATGCCTCGGACGGCGTGCATGTCGCGTCGGCCGGCGGCGTGTGGACCGCGCTGGTGTGCGGATTCGGCGGCATGCGGGATCACGCGGGCGAGCTCAGCTTCGACCCGCGATTGCCTGTCGACTGGCCGTCGCTGTCGTACTCGCTGGAGTGGCAGGGCACGGCGCTGAACGTGACGGTCACCCGCGATCAGCTTCGCGTCGCCGTGCAATCCGGTAAGCCGGTCTCGTTCACCGTGCGCGGAGGCGAGTACACGGTGACCGAGGCGGATGACGTCGTCGTCGCGCTGGCCGATCAAGGGCCGGTGCTGAAGGGGCGTCCGACGCTGGGTCAGTTCGAAGACGCGCGCAGAGACGACGGCACCCGCATCTCCGCATCCGTGCCTGTGGTCACCAGCGCGATCCCGGTGATCAACGTGTTCGAGGACTGAGCCGCGAGCACAGTGTCGGCGGCACGCCGTAGGCTGGAGTGGTGACCACAGCCCTGTACCGCCGTTACCGCCCCGAGAACTTCGGCGAGATGATCGGGCAGTCCCAGGTGACCGAACCGCTGATGACGGCGCTGCGCAGCGACCGCGTCGGTCACGCGTATCTCTTCTCAGGGCCACGTGGCTGCGGAAAGACCACCTCGGCACGCATTCTCGCTCGATGCCTGAACTGTGCGGAGGGCCCCACCGACACCCCGTGCGGCACCTGCCCCAGCTGCGTTGAGCTGTCGCGCGCCGGCGGCGGGTCACTCGATGTCGTCGAGATCGACGCGGCCAGTCACAACGGCGTCGACGACGCGCGGGATCTTCGCGAGAGGGCGACCTTCGCTCCCAGCCGCGATCGATTCAAGATCTTCATCCTCGATGAGGCGCACATGGTCACCCCGCAGGGCTTCAACGCACTGCTGAAGCTCGTGGAAGAGCCCCCTGCGCACGTCAAGTTCATCTTCGCGACCACGGAGCCCGACAAGGTGCTCGGCACGATCCGCTCCCGTACGCATCACTACCCGTTCCGGCTCGTGCCGCCGGCGGCGATGCTCGAGTACGTCGAGAAGCTGTGTGCCGAAGAAGGCGTGCAGGTCGATCAAGGCGTGCTGCCGCTCGTCGTTCGTGCAGGCGGCGGCTCGCCTCGAGACACCCTCTCGCTGCTCGACCAGCTCATCGCCGGCTCCGACGGCGACTCGGTCGCATACGAACGGGCGGTGTCGCTGCTGGGCTACACCCACGGCGCCCTGCTGGACGAGATCGTCGATGCGCTCGCCGCCGGCGATGCCGCAGCGGCCTTCCCCGCGATCGATCGGGTCGTGCAGACGGGTCAGGATCCGCGGCGCTTCGTCGACGATCTGCTCGAGCGTCTGCGCGATCTCATCGTGATCGCCGCAGTCGGCGTCGGCGCCGGCGCAGTGCTGCGCGGACTCGCCGAGGACGAGCTCGCCCGCATGCGCACCCAGGCCACTGCCTTCGGCGCTGCGCGCCTCTCCCGCACGGCCGACGTCGTCAGCGCCGCTCTGGACGACATGACAGGGGCCACATCGCCCCGCCTTCACCTCGAGCTCATGATCGCCCGCGTGCTGAGCGCCGCGGGGGAGGGGAGCCGCGAAGGCTTCGACTCGCCCGGACTCGCTCAGCCTGCTTCGACTCCTGCTCCTGTTCCTGAGCGTGCTGTTCCTGCTCCGGAGCCTCCTGAGCCGGCTGCTGTTCCTGCTGTGCCTGAGCCTGCGGCCCCCGCTGGTGCACCTCAGCGGGTCGTTGAGCGACCCGAAACGACTCAAACACCCGAGACGACTCCGGTTCCCGAAACGACTCAAACACCCGAGACGACTCCGGTTCCCGAGACGACTCCGGCACCTGAAACGACTCCGGAATCGCACGCTGAGCCGTCAGGCCCGGTCGATTTCGAACGCGTCCGCTCGTCATGGCCGGCGATCCTCAAGCGACTCGAAGACGTCAGCCGCACAGCGTGGCTGACGGTCACGACCGTGCAGCCGCTCGATTACGCCACCGAATCCGAGGTGCTCACGCTCGGCTTCGCGAGTCCGCAGGACGTCAAGTCGTTCAAGGGCTCCACGCCGGGTCCCGGCCCGTCCGACCACCTGCGCACGGCGATCGAGCAGGAACTCGGCGTTCGCGTGAAGTATCTCCCGAAGCCGTTGCCGCCGACGGCGCTCTCCGATGCGGCTGCTCCTGAACGCGTGCGCACAGCGCCGTCGTCGTCGAACCAGAGTTCATCAGGACGAAGCGCGCCGCAGGCGCCGGCCACGCCCGCTTCGGTGACGGAATGGGCGGTCGCATCGATCCCCAGCTCCGAGCAGCAGCCGGTCGCATCGCATCCCCAGTTCCCGATCGACCCCGAACCCGCCGATGTCGAGTCCGAGGCATCGGCCCCCCAGCCGACGCAGGACGGGGCGGTCGATCACGATGCGCCGCCGTTGCCGGATGACGCCGATGCCCCCGATGACGCCGACGACGAACCACCGTACGAGCCGCCCGTGCCGCCGCAGCAGTCCGAGCTGCCGGCCGTCCCGCAGCGCTCCGTACCCGTCGCCACCGAGCGCGCCGCCGGTGGCGGCGGCGTGCAGCGCTATGGCGAAGCGGTGATCCGTCAGGTGCTCGGTGCGACCTTCGTGCGTGAAGAGCCCTATGAAGCGCCCACGAGGTTCGCCTGATGTATGACGGCATCGTTCAAGAGCTCATCGATGAGTTCGGCAGGCTCCCCGGTATCGGGCCGAAGTCGGCGCAGCGCATCACATTCCACATCCTTCAGACACCGACGTTCGACGTCGCCCGTCTCGCCGAGCTACTCACGGATGTGCGTGAACGGGTGCGATTCTGCGAGGTCTGCGGCAACGTGTCCGAGCAAGACCGCTGCGCGATCTGCCGTGACCCCCGCCGCAATCCAGCCCTGATCTGTGTCGTGGAAGATGCCAAGGACGTCTCGGCCATCGAGCGCACCCGTGAGTTCCGCGGCCTCTACCACGTGCTCGGCGGGGCGATCAGCCCCATTGCAGGGGTCGGTCCGGATGACCTGCGCATCACGCAGTTGATGTCGCGTCTCGCCGACGGCACCGTGCAAGAGGTGATCCTCGCGACGAACCCGAACCTCGAAGGGGAGGCGACCGCCAGCTACCTCAGCAGACTGCTGACCACGATGCAGATCACGGTGTCACGCCTCGCATCCGGTCTGCCTGTGGGCGGCGACCTCGAGTACGCCGACGAGGTCACCCTCGGTCGCGCGTTCGAAGGTCGACGAACGTTGTGACCGTCCTCCTGAGCGCCGGCATCACCGCAGAGTCGGCCGAATGAACGCCCACAGGGGCTTCACACGCAGAGGCTGGATGCTCTTCGCGGTCATGGCCTTCGTCTGGGGCATCACCTACCTGTTCATCAAAGAGGCGGTGCACTCGTTCAGCCCGCCCGCCGTCGTCGCCGGGCGCACGCTGCTGGGCGGACTGGTCCTGCTACCGTTCGCGATCCGCAGCGGTGCGCTGAAGGCGGTGTGGAAGCACTGGCCGTGGGTGCTCGCATTCGGTCTGGTCGAGATGGCTGGGCCGTTTCTGCTGCTCAGTCACGCCGAGACGCAGCTGCCTTCGGGACTCACCGGTCTGCTCGTCGCGACGGTGCCGTTGTTCGCCGTCATCATCGCTCTGCTGCGAGGCGACCGCGCGGTCCTCGCCCCCATACGCCTGGGTGGTCTTCTCCTCGGCTTCATCGGCGTCGGCATCGTCGTCGCCGGGCCGGGACTCTTCCCGCAGGGCCAGGCGAGCGTCTTCGCGATCGGCGAGATCATGCTCACGGCGCTGCTGTACGCCATCGCGCCGTTCATCATCGCGCACAAGCTCGCAGGGGTCCCGTCGATAGGCACCATCACGCTCGCGCTGTTCGCGATCGGCCTCGGCTATCTGCCGGCCGCACTGCTCACACAGCATGAGGTGCCGACGATCCGCTCGAGCGTGTCGCTGATTCTGCTCGGCGTGATCTGCACGGCGCTCGCGTTCGTCGCCTTCTTCGCGCTCGTCCGCGAAGTCGGTCCGGTGCGCGCGCCGCTGTTCACCTACATCAACCCTGTCGTCGCGATCGTGCTCGGCGCGATAGTGCTCGCAGAGCCGGTGACGCCGGGGCTGCTGATCGGGTTCCCCGTGATCCTCGCCGGATGCTGGTTCGCCGCGACGGGCGGGCACCTCCGCACCCGCCCTCCGGTCGTGGATCCCGCTCTCACAAGTCCTGAGCGACCGGCTCGCGACGGATCGCCGTCCGCCGCCTGAGCAGCAGCAGTATTTCGGAGGCGTCACATACGCGGAGGGGAATACGCGTCGAAAGTACAATGGCCGTGGGCGGATCTGCCCGAGATCCCTGGGAGTGTACGTTGGCCCTCATTGTGCAGAAGTACGGCGGCTCTTCCGTCGCCGACGCCGAGAGCATCAAACGCGTCGCCAAACGCATCGTTGACGCGCGACGTGCGGGACACGATGTCGTCGTGGCCGTGAGCGCCATGGGCGACACGACGGACGAGCTGCTCGAATTGGCGAACGAGGTCGCCCCCATCCCCGCGCCGCGCGAGATGGACATGCTGCTGAGCAGCGGGGAGCGCATCTCGATGGCTCTGCTGGCGATGGCGATCCATTCGATGGGGTTCGACGCCCGCTCGTTCACCGGGAGCCAGGCCGGGATGATCACGGACGATCACCACGGCTCCGCGCGCATCGTGGATGTGACACCGGTGCGGTTGCGTGAAGCCCTGGACGAAGGTGCGATCGTCATCGTCGCCGGATTCCAGGGGTTCAACCGTGATACGCGTGACATCACGACGCTCGGGCGAGGCGGGTCGGACACGACTGCCGTCGCCCTCGCATCGGCGCTCGATGCCGATGTCTGCGAGATCTACAGTGATGTCGACGGCATTTACACGGCGGACCCCCGCGTCATCCCGCGTGCGCAGAAGCTCGATCATGTCTCCAGTGAGGAGATGCTCGAGCTGGCGGCGAACGGCGCCAAGGTGCTGTACATCCGCGCTGTCGAATTCGCACGCCGTCACGGCGTGCTCATCCACGCCCGCTCGACGTTCTCGTCGAGCGAAGGCACGTACGTTCTGGGCGAGGGCATGAAGAACCCCCGCGAAACCGAGGGAGAAGCCATGGAAGAGCCGATCGTCGCAGGTGTCGCCACAGAGCTGGGCCAGGCCAAGATCACGGTCGTCGGCGTGCCCGACGTGCCGGGCAAGGCCGCCGAGATCTTCAAGATCGTCGCGAAGTCCGGCGCGAACGTCGACATGATCGTGCAGAACGTCTCTGTCGCCGCCACGGGGCGTGCTGACATCTCGTTCACGCTTCCGAAGGGTGACGCGTCGCCGGCATTGAAGGCGCTCGCCGCCGAGCAGACGGACGTCGGCTTCGACAGCCTGATCCACGACGATCAGATCGGCAAGCTCTCCGTCGTCGGCGCCGGCATGCGGGTGCACTCCGGTGTCTCGGCGACGCTGTTCGACGCGCTGTCGACCGCGGGCATCAACATCGAGATGATCTCGACCTCCGAGATCCGTATTTCGGTGGTGCTGCGCGGCTCGGACCTCGCCGACGCCGCCCGCATCGTGCACACCGCCTACGGCCTCGACGGTGAAGACGAAGCCGTCGTGCACGCCGGCACCGGCCGCTGAAACTCGCGATAGACTCGCCCAAACCCCCGTAGGAAGAGCCTTTCATGACCCGTATCTCCGACTCAGGACACTCCGTCGCCATCGTCGGCGCCACCGGCCAGGTGGGCACCGTGATGCGCGATATCCTCGCGGAGCGTTCGTTCCCGATCCGCGAGCTGCGCCTGTTCTCGTCTGCGCGTTCTGCCGGCAGAACGATCGCGTTCGCCGGTGTCGACGTCGTCGTGGAGGATGTCGAGACGGCTGATCCTGCGGGCATCGAGATCGCATTGTTCTCCGCCGGAGCCACCGCCAGCCGCGCATACGCCGAGCGCTTCGCCGCTGCGGGCGCTGTCGTGATCGACAACTCCAGCGCTTGGCGTGGCGACCCCGAGGTGCCGCTCGTGGTCAGCGAGGTCAACCCGCACGCGATCGATGAGCGTCCCAAGGGCATCATCGCCAACCCGAACTGCACGACGATGGCCGTGATGCCCGTGCTCAAGCCTCTGGCCACCGAGGCCGGGCTCGAGCGGCTCATCGTCAGTACGTACCAGGCGGTGTCGGGTTCCGGCCTCGCCGGTGCACAGGAACTCCTCGGACAGGTCGAAGCCGCGGTCGAGCAGGGCGACGTGCTGCGGCTCGTCCACCACGGTGCGGCCATCGACTTCCCCGAGCCGGAGAAGTACGTCGCTCCCATCGCGTTCGATGTCATCCCGCTCGCCGGGAGCATCGTCGACGACGGCTTCAACGAGACCGACGAAGAGAAGAAGCTGCGTAACGAGAGTCGCAAGATCCTCGAGCTGCCCGATCTTCGCGTCGCCGGAACCTGTGTGCGCGTTCCGGTCTTCACCGGCCACTCGCTCTCCATCCATGCGGAGTTCTCGCGCGACATCACCCCGCAGCGCGCGTCCGAGTTGCTCGCCGCAGCACCGGGTGTCGTGCTCGAAGAGGTGCCGACGCCGTTGAAGGCCGCAGGCAGCGACCCGAGCTATGTCGGTCGTATCCGTGCCGATCAGTCAGCGCCGGAGAACAAGGGTCTCGTGCTGTTCGTCAGCAACGACAACCTCCGCAAGGGCGCAGCGCTCAACGCTGTGCAGATCGCCGAGCTCGTCGCCGCTCGTCTCGTTGTCGCCGCGTAGTCGCTCCGCGGAGAACGGCAGTGGTTCGCGTCCTCCGGCGCGCGAACTAGACTGGTTCGGTGACTGAATCCGTCGACGTCGTCCTCATCGGTGGTGGCATCATGAGCGCCACACTGGGCACCTTGCTGCACGAACTGCAGCCAGACTGGAAGATCGTCGCCTTCGAGCGACTGTCTGATGTGGCCCAGGAGAGCTCCAACCCGTGGAACAACGCGGGCACCGGCCATGCGGCGCTCTGCGAGCTGAACTACATGCCGCAGAACGACGGCGGGCCATTGGACCCGGCCAAGGCGGTCTCGATCAACGAGCAGTTCCAGCAGAGCAGGCAGTTCTGGTCGTCGCTGGTCAACAAGGGTGTGCTCGACGAGCCGTCGACATTCATCAACGCCACCCCGCACATGACGTTCGTGCGCGGAGAGAAGGATGTCGCGTACCTCAAGGCGCGTTACGAGGTACTCAAGGAGCAGCCGCTGTTCGAGGGCATCGAGTACAGCGAGGACTCCCGTGTCATCAACCAGTGGGCGCCGCTGCTCATGCAGAAGCGCCGCAAGGGCGAGCCGTTCGCTGCGACCAGGGTTCCGGCCGGCACCGACGTCGACTTCGGTGCGCTGACGCATCAGCTCTTCGATCACCTCGCCGCCAGTGGCGTCGAACTGCGCACCAACCAAGAGGTGCGAAAGCTCAAGAAGCAGAAGGACGGTAGCTGGCAGGTCTCGTACCGCCGGGCGCTGGGGCACACGCCGGGCGAGGTCAACGCGAAGTTCGTCTTCGTCGGCGCCGGCGGCTGGGCGTTGAAGCTGCTGCAGCGCTCCGGCATCCCTGAGATCAAGGGCTATGGCGTCTTCCCGATCGGCGGACAGTTCCTCAAGACCACGAACCCTGCCATCGTCTCCCAGCACAAGGCGAAGGTCTACTCGCAGGCATCCGTCGGGGCACCGCCGATGTCGGTGCCGCACCTGGACACCCGTGTCGTCGACGGCGAGGCGTCGCTGCTGTTCGGTCCTTTCGCCACGTTCAGTCCCAAGTTCCTCAAGAACGGCTCGATGTTCGACATCGTCAGCCAGGTGCGCACGCACAACCTGTGGCCCATGCTGCGCGTGGCGTTCGCGAACCCTGACCTGATCACGTACCTGGTCGGCGAGCTGATCAAGAACCATCGCAAGAAGGTCGACGGCCTCCGCGTCTTCATGCCCACAGCGAAGGACGAGGACTGGTCGCTCATCGACGCAGGCCAGCGCGCACAGGTCATGAAGAAGGATGCGCAGAAGGGCGGCGTGCTGCAGTTCGGCACCGAGGTCGTCTCCGCTGCGGACGGTTCGATCGCGGGGCTGCTCGGCGCATCGCCCGGCGCATCGACGGCCGTGCCGATCATGCTGAACCTGCTGAAGACGTGCTTCCCCGAGCAGTACGCCGGGTGGGAGCCGACGCTGCGCGAGCTCATCCCGACGTACGGCGAGAAGCTCAACGAGAACGAGGCCGTGGCAGACGAATCCATGACGGCGACGGCGGCCGTGCTCGGCATCTCGAGGTAGCAGCGCACCGTGGCGAAGCTGTACTTCCGCTACGGGGCGATGAACTCCGGCAAGTCCACGGCGCTGCTGCAGGCCGCGTACAACTACGAGGAGCGCGGCCAGCACGTGCTTCTGGCGAAGCCGACGATAGACACCAAGGGCGCGAACCAGGTGGAGAGCCGCCTCGGTATGACGCGTGAGGTCGACTTCCTCATCCCGCCTGACGGTGACGCACGCGCACTCTTCCAACGCGAACGCGAGCGGATGCAGCAGCACAACGATGAGAGCCTGATCCCTGGCGACCCTGCCGGCGTCGCCTGTCTGCTCGTCGACGAGGCGCAGTTTCTCACTGCGAAGCAGATCGATGATCTGTTCCGCATCGCGGTGGTCGACGGCATCCCGGTGATGGCCTACGGGATCCGCAACGATTTCCTGACTCACGCCTTTCCCGGCTCTGCCCGACTGCTCGCGATCGCCCACTCGCTTGAGGAGCTCAAGACGATCTGCCGCTGCGGACGCAAGGCCGTCTTCAACGGTCGCGTCACAGGCGGCCGCTTCGTGTTCGACGGCGACCAGGTCGCGATCGACGAGGGAGCGGCAGCCGGAGCGCCAGCAGACGTCGTGACGTACGAGTCACTGTGCGGCAACTGCTACCTCGAGGAGTCCGGTGGGCGCCTGGGGTGAGGCTGCGGCAGCCGTCTTCATGCGATCTGAGCGTCGGAATTGCGTGGTCTGACCACACGCGCTAGTCTGTGGTCTGACCACAGAGGAGGAGTGGATGACGCAGCGTGCCTGGCGCGTCGTGCTCGAGCGCGTCGAGCGCGACCTGCTCGAAGGTCGCCTCGGACCAGGCGATCGACTCCCGTCCGAGCGCGATCTCGCCACTGAACTCGGCGTCGGCCGCTCCAGCGTCCGCGAGGCGCTGCGCGTGCTCGAGGTCATGGGGCTGATCCGCACAGCGACCGGCTCAGGCCCGCAGTCCGGCGCGATCGTCATCGCCACGCCCTCCGGGGGGATGTCTGCCCTGCTGCGCCTGCAGCTGGCCGCAAAGGGCTTCGCGTTGGGGGATGTGGTGCGCACTCGCCTCGTGCTCGAGGATGCCGTCGTGACGGCTCTCGCGTCGGCCGAAGCACGTGACATCACGGCGGCGCACCGGATACTCGACGCGATGGATGCCGGCGGCCTCACCACGGGCGAGTTCCTCGCACTCGACGCGCAGCTGCATCTGTCGCTGGCCGAATCCAGCGGCAACACCGTGATCGCCGCGATGATGGCAGGCCTGCGCACGTCCATCGAGTCGTACGTCCTCACCGGTTCAGCATCCATCGACGACTTCGATGCCATGGCGGCCCGGTTGCGCTTCGAGCATCGCGCGCTGATCGCCGCGATCGATGCCGGCGACGCGGATGCCGCCCGCGCTCTCGTGCACGACCACATCACCGGCTACTACAGCGCGGCCGGTCTGACATCCACCCACCCGTCTCGTTGAAAGGAAGGCTATGGTCACCCGTCAGGTTCCCAAGCCCTCAGAGCTCCTCGAGCTCATGAAGTTCAAGAAGCCCGAGCTCGATGGGCGCAAGCGTCGTCTCGATGCGGCACTCACGATCGACGATCTGCGCACGATCGCGAAGCGCCGCACCCCGAAGGCGGCGTTCGACTACACCGACGGCGCCGCAGAGGGCGAGCTGTCGTTGACGCGAGCGCGTCAGGCCTTTCAGGATGTCGAGTTCCATCCCGGCATCTTCAAGCCGGCGCCCGATGTGGACACCTCCATCGACATCCTCGGCGGCCCCAGCGCCCTACCATTCGGCATCGCGCCGACCGGATTCACCCGCCTCATGCAGACCGAGGGCGAAGAGGCCGGCGCAGGTGCAGCAGCAGCCGCGGGCATCCCCTTCACTCTCTCCACTCTCGGCACCACATCGATTGAGGGCGTGAAGGCTGCGAACCCCAACGGGCGCAACTGGTTCCAGCTGTACGTCATGCGCGACCGCGAGATCTCCTACGAGCTCACCCGTCGCGCCGCCGCTGCCGGCTTCGACACGCTGCACTTCACGGTCGACACTCCGGTCGCGGGTGCCCGTCTGCGTGACAAGCGCAACGGATTCGCTATTCCGCCGCAGCTCACGCTCGGGACGATCATCAACGCGATCCCTCGCCCCTGGTGGTGGTGGGACTTCCTCACCACACCGAAGCTCGAGTTCGCGTCGCTCAGCACCACCGGCGGCACCGTCGGCGAGCTGCTGGATGCTGCGATGGACCCGACGATCAGCTACGACGACCTCGCCGTGATCCGCGATCTCTGGCCCGGAAAGATCGTCATCAAGGGCGTGCAGAACGTCGAGGACTCCGTGAAGCTGCGCGATGCAGGCGTGGACGGTATCGTGCTGTCGAACCACGGTGGCCGTCAGCTCGACCGGGCGCCCATCCCGTTCCACCTGCTGCCGAAGGTGCGCAGGGAAGTCGGAGACGACTTCACGGTCATGATCGACACTGGAATCATGAACGGCGCCGACATCGTCGCCTCCGTCGCCCTCGGCGCGGACTTCACGCTGATCGGGCGGGCATATCTCTACGGTCTGATGGCCGGAGGGCGGCAGGGCGTCGACCGGACGATCGCGATCCTGCGCACCGAGATCGAGCGCACCATGCGCCTTCTCGGCGTGGCATCTCTTGCGGAGCTCGAGCCGGCTCACGTCACTCAGCTCGCCCGTCTCGTGCCGGTGGGGGGCGGGGCGGCGAACGCAGCTCTCGCTGCGCGCTGACCGCGTTGCCGTGGCGTCACCGCAACGCAGCGGCGCGGGGAGGAAGCCGCACGATCATCGAGGTCGTGCGGCGGTACTCGGCGTACTCCGGATATCGGGATGCTGAGATCGATTCGGTGAAGATCGTCGAGCCGATGAAGAGCGCAGTCAGCAGCGCCGGCCCGATGATCGTCCAGCTCGGTGCGCCTCCGAAGAATCCCGGACCGGATCCCGCGGCTGCTGCCGCACCCATCGCGCAGAACACCCACCTCTGTGCCTGTTCGAAGAAGAAGTTCGGATGGCGGCTGTGGCGGAACAGGCCGGTCCCGCGGTCGACCCATGAGGTGTCGCGGGTGGAAAGGGACAGGAGCCAGCATGCCGCACTGGCGCACGCGGCGACGAGGATCGTGAGCGTCAGCGGATCCATGTCGCAATGCTACGGCCCGCCGCCCAGACACGGCTAAAGCGTCGGGATGAGTTCGTCCAGCTCGGTTGCGGTGTGCTCCCACCCGGTGACCGCGATCGAGCGTACTCCGAGCGCTTTGACCGGATAATCGTTGCCGCCCTCGTCGAGGCGGTCGCCGTAGAAGAGCATGTCGCCGAGCGGGATGCCGGTGCGCTCGGCCAGCGCCTTCATGCCGTGTGCCTTGTCGATGCCGGCGAGGGTGATGTCGATCGAGGTCGAACCGCCCGAACGCACCTCGAGTTCAGGCAGGCGCGCGGCGACTGCTTCGCGCAGCCGACTGCGCTTGGTGCCGGACGGATCCCAGGACTGCTTCTCGTCGTGCGGGGCCTGCTGCCCGAGCGCCGAGAATGTGATCTGCGAGCCGCGGTCCTCGAGGATCTCGCCCCAGGGGTTCTGCTCCCACAGACCGAGCCGTTCCGCCTCCTCACGGAGCGCGCGCAACGCGGCCGACTTCTGCTCGTCGGAGAGGTCGTGCGCATACACGGTGTCGAAGCCCTCGCCGTCATGGCGCAGGTAGCGTGTGCCGCACGTCGGCAGCAGGTGCAGGCGGGCGAGATCGGTCGTGTCGGCGTCGCCGAGCTGCGCGATCACCTGGACGCGGAACTGCTGTTCGTTGCCGCCGGAGATGATCGCCACGTCGACATGCTGCAGCAGTGCGCGCAACTGGACGGCGATCTTCGGGTCGATCGGGCTCTTCGACGGGGCGAGCGTGTCATCGAGGTCGAAGGCGACGAGGCGGGGTGTGGTCATGGTGTCTCCAGCCTAGGTGAGCGCAGCGGGTCGTCAGGCCTGCTGTCGGATGTGAAGAAGGCCGCCCCGGAGGGCGGCCTTCTTGCAACAGTGGTCGGGGTGACAGGATTTGAACCTGCGGCCTCTTCGTCCCGAACGAAGCGCGCTACCAAGCTGCGCCACACCCCGTTGCAACCGTTTGAGTCTACAGTGAAACGGGCTCTGAGCCGAATCGATGCTCTCCCGGACTATGCGGGCGTGTCCCGTGCGGTGAGCGTGAGCAGAGTCGCCTCCGGGCGACAGGCGAAGCGCACTGGCGCGTAGATCGAGTGTCCGCAGCCGGCGCTGACATTCAGCGGGATGCTGCGCCCGCCGTGGCTCCAAGTGCTCAGCCCCTTCGCCTGCTTCAGCGGGATGTCGCAGTTCGCCACAAGGGTGCCGAAGCCGGGGAGACACACCTGGCCACCGTGAGTGTGCCCGCCGAAGATTGCCTGCGCGCCGAGGTCGGTGAACGTGTTGAGCACACGCTGGTACGGCGCGTGGGTGACGCCCAGCAGGGGAGTACCGGCATCCCGACTGCCGAGAGAAGCGATGGCTGCCGGAAGATCGTCGATCTCGTCCCAATCGCGGTGCGCATCGTCGACGCCGAACAGGTCGACATCGCTACCGGCCACGCTCAGGCGAGCCGCAGCATTGTTGAGGTCCGCCCAGCCGAGTTCGTCGGTGAAGTACGCGTCGAGCGCATCCGTGTCGAGGTGCTCGGGTTCCTGGTGGCGCTTGGATGGACCGGAGAAATAGCGCAGCGGATTGCGCGGCGATGGACCGTAGACGTCGTTCGAGCCGTGCACGAAGACACCGGGGATTCCGGCGAACGCATCGAACGCGCGACGCACGCCCTGCAGACCGTCGCGGTGGCCGAGGTTGTCGCCCGTGTTGACGATGAGATCTGGCTCCAGCTCGGCGAGCGACGAGAGCCAGTCCTGCTTGCGGTGCTGCCACGGCGCCATGTGTGCATCCGACAGGTGCAGGATCCGGATCGGGCGGGCGCCAGGCGCGAGGGCCTCGGCCGAGGCTTCGCGCGCGGTGAACAGGTAGCGCTCGATGCCGATGCCCCATATCGCGCAGGCCGCGCCGACGGCCCCCACCGCGCTGAGCGCGAGGAGGGCCGGGTGGGCGCGCTTGCCCGCTACGAGCACTTGACTGTCACTGCAGTCGACTTCTTCGTGGCGGTTCCGGCAGCGGGGCTGGAGCTCTTCACCGTATTGGCATCGTCGTCGCCGGCGGAACACGACGCATGCGCAGTCACGCTGGTGAAGCCGGCGGCCTTCAAGGCTTCGACGGCATCGGCGAGGGGCTTTCCGGAGACATCGGGCACTGTCGCGGCCTGACCGTTGCTCGGTGAGATCGTGACCGTGGTGCCGCTGGACACCTGTCCCGCGCCCGGGTCCTGTGTAGCGATGATGCCCTTCGCGGCATCGCTGTCGACCTCTGGGCCCACGTTCACCGAGAATCCTGCGGACTCGAGCGTCGCTGTGGCGTCACCCACCGTCTGCCCGACGACGTTCGGGAGATCGACCAGCACCCGGCGGATGAGGTTGTCGTCCGGCCGCGGGAACTCATCGCCGCCACCGAGCGCCGCATTTGCGGCAGCTTGCATGTCGCGGGCGACGTCGTAGCGGATGCTCTGCAGCTCGTTGTCGTTGTACCACTCGTTCCAGATGTTCGCGAAGCCCTCTGTGCGACCGATGTAGACGGCGGTCGTGGCTTTCGTGCTGGACTCGATCATCATCGTCGCGTAAGTCTCGTGCGAGCCGGTCTTGCCGAGCAGAGGCGTGCCGTCATACGGGTTGGCGTTCTGACCGGTACCGCCGGAGTTCATGACTCCCTGTAGTGCGTATGCGGCGGTTGCCGCGACCTCAGGAGAAATGACCTGCGAGCAGGCCGTCTCCGGAACCGGCAGTTCCTCGCCCTTCTGGTTGACGACCCGGTCGATCGCCTTCGGGGCGCAGTAGATGCCTTTGTTCGCGACTGTCGCATACGCGCTGGCCATGTCGAGCGGTGCGATGTACTTGTCGCCAAGGACGTTGTAGGGGTAGTTGAAGTCCGTCGTCTTCACGACTTTCTGCGCGTCGGGGTCCCACGTCGTGACACCCATGCGATCGGCCACGGCGTTGATGTCGCAGACTTCCAACCTGGACGCCATGGCGAAGTAACCCGAGTTCAGCGAATCCTTCGTGAACCGCATCGGTGTGCCGTAGTAGCCGGGATTGTTGTCGAAGTTGTTGATCTCGCTGGTATCGAGGGGTTGGGTCTGGCCATCGCATACGTTCATCTTCAGCGTCTGGTGGCGGCCGTTGAGTGACTCGTTGACCGAGTGTCCGGTCTCGAGCCAGTTGATCAGCGTGAACAGCTTGTAGGTCGATCCGACCGGGACCCCGGCGGACCCGCCGTGATCGTAGTCCGCGGCATACACGAGACTCGAGTACGCCTGGTCTTCGGTCGGGGTCTCCTGGAAGTTCGTGTTCTGCGTGATCGCGAGTATTCGGCCAGTTGCGGGTTCGATCGTGACACCGGCACCGCCGAAGTGCTGGTTGTCCAAGTTCGGCGGCACCCGATCCTTCAGAGCAGCGACCGCCGGGTCCTGGATGCGCAGGTCCAGTGAAGTGTAGATCTCCAGACCGTCGCGTTGCAGCGCTTTCACGCGCTCTTCATAGGTGTCGCCGAAGGCGGGGTCGCCGAGCACGACGGTTTTCACGTACTGGCAGAAATAGGCGTTGTTCTGCGCGGCCGCGCACCCTTGCGACGGCGCATTGATGGCTGGAGCGATTGGCGACTCGAGTGCCTCGGCGTGCTGCGCGTCGGTGATCTTGCCGTCCTCGTGCATGCGGTTGATGACGTAGTCGCGGCGAACCTTCGTCAAGGCGTAACCGTCTGCTTCGCTGTTCACCGCATTGCCCGCTTCTGTGGCGGAGCCGCCGATCTTGTCGATGCGGTAGCGGTTCGGATTCTGCACGATGCCGGCCAATGTTGCCGCTTGCGCAACCGTCAGATTCGAAGCGCTGGTGTTGAAGTAGTAGTTCGCCGCAGCCTCGATGCCGTAGACCGTGCCGCCGAAGCTCGCGATGTTCAGGTACCCGAGCAGGATCTCGTTCTTCGAGTAATCCTTCTCGATCTGGATCGCGTAGCGCATCTCCTGCAGCTTGCGCTCGATACCGTCCGTTCCGACGGCGTTGGTGGCATCCAGCCAGCACTGCGCGGTCTTGTCCGCGTAGTTCTCATCACCCGGGAGCACCTTCTGCTCGCATTGCTGCACGAGCACGTTCTTGACGTACTGCTGGCTGATCGTGGATGCTCCGCGCGATGACGTGCCGCGCACGTTGTCGATCAGCGCCTTCGCCGTCGCTCCGAGGTTCACTCCGCCGTGCTCGTAGTAGCCCTTGTCCTCACTGGAGAGGATGGCGTCGTACACGACGGGTGAGATCTGATCGAACTCCACCTGCGTGCGGTTCTGGTCGAAGAACGTCGCCATCTGCACCGGGTTGCCGTCGTGGCCGATCGCGTAGATCGTGCTCGGCTCCATGGGCGCATCCGGCTTCAGGTATGACGGCAGCTTGTCGAACAGGTCGAGCGCTTGCGATCCGGCGGCTCCGGCGACGGCGAGTGCGGGGGTGACCGTCGCGGTCACCAGGACCCCGGCGACTGCGCTGAGCCCGATCAAGCCGAGAAGGCCGCCGAGCACGCCTTTCGCTGTGCGATTCTTCTGAGGCATACGCTAGATCGTAGGGGAGTTCCCTGAATACCGCCTTTGACGATCGCTTGTGCCGATCGTCTCTGACCGCAGGAGTGCCATGACCACGTGGGAGTATCTGACCACCCCGTTGCTGATCCACAACACCGCCGCGATCCTCAACAACTGGGGAAAGCAGGGCTGGGAGCTCGTGCAGGTCGTCCAAGGTCCGGAAGGGGGACTCGTGGCCTACTTCAAGCGGCCGGTGTCGCAGGATGGGTCGAACAGTGCAGGCCTGGCGGCCGCAGAGCAGGCCGCACGTCAGTTCGAGGGCGGTGCGGCATGAGCATCGCGTCCAGGCTGAGTGAGCTCGAGATCGAGCTTCCGGAAGTCGCAGCCCCCGTCGCGGCGTACGTTCCCGCCGTCGTGCACGCGGGCCTCGTCTACACGTCGGGCCAGCTGCCGTTCGCATCGGGTGCGCTGCCCGCGACAGGCAAGGTCGGCGCAGAGGTCACGGCCGAAGACGCCAAGATGTATGCCCGCACGTGCGCGCTGAATGCGCTCGCGGCTGCGGCCGCCGCCGCAGGCGGACTGGAGAAGATCGGCGGCGTGCTGCGCGTCGGCGGCTTCGTGGCATCCGATCCGGCCTTCACCGGCCAGCCCGGCGTCATCAACGGCGCCAGCGACGTGCTCGGCGATATCTTCGGCGGCGCGGGCGTGCACGCCCGCGCCGCCGTCGGAGTCGCGGTGCTGCCCCTGGACAGCCCGGTCGAGGTCGAGGTGACCTTCACTCTCGCGTGATCTCAATGAGAAGATCCCCGCACCCGACGGGAGCGGGGACCTTTTCAATGCCGCTACTTGACCTGCGCCGAGATGATGCTCATCACCGCCGTGTCGGCCAGAGTCGTGGTGTCGCCTACTTCGCGGCCCTCGGCGACATCGCGCAGCAGGCGGCGCATGATCTTGCCGGAGCGCGTCTTGGGCAGCTCGCCCACGATGTAGACGTCGCGTGGGCGGGCGATTGCACCGATCTGCTCGCCGACCCACTGACGCAGCTGCGTCGCCAGCCCGGCCGCATCGTGCTCGGAGAGGTAGCTCTCCTTGATGATCACGAAGGCGACGACAGCCTGGCCGGTGGTCTCGTCCGAAGCGCCGACCACGGCGGCCTCTGCCGTCGCCTCGTGCGCGACGAGCGACGACTCGATCTCGGCAGTGGACAGCCGGTGGCCGGAGACGTTCATCACGTCGTCGACGCGTCCGAGCAGCCACAGATCGCCGTCCTCGTCGAGTCGTGCACCGTCGCCCGCGAAGTAGAAGCCCTGCTTGTCGAACTTCTCCCAGTACGTCTCCTTGTAGCGCTCCGGATCGCCCCAGATGCCGCGCAGCATGCTCGGCCACGGCTCGGTGATCACGAGCAGACCGCCGTTGCCGTTGCCGACCTCTTCACCCGTCTCGTCGACGACGTCGATGGCGATGCCCGGGAGCGGCACCTGTGCCGAGCCCGGCTTCGTCGCCGTGATGCCAGGGAGGGGCGACACCATGATGGCTCCGGTCTCGGTCTGCCACCAGGTGTCGACGATCGGAGTGTCGCCCCCGCCGATCACCTCGCGGTACCACATCCACGCTTCGGGGTTGATGGGCTCACCCACCGATCCGAGCAGGCGGATGGACGACAGGTCGAACTTTCGAGGGACGCTGCGGCCGATCTTCATGAAGGAGCGGATCGCGGTCGGCGCGGTGTAGAAGATCGTCACGCCGTACTTCTCGATGACCTCCCACCAGCGGCCGGGATGCGGGGCATCCGGCGTTCCCTCGTAGAGCACCTGCGTCGCGCCGTTCGCCAGTGGACCATATGTGACGTAGGTGTGGCCCGTGATCCAGCCGATATCCGCCGTGCACCAGAACACGTCGGTCTCCGGCTTCAGGTCGAACACGTTCCTGTGCGTGTATGCCGCCTGGGTGAGGTAGCCGCCGGACGTGTGCAGGATGCCCTTCGGCTTTCCGGTGGTGCCGGAGGTGTAGAGGATGAACAGCGGGTTCTCGGCGGGAAACGCCTGGGCCTCGTGATCGACCGATGCCGCAGGCACGATGTCATGCCACCAGACGTCGCGTCCTTCGACCCAATCGACGTCGTTCTCGCCGCGCTTGACGACGAGAACGTGCTCGACGGTCTGCTGTACGCCGTCGCCGCGGTCGCCGAGAGCCTGGTCGACGGCGGGCTTGAGGGCGGAGACGCGTCCCTTGCGATAACCGCCGTCCGCCGTGATGACAACCTTGGCGCCGGCGTCGTCGATGCGGGAGCGCAGGCTGTCGGCGCTGAAACCGCCGAAGACGACGGAGTGGACGGCACCGAGACGTGCGACGGCGAGCATCGCCGCGACGGCCTCGGGAATCATCGGCAGATAGATCGCGACGCGGTCCCCCACGCCGACTCCGAACCCGGACAGCACGTTCGCGACCCGCTTGACCTCGTCGGTGAGCTCGGCGTAGGTGATGCGACGGGAATCGCCGGGCTCGCCCTCCCAGAGGATCGCGACGCGGTCGCCATTGCCGGCTTCGACGTGACGGTCGAGGCAGTTGTACGAGACATTGAGCTCGCCGTCGTCGAACCACTTGGCGAACGGCGGGGTGGACCAGTCGAGCACTCGGGTGAAGGGCTTCTTCCAATGCAGCAGCTCCCGGGCCTGCTCGCCCCAGAACGCCTCGCGGTCGGCGCCGGCCCGCTCGTAGACTTCTGGCTGCGCGACGGCAGCTGCGGCGAACTCCTCAGCGGGCGGGAACCTGCGGGTCTCGTCGAGGAGATGATCGATCTGGCTGCTCATGGCATGCGCTCCTTTGCGGCGGGACGAGATCGTGCAGAGTGCACGACCGTGACACGGTGAATCTAGTCTGCGCCTGTTTTCGTCAATACCGCCGAAAGTCGGTATCCGGATCGGTTTTGTGAGGACGGCTGCCATGCGTACACTCGACGGCAGCCGTAATCTCGATTCGGCCTCGGCGTGGCCGTCCTCCCCGGGCTCGGCCCGCCTTTGGGCGGCATCCCATTCCCCCCGTGTGGTGCCGCCCTTCTCTGTGTTCGCAGTCGTTCTGCACTGTCCCGCGAACGTGACGGGTTGCGCACAGCACGTGGGTTCCGGGCGCACGCAGGGCAGTGGCCGCGCATAACGTCGGGGCATGCCACAGCCGTTCATCATCCGGCCGCGCGATGCGGTGACTGCCGTAGGCGGCAGCCGCGCACTCCCTGTCGACCTGGATGCCGCGTTCGGGCCGCTCGCCGAGCACTGCGCCGATCCGCGAGTGACAGACGTCTTCGTGAACGGCGCAGATGGGCTCTTCGTCGATCGCGGCGACGGCGCAGAGCGCGTGGTGGAGTGGGCGGCGTCCGAGCGCGAGGTGCGCGACCTCGCCGTCGCACTGATCGGAGCCGGCGGCCGTCACCTGGACGACCAGTCGCCCTGCGTCGATGTACGACTCGCATCCGGCATCCGCGTGCATGCGGTACTCGCTCCGGTGTCGACGTCCGGCACCGCCGTGTCGGTGCGTATTCCTCGCGTGCGCGCAGCCGACCTCGGCGCACTCGCGGCACTCGGGGCGTTCGACGCGTCGCAGCAGGCCTGGCTGGAGCAGTTGGTCGCAGAGCGGGCGAACATCCTCATCACCGGCGGCACTGGTACCGGCAAGACGACGCTGCTCGCAGCGCTGCTGCACCGCGTCCCCGCGGCTGAGCGCATCGTCACGATCGAGGACGTCGCCGAGCTGCGCCCTGCGCATCCGCACCACGTCGCGCTCGAGGCGCGACAGGCGAATCTGGAGGGAGCGGGATCCATCACGCTCGCCAGACTGGTCCGCGAGTCGCTGCGCATGCGACCGGATCGGCTCGTCGTCGGCGAGTGCCGCGGTGAAGAGGTGCGCGAACTCCTCTCCGCATTGAACACCGGCCATGACGGCGGCGCAGGCACGCTCCACGCAAGCGGACTCGTCGATGTTCCCGCCCGTCTGGAAGCGCTCGGTGCGCTTGCGGGTATGGATGCCACGGCTCTGGCCCGACAGGTCGTGAGCGCGTTCACGGTGGTGGTGCACCTCGCTCGCGGTGGTGATGGGGTGCGGCGCATCGCCAAGGTGGGGCGGCTTCTGCTGCGGGCCGATCGACTCGACATCGAAGAGGTGCGACCGTGGTGAAGCTCGCGTCGATCCCGGGTCTGCGACCGGCGAAGAAACCGGATGCCGGGGCGGAGGAGGCGGCGGTCTCGGTGCGCACGCTCGCTGTGCTGCTGCAGGCCGGTGCCGTTCCGTTGAATGCATGGCGGCACCTGGCGGACTCGGGCGACGCCCACGCGGAAAGCGTGGTCGAGCGCTGCGATGAGGGCGCCGTCCTTGTCGACGCGATCGAAGCTGAGCGCGGTGCATGGGCCGATGTGGCGGCCGCATGGGATGTAGCGACGACCGTAGGAGCTCCTCTCGCCGAGGTGCTGCGGTCGCTCGCTGAGACGATGCGAGACACGGCCGCTGCGGCCGATGACGTGCGCATCGCGCTCGCGGAGCCGGCCGGCACGGCCCGGCTTCTGCTCTGGATGCCGCTCGCGGGGCTCCTGCTCGGATTCGCTCTCGGATTCGACACGGTCACGGTGCTGTTCAGCAATCCGATCGGCACCGCATGCCTGATCGTGGGATTGCTGCTCGTGCTGGGAGCACGCGTCTGGACGCGTCATCTGCTCAAGCGGGCGCAGCCGGATCCGGGCACGCCCGGCATGCATGCCGAACTCATGGCCGTCGCCCTGTCCGGAGGTGCCTCCATCGAGCGCTCGTGGCAGCTCGTGGACGACAGTCCCGCTCGAGATCGCATCAGCGGCGCACACACCAGGGGAGTGCTCGAGCTGTCGCGCGCAGCGGGTGTCCCCGCCGGCGAGCTTCTGCGAGCCGCCGCCGCCCAGGAGCGTCACGACGCACGGATCCGCGGACGACTGCGCGCGGCCAGGCTCTCCTCGCAACTGCTCATCCCGCTCGGCGTCTGCACGCTCCCCGCCTTTCTGCTGCTCGGCGTCGCGCCGCTGATGATCTCTGTCATGTCGTCGACTCCGCTGCCGCTTTGATACCGCTGTCGATCTGAACCCCGCTGCCTGACCGCAGCCCGAAAGAAAGAAGGAACACATGAACTCCATCCCGACCCTCACCAGACGCCGCGCGGCGTCGCTCTTCACCGACGAGTCCGGCGCTGCCACCGCCGAGTACGCCATCACGACGATGGCGGCCGTGGCGTTCGCAGGACTGCTCGTCGTCATCATGCGCTCGGACGAGGTGCGCGGCATCCTGACCGATCTCGTGCGTCGTGCGCTCACGGTCTCTTAGCCGACGCGCATGCCGTGATGCGAGCGACGAGCTCGTCGTGAAGACGACCGACGCCGAGCGCGGATCCGTCGCCGCCGAGCTCGCGCTCGCGCTTCCGGCAGTCCTGCTCACGCTGATGCTGGGAGCGGGCGCACTCGGCGCCGGCGCACGGCAGGTGTCTCTTCAAGATGCGGTGGCTGACGCAGCACGACTGCTGGGGCGGGGCGAGAGCAACGCGATCGCGTATGCGGCGGTGACGACATCCGTGAGCGATGCGGAGGTTTCGAGCGAACTACGCGGTGACCTCAGCTGCGTCAGCGCTCGGGCGGACATGGTGATCGGACGCTTGATCCGCTTCCCCTTGACCGCGTCCAGCTGCGCACTCAGCGGAGGTCTGTGATGGCAGGCAGCGCGCTCGCCGCCGGTGTGCTGACGGTCGCGGCATCGCTGTCGCTGGGGCTTGCGGCCGTCGGCGGTGCGGCGGTCACGGCGCAGCGTGCTGCCGGGGCGGCGGATGCTGCCGCACTCGCGGCCGCAGACGCGTCGTCCGGCGCGATCGTCACCGGAGAGGAGCCCTGTGCGCTCGCGGCCCGGGTCGCCGCGGCATCCCGAGCGACGCTCGTGTCGTGCGTGTTGGACGGTCTTGTGGCGACCGTGCAGGTCGAGTCGGCGTACGCTGGTCTTGCTGCCGTCTCCCGCGCCCGTGCCGGGCCACCCGAGGGATTCTGACGGTCTCACCCACGGCTCCGCTGTGAATGCACCACGACAGTGGTGTGTATGGTGTGCTTCGAAGAAAGGACGCACCCTTGGCTGAAGGCAAGAAGCTCGTCATCGTCGAGTCTCCGACGAAGATGAGGTCGATTCAGGGGTACCTCGGTGATGACTACGAGGTGCTCAGCTCTGTCGGCCATATTCGCGACCTCGCTGACAAGAAGGACATCCCCGCTGCCGACAAGGCCGCGTACGGGAAGTACTCGATCGACATCGACAACGGGTTCGACCCGTACTACGTCGTGTCCGATCGCAAGACGAAGACCGTCGCCGAACTCAAGCGCGCGCTGAAGAATGCCGGCGAGCTCCTGCTCGCCACTGATGAGGACCGCGAAGGCGAGGCGATCGCCTGGCACCTGCTGGAAACGCTGAAGCCGAAGGTGCCCGTCAAGCGCATGGTGTTCCACGAGATCACCAAGGACGCGATCCAAGCGGCCATCGGCAACACCCGCGAGCTCGACCTCGCACTCGTCGATGCCCAGGAGACCCGCCGCATCCTCGATCGCCTGTACGGCTGGGACATCTCGCCGGTGCTCTGGTACAAGGTCAAGACGGGGCTTTCCGCCGGGCGCGTGCAGTCTGCCGCCACCCGCATGATCGTAGAGCGGGAGCGCGAGCGCATGGCGTTCGTCTCCGCCGACTACTGGGACGTCGAAGCATCCGCCTCAGCCACAGGCACTGCCTTCAAGGTGCGCCTGGTTCGCGTCGACGGCGGCCAGCTCGCCCGAGGCACCGACTTCGACGACAACGGAAAGCTCAAGAAGGCCGTCATCGTCCTTGACGAGAAGAAGGCTCTCGCCCTCGCACACGCTGTCGACGCCACCGGTGCCGGCACCGTCACCAAGGTCGAGGCCAAGCCCGGCACTCGCAGTCCGTACGCCCCGTTCACCACCTCCACGCTGCAGCAGGAGGCAGGACGCAAGCTCTCGATGAGCGCGAAGCAGGCGATGAGCGTCGCCCAGCGCCTGTATGAGAAGGGCTTCATCACCTATATGCGAACGGACTCCGTCGCCCTCAGCACCCAGGCGGTGCAGGCGGCACGGAGCCAGGCTGTCGCGCTCTACGGCGACAAGGCTGTGCCGCTCAAGCCCCGCGTGTACAAGTCCAAGAGCAAGAACGCGCAGGAGGCCCACGAGGCGATCCGGCCGTCGGGCGAGAACTTCCGCAAGCCGGCGTCGGTCTCCGGCGAGCTCGACCGCGAAGAACTGCGCCTCTACGACCTCATCTGGAAGCGCACGGTCGCCAGCCAGATGGCCGACGCGAAGTACGAGACCACGACGGTCACGCTCGCCGTGCAGGCCGCCGGCCAGGTCGCCGAGTTCACGGCATCCGGCACCGTCTACACCTTCAAGGGCTTCCTCGAGGCCTACGAGGAGGGCCGGGACGAAAAGCGCGGCGATTCCGACGCTGATTCGAATCAGTCGCTGCCTGCCGTCACCGTCGGCGATGAGCTGGGGATGTCGGATGCCGAGGCGAAAGGCCACAAGACCACACCGAAGCCGCGCTTCACCGAGGCCTCGCTGGTCAAGGCGCTGGAGGAGCACGGCATCGGCCGCCCTTCGACGTTCGCCAGCATCATCGGCACCGTGATCGACCGCGGTTACGCCACCAAGCGCGGTCAGGCGCTCGTACCGACCTGGATGGCGTTCAGCGTCGTGCGGCTGCTCGAGGAGCACTTCGCCGACCTGATCGACTACGACTTCACTGCCGCCCTCGAAGACGACCTCGACGCGATCGCCAGGGGCGAGCAGAAGCGTGTCGAATGGCTGAAATCGTTCTACTTCGGCACCGAGGCACAGGTGGGTCTGCGCCAGGTCGTCGACAATCTCGGCGAGATCGACGCCCGCGCGCTCAACTCCACACCCATCACCGACACCGCCACGCTGCGCTTCGGCAAGTACGGACCATATCTCGAGGTCATCGACCCCGCGAAACCCGAAGAGCGCGGCCGGATCGTCAACGTTCCGGAAGACCTCGCTCCCGACGAGCTGACCGCGGCCAAGGCGCAGGAACTCATCGATGCACCTGTCGCCGGCGACCGCGTTCTCGGGGAGAACCCGGAGAACGGCCGGGTCATCGTCGTGAAGGACGGTCGCTACGGCCCCTACGTGCAGGAGAACCTGCCGGAGGAGGACGTCGCGATCGATGAGGCCACCGGTGAGGTCGTTGACAAGCCGAAGAAGAAGACGGCCAAGAAAGACGCGCCGAAGCCGCGCACGGCATCGCTCTTCCGCTCGATGTCCGTGGAAGACATCGACATCGACACCGCGCTGACGCTGCTGAGCCTGCCGCGCGTCGTCGGCAACGATCCCGAGACCGGCGACGAGATCACCGCGCAGAACGGTCGTTACGGCCCGTACCTGAAGAAGGGCACCGATTCGCGCTCGCTCGAGAGCGAGCAGCAGATCTTCGATGTGACCCTCGACCAGGCGCTCGAGATCTATGCGCAGCCGAAGTACGGTGCGGGGTCTCGCCGTGCATCCAGCGCGCTCGCCGAGTTCGAGGCCGACCCTGTCAGCGGCAAGCCGATCCGGATCCGGGACGGACGCTTCGGCGCGTACGTCACGGACGGTGAGACGAACGTGACGATCCCGCGCGGGCAGAAGCCCGAGGACATCACTTTCGAGATCGCCGTGCAGATGCTCGCAGACAAGCGCGCGAAGGGCCCCGCTCCGAAGCGGGGCGCTGCGAAGAAGGCTCCGGCCAAGAAGGTGGCTGCGAAGAAGCCTGCTGCGAAGAAGCCGGCGGCGAAGACCGACGAGGAGAAGGCCGCTGCACGTTCGGCAGCGGCCAAGAAGGCCGCGGCGACGCGTGCCGCGAACGCGGCGAAGAAGTAGGCGCTGGTGAGTGCACGCTCAGGGGTGTGGATCACTCTCGAGGGTGGCGACGGTTCGGGAAAGACGACCCAGGCGGAGCTGCTGGAGAAGTGGCTGACGGATGCCGGGCACAACGTGCTGCGCACACGAGAGCCGGGCGGCAGTGAGGTCGGCCAGCTGATCCGCGACATCGTGCTGCATCACCGCGGTGATATCGCGCCACGCGCCGAGGCGCTGCTGTATGCGGCCGACCGCGCGCACCACGTGGCAACCGTCGTGCGGCCGGCTCTCGAGCGCGGCGAGATCGTGCTGCAGGACCGCTACCTGGACTCCTCTGTCGCCTACCAGGGCGCCGGACGCGTGCTCGATGCCGCCGAGGTGCGCGAACTGTCGTTGTGGGCCACCGAGGATGCGCTGCCCGACTTGACGCTGCTGCTCGATCTCGACCCCGCGACGGCGAGGACCCGCCTCGATTCCGCAGACAAGCCGTTCGATCGGCTGGAGTCCGAGAAGACCGAGTTCCACACCCGAGTGCGCGAGTCGTTCCTGACTCTCGCCGCCGCCGAGCCGGATCGCTTCCTGGTGCTGGATGCCGCGCAAGAACCTGAGATGATCGCCGCCGGCATCCGGACCCGCGTCGCCGCTCTCGTCTGAGCGCGCGGGGGTCCGTCGGATGCTCCGGTTAGGCTGAGTCCATGCCATCTGCCCCGACTCTCGCCCCGTTTCCGTGGACGGATGTCTGGGGACAGGATGACGCGGTGGAAGCGCTGCGCAGCGCGGCATCCGATCCTTCCGCTCTGTCGCACGCCTGGCTGATCACCGGCCCACCCGGTTCTGGGCGCTCCACCCTCGCCTACGCGTTCGCGGCGGCGCTGATCGCCGATAACCCTGACGACGAGCACACCATGCGACAGGTACTCGCGGGCACGCATCCCGACGTCACCGCGCTGCGCACCGACAAGGTCATCATCACGATCAAAGAAGCGAGATCTCTGGTGGAGCGTTCGTACTTCGCTCCGTCGGTCGGTCGCTACCGCGTCATCGTGGTCGAAGACGCAGACCGCATGGTCGAGCGCACCTCGAACGTGCTGCTGAAGGCCCTCGAGGAGCCACCAGAGAACACCGTCTGGATCCTCTGCGCACCGAGCGAGGCCGATCTGCTGCCGACGATCCGCTCTCGCGTGCGGCCTCTGCGACTGCGCGAACCGGACGTCGACGACGTCACCCGACTGATCATGCAGCGCACCGGCGCCGACGAGGTCACGGCAGAGCAGGCGGCCCGGCATTCTCAGCGACACATCGGCATGGCGCAGCGCCTCGCCACCGACGACGCGGCCCGGCACAGACGCGACACCACGCTGCGCTCCGTGCTCGGCGTTCGCGGCGTCGGCAGTGCGGTCGAGGTGGCAGGCCACATCATCCAGGCCGCGACAGATGACGCCAAGGCGCTGACGGCCGAGCGTGATGCGGCAGAGCGCGCGAGTCTGCTGCGCACGGTCGGCATCGCAGAAGGACAGGCAGTGCCGCCCGCGCTGCGCTCGCAGATCTCCGCGCTGGAAGACGACCAGAAGAAGCGTGCGACGCGCAGTCTGCGCGACGGCATCGATCGAGTGCTCACCGACCTGCAGTCGATGTTCCGCGACGTCGTCATGCTGCAGTACGGCCGCGGCGACGATCTCATCAACCGGGAATTGCGTGACGATCTGAGCGCCATGGCTCAGGCGTGGCCGGTGACACGTACGCTGGTTGTTCTTGATCACCTTGCCGAGACCAGGGAAGCACTGGAGCGCAACGTCGCTCCGACGCTCGCACTGGAGAGTTTGCTCGTGACTGTCGCGAGCGGGAGGAAACCGTGAAGACTCGACAGACTTCTCGCCCGCGACGCATCGTCGCGATCATCGCAGGTCTTGCCGCGGCATCCATGATGCTCAGCGGATGCCTGTACTCGCTCATCCCGGAAGGTGTCGAGCCGCGGCCGTCCACGACGAACGCGCCGGACACCGAGGGAGTCTCGGCCGATCTGCTGCCGTTCTACGAGCAGACGCTGGAGTGGACCGAGTGCGACGGGGGAGCGGCCGCGGGGTTCGACTGCGCGTATGTCACCGCTCCGCTGGACTGGGAGAACCCCTCGGACGGAAGCACCATGGAGCTCTCGATCGTCCGCCACCAGGCGACGGGCACGCCGATGGGCTCGCTGCTGACCAATCCAGGGGGCCCTGGCGGCAGCGGCCGTGATTTCATCCTCGACAGCCTCGACTATGCCGTCAGCGCAGATCTGATCGAGAGCTACGACGTGATCGGATTCGACCCGCGCGGCGTCGGTGACTCCACTGCTGTGCGATGCTTCGATGCCGCCAACATGGACAAATACCTCTACGACATCCCGACCGCCGCACGCGGCACCGATGCGTGGGAGGCAGAGCTCACCAAGGCCGACCAGGCGTTCGCAGATGCGTGTGAGGCGAACAGCGGGGGAATCCTGGAGTTCGTCACCACGGTGAACTCGGCGCGTGACATGGATCTGATCCGCGCCGTGCTCGGCGACACGCAGCTGAACTACCTGGGGTACTCCTACGGAACGTTCCTCGGAGCGACCTACGCCGAGCTGTATCCGGAGAAAGCCGGCCGACTCGTCCTCGACGGTGCGATCGACCCCGCTGTTCCGGGTCTTGAGGTCGGTGCGACTCAGGCCATCGGATTCGAAGCGGCGCTGCGCGCCTACATGCAACACTGCCTCGATTCCGGTTCATGTCCGTTCAACGGCACGGTCGATGAGGCGATGGCAGACCTCGGAGCGCTGCTTGCGAGTGCGGACCGCACGCCGCTCAAGAACGACGACGGGCGGATGCTCGGTGCCGATTCGCTGATGACCGCCATCATCGCTGCGCTCTACTCCGCCGACAGTTGGGACTTCCTCACTCAGGCGCTCGACGAAGCGTTGCAGGGCGACCCGTACAGCGCGTTCTACCTCGCGGACTTCTACAACGGCCGGGAGAACGGCACCTATCTCGACAATTCCACTGAGGCGTTCACTGCATACAACTGCATGGACTATCCGGTGGAAGAGGACCAGGCCGCGGAGGATGCCATGATGGCGAAGATCGAGGCCGGTGCGCCTACGATCGCTCCGTACTGGAGTGGTCCTGACACGTGCGAGGTGTGGCCGTATCCGCCCAGCGGCACGCGCGGCGAGATCCACGCCGAAGGGGCAGGACCCATCCTCGTGATCGGCACGACGAACGATCCGGCGACGCCGTACGAGTGGTCGGTGGCGCTTGCCGAGCAGCTCGAAGAGGGCGTGCTCATCACCCGCGTCGGCGAGGGGCACACCGGCTACAACAAGGGGAACATCTGCGTCGATGAGGCGGTCGACGCCTACTTCCTCGACGATGTCGTTCCTGAAGCCGACCTCGAATGCAGCTGATGTGACCGGGCGGAGGCGTCGGTTCGCGGTGGCGGCTTCGACAGGGTAATATCGTTGATCGTGCCGCTCTCGCAGCGCACGCCGCCTTAGCTCAGTCGGTAGAGCATTTCACTCGTAATGAAAAGGTCGTCAGTTCGATTCTGACAGGCGGCTCCATAACCCCCGGAGATCGATGAGATCCCCGGGGGTTTTCGCGTCTGCGAGGGTATAATTCCCTGTGACGACTGACGGGCGATGGTGCCTGTCGAACAGGGCGGGCGAGGCCCCCTCGGGTCTCGTCCACCTCGATTCACTGTCCCCGCGCAACCCGTCAGTCAATGTGATCTGACTGGTTGGAGGATGAGATGAGTGCGGCGAGCGAGCGCCGGTTCGAGTTGCGCAGAGTCACGGACACGGAGTGGCTGATTCTGGACCACCGGTACAGGGCGGATGACCCGCGTCGGCCTGTCGCGAGTGTCTACGCGCTGTCGGACACGGAAGTCGAAGTGAACTGGTTGCGGGACCTGCCGATGTCGTTGTCGTATCAGAGCCCATTCGACGTACTTGAGGACCTGCGGCGTCTGTACCGGAAGGACCGGTCGCGGCGACCGATTCCGATCCCCCACATGCCGCCACCGCGCATGGCTCGGGCATGATCTGCACCAGCCCGTCACGCGAACTCTCGCCCCGTCACATGCGAGCGCGGCGTACCCTCGAATCATGACCAGGGCACTACTCATCGTCGACGTGCAGAACGATTTCACCGAGGGTGGCGCGCTCGCAGTGGCGGGCGGGGACGCGGTGGCATCCGCAGTCACGTCGTATCTCGCAACCCACGCGGCCGACTACGACGTGATCGTGGCGTCTCGCGACTGGCACGACCCCGACAACGACAACGGCGGACACTTCGCAGATGAGCCCGATTTCGTGGACACCTGGCCCGCGCATTGTGTCGCAGGAACGGCCGGTGCCGAATACGACGAGCTGCTCGCGACGGATGCTGTCACTCACCATGTGCGCAAAGGTCAGGGTAAGCCCGCGTACTCGATGTTCGAGGGGGTCGCAGATGACGGCGCCAACATGGCTGCAGTACTCAGTGCGCGCAGTGTGCTCTCGGCGGACGTGGTCGGGCTCGCGACGGATCACTGCGTGCGTGCGACTGTGCTCGATGCGATCGCGCATGGTGTGCATGTCCGCGTGCTGACCGACCTCGTCGCGGGCGTCGGGGAGGAGTCCAGCAGCGCCGCACTGGCCGAGATGGCGCATGCGGGTGCGGCGCTGATCGAAAGCGCCCAGGCCGCTGACGGGCCCGACGCGTGAGTCGCAGCGTCCTGCTGCTGCGGGCCGTGAACGTCAGCGGTCGCAACCTCGTGCCGATGGCGCGACTGCGCGAGGTGCTGGCATCCGAGACCGATCTCCTCGGCATCTCCACGTACATCGCCAGCGGCAACATCGTCTGCGATGAACCTGCGGATGCTGTGGCATCCTGCGCACGCGTTCGCGAAGTGATCTCCGCGGAGTTCGGCGTCGACACGCCCGTGATCGCACGATCCCATTCCGAGCTCGTCGCCGCGCTCGACGCACAGCCGTTCGACGATGGCGTCGAGAAGATGGTGCATGCGATGTTCCTCGAGGGCGATCCGTCACCCGATGCGGTCACTGCGCTCGAAGAGCGGCTCGTGGATGGGGAGGAACTCGCGCTCATAGGAAGTGACCTCTGGATCAGATACAGCGAGCGTGGGGTGCAGGCCACGAAGCTCACGAAGGCAGCGCTGGACAAGGCGCTCGGCGTCGCAGGCACCGCGCGCAATCTGCGCACCGTCCGGAAGCTCGCCGAGCTCACGGCGGCGTCGTGACGCCTCGGTATCCGTCCACGATCGCCGTCCGCGTCAACCATGAGCTGGTGATCAAGAAGTCTCGCTTCATCGCGCACGTGTCACCGGTGGCGTCGCCGGCAGAAGCGGATGCTGTGATCGCGCAGGTGAAGCAACGTGCGTGGGATGCGCGGCACCATTGCTCGGCGCAGGTCACTGGTGACTTCGGAGATCGGGCGCGCTCGTCGGATGACGGAGAGCCTTCCGGCACTGCGGGGATGCCGATTCTCGAGGTGCTGCGCCGTCGAGGGCTGACCGACGTCGTGGCCGTGGTGACGCGGTACTTCGGTGGAATCAAGCTCGGCGCCGGTGGGCTGGTGCGGGCGTACTCGTCCGCGGTGTCAGAGGCGCTCGACCTCGCGATGATCGTCGATCGGCGCCTCCTCGTCGCGGCGACCGTCGCGGTCGATCACGCGGATGCCGGACGTTTCGACAATCTTCTCCGCGAATGGGTCCGCCGCCATGGCGCGACGCTCGCCGACCCGGTCTACGACGCGAAGGCGGAGTTCGAGGTGTGGTTGCCACCGTCGGAGGTGCCGATGCTGTCAGCCGAGCTGGCCAGCGTGTCCAGCGGTGCGGTGCGGGCCGTCGTCAGCGGGGCTGAGCGGCTTGTCGGCGTACCGAGACCGGCGCCGCCTCGCGGCTGAGCGCTTGTGGGGACTCGTGGAGTGATTGCTGGACGTCGACGCGCCGGACGCCGCATTCCGAGCAGCGCACGTAGAGCAGCAGGCCGTCGCTCGTCACATGTCGAGACTCGATGATCCACCCATGTTCGTGTGTCGGAGCGTCATGCAGGGGGCTGGATGCGGTTGCCGTGGAGGTCATGCCTCCAGCGTGCTGTAATGGCGTTATGCATCTCAACCCTTACGGCGAGTATGCCGTGCTACTCGCTGCATCTCTCGCGAACAACTGGCCCGCCGATCGCCCCGGCATCGTCCACCGCACGCGCGATGCCGGAATGACGATGAATTTCGCCCACGGGACGGATGACCACGCAGCGTGTCGAGCGGTGGTCGACGACTGGCTGCGCATCGTCGACAGCGATCGCGACGAGGACCGCGCTGCGATGCTCAATCTGCAGATGGAGTCGGTCGCCGCGTACCCGCGCCTGGTCGATCACAACGGCGAAGGGTGGCATCTGCACTATCGCGACAGCAACGACGCGTTGCCGTTCGTGCTGCGCGCCGTGATCAGCGTCGGCACCTCGCTGCACCTCGTGACGCGCGGCATGAGCAGGCTGCGTCGGTGCGGAGCTGAGCCCTGCACGAACGTCGTCGTCGATGTGACCCGCAACGGGCGGCAGCGCTACTGCTCGGTGCGGTGCGCGAATCGGGCCGCGGTCAGGCGGCACCGTTCACGTACGGCTTCCTGACCGTGCTCAGGCGGTCTGCCCCGAGTGCGGCCCCTCGCCGATCTCCTCGATGACCTTGGCGTTGAAGGCGGGGAGGTCATCCGGAGTGCGGCTCGAGACCAGGCCCTGATCGACCACGACCTCCTCATCCACCCAGGCGGCGCCAGCGTTGCGAAGATCAGTCGCGAGGCTGGGATAGCTGGTGAGGGTGCGTCCCGCGACGACGCCGGCCTCGATGAGGATCCAGGCGCCGTGGCAGATCACGCCGACCGGCTTGTGCTGTTCGAAGAACGAGCGGGCGAACGTGATCGAGGCCTTGTCCAGCCGCAGGTGATCGGCGTTCACGACGCCGCCTGGCAGGACCAGGGCATCGAAATCCTCGGCTGATGCGTCTGCAGCGGTGAGTTCGACGGTCTGGACGTGTCCGTTCTTCCCGGTGATCTCCGAGCCGTCGGGGGCGATCATCATGGCGCTCGCGCCCGCACCGGTCACAGCATCCCAAGGGCTGGTGAGTTCACTGTCCTCGAATCCGTTCGTTGCCAGGAAAGCGACGCGACTGTCTGTGAGGTTGGCCATCATTGAGTCCTTTCGCGGTGAGGTAGGTCCCGAATGGGATGCTTCGACTCTCTCGCTGAGGATGGATGCCGTGAAGGGGGTGGTCGATGGAGTCGAGCAGTGCTAAAGGTCGTGAGCAACTGCGTCGCCGTATGCGGATGACGCCAGGGCACGATCTGCGGCCGCAGCGGACCGCCAGTTCTTCCCCATGCGCTCGTATGTCACGACGGCGTGACAGTTGCGGCAGCGCACGTCGCATTTGCTGATCTCGTCCTCGATGACCGACAGGCCGAAGCCATTTCGCACGAGTTGCATCACGCCATCGCGCTTGTCGGATTCCGGCCGGTGATCGAAGTCGAGAACGCGGATGTCTGAAGCTCCGCAGTCCACACATGGATGGTTGCTCAGATACTTCGTGATGAACGCGATGCTCGCGGACTTCTGCGCGATCGTCCGTTCGCGGATCACGGATATGTGATGCGCCCGATGCAGCTGATAGTACTTCCGCGATGATGCCCGATTGCATTCCCGGCAGACTTCCTGACGACCGTCTGCGCGGGAGGACTTTCGATTGAACTCGGCCAACGGCTTGACCTTCTGACAGGTGCCGCACATCTTCATGCCGTCACCATAACGCCGAGGTCAGACGTCAGATTGCGGTGGGCCCCATGGGGCTCGAACCCATGACCCGCGGATTAACATACCACTTCGACTTTCGCCGCCGCCCGTAGGACGTTCGTGGTCTGGACTGTCCCTTCACCTTGGCTTTCGCTGTAGGCGCCACCCGTCCAGTCTCTACACCTTCCGGACTTGCGTCCGGCTTGGCTCGGGATTGCCAACTGGTCTCCCAGTAAGGGTTCCCCGACTTTGAGTGGTGTCATCCTCGAGGTTTCCCTCGAGGCGCTCCTATTATGTTGAAGTCCGATGCTCTGCCAACTGAGCTAGAGGCCCGCGTGCCTAGTCTAGCGGGCCTCGGGTCGTGGGCGAATTCGGCGGAGGATCTGCCCGGCAGAAGCTGTGGGGACAGAACGCGGTCGCCGGCGACACTGCTTCGCCGGCGACCGCGTCGCCCCTGATCCGGCTCCCGAAGACCAGGAGGATCAGCCTCACGCAGCCGGGGGCATGAGGACCGAGTCGATCAGGTACACGGTCGCGTTCGCGGTCTGAACTCCTCCGCAGATCACGTTGGCGTCGTTGACCATCCACTCGTCGCCGCTGCCGGTGACCTCGAGATCGGCGCCCTGCACTGTGGTGTGCATGCCGCCGATGTCTTCGGGTGCGATCTGGCCAGGAACCACGTGATAGGTGAGGATCGACGACAAGGTGGCCGAGTCGGTCTTCAGAGCCTCGATGGTGGCGGGATCGATCATGGCGAATGCGTCATCGACTGGCGCGAAGACGGTGAACTCGTCGCCGTTGAGCGTGTCGACCAGGTCGACATCCGGGTTGAGCTGTCCGCTCACGGCGGCGGCGAGCGTCGTCAGCAGCGGGTTGTTGGATGCCGCAACTGCCACAGGATCCTGCGACATTCCGTCGATCGAGCCGCCGCCGTCCGGCACTGCCTCGGCGTACGCCTCGCAGCCGGGTCCGACGAGGTTCGCTGCCGGATCCATCGTCTCCGGCGCCTCCTCGGACGTCTCAGGCGCGGTGGGCTCCGCGGGCTCTTCGGCCGTGTCGGAGCTCATCGAACAACCCGACAGCACGAGAACGCTGACGAAGCCGAGTGAAAGAGCTGCTGTGATCTTCTTCTTGGTGCTGAACATGTCTACCTCCGGGAATCGGAACCGCGGCGTTCCCGCGGTGTCGAGGATTCTTCGGAGCCCTTCCCGGATCGGATGGGAGCGGATCGGAAATTCATTCGGAGGCGGAGTGGATCGTGCGCCGCTGGGCGAGGGAACGGGACGGGACGCGCGCGATACGGCATGCTTATAGGGATGGTCATCGACGGTGTGGATATGCCGGAGGACGGCTCGGCGGGAGACCTCGCCGCCGACCTCCTCGTCCGCGTCGCCGACGGAGATCAGAGAGCCTTCGCCGATCTGTACGATCTGCTCTCCTCCCGGGTCTTCGGACTGATCCTGCGAGTGCTGGTCAATCGGTCGCAGAGTGAGGAAGTGCTCCAGGAGGTCTTTCTGGAGGTGTGGCAATCCGCCGGACGATTCGCTCCGAACAAGGGGCAGGGCAGGACGTGGATTCTCACCGTCGCTCACCGCAGGGCGGTCGATCGAGTGCGCGCGTCGCAGTCCAGCGCTGACCGCGATGTGCGAGTCGGGATGCGCGATCTCGGCGTCTCGCACGACAGCGTCGCCGAACAGGTCGAACTGAGCATCGAGGGAGGCAAGGTCGTCACGGCCCTCGCGACGCTCCCCGAACCGCAACGGGAGGCTTTGGTCCTGTCGTACTACGGGGGGTACAGCCAGAGCGAGATCGCAGTGCTGATCGGGGCACCGTTGGGAACGATCAAGACGAGGATGAGAGATGGACTCTCACGTCTGCGAAGCGAGATGGGGGTGAACGCATGAACGAGAACGAATTCGCGGAGTTGGCGGCAGGGCACGCCCTGCACGCGCTCTCGGATGCCGATGAGCAGCTCTTTGCGGACGCCCTCGCCGCCCACCCGGAATGGCAGGCGATCGCGGACGACGACGTCGAGACCGCGCACCTGCTCGCCGACGCTTCGTCGACCGCGGCACCGCCCGCGAACATTCGCGCCGCGCTGCTCGCGCAGATCGCCACGACGCCTCAGAGCGATGATGCTGTCGCAGCCCGTCCGGTCGAGAACGCAGAGGTCGAAGTCGACGCGCCCTTCCTGCGTCCGCCCCGTCGATGGGGGCGCGCGCTCTTCGGCCTCGCGGCTGGCCTCGTGCTCCTCGTCGGTCTGGGCTTCGGCGTCGTTGCTCTCACGTCCCAGCTGACGACACCGGCATCCGTAGTCGCTCTGAATGAGATCCAGTCGGCCGCAGACGCGCGGACGGCGTCAGCGGAGTTGGAATCCGGCGCCGTCGCCACGGCGCACTGGTCAGCATCGGTGGGGAGTGCGGTCCTCGTCGCGGACGGGCTCGAGCCGCTCGGTGACGATCAGACCTATGAGCTCTGGTTCGTGCGCGGCGATGAGCCGGTGCCTGCCGGCCTGTTCGAGGCCGATGCCGGGGACGCCACCGCCCTGCTCGAAGGCGCCATGCACGAAGGTGACGTGATCGCCGTGACCGTGGAGCCGGCCGGCGGATCACCCACCGGGCAGCCGACGAGCGATCCGATCATCGCGATCCCGACCGCCTGAGCGCGAGTAGCCTGGACGGATGCCCGAGCAGTTCCACCGTCCCGTCCGCCGCCCGTCGGCGTCCTTCGACAACCTTGTCGGTTCCTCTGATTCCGCCGAGGTGACGAGCGTCGCTCATGCCACAGCATCCGCTCTGCTGACCCGCGCACGCGAAGACGCAACGGGGGAGAGCGCAGAGCGCCTGATCGCATTCACAGCCGAGCACGGTATTGACGACATAGCCGAGTTGTGGGCGACAGCCCCGGCCGTCTCGCTCCCCGGGGCGCTCTGGCGCCTGTATCTGCTGCAGCTGGCGATCCACAGCGATCCGCAGACATCAGCGCTCCTCTATGAACGAGGTCGCGTCGAACTGACCTCGGCGGATGCGGTCGTCGCCGGCGCGCCGGTACCGGCGAACCCCGAGGAGATCGTGGCGCTGATCGACACGATCCTCCGTGGCGTGTTCCGCGGCGACTTCGCGGTCGCACTCGAGCGCGCGGCCGCGTTCTGCCGTGTGCAGGTATCCGGCGCAACACACACCGCAGACGACTATGAGAAGACCGAACCGGAGCGCGCCACGGGACTCACCACTCGTGCCCGTCGGCTTCACACCTACGCGGGCGATCTGAGTGCGGCAGCCGGTCTCTGGCGCAGCGGCGGACTCAGCTGAGGACATCCGTGCTGGCCGGCCGGCGAAAGGCCTTGAGACGTGGAAAGACCGGGCCGCAAGAACGCCTCTCGGCGGAAGGCCGCTCGTAGCGGCAATATTTGGAGCCCGGGGTTATGCGGCCCGGCCTGTCCATTGTAACGTCCAGACCCTGAAGGTATTCCCTCCTGCGTCGTGGTCGTAGAGTCGTTGCATGACCCGGCGATTCGCTCTGATCATCGATCCCATAGGCGCCTCCGAGGAGCGCGCCGACTACGCCGACACGTTCACCGTCGTGGATGCCGCGGCCCCGGCGCTCAGCGTGGGGGAGCTCAGCACCCAGCGCGGCGACGGCGTGTTCGAATCGATCGGGGTGATCGACGGCCACGCTCAGGAGGTGATCCCGCATCTGGAGCGACTGGCGAACTCTGCAGGGCTGTGTGATCTTCCTGTGCCGCATCTCGAACAGTGGCGTCAGGCAGTCGCGGTCGCGGCGTCGGAGTGCCCGGCGGGGGAGGCTGTGATCAAGCTGATATTGAGTCGTGGCGTCGAGCACGGGCCCACTCCGACCGCCTGGGTGACGGCGGCACCGGCATCCGATTTCTCGACCGTCCGTGAGGCGGGCGTCAAGGTCGTGACCCTCGACCGCGGATACGGTCTCGATGCCGCAGAACGGGCTCCCTGGCTGCTGCTCGGGGCGAAGACGCTGTCGTACGCCGTGAACATGGCCGCGTTGCGCGAGGCGCACCGCAGGGGAGCGGATGATGCGATCTTCCTCTCCAGCGATGGATTCGTGCTCGAGGCACCGACAGCGTCGCTCATCCTCCGATCAGGCGACCGCTTCATCACTCCGGCGCCCACTGGTGGCATCCTGCACGGCACGACTCAGCTCAGCGTGTACGAACATCTGACTGCTCGGGGCTTCGATGTCGGGTACGACCGCATCCCCGCATCCGATCTATCACGTGCCGATGCCGCCTGGCTGGTCTCGAGCGTCCGTCTGGCCGTTCCGATAACGGCAATCGACGGTGCCGAGATCCCCGTCGACCACCCCCTGACGTCGGAACTGAACCGGTACCTCCTGTCACCCCGCGACTGATCGGCTCACCGCACTCGGTGCGTGCCCCCCGTGCTTCTCTTCCCATCGGAAAACGGGGAGTCTCGAAGCCGAGAGCCGCCGCCGCGGCATCGCGGGCGAGGTCTTTGGCCCGTCCCCTCTCACGTTCGTGATTCTCGCGCCCGTCCGCTTCGACGATCAGGCGGTCGCCGATGACGAAATCGACTTCGCCCACGGTGTTGATGCCGATCTGGCAGCGCATCGTGACGCCGACGCGATGCATCCTCAGTCGGAAGAGCGATTCGAGGCCGCTGTCGGCGTCGGAGCGCGCGAAGTCGATGAGCCAGCGTCGTCGCCGTGGAAGGCGACTCCACAGCCAGGTGATGCCGGCGGGCGAGATCTTGTGAAGTCGAAGTGCGGACTCGAACGCTGCGAGGAATGTGTCTTCGTCGGCGCAGACCGCGATCTGCAGAAGCACGTTGTGCGCCGGCGGCAGGATGCCGACCTCGACCCTGCCGTGGTCCCAGTGCACTCGGCATCCGGTGCAGTCGGACCGAGGCGTTCCTGCGTCGCCGAGCCAGATGTGCGTCTGCTCAGGGACCTCCAAGACCCATCTGCGGTGCGCGCCATGCGTCCGAGAGCGCGCAGCGCGGCGGATGCGGTCGTGAACGACATGACCGAGATCCTGGCCGGTCGCCACCACAGCTCGTACGCCCGAAACCACGCTCCGTGTACTAGCCGGCCGATCGACATCCTGTGTAGGACGAGTCACCAACGGGAAAACCCAGACCAACTTCGTGTCGTGCGGTGCGTCGCGGTGCAACACTCCGGAGACACGCCAGATGGTCTGGGTTTTCCGTAGGGAGACGGGGCGGGCTCAGCCGAAGCGGCCCGAGACGTAGTCCTCAGTCGCCTGCACGGACGGCGTCGTGAAGATGGTCGCCGTCTCGTCGTACTCGATGAGCTTGCCGGGCTTGCCGGTGCCGGCGATGTTGAAGAACGCGGTCTTGTCCGAGACACGGCTCGCCTGCTGCATGTTGTGCGTGACGATGACGACCGTGTACTGGGTCTTGATCTCGGCGATGAGCTCTTCGATGGCGAAGGTCGAGATCGGGTCAAGGGCCGAGCAGGGCTCGTCCATCAGGATCACATCGGGGGAGACCGCAATGGCGCGAGCGATGCACAGACGCTGCTGCTGTCCGCCCGAGAGGCCGGAGCCCGGCTTCTCGAGGCGGTCCTTGACCTCGTTCCACAGGTTCGCGCCGCGCAGCGACTGCTCCACGAGAGCATCCTGGTCGCTCTTCGACATGCGCGTGTTGTTGAGCTTGACGCCCGCGAGCACGTTCTCCTTGATCGACATCGTGGGGAACGGGTTCGGGCGCTGGAACACCATGCCCACCTGACGGCGCACGAGCACCGGGTCGACGTTCGCGCCGTAGAGGTTCTTGCCGTCGATCAGCACTTCGCCTTCAACACGAGCGCGGGGGATGACCTCGTGCATGCGGTTGAGGGTTCGCAGGAAGGTCGACTTGCCGCATCCGGACGGGCCGATGAACGCCGTCACGGTGTTGGGCTTGATGTCGATGGTGACGCCCTCTACGGCGAGGAAGTCGCCGTAGTAGACGTTGAGGTCGTTTACTTCGATGCTCTTGGACATCTGAGAGATCCTTCTTCTTCAGTCGGGAAAGGGAGACGGCTCAGCGGCCGGTCATCTTGGGGGCGAACACCTTGGCGATCACGCGACCGGCAAGGTTGAGGACCATCACGATCAGGATGAGCGTGAGCGCGGACGCCCATGCACGGTCGATGTACGCGTCCGCGGGAAGCCCTGGATACTTGGCCTGCATATACGAGAACACCGGCAGCGTCGACATCTGGCCGCTGAACATGTTCAGGTTCATGCCCTGCACGATCCCGACCGTGAGCAGCAGCGGCGCCGTCTCGCCGATGACGCGTGCGATGGCGAGCATGATGCTGGTGACGATGCCGGCGATGGCCGTCGGCATGACGACCTTGATGATCGTCAGCCACTTCGGCACACCGAGCGCGTACGCGGCTTCACGCAGCTCGTTCGGCACGATGCGCAGGAGCTCCTCTGAACCGCGTACGACGACGGGGATCATGAGCACGGACAGCGCCAGAGAACCCATGATGCCGATACGCGTGCCCGGTCCCATGATGAGCGCGAACACCGAGTAGATGAACAGACCTGCGACGATCGACGGGATGCCGGTCATCACATCGACCAGGAACGTGATTCCGCGGGCCAGCTTCTTGCCCTCGCCGTACTCGACGAGGTAGATCGACGTCATCAGGCCGATCGGCACCGAGATGATCGTCGCTCCGAGCGTGATGAGCAGGGTGCCCCAGATCGCGTGGACGGCTCCGCCGCCCTCGCCGACGATGTTGCGCATCGAGAAGCTGAAGAACTCGCCGTCGAACCGTGCAAGGCCGTTGATGACCACCGTGTAGAGGAGTGAGACGAGGGGGAGCAGCGCGACGACGAACGCCGCGGACACGAGGGCTGTCATCAGGCGGTCGTTCGCGTGGCGTCGGCTCTCGGCAACGGTAGAGATCACGAAGATGAGCGCCATGTAGAAGATCATCCCGACGACCAGTGTCAGGGCGATGTTGAAGTCGGCCGGGTCGCCACCGGCGTTGGCGAAGGCGAAGATCGTGCCCGCGATCGCGAAGCAGACCGCGAGAAGGGCCCATGGAGCCCACTTGGGCAGGTGGCCCGCACTAGTCGTGTGCGTGGTGGGGGCGATGGCGGTAGCGGTGGCGGTCATGTCAGTTGGCTCCCGAGAACTCGGCACGACGCGACACGATCCAGCGTGCGACGAAGTTGACCGCGAAGGTCACGATGAAGAGGATCAGACCGGCCGCGATGAGGGTGTTGACGCCCTGATCGTGGGCCTCGGGGAACCTCAGCGCGATGATCGCCGGGATCGTCGTGGGGTTCTCCGGGTTCAGCAGGTTGAACGTGACGATGCCGAGCGGCGAGAGCACGAGCGTGACCGCCATCGTCTCGCCGAGCGCGCGGCCGAGGCCGAGCATCGCGCCGGACACGATGCCGCTGCGCGCGAAGGGGAGCACGGCCATCTGCACCATCTCCCAGCGCGTCGCACCGAGGGCGAGCGCGGCCTCCTCGTGCAGCTTGGGCGTCTGCAGGAAGATCTCGCGGCAGATCGCTGTCATGATCGGCAGGATCATGACAGCGAGCACGAGGGATGCGGTGAGGATGGTCTTACCGGTTCCGGACGGCGTGCCGCCGAAGATCGGGATCCAACCGAGGTTGGTGTTGAGCCACTTGTAGAACGGCACGAGCATCGGGGCGAACGTGAGCGCGCCCCAGAGGCCGAAGACGACCGAGGGCACGGCCGCGAGCAGATCGATGATGTAGCCCAGCAGCCCGGCGAGCCTGCGCGGTGCGTAGTGCGAGATGAACAGCGCGATGCCGATCGCGATCGGGGCCGCGATGACGAGAGCGATCAGGCTCGACCAGAGAGTGCCGAAGACGAACGGCCACACCCATGTGATGAACGACTGACCTTCGAGGATGTGGTTGTCGGACGTGTCTGGTGCGAAGGCCGGGATGGACTGCACGACCAGGAAGACAGCGACCGCGGCCAACGTGACGAGGATGATGATGCCGGCGCTGAGGGCGGTGCCGGAGAAGATGCGATCTCCGGGGCGGAGCACGGCCTTCGGCGACACGGGTGAACCGGTGCTCTCGGTGTCCGTCGTGGTGGTGGTCATCTGCGCGGCTCCACGGGTGTTCGGAGGGATGTTGCTGGGTGTGTTCATGCGTCTGCCCCCGCGGCGCTGGTTCGATCCATTCGACCAGTGCCGCGGGGGCGTCTGCACGGCTCTCAGCTCAGGACTGAGGGACCGTTCTACTCAACGACGATCGCGTCGATCGCGGCGGTTACCTTCTCGCGGAGGTCATCCGAGATGGGGGCGCTACCCGCAGCCTCAGCGGCGACGTCCTGGCCCTCGGGCGAAGCGACGTACTCGAAGTACGACTTGACCAGGGCGGCGACCTCGGCGTCTTCGTAGTCGACGCAGCCGATGAGGTACGACACGAGGGCGATCGGGTACGAGCCGGCGGGAGCTGCAGCCGGGTCGACCGCGAATGCGAGGTCGTGAGCCGAACGGCCCTCTTCGAGCGGCGAAGCGGCGACCAGCGCGGAGGCGGCCTCAGCCGAGTACGGCACGTACTCGCCTTCGACCTCGACGGCGACCTGTCCGAGGTCAGCAGCCTGCGAAGCGTCCGCGAATCCGATGTAGCCGACGCCGTTGGTGATCGCACTGACGACACCCGAGGTGCCATCAGCAGCCTCGCCCGTCGACAGCGGCCACTCGTCGCTGGCCTCGTTCGTCCACACGTCGGGCGCGACAGCCTCGAGGTAGCTGGTGAACGTCTCCTGCGTGCCCGATGCGTCGGCGCGGTGCACCGGCACGATCGCCTGGTCGGGAAGCTCAGCATCCGGGTTCTGGCCGGCGATCGCCGCATCGTTCCAGTTGGTGATGGTGCCGGCGAAGATGCCGGCGATCGTCGCACCATCGAGGTTCAGCGTGTCGATGCCCTCGAGGTTGAACGCGACGGCGACCGGCGAGATGTAGACAGGGATCTCGACGATCTCGTCGGAGGTGCAGGAGCCGAAGCCGCCGGCGGCGATCTCCTCGGCGTTGAATGCGCGGTCGGAGCCGATGAAGTTCGACGATCCGGCGAGGAAGTTCTCGCGGCCGGTGCCGGAGCCCGTCGCGGTGTAGTTCACCGTCGTGTCGGGGTTCGCGGTCTGGAAGGCGGCGACCCAGGCCTGCTGGGCTGCTTCCTGCGAGGAGGCGCCGGTGGCCTCGACGGAGCCGGAGAGAGTCGACGTGGACGGCTCTTCAGAGCCCTCGGGCGTTCCGCCTTCGTTCGCGGCACAGCCGGCGAGGACGAGAACTGCTGCGGCGCCGACGGCGCCGATGCGAGCGATTCGGGAGATCTTCACTGTGGATCCTTCGATCGTTGAATGGTTGAGGCCCGGTGCAGGGCACACAGTGACGCTATGCGCGGCGGTTAACGAGACTGACCCGCGTTGGTAAACAGAAGGTGAACGACTGGCAACCCCTTGGGGCGGGCTTCTGCGACGACTACACCTTGGGAACGTGCGTCTCGATCGAGATGATTCCGGACCCCGGGTTCGTCGCTGACAGATGAGCGACGGAGAAAGCGGCGACTTCGAGTGCGGAGGCACTGCCGAGATACGAGCCCTGCATCGTGCCGGTCGCAAGGGCGATCTCGCTGAGGATGTCGGGCAGCACGGGGCCGTGGCTGCAGATGACAGCCGGCTTGCGGGCGCGCACGCGCTTTCCGATCACCGCTCGCACGTCGGATCGCCCTTCCTCCCAGGCATCCTGGCTGATCAGTTCCGTCTCGACCGGCTTGCGGTCCAGGGCCTTCGCGAGTGGGGCCACTGTCTGCGCGCAGCGCACGGCATCGCTGGTGACGATCTTGCGTACTCCGAACGCGCGCAGTGGGGCGACGATCGCCTTGGCCTGCTTTCGACCGCGATCGGTGAGGATGCGCGATGCGTCCGAGCCGTCCCAGTCCGAGCGCGAGACGGCCTTCGCGTGCCGGAGTGCGATGATCGGGAAGGTGTGCAGCACGCCGTCGTCGACGAGACGCTCGAATTCGTCGAGGATCTCCAGGTCGACCGGATAACTGAGGCGCCCCCGCGCCTTCTTCGTGCTCACCCACTCGATGGCGGCGATCTCGTTGTTGGGCACGAACGTCGAGTCTCGGATGGCCTCTTCGGTGGCCTCCGCGGCCCAGTAATGCACCACCTTCTGTCGTTTGGGGCGCATGAAATATCGGCTCACGCCGACAGGGACTCCCAGATCGACCCGGATGCCGGTCTCCTCATGCACTTCGCGCACCGCGGTCTGCGCGAGCATCTCGCCCGGGTCGACCTTGCCCTTCGGCAGGGTCACATCGCGATACTTCGTGCGATGGATCAGCAGGATGCAGAGCTTGCCTTCGACGAGGCGCCACACCACGGCGCCGGCGGCGTATACCGCCTTGTCCGACGTGACAACCTCACGCACATACGCCATCGCTGTCATCGCACCGTGCGCGTACGCCGACGTCGTCGGATCTGGCTCATGGTCTTATCCTGCAGGTCGATGAGCGGATTTCCCTCGGCATCTGCGGAGTGGCGAGTCCAGACGCCTTCCTCTCCCAGGTGCCAGGAGATCGTGGTGTCGTCCATCGCGAGGTCGAAGAACGCCAGCAGCTCTTTCACATGTGCGGGGTCGGTGACGCGCACCAGCGCCTCGACGCGACGGTCGAGGTTGCGGTGCATCATGTCGGCGCTGCCGATGTGCACCTGCGGATCGCCGTCGTTCTCGAACGCGAATATCCGGGAATGCTCCAGGTATCGTCCCAGAATGCTGCGCACGGTGATGTTGTCGCTGATCCCTGGCAGGTCGACCTTGATGCTGCAGATGCCGCGCACCCAGATGTCGACCTTCACCCCTGCCTGGCTCGCCCGGTAGAGCGCATCGATGATCTCCTCATCGACCATCGAGTTGACCTTTATGCGGATATGGGCTGACTTGCCGGCTTCCGCGTTCTTGCGCTCGTTGTCGATCTGCCGCAGCAGCCCCTTTCGCAGGTGCAGCGGTGCGACGAGGAGGCGCTTGAACTTCTTCTCGATCGCATATCCGCTGAGCTCGTTGAAGAGGCGGGTGAGGTCTTTACCGACCTGTGCGTCGGCCGTGAAGAGGCCGAAGTCCTCGTAGACGCGGCTCGTCTTCGGGTTGTAGTTGCCGGTGCCGACATGCGAGTAGTGCCTCAGCATCCCGTCTTCCTCGCGGATGACGAGCGCGAGCTTGCAATGCGTCTTCAGGCCGACCAGACCGTACACGACGTGCACGCCGGCCTTCTCGAGCTTGCGGGCCCAGACAATGTTGTTCGCCTCGTCGAAGCGGGCCTTCACCTCGACAAGGGCCAGCACCTGCTTGCCGGCCTCAGCCGCGTCGATCAGCGCCTGCACGACCGGGCTGTCACCTGACGTGCGGTACAGCGTCTGCTTGATCGCGAGCACATCAGGGTCACGAGCGGCCTGTTCGAGGAAGGCTTGCACGCTGGTCGCGAACGACTCGTACGGGTGGTGCACCAGCACGTCGCCCTTGCGGATGGCGGCGAAGATGTCGGCGCGACTGTTCGAACCTGTCGGCTGGAAGGGCACGGCCGTCGTCGGCAGATGCGGCGGGTAGCGCAGGTCGGGGCGGTTGACGCGCGAGAGCGAGAAGAGGCCACGCAGATCGAGCGGACTCGGCAGGCGGTAGACCTCCTGGTCGGTGATGTCGAGCTCCTTGATCAGAAGATCGAGGGTCACCTCATCCATGTCGTCGGCGATCTCAAGACGGATAGGCGGGCCGAACCGGCGGCGGAGCAGCTCGGCCTCGAGTGCCTGAATGAGATTCTCGCTTTCGTCCTCCTCGATCTCCACATCCTCGTTGCGGGTGAGGCGGAACGCGTGATGATCGAGCACCTCCATCCCGGGGAAGAGGTCGCCGAGGTGGTTCGAGATCAGGTCTTCGAGGGGGAGATACCGGGCGATCTCACTTCCGCCGGGCACCTCGACGAGGCGAGGGAGCATGGGCGGGACCTTGAGGCGCGCGAACTCCTGTCGTCCCGTGCGTGCATTGCGGATGCGGATCGCGAGGTTCAGCGAAAGGCCGGAGATGTAGGGGAACGGGTGCGCGGGATCGACGGCGAGCGGCATGAGCACTGGGAAGACATGCAGCTGGAAGTACTCCGTGAGCGCGGAACGCTCTGCCTCGGTGAGGAGGCCCCACTCGGTGATCTCGATGCCGGATTCCGCCAGAGCGGGGCGCACCAGCTCGGTCCATGCGGCGGCGTGGCGCAACTGGAGGGCATGGGCTTCGCGGGAGATGTCGGCGAGTACGTCGGAGGGGGAGCGGCCGACGTTCGTCGGCACCGCGAGGCCGGTGACGATGCGCCGCTTGAGCCCTGCGACGCGGACCATGAAGAACTCGTCGAGGTTGCTCGCGAAGATCGCCAGGAAGTTCGCGCGCTCCAACTCGGGAAGCGAGGCATCTTCGGCGAGCTCGAGTACGCGCTGGTTGAAGGCCAGCCAGCTGACCTCGCGGTCGTGGTAGCGATGGTCGGGCAGCAGGGAGTCCGGAGATTCGATGGCGTCGAAGTCATCGTCTTCGGCATCACCGAGCCCAGCGTCGGCGAGCGCGGAATCGATCATGGACTACATCTTGGCACCGCCAGATGACACGTGCGTGAACAAGACCGATCCGTGTCACTGCGCGGTCGCGGTGACACGGCAATGCCTCGGCGTCACCGTGAGGCGGCGAGCTGATCCTCGTCATACACGTTGAAGCGGTAGCCGACATTGCGCACCGTGCCGATGATCTGCTCCTGGTCGCCGAGCTTGGCGCGCAGGCGCCGCACGTGCACGTCCACTGTTCGCGTGCCGCCGAAGTAGTCATAGCCCCACACCTCGCTGAGCAGCTGCTCCCGGGTGAACACGCGCGAAGGATGCGTCGCGAGGAAGTGCAGCAACTGGAACTCCTTGTAGGTGAGATCCAGCGCCCTCCCGTGCAGCTTGGCGGAATACGACTGCTCGTCGATCGTGACTCCTGATGCCTGCACTCTGGCAGGCTCAGCGGTGGCCTCGCCGCGGGCGATCGCCAGTCGGATGCGGGCATCGGTCTCGGCCGGCCCCGCGTTCGTCAACAGCACATCGTCGATGCCCCAGTCGCCCGAGACCGCGCTCATCCCGCCTTCTGTGACGACGAGCAGAAGCGGTGCGTCCTGTCCGGTCGTGCGAAGCAGTTTGCACAGCGACTTGGCGGCGGAGAGGTCGTGCCTCCCGTCGACGATGACGATGTCGCTCTCGGGGGCGCTGACGAGCTGAGCAGGTTCCGCGGGGATCTGGCGCACACGGTGGCTCAGCAGTTCGAGGGCGGGCAGTACCCGCTCCGAAGTGGGAGCAGAGGTCAGAACCAGGAGCAGTGCCACGCGCTTTCCTTCCGGGCTGCGGGAACCGTCGCCCTGAACGGCGATCGGGTACGACGCCGTGCGCCCCATGATACTCAGCGATTCAGATGGTGATCACACGCAACGGCGGAACTGCCGTCGAATGCGTAACAATGTCGAATGCGTAACAATGGGGACATGTCCGAACCTGCTCTCGCGCCGCGCAGTCCGCTGGGGGGCGTCGTGATCGTGTGGGGCGCCGCCCTGATCGCGGCGATCTGCATCGGTATCTTCGTGCCGATGCAGTGGCGGGTGCAGTGGCTGATCGTCGGCTTCGGCGGTGCGGTGCTGCTCTCGTTCGCCCTGCAGCTCTGGTACGGGCAGACGAAGGGCTTCATCTTCCGGACCGCGGTGAGCGTGACCGGTGCACTCCTGCTGCTCGGAGTCGTCTCCGCCGGGTTCGCGCTGGCGGCCCTGGTTCCTGCCTGATCCGCTCGCCGAGAGCACTGATCCCAGGGGTAGAGTGGGGATCATGGACCTCATCGCACTCGAACTCTTCTTCATCGGTCTGCTGGGCCTTGCGAGTCTTGCGATCGCCTTCGTGTCCGGCACCGTGCTGTGGAATCTGTTCCGCGGTCAGCGCTGAACCGAGCATCCATGCGTGAGCTTCCCACCGACCTTCCGGCCGATCTCGCGCCACTGAGCTGGCTCATCGGCGTCTGGGAGGGCACCGGTGTCATCGAGTACACCACCGAAGGTCACCGCTTCGAGGGCGAGTTCACTCATCGAGTCAGCTTCAGCCACGACGGCACCGGTCACCTGAACTACGCCGCAACCGGCTGGATGCCGAGCGCCGAGGGCGAGCCGTCCATCGTGCTGGTCGCCGAGACCGGATTCTGGCGACTCGCCCGTCCCGCCACCGCCGCGGACGCAGGGCCGGGGCTGCTGCCGCCTTCCGAGAGTGCGGCTGCCCGCACCGTCGACGACGTCGAACTGCTGCGTGCCGCGTCCGGCGGCTTCCCGCTCGAGGTCTCGATCGCGCACTCGGACGGCATGCTCGAGCTGTATCTGGGTGAGATCAACGGCCCTCGCATCGACATCGCGACGGATGCGATCGTGCGCGGTGCGGGAAGCAAGGACTATCGGGCGGCGAGCCGCATGTACGGCCTCGTGGACGGCCACCTGCTGTGGGCGTGGGACATCGCGGCTCTCGGCGCTGAGCTCGGCTCGCACGCTTCGGCCCGTCTGGCGAAGGTCTGATGATGAGCGCGTTCTCCGCCCTGCCCGGTGCAGTCACCGAAGGCGATGTGGTTCTGCATTTCGGAGATCCGATCCGCGAGCAGAGGCGTCTCATCGCAGGCACCGCTGCGGCTCCGCTCGGTGATCGTGCGGTCATCGAGATCGCTGGAGACGACCGCCTGAGCTGGCTGGACTCGATAACGTCGCAGTCGGTCGCTCGGCTCGTCGCCGGAGACAGCACCGAACTGCTGATTCTGGATCCGCAGGGTCGCGTCGAGCATGCCGCCGGTGTGTTCGAGGACGGCTCGTCGGTCTGGCTGATCGCGGATGCTGCGGATGCCGAATCCCTCGCGACCTGGCTGCAGCGGATGGTGTTCCGCTCCCGTGTCACGGTCACCGCCCGACCTGAGCTCGACCTGATCGGCTTCTTCTCCGGTGGTGACGCCGAGGCCGTCGTGCGTGACCTGGCGCTGTCCCCGAACGGCATTCAGCTCGTATGGACCGACCCGTGGTCGGCCGTGCAGCTCGGAGGATACCAGTATTCGGACGTCGAACGGCATCCGTCGGTCGAGTACGACTGGCGCGTGGCCATCGTCGACGCGGATGCCGCGGCATCCCTCGCCGACCGCATGGAGGACGCCGGCATGGATGTCGCCGGAGTCCTCGCGACCGAGGCGCTGCGCATCGCGGCCTGGCGACCCCGCTGGGCGCGCGAAGTCGATGAGCGGTCGCTTCCGCACGAATCGGACTGGATCCGCAGCGCCGTGCATCTGAGCAAAGGATGCTACCGGGGTCAGGAGACTGTCGCGAAGGTGCACAATCTCGGTCATCCTCCGCGACGCCTCGCGGCATTGCACCTGGACGGCAGCGATGACGTGCTTCCTGAGCCCGGCGATGCCGTGTTCGCGGCCGACGATGAGGTGGGCCACGTCACCTCGGTGGCTCAGCATCATGAGGACGGCCCGATCGCGCTCGCGATACTCTCCCGTCGGGCGCCGATCGGAGATCTGATCGTCAGATCGCGTGGTGTCGACGTCGCGGCGGCGCAGCAGGTGATCGTCCCGGCCGATGCCGGCGCGACCGCCGATATCCCCCGGCTGACACGGCTCTCCCGGCGACCAGCCGGTCAGGACCCGCGCAGCGCCTGACTCGGGGCCACGGCGTCCCACGGCAGGGTGAGTTCTCCGAGACGCCAGCGCCTGCGGTCGCCGAGCACCGGCCATCCGCGGGCTCTGAGGCCTGCGACCGCGGCGAGGAAACGCTGCTTGGCACCGAAAGTCGACAGGGGAGCAGCTCGCTCCCACTCCCCGTCGAGATCGACGAGCAGCTCGTGGACGCGCTCGCCGGGCACATTGCGATGGATCAGCGCTTTGGGCAGCCGTTCCGCGACGATGCTCGGGCGTTCGAGTCCGGCCAACCGGAATGAGATCGTGAAATGCAGCGGACGCCCGGCCGCGGGCACGTCGACCCAGCTGGCGATCCGGCCGATCTCATCGCAGGTGCCCTCGAAGAGCAAGCCACCGGGCGCCAGGCGCGCAGCCATGGACGCCCAGGCGGCTGGTACGTCAGGCTCGTCGTATTGGCGCAGCACGTTCATAGCCCTGATCACCGCGGGCCGGCGGTGTCCGTCCAGCGGAACCTCGAACCCGCCGCGTGCGAAGGAGACCGGCAGGCCGGGGGAGAACGTGCTGCGTCCCGCACGCACATCTTCGAGCTGAGCGCGCGCAGTGGCCACGCGCTCGGGGTCGAGCTCGAAGCCGACCACCTCGACATCGGGGCGGACTCTGATGAGTCTCGCCGCCAGTTCGAAGGCGGTGACGCCACTCGCACCGTACCCGAGGTCGATGACCAGCGGATCGTCGGCCGTTCGCAGTGCGGCGCTCGCCGCGATCCAGCGGTCGTTGCGGCGCAGACGGTTCGTCCCCGTGGTACCCCTGGTGGGGTGGCCGAGGAGTGATGGCGCCATGCATCCATTCTCCCAGACCTCATAGACTGGAAGCATGACTGCGACGCGCACCCTCATCCTGCTCCGCCACGGCCAGAGCGAGTGGAACGAAATGAACCTCTTCACCGGCTGGGTGGACGTCCGCCTCACCGAACAGGGCAAGAACGAGGCCCGTCGCGGTGGCGAACTGATCGCCGAGTCCGGCCTGCTTCCCGACGTGCTGCACACGTCGCTGCTCAGCCGCGCGATCCAGACGGCAGACATCGCACTGGATGCCGCAGACCGGCTCTGGATCCCGGTGACCCGCTCGTGGCGCCTCAACGAGCGCCACTACGGAGCGCTGCAGGGCAAGGACAAGGCGCAGACTCTGGAGGAGTTCGGGCCGGAGCAGTTCCAGTTGTGGCGTCGGTCGTTCGATGTACCGCCGCCCCTGCTGGACGACGACAGCGAGTTCAGCCAGGTGAACGATCCTCGCTACGCCGGCATCGACGGAGAGGTCCCTCGCACCGAGTCGCTCAAGATCGTCATCGATCGGCTGCTGCCCTACTGGGAGAGCGCGATCGTTCCCGACCTCGAGGCGGGCAAGACCGTTCTGGTCACCGCGCACGGCAACTCGCTGCGCGGACTCGTCAAGCATCTCGACGGCATCAGCGACGACGCGATCGCGGAGTTGAACATTCCCACCGGCATTCCGCTGGTGTACGAGCTGGATGAGAACAACATGCCCACCGGTCCAGGCCGTTACCTCGACCCCGAGGCGGCCGCCGCGGGCGCTGCAGCGGTCGCCTCACAGGGCAAGAAGTAACTGACACCGCTGCTACGCCGAGACCCCCTGCAGGGATTCTGCAGGGGGTCTCGGCGCGAAAGTGCCTCGTAGCGAGATTCAGGCGGTGCCCTTGCCGTCGGGCTCCTGGCCTTCGGCTAACTGGGCCTCGGCTGCGGCGAGGGCGATGTCCTCCTCGTCGACAGCCCAGTCGCCGGTCGAGAGGTAGACGACCTTCTTGGCGATGGCGACAGCGTGGTCGGCGAAGCGCTCGTGGTAACGGCTGGCGAGAGTGGCGTCGACGGTGGCGCCCGCTTCGCCCTTCCAGTTGTCGCTGAGCACCTTCTCGAAGACCTTGGCGTGCAGTTCGTCCACATCGTCATCCGAATTGCGGATCTCATCCGCGAATCGCAGATCCTGCGTCCGCAGCAGCTCACTGAGCGTGCGTGCGATCTCGACGTCGAGTTCACCCATCCGGGTGAAGGTGCTCTTCAGGCCCTTGGGGATGGCGCGCTCGGGGAAGCGCAGGCGCGAGAGCTGTGCGATGTGCTCTGACATGTCGCCCATGCGCTCCAGGGATGCGCTCACCCGGAGCGCGAACACGACGATGCGCAGGTCACGGGCGACGGGCTGCTGGCGGGCGAGGATCTCGATGGCCTGAGCGTCGAGCTTCACTGCAAGAGCGTCGATCTTCGCATCGTCGGCGATGACCTCCTCTGCGAGAGCGACGTCGCCGGTGGCGAAGGCGCGAGTGGCCTTGTCGATGGAGACGGTGACGAGGTCGGCGATCTCCACGAGACGGGACTGCACGTCCTCGAGGGACTGATGGAAGAGTTCACGCATGAGCGGCGCAACCTTTCGTTCGGAGCTCGGGCGGTCTGGCCGGCTGATGGCGGGCGCTGCAGTGTGCGCACGCCCTAGGCGATTGTGTTCGTCGAAGGTTAACGAATGGTGCCCGGCACGTGAATACTAGTTCGCCGGCGTCCGAGATGGCGCGGAAACTCGCCGGACGCGAGGTGAACGCACTCTACGCTGGTGACATGAACTCGCCGCAGATCGCGCTGCTTGCCCTCGCCATCGGTCTGGTGATCGGCATCGGCCTGGCCTTGCTCTTGTTCTGGGCGTACCGTGCTCGCGCCAAAGTGGCGGAGGAAGCGTCATCGGTGGTTCCGCGGGGTGCGGTCGATGTGCTCGACAGCATGGATGATGCCGCGTGCATCGTCGACCCGTCCGGTCTTGTCCTCGCGATCTCCCATGCCGCGGCGCGCTTCGGAATCGAAGTCGGTGCGACGCTGGACATCCCGGAACTGCGCGACCTCGTGCGCACGCTCCGCTCGAGCGGAGCATCCACGACCGAGACGATGCGCATCACGCGTCCTGGAGTCAGCCTCGATCCGCGACTGGTGTCGGCGCGGGCGAGCGCGCTCGGCGCGCGGCTCACGCTCCTCATCGTCCGCGATGTCACCGAGCAGGAGCGTCTGGATCAGGTGCGACGCGATTTCGTCGCCAACACCAGCCACGAGCTGAAGACGCCGGTGGGCGCCGTCAGCCTGCTCGCAGAGGCCATCGAATCCGCGGCGGACGATCCTGCGCAGGTGCGGATCTTCGCCTCACGCATCTCCGCAGAGGCTGCCAGGCTCGGACAGCTCACCGGCCGCATCATGAGCCTGTCACGGCTGCAGGCGGCCGACGGGATCACGGACTTCGACCCGGTGGCGATGGACGAGGTCATCACGGCGTCGATAGAAGCGCACGCGGTGCAGGCGGATTCCGCCGGCGTTGAGCTCGTCCGCGGCGGCGACAGAGGCGCGTTCGTCCGCGGCGACGCACAGATACTCATCGAGGCGGTCGGCAATCTCATCGCCAACGCGATCGTGTACTCACCACGGGGCTCGCGCGTCGGCGTCGGCGTGAAGATCGAGGGGGAGACGCTCGAGGTCGCGGTGTCCGACCAGGGCATCGGCATCTCGGAGTCTGACCGCGAGCGCATCTTCGAGCGCTTCTACCGGGCGGACGAGGCACGTTCGCGCCGCACCGGCGGCACCGGCCTCGGGCTCTCGATCGTGAAGCACGCGACGCAACGGCACGGCGGCGAGGTCCGAGTGTGGTCCAGACCGAGCCGCGGATCGACCTTCACCATGGTTCTGCCTCGCATCGATGCTCCGGTGCCGGAGGCGACTGATCGCAAGAACAAGAAGAAGCGCGCCAGGAAGGCGGCCAAAGCCGCAGCCCTGCGCGCCCGAAACGGAGAGACCGTATGACCCGAATCCTTCTCGTCGAGGACGAGCCAGACCTTGCTGACCCGCTTGCCTACCTGCTGCGCCGCGAAGGCTATGAGGTGGAGATCGCGGAGGACGGGCCTGGCGCTCTGACCGCGTTCAGAGAGCGCGGCGCCGACATCGTCCTGCTCGATCTCATGCTGCCGGGGATGCCGGGCACCGAGGTATGCCGGCAGATCCGCTCGACCTCCGCGGTGCCGATCATCATGCTCACGGCGAAGGACTCCGAGGTGGACATCGTGGTGGGGCTCGAACTCGGCGCCGATGACTACATCACCAAGCCGTACTCGTCTCGTGAGCTGCTTGCACGCATGCGTGCCGTGCTGCGACGTGTGGTGCAGGCCGACAGCGATCTCGATGAGCGCGTGCTCGACGGCGGACGTGTCACGCTCGACATCGACCGGCACACCGTGACGGTCTCCGGCGAAGAGATCAACATGCCGCTCAAGGAGTTCGAGCTCCTCGAGGTGCTGATGCGCAACTCGGGCCGTGTGCTCACCCGGGGCCAGCTCATCGACCGGGTGTGGGGCAGCGACTACTTCGGAGACACGAAGACGCTCGACGTGCACATCAAGCGCATCCGCTCCCGCATCGAGGAGAACCCCGGCGAGCCGGTCATGCTCGTCACCGTGCGCGGTCTGGGGTATCGCTTCGAGGGATGATGCTCGCTGACGAGGAGAGGCCGGTCACCCCTCGGCGGTGCCGGCCTCTCCTCGTCAGCAACGCGTGCGGAGACGCTCAGGCGTCGTCGTCCTGAGGAACCAGATCGGCGTAGTACGAGAGCGCGCCATCCAGCACAGGCACGTCAGCGGCGGAGCCGGTGGCGTCGCCGGACTGGAAGTAGACCTTGATCGTCGCTCCAGGCATCGTGTCGAGATCGTCGATGCGCAGCGGCTCGGCGTTCGCGCCGAGGCTGATCGAGTCATCGGCGCCCACTCTGACTGTGAGGGGGTCGAGGCCCTCGATCTCGACCGTGAGCGTCGCAGCCTTGTCGGTCGGGTTCAGGATCGCGGCGACGAGGTTCCCCGTCGAGCCGTCGTCCGTCGCGATGATCATCGCGTTGCGGATCTCGAGGGGGCCGTCGGTGTCGGCGATGTTCACCCCGTCGGATGCCGAGTACTGGATCTCAGTCGACTGCGGGGTGATGAACGTGCATCCCGTTGCGCCGAGCAGAACGAGGGCGCTGATGGCGGCAGACGCTACAAGGCGCGATTTCACGGGTCCTCCTGGGAGATTTGGGATATCCGAACCCATTCTACGGGTACGGAAGGGGGCTCCAGGGGACCATGCGGAGCAAACCTTAGTGCATGTTGCCTGTGGTATTCTGGAGGTTGCCGAAAGGACACGATTTTATGCTTTTTGAAGTTGGCGAGACGGTCGTCTATCCGCACCATGGGGCCGCGACGATCATCGAGGTCAAGGATCGCGTCATCAAGGGCGAGACGAAGAAGTACCTCAAGCTCAACGTCACCCAGGGCGATCTCATCATCGAGGTTCCTGCAGAGAATGTCGACCTCGTCGGCGTTCGCGACGTCATCGGCCAGGAGGGGCTGGATCACGTGTTCGAGGTGCTCCGCGCCCCGTTTACGGAAGAGCCCACGAACTGGTCCCGTCGTTACAAGGCGAACCTCGAGAAGCTCGCCTCCGGCGATGTGATCAAGGTCAGTGAGGTCGTGCGCGACCTGTGGCGTCGCGATCAGGATCGCGGTCTGTCCGCTGGCGAGAAGCGCATGCTCGCGAAGGCCCGTCAGATCCTCATCTCCGAGCTCGCGCTCGCCGAGAAGTGCGACGAGGACAAGGCCGGGGCGCTGCTCGATGAGGTTCTCGCTTCCTGATGGCCCGGGCTTTCGGGCCTCGCTAGTGTGAGCGTGTGACTCTCATTCCTGTGCCGACGACGGCGATCATCGTCGTCGCCGGCGGTTCCGGAACCCGATTGGGCGCTGCGGAGCCCAAAGCGTTCGTCGGCATCGACGAGCACTCGATTCTTCGGCACGCGCTGGACGGCGTGTTCGCGTCCGCGCCTGCGCAGGTGATCGTCGTCGCGCCCGAGGGGCACGAGGGCGACGCTGAGACCGAGTTGCGCGCCGCCGCACTGGACCGTCACGAACTCGGTCGCGTCGTGACAGGCGGCGAGACCAGACAGCGATCCGTCGTTGCCGGGCTTGCGGCGCTGTGGGGCGACATCTCCACAGTGCTCGTCCACGATGCGGCGCGCGCTCTGACGCCGGCGACGCAGATCGACGCAGTCGCGGCAACGGTGACCGCAGATGCAGGGGTGATACCCGCCCTGCCGGTCATCGACACGCTCAAGCGGGTGGATGCGGATGACGTCGTCGCTGCCGTCGATCGTTCCGAGCTGGCGGCTGCGCAGACCCCGCAGGGCTTCCCCCGCGCCCTCCTCGAGGCGGCGTATGCCGCGGCGGCGGAATCAGGCGTGGAGTACACCGACGACGCCGCACTGTTCGCAGCCGCAGGACATCCGGTCCGTCACATCCGCGGATCGGAACTCGCCTTCAAGATCACGACGCCAGGGGACCTCGCGCGCGCTCGACAGCTTCTCGCAACGACCGTGCCGGCCGCGGCTGCACAAGTCGTACCCCGTGTGGGCATCGGTACAGACGTGCACGCTTTCGGCGGCGACGGCAACCTCTGGCTCGCCGGTCTCGAATGGCCGGGCGAGCAGCCGTTGTCTGGTCATTCCGACGGCGACGCGGTCGCACACGCCATGGTCGACGCGCTGCTCGGTGCCGCCGGGCTCGGCGATATCGGCGAGCACTTCGGCACCTCGCATCCCGAATACGCCGGAGCGCACGCCGACGTGTTCCTGGCCCGCACTGCGCATCTCCTGGCAGAGGCCGGCTTCACGATCGGCAACGTCTCGGTGCAGTTCCAAAGCAATCGGCCGCGATTCAGTGCCCGCCGCGCGGAGGCGGAGCGTTCGCTGTCCGCAGCCCTCGGCGGGGCATCGGTCGCCGTGACCGCGACGACGACAGATGGTCTCGGATTCACCGGCCGTGGCGAGGGCATCGCCGTCACAGCGGTCGCGCTCATATACCCCGGGTAGTCTGGTGCAGTGACTCTCCGCCTCTATGACACCCGCGCACAGCAGCTGCGCGACTTCGTGCCGCTCGACCCCGAGAACGTCACGATGTACGTGTGCGGGCCCACGGTGCAGTCCGGCCCTCATATCGGACATGTCCGCGCGGCGCTGAGCTTCGACATCCTGCGCCGCTGGCTCAGCCATCGGTTCGGACGTGTGACCTTCGTCCGCAACGTCACCGACATAGATGACAAAGTCCTCGTCAATGCCACGGATGCCGAGCCCTGGTGGGCGCTGGCCTACCGGATGGAGCAGCAGTTCATGTCTGCGTACGCCGGCGTCGGCATCCTTGCTCCGACATATGAACCTCGCGCGACGGCATCCATTCCTCAGATGCAAGAGCTGATCCAGACCTTGATCGAGCGCGGTCATGCGTATCCGGCGCCGGACGGTTCGGGCGACGTCTACTTCGACGTGCGTTCCTGGGCTGAGTACGGTTCGCTCACGCGCCAGTCGATCGATGCGATGGAGGCCGCCGAAGACGCCGATCCTCGCGGCAAGCGCAATCTTCAGGACTTCGCCCTCTGGAAGGGCGCCAAACCCGATGAGCCGGGCGACGCGGTATGGGCAGCGCCGTGGGGTGCCGGCCGACCCGGCTGGCATATCGAGTGTTCGGCCATGGCCAAGCGCTACCTCGGCGCAGAGTTCGACATCCATGGCGGCGGACGCGACCTGCGTTTCCCGCACCACGAGAACGAGCTCGCGCAGTCGACGGCGGCAGGTGTTGGCTTCGCGCGGTACTGGGTGCACAACGGCCTGGTGACCGTCGACGGGCAGAAGATGTCGAAGTCGCTCGGCAACTTCACGCTCGCCGCCGATGTGCTCGCCGAGCACGACCCCTTGGTCGTGCGCTATGCGCTCGCCGCTGCGCATTACCGATCGAGCCTCGACCTCACCGAGTCTTCTTACGCCGAGGCCGAAGCGGCGCTGGGCCGCATCTCGACCTTCCTCGCGAGGGCCGAACGAGCCGTTGTCGCCAACGACGAGGCGCGGGGAAACGATGACGCGCGGACAGAAGATCATCTTCGATCGCAGCACGACGCGGCTCTTGAGGAAGTCGCCGCGGCAGCCGGCGTCCTGCCCTCGGAGTTCGAACGCGCGATGGACGACGATCTCGGTGTCCCGCAAGCCCTGGCTGTGGTTCACGAATCTGTGCGACGCGGGAACGCAGCACTGGACAGCGGTGACACCCTGGAGGCCGAGCGTGCAGTGCACGAGGTCGCCGCGATGACGAGCGTGCTGGGCATCGATCCGCTCGATCCCCAGTGGAACACGAGCGGCGGCGCCGCAGCATCCGCTCTCGACGCGCTCGTGCAGACCATGATCACGCAACGCGCCCACGCACGGGCCGACAAGGACTGGGCGACGGCAGACCGCATCCGCGACGCGATCGCGGCCGCGGGCATCGCTCTTGAAGACACAGCAGACGGAACTCATTGGAGTATTGATGGCTAAGCCACAGCGCCCCGGCGCAAGCAACGGCAAGAAGAAGGGCCCGCTCAAGGGCACCGGCGGACTCGGGCGCAAATCGCTCGAAGGCCGCGGGCCGACCCCCAAGGCGGAGGATCGGGCCTGGCACCCGGCAGGCAAGCGCAAGGCCGCGGCCGAACGCTTCGCGGCATCCGGCGGCAAGGGTAGGCCCGGGGGGCGTCCGAACAGCGCGAGCAACCAGAACCGCTCGTCCAAGGCGAAGGCCGGCGATGAGACGGAGAACGTCACCGGACGCAATTCGGTTCTGGAGGCCCTGCGGGCCAAGATCCCGGCGACTGCGTTCTACGTCGCGCAGCGCGTCGAGATGGACGACCGCGTCAAGGAGATGCTCTCCATCGCCACGCATCGTGGCATCCCCGTGATGGAGGTCACGCGTCAGGAACTCGACCGGATGGCGGGCTTCGACGGCGTGCACCAGGGCGTCGCGCTCAAAGTTCCTCCCTACGAGTACGCGCACCCGCAGGATCTGCTCGAGCAGGTGATCGATCGCGGTGAACTGCCGCTGTTCGTCGCACTTGACGGCATCACCGACCCGCGTAACCTCGGTGCGATCATCCGCTCGACAGCGGCTTTCGGTGGGCATGGCATCATCCTGCCGCAGCGTCGTTCGGCTGGTGTGAACTCGGCAGCCTGGAAGACGAGCGCCGGAGCCGCGGCCCGTATTCCTGTGGCGATGGCGACGAACCTGACCACGCAGCTGAAGGAGTTCAAGAAGCAGGGCGTGTTCGTGATCGGCCTCGACGGTGGCGGCGATGTGTCGCTGCCGGCGCTCCAGTTGGCTGATCGTCCTGTGGTCATCGTCGTGGGCTCAGAGGGCAAGGGGCTCTCGCGCCTGGTCACCGAGAACTGCGATCAGATCGTCTCGATCCCGATCTCGGCGGCCACCGAGTCGCTGAACGCCGGCATCGCGGCATCCGTCGCGCTGTACCAGGTGGCGACGGTGCGCGCCCAGCTCGCCGGGGAGTAGACGGGAACCTCAGACGAGGTCTCGCCAGTCGACCTCACCGGTGTCTTCGGTGACTGCCACAGCACCGGTCATGACGGGCAGTGACATGGTCTCGGTCGGCGGGCCCATGATCGTGGCTTCGTCGCGGCGATGCCGCAGCACATCGTTGATGTACGAGGTCAGCACCTCTGCCAGAGGCACCGAGCGGCCGTTCGCCTGAGAGAGGTACCAGCGGTGCTCCAGGACCTGGTGGAACACCTCCGCCGGCTCGAGCTTGGCACGCAGCTCGTAGGGGATCGCGCGCACGACGGGTTCGAACACCCTGGTGAGCCACTCGTGCGCGAACATCTCCTCATCTGCCCACTCCTTCTTGGAGCGTGCGCGGAACTCGTCGAGGTCGTTCAGCAGCCGCCGCGCCTGGTTCTCCTCGACATCGAGTCCGGTGAGGCGGATGAGCCGGCGCTGATGGTGTCCTGCGTCGACCACCTTCGGCTGGATCTCGACGACGGTTCCGTCTCCGGTGGTCGTCATCGACATCTCATCGATGTCGAACCCGAGGGCGTTCAGTCGTTCGACCCGTTCCGTGATGCGCCAGGTCTCATTCGCTGAGAAGGACTCCTCGGCGGTCAGCGCTGCCCACAGCGAATGGTACGAGGAGACGATGCCGTCGGCAATGGCGACGGCATCCACTCCGTGCTCGAGCCGGCCACCGGCGGCGAGGTCCATGATCTCGCCGGCGATGTTCGTTCTGGCGAGATCCAGGTCGTAGAGCCGCTGTCCTTCTGTGAGCCCTTCTTCGTGGAGCTCGCCTGTCTCGGCGTCCACCAGATAGGCGGCGAAGGCGCCGGCGTCGCGTCGGAAGAGCGTGTTCGACAGCGAGACATCGCCCCAGTAGAACCCGACGTTGTGCACTCGCACGAGCAGCAGCGCCAGGGCGTCGACGAGCCGGGTGGCGGTGTCCGGGCGCAGGACGCGCGTGAAGAGGGCGCGGTAGGGCATTGAGAATCGCAGGTGCGATGTCACCAGCACAGCTGGGAGGGGGGCGCCCGCGGCATCCGAGCGTCCGGCGATCACGGCGACGCGATCGACGCATGGCACATCGAGCCTGGCCAGGTTGCCCAGCATGTCGTATTCGCGTTGCGCCATCTCGGCGGTGGTCTCCTTGACGGCGACGACACGGCCGGACAGATCGGCGAAACGCACCAGGTGGCGGGAGAGGCCCTTGGGCAGTGAGACGATGCGCTCGGACGGCCACTTCGCGAGCGGCGTCGACCAGGGCAGAGCCAGCAGCTCAGGGTTGACCTTGCTGGCGGTGATGCGCAGTGCGTCCTGCATGTGGCTCCTGGGGAAACGACACGGCGCGGGCGACCCGAAGGTCGGCCCGCGCCGTGTGCGATGGAACTTACGCGGCCGAGGTGACCGGCTTGTCGTTCAGGCGCAGACCGGACTCGATGTCGAACGCGTGAACGTGTCCGGCGGATGCCGCGAGCGTGACCGTCTCGCCGGCGTTCGGGTGGCTGCGGCCGTCGACGCGAGCGACCAGGTCGGCGCGCTTGCCGTTGACCTCGGTGTGACCGTAGAGGTAGCCGTCAGCGCCGAGCTCCTCGACGAGGTCGACCGTGACCGAGAGACCCTGGCCGTCGGCAGGGCCGACGACGATGTCCTCGGGGCGGACGCCGACCGTGACCTGGCTGCCATGCGCGCGTCCGACGGTGTCGCGGTCGAGCGGGACGACCTCGGAACCGAACCGGACTCCGCCTTCGGCGAGGTCAGCCGAGAACAGGTTCATGGCGGGCGAGCCGATGAATCCGGCGACGAACACGTTCTCCGGCTTCTCGTACAGGTCGCGCGGCGTGCCGACCTGCTGCAGGAGACCGTCCTTGAGGACCGCGATGCGGTCGCCCATGGTGAGCGCCTCAGTCTGGTCGTGCGTGACGTAGACCGTGGTGACGCCGAGGCGACGCTGCAGAGAGGCGATCTGCGTTCGCGTCTGCACGCGGAGCTTCGCATCGAGGTTCGACAGCGGCTCGTCCATGAGGAACACCTGCGGCTGGCGGACGATCGCGCGACCCATCGCGACGCGCTGACGCTGACCACCGGAGAGCGCCTTCGGCTTGCGGGTCAGGTACTCCTCAAGGTCGAGGAGCTTGGCTGCCTCGAGCACGCGGGCGGCGCGCTCCTCCTTGTTGATGCCGGCGATCTTCAGGGCGAAGCCCATGTTCTCGGCGACCGTCATGTGGGGGTACAGCGCGTAGTTCTGGAAGACCATGGCGATGTCGCGGTCCTTCGGCGGCACATCGGTGACGTCGCGATCGCCGATGAGGATGCGGCCGTCGTTGACCTCTTCGAGGCCGGCGAGCATGCGAAGCGAGGTGGACTTACCGCAACCGGAAGGGCCGACGAGGACGAGGAATTCGCCGTCTGCGACCTCGAGGTCGAGCTTGTCGACTGCCGGACGGGTGCCGCCCGGGTACAGACGCGTGGCCGCGTCGAAAGTGACAGATGCCATTGTTTTCTCCTTCACCGGCAGGTACGTGCCGGACGATCCGTTGTGATGGATGCGGTGGGTATGAGCCACCGTGGCCCACCCTTGGGCCGAGTCAAGTATGGCACGGAGCGGCGGCACCTGGGTATTTCCCAGCCTGACTGGTTAACATCGAATGCGGTCCTGCTTGTGAAGAGGACGCCGGGGAGCCCGTCCCCACCAAGACTTTCAAGAGGAACGATGTCGAGCGACGAAACGCCGAACGTCCCCACCCCTCGCAATTCTCGTGAGGCGGTTCGGGAGAAGGCACAGAAGGTGCACGCCAAGCAATCGAGGGCGCGCATCATGCGGCGCATCATCGTCGGGGCTGTCGCTGTCGTCGCCGTCGGGGCGATCGGCACCGCCGTGGCCATGGCCGTGACATCGTCGGTGTCGAAGCCGACTCTGAGCCCGACCGGCATGGATGCCGATGGCGTCGTCGTGAACACTGCTCCAGGCGTAGGCGCCGAGGACGTGCCCGAGACGACCGCTCCGGAAGAGACCGAGAGTGGCGTAGAAGAGACCGCCGAACCGACGCCGGAGCCCACGGCATCGCAGACTGCCGCCGACGTGCACATCTACGTCGACTACCTCTCGCCGGGTGCCGGTGACTTCGAGAGGGCGAACGCTCGTCAGCTCGCCGGGTGGATAAACGAGGGCGTCGTCACCGTCACCTATCACCCGGTGTCGATGCTCACCGCCAGCTCCAACGGCACGAAGTACTCACTGCGTTCGGCAGCAGCGGCGGCCTGCGTCGCGACACACTCCCCGACGCAGTTCTATCCCTTCAACCATGAGCTGCTCGTCGACCAGCCCGAGATGGACACCGACGGCCGTTCGGACGTCGAGCTCGCGGATCTGGCGATCGCGGTCGGCGTCGACGACGTCAAGGTCGTTCGCGACTGCATCGAGAACGGTGACTTCGCCTCGTGGGCGAAGGAGGCGACGTCACGTGCGCTTGAGGGCCCGCTTGTCGGCTCCGACGACCTCGTGCTGACCAGCGCGCCGATGGTCGTCGTCAACGGGGAGGCCTACGTGGGCTCCCTCAAGGACCCCGTCGAGTTTTCGAACTTCCTGCTCACCGTGGCCAGCGATACAGAGGATTCCGCGTCCCCGACGCCCACACCGACGGCGTCCGAGACCCCGGCTGCGTAGGCCGGTTCGGAGACGTGCTCCGGTCTCGCTAAACTGGGCACGTTCGCCGACTTAGCTCAGCTGGTAGAGCACCTGTCTTGTAAACAGGATGTCACGGGTTCGAATCCCGTAGTCGGCTCCACAACATCGCGACGTCCCCGCCCATGCCCTTGCCGGCGTGTGAGGATGGGTGCCATGGACTACACATATCTCGGTCGCACCGGTACGTCGGTTTCACGGATCGTGCTGGGCACCATGAACTTCGGGGACCGCACGTCGGAAGAGGATTCGTTCGCGATCATGGATCGCGCGCTCGAGCTGGGTGTCAATTTCTTCGACACGGCGAACGCCTATGGCGGATCAGCCGGTCGCGGCGCGACCGAGGAGATCATCGGGCGGTGGTTCGCGGCGCGCCCTGGCGTGCGCGATGACATCGTGCTGGCGACGAAGGTGCATTCGCCGATGGTCAGCCCCACTGCAGACGGTGATGTCGTCAATGCGCGTGGTGCGTCCGCGTGGCAGGTTCGACGCGAAGCAGCCTCCTCGCTGCGTCGGCTGCAGACAGACCGGATCGACCTGTACCAGTTCCATCACATCGACCGTCACATCTCGTGGCAGGAGATGTGGCAGGCGATGGAGGTGCTGGTGGCTCGGGGCGAGGTCGTCTACACCGGCAGCTCGAACTTCGCGGCGTGGAACATCGCACAGGCGAACGAGATCGCACAGCAGCGTCATTTCCTCGGTCTCGTGAGCGAGCAGTCCCTCTACAACCTGGCCCAGCGCTCGATCGAACTCGAAGTCATCCCCGCTGCCCAGAACTACGGGCTCGGCATCCTGCCCTGGTCGCCGCTGTCGGGTGGGCTGCTGAGCGGCGGCTCGTCGGATCCCGATGCGCGCTCGAATACGGGGCGGGCGGCTGCGATGCGCGCCGAGCACCGGGAGCAGGTCGATGCGTACGAGCTCTTCGCGAAAGAGCGCGGTTGGGCACCTTCTTCGCTGGGCCTCGCCTGGTTGTTGCACCAGCCCGGCGTCACCGGCCCGATTATCGGCCCGCGTACGGTCGCACAACTCGAGTCTGCGGTCGCAGCGCTGGAGATCACGCTCAGCGCAGACGATCTGCGTGGCCTGGACGAGATCTTCCCCGGTCCTGGGGGACAGGCGCCGGAGGCGTACGCCTGGTAGAGGCCGGCACCGCTCGAGGCGCTACAGGGCGCTGTTCGGCTTCCTCCCGCGTCGCGGGCGATCGTGCCATGCGGCGATCGCCTCGGAGGTGAGGTCGTCGCGATCCCAGAGGTAGCCGGAGACGTTTCCGATCGGATCGATGAACGCGTCGCTGGCGGACGACGCGTCACCGGAGTCGCGACGGCGCATCGTCTGGCGAAGTGAAACCGGGGTCACGCCGAGTAGCTCGGCGACTTCGTCGATCGTCGCGTAGCGTGCGGCGAAGCGCGGCTCTGCCGTTCCGTCGCGCAGGGCGCGAGGCCGGGAGCCGCTCCCTTCAGGTCCCATCGAAACTCCTCCGTGAATGAAGTTTCACGATAGCCGACGCCCGCCCCTGCGCAGATAGCATGACCGCATGGATGAGCCTGTCACCCGCCTCGATGTGGCGGGCACGCACAACTTCCGCGAGGTCGCGCCTGGCGTGCTGGCATCCGGCATGCTGTATCGCTCCGATGCCCTTCACAGGCTCACCCGTGAAGGGCGCAGGCAACTGGATCAGCTCAGAATCAGACAGGTCATCGACCTGCGTTCGGCGTTCGACCGGCGTATCGGCGGCCGCGACCGACTTCGCGGAACAGGAGCGAGGCGGCTGTCCGTGCCGATCGATGGTGCCCCGCGCTCGTTCGATCCACGCACCCTCACCCTGCAGGAGGTGTACGAGACGATACTCACCCGTCATCAGGATGACCTCGGTCGCGTCATCCGCACGGTCGCGTGGGCGGACGGCCCCGTCCTCGTGCACTGCACCGCCGGCAAGGACCGCACCGGCCTCGTCGTGGCACTCATCCTCTCGGCGCTGGACATCGATCGCGAGATCATCCTGGCCGACTACTCGGCGACGGCGGCGAACCTGTCGGGGGAGTGGACAGAGCGGATGCTGCGCAAGGTGCGGCGCTTCCGCGTGCCGATCACGGACAACCTGGTGGAAGTGCTGGCCGGATCTCCGGTCGTGGCGCTGAGTGGCGCATTCGACTGGCTCGACCGTGAGCATGGCGGAGCTCTGACCTATCTTCAGAAGGCGGGTGTCGACGACGCCGTACGCGATCAGCTGCGAAAGGCACTGATCCCCGGCTCCGTTTGACGGGCGCGTGCGTCAGGCTGTCTCATCCTCGAGGTGTCGCCGTCTGAGGAGCAACGGCGCGGCCAACCCGTGCAGCAGGATGCTGCCGACCACAGTGGCGACCATGACCGTCAGCACGATGACGCCGTCATCCTCCGGGAGCGCGTTGTACGCGAGCAGCCCGAACACGATCGACGCCGTGCCACGCGGACCGAGCGCGCCGATGAGAAGACGATCGCCTCTGCCGACGGAGCTGCGCATGAGCGACAGATACACCGGGATGATTCGCAGCAGAGTCAGCCCGAGCAGGGCGAACAACAGCATCCACCAGTCGGCCCCCGAGGTGACGACTATGAGCATCGCTCCGCCGAGCACGAACCATACGAAGTTCGCGGCCAGTGCGCCCACCTCCTCCACGAGAAGCAGTTCGCTGTGATCGATGCCGTCAGATCGATGACCCCTCGTGCGTGTCAGCCGGTACCCGATACCGGCCACGAACGCCGCCACGAAGCCGTTCGCGTTGAAGACAGGGATGCTGGCCACGCCATAGGCGATAAGCGGGAGGATCAGCATTACGTAGCGGGCCCCGAGGGCGTCCGCGATCGCCCGCGCCCGCGCGATGCGGACCAGATACCCGATGCCGGCGCCCAGGATGATGCCGATCACGATCGCGATGACCGTCGCCGGAACAGCGTTGACGAAAGCCATCAGGAACTCGGTCACCGGGCCATCGAGCGAATTCTCGGTGAGATCGGTTGTCGGTGTGCGCTCTATCGTAGACCAGATGACGGCCAACGCCAGTGACATGCCGAACACCGGAGAGATCAGTCCGTCGTTGTATCCGCTCTCCACATTCAGGATCTGACGCAATCGCGCGGGAATGTGCCGATTGCGAATGAGTGAGGCGGTCGCGGCGAAATCGGTCGGCAGGATCACGCATGCGATCGCGAGAAGCACGAGCAGACCGGCGTCGGGTATCAGGAATACGCCCGCTGTCACGGTCAGTGCGATCGACAGCGGCAGTGCGATGAGCACGAGTCGCGCGATCACCTTGCCTTCGCGACCGAAGATGCCGCCCTTGACCTCGGTGGCATCGGCGAAGAGCAGGACCGCGAGGATGATCTCGACGATCTTCTCCGAGATCGGCGAGTCGATCGCGCTGCTGAACGCGTCGACGTCCCAGACGACGGTCACGGCCCCGAGCAGCAACAGACCGATCGGCCCCGCGACGCCCCACCGCTGGAAACGGTGCGAGATCAGGGACCAGAGCAGGATCGCGGCGAGCCCGATCAGGACGAGGTGCGGCATGCCCGGTGCCTAGGGGCGTGCCGAGACGGTGATCCGCTCGGCCAGCTGACCCGAGGCGAGGAGCGCCTCGTCGATCAGCTCTCGGTCGGGCGGCACGGTCAACCACTGCTGGCTAAGCCCCGGCGGGATCAGCACGGGCATCCGGTCGTGGAACTCCTTCAGATGCTCCGACGCGGGAGCCATCACGATCGAGTAGCACGTGATCCACTCTCCCTCCGGCGTGCGGCCGCGCTGTGTGACAGCAGCCATGCCGAACAGAGCCTGGTTGTCGAGGGCGAACTCATGCCAGACCCGTGAGGGCTTCTGCATCTCGAACCACCCGGTCGAAGGCACGATCGCGCGGGTCTTCAAGCCGCCTTGGCGCTCCTGCAGACGCTCAGAGCGAGTGTTTATCGAGGGGAACTTCGCCGGCTCACCATTCACCAGGTAACCCCACCACGCCGGTTCAAGTGACACGGCATCGCCGTTCGACACGACCAGCGGGTTCAGATTGCGCAGATTCTTGCCCGTGGGGCGCAACGTCTCGCCTGCGTTCTGCTCGGCCCAGTTCCGGAGCCCCTCGATGACATCGGCGTCCGCGTCGGCGAGCAGCTCGGCATCGGTGAAACGGGGATCCAGTCCGTAGCTCGCGCACATATCGCAAGAGTAGCGCCGACCGACGACTTCGAACACGGGTGACAGCTCGGGTAGTGTGCTCGAGTGACCGCGACCCGAAGCCTTCCCGCGCCGGTGGCATTGGGCGGCGCCATCGCGATCGGCGCCATGACGGCGATCCAGGCGCGCATAAACGGGGTGCTCGGTGTGCGTATCGACGACGGCGTCGTCGCCGGCCTCGTCTCCTTCGGAGCAGGACTCATCGTCCTCATCGTCGTCACGCTCGTGCTGCCGTCGGCGCGCGTCGGCGCCGGACGCCTCTGGCGCGGCATCCGCTCTCGCACCATCCCGAACTGGATGCTGCTGGGTGGCGCCTGCGGAGCACTCACTGTGTCCACGCAGGGCGTCACAGCTGGCGTGCTCGGCGTCTCGCTGTTCACGGTCGGCGTCGTCGCCGGGCAGACCGTGCACGGGCTGGTGCTCGACAGGATCGGCTTCGGCCCATCGGGAGTCGTCGCGGTGACGCCCGGACGGGTGCTCGGCGGCGCACTCGCGCTCGCCGCCGTCGGAGTCTCGCTCAGCGGGGACGTGATCGCGAGCGCGCCCCTGTGGCTCCTGCTGCTGCCGTTCGCGGCGGGCGTCGGCATCGCGTGGCAGTCGGCGACGAATGGCCGCCTCGCCCAGAGAGTGGCCTCTCCCATGACGGCGACGCTGATGAGCTTCGTCGCGGGAACCGCGCTGCTCATCGTCGCGGCGTCGATCAGCGTCGCGCTGCGCGGGATGCCGGATGCGCTGCCGACCGAACCGTGGCTGTATCTCGGAGGACTGCTGGGCTTCGCATACATCCTGCTCGGCGCGGCGATCGTCGCGCACACCGGTGTGCTGCTGCTCGGACTCGGCTCCGTACTCGGGCAGTTGACGACCTCGGTCGCCATCGATCTGCTGTGGCCGCCGGTGGCCGGACCGGCGCACTGGCAGCTCGCCGTGATGATCGCGGTAGCCGTGGCATCGGTCGTGGTGGCGCTGCCCTGGCGCCGGCGGCGCCGCTGACTACTTCGTCTTCTTCTGCGCCTTCGTCGGCATCCGCGTCAGCATCGCGCTGGCATCGACACTCTTGCGACGTCCTGGCTTCTTACCCACAGGCTTGCCGCCGACATACAGCCAGCCCAGCAGCTCCTCGTTCTTCTGCAGTCCATGCGCCTTCGCGACCGCCTTCGAACGCGTGTAGTGCCCGGTACGCCAGATGACGCCCCAGCCGGCCTCGTCGAGAAGCAGACTCAAGGTGTGTGCGACGCCCGAAGCCACGGCCTCCTGTTCCCAGCGCGGCACTTTGTCGCTCTTGCGGAAGCTCGCCACGACGGCGATCAGCAGGGGAGCGCGCAACGGCTTGGGCGAGGGCTCCTTGTCGCCCTGAGCCTTGGCCATCGCCTTTCCGAGCGCCATGCGATCCTCGCCGCGCAACTCGATCAGACGCCACGGGCGCAACGACGAGTGATCGGCGACGCGGCCGGCGGCGGCGACCAGCGTCAGCAGTTCTTCACGAGTGGGAGCGACGTCGGTGACCCTCGACCAGGAATGCCGCGCTCTCACGGCATCGAGCGCGCTCACGCCTCGGTATCGCCAGGGGTGAAGTTCAGGGCGAGGGAATTCATGCAGTAGCGGTCGCCCGTGGGAGTCCCGAACCCGTCAGGGAACACATGGCCCAGGTGCGAACCGCAGTTCGCGCAGCGCACCTCCGTGCGCTGCATGCCCAGGGTGTTGTCCTCGATCAGCTGCACCGCGTCGGGGCGGATCGACTCGTAGAAGCTGGGCCATCCGCATCCGGAGTCGAACTTCGTGCCGCTCTTGAAGAGCTCGACGCCGCACGCGCCGCACGTGTAGAGACCGGCGCGCTCCTCGTCGAGAAGCTCACCCGTCCACGCGCGCTCCGTGGCGGCTTGACGCAGCACCGCATACTGCTCTTCGCCGAGTTCTGCGCGCCACTCGTCTTCGGTCTTCTTCACGCTGTAGTCCATGGAGCCTCCTGAGTCTCTTCCATTCTGCCCCTCCCTGAGGGTCGTGGCGTCGCAGTCCGGCGCCACCTCGCGCGAGAATGAGGATATGAGCGATGCTGTGCGCGAACGCTACGGGCGTTTCGCCAGGCAAGAGGCGCCGGGACGATCGGCGCTCTACGAGGAGTGGGCCCTCGGCGTCGAGGATGATCCGGCTGCGCAGGAGGTTCTCGCACGCATCCCCGCGACGCACAGGCAGCCGCCGCTCGTGTTCGCGGTGACACGGATGCTGGGGGCGCCTCTCGCAGGCTTCGGGCGGTGGCGCGACTTCCTGCTCGCACACGCGGACGACGTGGTCGCCGAGTGCACTGTGCGCCGAATCCAGACCAATGAACCTCTGCGGCTCGCTCCGCTGATACCGGTGCTCTCCGAGATCGACGGACCCATCGCCTTGCTGGAGATCGGAGCATCCGGCGGTCTCTGCCTGTACCCCGACCGCTACTCCTATCGTTTCGTCGACGCGGGCGGCGGAGTACGGACGGCGCTCGACCCGGATGACGGGCCGTCCGAAGTCGTGCTGGTGAGTGAGGTCCGCGGCGAGATGCCGGAGGTCAGGATGCCGCAGATCGTGTGGCGCGCAGGCATAGACATCGATCCGCTCGATGCACGGGATCCGCGCGACCGCGCATGGCTGGAGGGTCTCGTGTGGCCGGGCGAGGCAGGGCGCGCCGAACGCATCACGGCGGCTCTCGACATCGCCGCCGCCCATCCTCCCGTGCTCGTGCGCGGCGATGCCGACCAGCGGCTCGATTCGGTGGCGGCATCCGCACCCCAGGGTGCGACTCTCGTGATCACGACGCCGGGAGTTCTCGCACACATCCCGTGGGCAGCGCGACAGACGCTCATCTCCCGGGTGCAGGCGCTGCCCGCCAGATGGATCACGATCGACGCCCCGTCGCTGCACGACGCGTGGCATCCACCGGTGGACGCCGAGACCTGGCCCGGCTTCGTCGTGGCGCTCGACGGAGCTGTGCGCGCTGCCGCCGATCCATTGGGGCGATGGTGGGAGTGGCGCACGGCTGCGGACGACCTTCGCGCTTAGCCTGGACGCATGCTCGGAGACCTCACTGATCGCGACCGTGCGATCCTGGCGCTCGAAGCGCGCCTGCCGCGGCACGGCGGCGCGAAGGAAGAGGCGATCCGCAGTACGCTCGGGATGAGTCCTGCTCGCTACTACCAGCTGCTCGGCCGACTCATCGACACCGAGCAGGCACTCGAGCACGACCCGCTGCTGGTGCGACGCCTGCGCCGCCTCCGTGAGAGCAGGAGCGACCAGCGCGTGTCCAGAATGCGTGGATTCGCCGGCTGAGGCATCGACGCGCACCTGCTGTGCGCGGATTCTCGGCGACGGGCAGATAGCATCGTCGGGTGTCCAAGTCCGTCAGAGATCGATTCGATGATGTTGCCCATGCCTCCGGACGTGTGGGAGCGCATCGCGCTGAAGATCCGGGGATGAACGGCTGGGTCGTGCTGCTGTGGTCGTTCGTCGCCGCGCTCGTCCTGATCGTGGCCGGAATATTCGTCGCCCTGGTGCTGATGGGGCGCATCAATCTGTTCCCGGCAGCAGAGCCGACGATCGCTCCGACGCCGGAGGTCACCGGCGTCGTCGACACGACGTACTCCGTGCTCGTGCTCAATGCGAGCGGTGAGGACAACCTCGATGTGCAGCTGCGCGAAACTCTCATCAACAGCGGCTGGGCCGCTGACTCGGTCAGCTACGGCACGGCAGGCGATCAGGATTTCGCGGACACGACCGTCTACTACGTCTCCGAGGCGGATGAGCTGCCCGCGCTCGGTCTCGCGGACGTCATCGGCGGGGCCGAGATCGCGCAGAGCGATTTCTACGCCGACCCGAGTAATCCCGACCAGAAGCAGCTCGTGATCGTGATCGGGACCGATCGTTCCACGCAGGCACCCGACTCCGAAGAGGCTCCGGTCGAATAGACCGCTCCCGCGGCTTGCACTCGATGGGGTCGAGTGCCAGAATGGGCGTTAGCACTCGCATACCCTGAGTGCTAATCAGAACGTCTACGTCCAGGAGGGACGACAAAACTCATGGCAAAGATCATCGCTTTCGATGAGGAGGCCCGCCGCGGCCTCGAGCGTGGCCTGAACATCCTCGCCGACGCTGTCAAGGTGACCCTCGGCCCGCGCGGTCGCAACGTCGTGCTCGAGAAGAAGTGGGGCGCACCCACGATCACGAACGACGGAGTGTCGATCGCCAAGGAGATCGAGCTGGACGACCCGTACGAGAAGATCGGCGCGGAGCTCGTCAAGGAGGTCGCCAAGAAGACCGACGACGTCGCAGGTGACGGAACCACCACCGCGACCGTCCTCGCTCAGGCACTCGTCCGCGAAGGCCTGCGCAACGTCGCAGCCGGCGCTGACCCGATCTCGCTCAAGCGCGGCATCGAGAAGGCCGTCGCGGCCATCACCGCGGAGCTGCTCGCCAGCGCCAAGGAGATCGACTCCAAGGAGCAGATCGCGGCCACCGCGTCCATCTCCGCCGCCGACACCGAGATCGGCGAGCTCATCGCCGAGGCGATCGACAAGGTCGGCAAGGAAGGCGTCGTCACCGTCGAGGAGTCGCAGACTTTCGGCACCGAGCTCGAGCTCACCGAGGGCATGCGCTTCGACAAGGGCTACCTGAACCCGTACTTCGTGACGGATGCAGATCGCCAGGAGGCCGTGTTCGAGGAGCCCTACATCCTCATCGCGAACTCGAAGATCTCGAACATCAAGGATCTTCTCCCCGTCGTCGACAAGGTGATCCAGGACGGCAAGGAACTAGTCATCATCGCCGAGGACGTCGAGGGCGAGGCTCTTGCGACTCTCGTGCTGAACAAGATCCGCGGCATCTTCAAGTCGGCTGCCGTGAAGGCTCCCGGCTTCGGCGACCGTCGTAAGGCTCAGCTGCAGGACATCGCGATCCTCACCGGTGGTCAGGTCATCACCGAAGAGGTCGGCCTCAAGCTCGAGAACACCACGCTCGACCTCCTCGGTCGTGCGCGCAAGGTCATCATCACCAAGGACGAGACGACCATCGTCGAGGGTGCTGGCGAGACCGACCAGATCGAGGGTCGCGTGACCCAGATCCGCCGCGAGATCGAGAACACCGACAGCGACTACGACCGCGAGAAGCTCCAGGAGCGTCTCGCCAAGCTCGCCGGCGGCGTTGCCGTCATCAAGGCGGGTGCAGCGACCGAGGTCGAGCTCAAGGAGCGCAAGCACCGCATCGAGGACGCCGTCCGCAACGCGAAGGCAGCTGTCGAAGAGGGCATCGTCCCCGGTGGTGGCGTCGCGCTCATCCAGGCCGGCACCAAGGCACTCGACGCTCTTGAGCTCACGGGTGACGAGGCGACCGGTGCGAACATCGTCCGCGTCGCCATCTCGGCTCCGCTCAAGCAGATCGCGCTCAACGCCGGTCTCGAGCCCGGTGTCGTCGCTCACAAGGTCTCCGAGCTGACCAGCGGTCACGGCCTCAACGCCGCGACCGGTGAGTACGTGGAGATGTTCGCAGCAGGCATCATCGACCCGGCCAAGGTCACGCGTTCGGCGCTGCAGAACGCAGCCTCGATCGCCGGCCTCTTCCTCACCACCGAGGTCGTCGTCGCCGACAAGCCCGAGAAGGCCGCAGCTCCGGCTGGCGACCCCACGGGTGGCATGGACTTCTGAGTCCACACGCACAGACAGAAACGCCCCGGCCTCGGCCGGGGCGTTTCTGCGTTCCATGGGGGCATGGAACAGGCTCGGGGTCAGCGGAACAGGCTGGCAGAGTACTGATCGGCATCCGAGTACTGCGTGGCCGCTGAGCCGAGGGCCGCGCTGATCGATTCCAGCACCTGTTCGACGTGCAGCTGTGCGGCACTCCACTGGTCGCTGCAACCCTGGAACGCGACTGACGCGGTGCCGGTCCACGATGACTGCAACTGGGTGAGCTGCGCCTTCAGTGCGAGTGATTCGCTGCGCAGCCTCTCCATGGTGGCTCTGGTGGCACCGGTGGCGGCGAAGACCGCTTCGGTGTCGACGGTGTAGACGGACATGGGAACTCCTCTCATCGGAGTTCTGACCATACGAGAGCGGCGCTGCCGCTGGATGCTGAGTAAGCCGCAGCCGTGGAGGATCTTCCGGATCTCCCGAGTGTGCAGGGGGAGTCAGTGTGCAGGGGGAGTCAGAGCTCGTCGAGGTCGACGCGCTCGATCGGCTGGGTGTCTTCCAGCAGGTGCTCCGGAGTCGCGTGTGCGGGGGCCAGCGGGAGCGTCACGGTGAAGGTCGCTCCGCCGCCAGGGGTCTCATCCACGCGCACCGTGCCGTGCAGAGCGGACACGATCGATGCGACGATCGCCAGGCCCAGCCCTGATCCGCCGGTCTCCCGCGCGCGAGAGGTGTCCGCACGCCAGAAGCGTTCGAAGATCTGCTCGCGGATCTGCGGCGGGATGCCCTCACCATGGTCGACGATCGCGATGCTGCCGGTGCCGGCAGAGCGATCGGAGTCTACGACGAGCTCTATCGGGCTGTCTTCGACCGAGAAGCGACGGGCGTTGCCGAGCAGATTCGCGACGACCTGACGCACCTTGTTCTCTTCGCCGAGAACTATGGGCGGCGTGCGCACGGGCGTGTCCTGAGCCTCCGTGAAGTCGATCTCGGGATGATCGTCGGACTCGGTGTTGCGCGGCCGACGACGCAGGCGGGCGAGGGCTCCCGTGCGATTGCGGCCGGTCGTCGGAGTGCTCGTCGTCGTCGGCTGCTGAGGCTGCGGGCGGCGCTGCGCGGTGGAGACGGCATCCGCTGTTCTGTCGACGACGGTGATCGTGCGTCCGGGAGCGGCAGCACGCACGTCGAGTGCGGCGTCTCTGGCGACCGGCCGCAGATCGAGCGGCGCGATCTCCGGTTCGCGTTCCTCATCGAGGCGAGCGAGAGCGAGCAGATCCTCGACGAGCACGCCCATCCGGATCGCCTCCTTCTCGATGCGCTCCATGGCCCTCGCGGTGTCCTCCTCACCTCGGATGGCACCCATCCGGTAGAGCTCCGCGTAGCCGCGGACGCTCACGAGCGGGGTGCGCAGCTCGTGGCTCGCATCCCCGATGAAGCGCCGCATGTGCTGAACCGTGCGATCGCGCTGAGCGATGGACTGGTCGATGCGCTCGAGCATGGTGTTGATCGCGAAGTTGAGGCGTCCGACTTCGGTGCTGGGTTCGAGGTCGGTCAGGCGCTGGCTGAAATCGCCGGACGCGATCAGCATGGCCGTCGACTCGACCTGGCCGAGACGGCGGAACGTCAGGGTGACCAGGCCCCGGATCAGCAGGGCGGCGATCAGGATCGTCACCAGGGCGACGGTCGTGTACACGCCGAAGTACGTGGCGATGATGCTGTCGGCCTCCTCCAGCGGAAGCGCGACGTACTGCACGTAGAGCGTGCCACCGGGGCCGTCGCTGACCACGACCGAGCCGTGGAAGGCGCCGCCGTCCTCGCCTTGCAGCGGGATCGCGGTCACCTCCTCCTGGGCATGCGCCTGAGCGATCGTCAGCGTCTCGGGGAACACCGGCCGTTCGGAATCGGCGGTGCCGCCGGCCTCTGCGAGCCTCGCGCCGTCAGCCGCGTAGATCGTGAAGAAGTAGTCCGATGAACGAGGGGCGTTCTCCGACGGCGACAGAGCGAGGGCGCCGTCGATCAGCTCCACGTCGAACCAGCGACTGGCCAGATCGCTCGTGACGAGAGACGGAAGCTGCGCGTCGATGTTCGTGATCAGGGAATTGCGCAGCAACGGAACCGTGCCGATCCCGGCGACGACAAGGCCCAGTGCGAGCACTGCGACCGTGACGCCGGTGACCTTTGCGCGGAGGCTGATCTGCCGCCACCAGCCGGTGACCGCGTCAGGCTTTTGCCCCATGCGGCTCCCTTTCGAGGGTTACTTCCCCACCTTCAGCATGTAGCCGAAGCCGCGCTTGGTCTGGATGACGGACTCTTCCGTGTGCGGGTCGATCTTGCGACGCAGGTACGAGATGTAGCTCTCGACGATGCCCGCATCGCCGTTGAAGTCGTACTCCCACACGTGATCGAGGATCTGCGCCTTCGACAGCACACGGTTCGGATTGAGCATGAGGTAGCGCAGCAGCTTGAACTCGGTGGGGCTGAGCTCGATCGGCTCCTTGCCGACGTACACGTCGTGAGTGTCCTGATCCATCGACAGCTCGCCGGCGCGGATGATCGACTCCTCGTCTGCCTGCATGGTGCGGCGGAGGATCGCCTGGGCGCGCGCGACGATCTCATCGAGCGCGAACGGCTTGGTGACGTAGTCGTCGCCACCGGCGTTGAGCCCCTCGATCTTGTCCTGCGTGTCGTCCTTCGCCGTGAGGAAGAGGATAGGAGCGGTGAAGCCTGCGCCGCGCAGGCGCTTGGTCACGCTGAACCCGTTCATGTCGGGCAGCATCACATCGAGGATGATGAGGTCGGGTTCCTCCTCGAGCACGGCGGAGATCGTGGCGGCGCCGTTGGCGACCGTCTTCACCTGAAATCCGGCGAAGCTGAGACCTGTGGAGAGCAGGTCGCGGATGTTCGGCTCGTCGTCGACGACCAGTATGCGCGCGTCAGTCATGTCCCCATTATGGTGACTATGTCGATGCAGTGGCTGATCATTTGCCGGAGCGGCGCTCAGAGACACTGAGGCTCAGGCCGCAGTGAGCGCATCCGCATCAAGGATCGTGTAGCTGTAACCCTGCTCTGCGAGGAAGCGCTGACGGTTCTGCGCGTAGTCCTGGTCGACCGTGTCACGGGCGATGAGCGTGTAGAAGCTGGCCGTGTGGCCGGACTCCTTCGGGCGCAGCAGTCGGCCGAGGCGCTGGGCCTCTTCCTGGCGGGAGCCGAACGAGCCGGACACCTGAATGGCGACGGATGCCTCCGGCAGATCGATCGAGAAGTTCGCGACCTTCGACACCACGAGCAGTTCGATCTCTCCCTCGCGGAACTGGCGGTACAGCTCCTCGCGTTCGTCGATCGGCGTGGCGCCCGTGATCGATGGTGCGTTCAGAGACTCCGACAGCGTCTCGAGCTGATCGAGATACTGGCCGATCACGAGAATGCGCTCGCCCGGATGCTTCGCGATCAGTTCACGGACGGCGTCGATCTTCGCCGGCGCGGATGCCGCGAGCCGATACCGATCGTCATCCGTCGCTGCTGCGTACTCGAGGCGGTCATATGCAGGCAGATCGACCCGCACCTCGTAGCAGGCGGCAGGGGAGATGAAGCCCTGCGCTTCGATCTGCTTCCAGGGCGCGTCGAACCGCTTGGGGCCGATCAGGCTGAACACGTCGCCTTCGCGGCCGTCTTCGCGCACGAGCGTCGCAGTGAGACCGATGCGGCGGCGCGCCTGCAGGTCTGCGGTCAGCTTGAAGACCGGCGCCGGCAGCAGATGCACCTCGTCATAGACGATGAGGCCCCAGTCCAGAGCATCCAGCAGCGCCAGATGCGCATACTCGCCCTTCCGCTTGGCGGTCAGGATCTGGTAGGTCGCGATCGTGACCGGCTTGACCTCCTTGACCTGGCCGGAGTACTCGCCGATCTCCTCCGCCGTCAGGCTGGTGCGCTTGAGCAGCTCGTCGCGCCACTGCCTGGCAGAGACCGTGTTGGTGACCAGGATCAAGGTCGTCGTCTTCGTCGCGGCCATTGCGCCGGCGCCGACGATCGTCTTGCCAGCGCCACAGGGCAGCACCACAACCCCGGAGCCGTCCTTGGAGAACGCGTTGACGGCATCCTGCTGGTACGGACGCACATGCCAGCCGTCCTCGGCAAGATCGATGTCGTACGGCGTCCCGGGCGTGTACCCGGCGCGATCCTCTGCCGGCCAGCCGATCTTCAGCAGCTCCTGCTTGATCTGACCGCGCGCCCAGGCATCGACGGCGTAGCGGTCCGGTGCCGGGCGCCCGATCAGCAGCGGCTGGATGCGCTTGTTGTTCGCCACCTGGGTGAGCACCGCCGGGTCGCTCGAACTCAGGATCAGCACACCTTCGTCGTCGCGTTCGATCACCAGACGGCCGTAGCGGTTCACCGTCTCGCGCAGATCCACGGACACAGACGGAGGAACGGGGAAGCGCGACCAGCGATCGAGGGTCTCGAGCATGTCATCGGCGGTGTGTCCAGCTGCGCGGGCGTTCCACAGTCCCAGCCGAGTGATCCGGTAGGTGTGGATGTGCTCCGGCGCGCGCTCCAGCTCGGCGAAGATCGCCAGTTCGTGCCGGGCGCTCTCCGCATCCGCATGTGCGACTTCGAGCAGGACGGTGCGGTCGCTCTGGACGATCAGTGGGCCATCAGACATAGCTGTCCAGTCTACCGTTCTGCGGTGTCACGGGCTCGACGTCGTCGGTGGGGTCGGGGACGGGTCGAACACACGTGCGGAGAGGATGCTCCTGACCGGCAGCGTGCGCTCGACATCGGCTGCGCGATCGCGACCGCGCAGCCGGCCGCCGCCCAGGCCGGTCGCTTCGAGCAGCAGCTCGCGTGTCGATCCGTCAGGCATGCCCACGGCGACGAGCAGCACGGCCTTGGTGCGCACGGCCGCTTCCAGTTCGCGGTCGAGCCACGCGGCATCCGCGTCCGGTCCCTGGTGGGCGCGCAGTCGTGCGATGAGCGCGTCGTACGACTGCGGGGTCGTGTCCCCGGTCGACGGCGCAGGGTTCCGGTCGATGATCTGCGGCTGCCCGTCGGCGCCGACGATCGTGGCGGGGTATCGTGCGTCGGTCAGCGCCCAGTAGACGGTGTCGCGCGCGACCCGTGACGTCAGCCCGGAAGCATCCCGCGACAATCCGAGCGGACGCAGCGCCTGATCGACGCCCATCGCATCGAGCAGCGTGGAGTCCTGGCTCGTGACGCGCGTACGTTCCGTCTCGGGATCGGCGAAGACGCGCACGAGGCCGTGCCGCTGAGCGGTCTGCATGACGAGGTACTCGAGCGGTTGCGGAATGCCGGTCAGTGAGAGCTGCCCGAGGAAATCGAGGATCGAGGATGCCGTCTCTCCGGAAGCGATGGCGTGTGAGATCGATTCGGCGGTGAACCGGTACGACGAGGCCTGCGCTGCGGACTCACGGCTCGCTATGCCGCGCAGACGCACATCCAGTGCCGGCGCGAGCGGGCCGGGCGCGATCGCCGAGAGATCGTTCTGCAGGAAGATCCGATCGACTTCGTCCGGAAGCAGTCGCTGCAGGGCTGCGACCTCGACACGGCGCCCCTCGCGGATCGGCACAGCCCAGGTCGGCTCGCTGTCGTCGTCTGCGATGAGACCGAGAAGGCGTGCTCGGCTGCGAAGCGCGGCGCACCGCTCATGCCAGGACGGATCCCACGGATGCTGGTGCTCCCACAGCGGCACAGGCAGCCATCCACCGGCGGAGGTGCGCAGGCCATCGGGAAGAGCCACGCGGAAGGCCTCGCTGAGTCGCGTCCACCTCTCCAGCGCCGCGAGCCGCAGCCAGTTCTCTCCGGTCGAGGTGAGACGGAGCTGCCGATGAGTCGTGGTGACGAGGGCGGCGTCCTCAGCCAGCATCACGAGGGCATCCATGATGTCGACCGGGAGACCCGCGTCACCCAGCCGTCGCTTCTCACCGGCGGCAAGGGTTCCGCTGGTCAGGAGAGCGAGCGGGGCCTCCCGAGCCAGCATCAACAGATCCGCGAGCGCCGCGACACTAGTGAAGGCGCGCTCGGCCGCGTGGGCCTCGGCGATCTCAGATGAGGAGGTCGTGGGGTCGGGGTGGGGTGTCGGAGGCAGATCTCGCGCCATCACGGCGTCGACGATCGGGGGATACGCAGTGCCGTCAGGGCGGAGCAGCGCGACCGCGACGAGCGCCGCGGTCGTGTCGGCGCGGTCGCCCTCGTCGATGACGAGGTCCTCGTCGCCATCGGCGGCGCTCGTGGCCGTGCGGTCGACTGCAAGACGCAGCGCCGTCGCCTCCTGCAGGGTCAGACGCGGCAGCATCCGTTCGATGGATGCCGGGTCGAGGAGATGTTCCGCGGCGTCGAAGAAATCGGACCACGACGAGTCGGGTCGCACTCCGCGCGCTTCGAAAAGGGCGGACAGCTGCGAATCGGTCGCAGCAGCCAACCACACAGCGAGCGGGCGGGCATGCGTGCTCATGGTCAGGCGCGCCCTGCGGCCCGTCCCTTTCTCACGAAGCTCATCACGAGCAGTGCGATGATCATCGCGAAAGCGACCGGCAGGCCGTACGGGGGGATCGCGACGACGAGCGGCCAGATCCCGTCCGAGAAGGAATCCTGCGTCATTCCGACCGCGCTGCCGATGATGATCGCGAAGAAGCAGATGACGGAGAGTGCGGCGAGCGTCAGCGCCGTGAAGGCGAGGATGCGATCCAGTCGGCGGACGGGAACGTCCGGTCCGGAATTCTGCGTGCTCATCGGTCTCAGCCTAGTCCCTTGAACACCGGTAGGCTTGGGGTGGAGGCGTATGCGCGCCTCCTTTCCAGCACCATCACACAGCGAGGTTCTCCATGCCCACCGGCAAGGTCAGGTTCTACGACGACGAGAAGGGCTTCGGCTTCATCGCCAGCGATGACGGCCAGGATGTCTTCCTCCATGCCTCCGCTCTGCCCTCGGGCGCGACGGTCAAACAGGGCGCCCGCGTCGAATTCGGCGTCGCAGACGGCAAGCGCGGTCTGCAGGCGCTGTCAGTGCGGGTGCTCGAAGCTCCCGTCAGCCTCGCGAAGGCGAAGCGGAAGCCCGCAGACGACATGGCGATCATCGTCGAAGATCTGGTTAAGCTCCTTGACAGCATCGGCGGAGATCTCCGCCGCGGTCGTTACCCGTCTTCCAGCCACGGGCGCAAGATCGCTGCCATGCTGCGCAAGGTCGCAGAGGACCTCGATGCCTGATGCCGACGCACGCCTGATCGGCGCGCATGATCTCGCGCTCGCGGCGCTGCACGAGATCACCCCTGCCTCGACGGTCGGTCCCGCGGCGGGCTACTTCGTCGAGGACGACGGGTCGGTGTCGTTGCGCTTCGAGAACCGACTCCCGGGATACCCCGGGTGGTACTGGACGGTCACGGTCGCTCGGGTCGATGACGCCGAGCCGACCGTTCTCGAAGCAGATCTGATGCCGACGGACAGTGCGCTTCTCGCGCCGGAATGGGTGCCGTGGGCTGAGCGTCTGGCCGAGTACCGCGCACACCAGATCGAACGCGCCGAGCAGGCCGCGGCCGACGCGGCAGACGCTGGAGACTCGCCAGATGCCGGCGCGGCCTCTGATGACGATGGCGACGATGCTGAAAATGACGACGATTTCGATGAGGACGTCGACGACGACCTGGACGAAGACGACGACGAACCGCGAACGCTGCACGCCGGTGACCTCGACGGCGTCGACATCGATGAACTCGACGACTCCGCGGGTGATGACGACGAAGAGTCCGACGATGACGACTCCGACGACGAAGAGTCCGACGAGGGCGCCGGCGAAGAGGAGTGATCCTCCCGGTGCCGCCCGCAGGCGGCACCGGGAGGATGCTATGCCCCGGTGTTCGCCAGCACGTAGTCGATCGAGCGGATGAGCTGACGCACGTCTTCGGGCTCGATCGACACGAAGGTCGCCACACGAAGCTGGTTGCGTCCCAGCTTGCGGTAGGGCTCGGTGTCGACGATCCCGTTGGCGCGCAGCGTCTTCGCGATGCCTGCCGCGTCGATGCTCTCGTCGAAGTCGATCGTGACGACGACGGGGGAGCGATGCGCAGGGTCGACGACGAACGGCGTCGCGACAGCCGACGCGTCCGCCCAGTCGTAGAGCGCCTGCGATGACTCCGCGGTGCGCGCGCCTGCCCAAGCGAGGCCGCCGCTCTCGTTGATCCACTTCAGCTGGCTGTCGAGCAGGTGCAGGGTCGCGATGGCGGGCGTGTTCAGCGTCTGGTTCAGACGGGAGTTGTCGACGGCGTTCTTCAGGCTCAGGAACTCGGGGATGTAGCGATCGGATGCTGCGATCTTCTCGATCCGCTCGATGGCAGCAGGCGACACCGCGGCGAACCAGAGTCCGCCGTCCGAGCCAAGGTTCTTCTGCGGTGCGAAGTAGTACACATCGGCCTGGCTCACATCGATGTCGATGCCGCCGGCGGCGCTGGTCGCATCGATCACGGTGAGAGCGCCGTCCGCATTGACACGTTGGACGGGAGCCGCGACACCCGTCGAGGTCTCGTTGTGCGGCCACGCGTAGACGTCGACGCCCTCGACAGCTTCGGGGGCCACGAGCGATCCAGGCTCCGCCGCTCGAACGTCAGGCGCTTCCAGCCACGGCGCCGCGGCGGCCTTGGCGAACTTCCCGCCGAACTCGCCGAACGTGAGGTTCTGGCTGCGATGTTCGATGAGGCCGAAGGCCGCGGCATCCCAGAAGGCGGTCGAGCCGCCGTTGCCGAGCACGATCTCGTACCCGTCGGGGATGCGGAACAGGTTCGCGAACTGCTCGCGGACGCTGCCGACGAGATTCTTCACCGGCGCCTGACGGTGCGAGGTTCCGAGGATGCTCGCACCGGAGGTGACCAGCGACTCGAGCTGCGCTGCGCGCACCTTCGAGGGTCCGCAGCCGAAACGGCCGTCGACGGGCAGGAGGTCACGGGGAATCTCGATCGCCATGCGTCGATTCTAGGGCCGCATGCGTGTGGTGATTTCTCCGTGTGACCCGCTCCGAGGTCCGCGCGAGAATGTAGGCTTGCCTAAGAAGACCCGGAGGGCCTAATGACGGACTTGATCGACACAACGGAGATGTATCTCCGCACCATCCTCGAACTCGAGGAGGAGAACATCGTTCCGCTGCGCGCGCGCATCTCCGAGCGGCTCGGGCACTCCGGCCCCACGGTCTCGCAGACCGTCGGGCGGATGGAGCGCGACGGCCTCGTCGTCGTCTCTGAGGATCGCACGCTCGAGCTCACGGATGCCGGGCGCCGCAAGGCCGTCGACGTGATGCGCAAGCACCGTCTGGCGGAGCGGCTGCTCTCGGATGTGATCGGGCTCGACTGGGCGTTCGTGCATGAAGAGGCCTGCCGCTGGGAGCACGTGATGAGCGAGCAGGTGGAGCGCCGGCTCGTCGAGCTGCTCGGGCACCCCACGGAGTCGCCCTACGGTAACCCGATTCCCGGGCTCGACCAGCTGGGTGACATTCCCGCCCGTACGTTCGATGAGGGCGTGATCGGTCTCGTGAAGAAGCTCAATGCGGCCAACGAGCCGGTCGAGGGGACGGTTCGCCGCCTGGCCGAGCCAGCGCAGGTCGACCCTGAACTGCTCGAGCAGCTGCGCGACGCAGGTGTCGTGCCAGGAGCGCGAGGCAACTACCGCTTCAACGAGGGGTATGTGCTGATCCAGATGGACGGCATCGACGAAGGCCTGGAGCTTCCTGTCGAACTCGCTTCGCACATCTTCCTGGTGGGTGAGCCGGCCTGACGCCCAGTCCCGCCGCGCGGCCTGATTCGGGCCTTTCGGGGGATTGCCAGTGTCTCAGGGTGACAGAATCGTTATCTTCCGGTAACCTCGGTCAGGTCGTCAGTGAAGAAGCCCGCTGACGGCATACCCCGCGAAGATCGCCTCACCGGTTCGTCCTCTCCGCGGACAATCCGCACAGAAAGTCACCGAACTGGTGGCACGAGTAGCAGAGTGAAGACGAACCAGCGCACCCGAGCGCCGAGGCACTGGAGGATTCCCTTTTGGCCGCAGATATCGAACCGACCGCGAACACATCTGAAAAGTCTCTGAAGCGAAGTCGTGCCGCTGCACCTCGTGACGTCGCGCGCAAGATGATCAAGCCGATGCGGTCGATCACCATCTTCGGCGCCGTCGGCGCACTGGTCGCCGCCGTCGCGCTGCCTGCGTACGCGGCATCCTCGACGCCCGTCGACGCGACGGCCACCCTGCAGCAGGTCGCAGCAGGCGACTCCCAGTCTCTCGTCGTGGCATCCGAAGCCACTGCATCTCCACTCGACCGGTCGACGTACAGCGCGACGACGCAGGAGGAGATCGACAAGAAGAAGGCCGAAGAGGCCGCAGCGGCGGCAGCGGCCGAGGCTGCGTCACGCGCGGCAGCAGCCGCGTCCTCAGGCGCATCGGGCGGCCGCATCGACGTCGGAAGCTACGCGCTCGTATCTCCCGGTTCCGGTGAGGTCCGCTACCCGCTGCCCCGCGGCTCGTACACCGAGGGCCGCACGACTGTCGGCCCCGACAGCGGTGGACACGACGGTGCCGACATGCTCGCCCCTGCAGGCACGCCGATCTACGCGGCAGCAGCCGGCGTCGTTCGCGTGTCGTCAGAGAGTTACTACGGATACGGCGTCGCCGTCGTGATCGACCACGTCATCGGCGGACAAGCCGTTTCTACGACGTACGCCCACATGACCAACGGAACTCGTCAGGTGCAGGCTGGACAGACGGTGGCGGCCGGTCAGATGATCGGCGGAGTCGGCAGCACAGGCAGGTCGACGGCGAATCACCTTCACTTCGAGGTGCACGTCAACAACAGCATCCTCGAGCCGTACTCCTGGCTCGCTGCGAACGCCGGCTGACTTCTCCGGACTTGTTCTCGGTGCGACACGGGTCTGAGTGTTCACCCGGCGTTTCGTCATCCGTGGGTGCGATGGGCTAATCTGATCCCGTCGTCGCACGGACGGGAGAAGCCGATGGAACGAATACCGAACATCCGCACCATGGATGCGCTCGGTCGTTACGTCCTTCGGCATCGCCCGCAGGGATGCACCGATGTTGTCGTGTGCAAAAGGCGCTGTCTCTGAGACGGCGCCTTTTTCGTCCCTGCGTACGTTCTGCCGTCCGAGTGACGTCGTGTGATTCGAGAGTGCCGGGAAGCCGTCCCGGCGGATCGAGAGGATGACGATGCGCACACTTGTTCTGAACGCCGGGTATGAGCCACTCGCAGTGGTGTCCTTCAAACGAGCCCTGGTGCTCGTGATGAATCAGAAGGCCACCGTGATCGAACGCGTGGAAGACGATCCCGTCTGGGGGGCTCGAGGGCCGTACGATCGCCCTGCCGTCATCATCCTCCGCAGATACGTGCGGCTGCCCATGAGCAGACGAGTGCCGGTCACCCGGCGGGGAGTGCTGCGGCGTGACAATCATCGCTGCGGGTACTGCGGCAAGGCGGCATCCACGATCGATCATGTGCTGCCGCGTTCGCGCGGGGGAGCGGACTCCTGGGAGAACCTCGTCGCGTGCTGTCTGCGCTGCAACAACGTGAAGAGCGACCGCACGCCGCAGGAGATGCGCTGGGAGCTGCGCTTCGCCCCGCGGCCGCCGCATGGCACGGCCTGGACCGTTCGAGGCACAGAGCGCAGTGACCCGTGCTGGGAGCCGTATCTCGCGCTGGCCGCATGACAGCGACCGCCCGTCGGGGTGGATAGACTTGTCTGGCCAGCCTCTGTAGCTCAATGGAAGAGCAGTTGCGTCCTAAGCAAACGGTTGGGGGTTCGAGTCCCTCCAGGGGCACCGCTTGATCTTCGTTCGTTCTGCTACTCGGCGAGTGAGTTCTCGGGAGTGACGACGCCGGTGAACTGCCGGAAGATGTCGGTCGCCACAGGCACTGACTGGTCGCCGGCCTGGCTCGCGGTCGTGTAGACGACCATCGTCCAGCCCTCTTCGGGGATGGTGCCGCCGGCCCCGTAGTAGCCGGAGAGGCCAGGGTTGAGGAACACCCAGCCGTCGAGCTGCAGAAAGCCCATCGCCCAGTACTGCTCATCCGTCCACGGCCCCAGCCCGGCAGTGTTCGGTGCGAACTGCAGGTCATGGAACTCGGGGCTCAGTAGCGACCCGTCGCCGAGGGCGTCCAGGAACACGCGCACGTCTTCTTGGTTGGAGCCGACGGCGCCTGCCGCGCTCGCCCACGTCGGGCTCCAGTTGGTGACGTCCTCCCACACTCCGCGCTCGTCGCTGTAACCGTGGAGTACGGGTGACGGCCAGTTCGCATCGAACGCGGCAGTCGAGTCGTCCATGCCGAGTGGGTCGAAGATGTCCTCCTGCAGCAGCTCGCCGGCTGGCCGTCCGGTCACCTGCTCGATGACCTGCTGGAGGATGAGGTTGTTCGTGTCGGAGAACAGCCAGTCGGTGCCTGGGGTGAACACCGGGCCGCCGGCTACGCCGATGTCGATGATGTCCATGATCGCCCATTGCTGGAACGGATCCGCCCACAGCTCATCGAGGAAGGACTGTATCTCGGTGTAGTGCCGATAGCCGCTTGTATGGTGCAGCAGCATGTCGATCGTGACCTGGTCTGCCGCCGGCAGTTCAGGCAACCAGGTGGAGAGTGGATCATCGAGCGACAACGCGCCGGCCTCGATCTGCTGCAGAACCACAGTCATGAACATCGGAGTCGTGAGGTTTCCGAGCACGTGGTGCATGTCTGCAGTCGCCGGCACGCCCGTCATCGACTCACCGAGCGCGCCCACGAGCACCGGCTCACCGTTGTGCCAGACGCCCGCGATGACCGCGTTCAGTTGGGCGTCGGTGAACTGTGAGTGCAGGATGTCGCTGAGCTCATCGGCGATCAGATCGTCGGTGAGGCAGAGCTCCTCGCGCATCGTCGTTCCTGCGGGGCACTCTGCCGCTGTCGGGGTCGGGGGTGAAGTGGTCGGCGGTGATGGCGTGGGCTCTGCCGTGCAGCCGACCAGCAGCAGTGCGACGATGACGAGGGTCCCCCGAAGTCTCATGGGGGAACTGTAGCGCTCATTCGCCTGCGTGCGGGGGCCGATTCGAACTACGAGGAACCGTCGGCCTCCTCCGTCTGGGGGCGCCCGATGATGCCGATGCCGACCGCTTCGTGGCTCGGCTCCGGTTCGGCCCTGTCCGGAGCCTTCGGCTCTTCACCGGGCTCCTTCTCTGTGCTCGGTTCCTGCAGGTCTTGGGTCGACGGCTCTTCCGTGTCGTCCGGAGGGGCCGGTTCTCCAGGCTCGTCTGCGGTCGTCGGTTCTTCGTTCTCTGCCGACGGTGTCGGGTCTGCTGGCGTACTCATCGCGCGTCCATGTCCTCTCGGTCTTCGCCCTCGGCCTGCGACGGGTGGCCGGGTCGAGCGGGATCCTGATGTGTCTCGGCGCTGGCAGGATCCTCGCCTTCGGCCTGCGAGGTGTGAGCGCTCTGTGCTTCGTCCACTGACTCGTCGGCAGGCGCCGGTTCGACGTTCTCCGGGCGAAGGCCTTGATCTTCGATTCCGCTCATGAGCTGTCCATCCTCTCGATCGATCTGATCTCGTCACGTTAGATCCCCGCCCCCGCATCACACGACCCGGTTGACCGGAGGGATGCTGCGCGTTATACGCAATACGATGAGCAGGTGCAGATCATCGACACCCTCGCCGTCGTGGGCGAGGCGATGTCGTGGATCGGGCTCGGTATCGGCATCCCGCTGCTGATCGTCGCCGGTATGGTCGCGCTCGCTGAAGGGCACTGGGAACGCGTCGATATCGCGGTCGTGGAACGGGACGGCGCTGCCATCGCCCGTTGGTTCGCTCGAGGGGACTTCCACGAGCGGCCGTTGCGGGGATCAGAGCTGACCGCAGAGGAGTGGCACAGCGGCTACGTCAGCGCCAAGAATCCCGAGAACGCACGGATCCATCCGCCGATGGGCAGACGACTGCTCCTCACCCTCGGCATCATCTTCACGATCGCAGGCATCGTCGGCTTCGTCGTGTCATTCGTACCTGCCTTCGTCTGAAGCCATTGGTCACCGCGGAGGATCAATCCTCGCCGCGCCCCAGTTTCGACGGCCACCAGATCCTGCGGCCGATGTCGTAGCTCAGCGCAGGAACGAGCAGGGAGCGCACGACGAACGTGTCCAGCAGCACTCCGAAGGCGACGATGAACGCCAACTGCACGAGGAAGAGGATCGGGATCACCGACAGCGCGGCGAACGTCGCCGCGAGCACGAGACCTGCAGAGGTGATCACTCCGCCGGTGATGGCGAGCCCGCGAAGCACACCCTGCCTTGTGCCGTGCGCGATCGACTCCTCGCGCACTCGCGTCATCAGGAAGATGTTGTAGTCGATGCCGAGCGCGACCAGGAACACGAAGCCGTAGAGAGGCACTGCAGGATCCGCGCCGGGGAAGTGGAAGATCCCGTTGAACACGAGCGCGGAGACGCCCATCGCTGTGCCGAACGAGAGCACAGTGGTGAGGATCAGCAGGACGGGCGCGAGGATCGATCGCAGCAGCAGCATCAGGATCAGCATGATCACGACCAGGATCACCGGGATGATCAGATTGCGGTCGTGGATGGAGGCATCGTTCGTGTCGACCGATGTCGCCGTGACGCCGCCGATGAGCACGTCGTCGGTCAGCTGGGCGCGTAGGTCGCGAACAGTGGATGCCGCGGCGTCGGAGTCTGCGGCATCCGTCAGAGTCGCCTGCAGCATGACGTCGCCGTCGACGACGGTCGGGTCAGGCGCCGGCGTGCCTGGCGGGCCCACGGCGGAGATACCGTCAGCGGTGACCTCCGCCGTGCCGCTGGGAGAGTCGGACGCGGTGACGGCGACGGCATCCACACCGTCGTGCGTGAGCAGCACGTCGGCGACATCCTGCAGGGAAGCCTCGTCGACGACCACGTACGCCGGGCTTCCGGAGCCGCCAGGGAAATGCTCGCCGAGTGCCACCTGCCCGTCGCGCGCCTCGGACTCGCCGATCACGAGGTCGGACTGCGGCACGCCGACGGCGTTGAGTTGGGTGACACCCGCAGCTCCCGCCAGGAGGACCAGTGTCGTGGCGATCCAGATGAGACGAGGGCGTCGCTTGATCAGGCCGGCGAGCTTGGCCCAGAGGCCCTTCGTCGGCATGCCGTTCTCGGCCGCCACGACGGCCGGCTCGAACGCGGGTCGACGTGGCCAGAACACCGCCCTGCCGAACAGGAGGAGCATCGATGGAAGCAGGGTGAGCGCGGAGAGCATCGCGAAGAAGATGCCGATCGCGGCGACGGGGCCGAGCGTGCTGTTGGACTTCAGATCGCTCAGCAGCAGGCAGAGCAGTCCCGCGATCACCGTTCCGCCGGAGGCGAGGATCGGCTCGAATGAACCCTTCCACGCCGCTAGAACCGCTGCGCCCTTGTCGCGCGTGTCCCGCAGCTCCTCGCGGAAGCGCGCGACGAACAGCAGCGCGTAGTCGGTGGCGGCCCCGATCACCAGGATGAACAGGATGCCCTGCGTCTGCCCGCTGAGCAGGAGCACCTCGGCCTTCGCCAGCCACCACACAGTGAGCAGCGCGACGCACAGGGCGAACAGGCTCGTCGACAGCACCACGATGGGCAGCAGCATCGATCGGTAGACGAGGATCAGGATCACGAAGACGGCGAGAAGGGCGACCCCGAGCAGCAGGCCATCGATGCCGGAGAACCCGGCCACCAGATCGGCGCTGAAGCCGGCCGGTCCCGTGATATAGACCGTGACGCCGTCCGGCGCGTCCGTCTGCAGCTTTGCGCTGAGCGCCCGGGCGGTGTCGGCGAGTTCGGCGTCGCTCTGGATCGGGATGAACGCCTGAGCGGCTATGCCGTCATCCGATGCGATCGCGGGCGAGACCTCGTCGCTGATGCCGTCGAGCGCGGGCGCATCGGCCACGGCATCCGTTATCGTCTCGAGCTCGGCGTCGGAGAGTTCGTCCGATCCCACGAATACGGCGATCGCGGGGATCGAGTCGCCGTCGTTGAACTCGCCCAGCAGCGCTTGCACCTTCGTGGCATCCGCAGAAGACGGAAGGTAGCTGGTCTGATCGTTGGAGGAGACTTCGTCGACCTTGCCGAACAGCGGGCCGCCGAGCCCCGCGCCCACGAGCCAGGCGAGGATGAGCAGCACGGGGATGAGCACGCGGGCCCACGAGTGGCGGCGCACGCGTACGCGTGCGCTCGATGTGCCGTCGTGAACCATCTCATCTCCAAGTTTGTCTAGCTAGGCGAGAAGAAACCTTAGCATGTAAAGAGTGGGGCGGATAGCATCGACCCCATGCCCGCACCAGACGAAGCCGAGCCGGTACCGTTCGCTTCCGGCTCGGCGATCTACGACGTCGACGTAAGCGATCCCGAGGGTGAACTCGTCGACCGTGCAGGGATGTCCGAAGAAGACGTCCGCGACATCAGCGATCTCATGCAGGCGCTCGGCGGACTCCGCGATGCCGAGCAGAAGCTGTCCGAGGCATCACTTCTCTATATGAAGCTCAATCAGACCGATATGCGCGCCCTGCACTTCCTGATCGCGTGCGAGAACCGCGGGATCATCGCCACTCCTGGCGCGATATCCGCACATCTCGGGATCTCGACGGCATCCACGACGAAACTGCTCGACCGGCTCGAGCGCGGTGGGCACATCACGCGCTCGCCGCACCCTTCTGATCGGCGCGCGCTGGCGATCGCGATCACACCCATCACTCGCCGGTCGGCCATCGAGACGGTGGGCAGACAGCACGCCCGAAGGTTCATCGCAGCGGCCCGACTGTCTTCGGACGAGCGCGAGGTGGTTCGACGATTTCTCGTCGATATGACGACGGAGATCGCCCTCGGTGATGAACCGTGGGCGAACTCCGTGGAAGAGCGGACCTCCGAAGAAGAGTGATCAACGCCGAACGCGACGGATCAGTGCGCCGCGCGGTATGCGTCGACGATGGTGCCGGGGATGCGACCGCGCTCGGAGACGGTGTAGCCGTTGGCGTTCGCCCACTCGCGGATCGCAGCGGTCTCCGGAGATCCGGCCGACCGCTTGCGCGACGAGCCTCCGCGTGCGGAGGGCGCCGACGATGCACGACGGGCAGCGGAGATGTACGGCTCCAATGCTTCACGGAATGCGTCGGCATTCTTCGAGGTCAGATCGATCTCATATGCCGTGCTGTTGAGTGAGAAATGGACGGTTTCGCCCTCTCCGATTCCCAGAACGGTTCCGTCGATGTCGTCTACCAGCTGATGCACAATTCGTCGGGCCATTTCGTCAGCTTACGCGCGAAAGAATGCATCGACAACAATTCGCGTTCTATTCATGACTGGGGTCGATGAGTTTCAGACCGACGATGCATCCGACGAGTCCGAGCAGAAGAAGGATTCTGATCCAGGAGATATCGGTGTCTCCCGTGATCATCGCGTAGATGACCGTCAGAGACGCGCCGATACCGACCCATACCGCATAGGCAGTGCCGGTGGAGATGTCTTTCATCGCCCATGCGAGGCCGAACATCGACAGCCCGAGTCCGACGAAGAACACGACGCTCGGCCAGAGCTTCGAAAGGCCATCCGACTTTCCCAGCGCGGTCGCCCAGACCGCTTCGAGAACTCCGGAGACGATGAGAATGATCCACGACATGTCTGCTCCTCAGGAGCCAGTCTTTTCGCATTCCGGGTACTGGTTCACCTCGTCCGGTGTCGCAGGAGGCGACGTGCTCAAGAATACCCGGCCGCCCTGGGCAACGTCAGGGCAGCAGTCCCGCCCTCCGCGCTCGCGCGACGGCGGCGTGCCTGGTCGAGGCGTCCAGCTTCGACATCGCAGTACCGAGATACGCCTTCACCGTGCCTTCGCGCAGGCCGAGCTGCGATGCGATCTCTGCGTTCGTCGCTCCGAGCGCTGCGCAGGCGAGCACGTCGGTCTCGCGGGGGGAGAGGTGCACAGTCGGAACGGGCGAGGTCGTGACGGGCGGCTCGTCCACGGCGACCGTGAGCAGCCGCTCCTCCAAACGGGCGAGCCGTTCTCGTAGCCCGGTGTCTGAGACGTCGGCGGAGATGCTGCGCAGCTCGGCGAAACTCTCGCGCAGTTTCTCGAGCCGAGAGGGGGAGAAGCTCTGCGGTCGTGGAGTGAACGAGCGCATGCGCCTGGTCACCTCGTCGCGGATGCGCAACTCGGATGCCACGGATTCTGCGACTGTCATCGCCGGTGCCGTGCTCACGCCGCCGACAGGGGTCTCTTCCCATGCGCCGGCATAGAGGACTCCGCGAGGGCGGCCTTCCACAATGATCGGGATGGCCAGGAGCGTGCGCAGGCCCTCACCGAGCACGAACCCGTCGTAATCGTGCGTGATCTGTTGGGATGCGCCGTAGTCGCTGGTCATCCGCGGGCGCAACTCGGTCATCGCCCGCCCGCCCAGTCCGCGTTCCGGGCGCACGCGGAGACCCTCAAGGCTGTGTGTGCGGTTGCCGACGATGCTGGTCACCGAGACGACACCGTCTTCGATGAGTCCGCCGAATGCGACGGGGAACCGGGTGCGGCGATAGAGTTCGCGCACCGCATGAGCGACGAGATCTGCTTCGTTGTCCAATGTGATCGTGGTGCTCACCAAGTACCTACTTTCGGGGGTGACGATGCCGTTCCCCGTTTCGTAGCGTCGACCCTACCACCCGCGCGGCACCACCGTGCGGGCTCCCCGACATGTGGCAAGGAGGCCTCATGACCGACCGAATCGACTCTGAACCCGCAGGTGGAATCGACTACATCGCCGTCGAGGAATCACCCGGTTTCCGGCAATTGAAGAAGACGCAGCGTTCATTCATCTTCCCCATGGCCGCATTCTTCCTCATCTGGTATTTCGCCTATGTGCTGCTCGCAGCATTCGCGACGGATTTCATGGGACAGCGTGTGTGGGGCGATATCACGATCGGTCTGCTGCTGGGACTCGGTCAGTTCGTCACCACTTTCGCCATCACGATGGGATACGTCTCGTTCGCGAATAGGAAGCTCGATCCGAAAGCCCAGGAGATCCGTCAAGAACTCGAGAAGGTGCAGGCCGACGTATGAATCTCATTCCCATGTCCGTCACGGCGACGGCTGACAACAATCCCATCCTCAACATCGCGATCTTCGCGGCTTTCGTCGCTGTCACCCTGTTCATCGTCATACGCGCCAGCCGCAACAACAAGACCGCGGCCGACTACTACGCGGCCGGTCGTTCGTTCACCGGGCCGCAGAATGGCTTCGCCATCGCAGGTGACTATCTCTCGGCGGCATCCTTCCTCGGCATCTGCGGTGCGATCGCAGTGAACGGCTACGACGGATTCCTGTATTCGATCGGGTTCCTCGTGGCTTGGCTGGTCGCATTGCTGCTGGTCGCCGAACTCATGCGCAACACCGGCAAGTTCACGATGGCGGATGTGCTGTCGTTCCGTCTGAAGCAGCGCCCGGTGCGGATGGCTGCAGCCATCACGACCCTCGCCGTCTGCTTCTTCTACCTGCTCGCCCAGATGGCGGGAGCCGGCGGACTGGTCTCGCTGCTGCTCGGCATCGAGGGGCGGATAGGGCAGTCGATAGTGATCGGCGTCGTCGGCGTGCTGATGATCGTCTACGTGCTCATCGGCGGCATGAAGGGCACCACATGGGTGCAGATCGTCAAGGCCGTCCTGCTCATCGCGGGTGCCATCGTGATGACGGTCTGGGTGCTCGCGCTGAACGGGTTCAGCCTGAACACACTGTTGGAGGCGGCCGTCGAGAAGTCGCCTGCGGGCGAGGCGATCCTCGCTCCCGGACTGCAGTACGGTGCGAACCCCTGGGACTTCCTCTCGCTCGGAATGGCGCTCGTTCTCGGTACCGCGGGGCTGCCGCACGTGCTGATGCGGTTCTACACCGTGCCGACGGCGAAGGAGGCACGCCGTTCGGTGGTCTGGGCGATCTGGCTCATCGGCGGGTTCTACCTGCTGACGCTCGTGCTCGGCTACGGTGCCGGAGCTCTTGTCGGTGCGGATGTCATCATGGCAGCCCCTGGCGGTGTGAACTCGGCAGCGCCGCTGCTCGCGCAGTACCTCGGCGGACCGCTTCTGCTGGGCTTCATCTCGGCAGTCGCTTTCGCGACCATCTTGGCGGTCGTGGCAGGACTCACCATCACGGCGGCCGCGTCGTTCGCGCACGACATCTACGCGAACATCATCCAGAAGAACCGCAAGAACTCCGACGGAACAGCCGCAGATCCTGACCCGAACGGCGAGGTGAAGGTCGCCCGCCGCACGGTTGTCGTGATCGGCATCCTCGCGATCCTCGGAGGCATCGGCGCACAGGGGCAGAACATCGCCTTCCTGGTCGCGCTGGCCTTCGCCGTGGCGGCATCCGCGAACCTCCCGACGATTCTGTACTCGCTGTTCTGGCGGCGCTTCAACACACGCGGCGCGGTGTGGAGCATGTACGGCGGACTCGGCTCGGCGATCCTGCTGATCGCCTTCTCGCCGGTGTTCTCCGGGTCGGAGACGGCGATGATCCCCAGCATCGACATCGTGCTGTGGCCGCTCAACAACCCGGGAATCGTCTCGATACCGCTCGGATTCATCCTGGGCTGGCTCGGCACGAGCACGAGCCGTACGCTCGAGTCTCCGCAGCTCGCCGCGGAGATGGACGTGCGCTCGCTCACCGGCTTCGGCGCGGAGAAGGCGACGGAGCACTAGCCTTCACGGATCGAGACCGAACCAGCAGGAACCCCCGCGGGCCCACACCGCGGGGGTTCCTGTCGTCTATCGCTCGAGGTCGAGCAGATAGCGCTTGTGCTCCGGATGGGCGCCGTACTGGCCGGGACTGCCGTCTGAGCGCACCACGCGGTGCACGGGCACGATGATCGAGAACGGCGTCAGTCGGCACGCCGTGCCGACTGCCCGTGCAGCACCAGGACTGCCGGCGACGATGGCGACCTCCCCATAGCTCATCGTCTGACCCCACTCGATGGCGGTGATCGCCTGCAGAGCGGTGCGGTGGAATCCGTCGATAAGGCGCCAGTCCAGTCGCACATGCTCGTCGAAGCGCACTCGGTCGCCGGCGAAATAGTCGTCGAGCAGGTGCGCGAGCTCATCCGCGGCACCGGGATCGGGCACCGGCACGTCATGGAGGCGGGCGGAGATGTCCTCGAGAAGCCAGGGGACCGTGGGGTCGGCGGATTCGGAAAGATCGAAGCGCACGATCCCCTCGTCAGAGAAGACCACGAGCGCATCACCGAAAGGAGTCGGAGCGAAGTCGTAGCGGAACGTCATGACCCCATCCTGACGTGCGCCGTCGACGCGCGTGCACTCGTCACCACAGGTGGGGGAGAAGCCTCGATCCTGGCTCGAATGTGCAGGAAAAGTGGGCCAATCCGGTGAAACCCGCCCCGGATGCAGGGTCTGCGCGTCCTCGGAGCCTAGTCTGTCCATGTGTGGCGACGTGAAGAGAAAGCTGCGGATGCCGCGGCAGCGGAAGCCGCGATGACTCTCGGCGACCAACAGGGCGACCAGACAGCCATCGCGGTCGCACACATCGCCGACTCCGAACGCACCCGGCTACGCGCCGAAGCGGCCGACCTCGGCGGCCCATCGCCGCTGGTCAATTACCGCGACACGGTCGGGGGCGGCATCGACATCTCCCGTGCGCACCCCGGGAGCCTGCCGCAGTTCATCACAGGCAGATCCACCCTGCTCTCCAATCTGTTCCGTGACGAAGTCGGGTTGCGCACAGCTCGTCTCGCCGCGGAGCGCATCACCGCCAAGCACACCGAACTGCGTACCGTGCGAGGCATCGAAGCCGTGCACCTCGCCGTCGGGCTCGCCGGCTGGCGCATCGGCGGTGCCGACTTCGCCGCTCCGGTTCTGCTGCGTCCGCTCGCCATCCGCCGGCATCACACCGACTTCGAGCTGAAGCTGCAGGGCGCCTTCATCGTGAACCCCGAACTGGTGCGTGTCACCCGCGAGCACTTCGGCATCACGATCGATGCGGAGGCGCTCGCCTCCCTCGCCTACGACGGCGGAATCTTCAAACCGCAGCCGGTCATCGACAGCCTTCGTGCGGCGACCCAGTCCATCGACACGTTCACGGTACTGCCTCGGCTGGTCGTATCGACTTTCGCCGATGTCGGTGCCGCGATGACTCGCGACAGCAGAACGCTCGACCACACCCTTCTCAACGCGCTCGCGGGCCACGTCGACGACCGCGAGCAGGTCACGGCCCCTCGCCCCGAGCCGCGCATCACGAGTGCGGACGAGCGAGCGCCTGCCTCCGATACGCTCCTGCTCGACGCCGACGGCGAGCAGGAATCGGTACTCGCTCGGATCTCGGCAGGGCACTCGCTCGTGGTCGCCACGCTTCCGGGTACGGGCGGAACGCAGACGGTCATCAACGCGCTCGGCGAGCTGGTGCGCGCAGGCAAGCGGGTGCTCGTCGTCTCGGCTCGACGCTCGACGCTCGACGGCGTGCGTCACAGGCTGGCCGGCATCGCGCTGGACAGCCTGGCCGTCTCGCCCGCCGGCATCCGCCGCGACCTCGTCCGTGCGATCGGGCGCAATGAGAAGGCCACGGCACCCAAAGTCAGCGACGTCGACGACGCCCTGGTGCGCCTGCGCACCGTGCTGCGCGATTATCGCAAGGCACTGACTTCTCCGGTGGCAGGCCTCGACGTCTCTGTGCTGGATGCCACGCGCCACCTCGCCAGGCTCGCCTCGCTCCCCACGCCGCCCTCGACCACGGCGCGGCTGAGCACCGAGACGCTGCGCCGTCTTGCCGACGATCGCACCGCCGCAGCCGCAGCGCTGATCCAGGCCGCACGACTCGGAGAGTTCCGCTTCGGTCCGAACGATTCGCCCTGGTACGGGGTGAGCTTCAGCAGCACCGAGGCCGCGCGCTCCGCGCACGAGCTCGCCGGCAGACTTCACGCCTCGAGCGTTCCCGCCCTGCTCGAGCGCGGCTACGAGCTCATCTCCCAGACGCACATGCGCCCGTTCGCCACGATCGACGAACTGGGAGAGTACCTGCGGCTCATCGAGGGCATCCGGGACTCGCTCGACAGGTTCAGCCCGACGGTCTTCGAGCGCCCGCTGGGCGAGCTCATCCAGGCGCATGGGTCACGTCGTGATGCTCCCGGCATGTCTGGTGCGAACCGTCGCAGGCTGCGCCGCTTGGCCAAGGAGTACGTGCGCCCCGGAGTGCACATCACTGAGATGCACGAGGCGCTGCTGCGCATCCAGCAGCAGCGCACGCAGTGGCAGCGGTTCGTCGACGCGGGCGTGGCCCCCGAGATCCCGCTCGGCCTCTCCGATGTGTACGGTTCCTGGCAGCGGGTGAGCGCCGAACTGGCCGAGCTGGATGCCGCTCTCGGGCGGCGCGAGCCGTTGGCGTCGCTGCCTGTCGAGCGACTGGTCCGCACCCTCGCGGGTCTTGCGGCGCGGTCTGATGTGTTCGACAACCTCGTCGAGCGAGCGACGATCCGTGACACTCTCGCGACCCTGGGCCTCGAACCGCTTCTCGCGGAGCTCTCGGTGCGACACGTCGCCGAGGACCAGGTCGCGGACGAGCTGGAGTTCGCCTGGTGGCAATCGCTGCTCGAACGCGCACTGCAGGATGACCGTGCCCTGCTCGGCGCGAACACCGCGGTCGTCGACCGCCTCGAGCGCGACTTCCGTCTCGTGGACGAGGCGCATGCGTCGATGGCGGGGCCGCTGCTGGCCTGGCAGCTGGCGAACCAGTGGCGCATCGCGATCGTCGATGAGCCCACCGAGTCGCAGAACCTGCGTCGTGCGCTGACCCAGGGGGTGCCGTCGACAGCCGAGATCATCAGCGCCGCTCCGACGCTCATGAATGTGCTCGCCCCTGCATGGATATCCTCGCCGTATCAGGTGCCGGAGATCCCCGACTCGGTCGAGTTCGACACCGTGCTGCTGGTGGACGCCGCCGCCATCAACCTCGCCGAGGCCGCGCCGGCGATCCGCCGGGCCCGTCAGGTGGTCGCTTTCGGAGACCCGGTGACGCAGCGCCCGACTCCATTCGAGGTCGCTGTGGATGCAGATCGCGAGTGGGAGGCGGAGGTGCCGTTCGACGATGTCTCGGTCTTCGAGCGTCTGGCCGAACTGCTGCCCGTCATGACGCTTACGCGCAGCTACCGCGCCGGGGGAGAAGACCTGGCGGAGCTCATCAACGACGCGTTCTACGGCGGCGAGATCATCTCGCTGCCATGGGCTGGTTCCTACCTCGGTCGCGGCAGTCTCACGGTCGACTACGTCGAAGGTGGCGTCGGCGCTCCGGATCCGATCTCGGGCGCCGTCGAGAGCCCGGACGCCGAGGTCGCGCGGGTCGTGACGCTCGTGGTCGAGCACGCCGTGCATCGCCCCTCGGAGTCGCTCATGGTCATCACCGCGAGTGCGCGTCATTCCGAGCGCGTGCGCGCGGCTGTGACCAGCGCGTTCGCGGGCAGGTCGGACGTGGCTGACTTCGTCGGCCGAGACACGGCGGAGCCGTTCGCCGTGCTCACGCTCGAGGAATCTGTGGCCGAGAGTCGTGACCGTGTCATCTTCTCGCTCGGCTACGGGCTGACCAAGCACGGTCGTGTGCTCAGCGATTTCGGCCACCTCTCGACGCCCGATGGCGAGCGGCTGCTGACCGTCGGCATGACGCGGGCCCGGCGTTCGATGGTGCTGGTCTCATCGATTCGTCCATCGTCGTTCGACGACGGACGCCTGGAGCACGGCGCATCCACTCTCATGTCGATCCTCGGCGGACTAGCCACGCGCAGCCGCGATTCGCGCCTCGAGGATCTCGCCGATCCGCTCACCCTCGCTCTTGCGCGCGAACTGCGCAGGCTCGGCGCGTCGGTCGATGTCGACTACCGAGGTCTGCTGCCGCTGGTCGCGCAGCACGGCGGCAAGGCCGTCGTCATCGAGTCCGATCCGGAGTCGCGCGGGGAATCGCTGCGTGAGACGCTGCGCCTGCGCCCTCACGTGCTGCGGCGCCTGGGATGGCACTACGTGCGCGTGCACGCGTTCGATCTTTACAGCGACCCCGCGACGACGGCATCGCGTATCGCGGCCGTGCTCGGCATCGCTGCGGATGCGGTGAAGTCCGACACCGACACCCAGCCGATCGACCTTCCCGGCGATGTCTGACGAGTCACCTGACTCACAGCGGCAGCGGGTGGTGCGGGTGCCTGGCAGCAGGCGCGCCCAGCTCACAGCGGCCCCCGGTACCGATCCTTCACCGGATGTCGTGACGAATCCTGTGCGTGCGAAGAAGTCCGGACGCGACGGGGGTCCGAACGATGACCGCTTGCGCGACGACGTGCCTCCGCATTACTGAACCCATCCCTCTGAAGAGGCCCCCGACTCCGGAAAGAGATGAGGGCCTCGACGGATGGATCGCGTCAGCTCAGAGCATCTCTGCGGAGCAGGTCGCGGATCTCGATGAGCAGTTCTTGCTCGGTCGGCAGCGTTTCCTCCTCGACAGCGGGGTTGCGTGCCGCCTGTCGCTCCTTGTACTTGTTCATGGGCACGACGAAGACGAAGTACACGACGAGTGCGACGGCCAGGAAGCTGATGATCGCCGAGATCAGATCACCGATCGGAAAAGTGACCTCCTGACCGTAGATGCCGGTCATCTGGATGCCGATCTCGCCCGTCGCACCTGCGTCGAAGAACAGTGAGACGAGCGGAGTGATGATCGCTGAGACCACTGCGCTGACGATGGCCGTGAACGCGCCGCCGATGACGACCGCGACGGCAAGATCGATGACATTGCCCTTGGTGATGAATTCCTTGAATCCCTGGAACACGGGAACCCCTATCTTTCGATGCAGACCTCAGGTCGAGGCTGGAGTCGCCGCGGGTGCCGGGGCGGAACTCGTCGACGTCTCCGATGTCGATGATGACGAAGAATCCGTCTTTCCGCCATTGCCACTCCGGGAATCGGTCCGATAGAAACCGGATCCGTTGAAGGTCACACCGATCGATCCATACTGCTTCCGAAGTGCTCCACCGCACTCGGGGCAGATGGCGAGGGCGTCTTCGGAGAAGCTCTGGACGGCGTCGAACTGGTGACCGCACGAGGTGCAGGCATAGGCATAGGTGGGCATATCGTCTCGGATGGATCAGTGCCGCGTTGGCGACAGGGTGAGGGTGCGAGTGGGGGTCACGACGCCGGTGACCGGCTGGTCGTGCATCTCTCGCGGGAGGGAATCGAGTATCTCGGAATCATAGGTCACGGCGTACACAGGAGGGCATCTCTCCATGGACCCGATGGTCTTGTCGAAGTAGCCGCGACCCCAGCCGAGCCGCATGCCGGTGCCGTCGACGGCCGCCGCGGGGATGATCATGAGGTCGACATCGTTCACGGCGATCGGGCCGAGCACCTCGCCGGTCGGCTCCGGAAGCCCGAACAATCCCTCGGCGATGTCGCCTTCGTCGTCAGCGACGGCCCAGTCCAGCAACCCGTCGGCGCGTGTGATGGGCAGCAGGACGCGAATGCCGCGCTGCACGGCCGCCGTGACGAAATCTCTGGTTCCCGGCTCTGTCGTAGCGGACAGGAAGCAGGAGATCGATTCGGCCGAGTACGCAGCGACGAGAGCATCGAGCTGTTCGCGGATGCCGGATGCTGCGGCTTCGCGCTGACCGTCTGAGAGCAGTTGGCGGCGCTCGCGCAGCTCCGCACGCAACGCACGTTTCTCCTGCTCGATGTCGGTGGACATGCCTCGAGTCTACGTGCCGTGGCGATGGCGGCCCCCGCTAAGCTGGGCTGATGGGACACCAGAAAATGAAGGCAGTCATTCCGGCAGCTGGCCTCGGCACGCGTTTCCTGCCCGCGACCAAGGCGATGCCGAAGGAGATGCTTCCGGTGGTGGACAAGCCGGCGATCCAGTACGTGGTCGAGGAGGCCGCGTCCGCCGGGATCGATGACATTCTCGTGATCATCGGTCGCAACAAGAACATGATCTCCAACCACTTCGACTCCGTGCCGGAGCTCGAGGTGAAGCTCACAGAGAAGGGCGACATGGCACGCCTCGAGCGCGTCATGAAGTCCAGCGACCTGGCCGACATCCATTACCTTCGACAGGGTGAGCCCAAGGGGCTCGGGCACGCGGTTCTGCGGGCCAAGGCGCATGTCGGCAACAACTCGTTCGCGGTGCTTCTCGGTGACGACCTCATCGACGAGCGCGACGAGCTGCTGACCACCATGATCGACGTCAATGAGCGCACCGGCGCGACCGTGGTCGCCTTGATGGAGGTCGACCCCTCGAGCATCCACCTCTACGGTGCCGCGGCGGTCGAGGCGACCGACGACGACGACATCGTGCGCGTCACCGGCCTCGTCGAGAAGCCCGCTCCGGAGGACGCCCCCTCCAACCTGGCGATCATCGGCCGCTATATCCTGCCGGCCGAGGTTTTCCCGATCCTGGAGCGCACGGAGCCGGGCAAGGGCGGGGAGATCCAGCTCACCGACGCTCTGCAGGAACTCGCCGCCGATGCGGAGGGCCCCGGCGTGATCGGCGTGATCTTCCGGGGACGGCGCTACGACACCGGCGACCGCGTCGACTACATCAAGGCGATCGTGCAGCTCGCGACAGACCGCGACGACCTCGGAGCCGAACTGCGGCCGTGGCTGAAGGAATTCAGCGAGCGCCTCTAGGCGCCCAGGGCGAGGTGCGTATGGACTTGCTGCAGGGGCACCGTCACGGTCAGGTCGAGCTTCGGCTCATCCGAACTCGTGATGCGCGTGTGCTGCAGCGCGAACTGCTGAACAACCGCGCATGGCTGCAGCGCTGGGAGGCGACGATCCCGAACGGCACGGCGTCGTTCGACATGCGTCTCAGCATCCGTCGACTGCTGCAGCAGTACCGCGACGGCGGTGGATACCCGTTCGTGATGGAACATGACGGTGAGATCGCCGGACAGCTGAACATCTGGGGCGTCTCGCGCGGGTCGCTCTGCTCAGCCACGATCGGCTATTGGGTCAGCGAGCGATTCGCAGGCAAGGGCATCACTCCGACGGCTGTGGCCCTCGCGACCGACGCGTCGTTCAGAGAATACGGACTGCATCGGATGGAGATCTGCATCCGACCTGAGAACGAGGCCAGCCTGCGCGTCGTCCAGAAGCTCGGCTTCCGGTACGAGGGTCTGCGGCGCCGTTACATCCACATCGACGGCGACTGGCGCGATCACTACGCGTTCGCTCTCACACGTGAGGACGCCCTGGAGGGTGTACTCGCGCGTTGGCTGGACGGGCGCGTCCCGCAGGACGCTGCGACGGTTCCGCCTTCCGACCGGCTCTCGATCTGAGATTCGTCGCGCTCCGTGGCGACACGCGCCCGGCGTGAGGGGCAGGCGGCTCTCGGTCGCATACCGTTGACCCTATGAATGGGCCGGTGCTGAGTGGGGGCGTTATCGTCCTCGTCGCCGTGCTGCTCTGGATGCTGTACCTGCTGCCCTCGTGGCGCGGACGCTATCAGTACAACGCCTCCGAGCGGAACGCGGTGCGGCTGAATCAGGCGCTGCGTGTGCTCGCAGAGACGAGCGAGACGCCGGCGGAGGTGTATCTCGAACTCAACGCGCGCACCGCTCACGCGCAGCAGAAGCTCGCCAAGCGCCTGCAGTCGGAGAAGGAAGCCGTCGAACTGGTCATGCTCCGGGAGGAGCTCGCCGCTACTCGTGCCGCCCCTGTGGTGCGCCAGGCGCGTGCCCGTCGTCGAGTGCGCGTGACGTCCTCTGCGATTTTGGCGATCGGTCTCGGCGCGGCCGGGATCGGTGTGTGGCAGTTGCTGACGGGCGGCGGGCAGCTGCTGATCTGGGTCGGCGGCGCTCTCGCCCTGGTTGCGGCTGTGACGCTGCAGAAGATGGCATCCGTGGCGCGTCGTGCCGCGCGCCGACCTGCACCCGTCGTCGTCGAGGACGCACCTGCACGGGTCTCGCCTCCGCTGCACGATCAGGGTCGGGCGTCGTGGACGCCGAGGCGGCTGCCGGAGCCGATGGTCGCCGTCGCAGGTTCGGCAGCGCAGATCGCCAGGGCGGAGATCGAGGCGCAGCAGGAGCTGCGCCGCGCCGCTCGAGTGGCTGCCCTTCGCGAACGCGCGGAGCAGATGGCGGCGCCGGCACCCGTATCGCTGCCCACCGCCAAGGAGACGGCGTCGCCGTATGCCCGGATGGGTTTCGTGGATGACGAAGAGATCGAACAGCACGTGCGGCAGCTTCTCCAGCGGCGCGCCGCCGGCTGAACGCCGCCCGGCGCGGCGCGCAGTTGGGCGCGGGGCACCGTTCGAGCGTGATAATCTAACTGAGGTTCACGGGCCTATGGCGCAGTTGGTAGCGCGCCTCGTTCGCATCGAGGAGGTCAGGGGTTCGAATCCCCTTAGGTCCACACTGTGTTGAGACAGTGAAGAACAGGCTCCGCTTCGGCGGAGCCTGTTCTGCGTTCACGCCTTAGCGCAGGCAGCTCAGCTCAGCTCAGCCCGTCCGGCATCCTGAATGATCTGCGCCACCACGTCGGCGTCATAGTGGAAGACCATGTCGTCGGGTGTCAGACGCTCGAGGTACGGCACGACGCGCACCCGGTCGACGTCGACGGTCACGACCGAACCTCCGAAGCCGTCGATCGCGGATTCCTCCGCCGGATCGGCGAACGCACGCGAGAGGTTCGTCACGCCAGGCGCCACGGTGACTGGAACGCCCGCCACGATCTCGGTGATCGGCATGTGATAGTGACCGCTGAGGACGATACGCACATCCGTGTCTCGGACGATGTCGAGGAATTCCCGTCCGTCGTGCTCATCGAGCGCCAGAGCCTGCAGCAGATCGGTCTGCGCATGCAGCGGCGGATGATGGACGACCACGACAGTGCCGTGCGCGACCGTGTCGGCGAGCGTCTCGCGAAGGAAGGCCAGCTGCTCGGATTCCAGGCGGCCGTAGCCGGCTCCGGGCACCGAGCTGTCGAGCACAACGACCCGCCAGCCGTCCTGCTCGACGACCGATGCCACAGGTCGGTCGAGGCCGATTCCGGGCAGTTGCAGTTCATCGGCATCCGGCTGTCCGTCGCCCAGCACCGCACGGAAGGCCGCGCGCTGATCGTGGTTGCCCATCGCGAAGACAGGGCGGGCTCCTCGCGCGCGCGTCCAGGTCGTCACAGCATCCCGAATCTGCCGATACGACGCCTCCGATCCGTCCTGGCTGACGTCGCCGGAGACGACGACGAGATCGAATGTGAGGTGCGCCACGTGGGAAAGAGCGCGGCGCAGGTGCTCAGCGGTGTCGACCACGCCGTAGTGGCGACCGCCGTCGCCGGAGAAGTGGGTGTCGCTGAGATGCAGGATGCGGAGTGCGCTCATGATGACACTCTTTCAGTCGAGCGCGCTCAGCCCAAGAGCGCTAGCCCAGAAGAAGCGTCGCGATCAGCAGAACAGGCACGCATCCGATCGTCGTGATGAACACGGTGTCGCGCGAGATCGACTCTCCGATGTCATAGCGCTGCGAGTAGTTGAACACGTTCTGCGCGGTCGGCAGGGCCGCGAGCACTACGACGATCAGCACTTCGTGCGCCGACAGCCCGAACACGAACTGCGCGACGATCCAGGCGATCAGTGGCATGATGAGCAGCTTCAGCACACTGGCGAGCAGTACGTCGCGACGGTGTCCCGACGAGCCGAGCACGCGCTGTCCGTGCAGCGAGATGCCGTAGCTGATCAGCAGCACCGGCACGCACGCGTTCGCCAGCAGGACGGCCGGCTCCATCACGATCGCGGGCAGATCGATTCCGAGCACCGACACCAAGGTCCCCAGGGCGGACCCGAGGATGATCGGATTCGTCGCCGTGCGCACGAACGTGCGCCACGCCGACGTCTTCCCGCTGGTGACGGCGTCGAGGATCGTCAATGAGACGGGTGTGAACACGAGCAGTTGCAGCAGGATGACCGGCGCCGGATACGCGGCGCTGCCGAGCAGATACAGCGACAGCGGGATGCCGATGTTGTTGGAGTTGACCTGTCCGGCAGAGAGGGCGCCGATCACGGTCTCGCCGATGTCGCGCTTCCAGATCAGTTTCGCGACCAGCACGTACAAGCCGATGACGGCGACCGCGGCGATCGCTGAGACCGGCAGGAGAGCGGAGAACAGCACCCTCGCGTCCGCCTGCGCGAGCACCGTGAACAGCAGGAATGGGGAGAGCACGAAGAAGGTCAGGCGTCCGAGCACATGGCGGGCATGTTCGCCGAGCAGATCGATGCGACCGACGATGTACCCGACGGCGATGGCGAGTCCCACGACGACGAATCCGGTGAGAGTATCGAGCACCCTTAGAGCGTAGTGGGCGCGGGATCGCGCGGTGGATCATGAGGTAATTTTTTGCCGCTCACCGGGTAATTCGACTTCCAACGGATACCGGCTATGGTCGGAGGTTACACACGCCAGCTGGTCGAAGGGGAAGCGAGTCAGATGTCAGGCAAGGCACCGCAAGCACGTGGAGGCAAGAAGGTCGCTCAGACCTCTCTGAAGGAGAAGCGCGCTGCCAAGCGTGCGAAGCAGGAACCCCAATCGTTCATCAAACCTCGCAAGGGCGCGAACGGCTGAGCAACGCGATGAGGGTTCCCTCCGGGCCGGCCCCGCGGTTGTCGACATCAATCGGCATCCGCGGGGCCGGCCCCTTTTGCGGGTGTGCCCGGAGCATCGCAGGACATGCTTCTGTGTGGGGGCCAACCACCCGCTCGGCCCTGAAGCCGCCGGGCGAGCTCCTGCGCCGTCTCGTCGACCGCAGTCGCGAGGGCTGCCACGTCGCGGTGCGCGGCCGGATCCTCCGGCCAGGTCACTGCCACGGCGGCGACCGGCCAGCCCGAGCGGTCGACCACCGCGACGCCGACGGATGAGAGGCCGGTGCTGACCTGGCCGTCTTCCGTGGCGAAACCGGTGGCGCGGATGCTGCGCAGCAGCTCGCGCAGCTCACTCGGCCGGGTGGGGCCGAGTCCGGTGCGCGAGGGGAATGCCGAGGCGTCGGGATACAGCGCTCGCACCTGCTCGCGGGGGAGGGCAGCGAGCATCGCGCGACCCGTCGCCGTGAGGTGCGCCGGAAGCCGCACGCCCACGTCCGTCACCAGCGCAGGGCGCCGCGGAGCGCGCTCCTCGACGATGTAGAGCACGTCGCTCCCACTCATCACGGCGAGGTGCGCACTCTCCGCAACCCGATCCGCAAGCGAGGCGATGAGCGGTCGGCCCAGACGCGCAAGCGGCTGCTGACGCGTGTACCCGCCGGCCAGCTCGAAGGCGGAGGCACCCAGGCCCCAGCGCTGCTCCTCGCGCAGATGCAGCACGAATCCGTGCGCCGCGAGCGTCGTGAGCAGGTGATAGACCGTGGACCGGGGCAGACCCAGGTCACGGGCGATCGCGGAGGCCGCGACGGGTGCGCTCCGCGCGGCGAGGTGGCGCAGAATGCGCAGCGTGTGCTCTGCGGCCGGCACCTGGGATGGCGCACTGTCTGGGATCACAGACACAGGATGTCATGGAGCTCTGTGCGGCGCCACCGTCGCGGTGTGGAATCAGAGCATGAGTGATTCTGTCGTCATCGGCGCCGCGCCGCTGTCACCCGGAGATGTCGTCGCCGTAGCCAGGCACGGCGTTCCCGTCGCCCTCGATGGGGGTGCACTCGGTCGCGTCGCCGAGACCCGTGGCGTGATCGACGCGCTCGCCGCGGATCCGAATCCGCATTACGGCGTATCCACCGGATTCGGTGCACTCGCCACCACGTTCATCGCGCCGGAGCGGCGCCATCAGCTGCAGGCCAGCCTCATCCGCTCGCACGCGGCCGGTACCGGCGCCGAGGTGGAGACCGAGGTGGTTCGCGCCCTGCAGCTGCTGCGACTGCAGACTCTCGCCTCTGGCCGCACGGGCGCGAGGCCCGTGGTCGCCGAGACGTACGCGGCGATGCTGAACGTCGGCATCACCCCTGTCGTGCGGGAGTACGGCTCACTCGGCTGCTCCGGCGACCTCGCTCCGCTCGCGCACATCGCGCTCGCCGCGATCGGTGAAGGAGATGTGCGTGATGCGTCCGGCGCTCTCGTCCCGGCATCCGACGCTCTCACCGACGCCGGTATCGAGCCGCTCGTGCTGGTCGAGAAGGAGGGCCTCGCCCTCATCAACGGCACCGATGGGATGCTGGGGATGCTGCTGCTCGCGCTGCACGACCTCGAGATGCTGCTCACGACCGCAGACGTCGCCGCGGCGATGTCGATCGAGAGCCAGTTCGGCACGGATGCCGTGTTCGCGGCCGACCTCATGGCACTGCGTCCGCAGACAGGACAGGCGCTGTCCGCGGCGAATCTGCGAGCGTTCCTCGCCGATTCTCCGATGGTCGCCAGTCACGCCGGCCCTGAGGACGGCCGCGTGCAGGACGCCTACTCGCTGCGCTGCTCGCCGCAGGTGCATGGCACGGCCCGCGACACCATGGAGCACGCAACGAACATCGCCACCCGCGAGCTCGCCAGCGTCATCGACAACCCGGTCATCACGTTCGACGGGCGCATCGAGTCGAACGGCAACTTCCATGGGGCGCCCGTCGCGGCAGTGCTCGACTTCCTCGCGATCAGTGTCGCCGATGTCGCCAGCATCTCCGAGCGCCGTACCGACCGCGCGCTCGATCCGGCGCGCAGTCGCGGTCTGCCACCGTTCCTCGCCCATGAGGTTGGCGTCGATTCCGGCCTCATGATCGCGCAGTATGCCGCCGCGGGGATCGTCTCCGAACTGAAGCGCCTCGCCGTTCCGGCATCCGTGGACTCCATCCCCTCATCCGCAATGCAGGAGGACCACGTGTCGATGGGGTGGGCCGCGGCACGCAAGCTCCGCCGCGCGATCGACGGCCTGACCCGCGTGCTCGCGATCGAAGTGCTCACCGCGGCGCGTGCGCTCGATCTGCGTGCGCCCCTGAAAGCCGGGCCCGCCACCGGAGCCGTCCGCGACCAGGTGCGCACCGTCGCCGACGGCCCTGGGCCCGATCGCTTCCTCTCGCCGGAGATGGAAGCCGTCACCGAACTCGTCCGGTCGGGCGCTGTGGCCCGGACAGCGAAGGAGAACGCACATGTCTGACACCACCACAGGATCACGCGTCGTCAGGGCTGGGCGCGGCCCCGAGCTAACCGCGAAGAGCTGGGGAGCTGAGGCCGCCAAGCGGATGCTGATGAACAACCTCGACCCCGAGGTCGCCGAGCACCCGGAAGAGCTCGTCGTATACGGCGGCACCGGCCGCGCCGCACGTTCGTGGGAGGCGTACGACGCGATCGTCCGCACGCTCGACGAGCTCGAGCCGGACGAGACGCTGCTCGTGCAGTCGGGGAAGCCGGTGGGCGTGTTCCGCACCAACGAATGGGCGCCGCGCGTGCTGATCGCGAACTCGAACCTCGTCGGCGACTGGGCCACGTGGCCGGAGTTCCGCCGACTCGAGGCGCTGGGGCTGACGATGTACGGGCAGATGACGGCCGGCTCGTGGATCTACATCGGCACGCAGGGCATTCTGCAAGGCACGTACGAGACGTTCGTCGCGGTTGCGCGTTCGCTGGGACGGGAATCGCTCGCCGGAACGCTCACCCTCACCGGTGGCGCCGGCGGCATGGGCGGTGCCCAGCCGCTGGCGGTCACGATGAACGATGGGGTCGTGCTCATCGCCGACGTCGACGAGACACGCCTCGCGCGCCGCGTCGAGCACGGCTACCTCGACGAATACACCGCCGATCTCGACACCGCGGTGGCGCGCGTCCTCGCAGCCAAAGATGCCGGTGAGGCGCTTTCGGTCGGGGTCGTCGGCAACGCCGCTGAGATCTTCCCCGAGTTGCACGGCCGCGGCATCCCGATCGACATCGTGACCGACCAGACCAGCGCGCACGACCCGCTGGCCTACCTGCCGGTCGGCATCTCCGTCGAGGCATGGAAGGGCGAGGCTGAGCGGGATCCGGAGGAGTTCACTCGCCGTTCGCGGGAATCGATGGCTGCGCACGTGGCCGCGATGGTGGGATTCCAGGATGCCGGTGCCGCGGTCTTCGACTATGGGAACTCCATCCGTCGGGAGGCGCAGCTCGGCGGATTCGCGCGTGCCTTCGAATTCCCCGGCTTCGTTCCCGCGTACATCCGGCCGCAGTTCGAGGAAGGACGAGGGCCGTTCCGCTGGGCGGCGCTCTCCGGCGACCCGGAGGACATCTACAAGACCGATCGAGCCATTGCCGAGCTCTTCCCCGAAGATGCGGCTCTGCACCGCTGGCTCGAGAAGGCGGGCGAGAAGGTGCACTTCGAGGGGCTTCCTGCGCGCATCTGCTGGCTCGGATACAAGGAACGCCACCTCGCCGGTCTCAAGTTCAACGAGATGGTGGCCTCGGGAGAACTGAAGGCGCCGATCGTTATCGGCCGCGACCACCTCGATTCGGGCTCCGTCGCCTCTCCGTACCGCGAGACCGAGGCCATGAAGGACGGCTCGGATGCCATCGCCGACTGGCCGTTGCTGAACGCCCTCCTCAACACGGCATCCGGTGCGTCGTGGGTGTCGCTGCACCACGGCGGAGGGGTCGGCATCGGTCGCAGCATCCATGCCGGCCAGGTATGCGTCGCAGACGGCACCGCGCTCGCAGCGGAGAAGCTCGAGCGCGTGCTCATCAACGACCCGGGCACCGGTGTCATGCGCCATGTCGACGCCGGCTATGAGCACGCACGCGACATCGCACGTGAGCGGGGACTGAAGGTGCCGATGCTATGAGCACTCTCATCACGAACATCGGGGAACTGACGACGAGCACCGAGGCCGGCGTGCTGCACGATGCCGCGGTACTGGTCGAAGACGGGCGGATCGCATGGGTAGGGGGGGCGGTGGATGCTCCCCGCTCACGCGCCGCTGAGTTCGTCGATGCGGGAGGCCGAGCCCTCATTCCGGGCTTCGTCGACAGCCACAGTCATCTCGTGTTCGCCGGAGACCGGGCCGCCGAGTTCGAGGCGCGCATGGCCGGGCAGAAGTATGCCGCCGGCGGCATTCGCTCCACGGTCGCCGCCACGCGCGCGGCGAGCGAGGATGAGCTGCGTGCACGGCTTCGCGGATTCGTGGACGAACTGCTTGCCCAGGGCACCACCACGGTGGAGATCAAGAGCGGCTACGGCCTCACTGTCGACGACGAGGAGCGTCTGGTGCGCCTCGCGGCCGAGGTCACCTCGGAGGTCACATTCCTGGGCGCGCATGTCGTCCCGTCGGAGTACGCCGATCGCTCTGACGAGTATGTGGGCCTGGTCACCGGTCCCATGCTGGATGCGTGCGCTCCGCATGCACGATGGATCGACGTGTTCTGCGAGACGGGTGCGTTCAGCGTGGAGCAGTCCAGGAGAGTGCTGGAAGCGGGAATCGCGCGTGGGCTCTCACCGCGGGTGCACGCGAGCCAGCTCGGCCCAGGAGGCGGTGTGAAGCTCGCCGTCGAACTCGGAGCGGCATCCATCGACCACGGCACGTACCTGACCGACTACGATGTCGCGGCCCTCGCGGCGTCGGACACTGTGCTGACGCTGCTGCCCGGCGTAGAGTTCTCCACGCGGCAGCCCTACCCGGATGCGCGTCGCCTCATCGACGACGGCGTGACGGTCGCGCTCGCCTGCGACACCAACCCCGGCTCGAGCTTCACCTCGTCCATGCCGTTCTGCATCGCGATCGCCGTGCGAGACATGGGCATGACGCCGACCGAAGCTCTCTGGGCGGCGACAGCGGGGGGAGCGCGTGCCCTGCGCCGAGACGACATCGGCATCATCGCGGCAGGATCGCGAGCCGACCTCGTGCTGCTCGACGCGCCGACCCACGTGCACCTCGCCTATCGGCCGGGCGTACCCCTGGTCTCCCGCGTCTGGAAGGACGGGATCGTCAGGTTCGGCGGGTGAAGGCGATGCCATGCTGTGGCGCCGCGGCCGCCAGCATCTGAGGCCAGTCAGGCGACGGGCACCGCCGACCATTCGATCGCTGTACACGTCAGCATGCCGAACAGTGCGACAGCGGCCATGGCGAGCATCAGCACGGCCATGATCCGCAGCCGGCGCTCGCGATCTTCCACCGTCCACCGGCTCACCAGGAGCGCGGCATACAGGGCGATCACGAGGATCGCGGTGATCCAGGCGACCGGCGCAGACTGCCGTGGAGCCACGACAGTGAGAAGGCTCAGCGGCACGAGGCAGATCAGCGCGAACAGACCGGCGACCACGATCCAGATCGTGCCGTCCGACGACCGCAGTGCCGGCTGATTCGCCATGAGCGTGGGGTCATTGCGCTCTTCCCGCCGGCGCCATCGCACGTCCACCTTGATCACACCCGATCGACGATCTGATCCTCGCCGGACATGCGTGCGCAGTGCGCGCAGCAGAAGATCTGCCCGTCGGCTTCGACTCCGTGCCCCAGCACCTTGCATCCGCAACGCTCGCACTCCGGAGCCATCGCGTGGATCGCGCACTCGAAGCTGTCGAACGTGCCGACCTTGCTGCCCGTGTTGACCGTGAACGAACGGTCATAGACGTTCCCACAGACGTCGCAGGTCGCCGTGAACGTGCCGACGGCGTCCGGTTGTGTCGTGGTCACGACGACCCGTCCTCGTGGAGACGTGCACGCAGCAGCTGCTTGCCCTGGTCACCTGCCTTGAGGCTGTTGTGCTGGATCTTGCGGAACCACTCTGCGAGTTCCGAATCACCCTCGCGTTCGGCGTCTTCGATGTAGGTCTGCATCGACCACGCGTTGCGCAGAGACGCCTCCAGCACGCAGACGAGGTTGTAATTCTTGTCCTTCAAAGCGGACGCGGGCGTTGCGCTCATGAACCTCTCCCTCGGTAGATGTCCTCAGGATCGATCGCGCCTCCTCTGCTCAGAAAGGGGGTGGCGTCCGCGCGGCCGCAGGCGTATCGTCATCGTGTGCGGGTTCTGTTCGCCCGACCCGCAAGCAGTTCCAGCACGCACAGCGCGGCAAGGCGCACCGTTCGGCCGTCTTCGGCATCGGCCGTCGCATCCACCTCCGCGATGTCGGCGCTGACCACCCGGGAATCCGAGGCGATGGCACGCGAGAGTGCACGAAGCTCCCACGCGGCAAGCCCACCGGGAACGCTCGCAGGGCAGCCAGGAGCAACGCTTCGGTCGCACACGTCCACATCGATGTCGAGGTGGATGCGGCCGTCGCCGGAGCCCGCGACCTCCAGCGCCTCGCCCACCACATCGTCGATCCCGCGCCGCCGGACCTCGTCGAGAGCGATCACCCGGATGCCCCAGTCCGCGGCGCGCTGCGCATAATGCGAGGAGTTCGCGAAGTCGGCGATTCCGATCTGCACGATACGCGCCGGATCGATCCGTGACCCCTCAGGTGCGTCCTCGATCAGGCGACGCACTGGCGACCCGTTGGAGATGCCGTCGCGCAGATCGAAGTGCGCGTCGAAGGTGATGAGGCCGGTGGTATCGGCACCGAGCGCGACCGGGTAGGTGAGCGAGTTGTCGCCGCCGAGCGCGATGACGAATGCCGGCGCCAGCTCGCGCATGCGCGCGATGACGGATGCGATGCCCTCGTCGCCGTCGGGCTCATGGATGTCTCCGGCATCGGCGATCCGCAATGCACCGTTCAGATCGATCGCGGGCGGGCCGATGAGAGAAGGACTGTACCGAAGCAATGCCTCGCGGATGGCGGACGGCGTCCGGTGCGCGCCAGTCGGAGAGAGGGATGTCCGCCAGGTGGGAACGCCGAGGATGACGGCATCCGCCGACTGCTCGAACGCCGGCCAGACCCCGGCGCGTGGCCACAGGGGATCGTGTGAGAGTGCCATGTCAGACTCCAGGGATCAGTGCATGTGCGATCGAGAAGATAGCCAGGCCGGCGAGGGCGCCGACCACGGTGCCGTTCAGGCGGATGTACTGCAGATCGCGCCCGACCATCAGCTCGATCTTCTCGGTCGTCTCGGCCGGATCCCACCGCTCGACCGTGTCGGTGATGATCGACGCGATGTCGTGCCGGTAGCGATCGACGAGGAACACTGCGGCCTCTGACACCCAGGTGTCGACGCGGGTCTGCAGCGCAGCATCCGTCGTCAGCCGCTCGCCGACTTCCTGCAGGGCCCGCGCGGCGCGCACGCGCAACCCGCTCGCGGGGTCGGCGAGGGCCGTCAGCAGACCTGCTTTCGCGGTGTTCCATGCCTCGGCCGCCAGCGCTCCGACCCGGGGGCTGTCGAACAGCGAGGCCTTCGCGTTCTCGAGCTTCGCGCGCGTCGCGGGGTCGTGCTGCAGATTGTCGGCGAGGCGTGCCAGATACCCGTCGATCGCGAGACGCGCCGGATGCTGCGGGTCGGCCTGCACAGCATGGACGAACTTGACGGCCTCGTGATAGACGGTCTCGTCGACGAAGCGGTGCGCGAGCCGCGGCACCCACGCGGGGAGCCGGCGGGAGACGAGTCCCGTGAAGGACTCCGCGTTGGAGTCCAGCCACGTCGCGATGCTGTCTGCGGCGAGATCGACCGCGCCGTGGTGGGCATCGGCGTGGACGATCTTCTCCAGCCACACGCCTGCGGGAGGACCCCACTCCGGCTGCACCAGATGCTCGCGGGCGAGATCGGTGATGAGATCGCGCACGTCATCGTCGCTGAGCGCGTTCAGCACGGCTGTCGCGATCGTCGCCCCCTCGGCCGCGACCCGTTCGGCGTGCGGCCGCTGCTGCAGCCAATCGCCGGCGCGCCGGGCGATCGCGGTTGTGGCGAGCTTCGTGCGTACGACGTCTGCGGCGAGGAAGTTCGTCTCGACGAACTCGCCGAGCGTGCGGCCGATCTCGTCCTTGCGGTTGGGGATGATCGCAGTGTGCGGGATGGGCAGGCCGAGCGGACGACGGAACAGCGCGGTGACGGCGAACCAGTCCGCGAGCGCTCCGACCATGCCGCCCTCGGCAGCCGCGCGGACGTAACCGAGCCAGCCCAGGCGCTCCTGGAACGCGAACGCGATGACGAAGACGACCGCCATGAAGACCAGTGCGCCGATCGCGATCGCCTTCATGCGGCGCAGGGCGCGCAGACGCTCCTGATCGGCGGGGGAGAGCAGGGCCATCGGGGTGCGCGGCATGTGTGTCATCCTCGCATGCACATGCCGTGCGTCGGTGGACCGGGGTAGCCTCGAATCGTGATCGAAGACATCAAAAAGCGTGCTCTGCACCGAACCAGCATCCTCGAAGGTCAGCTGCGCGGGGTCGCCAGGATGATCGAGAACGAGGAGTACTGCATGGACATCATCACGCAGTCCCGCGCCATCCAGAAGTCACTGGAATCCCTCAACCGTCTTCTTCTCGAGAATCATCTGCGCACGCACGTGACGCACATGTTCGAAGAGGGCGGCGAACAGCGGGAGCAGGCCGTCGGGGAACTGCTGAAGGCGTTCGACTTCGACCGGAGGTGATCAGCCCTCGAGCGGACCGAGCAGTGCGCTCGCTGCCGTCGCGTGCGCCGACTCAGGATCGGACGGGTGGAACATGCCCGCCAGCACGTCGCGGTACAGCCGCGAGAGTTCGTTCGAGGAGAAGTACGATCCACCGCCGGCGGTGAGGATCGCCTGATCGACTACGTCCTTCGCCATCACCACCGCACGGTGCTTGACGCCGGACAGCAGCGTGAACCAGCGGGTGCCGTTGTCGGCCTGCTCGTCGACGTCGCGTGCGAGCGCCGCGATCTGCGGGGGAAGGGCATCGTATGCGAGGCTCATCCCTGCGATGCGCCAGCGGATGTCGGGATCCTGACTGTACGCCAGCCCGGTCTTCTTCGACGTCCGCTGCTGCACGGTCAGGACGGCGAGATCCAGGGCGCGGCGGGCGATACCGGTGTACACCGACGCGAGCAGCAGCTCGAAGACGCTGAAGATGCCGAAGATGATCGGATCGGGCCCCGGACCCGGATCGATACGGCGCACCACGTGCTCGGGCGCGGCAGCTGCGCCGTTCAGCCGTGTGGTGCGGCTCTGCGTCGCGCGCATCCCGAGAGTGTCCCAGTCATCGCTCGTGGTGACCGCATCCGTGCGATCTATGAATGCGAACACGAGCTTGGGTGCGTCAGGGCTCGTGGTGTCGAGGCCGTGCAGTCCGAGCTTCGTCCACACCGGCGCGAGAGACGTGAAGATCTTCGTGCCGGTGAATGTGTACCTGCCGTCGCCCTGCGGCACAGCCGCGGTGTCGCTTCCGAAGAGCACCAGGTCGTTGCCGCCCTCGCTGATGCCGAACGCGAATACCTCTCCTCGGGCGGCGCCGTCCTGCACGAACTCCAGGCCGGGCACGCCGCGGTCGCTGAAGACCTTCGCGACGCCGGTCCACACCAGGTGCATGTTGATCGCCAGGGCGGTGGCGGGTGCGGCTGTGGCCAATCGCTGCTGCAGGATCGCGGCCTGCTCGAGACCGAGGCCCGCGCCGCCACGAGCGGTCGGGACGAGGATCTTCAGGTACCCCGCATCCCGCAGCTCCGCCAGATCCCGATCGGGGAAGGTGTTCTCACGATCATGGATAGGCGCGCGCTCACGGATGCGGTCCAGCAGGTCGTCAGGCAGGAACTGGGCGGGGTCGAAGCTCATGCGATTGCCTCCAGCAATTGGCGGACGGTCTCATCGGGCTTGTCGCGGTGCGGGGAGTGACCGGCTCCCGCGACGATCGACATCGAGATGCGCTCGTTGGATGCGATCACCGCGTCTGCGGTCTTACCCGTGAACAGGCTGTACACCTCTGGATCGGCGGCGATGACATGCGTCGGCACGGCCAGGCGCGCAGCATCCGCTCGCACGTTCCACGGCTGGTTCTGCGCGCTGGTCTGCTCGACCGCCCACCCGCTCGCCCGCACCACGGCATCGACCTTCAGCTCGAGATCCTGGGGATGCCAGTGCGGATGCTCCTGCCGTACGACCTCGACGCGATTGTCGGCGAAGGCGCGTTCCTGACTGCGACGCACGATCGACGCGTCTTTCCCCTCGACGAGGATGGCCGGGTCGATGAGGACGAGTCTGTTCGTCCAGTGGGCATCGGATGCCGCGGCCACGGTGCTGGCCGCGCCGCCGAGCGAGTGCCCGATGACCGCGTCCCACGCACCGCCGCGAGCGGGGGAGAGGGCTGCGAGATCCGCGCCGTAGGCGCCGATCGTGTAATCGAGTGCGCGGGGCGCATCGCCGTGGCCGCGGAGGTCGACTGCGACGGCGTGCCACCCGGCATTCGCGAGCGCATCGCCCAGACGCCACATGAGAGCGGCGGAGGAGCCGAGCCCGTGCACGAGCAGAGCGGTGTTCCGGGCGTCGGGATCGCCCCAGGAGAGCTGAGGGAGCTGTACCGGAGCAGGCATGCCCTCAGCCTACGAGGGGTTCAGGAGATGGGCGGCATGTCAGCGGCGATCGTGAGCACGCGCTCTGCCGCGACGTGCCCCGCGGACAGACGCTCGGCGAGAGGCCTGCCCTCCAAAGTCGCGGCGAGGAAGCCGCTGGCGAACGCATCACCGGCTCCGACCGGCTCGACGACCTCGACCACGGGGGCGGGGACGAAGACGGGCTCGGCATCGCCCTCGAATGCCGTGGCGCCCACATCACCGTCTTTCACGACGAGCAGAGCACAGTCCGGCAGGAAGGCCCTGATCTCCTCGGCCGTCGACGTGCCCCAGATGCGTTCGGCCTCGTCGCGCCCGACCAGTGCGATGTCGGCGGCGTTCGCCAGCCGGGCGAGAGTGGCCGCGGCATCCTCCATCGACCACAGCGCGCGACGATCGTTCACGTCGAACGACACCAGCGCGCCGGCGGTGCGCGCGTCCTCGAACAGGCGGTCGACCATGTCACTGGTGGAGGGGGAGAGCGCGGGGGTGATGCCGGTGGTGTGCACGATCCGCACACCCGTGAGCTGATCGACGGACAGATGCCCCGGCGCCATGCGAGAGGCGGCCGAGCCGCGGCGGTAGTAGTAGACGGACGACCCCTCGGCTGCCGGGTCCTTGAACATGACGCCGGTGGGGGCGTCTTGATCGAGCTCGACCCACAGCTCGACGCCGCGCCGGGCGAGCTCGGCGGAGATACGCGCGCCGAGCGGGTCATCGCCGAGACGCGATGCCCAGGCCGCACTGTGGCCTGCGGCGGCGAGCCCCGCGGTGACGTTCGACTCGGCCCCGGCGAGCCCCAGTGAGGCCGCGTGCGCCTGGGACAGCGCGCCATCCGTCGGCGTGACCAGCGCCATGGTCTCGCCGACGCACACGACCTCTGGGGGAGTGCTTGGCGTGCGTGTGACTTGAAGAGAAGAGGTGCTCATGAAGGGTGGACCGCCACTGGTTCGGTGTCAGGAAAGGGACTGGGGTCGCGATCGCGCAGATCGGGCAGAGCCCGGACGAAGATCACGGAGACCATCACACCGACGATAGCGAACAGCACGGCCGCCAGATACGCGCCCTGTGCTCCGCCAGTGCCGTCGACGAGGAATCCTGCGATGGCGGAGCCGGCGGCCGCGCCGATCAGCTGGCCGGTCCCGGCCCACCCGAATGCCTCCGCGGTCTCGCTGAACTTCACGCTCGCGGTCGTGATGGCGAAGAGCACGGCGAGGGCAGGGGCGACACCGAGTCCGGCGAGGAAGAGCGCCCCGCCCAGCCAGTAGGCGTTGAGCATGACCATGGTGAGGGTGAGGCCCACGGTGACGATGAGCAGGCGCCGCGCCATCGCCCACGGACCGACGGGGATGTGGCCGAACGACAGCCCGCCCACCAGGCTGCCACCGGCGAAGATGGCGAGCACGACTCCGGCCTCGAGACTGCCGTGCTCGAAGGTGGCGACGACGCCGACCTCCACTGCCGAACACGCACCGATCAGGAGGAAGCCGATGGCGGTGGCCAGGGCGACCGGGGGCTTGAGAAGTACGCGCCCCAGAGCCCTGCGGCTGCGGGGGATGCGTACCCGACCCACTTCAGGGCTGAGGATGAACCATCCGCAGCCGAGCACGAGGACGATCGCGACGAGCACGAGACCCTCGGTCGTGCCGACCTGCGTGGAGACCAGTGTGATGACGACCGGCGCCAGGATCCAGATGATCTCCTGCAGCGAGGCATCGAGCGAGAAGAGCGGCGTCAGCTGAGAGGAGTTGACCAGTTTCGGGTAGATGGTGCGCACGGCTGACTGAATAGGCGGGGTCGACAGGCCGGCGATGAACCCGAACGCCATGTAACCTGCCAGATTCAGAGGGAGCAGCCCGAGGGCCAGTACTGCGAGGGTGCAGATGGTGGCAGTCAGGGCGAGGACCCTGCGCATTCCCCACGCACCCATCCAGCGGCTCGTGACGGGGCCGGAGACGGCCTGACCCACAGACGTCGAGGCGAGGACGAGGCCGGCGGCGCCATAGGAGCCGGTCTGCTGTTCGACATGCAGCAGGATCGCCAGCGACGCCATGCCGCTGGGGAAGCGTGCGGTCAGCTGAGCGGCGATCATGCGCCCCACCCCTGGGGTGCGAAGAAGGTCCCGATATCCCGCCACGAGACAACGGTACTCGGGTCGCCGGAGGTGCTGCGCAGGTCCGCGCACACGACACGCCGCGACACGCCGACCAACTCTCTCCACAGGTAATCGGATGTCCGAACCCGCGCGTAGCGTGCCACCTGTGGATGGATTTGCGATGACCACCTGAGAACCGCGAGATCATGCGCTTCGCGACCCTCGAAAAGAGGTCGCGATCTGTGGATGAAACGGTGGACAACCTGTGTTGTATCAGTGGAGAGCGGTGGAAAACTACACGGATGTAACTACTATCCCTTGTGGTCACTCTCAATGTCCGTACCTATATGTAGTATTGAAGTCCCGGCGGGGGGTCTGCCGGAAAACTAAGATCTGAGGGGAAAGAAATGTCGATCACGGTCTACACCAAGCCTTCGTGCGTTCAGTGCAACGCGACGTATCGCGCGCTGGATGCGAAGGGCATCGAATACGAGATTCACGACGTCTCTGAAGACGCCACGGCACTCGAACACGTCAAGTCGCTCGGGTACCTGCAAGCACCCGTCGTCGTCACCGACGAGGACCACTGGTCGGGCTTCCGTCCCGACAAGATCGACGCTCTCGCCTCTCGTCTGGCGTAGGACCTTAGACGATCGCAGGAGCGAAAGGGGTGAGTCATGACAACAGTCGCGACGGCCACGCCGCTCCTGGTCTATTTCTCCAGCACCTCGGGCAATACGGCCAGGTTCATCGAGAAGCTCGGCCTGCCGGGGCAACGAATCCCACTGCACCGGGGTGACGGCGACCTCACGATCGACGAACCCTACGTGCTCGTCACTCCCACCTACGGCGGAGGCCAGGGCAGGGGTGAGGAGAAGGGGGCTGTACCCAAGCAGGTCATCCGGTTCCTCAACGACGAGGGCAACCGGCGCAACATCCGCGGAGTGATATCCGCAGGCAACACCAACTTCGGCGACTCCTTCGGCGTCGCCGGTGACATCATCAGCCGCAAGTGTCATGTGCCGCACTTGTACCGGTTCGAAGTATTCGGCACGCAGGACGACGTAGATCGCGTGAGCGACGGATTGGAACGATGGTGGGTATTGCAGTTGAAGAGCATGACGCAGTGACCGAGCAGGCCGCATTCAAGGCGAACGCTGCATACGAGGGCCTCGATTATCACGCCCTCAACGCGATGCTGAACCTCTACGACGCGGACGGCAAGATCCAGTTCGACGCCGACAAGCGCGCAGCGCGGGAGTACTTCCTGCAGCACGTGAACCAGAACACGGTGTTCTTCCACTCCCTCAAGGAGCGCCTGGACTACCTGGTCGAGAAGGAGTACTACGACGGCGCTCTGCTGGAGAAGTACTCCGACGAGTTCGTCCAGAAGCTCAACGACCTCGCCTACAGCAAGAAGTTCCGCTTCGAGACGTTCCTCGGCGCGTTCAAGTACTACACCAGCTACACGCTGAAGACGTTCGACGGCAAGCGCTACCTGGAGCGCTTCGAGGACCGCGTCGTGATGACGGCACTCGGGCTCGCCGATGGCGACGAGCAGGTCGCGATCAACCTCGTCGAGGAGATTATCTCCGGGCGCTTCCAGCCGGCGACCCCGACCTTCCTCAACGCAGGCAAGGCGCAGCGCGGCGAACTCGTCAGCTGCTTCCTGCTGCGCATCGAAGACAACATGGAGTCGATCTCGCGCGGCATCAACTCATCGCTGCAGCTCTCCAAGCGCGGCGGCGGCGTGGCTCTTCTGCTGTCGAACATCCGCGAGGCCGGCGCGCCGATCAAGCAGATCGAGAACCAGTCCAGCGGCATCATCCCGGTCATGAAGCTTCTTGAAGACAGCTTCAGCTACGCCAACCAGCTCGGTGCACGTCAGGGCGCCGGTGCGGTCTACCTCAACGCGCACCACCCCGACATCATGCGCTTCCTCGACACGAAGCGGGAGAACGCCGACGAGAAGATCCGCATCAAGACGCTGTCGCTGGGTGTCGTCGTTCCCGACATCACGTTCGAGCTCGCCAAGAACGGCGAGGACATGTACCTGTTCTCGCCGTACGACGTCGAGAAGGTCTACGGCGTCCCGTTCGGCGACATCTCGGTCACTGAGAAGTACCGCGAGATGGTCGACAACCCGCGCATCAAGAAAACCAAGATCAACGCGCGCGAGTTCTTCCAGACCATCGCCGAGATCCAGTTCGAGTCGGGCTACCCGTACATCATGTTCGAGGACACGGTGAACAAGGCGAACCCGATCAAGGGCCGTATCAACATGTCCAACCTCTGCAGCGAGATCCTGCAGGTGAACACACCGACCACGTACAACGACGATCTGTCGTACGACCAGATCGGCAAGGACATCTCGTGCAACCTCGGCTCGATGAACATCGCTCTGGCGATGGATGCCGATGACCTGGGCATCACCGTGGAGACGGCGATCCGCGGCCTGACCGCGGTGAGCAACCAGAGCCACATCTCCTCGGTGCGCTCCATCGAAGACGGCAACGACCGCTCGCACGCCATCGGCCTCGGCCAGATGAACCTGCACGGCTACCTCGCTCGCGAGCACGTGCACTACGGCTCCGAAGAGGGCATCGACTTCACGAACATCTACTTCTACACGGTGCTGTTCCACGCGCTGCGGGCATCGAATCTGCTGTCCATCGAGCGTGGCGTCGCCTTCGACGGCTTCGAGGACTCGACGTACGCGTCGGGGGAGTTCTTCGACAAGTACATCGACCGCGCGTGGGTGCCTGAGACCGAGAAGGTCAAGGAGCTCTTCGCGGGCAAGCACATCCCCACGCAGGAGGACTGGGCTGAGCTGAAGGCATCCATCCAGAAGCACGGCATCTACAACCAGAACCTGCAGGCTGTGCCGCCGACCGGCTCGATCTCCTACATCAACAACTCGACGAGCTCGATCCACCCGATCGCGTCGAAGATCGAGATCCGCAAGGAAGGCAAGCTCGGCCGCGTCTACTACCCGGCGCCGTTCATGACGAACGACAACCTGGAGTACTACCAGGACGCATACGAGATCGGCTACGAGAAGGTCATCGACACGTACGCCGCTGCCACCCAGCACGTCGACCAGGGCTTGTCGCTGACGCTGTTCTTCAAGGACACAGCCTCCACGCGCGACATCAACAAGGCGCAGATCTACGCATGGCGCAAGGGCATCAAGACGATCTACTACATCCGCCTCCGTCAGATGGCGCTCGAGGGCACGGACATGTCCGAGTGCGTCAGCTGCATGCTCTGATTCGCTGATCAGGGATTTTTGGAACAGAGAGAAATGCGATGACCCCCCCAGAGAAGCTCAAGTTGGTCGACCACGTGCAGGCGATCAACTGGAACCGCATCCAGGACGACAAGGACCTCGAAGTCTGGAACCGCCTGGTGAACAACTTCTGGCTGCCTGAGAAGGTGCCGCTGTCGAACGACGTGCAGTCGTGGAACACGCTGACGCCGGAAGAGCAGCTGCTCACTATGCGCGTCTTCACCGGCCTCACCCTGCTCGACACGATCCAGGGCACGGTCGGCGCTGTCTCGCTGATCCCTGACGCGATCACTCCGCACGAGGAGGCGGTGTACACCAACATCGCCTTCATGGAGTCTGTGCACGCGAAGAGCTACTCCTCGATCTTCTCGACGCTCGCGTCGACGAAGGAGATCGATGAGGCGTTCCGGTGGTCCACGGAGAACGCGAACCTTCAGAAGAAGGCGCAGATCATCATGGACTACTACCAGGGTGATGACCCGCTCAAGCGCAAGGTCGCCTCGACCCTGCTCGAGTCGTTCCTGTTCTACTCGGGCTTCTACCTGCCGATCCACTGGTCGTCCAAGGCGAAGCTCACGAACACGGCCGACCTCATCCGCCTCATCATCCGTGACGAGGCCGTGCACGGCTACTACATCGGTTACAAGTTCCAGAAGGGCCTCGAGAAGGAGACCCAGGAGCGCCGCGACGAGTTGAAGGACTACACCTTCAACCTGCTCTTCGAGCTCTACGACAATGAGGTGCAGTACACGCAGGACCTCTACGACGGGGTCGGTCTCACCGAAGACGTCAAGAAGTTCCTGCACTACAACGCCAACAAGGCGCTGATGAACCTCGGTTACGAGCCGATGTTCCCGTCCACCGTGACGAACGTGAACCCGGCGATCCTGTCCGCGCTCTCGCCGAATGCGGACGAGAACCACGACTTCTTCTCGGGTTCCGGTTCGTCGTACGTCATCGGCAAGGCCGAGGCCACCGAAGACGAGGACTGGGACTTCTAAGCGATAGATTTCGGATGTCAGGTGAAGGGATCTATCGCCCTATCCAAGATGATCCTGTCACCGGGACTTGATCCAACTGTGAAACCTGATGGCAAGAGCGGGGTGGCTCAGCAGCCCGAACTCGGCTACGCCGTGCCGTCGGGCGCGTGCCACAGCGTGCCACATCGTGTATTGAGCTGCGGGATAAATTCCTGATCAGAAGGTGTCCGTCGACTCCCGTCGCGCGGAGTGCTGCGGAGTGGCACGCCTGTCCACGTAAGTCCGCTCCTGACCAGGAAAGGGCGTGATGCGTTCCGCGCGAGCGACAGAGGCGGCGTCGATCCGGCGAGAGGCGTGGGGGAAGCCAGTGCAAGCTTCCATCGGTCGCTGGCAGGCGCGATGTCACGCCCCGGCGGGCAGACCTACATCGCGCGCACCGAGGATGACTACTCGAACGAGCTAAAGAGCGCCGCCGGTCGAAGGTCACGCTGACATCCGCGTCGTGCTGCTCTATCAGCACGCCACGCTGGAACGGGGTCGCGAGCTCGCTGACCGCATTAGCGATCGAGTCGCGGCCCGCGCTTGCGAGCGGTGCCGGCTCGGCCGCGCCGCGGGACGTGCGTGCTCACCTATGAGATGAGAGCGGATGCGAGAGGGGCAATCGAGATGGCCACCTACGATTCGGGCGATCGCACAGCGCGATCCCCGGTGTCTCTTGCGGTCGCTCTCGAGAGGCTCGGCATCTCGATCAAGACGCTTCGCCGCTGAATCTCAGAAGGAACCGTGCGCGGGTATCGCGTTGGTCGGCTCATCCGCGTCGACCTCGACGAACTCAGCGAGCACCTGGTCGTCGAGATTCCGACGATGCGCTGATCTTGAGTCAGGTCTCGCCACTTCAGCCGTGCTCGGATCCGCTTGGGTCTGAGCACGGTCGAGGTCGATGGGCGTGCACCGCGCACCTTCCTGCCATGAGCGAACGTGCAGGCTGACGCCGTCCTGGAACCCGATGCCGCCGACGTCACCCTCTCGGAGCTGAGGAGGGGTGTTCGGCGACGTCTTCGACACTGGATTCGCTGCGTCGGCGACTGGCTCGCATGAGCTCTTTGAATGACCGCGTCGGGCAGACGCTCGACGTTGGCATGTGTGGGAGACGTGGCTGTCAACGGGTGACTGTGCCGCTCCAACCGAGTTCGCGGGAGATCGAGTCGCGTGTACCTAGGATGAGAGGCAGCATTCGCTGCAATTGATCGACCGAAGCGATGGCCCGTAGAGACGTGAGCGATATCCCTGCGACGGCGTCGCCATTCCTATCGAACACGGGCACCGCGATGCAGGTGAGCCAATCTTCGAACTCGCCATCGTCGACTGCCCAGCCCCGGCGGCTGATCAGCTCATACTCCCTCGATAGCTGTTCTTCGCTTGTGATCGTCGTGGGAGTGTAACGCGCGTAATCGATCTTCCTCATCGCGAGCGCGCGTGCGCCAGCTGGGGCAAAGGCCACGAGGGCTTTGGCGACGGCGGCTGTGTGCAGCTGCGCCCTGGCGCCGATACGCGAGCGCATTTCCACATGCCCGCCACCGTCGAACTTGCCGATGTAGATGACGTCAGTCTCTACTCGCTCCGCGAGGTGGAGGTGTGACCGATGGTTGCTCAGGAGCTGCAGTTGTGGTCGGGCGACTTCACGCACGCTGATTGCGCCCAATGACTTTTGCATGATCGAGATGAGCTCGAACCCGGCAACCCATCGTCCTGAGGCCCCACGACGGGCGAATCCGCGCAGCTCTAGAGTCTGAACCAACCGAAGGGCAGTGGAGTGGTGAACGCCCAACTCGCGTGCCAGCGCGCTCGGGGATTGAGGGCTCGCCGAAAGCCGTGCGATCACGTCGAGTGCGCCGTCCACCGAGCTCGCCATGAGTCCTCCGATGATTAGGCGCCAACTGCGAAGCGTGTGCGCTCAGTGCACACGACACCGCGGTTACACGCGGTGTAGGCCCAGTCCAACCTCTCTCCCTCGTAGGTTCGCTGGAATACCGGTTGCGCACAGTAAAGAGCTATGCAAGAGTAGGTGCGCGCGGGGGTGCGTCCACTGCACTACTTGTTGCACTATCTGCAACCACAACGAAGTGAGCGCACAAGGCGCGCTCCGCAGAGGAGAGAAATGAAGAACACGAAACGACTCGTCGGTCTTGCGGCCGCGGTCTTGGTCGTCGGTAGCACGGCTGGGTGCACTGCAAGCGCGGGCGGCGCCGACGGCGATGGTGAGGTGACGGTGACGATCTTGAGCGGCACCATCGTGGAACAACCGGATGGAGAGGTCGAGCAGGCCATCGCCGACGCGTACATGGCCGAGAATCCGAATGTGACCATCGAGTTCATCGGGGTGCCCTCGAACGAGCTTCAGCCCAAACTCATCGCGATGGCGTCGAGTGGGACCCTGCCCGACATTTTCTTCAACAGTCCAGATTTCGCTCCGAAGTCAGTGGATTTGGGTGCACCCGCTGACCTCAATGAGGTCCTCGGCGCGGAGTTCGTCTCCGGTTTCGCCGAAAGTGGCATCGAGCAGGCGACGATCGACGATGCGATGGTGTTCGCCCCGTGGTATTCGATTCCCACCGGCTTGATCTACCGCGCCGACTGGTTCGATGAGGCAGGGTTGACACCGCCCGCCACTTGGGATGAGTTCACCGAGGTGGCGCAGGACCTGACAGGGGACACCGATGGCGATGGCGAGACTGACCGCTGGGGGGTCGCTCTCCTCGGTTCTGCCGATCTCTCGGGCGCCGGACGCTTCGTTCCCATCCTGAGATCGTTCGGCGCTACCGAGCTCGAAGTCGCGGACGATGGATGGGAGACCGCCTACGACTCGCCCGAGGCAGAAGCGGCATTCCAGCTCTATGGTGACCTGGTCAACAAGTACGAGGTCACACCCGTGGGGACTCTGAGCACTTCGTACCCAGAGGCCGTCAACCTCATGAGTAGCGACACGACAGCGATGATGGTGAGCGGATCGAACGCCATCGGTGCGATCATGGCGCAGAATCCCGATCTCGACGGCAAGCTTGCCGCTGTCCCGCTGCCGCACGCTCCGGGCCACAAGCCGGCGGCGAATCTGGGCTTGGGCGGCTACAGTATCAGCGAGACCAGTCAGAACAAAGAGGTGGCGGCCGACTATCTCAAGTTCCTCCTCAACGACGAGAACCAGGTGAAGTGGTCGGATGCCACCGGCCGGCTGCCGATGCGGACCGGCGCTCTGGAACAGATCACGGATGCAGGCGGCAGCCTCGCGGGATTCGTCGACGCGATCCCGTACGGCTATGCGCCTCCGCAGGCGACCTTCTACCCCGCAGTTCTGCTCGCCGGAACCGAGGCGTACCAGAGTGTGATCTTGGAGCAGTCGACGGCTGGAGAGTCGGGAGCGGAAGCGGCACGCGTCACAAGGGAAGAGATCGACAATGCCCGCTAGCCCGACTATCGCTCCGGCTTCGGCGCATACCGGCCCGCCCGCGTACAACAAGCGCGGGCGGGCGGGGGGTCGTTCTGCACGGGATGCCCTTGCCGGGCGGCTCTTTACGCTGCCCGTTCTGCTGGCCACGCTCGCGCTGGTGGCGTACCCGATCGTCTATGGCATGGCGCTGAGCTTTTTCGACACGAACCTCGTCAACCGGTGGGATTTCGTCGGGTTGGAGAACTATGCCCGGCTCGCGCAGGACCAGAGCTTCTACGAGTCCATCGGGATCACGTTCGCGTTCGCATTTCTCGTCGTGGCGGGAAACCTGGTGGTGGGCACCGGCCTTGCGTTGCTCTTGAACCGCGGGCTGCGGTTCACCACGTTCTTCCGCGTGGTGCTGATCCTGCCGTGGTTGTTCCCCGAGGTCGTCGTAGCGCTGATCTGGAAGTGGATGTACAACCCGATTTACGGGCTTTTCAATGCGAATCTTGAAGCGCTGGGGATCATCGACCAGCCTGTTGCGTGGCTCGACGACCCGAACCTCGCGCTCTTCGCCGTCGCTGTGGCCGCGATCTGGAAGGGCTATCCGCTGGTCATGATCCTCGTGCTCGCGGGGTTGCAGACCGTTCCGCGCGAGCTTTACGAAGCAGCCTCGCTCGATCGCGCCAGCGCCGCTCGGCAGTTCTGGCATGTGACGCTCCCCTCGATCCGTCCTGTCCTCCTGGCCGTGATCGTCTTGGAGACGGCGTGGTGGTTCAAACACTTCACCATCGTGTGGCTGCTGACGAACGGTGGTCCTGCTGGCGCGACGAACGTCGTGAGCATTGACATCTATCAGCGCGCCTTCAAGAGCTTCCAGTGGGGAGATGCCGCCGCCACGGCCGTGATCGTTCTCCTCATCTGTCTCGTCTTGAGCGGGATCTACCAGAAAGTCCTTCATCGTGACGACGAATAACGCAGTCCGTACAAGCAATGCCGTCGCATATGGGTTGCTTGCGTTCGCTTCGCTAGTGGTGTTGGTGCCGGTCGCATGGATGCTGTCGACCGCGCTGAAGCCGTCAGAGGAACTGTTCTCGCAGGTTGTGCGATGGCTCCCGGTCCGTCCTACGTTCGACGCGTTCGCCCGGGTCTTCACTGACTATCCCTTCGCCACCTACTTCGCGAACTCGATCGTGGTGGTCACATTGTCGACAGTGATCGCCATCGCTTTCGCGACGTTCGCCGGATATGGTGTCTCACGCTTCGAGTTCCGCGGCAGAGGTTCGCTGATGACGTTCCTGCTGTTGACGCAGATGTTCCCCTCGATCATGCTGCTGATCCCGTACTTCAAGCTGTTCCAGAACTTCGGGCTCATCGATACGCGCACCGCCCTGGTCATCGTCTACGTCTCGTTCCAACTTCCGTTGTGCACCTGGATGATGGTGGGGTACTTCCGATCCATACCGACTGAGCTCGACAGCGCAGCTGAGATGGACGGAGCCGGGAGGGTCCGAACCTTCTTTCAGATCATCCTTCCGCTGACGATGCCCGGTCTGGCAGCGACGGCCATTTACGCGTTCATCAGCGGCTGGAACGAGTACCTGTTCGCGCTGGTCCTCACGTCCAGCGAAGACAAGAAGACCGTGCCGGTGGGGATCGGCCAGCTGATCGGCCAGTACCGGATCGAGTGGAATGATCTGATGGCAGCATCCCTTTATGCGCTCGTGCCCCTCACATTGATCTTCATCTTCTTGCAGAAGCGAATCGTGAGTGGCATGACGGCGGGAGCAGTGAAATGACCGATGCACATGCCGTCGACCTCGCACGAGAAGCCGGCGCCGCTTGCATTGTGGCGCCCGGCTGGGACCCACAGGCCGCGGCAGCAAGCCTCAGCGCGGGAATGCCGCACCTTCCCGGCGTCATGACGCCGTCAGATATCATCGCCGCCCGTGCTGCGGGGCATCGTTGGCTCAAACTCTTCCCCGCGAGCGTGCTCGGCCCATCGATGGTTCGGGCGATGCTCGGTCCCTTCCCGCACGCTTGCTTCGTGGCAACGGGCGGGGTCGATGCTGAAAACGCGAGCGCATTTCTTGAAGCGGGAGCGTCGGCGGTGTCGCTGAGCGGCGCTACACGAACCATATCCGCAGATCATGTGCGGGCTCTTTCCGGGCAGCCTCGAACTCGAAAGTAGGACAATGAGAATCACGGGAGTTCGAATCTTCCACGTTCGACCGCGCTGGACTTTCGTCGCCGTCGATACCGATTGCGGGATTACGGGCTACGGCGAGCCCGTGGTCGAGGGGCAGTCGCTTGTCGTGGCCGAAGCTGTCCGTCATTTTGCTGATTACCTCATCGGCAAGGACCCGCGAATGATCGAACACCATTGGCAGGTCATGTACCGGGGCGGGTTCTATCGCGGCGGCGCCATCGGCGTGAGTGCGATCAGTGGTCTCGAGCATGCTCTGTGGGACATCAAAGGGAAGTTCTACAACGCCCCCGTGTATGAACTCCTTGGAGGGCGCGTTCGTGACCGGATCAGGATGTACGGTCACGGCCGCGGAGAAACGGATGCGGACTTCGTACAGGCGGCCCTCCGCGCGCAGGCGCAGGGGCTCACAGCCATCAAAATCGGGATCGACGGCCCAGCCCGCGCGCTCGAGTCCCAAGACTACGTCGAACGCCAGGTTCGCCGGCTGGCGGCGATCCGTTCGGCGGTGGGCCCGGACTTCGACATTGCTATCGACATGCATGGCCGCATCTCGCCCGCCACAGCGAAGCAGCTCATTTCAGGATTCGAGCCACTCCACCCGCTCTGGGTTGAGGAGCCGTGCCTTCCGGAGAACGTCGATGCCCTCCGCGAGATCGCGGCGGCGACGAGCGTTCCAATCGCCTCCGGCGAGCGACGATTCACCAAATGGGAGTTCCGCGAGCTCATCGACCGTCGCGCGGTCTCGGTTGTCCAGCCCGACCTCTGTCACGCGGGCGGCATTTTCGAGTCGCGGAAGATCGCTGCGATGGCGGAGGCGCAGTACATCAGCGTCGCGCCCCACAACCCTTTGGGACCGATCTCGCTCGCCGCCTGCTTGCAGCTTGACGCGTGCACTCCGAACTTCGTGATCCAAGAGCATCCGTCGATGGACGATGGCAGCGATCTCGGCCACGGCCTGCTCGTCGAGCCCTTCGAGATCATCAACGGCTCCATTGAACTCCCGGCGGCTCCGGGGCTGGGAGTCCAACCCGACGAGGATCTGTTTGCAGAGCGCGCATACGCCGGCGACTGGCGGACCCCGGTCTTCGTCCACGACGACGGATCGCACGGCGACTGGTAGCTCGCGCTCAAAGAGGAGGAGGGCGTCCCGAGCACGGAACGCCCTCCTCCTCTTGGTGCGCTAGTTCAGCGTGACCGTCTGACCAGGCGTAGTCGGACAAGTCCTTCGTCTGACCGTTTATCTCCATTTGTCGACGACGAGACCGTATTTGCGGAGATCAGCGAGCGACGGGATTCGTTCGGGTAAGAGATGCCACGTCCTCGCGTGTCGGGAGAGACTCCCAGTCGCCGGCCGCGGTGCAGGCGAACGCTCCTGCGGATGCACCCATCTGCAGACACGACTCCGGGCTCGCCGCACGCACCCGCTCCGCGAGGTAGCCCGCGACGAATGCGTCACCCGCGCCCACGGTGTTGATGACGTCCACCGGCACCGCGTCGACGTGGAACGCGCTCCCGTCGATGTGAGCGTCAGCTCCCTCCGCGCCACGCTTGATGATGACCTCCGACGGACCGAGCGCGGCGAGGTCATGTGTGGGAAGGAGAGCGCTCGTTTCTGAAGTGTCGAGCGCCAGGGCAGCCTCTTCGACACCGGCGAAGACGATGTCGCTCGACGCGATCAGCTCGCGGTAAACAGGTCGGGTGAGACCGGCATCCCAGAGACGAGAACGATGATTCACGTCGAAGGAGACGAGCACTCCCGCTGCTCGCGTACGTCGGATTGCGGCGAAGATCGTCTCCATGGTGTCGCCTGACAGCGCCGGCGTGATGCCGGTCACGTGCAGAACGCGGGCATTCTCGATGATCCCCGCAGGGATGTCCCCGGGCGTGAGCCGACTGCCGGCGCTACCGGCGCGGTAGTACGAGACGGACGTCTGCGTCGACGAGCGGCGCTCTTTCACCATGAGCCCGGGCGCGCTGCAGCCACCCCGAGACGGGCCAGTCCGATTGCCGTATCAGCGAGTGCCGCGGCGTGGGTGGCGTCCTTGAGGTGACGACTGGAACGATCGGCGACGAGGGCAAGAGAGCGTGCGTGGAGATGGTCATCGGCCGAGCCATCCCCCGTCGACGGGGAGGGTGATCCCTGACACGTAGTCGGCTGCCGAAGAGGCGAGGAACACGACGGCACCCTTGAGGTCTTCCGGACGGCCCCAACGACCGGCCGGGATTCGCTCCAGGATGCTGCGCGAGCGGCTCGGGTCTTCTTGGAGCGCCTGCGTGTTGTCGGTGGCGATGTACCCGGGAGCGATCGCATTGACGGTGACGCCTCTTGCCGTCCATTCATTGGCCAGGGCACGGGTGAGGCCCGCGATGGCGGACTTGGATGCCGTGTAACCGGGAACGGTGATCCCTCCCTGGAAGCTGAGAAGGCTCGCGGTGAAGATCACCTTGCCCTGCCCTCGCTCGAGCATGTGTCGTCCGATTTCCTGCGTGAGCACGAACTGGCTGGAGAGATTCACCTGCAGGACGTGGTCCCAGTCTTCGAGAGAGTGGTCGGCGGCGGGTGCCCGTCTGATCGTGCCCGCGTTGTTGACAAGGATGTCGACCGGCCCCGCTGCAGTCGCGTGGCGAGCGAAGTCGATCACGGCACCCCTGTCGGAGAAGTCGACGGCGTGCGCGCTGAAGGTGCGACCGGTCGCTTCGACCGCGCGACGCGCGGGACTGTCGCCGGGCGCCAAGGTCGCCGATACGCCGACGACGTCAGCTCCCGCTTCGGCCAGACCCCGAGCGATCGCCAGCCCGATGCCACGAGCGGCGCCCGTGACGATGGCTCGCTTGCCTGTCAGGTCGAACGCGCCCAGGTGGTCGCACACCGTCATGCCGCGCCTCCCGCTTGGACATCGACGAGAATCTTCATGGCTCCGCCCGACTGCAGCTGTTCGAAGGCCGCCTGGGTCTGGTCGAGAGGAAGAACGTCCGTGATCATGGTCTCGTGAGGGATGGATCCCTCCGTGAGCAGATCAACGGCGCGCTCGAAGTCCCGGCGCTGGTAGACGCGCGCGCCGAGGATTCTCAGCTCGCGCCAAAACACGCGCTGAAGGTCCAGCGGTCGCGGGTCGGGATGGATGGCAACCACGACGATGGTTCCGCGCACCTTCGCGAGAGACGTTGCCCCGAGCACGGCGGCCGACGCGCCGGATACCTCGAACACGACGTCGGCACCCGCGCCGCCGGTCCAGGCCTCCACCGTCGCCTGCTGGTCCTCGGCGCGAGGATCGATGACATTGAAGCCCAGCTCCCGCGCAACCTGTGACCGCGTGGCATCCAACTCGATGATGCGGACGTCCGCTCCTTCGACGCGCGCGACCGAGGCGATGAGGAGGCCGATGGGGCCTCCTCCGATGACGACCACTTTGTCTCCGGCCGCCACCTCGCCGCGCCGCACATCATGGACGGCGACCGCGACAGGTTCGGCAAGTGCCGCAATCTGCAGGTCGAGGTCGTCGGGCAGTCGCACGAGAGCCGCCGCCGGAACATTCCACCGGCTCTGAAGGGCGCCGGGGGAGTCGATCCCGATGAAGTCGAGGTTCTGGCAGATATGCTGATTGCCTGCTCGGCACGCGGGGCACGTGCCATCCCAGGCGAGGGGCATTACGGTGATGCGGTCGCCCACTTTCCAGTCCGTGACGTCGGACCCTACCTCAGCGATCGAGCCGCTCATCTCGTGTCCGATGACGGCCGGCATCGTCACGCGCGCATCCATGTTGCCGTGAAGGATATGAAGGTCGGTGCCGCACAGGCCGACGTAGGCCACTTCCACCTGTACTTCCCCCGCAGCGGGCGGCGAGGTGGGGGCATCCACGATCGTCATCTGCCCGTTTCCCGCATAGGCGGCCGCGGGCACAGTTGTTCCGTTCATTGCGGCGCTCACTCTCCGTACTCGGGGCCGTAGCCGACGTAGGCCGTCTTCCGCCGTACATAGCGCTCGTAGCCGTGCACGCCGTCGTCGCCGCCGAGTCCAGAATCCTTCCAGCCCGTGTGGAATCCCTGGGGACGTTCGGGGCCGGCCTTGTTGACGTAGATCTCACCGAACTCGAGGTCGTCCAAGGCCCGCATCACGGTGTGGAGATTGCGGCTGTAGACGTACGCCGACAGGCCGTACGGTGTGGCGTTGGCGCGTGCCACCACCTCGTCGTAGCTGGCGAATGTGGTCAGCGAGAGCACCGGACCGAAGACCTCGCTGCGTGCGATGTCCATCTCGGCCGTCACACCAGTCAGCAGGGTGGGCGCGAACCAGTTCCCGGTGGCGAATTCTTCGCCTTCGGGACGCCCGCCGCCCATCTCCAGGGTTGCGCCCTGCTCAACGGCCCTGTCGACCATGGACTTGACCTTGTTCCACTCGCGGTCGGCGACGAGAGGTCCGAGTGCCGAGGACGGATCGAAGGGGTCCTTGGGCTCGACGGCACGCAGGTGAGCGCGCACGCGTTCGAGGAACTCGTCGCGCACGTCTTCGTGCACATAGGTGATCTCATTGCAGGTGCACACCTGACCGGCGTTCCAGAGACGCGCATCCACGGCATCCTTCGCTGCACCATCGAGATCCGCATCCGGGAACACGATGAATGGAGCTTTGCCACCGAGCTCCAGCGACACCGGAATGAGCTTCTCGGCAGCCTGGCGCATGATCTCGCGTCCGCCGCGGGTCGAGCCCGTCATCGTGATCATTCCGACATCGGGGTGATCCACGAGCGCGGCTCCGGTCTGCCGTCCGGGGCCACACACAACGCTCACCAGACCGTCCGGGACGCCGGCGCGTCGGCATAGTTCGGCCAGGGCCATCGCCGACAGGGGCGTGAACTCGCTCGGTTTGATCACTATGGCGTTGCCGGCCATCAACGCCGGTGCTACCTTTCGTGCGAAGATCGCGGCGGGGAAGTTCCAGGGAAGGATGGCACCGACCACACCGATGGGAACCTCGCGCACCGTCAACTGTTCGCCGGACTCGGTGGCGAGCACTTCGCCGATCTCTCGGTACTGCTGGCTGATGGCGAACTCGAAGAAGTTCTGCGCTCCACCGATCTCGCCGACGGCGTCTCGAAAGGGCTTGCCCTGTTCGACGGCGACGATCCGGCCGATCTCTTCCGCGTGCTCGCCGAGAAGCGTGTGGATGCTCCGCAGCACCCGCGCGCGCTGGGTATGGCTGCGCCGCCCCCACTCGCGCTGAGCCTGCACGGCGAGTGAGACAGCCTCCGCGACGAGTTCGGCGGAAGCCGACGGGACATCCGCGACGTGCTCGCCGGTGGCGGGGTTGACCACGGGGAGCGGATCGCCACTGCCTTCCGTCCGCCGCACACCGCCGATGACGTGGCCAGGCTCGGCGCCGAGCAGGCTGTCAACTGTGAAGATCGATCGCACGTCCACGCGAGGTCCTTCCTCGGCGCCGCAGGTCGACGCCAATGTCTTCGTGATCGGATTCATAAGGGAACCGGTTTTTCACCCTAGCGGATCCGTGGGCAGAGGGCAACGTCCCTATGCTATTCGTAACCCCGCCCGACGGATCGGCTGGGAATGGCGATGAAGCAGGGGGCCGAATGAGCGAATCGCAGATGGACAAGGGCGAATCGCCGGATGCTGCCGCTTCGACGCTGCGGGGACGTGCGCGCCTCGTGGATGTCGCTGAGCGGAGCGGGGTGACGAAGTCGATCGTCTCGCGCATCATGAACGACGACCGCAGCCTGCGGATTCGACCCGAGACTCGCGAGCGGGTCAAGGCTGTCGCCGAAGAGCTGGGCTATCGCCCGCACGCCGGCGCCCGTGCGCTCTCGGTGTCGCGCACGGGTGCGTTCGCCCTTCTCATTCCGGACCTGACCAACACCGTGTACGCCGCGATCATGCGCGGGGCCTTCCGGCGGGCGAAGGAGCATGGCTATGTGCTGCTGATCGCCGAGGACACGCCTGATGCGCCGGCCGGTCCGGACGACTACGCCGAGCTCGTCGTCTCAGGACGCGTCGATGGTCTGCTCGTTGCTTCTGCGCGCCCGGGCAACCCACTGGTGGACCGGCTCATGCAGGATCCGACGTCAGTGGCACATGTGTTCGTGAACCGCGAAGTCGAGGGCTCCGGCCGCAACATCGGGCTCGACATGCACGGGGCCAGCGCCCTGGCCGTGAACTATCTGCACTCGCACGGCCATCGCGAAATCGGCCTCACCGCCGGCCCGCCGGACCTGCATCCGGCACGGTCGAGACGAGAAGGCTTCGTCGACCGGATGACATCGCTCGGTCTCGACCCCGCGCGCATCGCGCACGGAGAGTTCAGCGAGCGCGGCGGCTTCGAGGCGGCCGGCGAACTCCTGGCTGCGTACCCGAACTTGACAGCCCTCTATGCGTCGACGTTCGGACAGGCAGTCGGTGCGCTGAAGGCTGCGAGGGAGCGTGGGCTGCGGGTGCCCGAGGACCTTTCGGTAATCGCGTATGACGATTTGTCAGTGGCCGAGTACCTTGACCCGCCTTTGACGACTGTTGCAATGCCCCTGGACGCTCTCGGCGTCGCTGCGGTCGACGCACTCGTTGAGCAGCTCACCACTCAGAAGCCCGCGGAATACCGATTGCCGGATGGATACCGAGTGGTGGAGCGCAAGTCGGTCGCGACGCGTCGCATCGCGAACTGACGCCAATTCACGCCCGGGGTTGCGCGCTGCGCACTCTTCCGCTTACACTCTGAAAAACCGGTTCTCTGATCGGTAGCGCCACACCTGCATTCGCAATGACGCATTGAAAGGGATTGCAATGACGAAGTCATCTTTCGATCCTCGGGGGATCTCCCGTCGAGGTTTTCTGGTTGGTGGGATGAGTGCGGCCAGCCTCGCCCTTCTCGCAGCCTGCTCCCCGGGCGGAGGAGGTTCGAACAGCAACGGAAGTTCCTCCCGGCTGCCGTTCTGGGACATGCCGTGGGGGTCGCCGGGGCAGGCGTACATTGACGCTGGCAAATCGATCACCAAGAGCTACTCGCCGAGCGGAGATCTCCCCGGCGCCACCTATCAGTCGATCCCATGGAACAACTGGCTCCAGACGTTCAGCTCCGCAGTGGCGGCGGGAACGGGTCCGGCGATCAGTACCGGCGGCGCTTTCCAATCGCTGCAGTACTACGTGCAGGACGCCATCCACCCCGCGGACGGTGTGCTGAAGAAGCTGGAGGCCAGCGGAAAGATTGCCGATTTCCTGCCGGGCACTATCGACCAGTTCAAGTACGACGGTGTCTACACCGCGCTGCCGTGGAACGTCGACGCCCGTATGTTCTGGTACCGCAAGTCGTTGCTCGAAGCGGCGGGGGTCGACGTTCCGACCAGCTGGGACGAGCTTCACTCCGCGGGGCTCGCCCTGAAGAAGAACGGGGTATATGGCTTCATCGCCTCGGGTGGTGGCGGCGGAAATGCCTACCAGACGCTTCTCTCGCTCGTGTTCAACAACGAGGGTGGACTGTTCAATGCGGCCGGCGAGCCGGACACGATGACGGACCGCAACCTCGAGGCTGTCGAGTTCGCGCGGATGCTGTCGATCGACGGCATCTTCGACCCCGGAAGCGTCAGCTACTCGACGGCGAACGTCAATGAGCAGTTCATCGCAGGCAAGGCGGCAATGACGATCATGCCGCCCGATCTTGATCAGTCGCTCGAGGATCCCGCCCTCGCGGCAGACACGCTCATCGGCAGCCCGCTTGCGAGCCCCAACGGGACCTTCGGCACACAGGCATACACCAGTGACCTGATGATGTACACCGGCCGAGGCGATTGGGACGTCGAGGCTGTCGAAGACTTCGTCGTGTACTACCTGAGCGCGATGGAGGAGTACTGGAAGCTGGGCGTCCTGAACAAGATCCCGGTCCTGCAGAGCACCGTCGACCTGCCCGAGGTTCAGGAGAATCGCAACCTCGTCAAGGCGATCGAAGAGTGGCTGCCCGTCGGTCGCCCGCTGTTCTCGAACGCAGACCAGGCATTCCCCGAGATCAACGCGATCGATGGTGGCCAGGCGATCACGACCTGGGCCCAAGAAGTGATCCAGGCGGAGAAGAGCGCTGAAGAGATCATGCAGACACTGCAGAACGAGATCGAAAAGGTCATGTAGGCGCCTGCCATGGCGAACACGAGATCAGACAAGTTGGCGGAGAAATGACGACGACGGAACTATTGGTGACCAAGCGACCGAGCCGCAAGAGCTTGGTGCCGGGCGGGAAGGGACCCTCGGGCACGCGTGGATCGCTCTCGCCCGGGCGGAACACCACCATGGCGGCGCTGCTGGCGCCCTCCATCCTGCTCCTGGTCGCGATCAACGCCTACCCCCTCGTGTTCGCCATCGGGCAGTCGCTTCATGACGGCGGCATCACCGGTGCCGGCGACTTCGTCGGGCTGGAGAACTACGCGACCGCGCTGCTGGACCCGGCTTTCTGGAACGCGGCCTGGTTCACCTTGATATTCACCGTCGCCTCCGTCGGTATCAGCTGGATCATCGGGATGACGTTCGCGCTCGTGCTGCGCAACCCTTTCCCGGGGCGATCCGGATTCCGCCTCCTCCTCCTCTTGCCGTGGGTCGTGCCGGTGGTCGTGTCCACAACCAGTTGGAACTTCCTTGTCGCCACGCAGAGCAGCCCTGTCCCCGCTCTCTTCCGCGCGCTGGGGTTCGGTGACGTGCAGTTCCTCTCTGACCCGACGTGGGCGATGATCACGGTGATCGTCTTCAAGATCTGGGGCAGCTTCCCGTTCATGATGCTGATGATGAACGCGGCTCTTCAATCGGTCGACCACAGTGTCGAGGAAGCCGCCCGCATCGACGGGGCCACTGCCTGGCAGAAGTTGCGGTACATCATCCTGCCGATCATCGCGAAGCCAATCTACATCAGCTGGGTTCTCGCCGCGATCTTCACAGTGAACGACTTCCCCACGATCTATCTCCTCACCGGTGGAGGCCCGGTCGGGGCGACGAACACGCTGGTGGTTTTCGCCTACCGGCTGGTGTTCCAGGACTTCCGCACCGGGTACGGCGTGGCTGTTGCCTTCTTGATCACGATTGTGATCGTTGCGGTATCGGTGTACTTCTTCCGGCGCATTAATCGTGCCCCTCTCGCGAACTGATCGGAGCGCAATCATGAGCGAAACTCAGAACCTGGTCGTCGCCCGGGGCGGCTCCCAGAGTGTGCCTGCCCGACCGATGTCGCGATTCGAACGTAAGCGTCGCATCCGCGGGTGGATCACCTCTGCCGTCATGGCGATCGTCACGGTCATCATCCTCACCCCGATCCTCAATATCATCGTGCTGTCATTTCAAGGTGGACAGACGCTCTCAGGCGCAACGATCTGGACGTTCGACAACTTCACCGAGATCTTCACCGAAACTCCGGTCTTCACCTATCTGACGAACAGTCTTATGGTGACATTGGGGACCACGGTGTTCGGCGTCATCATCGGTGCGATGGCCGGGTATCCCCTGTCCCGTCTGATGAACCGATTCGCGCGCGGGTACTCCCTCACTCTGTTCGTCGTGCAGGGTTTGCCGGTGATCGTCATCGTCATCCCCCTGTTCGTCGTCTTCGCCGCGTTGGGGCTTGCCGATAGCTTGGCTGGGGTCGCGATCATCTTCATCGCGGGGAGCATGGCCGTCACGTGCTGGATGATGGCGTCGTACTACGACAGCATTCCGTTCGAACTCGAAGAGGCCGCCTGGGTGGACGGCGCCAGCGTCTTCGGCGCCTTCGTTCGAATCGTGGTGCGCAACTCGTACCCCGGTATTCTGTCGGCCGCCATCTTCAGCTTCCTGGTTGCGTGGAATGACTATCTGGTGGCTGTCGTATTCCTCCGCAGCGAAGACAACTTCACGCTCCCGATCGGCCTGCAGTACTTCTTTCAGCAGAACTCCACCGACTGGGGCCCGGTCATGGCCATGTCCGTCGTCATGCTGCTCCCACCTGTCATCATCTTCGCCGCGCTCAACCGATACTTCTCCATCGGCGGCGTCGGCGGCGCAATCAAGTAAGACCGAAAGGCCATCCGAGCTATGCCCAAACCCATCCTCAGCGCCGCGAGCCAGCGAGCCGCCGCGTATTCATCAGACCCGCAGTGGTTCTGCGACTTCACCGAGGAAGACATCACCGGTCTCGTTCCCGAGCCAGGCGTCCACCGCCGTGACCCCTCCAGTGTTCTATTGAAGGACGGCACCTACCACGTCTGGTACACCAAGTCGACCGGGGATGCGGTCGGCTTCGGCACGGGCGATCCCCTCGCCAAGGTCTTCCCGTGGGATTGGTCCGAGATCTGGCACGCCACCAGCGTGGACGGCGTGGAGTGGAAAGAAGAAGGCAGGGCCCTCGGAGTCGGCGCACCGGGGCAGTACGACGACCGTTCGGTGTTCACTCCAGAGGTGCTCGAGCACGAAGGACGCTACTACCTGGTGTACCAGGTCGTGCAATCCCCCTACCGGCTCCGAAGCCTCGAATCCATCGCCATGGCATCAGCCGATCGGCCAGAGGGTCCGTGGACCAAGGCCTCGGCGCCGCTGCTCGAGCCGGCGCCCAACGGAGAGTGGGCGGGAGAAGAGGATGACCGCCTCGCGGTGCTCTCGCAAGGCGACTTCGACAGCCACAAGGTTCACGACCCGCTGTTGCTCCCACTGAACGGAAAATTCTTCCTCTACTACAAGGGTGAGCAGATGGGGGAGCGCTTCACCTCGGGCGGACGCTCAACGAAGTGGGGCGTCGCGATCGCTGATCGCATCGAGGGTCCGTACACGCGATCCGAGCTGAACCCGGTCACGAACAGCGGCCACGAGACGTGCTTGTGGTTGCACGGGGGCGGTGTGGCTGCAATGCTCACCACCGACGGGCCAGAACGAAACACGATCCAGTTCGCCCCTGACGGCGTGAACTTCGAGATTCAGTCATACGTACCGAATCCCCCGATCGCTGCGGGCCCGTTGCGGGTCGACGCCCCCACCCAGGAGCCGTTGGATGGGCTGCGCTGGGGCCTCTGCCACGACGTCACGGGGGAGTGGGGCTACCTCAAGGCGTTCCGCGCGGACGAGACCCAGAAGTTGAAGTACGAACTCGGAGTGAGTCCCGAAAAGGGCAATGAGGCGTTCCAGGCGAAGCTGGCCGAACTCGCGGACGGAGCACGCTGATGGCGGTCATCGAACGCGTGCGCACCGACCTCTACCGCGTGCCGCTGGCGAACCACCTCACCGACAGCACCCACGGCGTGATGATGGACTTCGAGCTCATCACCGTCCGGATCGAAGACAGCGATGGCGCCACCGGAGTCGGATACACGTACACCGTGAATCACGGCGGTGCTGCCGTCGCCACGATGATCGAGAAGGACCTGTCTACCTGTCTCATCGGGAAGGACGCCGATCAGATCGAGCGCCTCTGGCAGGACATGTGGTGGTGCTTGCACTACGCCGGTCGCGGCGGTCACCAGACGTCTGCGATCTCGGCTGTCGACATCGCCTTGTGGGATCTCATCGGTGTGAAGACCCGGATGCCGCTGTGGAAGCTGTTCGGAGGGTACGACCCACGGGTGCCGGTGTATGCCGGTGGTATCGATCTCGAATTCCCGCTTGCGCGGCTACTCGAGCAAGCAGACGAGTTCCTAGCTCAGGGGTTCCGAGCGATCAAGATGAAGGTCGGTCGTGCCGACCTGCGCGAAGACGTGGCGCGCGTTGCCGCGATGCGCGAGCACCTGGGCGAGGGATTCCCGCTCATGGTGGATGCCAACATGAAGTGGAACGTCGACGAGGCTCTCCGCGCGTCGCGGGCATTCCTGCCTTTCGATCTGACGTGGATCGAGGAGCCCACGATTCCCGACGATGTTGTCGGCAATGCACGCATCGTCGCGCACGGGCAGCACGCGATCGCCGCGGGGGAGAACCTGCACACGATCTACGATTTCGCTCAGGCGATCGAACGCTCCGCGCTTACGCTGCCGGAGCCCGACGTCAGTAACATCGGCGGATACACCGGGTTCCGTAAGGTCGCGGCGCTGGCCGAAGCGCATAATCTCAGCCTCACGTCGCACGGTGTGCACGACTTGACGATCCACTCGCTCGCCGCTGCTCCGCATCGCACGTTCATGGAAGCCCACGGCTTCGGGTTGGACGAGTTCATCGCTCAGCCCATGCAGATCACCGATGGGTATGCGACAGCGCCCGACCGACCAGGTCACGGCGTCGAGCTCGACTTCACCGGACTTACTGCGCTCGACGCCGCCTGAGCGGTTGCGTCACCCTTCGACTCCTGACCCTGACCCCTGACCCGCTCTGCCAGGGCCGACGTCTCGTACGCGTCGGCTTTGTCGGCGCACCCAACATTGAGGACAAGCATGCTTCCTGTCGTCGGCCCTTTCCGACCCTGGACAGACCCGACGCAGACGGCCATCGGGCGGCTCCCCATGACGACCCGGCGCATTGAGGCAGGCGACGTCACTCTGGATGGCACGTGGTCCTTCCGCTTGTTCGATACACCGGACGACGTCCCGGCCGATGCGGTGGCGGGCGACACTGATGCCGTCGAGTGGCACGAGGTCGCGGTGCCGGGGAACTGGACTCTGCAGGGCGTAGGCGACCTCCCTCACTACACGAACATCGTCATGCCCTTCGATGGGCCGCCGCCGAGCCTGCCGGCCCGCAATCCCGCGGGCGTCTATCGGCGCTCGTTTGAGGTGCCACGGCAGTCGGCCGGTTCGCGCATTCGGATCTGTGTGGGTGGGGCCGACAGCGTGCATGTCGTCTACCTCAACGGCCAGTTCATCGGGTACGGAACGGATGCTCGCCTCGACAGCGTGTATGAGGTCACCGACCAGGTTCGCGACGGTGAGAACGAGGTCGCTATCGTTGTGGTCCGCTTCAGTGCGCACAGCTACATCGAAGATCAGGATGCATGGTGGATGGCCGGGCTCCACCGCCCGGTGCACTTGATGATCAGGCCCGCTGATCGCCTCGAAGACGTGCAAGTGGAAGCCGATTGGGATCCTGCGGCGGGCACCGGCTCGCTCCACGTACGTGCCGTCGCGGCCCTGGAGAGGCTGGAGGCGGGATGGTCGCTGCGCACGGCGATCCTCGACGCGGCCACCTCAGCCGCTGTTGCGCACCCCGCGACAGCGCCCGTCGATGTCGATCACACGACCAACTATCAGTTTACCGACGTCGGCGGCACCGTCAGTCTCGACGCGCTCGCGGTCGAGCCCTGGAGTGCCGAGAGCCCTAAGCTTTACACCTGCGAGATCGATCTGCTCAACCCCGAGGGCGGCGTCGTCGACACTGTCACTCAGCGTGTGGGCTTTCGGAGAGTCACCGTTGACGGCCCTGATCTGCTCGTCAACGGCCAGCGGGTGTGGATCCACGGCGTGAACCGACACGACCACCACCCCGATCGCGGAACCGCGGTTACGGTGGATGACATGCGCGCGGACCTCGTGCAGATGCGTCGCCACAACATCACCGCGATCCGGACCGCGCACTATCCGAACCGGCCGGAGTTCTTGGACCTGTGCGATGAACTGGGCTTCTACGTCGTCGACGAGGCGGACATCGAGTCTCACGCCTATAACTGGCACGTGTGTGACCGTCCGGAGTATCGAGAAGCATGGGTGGAACGCGTTGCGCGCATGGTGCAGCGCGACAGGAATCACCCCAGCGTCATCATGTGGAGCCTCGGGAACGAGTCCGGCTATGGAGCCAATCACGACGCTGCGGCCGCATGGGTGCGCCGGTCAGATCCGACACGACCGCTCCACTACGAGGATGCGGTTCGTACTCAGGGCTGGATCGACGGCGGTCGCCACGCGACGGACGTGGTGTGCCCGATGTATCCCACTGTCCCCGAAGTGGCCGACTACGGCCGCGCTGTGGCTGACGGCCGCGCGGACAGGCCGTTCATCATGTGCGAGTACAGCCACGCGATGGGCAACGCGAATGGTTCACTCGCCGATTACTGGGACGTGATCCACTCTTATCCTGGCCTGCAGGGAGGCTTCATCTGGGAGTGGAAGGACCATGGGCTTCGTCATCCTGACGCCGCCGATCGTCGGCTGCACTACGGAGGCATGTTCGGCGAAAAACCGCACGACGGAAACTTCATCGCGGATGGACTGGTGTCCTCTGACCTGACGCCTCATCCAGCCATGGCAGAAGTTTCCTGGGTCTATCGCCCCGTGGCGACGTCGGTCGAGGCTGGCCAGCTCGTCGTGGAGAATCGTCGGTCGTTCGCATCCCTGGGAGACCTGTACGCACGCTGGGTTTTCACCGACGGCGACACTGAGATCTCGGGGGACCTGGAGTGCGTCGATGTCCCACCCGGTGAGCATCGTAGCGTCCCTCTCCCTCTCGTTCTTCCGCAAGATCTCGGGGGCGTGCTGACCGTCCGCTGGTACCTGCGCGGCACGAGCTGGTTCGCTGAGGCGGATCACTTGGTCGCTTGGGACCAGCACATCGTCGACGGCCCGATCGCCGGACGGTCGCCGGCCGCACCCGTCGCACAAGGAGTTATCGTTGCGGGCCCAGTGCCGCAACTGTGGCGGGCGGCCGTGGACAACGACGGGTTCAAGCTCATGCTCGAGTGGGCAGCCGCCGAATCCAAGGGTAGCCAGCGGCTGCACAAGTGGCTGCAACAGGGGATCGACAGCGTCGACCCGACGGGCCTGATCGAGTACGACCGTGCGGTCGAGCTCGGCCATGAATCGCATACCTTCACGATCCCGAACGACCTGGCGGGAGTGCCTCGCGTGGGAGTCCGCTACGAGATCGACCCTCGATTCACCAGGATGCGCTGGTTCGGTCGCGGGCCGGGCGAAAACTACCCGGATCGCAAGCGCGGGAGCATGATCGGACTTTGGGAGGCCGGCATCGACGCGCAGCCGTACCTTGTTCCTCAGGAGTACGGGTTGCGTACAGACGTTCGTTGGGTCGAACTGATCGACCCAACGGACGGAGACCGGCTGCGGATCGAGACTTCAGGGGAGCCGTTTTCTTTCTCAGCGGTTCGGCACACCGCCGAAGAGTTGTATGACTCCCCGCACGAAGCGGAGCTCACCGAGCACCCTCACCTGATCTTGAGCCTAGATGCCGCACACCGCGGCCTGGGCAACGGCGCATGCGGTCCCGAGCCTCACGAGGAGTACGAGATCGGCTCGGGGACGTACACACTCGCCTACACGATCACGCGCTGACACCGTCGAAGAAGTCGTCGCCCCGCCGCTCGTTCAAGTGGAGCGACGTCCTCCAAGGGTATCTGATATGTTAGGGAAACCGGTTTAACGATGGGACGGTCAATGCCGACGATTCACCAATCGCCCCCGCGCGAGCCATCAACGACTCGCCGTGAGCCGCCTTCGCGACGTGGACGCGGGCGAATCGAACGCTCCCAGGCTCGAGCCGGACTCGGGTTTCTCGCACCGTTTCTCATCGTGTTCGCCCTGGTGTTCATCGCGCCATTGCTGTACGCGGTCTACCTGAGCCTGTTCAAGACGCAGCTCATCGGCGGGACTGCGTTTGTGGGGCTCGACAACTACGCTCGCGCTTTCGCAGACGAGAAGCTTTGGAGAGGATTGGGACGGGTGCTTCTCGTCCTCCTGGTGCAGGTGCCGATCATGCTCGCGGTTGCGGTGTTCGCGGCGCTGGCGATCGACAGTGGACGTCTGGCGGGTGCGCGCTTCTACCGCATCGGGATCTTTCTTCCCTACGCCGTTCCCGGGGTGGTCGCCGTGCTCATGTGGGGCTTCATCTACAGCGAGCGGTATGGACTCACCGGCAACGTCAACGAGGTGCTCGGCGCACCGCTGCTGGATCCGTTGTCTCAAGCCTGGATCCTCCCGGCCATCGGGAACATCCTGACGTGGGAGTTCATGGGATACAACATGCTCATCTTCTACTCCGCGCTGCGCACGATCCCCAGCGATTTGTACGAGGCGGCCGCGATCGACGGCGCAGGACCGGTGCGGGTCGCCTGGAGCATCAAGCTCCCCGCCCTCAGGGGGGCGTTGGTGATCGCGACGATCTTCTCGATCATCGGCAGCTTCCAGCTGTTCAACGAGCCGAACATCCTCCAGACACTCGTTCCCACGCTGATCTCGAGTTTCTTCACGCCGAACATGTACGCGTACAACTTGAGCTTTGTCGGTCAGCAGTTCAATTACGCGGCCACGGTCGCCATCATCATGGGGATCATCACAGCCGTGATCGCCTACGTCGTGCAACTGCGCGGCGCGAAGGAGGCGCTGCGGTCATGACGTCTTCAGCGATCGACGAGTCCACGCGCGCGATCACCACGAGGGGAGCGCGCGCGCGACTGCGTCAGAGTGACCGGCCGCGCCGACGCTCCTCGCTCGTGCTCAGCGTGGCGATGGGCCTTACGATTCTGTACTCCTTGCTCCCGCTGGCGTGGTTGCTGATCAGCTCGACGAAGACGCAGACCGAGCTGATCACGTCCTTCGGATTGTGGTTCTCCGGACCGTTCGCTTTCTTCGACAACATCGCGGCGACGCTTGTCTACGACGACGGCATCTTCCTGAGGTGGTTCGGGAACACCGTCCTCTACGTCGTCCTGGGCGCAGGGGGTGCCACCATCCTGGCAACGCTCGGAGGCTACGGGCTCGCGAAGTTCCGGTTCCCGGGCAAGAAGCTGGTTTTCGCCGTCATTCTCGGCGCGATCGCCGTCCCAGGGACAGCGCTTGCCGTCCCCACATTCCTCATGTTCAGCGCGGTGGGCCTGACCAACACGATCTGGGCAGTCATCATCCCCTCTTTGGTAGCGCCGTTCGGGCTGTACCTCATCTGGGTATACGCCGCCGATGCGATCCCGAACGAGATTCTCGAGGCGGCTCGAGTGGATGGCGCGGGAGAAGTGCGCACCTTCTTCACGATCTCGGTGCGCATGCTGGTCCCCGGGATCGTGACAGCCGCACTGTTCGCGGTCGTCGCGACGTGGAACAACTACTTCCTCCCGCTGATCATGCTCAGCGATCCGGCATTGTTTCCACTGACAATCGGGTTGCAGCAGTGGAATGCGCAGGGTGTCGGGTCAGGCGCGGATCCGATCTTCAACCTCGTCATCACTGGCTCTCTCTTGACGATTGCACCGATCATCGCAGCATTTCTGTTCCTCCAGCGCTACTGGCAGTCCGATCTCGGCGCCGGCGGGGTCAAGCAGTGACGAAGGGGACACTGCTCGATCAGCCCCCTCCCCTCAGAGTGAAAGGACACACAGCGATATGTATGTCAGGATGAAGCGAACAGCGCGGACGCTCGGCGCGGTAGCGGCGGCGGCACTGGTGATGGGCGGAGTCGCAGCCTGCGCGGCCGAAGACGGCGCCGCAGGTGGGAATGGATCCTCGTCCGACGAGGCGGCGGACATGTCACAGCTCGATGCCGCGCTCGAAGAGGGCGGCAAGATCACCTACTGGGGGTGGGCCCCGTGGACTCAGGAGCAGGTCGATGCGTTCGAAGCGGAATACCCGAATGTCACGGTCGACTTCGTCAACACCACCTCTGCCGGGGACCACAATGTGAAGTTGCAGAACGCGATCACGGCGGGTAACGGCGCACCCGACGCGGTGCAACTCGAGTACCAGTCCTTCCCGCAGTTCGTGCTGCCGGGTCAGCTCGCAGATCTCTCCGCACTGGGGATGGGCGAACTCGAGGATGATTTCACCGCATCGACGTGGAGCCAGGTCTCTGCTGACGGCGTTCTGCGAGGGTTGCCGCAAGATTCGGGTCCGATGGCGATGTTCTACAACGCCCGAGTATTCGACGAGGCGGGCCTGGATGTGCCTGCCACGTGGGATGACTATCTGGCGGCGGCTGCGGCGCTCAAGGAGGACGGCTCCTTTATCACCAATGATGATGGCGGCTATTCCGGGCTGGGTCTCGGCATGATCTGGCAGGCCGGGGGGCAGCCGTTCGCCGCCGAGGGCGAGAGCGTGAGCATCGACCTTCAGGACGAGGGCTCGCAGCGCTGGGCGGACATGTGGACACAGCTGCTGCAGGCTGACGAGCTTGCGATGATCCCGGGCGGTACGGAGGAGTGGGGCAAAGCACTGAGTGACGGGACGATCGCGACGGTCGTCGCCGGTGGGTGGTTTGCCGGCCTGCTGTCGGGCGCCGCGCCTGAGGGCGCGGGAGACTGGCGAGTCGCACCCATGCCGACATACGACGGTGGTGACCCCGTGAGTGCCGAACAAGGGGGGAGCGGGCAGGCCGTCCTCGAGGTGAGCGAGAACAAGGCGCTCGCGGCGGCCTTCCTCCGCTGGTTGAACACAAGCGACACCTCCGTGGGGATTGTGATGAAATCGGGCGGCTTCCCGACGACGCGGGCTCAGCTCGAGGACCCCGCCTTCCTTGAGACCGAATCGGAGTACTTCGGCGGCCAGAAGGTGAATGAAGTCCTCGCCGCGGCAGCGGAGAGCGTGCCTGCCGGGTGGCAGTACCTGCCGTGGCAGGCGTACGCCAACTCGATCTACGCAGACACCGTCGGCCAGGTCTTCCTCGACGGGGACGAGATCAACGATGGTCTGATCGCCTGGCAGGAGGAGAACGTCGCCTACGGCATAGACCAGGGGTTCAGCGTCAACGAGTAACCGCATCTGTCTGGCCCTGGGCGCCCGTCGCTGTGCCCAGGGCCAGCCCTGTTCAGAGAACCTGGAATCGGACTTCGACGACGTCGACTGGCGCTCTCGCGATCCACGACAGTATGACCCTCGACGCATCGTCCGTGCAGCGCTGCTTGAGGAGGATTCGTCCACGACTCGTCCGTCTTCCGATCTGCGACGGGCGGTTGCAGGCAGATTGCGTCCCGCGCTCCCGGCGGCGATGATGCAGAAGAACGCGGTGCCGTCCAGTCTGTCAGCGTCTTTCCCAGTCGTGGACGATCAGCGAAGTCTGTCCGAATCGACGGAGGATCCGAAGGGGCCGGTCATATCGCACCACTTGACTCGAGATCGCGGTGACGCGCTCGTGCCGGAGCGCCAGGCCCTACCGACCCGGTGCCTGCAACTCCGACCGAGCTCACCTCGCGGTAACGTCGCATCGACGCTCATATCGCCGCAGATTCAACACCGTCGACCACCGTGCGAATCCGTGAGAGCTGTCTCGCTGGTGGTGCTCCGGCCATGCTGCTGAACCGGTTGGTGGAGGATTCTCCCTCCAGAGCGCTTCTACCCGCTCGGCATGGGATATGGCTCAATCGAGGTGGAACACCTCGGGGAGGGCCATCCACCACTCACCCTCAGCGCGCTCGATGAACGGCTGCTGCATGGGGTTCATGATCTCCCACCACCGCTGCGTTTCCGGGTCGGCGGCAATCGCCGCCATGTCGGCGTCGTAGTCGTCGCCTATGTACTCGAGGTAGCTGAAGAGAGTCGTCCCGTGGCGGAAGATCGAGTAGTTCGACATGTGACTCTCGGTCAGTCGACGGAGCACACCCGGCCAGACCTCACGGTGGTAGCGCTCGTACTCGTCGATGCGGTCCGGGTCGAGCTGGATCACGGCGGCGATGCGGCGGGTGTTCATCGGTCCCCTCCCATTGGTCATATGTCGATGAGGTGCCGGGCGCGCAGCTCGTCCCACAGTGCCTCGGGTACGTCCCGGGCGCACCGCTGCACATTGCTCTGCGCTTGTGAACCGTTGCGCGCGCCCAGGACAACAGAGATCACCTGCGGGTCCCGCAGACAGTACGCCACGGCCGCGGTAGGGAGGTCCACGTCGAAATGCTCGCAGACATCGGCGATCCGGTTCGCTCGTTCGATCATCGACGTGGGCGCCGGACCATATTCGAACTGCCCATCGGCGGCGGGGCGGGCTCGACTGAGCAGACCGGAGTTGTACACGCCGGCCGCGACGATCGACGTCGCGGTCTCGGCAGCAGCGGGGAACAGCCGGTCGCGCGCGCTGTCGTCCAGAAGCGTGAACCGCCCGGCGATCATCACCAGGTCGAGGGCTCCCGAACGTGTCAGTTCCGCCGCCGTGCGCGCGTCCTTGGTGCCGAGGCCGATGGCTCCCACGGTGCCCTCGTCGCGGAGCGCGGCCATAGCAGGGATCGCGTTGTCAAGGGCGTCACGCTCGTGGCCCTCCGGATCGTGGAGGTAGAGGATGTCGACGCGATCGGTGCCGAGCCGCATGAGGCTCGACTCGAGGCTCCGACGGATACCGTCACGGGAGTAGTCCCGCACACGGCGAAGGCCGGCCGGGACGGCGAACCCTTCGTCGTCTCTGCGGTGCGCCGTCTCGGGGGAAGGTTCGAGAAGCCGACCGACCTTCGTCGAGAGAAGATACTCCTCGCGCGGGAACTCACTGAGGATGCGGCCGGCGCGCGCTTCAGAAAGCCCGAGGCCGTAGTGGGGCGCTGTGTCGTAGTAGCGCACGCCGGCATCCCATGAGGTGCGCACCGCCCCCTCCGCCTCGGCGTCGGTGGTTACGCGTCCCATGTTCCCGAGTTGGGACAGGCCCAGGCCGAGCCGCGTGATCCGCTGGACGGTCTCGTTCGTGCCGCCCATCAGCCGATGTCCATTCCGACGGCATTCCGTGGGGCTCGGGGTGCCAGCCCGTACACATCCGCCGCCGTCTGAAAGAGCACCGCCTCTCGCTCGTCGTCCCGGAGGTGGAGGAGGCACTGCGAGATGCCATTCCATACCCGGCGGTAGCCGCCTGCGCGGACCGAGATCGGCCAGTCACCGCCGTACATCAGGCGCTCGGGGCCGAACACCTCCAGCGCGTGGTCGACGATGGGTTGCAGGTCGTCAGGCGTCCACGCAGCGGGGCGTGATTCGTTGTACAGGCCCGACAGCTTCGCAGCGGTGAGGGGGTTCGCGGCGACGGTTCGAATCGCCTTGCGCCACTCGCCGAGGTCTCCTCCCACGGGGGGCTTACCGAGATGATCGACGACGAGTCGGAGTCCCGGATGCCTTTCGGACACGGTCGTGAGGTTGCGCAGGTGACGCGAGGAGGTCGCGACGACGTCGAACGGCAGCCCGAGGGCTTCCAGGATTCCGAGGCCCTCGTCGAAGGCTTCCGTCAGCATCCAGTCCGGGTCCGGATGGTGGTGGATCAGATTGCGCACACCGACCACTCGGTTGTGGCGCGTGGTGGGATCCAGGTCGTGGGCGAGCTGGACCGGGTCCGACACGGGGGAGTACGTCACGATCCCGAGCACCTCGGGGTGGGCGTCCGCCGCGCGCTCCATCAGCCGGGCGTCATCGGGGTCGTCCGACGCCTCGACGAGGACGCATCCTTTTACCCCGACCTCGCGATGCAGGGGAAGTGCCTCATCGAGTGCGAAGGCGCGGTCGATGAGGTGGAGGTCAGGGGTGAGCCACGGGTACGACGCCTGTGCGGGGTCCCAGATGTGCTGATGGGCGTCGATGACCATGACGTTCTCCAATCTCGGTCGAGATCCGACTCGACCGTACAATGGTCAGATGACTGAGGAAACGGTGCGCGCGAGTCGCTCGCAGACGGATGTCGTCGTGGACGGCATCAAGGGCATGATCCTGGCCGGCGACCTTCGGCCAGGGGATCGCCTTCCGATCGAACGGGATCTGGCGGAGCGGCTCGATGTCTCGCGCGGGCCCCTGCGGGAGGGGGTGCGTGCCCTGTGCATCATGGGCGTCCTGGCAACCAGGCAGGGTGACGGGACGTACGTCACCTCTCTCGATCCCGGGTTGCTTTTGGCCCCCATGAGCTTCCTCGTCGACCTGCAGAGCCCCGACGGGGTGCGCCACCTGCAGGCGGTCCGCCGGGTGCTCGAGGCCGAAGCCGTCTTCCAGGCGACGCTGCACATCGACGACGGCGCGCTGGCCGAGGCGTCGAAGCTTCTGCGCGATGCCGGTGCTCTGCTCGACGAGCCGGCCGCCGACCATGAAGCGTTCATGGAGGCCGACATCGCCTTCCACCGCCTCATCGCGAGAGCCTCCGGCAACCCCGCACTCGAGGGAATGATTGACGCGCTCGCCGGGCGCACTATCCGAGCTCGACTCTGGCGTGCGATCAGCGAAGAGGGCGCGGAAGCTCGCACGCACGCCGATCACATGTCGATCTTCGCCGCGATGCGGCGGCGGGACCCGGATGCCGCACGAATACGGATGTCGGCCCACTTGCTCGGCGTCGAGGATTTCCTGATCGATCACGACGAGAGCGACGCCATCTCCCGGCTCTCCTGAAGCCTGGCGCTCCACCGCGGTCCGTCGGGGTAGGTGTACTCCGCGACAGAGGCGGCGTGCATCTGGGCGCTGTAGCCGGGCTGCGAGGGGAGCCGGTAGGCACCGTTCTCCACGATGCAGGGGTCGACGAAGTGTTCGTGGAGGTGGTCGACGAACTCGGTGACGCGGTTCTCGAGGGTTCCGGAGACGGCGACGTAGTCGAACACTGACAGGTGCTGGACGAGTTCGCACAGACCGACGCCGCCTGCGTGAGGGCAGACCGGCACGTCGAACTTCTTGGCCATGAGGTACACCGCGAGGATTTCGTTGATGCTCGCCAGCCGGGCCGAGTCGAGCTGGCAGAAATCGATCGCTTCGGCCTGGAACATCTGCTTGAACAGCACTCGGTTCATGCCGTGCTCACCGGTGGCGACACCGATGGGGGCGACGGCGCGGCGTACGGCGGCGTGGCCGAGCACGTCATCGGGGCTGGTGGGCTCTTCGATCCACAGCGGTTTGAACTCCGCCAACCGCTGCACCCACTCGATGGCCTCCGGCACATCCCACACCTGGTTCGCGTCGATCATGAGCGTGGCATCCCACCCGATGACCTCCCGCGCGATCGAGCAGCGCCGGATGTCGTCGTCGATGTCCGCTCCTACCTTCAGCTTCACGTGCCGATACCCGTCGTCGACGGCTTCTTTCAGCAGCGTCCGGAGGCGGTCGTCTTCGAATCCCAGCCATCCCGCGCTCGTCGTGTAGCACGGGTACCCGGTGCGCTCCAGCTCGGCGACGCGGGCAGCGCGCGTCGGAGCCATGTCCTCGAGCATGCGCAACGCCTCGTCGGGAGTGAGAGCGTCGGTGATGTACTGGAAGTCGGTGATCGAGACGAGCTCGGCGGGCGACATATCGGCCAGCAGTCGCCACAGCGGCTTCCCGGCCGCCCGTGCGGCCAGGTCCCACACGGCATTCATCACAGCCGCCGTGGCGAGGTGGATCACGCCCTTCTCGGGCCCGAGCCAGCGAAGCTGCGAGTCGGTCTTGAACTCGCGGTACACACCGCCGAGATCGCCGATGACCTCGGCCACCGACCGCCCGATCAGCGGCGCCGCACGGCGCTCTGCGGCGAGGACGCACACATCGTTGCCTCGTCCGATCGTAAAAGTGAAGCCGTAGCCGGCCAGTGTCGGGTCGTCCGTCTCGAGCACGACATACGCAGCGGAGTAGTCCCCATCTTTGTTCATCGCGTCGGAGCCGTGTAGCTCGTCGGATGTAGGGAATCGAACGTCGCTGACGCGTACCCCGGTAATAATCGTCATATCTCTACTCCTGTATTCTGGCTTTCAGCGCGCATTTTCATGCGTAAACACATAATGCCTCTGATCTATGATACATAGATCAGATCTTTACTGACCTTCGATGACGGGTGGGATTCGGCCGGCATCCGGATCTCTGGGGAAACGAAGGCGGACCACCGGAACCGCGGCCGCATCGTCGGGCAACGTTACGTGGACTCCCTCGTGGTCCTGTCGCCACTCGACGTCCTGCGCGGATGCCATCGACCGAATGCGTTCCACCGGCAACGAGTGGGGAGCGCCCAGTGCCAGCGATGTGATCGTCACCGTCTCGCCACCCGCCGCACCGAGGAAAATGGCGTAGAGGTCGCCGCGCGCAGTGGTGAAACGGATGTCCTCACGCACGTACGGGTCACGGGAGACATCGTTGAACGTCCCCGGAACGATCCGCGTCGGCCCTTCTCCCGCAACATGCCACGGGGTGGTGCCGTAGATGGCTTCGCCGTTCGCGTGGAGCCAATCTCCTACTTCCGTCAGGATGCGCTGCTCGTCGTCGGGGATGCGGCCGGTGGCATCGGGCCCGACATTGAGCAAGAGGGCCCCGTTCTTGCTGACCACGTCCGCCAGATCGGCGATCAGGTCGCGCGGGCGCTTGTAGTCGTGACCGTCGACGAACCCCCACGAGTTTTTCGACACGGCGGTGTCGTTCTGCCAGAAGCGATCGGAAATGCCCTCTGTCTGTCCGCGCTCGACGTCGAGGACGGCAGCGCCGGGGGCGAAGGCGTCGAACTTGTAATTGATCGCCACCTGCCGGCCCCACTCATGAGCCCGGTTGTAGTAGAACGCGGCGAGTCGGCGCAGATACGGTTCGAAAGCGGGCTGCTCGATCCACCAGTCGAACCAGAGCAGCAGGGGGCGGTATCGATCGATGATCTCCGCCGTGCGGATGAGCCAATCCTCGAGAAATGCCTCGTCGGGCTGGAGGGCGTCCGGGGCCGCGGGGCCGTAGAGCGATCGCGTCGGGCCGGGGGTCAGGACGTCGCTGTCGATTCCGGCACCGCCCTGGAAGAACCACCAGTTCTCCGCACGATGGGACGAGGCGCCGAAGCTCAACGACTGCCGTGCGGCCGCTGTCGCCAGCTCGCCGAGCACATCCCGCTTCGGGCCCATTGTCGAAGCACGCCACGGCGTGAACGAGCAGTCGTACATCGCGAAGCCGTCGTGGTGCTCGGCGACGGGCACGACGAATCGCGCACCCGCTCGTCGGAACAACCGCATCCACTCATCGGGGTCGAAGGACTCTCCCGTCAGCTCGGGGATGAACTTCTCGTAGCCGTGCTCATCGACGGGGCCATATCGCTCCACGTGGTGACGGTGTGTCTCGGTCCACGACAGGTACATCTTTCGGCCGTACCAGTCGCCTCCGCCCATCTCTCCGAAGCTGGCATCGCAGTGAGCGGGCACGGCGAAAACACCCCAGTGGATGAAGATTCCGAACTTTCCCTCGCGATACCAGCGGGGGACGGGCACATCCTGCAGGCTCTCCCACGTGTCGTCGTACGGCCCGGCTGCGATGACCTGGGCGATGGTCTCGAGGTAGTCGCGGTGAGCGGGAGTATCGAAGTCGCCCAAGCGCGGCGACGTCATGACAGACCCGCCGGGATCGGCTGGCGGGAGTCTGGCTGATCGCCCACGCGGGCCTGTGCCTTCCACAGGTCGCGAGTGAGTCGGTCTCGCGTCTCGAGATAGGCGGGATCGTGGTAGACGTTTCGCAGTTCGTCGGGGTCCCGCTCGAGGTCGTACAGCTCCCACTCCCCGCTGTAGACAAAGTTGGTGGTGCCGGGCAGGTCGTATCCGTCGTTGTAGTAGTAGATGAGCTTGTACTGCGCATCGCGCCAGCCGTAGTGGCCGGGGGTGTTGTGGCTCACGTCGCCGTGCTCCCAATAGCGGTAGTACATGCCCTCCGCCGGCGCATCCGGTTCACGGGTGCGGGAGGTCGGTGCGAGGTCGGGCCAGAAGCTCCGTCCCTGCATGCGTCGGTGGGGTGGGACGTCGGCGGCCTCGAGGATGCTGCGTGCGAAGTCGACGTTCGTAACGATGCCGTCGTGCACTCGCCCGGACGGAATCTCGCGAGGATAGCTGACCAGCAGCGGCATTCGGATGGAGGGGTCGAACATGAGGCGCTTGTCGAACCAGCCATGATCCCCGAGGAAGAAGCCTTGGTCGGAGGAGTACATCAGGAGGGTGTCGTCCAGGTCGCCGCGATCTCGAAGCCACGACGTGAGCCGGCCGACGTTATCGTCGACCGATGCCACGCACCGAAGGTAGTCCTCCATGTAGCGCTGGTACTTCCACAGCGACTCCTCCTCATAGGTCAGGCCTTCGGGAGGGTCGACCTTCAGGTCATTGCGGTCGAGGTGATCGGCGACGCGCATGGCGGTGCGGCGAACCGAGCTTGTGCGCGTGTCGTAGTCATCGTGGTACGTGTCCGGCACCGGAATCGGGTCGGAGTACATCGCCGCGTGGGCCTCATCCGGTTCCCATGAGCGGTGCGGCGCCTTGTGCCACACGAGCATGCACCAGGGTGCGTCGCCGTCTTGTGCGTCGGCCCACTCGATCGCGAGGTCGGTGATGATGTCGGTGGCATACCCCTCGACGGTTCGCACCCCGGTCGGTGAGAGGAAACGAGGGTTGTGATACTCGCCCTGCCCGATGAGGACGTCCCAGTAGTCGAATCCTTCGGGGTTGTGGCCTTCGCCGTCTCCCATGTGCCACTTCCCGATCATGGCGGTGCGGTAGCCGGCCTCCCGCAGTCGCGAGATGAAGGTCGGCTGCGACGCATCGATCGGTGTGTAGAGCGTGCGAACACCGTTCACGTGCGAGTGCGTTCCGGTGAGGATGGACGCCCGCGACGGGGAGCACAGCGCGTTGGTGGCGAAGCAAGAGTCGAAACGCCACCCGCGCTCGGCGATGGCGTCGATATGCGGCGTGCGGTTCACGACGGATCCGTAGGCGCTCACGGCGTGCGCGGCATGGTCGTCGGTCAGGATCAGCACGATGTTCGGTCGACGCGAGGTCATCTTCGCTCCTCTTTCAGTAGGCCCCATTCATCATATGTCACCTCGCACTTTCTGGGCAAAGAGACAAAAAATGGGGCTCGCATTGCGTGCTGGGTCAGGAATGATATGATCTTCATCAACTGATGTGGTGGAGTATATGTCGCGCCGATCCATCTGATGGCCGCCGGGAGAGCTGGGCGGCGCATCACGATGTGGTCGAGCCCACGGGTATTGCTCGATCGCGGAATTTGTACCGAAAGGCGGCGATGGTCGCTTGCCTTTTCTCGAGGAAGAGAGACGTGATGGCACGAATCGTGCGTGGGGCTGCACTTGCTTTTGCGACTGCTACTGCGATGGCGCTTGCTGGCTGCAGCGGAGGCGGCGACGGTCCGGGTGACGGTGGTGAGGTCGAGGTTGATTGGTTCACGACGGCGGGCTCTGAGGCTGAGAAGGCGGTCTGGGAGGAAGTCGCCTCTATCGCGTCGGAGGAGAATGAGGGGCTGACGGTCTCGTTGTCGACGGCGGCGTGGCCGGACTATTGGACGAAGTTGCCGACGGTAATTCGGGGGAATGGTGCGCCGTGTGTCGCGTATTTCCAGATGGCTCGGTTGGCTCCGTTCGCTCCGAGCTTGATGCCGTTGGATGATGCAGCTCTGGAGACGGCGGGCATCGATACGAGTGAGTTTGATTCGAGCATCATCGACGCGATGAAGGTCGATGGTGAGCTGTACGCGATTCCGTATGACCTTGGCCCGTACATCATGTACTACAACAAGGATCTCTTCGAGTCTGCGGGTGCCCCGGTGCCGGAGGCCGGCTGGACGGTGGAGGACTTTGTCGAGGCGGGGAAAGCGGTCACGGGAGACGGCGTGTACGGCTTCTCGGTGTCGCAGAACGCGGAGCGGTTCAATGCGTGGCTTCCGACGTTGACGGGTGAGCTGCTTGTCAACGAGGACTACGAGCTCGATGCGGACAACGCCGATGTCGTGGAGGCTCTCGAGTGGTATGCGGGGCTGGTGGGAGATGAGCAGATCGCTTCGCCGGTTAGCTCATCGACGCAGGACCTTGAGCAGCAGGCTTTCCTCTCCGGCAATGCGGCGATGTACGTTGATGGCCCGTGGGCGATGGTGAACCTGAAGGAGAATGCACCGTTCGAGCTCGGCACGGTGACGATGCCGGTCGGGCCTGGCGGCGGCGGCACTGTCGTCGGGGGGTCGGGCTTCGCCATCACGAAGACCTGCGCGAACCCGGACGAGGCTTTGAAGGCTCTCGCGTCGATCACCGGCGCGGAAGCTGAGGAGTATCTGGGCGAGACGGGACGTGCGTTCCCTGCGCGAACGGCGCAGCAGCCGTCGTGGTATGGCAATGCGGTGCCGGATGCTGAGGAAACCCTCCCGGCTGCGCTCGAGTCGGGTATCGGCTACCGGGCAACGCCCACATGGGTTGAAGACGCCGTCCTCTGGCAGCAGGGAATCGTTGGAGTGCTCAACGGCGACTCTGACGCCGAGCAGTTCCTGACCGACTTCCAGGACAGCGCCGGCAGTTGAGCCACCGGGGGCCCGCAGACTGTGGGCCCCCGGGTTTCGAAACGGAGATGAGATGACTCTTCAAGACGTACGACAAGCCGACCCCACACGGGTCCCTCCCACGCAGACGAAACCCTCCGCGTCGCGGCGCAAGCGTCGCGGCGACGGGCTTGCCGCAGCAGGCTTCCTCGCGCCGATGTTGGGCGGCTTCGGGTTCTTCACCCTTTTGCCGATCTTGGCCGGGTTGGCGCTGGCTTTCATGGCCTGGCCGCTGCTGGGCGACCCGGAGTTTGTCGGTATCGACAATTTCGTGCGCCTTTTCACACAGGACAGCGCGTTTATTCAGTCGCTCGGGAACACGCTCGTGTTTGTGGTATTCCTGACCCCGCTGAATCTGGTGCTCTCGCTGTTGATGGCGACCTGGATATCTCCGCGGGTGAGATATGGAAACGGCCTCAGGGTTCTGTTCTTCATCCCCGTGGTGACCCCGATGGTCGCCAATGCGGCTGTGTGGCAACTGATGCTCATCCCCAACGGGCTAATCGACGCGACCTGGCGCGAATGGTTCGGCACGGCTGCACCGAACTTCCTCGGTGACCCGCAGTTCGCGATGGCATCGGTCATCGGGATGTCGTTGTGGCAGGGCTTCGGATACAACCTGATGATCTTCACGGCCGCCTTGAACGGTGTGCCGGACAACCTCCTCGAAGCAGCGTCTATCGATGGGGCGGGCCCGGTGCGAACGTTCTTCAGCATCCGCATCCCGCAGATCTCCCCGGCGATCTTTTTCGCGACGACGATGACGCTGATCTCATCGTTCCAGGTCTTTGCGCAACCGTACGTCCTGACCGGCGGTGGTCCGAACAACGCCACGACAACCCTCGCCATGCGCATGTATGACGAGGCCTTCTCTTTCCTCGACCTCGGGTACGCGTCGGCGATCGGTGTCGTCCTGTTCGGTTTGATCCTGCTTGTGAGCGCACTCCTTTTCGCGTCGCAAAGAAAGCTGGTCCACTATGAATGAAACGACTGTCGAGACGAGGACTCTGGTCGCGCCCGCAACAAAGCGACCGCGCCCCCGGCCAGTAGGGAGCAGCCAGAAGCCGCATCTGCGGGTGCTGTCGCGAATCGGTCTTTGGGCAGTCGCCGTCGTGTTCATGGTGCCCTTCGTGTGGATGATCGCCACATCCTTGAAGCCACCCGCCGATGTCTTCGCTTCCCCGCCTACGCTCGTCGGATCGGAGGTACGTTGGTCCAACTATGCCGAGGTATGGACGTACATCCCGTTCGGCCAGTACCTCTTCAACGGTTTCTTCGTCTCCATCCTCGGCACGGTGCTGGTACTCACCGTCTCCCTGCTGTCGGCGTACGCGTTTGCCCGACTCCGATTCCGGGGCCGCGACGGCATGTTCTTCATTTTCCTCGCGACCTTGATGGTGCCCGGGGAGGTCGTGGTCGTGCCGATGTACTTGTTCATGCAGCAGCTCGGCTGGGTGAACACCTATCAAGCGCTCATCATCCCGTTCGCCTTCAGCGCCTTCGGAACGTTCCTACTCCGTCAGGCACTCCTTGCCATCCCCTCCGAGCTCGAAGACGCCGCACGCATGGACGGAGCGAATCACATCCGCATCCTCTGGCAGATCATGACACCGATGGTCGCCCCCACCCTGGCCGTGCTTACCGTTTTCACCTTCATCAACTACTGGAACAACTTCCTGTGGCCGCTGATCATCGTCAACGGTCCCGAATACGCCACCGTTCCTCTCGGACTCAACTACTTCCTCGGCCAAGGCGGCGCGCAATGGCAACTCATCATGGCGGCATCCGCAATCTCCATGATCCCCACCGCGCTTCTCGCCATCGTGCTCCAACGCTTCCTCGTAAAGGGAATCAGCATGACAGGACTCGGCGGTCGATAAAGCAGACGCGCGATCACCACGCATCCGGACCTCGTGACACGGGGGACGTGAAGAATGAACGAGCGGCCCGTCACAGTTGTCGCCGATTTGATCTTCGCGACCACGACCGTGAGGCGTCCGACGCAGCGATTTCATTCCCACACTTCACCGGCGCGGATGCACGTTGTTGGGGCTACTTCGGTTCGCGACAATAGCATTGGTCGCATGGCCACATTGAGCGACGTTGCTGCGGCGGCTGGCGTCTCCACCTCCGCGGTGTCGCGCGTCCTGTCGGGCGCGCCCGAGACGCGAGTAAGCGCAGCAACTCGTCAACGCATCGTCGACGCGGCGCGGCAGCTTGGCTACAGGCCCAACTTCGCTGCGCGGGCGCTCAAACTGGCACGCACGAACGTGGTTGCTGTCATCGTCCCGGATCTTACCAACGCGTTGTTCGCGGAACTGATGGCCGGCGTGGAGGACCAAGCCGCTCGGCTCGGCTACATGGTTCTTCTGGCGAGCGCGGAGCGACTTGCCGGGGAGCGCGACGCGATCCCGAATCTCCTCCGTGAGGGTCGTGTCGACGGCATCGTCATTCAGCCGCGGGATGCAGCGAGCTCATCGGAGCTCGAATCCGTTGCGGACTCCGACTTGCCGGTGGTGCTGGTGAACTCGCAAGTCGTTGGTCACCGCGGGTCGGTTCTCTTGGACGACGGTCACGGAATCGAGGTTGCAACGCGCCATCTTGTCGAGCTGGGACATCGGCGCATCGCATATCTGGGGGGCGAACCGCGCTCGCAGTCCGCCCAGCGCCGGCGGCGGGGGTTTGTTTCAGCCATGGAGGCTCTGGGGCTAGCGATCGACCCGGCGATTATGACCGGCCTCGGCTACCGGCCAGAGGACGGTGCCTCGGCGCTGGACGCGGTCATGGAGTGCAACGATCCGCCGACCGGCGTTGTGGTCGCCAATGTCAATGCCGCCTTGGGGGCGCTGCTCTCCGCACGCCGTCGACGAATCAAGGTGCCAGAGGACATTTCGATCGTGGCTCTCCACGACAGCTGGACGGCCGAGACAGCGTGGCCGCCGCTCACGACTATTCGGATGCCGCTGCGAGACCTCGGGGCGGCCGCGATATCGATGATCGACAGAAGGATTGTCTCGGGAGTGGGCGACGACATCGTCGTAGCGGACCATGCGCCGACGCTCGTCCTCCGCGAGTCCACGGCGTCAGCAGCGGGATGATCTTGCCACGGTCTTGCACCACCCAGTGATCCGGGGGTGCCCCTATGTTTTTCGTCAAGTCGAGAAAGCACGTGGGGTGGCGGCTGGACGCGGCGTCTGTAGGCTCAAGGCCTGGACGAGCAGAATCCTCTGATTCCGGCGGGGTATGACGTCGCGTGGTCGGTAGTCACTGTTGCCGCTGTTGTGCTCATCGTCGTCGGGGTGATCTCGCTCGCCCTTTCCGCTCGGGGGCTCACGTCACTGCAGGCGTTGATTTGGGTTCTTTTCGTTCTGTTCGTGCCGGTCTTCGGTTCGATTGCGTGGATGGCAGTAGGACGTAGGACCGCTTCACTGATGATCAGAGACGAGTCTGTTTCCCCTCAGCGAGTTCGCTCTTCAGGCCGCCTCGACGACGACTGACAGGTGATCGGTGGGCTGGTAGCGGGTTCCGTCGCGGAGCATGGCGTGGACGACATCAGATCTGCGACGGGCAAGAGCCAGTAACGCTGGTTGCGACGTTTGCCTTGGCTGATCTTGCGGTCCTGGCAGGCCACTCTCGACTCTTGCGGGGAGTGCGCTTCAGCATTCGCGTAGCGATCCGCTTCTCGCCCGCGACGCGCAGTTCGGCCGATGATGGCCCGCGCTGCAGCAGACATGGGGCGGGCGGTTTCCGGGATGATTGCCGCGTCGCGTGCGTCGGTCTTGGCCTCGCCCGGGTGCAGGTCTGCGATGCGCCGCATTACCAGTCCGGCCAGCTAGCCGACCTCCACAAATGATGCCCGCCGACATCAGCGATGATGGTCGGTTGCTTGATGTCGAAGCAATGGCGCATTACGCTAGAGCAAACGATTGAGCAACGATGTACGCGATGTACGCGATGTGCGCGTTGGCTGCCGCTCAACGCCATTGGTGGCGTTGGCAGGAGAGAGTAAGGGATATCCATGACCGAATCCAAGGAGTTGCCGCTCGCCGGTCTACTCGTGCTCGACTTCAGCCAGTTTCTCGCCGGCCCGGTAGCTGCCTTGCGCCTGGCTGACCTTGGCGCACGGGTGATCAAGGTGGAACGGCCGGTATCTGGCGATATTGGCCGCACGCTCGCGTTCGCGGGGCGCGAGATCGACGGAGACACCGTCTCGTTCCATGCGATGAATCGGAACAAGCAGTCGATTACAGCTGACTTGAAAGACCCGGTCGACCTCGAGTACGTGAAGATGCTCGTGCGGCGCGCGGACGTACTCATTCAGAACTTCCGGCCCGGCGTGATGGAGCGAATCGGACTCGACTACGCAGCGGTCAAAGCGATCAACCCCCGCATAATCTACGCCAGCGCGACCGGTTACGGCACGACGGGTCCCTGGAGGGACCGCCCTGGGCAGGATCTGCTGGCGCAATCGTTGTCGGGGCTCCCGTGGCTCAATGGTTCGCGAGAAGATGGACCGGTTCCCGTCGGCCTGTCGGTGGCCGACCATCTGCTCAGCTGTCACATCGCACAGGGTGTGACTGCGATGCTCGTCCACCGCTTCCGCACCGGCGAGGGAGGGCTGGTCGAATCCAGCCTGCTCGAGTCGATGCTCGACCTCCAGTTCGAGCTACTGAGTACCCGCTTGAACGACGCGACCGTCGAGGTTCGTCGCGGAGGGCGACACTCCGCCAACGCCTTCCTTTCCGCCCCGTACGGAACGTACCCGACGAAGGACGGGTACATCGCGCTCGCGATGAATCCGTTACCGAAGATCGGGGCGCTCCTCGGTCTGTCCGAACTCGGGGCCATCCACAGTCCAGAAGAGGCGTGGACGCGCCAGGCCGAGATCGAGCAGATGCTGGCAGACCTGTTCGCCACCAATACGACCGACCACTGGTTGGAGACTCTCGACGCCGCCGACGTGTGGTGCGGACCCGTGCTTACGCTCGAGGAATTGCTCGCGTCGGAGGGCTTCGCAGCGATCCAGATGACGCAACAGGTCGAGCGCAACTCTGCTCAGATCCTCACGACGCGCTCGCCGATCCGGTTGAATGGCCAGCCGCTCTCCAATCGCAAGGCAGCGCCGCGGTTGGGTGAGGACAACGACGCCGTGCGCGACGAGTTCGCGCGTGAGGAGGTCGGCGCATGACGACGGTGCTCCACGGGACCACGTGGGAACACGAACGCGGCTATGGCAGTGTCGTGGCTGCGGCGGAGGCCTACCGACGAGTACGCCCCGACGTGGAGGTCATATGGCAGTATCGGTCGCTGCTGGACTTCGGCGACAAAGGCCTCGATCAATTGGTCGACGGTGTGGATCTGCTCGTCATCGATCACCCCCACATCCCCTTCGCGGCGGAGGACGGGTTCCTCCTCCCCCTTGACGGTGCTGGACATGACGATGAGCTCGATGTGCTGAACGAGCTGTCGGTGGGCCCATCGCACCGCTCGTATCAGCACCTCGGTCGCCAGTGGGGTCTTGCAAGCGACGCCGCCGCCCAGGTCGCGGCCTGGCGGCCGGACCTCATCGACGCACCACCCTGCACCTGGGATGATGTGTTCGCCCTGGCCGATGAAGGCCGGGTGCTGTGGCCGGGCAAGCCGGTCGACGCGTATTCGAGTCTGCTGACGGTGGCAGCCAGCCACGGGGCGCCGGCGTTCTCCGAGCCCGACGTCTTCCTGACACGCGAGGACGGGCGGGCGGCCCTCGAGCTGCTGCGACGCCTGGCCGCCGCGGTGCCGCCGGACAACCTCTCACTCAACCCGATTCAGGTGGCAGACCTGCTCACGGACGGCGAGCGATTCGCCTACAGCCCGTTGCTGTTCGGATACACGAACTACTCCAGAAGAGGTTTCCGGCAGCATCGGCTCGCGTACTCCGGCATTCCCGCGGGGTCACACGGCATGCGCGGCTCGCTGCTCGGGGGAGCCGGAGTCGCGGTCTCAGCGCGGACGATGAACGCCCAGGCCGCTATCGACCACGCGTTCTGGCTCGCGTCGGCGCCAGTCCAGGAAGGCGTCTACTTCGACGGCGGCGGTCAGCCGGGGAACGCTATCGCGTGGGACTCCGGTCGCACGAATGAGATCGCCTGGGACTTCTTCCGCGCTACTCGCGCGACTTTGGAGTCGGCCTACGTCCGACCCCGTCACCGCAACTACCCCGAGCTTCAAAACGAGCTCGGCGCGATGATCACCGAGACCGTTGCAGGCACGCGGGATATCGACGACACCATTGACCGGTGCAACCTCCTCACCGCGCGCGTGCTGGACGGTGTGACGTGCTGACGGCGGACCGTTGGTGGGAAGACCACCGAGTGGGTGAGCGTCGCGTGACCGTCGGTCGGACGATCACCGAGGCCGACATCGTGCTGCACGCCGGGCAGACGGGGGACTTCTTTCCGCACCACATGGACGCGGCGTGGATGGCCACGCAGCCGGCGGGCCAGCGCATCGCCCACGGGACGCTCACGCTGTCGATCGCCGTCGGGATGACTGCCGGTGACATTAATCCGCAATCGATGAGCTACGGGTATGACCGCATCCGCTTCATCAATCCGGTCTTCATCGGCGACACCATCAGCGTCTCCGCGGAGATCACAGAGATGACGGAGTATCCACGCAAGCCCGAGCAGTTCGGGTATCTTCACGAACTGGTCACCGTCACCAACCAACGGGGGGAAACGGTGATGGTGCTCACCCACCTGTATCTGGTCAACCGACGAGTGGTGGAGGTAGCGTGACGTTCCCGGTGATCGATGCCCATCAGCATGTCTGGGACCCACGGCGCGCGCACTACGCTTGGCTGCCCAACGAGGCGGCCGAGCTCGATCGACCGATCTACTTCGACGAGCTGCGCCACGAACTCCGCAACGTCGGCGTCGATTTCACCGTGCAGGTCCAATCCGGCGATGTGCCGGAAGACACCGCACTCATGATCGAGTCGGCCGAGATGCACCCCGAGGTCGCAGGCATCGTCGGCTACGCGCCGGTCGACCGCCCGGATGCGTGCGCATCGACGATCGATCAGTGGCGCGGCAATCCGCTGATGGTGGGGGTGCGTACCCTCATCCACAATCAGCCCGACCCCGACTGGCTCCTGCGTCCCGATGTGGGTGAAGGTCTCTCCCTGCTCGCGCAGGCGGGCCTGACATTCGACATCGTGTCAGTGACGCCCCGCCACCTCGAGCACGTGCCGATACTCGCGGCGCGGCACCCAAACCTGTCCTTCGTGATCGACCACCTTTCCAAGCCCCCTGTGGGTCTCGCCGACCGCGAGCCATGGTGGACGCGGATCGCCGCGGCCGCGGACCACACCAATGTCTATGGCAAAGTGAGCGGCTTGTACTCGGCGACGCGCACACCCGGCGCATGGAGTACCGCGCAGATCGAGCCGTATTTTGAACGCGCGCTCGACCTGTTCGGCGCAGAACGGCTCATGTACGGCGGGGACTGGCCGATCTCCATTCCCGAAGGCGGCTACACCAGGGTGTGGGGAGGGCTGTGGCCACTGTTCGCTCAGCTCTCGGAACTCGATCGGGAATGGATCCTGGGCCGCACGGCTGCGACATTCTATGGGCTATCGCACGAGCGGCTCGGCCTCGACTCAGAGGCCGAAGCGTGAGCGGCTACCCCGAAACGTCGCCCGCCGACGCGTATGACCTCGCGCCTCCGCGTGTCCCTCGACCGATCGTCATCCTCGGTGCGGGCGGCATCGTTCGTGATGCCCACCTGCCTGCGTACCGCAAGGCGGGCTTCCCGGTGTGGGGCATCGTGAATCGCACGGTGGCCCGGGCGCAGGCGTTGGCGGACGAGTACGGAATCCCACGCGTGTTCGGCGCGGTCGCCGATGCCGTCCGCGCCGCCCCCGCCGATGCTGTATACGATCTCGCGCTCATGCCGGAGCAGTACGAGGAAGCGCTCGCACAGCTTCCGGATGGCGCCGCAGTGCTCATTCAGAAGCCACTGGGCCAGAATCTGCGCGACGGCCTCGCACTTCGCGAGCTGTGCCATCGTAAGGGCCTGGTTGCTGCAGTCAACACCCAGCTCCGATTCGCCCCGTACATTGCGGAGGCGCGCCGACTCATCGCCGCGGGAGCGATCGGCGAATTGCACGACTTCGAGGTGCGCGTGTCGGTGGACACCCCTTGGCACCTGTTCCCGAATGTGCTGGGCCTGGAGCGGCTGGAGATCAACTCGCATTCGGTGCACTACATCGATCTCATCCGTTCGTTCCTGGGTGACCCCGCGTCGGTCAGCGCGGTAACGGTGCGCAATCCGGGTAGGCCCGAGATCGCGAACACTCGGTCGCTGATTGTGCTCCACTACGACCGGCCGATCCGCGTGACAGTCAGCACGAACCACGATCACTCCTATGGGAGCGCGTACGAGGAGAGCTTCGTGAAGTGGGAGGGTACGCGGGGGTCGATCCGAGCACAGATGGGTCTGCTGCTGGACTACCCTCGCGGGGGAACTGATGCGCTTCAGATCGCTCTGCGCGAGGACTCCGGGCGTGGCTGGCGGGATGTGCCTTTCGAGGGATCGTGGTTTCCTGATGCGTTCGTCGGTTCGATGGGCGCGCTACAGCGCTATCTTGAAGGTTCCGCGTCATCGCTCCCCACGGCCGTCGACGATGTGATCCGTACCATGGCGGTCGTCGATGCCGCGCACGACGCACACGATCGCGGCGGAGTGGTTCCCGCCGCGACGTGACCAGTCTGCGCGGATGCCAGGCGGAAACGTGGGCGACCGTGGTGGCCGGCAGTGGCCTCATCGATGCTCCGTCCGGCCGCGCCGGCGAAGCCGATCATTGAGAAGAGCACGGTGTGGATGACGCAGTCGCCCGGCTTCAGCCAGGCGCTTGCGTTGATGCGGAGGCCTCCTCGATCAATGCCCGTGCCAGCGTCGTGTCGGCAACAAGTACCTGCGCACCCGTCGCGCGCAGTGCTCCCCGTGTCGCCTGGGCGCGGTAGTCGCCGAAGCCCGACAGGATGACAGGGGAGGCATCTCGCAGATTGTCGAGGGTGACCGCGATCACCCGGTCGTCGACGTCGCAGTTGACCGGTCGGCCTGCGGCGTCGAACAGCCTGCCCGCCACCTCTCCGACGGCGCCCCTCGCCCGAGCCTGGTCCGCCGATTCCCGCGGGACCGCGTCGAACAACTGAGACGTGCCCGGCTGCCAGGCTCCGATCGAGGCGACTGCGAGGTCGACGCGGGCGGCGTGGGCGAGTGTATTGGCGACCTCGGGGAGCGTTCGCAGCGATCGTGCGGTGGCGGCGTCGTGCACGATCATCGGTGCATAGATCGGGTGTGCGTGACCACCGGAGACGGCTGCCGTTTGACGGACGATCTCCACCGATCCCGAGTCCGCCCCCGGCACGTGGAGGTGGCCGGCCAGTTGAACGACGGTGCATGGCCGAAGCTGAGTGAGCTTTCGAGACATGCTGTCGAGGGTTCGGCTCCATGCCAGCCCGAGGGTGCTTCCCTCGACGACCTCCTCGCTCAACACTTCTGCAAGGGCTGCCCCGACCTGCTCGACCGCCATCGCATAGGAGTCCACCGAGGCGTTGACCACGACGGCCCGTTCGATCCCCAGTGCCTGTTGCAGCTGAGTACTCAGGGTGTCGTCCGCCTTTCCGGGGAGGCCGATCTCGATGCGTACCACACCGCTGCGCACCGCCTCCTGCGGGATCCGCCCGACCTGGAAGCGCGTCAGTCCGACCGCATCGGCGATGTCGACTTTCGACTTGTTGTCGACGTAGTACTGGTTCGCGACATCGACAGCGAGCCGGAAGTCCTCGTCAGACCATTGCTCCGAATTGGCGACGTTCGGACTCTCGGAGCGCTTCTGGCTCAACATTCAGAACGACTATGACATCGAGACCGAGCACGACGAGCACGATGCTGACCTCGCACGAGTCGAGCGCCTCATCCCCGCCTGACTTTCGACTGGGGCCCGGCGAGGCCGTCGCGCCGTTCTGAGTCGGGGCGTTTCGTCTCGCTTCGCTCGCTCAAGGACCGTGTGTGCGCAGGGGGACGTTTTGTCTCGCTCCGCGCGCTCAACGAACGGGTGTGGTCGTTATGACGGCATCGACTGCTGCTCGGGGCGACGGCGCCCTCGCTATCGCGACCGACGTTCTCGGGTCGTTCCGAAGCAGACGCGTGGTGTCGGCCGGGTCTTGTGGCCCGAGTGTCTCGGCGTTCTGTGTCGGCGGATCGTCAGCGCTCGTCGTGACGTCGCCGAGGTGTGAAGCCGACGCCGAATCATGTGATCCGAGGGTGCAGAATCCGACTCCGACGAGGCTGTTTCGGGTGGACAAGCTCCATGCGCCGAGCAGCAGCCATCCGACGCCGAGGATGCACATGGTCGTGCCCGAGGCCGCGCGCGTCATCGGGCCGGGTCGTCTGATCGGGCGCACTGGATCTTCTTCGGTTTCTTCCCAATGAGCGGGGCGCTGGCCAAGGCGACAGCGATACCTGCCGCCCCGAGCCCGAAGGCCATGGCAGTGACCGACTCGTCCGAACTCCGACCGGCCTCCGTGGCGGTGCACCATTGAGAAATGCACCTTGAGCAAACGATTGACCTAAGACGAGATCCAGGTTATGGTCGGGATTGTGACATTGACCAACGCCGATCTCACGCCGCTCCGGCTCGCTGCCGACCTCGGAGTCTGGGCGCATCCCGCACTGGCCGCCGCGCCCCCCCGTTCGCGGCGCAAGATCCACCTTGACTTCCATAACACGCCTCATGTAGGCGCAGTGGCGCATGAGTTCGATGCCGAGACCTTCGCGCATCAGCTCACGGCGGCTCAGGTCGACTCGATCGTTCTGTTCGCGAAGGACATGCACGGCTACTTCTACTATCCGTCACAATACGGACCCGTGCACCCGGGATTGAGCGGTCGCGATCTGCTCGGCGAGCAGATCGCCGCCTGCCGGGCGGCGGGCATCGCTGTGTACGTTTACTACTGCACGACGTGGGACAACTACCTCGCAGAGCGGCACCCCGAGTGGCTGTGCTTCACGCGAGAGCGGCGTAGCTACCTGCCCCGATTCGACGAGACTCCGGCCTGGACCGCGCTGTGCCTGAGCAATGGCGACTTCGTTCAACTCATGCTCGACCACACCACGGAGATCCTGGAGCGCTACCAGCCCGATGGGATCTGGTACGACATGCCGATGACCAATCCCGACGGCGAGTGCTTCTGTGTGAACTGCCTCGACGCGATCCGAGACAGTGGCAACGACCCGCTCGACATAGACGTGCAGCGCGCACGAGCCCAGATGCTCTTGCAGGGATGGCTTGAGGCCTCCAAGCGTCACATCGAGGTGATCCAGCCTGGCTGTCTGGTCGATCAGAACAACCAGACCCGGCTGGGCCTGGCCGATCGTGCTCCGTGGCTGTACAACGTCGAGATCGAGGCGCTGCCCACCGGCGGATGGGGGTACGGCTATTTCCCGCTCTCGGCTCGACTCGTGCGCGGAGCCGGAATTCCGTTCTGTGGCCAGACCGGCAGGTTTCATCGAGCGTGGGCGGACTTCGGTGGGCTGAAGTCCGCTTCGCAACTCCGACTCGAGACGGCCGCGATCGCCGCACTCGGTGCCGACGTCGCGATCGGTGATCAGCCCGGGCCATCGGGGCGCCTGGACGGTGAGGTGTACGACGTTGTAGGCGCGGCTTTCGGCGCACTCAAGCAGATTGATGATGCCCTGGTTGGGTCGGTCGGCGTTGCCGAGGCGGCGATCCTCGTGGAAGGCCTGATGCTGTCCGACCTCGCTCGGCCTGAGAGCCACGGTGGAGAACAATTGCCGATCTCCGCGCTTGCCGCAGCGAAGCTGCTCACGGAGGCGCACGTGCAGTTCGACGTCATCGAAGCTGGTACGGCACCGCTCGATCGATACCCCGTGCTGGTCATCGCCGAAGGTGCGGTTCTCTCGGACAAGACCATCGGGGAGGTCAGCGAGTACCTCGCGGGCGGCGGTCGCATCCTGCACGCGCTCCAGGCCGACGACGACGCGCCAAGGTATCCGTGGCTGCGGGCGCTGGGGCTCACGAGCAGTGAGCCGAGCCCGTTCGAGCCGGCATACGTCGTGTTCGACGACGCGCGGCCTGCGGGTGATCCCAGCTTCGAATACGCGCTGTACGACGGGGCGGCGCGATGGCAGGGTGAGTGGGCGGGCGAGATTGTCGCCACCCTCGCCGAGCCCGCGTTCCAGCGTTCACCGGCCCACTTCACCAGCCACGCCCAGTCCCCGGCGGCTGTTCGAACCGGGCTTCCGGTGGCGGTTCACGACGGGGGCGTCGGAGCGGTCGCCTTTCCCGTGGCTTCGAGCTATTTCCGGCACGGCTATCACGTGTATCGACGGCTGTTCGACACGATGCTCGATCGAGTGCTGCCCTCGCGCCTGCTACGGACAGGCGCAGGCCCCGCGCTGGAACTCTCGGCCACAGTCCAGCGAGGTGCCGACAATGACACAGCACGCTTGAATGTGCACGTTGTCAACTTTGCGGGCGGCAGTCGGCGCTCACCCGAACATCTCGAGTACTACGACACCGTGGTGCCTCGCGTGGACGTCGATGTCGATGTGCGAAGCGCCGTCGACCCGATTCGGGTCCAACTACGGCGCTCTGCCATCGAGGCCGAGTGGGAACGCGTTGACGACGCGATACGGATCACGGTGCCCAAGGTTCACATCGACGAGGTCATCTCCGTCGAATTCTCGACCCGAGCCTAAGGGGTCCCCGGTGTGGATCGCGCACTTGCGTTGCGATCGAACGACCTCACGACCAGGCGGGGCTCCGGCCCATCCTGCCCGTCGAACCCCGGCTGATCGCTCAGAGTCTGACAGCTGATTCAATCGGCTGCGCAGGTCGGCGATGGTTGCTTGTGCGGGGCGTGGTCTGCGGTCAAATTAACGACGGCCCGCAGATGCGAAACTATCTACGCGGTGCCTCGGACGGGATAGTCATCATATGATGAAGGCTGATTTGCGCGCCATAATGCCGAATAACTGCCTATCTTGCGTTACAACGCGAAAATGATATGATCAATCCTGCCTGCTGGATCATGCATACAAAGGAGTAGCAGCAATGATGAAACAACGACGCATTGGGGCCGCGGTCGCCGCGGGAGCCGCGTTGACTCTCGCCGTCGCGGGGTGCTCTGCACAGAGCGGCGGAGACGCCGGCAACGGCGAACCGGTCGAACTGGAATTCATGGCGTGGGTACCGGGTATCGAGAAGCCGATCGAGCTTTGGAACGAGCAGAATCCCGACATCCAGGTCAACTTCACCCGGATGCCCAACGGTGAAGAGACGAGCGTGAAGATCAGCTCGTCTGTCGCAGCAGGGAATGCGCCCTGCCTTGCTCAGCTTGCCGGCACGCTCACCGCGGGCTTCGTCGCCAACGGCTACCTCGAGGACCTCAGCGAGTACACCGCGGACATCGAAAGCCAGTTCCTGCCGTGGACATGGGCCGCCTACTCCTTCGGGGATGCGTCATACGGCATCCCCCAAGACACCGGCCCCATGGTGATGTACTACCGCACCGATGTCTACGAAGACCTCGGGCTCACCCCGCCCGCCACATGGGATGAGTATGCCGAACAGGCCGCCACCATCCACGAGGCAAATCCGGAGATGTATGGCGCGTTCATCGGAACCAACGATCCGAGTGGATTCGCGAGTTTTGCAGCGCAGAAGGGCACGGAGTGGACTTCTGTCGACGGTGAATCATGGCGGGTCGCTGTCGACTCGCCCGAGACAGTGGAGGTTGCCGAGTACTGGCAGGGCCTCTTGGATGACGGTGTCGCAACGGCCGGGCCCCGCTACGATCCCAGCTTCTTCAAGCTGCTGACCGATTCCACACTCGTGAACTATGTGGGTGCGGCATGGAACGCCGGGCTGATCTCCTCGAACGTCGCCGACCAGGCCGGCAACTGGGCCGTTGCCCAGATGCCCACGTGGGGTGACGGGGTGACTGCGAACAACGGTGGTAGTGCCGTCGGCGTCTTGAAGGGTTGCGATCACATCGAAGAGGCCGTCGAGTTCGCCACATGGCTGAACACGTCGGAGGAGTCCTGGAACTTCATGGCGAACCCTGATGAGGGAGGTAGCCTTTACCCCGCGGCCATCGACGCTCTCGAGTACCCGGTCTTCGACGAGCCCAACGAGTTCTTCGGCGGTCAGGTTCTCGGCGACGCCTTCGCCGAGTCGGCGAGCAGCGTGGAGGGCTACTGGGCATGGGGTCCCAGCGCGAACGAGACGCTGACCGCCTTCCGTGACGGGCTGGCCGATGTCTCGCAGGGCCGTTCCACGCTGCCGCAGATCGTAGACGACGCACAGACGGCGACCGTCGATGCCATGGAAGAGCGTGGGCTCTCCGTCGTCACCGACTGACCGCCTACGACTACTGAAGGACTAAGACATGACGCTTGCCACCGAGCGGTCGGCCAGCGGTGTCTCTCGTGCAGGGCGCGGCGTGAACTCCACCCGTCGCGCCCTCACCACGGCAGGACACCGCCGCCGCGCCATTGCTCTGTTCACCATCCCCTTCCTCGCGCTGTTCGTGTTGACGAACGTGGCACCGCTTCTCTTCGCGATCGGGCAGAGCTTCTTCGCACGCAAGTCCAGCGGACTGGGGCTGACAGCTCCGGAGACGGTGTTCGTCGGGGTGGACAACTATGCACGCGTGGTGACCGACCCGGACTTCTGGGGTTCATTCGGTCATATGTTCGGCATCGCCATCGTGCAGGTGCCGGTGATGCTGGGCGGGGCGCTGGTGTTGGCACTCCTGCTCGACTCCGCCGCCGCGAGGGGGGTTCGAGCGTTCCGCTTGATCTACTTCCTCCCCTACGCGATCCCGGGACTGGTCGGGGCGATCCTATGGTCGTATCTGTACTCGCCTACGCTCAGCCCGATCGTCGACGCCGCGGCCAACGTCGGGGTTGATCTGGACTTCCTCGCTCAGGGAACCGTGCTCCTGTCGATCGGGAACATGATCACGTGGGGATGGATGGGGTACAACATGCTCATCATCCTGTCGGCGTTGCAGTCGATTCCCCGGGAGATGTACGAGGCGGCCCGTCTCGACGGTGCGTCCGAGTGGCAGCTAGCCCTGAGGATCAAGCTCCCGCAGGTAGGGCCTGCTCTCGTGCTGACGGGGACGCTGTCCATCATCGGCGCGATCCAGATCTTCAACGAGGCGAAGGTTCTCGAGACGATCTCCGACAACGTCAACTCGACGTTCGTTCCGACCATGTTCGTGATGCAGGCAGCGTTCCAGTCTGACGACTTCAACTATGCCGCCGCGGCCTCGGTCGTGGTGGCGATCATCGCAGGAGTGCTCTCCATGCTGTACTACCGACTCACCACGCGAAAGGCGCAGTGATGGCTACCGCGACTCTCGTTACCGCGAACCGACGGAAGACGGCGGCGCCGGTTCCCTCTCCCGACGCGCTGCACGTCTCGAAGACGTCGACGGTCCTGACCTTCGGGGTTCTTCTCCTCAGCGCGTTGTACTTTCTCGTCCCGGTTTGGTGGTTGATCGTTTCCGCCACGAAAGACGACGGAGACCTCTTCGCCACGAACGGACTGTGGTTCGGCGAGTTCAATCTCTTTCAGAACATCGCCGACGTCTTCACCTACGAGACCGGCGCGTTCCCGCTGTGGATGCTCAACTCCGTCATCTACGCGGGCGTCGGTGGGGCGGTCGCGACCCTCCTCGGGGCCGCGTGCGGCTACGCACTGGCCAAGTACGACTTCTGGGGTCGAGGAGCGCTGTTCGCGTTCGTCATCGCCGGCGTCCTCCTTCCCTCCGCGCTGTTGACCATCCCGCTGTACTTGATGTTCTCCTGGATGGGAATCGTCAACACCTATCTGGCGGTCCTCCTCCCGGCATTCGTCAGTCCGTTCGCGGTGTACCTCTGCCGCGTGTATGCGGCAGCCAGCGTGTCAGATGAACTCATCGAAGCGGCGCGCATCGACGGTGCGAGCGAGCTGCGGATCTTCTTCTCGATCGCGCTGCGGATCATGTCCCCGGCGCTGGTCACGGTCTTCCTCTTCACGTTCGTCGCGGTGTGGAACAACTTCTTCCTCCCGCTCGTGATGCTCTCGAGCACAGACCTCTTCCCCGTGACACTTGGGCTGTACCAGTGGTTCTCACGCCAGAACGAACCCGTCTACAGCCTCGTCATCACCGGCGCCTTCCTCTCGGTCATCCCCCTCGTGATCGCCTTCCTCGCACTGCAGCGGTTCTGGCGCGCCGGACTGACCGCAGGAAGTGTGAAGTCGTGAGGCCTGGCGCCGGTCGCCCGAGCCGCGGTCGATCGGCGCCACCCTCCGACGAGGCCGGCTTCCCCCTCCACCATCGTTCCTCGAAAGGACCCACATGACCCGCCGCACGACCTCGCTCAACGGAGACTGGCGCTTTGCTCTCGACGCCGACATACCGGCGGAAGCGCGCATCCATGGGAACGTGCAGATCATCGCCAATGAGACCAGCCTGTGGCAGAAGGCTGGCAACCACGGGCTCTCGCGCACAGGGAACCCCGCGCTCGAAGAGTGGCGAGAGGTGCGCGTGCCCCACGACTATGCGCTGGATGGCGAGTTCACCGTCGAGGTGGATGCGAAGGTTGGAGGTCTGCGGCGCGAGCCGGCCGTTTACGCCCGCGTCTTCGAGCTCGACCCGGTGGGCGAGCACGAGCGGGTCCACATCGAGTTCGACGGGGTGTTCCGCGACTCCCGCGTCTTCGTCAACGGCCACTTCGTCGGTCGTCACCTCAGCGGATACACCTCGTTCGCCTATGACATCACCGAACTGTGCGAGACCGGTGCGAACACGGTCGTCGTGCACGTCGACCCGACCGACAACGAGCTCTGGAGCTATGAAGGGGCCGGCGTGTACCGCGAGGTTCGGCTCGTGCGCACCGCCGACGTGTACATCGACGCCCGGACTCTGCATGTGCGTGCGAAGGTGGATGGATCCGTCGCCGTCGACCTGCCCGTGGCGAACATGAGCTTCGACCCGGTGGACGCGGTCGTGCGGTGCACGGTGTCCGACGGATCGGGCGCTCTCGTTGCGGAGTCCGCGGCCACGGCCGTACGCGTGGACGATGTCGCCACCTCCTCGAGGACGGTGTCGATGACCGTTGCCGACCCGCGCCTGTGGAGGCCCGAGGACCCCGCGCTGTATGTCGTGCGCAGCGAAATCCTCGTTGACGACGAGGTGGTCGACAGCGTCACCACCGTCACGGGATTCCGGGACATCCGGTTCGACCCGTCGGGGGGCTTCTTCCTCAACGGGGTCGGCATGAAGCTGAAGGGCGTGTGCATCCACCAGGACCACGCCGGAGTCGGCATCGCGGTGCCGCCAGCGCTGCAGGAATGGAGGATGCGCCAGCTGAAGGAGATGGGGTGCAACGCCATCCGCGTGAGTCATAACCCGCCGGATCCGGCGTTGCTCGACGCATGTGACCGCGTGGGCATCATGGTGATGGACGAGGTACGCATCCCCGGGATCGGCGACGAGCTTCTCGGGCAGGCCGAAGACCTCGTGCGACGCGACCGCAACCACCCCTCGGTGATCATGTGGAGCATCGGCAATGAGGAGATGCAGCTCCATGGCCGGCGAGTCGGGAAGGCCATTCTCAAGCGCATGCGCCACGCCGTCAGCCGCCTGGACGATCGGCCGACGACCTATGCCATGAATCAGACTTGGGCGGAGCTGGTCGACTTCCACGCGGAGGATGGGCATTTCGTCGACGTGTTCGGCTCGAACTACCGGTCGGGTCAGCGCAGCGAGAACTACGACGATGTCCACGCGAAGTACCCGGACTGGCCGAAGGTCGCCACCGAGACGTTCGGCGGCGCCGCCACCCGCGGGCTCTACAACCCCGACCGGGGGTCCAGCCTTCCGATGACCATCGGGGATCGCTGGGACGACCACAACAACTTCCCCGATGAACGATTCCCCGAGACCGCGAGCGCCTACGGCACGACCCACACGCCATGGGGTTACACGATCGAGGAGACCTGGCGCGACTGCGTCGCGCGCCCGTTCCTGTCCGGAACGTTCATCTGGACGGGATTCGACTACCGCGGCGAGACCTTCCCGTACGACTGGCCCTCGGTGATCTCCCGTTTCGGGATTCTCGACTACTGCGGGTTCCCCAAGGAGATCGCTCACTACCTTCGTGCCTGGTGGCGCCCCGAGGACGCGTACACGTTCGTGATGCCGCACTGGACGTGGTACGGCCGCGAGGGGCAGCAGATCGACGTGCAGTGCTACAGCAACGCCGCCCGTGTGCAGATCCAGGTCAACGGTGAAGTCGTCGCCGACGAGGCCATGCCGGTGAACGGGCGCGTCGACGCGAGCGTCACCTATGCGCCCGGAGAACTCGTCACCATCGGTTTCGATGCCGACGGTGTGGAGGTCTCGCGAGACACCCGCTCGACCGTTTCCGCGCCTGCGCGGATTCAGCTCGCCGTCGATCGCGATCGTCTTCGTGCCGGTGGTGACGATCTTGCCGTCGTCGTCGCGCGCGTCGTCGATGCCGAAGGTCGGCTCCACCCCTTATCGGACGAAACGTTGTTCTTCGAGGTGTCAGGCCCCGGTGCGGTGCTCGGAACCGGGAACGGGGATCCGAACTCGCACGAGTCCGACCGTGCTCCGCAGCGTCGGGCGTTCCACGGGCTCGCCGAGGTTCTGGTTCGCACGACCGACGAGGAAGGCGAGATCACCGTGTCGGCTTCCGGCTGGAACCTCGGAACCACGACCCTCACCCTGCAGAGCGTGGCCGATCCGGGCGTTCCCGCCTTCGGCGGGGTCGCGTGGAAGGCCACGATGGAGCGGATGTGAGCATGGCGGAGCGCCCGAATGTCGTCCTGATCTTCATGGACGACATGACGCATTGGTCCCTCCGCAGCGATCAGGTCTCGACGCCGAACCTCGACGCCTTGCGCGCAAGGGGCATCACGTTCACCCACGCGGAGAACCAGGGGTCCACCATCCCGGCTGTCTGCACGCCGGCGCGTCGCATGCTTCTGACCGGATTGACGGTCTTCGATTCCGAGCCCGGATTCGACGACGTCACCCGGCTGGGGCGGGCGCTGACCGGGGCCGGATACGACTCGTACTTCACGGGCAAGTGGCACAACCGCGAGTCGGCCCTCGAGGAGGACTACGCCGAGGTCGGACCGTGGGGTGGTGGCATGCTCGGGACGACGGACACGTCCGACGAGGCCTATCACCGACCGAGTGGGACCGACGCCTGGGACCCCGCGGACACCGCACGAGGCGGCCACTGGATGACGCGAGACGATGGGCGGATCGAGCACTCCTCGGAGCGATGGACCGATGCCGCCGTCGACTTCGTCGCGCGTGACCACGGTTCGAGTCCGTACTTCCTCCACCTCGCCTACCACGCACCGCACGACCCGCGACAAGCGCCCCAGGAGTTCCTCGACCGCTACCCCGGGGATGCGATTCGCATCCCCCCGAACTTCCTGCCGGAGCATCCGTTCGACAACGGTTCGCTGCGTCTGCGTGATGAACAACTCGCGCCGTTCCCCCGCACGGAGGCGGCGGTTCAGCTGCACCGCCGGGAGTACTTCGCGATGATCACCCACGTAGACCGGGAGATCGGGAGGCTGCTGCGCGCGGTCGAGGACGCGGAGCGTCGCTCAGGCCGGGAGACCGTGATCGTCTTCTCGGGAGATCACGGTCTCGCCCTGGGAGAGCACGGACTGATGGGAAAGCAGAGTCTGTACGACCACAGCACCCGCGTGCCACTCGTGGTCGCCGGGCCCGGCGTCCCCGCCGCGCAGGAACGGACCACCCCGGTCTACTCGGGGAGCATCTACGCCACCATCTGCGATCTCGTCGGCGTCACCGCCCCCGAACACCTGCAGTTCCCCTCGCTCGTCCCGATCGTCGATGGTATCGACGACTCCCGCGACGTAGAGGTCTTCACCGCGTACGGTATGGACCAGCGGGCAGTCCGTCGCGGACGGTTCAAGCTCATCTCCTACGCGGATCTCGCGCACGATCAGCTGTTCGACACCGTCGACGACCCGTGGGAACGCCAGAACCTCATCGCCGATCCCGCGAATGCGGACCTCGTCGAATCCATGCGCGAGCAGCTCCGCCGGACGCAGATCGCCCTGCACGACCCCGCGGTCGCGCCGTCATGAAGGGGTGGGTGCGGCGCCGCACCCACCCCTTCAGGCCCGGACCGTGGAGTGCTCGGGGCGCTCGGCCAGCCAGTCGTTCAGATGGGCGACTCGCTCCGGATGCTTCCGGCTCCGTGCGAGGAATCCCGCCCCGTGGGAGGTCATCGGGTCCTGGTCGGTCGGCTGGTATCGCAGATCGACACTCCACCGCACGTGGTCCGAATCGTTCCGAGTCGAACAGTGCACCAGTCGGTCGTTGAACAGGATCGCGGTACCCGCCGGGATCGGGAGGGCCACGGAGCGATCGCGGACGAGCCCGGCCGCTTCGAGGTCGACCTCGGTGAAGCCTGTTCCGCTGTAAGTCTCGCGGTGGAAGGCATGCACCTTGTGGGTCTGCGTGCGGGGCAGGACGTGGAGGCAGCCGTTCTCCAGAGTCGCGTCGACGAACGAGATCCACACCGTGACCACCGGGTTGGAGTTCGCATCGGGCCAGTACGACTTGTCCTGGTGCCACGGCACCGCACCGGCGGCCACACGGGGGACTTTCGGCCGGACATTGTACACCGGGTTCGAGAGTGGAGCGACCTCAGCGTGAGGGCGCTCGCCGCACGGTCGCGATACTCCGCCTCCCACTTGGCGCGTCTGTTCGTCGAGTACCGCGGCGTGAGCGTGGCGGCGTTCGTCCGCGACCGACGGATGGCGACGGCCAAGCACCTGCTCGAGCGGACGACGCAGCCCGTGGCGTCGATCGCGGCATCGGTGGGCTTCTCCGACGTCCAATCCTTCAACAAAGCCTGCCGACGCTACCTGGGCGCACCACCGCGGGCCGTGCGGCGGGCCTCCGTGGCAGGAGCCGCCGGCGCGTGGGGGGAGTCCGTCGGTGTCGGCGTCTCGGCGCTCAGGCCGACGGGTTCCCGGTGATCGGAGCGCCGACGCGGAGAGCCGGCTCGGAGGAGGCGAGGTTCGCGGCTGCCTGCCGTTCGGCGTCGCGCGCATCGCCCGAGGCGACGGCGGCGTACAGCGCTCGGTGCGAGGCTGCCCCATCGCGGATGTCACGCCCCTGCGCGAGGAATCCGCTCATGCTGCGCCGGAAGCTGTCCTCGATCGTCTCCGTCTCCGACACCGTGGCCTCGAGTGCGGCGCGACGGGCGCGGCCGGCGTTGTGCGCCGTCGGTCGCTTGCCCTTGGCCAAGTCGATCAGCCCGCGTCCCTCGAGGACGACTCGTCGACGCGCGGGCTGAGCTTTCACCGGGAGACGGGTTCGGTGGCAGAGAGTGCCTCGACGTCCGCGGGGCGGGGAGTCCTTCCCAGTCGCCGGCCGCCGTGCACGCCAATGCACCCGAGCGGATTCCGGCCTCAAGCGCCTGCACCCGGTCGGCCCTGGTGACCAGTGCGGCGAGGAACCCCGACACGAACGCATCGCCGGCTCCCACGGTGTCCACGACGTCGACGGGGATCGCGGCGCGGTGGATCCTTCCATCCGCGTCGGAGAGCAGTGCTCCATCGCCACCGAGCTTGATGACGACGGTGGCCGCCCCGAGCCCGTGCAGTTCCGCACAGGCGGCCTCGGCGTCGAGGAGATCGTCGTCGAGGATCAAGCGGGCCTCGTCCAGCCCGGCGAACACAAGGCCTGAGGCGGTGACGAGATCGCGGTATGCGGGCCGCGCACACGACGCGGACCACAGCCTGCCTCGGTGGTTCACATCGAAACTCACAAGCACACCGGCCGCCCTGGCGCGGCCGACGGCAGCACGCACCGTCGCATGTGCGTCGGTCGACAGCGCCGGCGTGATGCCCGTCAGGTGCAGGACACGGGCGCTCTCGATGAGTCCGTCCGGCACGTCGGCCGGTGTCAGACGGGAGGCTGCGCTACCCGCCCGGTGATACCACACGTGCGTGGCGTTGCTGCTGCGTCGCTCTTTCAGCATCATGCCGGTGGGAGATCGGGATCGACACGGGCGTACACGGTCACGCCCTCCGCGCGCAGATCGCGCTGGATCCGCAGGCCGGCGCTGTCATCGCCGAGTCGACTGACCCAAGCGGACGGCACGCCGAGTCGTCGGGCGCCGATGGCCACATTGCTCTCAGCGCCTCCGATGCTCACATCGAGCGCGGCAGCCATCTCGAGCCCCTCCGCCCGTTGGCTGTGCAGGAGGAGCATCGTCTCGCCGATGGGCACGATGGCGGGTGTCTCTGCGTCCTCAGGCATCGAGCGCCGCCATCGTCGCGCGGGCCAACGTCGTGATCATCTCGAAGTCCCCGTCCCGGATCGCCTCCGCCGGCACCATCCAGCTACCGCTGACTGCGAAGATCGCAGGGTCCGCGAGGTACTCGGCGGCCTTGGTCTGGTCGACTCCGCCGCTGGGCATGAACCGCATCTCGGGAAACGGCCCGTGCAGTGCGCGAATGAAGGGCAGTCCGCCGAGCGCTCCCGCTGGGAAGACCTTCACGTGGTCGAGTCCGGCGCGACGAGCCGCTTGCGCCTCCGTCGCGCTTCCGACCCCCGGCACCGGCAGCACGTCGGTTTCGCGTGCGGCGTAGACAAGGTCCGCGTCGAACCCCGGACTGACGGCGAACCGGGCACCCGCCGCGCGCACATCGGCGAGCTCTCGACGCGAAGTGACCGTCCCGGCACCGACGATCAGGTCATCCCGGGAAGCGAGCGACGCCAGCGCATCGAGGCCGGCCGGCGTTCGGATGGTGATCTCGATCGCGCGGATGCCTCCCGCGACAAGAGCGTCAGCCAACGGCTCGGCCGCGGCGGCGTCGTCGAGCACGACGACCGGCACGACGCGGGCGGCGATCAAGGCGTCGAGGGCGACGTTCATCGGCCGAGCCACCCGCCGTCGACCGGAAGGGTCACACCCGAGACGTAGTCCGACGCCCGGGACGCCAGGAACACCGTCGCGCCGCCGAGGTCGTCGGCACGCCCCCACCGTCCGGCGGGGATCCGTTCGAGGATGCTTCGTGAGCGGTCAGGGTCATCCTGCAGTGCCTGGGTGTTGTCGGTGGCGATATAGCCGGGGGCGATCGCGTTTACGTTGACTCCTCGCGCGGTCCACTCGTTCGCGAGGGCTTTGGTCAGACCTGCGATCCCCGACTTGGACGCGGCATATCCCGGAACGGTGATGCCGCCCTGGAAGCTGAGCAGCGACGCGGTGAAGATGACCTTGCCGAGCCCGCGTTCGAGCATGCCCCGGCCCAGCGCTTGCGTGAGCGCGAACTGGCTGGACAGGTTCACGTCGAGAACGTGATCCCAGTCGGCCAGGGCGTGCTCCGCTGCGGGCGCGCGCCGTATCGTCCCGGCGTTGTTGACCAGGATGTCGATGGGACCGTGTTCGGTGACGACGGTCTCGGCGAAGGAGAGGACCGCGCCGCGGTCGGCGAAGTCGACGGCGTAGCCGTGGAACCGCTGACCGTGCGCCTCCACCCGACTTCGCACCTCGCTTTCCGCAGGTGAAAGCGTCGCGGAGACGCCGACGATGTCGGCGCCGGCCGCCGCGAGCGCTTCGGCCATAGCCAGTCCGATTCCGCGCTTGGCACCGGTGACGACGGCCGTACGGCCGGTGAGGTCGAACAGATCGTTCATGCGGGCGCCCCTTCGGCAGCGACATCGACGAGGACCTTCATCGCCCCCGAGCCCAGCTTCGCGAACGCGTCCTGGATATCCTCGAGCGCGGCGATGTCGGTGATGAGGGCATCGGCGGGAATGACCCCGCCATCGAGCAGTTCGACGGCGCGCTCGAAATCGGTGCGCTGGTACACGCGCGCACCGAGCAGACGCAGTTCGCGCCAGAAGACCTGCTTGAGGTCGATGGGGCGCGGATCCGGGTGGATCGCAACGACGACGATCGTGCCGCGGACCTTCGCCAATGCCGTGGTCCCCAGCACAGCGGCGGCCGAGCCCGAGACCTCGAACACCACGTCTGCGCCGGCACCCGAGGTCCACGCCTCCACGGTGGCGACCTGGTCGGCGGCGAGCGGATCCAGGGTGCGGAATCCGAGCGCCTCCGCCGCAGCGCGTCGTGACGCATCGACTTCGATCAGGAGGACCTCGGCGCCGATGTCTCGGGCGACCGTGGCGATGAGCACGCCGATCGGCCCACCGCCGACGACCACCGCGCGATCTCCCGCGGCCAGTTCGGAGCGCCGGACGTCGTGCACCGCCACCGCGACGGGTTCGACGAGCGCAGCATCTCGGAGCGGAAGGCTCTCGGGCAGCGCGACGAGTGCGCGCGCGGGCACGTTCCACAGTTCCTGTAGGGCCCCAGTGGAGTCGATGCCGATGAAGTCGAGGTTCTGACAGATGTGCTGGTTGCCGGCATCGCAGGCGGGGCACTCCGAGCACCAATCGAGAGGCATGACGGTCACCGGGGCTCCGATCGTCCACCCGCTCACGCCGTCGCCGACGGCCGCGACGCGACCACTCATCTCGTGGCCGATGATCGCGGGGAACGTCACCCGTGCATCCATCGCCCCGTGCAAGATGTGCAGGTCCGTGCCGCACAAACCGACGTGCGAAACGGCGACCTGAACCTCGCCGGGGGCCGGTGGCTGGGCCTCAACTGTCATCGCGGCCATCTTCCCGTCGCCGATATACGCTACTGATCGCATTCGTCCTCGAATCCTTCCGACCGATGCACCCATCAGGGAACCGGTTTTTCATAGTAGATTGGCAACGCTGTCGAGAGGACAGCGCACGTGCAGGGTCGGGCTGCGGCGCGTGGCCGAGCGGTCGACTGCTATAAATAGGTTAGATGAATTTGCTCATGGATGCGCAAGGAGGGGACCGATGACTCGACCCAACATCGTCATCATCTACATGGACGACCTCGGCTACGGCGACGTCGGGGCATACGGCGCCTCCGCGGTCGAGACGCCGAACATAGACCGACTCGCGTCCGGCGGGCTGCGCTTCACGGATGGATACGCGACATCTGCGACCTGTACACCGAGCCGATACGCGTTGCTGACCGGGGAGTACCCGTGGCGCAAGTCGGGGGCGGAGATCCTTACCGGCGACGCCGCCATGATCATCGAAGAAGATCAGATGACGTTGCCGAGCATGCTGGTCGCACGCGGCTACCGGACGGGGATCGTCGGCAAGTGGCACCTTGGTCTCGGTCACGGCGGCGTCGATTGGAACCGTCCGATCCGGCCTTGCCCCCTCGACGTCGGCTTCGAGGAGAGCTACATCATCGCGGCGACCCAGGACCGCGTCCCGACGGTGTACATCGAGGACCGCTCGGTCGTTGGCCTCGATCCTGAGGATCCCATCGAGGTCTCGTACGAGCATCCGTTCCCGGGGGAGCCTGTCGCCGCCGAGCATCCGGAGCTGCTTCGGCTGGCATCGTCTCACGGGCACGATAACGCGATCGTAAACGGGATCGGACGCATCGGATACATGCGCGGGGGGCAGGCGGCGCGGTGGACCGATGAGGACATGGCTGAACACCTCATCGAGCGAGCGAGGGATTTCGTCCGCCGTTCGCGGGAGTCGGGCGAGGAGCAGAAGCCCTTCTTCCTCTATCTCGCGCTCCACCAACCCCACGTCCCACGCACGCCGAGTGCGCGATTTGTCGGTGCCACCGACATGGGGCCCCGCGGGGACGCGATCGCCGAGGCGGATTGGTGTGTCGGCGAGATCCTCGACGAGCTCGAAACGGCGGGGGTGCTAGACAGCACCTTGATCGTGTTCTCGAGCGACAATGGGCCGGTCCTCGACGACGGGTACCAAGACGACGCCGTCGAGCGTGTGGGCGACCACCGTCCAGCCGGCCCCCTGCGCGGAGGCAAGTACAGCCTGTTCGACGCGGGTACACGGGTGCCCTTCATCGTGCACTGGCCGGCTCGCGTGGCGCCGGGAACGAGTAATGCGCTGATCTGCCAGATGGACCTTCTCGCGTCGATTGCGGCTCTGGTCGGCGCCGATGTGCCGACCGCCGACTCCGAGAACCATCTGGCGGCACTCCTCGGCGACACCGAAATCGGTCGGGAGTCACTCGTGGTCGAAGCCATCCATCGGACTGCGTTCCGGCGGGGCGAATGGGCGATGATCCCCCCGCACGCCGGACCGGAGCGGTTGCCCGCGAAGGGGATAGAGACGGGAAACGCTGACCGCCACCGGCTCTACAACCTGCGAGAGGATCCTCACCAGGACCACGACCTCGCATCCGCACACCCCGACACACTCCGGTCCCTCGTCGACGAGTTCGCCCGGATCATGGAGGTTGCCACATGAGCGTCGCATCACCGGCACAACCGAATCGGATCGGCGCTACCCCGTTGCACGAGCACAAGACCGCGATCGTCACCGGCGCCGCTCAGGGCATCGGCGCCGCGGTCGCGCGCCAACTGGTCGCCGACGGTGCCCTCGTGTGGGCGGTGGACATCGACGGGGATGCCGGACGGGCGCTCGCCGCTATCGCACCGGATCGCATCCGATTCGTCAACGCAGACGTGACGGATTCGTCGGCCCTATCCGCTGTCGTCGCGGAAGCCGTTCGCGACAGCGGCCGCGTGGACATCCTCGTCACCAGTGCCAGCATGGACGCCGGCCACGATGCGGTCGAGATGTCCCCACAAACGTGGGACGCGGTCATGGGGCTCAACGTGAAGTCCGTGTGGCTGGCTGCACGGGAGGTCCTCCCGACGATGACCGCGGCCGGACACGGCGCCATCGTCAACATCGGATCGCTGCACGGTCGGATGACCGTCGAGGGAGCTTTCCCCTACGGCGTCAGCAAAGCCGGAGTGGAGGCGATGGGTCGAAGCCTCGCTCTGGACTATGGTCCGGCCGGCATCCGTGTCAACACCGTGATCCCGGGGTGGACGCGCAGTGAGCGGGTCGAGCAGCACTTCGAACGCATCGGACCGGACGAGGTCGCGCGTATCGACGCGACGCACGCGCTGAGACGAACGGCCTCCCCTGCCGAGGTCGCCGACGCGGTGTCGTTCATCGCGAGCGACCGCGCGTCGTTCGTGACGGGTGCAACCTGGATCGTCGATGGCGGATTGGGGGCTCGCTTTGCATGACCACGATTCGCATGACCACGATGTTCGACGCGTAGGGCGTCACGCGCACGTGCTCGCCGAGGGCCCGGTCTGGGAGCCGATTCGGGACCGAGCGCTCTGGGTCGATATCGACGGCCGCCAGGTCTGGGCGGCCACATGGCCCGCCCTGAACCCGACGCTCGCGTGGGAGTCCGACCGGAAAGTGTGCGCGATCCTTCCCTCCGAAGACGGGGGGATGCTGGTGGTGGAGTCTGATCGACTCGTCCATGTCGACGCCGGGGGTGTCGTCCAGGGAGAGCGGGTTGTGCCTCTGGCGGAAGGGCGTCGCTTCAACGACGCGACATGCGACCCTCGTGGGCGCCTCGTGCTCGGTACGCTGAGCGGCGACGGTGCCCGCGCGGACGAGTCCCTCTTCCGCCTCGACGAGGCGGGGAGGCTTTGCACGCTTCGCGTGGGTCTCAGCCTCTCCAACGGAATAGCCTTCTCCGAGGACGGGAGCACGATGTACCACGTCGATACGTTGCGCAACCGCGTCGACATCCTCGACGACGACGGGCACGGTGTATCCGTGCGCGGCTCGTTCGATGTGACAGACGGTTACCCGGACGGGATCGCCGTCGACGCCGGGGGCGACATCTGGGTCGCGGTCTGGGGCGGCGCTGCCGTGCGCCGGTACCGTCCCGACGGGAGCGTCCGCGAGACCCGCACGCTCCCCGCGAGACACGTGTCGTCGGTCGCGTTCGTGGGACCCGAGCGAGACCGCCTGCTGGTCACCTCGGCAACCGTCGACCTTGCGGAACCGCAAGCGCAAGACGGTGGGGTGTTCCTCCTCGACCCAGGCGTCCGCGGCCTCCCGGTGGTCGCGTGGGCTCCGGTGACGCTGTGAGCCCGGAACCCGCGGCGCGGTCGACGCGCCGTCTGCCGACGCCCTCCCCCGCCCGACCGGTGCCAACCCCCTCGCCGTCCCTCATGACGTTGGGGGCATCTGGTCTAGGACGTGCGGCGTTCGCGGGGACCGTGGAGCGCGACGTCGCGATTGACCTCGCCGTCGCCATGATCGAGAGCCCCCATGCGCTCATCGACACCGCGAACGAGTACGACGGTGGCCGCTCGGAAGAAGTCATCGGGATCGCACTGCGCCATTCGGGAGTGACCGGCCCTGCACCGGTGGTGACCAAGGTCGACCGTGACCTGGACTCCGGGGTGTTCGACCGCGATCGGGTGCTGAGGTCCTACGACGAGAGCCTCGCAAGACTGGGGGTCGATCGCGTCTCGCTGCTGCACCTTCACGATCCCTTCACCATCACCTTCGACCAGGCGTCGGGGCGCGACGGAGCGATCGCGGGGATGATAGAGCTCCGCGAGGCCGGGGCGGTCGACGCGATTGGAATCGCGGCGGGGCCGATTTCCATGGTTCGACCTTTCGTCGAAACCGGCTTGTTCGACGCAGTTCTCGTGCACAACCGGTACACGATCGTCGACCAGTCCGCACGCGCCTTGTTCGCCGACGCCAGATCCCGGGGGATGACCGTGTTTAACGCGGCTCCTTTCGGCGCGGGTCTGCTGGCGAAAGGCTCCGGCTCCGGTGCGCGATACGGATACAGCGACACCACCGCGCAGCTGCGCGCCTGGGTGGCACGGGCCGAAGACGTGTGCAGGAGCTATCGCGTCGACCTCAAGGCCGTCGCGCTGGCCTTCTCGCTCCGCGCACCGCTCATCGACTCGACCGTGGTGAGCGCGTCATCGACAGCGCGTCTCGCCCAACTCGACGAGCTCGCAGCCACGCCGATCCCGGATGCGGTGTGGGACGAACTGGATGCTCTCGGACCCGCGCCGACGAACCTCGACGACGGCGAGCCCGACGATTGACGTGCGCCCGGGGCCCCGGACGCGGGTGCGCCAGGGCCCCGACTGTCACATGCTTCGGAACCGGTAGGAGAAGCTTCGAGCGCTCGGCCACAGGGCGTGGCGCGGCTCGACATCTGGCCCGCACGCGCGCGAGCCCAGGCCATGCACACCATCGTCGAGGTATAGATGATGGCGCTCGGGAACGGGCAGCTCGAAGGGATGCGACGCACGGTCGAGTTCATGGCTGCTCCACCGACTCAGTGTGAATCCGCCCGTCCCCGGCAACCGACGTCCTGCAGGCGTGATGCGCAGCACGCCGTCGTCAGAGGAGAGATCGAGCCGCCGCAGACCGGAACGGTGTCCCGACTCCTGTGGGCGTGCGTGCATCGTGTTCATCTGCGCGACCGTCGCACGGTGCGTTCCGAGGAATGCCCCGTCGCGCATGTCCGGATACGACTCGCCGGGACCCTGACCGACCCACTCCACGGTGTGCCATGACGTGGGTACGGTGAAGTGCACCCCGATCCGCGGCCAGGAGGTGTCCCATCCGTTGCTCGGAGCGACATCGACGACGAGCTGGGGTTCGTCGCTCGCCAGTGCGCTCCACTCGTACCGCACACGTAGTGTCGGGGCTTTGTCCGCCGGCGCCACCACGGTGTCCACGACGAACGTGTCGGCGCCCGTCTCGATCGCGACGACGCGGTGCCGGAGGCGGTCCAGTCCGCGCTTTCGCCATCGTTCCTCGCTGGGTTCGGCCGGGACCATTCCGAGACCGCGCGGCGTGGACTCCGGGGCAGCGATCTCGAACGACCCCGCACCGCGGCCGCGGTCGTTGTCGGTGGGAGCGCGCCACAACTCGAGCCTGCCGCCGGTGATCTCGTGACCGAGGAGCGCGAGGAGTTCACCGCTTTGCGGGTCGAATCGCGCTGCCGGGTAGGAACCGTCGGTCCGCGTAGGGCGGGTTCTTCCAGCCGGCGCAGCCGGTACCGGGGAGGCAGGATCCGCGGAGTGGTCGGCATGAGCGACGACGTGGCCGCTCGATGCCCACGCCGTGGCGTCGCGGACCACGGCGCGGGCCGAGAGCCATCCGCCAGCGGGCGGGGTGGCATCCGTGGGAAGGGCAAAGACGCGCGAGCGACCCGGTGGAACGTCTTCCAGGACGGTCGAAATCACCCGGGAGCGGCCTTCATCATCGACCGACTCGACGATGATGTCGAGCCACTCCGTGCCCCGCGAGTGCTGCCGGTTGTGCACCGTGAGCGCGTCAGCGGCGAGGGAGAGGCGTACCGGCGCGGACATCGCAGCGAACTCCACGAGGCCCGAGGTGGGCGTCCCGTCCGAGAGGACGAGGCCGTCGATGACGAAGTTGCCGTCGTGGACCTGCTCCCCGAAGTCCCCGCCGTATGCGAAGTAGGTCGTACCGTCGGCGGTGCGATGCTCGAGACCGTGGTCGCGCCACTCCCAGATGAACCCGCCATGCAGGCGGGGAGACGATTCGACTGTCTCGTCGTACCAGTCCAGCCCTCCGGGGCCGGTTCCCAGGGCGGCACCGTACTCGCACATCACCATCGGCCTCGAGCGCACGCGTGCCGCCTCGGCCGGCGTGCAGCCGAAGATGTCGCCCTGGTCGGAGGCGATCGTCTGAAGCTCGGCGGGCGTGGGGTACATCCGCGAGTAGACGTCCGTGTAGGCACCGGTGTAGTCGCCCTCGTAGTGCACGGGTCGTCCCGGATCTCGACGGTGCACCCAGGACGACATTGCCGCGAGGTTCTGTCCGGTTCCCGACTCGTTTCCAAGCGACCACATCACGATCGACGGATGGTTCTTGTCTCGTTCGAGCGTGCGATGCATGCGGTCCAGGTATGCGTCGCGCCAGCGAGGATCGTCGCTGGGGTTGGCCACCCAATCGACGAAGAAGAACGCGTGCGTTTCGAGGTCGCATTCGAGGATGACCCAGAAGCCCAACTCGTCGCAGAGGTCGAGTGTTCGCGGATGCGGCGGGTAGTGGCTCGTGCGGATGGCGTTGATGTTGTGCCGCTTCATGGTGAGCAGATCGGCACGCGCTGCCTCCTCGTCGAACACACGACCAAGCTGGTGGTGGAACTCGTGCCGATTGACGCCGCGGAAGGTCACGGGGCGGCCATTGACGAGAAACCGGTCGCCATCGATGCGGACGGTGCGGAAACCGAGGCGCAGACGCACGGTCTCGCCGACACCAGTCACGGATGCCTCGTACAGACGTGGTTCCTCTGCCGACCACGGCTCCACCGTTCCGACATCGAGCGGCGCGGCGGCGTCGAGCGAGGCGCGGTCCGCGAACGTTGTCTCCACGTCGAGCTCGGGGATGCGCAAGGTGAGCGGAAACGCATCGTCGGTCGCATCGACGCGCGTGGTGAGGAAGCCGCGCCCGCGTGTCTCGTCGAAGTCCGCCTGCAGCCACACATCGTCAAGGCAGCCCGTCGGGCGAGCCAGCAGTGCTACATCGCGGAAGATTCCGGGAAGCCACCACTGATCCTGATCTTCGAGGTAGGTTCCCGCAGACCATTGATGCACGCGCACCGCGAGCACGTTTCGTCCCGGCCGCAGCAATCCCGTGACGTCGAACTCGCGTACCAGCCGGCTCCCGGTGCTCCCGCCGACTTCGACTCCGTTCAACCAGACGACGAAGGCCGACTCCACTCCATCGAAACGCAGCAACGTTCGCGATGACGAATCCCCTGATGGCATGTCGAACTCACGACGATAGTCGCCCGTCGGATTCTCATCGGGAACGAACGGAGGGTCCAGTGGGATCGGCAACTGGATGTTGGTGTAGATGGGCGCGCCTCGATCACGACCCGCTGGCAGTACCCAATGGGAAGGCACGGTGATCCGGCCTGCCGGGGGAGGTGGATCGTCGGGAGAGATGAAGTCGAGGGGCGCCGAAGCTCGTGGAGCGAGGCGGAACCACCACTCTCCGTTGAGATCGACCCGCTCCGCGTCGCTGCTCAGATGCGAGCGTGCGGGAGCGACTCTGCCGAAAGAGGGTTGGGGCGTGCCCAGTATGTGCGATGGGAGAGCTGGGTAGTCTGGTGAACTCGTCATGCAACCGGTTTTCTTTCTGATCGGAGAACAGGGGGCTCAGCGTCAAGCGGGCTGAGGTGTGTGGGAAGCTACTTCGCGGGCCCGGACCCGTTCAGCGTGAGCTGCAGGTCGCGAGCGGTGCGTTCGAGATGCCGTTTCATAGCCTTCTCCGCGCCGGCGCTATCGCCAGCAGAGACAAGCTCGAAAATGTGGCGGTGCTCTTCCACGGCATCCTGGACATCTCCGCCTGCCGCTATAAAGCCGTGGAAGCTCTGCGTGAAGCTGTGGTGCAGCGAGGAAGCGAGGCTCTCGAGAAGCAGAGAGAGCATGCGATTGCCGCTGGCCAGAGCCAGAGCTTCGTGAAAGTCGACATCAGCCATGTTGTATCGAGCAATGCTCGCGGGTGATCCGTCGAGTTCGTCCGCGGAGCGCTGCATCTCGTCGAGTGCCGAACTCATCGCGCTCACCGCCGCTCTGCCGGCGTGCTTCGCCGCCTCGGAAGCCGAGAGCACCTCAAGTGAGCGACGGACGTTGAGAAGCTCGAGCACAGAACGTGAGTCGCGTCGGATGGCGACGCTCAAGAACCGCGACATAACGCTGCTGTCGGGTTGACGGACGGTGGGGCGCCGGCCGCGGCTGAGCTCGACGAGGCCCTGGCCGGCCAGGACCTTGAGTGCCTCGCGGACCGTGAGGCGGCTGACGCCGAGCGACTCCGCCAGTGACGCCTCTGCCGGCAGCTGATCGCCTGCCTCGGCTTGGCCGACGATCAACTCTTCCAGTTCCCGCACGGCGTAGGCCAGCGCGGTCTCGTCCGAGCGGGCACCTGACGCGACAGTGCTGAGATCATGGGGATCAGCGTGAGGTTCCGGGGGTGCGCTGGCGACCATAGCATGGAGCTTATCCTCCCTGGTGATCTCAGGGTTCACGAGTGTTGGAGGCACGAGCTCACCACTCGGCGAGGCTTCCGTCACGATGCCGCCACACAGGCGCGTGCCAGTCGTGACCGCGCTTGGCCGCGTCCCGAACAGCTGCGTCGTCGATCTCGATTCCGAGCCCGGGACGCGTGGGGCGCTCGATCGAGCCAGCTACCACGTCGAAGACCGAGCCATCGAGCACGTAGTCGAGCACGTCCCAGTCGTCGTTGTAGTGGATGCCACGGCTCTGCTCCTGGATCAGGAAGTTCGGCGCTGCGAAGTCAACCTGCAGACACGACGCCAAAGCAATCGGACCGAGCGGGCAGTGCGGGGCCAGTGCAACTCCAGAGGTCTCGGCCTGCGCGGCGATGCGTCGCATCTCTGAGATCCCGCCGCAGTGGGACACATCCGGCTGAGCCACGGCGATTCCAGAGGCCAACAGGGGAACGAAGTCCCAGCGTGAGTACGCGCGCTCGCCGGTGGCAATCGGCACTGTCGTCGATTCCACGATCCGAGCCAGATGCGCGCCGGCGAGCTCGGGAACAACCGGCTCCTCGACGAACAGCGGATTCAACGACTCCAGCAGGGGGAGCGTTCGACGTGACATCGCGGGCGAGAACCGACCGTGGAAGTCGAGCGCGAAGTCGTCGTCGCCCATTGCATCGCGCACCGCCTCGGCGCGCGCGATGACGGAGCGGAGGTCGCCCGAGGACGGGATCGCAGTCAGCTCGGCGGATCCGTTCATCTTCACGCAGTCGAACCCCTGTTCGCGGCGGATCTGCGCCTCGGCGGCGATATCGCCGGGGCGGTCGCCGGCGATCCACGCGTAGACGCGTGCGCGTTCGCGCACGGCACCGCCGAGAAGCTGGTAGATCGGGACGCCGAGGCGCTTGCCGGCGATGTCCCACAGAGCCTGGTCGAGTCCGGCGATGGCGCTGGAGAACACTGCGCCACCTCGGTAGAAGCCCGCTCGCGTGAGCTCTTGCCAGAGGTCCTCGATGCGGCTCGAGTCTCGCCCGATGAGCGGGGCAGAGAGCTCTTCGACAGCAGCCTTCACCGTGCGTGCGCGGCCCTCGACAACCGGCTCTCCCCAGCCGACCAGGCCCTCATCGGTCTCCACGCGCACGAACAACCAGCGTGGCGGCACCAGGAACGTCTCGATCCGGGCGATCTTCATGTTCAACCTCCTTGTTCCCGCAAAGGTATCAGATATGCACATGCGGTTTTCGCGAAAAATCCCCGCAGTTCCGCGTTGAGCGGCGTCGACGTATCTGATATCTTTCTGGCAGTAGACGTCAGTACGGACGAATGAGAGGACGACGATGAAGTTCCTTCGCGTAGGAGACCCAGGCCACGAGATCGAGGTCGCGAGCACCGACGGGGTTCTGGGGCTCGACGTGCGCTCCGTGATCACCGAGGGTGCAGACCCGATGACGATCGAGGGAATGGACCTCATCAAGGCCGCACTCGCCGAGGATGCCGCGGATATCGACCTGACGACGGTGCGTATCGGGTCTCCGATTGCTCGGCCCGGCAAGGTCGTCTGCGTCGGACTGAACTACCGTCAGCACGCGGCGGAGGCACAGATGCCGATCCCTGAGGAGCCGATCCTCTTCATGAAGACGCCCTACACTGTGCAAGGGCCGAACGATACGGTCATCATTCCCCCGAGCAGTGAGAAGACCGACTACGAGGTCGAGCTTGCCATCGTGATCGGGCGGCGCGCCGAGTACCTCTCATCGCCCGCCGAGGCGCGCGAGCACATCCTCGGGTATGCGATCTCGGACGATGTCTCGGAGCGCCACTTCCAACTCGAGCGCGGTGGGCAGTGGGACAAGGGCAAGAATTGCGACACCTTCAACCCGCTCGGGCCCTGGATCGCGACCACCGACGAGATCCCCGATCCGCAAGCACTCGACCTGCGACTGCGGGTGAACAACGAGGTTCGGCAGAACTCGTCGACGGCCGACATGATCTTCGACGTCGATCATCTCGTCTGGTACGTCAGTCAGTTCATGACGCTGCTCCCCGGGGACGTCATCAATACCGGAACCCCGCAGGGCGTCGGATCGGGCTTCACGCCCGGCAAGTTCCTCTCTGCGGGTGATGTCGTCGAGGTCGAGATCACCGGTCTCGGCGTGCAGCGCCACGAGTTCGCGGAGTTCGTGCGTGGTGGTACGCGATGAGCGCGCACGTCGCTCTCGAGCAGTTCCCGCGCGACTACGCCGCCGTGGTGATCGGTGGTGGCGCTGGTATCGGCGAAGCGACCGCTCTGCTGCTCGGTGCACGTGGCGTCGATGTCACCGTCGCTGACCGTGATGGAGACGCCGCCGAGGCGGTCGCGGCGGCGATCCGGGATGCCGGGGGTATCGCGGCATCCGCCGCGTGCGACGTGACCGACGAGGCCGACGTGCGTGCCGCGTTCGACTGTGCGGTTGCGCGGTGCGGGCGAGTCCACGCGGTCGTCAACTCCGCCGGCATCCAAGGGCCGCTCGGACGGCCCAGCCACGAGGTCGAGATCGACGAGTTCGAGCGCACGCTCGCGGTGAACCTCACGCCCGGCCTGACGATTGCGCGGGTCGCCGTGCCGCACTTCCTCGAGCACGGCTACGGGCGAATCCTACACGTCGCGTCGATCGCCGGCAAAGAGGGCAACCCGAACATGATCGGCTATTCCGCGAGCAAGGCAGGGCTCATCGGACTCGTCAAGGCGCAGGGCAAGGAGTACAGCCGCGCCGGGATCACGGTCAACGCGCTCGCGCCCGCCGTCATCCGCACGCCGTTCCTCGACAGCCAGCCCCAGTCGGTCATCGACTACATGCTCGAGAAGATCCCGATGGGGCGCACCGGCGAGCTGGACGAGGTGGCGGAGATGATCGCATTCGTCATCTCGCCCGCCGCGGGATTCACCACTGGCTTCACCTTTGACCTTAGCGGCGGGCGGGCGACATATTGAATGATGCCGAAGAGCTGCTCGACGAGCAGAGCGTCGTTCCGTATCTCGCCGGCCGGGGGGTCGTCGACGGTACGCGCGCGACGGCGCAGCTGCTCGGTGGGGGAGTGAGCAACGTCGTCTTGGCCGTGACCGACCGGTCCCGTCGCCTCGTGCTCAAGCAGGCGCGAGCCAAGCTCGCGGTCGCGGAGGCCTGGTTTGCGCCACGGGAGCGGGTGCTACGCGAGGCGGAAGGGCTGCGCGTTCTGTCGGGCATCGACCCGGATGCGGCACCGGCGGTCGTTGACCTCGACTCCGAGGCGCTCACGATGACGATGGAGCAGGCGCCCGACGACTGGACCGACTGGAAGACTCGCCTCCTGGCCGGGGATGTCGACCCCGCTATCGCTGCTCAGCTCGGCGGATCGCTTTCCCGCATGCATCAGGCTACGCGAGGGGGAAGCGGTCTCAGCGCAGAGCTCGTTGCGGATGTCGAGACGTTCGACGTTCTCCGGATCGAGCCGTACCACCGCACGGCGGCCCGCCGAAACCCTGACCTCGCGACGGCGATCGACGACGTGGTGGAGCGCATGCGCGACACCCGCCAGTGTTTGGTCCACGGGGACTTCTCGCCCAAGAATATTCTCGTCGGCGACGGTGGCGCTTGGATCATCGACTTCGAGGTCGCGCACTTGGGGGATCCCAGCTTCGATGTCGCCTTTCTCGAGACCCATCTGCTTCTCAAGACGATCCATGCACCAGAGCGCCGCGACGCGTTCGCCGAGGCATCCCGAGCGTTTCTCGACGCCTACACCCGAGACACGCCGATTCCGGATGCCGCGCATCTGTCGCGACAGATCGGATGCCTGCTGCTGGCGCGAGTCGATGGCAAGTCGCCCGCAGAATACCTGCGCGCACCCGAGCAGCGTCGCGCGCATGAACTGGGACGAACGTTGCTCCTCGAGGCGCCGGACGCGCCCGAGACTGCATGGACACTGATGGAACAGGAAACGGAATGACCGACGATCGCATTGTCCGCACCCACGCCTGGGAGGCCCTCGACTCACGTGGCCGCCCCACGGTCGCGTGCACGCTGACGCTCGCCAACGGCGCTGAAGGCCGTGCGGTGGTGCCCTCTGGCGCCTCCACGGGGCGCCACGAGGCGCTCGAGCAGCGCGACGGCGGTGACCGCTACGGCGGGTGGGGCGTCGCCGGTGCGGTCCGCGCCGTAAACGAGGAGTACGCCCGAATCGTCGAGGGGCGCTCGGTCGCTGACCGGGAGGGCCTCGACGCCGCCGTCGAAGAGCACGACGGCACCGACAACCTGGGACGGCTCGGGTCGAACGCCGCTCTCGCGATCTCGCTCGCGGCGACCGTTGCTCACGCGGCATCCGAGCGCGCTCCGCTCTGGTCGACGCTGACCGGCCCGCGGCCGGCGAGCATCCCGATGCCGATGGTGAATATCCTCTCCGGCGGCGCGCACGCGGGTCGCGCCGTCGACGTGCAGGACTTCCTCGCCGTGCCTGTCGGAGCGGCATCCTTCACCGAGGGCATCGAGCAGATCGCACGCGTCCGCGCCGCCTGCGCACGTCTGCTGGATGAACGCGGTGGGTGGTCGGCGCTGGTCGCCGACGAAGGGGGTCTCGCTGCTCGACTTGAGAGCAATGAGGCGGTGCTCGCACTGCTCGCCGACGGCATCGATGCGGCGGGGTTCACCGGAGACGAGATGGCGATCGCGCTCGACATCGCCGCGACGCAGCTCGTCGAGGGCGACGCGATCGTGCTTGCAGGGCAGGGCGAGCGACTCGCCGTCGCCGAGTGGCTCGACCTGGTCGCCGGGTGGACCACGCGCTATCCCATCGTGTCGATCGAGGACGTCGTCGGCGAGGATGACTGGGCGGGGGCCCGTGCGGCGACCGCGCGCCTGCCTCACGTGCAGATGCTCGGGGACGATCACTTCGCGACGAACCTCGGGCGGGTCCGGCGCGGTATCGGGGAGGCATCTGCGAATGCCGTGCTGGTCAAGGTCAACCAGGCGGGGTCGGTGTCGCGCGCCGAGCGGGTCGTGTTCGAGGCGATCGGCGCAGGCTTTGAAACGGTGGTCAGCGCGCGGTCCGGAGATACGGAAGACTCGTGGCTGGCGGACCTCGCCGTCGGATGGGGCGCGCGGCAGATCAAGGTCGGATCCACGATGCGTAGCGAGCGCACCGCCAAGTGGAACCGCCTGCTGGAACTCGAGAGCATTGGCGACCTGCCGTTCGCCGGACGTGACGCGCTGGCGGGGTACCGCCGGTCTGCGTGAAGTGGAGAGGAGGAGACCAGGATGTCGACAGTGGAAGCCATCGGAGGGGGCCCGGCCGGGCGGCTCTGGGAGGGCAAGACCGCGATCGTCACCGGCGGCGCGCTCGGGATCGGCGCGGCCATCGCCGAGCAGGGGGTCGCTGACGGGGCGCGGGTTTGGATCTTCGACATCGCCGACGAGGAGGGTGAGGCTGTCGCCGACCATCTCGGCGACACCTGCCGCTACCGGCACGTCGATGTGACCGATGAGCGTGCCGTCATCGAGGCCGTCGCCGAGATCGTGACTCAGGAGGGCGCGATCGACATCCTCATCAACAACGCGTGCGAGGATGCCAGTGAGGATGCCGTCAGCATGAGCATCGATCGGTGGGACGCGATCATGCGCCTCAACCTCACCTCGGCATGGCTCATGTCTCGCGCCGTGCTGCCGTCGATGATCGCGGCGGGTGGCGGGAACATCGTCAACATCGGCTCGCTGCACGCGCGGCTGACCGAGGAGGGTGCGTTCCCCTACGCCGCCGGCAAAGCAGGCCTGGGCGGGCTCACGCGTTCGCTCGCGCTGGACTACGGCCCCAGGGGAGTGCGCGTCAACATGGTCTGCCCGGGGTGGACGCGCAGCGAGCGCGTTCAGGAGCTCTTCGACCGCATCGGGCCCGAGGCCGTCGAGCGCATCGAGAGCACGCACGCTCTGCGTCGAGTCGCCACGCCTGCCGATATCGCGCCAACGGTCTCGTTCATTGCCTCTGATCACGCGGCCTTCGTCACCGGGGCGACATGGGAGGTCGACGGGGGTCTCGGAGCCCGCTTTGCCTGAGCCGGATTCATCACACGAGAGCCGGCAGCTCGCGCAACTCGGCAGTAGAACCTTCGAGCTGGGGGAGGGGCCCACCTGGGACTCTCGTCGAGAGGGGCCCACCTGGGACTCTCGTAGAGAGCGAGCGCTGTGGGTGGATATCGATGGATGCTCCGCGTGGGCGTGAAGATTCGGCGACGATCCCGATGAGGACGAACCCAACCTGGTCTACTCGTCCGATCGCGAAGTCTGCGCGACCCTTCCCGCTGACGACGGCGGAACGCTTATCATCGAAGCAGATCGTTTCGTGCATCTCGACCCGTCGGGCGCCGTCGTGGATTCACGACACTGCCCTCTTCGTGCGAACCGCCGCTTCAACGACGCCACCATTGACCCGCAGGGTCGCCTCGTGGTCGGCACGCTCACGCGTGATGGCGACACCGGGGTCGAGGAGCTCTTTCGGCTCGAGGCTGACGGGCGCTTGCGACTGTTTCGCTCAGGCATCTCCCTTTCGAATGGGATTACCTTGGGATAGGGACTTTGTGCGCCGCCAGATGAAGTCCCCGCCGCCTGGATTCGAGTTGGGAGGAGGCGAGAGTGACGAGCCGTCCGACGAGTGGACGTTCGTGATGCCCGGAGATCCTGGGGACGACGCACCCTCGGTGCAAGGGGTCGAGTGGACAAGCCTTCGTGGAGTGAGAGACGCCCACACACTGCCGCGTACGTGGCGTGGCAAGAGTTGAGTCCCGCATAGTGGTGTAGCGCACGGTGATCAAGCATGTCGGTATCGACGTGAACGCGGTCACCGTGTGATCCTTCGAGAAAGCTCTCTACTTCTCACTCGAAAAGGAATCATCACGATGACCGCTCCTCATATTGTCGACCCTGCCGGCGTGCTTAGCGAAGCGCTGTCGGACGCGTCGCCGGATTTGATGCGCAGCTTGCTGCAGACCATGATCAACGCTCTCCTGTCCGCGGACGCCGATGCCGTGGTCGGCGCGGAGTGGGGCATGTCCAGTCCCGACCGCACGACCCAGCGCAACGGCTACCGTCACCGGGATCTGGATACCCGGGTCGGGACGATTGATATCGCTGTCCCGAAGCTGCGTCAGGGCACCTATTTTCCGGAATGGCTGATGGAGCGACGCAAACGCGCGGAGACGGCAATGATCACCGTGATCGCGGACTGCTACCTCGCCGGCGTCTCCACCCGCCGGATGGACAAGCTCGTCAAGACCCTCGGGATCCACTCCCTGTCCAAGTCGCAGGTCTCCAGGATGGCCACGGACCTCGACGAGAACGTCGACCAGTTCCGCCACCGGCCTCTCGGCGACGCGGGCCCGTTCACGTTCGTCGCCGCAGACGCGCTCACGATGAAGGTCCGTGAGGGCGGCCGCGTCATCAACGCCGTCGTCCTCGTCGCGACCGGGGTGAACGCGGACGGGCGCCGTGAAGTCCTCGGCGTCCGCGTCGCGACAAGCGAGACCGGGGCGGCGTGGTCAAGCTTCTTCGCCGACCTCGTCGCCCGCGGCCTGACCGGTGTCCGCCTCGTCACCAGCGACGCCCACGCAGGCTTGGTGGAAGCGATCGCCGCGAA
>NZ_JANUCA010000005.1 GCF_024807145.1 Microbacterium sp. AK031 | reverse complement strand
GGGGGACCCTGTGGGAGAGTAGGACACCGCCGAACTTCTTTCAGAAGAAACAAAATGGCCACCCAACGCAGGGTGGCCATTTTGCGTTCACCAGGAAGTTGAGAGAATCAGATCATGCCCAATGAGGATGAACGTCGACCGCGACGCGACGACGACTCCAGTGCCCGACGAAACGATCGTCAGGGCCGTCCTCCGCGCACTGATCGCTCGGCTTCCACCGGCGATGCCGGCGCTCCGCGCCGTGACAGCGCACCACGTCGAGACGACTCCGGCGCGCCTCGTCGTGAGGGCGCGTACCAGAAACGTGATGGGGCAACGCCTCGCCGTGATGGTGCCGGTGCTCCGCGCCGCGATGGCGCTCCGCGCCGCGGTGGCGCTGGTGCTCCGCGCCGTGACGGTGCAGCTCCGCGTCGCGAAGGCGGCTACCAGGGCCGAGATGGCGCGCCGCGCCGAGACGACCGCAGTTCCGGTGGGCGCGGTTTCCCGCAGCGCGCCGGTACAGGGCGTGACCGTCCCGACCGTCAGTCCGACGATCGTCCGCGGCACGACGCCCCCGAGATCCCCGAAGAGATCACGCCCGACGACCTGCACTCGTCGGCGCGCAACGAGCTGAAGACGCTGAGCAAGGAGAACGCTGAGCAGGTCGCTCGGCACCTCGCGATGGCTGCGAAGCTGATCGACGAAGATCCCGCTCTGGCCCACCAGCATGCCCTCGCGGCATCCCGTCGCGCAGGCCGCATCGCGATCGTGCGCGAGTCGCTCGGCATCACCGCGTACGCGACCGGTGACTTCGCGCTCGCGCTGCGCGAGCTGCGCACCTACCGCCGCATCTCCGGCAAGGACGACCAGATCGCCCTCATGGTCGACAGCGAGCGTGGCATCGGACGTCCTGACCGCGCACTCGAGACTGGGCGCGCCATTGATCGCTCGAAGCTCGCGACGCCAGTGCGCGTGGCTCTTGCGATCGCCATGTCCGGTGCACGACTCGACCTCGGCGACACCGAGCTCGCTCTCGGCGAGCTGCAGATTCCGGAGCTCGACCCCGATCGTGCCTTCGAGTGGAGTCCAGCTCTGTTCGCCGCGCACGCGGCTGTGCTCGAAGACCTCGGTCGCGACGAGGAAGCGGCCTTCTGGGCCGAACGCGCCGATGTCGCTGCCGACGCACTGGGACTGGGGGACGACGATGAAGACGAGATCTTCGTGGAAGACGGCCTGATCGAAGGCGAGGAGTCCTGAGTGGGACTCTTCTCCAGATCGCGCCCGACTCCGCTCGATGGCGTCGACGTCGTCCTCGCTGACCTCGACGGCGTCGTGTACGCCGGCCCCGGCGCCCTGCCGCATGCGGTGGAGAGCCTCAACCAGGTCGCCAAGACCCGGCGTGTGGGCTACATCACCAACAACGCATCCCGCACCGACGCATCCGTGGCGGAGCACCTCAATTCGCTCGGACTGACCGTCGAGGCCGGCGAGGTGGTCACCAGCCCACAGGCGGCGATGCGCCTGCTTGCGTCCATGGTCCCTGCTCCCGCCACCCTGCTCATCGTGGGTGGGGATGGGCTCGTCGTCGAGGCGGAGAAGGCGGGCTACACCGTCACACGCAGCGCCGAGGACGCACCGGATGCCGTCGTGCAGGGCTTTGCTCCGGAGGTCGCCTGGACCGACCTCGCAGAGGCAGCCTTCGCGCTGAAGGTGCCGGAGGAAGAGGGCGGCATCCCCTGGATCGCCACCAACAGCGACTGGACGATCCCGCGCGAGCGGGGCATCGCGCCGGGCAACGGCACGCTCGTCTCAGCGGTGCACACCGCCGTGGGGCGTCTTGCCACGGTCGCCGGCAAGCCAGAGGTGCCGATCTTCGAAGAAGCCATCGCACGCTTCGGCGCCACCAAGACGCTGTTCATCGGCGACCGCCTCGATACCGACATCATGGGTGCCGTGCGCGTCGGCATCGACTCCGTTCTGGTGCTCACCGGAATCGACCGTCCCAAGCACGTGCTCGCAGCTCCTGAGGGGTCACGGCCCACCTACATCCTCGGTGACCTCCGCGAGCTGCATGAGCCGTATCCGCAGACGGAGCGCAAGAACGGCGCCGTCACCGTGAACGGCGCATCCGTGCGAGTCGTCGGCGGTGACGTCGAGATCCTCGCTGAGGGCTCACGGCAGATCGACCTCGTCCGCGCCGGAGCGACCGCCATCTGGGAATCCGGCACACCGATATTCGTGCTCCGCGTCCCCGAGAAGCTCTATGAGGACCCGTTCCATCGTCCTTGATCCTCTCCATCGCCGTGCCTCACCTTTCCCGTCGGGGCCGCGCCGTAGAGTGGAGTCGTGAGCGATGAGACGACTGCGACGCCGACTGATGGCCTGTGGAGTCGGCTGCGCCTGATTGAAGGGCAGCCGCTGGCCGACCGCGCCGATGCGTACTCGACTCTGCACGACGAGCTCTTCCGACGTCTCGAGAGTGGCACGAAGCTCGACTCCGCCGCCCGTGAGAAGAGCGCTGAGAAGACCCAGTCGGGAGACCCGTGACGCGCCTCGACGCCGCCCTCGCTGCCCGAGGACTCGCACGATCGCGCTCGCACGCAGCCACACTCATCGCTGCGGGCACCGTGAGCGTCGACGGCCGCCCCGTCATCAAGGCCTCTGCCGCGGTGAGCGACGAGGCCGAGATCACTCTCGCCGAAACCGATCACTACGTGAGCAGAGGCGCGCACAAGCTCATCGCAGCGCTCGACACCTTCCAGGTCGCCGTCGACGGACGTCTCGCACTCGACATGGGCGCCTCCACGGGCGGCTTCACGCAGGTGCTCCGCGAACGCGCGGCACGCAAGGTGCTCGCCGTCGACGTCGGACACGATCAGCTCGCAGCATCCATCGCAGCCGACCCGAGAGTCATCTGCGTCGAAGGCTTCAACGTGCGGTACATGACCCGAGAGAACCTTGCCGACACGACCGGTGAGGCGGATGCGCCGGATCTGATCGTCGGTGACCTCTCGTTCATCTCGCTCGAACTGGTCATGCCCGCAGTCGCCGCTGTCGCGGCATCCGGCTCCGATATCGTCCTGCTCGTCAAGCCGCAGTTCGAGGTCGGACGCACGGCCGTGCGCGGGGGATTGGTCACCGACCCCGCCACGCGAGCGGATGCCGTCGCCCGAGTGGTCTGGAACGGGTGGGATTCCGGTTTCGGCATGCTCGGCATCGCAGCGTCCCCGATCCTCGGCACGCACGGGAACGCTGAATTCCTCGTCCACATGGCGCCCGGCAGAGGGAGCAATCCGACACAATGGAGACAGCGGATCGACGAACTGGCGGGAGGACGATGAACGAGCGCAACATCCTGGTCGTCGCTCATGCCGGTCGAGAGGACACGGTCGCAGCAGCCCGTCGCGTCATCGACCTGCTCCGCACAGCAGGGGCGCGTCCGGTGCTCGCTTCAGACGACCGCGCTGAGCTGTCTGCCGTCGACGGAGACTTCAGCGACGTCGACGCACTGGGCGAAGACGTCGCCGTCGACGATCTGGAACTCGCGATCGTGCTCGGCGGTGACGGCACCATCCTTCGCGCCGCAGAACTCGTTCGTGGTGCGAACAGCGCGCCCGTGCTCGGGATCAACATGGGGCACGTGGGCTTTCTCGCCGAGATCGAACGCGACGCCATGGACGACGCAGTTCACCGCGTGATCGCTCGCGACTACGCGGTCGAGGAGCGTCTGGCCCTGGCAGTTCGGGTCAAAGACGCCGCCGGTCAGGTCGTCTTCGAGACATGGGCGCTGAACGAGGCGACTGTCGAGAAGGCGAGCCGGGAGCGCATGATCGAGGTCGTCGTAGAGATCGACGGTCGTCCGCTGTCGAGCTACGGCTGCGACGGTATGGTCATCTCCACGCCGACCGGTTCCACCGCCTACAACTTCTCGGCCGGAGGCCCGGTGATCTGGCCCAGCGTCGAGGCGATCGCCGTCATCCCGCTCTCGGCACACGCACTCTTCGCCCGGCCGCTCGTCGTCAGCCCTGACGCGTCGGTCGCGATCGAGATGCTCGAACGAACCACCGGAACCGGCATCCTCTGGTGTGACGGACGACGCTCGCACGACCTTCCGCCTGGTGCGCGCGTGGTCGCTCGTCGCTCATCGCGCCCTGTGCGTCTCGCACGCCTGCACCCGACCGCCTTCACGGAGCGCCTGGTGCGCAAGTTCCAGCTGCCCGTTGCCGGGTGGCGCGGACAGGACGGGGGAGCGCCGGCGTGATCGAGGAGATGCGGATGCAGGGACTCGGCGTCATCGCGGACGCCGTGCTGCCGCTCGGTCCAGGGTTCACCGCGATCACCGGTGAGACCGGTGCTGGAAAGACCATGGTCGTCACGGGGCTCGGCCTGCTGCTCGGACAGCGCGCCGACTCCGGCGCCGTGCGAGCGGGCGCTGCGCAGGCCTCCGTCGCCGGCGTGTGGATCGTGCCGGAGTCCGGCGCGGTGGCAGACATCGTCTCGGATGCCGGCGGCGATCTCGAGCCGCTCGATGACGGCCGTGGCGAACTGTACGTGTCGCGCACCCTGAGCGCAGAAGGACGCAGCCGCGCCAGCGTCGGCGGACGGGCAGCGCCTGCGGGAGTGCTCTCGTCCCTCGCGGATGAGCTCGTCGTGGTTCACGGGCAGTCCGAGCAGCTGCGTCTTCGTTCGACGGTGGCCCAGCGCGACGCGCTGGACCGCTTCGGCGGTGCGCCGATCACCGATGCCGTGGAGATCTATTCGGCAGCATTCACGCGCTGGCGCGAGCTGGACGCCGAGATCACCGAGATAGTCGAGAACCGTGACCTCCGCGCCGACGAGGCGCAGCGACTGCGCGAGGCGCTCGCGCTGATCGAGGCGACCGCACCCGAACCGGGGGAGGACGTCGCGCTCGCTGAGCGCGCCGAGCGACTCTCCAACGCCGAGGAGCTTCGACTCGCGGCATCCCTCGCGCACAACGCTCTCTCCAGCGAAGAAGGCGAAGCCGACGCATCCGCTCTCATCGCCGAAGCACGACGCAACCTCGAGCGCGCGACCGACCCGGCGCTCTCCGAGATATCCGAGGGAATCGCCGACGTCGGATACCGCATCGCTGATCTCGCCGGCCAACTCTCCGCATATCTCGCCGACCTCGATGAGACAGGGCCGCACGAGCTCGCCGCAGTCGAGGAGCGACGCGCGGCCCTCACCACGCTGATCCGTTCGCACGGCTCGTTGGATGAGACCCTCGAGCTGTGGCAGACGGGTTCTGCAAGACTCGCGGAGCTCGATGACGACGACGATCGTCTGGAGCGGCTGCAGGCAGAGCGAGACTCCGCACGGGCAGCGCTCGACGACGCGGGGGCAGCACTGACGTCAGCGCGGACGGAGGCTGCAGCACGCCTCGGCGCCGCTGTGACGGAGGAACTGCACGCGCTGGCCATGCCGGACGCCCGTCTCGAGGTCGCGGTCCGTGAGGGCGCCGAGAGCACCCACGGACGCGATGACGTCGCGATCCTGCTGGCACCGCACCCTGGGGCTGAACCGCGATCCGTCGCGAAGAGTGCCTCGGGCGGAGAGCTCTCGCGTGTGATGCTCGCGATCGAGGTCGTGATCGCCGGCACAGACCCGGTTCCGACGTTCGTCTTCGACGAAGTGGATGCCGGCATCGGCGGCGCCGCTGCCATCGAAGTGGGGCGGCGACTCGCCCGGCTTGCAGAGACATCGCAAGTCATCGCGGTGACTCACCTGGCGCAGGTCGCAGCCTTCGCCTCCAACCATCTTTCCGTCGTGAAGGCCAACGATGGCGCGGTCACCGCGTCCAGTGTGCGTCGTCTGGAGGGGGAGGACCGGGAAGCGGAGATGGCGCGGCTGCTGTCGGGACTGACCGATTCGGATGCCGCCATCACCCATGCCCGAGAACTTCTCAGCCTTGCGGTCTGAGCGAACTGTTAGGATCGAAGCCCGTGATGAACTCTTCTGACGCGGGGCCCAAGAACGACACGACCAAGCACATCTTTGTGACCGGTGGTGTCGTTTCGTCTTTGGGTAAGGGCCTGACGGCCGCCAGCCTGGGCAACCTGCTCACCGCACGCGGACTGCGCGTCGTGATGCAGAAGCTCGACCCGTATCTGAACGTCGATCCGGGCACGATGAACCCGTTCCAGCACGGTGAGGTGTTCGTCACCGACGACGGTGCGGAGACCGACCTCGACATCGGGCACTACGAGCGGTTCCTCGACATCAACCTGTCGCAGGCCGCCAACGTCACGACGGGCCAGATCTACTCGCAGGTGATCGCGCGTGAGCGCCGTGGCGAGTACCTCGGCGACACCGTGCAGGTCATCCCGCACATCACCGACGAGATCAAGCGCCGCATGCGCCTGCAGGCGGGCGAGACTCCGAAGCCGGACGTCATCATCACCGAGGTCGGCGGCACGGTCGGCGACATCGAGTCGCAGCCGTTCCTCGAGGCGGCGCGTCAGCTGCGCCACGAGCTCGGACGCGACAGCGTGTTCTTCGTGCATGTCTCGCTCGTGCCGTTCATGGGTGCCTCCGGCGAGCAGAAGACCAAGCCGACGCAGCACTCCGTCGCAGCACTCCGCCAGGTCGGCATCCAGCCGGACGCGCTGGTGCTGCGCAGCGATCGTCCGGTCAGCGACAGCAACCGCAACAAGATCGCGCTGATGTGCGATGTGGATGCCGAAGGCGTGATCAACACCGTCGACCTGCCGAGCATCTACGACATCCCGTCGACTCTGAACGACCAGGGGCTCGACTCGTACATCGTGCGCCGGCTCGGGCTCGACACCAAGGCCGCATCCGAGGTCGACTGGTCGCGCTGGCAGAAGGTGCTGCAGGCCGTGCACAACCCGAAGCACGAGGTCACGATCGGCCTGGTCGGCAAGTACATCGACCTTCCGGACGCGTATCTCTCCGTCACAGAGGCACTTCGGGCCGGTGGCTTCGCTCACGAGGCGCATGTCAGCATCCGCTGGATCCCGTCCGACTCCTGCGAGACGCCGGAGGGCGCAGCCAAGGCGCTGTCGGACGTCGACGGCATCTGCGTGCCAGGTGGATTCGGCATCCGCGGCATCGAGGGCAAGCTCGGCGCGTTGAAGTTCGCCCGCGAGCAGGGCATCCCGACGCTCGGCCTCTGCCTCGGACTGCAGTGCATGGTCATCGAGTACGGCCGCAACGTCGCAGGCATCGCCGGTGCCTCCTCGAGCGAGTTCGACCCCGAGACCTCGGAGCCCGTCATCGCGACGATGGCCGAGCAGGTCGAGATCCTCGACGGCGGCGACCTCGGCGGCACCATGCGTCTGGGCCTCTACGAGGCAGAACTCGGCGAAGGCACGCTCGCGCGCGAGCTGTACGGCACCGCACAGGCATCCGAGCGTCACCGCCACCGCTACGAGGTCAACAACACGTACCGCGACCGCCTGTCCGATGCGGGGCTCGTGTTCTCGGGCCTGAATCCCGCCCTCGACCTCGTGGAGTACGTCGAGCTTCCCCGCGACGTTCACCCGTACTACATCGCCACGCAGGCGCACCCCGAGCTGCGCTCGCGTCCGACGGCACCGCACCCGCTGTTCCGCGGCCTGATCGGAGCGGCGATCGAGCGTCACCGTTCCAGTGAGCTGTTCGACGTCTCCGCCGATGACTGAGACGTCGGTCACGGCGTCGCTGCTGCGAGACGAGCCGTTCGAGCCGGAGGTCGTGAGCAGCGACGTCGTCTACAAGGGCTGGGTGTGGGACGTGCGTTCCGACCGCATCGCGTACGGCGGCGGGGAGATCGTCCGCGAGTACGTGGATCACACCGGAGCGGTCGCGGTGCTCGCCCTGGATGATGACGGCCGGGTGCTCCTGATCCAGCAGTACCGGCATCCGATCAGACACCGTGATTGGGAACTTCCCGCCGGCCTTCTCGACATCGAGGGAGAAGACCCTCTGGTCGCCGCGCAGCGCGAGCTCGCGGAAGAGGCCGACCTCGTCGCCCGCGATTGGCAGATGCTGGTGTCGACCTGGACGACGCCTGGCGGCAACAGTGAGATGATCCGCATCTACCTGGCCACAGGCATCGAGGCCGCACCGGCCGCATATGCCCGCGAGGATGAAGAGGCCGATATCCGAGTGGAATGGATTCCGCTCTCGGATGCTGTCGACGCCGTGCTCGACGGGCGACTGCGCAACGGCATCCTGTCCCTCGGCGTTCTCGCGGCCGAGCGGAGAATGCGGGACTGATCGTGCGCCTGGATCGTGCGATCGACGCCTACCTCAGGCACGTCACGATCGAGCGCGGGCTCTCCGAGCACACCGTCGGGGCGTATCGCCGCGATCTCGACGTCTACCTCGACTGGCTGACCGAGGCGCGAATCGATGACACGACGGCGGTGACCGGCGCGATCATCAGCCGATTCATCTCCGACCGTTCGAGCCAGGTGCCGCCGCCGGCGGCGACGAGTCTCGCCCGCCTGCAGTCATCCGTGCGCGGTCTGCACCGCTTCCTCATACGCGAGGGAATCGAGTCGGAGGACCCGACAGGCAGACTGCGGCCGCCCAAGATGTCGCAGCGGCTGCCCAAGGCGCTCACGATCGATCAGGTCGAGCGGCTGCTGGCAGCGCCATCGGCGGAGGAGCCCATCGGCATCCGCGATCGTGCACTGCTGGAGCTGCTCTACGCGACGGGCGCGCGTGTGTCCGAAGCAGTGGGCCTGGATGTCGACGACCTCGCACATGGCGACGTGCTGCGCCTGCGCGGAAAAGGGTCCAAAGAGCGCATCGTGCCGATCGGGTCCTTCGCGCGGAATGCCGTCGATGCCTATCTCACTCGCGTGAGGCCCGCCCTCGCGGCGAAGGGCAGGGCGTCCGCGCGGCTATTCCTCGGAGCGCGCGGTGCGCCGCTGTCACGCCAGAGCGCCTGGCTGGTGATCCGCGCCGCGGCCGAGGCCTCGCACATCACGTCCGAGGTCTCACCGCACACGCTGCGGCACTCCTTCGCCACGCATCTGCTGCAGGGCGGCGCCGACGTACGCGTGGTGCAGGAGCTGCTGGGGCATGCATCCGTCGCGACGACGCAGATCTACACCCATGTGTCGGTCGACACGCTTCGCGACATCTACGCGACCTCGCATCCGCGCGCGCGGTGACGGAAGGCAGATCAGTGAGCAGGAATGCGGCGGCGCGCATCGCAGAGGCCGCTGCGGTGCGTCCCAGCGCTCGCCAGCTCGCCTGGCAGCAGTGTGAGTTCTACGGCTTCATCCACTTCGGAATGAACACGATGACAGACCGGGAATGGGGATCGGGCCACGAGGACCCTGCTCTGTTCGACCCTGAGGAGGTGGATCCCGCTCAATGGGTCGCTGCGGCCGAGTCCGCCGGGATGCGCGGGCTCATCCTGACCTGCAAGCACCACGACGGCTTCGCGCTGTGGCCCAGTGCGCACTCGGCGCACACAGTCGCCGCCAGTCCGTGGCGCGGGGGAAGCGGCGACCTCGTGCGGGAGACGGCCGAGGCATGCGCGGCGGCAGGGCTTGCATTCGGCGTGTACCTGTCGCCGTGGGACCGCACCGAGACGACCTACGGCTCCGGCGCGGCGTATGACGACTTCTTCGTCGCTCAGCTGACGGAGCTGCTGACCGCCTACGGTCCGATCTTCTCGGTATGGCTCGACGGAGCCAACGGCGCGGGCGCCGACGGAAGGACGCAGTACTACGACTGGGAGCGCTATTACGAGGTGGTGCGCGGGCTGCAGCCGGATGCGGTGATCAGCGTGTGCGGTCCTGACGTCCGCTGGTGCGGAAACGAGGCCGGCCGCACTCGCCTGGACGAGTGGAGCGTCGTGCCGGCGTCGCTGCAGGATGCCGAGCGCGTCGCCTCACGCTCTCAACAGGCCGACGACGGGGAGTTCTCCCGACTCGTCCGCTCGGACGAGGACGACCTGGGCAGCCGCGATGCGATCACCGCCGTGTCGGACGAGCTGATCTGGTATCCCGCGGAGATCAACACGTCGATCCGTCCCGGGTGGTTCCACCACCCGTCAGAGGATCACCGCGTCCGCACGCCGGAGGAGCTTTTCGAGATCTACCGCCGCTCGGTGGGCGGCAACAGCACGCTCCTGCTGAACATCCCGCCCGATCGGCGGGGACTCGTCACCGAGCCCGATCTCCAGGTGCTCTCCACCCGCGGATCCCTCATACGAGATCTGGCCCGTCGTGACGTCGCGAAGAACGGAGACTGGCAGGCATCCAGCGGTGACATCGCTCCCGGCTTCCGGGTATGGACACCGTCCGAGAACGACCCGGCCCCGTCCATCCGGATCCGCTGGGACGAACCGGTCACGATCGACGGCATCATGGTCGCTGAGGACATCACCCGCGGTCAGCAGATCGACGAGGTCCTGATCATCGGGCTGACGGCCTCGGGCGTGCCGCGGAAGCTGGCACAGCTTCGATCGGTCGGCTATCGACGCATCGTGGACGTGCCGGCGCAGCCCATCACGGAACTCATCGTTCAGATCGATGCCGCTCGTGGACCGGTCACGTTGAGTGGACTCGCCGCACTCCGTCCCTCCGACCTCACAGCGTCCTGACGCGGCAGACGGCGCGCGCGTGTGCGGGATCGCCGGGTGTGAAACACCGTGGATCGGCGCATGATCGCTAGAATCGAGCAAGCACGAGGGAAGCAGGAGAATCGGTGGCTCAGAAAGTGGCGAAGTCCAAGGGCAAGACGTCGAACGTCGGCGACACCCCGATGGGACCCACTGGGCGTCCGTACCACGGCTTTGCCACACCCGTTCCGCTCGACTCGCACGGCCCTGCTCGCATCATCGCACTGTGCAACCAGAAGGGCGGGGTCGGCAAGACGACCACGTCGATCAACCTTGCCGCGGCGTTCGCCGAGTACGGCCGCAAGGTGCTCGCCGTCGATTTCGACCCGCAGGGTGCGCTCTCCGCAGGTCTCGGCATCCAGACTCATGACGTTCCCACGATCTATGACCTACTTCTCGACACGAAGCGCGACGTGCACGATGTCATCGTGCCCAGCGGCGTGGAAGGGCTCGACGTCCTTCCCGCGAACATCGACCTGTCGGCCGCCGAGGTGCACCTGGTCAACGAGGTCGCCCGTGAGACGATCCTGGCGCGCGTGCTGCGACAGGTGGCGGCGGAGTACGACGTCATCCTGATCGACTGCCAGCCTTCCCTCGGTCTGCTCACGGTGAACGCACTGACTGCGAGCCACGGCGTGCTCATCCCGCTGGAGTGCGAGTTCTTCGCCCTGCGTGGTGTGGCACTGCTCATCGAGACGATCGAGAAGGTGCGCGATCGCCTCAACCCCGACATCAAGCTCGACGGGCTCCTCGCCACGATGTACGACGCGCGCACACTGCATTCGCGTGAGGTGCTGGAGCGCGTCGTCGAGGCATTCGGCGACGACGTGCTGGAGACCGTGATCGGTCGCACCGTGAAGTTCCCCGACGCATCGGTGTCAGGGGTGCCCATCACCGAATTCGCGCCGGAGCATGCCGCCGCACAGGCGTACCTGCGACTGGCGCGGGAGCTGGTCGCCCGTGGCGCCGTCGCTTGAACCGATTGAGCCTGTTGAGTCCGATTCTGGGTTCCGCGTCTCGCTGACGAACTTCGACGGCCCATTCGACCTCCTCCTCAATCTCATCTCGAAGCACGAGATGGACATCACCGAGGTGTCGCTCAGCGCGGTGACGAACGAGTTCATCGCATACCTGAAAGAGATCGACGGCGACGATAAGGAGCTCGACCAGGCATCCGAGTTCCTCGTCGTCGCAGCGACGCTGCTCGACATGAAGGTCGCCGGGCTCCTGCCGCAGGGCGAGCTCGTCGATGCCGAGGCCGTCGCTCTGCTCGAAGCGCGTGACCTGCTGTTCGCCCGTCTGCTGCAGTACCGCGCGTTCAAGGAGGTCTCCACCTGGTTCGCGCGCTGTCTGCAACGTGAGGATCGCCGCCATGTGCGGGCCGTGCGTCTGGATGAGAAGCACCGCGCTCGGACGCCGGAGCTGGTGTGGACACTCAGCGCGGACGACTTCGCGGCCATCGCGCTGCTCGCTTTCGCGCCCAAGGAGATCCCCAGCGTCGGGCTCGATCACCTCCACGCTCCACTGGTCAGCATCCGGGAGCAGGCGGCGATCGTGGTGACGCTGCTGCGCAGCGCCGAATCCCTGACGTTCCGCGAGCTGATCGCCGGCTCCACGGAGCCGGGCATCGTGGTCGCGCGATTCATCTCCGTGCTCGAGCTGTACCGGCACGCGGCGCTGTCCTTCGAACAACTGGAACCGCTCGGCGAGCTGACGCTGCGCTGGGCCGCCGACTCCTGGTCGGACGAGACACTTGCGAGCCTGGGGGCCGATTATGACCGATGAGACGCCTGTCGACACCGTGACCGAGACGCCACTGACCGAGAAGCTCGAGGCGATCCTGCTGATCATCGATGAGCCGCTCGGCCTCGTCGCTCTCGCGGCGGCGGTCGCCGCCCCGGTACCCGCCGTACGGCAGGCCATCGAAACGCTCGTCGAGGACTACGACGGCAACGGCCATGGCCCTCGCCGCGGATTCGAGCTGCGTGAGGTCGGCGGTGGCTGGCGGCTGTACGTGCGAGACGATCACGACGCGCTGGTCGCCGAGTTCGTCGGCGGTCAAGCCCCGGCTCGCCTTTCACAGGCGGCCCTCGAGACGCTCGCGGTGATCGCGTACAAACAGCCGGTCACCCGTAGTCAGGTGGCGTCGATCCGCGCGGTGAACGTCGACTCCGTCGTGCGCACACTGCTCGCGCGAGGACTCATCACCGAACTGTTCGCCGATTCAGAGACCGGCGCCATCAACTACGGCACCACAGACGCGCTGCTGCAGAACCTCGGCATCAACTCGCTCGACGAGCTGCCCCCGATCTCTCCATTGCTCGACGATGGGGCAGACGGATTCGAAGAAGGAACCATACGATGACTGACAACCCGACCGACTCGCCAACCGCGCCGGAGGGCGTGCGACTGCAGAAGGTGCTCGCCGCTGCGGGCGTCGCATCCCGGCGGGTGGTGGAGCAGTACATCGTCGAAGGACGTATCCGCGTCAACGGCGTGGTCGTGGAAGAGCTCGGCCGGCGCATCGACCCCGAGACCGACCTGGTCGACGTCGACGGGACCGCGATCCAGCTCGACGTCTCCAAGCGCTACGTCATGCTGAACAAGCCCACCGGCGTTGTCAGCACCATGAAGGATGAGAACGGACGGCCGGACCTCCGCCGTTTCACGGAGGACTACGAGGAGCGGCTCTACAACGTCGGTCGACTGGATGCCGAGACCAGTGGCCTGCTCATCCTCACCAACGACGGCGAGCTCGCGCATGTTCTCGCGCATCCGTCGTTCGGCGTCACCAAGGTCTACATCGCGAAGGTCGAGGGCATCGTGACGGCTCAGACGATCGCGAAGCTGACGAAGGGGTTCGACCTGGAGGACGGTCCGATCAAGGCGGACAAAGCGCGACTGCTCGACACTTCGAAGGTCGGTTCGGAATCGAGCTTGGTAGAGCTCACCCTGCACTCCGGACGCAATCGGATCGTGCGCCGGATGATGGCCGCCGTCGGCCACCCGGTCACTGAACTCGTCCGCCGCCAGTTCGGCCCGCTCCACCTGGGAACGCTCCCTGCGGGGAAGACGCGAGAACTGAGTAAAATCGAACGTGGTGCGCTGTTGACTCTCGCGCGCCATGATTCCCCTGCGGACGCCACGCCGGGAGACGTCCAGGAGACCGAGTGAGCGACACGGCCAGAACCAATGGCAGCGGCATCGCGCCGCGGCTCTCGGGGACGGTCCGCATCGTCGGCGCCGGTCTGCTCGGCGCGAGCATCGGGCTCGCACTGCGCGCCAAGGGCATCGACGTCGTGCTGTCGGACACTTCGCCTGCTCAGCTGCGTCTCGCGATCGACTACGGCGCAGGACGCGTCGAGCGCGAAGACGACGCTCCGGCGCTCATCGTCGTGTCCGTGCCGCCGGACGTCACAGCCGACGTCATCCAAGCAGAGCTCGACCGATTCCCGCAGGGGGTCGTGACCGACGTCGCGAGCGTCAAACTCGAGCCCTTCCGTGCGCTGAAGGAGCGCGGCGTCGACACCACCCGTTACATCGGCTCGCACCCGCTCGCCGGACGCGAGCGCGGAGGAGCGATCTCGGCACGAGCCGATCTGTTCATCGGACGCCCATGGGTCGTCTGCCGTGATCAGGAGACGCGTGCTGCCGACCTCGCCCTCGTCGAGTCGCTGGCCCTCGATGTCGGGGCGATGCCGCTGGAGATGACCCCCGAGGAGCACGACAGCTCGGTCGCACTCACCTCGCACGTGCCACAGGTCGTGGCGAGCCTGCTGGCCGGACGATTCGCGACGGCAGACGAGGGCGCGCTGCGCCTCGCCGGACAGGGTGTGCGCGATACGACGCGCATCGCGGCATCCGCCCCTGAGCTGTGGGTGCAGATCCTCGGGGCCAACGCGCAGCCGGTCGTGGAGATCCTCGATGCACTCGCTGCCGACCTCAGAGAGGTGTCGGATGCGCTGCGCGCGCCCGATGAGCCGGGTGCGAGGCGAATTGTCGCCGAGTCGATCCGCCAGGGCAACGACGGCGTGGAGCGGCTGCCGGGCAAGCACGGGCAGAACCGGAAGTTCGAGCAGCTCGTCGTCATGGTCGACGACAGGGCCGGCCAGCTCGGCCGCCTGTTCGGGGAGCTCGGCGAGCTCGGAGTGAACGTGGAAGATCTGCGCCTGGAGCATTCGCCAGGCGCGCAGTTCGGCCTCGCAGAGATCAGCGTGGCCCCGGCCGCGCTGCGCGGTGCGATCGACGGGCTGCAGGAGCGCGGATGGCGCATTGCAGGAGCGACCAATGAGTGAATTCATCGCGATCGACGGGCCGGCCGGTTCGGGCAAGTCGAGCGTCTCGAAGGCCGTCGCCCGTTCGCGCCGCTACGGATACCTCGACACCGGCGCTGCCTACCGTGCGCTCGCCTGGCACGTCCTCGACCGCGGCGCCGAAACGGATGACGCCGATGCGGTCGTCGCCGCGGCATCCGATTTCGATCTTCGTCTCGGTCTGGACCCCGACGACCGCACCGTCGCGATCGGTGACAGCGACATCACTGCCGCGATCCGCGAGCCGCGGGTGTCCGAAGCGGTCAGCGGCGTCGCCCGTGTGCCCGCCGTGCGCGAGCAGGTCAACATATACTTCCGCTCGCTGGTGGCGGCGGCCTCTTACCCGGCCGTCATAGTGGAAGGACGCGACATCACGACAGTGGTCGCGCCTGACGCGCCGGTGCGCATACTTCTCACCGCCGCCCCTGAGGTGCGGGCGGCCAGACGCGCCGGCGAACTCGCCGGCGAGAACGCCGCTGTCGTGGCCGAAGCGCTGCACAAGCGTGACGCCTCGGACAGCGCTGTCGTCGACTTCCTCAACGCCGCAGAAGGCGTGGAGGTCGTCGATTCGACGCACCTCGATTTCCCACAGACCATCGACGCCGTACTCGCGGTGATCGAACGAAAGCAAGGAGCGGAACATGGCCGCTGAAGAAGAATACGAAGGCGGTCCCGACCGCCTCGCCGAGAAGATGGACGAGCTCGACGAGCAACTCGCCGAACAGCGTGCTGAGGCTCTGCGCGCCGGTCTCGCCGACTACGACCTGGATGAGGATGACGCCGCGCTGCTGGCCGGCATCACGCAGGGGGAGGGTGGGATCGAGTTCCTGCCTGCGCTTCCTGTCGTCGCGATCGTCGGACGCCCGAACGTGGGCAAGTCCGCCCTCGTGAACCGCATCCTCGGGCGCCGTGAGGCCGTCGTCGAGGACACCCCCGGCGTCACCCGCGACCGCGTGACGTACAAGGGCGAATGGAACGACCGGCGCTTCTCGTTGGTCGACACCGGCGGGTGGGAGCCGGACGCGAAGGGCATCGACCGCGCGGTCGCTGCCCAGGCCGAAGTCGCGATCGACCTTTCGGACGTCGTGCTGTTCGTCGTCGACGCGATGGTGGGGCCCACCTCCACCGACGAGCACGTCGTGAAGCTGCTGCGCAAGAGTGGCAAGACGGTTTTTCTCGTCGCCAACAAGATCGACGATGCCCGTCAGGAGCCGGAGATCGCTTCCCTGTGGAGCCTCGGTCTCGGCCAGCCGTACCCGACCTCGGCCGTGCACGGCCGCGGAGTGGCCGATCTGCTGGATGCCGTGCTCGAGAAGCTGCCGTCCATCTCGTCGGTGGCGAAGTACGAGATCGGCGGTCCGCGTCGGGTCGCGATCCTCGGACGCCCGAACGTCGGCAAGTCGTCGCTGCTGAACAAGGCTGCCGGCGAAGAGCGCGTGGTCGTCAACGAGCTGGCCGGCACCACCCGTGACCCGGTCGACACGGTCGTCGAACTCGGCGGCAAGCTGTGGCGCCTGGTCGACACCGCCGGCATCCGCCGTCGTGTGCACCTGTCGCAGGGCGCGGACTTCTATGCATCGCTGCGCACGTCAGCAGCGCTGGAGCGCGCCGAGGTCGCCGTCGTCGTCCTCGACGTCTCGGAGACGATCAGTGAGCAGGACGTGCGCATCATCGACCTCGTGCTGGAATCCGGCCGGGCCCTCGTGCTGGCGTTCAACAAGTGGGATCGCCTGAACGATATCGACCTGGAGAACGCGGATCGCCGCCGCTACCTGGAGCGCGAGATCGAGCAGGACCTCGCTCACGTCGCTTGGGCTCCGCGGGTGAACATCTCGGCGAAGACCGGTCGTCACTTCGACAAGCTGGTGCCCGCGCTCGAGACGGCGCTGGAGAACTGGGATCGCCGCATCCCGACGGGCAAGTTCAACGCCTTCATCTCCGAGCTCGTCGCCGAGCACCCGCACCCGCTGCGTGGCGGAAAGCAGCCGCGCATCCTGTTCGGCACGCAGGCGTCGACGCGCCCGCCGACGTTCGTGCTGTTCACGACGGGCTTCCTGGACCCGGGCTACCGCCGCTTCATCCAGCGCCGCCTGCGCGAGCTGTACGAGTTCGACGGCACTCCGATCGTGATCAACATGCGCGTGCGGGAGAAGCGCCAGCGCTGATCGCCGAGCGCACAGGGTAGACAGAACGGTAACCAATCGGTTACCGTTCTGTCGTGGATGTATTCGGAGCGATCGCTGACCCGGTCAGGCGCGAGCTGCTGCGGCGACTCGTCCGTGGCCCCGCGCGCGTGGTCGACCTCGCGGCTGATCAATCGATCTCGCGCCCGGCGATCAGCAAGCACCTGCGTATCCTGAGCGATGCCGGTCTGGTCCGTGCCGAGGTCAGCGGACGAGAACGGCACTACGCGATCGCTGTCGAACCGTTGGCTGCGGTGGACGAGCTGCTGCGCGCGCTGACGATCGACCGAGCCCCCATCACGGCCCATCATCTCGACGCCCTCGACACCGAGGTTCACCGAGCCGCACGAGATCGCAGACGCAGTGAGTCCACATCGAACAGCGCCCATTCGAAGGAGGACATCGCATGACCCTGACAGGACGATTCGACGGCACTCAGCACACTCTGGTGCTGACGCGGCAGTTCAAGACCACGATCGACGACGTGTGGGCGAGTATCGCGGAATCCGACCGTTTGAGCCGCTGGTTCGGCACGTGGACCGGAGACCCATCCACCGGAACGGTCTCGGTGGCGATGAACGCCGAAGCCGAGCCGATGCCGGCGGTACCGTACGAGATCCGGCGATGCGAACCGCCGAAGGCGCTGTCCGTCCGCGTGACCGACGAGTACGGCACCTGGAGTCTGACGGCCGAGCTCACCGCGGTCGACGGGACGACCACACTGGTGCTGACGCAGGAGGATGTCGACGCTGAGACGCTCGAGCAGACCGGTCCCGGCTGGGAGTGGTACCTCGACAGACTCGTCGCCGCGGTTCACGCCGATCGGATGCCGACGCTGGAGGATTTCGAGACGATCCACGCTCCCATGAGCCGCGAGTACGCCGCGCTGGTGCAGCCGACCGTCTGACTGTTGCCCGGGGGCGCAGTTGGTGGTGCAATGGAGGTGGATGCCGTAATCACGCGGCACCCACAGCCGCGCCCACAAGGCCCGCCGAAAGAGGATGCGATGACGCACACCCTGCCCCTGCCCGATTTCACCCACGAACGCGTGGAGGTGATCACAGGCCGACGCAGCGGCCTGTTCATCGCCGTGGCTCTGCACTCGTCTGTGCTCGGCTCAGCGCTCGGCGGTGCGAGACTGTGGACGTACCCGCATTGGAGCGACGCTCTCGGCGATGCCCTGCGGCTCTCTGCCGCGATGACGTTGAAGAACGCGACCGCTGGGCTCGATGCCGGTGGCGGCAAGGCCGTCATCCGGATGGAGACGGGCACTGTGCTCGACGCCGAGCGGCGCCGTGCCGCGTTCCTCGATCTCGGCGATGCCGTGGAGTCCTTTGACGGGCTGTACCGGACGGCGGAGGACGTCGGATCGACCATGGATGACATGGCGGTCGTCGCCGAGCGGACGACACACGTCGTCGGTCTTCCGGATGCATCCGGCGGATCGGGCGAGCCGGCCGGACCCACGAGCCTCGGCGTCTATGAATCGCTGCGTGCTGTGCTGGAGCGCACGACCGGCTCAGCAGATGTCGCAGGCCGGCGGATCACGATCTCGGGGCTCGGCCAGGTCGGCGGACGTCTCGCCGTGCGGCTCTCCGCGGAAGGTGCGCTGCTGACAGTCACCGATGTCAACCCCGAGCGCCGTCACCTCGCCGGGGAACTCGGCGCCACATGGGTGGAGCCCGGTGAGGAGCACCTCGTCGCCTCGGACGTCTTCGTGCCGGCCGGTATCGGAGGGCTGCTCACGGATGAGGTCATCGATGCGCTCGACACGGCGGCGGTCTGCGGGCCCGCGAACAACCCGCTCGCCTCGCACAGCGGCGCCGACCGCCTAGCCGCGCGCGGCATCCTGTACGCGCCCGACTTCGTCGTGAACGCCGGCGGCGTGATCTACCTCGATCACGAGGCCAAGAAGCGGGGTTCCCGCACAGAGATCATGGATCGCGTGACGCACATCGGCGACACGGTGCGCCGGATCCTCGCCGACTCCGAGGCGCGCGGGATCACACCGCTGGCTGCTGCGGAAGAGCTCGCCGCTGAGCGCCTGCGTGCCGGTGCGGAGACGCCAGTGCTGCACTAAATGGGCTCGTCGCTCTGAGTGTCGTAGGCATATGACACGATTTCCGAAGGAGGTCATATGCCACACTCGACCGACGAAGTTCACTCATTCGAAGCCCGCGCGTCCGCTGCAGATCTGGATGACCTGCGCGCGCGGATGCCACTCCGCTGATCCTGACGCACGGCTGGCCGGGCAGCATCGTCGAGTTCGTCGATGTGATCGATGAGTTGGCAGATCCTGAAGACGCCGGCGCACCCGCGTTTCACGTCGTGGTCCCGTCACTGCCGGGGTTCGGGTACAGCGACAAGCCGACCAAGACCGGGTGGGGCGTCGAGAAGATAGCGGCCGCACGGGTGGAGCTGATGGGAAGGCTGGGCTACAGCAGGTTCGTCGCCCACTGCGGAGACTGGGGAGGCAACGTCACCACGGTTCTTGGCGGCAGCTTCCCGGAGCACGTTCTCGGTATCCACACGACGTTCGCGCTGGCGCCGCCGGGGATGACGACGGATGCTCTGACGGCGGTCGAACGCGAATGGACCGAGGAGACGCGCGATTTCTGGCAGCATCACCGTGCGTACGCGAAGCAGCAGGCGACCAGGCCTCAGACCATCGGCTATTCGCTCGTCGACTCACCGGTCGGGCTTCTCTCCTGGCTTCTGGACAAGTTCGCTGGTTGACGCGAACCGGTGCGTCGGCCGCGCGCATCTATTACGAGAGTCCTCACTCGCTCGATCCCGATCTTCGAGTGGACGTCCCGTCGGCCATCGCCATGTATCCCGGTGACATCGAGTCGCGCACTCCTCGGGCCTGGGCGCAGGAGCGGTATCGACAGATCGTTCGCTGGAATCTTCCGGATTCCGGGGGACATTTCCCGTCGCTGGAAGTACCCGAGTATTTCGTCAGGGACCTGCGGGAAGGCCTTGCGGCCGTACTGGCCGCCGCTCTGTGAGCGGGCTCAGCTAGACGCCGAACTCGTCGCGGACGCGATCGCGCAATTGGTGGCTGCACCCGGTGACGGCTTCGTTCCAGGTGTTGTTCGCGTCATCCTGGGCGCGGTCGGACACCGCCTTCCAGATGCGGATCGGCACGCCGAACTGCGTCGCGACCCAGGCGTACGCGTATGACTCCATGTCCACGAGCTGACCGCCGAGTGCGCGGATGCCGACGACAGCATCCGCGTCGTCGATGAAGCTGTCGCCCGTGGCGATGGTGGTCGTGCCTTTGCCGAGGATCATACGCGGCGGCATCGAGACGTGCTGGCCGGCCACGCCTTCTTCGTCCCGGACGTCGTGCTGAAAGGCGACGTCGATCTCGTACACGCCGGCATCGAGGTCGGGATCGAGGGCGCCGGCGGTGCCGACCACGAGGATCTCGTCATAGGTGCCGGCGTCGAGCGCGCGGGTCAGGCCGTAGGTGGCTTTGAGCTTGCCGGGTCCGGTCACGAGACGGTCGAAGCCGTCCAGTGGTCCGGAGAAGGCGACGAGTTCGGATTCGAGGGCGGCGACGAGAAGCTTCACCGCTTCATTGTCCCAGACACGGGTTACGTCTCGCGTCGGTCGGAGGCGCACAACGGCGGATGCTGTGAAAGGCTGGAGGGGTGACGATCGTTCCTCCTGCACCCGGTGAACCGCGGCGCCCCGACGGGCCGCGCGATCCCGGCGACGCCTGGGTCGTCGCCGACACGGGGGAGAAGTACTGGGGCCGGTTCGGCGCCGCTGGTCTTCTCGCCGTCGATGCCGAGCGCGGCATTCTGCTTCAGCATCGGGTGAGCTGGAGCCATTTCGGTGGAACCTGGGGGCTGCCGGGTGGCGCACTGCATGAGGGCGAGTCGGCCATCGACGGGGCGCTGCGCGAGGCGACCGAAGAAGCGGGAATCCCGCCCGGTGCCGTCGAAGTCCGTTTCACGAGCGTGCTGGATCTGAAGATCTGGTCGTACACCACGGTCGTCGCCGATGTGGTCGAGCAGTTCACGCCCGTGATCAGCGACCCGGAGAGCGTGGCGCTCGAGTGGGTACCGCTGGACGAGGTCGCCGATCGTCCGCTGCATCCGGGTTTCGCAGCATCCTGGCCGAGCCTTCGCGCCGAGCTCGACTGACCGTACTCGGCAGCGCGTCAGTAATCGTCGCGCCCGCGCAGCTTGTCGATATCGCGGCGCTCACGTTTCGTCGGACGCCCCGCGCCGCGATCTCGCATGCCCATGATCGCCTGCGGTTCGCGTGGAGGTGTGCGCTCGTCGTAGGCAAGGGCGGCGACCGGTGCTCCCACGCGCTTCACGAGCGTCTGTCGCACGACCAGGATGCGATCGAAGCCGCTGATGCGCACGCGCAGTTCATCGCCGGGCTTCACGGTCTGAGCGGCCTTGGCCTTCTCGCCGTTCACGCGCACATGCCCGGCGCGGCATGCGGTCGTGGCGGCCGAACGCGTCTTGTAGACGCGGATCGCCCACAACCAGCTGTCCACCCGGACTGGCTTGGTCATCATCGGATTCTGTGCGGTCATCGGGCGCTGCGCTTTCGGAGTGCCACGAGAGCGCCGGCCACGATGAGGCCCTGCCCGAGCGTGTAGGTGAGCATGACGAGCGGGCTGGTCCAATGCGGCATGACGTCGGCGAGGAAGAGCCGGAAGGCGAGCACGGTGTCGCTGAGGAGGAAGAACACGCCGCCGGTGGCGATGAGCGGATGACAGCGGGCGGCGAAGGCGGCCGTGCCGCCGAGGACGACCCCGTACGCGGCGACGGCTGGGAGGAGCGCACCGGTGTGAGGGCCGAGCGTGATGATCATGGCGATCCACCATGCGGCGTATACGAGCGCCCACCACGGCATCCGGCGCACGCTCAGCACCCGGATGAACACCACGATGTATGCGATATGGGCAAGCCCGAAGAAGAGCAGCATCAAGGGCAGCTCGGGGCCGGCGGGGAAGAGTGCGCCGGCGCCGTCACCGAGCCATGAGAAGACGATCGCTGCGAGCAGCAGCCCGATCGCGAGCACGGGGCGAAGTCTGAGCGACACGATGACCGGTACGGCGAGAAGCGGCATCAGCCAGAGCTTGGTGGGAGGTGCGATGTCGCTCTGCAGGGCGAGGGCTGCGACGTGCACGAGCGACATCGCGATGTACGGGAGGAACGCCCAGGGGAGGAGGGTTCTCATCGGGACGCTGCGCTGCATCCCTCCATCGTAGAGCGGCTTCGTCAGGCGACTTCGAGGGTGACGAGGGGACGCTCCGGCTTCGGCCCGGGGATCTCGGCGAATCCGGCGGCGAGGAACGTGGAGAGGGCGCCGTGGAACAGGTCGTTCACGCGGACGTTCGTCTTGGCCGTGTCGATCGGATAGCCCTCGATGACGCGAGCCCCGGAGCTTCGTGCGAACTCGATGGCCGCGTCGAGAAGGGCGGCGTTGAGACCCTTGCCGCGGTGTTCCTTGCGGACGACGAAGCAGCTGACCGCCCACACGCTCTCGTCATCGAGCGCTTCGTGGGTCGTGGCAACGATGTTGCGTGTGCGCGCGAGGCGGCGTTGCGCCGGTCGTCGCCCGACGCGGACCCAGCCGGCAGCGTCGCCGTCGACATAGGCGACGATGCCGGGCGGGCGATCGGATGCCACCTCCTGCTGGAACAGCTTCGTGCGCTGGTCGAGGTCGGTGGTCTCCCATTCCTTGTTCGTGAGCACCGGCCATACGCATTGGCAGCTGCGGCCGTCGCCACCACCGCTGAGAGCGTATTGGATGTCGTCCCAGACGTCAGGGCTCGCGAGCGTCGTCGTGATCGTCGGCATGTCGGGCAGGCTACGCCGCATCACCGACACGGGCAAGAGTGACGGTTCGCGATGGCGCCCGGGTGCGGCTAAGATAGTGGAGTTGCCTGCGCGAGAGCGGAGGACAACGGGCTGTGGCGCAGCTTGGTAGCGCACTTGACTGGGGGTCAAGTGCGGTAGCGGCTGGTTCAGCCTGAAAGGTGAACAACGGGATGTGGCGCAGCTTGGTAGCGCACCTGACTGGGGGTCAGGGGGTCGCAGGTTCAAATCCTGTCATCCCGACAGAAAAGCCCAGGTGAGAGCATGTTTCTCGCCTGGGTTTCGTCGTCTCCGTGATCCCCTTCGGAGCGGTTTATGGAAACATCCCACCGTGGCTGCCGATGTCCATCGCGCGACCCACGAACTGCGCACCTGTGGCACGTTCCGGCGGTTTCATCAATGCCGCAGGCCGGCTCCGATTCGTGATAATCGCGGAATATCGCGACGTTGATTCTAGCTATTGGCCATCGATGGATTGAGCGACAAGACTGGGTAAATGCGCCATACGAGCAGCCCCATGTTCCTCGCTCAACGGATCGACGTACAGTAATGGCTACCATCGCGTCGATCGCCGTGATCCCCGGGGATGGAATCGGACAAGAGGTCGTCCCTCCCGCGATGGCATGCGTCGATGCCGCGCTCGCCCGTCACGAGCACAGCGTGAGGTGGACTCCGCTCGAATGGGGCTCGGACCTGTATCGCCGGACCGGGAGCATGATGCCCTCCGATGCGATCGAGAAGATGGCGCACCACGACGCGATCTTTTTGGGCGCGGTCGGCGCGCCCGATATTCCCGACACCGAAACGCTGTGGGGGCTGTTGATTCCGATCCGGCGTGAGTTCGAGCAGTACGTCAACCTGCGCCCCGTCAGAGCCCTTACCGGGGTGACCAGCCCGGTCGCGGGCGGCGACCAGCTGGACGTCGTGATCGTGCGCGAGAACAACGAGGGCGAGTACTCCGAAATCGGCGGTCGTGCGTATCGGGGGCGCTCACAGGACATGGCGATGCAAGTCGATGTCTTCACCAGGAAGGGCATCGAGAAAGTGGCCAGCTTCGCCGCCGAGTACGCACGCAATCGCCGCGGCAGGATGACATCGGCGACCAAATCCAACGGGATCATCCATTCGATGCCGTTCTGGGATGAAGTAGTCGCCGAAGCCGCGCTGCGCCATGACATCGAAGTCGAGAGCATCCTCATCGATGCGCTTGTGGCGAAGCTGGTGTCGCATCCGTCGCATTTCGACGTGATCGTGGCGTCCAATCTGTTCGGAGACATTCTGTCGGACCTCGCGGGCGCCGTTGCCGGTTCGATCGGGGTCGCCCCCAGCGCGAATCTCAACCCGGAGCGCCGCTATCCCTCACTCTTCGAGCCGGTGCACGGCTCTGCGCCCGACATCGCCGGCAAGGGAGTCGCGAACCCAATCGGGCAGATCTGGACAGGCGCCCTGATGCTCGAACACCTGGGTCAGCACGCGGCCGCCGCGGACCTGATCTCTGCCTTCGAAGCCGTCATCGCAAACGGGGTCCGCACTCGCGACCTCGGCGGCACGTCTTCCACTCAGGATGTCCGCGACGCCGTGCTGGCGCAACTGGCCCATTGAGCTCGACTCGCATTTACCGAAAGGCACGCCGATGACGATCGCAACGACGAATCCGACCACGGGGATCGTGGAGAAGACCTTCGAGCCGCACACGGCTGCGGAGATCGAACGCCGCATCAGTCTCGCCGACAGCGCAACTCGCAGCCTGCGCACCACCACTTTCGCTGAGCGCTCGCGCTGGATGCGCACGGCTGCGGACCTTCTCGAAGCCGACGGTGATGCCGTCGCGAGGATCCTCACCCTCGAGATGGGCAAGCCGTTTACTCAAGCCCAGGCGGAAGTCCTCAAATCGGCCAAAGGGCTGCGGTTCTATGCGGAGCACACCGAGGAGTTTCTTGCGCCCGAACGAGTCGAGGATCCGTCATCGGTCAACGCGAGTTATGCCGGGACGCGCTACGAGCCCCTCGGCGTTGTGCTTGCGGTGATGCCGTGGAACTACCCGATGTGGCAAGTCCTGCGGTTCGCCGCGCCGGCCCTCATGGCGGGAAATGCCGGCCTCCTCAAACACGCGTCGAACGTTCCGCAGTCTGCGCTCTACCTCGACACCTTGTTCCTGCGTGCGGGCTTCCCACCCGGATCATTCGCTTCGCTCCTGATCGGTTCACGCGACGTCGCCGATGTCATTCGCGATCACCGTGTTAAGGCCGTGACTCTCACCGGCTCGGAACACGCCGGCCGGGAGGTTGCCGCGACTGCCGGTCGTGAGATCAAGAAGACGGTGCTGGAGCTCGGCGGATCAGACGCCTTCGTCGTTATGCCGAGCGCGGACCTTGATGAGGCCGTAGACGTCGCGGTCCTGACACGAACGCAGAACAATGGGCAGTCCTGCATCGCGGGAAAACGATTCATCGTGCACGCCGACGTCTACGAGCGGTTCGCCGCGATGTTCGCTGAACGACTGGCAGCGCTGACGGTGGGGGATCCGATGGATCCTGCCACCCAGATAGGGCCGCTCGCGACGGAGTCGGGCCGTGATGAACTCTCAGAACTGGTTGAAGACGCCAAGGCCAAGGGCGCGGCCGTGCTCGCCGGAGGCGTTGTGCCCAATCGTTCAGGGTGGTTCTATCCGCCGACGCTGCTTGCCGACTTGAACGATGACATGCGAATCGTGATGGAGGAGGCGTTCGGGCCGGTGGCGTCTCTCTACCGCGCAGATGATCGGCAGCAGGCAGCCGACATCGCCAATCAGACGACGTTCGGTCTGGGCTCGTCAGTCTGGTCGACCGATCCCGACGATCATGAATTCTTCACCAGTACCCTGGATGCCGGTGCGGTGTTCATCAATGGCATGACCGCCTCTTTTCCCGAGCTGCCTTTCGGAGGCATCAAGAGCTCGGGTTACGGGCGGGAACTCGCCGCGGTCGGCGTGCGCGAATTCTGCAATCTCAAGACGGTGTGGAGGAGATAACGCTCCGCGATGTAGCGAGCACAAGCGCCGGGGCCGCAGGCCGTCAGAGCAGAGGAATCACAGACTCGGCGGCGCGTACTGTGTTGCACAGCGTGCCGAGACGATCGACCGAGATCTCGACCTCATCGCCCGGCCGCAGCCAGTCGATGGCGGAACCGCCCGCGCGCGCGCGCAGCTCGAGCAGGCATCCGCCGTTAGCGGTTCCGCTGCCGATGACGTCTCCCGCGCGCACCTCGGTGCCGCGGGAGGCGTAGGAGATCATCTCGCCGAAACTCCAGTGGATATCGTCGAGATTCGATACCGAGAGCTCGGTGCCGTTCACCGAGACCCGCATGGTCAGGTCGAAGCCGTTGCCCCGGCGCGCGTCCTCGAGTTCATCGGAGGTGACGAGGATCGGGCCCAGCGAGGTCGTGGTGTCCTTGCCCTTCACCGGCCCCATCGACATGCGCATCTCCTCGCGCTGCACGTCGCGGCCACTCCAGTCGTTCATGATGCAGTAGCCCGCGATCAGCTCCTCCGCGGATGATGGCGCGAGGTTCGCACCGCCGCCCCAGAGTACGGCTGCGACCTCCATCTCGAAATCGAACTCGGCAGATCGCGGTGTCGCCCGTACATCGCCGGCGCCGCTTACGGCGTAGGGGTTGGAGAAGTAGAAGACGGGCTGGCCATACCAGAGCGGATCCATGTCGAGGCCGCGCGAGTGACGGCCGGCCTTGACGTGATCCTCGAAGGCGTAGAAGTCGCGCACGGTCGGGGGCGTGCCGAACGAGGCGCCGATCGCCACCTCGCCCTCGTCGAGGTGTGCGCCCACGTGCAGCAGACGGTCGGTCTCGATGAGCAGAGCGTCCTTCCCCTGCGCGATGAGCGCGAAAAGCTCGCCGGGCGTGTCGGAGCGCCGCCAGCTGCCTGCCTCGTCGCTCGCAACAATATAGGGGAATCCGTCGACCATGGTCTGCGCGTATCTCACACTTCCAGCCTCGACTCTCGGCAGGGAGGATGCAACTAAGTATCACCGATGGGTTGATAGGCAGCAGTGATCCCTCCGGGCAGATAAGCGGGCGGTATCAGCCGCTAGAGATTGCCTATTGGACGTGGTTCGAAGCGCTGCACGAGTGTGGACAGTATCCGAATCGCGCCGCATGGCCGGTTCGCACACTGTGGATCCAGTCCGACGAAAGGTGGCGCCTTGCATCACGAAGTCCCCGCTCAGCCGCTGATCTCCTTGAGCGGCGAGGTGGTCCTCGTCACTGGCGCCGGATCCGGTGCCGCCTCCGGCCCTCATGAAGGACGCCAGAGCGCACCCAAGGACCTCTGGGGCATCGGCGCGGCGATCGCGGCGTATGCGGCATTGGCTGGGGCGAGCGTGGGCGTGCTGGATGTCGATCTGACAAGCGCGCAGCGTACGGTGGAACGGCTCGTGACGGTTGATCCGACGGCGTCCGCGCGCATGATCGCGCTGGGGGCGGACGTGACCGATGAGATGCAGGTGGTTACGGCCGTGGAGCGCCTGCGCCGCGAGCGTGGTCCGCTCAGCGGCCTCGTCAACAACGTCGGCATCGGCGGCCCGGGCGGCACGGCGGCGGCGGTGGACCTCGACGGCTGGTCGGCCGCGTTCGAGATCAATGTGACATCTATGGTCGTCACCACGCGGATCGCCTTGCCCGATCTCGAGCGCACCCATGGCGGAATCGTGAACATCTCATCGTTGGCGGGCATCCGTGGTGGCCACCACGGTCTGAGCTATCCGACGACGAAGGCTGCGGTGATCGGCATGTCGCAGACGATGGCGGGCCACCACGGCCCCGCCGGCGTGCGCGTCAACACGGTTGCGCCCGGCCTCCTCCATACGCCAATGGTGGCTAACCGGGGCCTGAGCGAAGAGCGGCGCCGTACCCGCGCGGCCGCTTCGATGCTGGGTGTGGAGGGGAGCTCCTGGGACGTCGCGGGTCCGGTCGCGTTCTTGCTCTCGCGCGCCGCAAGCTGGATCACCGGCGTCACTCTCCCCGTAGACGCGGGTCTCTCGGCGATCGCGCCGAACCTCGGGGTGGCGGCACGCGATGCGTGAACGTGGAGTCGTGCTGGTCGCCGGTGCCGGGACTATCGGACGCCAGATCGCGGCGGCGCTCGCGCTCCGGGGAGCGACGGACGTTCGCATCGTCGATCCCGATCCGGATCAGCGCCAATCGGCGAGGGAGTGGATCGACGCGTTCCTGGCGGGCGAGGGCCGCTCGGAGTGCTCCACGAAGATCGTGCTGCGTGCTGCGCACCTGGCCCCCGACGACGCCGTGGAGCTCGCAATCGAGGCGGTGCCCGAGCAACTCGAACTCAAGCGTGCCGTCATCGCAGAGCTCCTTCGAGCAGCTCCGCGCGCGACGGTGGCGTCGAACTCGTCTTCGATGCCGGTGTCACGATTCGTCGCAGAAGCCGAGGGCGAACACCAGACTTCGCTTGCACGCCTGATCAACCTGCACTTCTATGTGCGTCCGTGGGAGCGACGGGTCGTGGAGCTCATGCCGTCGGGCGCGAGCGACGGTGCCCGAGTAGAGGCGGTCGATCGCTTCATGCAGCAACTCGGGTTCCGTGTCTTCGTGTTGCGCAGGCAGAGTTTCGGGCTGCTCTACAACCGCATCTGGGCGTCGGTGAAGCGCGAAGCGCTCGCGATCGTCGACGAGGGGATCGCGACGCCCGCCGAGGTCGACGAGATCTGCCGCGCGCTCGATCCTCAGCCCCCACAGGGCCCGTTCGAGCGCATGGATGCGGTCGGGCTCGACACAGTGCAGCTCATCGAGCGCGCCTATGCCGCCGAGCGCGGCACTGGCGTCTCTACGACCCTTGAGCGACTCGTCGCTCAAGGACGCGTCGGACGCAAGAGCGGCGGCGGCTTCTTCGAATACGACGAACACGAAGACCTGTCCACGGAAGGAACAGAGAAATGACGGTGGTGACTCCTGATTCTCCGCCGAGGTTCGGCTGGGAGAACCTGACGGTCGGCGACGACCTGGGCTGCGTCGAGGGGCGGGTCGGTGCGAGCGCGGTGCGCGCGCACACCTTCGCCATCGGCGATGAGCCCGACAGCTACGTGGCAGGCCTCGGCGATGCGCCGCTGGTTCCGCCCACCCTCTTCATCAATGACCTGCTTAAGCTCTTCCTGCTCGGCTATGACTGCAGCCCTCCGATGGTGAGCGGACTGCACACTCGTGCGCAGATCGATGTGGTCGGGCCCGTGCGAGTCGGTGAGCACGTACGCATCATGGGCAGCCACATCGCGAAGTTCATCCGGCGCGGCAGACGACACCGCTCGTGCCTGAGCACCCTGACCGGCGCAGACGGCACCGAACTAGTACGCATGGTCGCCACAGAGACAGTGGGCTTCGAGCGCTTCGGCGAAGCCGACTCGCCCGATCAGCCCGAGAACTGGGCCGATCAGTTGCCCAGAGTCACCGACGAGGTACCCGCCGACGCGCCGGTCTTGCGGCCCGGGGATGAACCGGCCGTGGGTGCGGTGATCCTCGACCCCGCACGCGCTGTCTCGTACGAGCAGAGCGTCGTGTTCTCGGGCTTCCCGTTCGGGTGGGCCTATGACCAACCACAGCCGATCCGGCGCAGCAGCATCCACATCTCACCCGAGAAAGCGGCGGAGAGCGGCTACGACGCGCCCGTCGCCCAGGGCCTCGTCTCGGCCTCGCACGTGATCTCCGCGATCGTGAGGCAGTTCGGCGAGTCCGCGCTGCACGGCTCGAAGTTCGCTTTCACTTTCATCGCCCCGGTCCTCGTAGGAACCGAACTCACCTCGACGATCGTGGTCGACGAGGTCGGTGAACACGAGGTGCTGGCACACGCGTTCACCAAGAACTCGGCGGGCCGCGTCGTATCGGTCGCGTACGCAAGGATTCCTCGATGAGTGCGGCGCCGCTGCACGGCATCCGCGTGCTGGATATCTCGCGCTGGATCGCTGGACCCCATGCGGGCCTGATCCTGGGCGACATGGGTGCTGACGTCGTGAAGGTGGAGACGCCGTCGGGTGACCCCTCGCGCCTGTCCGGGCCGCACGTGAACGGCGAATCGACCTACTTCATGGCGCTCAACCGCAATAAGCGGGGAGTCACGGTCGACACCAGGTCAGAGGCGGGTCTCGATCTGCTCGGTCGTCTGATCGCCGAGGCCGATGTGCTGATCGAGAACTTCCGCCCTGGGACGCTCGCCGACATGGGTTTCGATTCCGATCGCCTCACGGCGATCAACCCGGGGTTGGTCACCGTCTCGGTATCGGGCTACGGGCAGACCGGCCCGCAGGCGCAGGAGGGGTGTTTCGACTCGGTCGCGCAGGCCACGAGCGGGCTGCAGTCGGTCACCGGTCAGGCCGGTGGCCCACCCGTGCGCGCCGGTTTCTATGTGGCCGACTACTCGGCAGCTCTGCATGCGGCGTTGGGCGCCGTGCTCGCTCTGTTCTCGCGAGAGCGGGATGGGCGGGGCCAGCACGTCGACGTGTCGCTGGTAGAGAGCCTGCTTTCGCTGTCGGCGACGTTCATCCCCGGCTATTCGACGGCCGGCGTCGTCCCGAGCCGGCAGGGAAACCGCAGCATTCACGCGGCACCGGCGGACGTCTTCGAGACGAGAGACGGCTTTGTGCAGCTCAGCGCGTCGACGAACTCGTTGTTCGCCTCGCTGGCGAGCGCGATGGCGCGCCCCGATCTGCTCACCGACGAGCGCTACTCGACGAACGCCCTGCGGCTGCAGAACATCGGGCCCCTGACCGAAGAGATCTCGGGCTGGGCGCGCGGGCTCGACTCCGAGCAGATGCTCGATGCGCTGCGCCGAGCCCGGGTGCCGGCGGGCAAGGTCGCCACCGTCGACGACGTGCTGAGTAACCCGCAACTGCGACATCGCGAGTTCTTCGCGACCATCGAGCACCCGGTGGCGGGTGAGGTAGAGTTCGCGGGACCGGTCGTACGAATGTCCGCCGCCCCCACCCCGGAGCTGCGTCCGTCACCGGGCTTGGGACAGCACAACGCCGGCGTTCTCGAGGACTGGCTCGGGCTCGAGGCCGCAGACGTCGAGCAGCTCCGCGCGCAAGGCGCGTTCGGTCGAACCGCGACGGCGCCGCACGCCTGACAGGGTCCACCCGGCTTGATAGCCGCTGGCTATGACAGCGGTGCAAGCCACTATTGGACGCACATTTCACAGTTGGAGCAACATGGCAGGGCAGGGCGAACGCCGCCTTCTTTCGGAGAGGAAAGAACGATGAATAAATCAAGTTGGATGCTCAAGAGCGTTGGCCTAGTCGCCGCTGCAAGCCTCTTGCTGACGGGTTGTGCGGCAGGAACCTCGGGCGGCGCGGATAGCGCCGGCGGCGGTAGTGAGCCTGTCGAAGGCGACACGATCAAGATTGCGGCACTGCTGCCGCTGTCGGGAGCGGCCGCGAACTATGGCCCCATCTACCAGGGTGGCATCGAGGCATACGTGGAGCACGTCAACGAGACCGGCGGCATCAACGGCAAGGAGATCGAGCTCAAGGTCTACGACAACGGCTACGACCCCGCCAAGTCGCTCGCCTCGGCCCGCGAGGCCGTCGAGAAGGACGACGTGTTCGCTTTCGTCTCGACCCCCGGCACCCCCGTGAACGACGCGGTCGCCCGCTACCTCACCGAGGAGGGCATCCCCAACCTCGGCATCATCACGGGTGCTCCGCAGTTCAACGACCCCGACACCTACCCGGGTATCACGACCTTCCAGCTCTCGTACAGCGCCGAGCCCGAACTCATCTGGGACTATCTGCAGGAAGAGCAGGCAGGCAAGAAGATCGGCGTCCTCTACCAGAACGACGACTTCGGCAAGAGCTTTCAGACCGTGTTCAAGGATCTCGCCGGTGACTCGATCGTCTCGGAGCAGCCGTATGAGAGCTCTGACTCCGACGTGTCGAGCCAGATCGCCGCGCTGCGCGCTGCGGGTGCCGAGGTTGTCGTCTCGTTCGTGCTCGCGAAATTCGCGATCCTCGCCACGCGCACGATGCACGACACCGGTTGGGACGCGCCGCTCATCATCAGCTCGAACGCGAACGATCCTGCGGTGCTCGCCGAGGCCGGCGCTGACGCGCTCGAGGGTCTGATCGCCGGCTCCAGCTTCCCGACGCTCGATGACAGCAACGAAGCCGTGGCCGAATACCTCGAGCTCATGGAGAAGTACTCGCCTTCGATCCCGGTCGGAACGAGCTCGATGCAGACCTTCGGCTCGACGAAGCTCTTCATGACCGCACTCGAGGCCGCGGGCGAGAACCCGACTCGCGAGGGCCTGGTCGAGGCCGTGCAGGACCTGAGCGATGTGCAGGGCCTGCCTGTGATCGGTGAGGTATCGGTTTCGGCCGACAACCACGACGCGATCCGCTGCATGGCGATGACCCGCTACAACGTTGAGATGACGTTCGACTTCATCAGCGATCCCATCTGCGGCTGAGTCGCGGACGACCGAGAGTTCAGGGGGCGATTCTTATGACCACACGCGCGATAGCGACCGTGCGCGGGGAGGTGCCGGCCGATCAGCTCGGCTGGATCCTGCCGCACGAGCACGTCGTTTGTTCGAGTGCCGGTATCTGGGAGTCGTACCCTGAGCTGCTCGGCGATCATGAAGAGCTCGAGACGAGGGCCGTATCGGCGCTGAGCGCGTTGCTCGGCACCCGCTTCCGCACGATCGTCGACCTCACCACCCACGACCTCGGCCGCAACATCGAATTCGTGCATCGCGTCGCTGTGCAGAGCGACATCCACATCGTCGCCGCTACCGGCTGCTGGATGGACGCGCCGCGCTCGTTCTATCGGCGCACACCGGAGGAGGTCGCCGCGATCTTCGTCAAGGAGCTGACCGAGGGAATCGCCGGCACGTCGATCCGGGCCGGCGTGATCAAGGTCGCGAGCGAGGGCCCGGTCAGCGACGAGTTCAAGAGGATCTTCCGGGCAGCCGGCATCGCGAGCCGCACGACCGGGGCGCCGGTGTACACCCACTCGTCCACCCTCACCCGCGACGGCTTCGAGCAGCTCGAGCGGCTGGTCGAGGCAGGCGCCGACCCGAGACACGTGTGCATCGGTCACAGCAATGATGCCGCAGACCTCGAGTACGTCGTGGAGCTCGCGCGACGCGGGTGCTTCATCGGCCTTGACCGGTTCCCCGGCGACTTCGGCCCCAACCTGCAGGAGCGCATCGACTTCGTGGTGGCGCTGATCGACGCCGGTCTCGAGCGCCAGCTGCTGCTTTCGCACGACTGGGCCGTCGACTACTCGCACAGCATCGAGCCACGTAACGGCCTTGAGCGCAATCCGCAGGGATACCGGCTCATCTCCGATGTGGTGCTGCCGGGCATGGCGGATGCCGGCGTTTCGCCGGCGACCATCCAGCGGATCTGCTTCGACAACCCCCGCCGCTTTCTTCTAGGAGAGACCGTATGACCACGAACAATCTGCTCGAGGCCACCGGCGTGGGCATCGCCTTCGGTGGTGTCCAGGCGCTCAAGGACGTCTCGATCACCATAGGTGAAGGTGACGCCTACGGGCTGATCGGTCCCAACGGTGCGGGCAAGACGACGCTCGTGAACTGTCTCTCGCGCACCTTCTCGCACAACGCGGGCAGCATCGTCTTCCGCGGCGAGCCCATCGACAAGCTCGTTCCGGAAAAGCTCACCGAGCGCGGCCTTGCCCGCACTTTCCAGCATGTGCACCTGTTCACCGAGCTGACCGTGCTCGAGAACGTGCTCGTGGGCGCCCACCACACGGGCTCCGTCGGCATGCTCTCTTACGCATTGCGCCTGCCGCGAGCATGGCTGGAGACCCGGCGGCGTACCGAGGCTGCTCTGCAGACCCTCGAGCTGCTCGATCTCGCCGACCTCGCCGAACGCCGCGTCGATGAACTGCCTTTCCCCCAGCAGCGCCGCGTCGACATCGCGCGTGCGCTTGCGTCGAACCCCTCTCTCCTGCTGCTCGACGAGCCTGCGGCCGGGCTCAACGATGCCGAGGCCGACGAGCTCGCCGAGGTCATCTCCGGCCTTCAGCGCGACGTCGGGATCGGGGCCTTCCTCCTCATCGAGCACCACGTCGACATGGTCATGAAGCTGTGCTCACGCATCGCAGTGCTCGACTTCGGACGCAAGATCGCCGACGGCACGCCCGCAGAAGTACGCGCCGACGGGGCCGTGCTCGAGGCTTACTTGGGTGCCGCGGCCGAGGAAGGGGGCATCGTATGAGCGGCAGTCTGAGAGTCCAGGATCTCTGCGTGGCGTACGGCCCGGTGCGAGCTCTCGAGAGCCTTACTCTCGAAGCCCGCGCGGGCGAGATCACCGCGCTCGTCGGATCGAACGGGGCGGGCAAGACGACGCTGCTGGGCGCCGTCACCGGTCTTGTGCGTGTCGCATCGGGCAGCATCGAGCTGGATGGCGCGCAGATCGCCAACCAGGCACCCTCGCTCGCTGTTCGTCGCGGGCTCGGCCACGTGCCGGAGGGGCGTCAGGTGTTCGGCGACCTGACGGTGCTCGAGAACCTGCACCTGGGCGCCTACCGTTTCCGCGGACGGAACGCCAAGAGCGCCGACGTCGCCCGCATGTTCGAGCTCTTCCCACGGCTCGAGGAGCGCAAGACGCAGCGGGCCGGCACGCTTTCCGGCGGTGAGCAGCAGATGCTCGTGATCGCGCGTGCTCTCATCGGGCAGCCGCGACTGCTGCTGCTGGACGAACCCTCACTCGGTTTGGCTCCGCTCGTTTCGGCCCAGATCCTCGACGCCCTCGTCGAGCTCAACCGCGCCGATGGGCTCACCGTGCTCATGGTCGAGCAGAACGTGGCGGCCGCGCTCCGCATCGCCGATCGCGGCTATGTCATCGCCTCGGGTTCCGTCGTGCTGAGCGGCACCGGCGCGGAGCTGGCAGCGGACCCGACAGTTCGCGAACACTATCTCGGTGCGCTCGGCGCTCAGGAGGAGGAGCTGTGATCGAACAGATCATCATCGGCATTGCGAACGGATCCGTATACGCCGCACTCGCACTCGCCCTCGTGCTCATCTATCGCGCGACGGGCGTCGTGAACTTCGCCCAGGGCGAGATGGCCACGCTCACCGCTTACCTCAGCTATACGCTCATCATCGCCGGAGTGCCGTGGCCGATCGCGGTCATACTCGCCCTCGCGATCTCCGCAGCCCTCAGCATCGCCGTATTCTCACTGCTGATCAGGCGCATCCGCGGCCGGGCCAAGCACATGAACATCGCGATCCTCACGCTCGCCCTGTTCACGTTCCTTGCTAGCGTCACCCTCAGCCTCTGGACAGGCATCCCCAAGGCCTTCCCGCCGATCTTCGGCAGCGGGAGCGTGGAGTTCGGCGGGGTGCGCATCAGCATCACGGTGATCGTCGTGCTCATCATCGCCGTCGTCACGATGGCCATCGTGACCATCTTCTTCCGTTTCACCAAGCTCGGCCTGGGCCTGCAGGGCGCCACCAGCAACGAGACCGCGGCCCGCATCGTGGGCATTGAGCCCAACCGCGTGTACCTTGTCGGCTGGGCTCTCGCAGCGATCGTGGGTGGCATCGCCGGCATCCTCTCGGCCAACCTGCTGCTGCTCGAACCGACCATGATGGTCATGCCGATGATCCTCGCATTCGCCGCGATGGCCGTAGGCGGTCTCTCGAGTCCGTTCGGCGCCGTGCTCGGTGGCCTGATCCTCGGCCTCGCCCAGAGCATCCTCGGCACCTATGTCGACGGTGCCGCTGCACTGCGCACCCCCATCGCATTCCTGCTCCTCGTCCTCGTTCTGCTCATTCGCCCGCAAGGATTCTTCGGGCGCGGAAAGGTGGTACGTCCATGACCGCCGGCATCCTGCGGGCCTTCCGCCCAGCGGTCGAGGCTCGGGGCGCGACCCGTCCCGTCGCTCCCTCGCTGCTCACAGGCCTCGTCACAGTCGCAGTCGGCCTGGTCTGCTGCGTGTTCCTCGCCAGCAACCTGCTCGCGACGATCATCGGCATCGCTGTGGGCAGTCTGCTCGCCCTCGTGCTGCGAAGGGCACTCGCCCAGGCAGGCTTCGCCGGTGTCGCGATCGGCGCGGTCGTGCTGATGCCCTTCGCGCTGCCCAGCATCATGAGCATCGAGAACGCGACCATCGCGGCCGCCTTCGCCATCATCGCGATGAGCCAGTATTTCATCACCGGCCTGTCCGGTCAGATGTCGCTGGGGCAGGGAGCGCTCGCCGCCATCGGTGCCTATACGTTCGCCGTCTGCTTCGACAAGGGCGTGCCCTGGGTGCTCGCGATCCTGCTCGGCGGCCTTGCCGCGATGCTCGCAGGTGTCATCATCGGTCTTATCGCGCTGCGTCTGCAGGAGCTCTACCTTGCAATGGTCTCGCTCGCGCTCGTGGTCGCTCTGCCGCCGCTCATCAAGATCGACGGCCTGTCAGCGCTCACAGGCGGCGCGAACGGACTGATTCTCGACCGCCCCTTCATTCTCGGCAGCGACTTCTTCGGCAACGCCACCATGCAGTACGTCGTCGTCGTGCTCTTCCTCGTGCTCATCGCGCTCGCGCTCGCCTCCATCGCCGGCTCGCGGCACGGCCTCGCCCTGCGTGCGCTCGAGTTCAGCGAGGTCTCGGCCCGGGCGAGCGGCGTGCCGCTGTTCGGCTACCGCATCAGCTCCTTCATCCTCGCAGCCGGCGTCGCCGGCGTCGGCGGTGGCCTGTACGTGATGGTGCTCGGCATCATCACGCCGGACTCGTTCAGCCTGGCCTTCTCACTGCAGTTCCTCATGATGGTCGTGCTCGGCGGCATGCGCCGGCTCAGCGGTGCCATCGTCGGCGGCGCATTGGTATGGTGGCTGCATCTGAATCTGGACGGCTTCTCGATCCCGCTCGGCGCCTCTCACTTCGACGTGCTGCCCGGTGCGGTGTTCGCCCTCGCGGTCATCGTCGTCGTACTCTTCTTTCACGAAGGGGTCGCCGGGGGTGCCATCCGACTATGGGGCTGGGTGCGAAATCGGGTCATCAAGCTCTTGCCAAGGCAGAAGGCATAGAGTCGCACAGTGGAGTTACGTCGAGTTCACTACTTCGCTGTACTCGCGCACGAACTGCATTTCGGCCGAGCGGCAACGCAGCTGCATATTGCCCAGCCGGGGCTTTCGCAGCAGATTCAGGTCTTCGAGAACGAGATCGGCGTGCGACTTTTCGAGCGAAGCCGCCGCGGTGTCAGCCTCACCGAGGCCGGGGAGGCGCTGCTGCCCGAGGCCGAGTCGCTTCTCAGGCACTCCGAGACCTTCGGCGCTCTAGCGAAGTCGCTCAGCAGCGGGGTCAGCGGCAAGCTGCGTATCGCGCACAATCGGTCCACCCCCGAGCTCGGCACCGCCGAGATGCTCACGCAGTTCCGCGAGCTCCACCCGGAGCTGTCCATCGAGGTCGAATCGGGATGGACCGCCCACAATTGCGCGCTCCTGCGGCACGGCGACGCCGATGTCGCCTTCGTGCGCCTGCCTCTGCTCGAGTCCGACGGCATCGAGTACCTTTCGCTCGGCACGAGCGAGCTCGTCGCGGCATTGCCCGTCGGGCACCGGCTCGCTGTGGACGAGTCGATCGACCCCGAAGCGCTGCATGGCGAGCGCATCGTGATGTGGCCGAGGCGGCAGTCGCCCGGTTACTACGACGAGCTCGTGCGGCTGATCTGGGGGGATCGCGGCCCGTCGAACGTGCATGAGGAGGCCGACGCCTCATTCGTGCTGCGTGCTGTGCGCGCCGGCGTCGGAATCGGAGTGCTCGACCAGGCGCGTGCCGATATGCTCTGCCCGCCGGGTGTCGTACTGCGCCCGTTTCGGGCGCCCGTGCCCGCGGTCGGGTACGGACTCGCGTGGAGCGAGGACCAGCACCTCTCACCTGCCGCTGAACGGTTCGTCGACTTCGCGAAGTCGTGGATGCAGGGTCGCATAGCCGATAACGCAAGGTAATCACTCGGCCTGCAACCGCTATTGGAGCTTCACTGCGAAGCAGAGGACGCTGTCAGTATGACTAGAACCGTCGCCCAAGCCGTCGCCCAGGCCATGCTCCGTCACGGCATCACCCAGTTCTTCGGTCAGAGTCTGCCGAGCCTGCTCGTGCTCGAGGCCGAGCGCGTCGGCGTCCGGCAGATCGTATACCGCACGGAGAACGCGGGCGGGGCGATGGCCGATGCGGCGGCGCGCATCGGCAACCGGATGACCGTCGTAACCGCGCAGAACGGACCGGCCGCTACTCTCCTCGTGCCACCGTTCGCTGAGGCGATGAAGGCCTCAGTGCCGATCCTCGCCTTGGTGCAGGAAGTGCCCGCCGACCGTCAGGATCGCAACGCCTTTCAGGAGCTCGACCATGACCGGCTCTTCGCCGGTGTGACCAAATGGAGCCGCAAGCTACCGTCGCCCGAGCGTATCGACGACTACCTCGATATGGCGATAGTGCAGGCCACAACCGGGCGTCCTGGCCCGGTCGCGCTCATGCTGCCGAAGGACATGCTCGCCGCGGAGGCGGGCGAGCCCCGACGCGAGCAACGGCTCGGTGACTTTCCGCTCGACCGCGTCTGCCCCGACCCCGCCCGCGTGCGCGAGGCGGCGCAGGTGCTCGCCGATGCCCGCACCCCCGTGGTGATCGCTGGTGGAGGTGTCCACCTCTCCGGTGCGTCGGAGGCGATCGCTCAGCTGCAGGAGCGCTTTTTGCTGCCCGTGGCGACCACCAACATGGGCAAGGGCGCGGTCGACGAAGATCACCCGCTCTCGTACGGCGTGATCGGCAACGCGATGGGAGTCGAGGCCCCCTCCCACCCCCTGCGCAAGCGACTGCTCGCCGCCGACGCCGTACTTCTCGTCGGTACTCGTACCAACGAGAACGGGACGGATGCCTGGACGCTCGTGCCGCCGGAGGCGACTGTCATCCACCTCGATATCGACGGCACCGAGATCGGGCGCAACTATGAGGCGATCAGGCTCGCGGGCGATGCGCGCCTGGGACTGGAGGCGCTCTCCGAGGCGCTGGGGGAGCTCCACGATCTTCGGGGGACGGGCGGGCTCGGCGATTCGGATGCACCGGCTCTGTCGGCGCGACGGGTGGAGAGTGAGGAGGCGGCCGCGGGTGCCCGGGAGTACGGTTCGCGCATCCGGGACGAGGTGGTCTCCACCGATGGCGCTATCGATCCTCGTCACGTGATGGAGGTGCTCGACGAACGGCTCACCGTAGACGACATCGTGGTCGCTGACGCCAGCTTCTCGACGCTGTGGGTCACCGGCTACCTGCGTGCACGCCGCTGTGGCCAGCGCTTCCTCACCCCGCGCGGCCTCGCCGGTCTCGGATGGGGGTATCCGATGTCTCTCGGGGCCAAGGCCGCGAGCCCCAGCAGTCGTGTGGTCTGCCTCAGCGGCGACGGTGGGTTCGGCCACGTCTGGGGCGAGCTCGAGACGGCCGTGCGCGAGCGGCTCGATGTCGTTCTCATCGTGCTGAACAACTCGATCCTCGGCTTCCAGAAGCATGCCGAGCTGCATCAGTTCGGGTCGCACACCTCGGCGATCGACTTCGGGGCCGTGGATCACGCCGCGGTCGCCCGCTCGGTCGGTATGACCGCGCTGCGCGTGAGCGACCCCGCCGGGCTCGGCGCGGCGCTCGATGAGGCCTTCGCCGTGCAGGGGCCGGTGCTTGTCGAGGTGATCGCGAACCCCGAGAGCAAGCCTCCCATCACGATCTGGGATCCGCACGACCAGGATGTATTTGCCAAGTAGTTGGGCCAGGAAATCACCCTGTTAAGAGCGACCGCGGCCGGGTCTACGACAGCAAGCTTGCCATACCGGGTCGCGAGCCCTCCCCATCTGCAGCAGCCGCGCGCGATCCCGTCTCTACCGTGATGCTTCTCTATCGAACGCAGGTGGCCGTCCGCCTCCGCGACCTGAGGAGGGACTGTGCATTAAACAGTGTTTCCGGCCCGATGCGCTGAAGTGAGATTCGGCGGGAAGGTGCCGTGATGACGACACTGGATGGTGTGAGTTCGAAGAAGAAGATTGAGCCGTCGGCGGAGGCTGACGCGGCCCGAGAGCTGGTCCGTCTGGCCAAAGAGCAGGGCCTGTCTCTGACGGGCTCTGACGGGCTCTGACGGGCTGCTGAAATAGTTCACGAAGTCTGTGCTGGAGACAGCGCTGAATGAGGAGATGACGGGGCATCTCGGGCATGAGAAGCACCAGAGCGAGCCTGGCCGAGAGTCTGCGAACGGGCGGAACGGCACCCGGTCCAAGACGGTCCTGACGGAGGCGACCGGGCATGTTCAGATCGAGGTGCCGCGTGATCGTGATGGGTCGTTCGAGCCGGTCATCGTGAAGAAGCGCCAGCGGCGCTTGAACGGGGTTGATGAGATCGTGTTGTCGCTCTATACGAATGGGCTCACGACGGGTGAGATCAGCGCGCATTTTGCGCAGATCTATGGTGCCTCGGTCTCGAAGGAGACGATCTCGAGGATCACGGACAGGGTGATCGAGGAGATGAACGAATGGTCCGCGCGTCCGTTGGACGAGGTGTATGCGGCGATCTTCATCGACGCCATCGTGGTGAAGATCCGGGATAGGCAGGTTGCGAACCGGCCGGTCTATGCCGCTATCGGGGTCACCCTCGCTGTCGAGAAGGACGTCCTCGGGTTGTGGGTCGGCACCGGGGGCGACGGGGCGAAGTTCTGGATGAGCGTCCTCACTGACATCAAGAACCGGGGCGTCAGAGACACGTTTTTCCTGATCTGCGATGGGCTGAAAGGACTGCCCGAGGTGGTGGAGAGTGTGTGGCCGCGCACGACGGTGCAAACGTGCATCATTCATCTGATCCGCAACACGTTCAAGCTGGCGTCGAAGAAGGACTGGGACGCGCTCAAGCGTGACGTGAAGCCGATCTATACCGCCCCGAACCCGAACGCCGGCCGGGCAGCGCCGGAAAAGCTCGATGAGAAATGGGGCAAGAAATACGCGGCGATCATCCGGCTCTGGGAATCCGCGTGGGAAGAGTTCACCCCGTTCCTGGACTACGACGTCAAGATCCGAAAGGTGATCTGCTCCACCAACGCGATCCAATCCCTCAACGCCAGATATCGTCGCGCGGTCCGTGCCAGGGGCCATTTCCCGACCGAGCAAGTCACTGAAGTGCCTGTATCTTGTCACCCGTAGCCTCGACCCCCACCGGACGAGGCCGCACCCGATGGACAATGCGCTGGAAGCCCGCGCTGAACGCGTTCGCCATCACCTTCGCCTACCGCTGGCCGGCCGCAGAGACCTACTAATGAAAAACCGCCGGAAACACCGCTATTGAAATAGTCGGGACTGCTGCACGGATAGGTGACAGTTGTAGTCACGCCGCCAGTGCGACGGTCGTGTTCATGATGGTCTCGAATTCGACCGGGGTCAAACGGCCCAGAGCGGCCTGTCGACGACGTCGGTGATAGGTCCGCTCGATCCAGGTCACGATCGCGATGCGCAGCTGCTCACGGGTGGTCCAGGAGCGGCGGTCGAGGACGTTCTTCTGCAGCAGAGCGAAGAAGCTCTCCATGGCGGCGTTGTCTCCGCAGGAGGCCACGCGTCCCATCGAACCGACCAGTCGGTGACGGGACAAGGCGCGCAGGAACTTCCTGCTTCGCTTCGGTTCCGCAGCCCGCATCCAGGACTGTGCCGACGGGCAGATGCGCGGTCTCGGCCGTCAGATAGGGGTTGACGGGGAGCTGGCGTTCGCGGCCCGAGGTGGCGGGGCTCCACTGATCCTCCCAGTAGTCCTTGTCGAACTCGTTCATCATGCGCTCGCCCGACCGTGATCATGTGTGGTGCGCAAGGCGCTTTCCTCCCGTTTGTCCGTGATGTCAATATCAGGATCACTCAGAACACACGAGTTGGCAATCAATCTTGCCGAATGGCAAAATAGAAGCATGAGCCAACACTTCGATCAGACCCTCGACACCGTGGGTCTTCGCCTGAAGCACCTTCGGCTGCGTCGCGACATCACCCTGACCACGCTCGGCGACGAGACCGGGATCTCGACGAGCACCCTCTCACGGTTGGAAGCAGGCCTTCGGCGCCCGACGCTGGAGCAGTTGCTCCCGCTGGCCCGCTATTACGGCGTCACTCTCGACTCGTTGGTCGACGCGCCCCGCACCGCGAATCCCCGTATCGATCTGCGGCCGATGGCGTGCGCTGACGGGTCGGTCATCATCCCGCTCACTCGCCGTCCCGGAGGCGTCCAGGCGTACAAGTTCGTTCTCCCGACCGGGAGCGACGACATGATGCCGGACCTGCGCTCACATGAAGGATTCGACTGGGCTTTCGTGCTCAACGGCACCCTGCGTCTGGTGCTCGGCGACCAGGATCTGCGCTTGCAGGCAGGCGAAGCGGCTGAGTTCGACACCCGCACACCGCATTGGTTCGGGGCGACGAGCGCGGGGCCGGTCGAATACCTCAGCCTGGTCGGAAGGCAGGGCCAGCGGGCCCATGTGCACGCCTCCAGTGGTGATCACGAACACTGATACGGACCGACCGGCGGACAGGGTCAGCCGAGCAATGTCACACCGAATCCCGAGACAACGGTTCGCAGTTCGGCGAGAAAACGTTGCGCCTGCTCGGTGAGGGGGATCGCGGAGTGGCCGATCCAGCCGATCTCGATGCGCTCGTCGACATCGAGCGGGATGGCCACGATCTCGGGGTCGAGGTCGTCGCTGATGATGCCTGTCGAGATGGTGTACCCGTCGAGCCCGATCATGAGGTTGAAGATGGTCGCGCGGTCCGAGACCCGGATCTCCTGCGTACTCGAGAGCGTGGAGAGGATCTCCTCGGCGAAGTAGAAGGAGTTGTTCGCGCCCTGGTCGAACGTGAGACGAGGTACGTCGGCCAGATCGGCGAGGGTGACGCGATCTCGAGACGCGAGCGGGTTCTTGCGGGAGATGAAGATGTGCGGCTCGGCGACGAAGAGCGGGCGGAAAGCGAGCCCGGAGTCCCGGAGCAGCTTGCCGATGACGTTCCGGTTGAAGTCGTTTTGGTAGAGGATCCCCAGCTCGCTGCGGAGGGTGCGGACGTCTTCGATGATGTCCCATGTGCGCGTCTCCCGCAGCGAGAACTCGTACTCGGCCGCTGCGTTCGCCTTCACCATCCGTACCAGCGCGTCGACGGCGAACGAGTAGTGCTGCGTCGACACCCCGAGCAGGCGCCGTGACGGAGGCCGCCCGAGGTATCGCTGTTCGAGGAGCGCGACCTGCTCGACGACCTGCCTGGCGTACCCCAAGAACTCCGCACCGTCGGTGGTGAGCGTCACACCCCGGGCGGAACGGAGGAGCAGAACGCGCCCCACTCTGCCCTCCAGATCCTTCATCGCCGCGGACATGGTGGGCTGGGCGACATAGAGCAGATCCGCGGCAGCGCTGATCGAGCCCTCCGCGGCCACCTCGATGTAGTAGGTGAGTTGCTGCAGAGTGATGCCGCTTGAGCGCTTAGCCATAGCTTCAGACTATGTCACGGCATAGCCGCATCACATTTCTCGATGGGCCGCGCAGCCGTCACCATGGAGAGACCCCTGTTTGCGAGGCCGAGCCCGGTCGATCAGCTCACCGATTGGCACCTCCATGGCGCACGAATTCACGTTCCGAATCACGAAGACCCGCTTCGACGAGGACTACTCTCCATCGGACGATTCTCGGATCACCACGAACTTCGCCAATCTGGCGCGTGGCGAGCAGCGTCAGCAGAACCTCCGCAACGCCCTGACGATGATCGACCGTCGGTTCAACGATCTCGCGGACTGGGACAACCCGAATCGCGACCGCTACACCGTCGAACTCGAGATCGTGTCCGTCGCGGTGCAGTTCGCCGCCGAGGGTGAGGATCAGGAGTTCCCGCTGCTCGAGGTCCTGGACATCCGGATCCTCGACCGTCTCACCGGAAAGCGCAGCCAGGGGATCGTGGGGAACAACTTCTCGTCCTACGTCCGCGACTTCGACTTCAGTGTGCGGCTGCCGGCCGCCAGTGAGGCCGCAGGCGGGTTCGCCGTTCCCGCCGACTTCGGTGATCTGCACGGCAAGCTCTTCCAGCACTTCCTCGACTCGGCGGCCTACCGGGAGCGCTTCACTGGGTCGCCGGTGATCTGCATCAGTGTCTCGACGAGCAAGACGTACCGTCGCACCGAGAATCACCATCCGATCCTCGGCGTCGAGTACGAGCAGAAGGATCCCTCGCTGACCGACGAGTACTTCGGCAAGATGGGGCTCTCGGTCCGATACTTCATGCCGCGCGGCAGCGTCGCGCCGCTCGCGTTCTACTTCCGCGGCGATCTGCTCGGCGACTACACGAACCTCCAGCTCATCGGCACGATCAGCACGATGGAGACGTTCCAGAAGATCTACCGACCGGAGATCTACAACGCGAACTCGGCAGCGGCGAGCGTCTATCAGCCGAGCCTCGAGCAGCAGGACTACTCGGTGACGAAGATCGCCTATGATCGCGACGAGCGCAGCCGCCTTGCGACCGAGCAGGGGAAGTTTGCGCACGAACACCTCATGAAGCCGCACGGAGAACTCCTCGAACAGTGGGCAGCCAACTCCCTCGTTCCTGTCGGATGACCAACGGAGAATCGCCGACCATGAACACGCTGCTTCCTGCCTCCATCGTCGGCAGCCTGCCGAAGCCGTCCTGGCTCGCCCAGCCTGAGACCCTCTGGTCGCCGTGGAAGTTGGAGGGTGATGCACTGGTCGAAGGCACTCAGGATGCGCTGCGCATCGCCGTCCAGGAGCAGCGTCACGCGGGTATCGACATCGTCAGTGACGGAGAGCAGTCGCGCCAGCACTTCGTGACGACGTTCATCGAGCATCTCTCCGGTGTCGATTTCGAACAGCGGGAGACGGTCCGGATCCGCGACAGGTACGACGCGAGCGTGCCGACGGTCGTCGGCGCCGTGAGCCGCGAGAAGCCCGTGTTCGTCGAGGACGCGAAGTTCCTCCGAGGACAGACCGATCAGCCGATCAAGTGGGCACTGCCCGGCCCGATGACGATGATCGACACCCTCTACGACCGCCACTACAAGAGCCGCGAGAAACTGGCATGGGAGTTCGCGACGATCCTCAATCAGGAAGCGAAGGAGCTCGAGGCGGCCGGAGTCGACATCATCCAGTTCGACGAGCCGTCCTTCAACGTCTTCTTCGATGACGTGCAGGACTGGGGCGTGGCAGCGCTGGAGAGGGCGGCCGAAGGGCTGCGCGCGGAGACCGTGGTGCACATCTGCTACGGCTACGGGATCAAGGCGAACACCGACTGGAAGGCGACTCTCGGGGAGGAGTGGCGCCAGTACGAGAAGTCGTTCCCGCTTCTGCAGCGCTCGAGCATCGACACCATCTCGCTCGAGAGCCACCACTCCCACGTGCCCCTGGACCTCATTGACCTCATCCGGGGTAAGAAGGTCATGCTCGGAGCCATCGATGTGGCCAGCCAGACGATCGAAACCCCGCAGGAGGTCGCCGACACCCTGCGGGATGCGCTTCGTTTCGTCGACGCGGACAAGCTCATCGCGAGCACGAACTGCGGCCTGGCGCCGCTGCCGCGCGACGTCGCGCGCGGGAAGTTGCGCGCGCTCAGCGCTGGTGCCGACATCCTTCGCGAAGAACTCGCGGCTGAGAAAGACCATCCGCAGGGAGACTCTGGCATTCCCACCCTGTGAGCCGACATCTTGCCAAGGCGCGCCGCTATGCTTCCCCCATGAAGCGGAGACTTGTCATCGTCGGCGGCATCGTAGCTGCCGGTGTCCTGGTCGTCGGGGTACTCGTGTTCCAGCCATGGCTGCTGTTCACGGACGTGCGGGTCGACGAGGTGCTGCCAACGGCTCAGACATCCCAACCCTCCGACACGCCAGTCCCGGGTTCCTCCGCGACTCCGACTGCCGACCCGGTTCCGGTGGTACTCGCGACGGGCACCTTCGTCAGTCAGGAGCACGCGACAACGGGTACAGCTTCAATCATCGAGAACCCGGACGGCACGCGTGTGCTCGCAATCGAGAACCTCGACACCACCAACGGCCCGGACGTGCACGTCTGGCTCAGCGCTGCAGATGCCGTCGAGGGCTTCGACGGGTGGTTCCTGGCAGGTGGCGCCGCCTACTTCGACCTCGGCGTCATCAAGGGCAACCAGGGCAACCAGATATATGACATCCCCGCGGAGGTCGACCTCAGCGCCTACCGCAGCGTCTCGCTGTGGTGCGTGCAGTTCAGCGTCGGCTTCGGGGCTGCGCAACTCGGATAAGAGGGTCTCCCTCGGCCACTTGCGGCCCAAGCCACGGATCGTCGTCGCTTCCATTGCCGCAGTCGATGCATCCGGAGCACAGTCGAGCATCCGGATGCTGTGCCCGTGCGACGCTGGCGGGTGCGGATGCGTCCAGTAGCGTCAAAGCATGGACATCTCCGATTTTCCCGCGGTCGATCTCCCGTTTCTCAGATCGACCCTCGGCGAGCCGGGTGCCTCGACGACGTAGAGGATCACTGATTTCCTCGACGAGAATTGCTTGGCATTCCTGGCGCATTCGCCGTTCTGCTTCATCGCGGGCAGCAGGGCTCGGATACATCGGATACATCGGCAGGATGGCAAGGATGCTCCTCGAGCCGGATTCGCGGTGCGCAGCGCGTCAGTACCGTGGCGAGAATGCGCAGTCTTGTACTCAGCCGTTCGAACTTTCCGCTTCTTGTGATCGCCGTTGTGGCGCTTGCCCTTCTCATCGCGCCCTACCCGGGCGCCAGCTTCAGCGTCGTCGCGACGCGACTGATCACCTCGATCGGTTCAGCGCTGGCAGGCGTCTCCTTCCTCTCCGACGGCTTTCTGATGCTGTTGGCTGCTGTTACTGCCGCGGCACTCGTCTGGGCGTGGCACGCAGCTCCCGAGCGTCGCCCGGCGACCGTCTTCGCCTCGCTCGGTGTGGCCGCGGCGTACGCGGTGAGCGAAGGCGCGAAGCCGCTCATCGGTCAGCTGCGACCGTGCACCCAGTGGCCGACGGCTGGTGAGTGCCCGATCGCGGACTTCTCGCTGCCGTCGAATCATGCCACCCTCGCATTCGCTGCGGTCTGGGTGATCGCGCTCGCGACGCAACGGGTATGGCTCGTTATCCTCGCGACATCCATCGCGCTCATCGTGGCCATCGGGCGCGTGCTCGAAGGCATGCACTACGTGCACGACGTCGCTGCCGGGGTGCTCGTCGGGCTCATGGTGCCTGCGCTGTTGACGGCAGCAGGCCTCACCTGGGAACGAGCGCGACGCGCGTCGAGAAGGCAATGAGGGCATCCCGTCGGTCGGAATCTCAGGCGATGATGCTGAGCGGGTTCGCCAGGAGTCTGGTCAGCGACGCAAGGAATCGTACCGCGCGCTCGGGCTTCTCCTCAGGTCGTGCAACTACCCTCGAAGCATGCGCCGCATCGTCATCGTTCCGCTCGTCCTCGCCGCCGGCCTCCTCGTCTCGGGCTGCTCGCAAGTGGCCCAGATCGCGGGTGACGCCATGGGTGTCGATGTCGAGGCCACCTGCACGACGATCGACGACGCCTACGCGCAGTACCAGACGCTGCTCGATCAGGGTGGGGCGTCGGCGGAGCAGGTTGATGCGGCCCGCGACCAGCTCGTCATGACACTGGACACTCTTGCGGCGGACGTCGACGGACAGCTCGGGGATCTCATCAGTTCAGGCGCGCAGCAGATCGGCGGCATGACCGACCTGCAGGCGCCCGAGACGATCGAGGCGATCGATCAGCTCAAGGACTCGGTCTCGACCTTCTGCGGCTGACTTGGCTCGCAGATCGTGATGCGGGCGCCGATCAGGAAAACTCCTGTTCCAGCATCCGACCCGCGAGGCGTTTTGCCACCTCGAACGGTTGCGCGAAGGTCTCCATGCCGACGGTGACGATCGCGCCCTCGTAGAGGAGCATCAGGTCCTGAGCCAAAGAATCCGCGTCCGAGGCATTCGCCTCACCGCACAGGACGACGAACAGTTCGAGCAGCCACGCCTTCTGCCGGGCGACTTCGGGGAAGACGGGGTGTCCGTCGTGACCGTCGCCGATCTCGGCGCGCGCGTTGATCGCGCTGCATCCCTTCGGGCTGTTCTCGTCCGACCAGCTGATCGCCGCGTCGAACACCGCGAGGATGCGTGCCTTTCCGGGCTCGGGTTCACGGGCGAGGTGGTCGGCGACATGCGCGCGCCAACGCGCATCCCGGTGCTGCAGGTATGAGACGACCAGCGCCTCCTTCGAGCCGAACCGGTCGTAGAGCGTCTTCTTCGTGACTCCGGCGGCTTCGGCGATCGTGTCGACGCCGACCGCGTGGATGCCGTGCTCGTAGAAGAGCCGCGAGGCGGCGTCGAGCACTCGGGTGGCGCCCGGGGTGAGCGGGGCGAGTTCGGGGACGGGGACGGTCATGACATCGAGTATACCAACCTGTATAGTCGCCTGCATGAGTAAACAGATCGGTATAGTTCGTGCAGGGGTGACGGTGGCGGCGTCTGCGGCTTTCGTCCTGAGCTGGAGCTCGGGATTCCTCGTGCCGGCGATCGCCACGGTCGACGTCTCGCCGCTGGCTCTGCTCGTGTGGCGGTTCGTCCCACTCGCCGTGGTCCTACTCGCAGTCGTCGCATTCACGGGCGCCGCCAGCGGCGTGACGCGAGCGGATGTGCGGAACCAGGCGCTCATCGGCCTGTTCGCGCAGTTCGGCTACTGCACGGCGGTTTACGCTGCGATCGCGGAAGGCGTCGCCACCGGCACCACGGCGCTGATCGATGCGGTGCAACCGCTCGTGGTCGCGATGCTCGTCGGCCCGCTGCTGGGATTGAGAGTCCGCGGAGCGCAATGGGTCGGGCTCGTCGTCGGAGCGGGCGGAGTCCTACTGGTCGTGCGTTCCCAGCTCGACGACTCCACCGCGCATCCGGCCGCCTATCTCTGGCCAGCCCTTGCGATGGCCTGTCTGATCATCGGCACCTTCCTCCAGCGTCGCTCGGCGCCGCGGACCGGAACGCTCGTCACGCTCACCATCCATGTGACCGTGACCGCCGTGGCGCTGGTGCCGGTCGCCGCGATCTTCGGCGCGCTCATCCCGCCGGCATCCGTCGCTTTCTGGCTCGCCTCCGGATTCACCGCCGCGTTCCCCACGCTTGCGGGGTACGGCCTGTACTGGTGGCTGCTGCGCCGAGTGGGCATTACCGCGCTGAACGCCCTCCTCTTCCTCGTCGCCCCGACCACCGCGGCGGCGGGGGCGCTCCTGCTCGGTGAGCCGCTCACGATCGTGACGCTTCTCGGGTTCGCGCTATGCGGCGCAGGTGTGGTCACCGTACTGACGAGCGAGGCAGGCGATTCGCGGCACCCAGTACACGGCGAGACAAGGATTACAGCAGCATCTGGCTGAGCGGGTGGACGAAGTAACGCAACGAGTACGCCTCCCAGACAGCGCCGATGATGAGGAGCGCCAGCGCAGGCAGCACGAGCAGGCCGATCCGCTGGAGGCCTCGGAGATATCCCTGACGACGATTCTTCGCGCCGACTGTGCGGGGCAGCAGCCAGTACTTGCCCAGCAGGTAGGCGCCGAGGAGGAGCAGGATGTATGCCTGGAGCTCGATGGCGAACGTCAGCGAGTGGGGGATGAGCGCCACCCACCCCTCGGCAGATGCCGGAACGAGAGTGATGCCGGTCTCGACCGCCCAGTATCCGAAGAATGCGAGACCTGCGAAGGGGACGATGAGCGACGGCAGCACGATGGTCAGCAGGCTGAGCCGGAAGACGTTGACTCCCAGGATCGTGAGTGCGAACAGCGGCGGGATGTTCACCAGCCAGCGCACCAGTTCGCCGGTGCCGTCCTCTTCCAGGCCCGCGACTTGTGCCGCGTTGAGGTGGGGGAAGAGGAGCCCGATCGCGAACCCGATGAGAGCCAGGCCGTATGCGGCCACGTTGATGATGAGGTAGGCGCGCCTGTTGTCGCGGATGATCCGGAAGGGGCGACGCCAGAGCGGCACGTGTGCTGGGCGCTTCACGTGAGTGGATTCGGTTGTCATACTCCTATCGCACTCGAGATTGCGCGCTTCGAGAAGTGTCGGGATGTCACCGGAAGGCATGACACACGTCACCGTCACGAAGGAGAGCAGCGCAGCCCCTGCAGCTCGCCGATCAGTCCGAACACACTGTCGTCCATCTCGACCTGTGTCATGACGATGCAGATCGTGCCGTCGGGGTCCACGAAGAAGTCAGTTCCGAGACCGCCTGACCAGCCGAACCGGCCGCGGTGGACGCCGCCCGTCACGACGGAGACGCCGTAGCCCCAGCCGCCGTTCTCCCAGAAGCCGGGGACGAAGCTGTCCGGCTGCTTCGCCGACGCGTTCACCTGATCGCTGCGCAGGCCGTCCCGCAACTCCGCGTCGATCAGGCGGCCGTCGATCAGTGCCCGAAGAAACGCGTGGTAGTCCACGACAGTCGAGACCAGCTCCGAGTGGCTCACATCGAACGGCGCTGGCTCGACGTAGAAGCCCGCACCGGCGGGTTCGGACTGTTCGAATCCCGCTGCGCCGTGCCGGAATGCCGGCGGGAGGCGGTGCGCCTGTTCCTTCGGGACGGTGAACCCTGTGTCCCGCATGCCCGAGGGTGTGAACACCGTCGTGTCGAGCACCTCCTGGGTGTGCCGACCAGTGATGCGACCGAGCAGGATGCCGAGGATGCCGAACGAATGATGGTAGCGCCATGCCTCGCCGGGCTCGAACGCGAGCGGCAGCGCGGCGAGCGCATCGAGCCAGTCCTGCGCGCCGCGATCCACCGGCTCGGCTCCGGCTTCCACACCTGCGTCGATCATCGCCTGTCGCAGTGGAGAGTCAGAGGTCATGGCGCCGTATCCGGACTGGTTGGTGAGCAGATGGCGCACGGTGATCGGACGCTGCGCGGGTCGCGAATCCTCCAGCGGCGCATCGGGATGGGGGAGCACCCGCGGCTCGGCCAATTCTGGCATCCATGCCGTGATCGGATCGTCCAGAGTGATCATGCCGTCTTGTACGAGACGCAGCGTCGCAACGGCGGAGATCGCCTTCGTCATCGACTGGATGCGGAAGATCGCGTCGGTCTGCAGCGGTGGCCCGCCGGGTGCGGCGAGGCCGACAGCGATCGGCTCGCAGTCTTCTCCGATTGTGCCGACGGCTCCGGGCATCGTGCCGGCTTCGACGTGACGGACGAGGAGATCGTGCAGGGCATCGGACACGAGGTGCTCCTTGATCGGAATTCGCGGTGGGCCCAAGACTAGCTCTGCTCCACCCGGGCACGTGTGTTCGAGTGATGCAGGGGCTTGCACCTACGATCAGAGGAACAGATCGGAGAGCACATGACGACGCTCTACTTCGCCCGGCACGGTGAGACCGAATGGCATGCCGAACATCGCTACGCGGGGTCGTCCGATGTGGCTCTCGTGCCTGACGCCATCGCGCAGGCGGCCGGGCTCGCGTCGTGGGCGAGCACCGCCGGACTTGCCGCGATCGTCGCCTCGCCACTGGGCCGCGCGCGGCTGACAGCAGAGCCCGCTGCTGAGGCCGCGGGCCTGCCGCTCCGCATCGATCCCCGTCTCGTGGAGATCGATTTCGGACGCGGTGAGGGGATGTCTCCGGCGGAGCTGGCCGCGACGTTCCCCGACGACTGGGCCGAATTCGAGCGGCAGCCCGCGCAGCATCCACTGCCGGGAGGGGAGTCCGGCCGCGACGGCATCGCCCGCGCCATGCCGGTGCTCGATGAGCTCGCCGCCGAGTTCCCTGATGGGCATGTGCTCGTTGTCGGGCATGCGACGCTGATGCGACTCATGCTCTGCGAACTCGTCGGACTCGACCCCGACTGGTATCGCGACATCTTCCCTGCGCTCGACAATTCGGCGCTGCTCGAACTCGACTTTCCGTATGCGGGGGAGTCGAACTGGCCGGGACGCGCGCGCATCCTCGGCATCAACGTGCCCCCGATCTCGCACCTTCCCAGGACACATCTCCAGGCCGACGCGGCCGCCTCGCCGGAGTGATGTCATGAAGTCGACGGCGAACTCGCTGCTTGACGATCTGCATCATGTCGCGGACCTGAAAGCCCATCCGAATCGGCACTATCAAGGTGGCGCGGAGGTGCTCGGTGTCCGGATGGGGACGTTGTTCGAGTTCGCCAAGCTGCACAGCGCCATGCCGCTCGACGAGATCATGCGACTGCTCGATGAGACGCCGTATGAACCGCGACTGGCAGCGTTCTGCATCATGGATTTCCGAGCGCGACGCCCACGGATCTCGGAGGCCGAGCGCGAGGAGCTCTACGATCTCTACCTGGAGCGACACGACGCGATCGCCTCCTGGGACATGGTGGATCGATCGGCGCCTCGGGTCATCGGCGTCTTCCTTCGCGACAGGTCACGCGCCCCCTTGTTCAGTCTCGCCGCCTCGGCGGACCCCCTGCGCAGGCGAACCGCGATGACGGCGCCACTCGCCTTCACACGTCCAGCATATCCGGAGGGGATAGCCGACCTGCTGCGTCTCGCGGAGCAACTCGCCGCGGACAGCGATCCGATCGTGAGCAAGCCGGTCGGAATCGCACTCAAGCATGCCGGTGCGGTCGCGCCCGATGAGGTGCGTGCCTTTCTCGACAGGATGGGTGACCGTCTCGCCGCGTCGGTGCGTCGAGAAGCGCGTTCCAAGCTGCGCTAGAGATCCGGCCGCGCGTCACACCTGACCGGATGCTTCGCCGCGCGCCCGCGCCACGACGATTCCCCGTTGTGAAGCAGGGAAGCCTTCGAGCATCTCTCGCAGCCGCGCCGCCTCGACATCTGCGCCGAAGGCCTCGGCCCCCGGTTCCAGCATGATGCCGGCGGAAAGCGGCCCGGCGAGCACCGGATCGAAGCCGAGATCGTTCACGAGCGCTGCGACCATTGCGACCTGTTGCGCGTCGTCACCGGCGATCGCGATCGCCTTGCGCCCGGGGCTCCCCGGTGGGCGGGCTTCATCCTCGAGGTCTTGGTAGCCCATATGACTCAGCGCCTTGACGACATGCGCGCCAACGAGATGCGCCTGCACGAGCTCGCTGGTCGACGTGCGTGGATCGCTCAGGTCATCGCGGATGCCGTCGGACGCCCACCAGTAGTTCATGGCGTCGATCACCAGAGTGCCGCGCAGCGCCTCGGCCGGCAGCATCCGATATTGACCGAGCGGCAGCGCCAGCACCACGGCATCCGCCTCGGCGGCGACCGTCGCGACGGTCGCCGCGGTCGCGCCGATGGCTCTCATCGCGGGAGCTATGAGAGCAGGAGCACCGGACCCGGCGACGATGACGCGATAACCGGCGGATGCCGCGAGCCGAGCGAGCACGGTGCCCAGGCGACCGGCGCCGATGACGCCGAGCGTCTGAATCCTGCGCGCTTCGCTCCCCACCTGGTCATCGTACGGCGCTGGCCGCCCCCGGGCGTCATCTCGGCGACGACGCCGGGGACTGTAGCCGTCGGTCACCGCATCTTCAACCCCCTGAGCGCCTCGCGCTGGGCCGGGGAGACTGAGCACAGTGGGATCAGCGCATCGCTCGCGTCCCCCAAGACCAAGGAGGAGACATGACATCGACACCGAACGCTGAATCCACCGGCGATCCGGAGAGCGTGCAGCCGCTTCGCGATCGCGATGCCACCGCACTGGAGGACCCTGCCGACGACCCGGCTCAGGCCGAATGGGACAGGACGGAAGCAATCGATGAAGGCGCATCCGAGGATGACCTCGACGTGACGACGGCGACGGGGCGCGATCCTGACGAGATCCCCGCGGCCGACGACGAGGTGCCCGCAGAGGACCTGCACGGATCGAACTCGCAGCCGGAATCGCAGGGGCAAGATCCTGTGATCGCTGACCTGGGTGACGAAGGCGAAGGCGACCTCGCGCCCGAGGACGCCTGATCAACGGGGAGGAGAGCATGATGAGGACAAGTGACGGTTCAGGTGCGACCGGCGATGCATCGGAAGCCGACGTGCAGGAGCAGCAGCGGCCCGCGCTCGAGGATGGATTCGACCCCGAGCAGACGGCGGACACCGATCCGCCGGACGGCAGCCGCGCCGACGCCGACCCTGCCGACCTGCATGAGCAATCGCTCGAGGTGCCGGAGGACGATGATCGTCCGCTGGAGTGACGCGCAGCCTTCAGATCACCCGTACGGTCGGGTACACATCTCGGACATGCGCGACGAAGTGGCGCCCTTTGCTCTCGGCATCCATCAGCGCACGGTGCACCGACGGCGGCACTGCGTGATACCGGTAGACGTCGCCGCTGGTGAACTCGATCTCCAAGATGGCGAGGTCACTGTGATAGCCGATCGAGCGGATCGCTGAGGACTCCACTCGACGGCGCTTCATGCCGGAAGCCTATGCCGCTCATCCGCGTCAGTCGATGGCCAGCCTGTTGCGCCGCAACTGCCGCACCCGCACCACGATCCAGACGGCGACGGCCACGATGACGACCGCGATGACGACCTTCTGGAACACGCCGGCGTACTCTTCGACGACGTGCCAGTTCGCACCGAGGAAGTACCCGGCGACGACGAAGATCGTGTTCCAGATCGCGCTGCCGGCCGTCGTGAGCAGCGTGAACCGCAGCAACGGCATCCGTTCGATACCCGCGGGTATCGAGATGAGACTGCGGAAGATCGGGATCATGCGCCCGAAGAAGACCGCCTTGGAACCATGCCGGCCGAACCACTCCTCCGTGCGTTCGACGTCCGCCGCCTTGATGAGCGGCATCCGCTCGACGATCGCGTACATCCGCCGCCGGCCGAGCCACGCGCCGATGCCGTAGAGGGCGAGCGCGCCCACCACCGATCCGACGGTGGTCCAGATCAGCACTTCGACGAGACCGAGCGTTCCCTGTGCCGCGGTGAATCCGGCCAGTGGCAGGATGATCTCGCTCGGCAGTGGAGGGAACAAATTCTCGAGGGCGATGGCGAGCCCTGCGCCGGGGCCACCGAGAGTCTCCATGAGGGTGACCGCCCAGGCGGCGATCGCGTTCAGGTTCTCGGCTCCGGCATCCATGCTCTCCAGGCTAGAAGGCGGCGCCTGTGGATCTCCGCTGAGTCACGGGATGTTCACGTGCTGGAAGGAAAGGCGTGAGCCGCGGCATCCAGCACCGCACCGCACGCGCATACTCGGCATATTCGGCGCCGAATCGCTCCTCGAGATCGACCTCCTCAAGAGGACGGACGACCCAGTTCCACACCAGCGAGCCGCACAGCGCGTACACGACGACCAGCCACGAATCGATCATCAGCCCGACAGCCACTCCCTGCGCGATCCCGGCCAAGTACGTTCGTCCCGCGCGTGAATCGAGACGGGGTGCGGGCATGGGGAGTCTATTTCGCCTCGACCGCGTGCTCCGATTCGTTCAGCGCGAGCAGCACGGCGAAGCCTGCCCAGAGGATAGCGAGCGGCATGGCGGTGTCCTTGCCGTTCCAACTGCTGGACTGCCACATCGCGAACCACTCGGATCCGACGACGATGAAGCCGATGAACCAGATCGCGAACCCCATCGCGTAGGCGGCGTAGCCCCAGGTGCGTGTCCTGTCGAAGGTCGCGAGGTCCGCATGACGCCGCAGGAACAACTTCACGCCGCCGATCAGCCCTAGTGCAGCGAAGATGCCCTCCGCGACGATGATGCCGATGTATCCGACCATCCACACCCAGGGGGCGGTGATCGCGCGCCACATGAGAGCGTTGCCCTCGAATGTCGTGTCCATCGACAGCACATGCTTGACGAACTGATAGTTCGAGTCGTAGTCCATCAAGTTGCCCAGGAAGACGAAGAGGCCAAAGAGCCCGGCACAGAACAGCGTGAAGGCCTGAAGTAGGCGAAGCGGGTGTCTCATTGTTCTACCTTTCGTGTGAACACCAGATCGAGGTGCGGGTGCATGTCCGTTTCGAACGGGATCGCCTGGACGAACTCCCAGCCGTCTGCGGCCCGGTCATGGATCACATCGCGGTAATCGCCCTTCAATGCAGTGCCTCCTCGACGGCGGACGACCGGAATGTTCACGAACGAGTACTCATGCACGACAGCACCTCCTGGTGCCTCACCTTGGCATCGGTCGGTGAAGACGTCAATTCCACTTGTCTGCGGGCGCTGAGCTCATAGGCTGGAGCCATGGACAGGACGATCACGATCTCGGTGCCGGCACCGATTCCCCACGGGCATCGCGTCGAGGTGGTCGAGCGGGTCGATGACTCCGGAACACGATCCGTCGTCGTGCTGCACGACCTGGAGACCAGGGTGCGCTATCGGCAGGAAGCGACTCCGGCAGCGGGCGCCGCGACCTGGACAGGCCGAGTCATCGAGTGCGTGATCGCCCCGACGAGAGGCGGCGTCACGACGACGCTTCTCATCGAACCGACCGGACCGGGTTCGGCGGAGGCTGACATCGCGCTGCGCGGGGCGGATGCCGCGGCCGACGCTGCACGCGACGAAGCGCTCCGCTGGGGCGGGGCTGACACCGTCCCGGAGCCGGAGCCGCCGCGCTTCTGGTGAGCGCGAGCATGCGGGCGGTCAGGTGCGCTCGCGCAGCATCCGATCTCCGGAATCGATGTAGGCCTCGAAGAGGTCGGTGACGTCGCGCAGGCGCGAGACGGCCTGTTCGCCTTCGACGACGTCCTCGCCGGCACGCAGCGTGCGTACGAACGCGCGCGCACGCTCATGGCTCGCGGCGAGCAACTGCTCGAATCCGCCTGCAGCCTCGACGAGGAGCCGTCTGCTGCCCGGCTGGGGGATGGTCCGTGCCAGCCCCCACGAGACGAGTTCGCGGATGGACGCGCTCACCGCCCCCGTGCTCAGCGACAGCGCGGCACGGAGCTCATCCGACGACGCGGGCTCTGCACTCACGAGCAGATAGCCGTACACGCGGCCGGTGGCGCGGGAGAGGTTCCAGGATGTGAGCAGTTCACCCACGGTGTTGATGAATCTCTGACGCTCATCGTCCATGTTCTTTGCTCCGATTCTGAACGGCGAGCGTCTCCAAGATCACGGCGGTGACCGCTTCCGGCGCATCGAGCGTCGAGATGTGGCCCGCCGCGGGGATGACGTGTTCCGTGATGCCCTCGGCCTGCGCCCACTGGGGCATCGCCGTACGGATGTTCCCGGTGCGATCTTCCGCGCCGCGGATGAGCGTGAGCGGCACGGGCGTCCGCGCGTCCGGGTCGGGATCGACCAGTGAGAGTGTGGCTCGCCAGACGTCGAGGAACACCTGTTTCGGCATTCGCGCGAATCGCTCACGGGCGTAGGAGATTCCGGCAGGAGTCGTCGCGGAGGCCTTCGCCATGAAGTCGGGGAGCCGTCCCGAGGGAACCAGCGCGAGAAGCGGTGCGGCCAGGCGCAGTCCGAAGCGCTCCATCGTCGTCAGCGACCCGGCGTTCCAGGTGGAGTCGATGACGACGAGCCCACCGGCGAGATCCGGATGGCGCTTCACGACGGTCTGCGACAGGTTGCCGCCGAGCGAATGGCCGATCAGCGTCGGTCGTTCCAGTCCGAGGTGCCTGACGAGCGACACGAGGTCGTCGATGACGTCCGCTGCGCGGAAGCGGATGCCGTCATCGAGAACAGAGGCGCCATGCCCGCGCAGATCCCCGTAGATGACCCGGAAACCGGCTGCCTGCGCCGCGCGTGCCTGCTCATCGAACATCGCATGATCGACACCTGCACCGTGCGAGAAGACGACGGCGTGGCCCTCTCCTTCAGTGTCGGAGAAACGCAGGTTGCAGCCGGGGCGGGGCAGCATCCGATCTAATTTCACCATTCTCTGAAAATAGCAGAAGACGGGAATGGTGGTGCCCGAGAAGCGCTCATCGGAAGTCGCGAGATCGATGCTCGATCCCGGTACGCAGATCTTGGAACCCATCTGCCAGCACGTTGATGACGCCCTCGGGGGAGCGCTCCAGCATGCCTCGAACGATCAGAGCCGGCGAGTCTCGCGCGATGCGTCGATAGCGGTTCCAGACCCCCGTCGAGCAGACGACGTTGACGAGTCCGTGCTCGTCCTCGAGGTTTAGGAACGTGACACCCGCCGCCGTCGCCGGACGCTGCCGGTGGGTGACGAGACCGGCGACCTCGATGCGCCTGCCGACCTCATGCTCGCTCAGCTGCGCGGCGGTGAGCACGCCCCGCTCACCCAAAGCGGAACGGAAATGCGCCATCGGGTGGTCATCCGTGGAGACGCCGGTGGCGGAGAGATCGGCGGACAACTGCTCATAGCTCGTCTGGTCGGTGAACAGCGGAGGCTGCACCGACACGGTCGTGCCGGGGAGGAAGCGGGCGCGATCGGAGGCAGCGGCACCTGCGAGCCAGATCGCCTCGCGTCGCTTCAACCCGAGGCACTCGAAGGCGCCCGCCGTGGCCAGCGCCTCCAGCTGAGCCGATGTGGCATCCGTGCGCCGCACCAGATCATGCAGGTCGCGATAGGGGCCGTTCGCTTCGCGTTCGGCCACGATGCGCTCCGCCATCGGCTTCCCGATCCCGCGCACCTCACTGAGGCCCAGACGCACGGCGAACCCGCCATCGCGGCGGTGCGCTGCCGACTCATCCGGTGCGTCCCGATCGAAACGAGGCGCAGTCGGCTGCTCGTACGTGCGGCAGGAGTCCCGCCCGGTCGGCGCGGGGGAATCCGACCGATCTTCCAGAGACAGGGGCTCCAGAGAGTCTGTGGCCGCCGATGCGTGCAGGTCAGGGCGCCGCACCTCCACATCGTGCCGTCTGGCGTCGGCGGTGAGTGTCGACGCCGAGTAGAAGCCCATCGGCTGAGAGCGCAGGAGGCCGGCGAGAAAGGCGGCGGGGTAGTGCAGCTTCAGCCAGGAGCTGGCGTAGACGAGCAGCGCGAACGACAGGGAGTGCGACTCGGCGAAGCCGAAGTTCGAGAACGCCTGGATCTGCTCGTAGATGCGATCGGCTTGCTCGGGGGAGAGCCCGTGTCGTTCCATTCCTGCGTAGAGCTGCTTGCGGATGCTGTCGATCCGTTCCAGACCGCGTTTGGAGCCCATGGCACGCCGAAGCGTGTCGGCCTCGTCGGCCGTGCAGTCGCCGATCGTCGTGGCCATCTGGATGAGCTGCTCCTGGAAGATGGGGATACCGAGGGTGCGCTCCAACGCCAGCTTCAGGACCGGGTGCGGATAGGGGATATCCATCGGCACAGGAGCTTCGCCGCTGGCCGCTCGCCGGCGATTCTCCTCATCGATGCGATCCTTCTCCATCTTGCGCCGGACGAAAGGGTGCACGGCGCCGCCCTGGATCGGGCCGGGCCGGATGAGGGCGATCTGGATGGCGAGATCGTAGAAGCAGCGTGGCTGCAGCCGGGGGAGCAGACCGATCTGCGCGCGGGACTCCACCTGGAACACTCCGATCGAGTCAGCACGGCAGAGCATGTCGTAGACCGCCGGCTCCTCCTTGGGGATGGTCTCCAGCGTCCAGCTCTCCCCGGTGGAGGCGGCGATCAGTTCGAAGCAGCTCTGCAGTGCGGCGAGCATTCCCAGCCCCAGCAGGTCGAACTTGACCAGCCCCATCCAAGCGGCATCGTCTTTGTCCCACTGGATGACGGTGCGATTCTCCATCCGGGCGTGCTCGACGGGCACGACCTCTCCCACCGGGCGGGCGGTGAGCACCATTCCGCCGGAGTGGATGCCGAGGTGCCGCGGCGCCTTCAGCACCTCGCCTGCGTACTCCAGCACCGTCTCGGGGATGTCGTGCCCGTCCACCGGCATCAGATCCGCACCCCAGCCGTCGACCTGACGCGACCAGGCATCCTGCTGACCGGGGGAGTAGCCCAGCGCCCTCGCCATGTCGCGCACGGCGTTCTTCGGGCGGTACTGGATGACGTTCGCCACCTGCGCCGCGCATTCGCGCCCGTATTCGCTGTAGACCCACTGGATGATCTCCTCGCGCCGGCCGGAGTCGAAGTCTACGTCGATGTCCGGCTCCTCCTCGCGTGTGCTGGCGAGGAAGCGCTCGAACGGCAGGCCGTAGAGGATCGGGTCGACCGCGGTGATGCCGAGCAGATAGCAGACGGCGCTCGCCGCGGCAGACCCTCGGCCCTGGCAGAGGATGCCGCGGCGTTTCGCCTCGGTGACGATGCCGTGCACGATCAGGAAGTAGCCGGGGAAGTCCTTCTCCTCGATCACGTTCAGCTCGCGTTCGATCCTGGCACGTCCGTCAGCGTCGAGGCGGGGATAACGGGCGGGGACGGCATCCCACACCAGTCGGCGCAGCCAGCTCATCGAGGTGTGCCCCTCCGGCACCTTCTGCCTCGGCAGATCAGGACGGGCACGGCGCAGCGGGAAGGCTGACTCCGCGGCGATGAGGAGGCCGTGCGAGATCGCGCCGGGGTAGCGCTGGAATCGCGCGGTCATCTCCGCACCGCTGCGCAGATGCGCTGCACCGTGGGAGGGCAGCCAGCCGTCCATGTCGTCCATGCTGCGCACCGCCCGCACCGCCGCCATCGCCTCGGCGAGTCCGGCGCGCTGCGGAGTCGCGTAGTGAACGTTGTTCGTCGCCACCACGGGAAGACGGTGGGCGGTGGCGAGGTCGGCGAGGGCGTCGTTTCGGCGGGTGTCCTGCGGATCGCCGTGGTCGAAGAGCTCGACGGCGATGCTGTCTCGGCCGAACAGGTCGACGAGGCGGCGCAGCGGTGCCGCGGCGTCGCCTGCCTCGAGCCCTTGGCGCACACCGCCCTTGCGGCATCCGGTGAGGATCGTCCAGTTCCCGTCCGCGCTCGCTGCCAGGTCATCGAGGTCGTAGATCGGGCGGCCCTTCTCGCCGCCGCGCAACTGCGCCCTGGTGATCGCCCCCGAGAGGCGGTGGTATCCCTCGAGTCCGCGAGCCAGCACCAGCAGATGCTCTCCCACGGGATCGGGAACGCCGCCCTGCGGAGCGGGGAGCCCGAGCGACAGCTCGGCGCCGAAGACGGTCTGCAGTTCGCTCTGCGCTCCGCGCTGTCCTTCGGCCAGCGCCCTGGTCTTCATCAGATCGGCGACCTCGGCGAACCTGGCGGCGCCGTAGAAGCCGTCGTGGTCGGTGATCGCGAGAGCCGTGAGTCCGAGTCGAGTGGCCTCGGCGAGCAGTTCTTCGGCGGATGAAGCGCCGTCGAGAAACGAATACGACGTGTGCGCGTGCAGCTCGGCGTACGGCACGGCGTCTTCGGGTGGGGTGATCGTCGGCGGGGCTGTCGGAACCCGTCGGTGGCTGACCGGCCCTGGATCGGGTCGCGGCCTGGGCTCTGCCGGCTCAGAGGGTGCGCGCCCGCTGAGGGTCTGCTCGAGCTCCTTCCAAGTCAGCGGAGGGTTGTGCCAGCCCATCAGCGGTACCGCCCTTCGACCCACCAGGAGTCGTCTTCCCAGAGCACCAGCCAGGCACGCTGCGACTCGTCGACGATCTGGAGACGCTGTGCGAGGCGGGCCTGGTCTTTGTCCCAAGCGCGCTCGCGCAGCGGCCATGGACCCGCCCAACTCGAAACTGCTGTCTCTTCGATCCATGCCGGGGCGGCGGAGAGCTCGCCACGGTCATCCACCCGCGGCGGCGTGCCATCTGCCCCAGCCACTCGTGCAGGCAGCGGCGGGTTGAAGACCTCGGACGGATACGGCGGAGGCAGACTGCCGGGCCAGGGCAGGGCGGCATCGCGCTCCGAAGGGACCCGGTCTCCCCAGGGCTGGAGCAGCTGCCGATCGACGAGGCGGCGCCCGCCGACGACAACAGGGGTGACCACGCCGCGATGACCGAGCATCGCCTGAACTCGGGAGACGGCGTGGTGCAGCCGCTGCTGCGGCCCCTGCCCGAAGAGCCCTGGCTGATGGTGGGCGCTGTCATCGACCCTGGTCGGCATGATCCGCACCTCGGCGATACCGACAGGCGCGCGATCGGACGTCGCGGTGTCGGCTTTCGCAGTGCCGGACTTCGTGGGGGCGGAAAGAGACTCCAGCTGCCAGCGCACCCGATCGACCAGGTCGCTCGCCTCGAAGGAGGTGGGGTGCAGCCACACCCGCGTCGAGATCGCTCCGTCATCGTCGGTCAGATCGATCCGCACCTCGGTGCACACCTGAGAGAGTTCTGCGAGGGCTGCGGTGACGGCATCCGCTGTCTGCCGCACCGCGAACGCCACCTGATCAGCCTGCTCGAGAGGGCTCTCGAACACGATCTCGCGGGCGAGCTCCGGCTCGGGATGCTGCGGTACCAGCGGCCGGGAATCGGCGCCGGAGGCCAGAGCATGCAACCGCGCACCGCGCTCGCCCAGTCGATCGCGGACGTCGGTCTCGGCAAGCGCGGCGAACTCCGCAAGGGTGCGGATGCCCAGTCTCTCGAGCAGCGCGGTCACCTCTTCGTCTCCCAGCGCCTGCACGGGGAGAGGGGCGAGGAACTCCTGCGATCCGCCAGGGGCGACGACAAGGGCCGGTGCAGCCAGGCGCGCAGCCTGCTCTGCAGTGAAGAGTCCATCGGCGATGGCCGCGCGAGTGCCGGGATGATCGTGCTCGGCGAGGGCCTCGATGAGGTGCAGCGCTGACTGCTCCTCTCCGCCGTAGTAGCGCGCGGCGCCGCGGGCGCGCAGTGCGGCGAGTCCAGGGCGCAGCGGCTGGACGCCGGGCACCAGCTCCTCCAGCAGGCGAAGCACGGGCAGGAAGGCCCGCTCGTCACGGCGGGCGTCTGCCGGAATCAGGCGCAGCGCAGGGGAGCGAGTCTGCGCGAGCCGACGGCGTTGGCCTCGACGTACTCCCTGTGCACGGGCGGATGACGAACACGCGATCACGATGTTCGCCTGCACGACCGCGACGGGCTCATCCCCAGGTGGCGCTCCGAGTGCCGCCCGCACCGGCCAGTCCGGCAGCCACAGCACGAGATGACGAGGAGGCATGCTCATCCGGCCACCGCCCACCTGTCGGATTCGACGGTGATCGGCTGAGATGCGTGTGCGGGCACTGGCAACGGCGCCACCGGACGCAGGGGTGCCGGCGCGGCATCCACGCGGCCGAGAGAGGTGGGCATTCGCACCCGCACCCGGCTCGGAGCCTCATGTCGCCGTCCTGATGCGCGCAGGGTCACGGTGCGATCGGCGAGGAGCCCCCAGCCGGAGCCCAGGCCGTGCCACTCGGTCTCCTCCACGCGGATCGTCGCCTCACTCTGCGGCCAGGGCGCAGTCACCAGCAGTGTGCAGCCGCGATCGCGCAGGCGTGCGTTCAACCGGGCGATGTCGGCGTCGGCGACCCTGCTGCGCGGATGCACCGCGATGAGAGGGATCACCTCGGAGAGCGCAGTGGCGACCGTGAGCCAGCGCGGACCGGGATCCGGCACGAGGACGAGACGCTCCAACTCGACACCGAAGCCGGCCATCGCCTCGACGCCGATCGTGGGCATGCCGATGATCGCGCACCACGATCCCTTCTGCGAGGGGGCGGCGAGCAGAGCGCCCAGGAGGCTGGGTGACGGAGAGAGGGAGTAGGAGGAGCCGACCCGCAGCCCGGGATCGGGCAGGAGGCCCTCGAGGGCGGGATCGAGGGGGAGGAAGGGCACATCGCTGCGCCGCCGCTGCATGCGGGCGATCTCGCCGCGCAGGCGGTACACCTCCTGCGCGCGGGAGGCGTTGCCCTCGCGGGAGGCGTTGCCCTCGCGAGGGAGAGCGGAGGGGGCGGGGAATGCGGTGCCCATGCATCCATCCTCGAATCTATCTGCGAATAAAGCAAGTGGTGCTCTCATGGTAATTCGTACATCTGACAACGGGTGACGCGCTAGCGTTGACGCATGCAGATCGAGTTCGAGAGTCCGGTCACGCGCTGGGACAAGCGCGTGGAGGCGTGGTATTTCGCGACTCTGCCTGAGGAGCTCTCGCTGGAGCTTCGCGAGCTGCCCGCGCCGCAGCGGGGTTTCGGCTCGCTGCGGGTGCAGGCCCGGATCGGCGCCTCCGTCTGGCGGACCTCGATCTTCTTCAGCGGAACCGCATTCGTGCTGCCGTTGAAGAAGGCGATCCGCGACGCGCAGGGCATCGAAGAAGGCGACATGCTCACCGTCGATCTCGACATCATCGATCTCTGAGACGTTCGGACGAGCCACCCGACGGGTTATCCACAGGCCCCACCCGTGACATCCGCCGTTCTCGTAGCCTTTCGGCATGCCTTCTGCACCGGTGCTGCACGACGTGATCGTCGTGCTCGTGCACATCGGATTGGTCGGCATCGGAGTCTGGCTGCTCGTGATCGACGCGCGCACGCACCGGCTGCCGAACCGGATCGTGCTGCCGACGCTGGCTGCGGTGCTGGCGCTGGCGGGAATCGACGCCCTCGTGACGGGTCGCAGCGGTTCCCTGATCGGCGGTGTGATCGGGATGCTGGTGCTCGGCGGTCTCTACGCCGTGCTGCGCACCACGAGCAGAGGCGGCATAGGCGGGGGAGACGTGAAGCTCGCGGCTGTCATCGGCCTGGTGCTCGGCTGGCACGGGTGGCAGGCTCTCGCCGTCGGTGCGGCATCCGCCTTCGTCCTCGGCGCGCTCTACGCTCTCGCCCTCATGGCGTTCCGCCGGGCGGACCGCTCCACACGTATCGCCTTCGGCCCCTGGATGATCATCGGTGCAGCGCTCGGCGTCGCCGCAGGATGAGTACCGTGCGCCATACTCACGACCGACGCACTCAGGACTATGGTGAGCACATGGCAATCGCACGACTTCACGACGGCCCGCTCGACGGGCAGATCCTTCCGCTCGAGAACATCGAGCAGGACAGCCTGATCGCTCCGTACGGCGCGACTCAGGTCATCTACCGACGAGGCAGCGCCGCGGCGAACACCGGCGCGAGTGACGGACCCACCGAGGTGGGATTCTGGTTCGTCGAGTCCAGCGACGACATCACGCCCAGTGACGACTGATCCATCTGAGACCGGTTCATCGAACTCTGAGCCTTCTCGCACGGTCGAGGTCGAGCGCAAGTACGACGTCGACACGGCTACGCCCCTGCCGGTCTGGGACGCGGCTCCGGGCGTGGATGCGGTGACCTCCGGCGAGCATCGCGCGCTCGATGCCCGGTACTTCGACACCGCGGATGCTGCGCTGTCGCGCGCCGGCGTGGCGCTGCGTCGCCGCACCGGAGGGCCGGACGAGGGCTGGCACGTCAAGGGTCCGCGTCAGGGAGATGGCCGACTCGAACTGGGGTGGCCGCTCGGTGAGACCGATGGAGTGCCGGCTGCCGTCGCCACTGCGATCTCGGAATGGACGACCGATCCGCTCACCCCGCTCGCGCGCATCCGCAACGACCGCACGGCCTATCTGCTCACAGGACCGGATGGCGTCGTCGCCGAGTTCGTCGATGATCGCGTGCACGCCACGGATCTTCGTTCTGGGACAGAGCGCGAATGGCGCGAATGGGAGATGGAGCTGGGCCCTGCCGCACCCGCGGATGCTGCGGGGCGTGAGGCCTTCTTCACTGCGGTCGAGGCTGCGATCTTCTCCGCGGGCGGCAGGCATGCGGCATCCGCATCGAAGCTCGCCCGCGCACTCGGATTCTGAGCGCAACCCCCTTCCCTGCGAAGCCCGTGTCGTGCTTGAGTGACACACATGACGCCTGCTCCCATGCTCCGTTCCATTCAGACGATCGTCCCAGAGACAGTGCTGGTGCAGGAAGAGGTGCGCGACGTCTTCGCCGCGCAGCCGGAGATCAGTCGCCTGGCCAAGCGCATCGTCTCGGCATCGTTCAACGGATCGGGGATCGACACCCGGCACACGGTGCTGGAAGAGCTGTCGTTCACCGCTGACAACGATGAGCCGCAGTTCTTCGACCGCGACACCGGCCTGCTGCTCGAGCCGGGTACGAAGGCGCGCAACGAGGTGTACATCCGTGAGGCGGGGCGGCTGTTCGTCGAGGCGGCCAGACGCACGCTCGATGCGGACCCAGACATCACCGCTGCCGATGTCACGCACGTCATCACCGTCTCCTGCACGGGGTTCTACGCGCCGGGCCCGGATTACGAGATCGTCCGCGCCCTCGGACTGCGAGACGGCGTGCGTCGTCAGCACTTCGGCTTCATGGGCTGCTACGCCTCGATGCCCGCGCTGCGTGCGGCGAGCGAGTTCTGCGGCGGAGATCCGGATGCCGTGGTGCTGGTCGTCAGTGTGGAGCTGTGCACGCTGCATCTGCGCTCGACCGACGACCCGGACATGATCGTGGCGACGTCGCTGTTCGCGGATGGTGCGGCGGCTGGGCTCGTCACTTCGCGAACCTTCGGCTCCGAGGTCGCCGGCCTCGCCCTGGACCGGTTCCACACCGGCATCATCCCGGAGGGCAAGGAGGACATGGCATGGACGATCGGGGACCACGGGTTCGAGATGGTCCTGTCCACGGCGGTTCCGCAGCTCATCGGCGATCACATCCACGATGCGCTCAGGCCGCTGTACGCAGCGGAGGAGCCGTTGGCCGGGGCGTTCGCGGACGATTCGATCGGAGAGCACATTGCGCACTGGGCCATCCATCCCGGTGGCCGGAGCATTCTGGATCGGGTCCAGGAGAAGCTGCTCCTCTCGGACGCGCAGCTCGTACCCGCGAGGGAGGTGCTGCGGCAGTACGGCAACATGTCCAGCGCGACGGTGCTGTTCGTCATGCAGCGGATCCTGGACGAAGGCGCACAGAACGGCGAACGCGTGGCGGCGATGGCGTTCGGCCCGGGGCTCACGGCCGAGTGCGCGCTGATGACCGTCGTGGCACCGGGGAGCCATGAGAGCTGATCTCTCAGCTCGCGCCGTCGACGAACGTGAGTTGATGGACGATCCGGATGCGGATCACGCGATGCTGGAGCGCACCTACGAGCGCTTCGCCCTGATCAATGCGGTCGTCTCGCGATGGCGAGCCGTGTACCGACGGGACATCCGTCCGCGGGCGCGAAAGCAGTCGCTGCGAGTTCTCGACGTCGGCGCGGGCGGCGGGGATGTGTCACGGGCGCTCGCCGCCTGGTCCAGTCGCGACGGGCTGGCGGTCGAGGTCACGGCACTGGATGCCGACGAGAGAGCCATCCGGTGGGCACGAGGCCGCCGCGGCGGCGTCGAGTATCGCTGTGCCTTTACGAGCGAACTCGTGGATGCCGGAGAGGTCTTCGACATCGTGATCTCCAACCATCTGCTGCACCACCTGAGCGATGCCGAGCTGACGGCGCTGCTGCGGGATTCTGCCGCGCTCATCTCCCGCGGTGGTGTCGTCATCCATCGGGACATCGCACGCAGTCGGCTCGCATACCTGGGGTTCGCCGCGGGCACCCTGCCATTCGCGAGCAACCTGCTTGCGGGCTCCTTCATCCGTGCCGATGGGCTCACCAGCATCCGCCGGGCGTACACGCCGGTCGAGCTTTCCGACGCGATCCCCAGCGACTGGCAGGTGCGGACGGCGTTTCCTTCGCGGCTGGAGTTGCGGTATGAGGTGCCAGATGCCGGACCATGACGTGGCGATCGTGGGCGGCGGACCCGTCGGCCTTCTTCTGGCCTGCCTTCTGGCTCAGGACGGGATCGATGTGGCCGTGTACGAGCGGCGACTCGCAGGCGACGAACGCTCTCGGGCGATCGGGATCCATCCTCCTGGCGTCGCGGCGCTCGACGCGGTGGGAGTGGGAGGGGATGCCAGTCGCCGGGCGCTGGCGTTGGACGGGGGCGAGGTGCTCTGCAGCGGCCGAGTGCTCGCCGCAGTCTCCTTCACGGCGCGGCAGCAGGTGCTGATCCTCCCGCAGCACCGCACGCATGCGCTGCTCGTCGAGCGCCTCGCTCAGCTGCAGCCGGATGCTGTGCATCTCGGTCACGTCGTACGCGATGTTCGCGATGAGGGAGAGGTCGTGCGCCTGTCGATCGAGACAGATGGTGCTCGCCATGTATCCACGGCTTCCGTCGTGGTCGCGGCAGATGGCATGCGCAGTGGGATCCGCAGCAGGCTCGGCATCGAATGGCACGAGCGACCGGGGAGCGGCTCTTATGCGATGGCGGACGTCGCCGATGACGATCCAGGCACAACGGTGCGACTGTATTGCGAACCAGGTGGAATCGTCGAGTCGTTTCCGCTTCCCGAGGGCCGGAGGCGATGGGTGGTGGCGGATCCGCTGGACCGGCTGCATGATGGAGCCGCCTTCGCCCAGGAGATCGAGCAGCGCACCGGCATCCGTCCAGGTTCGACACTCGCGACCACGCGGTTTCGAGCACGGCAGCATCGTGCGGCGCGAGCAGCCGTCGGCCGGGTGGTGCTCGTCGGGGATGCGCTGCACGAGACCAGCCCGATCGGCGGACAGGGAATGAATCTCGGCTGGAGCGGGGCGCGACATCTCGCGGCCGCAATCGAGCGGTCGTTGCTCAGCACGACGCCCGACTTCAGCGCATACGAACGCGGCGCGCTGCGCTCTGCCGCTCGTGCCCAGCGACGTTCGTCGTTCTACATGACCATGGGGCACCCCGTGTACGGCCTCGGTCTGGGCGTTCGCAACACGCTGATCAGGGCTCTCGGCTCACCGCCGCTGCGCCGAAGCACCGCTGACCTGATCACCATGCGCGGGTTGTGACGCAGAACGTCCCGGCAGATATCGTCTGCCGGGACGTCCTGGTGGTGATCAGAAGTTGATCATGTGACCTGCGAGGCCGTGGAAGCCCTCTTGCAGCGCCTCCGACAGCGTCGGGTGCGTGTGCACGTTGCGGGCGAGCTCCAAGGCGGTGAGATCCCACTTCTGCGCGAGCGTCAGCTCGGGGAGGAGCTCTGAGACGTCGGGGCCGATCATGTGCGCGCCGATGAGCTCGAGGTGCTCCGCATCAGCGATCAGCTTGACGAAGCCGACGGGCTCGCCGAGCCCATGCGCCTTGCCGTTGGCCATGAACGGGAAGGTGGAGACCTTTATCTCGCGGCCCTCGTCCTTGGCCTGCTGCTCGGTGAGGCCGAACGAGGCGACCTGCGGCGAGCAGAACGTCGCGCGCGGCATCATGCGGTAGTCGCCGAGCGTCTGGGTCTCTGCTCCGCCGATGGTCTCGGCCGCGACGACTCCCTGCGCCTCTGCGACGTGGGCGAGCTGCAGCTTCGCGGTGACATCGCCGATGGCGTAGATGCCGTCGACGTTCGTCTTCATGTGATCGTCGATGTCGATAGCGCCGCGTTCGGTGAGCTTCACACCGGTCTTGTCGAGCCCGAAGCCATCGACGTTGGGGGCGAAGCCGACGGACATGAGCACCTTGCCGGCCTCGATCGAGGCCTGGTTGCCATCCTTGCCGGTGTACGTGACCGTGACGGACGAACCGTTGTCGATGACCTTCTCGACCTTCGTGGAGGTCAGGATGTCGACGCCGTAGTTCTTGTACTGCTTCGTGATCTCCTTCGACACATCGGCATCCTCGTTCGGGAGTGCGCGGTCGAGGAACTCGATGATCGTGACCTTGACGCCGTAGTTCGTGAGGACGTAGGCGAACTCCATGCCGATGGCGCCGGCGCCGACGATGACGATCGATTCGGGCAGCTCGCGGCTGAGGATCTGCTCCTCATAAGTGACGACGTTCTCGCTGAGCTCGACGCCAGGCAGCAGACGGACCTTGGATCCTGTGGCGATGATGACGTTGTCGAAGGTGACCTCTTCGGCTGTGCCGTCGGTCTTGGTGACGGAGATGGCCTTCGGGCCCGTGAAGGCGCCGCGGCCGTCGTACTCGGTCACCTTGTTCTTCTTCATGAGGAAGTGGATGCCCTTGACGCGGCCGTTGGCGACCTCGCGCGAGCGGTCGAACGCCTTGCCGTAGTCGATGGTGAACTCACCGGAGATGCCGAAGAATTCGGCCTTGTGATTCAGCGTGTGAGCGAGCTCGGCGTTCTTCAAGAGAGCCTTGGAGGGGATGCAGCCGACGTTGAGGCAGACACCGCCCCAATACTTCTCTTCGATGACCGCGGTCTTCAGACCGAGCTGTGCGCTGCGGACTGCGGCGACGTAACCGCCGGGGCCCGCGCCGAGGATGACGACGTCGAAATGTGGCATGCCTAGAGCCTATCGCTCTGCAGGGTCGTCGGAACCGGCGTGGGGGTTCGATCGGCGTCTGCTGCGCACGAGCGTGAAGACGATGAAAGCCACGATGAGCAGGATCACGGCTGCGCCGATCAGCAAGGGCGCTGAGACCGAGAACCCGGAGGTCATGTTCGGGTCCTCCGCCACGGTGGGTGCTGCGGTCGGCGTGGCCGAGGATTCCAGCGGAGCCGCCGGGGACTCGGTGCTCGGAGTCGTGTCACCCGCGGTGCTGGTGCTCACGGTGAAGCCGAAGTCGTCGGATGTCGGGTGACCGTCGCTCGAGACGACCTTCCAGATCACGTGGTACTGCCCTGCGGCCGCAGCAGGCGAGAGCGGCTGGATGACGATCGCGCCGTCCAGTTCGGGCTCGCCCTCCGCGACGTTGTTCCCCTCGGCATCGAGCACCACGACCTCGGTCGCGCCTTCGCCACCGATCAGCGCGGCGCTGAAGGTCAGCGTGAGTTCGGCGGGAAGAGTGTCGACCGTCGAGTCGGCGGCCGGATCGGAATCGATGAGCGAGTCGTGAGCCGCTGCGGACTGGGGCCATGCGAAGAGCAGGAAGAAGGCGACGAGCAATGTCGTCGCCAGCGCGAATGGGGCAGGAGAACGTCGAAGTGTGAGGGTGCGCACAGTCTCAGCATAGGAAACCCCGGTGTGCGGATGCTGACTCGTACACACCCTCCCGTCGGCGGTGCGTGATCAGATAGTCTGGAGTCAGAGGAGGGCCACCGTGACAGACAACGACAGCCGATCTGCAGGCGATGCCGCAATTCATCGCGGCGGCGAGCAGAGGCACGACGCCACACAGACGTTCGGACACGACTCCGATCTCTCCTTCGTGCCCTTCGGCGCAGAGCTCACCGACGTCGAGCAGTCAGCGATCGCGGCGCTCCCCGCCGGGTCTGCGCTGCTGCTTGTCCGCTCGGGCGCCCTGGCTGGAGCGCGCTACCTGCTCGACACCGACGTCACGACCATCGGACGCCACCCTGAGGCCGACATCTTCTTCGACGACGTCACCGTCTCGCGTCGCCACGCGGAGATCACCCGAAGCGGCAATGCCTTCGAGATCACCGATCAGCGCTCGCTCAACGGCACGTACGTCAACGGCGAGCGCGTGGATCGCAGCACGCTGGAGGACGGCTATGAGCTGCGAGTCGGCAAGTTCCGGCTGAACTTCTTCGCATCGACCGCTGATCTTCCGGCGGCGAACGACTGATGGTGGCGCTTCACGCCCGCGATCGCTCTGCGTCCGCGGGTCTTCTGAGTATCGGTCAGGTACTCGCCCGCCTCACTCCCGAGTTTCCGGATCTCACCTCCAGCAAGCTGCGCTTCCTCGAGGTGCAGGGCATCGTCAGCCCATCGCGCACCGATTCGGGCTATCGCAAGTTCTCACAGGCCGATATCGAACGTCTGCGACTGGGGCTCACGCTGCAGCGCGATCACTATCTGCCACTGAGTGTCATCCGCGAGCAGTTGGACGAGGCCCAGGCGAACGGCGACGCCTCGACTGCATTCCCGCCGCCGCCGTCGATCACTCCGGCTCCCCGGCGCTATCGACGTGATGAGCTGCTCTCCGCAGCCGGCGCAGGCCCTCAGATCCTGAACGACGCCATCAGCACCGGCATCATCGCGGCGGCCGAGAACTATCCGGAGACGACCGTCACACTTCTGCGCAGTCTCGTCGCCCTCGATCGCCACGGGATCGAACCGCGCCACCTTCGCACTCTGCGTCAGAGCGCCGAACGCGAGGTCTCGCTGATCGAATCGGCGATGTCGGCGCTGCTTCGCCGGACGGATGCGACGTCCAGGGGAAAGGCGCGCGAGATGGCGCCGGAACTCGCCACCAAGATCGACGAGGTGCGCTCACTCTTCGTCAAGGAAGCGCTCACCCGAGTGCTTTCGTAACGAACTGGTTGCGACACACCTTCCGCGATGGGCGGATGTCATTGCCGGTGCCGGGGCACTGCTCTAGCGTTGAGTTAACTGCTTCGAGGAGGACTTATATGAATGCGGATGAGCTGTCAGGCGACCCGCGGTTCGTCACCGAACTCCTCTTCACGGACGGTCTGCCTGCGATGGACGACGAGGTCGGGTACCGCGGTGCGGTCGCCGCTCGCGCTGCAGGGATCACGTACCGTCAGCTCGATTACTGGGCGCGCACCGAACTCGTGGAACCCACCGTTCGCGGCGCCAGCGGGTCCGGATCGCAGCGCATGTACGGCTTCCGCGACATTCTCGTGCTGAAGCTCGTGAAGCGTCTGCTCGACACCGGCATCTCGCTGCAGCAGATCCGTATCGCGGTCGAGCAGCTGCGTGCGGCCGGCATCCGCGATCTGGCAGGCACAACGCTCATGAGCGACGGCGCGTCGGTCTACCTGTGCACGTCGAACGATGAGGTCATCGACCTGGTCAGCCGCGGGCAGGGCGTCTTCGGCATCGCCGTCGGCAAGGTGCTGCGCGAGGTCGAATCGACACTCGTCGAGTTCGACCCCACCGCGCCAGACCCCGTCGATGAGCTCGGTGCGCGACGCGCCAAGCGCACCGCCTGACCCTCGCGCGATAAAAAACGCGCTCAGCGATGCTGGGCGCGTTTTTCGTATCGCTGAATCAGGCCTGGGCGCCGTTCTCGGGCACGGGGACTCGTCCGGTACGGACGATCCGGTCCAGCAGCAGGTCGAAGTCGGCGGCGAGTTCCTGAGCGGAATCGCCTGGCCAGATGTGCAGCGGCTTGGCAGCTCCCTGCGCCTGCTGAAGCGAGGTGCGCTCCGGCAGCTGAGGAGAGAGCACCAGCGGGCCGAACATGTCACGCAGCTCCTTGATGCGGAACTGGTGTTCGATCGACTGCGGGCGCACGCGATTGACGACGATGCCGAGCGGTTGAAGACGGGGGGAGAGGCCACGACGGATCTCCTCGATCGCGCGCAGCGCGCGATCGGCAGCGGCCACAGAGAACAAACCGGGCTCCGTCACGACGATGACGCGGTCGCTCGCAGCCCACGCCGTGCGGGTCAGGGCGTTGAGTGAAGGCGCGCAGTCGACCAGCACGAGGTCGTAGTCGCTCTCGACAGCGGCGAGTGCCTCTTCGAGCTTCCACACGTCGCGCACGCTCGGGTGCGGGCCGTCGTAGTTGATGGCAGAAGGGCTGCCGATGAGCACGTCGATCGTGCCGGGGTGCACCTTCGCCCAGCCGCTGGAGGTGATCGCCTGACGGACGACCTTCTCCTTCGGGTTCGCCAGGACATCGGCGATGTTGAGTCGTCCGGCGACCTGGATGTCCATGCCCGTGGACACATCGGATTGCGGGTCGAGGTCGACGACGAGGGTCCGGACACCTCGGGCGAAAGCCGCTGAGGCCAGTCCGAGTGTCACGGTCGTCTTGCCGACGCCTCCCTTGAGAGAGCTGACGCTGAGTACGTGCACGGAGACCACGTTACCTTCCCCTAGGCTTGGAGCACACTCAGCCCCGCCCCGTGAGCGTCGAATTCGGCGTACAACGAGTCATCAGAGGTGTGCATGTTCCAGAAGATTCTTGTGGCCAACCGCGGTGAGATCGCGATCCGCGCGTTCAGGGCGGCATTCGAGGTGGGAGCGCGCACAGTCGCAGTCTTCCCGTACGAGGACCGCGGCTCTCAGCATCGGCTCAAAGCCGACGAGGCTTACGTGATCGGTGAACGCGGCCACCCTGTTCGCGCGTATCTCGACGTCGATGAGATCATCCGCGTGGCGCTCGAGTCCGGCGCCGACGCGATCTATCCCGGCTACGGCTTCCTCTCCGAGAATCCAGAGCTGGCCGAGAAGGCGGCGGCGAACGGCATCGTCTTCATCGGTCCGCCGTCGAAGGTGCTCGAGATGGCCGGCAACAAGGTCGAGGCCAAGCACCACGCGATCGAGGCCGGCGTGCCCGTGCTGCGCTCCACTGAGGCATCCTCCGACGTCGACGCGCTGGTCGCCCAGGCCGACGAGATCGGCTTCCCGCTGTTCGCGAAGGCGGTCGCCGGCGGCGGGGGCCGCGGAATGCGCCGCGTCGAGACCAAGGGCGAGCTCGCCCCCGCTCTCTCCGAGGCGATGCGTGAGGCGGAGAGCGCCTTCGGCGATGCGCGGATGTTCCTCGAGCAGGCCGTCGTACGCCCTCGGCACATCGAGGTGCAGATCCTCGCCGACAAGACCGGCGACACTGTGCACCTGTTCGAACGCGACTGCTCCGTGCAGCGTCGTCATCAGAAGGTCGTGGAGATCGCTCCCGCACCGAACCTCGACGACAGCATCCGCACTGCCCTGCACGAATATGCGATCGCCTTCGCCCGTTCGATCGGCTATGAGAACGCCGGCACGGTCGAGTTCCTGCTCGAGACGGCGGGGGAGCGCACCGGTGAAGTCGTCTTCATCGAGATGAACCCCCGCATCCAGGTGGAGCACACCGTGACCGAGGAGGTCACCGACGTCGACCTCGTGCAGTCGCAGATGCGCATCGCCGCAGGCGAGACTCTCGCCGAGCTCGGCCTGCAGCAGGGCGACATCCGCCTGCGCGGCGCGGCCCTGCAGTGCCGCATCACGACCGAGGACCCCACTCAGGGATTCCGTCCGGACACCGGCAAGATCACCACCTATCGTTCGCCAGGCGGCGCCGGCATCCGCCTCGACGGCGGCACCGTGCACCAGGGCGCCCAGATCAGCCCGCACTTCGATTCGATGCTCTCCAAGCTCACCTGCCGCGGGCGCGACTTCGAGGCCGCAGTCGGCCGCGCACGTCGGGCGCTGGCCGAGTTCCGCATCCGTGGCGTCTCCACGAACATCCCCTTCCTGCAGGCGCTGCTGGCCGACGACGCGTTCGTCTCCGGCGACATCAGTACCTCGTTCATCGACGAGCGTCCAGACCTGCTCCAGGGGCGTGTGTCGAAGGACCGCGGCACGAGGCTGCTGAACTGGCTCGTCGACGTCACAGTCAACAAGCCGAACGGAGCACACCCCGGTGTCCCCGACCCAGTGACCAAGCTGCCGGGCGTCGATCTGAACGCAGAGCCTGCCCCCGGGTCACGCCAGCGACTTCTGGAGCTGGGGCCGGAGGGCTTCGCCAGGAGCCTGCGAGAGCAGACTGCGCTGGCCATCACCGACACGACCTTCCGCGACGCGCATCAGTCGCTGCTGGCCACCCGTGTGCGCACACGCGACCTCGTCGCCGTCGCTCCCTATCTCGCTCGGCTCACTCCAGGGTTGCTGTCGGTGGAAGCCTGGGGAGGGGCGACGTACGACGTCGCGCTCCGTTTCCTCGGGGAGGACCCGTGGGAGCGGCTCGACAAGCTGCGCACGGCACTGCCGAACATCAACATCCAGATGCTGCTCCGTGGGCGGAACACGGTCGGCTACACGCCGTACCCGAGTGCGGTCACAGAGGCGTTCGTCGCGGAGGCCGCGGCGAGTGGCATCGACATCTTCCGCATCTTCGACGCGCTCAACGATGTCTCGCAGATGCGTCCAGCGATCGACGCCGTGCGTGCCACCGGTACATCGATCGCCGAGGTCGCCCTCTGCTACACCGGCGATCTTCTGAACCCGGCCGAAGATCTGTACACGCTGGACTACTACCTGCGCCTCGCCGAGCAGATCGTGGATGCCGGGGCGCATGTTCTCGCCATCAAGGACATGGCAGGGCTGTTGCGGCCGGCCGCAGCAGCGAAGCTCGTCACGGCTCTGCGCGAGCGTTTCGACCTGCCGGTGCACCTGCACACGCACGACACCCCAGGTGGGCAGCTCGCGACCCTGCTCGCCGCGAGTGCAGCGGGTGTCGATGCGGTGGATGCGGCATCCGCACCGCTGTCCGGCACGACGAGTCAGCCCTCGCTGTCGTCCCTCGTGGCAGCGCTCGTGCACACCGAACGCGACAGCGGCATCGACCTGGATGCCGTCTCCGACCTCGAGCCCTACTGGGAGGCGGTGCGCAACCAGTACGCGCCGTTCGAGTCCGGACTGCCAGGGCCCACCGGCCGCGTGTACCACCACGAGATCCCCGGCGGACAGCTCTCCAACCTGCGCCAGCAGGCCAAGGCACTCGGCCTCGCGGATGACTTCGAACTCATCGAGGACATGTACGCCGCAGCCGATCGCATTCTCGGCCGCGTCCCCAAGGTGACGCCCTCATCGAAGGTTGTCGGCGATCTCGCCCTGCATCTTGCGGCGGTGCGCGCCGACCCGGCCGATTTCGAGGCCAACCCGGAGAAGTACGACGTGCCGGACTCGGTCGTCGGATTCATGGCGGGGGAGCTGGGCGATCTCCCTGGCGGGTGGCCCGAACCGTTCCGGACCAAGGTGCTCGCCGGGCGTGAGGTGCGCGTCGGTCTCACCGAGATCTCCGCCGACGACGAGAAGGCGCTGGCCGGCTCCAGCCTGGAGCGACGTGAGCGGCTGAACGCGCTGCTGTTCCCCGCGCCGACGCTCGAGTTCGCACAGCAGCGCGAGGTGTTCGGCGACCTGTCGGTGCTCGACACCAGTGATTACCTCTACGGCCTCGTACAGGGCCAGGAGCACCTCGTCGAGATCGATCGCGGCGTGCAGCTGTACGTCGGACTCGAGGCCATCGGCGAAGCGGATGATCGCGGCATGCGCACCGTCATGACGACGCTGAACGGGCAGTTGCGACCGGTCTTCGTGCGGGACCGTTCGATCGCGGTCGATGCGCACGAAGTCGAGAAGGCCGACACATCCAAGCCAGGTCAGGTGGCCGCGCCGTTCTCTGGTGTGGTGTCGCTCAAGGTCGAGGTCGGCGACGCTGTGCGTGCCGGCGAACCGGTCGCATCCATCGAGGCCATGAAGATGGAGGCGGCCATCACCGCTCCCGTGGACGGCGTCGTCGACCGTCTCGCGATCGGCGCCACTCAGCAGGTGGATGCCGGCGACCTTTTGGTCGTCATACGTCCTGCCCAGTAATCTTGTGCGGGCGACACGCTCGCACAAGCTTGGAGTGACACAGTGACACCGAAGAACGAAACAGACTCCGCGGAGGACGACAGCCGCGGCGTGCTCGACGAGGCCGCCTCGTTGGACACCACCGGCATCGGCATACTCGGGCAGACCGCGCAGGTGAGCGTCGCCCTTCCTCAGCATGAGGATGACGATCTTGTCGACGATGCGGTTGTGGACGGCGAGATACTCTCGGAGCTCGTCATCGACGCGCCGATCGACATCGCGGAGGCACCTGCGGCCGACGCGCACGTAGGTCGCATCCAAGACGATCGGATCGGGATCATCATCGAGCTGCCGGCGGAAGAGCCCGCAGCGACATCCGTCGGATCGACGTCGGAAGACCCGGCGGACGAGGTCGAGGAAGGCATCGTCGAGCCGGTCGCGGAGCCGGAGCGCGAGGCCGAGCCCGTGTCAGCGGCGACGGACGATTCAGAGACCATATCGGACGAGCCGGCGGATGCTGCGCCCGAAGAACGAGCAGATTCTCAGGCCCTGACAGCCGACGTGATCGTCGATCCGGTCGTCATCGCTGCGGCCGCGCCCGCCGAGACCCCAGCGGACGCGAAGCCGAAGGCCAAGAAGAAGCCGCGCGCGCGACCCACGACGAGCACCGCGCCCGAGCCGGCCGAGCCTGCGCTGCCCAAGTCTGCACCGGCCAAGCCCGCCCCAGCGGAAACGACAGAAGAGCCGTCCCAGCGTGGCGAGAGTGCGACCTCGGCGTGGATCGCCGCCGCTTTGAAGCAGGATGCTTCGGCATCCCCGACACCGACGCCCGCGGCATCCGTTCCGGCAGAGAAAGCGAAGAACGAGATCGTGACGAACTCCGAAGAAGATCCGAAACCCGCAGAGGCGACGATCGCGCAACGGCCGGCCGTGGCTCGACCCGAGGTCGCGCTGACCTCGAAGCGGCTCGGCGACCAGCTCGGGCAGTCGACGCGCGAGTCCGCTGACCTGCTGACCGCCGACCGGCTGCTCGATCCTCATCAGGTGACGAAGCCGGAGCCGGAAGGTGCATGGAGCCACTTCCTCTATGCGGCGTCGGGGCGACGCATCAACATCGGTGACGGCAAACGCGCTCGCGCGCGCAAGGCCCTCACCGCACGCATCTCCGCACCCCTCGTTGGAGGCGCGCGATTCGTGCCTGTGCTGTCACGCAAGGGCGGTGTCGGTAAGACGACGATCACGGCGCTGCTCGGAATGGCGCTGGCGGATGCTCGCGATGACCGCGTGATCGCGGTGGACGCGAACCCCGACCGTGGCACGCTGGCCGACCGCATCGTGCGCACGCACACCCGATCGGTGCGCGACCTCGTGCGCATCCGTGATGAGGTCAAGGGATATCACGACGTCTCCTCGATCGTCGCCCGTGACTCCACCCGGCTCGACGTGCTCGCGTCGGATGCGGACCCGCGCATCGCTGAGGCGTTCAACGATGAGGACTACCGTGATGTCGCGAACGTCGCGGCGCACTACTACTCACTGGTTCTCACTGACACCGGCACCGGCATCGTGCACTCCGTCATGGGAGCCACCCTCGATCTGGCGGATCAGCTCATCATCGTCTCCGGGCTCAGCGTCGATGAGGCGCGGCTCGCCTCCGAGACGTTGACATGGCTGGAGACGAACGGCTACGCCGAGCTGGCACGACGCTCGATCGTCGTGCTCAACCAGTCCACGCCGGGCAGCCCGCTCGTGCGGCTGAACGAGTTGGAGGCGCACTTCGCCACGCGTGCGAAGAACGTCGTGCGCATGCCGTACGACTCGCAGATCGCCGGTGGCGGTGCGATCGTGTTCACCAATCTGCAGCCCGAGACGCGGCAGGCTGCTCGTGAGCTTGCCGCATCCCTCGTCGAGGGCCTTCGCGCGAGCGCTAACTGATGGCGGTTCGCGAGATCCGCATCTTCGGCGACCCCGTCCTTCGCACGGTGTGCGCGCCGATCGATGAGATCGATGACGGCGTGCGAGCGCTCGTCGCCGACCTCGTCGAAACAGTGGAGCTGCCTGGGCGCGCGGGTGTCGCGGCTCCGCAGATCGGCGTGGCCGCACGGGCATTCAGCTACAACATCGACGGCGACATCGGCTACGTTCTCAACCCCGTGCTGACCGAGGTGCGCGGCGAGCCGGTCCCCACCGGGGAAGGGTGCCTCTCGGTGCCCGGTCTCTGGCACGACGCGCTGCGTCACCCGTGGGCACGCGTCGAGGGGATCGATCTGGAAGGCAACGCGGTGGTGCTCGAGGGGGAGGGGCTCCTCGCTCAGGCGCTGCAGCACGAGACAGATCATCTCGACGGCAGGCTCTACCTCACCAGGCTTTCGCCGGAGGACCGCAAGATCGCGATGCGCGAGGTTCGCGAGAGCGACTGGTTCTGAGCGAGAAATGCCCCCGCCTCGGCGGGGGCATTTCTCATCGCGACGGGTTCAGCCGCCGATCGGGACGTTGGTGGTGTTGACCGGCTCGTCGTAGATGGCGGCGATCTCATCGGCGAAGTCCGACATGATCACGTTGCGTTTGATCGACATCTTCGGGGTGAGGTGTCCGCTGTCCTCGGTCCACTCCTTGTCGAGGATCGTGAACTTGCGGATCGACTCCGCACGCGAGACGTTGCCGTTGGCGATGTCGACCGCGCGCTGAACCTCGGCTCGGACTGCGTCGTTCTTCGACGCCTCGGCCAGCGTCATCCCGGCGGGGAGGCCGTTGTTCCCGAGCCAGGTCGGCAGCATCTCCGAGTCGAGCGTGATCAGTGCGGAGATGAACGGTTTCTGGTCGCCGACGACGACCACCTGACCGACGATCGGATTGGCGCGGATCGGGTCCTCCAGCGCGGCCGGCGCGACGTTCTTGCCGCCGGCAGTGACGATGATCTCCTTCTTGCGGCCAGTGACCGTGAGGAAGCCCTCCGAGTCGAAGCTGCCGATGTCGCCGGTGCGGAACCAGCCGTCGTGGAAGGAGTCGGCCGTGGCCTCCGGGTTGTTCCAGTACTCCTTGAAGACGTTGATGCCCTTGACCTCGATCTCGCCGTCGTCTGCGAGGCGGACTCCGACGCCGGGGAGTGCGGGACCGACCGTTCCGATCTTCGACTTGTCGGCGAGGTTGACGGTCGCGGGAGCCGTGGTCTCGGTGAGGCCGTAGCCCTCCAGGATCACGACGCCGAGGCTGTGGAAGAAATGGCCGAGTCGCGGACCGAGGGGAGCCGAGCCGGACACGGCATAGACGATGTTGCCGCCCATGGCCGCGCGAAGCTTGCTGTAGACGAGCCTGTCGAACAGTGCGAACTTGATCTTCAGGCCGAACGGAATCTTCTTGCCCTCTTCGAGGAGGCGCGAGTGCTCGATCGCCGCGGTCGCAGCGGCGCGGAAGATCTTGCCCTTGCCGCCGGCCTCGGCCTTCTGCTCCGCGGAGTTGTACACCTTCTCGAACACGCGAGGCACCGCGAGGAGGAAGGTCGGCTTGAACGAACCCAAGGCCGGCAGCAGCTGCTTCGTGTCCGGTTGATGTCCCGTGCGCACGCCGGCGTGGATGTTGAGGTGCGAGATGAACCGGGCGAAGATGTGCGCCGTGGTGATGAACAGCAGCGTGGATGCCCCTGGGGTCTCCACGACGGCATTGAGCGCCTTGGCGGAGTTGCGGCACAGCTCGACGAAGTTGCTGTGGGTCAGCACACAGCCCTTGGGGCGGCCGGTCGAGCCCGACGTGTAGATGAGGGTGGCGATGTCGGATCCGACGGCGATGTTGCGACGTCGCTCGATCTCCGCATCTTCGACGGCGACACCGGCGGCCGTTAGGGTGTCGATCGCTCCGAGGTGCAGCTGCCAGACCTCGCGGATCAGCGGAAGATCGCCGCGGACCTCGTCGAATTTCGCGAAATGATCAGCGGACTCCGCGATGAGCGCCGTGGCTCCCGAATCCTCGAGGATCCACTGGATCTGCGACGGCGAGCTGGTCTCGTAGATCGGCACCATCACGGCCCCGGCGTAGAACAGCGCGAAGTCGACCAGCGTCCACTCGTAGGTGGTGCGCGCGAGGAAGCCGACCTTCTCGCCCGGCTCGACGCCGACGGCGACGAAGCCTTTCGCGAGAGCGACCACGGCTGTCTGGAAATCGGCGGCGCTGATGTCTCGCCATCCGTCACCGCTCGGCACGGAGAACAGCGCCCGGTCAGGGGTTGCTTCGACTCGTTTGGCCAGCAGATCGGTGACGTTCGCATCGGGATCAGCAGGGACGATCGCGGGAACTTCGAATTGAACCACGGCAACTCCTTCGGTACCGGTCGGGCACGGGTTTCCCTGAGTCTAGGGCACAAAGGTTGCCGAATCGGGGCTATTTTGGAATCGAGTCACGCGATCACTGAGACTCAGTCGCGCGCATTGCGGCATCGGTTCACGAGTGTCACGACAGACGGCGGCGAGCCCGACGATAGACTTCGTGACGATGTTCTATTGGCTGATGAAGTACGTCGTGATCGGCCCCGCGGTCAAGGCGATCTTCCGTCCCTGGATCGTGGGTCGCAGCAACGTGCCCAAGAACGGCGCCGCGATCCTTGCGAGCAACCACCTGTCCGTCTCCGACTCGGTGTTCCTGCCGGTGCTGATCGACCGAAGGATGTCTTTTCTCGCAAAGAGCGATTACTTCACCGGTCGAGGCATCAAGGGCTGGGCGACGCGCTTCTTCATGAAGGCGAGCGGTCAGATCGCGATCGACAGATCCGGGGGGAAGGCTTCCGAGGCCTCGCTGAACACGGGGCTTCAGGTGCTCGGCCGAGGAGATCTGCTCGGTATCTACCCGGAGGGCACGCGCAGCCCCGACGGAAAACTGTACCGAGGCCGCACCGGGATCGCGCGGATGGCGCTCGAGGCGAAGGTTCCCGTGGTTCCCGTGGTCATGGTCGACACCGACACCGCGATGCCGATCGGTCGTACCGTGCCACGCATCGTACGGGTGGGAATCGTCATCGGTGAGCCCTTGGACTTCTCCCGCTACGAGGGCATGGAGAACGATCGCTATATCCTTCGCTCAGTGACCGACGAGATCATGGTCGCTCTGCAGCGACTGGGTGAGCAGCAGTACGACGACGTCTACGCCTCGTCGGTGAAGGATCGGATTCCGGCGCGCTCCTGACGACAGAGCGGGGCGCTCCCGGCCAGTAAGCTGGGGAGATGCCTCAGCAGCACGACGCCGCCCTGGATGCTTGGCGCGCACTTCCCATCAAGCAGCAGCCGTCCTGGCCCGATGCGGACCGCGTCGCAGACGTGTCTTCGCAGATCGCGACTCTTCCGCCGCTGGTGTTCGCGGGTGAGGTCGACAACCTCCGCGAGCGCCTCGCGCGCGCGGCATCCGGTCAGGCGTTCCTACTGCAAGGCGGTGACTGCGCTGAGACGTTCGCGGGAGCGACCGCAGAGCAGATCCGCAACCGCATCAAGACCGTGCTGCAGATGGCAGTGGTGCTCACGTACGGCGCGTCGATGCCGATCGTCAAGATGGGGCGTATGGCCGGGCAGTTCGCCAAGCCGCGCTCCAGCGACTCGGAGACCCGAGGCGAGATCACGCTGCCCGCGTACCGAGGCGACATCGTCAACGGCTACGACTTCACCGAAGGCTCGCGCCAGGCCGACCCCGGCCGACTGCTGCAGGGCTACCACACTGCCGCCTCGACGCTGAACCTGATCCGTGCGTTCACGCAGGGCGGGTTCGCCGACCTCCGCGAGGTGCACTCCTGGAACAAGGGCTTCGCGCAGAACCCGGCCAATCAGCGGTACGAACGTATGGCATCCGAGATCGACCGTGCGATCAAGTTCATGGAGGCAGCCGGCGCTGACTTCGACGAGCTCAAGCGCGTCGAGTTCTTCACCGGCCACGAGGGTCTGCTGATGGACTACGAGAGCCCGATGACGCGAATCGACTCTCGCACGGACACTCCGTACAACACTTCTGCGCACTTCCTATGGATCGGGGAGCGCACCCGTGATCTCGACGGTGCGCACGTCGACTACTTCTCGAAGATCCGCAATCCCATCGGTGTGAAGCTCGGTCCGACCACGTCGCCTGAGACGGCGCTGGCACTCATCGACAAGCTCGACCCGAACCGCGAGCCAGGACGCCTCACGTTCATCACCCGCATGGGTGCGGGCAAGATCCGCGACGCGCTGCCACCGCTGCTCGAAGCCGTTCGCGAGTCCGGCGCGCAGCCGCTGTGGGTGACCGACCCCATGCACGGCAACGGCATCACCACGCCGACCGGCTACAAGACGCGTCGCTTCGATGACGTGGTCGACGAGGTTCGTGGCTTCTTCGAGGCGCACCGCGCCGTCGGCACATTCCCCGGCGGCATCCACGTCGAGCTCACCGGTGACGACGTCACCGAATGCCTCGGCGGGTCGGAGCACATCGATGAAGCCGCCCTGGCGACGCGCTACGAGAGCCTGTGCGACCCGCGACTGAACCACATGCAGAGCCTCGAGCTCGCGTTCCTCGTCGCCGAGGAGCTCGAGAAGCGCTGAGTCCGTCCCGAGGCGGGAGTTCGAGCGTCGGTCAGAGGGCGCTGCGGATCAGGAGGGTGACCTCGCTGCCCGCTCGGCGCATGGCCCCGCCGGACGGGTCGGTTCCGGTGACCTCGGTCAGTCCGTTCGGGAACGGCGTCCACAGCGGGTTCCACGTCGGTTCGAATCCGGCATCACGCAGCGTCTTCGCGGCAGAGTCGCGATTCTGACCAGTCACATCGGGGACCTCGAACAGCTGCGGCCCGATCGAGACGACAATCGTCATCGTGTCGCCAGGACGCCAGTTTCCGCCGCCCTCGCGGTCGGCGACGCTGATCACGCGGCCCTCCTCGACGGAGTCGTGGAATTCCTCGACGGTCGTGGTCTGGATGTCCTTCTCCGCCAGCGCGGACGACGCCTCGGACGCTGTCATCCCCACCACATCGGGAAGTCCGCCCAGCGAGACGATCAAGTCGACGGTGTCGGCCTCGAAAGCGGAGCATCCCTCACCGCACTCGTAGGCGTCTCCGCCGGCGCGTGGAGTGACGCTCGCGTTGATCACCACACCGGCATCGGCCCTCGAGTACAGCAGGAGGTCGTCATCGGAGACTGTGATGTCGAGGTCGGCGAGGTAAGCGCGCGCCTCATCTGCGGTCTTGCCGTTCAGCGCTTCAAGGGCATGCTCGGCGGGTCCGGAGGAGATGACGACGGTGACCTCGGTGCCCTTGTCGAGACGGGTGCCCTCTGCCGGATCGCTGCGGATGGCGATGCCTGCAGCGACCTCGGTCGAGTTCTCCTCGCCCTGTACAGGGGAGAACCCCTCCTCGGTCAGTGCTGCGGCCGCTTCCTCATAGCTGAGGCCGGCCACCGGCGGCACACCGATCAATGATCCAGGACCTGATCCGAACCACCATCCGACTCCGCCTGCGGCGACGGCGAGCAGAAGCACGAGCGCCAGCAGGAACGCGCCGCGGGCACGCCGCTTGGACGTGCGTCGGCGCAACAGGGTCGCATTGTCGAGAGGCTGCGACGCCGCCTGCGCGGGCGCGTCCTCGAGCACCATTGTCGACGGCATCACCGTGGTCACGCCGCCCGAGTCGCTCTGCGAACGGACGGGCGTGGTCGTCGGAGTGACCGCTGCGGGGGAGACTCCGAGCGATCGCTCGATCTCGCGCAGACGATCGAGCATCTCCTGCGCGTCGTTCGGACGCTCATCCGGCGATTTCTCGGTCGACCACAGCACGAGTTCGTCGAGCTGCTCAGGTACGCCGGGGTTGCGTGCGCTCGGGCGCGGCACCGACTCCGTCGCGTGCTGGAAAGCGATCTGCATCGGCTGCTCACCCTTGTACGGCTGCTCGCCGACGAGCATCTCGTAGAGCATGATGCCGAGTGCGTAGATGTCGCTGCGCGCGTCGGCGGTGCCGCGGGTGACGAGTTCGGGAGCAAGGTACGCGATGGTTCCGAGCAGCTGCTGCCCCGTGGCGGTGTTCGCCGTGCTGGCACGGGCGAGACCGAAATCGCCGATCTTGATGCGCCCGTCCTCGGCGAGCAGCACGTTCTCCGGCTTCACATCGCGGTGCACGATGCCGGCTTTGTGGGCCGCCGCGAGGCCCGCGAGGATCGCGTCCATGATCGTGATGGTCTGGGGGATCGTGAGGCGGCGCTGCTCGCGCATCAACTCGCGCAGCGTGATGCCGGGAAGATACTCCATGACCAGGTAGGCGAGTTCGCCGTCCTGACCCTGATCGAAGACGTTGACGACGTGCGGATCAGCGAGTCTGGCGGCGGCCCGCGCCTCTTGGATGAACCGACTCTGGAATACGGAGTCGTCGCTGAGGTGGCCGTGCATCACCTTCAGCGCGATCCTGCGCTCGAGGCGGAGATCAGTGGCGACATACACCGTGGCCATGCCGCCGCGTGCGATTCTCGCACGCACCCGGTAACGGCCGTCGACAAGCCGCCCGATGAGGGGATCAGCCTGCTGATTGGTCGTCACGTACAGAGTCTATGAATAAGTGGCTGACAGACAGCGGAGCGGCTCACCCTTTCGGCCACCGGATCGGCTGAGAATCAGCCATACAGCGCGATCCACTGGTCGGCCTGGACCTCCCACTGGCCGTAGCGGTCCGGATACGCCGAGATCTGCACGGCCTGCGCAGCATCCTTGAACGCCATGCCTTCCCACCCGGCGACGTCGAGGAGTCCGCGGGTCGTGGTGCCGTTGGGATCGTGCGCGCCGCCGTAGAAGACACGGATGCTGCGATCGCGATCCATGATCTGATCCGCTGTGCCCCAGCCGGTGCTCGGTCGCTGCTGGAACAGCCCCAGCGAGTCGCGGTCTCCCCAGTCGAGGTTGCGCAGCCATGATTCGACCATCGAGGTGGCCAGGGCGATCGCGATGCCGCGATCTGAGACTCCGAGCTCGCGCCCGATCCGGATGATCATGGCGGCGTTCTCGGCCTGCGGTGCGTTGAGAGTCGCTGTCTGCGCGGGGGCGGGCGCTGACGCTGCCGGTGCGGATGTCAGGGGAGCAGGCGCTGCGGCCGCGACGACGATCGACTGTCCCGGGTAGATGATCGAGGACGCGCTCAGCCCGTTCGCGGCGTAGATCGCATCGACAGAGGTCCCGTGCTTCTGGGCGATGGCGAAGATCGTGTCGCCGGCCACCACGGTGTGCGCCGTACCGCTGGACGGTGCCGGATCAGGCGCCGCAGGACTCGGGGTCATGGCGGGTGCCGCCGCGGCCGCACTCGTGCCGGAGATTGCGATGGACTGACCCGGATAGATCACCGAATCGCGGCTCAATCCACTGGCGACGAGGATGCTGTCGACAGAGGTGCCGTGCTTCTGGGCGATGGCGAAGATCGTGTCGCCGGCCACCACGGTGTGCGTCGCCGCAGCGGGGGCCGGGGCTGCGGGAGCGGGCGCCGGCGCCGGCGCCGGCGCGGCGAGGGTGAGAGTCTGACCCGGATAGATCACCGACCGCCAGCCGAGTCCGTTCCATGTGAGCACGTCGACCGTGCGCAGGCCGAAGCGCTGTGCGATCGAGAAGACCGTGTCGCCCTCCTGCACTGTGTAAGTGGCGGGTGCGGCCGCGGTCGGAAGCACCCGAGGCAGTGCGGCGAGCCGACTCTCTGCTCCGCGCTCCGACGTTGCGGCGGCGCTGGCGGGTGCGGCGCTGATCCCACTCGCAAGCACGCCGAGAACTGCAGCGGGAACGCCGAGCTGGACGTATCTGGCACGTCTGTTGATGGTGTTCGGTCTCAAGGTTTCCCCCCTTTACTGACCTTGAAACGCTGGCACGTATGTGAACGGATGTCAATCAAAGTGGCTGATGTGCCTGAAGTGAAAGGAGTGGTGATGTGCGATGCGGGGCCGAAGATGAGATAGTCGAAACGTGTCTGAGACTGCCCCCGAACCCACAGCCATCGAATGGCTGACGATGCCCCACCTCGTCGAAAGGCTCGGCGAACCGCTGGGGCGCGTGCGACGGATGATCTCGGAGCAGTATCTGGTCGGATCGAGCCGGAACGGCGTGTTCGCTGTCCCCGCGCAGTTCATCGTCGACGGACACCCGCTGTCTTCGCTGCGCGGCACGATCATCGTCCTCACCGATGCCGGCTTCACCGATGACGAGGTGATCGACTGGCTGTTCAGCGAAGAGGAAGAACTCGGTCGCACGCCGATCGCCGCACTCCTCGACGGGCACAAGAGCGCGGTGCGCCGCGTCGCACGCACTCTGGCCTGAGCCGGTTCAGGCGGAGCGCACGGTGGCTGCGCGCGCAAGGTCTCGCAGTTCGCCGACCGCTGCGTTGTCGAGCCGCGCTCCCGAGAGGGCGCGGTCGGCCTCTTGCGCGTAAGCGGAGATGAGTCCTTCCACCTGCGCCAGCGCGCCCGACTCGGCGATCGTGGCCTGAATCGACGCCACCTGATCCGCAGTGAGCATCGGATCCCCTAGCAGCTCGTCGAGCAGTCGGCGGGCCGAGGCGTCCAGCTGTTCGCGGGTGAATGCGATCAGCACTGTGCGCTTGCCCTCGCGGAGGTCGTCGCCCGCCGGCTTTCCGGTGAGCGATTGATCGCCGAACACGCCGAGCACGTCGTCGCGCAGTTGGAACGCCATGCCGATCGGATGCCCGAAACGGCGCAGCGACTGCTGCTGGGCTTCGTCCGCTCCCGCGAGCATTGCTCCGAGCAGCAGGGGTTGCTCGATGCTGTACCTCGCGGACTTCAGCGACACGACGCGCAGTGCGCGATCGGCGTGCTCGGAGATGGGGTTTACCTGCCAGGCTGACTCTTCTGCGACATCGAGGAACTGGCCGGTGGTGACATCGCGGCGCATACGGGCGTACTCGCGTCGTACCTCAGGGGCCTGTGCGACGCCGGCGAGTGCCTGCTCGAGCAGATCGTCGCTCCACGCGACGAGAAGATCTCCGAGAAGTATCGCGGCTGCTCGTCCGAACGACTCGGCGTCTCCGGACCATGCCAGCGACCGGTGCTGCTGCTCGAGAGAACGGTGAGCGGCCGGGCCGCCTCTTCTGGTGTCGGAATTGTCGATCAGATCATCGTGCACAAGCGCAGCGGACTGGAATATCTCCAGTGCGGCGCAGAGATCCCAGAGGGCATCCGACTCTGCGGCTGCGCGCGTGGAGAAGCGCGCGACAGAGCGCCAGCCCGCGTGACAGAACCGCGCCCTCAGCCGCTTGCCGCCCTGCAGAGTGGCCGCCGCGGACGCGATGAACATCCCGGCATCCGGGCCGTACTCCTGCGACTGGGATGCAATGGTGGTGAGGAAGCGACCCAGGCGGGCGGAGACCGCGTCCTGGACAGGCGTGGAGGGGAGCACGATAATCAGCTTAGGTTCTCAGCTGATAACTAGCCTCGGCGGTTCTGCGAGCGTAGAATGAAAGACACTTGAACCAAGGGGGGCGTCATGCCACTGTCTGAACAGGAGCAGCGTCTGCTCGACGAGATGGAACGCCATCTCCTGCACAACGACGCAGACATCGTAACCGCGCCCTCCGGCGATCGAACGCTCAGCTACCGCAATCTCGTGTACGGCTCGGTACTGCTGCTCGTCGGCATCGGCGCTCTGGTGGCCGGCGTCGCGCTCGGTGGCCAACTCGGTGCTGTCGCCAGCGTCATCATCGGAGTTATCGGATTCGCGGCGATGGTCGCAGGCGTCATTCTCGCGGCGACTCCCGTGCGGCGTATCGGCGGCACATCCCGTGCCCGAGCCGGCGCAGCGTCGAAGCCGCCGCAGAGTTCAGCCTCGTTCATGGATCGTATGAACGATCGATGGGACCGCCGCCAAGACGGTCGCTGACCTTCCCACCTCCCAAAGCCCGGATGCATTGAGCATCCGGGCTTTTCTGCGTCTCGGGTGATTGTGAAGCGCCGACGACACAGCTTCCCTCCATTTTCCCTCCACGCCCCTCCACCGACCTTGCGCTCAGTTCTGCCGCGGAATCATGCGGCCGCCGCGCGCAGACCGCAGCAGGTATGCCATGCTTTCCCGGTTTGCTCATATCAATGTGGAGCAAAGTGGAGTAAAGTGGGGGACACCTCGAGTTGGCCGGACGCAGAGGGGGTGATGGCCGATGTTGTTGGGAACGCATTCACCGAAGCTCGACGACAAAGGCCGAGTGATCCTGCCCGCGAAGTTCCGTGAGGACCTCGGCGGCGGCATCGTCGTCACCCGTGGTCAGGAACGTTGCCTCTACGTCTTCAGCACGGCTGAATTCGAGGCGATGCACGAGCGGATCCGGCAGGCTCCGCTCAGCAACAAGCAGGCACGTGACTTCCTGCGCATGTTCCTCTCGGGAGCGAGCGCGGAGATGCCTGACAGCCAGAACCGCATCACCATCCCCGGCCATCTCCGTCAGTACGCGGGGCTCGAGAAGGAGCTCGTCGTCACCGGCGTCGGCGCACACGCCGAGATCTGGGATGCCGCGGCCTGGAACGAATACCTCGCCGCCGGCGAAGACAACTACTCAGAACTCGAACAGGAGGTGATTCCGGGACTCTTCTGACCTCGACTGTGATGCCCCGCCGCTCCCGCCCCGACACACTTCCCCGGTGCCGGGTCGAGAAGCGGAGGGGGATCAGAGTCGAAGGTCACCCGAAAAGATTATGAACTTTCGCGACATCCACACCCCGGTCCTCCTCGAGCGCTGCGTCGAGTTGCTGGCACCCGCCCTGCAGCACGACGGCGCAGTGCTCGTCGATGCGACGCTCGGCATGGGCGGGCACTCCGAGGCGCTGCTCGAACGATTCGACAACATCCGCCTGATAGGGCTCGACCGCGACACCGATGCCCTGCGCATCGCAGGCCAGCGGCTCGAGCGCTTCGCCGACCGGATCACGCTCGTGCACACCGTCTACGACGAGATCGGCATCCATGCGCACGGCGCTTCCGGCATCCTGATGGATCTCGGTGTCTCTTCTCTGCAACTCGACGAGGCGGAGCGCGGTTTCGCGTACTCCAAGGATGCTCCATTGGACATGCGCATGGACCAGACGAAGGGCACCACCGCCGCCGACGTCCTCGCGACGTACAGCGAGGGCAACCTCCGGCGCATCTTCGAGCGCTATGGTGAAGAGAAGCTCGCGGCACGGTATGCCCGCTTCATCGTCCAGGCGCGTGACGAGAAACCGCTGGTGCGTTCGCAGGACCTCGTGGACCTGCTCCAGGCCGCGACGCCGGCCGCTGTGCAACGCGCGGGCCATCCCGCCAAGCGCGTGTTCCAGGCGTTGCGCATCGAAGTGAACTCTGAGCTCAGCGTGCTCGCCGATGCGATCCCCGCAGCCATGGACGCACTGGCTGTCGGCGGCCGAATCGTCGTCATGAGCTATCAGTCGCTCGAGGATCGTCTCGTGAAGCAGGCCTTCGCTGCGGCATCCGCTTCGACTGCCCCCGCAGGGCTCCCCGTCGAACTGCCACAGCACGCGCCGCGCTTCCGCACCGTCACGAAGGGCGCCGAGTTCGCCAGTGATGAGGAGAAGGCACGCAACCCTCGAGCCATTCCCGTGCGCCTGCGCGCTGCCGAACGAATCCGGGAGGCAGCATGAGTCGCCAGTCAGCGGCAGCATTGCTGCCAGAGCCGATCGCTCCCGCGCCTCGGGCGCCTCGGCGGCTGAAGCCCGTCAGCGCACCTGCGCGGCGTTCGAAGCCGAAGCTCGCCTACGCGCTCATCGCGCTCGGGGGAGCGGCTGCCATCGGCATCGCGCAGATCGGGCTGTCCTTGGCGATCACCCACGATTCCTTCGTACTCGCAGATCTGACCTCTCAGCAGCGCGAGCTCAACCTGCAGGCGAGTGCTCTGGAAGACGAACTCGCCGGAACGAGTTCTCCCCAACTGCTCGCGATCAAAGCAGCCGAGCTGGGGATGGTGGTCGCCGGCGCCGCCTCGTACCTGCGGCTCAGCGATTCCGCAGTGCTGGGCGCCAACGCCGGTGCGGACGGGAAATCCACCATCGATCCGAACGGCACCGGTGCCGTGCACAATGCACTGCTGAATCAGAAGGAACTCGCGACGGCTGCGGCGGATGAAGCCGTGACATCCGCGAACGGCACGACGGAGACTGTCGATCCGGATCTTCCCCCACCCATCACCGACGGACTTCCAAGCCCCACGACCCGCTGAGCACGAGGGAGAGAGCGACATGACGACAAGAGCGACCCGCGGCCCACGACGCCGCACGGTCGTCGCTCTCGCGGTCATTCTCGCGGTGCTGGCGGCATTCGTCATCCGTCTCGTCGACATCCAAGTGGTCAGTGCAGACGATCACGTAGAGGATTCGCTGCAGGTCGGTCAGCTCGGCTCCACCGTGCCGCTGTACGGCAGCCGCGGTTCGATCGTGGATGCGAACGGCACGCTGCTCGCATCCGGGGTCACCGTCTATGACGCTGTGCTGGATCCGAAGGTGATCAAGCTGCTCGAGGATGCCGACACCCCGCCAAAGCTGGCGTGGGCTGACGCGGCCGACCAGATCGCAGCGATCACCGGGCAGGATGCCGAGGAGATCCGTACAGGCGTCGCTGAGACGCTCGCGGCCGATCCGAATTCTCAGTACTACCCGCTCAAGAAGGGCCTCAGCACCGAGAAGTTCCTGGAACTGCGCGACCTCGGACTCATCTATCTGCACATGAAACCGCGCGAGACGCGCGTGTATCCGAACGGCGCGGTCGCCGGCAACGTGATCGGTTACGTCGACAGCGCAGGAATCGGCCAGTCCGGCGTGGAGAAGCTCGAGACGCAATGCCTCTCGCCCACCAGTGGCGAGCGCACGTATCTGCGCGGCAAGGATGGCAACGTCATCCCCGGCAGCGACCGCACGGTAGAGGCGCAGGACGGTGGATCGGTGCAGTTGACGATCGACAGCGACCTGCAGTGGTACCTGACGCAGATGATCTCGGAGGAAGCGCAGAGGATGGGCGCCCAGTCCGGCACGGTCACCGTCGTGGAAGTGAAGACGGGAAAGATCCGTGCGGCGGCGGAATGGCCTTCCCTCGATCCCAACGACCTCAACGCCTCTTCCCCCGACGACTGGGGCACCAAGCTGTTCACGCACACGTTCGAACCGGGGTCGCCATTCAAGGCGATCACGGCCGCCGCAGTACTGGACTCCGGCGCGGCTGACCTAAATACGACAGTGTCCGCGGCGAGCAGGGAGACGTTCTCCAACGGCGCCGTCATCAATGACGCCTTCGTGCACGGTGCTGAGAACTACACGCTCGCCGGTGGGCTCATCGACTCGTCGAACGTCACCCTCTCGAAGTTCGGCGAGATGGTCGACCCGCAGGTGCGCTTCGACTATCTGCAGAAATTCGGTGTCGGCGAGAAGACGATCGGCTTCCCCGGTGAAGAGCCCGGTGTGTTGCACCCGGCCTCTGAGTGGGATGCCCAATCGCTGTACACCACGACGTTCGGGCAGCACTTCACCGTCACGGCGCCGCAGCTCGCCGGTGCCTATCAGGCGATCGCGAACGGTGGTGAGAAGATCGATCTGTCACTCATCGAGTCCTGCACGAACCACGACGGCGACGTCGTGAAGCCTGATGCCCCCGAGCGCGAGCAGATCGTCTCGGAATCGACCGCCGACACGGTGAGCAGGATGCTGGAGAACGTCGCTGTGCAGGGTGGTCTGTCCGAGATGATCGAGATCCCCGGGTATCGGATCGCGATCAAGACAGGTACCGGTGAGGTGCCTGACGGGAACGGCGGTTACAAGCAGGGGGTGTACTTCACGAGCATGGTCGGCTTCGCTCCGGCGGACGATCCGCAGTACGTCGTGGTGGTCACGCTCGACCAGCCGACTAAGGTTGTATCGTCCACCGCCACGGCATCCGCCTTCCAGCAGGCGATGACGCAGGTGCTGAAGACCTACCGCGTCTCGCCCTCGACCATCCCGATGGACGAACTGCTTCCCAAATTCAAATAGCCGGCACTGAGCCGCGCATGGAGATTTCATGATCGCCCTGACGCTTGCCGAGATCGCCGCAGTCACCGGTGGTGACCTGCGTCTCGTAGATCCTGACACCGCGGAGACCGCGGTGTCAGGAGCCGTCGACACCGACTCGAGGAACATGACCGCGGGTGGCATCTTCATCGCCAAGCCGGGTGCCGAGACCGACGGGCATCACTTCGTCGCCGCGGCGGCTGCAGGCGGAGCATCGTTGGCGATCGTCGAGCACATCGTCGACGCCCCGGTGTCTCAGGTGGTCGTGACGGATGCTGTCGCCGCTCTCGCCGACCTCGCTCGCGCCGTCGTCGCGCGCGTGCGCGCAGGTGGCCGGCTGAAGATCGTCGGCATCACGGGATCGAACGGCAAGACGACCACGAAGAATCTCCTCGCCCGCATCCTCGAGGACGAAGGCGAGACGGTCGCCCCGATCAACTCGTACAACAACGAGGTCGGCGCCCCGGTCACCATGCTGCGCGTCACGGAGAGCACCAGGTATCTGGTCAGCGAGTTCGGCGCCGCCGGCCCGGGCAGCATCGCCCACCTCGCGGGCCTCGTCGAGCCCGATGTCGCCGTCGTCCTCATGGTCGGCATGGCACATGTCGGGGGGTTCGGCGGCATAGAGGCGACGGCGAAGGCCAAGGCGGAACTCATCGCGGCTTCACGCCCCGGTGGCACCGCCGTGCTGAACATCGACGACTCCCGCGTCGCCGCCATGTGCGATACAGCCACGGCGCACGATATGAACATCGTCGGCTTCGGCCAGGATTCCTCAGCAGACGTCCGCGCGACTGACGTCCAGGTGGCGGCGGACGGCACGCGTGCGCTCATCACGACAGCGGAGTCGAGCCTGCCCCTGCATCTGAAGGTGCTCGGGGCTCACCACATCACCAACGCACTTGCGGCGATCGCTGCCGCGGGCGTTCTCGGCGTGCCTCTCGCCGACGCTGTCGCCCGGATCGAGACGGTCGAGGTCGCGGAGCGCTGGCGCATGCAGCCACTCGGCAACGACCGCGTGCGCATCATCAACGATGCGTACAACGCCAGCCCGGACTCCATGGCTGCGGCTCTGCGGACTCTGGCGCAGATCACCGGACCGGACGAGCGCACTGTCGCGGTCCTCGGGGCGATGAGCGAGCTCGGCGAGAGCGCAGGGGAGGAGCACGACCGGATCGGACTGCTCGCCGTGCGCCTGAACATACGGCGCATCGTCGTGGTCGGCCCCGAGGCGCGTCGCCTGTACCTCTCGGTCGTCGGCGAGGGGTCTTGGGACAGCGAGGCCGTGCACCTTCCTGATCAGGACGCGGCATACGAATACCTGCGCACGGAGCTCCGCGACGGAGATCGCGTGCTCGTGAAATCATCCAATTCCGTGGGCCTTCGGCATCTCGGCGATCGTCTGGGAGAATTGTTCTCGTGAGATCACTCCTCATGGCGGCTGCGATTTCGCTCGCCTTCACTCTGTTCCTGACTCCCGTCTTCCTGCGGCTGTTCCGCCGGTGGGGCTGGGGGCAGGTGATCCGCACCCCCGAAGACATCGCGAATCCGAGCCACGGCGCCAAGCGCGGAACGCCGACGATGGGCGGCCTGATCTTCATCGTCGGCACCATGGTCGGCTACTTTGTAGGTGTCTACGCCGGTGGCAGCGAGCCGGCACTGTCGGCGATCCTCGTGCTCTGGCTCATGGTCGGCTTCGGAGCCGTCGGCTTCATCGACGACTACATGAAGGTCAAGTCCCAGCGCAGCCTCGGTCTCTCCGGCTGGCGCAAGGTGGTCGGGCAGCTCGTCGTGATGATCCCGTTCGGCGTGGTCGCCCTGAACTTCCCCAATCAGTACGACCAGAGGCCCGCCAGTAGCTACATCTCGCTGTTCCGCGACATCTCCTGGTTGGACCTGTTCGCCTTCGGTGTCATCATCGGCTGGATCGTCTACTTGATCTGGATCGCCGTGATCGGCATCGCCACGTCCAACAGCGTGAACCTCACAGACGGCCTCGACGGCCTCGCATCCGGTGCCGGCGTTTTCGTCGTCGGCGCGTACAGCCTGATCGCCTTCTGGCAGTTCAAGCAATCCTGCACGAGTACAGGCGTTGACCCTGGGACTCTCGACGCCTGCTACGAAGTCCGAGATCCGTTCAGTCTTGCGATCGTCTCGGCATCGTTCGCCGCAGGGCTCATCGGCTTCCTGTGGTGGAACGCACCAAAGGCCAAGGTCTTCATGGGCGATGTCGGGTCGATGGCGATCGGTGGCGTCATCACGGCGATGGCGATCCTCACCCGCACCGAGCTGCTGCTGTTCGTGATCGCCGGTGTGTTCGTGCTGTCCTCCGGATCAGTCATCGTGCAGCGTCTCTACTTCAAGATCACCCGCGGCAAGCGTCTGTTCCTGATGAGCCCGTTCCACCATCATCTGGAGATGCGCGGCTGGTCCGAGATGACGATCGTCGTGCGCCTGTGGATCATCGCCGGTCTGCTCGCGGTCTCTGCAGTCGGACTGTTCTACGTCGAATGGCTCACTGGAGTCGACGGATGAACAGCCCTCGACTGGATGCCCTGACCAGCTGGCACGCGGATTGGAAGGGCCTGCGGGTCGCCGTCCTCGGGCTGTCCGTGACTGGCTTCTCCGTGGCGGACACGCTCGCAGAACTGGGCGCCGATGTGCTCGTGCTGTCGGAATCGGCCGAGGAGGAGTACGAACGGCTCGTGCCGGTGATCGGCGCTCGCCTCGAACTCGGCGCGCTCGACGAGGTGTCGCAGGTGTTGCGCGATTTCGATCCGGAAGTCGTCGTCGCATCCCCCGGCTTCTCGCCGACGCATCCGATCATCCGCTGGACGCAGGACGCCGGCATCGCCCTGTGGGGCGACGTCGAACTCGCCTGGCGCGTCCGTGACAAGGTCGTGCGCGGTGACGGCACACCCGCCGAATGGGTGCTGATCACCGGCACGAACGGCAAGACGACGACGACTCAGCTCACGGCGACGCTGCTCGTCGAGGGCGGTCTGCGTGCGGCGCCGTGCGGCAACATCGGCATCCCCGTGCTCGACGCGGTCCGCGATCCGGCCGGCTTCGACGTGCTCGTGGTGGAGCTCTCCAGCCACCAGCTCTGGTACGTCGGCCAGAGCAGCAGCGCGGGCGAACTCGTTCCGTACGCATCGGTGTGCCTGAATCTCGCCGACGACCATCTCGTCTGGCACGGGAGCGCCGAGGCCTATCGCGACGCGAAGGCATTCGTCTACCGGAACACCCGCGTGGCGTGCGTGTACAACAAGGCCGACGAGGCGACGCGCATCATGGTCGAGGACGCCGAGGTCATCGAGGGCGCGAGGGCGATCGGATTCGACCTCGGTGTTCCAGGACCGAGCGATCTCGGTGTGGTCGACGGCATCCTCGCCGACCGCGCGTTCCACCCCGATCGCGCGCACAGCGCGCTCGAGCTCACCACGGTCGCAGACCTCGCCGAGGCGGGACTCGCCGCACCGCACATCGTCGAGAACATCCTCGCCGCCAGCGCGCTCGCGCGATCGCTCGGCACGGCTCCAGAGGCGATCCGACGTGCGCTGCAGACATTCCGGCTGGACGAGCATCGCATCCAGGTCATCGCTAGTCATGCCGGCATCACGTGGGTCGATGACTCGAAGGCCACCAACCCGCACGCCGCGGCCTCGTCGCTGCGTGCCTACCCGGGTGCCGTCTGGGTGGTCGGCGGCGATCTCAAGGGCGTGGATCTCTCCGATCTCGTGGCGGATGCCGGGAGAACCGCCAGCGCGGCGCTCGTGATCGGCGTCGAGCGCGACGAGGTGGTCGCGGCATTCGAGCGACACGCGCCAGCGGTGCCGGTGATCGAGGTGGTCACTGGCGAGACTGAAGATGTCATGACCCGCGTGGTGGAACTCGCCGCAGGGATCGCCGATGACGGGGGAACGGTTCTGCTGGCTCCCGCAGCGGCATCCTTCGACCAGTTCACCAGCTACGGGGACCGTGGCCACCGTTTCGCCGACGCGGTGCGCAAGTGGATCGACCGGGGGAGCGCCGATGACACAGGTAGCCCGCCCGCCGCGCACTGACGCGGGGCAAGCAGGCAGAGGGCTCGCCGCGCGAGTTTCCCTCGGGCGCATCTTCACGCCGCCGTCGAATGAATACATGCTCATCGCTTCGACCGCGCTGCTGCTCACGGTGTTCGGGATCATCATGGTGATCTCGGCGACGAGCGCCACGGAGTCCGGTGTGATGGACACCGCCATCAAGCAGGCGATGTTCGCGGCCGTCGGCATTCCGCTGATGTTCCTGGTCAGCCGACTCCCGCTCCGGTTTCTCAAGAGGACGGCGTGGCCGGCGCTGATCCTCGCCACCATCGTGCAACTGCTGGTGTTCGTCCCCGGCATCGGTGTGGGCAGTGACGGCAACCAGAACTGGATTCGAATCGCAGGATTCACGATGCAGCCGTCCGAGTTCCTCAAACTGGCGCTCGCGCTGTGGGTCGCATACGTGCTCCTGCGCAAGCGCGCGCTGCTCGGCATCTGGCAGCACGTCTTCATCCCCGTGATCCCCGTCGCAGTGCTCGTGATCGGCACGGTGCTCGCAGGGCGAGACCTCGGCACGGCGATGGTGATGGTGCTGATCCTGCTCGGGTGTCTGTTCTTCGCCGGCGTCAAGCTGCGACTGTTCATCATCCCCGTGCTGCTCGGCGTCGTCGGAGTCGCCGCCCTGGCTGTGCTCAGCCCCGACCGCATGCGACGCATCTCGGCCGTGTGCACCGATATGACCAACTACGAGAACGACTGCTATCAGTCGATCCATGCCGTCTGGGGCATGGCGAACGGCGGAATCTTCGGCCTCGGTCTCGGCAACTCGCAGGAGAAGTACGGCTGGCTCCCTGCTGCGGCGAACGACTTCATCTTCGCCATCGTCGGCGAGGAGCTCGGGCTCATCGGCGGTCTCGTCGTACTCGCGCTGTTCACGTTCTTCGCCGTCGGCACCTTCCACATCATCCGCAAGACGACGGACCCCTTCGTCCGCGTCGCGGCCGGCGGCATCACCGTCTGGATCATCGGCCAGGCGCTCATCAACATCGGCGTCGTCATCGGCATCTTCCCCGTGCTCGGGGTTCCGCTGCCATTCATGTCACAGGGCGGCACGGCGCTTCTCGCGGTGCTCCTGGCCTGCGGCGTGCTGCTCGCTTTCGCTCGCACGATCCCCGCACCTGCGCGGGGTAAAGTCACCAGGTGACCACGTACCTCCTCGCCGGCGGCGGCACCGCCGGCCACGTCAATCCGCTGCTCGCCGTCGCCGATTCGCTGCGGGAGCGCGACTCGGAATCGACCGTTCTCGTTCTCGGGACCAAGGAGGGGCTGGAGGCCAGGCTCGTTCCAGAACGGGGCTACGAACTGCTGATCGTCGACAAGGTTCCGTTCCCCCGGCGTCCGAACAAGCAGGCTGTGGCGTTCCCCGGGAGATTCCGGAAGGCGATCGCGCAGGTGCGTGCGCACATCCGACAGCACCGCGTCGATGTGGTCGTCGGGTTCGGCGGTTACGCGTCGGCACCCGCTTATCTGGCCGCACGCCGCGAGAAGGTGCCGTTCGTCGTCCACGAGGCGAACGCGAAGCCAGGGCTGGCGAACGTGCTGGGCGCGCGGAGCGCCGCCGGCGTTGGCGTCGCCTTCGAAGGCACTCCGCTGAAGCGCAGCGAAGTAGTGGGCATGCCGTTGCGTCGCGAGATCGTCGATCTCGATCGTGCGGCGACGCGGTCGGAGGCCGCGGCGCACTTCGTGTTGGACGCCTCGCGGCCGGTGCTCCTGGTCTTCGGTGGCTCACTCGGCGCGCAGCGTCTCAACGAGGCGTTCGCAGACTCCTGGGGCGACGTGCTCGAGGCAGGATGGCAGTTGCTGCATGTGACGGGGGAGCGCAGCGCCCTCGCGGACCCGGAAGCCCCCGGATACGTCGTGCGTCGCTACGTCGACCGCATGGATCTGGCCTTCGCGCTGGCCGATGTGATCGTCTCCCGCGCCGGTTCTGCGACCGTCAGCGAGGTCAGCGCACTCGGCATCCCGGCCGTGTACGTGCCTTACGCGGTCGGAAACGGCGAGCAAAGCCTGAACGCCGCATCCGCGGTCGCTGCAGGGGCCGCGATCCTGCAGCATGACGGCGACTTCACGGGTGACACGGTCCGCGACACGATCGTGCCGCTGCTGGGGGACACCGATCGCCGGACCCGGATGGCCGCGGCCGCCGAGCACGTCGGCACCCGCACCGGCACGGAGAACGTCGTCGCGATGATCGACCGTGCGCTCAGTGCCGCGAATTAGAATGGACAGGACATGATCAGACCTGACCTCTCCCTCCCCATCCCGGAGTCCATCACCGCAGCCCACTTCATCGGGATCGGCGGATCCGGGATGAGCGGGCTCGCGAAGATGTTCCTGGAAGCAGGCATCCGAGTGTCCGGATCCGACCGCGCGGACAGCGACGCACTTCGGTCACTCGCCGCTGCCGGGGCCACCGTGCATGTCGGCCACGACGCGGCCAACCTCGGCGATGCCGACACCGTCGTGCACACGGGCGCCATCTGGCCGGAGAATCCGGAGTTCGTCACCGCCAAAGAGCGTGGACTGCATGTGATCCACCGCTCGCAGGCGTTGCACTGGCTCATCGGCGGACGCCGACTGGTCTCTGTCGCCGGCGCGCACGGCAAGACGACGTCGACCGGCATGATCGTCACGGCGCTGCAGTCGCTCGGCACAGACCCGAACTTCGTCAACGGCGGAGTGATCGAGCAGCTGGGCACATCCAGCGCGTCCGGATCGGATGACCTCTTCGTCGTCGAGGCGGACGAGTCCGACGGCACTTTCCTCCTGTACGACACGGCGATCGCGCTGATCACGAATGTCGACCCCGACCACCTCGATCACTACGGATCGGATGACGCATTCCACGACGCGTTCATCCGCTTCGCAGACGCGGCGAGCGAAGCCGTCGTGATCTCCAGCGACGACCCCGGCGCGCTCCGCGTGAGGGAGGGGCTGTCTCATCAGAATGTGATCAGCTTCGGCGTCGCGCCCGACGCCGACGTCCGTCTCACCGAGATCTCCACCGCCGGTCCCGTTGCCGCCACCATCACGCACGCGGGACGCAGCGAACGCATGCAGCTCGTCGTGCCGGGCGCGCACAACGTGATCAACGCCGCGGGAGCCGTGGCCGTGGTCCTGACGCTCGGCCACGACCTCGTAGATGCCGTTCGCGCCGTCGAAGGCTTCGCGGGGACCGTACGCCGATTCGAACTGCACGGGGTCGAGCGCGGCGTGAGCGTTTTCGACGACTATGCGCATCACCCCACTGAGGTGAAGGCCGCACTCGAGGCCGCGCGCAGTGTCGTCGGCGACGGGCGCCTCATCGCGATTCAGCAGCCCCACACGTATTCACGGACGCAGCACATGTATCGCGAGTTCGCCGAAGTGCTCGAGACATACGCCGATCACACGGTCATGCTCGACGTCTACGGTGCGCGTGAAGACCCCGTCCCAGGGGTCACCGGGGCGCTCGTCAGCGACGCGTTCAGCGACCAGGAGCGCGTGCACTACGTCGCCTCCTGGCAGGACGCCGCCGAGTACACGGCGACGGTCGCGCGCGAGGGCGACTACGTCATCACTCTCGGCTGCGGCAACGTCTACCTGATCATCCCGCAGGTGCTCGAATCACTGCGGCGGACGACCGGAGCCTGACCGATGCGTCGTCCGGCCCCGCTTCCGACTCCGCCGGAGCAGCAGGCGAAGCCCGCACCCGATCGCTCGTCCCGCCGTGCGCGCGATGCGCGCACGGAATCGGGCGATGCCGTACAGCCGGCGGCGGGCGCGGCCTCGGCGGTCGAGGGTATCGAAGAGACGCGAGTGGATGCCGCCGGCGCAGAACCCGAATCGTCGGACGGCCTCACTGCCGGGGATGTCTGGCGCGCCGCACGTGCCCGTCGCAAGGCACTGCGAGCAGAGATACGTCGCTTCACCCAGCGCTCGCGCCGTCGTCGTCTGATCTGGCTCTGCGCCACCGGCGCCGTGGTACTGCTGATCGGAGGCAGCGTCGCGGCGGCATACAGCCCGCTGTTCGCCGTCGAGAAGATCACCGTCGCCGGAGCCTTTGCCTTGGATGCGGCTGCCGTGGAGGCCGCGCTGGCTGACCAGGTCGGCACGCCGCTGGCGCTCGTCAGCGAGAGCGAGGTCAAAGCAGCGCTCATCGCGTTCCCGCTGATCGAGACCTATGCGCTCGAGGCCAAGCCTCCGCACGATCTCGTCGTCCGGATCGTGGAGCGCACGCCGATCGGCGTGATCGAGTCCGGCGCCGGGTTCACCCTCGTCGATGCGGCAGGCGTCGCGCTGTCGACGACGCCGGATCGCCCCGAGGGACAGCCGGTGATCGCCGTGGACGGGGGCATCGAATCCGATGCCTTCGAATCGGTCGGCCTCGTCGTTCGCTCTCTGCCCGCCGACGTGCGCGCGATCGTCACCGATGTCTCCGCATCGACCCTGGACGATGTCACGCTGAAGCTCTCAAGCGGGCTCACGGTGGTCTGGGGGAGCGCGGATCGTTCCGCTTTCAAGGCGGAAGTGCTCGCGTCGACGATGCTCGCGAACCCCGCCGCTCGGGAGATCGATGTGTCCTCTCCCGAGGTCGTCGTCGCCGGTTGATCCCCGTCGCCGACCGAGGTCGGCGCGCAGCAGGTGTTATTGCACGTCAAAGCGGCGACACGCCCGTGTCGTTGCGCCCGCGAGGCCTCGCGGCGCATACCTTCGATCAAGAGAACGCAATACCGGGAAATACTTTACACCTCTAGTTGAGGTTTAAGGTTCACATTCGTTTCCAGGCTCAACACATCGGAGGCCGGCCATGAGCCAGAACCAGAACTACCTCGCCGTGATCAAGGTCGTCGGCGTCGGCGGTGGCGGCGTCAACGCCGTGAACCGCATGATCGATCTCGGCCTGCGCGGAGTCGAGTTCATCGCTGTCAACACCGACGCTCAGGCGCTGCTCATGAGCGATGCCGACGTCAAGCTCGACGTGGGCCGCGAGCTCACCCGTGGGCTCGGTGCAGGCGCCGACCCCGAGGTCGGCCGTCGTGCTGCCGAGGATCACGCCGAGGAGATCGAGCAGGCGCTCACCGGGGCCGACATGGTCTTCGTCACCGCAGGCGAGGGAGGCGGAACGGGCACCGGTGGTGCTCCGGTCGTCGCGCGCATCGCGAAGTCGATCGGCGCATTGACCATCGGCGTCGTCACCAAGCCGTTCTCGTTCGAAGGCCGTCGCCGTCAGAGCCAGGCAGAGGCCGGCGTCTCCAAGCTGAAGGAAGAAGTCGACACGCTCATCGTGGTGCCGAACGACCGTCTGCTGGAGATCAGCGACCGCGGCATCTCGATGATCGAGGCGTTCGCCACGGCCGACCAGGTGCTCCTCGCCGGTGTGCAGGGCATCACCGACCTCATCACCACGCCTGGTCTCATCAACCTCGACTTCGCCGATGTGAAGTCGGTCATGCAGGGCGCCGGCTCCGCTCTCATGGGAATCGGCTCCGCACGCGGCGCCGACCGTGCGATCAAGGCCGCAGAGCTCGCCGTCGAGTCGCCTCTGCTGGAAGCATCGATCGAGGGCGCGCACGGCGTGCTGCTGTCGATCCAGGGCGGATCGAACCTCGGCATCTTCGAGATCCACGACGCCGCCGATCTCGTGAAGGAGGCCGCTCACCCCGAAGCGAACATCATCTTCGGAACGGTCATCGACGACACGCTCGGCGACGAGGTGCGCGTCACGGTCATCGCGGCCGGGTTCGACGGCGGACAGCCCTCAGTGCGACTCGACCCGATGGTCGTCTCGCGCCCGGCGGCGGACACTCTGCCTGAGGTCTCCCTTTCGGACGACACGGAAGCACCCGCGGCAGAACCGACGCGGAACGAAGCCCCCCAGCAGCCTGCGCCGCGTGTCGCGGCGACGAGTCTGGAGCCGGCATTCGCAGATGACGACATCGACATCCCCGAGTTCCTGAAGTAGGCGACTTGTCCGAGCTTGCTGAGCGGCTGTCCGCGATCGACTCGCAGATCGCGGACGCTGCACGCATGGCGGGGCGGGACGCCGCAGAGATCACCCGCATCGTGGTGACGAAGTTCCATCCGGCATCCCTCGTGCGCGAACTGCACGCCGTGGGGGTGCGCGACGTCGGCGAGAACCGTCAGCAGGAGCTCGAGGCCAAGAGGGCCGAGCTGAACGACGCTCGGGCGCTCGATGGTCTGCGCTGGCACTTCATCGGTCAGGCGCAGACCAACAAGGCCGCATCCATCCGTCGAGGCGCGGATGCCGTGCACTCGGTCGACCGCATCAAGCTCGCCGATGCCCTGCACAGAGCTGCTTCACCGGCCGGTGAAGGCGAGCAGGACGTGCTGGATGTGCTTGTTCAGGTCAATCTCACAGACGATGCCGGTCGCGGGGGTGTCGAACCAGACGATGCGCAGCGCCTCGCCGAGCACATCCTCACATTGCCGTCCCTTCGATTGCGCGGCGTCATGGGAGTCGCGCCCCTCGATGAGGCACCGGCATCCGCCTTCGCGCGCCTGCATGGCGTTGCAGACCACATCCGCTCGGTCGACGCGAGTGCCACGTGGATCTCCGCAGGCATGACCGGCGACTTCGTCGAGGCGATCGCGGCAGGTGCGACACACCTGCGGATCGGCTCCGCAATCACAGGACCCCGGCCCGACCGGGGTTAACCTCGAATCAGATCAGCCCACGTCGAACACGGAGGACACGATGGGAAACCCGCTCAAGAAGACCATGGTGTACCTGGGACTCGCCGACGAGGAAGAGGCCTACGAGGAGCAGGTGGCCCCGGCCCCTGTTCGGGCCCACCGCGATCGCGATCGCGAGCACGAAGAGGCCGCCCCGGCACCGGTGACGCCATTGCGTCGCCCCGTTGCCGTGCGTCAGCCCTCGGCCGGCACCGTGAACGAGATCCTCACGGTGCACCCCAAGCAGTACCGCGACGCGCAGCTGATCGCCGAGAGCTTCCGCGAAGGCGTTCCTGTGATCATCAACCTGTCGCAGATGAGCGACGCCGACGCGCGTCGCTTGATCGACTTCGCCAGCGGTCTCTCCCTCGGCCTGTACGGCCGCATCGAGCGTGTCACCAGCAAGGTGTTCCTGCTCTCTCCGGAGAACATCGCAGTGTCGGGTCATGGCGGCATCGCGAGCGCAGATCCGGAGTCTGCGGGCTTCGATCAGTCATAAGCCGTGGCCGCACTGGTCTCGGTGATCGCATCGATCATTCATCTGGTCCTGCTGATCTACATCTTCGTGCTCTTCGCGCGGTTGATACTCGACTACATCCCGCTGTTCAATCGTGAATGGCGCCCCAAGGGCGCAGGCCTCGTCGCCGCAGAAGTCATCTACACGGTGACCGATCCTCCGATCCGGCTGTTCCGGCGCTTCATCCCTCCAATGCGCATCGGAACGCTCTCGCTGGACTTCGGTTTCACCTTCACCATGCTCGCCGTGCTGATCCTGATGTCGATAGTGCGCGCGTTCATCTGAGCGCGGCCTTCCGGCGCCGTCGGTCACGTCTCACATCGCGTCACTTGCGAGCGGGGACTATGCTTGCTCCGAGGTGCGCGCCCCGGGTACGCGCCGGATCAATACCGAGCCACACTTCAGTCACTGGCAACAGAACTCATCGAAAGAGGAGCCGAGAACAATGGCACTGACCCCGGATGACGTCGTCACCAAGCAGTTCCAGCACGTCCGTTTCAAGGACGGCTTCGACCCGGACGAGGTCGATGACTTCCTCGACGAGATCGTCGTCGAGTGGCGCAAGGCCCTCGAGGAGAACGCCGAGCTGAAGACGAAGCTCGCCGCCTACGAGTCCGGCGAGACGCCGGCCGCTCCGGCTGCGGCCGAAGAGACCCCCGCCGTCGTAGACGAGGTTCCCGCACCGGTCGTCGCGGCGGCTCCCGCCCCCGTCGTCGAGGCCCCGGCCGGAGGCCCGACCACGGCGACCGCCGGCATCATCGAGCTCGCGCAGCGCCTGCACGACGAGCACGTCGCCGAGGGTGAGGCCAAGAAGAGCCAGCTCATCTCGGAGGCCCAGACCGAGGTCGACCGCATCCGTGCCGAGGCTCAGGCGAAGCAGCGCGAAGAGTCCGCACGCCTCGAGCGCGAGCGCAACACTCTGGAAGCGCGCATCACCGAGCTCCGCAACTTCGAGCGCGACTACCGTACTCAGCTCCGCGGCTACATCGAGGGCCAGCTCCGCGATCTCGACGAGAAGTCGGCATCGACGGACTCCACCCCGGTCTCCGCCATCGGGCTGTAGGTCGTCCCTTTGCCAGGACGTCGTCCACTCAGTCGGTCGGCGGCCGGCATCATCGTCGCGGTTCTCGCGGCCCTGGTGCTGGCCGCCGATCAGTTTGTGAAGCACCTCACCATCGAGAATCTGCCGCTGCACGAGGTGGTGCCGGTTCTCGGTGAGTTCCTTCAGCTGTACTACATCCGCAACTCCGGTGCGGCATTCTCGCTCGGCAGCGAGGTGACGTGGATCTTCACGATCGCACTCACCGTCGTCGCCGGCATCATCATCTGGAAGTCGTTCGGCCTGCGCTCTCGCCTGTGGGCCGTCGTGCTGGGGCTGCTGCTCGGCGGTGTGCTCGGAAACCTCACGGATCGCCTGCTGCGCGAGCCGGGTTTCGCCGTCGGACATGTCGTGGACATGATCTCGATGCCGTGGATGATGCCCGCGATCTTCAACGTCGCCGACATCTTCATCGTGTGCGGCATGATCGCCGTCGCCCTGCTCGTCGTGCTCGGTCTGCGTTTCGACGGCACCCGTGAGAAGGATGACATCGCGTCGGATGCGGATGCGGATGCGGATGCTGACGCAGTCGCTGGTGCGGAGCATGGCTCCGACATCGAGAAGTCTGAAGCATCGATCAAACCTGAACCCGAACAGGCCGGCTGAAGATGGAATCCCGGTCGCTGCCCGTGCCGGACGGACTCGAAGGCGCACGTGTCGATGCCGCCCTCGCGAAGATGCTCGGCTTCTCGCGTACATTCGCCGCAGAGGTCGCTGAGGCCGGCGGTGTGAGTCTGGACGGCGTGACATTGGGCAAATCCGATCGGCTTCACGCCGGCGGCTGGATGAGCGTCGAGTGGCAGCCCAAGGAAGAACCCAGGATCATCCCGGTCGTCGTACCCGACTTGGGGATCATCTATGACGATGACGACATCGTCGTGGTGGACAAGCCGTCCGGTGTCGCCGCTCACCCGTCGCAGGGATGGGACGGCCCGACTGTGCTCGGGGCTCTCGCCGGTGCGGGCTTCCGCGTCGCCACCAGCGGTGCCGCCGAGCGTGCCGGCATCGTGCATCGGCTGGATGTCGGCACGAGCGGGCTCATGGTGGTCGCGAAGACCGAATCGGCGTATACGGCGTTGAAGCACGCCTTCAAGACGCGAACGGTCGAGAAGGTCTATCACGCTGTCGTGCAGGGGCATCCTGACCCGCTCACCGGCACGATCGACGCGCCGATCGGGCGGCATCCGAATCACTCATGGAAGTTCGCCGTCACGCCCTCGGGCAAGGATTCGATAACGCACTACGAGACGCTTGAGGCGTTTCCAGGAGCCTCGCTTCTCGAGATCCATCTGGAGACCGGGCGCACGCACCAGATCCGCGTGCACATGGCTGCTCACCGGCATCCATGCGTAGGAGACCCGCTCTACGGCGCCGACCCGACGATCGCGGCTCGGCTGGGACTCACCCGGCAGTGGCTGCACGCGCATCGGCTCGGATTCACGCACCCGGCGACGGGGGAGTGGGTGCAGTTCGAGTCCCCGTATCCTGCTGACTTCGTGCATGCGTTGGAGATCCTGCGCGGGGAGTGATCGGCGGATCGTCCGTGGCCACCGGCACATTGGGGATATGAGTATCGACGTACGACCGGCGACGGTGTTCGACGATGTCGCCGTGCTTCTGGGGCCGAAGAAGCCGACCTCCAATGTGTGCTTCTGTCTGAGCTATCGGATCGGAAGCAAAGAGAACGTCGCGCTGCGCGGTCCGGACCGCGCGGAGCGGGTGCGGGAGCTGCGCGCTCACGACCCCGCGCCAGGAGTGATCGCCTATCTCGGGGATGAACCAGTGGGCTGGGCGGCCCGGGCATCCGGCGCTCCCGCCGTCGAGGGCTATCCCGTCGACAACCATGGCGAGAAGGTGAATCAGACCATGATGTACGTCGGCACGAAGGCGCTCTTCGAGGGGGCTGGGTTCAGCCAGGCCGCGGAGACCGGGTCGGTGCTCGACGGCTTCCCACGCGTGCTCATGCGGCTCGATCTCTGACGGCCGATCCGTCGGGCACTGCTCATATCAAAATGCCGACGTCGGCGCCCCGACGTAGACTCGAAGACGTGGCATCCGACTCCTTCGTACACCTGCACGTGCACAGCGAGTACTCGATGCTGGATGGTGCTGCCAAGATCAACTCGATGACGCAGGCGGCCGCTGATTACGGCATGCCGGCCATCGCCGTCACCGATCATGGCAACACCTTCGCGGCCTTCGAGTTCTACAACGCGGCGAACAATGCGGGTGTGAAACCGATCATCGGCCTCGAGGCCTACGTCACCCCTGGAACGCACCGCAGCGACAAATCGCGCGTGGCGTGGGGGTCTCCGGATCAGAAGCGCGACGACGTCTCCGGCTCCGGTGCGTACACCCACATGACCATGTGGAGCCAGAGCACCGAGGGCATGCACAACCTCTTCCGGTTGAGTTCGCTGTCCAGCCTCGAAGGCCAGTACTTCAAGCCGCGTATGGACCGCGAGCTGCTGCAGACGTACGGCAAGGGCCTCATCGCCACGACCGGCTGTCCGTCCGGTGAGATCCAGACCCGCCTGCGACTCGGGCAGTACGACGCCGCGCGCGCAGCCGCAGCCGAGTTCCAGGACATCTTCGGCAAAGAGAACTACTTCGCCGAGATCATGGATCACGGACTCTCGATCGAGCGCCGGATCATGACAGATCTGCTGCGCCTGGCCAAGGATCTCGGCATCCCCCTGGTCGGCACGAACGACTCGCACTACACGCATCAGCATGAGGCCGATGCCCACGCGGCGCTGCTGTGCGTGCAGTCCGGGTCGACTATGGACGACCCGAATCGCTTCAAATTCGACGGCGACGGCTACTACATCAAGACCGCGCAGGAGATGCGCCAGCTCTTCCGCGACAACCCGGAGGCGTGCGACAACACGCTGCTGATCGCCGAGCGCTGCCAGGTCGAGTTCAACACCGCGGCCAACTACATGCCCCGGTTCCCCGTGCCGGAAGGCGAGACCGAAGACAGCTGGCTCGTCAAAGAGGTCGAGGCCGGCCTGCATTACCGCTACCCGTCGGGCATCCCGGACAAGGTGCGCAAACGGGCCGAGTACGAGACCGGCATCATCCTCCAGATGGGCTTCCCGGGCTACTTCCTCGTCGTCGCCGACTTCATCAACTGGGCGAAGGACAACGGTATCCGCGTCGGTCCGGGTCGTGGTTCCGGTGCCGGATCGATGGTCGCCTACGCGATGAAGATCACCGACCTCGATCCGATCGAGCACGGCCTCATCTTCGAGCGCTTCCTCAACCCTGACCGTGTCTCGATGCCCGACTTCGACGTCGACTTCGACGATCGTCGTCGCGGCGAGGTGATCGACTACGTCACCGAGAAGTACGGCTCTGAACGCGTCGCGCAGATCGTCACCTACGGCACGATCAAGTCCAAGCAGGCGCTGAAGGACGCCGGGCGCGTGCTCGGCTTCCCGTTCAGCATGGGGGAGCGCCTGACCAAGGCGATGCCGCCGCCCGTGATGGGCAAGGACATGCCGCTGGACGGCATGTTCGACTCGAAGCATCCGCGATTCAAGGAAGCCAGCGAGTTCCGCACGCTGATCGAGACCGACCCAGAGGCGAAGACGGTCTTCGACCGTGCCGTCGGGCTGGAAGGTCTGAAGCGTCAGTGGGGCGTGCACGCGGCAGGCGTGATCATGTCGAGCGAGCCGTTGCTCGACATCATCCCGATCATGCGCCGCGAGCAGGACGGCCAGATCGTCACGCAGTTCGACTATCCCTCGTGCGAGAGCCTCGGCTTGATCAAGATGGACTTCCTGGGGTTGCGCAACCTCACGATCATCTCGGATGCTCTCGACAACATCCGCACCAACCGGGGCGAGGAGCTCGACCTCGAGCATCTCGAACTCGACGACCAGGGCGCCTACGATCTGCTCGGCCGGGGCGACTCTCTCGGAGTGTTCCAGCTCGACGGCGGGCCGATGCGTTCGCTCATGCGCCTGATGAAGCCCGACAGCTTCGGTGACATCTCGGCACTCATCGCGCTGTACCGGCCCGGCCCCATGGGCGCGAACTCGCACACGAACTATGCGCTGCGCAAGAACGGGTTGCAGCCGATCACCCCGATCCATCCGGAGTTCACCGAGTCGCTCGCCGAGATCCTCGACGAGTCGTACGGCCTCATCATCTATCAGGAGCAGGTGATGGCGATCGCGCAGAAGGTCGCCGGCTTCTCCCTGGGTCAAGCAGACATCCTCCGTCGCGCGATGGGAAAGAAGAAGAAGTCGGAGCTGGACAAGCAGTTCGAGGGCTTCCAGGCGGGAATGCACGCCAACGGGTACTCGGACGGCGCGGTGAACGCGATCTGGGAGATCCTGCTGCCGTTCTCCGACTACGCCTTCAACAAAGCGCACTCCGCCGCGTACGGCGTTGTCTCGTACTGGACCGCCTACCTGAAAGCGCACTACCCCGCCGAGTACATGGCGGCACTGCTCACCAGCGTCGGCGATTCCAAAGACAAGATGGCGATCTACCTCAACGAATGCCGGCGCATGGGCATTCAGGTGCTGCCCCCTGACGTGCGAGAGTCGATCAACTTCTTCGCGGCAGTCGGCGACGACATCCGCTTCGGCCTCGGCGCGGTCCGCAACGTCGGCAGCAACGTCGTCGACGGCATCGTCCAAGCGCGCGAGAAGGAGAACTTCGATTCCTTCCACGACTTCCTCAAGAAGGTGCCGCTGCACGTCTCGAACAAGCGCACCGTGGAATCGCTGATCAAAGCCGGGGCATTCGACTCGATGGGCGACACTCGTCGCGCACTGATGGAGATCCACGAGGATGCTGTGGAAGCAGCCGTCGATCAGAAGCGCAACGAGGCTCAGGGGGCCATCGGCTTCGATTTCGACAGCCTGTACGACGCCGTCGAGGAAGCCGTTCCCGCCAAGGTTCCCGCTCGTCCCGAATGGGTCAAGAAGGACAAGCTCGCGTTCGAGCGAGAGATGCTCGGCCTGTACGTCTCCGACCACCCTCTGGCCGGCCTCGAGGTGCCGCTGGCGAAGCACGCCTCGATCTCGATCCATAACCTGCTCTCCTCGGAAGACCTGCAGGACGGCGACCAGGTCACCGTCGCTGGACTCGTGACGAGCGTGCAGCACCGCGTCGCAAAGGCCAGCGGAAACCCATACGGCATGATCACCGTCGAGGACTTCAACGGCGAGGTCACCGTGATGTTCATGGGCAAGACCTACACCGAGTTCCAGCACACGCTGCAGCAGGATGCGATCCTCGCGGTACGCGGTCGGGTGTCGCGCCGGGATGACGGCCTCAACCTGCATGCGCAGTCGGCGTTCTCGCCCGATGTCGGCTCGTTCGATGCGGCAGGTCCCCTCGCTCTGGTGCTCGCCGAGCAGCGCGCGACAGAGCGGGTGATGAACGACCTCGCCGAGGTTCTGCGTCGCCACAACGGTGAGACCGAGGTGGTGTTGAGGGTGCACAGAGGCAGCACGGCGAAGGTGTTCGAAGTGCCGATGCCGGTGAAGGTCTCTGCCGACCTGTTCGGTGATCTGAAGTCGCTTCTCGGCCCGACATGCCTGGGATGACCGGGGGTAGTTCTCCCCTCACTTCCGGACGCGCTGCACGGGCACAAAGGGTAGTATCGGGACGCGTTGGGCGCACATGTTCAGTCCGAGTGCGCCACGATGAAAGGACCACGCGTCATGAGCACGGAATCCCCCCTCTCCAACGATCCTGAGCCCTCCACCGACTCGGAGCCGTTCACGGAAGACGACGGCGTGCTCTACGACGAAGAGGTCGCCCCGCAGCACGGAATCGCCGGCTTCACGCTGCGTGAGCTGCTCATCGTCGGAGTCTGGTTCATCGCGTTCGTCACCTCGTTCTTCCCCGTGTACGCGTACGAAGGTTCTGCATCGCTGTGGGGGCACGGCATCCAGTGGATTCTGGCTCTCGGGCTGCCGACGGCCGCCGTGTTCCTCATCGTGCTCCGCCGGTTCTCGCCTGACGGCATCCGCAGAGTGGGTTCGCTCGGAATCGACCAGTTCGCATCCGTGGCCTTTTCGGTGAGCGCTCTCTACTGGGCTGCCAGCAACTGGGACCTCATGTTGGTCTCTGCGGCCACGGGGGAGTTCGCGTTGACGTGGCTCACGATCCTCCAGCTCATCACTTCACTCGCGCTCGTCGTACTCACAGTGTTCGCGCCGCTGGTCCCCGGGCTGCGCGACGACTTCCACGGACGCCTCGTCACGCTCGCACACCGCAACGCCAACCCCGTTCGGCCCGTGATCGCGCGACCGCGTGTTGAGAAGCCCGCCCCTGCGCCGCAGGAGTCATCGGTCGTGGAACAGGAACTCGCCGAGGATCACATGACCGACGATATGACGCACCTCGGGCTGGGCGATCGCCTGTCGTCGAATTCTCACGCGTCGAACGGCGAACGGCGCAGCACGTCGGGGCTCGGAGCAGATGTCGGTCTCGGAACCACAGTCGGCGCCGACGACGGTGACTACGTTCCCGCCTACGCGCGGACATCGCGCGGACGACTCGAGGACGACGGCGAGCAGGATGCCGTGGCACCCGACGCGCGAAGCGAATCGGCCGACCGGGCGGACGACACGCTCTACTCGGACGACACGCAGCTCTCGGACGGCACTGGACATGTGGCAGCCGATGACCGCACGGACGTCATCGAGGACCTCGACACGACGTCGCCCCGCGCAGTGCCCGCGCCGTCGGCGACCTATGCGAGCGAGGCGTCCGACGCCGTGCCCGCCGTGTCGTCGCAGCCGTTCTGGGCGCTCGCGCCGACGGAGCGCGACGTGTACGACGAGAGCGGTGAGCCGTTGTTCCGCATCGGGCCGACCGCATGGGCTCTGGTGATCGAAGATCGTGGCGGTGCGTATGTGATCCGTCACGACGACGGACGGATCGGCTACCTGCACGACATCGCAGACATCACGAAGGGCTGAAGTGCGAACGATCGACCTGCGAGGGCAGCAGCTCTCGCCAGCAGACATGCTTGCCTCCGTGCCCCGGGCCACCCAGGCCAGGGCAGAGGCGCTGGAGACCGCGGCACGGATCGTCGACGACGTCCGTGACCGCGGAGAGGACGCGCTGCGAGAGCAGGCTGAGAAGTTCGATGCGGTCACAGGACACGCCGTCCGTGTGCCGAAGTCTCACCTCGACGACGCCGTCGCAGCTCTCACATCCGAGATCAGATCCGCTCTCGAGGAGACGATCCGACGCGTGCGTCAGGCGTCCACCGCCCAGGTGCCGGATGATCGTGTGACGGAGATCGGCCCTGGCGCGCGGATCACCCAGCGCTGGCAGCCCGTTCAGCGCGTCGGCGTCTATATCCCGGGCGGCAAAGCCGTCTACCCCTCCAGCGTGATCATGAACGTCGTACCTGCGCAGGTCGCCGGCGTCGAGCAGATCGCGCTCGCCTCCCCGCCGCAGCACGATCAGGACGGCCGGATCCACCCGGTGATTCTCGCCGCGGCGGGGCTCCTCGGTATCACCGAGGTGTACGCGATGGGGGGAGCCGGCGCCATCGGGGCTTTCGCGTGGGGAGTTCCCGGCCTCGACCTCGACCCCGTCGACGTCGTATCCGGACCGGGAAACAACTACGTCGCCTCCGCGAAGCGCGCTGTCGCCGGGGTCGTCGGCACGGATTCCGAGGCCGGCGCGACCGAGATCCTCATCGTCGCGGACGATGCTGCCGATGCACGCCTGATCGCCGCGGACCTCGTCAGTCAGGCCGAGCACGACGAGCAGGCGTCCGCCGTGCTCGTCACCGACAGCGCGGATCTCGCCGAGCGCGTCGCGACCGAGGTCGAGAAGTTCGCGGCGGCCACCAGACACAGCGAGCGAGTGGCCGCTGCCCTGGCAGGGCCGCAGTCGGCGATCGTCCTGGTCGACGACCGCGCCATGGCGACCGCCTTCAGCAACGCGTATGCCCCCGAGCACCTCGAACTGCACCTGGCGGACGCCGAAGCCGCAGCATCCGAATTCACCAGCGCCGGTGCCGTGTTCGTCGGAGACCAGACCCCCGTCAGCCTGGGCGACTACATGGCCGGCAGCAATCACGTTCTGCCCACCGGCGGCCAGGCGCGCTACGCGCCGGGTCTCGGCGCGTACACGTTCCTGCGACCGCAGCAGGTGATCTCCTACGATCACGCCGCCCTCGCGTCCGTGCGCGCTGGAGTCGTCGCGCTCGCGAACGCCGAGGTTCTGCCCGCACACGGCGAGGCGATCGAGGCACGCTTCCAGGGAGCAGCCGCGCCAGCGACTACGCTGTAACACCATGCACTGCCCCTTCTGCCGTCATCCGGACTCCCGCGTGATCGACTCCCGGACGAGCGACGACGGACTCTCGATCCGTCGACGTCGCCAGTGTCCGGAGTGTGGGGGGAGATTCACCACCACCGAGACTGCGAGCCTCAACGTGATCAAGCGCTCCGGCGTCATGGAGCCCTTCAGCCGCGAGAAGGTCATCTCCGGCGTCCGCAAGGCCTGTCAAGGGAGGCCGGTGACCGAGGCCGACCTCGCCATCCTGGCTCAGCGGGTCGAAGAGGCGGTGCGCCAGACCGGCGTCTCCCAACTCGACGCCAACGAGATCGGCCTCGCCATCCTCGGCCCCCTGCGCGATCTCGACGAAGTGGCCTACCTGCGCTTCGCGAGCGTCTATCAGGCCTTCGATTCGTTGGAAGACTTCGAGAGCGTGATCAGCGAGCTGCGCGCTGAACACGCCCAGTCCAAGACGGAGCCCGCCGACCGGTAATCTGGCAGGGATGTATCCGCTGCTCTTCCGCGTCGTCCTGACGCGCTTCGACCCCGAGTTCGCCCACCATGCCGCGATGGTGGTGATCCGCGTGCTCGGCGTGCCCCCGTTCTCCTGGGTCACGCGTGCGATCACGTCGCCGTCGAACGAGCAGCAGGTCGAAGCGCTCGGCCTCACATTCGACTCGCCACTCGGCGTCGCCGCAGGGTTCGACAAGAACGCCGTCGGCGTTCGCGGGCTTGCCGCCCTCGGATTCGGGCACGTCGAGGTGGGCACGATCACCGCGATCGCGCAGGAGGGCAACCCCAAGCCGCGACTGTTCCGCCTGGTGCTGGACCGCGCAGTCATCAATCGCATGGGCTTCAACAACGCCGGAGCGGATGCTGCGGCACGACGCCTCGAGAAACTGCGTCGGCGCCGTCCGAAGACCGTCATCGGCGTGAACATCGGCAAGAGCCGAGTCGTCGAGGTCGAGCACGCGACCGCTGACTACGTCGCCAGCGCCACGAGACTCGCGCCTCTCGCCGACTATCTGGCCGTCAACGTCTCCTCACCGAACACGCCGGGCCTGCGTGGCCTGCAGGCGGTCGAGACGCTTGCGCCACTGCTGCGTGCGGTGAAGGCCGCGGCCGGGTCGACCCCGCTGCTGGTGAAGATCGCGCCCGACCTCCCTGACGAGGAGATCGTCGCGATCGCGCGGCTCGCCGTGTCTGAGGGTCTCGACGGGATCATCGCGCACAACACGACGATCAGCCGCGAAGGCCTCAAGACGGATGCTGACACCGTCGAAGCCGCCGGTGCGGGCGGGCTCTCAGGAGCTCCGCTGCGCGAGCGTGCGATGGAGGTGCTGCGGGTCGTTCGTGACGCTGTTCCGAGCGAGTTCTGCGTCATCTCGGTCGGCGGAGTGGAGACCGCCGCAGATGTCCGCGAGCGGTTGGATGCCGGTGCCACGCTGGTGCAGGGCTACACGGCGTTCCTCTACCGCGGACCGCTCTGGGCGCGCCAGATCGACAGGGGACTCAGGCGGGGTACTGCCCGCGCTTGACCTGCGGCTTGGGAAGGCGCATGAAGCGCATCTGAAGCGCGCGCATGGCTGCGTACCAGCCGAGGCCCTTCTCCATGCGGTCCTTGCCGAATTTCGCAGCGACCTTGCGCTTGACGCGGATGCCGAGCAGCACCATGTCGATCACGGCGACGACGATGAACGCCCACAGTCCGATGAAGGCGAAGAACGAGAAGGTCGGGTCGGGGATGAGCGAGACGAGGATGACGACGACCATGAGTGCCATGACCCACTCGGAGAGGTGCCAGCCCGCGTCGACGTAGTCACGCACCCAACGACGCTGCGGCCCCTTGTCGCGCGGCGGGAGGTACTTGTCCTCGCCGGCCGCCATGCCGGCCTGCGCACGCTCGCGCTGTTCGCGCATCTGCTGCTTCGCGGCGGCGCGAGCCTCTTTGGTGTCTGCGACCAACGGGCGGCGACGTGCGGCTTCCTGCTCGGCGCGGCTCGGCGTCGGGCGTCCCTTGCCGACGGCAGGCGTCTGGGCCGCGTCGTCGTTCGTGGGTGGGGTGGAAGTGGCCACGAGGCTCCTCGGATAGAAATCGGTGTTCAGCCTTAAGATTACTCGCATGACTTCACAGACGCCGAACGTCGACCCCGCAATCGAATCAGCAGTCGCAGAGGCGGTGGCCATCGGCATCCCCTCTGCCCTTTCCGATCTTGGCGATCTCGTGCGAATTCCCGGCATCGCCTGGCCGTCGTTCGACCAGTCTCAGCTCGTGCGCAGTGCCGAGCACGTCGCTGCCCTCGCGACGGATACCGGCGTCTTCGACGACGTCAGAGTGCTGCGCGCCGCGATCCCCGGTACGGACGAATACGGGCAGCCGGCCGTGTTGGCGACGCGGGCGGCCAAGGGAGGCAAGCCGACGATCCTGCTCTATGCGCACCACGACGTGCAGCCTCCAGGAGCCGACGAGCTCTGGGACACGCCGCCGTTCGAACCGACGGTGCGCGACGGACGTCTGTATGGGCGCGGTGCGGCCGACGACAAGGCCGGCATCATGGCGCACATCGCGTCTCTGCGGGCCGTCTCCGAAGTGCTCGGCGATGACCTCGAGCTGGGTGTCTCGCTCTTCATCGAGGGCGAGGAGGAGTATGGGTCAGCATCCTTCGCGCAGTTCCTCAGCGACAACGCGGAAGCACTTCGAGCGGATGCCATCGTCGTCGCCGACTCCGGCAATTGGGATTCCACGACGCCGGGACTCACGGTGTCCCTGCGCGGCAATGCGCGCTTCGTGCTGAAGGTGCGAACGCTCGACCACGCCTCGCACTCCGGGATGTTCGGGGGAGCGGTGCCGGACGCGATGATGGCGACCGTGCGTCTGCTCTCCACCCTGTGGGATGAGGATGGCGCCGTGGCCGTCGAAGCCATGTCCGAGACCGACACCCCGACGCCCGAATACTCGGAGGAGACGCTGCGGGATGAGGCAGGGCTGCTTCCTGGCACTTCGCCCATCGGGCGGGGCACCATCCTGAGCCGGATCTGGAACAAGCCCGCCGTCACGGTCATCGGCATCGACGCGACCAGTGTGGCGTCAGCATCCAACACTCTGCTGCCCGAGGTGACGGTCGTCATCAGCGCACGCGTCGCGCCTGGGCAATCCGGTGAAGACGCGTATGCGGCGCTGGAGGCGCATCTGCGCGCGCACGCACCGTTCGGCGCGGAACTGACGTTCTCGGATGTCGATCTCGGCGACGGATTCCTCGTCGACACCAGCGGCTGGGCAGTCGGCCTCGCGCGACAGGCGATGGCGGACGGCTACGGTGCCGAGCCCGTCGACCTCGGCGTCGGTGGCTCCATCCCGTTCATCGCCGATCTCGTGCGCGAGTTCCCCGAGGCGCAGATCCTCGTGACAGGTGTTGAGGATCCGCACGCGCGTGCGCACAGTCCCAACGAGTCATTGCACCTCGACACCTTCCGGCATGCCGTCGCGACCGAGGCACTGCTGCTGACCCGTATGAACGAGATGACGGTCTGATCAGCATTCGCGCCGGGATCAGCGCCCGTTCGGGCACCCGAAGGTAGAATCAGAACAAACCGCCGCCTGCACGCGCGGCCTGTCACAAGGAGCGACATGAGCGACACCACGCTGACCACACAGACCTCAACCGCACACGGCGTCACCCTCACGGACGCGGCAGCGACCAAGGTGAAGAATCTGCTCGAGCAGGAGGGCCGCGACGACCTCCGCCTGCGCGTCGCCGTTCAGCCCGGCGGATGCTCGGGTCTGATCTACCAGCTCTACTTCGACGAGCGCTATCTGGAAGGCGACGAGACCGTCGACTTCGACGGCGTGGAGGTCATCGTCGACAACATGAGCGTCCCTTATCTGGACGGCGCGGCGATCGATTTCAAGGACACGATCTCGGAGCAGGGTTTCACCATCGACAACCCGAACGCGGCGGGAAGCTGCGCGTGTGGAGACAGCTTCCACTGAGCGTCAGCCGTGCCGGACCTGCGTGGTTGGCATGAATCAGGTGTGAGGTTGCCCTAGACTTGACTACGCCTTGTCCGTCATCTTGAAAGGTGCATCGTGCCCTCGAAACGCCGCCTTCGTTGGGTCGCCATTCCTGTGGGAATCGCGACAGCTGTGGCTCTGGCGGGATGCTCTCCCACCGAACTCCACGGATTCCTCCCGGGCTTCGTAGAAGACGGCACTGCCGCGACGAACCAGACCGACCGGGTCGCCGGCCTCTGGGTCAACTCCTGGATCGTCCTCCTCGCGGTCGGCATCATCACGTGGGCCCTGATGGGTTGGGCAGCTGTCGCATACCGCCGTCGCAAGGGCCAGATCGGCCTGCCGGTGCAGATGCGCTACAACATGCCGATCGAGATCTTCTACACGGTGATCCCGCTGATCCTCGTGATGGGAATGTTCTTCTTCACGGCACGCGACCAGGCCGAGATCGAAACCCAGTGGGGTGACGATGCGGAGGTTGAGATCACCGCGATCGGCAAGCAGTGGGCGTTCGACTTCATGTACGCCGGCGAAGACGACGACCTCTCCGACGCGGTGTGGACCATGGGCGTGCAGGCACAGCCCGATGCCGAGGGCAACATCGACGCGGAGAAGCTGCCCACGCTTGTGCTTCCCGTCGACCAGAAGGTGCACATCAGCCTTCAGTCCCGCGACGTCATCCACTCGTTCTGGATCATCGACTTCCTCTACAAGAAGGACATGTACATCGGGAAGGACAACTCCTGGTCCTTCATCCCGACGCGCGTGGGCGAGTACGCCGGCAAGTGCGCCGAGCTCTGCGGCGAGTACCACTCGATGATGCTCTTCAACGTGAAGGTCGTGGAGCAGGACGAGTACGACGAGTACGTCGCGTCCCTCCGCGAAGAGGGCAACACGGGCGACATCACTGACGCGTACGACCGTCTCAACAACCTCCCGGGCACCACAGGCACGACGTCCGAGACGGACTCCGAGGAAGAGGGAGAGTAGACCTCATGTCGACCACCACTGAGTCACCAAGCCAGCCAGCCCCTGGCGCTCGGCCGACGGCCATTCCGGCACGTCAGGCAGCTCTGATGAGCTCCTCCCGCGTCGAGCAGAAGGGCAACATCGTCGTCAAGTGGATCACCTCCACTGACCACAAGACCATCGGGTACATGTACCTGATCGCGTCGGTGCTCTTCTTCCTCCTCGGCGGCGTGATGGCGCTCGTCATCCGCGCTGAGCTGTTCGCTCCCGGGATGCAGATCGTCCCCACCAAGGAGCAGTACAACCAGCTGTTCACCATGCACGGCACGATCATGCTTCTCATGTTCGCGACGCCGCTGTTCGCCGGGTTCGCGAACGCGGTCCTGCCGCTGCAGCTCGGTGCGCCCGACGTCGCGTTCCCGCGTCTCAACGCGTTCGCCTTCTGGCTCTTCCTCTTCGGCTCGATCATCGCGGTCGCCGGCTTCCTCACCCCGCAGGGTGCGGCCTCATTCGGCTGGTTCGCCTATCAGCCGCTCGCCAGCGCGACGTTCACGCCAGGCGCCGGTGGAAACCTCTGGATGGTCGGACTCGGTATGTCCGGCTTCGGAACCATTCTCGGCGCGGTGAACTTCATCACCACTGTGATCACGATGCGTGCGCCCGGCATGACGATGTGGCGCATGCCGATCTTCAGCTGGAACACGCTGATCACGAGCCTGCTGATCCTGATGGCCTTCCCGGTTCTCGCCGCCGCCATCTTCGCCGCAGCAGCCGACCGCATCCTCGGTGCGCACATCTATGATCCTCAGAACGGGGGAGTGCTGCTCTGGCAGCACCTGTTCTGGTTCTTCGGCCACCCCGAGGTCTACATCATCGCCTTGCCGTTCTTCGGCATCGTCTCGGAGATCTTCCCGGTGTTCAGCCGCAAGCCGATCTTCGGGTACAAGACTCTCGTCTACGCGACGATCGCGATCGCAGCTCTGTCGGTGGCAGTGTGGGCGCACCACATGTACGTCACCGGTTCGGTGCTGCTGCCGTTCTTCGCGCTGATGACCATGCTCATCGCGGTGCCGACGGGTGTGAAGATCTTCAACTGGATCGGAACGCTCTGGCGAGGGTCCGTGACCTTCGAGACGCCGATGGTCTTCGCGCTCGGCTTCCTCGTATCGTTCGTTTTCGGCGGCCTGACCGGTGTGATCCTCGCGGCCCCGCCGCTGGACTTCCACCTCAGCGACTCGTACTTCGTCGTCGCCCACTTCCACTACGTCGTCTTCGGCACCGTTGTCTTCGCGATGTTCGCCGGCTTCTACTTCTGGTGGCCCAAGTGGACAGGGCGCATGCTGAACGAGCGTCTCGGCTACGTGCATTTCTGGATGCTGTTCGTCGGTTTCCACATGACGTTCCTGATCCAGCACTGGCTGGGTGTGGACGGTATGGTGCGTCGCTACGCGGACTACTCGGCAGCTGATGGCTGGACCTGGGGCAACCAGGTGTCGACGATCGGTGCGATCCTCCTCGGTGCGTCCATGCTGCCGTTCTTCCTGAACGTGTGGATTACGGCGCGCAAGGCGCCTAAGGTCATGGTCAACGACCCGTGGGGCTTTGGTGCTTCGCTCGAGTGGGCGACCAGCTGCCCGCCGCCGCGCCACAACTTCACGTCGATCCCGCGCATCCGCAGCGAGCGCCCGGCGTTCGACCTGAACCACCCCGAGGCTGCGGAGCATTCTGTCGGAGCACCGGCGCCGGCCTTCGCTGGTGCGAGTGGAGAGGCCAAGTAAGCCATGCGGTCCAATATCATTCTGTGGTGGATTCTCACCGGCTTCTTCCTGGTGGTCGCGATCACTTACACGGTCTGGCACATCCTCGAGTATCCCGAGCTGGTGGGCGCGACGAAGGTCGAGTGGGTGGGTTCCACCGCTCTTCTCTTCGGCGCGTGCATGTCTGCGATGATCGCGGTGTACCTCGCGCGTACGCACAAGGCGCAGGGCGGTGAGCTGCCCGAGGACATCCTGACGGCGGACATCGATGATGGCGATCCTGAGCTCGGTGAGTTCAGTCCGTGGTCGTGGTGGCCCATCGTGCTCGCAGCGTCAGCAGGTATCTTCCTCGTCGGCATGGCGGTCGGACACTTCCTCCTGCCGATCGGTGTCGCGCTCTTCGCTGTCGCGATCGTGGGCTGGGTGTACGAGTACTATCGCGGTCACTTCGCCCGCTGAGACGGTCGACTCACGCAGAAGGCCCTTGGATTTCGGTCCGGGGGCCTTCTGCTGTTCCCGGCGGCCTCAGACGCGGGTGCGGATGCGGGCGACGCCCGTGAGCGGGTCGATGGGGCGCCGATGGATGCCGTCGGCATCTGCGATCGGATACCCCTCGCGGACCCAGTACTCGAAGCCGCCGATCAACTCACGCACGGGGTAGCCGAGCTTCGCGAACTCCGATGCGCCTTTGGCTCCTGCGTTGCATCCTGGGCTCCAGCAGTACACGATCACTTCCGACCCCGCGGGGATCTCGGCCGGCGCGCGAGTCGCAATCTCGCTGTAGTGCATGTGCACGGCTTCGGGGATGCGGCCCTGCGCCCAGGCTTCGTCGGAGCGGACATCGATGACCACGACATCGTCTCCGGCCTTCTGACGGGCGTACAGGTCGCTCGCGTCGGTCTCGTATGCGAGCTTGGCGGCGAAGTAGTCAGCGCGATCGATCATGGCTCCAGCTTAGGGATTCGGTCGTTGACCCATCATGCTCCGACGGTCGCCCGGCGCGTGATTCCCGCCATCATCGGAGCATGGCGGTCATCGGATCACCGCGGTCATCTGGACGCGCGGACCCCATTGCTCGAGTCGCAGTCGCGTCTCGACTTCGACAAGGTGCCGATGGAACTCGCTGGTCGGGATGCTCGGTGCGAACCCGCACGAGGCGTAGAACGGTGCGTTCCATGGCACGTCGCGGTACGTGCGCAGGGTGAGCGCTTCATGCCCGCGGCTGAGCGCCTCAGATTTCGCTGCCGCCACGAGCATCCGTCCATAGCCCCTGCGACCATACCCGGGGTGCACGGAGAGCTGCTCCATATGGGCGATGCCGTCGATCTCGAGAACCTGGACGAATCCGATGATCCCTGCGTCGTGCCGTCGCAACAGCAGAGTGAATCCGGGGTATGCGGCGCGTTCATTCGCAGGCGTCGTCGGCGGCCAATCCTCGGCGGAGAAGAGATCGACGAGCAGCGCGTCCGCGGCGGTCTCGATCTCCTCGAGTCGGTCGAAGTCCTCGGCTTCTGCGAAACGGACCTCTGTATACGTCGGCATGATCATCGAGCGTAACGAAGAAGGCCCCGTCCGCGCTCAGAGGAGCGACGGACGGGGCCCGTAAAGGGGAGGTCGGAGTTACTCGCCGTCCTCAGGCTTCGTCTCGGGCTTCTTGACGTCGCCTTCAGCAGACCCCTTCTTGGGCTTCTTCACCGGGTCGGTGGCGATCACCGAGCTGGGTGTGTTGGCCGTCTCGTTGATGTGCGTCTCGGTCGGAGCGGACAGCGGTGCGTCAAGGACACCGGCGCGCTCGTGAGCGCCCCGGATCTCTTCAGCTTCGCTCTCGTCCATGTGGGCCGTGACGTGGTGCTGGTGCGCATCTGCCGCTGCGACCTCGGCCTGGGTGAGCGGAGCGAGGCGATCTTCGAAGAACCAGCGCGAGATGGAGGAGCGGACATTCTCGGTCCACGGGATGCGGCCCCTGTCGTTCGGGCGCACGACCAGAGGCTCGTATCCGTCGACGTCGATCAGCTTCCAGCGGTCGTACTTGTCCACTGGCTGGTGTACCTCGATGAACTCGCCACCCGGGAGGCGGACGATGCGACCGGACTCATAGCCGTGCAGCACGATCTCACGGTCCTTCTTCTGCAGCGCGATGCAGATGCGCTTGGTGACGAAGTACCCGAGGATCGGACCGACGAACAGCAGTGCCTGCAGCGTGTGGATCACGCCTTCCATCGTCAGCATGAAGTGCGTCGCGATGAGGTCGGAGGATGCTGCCGCCCACAGAACCGCGTAGAAGATGACGCCGGCTGCACCGATCGCCGTGCGCGTCGCGGCGTTGCGCGGGCGCTGTGCGAGGTGGTGCTCACGCTTGTCTCCGGTGATCCACGCCTCGAGGAACGGGTAGATCGCGACGGCGACGATGAACAATCCGAGAACCAGCACCGGGATGAGGATGCCGAACGACCAGGTGCGGTCGAGGAAGACGAGATCCAGGTTGGGTGGTGCGAGACGCAGAGCGCCATCAGCGAATCCGATGTACCAGTCAGGCTGCGTGCCCGCGGAGACAGGGGAGGGGTCGTACGGTCCATACGCCCAGACCGGGTTGATCTGGAAGAACGTCGCTATCAGCACGATCGCGCCGAAGACGATGAACAGGTAACCGCCCATCTTCGACATGTACACCGGCATCATCGGGTAGCCGACGACGTTGTCGTTCGTGCGGCCGGGGCCGGCGAACTGGGTGTGCTTGTTGATCACCATCAGCATCAGGTGCACGACGATCAACGCGATCACCAGCATCGGCAGCAGCAGGATGTGCAGCGAGTAGAGGCGCCCGACGATGTCGGTGCCGGGGAACTCGCCACCGAAGATGAGGAACGAGGTCCACGTGCCGATCAGGGGGAGACCCTTGACCATGCCGTCGATGATGCGCAGGCCGTTTCCGGAGAGCAGATCGTCAGGCAGCGAGTAGCCGGTGAAGCCCTCAGCCAGCGCCAGGATGAACAGCACGAAGCCGATGACCCAGTTCAGCTCACGCGGCTTGCGGAACGCGCCGGTGAAGAAGATGCGCAGCATGTGGATGCCGATGCCGGCGACGAACACGAGAGCGGCCCAGTGGTGGATCTGGCGAACCAGCAGGCCACCGCGCAGGTCGAAGGAGATGCGCAGCGTCGATTCGAGCGCTGCGGACATCTCGATGCCGCGCATGGGAGCGTATGCGCCCGTGTAATGCGTCTCGACCATTGACGCCTGGAAGAAGAACGTCAGGAACGATCCGGAGATGAAGACGACGACGAAGCTCCACAGCGCGATCTCGCCGAGCATGAACGACCAGTGGTCGGGGAAGATCTTGCGACCGAGCTCCTTGACGAAGCCGGAGAGGCTGGTGCGCTCATCGATGTAGTTCGATGCGGCGCCGACGAATCGACCGCCGAGGGGCGCTTTGTTGTCCTTGTCCTCTTTGGACAGCGTTGCGGTGCTCAATGGCGCTCCCAGAAGCTCGGGCCGACAGGCTCGGTGAAGTCGCTGCGCGCGACAAGGTAGCCCTCTTCATCGACGGTGATCGGCAGCTGCGGCAGCGGGCGCGCGGCCGGGCCGAAGATGACCTTGGCGTGATCGGTGACGTCGAACTGCGACTGGTGGCACGGGCACAGCAGGTGGTGCGTCTGCTGCTCGTACAGAGCCACAGGGCAGCCGACGTGCGTGCACACCTTGGAATAGGCGACGATGCCGTCGTATGACCAGTCCTTGCGGTCCTCGGCCTCGATGAGCTGCTCGGGACGCAGGCGCATCATCAGCACGATCGCCTTGGCCTTCTCCTCAAGGTAGCCGTCGTGATGGCTGAGTTCGGCGAGGTCTTCAGGGATGACGTGGAACGCAGAACCGAGAGTGACATCCGCGGCGCGGATCGGCGTGCCGTCGGGGTCACGGACGAGCCGCTGTCCTTCTGCCCACATGGTGTGCTGCAGGAGCACCACAGGATCGCCGGCGGTGGGGTCATCCGGCGTGCTGTGCGGTGCGAGGCCGCGGAAGAGCGCGACACCGGGGATGATCGAGGCGACGACCGCTGCGAACAGCGAGTTGCGGATCATCGTGCGGCGGCCGAACCCGGACTCCTCGTTCGCGTCGGCGAACGCCTGGATGGCGGCCTCACGAGTCGAGTCCTTGCCACGCGTCGGGTGCCGGTGCTCGACGAACTCCTTGTCGGACATGACGGCTTTGGACCAGTGGATGGCCCCGATGCCGAGTGAAAGCAGCGCCAGAGCGATGCCGAGACCGATGAAGAGGTTGTTGTAACGGATCGAGACCATCGAGCCGTCTTCGATCGGGAACAGCATGTATGCCGCGACGGCCCAGATGCTGCCGGCGAGCGACAGGTAGAACAGTGTGTAGACCGTGCGGACCGCGCGCTTCTCAGCCTTGGGGTCCTTGTCGGTCATCCGCTCACGGTGTGGCGGCAGCCCCGGGTTGTGCACGGGATCGCTGACTGCGACACCCAGCCCCGGTGAGGGCTGGTAGGCCCGGTCAAGGGCCTTCGAGTCGTCGTCGTGTGCCATGGTGCTCCTCGTACGTTCCTCTTCGATGAATAAGCGTCAGTTGGACTTCGCCGTGATCCACACGGTGATCGCGACGAGGCCGCCGATACCGAAGATCCAGACGAACAGGCCCTCAGAGACGGGGCCGAGGTTGCCGAGCGTGAATCCGCCGACCGAGACCGACTCCTGCTGGTAGAGCAGCGCGGAGATGATGTCGCGCTTGTCCTCGTCAGACAGGTTCATGTCTCCGAACACCGGCATGTTCTGGGGGCCGGTGACCATCGCGGCGTAGATGTGCAGCGCGCTGGTCGAGGTCAGAGCCGGAGCGTACTTGCCTTCGGTGAGCGCGCCGCCGGCGGCCGACACGTTGTGGCACATCGCGCAGTTGACGCGGAACAGCTCAGCGCCGTGTGCGACGTCGCCCTCGCCGTCGAGGATCTCGTCGGCAGGGAACGTCGGGCCGGGGGCTTCTGACTGCACGTACGCGGCCATCGCGTCGATCTGAGGCTGCGTGAACTGCGGGCTCTTCTGCGGAGCCTGCGGCCCCTGCATCTGCAGAGGCATGCGTCCGGTGGCCAACTGGAACTCGACGGACAGCTCGCCGACGCCGTACAGGCTCGGGCCGGTGGCCGTGCCCTGCAGGTCGAGACCGTGGCAGGTGGCGCAGTTGGCCTGGAACAGCTTCTGGCCGTCCTCGATGCTGAGTTCAGTGCTCGCACTCGTCTGGGTGTCGGTGGCGGCGATAGCCGCCGATGCTCCGGCGTAGATGCCTCCCGTGATGAGGAGGCCTGCACCGATCAGTGCCGCAGCCGCCAGTGGGCTACGGCGTCCGTTCGAGCGACGCTTCTTCTCTCGTGCCATTTCGCAGGTCAGCTCCGCTCTTATTTCAGGAAGTAGATGACGAAGAACAGCACGATCCAGACGACATCGACGAAGTGCCAGTAGTAGGACACAACGATCGAGGAGGTCGCCTCCTTATGCGTGAAGTTCTTCACTGCGAACGCGCGGCCCATGATGAGCAGGAACGCGACGAGTCCGCCGGTGACGTGGAGGGCGTGGAAGCCCGTGGTCAGGTAGAAGGCCGAGGCGTAGGCGTCCGCCTGGATCGGCATGCCCTCAGCGACGAGCTGGGCGTACTCCCAGACCTGGCCGGAGACGAAGATCGCACCGAGTGCGAACGTGAGCCAGAACCACTCGATCATTCCCCAGCCGAAGAGGCGTCGACGGCCGGCGCCGTTCAGCTGACCCTTCGCCAGACGGTACGGCTGCAGGTCTTCCGCCGCGAACACGCCCATCTGGCAGGTCACGGAGGAAAGAACCAGGATCGCGGTGTTGACTGCGGCGAACGGAACATTCAGCAGGTCGGTGCGGTCTGCCCACAGCTCGGGAGAGGTGCTGCGGAGGGTGAAGTAGATCGCGAACAGTCCCGCGAAGAACATCACCTCGCTGCCGAGCCACACGATGGTGCCGACAGCTACCGAATTCGGGCGCTTGATCGTTCTTGCCGCCGGGGCATAGGTCGCTGAGGTGGTCACCCCTCCATTATGGCCGATCTGGGAGCGTGATTCTTGCATCGACGACACCCGATTGACTGAACCAAGACTTAGGAGACCCTAAGAAGCCGCTGCGAATCCTCGGTGAATTCAAGGGAAATCAAGGATGCACATGCACGAGGCTCTGCGCAAGGAATTTATTCGCGCCGATAGGATCACAGACATGCTTGATTCCCCGACATGGCCGGATGTGCTCACGACACTCTTGGAGCGACGCGATCTCAGCGTCTGGGAGTCGACATGGGCCATGCGTCAGGTGATGCAGGGGAACGTGTCGGACGCGAAGCTCGCCGGTTTTCTGATTGCCCTGCGTGCCAAGGGAGAGACGATCGACGAGATCGTCGGCTTCCGCGATGCGATCCTGGAAGCTGCTGTTCCGCTGCCGGTGTCGTCCAACGTGCTCGACATCGTCGGCACCGGCGGCGACCGCGTAGGAACCGTCAACGTCTCGACCACGGCCGCGGTCATCATCGGCGCCACAGGCATCCCGGTCGTCAAGCACGGCAACAGGGCTGCCAGCTCAGCATCCGGTTCGTCCGATGTTCTCGGTGCGCTCGGCCTGCAGCTCTCGCTCGCGCCGGAAGAGGTGGCGGCGGTGCTCGATCGCACGGGCATCACGTTCGCCTGGGCGGCGGCATTCCACCCCGGCTTCAAGCACGCGGGCACGGCGCGAGCAGAGCTCGGCGTGCCGACCGTGTTCAACATGCTCGGACCGCTCTGCAACCCCGCTCGCGCCGAGGCGAATGCCGTGGGTGTCGCGCAGCTGGAGCGTGTTCCGCTGATCACAGGTGTGTTCCGCACCAGAGGTGCGACCGCGCTCGTCTTCCGCGGCGATGACGGCCTCGACGAGCTGACGACGACCGGCCACAGCCGCATCTGGGAAGTCAGTCTCGGAGACATTCACGAACACGATCTCGACCCGCGCGATCTCGGCATCCCGACCGCAGATCTCGCCGACCTCATCGGCGGTTCGCCGGAGCACAACGCCGGAGTGCTCCGCGATACCCTTGCCGGTACGCGAGGCCCGGTGCGCGACATCGTCCTGCTGAACGCCGCGGCGGGAATCGTGGCATTCGAGCTCTCTCAGGATGCGACGCAGGTGCAGCGTCCGATCCTCGATCGCCTCCGCGACGGCTACGCACGGGCGGAGGCGGCGATCGACGACGGCAGCGCTGCCGCCAAGCTCGAGGCATGGGTCGACGCGACTCGAGAGCTCGCTTCGGCCTGAACGATCATGGATCCCGTAGCCGCGCTTCTCGAGATCGCGACGCTGCTCGAGCGGGAGAGGGCGTCGCGATATCGCGCGAAGGCCTTCCGTCAGGCCGCGGCGACGCTGCAGGAGATGCCGGACGACGTGCGCAACGATCCGACGCGCCTTCGTGCGGCGAAGGGCATCGGCGAGTCGACGTTCGCTGTGATCCGCCAGGCCCAGGCCGGTGAGACTCCGGGCTATCTCGTGGAGCTGCGCGGAGAGGTCGAGCCGGAACGCACGTCGGTTCTGCGGGGAAGGCTGCGCGGTGACCTGCACGCGCACACTGACTGGTCGGACGGCACGACGTCGATCGGCACGATGGCGGAGGCTGCCCGCTCTCTCGGACACGAGTACCTTGCGATCACCGACCACTCGCCGCGTCTCAAGGTCGCGCGTGGCCTCTCAGCTGAGCGCTTGCGCGAGCAGATGCCGCTCGTCCGTGCCGAATCGACCGATTCCTTCACCCTGTTCGCCGGAATCGAGGTGGACATCCTGGACGACGGGACGCTTGACCAGGATGCTGAGCTGCTGAGCGCCCTCGACATCGTCGTCGCATCCGTGCATTCCAAGTTGCGCATGGAACCGCGTCCGATGACCGCGCGCATGGTCGCGGCAGTGCGGAGCCCGCACGTCAATGTGCTGGGGCACTGCACTGGTCGACTGGTGCAGGGCGATCGCGGCACGCGCCCGCCCTCGCAGTTCGACGCGCGGGCAGTGTTCGACGCGTGCGCCGAGAACGGGGTTGCTGTGGAGATCAACGCCCGTCCGGAGCGGCAGGATCCGCCAGACGAGTTGATCGCGATCGCGTTGGATGCCGGCTGCCTGTTCTCCCTCGACTCAGACGCACATGCGCCAGGGCAGCTCTCGTTGCTGGATTACGGCGCGGAGCGCGCAGAGAAAGCCGGAGTGCCCGCCGAGCGGATCGTGACGACATGGGGCCTGGACCGGCTTAAAGCTTGGGCGGAATAGCCGGCGCGGCCGCAGCCGCGGCCGTGTCAGCGCCCGCATACGCGTCCGCGGTCGTGCGCGTCAGCGCCCGAGAGCCGCGATCGCCCGATCCATTGACGAGCCGAGGTTCCACTTCTGCGCGAGCGCCGTGGCGACGTCTGCTTCGGACGGGTCGAGCGCGCGCACTGGATTCGCGGGCGGTGCGATGTCGAGCGCGCGTGCGACCTCGACCACCGTCGGCGCGACGTCGAGATAGAGGGAGGCCGCCAGGATCTTCGCGCGCAGGCCTGCGCTCATGCCCTCGCCGGCCTCGGCAGCCGTGCGGATGCCGGCGAGGTCACCGTGGGTCTGCAGAAGAGTGGCCGCGGTCTTCTCGCCGACGCCCGGCACTCCGGGGAGTCCGTCTGAGGCGTCGCCGCGCATGGTCGCGAAGTCGGCGTATTGCGACGGAAGGACACCGTACTTGGCGACGACGCTGCTCTCGGTGAGTACCTCGAGATTGCTCATTCCGCGGGCGGTGTAGACGATGCGGATGCCGCGGTCGTCGTCGATGAGCTGGAACAGGTCGCGGTCGCCGGTGACGATGTCGACCGGCATGGTGGCGAGCGTCGCGAGGGTTCCGATCACATCGTCTGCCTCGTGTGCCGTGACGCCGATGATCGGGATGCCGAGCGCGGTCAGGGCTTCGCGGATCAGCGGGATCTGGGCTTCGAGCGGATCCGGCACCTCTTCGACGTCGGGGCCGGCCGGAACGACCTCGACGACGCGGTGCGCCTTGTAGCTGGGGATGAGATCGACGCGCCACTGCGGACGCCAGTCGTCATCCCAGCAGGCGACGATGTGCGTGGGGTCGTACAGGGTGACGAGTTTGGCGATGATGTCGAGCAGGCCGCGCACGGCGTTGACCGGGGAGCCGTCAGGAGCCTTCACCTTGTCAGGGACGCCGTAGAACGCACGGAAGTAGAGGGAAGCGGTGTCCAACAGCATCAGCCTGTCGCTCATGGGATCAGCATGGCACAGGGCTCGGACAGACCTGGAGCTGCTTGCCTCAGCAGCCGGGGGAGTCGGGCGCCTGCTGGCAGGTGTGCGCGACCAGCGCCGTGTGGGCCTCGAAGATGCGGATCTCCTGAGGTGCGCCGGAGGACGTGACTTCGCCGGAGATCGGGAACCAGCCGACGCCGAAATCGACCTCTGCGGTGTAGCGCACGTCGACCTGTGCGGAGTATGTGCCGCGCTCGGCGTACGTGTGGCTTGTGGGCGTCGGGGTGAACTGGGCTTGGCCGAGGTCAGCCCAAGACCGGCCGCCTGACGTGGTGGTCGCCGTCGTACCGTCGCCGAACCTGAAGTCGTAGCCGGCGGGCGTGAAGCGAACTACCACCGGGAACCCGAAGAGCGAGTCGTTCACAGTGTGGACGGATGCTGTCGCCACGAAGTTCGTCGGCAGGCCGACGACACCGACGTTGTCCGGCTCTCCGGCGATGGCGGAGCCGGCTGGTGCGAACCTCGCGATATCGGAGATCGTGATCGCAGGAATCGCCGGGGTGGCGGCTTCATCTGCTGGCACTTCTTCGTCGGCGTCTTCGGATTCCCGGAAGCAATGGATGTAGGAGTCCCAGCTGTCCAGGCACTGCTGGAAGTCGAACTCCGGCGGTGGAGTCCAATCTGACGGCGGAGTCCAGTCGGCATCGGTGCCGGGGTCCCAGTCGCCGATCGGGGAGTTGCCGGGGTTGCCGGGGGTGTCGTAGCTGCCGTCGATGATGACTTCGCCTGGACCGGTGCCCGTAACCACATCGACCCCACCCACGCCACCGTCATCATCAGTCCCAGTCGCGAGCAGAACTGAGGAAATCGCAATGGCAATCACTAGGAGACGCATGAACTGGCCTCGTCGCGGTCCGCACGATCAATTAGCAGCTCGCCATCGGACACCATGAAGATCACGCGTAAGGCGTTGATGTCTGGCCGGTCGGCGGGAACCACCGACGCGCCATTCTCGTCTACTACTCCGGAATCGCTGACGTCGAGGCAAACGAGCGCCGTGACTTTCGAGAGTCCCTTCTCCGCCTTGACTCCTTCGAACAGAATCATGCGGGTCTCGCCCCGCAGTTCATAGTTCTCGGCGTGTAGTTCAGAAAAAGATTTGCGATCAGCAGCTTCGAAATCGCCACTCGAAAGAGCGAACACCGGTTCGAACGTCACGGGGTCACTCGTATCCACAGCGTTCAACGCATCGTTGTACGCCCGATAGACCTCCTCAGCCGCGGCGAACGCCTCTTCCTCGGAAGCGAAAGCAGCTGTCGGGGTCGGCGTAGGCTCAGGAGTCGGCGTGCAGGCGCTCAGCGCCGTCGCTGCCAGGGTGAGAAGTGCCAGCATCCGGATCCGGCTCGTCTTCGATCGGGGGAGAGTCACCCGTTCACGGTAACGCGAAGCGTCAGCATCCGCCGGAGTTATCCACAGCAGCGTTCGCGACGATTCTCTGATAATCTGAAGTGTCACTCGTGGCGTGCACTCGCATGCCCGTTGATTGAAAATCCAAATCCATTCGCTACAGGCGATCACTCATGCGTGCATGAGCGCCCGTGGCCCGAGTACCCACCCAACAAGGACAACCCACTACATGACTACCGCAACGACCGCCCCGGCCACCAAGCAGGTCGCCATCAACGACATCGGATCTGCTGAGGACTTCCTGGCCGCGGTCGAGAAGACTCTGAAGTTCTTCAACGACGGCGACATCATCGAAGGCACGATCGTCAAGATCGACCGCGATGAGGTTCTGCTCGACGTCGGATACAAGACCGAGGGTGTCATCCCCTCCCGCGAACTCTCCATCAAGCACGACGTCGACCCCAACGAGGTCGTCAAGGTCGGCGACGAGGTCGAGGCTCTTGTTCTCCAGAAGGAGGACAAGGAAGGCCGTCTGATCCTGTCCAAGAAGCGTGCGCAGTACGAGCGCGCCTGGGGCGACGTCGAGAAGATCAAGGAAGACGACGGCGTCGTCACCGGTACGGTCATCGAGGTCGTCAAGGGCGGACTCATCGTCGACATCGGCCTCCGTGGCTTCCTGCCGGCATCGCTCATCGAGCTGCGTCGTGTCCGCGACCTGACCCCGTACCTGGGCCAGGAGATCGAGGCGAAGATCCTCGAGTTGGACAAGAACCGCAACAACGTCGTCCTCTCGCGCCGCGCTCTGCTCGAGCAGACGCAGTCCGAGTCGCGCTCGAACTTCCTCAACAACCTGCACAAGGGCCAGGTCCGCAAGGGCCAGGTCTCCTCGATCGTCAACTTCGGTGCGTTCGTCGACCTGGGCGGCGTTGACGGCCTCGTGCACGTCTCCGAGCTGTCCTGGAAGCACATCGAGCACGCATCCGAGGTCGTCGAGGTCGGCCAGGAGGTCACCGTCGAGATCCTCGAGGTTGACCTCGAGCGCGAGCGCGTCTCACTGTCGCTGAAGGCGACGCAGGAGGACCCGTGGCAGGTCTTCGCCCGCACCCACGCGATCGGCCAGATCGCACCGGGCAAGGTCACCAAGCTCGTTCCGTTCGGTGCGTTCGTTCGCGTCGCAGACGGCATCGAGGGCCTCGTGCACATCTCCGAGCTCTCCAGCAAGCACGTCGAGCTGGCTGAGCAGGTCGTGTCCGTCGGCGAAGAGGTCTTCGTCAAGGTCATCGACATCGACCTCGAGCGTCGCCGCATCTCGCTGTCGCTCAAGCAGGCCAACGAGTCGGTCGACCTGACCAGCACCGAGTTCGACCCGGCCCTGTACGGCATGCTCGCCGAGTACGACGAGAACGGCGAGTACAAGTACCCGGAGGGCTTCGACCCCGAGACCGGTGCGTGGAAGGAAGGCTTCGACTCCGCACGCGAGGCATGGGAGCAGGAGTACGCTGCAGCCCAGACTCGCTGGGAGGCTCACAAGGTCGCGGTTGCCAAGGCAGCCGAGGCCGAGGCCGCTGCAGGCGACGACTTCGCTGCAGCACAGACCTTCACCAGCGACTCCGGCGCCGGAACGCTTGCTGACGACGAGGCTCTCGCGGCTCTGCGCGAGAAGCTCTCGGGCGGCAACGTGTAAGCACGCCTTTTCAGGAACGGGTCGTCACCTTCGGGTGGCGGCCCGTTCCGCTTTTCTCCGGGCTTGACGCCTGCCGCTGCCTCGGTTCCCGCGCGTCGGCGGGAGGTTTTCGCACCGGAGGCGAGCTGAGAGCGTGCGAGAAGCTCCCATGGGCGGCAATCGCACGAGGGCGACGCTGATTCCGCGTGCGAAAAGCTCCCGCGGGCAGCAAACGCGCGAGCGTGGCGCGGATGCCGGGGCCGGTGTGACGGAACATTACGCTCGCTTTCGTAACATGGATGCGCCTCCGGGACGATGGGGGTATGTCCTCCGCACTCCTTGCTCCGCGCACCGGCAGCGCCCCGCTCGCCCTGGGTGCCGCGAATGCCGTGCGCCTCGAGAACGTCGAGCGCGGATTCGCCATGCCGGCGGGGCGGCGCGAAGTGCTGCGCGGGGTCGACGTCGAACTGGCGGCCGGGGAGATCGTCGCGGTGGTCGGACCGTCGGGCTGTGGCAAGTCGACGCTCCTTCGTCTCGTCGGAGGTCTGGATGCGCCGACGAACGGACGCATCAGCCTCGATGGCACCGGAGTCACCGACACCGACGAACGCACGGCCATCGCGTTCCAGGAACCCCGGCTGCTGCCGTGGCGCACGCTCGCACAGAACGTCGAGCTCGGTCTGCCTCGCGGTACCCGACGCCGCGAGGGACGCGAACGCGTGCGCGAACTGCTGCATCTGGTCGGCCTAGACCACGCGGCCGACCAGCATCCTCGTGAAGTGTCGGGAGGGATGGCGCAGCGCGCCTCGCTCGCCCGCGCCCTGGCACGCAACCCCGGCGTTCTCCTGCTCGACGAGCCGTTCGGTGCGCTCGACGCGCTGACGAGGCTGCGGATGCAGGACCTTCTGCTCGACATCCATGCTGCCGAGCCCACCACTGTCCTCCTCGTCACACATGACGTGGAGGAGGCCCTGTACCTCGCCGACCGCGTGCTGCTGCTGCGCTCGCTCGTCGGTGAGACAGGCACGAACGCGACATCCGTCGCACGCACCATCACAGTGCCGGGCATCCGCCCGCGTGACCGCGCCGATCGCGGCCTCGCAGACCTTCGCGCCGACCTTCTCGAAGGACTCGGCGTCGATACCCACCACCGCATTTCCACCGAGGAGACCCGATGAGCATCATCACCCGCCGAATCGTCCCTGCGATCGCCATCGCCGGAACGATGATGCTCGTCGCCACCGGCTGCATCGCCGGAGAAAACGCCGACGCCTCAGCACCCGATGACTCCACCGCAACGGGCGAGTGGTCCTCCGACACGCTCACGGTCGACTTCGCGACCTACAACCCGCTCAGCCTCGTGATCAAAGATCAGGGCATCCTCGAAGACATCCTCGGCGGCGACGTCGAGGTCGAATGGGTTCAGTCCGCCGGTTCCAACAAGGCCAACGAACTGCTGCGCTCCGGCTCGGTCGATGTCGGCTCGACGGCCGGCTCGGCGGCGCTGCTCGCACGTGCCAATGGCTCGCCCATTCAGGTCATCGACATCTACTCGCAGCCCGAGTGGTCGGCCATCGTCGTCGGACCCGACAGCGGCATCACCTCGCTCGAGGACCTCGCCGGCACCTCGATCGCCGCGACCAAGGGCACCGACCCGTACTTCTTCCTGCTGCAGGCACTTGAAGAGGGCGGCCTCTCGCTCGAAGACGTCGAGGTGCAGAACCTGCAGCACGCCGACGGTCGCGCGGCCCTCGACGGCGGTTCTGTCGACGCGTGGGCAGGCCTTGACCCGATCATGGCTGCCGCTGAGGTCGAATCGGGCGACCAGCTCATCTACCGCAACGTCGACTTCAACACCTACGGCTTCCTCAACGCCACCGAGGACTTCATCGACAACCACGCCGACCTCGCACAGGCCGTCGTCGACGCCTACGAGCAGGCGCGCGCCTGGGCGCTCGAGAACCCCGAAGAGACCGCTGCTCTGCTCGCCGAGGTCGCAGGAATCGACATCGAGGTCGCGACGACCGTGATCGAAGAGCGCTCGAACCTCGATGTGAACGGCATCCCGGGCGTCGCGCAGATCGAGGTGCTCGAGAAGATCGCTCCGGTGCTCGTCGACTCCGGCGATGTGCAGGGCGGCCAGGCATCCGTCGACAAGGCGCTCGAGACGATCGTGAACGCCACCTTCGCCGAGAAGGCGGCCAAGGGCGAATGATCATTCCGGACCAGCGAGTCGTCGTGCCGGCGGATTCGCGGGATGCCCTCGATTTCGCCAAGGGGGAGCGCCGGCGGACGGATGCCGTTCCTAGAGGCATCTGGGACCGCACCGGCGTCCGTGTGGCCGCCGGGCTGATCCTGCCCGTCATTATCCTCGTCGCATGGCACGTCGTCACCACGAGCGGCCTTGTGCCGCCGTACCGCCTTCCCACGCCGGCATCTGTGTTCACCGCGGGCGTCGAACTGGCCGAGGCCGGCCAGCTCTGGACGCACATCGCGATCTCGGTGCAGCGCGTGCTGCTGGGATTCGCGATCGGCTCCGTGATCGGCCTCGCTGCGGCGGGAGTCGTCGGGCTGTCCCGCCTCGGCGACGTGCTCCTCAGCCCGACCCTCGCAGCCCTCCGTGCCGTGCCTTCGCTCGCCTGGGTGCCGCTGCTCATCCTGTGGCTGCAGATCGGCGAGGAGTCGAAGGTCACGCTGATCGCGATCGGCGCGTTCTTCCCGGTGTACACGACGGTCGCCTCGGCGCTACGACACGTCGACCCTCAGCTGGTCGAAGCAGGGCGTTCATTCAGCCTGCGCGGATGGTCGCTGTTCCGCACGGTGCAGCTCCCTGCCGTCGTGCCCTCGGTGATCTCGGGGCTACGGCTCGCACTTGCACAGGCATGGCTGTTCCTCGTCGCCGCCGAGCTCATCGCCTCGTCGATGGGGCTCGGGTTCATGCTCACCGACTCGCAGAACAGCGGCCGCGTCGATCGCATCCTGCTGTCGATCGTGCTGCTCGCACTGCTCGGGACGATCACGAACGGGATTCTCGCGCTGGTCGAGAAGCACCTGCTCAAGAAGTGGGCGTGAGGGTGACTGAAGCACGACTGCTGGAGACGCGCGAGTACGCGCCTCCGGCCGGATTCACCGCGCAGGCGAACGTCACGGCAGAGATCTACGCCGAGGCGGATGCCGATCCCACCGGCTTCTGGGAGCGTGCTGCCGCACGGCTCGACTGGGCCGAGCCGTGGCGCACCGCGCATGAGTGGGAGCCGCCGACCGACGGCGCGATCCCGGCCGCGCGCTGGTTCGTCGGCGGGAAGCTCAACGTCGCGTACAACTGCGTCGACCGTCACGTCGTGGCCGGCCGCGGCGACAAGGTCGCCCTCCACTTCGAAGGCGAGCCGGGCGACCGCACCACCGTGACCTACGCCGATCTGCAGCGGCGCGTCTCGCAGGCCGCCAACGCCCTGCTCGCGCTCGGCATCGAGCCCGGCGACCGCGTCGTGATCTACCTCCCGGTGCTCGTCGAGACGATCGTGATCACACTCGCGTGCGCGCGTATCGGCGCCGTGCACTCGCTGGTGTTCGGGGGCTTCTCGGCAGAGGCCGTGCGCTTCCGGCTTCAGGACACCGGCGCGAAGCTGCTCGTCACGAGTGACGGCCAGTTCCGCAGAGGCACTTCCACCGAGGTCAAGTCGACCGCAGACGTCGCAGCCGCTGACCTGCCAGACCTGGAGCACGTGCTCGTGCTGCGCCGCACCGGTCAGGACGTCCCCTGGTCCGAGGGACGTGACGTCTGGTGGCATGACGTCGTCGACACCGCCTCGACTGAGCATGAGGCGCAGCCGTTCGACGCCGAGCATCCGCTCTTCATCATCTACACGTCCGGCACCACGGGAAAGCCGAAGGGCCTCGTCCACACCTCCGGCGGCTACCTGACGCATACGAGCTGGGCGCACTGGGCGCACTTCGATGCCAAGGCGGATGACGTGCACTGGTGCACCGCAGATCTGGCCTGGGTCACCGCCCACACCTACGAGATCTATGGGCCGCTCACGAATGGCCTCACCCAGGTCATCTACGAGGGCACGCCGGACACACCGCACCGGGAGCGGCACCTCGAGATCATCGAACGCTATGGCGTGACGGTGTACTACACCGCGCCCACATTGATCCGTACCTTCATGACATGGTTCGGAGCGGATCTCCCCGCCGGGCACGACCTGTCCAGCCTGCGTCTGCTCGGCACAGTCGGAGAGGCGATCAACCCGGAGGCGTGGATCTGGTTCCGCCGCAATTTCGGTCGTGATGAGCTGCCGATCGTCGACACCTGGTGGCAGTCCGAAACAGGAGCAGCGATGATCGCGCCGCTGCCCGGCATCACGACGCTCAAGCCCGGATCCGCCACTGTGCCGCTGCCGGGCATCGACGCGACCGTGGTCGACGAGCATGGTGAAGAGGTCGCACCAGGGCGCTCCGGGACGCTGGTCGTGCGCCGACCATGGCCGGGGACGGCGCGGACCGTCTGGGGCGACCCGCAGCGCTACCGCGACTCGTACTGGTCGGCGTACGCCGGCCACGGCGATTTCGGTGGCTACTACGTCGCCGGTGACGGTGCGACCAAGGATGCCGACGGACACATCTGGATTCTCGGACGCCTCGACGATGTCGTGAACGTCTCCGGTCACCGCCTCTCCACGATCGAGATCGAATCAGCCCTCGTCGCGCACGAGAGCGTGGGGGAGGCCGGCACCGCAGGCGTGCCCGATCCGGTGACCGGCCAGGCGGTGGTCGCATTCGTGACGCCGTCCGGTGCGGCAGCGGTGACGGCATCCGCTTTGCGCGACCAGGTCGCGGTCGCGATCGGACCGGTCGCCAAGCCGAAGCACATCATCGTCGTTCATGATCTTCCCAAGACGCGTTCGGGCAAGATCATGCGCCGCCTGCTCGCGCAGCTGTGGGAGGCTGAACAGGATCGACGCGCCGGCCGTGAGCCGAAGGCGCTCGGAGACACGACATCACTGCAGAACCCGTGGGCCGTCGACGGTATCGCCGACGTGCTGGCCGCGGCCCAATCGAGGACATCATGACGCAAGAGCACCGCTTCGGGTTCCGCACCCGAGCACTCCACGCGGGCGGCACGCCCGACGCATCCACTGGCGCCCGCGCCGTGCCGATCTATCAGACGACGTCGTTCGTCTTCGATGACGCGACGGATGCCGGCAACCTCTTCGCCCTGCAGAAGTACGGCAACATCTATTCGCGCATCGGCAACCCCACAGTCGCGGCTCTCGAGGAGCGGCTCGCATCACTCGAAGGCGGTATCGGGGCGGTGGCCACGGCATCCGGCATGAGCGCGGAGTTCATCACGTTCGCCGCCCTCGTCGGCGCGGGCGATCACGTCGTCGCCTCCGCGCAGCTCTACGGTGGCACCGTCACCCAGCTGGATGTGACGCTGCGGCGCTTCGGCGTCGAGACGACGTTCGTACCGTCGAGCGATCCCGCCGATTTCGCAGCGGCGATCCGTCCCGAGACCAAGGTCGTCTACGTCGAGATGATCGGCAATCCGTCCGGTGAGATCGCCGACATCGAGGGTCTCGCGGCGGTCGCCCATGAGGCCGACGTGCCGCTCGTGGTCGACGCGACACTCGCCACGCCGTATCTCGCACGGCCACTCGAGCACGGCGCCGACATCGTGATCCACTCTGTGACGAAGTTCCTCGGCGGGCACGGCACGACGCTCGGCGGCATCGTGATCGAGAAGGGCACGTTCGACTGGGGTAGCGGGAAGTTCCCCCAGATGACCGAGCCGGTCGAGTCGTACGGCGGCATCAAGTGGTGGGACAACTTCGGCGAGTACGGGTTCCTCACGAAGCTCCGTTCCGAGCAGCTGCGCGACATCGGTCCCGCCCTCAGCCCGCAATCGGCGTTCAACCTGCTGCAGGGCGTTGAGACGCTCCCACAGCGCATCGACGCCCATCTCGCGAACGCGCGGATCATCGCCGAGTGGCTGGATGCGGACCCTCGGGTGTCGTACGTCACGTGGGCCGGATTGGAAGCGCATCCGCACCATGGGCGAGCGGCGAAGTATCTTCCGCTCGGGCCCGGTTCGGTGTTCGCCTTCGGCGTCGCAGCGGATGACGGGCGCGCGGCGGGGGAGGCCGTCATCGAGAACCTGCAGCTCGCCTCGCACCTCGCGAACATCGGCGATGCGCGCACACTCGTCATCCACCCGGCATCCACGACCCACCGTCAGCTCACGGGCCCGCAGCTCGAGGCAGCCGGCGTGCGACCCGACCTGATCCGCATCTCGGTCGGCCTGGAAGACGCGGATGACATCATCTGGGATCTCGATCAGGCTCTCACCGCAGCGACAGGAGCGACCCGTTGAGTACTTCGACTACCGTGGATTCCTGCGCGCTTCCGACTCCCACGGATGCTGTCGCTTGTGCGCTGCCCGGAGCGCCAGCCGATGCAGCATCCGAGCGCACATGGATCGGTCCGAACCAGCAGGAGCGTTTTGCGCTGCTGCGCCGATCGAAGTCGGTCGCGATCGTCGGGGCATCCAACAATCCCGCGCGCGCGTCGTATTTCGTGACGACATACCTGCTCTCCAGCTCGCCGTACGACGTGTATCTCGTGAACCCGCGCGAGACGGAGATCCTGGGACAGCCGGTGTACGCGTCGCTCGCCGACCTGCCGGTCGTGCCCGACATCGTGGACGTGTTCCGCAAGCACGATGACCTTCCCGGTGTCGCACAGGAGGCCATCGACGTGGGAGCTGCGACGCTGTGGCTCCAGCTCGGTTCATGGAATGAGCAGGCCGCGTCGCTCGCGGAAGCCGCCGGGCTGTCCGTCGTGATGGACCGCTGCATCAAGATCGAACACGCGCGATTCCACGGCGGACTGCATCTGGCAGGCTTCGACACCGGCGTGATCAGCTCCAGACGACAGGTGCTCGCGCGCTGAGCCGTCGGCTGCTCGAACCATAGACTGACGGCATGCCTCTCATCGCGCTGACCGGTGGAATCGCCTCCGGAAAGTCCACGATCGCCCGCCGGCTCGAATCATTCGGGGCAGTGGTGGTCGATGCGGATCAGATCGTGCGCGACGTGCAGGCACCAGGCACGCCGGTGCTCGGCGAGATCGCCGCGGCGTTCGGCGACGACCTGATCGATTCGTCGGGGGCGCTGGATCGTGCTGCGCTCGGTGCGCGGGTGTTCTCAGAACCCGACGCGCTGGCACGGCTGAACGCCATCGTGCACCCTGCCGTGCGACGCGAGTCGCAGCGCCGGTTCGAAGCCGCATTCGCCGAGAACCCGGAAGCCGTGGTCGTCTACGACGTGCCGCTGCTCGTCGAAGCGCGGGTGGACGACCACTGGGACCTGATCGTCGTCGCGCATGCACCGGCCGAAGAGCGGCGGCGCCGTCTGATCGAGTTGCGCGGAATGCAGCCGGAAGAAGCGCAGAACCGCATCGACGCCCAGGTTTCGGATGAGAAGCGGCTCACGATCGCGGATGTCGTGATCGACACCGCCGGGTCGATGGAACAGACCGATCAGCAGGTGGATGCGCTTTGGCAGCGGCTGACGGGGGAGTGAGCCCAGAGGACTTCGCGGGTCACATCCCTCGCACACGGTCGTATCGGCGGCTGATCGCCGGACTCTTCTTCGCGGGTGTCGCGACGTTCGCCCAGCTGTATTCGCTGCAGGCGGTGCTGCCGCAGGTCGCCACCGATCTCGACGTACCGGCGGCGACCGCGGCACTGACGGTCTCTGCCGCTACGCTCGGGATCGGCGTGGCCGTGATCCCCTGGTCGCTCGTCGCCGATCGGATCGGGCGGATACCCGCGATGGCGATCGGCATCATCGCCGCCACCGCGTTCGGGCTCGCGGCACCGCTGAGCACCGAGATCGCCCTGCTGCTGGCACTGCGCCTCGGCGAAGGGCTCGCCCTCGGCGCCGTGCCCGCGGTGGCGCTCGCGTACCTCAGTGAGGAGGTTCACGCGCGACATGTCGCGGCTGCCGCCGGCAGCTACACCGCAGGAACGACCGTCGGCGGACTCGCGGGGCGACTGGTCGCGGGCCCGATCGGCGAAGCGTTCGACTGGCGCATCGGCGTGTGGAGCGTCACGGTGCTGTGCACCGCCGCCGCAGTTCTCTTCCTCTGGCTCGTGCCCCGCGCACGGAGGTTCGTGCCGGGGCGGAGGCGAGCGGATGCCGGACCCGGCATGGTCGCGCGCCTCATCCGCGCGCTGCGTTCGCCGCGTCTGCTCGCACTGTACGCGCAGGGTTTCTTACTCATGGGCGCGTTCGTCGCTGTGTACAACTATCTCGGGTTCCACCTCATCGCGCCGCCGTTCTTGTTGCCGGTCTGGTTGGTGACGCTGCTGTTCCTCGCCTATCTGGCCGGCACCGTGTCATCGCCGTGGGCAGGGGCTCTGGCTGCGCGGCACGGACGCCGCGCTGTGCTGATCGGGGCGATCGGACTCTTCGTCGGTGGGGCGGCCCTGATGTACGTCACCGTGCCGATCGTCATCCTCGTCGGCCTCGTCGTGTTCACCGGCGGTTTCTTCGGTGCGCACGCGATCGCGTCGAGCTGGGCGCCCGTCCTCGCTGAGCCGTCGAGCCGCGCCCAGGCGCCGTCGCTGTACTACTTCGCCTACTACGCAGGGTCGAGTCTGTTCGGATGGGCGCTGGGCGTGGTGTTCGGCCAGGCGGGCTGGGCGTGGTTCCTCGGAACGGTGATCGCCATGGGGGTGGTCGCTGCGATCATCGCGGCGGTGCTGTTGAGATCCGATCGAGCAATGGATGCCTAGACTCGAGCCCGTGCATCACACCCTCCTCAACGCCTACGACTCCCAACTGCGCACCTCAGCGGAGATGTTGCGTCAATCGAGCACCGGAAGCCACGGGCCGTTGTGGTTCGCTCTCTTCCCCGGCGGACGCGGCTTCGTCACCTACGAGTCCCTCGATGGCGCCGGCGAAGACGAGATCGCTGAACTCGTCGATGCCGCCGTGGAACACTTCGACGCTCGTTCCGACGTCAAGGTCATCGAGTGGAAGACACGGGCGCACGATGTCGCGCCCGGACTGCACGAGGCTCTCATCTCCCGTGGCTTCGCGCCCGAAGAACCGGAGTCCATCATGATCGGCGAGGCCGCGCTGCTTGCTCAGGAGGTGCGGGTCCCCGCCGGGGTGGAGATCCGCCCAGTGCGCGACGCGGCGGAGATCTGGGCGATGGAGGAGATGCGGGGCTCTGTCTTCGCCGACGCCGAATGGCGGGCACGCGCGGAGGCGACCCTGGCGGAGTGGTCGGCGGGCTCCGACACAGGATTATGGATCGCGCTCGTGGACGGTGACGTCGTGAGCGCCGGACGACTGGAGCCCGTGCCGGACACCGACTTCGCCGGCCTCTGGGGCGGAGCGACCCTGCCGCAGTGGCGTGGCCGCGGCATCTATCGTGCGCTGACAGCCAGACGCGCGCGTTCCGCGCTGCTGCAGGGAAAGAGGTACGTGAATGCGGATTGCACCGACCTGTCCCGACCGATCCTCGAGCGATCAGGACTGATCAAGGTGTCCACGACCACACCGTACATTCTCCGTCAGCCGTCGGTCTGAGCCGCTGACTGCTGTCTGCGTCGCCGGAAGAACAGCACGACCGCGACGATCAGGCCGATCAGGAGAAGGCCGGCCAGCACAGGAAAGATGATCGCGAGCGCGGCGAGCAGGAACGATGCGCCGTCCTCGGCCGTGCTGAGCACCGGGGCCGCGAGTCCGCCGGTGACGGTGTTCGCCGTCACACGCGCGGTGGCCTTGACGACGTGCACGATCAGGGCGATCGCGATGCCCGTGACGATCGGCACCCAGGTGTTCTCTGAGAAGAACGACGAAGGGTCGTCGACGGCGACCGTCTCCGAGCTCGCGCCCGCGCCGAACACGATGCCGCCTGAGGCCGGACGGAGCACGCTCTGGACGACATCGTTGATCGAATCGAGCGCGGGGATCTTGTCGGCGACGACTTCGAGGAGCAGCAGGGCGCCGAGAATCCAGAGGGCGATGTCGCTGGAGATCCAGGACCAGCCGGAAGGAAGGTTCACCGCCGGAAGGAATCGGTCGGCGAGACCGAGCAGGAAGAGCGGCATCCAGGCGTTCAGCCCGGCCGATGCCGCGAGACTGGAGCCGATCAGGAACTCGATCACGGCCCCACTATAGGGCGATGACGTCGAGCGCCCGCCCGAGTGCACAGTCGGCGACCCCGATGTCTGAGGCTCCGCATACGCTTGAGACATGCAACCCACGCGCAGTGTCCGTCCCTTCGAGGTGATCAGCGAGTACGAGCCGGCGGGTGACCAGCCGCAAGCGATCGCCGATCTGGCATCGCGCATCAACGCCGGCGAGACCGACGTCGTGCTGCTCGGCGCCACCGGTACCGGAAAATCTGCGACGACAGCCTGGCTCGTCGAGCAGGTGCAGCGACCGACGCTGGTTCTGGCGCACAACAAGACTCTCGCCGCTCAGCTGGCGAACGAGTTCAGAGAGCTCATGCCGAACAACGCGGTGGAGTACTTCGTCTCGTACTACGACTATTACCAGCCAGAGGCCTACGTACCGCAGACCGACACCTTCATCGAGAAGGACTCCTCGGTCAACGCCGAGGTCGAGCGTCTGCGTCACTCCACGACCAATTCGCTCCTGTCGCGGCGTGACGTGGTCGTGGTGTCCACGGTGTCGTGCATCTACGGCCTCGGTGCGCCGGAGGAGTATCTGCGTGCGATGGTCGCCCTGCAGGTGGGTGAGCGCTACGACCGCGATGCCCTGATCCGCCAGTTCATCGCGATGCAGTACAACCGCAACGACGTCGACTTCTCCCGCGGCAACTTCCGGGTGCGCGGTGACACGATCGAGATCATCCCCGTCTATGAAGAGCACGCGATCCGCATCGAGCTGTTCGGCGACGAGATCGAAGCCCTCTACACGCTGCATCCACTGACCGGTGACGTCATCGAGAAGCTCGACGCGGTGCCGATCTTCCCCGCATCCCACTACGTCGCAGGCACCGATGTCGTGCAGCGCGCGATCGGCACGATCGAGGACGAACTGGCCGAGCGACTGAAGGAGTTCGAGCGTCAGGGCAAACTGCTCGAGGCCCAGCGACTGCGCATGCGCACCTCTTTCGATCTCGAGATGCTGCAGCAACTCGGATTCTGCTCCGGCATCGAGAACTACTCCCGCCACATGGACGGCCGCGAGCCCGGCGAGCCACCGCACACCTTGCTCGACTTCTTCCCCGACGACTTCCTCATGGTGATCGACGAGTCGCACGTGACGGTGCCGCAGATCGGCGCCATGTACGAGGGCGATGCGTCGCGCAAGCGCACTCTGGTCGACCACGGCTTCCGCCTGCCCAGCGCGATGGACAACCGGCCGTTGCGGTTCGACGAGTTCAAGAACCGCATCGGTCAGACGGTCTACCTCTCGGCGACGCCTGGCAAGTACGAGATGGGCATCGCCGACGGTGTGGTCGAGCAGATCATCCGTCCGACCGGACTCGTCGACCCGGAGATCATCGTCAAGCCGTCCAAGGGCCAGATCGACGATCTGCTGGAAGAGATCAGGCTGCGTGCGGGTCGTGATGAGCGTGTTCTCGTCACGACGCTGACGAAGAAGATGGCAGAAGAGCTCACCGACTTCCTGGGCGAGCACGGCGTGCGGGTGAGGTACCTTCACTCCGACGTCGACACGCTCCGACGGGTCGAGCTGCTCAGCGAACTTCGCTCCGGCGTGTACGACGTGCTGGTCGGCATCAACCTGTTGCGCGAGGGTCTCGACCTCCCCGAGGTGTCGTTGGTCGCGATTCTGGATGCTGACAAAGAGGGGTTCCTGCGCTCCGGAACGTCTCTCATCCAGACGATCGGGCGTGCGGCCCGAAACGTGTCCGGCCAGGTGCACATGTACGCCGACCGGATCACCGACTCGATGGCGAAGGCCATCGAGGAGACCGATCGTCGCCGCGAGAAGCAGGTCGCGTACAACAAAGAACGCGGCATCGACCCGCAGCCGCTGCGCAAACGCATCGCCGACATCACCGACGTGCTGGCCCGTGAGGCGTCAGACACCGAAGACCTGCTGCGAAGCAAGAACAGGACGAAGTCCGGCCGTGGCAAGAGCCCCACACCTCAGCTGCGTCGAGAGGGCATCGCAGCCGAGGGCGCCGAGCAGCTGGAGGACATGATCAAGGACCTGTCCGATCAGATGCTCGCCGCGGCGGCGGAGCTGAAGTTCGAACTTGCCGGCCGGCTCCGCGACGAGGTGCAGGATCTCAAGAAAGAACTGCGCGCCATGGAACGCGCCGGGCACGCGTAGGAGTGGTGATGTCGAGCACGGACGCCGCCGCCACTGAACTCGCCGACCGGGTCCGAGCGCTGCTGATGTCAGAGCCTGGACTCGAGGAGAAGCGGATGTTCGGCACGCGCGCATTCCTGCTGCACGGTCGTATCCTCGTCGGTACACGCAAAGAAGGTGTTCTCCTCGTGCGCGTCACTGAGGAGAGGGGAGTTGCGCTGCTGACCGAGCCTGGCGTCTCAGTTGCCGTGATGGGTGCGAAGACGATGGGACCGAGTTGGCTGGACGTCGCGCCGACGGCCATCGAGGACGATGATGCGCTGATGTCATGGATCGACGCTGCACGGGAGAGCTCAGGCGCTTAGCTGTCGACGGACTCAAGCCCTCGGGGCGTTGCCAGTCACGGGCAGTGCATGAGAGGTTTCGGACCGGACCGGTCGATCTCGTGCTCAGTCATGGGGCGGCCGCACAGGGGACACGCGCGTTCGGCGCGTTGGGCGGCAGAAGGGGGAGGGGTGGCCTCATAGGGGCCGACCGCGGCCGGTCCCGCCAGGCGGATGAGGGTCTTGTTGAACCAGCGATACAGCCCGCCCGCTTCGCGGACGCGTGTGCGGAACGGCACTCGTTCGGAACGGTTCGACATAATCATTAGTGTACTAATGATTAGCCCAATAGGTATAATCGGGATGTGACGGATTCGGACGATCTCCTCAAGCTCGAGAACCAGCTCTGCTTCGCCTTGGTGACCGCAGCGCGCAACGTCGTGGCGATCTATCGGCCTATCCTCGAGCCCCTCGGCCTGACGCATCCGCAGTACCTCGTGATGCTCGCCCTCTGGGAGCGATCGCCGCGCACGCTCAACGACCTCGCCGCAGATCTCGCGATGGATCCGGCGACCGCATCGCCGTTGGTCAAGCGCCTCGAGAAGGACGGCCTGATCGCGCGTGAGCGCAGCAGCGAAGACGAGCGGCGCCTCGACATCCGTCTCACCGAGGCCGGTCGGGCGCTTCGCAGCAGGGCGCTGGAAGTGCCACATCAAGTGATGGATGCGGTGCACATGGACGTTCAGCAGGTGACTGCCCTGCGCGACGGTTTGTCCCCATTCGCGGGTCGCGCTCCGATCGAGCCGGCGCGCACACCATAGGGTGAAGGCATGAGTTGTCCGTCGCCGATCCTGCATCGGCGCGCGGGATGAGACGGTTCGCAGTAGCGGGCAGCGTCGTCGGACTCTTTCTGATCATGATGATCGCGGCCTCTGTCCAGGGCACGCCGTCGATCGAACCCGCGCCTTCCGAGCCGCGCGGCGGGGCATCGATGCCACCGATGATTCAAGAGACTCCGATGCCGGGCATGACGCCGATACCGGAGAATCCGGAGTCTGAGATCATCGGCGCGGTCATCGGAGTCATATTCCTCGTACTCGGTGTGATCGCGCTGATCCTCGTCCTGCTGCTCGTTCTGCGTGCCTTGGTGAGGGCGTGGCATGATCGTCCGCTGCGCACGCAGGAGGGAGTCGCCACGAGCTTCGATCTGCAGGAGCAGGGTGCTGCCGACCCCGAGTCCGACGTCTCGGCGCCGGTCATCCGTCGTGGCCTCCAGGGTGCGCTGCGCACGATAGAGGAGCGACCCATCCCCGGGGACGCGATCATCGCGGCGTGGGTGGGTCTTGAGGAGAGCGCGATGGATGCCGGATTGATTCGCGGCATGAGTGAGACGCCTTCGGAGTTCGCCTTGCGCATCATCACCCGACGTTCCGGGATATCGGAAGCTGCGCGCGACCTGCTCGCACTCTACGAACGTGTGCGCTTCGGAGGGCACGTCGCCGACGAACGCGATCGCGATATTGCGCGGCGGGCGCTGCAGCACATCGAGGAGGGGTGGCGATGACCCGCACACGGATGATCGTCGCAGCGGTTGCCGGTGCGTGCGCTGTGCTCGTCTTCACCTTGATCGGCGTCGAGCCCGCCTTCGCGATCGCGTGGGGTGTGCTTGCCGGCATTTTAGTGCTGTGCACCCAGCTGGTCATGCCGGACGATCCGCGAATGGATGCCCCTCGGATCGAAGCCGGACCGGAACGTCGCGGGACGGACATCTCCAGGATGGCGTGGGCGCTGAACCCGAGTACCGGTATGGCGGGGGAGCTCATCACCCGCCGAGTGCGCGCGATCCTCTCCCATCGCTTGCAGCGCCATGGCGTCGACGTGAGTGACCCGACGCACGCCGACCGGATCGAAGCGCTCACAGGCGCAGGGACATGGCAGCGGTTGGCGGGGCGCGGCACCACACGCAGAGAGCTCGAACAAGCACTCGCTGCCATCGACAGGCTTTCGCCGACGAGTCCGGCACCGAACAGCCTTCCGCCGAACAGTCATCCGAACAAGGAGAAGCAATGAGGCCCGAGATGCAGACGACATCGATCGCCGAGACCGGAGCTCGGATTCTTGCCGCCGTGCGCACAGTGGTCGTCGGAATGGACGATCCCGTGGAGATCGCCCTTGCGACGATCCTCGCCGGTGGTCATGTGCTCTTCGAAGATGTACCGGGCCTGGGTAAGACTCTCGCCGCGCGCAGCCTGGCGGCAGCCCTCGGATTGGAGTTCCGTCGCCTGCAATGCACGCCTGACATGTTGCCGGGGGACGTGACCGGATCCTACGTGTACGAACCGGACACGGGAGAGTTCGTGTTTCGTCCTGGCCCCATCTTCACCGGGCTGCTGCTGGCTGACGAGATCAACCGCACCACTCCCAAGACGCAGTCGGCGATGCTCGAGGCGATGGCCGAACGCCAGGTCACCGTCGAGGGCAACAGCTTCCCGCTCGCGGCGCCGTTCCACGTGATCGCCACCTCCAACCCGATCGAGTACGAAGGCACGTACGCGCTGCCGGAAGCGCAGCTCGACCGTTTCATGGTGCGACTCTCCGTCGGTTATCCCGAAGCATCAGGCGAGGCGCAGATCCTCCTGAACCGAGTACTCCGTCAGCAGGAGGCGACACATGTCGACCCGGTTCTGAAGGCGTCGTTGCTCCTCGAGCTGCAGCAGGCCGTCGAAGCCATCCATGTCGATCCTGACATCGCCCGCTACTGCGTCGATATCGCGCGAGCCACGCGGAACGCCCAGCACGTCTCGGTCGGATCCTCACCACGCGGCTCTCTCGCTCTGATGCTTCTCGGCCGGGCACTCGCAGCTCTCGACGGACGCGAGTTCGTGCGCCCCGACGACATCAAGCGGATCGCGGTGCCCGTTCTCGCGCATCGTCTGACACTGACACCCCAGGCGTGGGCACAGGGGATAGATGCCGCGCATGTCGTCTCCGGCGTTGTCAGCAAGGTACCGGTGCCGCCGACGGTGGGTGCATCGGTGTGACGGTCAAGACCGCCCGCCGCCGCGCAGGACCTGCGGTCGTGCTCGGATTCATCGGCGCCGCCGTGCTCGCCGGAGCCGGGCTGCTCGGATCGCGACCGGACATCGTGGCGATGGGTGTACCGCTTGCGCTGCTCACCGTCGCCGCGCTGCAGCGTCGCGACGTCGATGATGTGGCTGTCGTCGAGCTGACGCCGATACCGGCCGGGGCGGAGGGCACCGTCCACACGGAGGTCACCGTCACCGGCGATGCGGAGGCCGCTGAGCTGGTCATCGTCCAGTCAGGGCGACGCAATCGCCGACTGCTCGTTCCGGTGAACGCCGCGCCGATCATCTCCATCAGCCGCACGCTTCACTCGGGGCCGGTCACAGCGGTGAAGGCATCCGTGCGCGGCTTCTCCGAAGATGCGGCAGCACTCGGCGCTGCGTCCCCGGTCGTCGAGGCCGTGCGCAACATCGCGGCGACGCCTCACCCTCTGCCCGCTCTGCCGCTATCGTCGCGACTCACAGGCCTGCACGGCAATCACGAGGGGCGGCGTCAGGGGCAGGGGGGCGACTTCCGCGACATCCACCAGTTCGTCCCTGGTGATGAGCTGCGACGAGTGGACTGGCGCGCGACCGCACGCATGGCGCGTCGTCCAGGCGACCTGCTCGTGCGGCGCACGAACGCCATGAGCGATGCGTCCGTCGTCATCGCCATGGACACCGCCGACGAACTCGGAACGGTCGTCGCGACATGGGGGAGCGGCGACTTCGAGCGCAGCGGTGCGACGTCGCTCGATCTCGCCCGTCAGGCGGCGAGATCCATTGCCGCGGCGGCCATCGACGCCGGTGATCGGGTAGCGCTGCACGTGCTCGTGCATGGCGGTCGCTCCATTCGAAGCGGCGCAGGCACCCGTCACCTGGCGAGGGTGGATGCGGCGATCGCAGCGACCGGGCAGACCGGCGAGGACGTGCCGTTCAGTCGCACGCCGCCCGTGCCGCACGGATCCGCCATCTTCGTGCTGTCCACGTTCTTCGACGGCGCGGCATCCGATATCGCGCTGACATGGCGGGCCTCGGGGCACCGGGTCGTCGCGGTCGACGTCCTTCCCGAGCTCGACCGCACGCGGCTGACCATGGAACAGCAGTTGGCCCTGCGCACTGTGCTCGCCGAACGAGAGGATGTGCTGCACGATCTCGCCGGCGCGGGGATCGACACCGTCCCATGGCGTGGGGATGTCGCTGCAGCTATGCGCGGAACAGCGAGGTCGAGGCGATGAGCGGCGGCCCCATGCGGAGGAACGACTGGATCCGCACCGATGCGTCTGCGCCTGCGGTGGTGCTGCGCCTGGGGTTCATCGCATTCGTCGCGATCGCTGCACTGATGCTGATCCCCGTGGTCGGGTGGCAGATCGCCGCCGTGGCGACCGCCGTGCTCGGCGTCCTCCTGCCCCAGATATTCGGAGGCTGGTTCGCCATCGGCTGCCTTGCGGTGGGCATGCTGATTTCTGAACCGAGCATCTGGCGGGCGCTGGTCGCAGTATTCGTCGTCCACGTCATCCATGCCTTCTCCTCGCTTCTGTTCGTCATCTCGTGGCAGGGGCGTGTCGTGCTCGCCGCGCTGCGGCCGACGCTTCGGCGTCTGCTGATGGTCCAGCTCGTCGCTCAGCCGCTGACGCTGCTCGTCATGGTGCTGTTCCTCCCCGGGGGTCCGGCTTCCGGCGGAGTCACCGTCGAAGGCGCGGCGATCGCTGGCGCGATCGCGCTGGCGGTGTTCGTGGTGCTGTTCCTGCTGCGGATGAAGCGCGGGTGAGACCCGCGGGAGAGCGTTCCTGAACGTGGATGCAGAGCCGATGTCTGTGGCCCCTCGTAGACTTGTCCGGTGCCCATTGTCCCCGTAGCAACCCCCAGCAAACTCAGTGTTCGCGGCGCTCGCGTGCACAATCTCAAGAACGTCGACATCGACATCCCCCGCGATTCGATGGTCGTGTTCACCGGCCTGTCCGGATCCGGAAAGTCCAGCCTCGCGTTCGACACGATCTTCGCCGAAGGTCAGCGTCGCTACGTCGAGTCGCTGAGCGCCTATGCACGTCAGTTCCTCGGTCAGGTGGATCGTCCCGACGTCGACTTCATCGAAGGGCTGAGCCCTGCGGTCTCGATCGATCAGAAGTCGACGAACCGCAACCCGCGCTCGACCGTCGGCACGATCACCGAGATCTATGACTACATGCGTCTGCTGTGGGCGCGCATCGGCATCCCGCACTGTCCTGAGTGCGGGGAGAAGATCCAGCGGCAGACCGTGCAGCAGATCGCCGATCAGCTCGTGGAACTGCCCGAGCGCACCCGGTATCAGATCGTCGCTCCGATCGTCTCCCAGAAGAAGGGCGAGTTCGTCGATCTGTTCCGCGAACTCGGCGCCAAGGGGTACTCGCGCGCGATCGTCGACGGAGACCTCATCCAGCTCGCCGAGCCGCCGACGCTCAAGAAGAGTTACAAGCACGACATCGCGGTCGTGGTCGACCGGCTCGTGGCATCCGACGACATCCTGGGGCGCGTCACAGACTCGGTGGAGACCGCACTCGGGCTCGCCGGGGGCGTCGTGCAGGTCAACTTCGTGGATGAAGAGGGCGACGACGCGTGGCAGTCGTACTCCGAGAAGCTGGCATGCCCCAACGGGCATGCGATCACGCTGACCGAGATCGAGCCCCGCACCTTCTCGTTCAACGCGCCGTTCGGCGCCTGCCCGACATGCTCCGGTCTCGGCACGCGCATGTCAGTCGACGTCGACCTGATGCTCGACGATGAGGAGCTCTCGATCCGCGAGGGCGCCATCATCCCGTGGACGACGCAGGGCAAGGGACTCTTCCAGTACTACGAGCGGTTGCTCGAAGGACTCGCACGCGACCTCAACTTCGACCTCGACACCCCGTGGAAAGACCTGCGTGTCGACGTGCAGGACGCGATCCTGCGAGGGGACAACTACAAGGTCACGGTCAAGTGGAAGAACCGCTACGGCCGTGAGATGCGGTACGCCTCCGGCTTCGAGGGCGTCGTGCCCTACATCGAGCGTCAGTACGCCCAGGCCGAGAGCGACAATCAGCGTGCGCGCTGGGCCGAGTATCTCCGTGAAGTGCCGTGTCCCGCGTGCGACGGCAACCGCCTCAAGCCCGAGGTGCTCGCGGTCAAGGTGCACGGGCACTCGATCGCCGAGGTCTCGCACCTCAGCCTCGCCGATGCCCGTGGCTTCATGGAGACGCTGACGCTGACCGAGCGCGAGGCGAAGATCGCGGCACAGGTGCTGCGTGAGATCCGCCTGCGCCTCGACTTCCTGCTCCAGGTCGGTCTTGCATATCTGAACCTCAGCCGTGCGGCGGGCTCGCTCTCCGGTGGCGAGGCGCAGCGCATCCGTCTCGCGACCCAGATCGGGTCGGGGCTCACTGGCGTGCTCTACGTGCTCGATGAGCCGTCGATCGGTCTGCACCAGAGGGACAACCGACGCCTGATCGAGACGTTGCAGACGCTGCGCGACCTCGGTAACACGTTGATCGTCGTCGAACACGACGAGGAGACGATCGAGGCCGCCGACTGGGTCGTCGACATCGGACCCGGTGCCGGAGTCAACGGCGGTGCCGTCGTGCACTCTGGGCCGTACTCGGCGCTGCTCACAGAGACAGAATCGATGACCGCCGACTATCTCGCAGGCCGTCGCGAGATCCCGATGCCGAAGAAGCGTCGCAAGATCGACAAGAAGCGGATGCTGAGCGTCGTCGGCGCTCGCGCGAACAACCTCAAGAACGTCACGGCGGAGTTCCCGCTCGGTGTGCTCACCGCCGTCACCGGCGTGAGCGGCTCCGGCAAGTCGTCGCTGGTCAACGACATCCTCTACCGGGTGCTCGCATCCAAGCTCAACGGCGCACGTACGCTCGCGGGCAAGCACACCCGCGTCACCGGTCTCGACAACCTCGACAAGGTGGTGCACGTCGATCAGGCGCCGATCGGCCGCACACCGCGCTCGAACCCCGCGACCTACACAGGCGTCTTCGACCGCATCCGAACGCTGTTCAGCGAGACGCCGGAGGCGAAGGTGCGCGGCTACCAGCCCGGCCGATTCAGCTTCAACGTCAAGGGGGGTCGCTGCGACGCATGCTCCGGTGACGGCACGATCAAGATCGAGATGAACTTCCTACCCGACGTGTACGTCGACTGCGAGGTCTGTCACGGCAAGCGATACAACCGAGACACTCTCGCGGTGCACTACAAGGGCAAGAACATCGCCGAAGTGCTCGAGATGCCGATCGTGGAGGCTGCGGAGTTCTTCGAGCCGATCCAGGCGATCCACCGGTACATGAAGACGCTCGTCGACGTCGGCCTCGGCTACGTGCGACTCGGCCAGTCGGCCACGACGCTCTCCGGCGGTGAGGCGCAGCGCGTCAAGCTCGCCACCGAGCTTCAGCGTCGCAGCAACGGCCGAAGCATCTACGTGCTCGACGAGCCGACTACGGGTCTGCACTTCGAAGACGTCCGAAAGCTCCTCGAGGTGCTGAACGGGCTGGTCGACAAGGGCAACACCGTGATCGTGATCGAGCACAACCTCGACGTCATCAAGTCGGCGGACTGGGTGATCGACCTCGGTCCCGAGGGTGGCTCCGGCGGCGGCGAGATCCTCGCCACCGGCACACCCGAGCAGATCGCGCGCGTGGAGGAGAGCCACACCGGCATGTTCCTCGGTGAGATCCTCGGCGCAGGACGCGGGGCGCGGAAGGCCAGTTGATGGCCGACGTCCTTCCGTACAAACCGTCGCAGGGCGAGATCCCGACCGACCCGGGGGTGTATCGCTTCCGGGACGCCGAGGGGCGCGTGCTCTACGTCGGCAAGGCGAAGAACCTGCGTCAGCGGCTGTCCAACTACTTCGCGCCGCTGCGTACCCTGCACGAGCGCACCAGGCGGATGGTCACCACCGCGTCTTCGGTGGAATGGACGGTCGTCCCGACCGACGTCGACTCGCTGCAGCTCGAGTACATGTGGATCAAGGAATACGATCCGCCGTTCAACGTGCGCTACAAGGACGACAAGTCGTACCCGTTCATGGCGGTGACGCTGGGGGATGAGGCGCCGCGCGTGCTCGTCACGCGCAATCGCAAGATCCCTCGGGCACGCTATTTCGGTCCTTATCCGAAGGTCTGGGCGGTCCACGAGACCATCGACCTGATGATCAAGGCCTTTCCGATCCGCACCTGCAGCGATGCGAGCTACAAGCGCGCGATGGCAACAGGGCGCCCGTGCTTCCCCGGCCAGATCGGCAAGTGCGGTGGGCCGTGCTCGATGAAGGTGACGATCGAAGAGCATCGGGCCATGGTCGACGATTTCGTCGCGTTCATGGCCGGCGGCGACGAGCGCTTCACGAAGGAGCTCACGAAGCGGATGCTGTCGGCCTCCGCCGCGATGGATTACGAGGCCGCCGCGAAGTATCGCGACCAGCTCGCATCGATCGAGGCGGTGCTCGGCAAGAGCTCGCTGGTGCTGCCGTCCGACGAGGACGCCGATCTGTTCGGCATCGCGGAGGATGAGCTCGCCGCGGCGGTGCAGCATTTCGTGATCCGCGGAGGGCGCGTGCGCGGTGTACGCGCCACGACGATCGAGAAGGAGATCGACATCTCGGGGGCCGAGCTCGTCGAGCAGGTGCTGCAGCGCACTTACGGCGAAGGGGTGCACGTGCCTCGGCGCATCCTGGTGCCATCGCTTCCCGATGACGCTGCCGAGCTCGAGGAGTGGCTACGCGAGCGACGTGGGCGCAGGGTGGAGATCGCCGTCGCACAGCGCGGACAGCGTGCGGAGCTGATGCGAAATGCAACGCTGAATGCGACGCAGGCACTCATCCGTCACAAGACGCGTCGCACCAGCGATTACGTCGCGCGCACGCAGGCGCTCACCGATCTGCAGGAGGCACTCGATCTCGAGACCGCCCCGCTGCGTATCGAGTGCTTCGACATCTCGCATCTGGGTGGCACGAACGTCGTCGCTTCGATGGTGGTGTTCGAAGACGGCCTGCCGCGCAAAGACCAGTACCGTTCATTCAACATCGCCGAGACCACCGATGACACCGACTCGATGTATCAGGTGCTCATGCGTCGCCTGGCGTATCTGGATCGCCCTGAGGAGTCAGACGCCGCGCTCGTCGAAGCGTCGACAGCCTCGGTGATCGAGACGTCCGGGCCCGAGGTCCTCACGGATCCGCTCGCCGTCGACGGCGAAGTGGTGACCGTCCGCAAGAAGCCGCGCTTCTCCTACCCGCCCCAACTGCTGCTTGTCGACGGGGGCAAGCCGCAGGTCGAGGCTGCGGCGCGTGCACTGCGCGACGCCGGTCACACCGAGATCGGGCTGTGCGGCATCGCCAAGCGACTGGAGGAGGTGTGGCTGCCTGGAGAGGATTTCCCGGTCATCCTGCCGCGTACGAGCGAGGCGCTCTACCTGCTGCAGCGGCTGCGTGACGAGGCGCACCGGTTCGCCATCATCCATCAGCGCAAGCGCCGCAAGCGCGACATCACAACCGTGCTGGAAGAGGTTCCGGGTCTCGGCGCATCCCGCATCAAGGTGCTGCTGAAGCATTTCGGATCGGTGACGGCGCTGCGCGGTGCGACGTCCGATGAGATTCAGCAGGTGCAGGGCATCGGCCCCGCGCTCGCCCGGAGCATCCATACACACCTCGCGACTCGATAGGCTGGTCTCCACAGGGAGAGGAAGTGTCGATGGCCGTCGAGGAGAAGAACGAGTTCCTCATCGTCACCGGCATGTCCGGTGCGGGGCGCTCCACCGTTGCGAACGCGCTGGAGGATCTCGGCTGGTATGTCGTGGACAACCTCCCGCCGCAGATGCTGCGCCCATTGCTGGACCTGACCGACCTCGGTGGGGGAGCACTGCCCAAGGTCGCAGCCGTCGTCGACGTCCGCGGTCGCAATCTGTTCAACGACTTCCCCGAGGTGGCACGCGCACTGCGTTCGCGCGGCAGCGTCCGCGTCGTCTTCCTCGATGCGTCCGACGATGTTCTGGTTCGTCGGTTCGAGTCTGTCAGACGCCCTCACCCGCTGCAGGAAGACGGCACTCTGCTTGACGGCATCCGGCTCGAGCGATCGCGTCTGACCCTGGTGCGCGAAGCGGCGGACATCGTCATCGACACGTCATCGCTGAACATCCATCAGCTCGCAACCCAGGTGTTCGAGGCTTTCTCCGACGAAGGAGCGGCTCGGCATCGACTGACGATCCTGAGCTTCGGCTTCAAATACGGTCTGCCCACCGACGTCGACCTCGTGGCCGACATGCGCTTCCTGCCGAATCCGTTCTGGAACGACGATCTACGCGGTCTCACCGGCCAAGATGCGCCTGTTCGCGACTATGTGCTCTCTCGGGAGGGGGCAACCGAGTTCCTGGATGCGTACGCCACAGCGCTCGTGCCGGTACTCGAGGGATACCAGCGCGAGAACAAGGGTCATTCCACGGTCGCGATCGGCTGCACCGGCGGCAAGCACCGTTCGGTGGCCACGGCGGAAGAGCTCGCGAAACGTCTCTCCTCGATTCCCGGTGTCGCGATCAATGTCCGCCACCGAGACCTCGGCCGCGAATAGAACGGCGCGGCGCCCGGTAAACTGTTCCTTTGCGTCGCGATCCGACGTATGACGCTTTACAAGGAGTCCCGTGGCACTAACCACCGACGTCAAGGCTGAACTCGTCAGCATCCGCAACGCACCCCCGACGGTTCGCGTCGCGGAGGTCACCGCGATCCTCCGGTTCGCCGGCGGACTCCACTCGATCGCCGGTCGAGTCGCGGTCGAGGCGGAAGTGGATGCCGATCTGCTGGCGCGTCGTGTCGCGCGCGATCTCGCGGAGATCTACGGCGTTCGCCCGGAGATCGCCCAGGTGCAGTCCGCGAGCTCGCACGATGGGGCACGCTACGCGGTGCGTGTGATCGCAGCGGGAGAGACCCTTGCACGTCAGACCGGTCTGCTCGATCAGCGACGCCGTCCGGTGCGCGGACTCCCGAACAGGCTCACGACCGGGTCCCGCGAGGAGATCGCGGGTCTCTGGCGTGGTGCATTCCTCGCCGCCGGTTCGCTCTCAGAGCCGGGACGCTCCGCCATGCTCGAGGTCTCCTGCCCGACTTCCGAGGCCGCGATGGCGCTCGTCGGCGCAGCTCACCGGCTCGGTGTGGCGGCCAAGGCCCGTGAGGTGCGTGGCCTGCCGCGCGTCGTCGTGCGTGAGGGCGAGGCGATCCGTTCGATCCTCAGCCAGATGGGTGCGCAGAAGACCGCAGCCGCATGGGAGGAGATGCGTCAGCGCCGCGAGGTGCGCGCCGGCGTCAATCGACTTGTGAACTTCGACGACGCGAACCTGCGTCGTTCCGCTCAGGCGGCCGTCGCAGCGTGCGCTCGCGTCGAGCGCGCGCTCGAGATCCTCGCCGAGGATGTGCCGGACCATCTGCGCATCGCCGGTGAACTGCGTCTTGCGCACCGCGACGCGAGCCTCGACGAACTCGGTCACCACGCCGACCCGCCGCTCACGAAGGACGCCGTGGCCGGACGCATCCGCCGGCTCCTGGCCATGGCGGATAAGCGTGCGCAGCAAGAGGGCATCCCCAGCACGGAGGACGCCGTGCCCGCTGGGCTCGACGTCTGATCCGCAGCGCGATCTGGCGAGTTTCCTCGTCATGTGCGGAAGGATCCGTACCGGGCTGTCGTTCACGTCAGTAGGATGAAAAAGTCTGCTCCGCACCGCAAACGGGTGGTGTGGAGGACCGACAAGCGCCGCGGCGCGGCGCGGATTGGATGAAAGCGACATGGCGATCTACACGCTCCCCGACCTTCCCTACGACTTCGCAGCTCTTGAGCCGCACATCAGCGGAAAGATCATGGAACTGCACCATGACAAGCATCACCAGGCGTATGTCACCGGCGCGAACGCAGCGCTCGAGGGTCTCGCCGAGGCCCGCGACAGTGGCAACCTCGCGAACGTGAACAAGCTCGAGAAGGACCTCGCGTTCAACCTCGGCGGCCACGTCAACCACTCCATCTTCTGGACCAACCTCTCCCCGAACGGCGGAGGTCAGCCGGAAGGCGAGCTGAAGGCCGCGATCGACGAGTTCTTCGGGTCCTTCGAGAAGTTCCAGGCGCACTTCACCGCCACCGCAATGGGCATTCAGGGCTCTGGCTGGTCCGTGCTCAGCTGGGACTCGATCGGACAGCGTCTGATCATCCAGCAGCTGTTCGACCAGCAGTCCAACTCGGCGCAGGGCACGATTCCGCTGTTCCAGCTCGACATGTGGGAGCACGCTTTCTACCTCGACTATCTCAACGTGAAGGCCGACTACGTCAAGGCCGCGTGGAACATCGCCAACTGGGAGAACGTGGCTCAGCGCCTCGACGTCGCCCGTAAGCAGACGAACGGCCTGCTGGTACTGTCGTAATCAAGACGGGCGTCCCGACGGACAACAGCCCGTCGGGACGCCGTCGTCCACGAATTCTCTATTGAAAACGCGCGAGAGCGCACGAGAAACAGGAGACCTGAGTGTCTGTAAAGATCGGCATCAACGGCTTCGGCCGTATCGGACGCAACTACTTCCGCGCAGCTCTTGCGCAGGGAGCAGACCTTGAGATCGTCGCGGTCAATGACCTCACCGACAACAAGTCGCTTGCGCACCTGCTGAAGTACGACTCTGTGGGCGGCGTCCTGGATGCCGACATCAGCTTCGACGACGAGAGCATCACGGTCAACGGCAAGCAGATCAAGGCGTTCGCCGAGCGGGACCCCGCCAACCTCCCCTGGGGTGAGCTGGGTGTCGACATCGTCATCGAATCGACCGGCTTCTTCACCAAGGCCGACCTCGCCAAGAAGCACATCGACGCCGGCGCGAAGAAGGTCCTCATCTCGGCTCCGGCCACCGGGGCTGACGGCACGTTCGTCATGGGCGTGAACGAGGAGACTTACGACCCGGCCAACCACCACATCATCTCCAACGCGTCGTGCACGACGAACGCGCTCGCCCCGCTCGCCAAGGTGTTCAACGACGCCTTCGGCATCGAGCGCGGCTTCATGATGACCGCGCACGCCTACACCGCCGACCAGAACCTTCAGGACGGCCCGCACAGCGACCTGCACCGCGCTCGCGCTGCGGCGATCAACATCGTCCCCGCCTCCACCGGTGCGGCGAAGGCCATCGGCCTGGTCCTCCCGGAGCTGGAGGGCAAGCTCAGCGGCTCTTCCTACCGCGTTCCGGTTCCCACTGGCTCCATCGTCGACCTGACGCTCGTCACCGAGCGCACCGACCTCACGGTCGATGAGATCAACGAGGCCTACCGCAAGGCGGCAGCCGAGGGAAGCCTCGTCGGCTACCTGCAGTTCAACGCGGACCCGATCGTCTCCAGTGACATCCAGCACAACGCGCACTCGTCGATCTTCGACTCGACGCTCACCAACGTCAGCGGAAACCTGGTCAAGGTCTCCAGCTGGTACGACAACGAGTGGGGCTACTCGAACCGTCTCGTCGACCTCACCGAGTACGTCGCAGAACGCATCTGAGTTCATCATGACTCTGCGCACCCTGGATTCGCTGGGTTCGCTCGAAGGCAAGCGCGTCATCGTCCGTTGTGACCTGAACGTCCCCCTGAAGGACGGCGTCATAACGGACGATGGGCGTGTGCGCGCTTCGTTGCCGACTCTCAACGCCCTGATCAATGCGGGTGCACGCGTGATCGTGTGCTCCCACCTCGGTCGCCCCGATGGGGCACCCGATCCGCAGTACAGCCTCGAGCCGGTCGCTCAGCGACTCTCAGAGCTGCTCGGCAAGCCTGTCGCGTTCGCACGCGACACCGTCGGTGAGTCGGCGAAGGAAGCTGTGGCGTCTCTTGAGGACGGGGGGATCGTCGTCCTCGAGAACCTGCGTTTCAACGCGGGGGAGACGGCAAAGGACGACGCGACGCGTCAGGCGTTCGCGGCAGAACTCGCGCAACTCGGCGATTCTCTCGTTTCCGACGGCTTCGGAGTCGTGCACCGCAAGCAGGCGAGCGTCTACGACCTCGCAGAGATCCTGCCGTCCGCGGCGGGGCTGCTGATCGCGACCGAGCTGGACGTGCTGGACCGCCTCACCGAGAACCCGGAGCGGCCGTACACGGTCGTCCTCGGCGGATCGAAGGTCAGTGACAAGCTCGGCGTGATCTCGCACCTGCTGCCACGCGTGGATCGGATCCTCGTCGGCGGCGGAATGCTGTTCACCTTCCTCAAGGCGCAGGGTCACTCCGTCGGCTCCAGTCTCCTCGAAGAGGACCAGCTCGAGACGGTGCGGGGCTACCTCGCGGAGGCCACCGAGCGCGGCGTCGAGATCGTTCTGCCGACCGACGTCGTCGTCGCCGATTCGTTCTCGGCGGATGCTGCGCACGAGGTGACCGCGGCAGATGCCATCGAGCAGACATCGTTCGGAGCATCCGGCATCGGGCTCGACATCGGACCCGACACCGCCCGCACGTTCGCGGAGGCCATCGGCAGCTCGAAGACGGTTTTCTGGAATGGTCCGATGGGCGTGTTCGAGTTCGCGGCCTTCGCCGCAGGCACCAAAGCCATCGCACAGGCGCTCACCGAGGTCGACGGCCTCGGAGTCGTCGGCGGCGGCGACTCAGCGGCTGCCGTGCGTCAGCTCGGTTTCGCTGATGACCAGTTCGGTCACATCTCGACGGGCGGAGGCGCAAGCCTTGAGTTCCTCGAGGGCAAGAAACTACCAGGCCTGGAGGTGCTCGGATGGGCATGACGACTCGTACCCCGCTGATCGCGGGCAACTGGAAGATGAATCTCGACCACCTGCAGGCTGTCGCGTTCGTGCAGAAGCTGCACTGGGCGCTCAAGGACGCCAAGCACGAGGACGGTTCTGTCGAGGTGGCGGTGTTCCCGCCTTTCACCGACATCCGCAGTGTGCAGACGCTGATCGACGCTGACAAGATCCCCTTCGCGCTCGGCGCGCAGGATGTCTCGGCGCACGACTCGGGCGCATACACCGGAGAGATCTCCGGTGCGTTCCTCGCGAAGCTCGACGCCAAGTACGTCATCATCGGCCACTCCGAGCGTCGCGAGTACCACGCCGAGTCCGACGACGTCGTGGCAGGCAAGGTGCAGGCCGCGCTCAAGCACGGTCTCGTGCCGGTGATCTGCGTAGGCGAGACCGCGGAGGACTTGGAGAAGTTCGGCGCGAGTGCCGTTCCGGCCGGTCAGCTGGAGGCGGCGTTGAAGGGTGTTCCGGCATCCGCGAATATCGTCGTCGCCTACGAGCCCGTGTGGGCCATCGGCTCAGGCCAGGCCGCAACTCCGCAGCAGGCGCAGGACGTCTGCGCCGCGTTGCGCGGTGTTCTGGCGAAGTCACTCGATGACGATGCGGCTGCCCGCACCCGCATCCTCTATGGCGGATCGGTGAAGGCGGCGAACATCGCCAGCTTCATGCGTGAGCCAGATGTCGACGGCGCGCTGGTCGGCGGAGCGAGCCTCGTCGTCGACGATTTCGCCGCGATCATCAGGTTCGAAAAGCACGTCGGAGTGTAATCAGTGACGGGGCTGCGGCCCCGTCACTGCGTATACTTGACCCTTATGGGCAGACAGCCCCTTTGAAAGGCTCTTCTTCGTGGCAATTCTTGAGTTCGTCCTTCAGGTCCTGCTGGGCATCACCAGCGTCCTGCTGACACTCCTCATCCTTCTCCACAAGGGTCGCGGTGGCGGCCTGTCCGACATGTTCGGCGGTGGGATGACCTCTGCGGTCGGCTCGTCCGGTCTCGCAGAGCGAAACCTCAACCGTTTCACCATCGTCCTTGCGCTCGTGTGGTTCATCTCCATCGTCGCGCTCGGACTCATCACGAAGCTCGAGGTGATCTGACCATGGCCAGTGGAGGAAACGCGATCCGCGGAACCCGTGTGGGCTCCGGCCCGATGGGTGAGCAGGACCACGGCTACCACGCCGACCGCATCGCTGTGTCGTACTGGGACGGGCTCGGCAACGAGACCGTCCGCTACTTCGCCGCAGGTCTCCCCGAAGAGGAGATCCCTGACACGATCGATCACCCGCAGTCCGGGCTCCCCGCCGGTCGCGACAAGGCGAACCCGCCGGCGCTGGCGAAGAACGAGCCGTACAAGACGCACCTCGCCTATGTGAAGGAACGTCGTACCGAGGACGAGGCATCGCAGCTTCTCGACGACGCGCTGACCCAGTTGCGCGAGCGCCGCGGGCAGGTCTGAGCTCACTCTCACTGGACTCTGACGAAACCGTCGCGACTCATCGGTCGCGGCGGTTTCGTCGTTGCCCCTCTACGTGCACGTTGGATTCAATCCGAGCAAGCCGACGCGCAGTGACTTTGTGGCTGCTGGTGACGCCCAAGTCCCCCCTTCTGCCTTCACGGTGATCACGGTGGTAGATCCCAGAAGGTTTGTGAGGAGCGACTCCAGCAGGCCCTTTGAGTACGTCACCGTGTACGAGTACTCGCCAGGAGACGTCGCCTCCAGCGTAGGAGTGACAGTTCCAAGAACCGTACCGAAGTACACACGCTGCATCATAGGCGGCGCGGTTGATTTCCATTTGATGGTCACCGTATCGAGTATCACTCCCACTGGGACGATTGCGACGGTCGTCAGCGTGCAGCTCGTTATCGTCGGAGCTGTTCGAAGATCCACGGCACTTATGGTCCCCCCAGCTCCGTACTGCGGCTTCGTCCACGCTGCCTCCGTCGGCGTGGTGCTCGCCGTTCCCACGGATAGCAGGGCGAGGATGCCGACCGCGGCGAGTCCCGCTCGGGTGCTTCTGCGTATCGTCATTGATGCGACTTCCGCCTCGCACCGATGACCAGTGCGGCGCCGAGGCCGACGAGTACGGCGGCGGGCGCTGCGAGGATTGTCCAGTAATTCTGTCCCCCTGTCGGCGCGAGGTCGTCTTCGCCGTTGATCGTCTCCTCGAACACGATCTGCCCGGCCGTGGCGCGCACCGTCATCGATGCGATCGCCGAGGGGACGTCCGCGTCCAGCACCGCTGTCAGACCGATGCGCAGATGTGCCGTCGCTGGTGTCGCTTCCGCAAGGAGCACATCCCAGCTGTCGTCGAGGGGGACCAGCGCTGCCTCGCGCAGAATCCGCTCCCCGCGCGCGCACTGCGATCCCGACCAAGCCACGCTGCAGACGCTCACCTCGGCGCGGAGCGAGAGCACGTCGGGGCCGCTTGCGGCGAGATCGATCGTCAGTTCACCGTCGTCGGGAGCAGCGCCGGCGTCCACATCGATATGCCAGTAGAGAGGCTCCACAGCATCCAGTGCATACGTCGCGGCCGTGTCGAGATCGGACTGCAGGGTGAGCAGATCAGTGGTCGCCTGCGCATGCGGAGGAGCCCAGGCCATCGCGCTGACTCCCAGCACCAGACCGGCCGTGGCCAATCCGGCGGCACGGCGTGCGGAGCGGGTCTGCGGTTCGTCTCCAGCGGGCGTGACCGGTACAGGACGTGGCTTCTTCGGCCAGAATGCCCAGGTGACCAGTACCGCCGCGCCGATCGTGATGCCGCCGAGGACGAAAGGGTTGCCGAACCAGACGATCACATTCGCGAGGTGCGGCACCGAGCCGCGAACGATGCGCACGTCCGTGACCGTATAAGGCACGGGATCATCGGTGTTGTTCGCGTCGCCGCGCATCGTGATCGTTCGCTTGTTCGCGGACGGTCCGTCGCCGATGCTTGTGATGCGGTGGGTGACGGGGAGATTATCCGTCCTGTCCACCGTCACGACATCGCCGATGGCCAGCTCAGATGCCGGGATCTCTTGAACCAGCGCCACGGATCCCGCGGGGATCGACGGTGACATCGACCCGGTCTTGAACATGATGAGCGAGTATCCACCGGTGAAGGCGAGGACGACGAGCACGATGCACGCGACGCCGCCGAGCGCGAGAACAGTGAGCACGACCTCACGGACCACTCGTCCGACGCGGACGGCGCCACTCGCGATCGTGTTCATGTGTTCCTCATCAGCCAGTCGTACCGGTGAATGTCCAGGTCGGCGTCACGATTCCGCCCTGGGCTGTGGTGGGCGCGTCGGCTCGGAGGGTGACGATGATGCAGTAGTCCACGACGTTGGTGCCGTTGGCCTGCAACGTCTGAGCAGGCAGAGTCGTCGGCACGTTGCCGATCCCGGTGTAAGTGATGCCCCCCGTCGTCGCCGCAGTGCAGGTCGGCGTCGTGCTCGCCGCCGTCGTCGTCGCAACGATGCGCACGTCTAGAGAATCTCGTAGTGCATCGCCGCTCGCACCGTTCGTCGGCGACGCGACACCGGTCATCTGCACCGTGCCCGGCACCGTCCCGGCGGTGGTGATCTGGATCCATGCCGCCCGGTTCTGTCCCGGATAGAGGTTCGTCGCGTCGAGCGGGAGCGTCACCGCGTTAGGGGCCGTGTCGTGCGCAGCGAACGTCGGCGCCGACGCAGTGCGAGACACGATCGAGAACGTTCCGGCCGTGATCTGCGTCGACGCGAATTCGTTGTCCGTCCACGCCGCGACGGTCGCGGAGGCGCCCACACCGAGCACGAGCGCGCCGATGAGCAGCGCCCGTGCACGAGCGAACGTACGTCGACGCTGCGAGATCCGAGAGGCGCGTCGGGGGCGACGGCTCTCGGCTACTGCGATACCGCTGTCCACTGCCAGGTCACGGTGCCCTCTGCGCCCTGCACGAGGTCAGCGCCCGCGGTCACCTGAAGACAGTAGTTGATCGGAACGGCTGTGATGGCGGTTCCGGCAGCGATCGTGGTCGGGAGCGTGGCGCTACCGGCGGCGAACGTCGTCGCGTCACACGTGGTGCCCGTGATCAAGTGGGTCTCGGCGGTCAGGTTCGCCGCGTTCGCTCCGGCGGTGGTCGGTGCGACGTTGGTGAGGTCGCCGTCCGTCGATCCGACGAGCCGGATGGAGTACAGCGCGTAGACGCTGTCATCTGGCGCAAGGTTCTCAGCGTCGACGGTGAAGTCGAGTGTGGCGCCCGGCTCGGTTTCGTGGCTCGCCCATCCATCGGTGCCGTCGGTCGATCCCTGCAGATCGAACGATCCGGCCGTGAACGTTCCTGTCGCGAACTCCGAATCGTTCCATGCGGCCAACGTCACTGCGGCGCCGACGCCGAGCACGAGCCCGCCCGCCAGCACCGCATAGATCTTGTTTCTACGTGAAGTCTCCATAGTGTTTCCCTCTCGTCGGGCGTTTGGGGAATACGCCCGTTGTGCTCAACCTAGCCCCGGGCTCAACGTTCGGCCAGAGCGATGAACTAGCGAGATCTATATGTGACGCATAGGAATTCGATGGAGACGAAGCAGCTCAGCGGCATGCCGCGGCGGCGTCGATCATCGACTGAGGGGGAGCACCGTAGGCCGATGTGCCGTTGGCGACATCGTTGAAGCCCATGCTGATCGCCCAGGCCGTCGCCCACGCCTCAATGTTCTCCGCGGTGGAATCGTCGTACATGCCGTCGCACTTGACGCTGATCGCGTGGCCGACCTCGTGCGCTACGAGCGCTTGGCTGCGCGCCCCCGGCCAGTAGGCGGCCACCGAGTTGGACAGTTCGATGGTCGCGTAGCCGGGATCGTGGTACCACCACGTGGCAAAGCCGCCCATGCTGTCGGCGTACCCGTATCCGTTGACGAGTTCGGACCAGTCGAAGTCGAGCAGCACTCCGGGCGCGAGGGATCGCGCGAAGGCCTCAATCTCCAGACGTGCGTTGTAGAGCGGTCCGCTCTTGTCAGCCAGCTCTGCTTGTTCCGACACGAGCATCCGCGATGCGGCGGCCTCGAGGTCGGCATACGCTGCCGCGGCAGTCTCGTCCAGGGTGCCGTCACTCTGCCGCACCTGCTCTGCGGCCGAGCGCAGTGCGATGATGTCGAGGTTTCGGGCGGAGATGTGCGCGGCTTCGAACGCTGCGGCTGCATCGGCCGCTGACGCCACCGCCGTAGCACCTGCCTCTCCGACTGCATCTGCGGCGCTGGCGGCCGCTTCGCCGGCGGCCTCGAAGTCAGCATTGAGGTCGTCGGCCTCATCCCGGTCCGAGTTCAACTGCGTCGTCTCGCCGAAAAGCTCCCATGCCCATGTGGGCTTCTCATCCGACGAAGGGAGGTCCTGCTCCCGGACCGCGGCACCGTCTGCCACTGTCGTCTGAGCTTCATCGACCACGGCGACCAGTGCGTCCTTCGACGCAGCATCCATGAGGGTTCCGCTGTCCGTATCGGCTATGCCCGAAGCCACGGTGAGGGTGCCGTCGAGCGCTATCAGCTCCTGGTCAAGGATCAGGCTGCTGTCCTTGGCTTGATCGACCGCGGCCTCGAGGCTCACGAGAGCGTCGTCGTAACCCAGATTCGCGCCCACTTGGACGGCAGCGCATGTGCAGGCGACCAGCACGATGCCGACACCGGTCCAGATCAGACCGCTGCGTCTTCTCCGCGGCTTCAGAGCGCGTGCCGGAGTCACACCGACGGGTGCGCCGAAGGTCGCGCCGAGATCGTGGCCGCCTGGAGGAGGATTGGAGGGTCCGGTCACGAATCCTCCCGAGGAATGTGGAGGGGCTGACGAGAATCGAACTCGCATCATCTGTTTGGAAGACAGAGGCTTTACCACTAAGCTACAGCCCCGGATACCGACCCACGAAGGGGTGCGGGAACCGACGTAACAAGCATAGCGGACGATGAGCGAGCCGCTGTCCGTTAGACTCGTCAAGGCCGTTCCCGTGCGCGGGGTCACGGGGCGTAGCTCAGCTTGGTAGAGCGCCCGCTTTGGGAGCGGGAAGTCGCAGGTTCAAATCCTGTCGCCCCGACCACGGCCCTCCATACCTCACGACCGCATGGTTACGCGGAAATCACAAGGAGAACACACAAGCATGGCGAACAGCACCGTTGAGAAGCTGACCCCGACCCGGGCCAAGCTCACCATCACGGTCACCCCGGACGATCTCAAGCCCAGTGTGGCGCACGCGTACGAGCACATCGCCCAGGACGTACAGATCCCCGGCTTCCGCAAGGGCAAGGTTCCGGCCCCGATCATCGACCAGCGCATCGGCCGCGGTGCCGTCATCGAGCATGCCGTCAACGAAGGACTCGACAAGTTCTTCCGCGAGGCAGCCAACGAGCAGAAGCTCCGCGTCGTCGGCCGTCCGTCCGCCGACATCACCCAGTGGCCGAACGAGAAGGACTTCTCCGGCGACCTGATCGTCGAGGTCGAGGTCGACGTCCGTCCCGAGATCGAGGTCCCTTCGTTCGATGACATCACGCTGACGGTCGACGCCGTCGAGACCGATGAGGCCGCACTCGACGCCGAGCTCGACACTCTGCGCGCACGCTTCGGCACACTCATCCCGGTTGACCGCCCGGCAGCGAAGGGCGACTTCGTCGAGCTCGACCTCGTCGCCACGATTGACGGCGCCGAGATCGACCGCGCCGAGGGCGTCTCGTACGAGGTCGGCTCCGGTGAGCTGCTGGAAGGGATCGATGACGCAATCGAGTCCCTCACTGCAGGTGAGGACACGACCTTCAACTCCAAGCTCGTCGGCGGCGACCACGCCGGCTCCGAGGCTGAGGTCTCCGTCTCAGTCAAGGCTGTCAAGGAGCGCGAGCTTCCTGAGGCCGACGACGACTTCGCTCAGATCGCGAGCGAGTTCGACACGATCGCAGAACTGCGTGCAAGCCTCGCCGAGCGCGTGAGCGAGCAGGCCGTCTTCGGTCAGGGCTCCGCCGCCCGCGACCAGCTCATCGAGACGCTGCTCGAGAAGATCGACATCCCGGTTCCCCCGAAGCTCATCGAGGACGAGGTGCACAACCACCTCGAGGGCGAGAACCGTCTCGAGGATGACGAGCACCGTGCAGAAGTTACCGAGGCGAGCGAGAAGCAGTTCCGTACGCAGGTCCTCCTCGACACGATCGCCGAGCAGGCTGACGTTCAGGTCTCGCAGGAAGAGCTCAGCCAGTACATCGTCCAGTCCGCTGCGCAGTACGGCATGGCGCCTCAGGAGTTCGTCGAGGCTCTTCAGTCCTCGAACCAGCTCCCGGCGCTCGCCGGCGAGGTCGCCCGCAACAAGGCGCTCGCTGTCGCGCTCGGCAAGGTGAAGGTCGTCGATTCCAACGGCAAGTCCGTTGACCTGTCGGGCTTCGTCGCCATCGATGACGAGGACGAAACCTCGGAGACCGAGACGGTCGCCGAGGCGAAGCCCGCGAAGAAGGCTCCCGCGAAGAAGGCCGCTGCGAAGAAGACCGACGACGCCGTCTCCGCGGAGAAGCCTGCTGCGAAGAAGGCTCCGGCCAAGAAGACTGACGAGGCCGAGAAGCCCGCAGCCAAGAAGCCGGCAGCGAAGAAGGCCCCGGCGAAGAAGGCTGCCGACAAGGCCGAGTGATCGCACCCCGATCGTGACGAAGGGACGGATGCTGCGGCATCCGTCCTTTCGCGTATGAGGAGACGCCATGAAGACGTGGGAAGAGCGCATCGCCGAGGTCTGGGACGACGCGGCGAACGAGCTGGTCGATGAAGAGGTGATCGCACGCATCGATGCGATCGCGGCCGAACGCGGAGCGGACGACGCCAGAGCCGAATTCGAGCGTGCGGGTGCACGCGACTCGGCCGGACGTCCGCTCGATGCGATCACGCTGTATCGCAGGGCGCTGACGCTCGGCCTCGACGCCGAACATGAGCCGCAGGCGATCATCCAGCTCGCGAGTTCACTGCGGAACGTGGGGGAGACCGCCGAGGCGCTCCAGCTCCTCGAGAAGGCGCAGAAGGACGCAGCAGGTTCGCCGTACGGTGACGCCATCGCTGCTTTCCACGCCTTGGCTCTCGCGAGCTCGGGCGCTCCCCACAGGGCACTCTCTGTGGCATTGCTCGCACTCGTGCCGCACCTGCCGCGTTACCACCGCTCCGTGACCGCCTACGCACAGGAGATCGGCGAGCGCGACGCCTGATATGCCGACGGCGAACACGGCCTGGCGGCCGGGCGCGCGCCGGTAGATTCGAATCACCGAACACGGAAACAGGAGCTGACATGGCTGCAGAACCCCTCCTCGCGACGAGCGTCTTCGACAGGCTGCTGAAGGATCGCATCATCTGGCTGGGCTCAGAGGTGCGTGACGAGAACGCCAACGAGATCTGCGCGAAGATCCTTCTTCTCGCTGCAGAAGACTCTGAGAAGGACATCTACCTCTACATCAACTCGCCCGGTGGCTCGATCACCGCAGGCATGGCCATCTACGACACGATGCAGTATGTGTCGAATGACATCGTCACGGTCGGCATCGGCATGGCCGCCTCGATGGGACAGCTGCTGCTCACCAGCGGCACCAAGGGCAAGCGTTACATCACGCCGAACGCTCGCGTTCTGCTGCACCAGCCGCACGGCGGCTTCGGCGGCACGTCGAGCGACATCCAGACCCAGGCTCAGCTCATCCTGTCGATGAAGCGGCGCCTGGCCGAGATCACCGCCGGCCAGACGGGCAAGTCGGTCGAGCAGATCAACGAGGACGGCGACCGCGATCGCTGGTTCACCGCTGATGAGGCGCTCGAGTACGGCTTCGTCGACCACATCCGTGAGCACGCCAGTGACGTGACTGGCGGCGGCGGAACCGACCAGGACGCCAACTAAGCGGATTCGAAAGGACTCCTATGTACACCCCCACTTTCCAATCCGCCGGCAACCTGCCCTCCAGCCGCTACGTGCTCCCGCAGTTCGAGGAGCGCACGGCGTACGGCTTCAAGCGCCAGGACCCGTACAACAAGCTCTTCGAAGACCGCGTGATCTTCCTGGGTGTGCAGGTCGACGACGCCTCGGCCGACGACGTGATGGCTCAGCTCCTCGTTCTCGAGAGCCAGGACGCCGAGCGCGACATCACGATGTACATCAACTCACCCGGCGGCTCGTTCACTGCGATGACGGCCATCTACGACACGATGCAGTACGTCGCGCCGCAGATCCAGACCGTCGTGCTCGGCCAGGCGGCCTCGGCAGCATCCGTGCTGCTCGCAGCCGGTGCGCCGGGTAAGCGCCTCGCACTGCCGAATGCTCGAGTGCTGATCCACCAGCCCGCCATGGGCGAGGCCGGTCAGGGCCAGGCGTCCGACATCGAGATCCAGGCGGCGGAGATCCTTCGCATGCGCACCTGGCTCGAGGAGACCATGGCGATGCACACCGGAAAGCCCGTGGAGCAGGTCAACCGCGACATCGACCGCGACAACATCCTGTCTGCGGCCCAGGCTCTCGAGTACGGCATCGTCGACCAGGTGCTGACGACGCGCAAGCGCATCTCCTCATAACTCGGTTCGACAAGGGGCTGCAGTCTTCGGACTGCAGCCCCTTGTCGTGTCTTCGGACGGCGCCCACAGATGTGCAGCAGGCGGTGTGAGCAATGCGCATGTGAGCACTCAGCTGCGCGAGTGCGTGCTCACGCGTAGGCTGGTGCACGGAAGGGAGGATGCCGTGGACGAAGATCTGCTCACCGTGCGGGTCGCCGAGCTCTACTACGACGAGGCGAAGACGCAGGACGAAATCGGCGCGCTTCTGAAGATCTCCCGTTGGAAGGTCGGACGACTCCTCACCCAGGCGAGGGAGAAGGGCATCGTGCGGATCGAGATCGTGCATCCGCGTGCCCGCAAGCTCGGCCTCGAGCGCGAACTCAGCGAGCGCTTCCGGCTTGAGGATGCCGTCGTGGTTCCGATGCCCGATGACGAGAGCACGACGCTCGATCGTGTCGCTCAGGCCGCAGCAGATCATCTGACCGCCCTTCGTCCCGTTCCGCGCACACTCGGTGTCAGTTGGGGACGTACGCTCACGGCCGTCGCCGAGGCGCTGCCGGAGGGGTGGGCCGACGGCGTGACCGTCGTTCAGCTCAACGGCGGGGTCAGCCTGAGTCGGCGCTCCGGCGGCGCGGCGACGCTCGCCATGACCATCGCGCAGCGCGCGGGAGGACAGGCGACACTCCTGCCCAGCCCCGCGATCCTGGAACGTGTTGAGACGAAGCAGGCGATCGAAGCTGATCGCACCGTCTCCGCCATCTTGGAGCAGGCTGCCGATGCGCAGACTTATCTGTATTCCGCCGGCCCCGCCGATGCGTCGTCCGCGCACGTGGAGAACGGCTATCTGACGCCGGCAGACGTCGAGGAGGTGGCTCGTCGCGGAGCCGTCGGCGATGTGCTGGGCCGCTACATCGACGCCGACGGCAACATCGTCGACTCGCAACTCGATGCGCGCACAGTGGGCGTCAGCCTTGATCGCCTGCGCTCAGCGAAGCACGCGATCTTCGTCACCGCAGGGGCCATGAAGCATGACATCGCGCGTACAGTCGTGACCAGCGGCCTTTGCAGCGTTCTGATCACCGATGAGAACACAGCCCGAGCATTGTTGGAGGAACGATGACGACCAAAGAACTCACCCGCCGCACCGCGGTGGATGTGCTGGGCGGAGAGCCCGACGACGCCACACTGAGTCGCTTCCTGCACGGACTCCCCGGCGTGGATGCGACAGGTCTCGAACAGCGTGCCGCCGGTCTGGGGACCCGTTCGATCAAGACGACATCGAAGGCGTGGGCGATCGACAAGATCATCTCGCTGATCGATCTCACCACGCTCGAAGGCGCCGACACCCCCGGCAAGGTGCGCTCGCTCGTCGCCAAGGCCAAGAACCCGGATGCCGGAGACCCGACGACACCGCTCGTCGCAGCCGTCTGCGTCTACGGAGACATGGTCGGCCATGCCGTCGAGGCGCTCGGCGCGATGCACGGAGACCCCGACGACGGGAAGATCTCGGTCGCGGCGGTCGCCACGGCATTCCCGAGCGGTCGTTCCTCGCTCGCGATCAAGCTCGCCGACACGGCGGAGGCAGTCGCTGCCGGGGCCGACGAGATCGACATGGTCATCGACCGTGGAGCGTTCCTCTCGGGCCGCTACGGACTTGTCTTCGACCAGATCGCCGCTGTGAAGGAGGCCTGCCGTCGTGAAGACGGCAGCCACGCCTCGCTAAAGGTGATCCTCGAAACCGGCGAACTCAACACCTACGACAACATCAAGCGTGCGTCGTGGCTCGGAATCCTCGCAGGTGGCGACTTCATCAAGACGTCCACCGGCAAAGTGCAGCCCGCTGCCACGCTGCCCACGACGCTGCTCATGCTCGAGACCGTGCGCGACTGGTACCGGGCGACCGGCGAGAAGATCGGCGTCAAGCCCGCCGGCGGCATCCGCACGTCCAAGGACGCCATCAAGTACATCGTCACCGTGGCGGAGACGGCGGGGGAGGAATGGCTCCAACCGCATCTGTTCCGCTTCGGCGCATCGAGCCTGCTGAACGACGTGCTGCTGCAGCGCCAGAAGATGACCACCGGCCACTACTCCGGCCCCGACTACGTCACGATCGACTGAGGACCAGATATGTCATTCCTGGAATATGCCCCGGCGCCCGAATCGAAGGCGATCCTGAACCTGCGTGACAGCTATGGCCTGTTCATCGACGGAGAGTTCGTCGACGGCTCAGGCAAGAGCTTCACGACCATCTCGCCCGCTGACGAATCGCACATCGCCGAGATCGCCGGCGCCGACGACGCCGATATCGATCGCGCCGTCGCCGCTGCACGCCGCGCCTACGACAAGGTGTGGTCGAAGATGAGTGGTCGCGACCGCGGCAAGTACCTCTTCCGCATCGCGCGACTCGTTCAGGAGCGCGCTCGTGAGCTCGCTGTGGCCGAGAGCCTCGACAACGGTAAGCCCATCAAGGAGAGCCGCGACGTCGACGTGCCACTCGTCGCGTCATGGTTCTTCTACTACGCCGGATGGGCAGACAAGCTCGATCACGCCGGCCTGGGTGCGAACCCGCGTGCGCTCGGCGTCGCGGGACAGATAATCCCGTGGAACTTCCCCCTGCTGATGCTGGCATGGAAGATCGCGCCGGCTCTCGCCGCGGGCAATACCGTGGTGCTCAAGCCCGCCGAGACGACACCGCTGACCGCGCTCATCTTCGCCGAGATCCTGCAGCAGGCAGACCTCCCGGCGGGCGTCGTGAACATCGTCACCGGTGCAGGCTCCACCGGGGCGATGCTGGTGCGTCATCCCGACGTCGACAAGGTCGCCTTCACCGGTTCGACCGGTGTCGGGCGCGACATCGCCCGTGCCGTCGCCGGCACGGGTAAGAAGGTCACGCTCGAGCTCGGCGGCAAGGCTGCGAACATCGTGTTCGATGACGCCCCGATCGATCAGGCGGTCGAGGGGATCGTCAACGGCATCTTCTTCAACCAGGGGCACGTCTGCTGCGCAGGCAGCCGCCTTCTCGTGCAGGAGTCGATCCATGACGAGGTCATCGATCGACTGAAGTCGCGCCTTTCGACCCTGCGTCTCGGCGACCCGCTCGACAAGAACACCGACATCGGTGCGATCAACTCCGCCGCTCAGCTCGCGCGCATCCGCGAGCTCAGCGATATCGGAGAGTCGGAAGGAGCCGAGCGCTGGACAGCCGACTGCGCCATCCCGGACAAGGGCTTCTGGTTCGCGCCGACGATCTTCACCGGCGTCGAGGCCTCGCACCGCATCGCGCGTGACGAGGTCTTCGGACCGGTGCTCTCCGTGCTGACGTTCCGCACGCCGGCCGAAGCGATCGCCAAGGCCAACAACACGCCGTATGGACTGTCGGCAGGCATCTGGACCGACAAGGGATCGCGCATCCTCGCTGTCGCCGATCAGTTGCGCGCCGGCGTCGTCTGGGCGAACACGTTCAACCGGTTCGACCCTGCCAGCCCGTTCGGCGGCTACAAGGAATCCGGGTACGGCCGCGAGGGCGGCAGACATGGTCTCACCGCATACCTGAAGGGGGCTTCGGCATGAGCAAGCGACTGACTGTTCCGAAGACGTACAAGCTCGCCATCGGCGGAAAATTCCCGCGCAGCGAGTCGGGCCGCACCTACGAGGTGCTCTCGGCCAAGGGCGCGTTCCTCGCTAACGCCGCGAAGGGATCTCGCAAGGATGCCAGGGATGCCGTGGTCGCCGCTCGCTCGGCAGTCAAGGGCTGGTCAGGAGCGACGGCATACAACCGTGGCCAGGTGCTCTACCGGGTCGCAGAGGTGCTGGAAGGACGACGGGCTCAGTTCGTGGACGAGATCGTCGCGCAGGAGGGCGTCTCGGCGGCAGCGGCCGGGGCCCAGGTGGACGAGGCTGTGGACCTGTGGGTCTGGTATGCCGGATGGTGCGACAAATACGCACAGGTCGCCGGAAACGCGAACCCCGTCTCCGGTCCGTACTTCAACATCTCGGTGCCGGAGCCGACCGGTGTCGTGGCGATCATCGCACCGCAGGACAATGCGCTGCTCGGACTCGTCTCCGTGGTCGCACCCGCGCTGGTCGCCGGCAACTCCGTCGTCGTGATCGCGAGCGAGCAGCATCCGCTCTCTGCGATCAGCTTCGCCGAGGTGCTCGCGACGAGCGACGTCCCAGGGGGAGTCGTGAACGTGCTCACCGGATCACCGGCGGAGATCGCACCGTGGTTGGCCTCACACGCCGACGTCAACGCGCTCGACCTCGCCGGTGCTGACGCCCTCGAATGGGTCGACCTGCAGATCGCGGCGGCGGACACTCTCAAGCGGGTGCTCTCGCCCGGCCAGGTGACGGCATCTCCCGAGCGGATCGCGGCATTCACCGAGACGAAGACGGTGTGGCACCCGAAGAGCCTGATCTGAGCCGGACCGCGCCAATGCGACCCAGTGTCTGAGGGAGAGGTTAGGCTCGAAGATGTCTCTCAGGCTCTCCAAGGAGGATGCGCATGGCCCGAATCGGTGAAAGCGCTGACCTGTTCAAGTGCTCGTTCTGCGGAAAGAGCCAGAAGCAGGTGCAGCAGCTGATCGCTGGCCCCGGTGTGTACATCTGCGACGAATGCGTCGAGCTGTGCAACGAGATCATCGAAGAGCGCATGGCGGAATCGTCCGCCGACGGCGTCGCGGATTTCGAGCTCCCCAAGCCGCGTGAGATCTACGCCTTCCTCGAGGAGTACGTCGTCGGGCAGGAGGCCGCGAAGCGGTCGCTGTCCGTCGCGGTCTACAACCACTACAAGCGCGTTCGCGCACACGGCACGCTTCAGCTCGCCGAGCAGAAGGCCGATGAGGTCGAGATCGCCAAGAGCAACATCCTGATGATCGGGCCGACCGGCTGCGGCAAGACGTACCTCGCCCAGACGCTCGCGAAGCGTCTCAACGTGCCTTTCGCCGTCGCGGACGCCACGGCGCTCACCGAGGCCGGCTACGTCGGCGAAGATGTCGAGAACATCCTCCTCAAGCTCATCCAGGCCGCAGATTACGACGTGAAGCGTGCCGAGCAGGGCATCATCTACATCGACGAGATCGACAAGATCGCCCGCAAGTCGGAGAACCCCTCGATCACGCGGGATGTCTCCGGTGAGGGCGTGCAGCAGGCGTTGCTGAAGATCATCGAAGGCACAGTGGCCTCGGTGCCGCCGCAGGGCGGTCGCAAGCATCCGCACCAGGAGTTCCTGCAGATCGACACCTCGAACGTCCTGTTCATCGTCGCCGGCGCCTTCGCAGGCCTGGAAGACATCGTGTCGGCGCGTGTCGGCAAGCACGGCGTCGGTTTCGGGGCCCCACTGCACGACAAGACCAAGGACCTCGATCTCTTCAGCGAGGTGCTGCCGGAGGACCTCCATAAGTTCGGCCTGATCCCCGAGTTCATCGGTCGACTCCCTGTCGTGGCATCTGTCACGCCACTCGACCAGGACGCGCTGATCGACATCTTGACCGGGCCTCGCAACGCCCTCGTCAAGCAGTACCAGCGCATGTTCGCGATCGACGGCGTCGAGCTCGAGTTCGAAGAGGACGCCCTGCGTTCGATCGCCGATCTGGCGGTGGAGCGAAAGACAGGTGCCCGTGGCCTTCGTGCGATCCTCGAAGACGTGCTCGGTCCGATCATGTTCGAGATCCCGTCGGCCGAAGACGTCAAGAAGGTCGTCGTCACTCGTGCGGCGGTCGACGAGGGCGCGCCGCCGACCATAGTGATGGAACGCAAGCGCAAGAGCGCGTGAGCGTGGCGGATCTCAACCGTCCTGAACCCTGGCAGACGATCTCAAGCGAGACGATCGTCGCGGATCGATGGCTCCGGCTGCGCGCGGACGAGTGCGTGGATGCCGTGGGCCGGACGATCTCGCCGTACTACGTCCTCGAGCCGAGCGAGTGGGTCTCGGTTCTAGCCATCGACGACGAAGGCGCAGCGATCGTCGTCGAGGAGTACCGCCACGGTGCGGGAATCGTCGCCTTGGGGACGATCGGCGGTGCCGTGGAGCCCGGAGAAGAACCACGCGACGCGGCGACGCGAGAACTTCTCGAAGAGGCCGGGTATGAGGCTCAGGAGATCGTCGACCTCGGCGCGACGTGGGCGAACTTCGGCAATCACTCGAACCGCGTCCATCACTTTTTGGCTCGCGGGTGCTCGCGTGTGACAGAGCAGGAACTCGACGACGGCGAGCTGATCACCGTCCGTACCCTCCCGCTCGTGGGATTGGGAGAGCACCTTCCCCAGAGCTATCACCAGTTGACCTGGTACAAGTCGCTGCCGTATATGTGACACCGGGTCACTGCTACGGTGTTGACGTGCCTGATACCGAGCCTGTGATCGCAGTTGTCGGCCCCGGAGCAGTGGGTGGTCTGTTGGCGTGGCTTCTTCAACGCGCCGGGGCAGACGTCGTCATCGTCGGCAGGGCGGCATCCGTCGAGGCGATCAACTCTCAAGGACTTCGTGTCACCAGTGGGTTGTTCGGCGAGGGGACCGAGTTCGTTTCGGCGCGCGAAACCGTGCCGGATGGCGCGAGTGTGGTCCTCGCGGTGAAAACATTCGGATTGGACGACAGTCTTAAGCTCATCGCGCGCAGCACGCCCCTCGATGTGCTCTCACTGATGAACGGAATTGGTCACCGCGAGGTACTGGGGGCGGGACTCGAGGGCATCCCGGTCGCGGCGGGAAGCATCGCTGTTGAGTCGATCCGAACCGAAGACCGAGGGATCGAGCACAAGAGCCCGTTCCTCCGTCTTGCTGTGCCGTCGAGTGCTGCGGAATTCACGTCGGTGCGCACCCTCGCGAAGACTCCGGCCGAGCTGACTGTCGGCGGAACAGACGCCGAAGTCCTGTGGCGCAAGTTTCGTTTCCTCGCACCGATGGCACTGTTGACTTCTTACTGGCAGACCGGGCTCGGCGAGGCACTCGATCGGGACCCGGCACTCACACAGGCGCTACTGGCTGACGTCGTCGCTTGCGAAGCAACGGATGGCGTACACGACACTGTTGAGTCGCTCGCGACCACGTTGGCGGCATTTCCTGCGACGATGCGCACCTCCCTGCAAGCCGACTTGGCGGTAGGCAACCCAAGCGAGCTCGACTCGATCGGCGGCGTGCTCCTGCGCCAGGCTGAGCGCCACGATGTTGCAGTTCCTGCTCTGGAGAAGGTCGTCGCCAAGTTGTCCGAGAGCGGATGACAAGCGTGTTGTGAAGGGCGCCAGCGCGGCCACGTCCTCTGGAACGATCGCGATGCGGTCCGCTCTAGGGTGTGGCCATGCGAAGCTTTCAGATCTCCGTTGCCGACGACACCATCGTCGATCTGCGAAACAGGCTCTCACATTCCCAACTGCTTCCCGACTCGCCGCGGCGTCCCGAGGCAGGCATGTCCGCCGACTACCTGCGCAGGCGATATTTCGACTCCGGCGATGACGAGCGGATACCGCCGGTCGAGGTTCCGGCGGCGGTGGCCATCCAGCGTCATGAACACGACTATCCGGAGAGTAACGCGCGGTGCTTCTACCGCGGCCTGCGCTCGTTCGATCGGATGCCGGAGGGCGGGCATTTCGGGGTCGCAGAAGCGCCGCAGTCGATGGCCACGCGCATGCGTGACTTCGCGCTTGAGCTCGGGCTTCTGCGCGCGTAGGTGCGCTCCGGCCCCGTCAACCACCCAGCCCGCGGCGTTTCAGCAGCGGGGCGATCTCGGCGTCGCGGCCGCGGAACTCACGGTAGGCCTCGAGCGGATCCCTTGAGCCGCCGACGCCGAGCAGCCGCGCGCGGAAGCGGTCGCCGTTCTCGCGGGTGAGACCGCTGTTGTCTCGGAACCACTCCACGGTGTCGGCGTCGAGCACCTCGCTCCAGATGTACGAGTAGTACCCGGCACTGTAGCCGCCGGAGAACACGTGTGCGAAGTAGGTGGACGAATAGCGCGTCGGCACAGCCGGGTTGTCGAGTCCGATCTCGGCAAGCGCCGCGGCCTCGAATGCGACGACGTCGTCGATCTGCGCGTCGACGCCGACGCGGTGCCACGCCTGATCCAGCCATGCAGCCGCAAGGTACTCGCTGGTGTCGTGCCCCTGGTTGAACGTCTCCGTCGCGCGCAGGCGCTCCACGATCCCGGCATCCAGAGGCTCGCCGGTTTGGTAGTGGCGCGCATAGTTGTCCAGCACTTCCGGCCAGAGGATCCACATCTCGTTGACCTGGCTGGGGAACTCCACGAAGTCGCGGAACACGTTGGTGCCGGCGAAGTGCGGGTAATTGACCGTCGCGAACAGCCCGTGCAGTGCATGACCGAACTCGTGGAACAGCGTCGTCACCTCGTCCAGCGTCAGCAGCGTCGGCTGGCCTTCGCCCGGTTGCGACACGTTCAGATTGTTCACGACCACCGGCGCCGTGCCCCGCAACGCGGACTGACTGACGATCGGATTCATCCACGCTCCGCCACGCTTCGTGTCGCGCGTATACAGGTCGAGTACGTACAGACCGAGTGCAGTTCCACCGGGGTTGTGCACTTCGAAGATTCGAGCACCCGGATGGTAGGCGACCAGATCGGTGCGCTCGGTGAACGTCACGCCGTACAGCTGCGTCGCGGCGTAGAAAACGCCGTCCTGCAATACGCGCTCTGCCTCGAACCAGGGCCGCAGCGCTACCGTATCGATGTCGTACTCCGCCGTGCGCACCTTCTCGGTGTAGAACGCCCAGTCGTGCGCCTCGAGCACGAACGGCACATCCTCGGTCTCATCGACGATGGCCTGAAGCGCTTCCAGTTCGGCGCGAGCATTGGATGCCGCGGCTGGCGCCAATCGGTGAAGCAGATCGGACACCGCTTCTGGCGTGCCGGCGGTCTCGTCCGCCGTCACGTACTCGGCGTGCGACAGATAGCCGAGCAACGCAGCACGCTCGGCTCGAAGGCCGGCGATCTCGGTCAGCACCGCGCGGTTGTCGTTCGCATTGCCGCGAGTCCCGCGAGAGCGGGACGCCTCCATGATGCGTCGGCGGCTTTCACGCTTCGTCAGGGACGCGAGATACGGATGCTCCGTGAACAGTGTCAGCGAGATCAGGTAGCCGTTCTCGTGGCCGCGCTCGGCAGCCGCACGTGCAGCCGCTGAGAGCTCGCCGTCGGTGAGCCCGTCCAATTCGGAGGCGTTCTCGAACAGCACCGCGAGCTCGTTGGTGTCGGCAAGCAGGTTCTTCTCGAAGGTCGTGGTGAGAGTCGACAGCTGCTGGTTCAGTGCGGTGAGGCGCGCTTTCGCGTCGTCGTCGAGGCCGGCCCCGGCATGCGTCATCTCGCGGAAGTGGCGCTGCACCAGGTAGCGGCTCTCGCCATCGAGTTCCAGATCGTCGAGCTGCTCGTGCAACGTCTTCACTCGCCAGTACAGCTGTGCGTCGAGACGGATGGCGTCTTCGTGCGCGGCCATCAGTGGCGCGAGCTCCTCATCGATCGCCTGTATCTCGTCCGTCGCATCCGCGGAGCTGACCGTGTAGAACGCGTTGGCGACGCGTTCCAGCATCGCGCCTGCTTGCTCCAGAGGCACCATCGTGTTCTCGAAGGTCGGCATCGACCGCACCATCGTGATGCGTCGGATCTCGGCGAGGTGCTCATCGAACGCCGCGTGAAAGGCGGGCGGATAGTGCTCGGGGCGGATCACGGCGTAGTCGGGGAGCGCGTACGGGAGCGTGGATGGCGTCAGGAGCGGGTTCACGGCAACTGTCATCCCACGAGCCTATGGCCAATCCGGAAAGCCATGCAAAGAAATGCTTGCAAACAATGTATTGCAAAGATATCTTTGCATTATGACCGAGCCCGAGAAGAACTCCGCCGCACCGGAACGGCGGGTGCTGGACGCCGGTGCATTGCGCGCGCTGTCTCACCCGTTGCGCGTGCGGATCTTCGACATCCTCGCTCAGGAGGGCCCTCAGACGGCGAGCACTCTGGCCGAGATACTGGGGGAGTCCTCCGGGGCTACCAGTTATCACCTGCGGGCGCTGGCGCGGCATGATCTCATCCGCGAGGTCGCCGGGGAGCATGGAGGTCGCGAACGCTGGTGGGAACGCCCGGGGGGCGGCATCGTGTACGACTCGCGAGCGGTGCAGGGATCACCGGCGGGTGAAGCTGCGCTCCAGGTCGCCGTCGCCGAAGTGCATCGCCGTCGCCACGAAGAGCTCATGGAGTTCTTCAGCGGCCGCATCGACAAGGAGCCGGCCGCGTGGGTTGACGCGAGTTCGTCGATGACCAGCGGCATCAGCATGACGGCCGAGCAGACCATTGACCTCATCCGCAGGATGGAATCCGTCATCGACGAGGCCGCGGATATGTATCGCGGGCAGAAGGGGGAGGGGGTTCGCCGGGTCAGCGTTCGCGCCGACATCTTCCCGCTGAAGAACCTCACGACCAAGAAGGAGACCGCGTCATGAGCGCAGCGGTCATGACCCGCACGCACGTCGTCCCGCGAGGTGCAACCGCACTCGAGCGGGCGTCGATCAGGATCGCTGAGGGGGTCGCGCGATGGGCGATCGCGCGGGCTGAGCTTCGGGAGGATCGGCGCGAGGCGATGCTCGCTGCGATTCAGGCTGAGCAGACGCGGAGGTCCGACCCTCTGGCGACGGAGCATCTACTGTCGCAGATGGGCCTGCGGCGCTGAGGACTTCGCTTCGACGCGCTGCGCTCGCTCAACGCGTTTCGGCTCGCTGACGCTCGCTCAACGACCCGCGAGCAGCTCAGTCCTGGAACGGGCGGGCGATGACCTCGCCGGATGCTGTGAGCAGCACTTCCCATCCGGCATCCAGTTCGGCGATCGGCCGACCTTCCAACCACGTGAGCGTCCACATACCGGTGACGCCCCGCGACTCGACCTCGGCGATGGCCGGCCGCAGGACCGCGGGGACGGATGCCGGGGCATCCGAACCCGTCGCCCAACGCGTACCGAGCTGCATCAGTTCGCCTCAACAGGGACGAGTTCGATCTCGGTGACGGCAAGTTCATCGCCCACTGCGAACTCCAGTTCGGCGATGCGACCGACAGCGCGCAGATCGTCAGCCGCGGCGCGCACAGCCTCAAGCGTCTCGGCGGGAGCGACGATCACGGCACGCGACACCGGGGTCTTCTGTGAAGCCTTCGCCTCGGTCTTGGCGCGGCGAATGCCGATCAGAGCCGCACTCGCGGCGGCCAGCACAGCAGGATCGCCGTCGGTCCCGAGCGGCTTCGGCCAGGCGGCAGTGTGGATCGAGCCCTCTTCGAACCAGCTCCATACCTCTTCGGTCGCGAAGCTCACGACCGGCGCGAGCAGGCGCAGCAGCGTCGACAGGGCGATGCGCAGTGCGAGGGCGGCAGAAGGCTGGCCGACATCGGTCTGATCGTAGGCGCGCTCCTTAACGAGCTCGAGGTAGTCGTCGCAGAACGCCCAGAAGAACGACTCGGTGATTTCCATCGCACGAGCGTGATCGAACGCGTCGAACGCCTTGGTCGACTCGCGGACGACCTCATCGAGAGCCGTGAGCATCGATGCGTCCAGAGCGTGCGTGACCTGGGCGCCCTCCGGCACCGGGAACGACAGCACGAACTTCGCGGCGTTGAGCACCTTGATCGCCAGGCGGCGGCCGATCTTCATCTGCGTAGGGTTCTGCGGGTCGAACGCCGCATCCACACCCAGGCGGCTGGAAGCCGCCCAGTAGCGCACAGCATCCGAGCCATGCTTCTCGAGGATGTCGGCCGGTGTGACGACATTGCCCTTGGACTTCGACATCTTCTTACGGTCGGGGTCGACGATGAAGCCGGAGATCGAGGCGTGCTTCCATGGCGAGCGGCCGTCTTCGAGCGTCGAGCGCAGCATGGTCGAGAACAGCCAGGTGCGGATGATGTCCTGCGCCTGCGGACGCACGTCGAACGGTGCGACGAGATTCCACAGTTCCTCGTCGCGCTGCCATCCACCGGCGAGCTGCGGGGTCAGCGATGACGTTGCCCAGGTGTCGAGGATGTCGGTCTCGGCCTCGAAACCGCCTGCTGCACCACGCTGGGCCTCGGTGTAGCCCGCGGGGACATCGCCGGTCGGGTCGATCGGCAGCTGCTCGGGCGATGCCATCAGGACGCGGTCGTAATCGCGCTCGCCGTTCTCGTCCAGGCCGTACCAGACCGGCAACGGCACACCGAAGAAGCGCTGACGCGAGACGAGCCAGTCTCCGGTGAGGCCGCCGACCCAGTTCTCGTAGCGCACGCGCATGAAGTCGGGGTGCCATTGCAACTGCTTGCCGTGCGCGATCAACTGGTCGCGCAGTTCCTGATCGCGCGCACCGTTGCGGATGTACCACTGACGGGTCGAGACGATCTCCAGCGGGCGATCGCCCTTCTCGAAGAACTTCACGGCGTGGTTGAAGGGCTTGGAGACCTCGAGCAGCTCGCCCGCTTCCTCCAGCAGCTCGACGACGCGCTTCTTGGCACTGAAGACGGTCTTTCCTGCGAGCTCCGCGTAAGCGGCGGTCCCGGCATCCGAGGTGATCGCTTCGGGTGCCTCCGCGATCACGCGGCCGTCCAGACCCAGGATCGTGCGGATCGGCAGGTCGAGTTCGCGCCACCAGATCATGTCGGTGACGTCGCCGAACGTGCAGACCATGGCGATGCCAGAGCCCTTGTCCTGCTGCGCGAGGTGGTGCGCGAGCACGGGGACCTCGACGTCGAACAGCGGTGTGCGCACGGTCTGGCCGAAGTACGGCTGATAGCGCTCATCGTCGGGGTGCGCCACGAGGGCGACGCAGGCCGCGAGGAGCTCGGGACGCGTCGTCTCGATGTGGATGTCGCCAGAGCCGTCGGTCTTGTGGAACGCGATGCGGTGGAACGACGCCTGCTGGTCGCGATCCTCGAGCTCCGCCTGCGCGATGGCGGAGCGGAAGTCGACATCCCACAGCGTCGGCGCGAGCGCCTGATACGCCTCGCCGCGCTCATGGTTGCGGATGAAGCCGAGCTGGCTCTGCCGGATCGTCTCGTCGGAGATCGTGCGGTAAGTCTGGGTCCAGTCGACGCTCAGCCCGAGCTGACGGAAGACGTCTTCGAACTGCTTCTCGTCCTCGACCGTGAGGCGCTCGCACAGCTCGATGAAGTTGCGTCGGCTGATGGGCTGCTGGTCGGCGGCCTTCAGGCTCTTCGCGTTGCCTTCGAAGGGAGGCACGAAGTCGGCGTCGTAGGGGAGTGTCGGATCGACGCGCACGCCGTAGAAGTTCTGCACGCGGCGTTCGGTGGGCAGTCCGTTATCGTCCCAGCCGATCGGGTAGAAGACGCTCTTGCCGCGCATGCGCTCGTAGCGCGCCTTCACATCGGTGTGGGTGTACGAGAACACGTGGCCGATGTGCAGAGAACCGGATGCCGTCGGCGGAGGCGTGTCGATCGAGTACACGCCGTCGCGGCCGAGCTCCGCTGCGCGCAGACGGTCGAACAGATAGGTGCCCTGCTCTGCCCAGACGCCGTCCCACTTCGCTTCGAGACCTTCGAGTGCGGGCTTGTCAGGGATCTGGTTCTGGACGGTTGCCGACATGGAGGTCTCCTTGCGCGATGTATGCGGCACTGTGTGAGCGTGCCTGAGTGTGGGTTGTGTCTTCATCTTACCGAAGCGCTCCGGGGTGGGGATGACGGTGAAGCGACAGCGCGGTGCCCAGTGCGGACAGGCAGCCCTGTAATGATCGAGAAATGACAGAACGAGAGCGAGGCGGACGCATGGACGTGAGCAGAACGTCGCCGGCGGTCATCGACGGGCACAACGACCTCGCATGGGCGAGCCGCACATCGCTCGGCTACGCGGTTCACGAACTCGACCGCTCCGTTCCCACTCTCCATACCGATCTTCCACGAATGACGGCGGGCGGAGTCGCCGGGCAGTTCTGGTCGGTGTGGGTCGATCCGGTACTGGAGGGAGCCGAGCAGGTCGTCGCCACCTTGGAGCAGATCGACTTCGTTCATCGCCTGATCGATGCGCATCCGACACGTCTCGCATTCGCATGCAGCGCCGCGGATGTGAGAGCGGCAATGGCCGGTGGGCGGATCGCCTCCCTCATCGGCATCGAGGGCGGTGACCAGCTCGGAGGGTCCCTCGCGGTCCTGCGGCAGTTCGCGCGTGCAGGTGCGCGGTACTTGACACTGTCCTGGTCGCGGACGTCGACGCTGGCCGACTCCGCCACGGACGAGCCGCGACACGGCGGATTGACCGATTTCGGCCGCGAGGCGGTTCGCGAGATGAACCGGATCGGAGTTCTCGTCGATCTCGCCCACGTCGCGCCGAGCACGATGCGCGACGCACTCCGGGAGACTGAGCGCCCGGTCATCGTCAGTCATTCCGCGGCTCTCGCCCTGTGCGATCACCCCAGAAACGTGCCGGATGACGTGCTCGCCGCGATCGGAGAGCAGGGCGGCGTCGTCATGCTCGCGTTCGTGCCCACTTTTCTTTCGCAGCAGCGGCGAGATTGGTGGGTGGCGGGGTGCGAAGGGGCTCCTCCTGCGGTCAGCGTCTCCGATGCGGTCGATCACATCGAGCACATCCGAGACGTCGCGGGGGTGCACGCCGTCGGTATCGGCGCCGACTACGACGGCACGGATGAGATACCGGACGGTCTGGACGATGTCTCCTCGTACCCTGCGCTGTTCGCGGAGTTGCGAGCGCGCGGATGGTCGGAGGGCGAGCTCGAGGCTGCAGCACACGGGAACGTCCTGCGAGTGCTCGAGGTATCAGACGCGGACTACGGGGCGTTCCTCGCGGGGGAGGCCGGTGCCCCGTCCGCGGCGGCAATCGTGCCGGCGGTGGACGCCGCGGAACGGAAGCGCGCACGTCAGCGCGCCGATACTTCGGCTGATTCGATTAGATCGACCCTGTCTAATAAACCCGGCTAGAATCGAGAGACCCCCTTCACTCTTTCTGAGGACTCGCATGCCTACCACGCTCGTGCGCCGTATTCTGCCCATCACCGCGCTCGCCGCGGCCACCGCTCTGGCGCTCAGCGCCTGCGCCGGCCCTGGTGGCTCCTCGGAAGGCGAGGGAGGCGGAGAAGTGATCTGGGCCATCGAAGGGGCGAACCTCTCGGCCGGGCACATGGATCCGCAGACAAGCCAGCTCGACGTGTCGAGCATGGTGCAGCGAGTCGCGCTCGACTCGCTGGTCTTCCAGGAGTCCGACGGATCGTTCTCCCCGTGGCTCGCCACCGACTGGACCGTGTCGGAGGACAGCACCACCTACACGTTCGATCTGCGCGACGACGTCACCTTCCACGACGGGGAACGGTTCGATGCGGACGCCGTGAAGGCGAACTTCGATCGCATCGCCGACCCCGAGACGGCCTCGGCCCAGGCGGCGAGCATGCTCGGCGCCGACTTCTACGCCGGCACCGAGGTGATCGACGAGCACACGGTCGAGGTCAGCTTCAGCCAGCCTTATGCGCCGTTCCTGCAGGCGGCGAGCACTCCGCTGCTCGGCTTCTACTCGCCGGCGGTGCTCGAGAGCTCGGCCGATCAGCTGAAGGCGGGCGGCCCGGATGTCACGGTGGGCACAGGACCTTTCGAACTCACCGAGTACACACCGGATCAGGAGATCGTCTATACCCGCAACCCCGACTACGCGTGGGGTCCTGTTGGTGCGAAGGCTGCACAGTTCGAGACGCTGCGCGTCGAGATACTGCCGGAGGCCTCTGTCCGGGCAGGCGTGGTGGAGAGCGGCGAGGCCGACCTCGCCAGCAACATCCCGCCGAACCTCGCAGCCTCGTTGCCTGACACGCTCACGGTCGACTCGAACGAATACCCCGGCCTGCCGTACTCGCTGTACCTGAACGAGAAGTACGGTGTGTTCGCGGATGAGAAGGTGCGGCAGGCGTTCGCCAGAGGTGTCGACATCGACGCCGCGGTCGAGGAGATCTTCTTCGGCCAGTTCCCCCGCGCCTGGAGCATCCTGGGTTCCACGACCCCGGGATACGACGCCTCGCTCGAAGGCAGTTGGCCGTTCGATCAGGATGAGGCGAACAGCCTGCTGGACGAGGCCGGATGGACCGAGCGCGACGGCGACGGCATCCGCATGAAGGACGGCAAGCGGCTCTCCGTGCGATGGATCGCCTACACGCCGGTGTCCGACGACAACGCCGCCCTGGCCAACGCCATCCAGTCCGATCTCGCCGACATCGGCTTCGAGGTGGTGCGCGAGGTGCTCGAACCGGGCGCCTACAACGAGCAGTACGGTCCGAAGACGTTCGATCTCACGGACTGGGGCTTCTCCGGTGTCGACGGTGATCTGCTCCGCAGCCACCTGCACACCGACGGCTTCCAGAACGCCTCGCAGGTCACCGATCCTGAGATCGACGGGCTGCTCGAGGAGGGTATCTCCACCGGCGATGCCGACGCGCGGGCAGCGATCTACCAGCAGCTGCAGCAGTGGAACGCTGGGTACACTGCGATCGTGCCGCTCTACAGCCCGTCGCTCATCACCGCCGTGAACGACACCGTCTCAGGTCTCGAGTACGACCTGTACGGCCGTCCGCTGTTCTATGAGGTCACGGTCGGCTGATCCGGTCGTGAAGCCTCTGATCATCCGGGTTGCGGGACTCGCGGCATCCGTCGTCATCGTGCTGTGGGGTGCGGCGACGCTCGCCTTCCTCGCATTCAGGGTGATCCCCGGCGATCCGGTCTCGGTGATGCTCGGGCCGCAGGCACAGGTGAGCGAGGCGGTCAAAGACGGCATACGGGCCGAACTCGGACTGGACCGCCCGCCGCTCGAGCAGTACTTCTCCTACCTCTGGCAACTGCTGCAGGGAAACCTGGGCGAGTCGTATCAGCTGCGGATGCCGGTGACCGAGGTGATCGGTCGCCAGCTCGGCGCCACAGTGCAGCTGACGGCACTCGCCCTCGTGATCGCGGTGGTTCTCGCCCTCGCCGTGGCATTGTTCGCCCGCGGCAGGGTGTCGCGCGGTGTCGTCGCCGGGCTAGAGCTCGTTGTGCTGTCGTCTCCGGTGTTCTGGATCGGCATCCTGCTTTTGAGCGTCTTCGCGTTCGGGCTGGGGTGGTTCCCGGTCTCCGGCACGCGCAATCCGGCGACGATCGTGCTCCCTGCCGTCACGCTCGCGCTGCCCGTCGCGGCTCTGCTCGGTCAGGTGCTGCGCGACGGCATCGAGGCGGCGGAGCGGCAGCCATGGGCGACCACGGTCCGTGCGCACGGGGCAGGACAAGTGCGCCTCACTGCCCACCACACGCTCCGCCATGGCGCCGCAGGTGCTCTCACCCTCGCCGCCTACCTCGTCGGATCGCTGCTGGGCGGCGCCGTTCTCGTCGAGACGGTGTTCGCCCGCCCGGGGCTCGGGCGCGTGACACTGTCGGCGATCACCGACCGCGACCTTCCGGTGATCACCGGGATCATCCTGTTCAGTGCGCTGGTGTTCGTGATAGTCAACCTCATCGTCGAGCTGCTGTACCCGTTGCTCGATCCGCGTCTGCGTCCCATCGACGCGCGCGTTCGGGAGGTGAGCGCATGAGCGTATCGCCCAGGTTGGACGGCCATGTGCGCACGGCACCGCAGGCAGGAGTCTCACGGCGAGTACTGCCCTGGGCGGCGCTCGCCGTTCTCGCCGTCGTCGCGACCATGGCGCTGTTCCCTCAGCTGATCGCGACGCACGACCCGCTGCGCACCGATGTGCGTGCCGCGTTGTCGCCGCCGAGTGCGTCGCACCTGTTCGGCACGGATCAGAGCGGGCGTGACGTGTTCTCCCGCGTCGTCCACGGCGCGGGTCGTTCGGTGGGAATCGGACTGCTCGCCACTGCGTTGGCGCTGGTGATCGGCCTCGTCGTCGGTGCGCTGTCCGGCATCGCCCCTCGGGCCATCGACGCGACGGTGATGCGTGTCACGGATGTGCTGCTCGCATTCCCGGAATTCCTCGTCGCGCTGGTGGTGGTGGCAGTGCTGGGACCCGGACCGACGAATGTCGCGATCGCCGTGACGATCGCGGCCGTCCCCGTGTACGTGCGACTTGCGCGGGTGCAGACGCGGTCGCTTTCCCTCGCCGAGCATGTCGAGGCGGCCCGCATTCTCGGGGTGCCGCCGATGCGGGCGTTCATCCGCCATGTGGTTCCCGGTGTGCTCGGCTCGCTCAGCGTGCTCGCGACGATCGGCATCGGCTCCAGCATCCTCGCAGCCGCAGGCCTCAGCTTCCTCGGACTCGGACCGATCGAACCGTCGCCGGAGTGGGGTCTCATGCTCTCGGGCGGGCGCAACGTGCTCGGCACGGCCTGGTGGATCGCCGTGTTCCCCGGTGTGGCGATCACGCTCACAGTGGTCTCAGCGACCATCGTCGGTCGGACGCTGCGCGCGCGGGCCGAGGGGAGGGCGTGATGAGCGCGCTCGTCGTGCAGGATCTGTCGATCACGATCCGTGGGATGCGTCTTGTCGACGGCGTGTCGTTCGACGTCGCACCCGGCGAATGTCTGGCCATCGTGGGAGAGTCCGGTGCCGGGAAGTCGCTCACGGCATCCGCGCTGCTCGGTCTGACGCCGGATGCCGCACTCGTCGCAGCCGACGTGCTCAGCGTCGACGGCGTGGATGCACGGGACTTCTCCGACTCCGACTGGCGTGAGCTGCGGGGGAACCGGATCGGGCTGGTCTCGCAGGATGCCCTGGTGTCGCTCGACCCTCTGCGACGCGTCGGCGCCGAGGTGGCAGAGCCTCTTGCGATTCACACCCGGCTGTCGAGACGCGAGCGTCGGGATCGGGCGGTCGAGCTGCTCGAATCGGTTTCCATGACGGATGCCGCGCGGCGTGCGGGCCAGTATCCGCACGAGCTCTCCGGCGGGCTGCGCCAGCGGGCGCTGATCGCCTCCGCACTCGCCGGTGGGCCGGCGGTGCTCGTCGCCGATGAGCCGACGACGGCGTTGGATGCCACGGTGCAGGCGCGCGTGCTCGGTCTGCTGCGTTCGATCGCGGATGCCGGCACGGCCGTGGTCTTCATAAGCCATGACATCGCGGCGGTGCGCTGTGTGGCTGATCGGGTGATGGTGATGCGCGCGGGGCGGGTAATCGAGCAGGGTGCGATCGCGGATGTGCTGGATGCGCCGCAGGAAGAATACACCCGTGAGCTGATCGCCGCGACGAGGCACGAGCCCCGTGCGGACCGCTTCGGCCTGGGGGACGCAGTGCTCACAGGCGTCGAGGTGTCGAAGGCTTTCTCGGGCATTCCGGCCGTCGACGGGGCGTCCTTCACACTGCTCCAGGGGCAGACTCTGGGGATCGTGGGGGAGTCGGGGTCTGGGAAGACCACGCTCGCACGCATGTTCGTCGGCGTGGAGAAGCCGGACTCCGGTGAGCTCCGTTGGAACGGCGAGCACAGGGTGCAGCTCGTGCATCAGAACCCGCTCGGAGCCTTCGATCCCCGTTGGACGATCGATCGGTCGCTTCGTGAGGCGCTGGAGGCGGGTGAGGTGCCGCGCGCCGCTCGTGCCGCGCGCGTGGCGGCGTTGATGGCCGAGGTGGGTCTCGACGCATCCCTCGGTCGACGCCGCCCGGCGCAGCTGTCCGGCGGGCAGAGGCAGCGTGCAGCGATCGCGAGAGCGCTCGCCGCAGACCCGGATGTGCTGGTGCTCGACGAGCCGGTGTCCGCGCTGGACCCGTCCGTGCGCGAGAAGGTGCTGCTGCTGCTCGGGCGTCTGCAGCGCGAGCGTGATCTCACGATGATCTTCGTCTCGCACGATCTCGACGTGGTCGCTGCGGTCTCCGACGACGTGCTCGTCATGCAGGACGGCGTCATCGTGGAGCAGGGTCCTGTGGCTGCGGTGTTCGCGGCCCCGCAGCATCCGTTCACGAAGGAGCTGCTCACGGCGTCTGCACCGACACCCCGGTGATGTTCTTTCAGCATTTTCTCAGGGTTGCTACGGTGGGGACGAGACAGCGACAGGGTGGTCGCTGCCGGAGAGGAATCCAGCTTTCATGACTCCTGTTCTGCTGATGTTCATCGGCTTGGCGATGTTCGTGTTCGGCTATTTCGTCTATTCGAAGTATTTGTCGAAGCGCGTGTACAAGCTCGACGCCTCTTTCAAGACGCCGGCGCACGAGCTCGAAGATGGCGTCGACTACGTGCCGACCAACAAATACATCCTGTGGGGGCACCACTTCACCTCGGTCGCCGGTGCAGCGCCCATCGTTGGTCCGGCGATCGCCGTGATCTGGGGTTGGCTCCCTGCTTTCCTCTGGGTCACGCTGGGCACCGTGCTCTTCGCCGGGATGCACGATCTCGGTGCGCTGTGGGCGTCGACGCGCAACAAGGGCCGCTCGATAGGTGCCCTCTCCGCCCGTTACATCGGCAAACGCGGGGCGAACCTGTTCCTCGTGGTCATCTTCCTGTTGCTGCTCATGGTCATCGCCGCCTTTGCGGTCGTCATCAAGAATCTGCTGATCAGCACCCCGACCGCGGTGATTCCCACCTGGGGAGCGATCGTGGTGGCGCTGCTGGTGGGCGTGGCGGTGTACCGGCTGCGCTGGCCGCTGGTGCCGATCACCATCGTCGGGGTCGTCGCACTGTACGCACTGATCGTGCTCGGCAACCAGGTGCCGGTCGTGCTGCCCGAGAGTACCCTGGGCATGAGCCCGGCGACGTTCTGGATCGTCGCGCTGTTCGTCTACGGGGCGATTGCCTCGCTGCTTCCGGTCTGGGTGCTGCTGCAGCCGCGCGACTACATCAATGGCGTACAGCTGTTCGTCGGCCTCGGTCTTCTGTACGGCGCCGTCCTCCTCGCCACCCTGTTCGCTGCAGACAAGCCGCAGATCGTCGCACCGATGATCAACATGGATCTGCCTGCCGGCACGCCGAGCCTCGTGCCATTGCTGTTCGTCACGATCGCCTGCGGTGCCATCTCAGGCTTCCACGGCATGGTGTCCTCCGGGACGAGCTCGAAGCAGCTCGACAAGGAGACCGATGCGCGTTTCGTCGGCTACTTCGGCGCTGTCGGGGAGGGGCTGCTCGCGCTGGGGACGATCCTCGCGGTCATCGGCGGCTTCCGCACCGTGGCCGAATGGGATGAGATCTACAGTTCGTTCGGTGCCGGCGGTGTCGGTGCGTTCGTCCAGGGAGGCGCGGCGCTCATGGAGAGCGGCATCGGTCTGCCGGCGTCGCTGAGCGCCACGGTGCTCGCGACGATGGCAGTGCTGTTCGCCGCGACGACGATGGACACCGGTATGCGATTGCTGCGATTCGTCGTGCAGGAGATCGGCGATTCCATGCGAATCCGTGTCACTAAGATCCCGGCGACGATCATCGTCGTCATCGTCGGACTCGGCCTGACGTTCTCCCAGGGACTCGGCGGCGATGGAGGTCTGCGGATCTGGCCGCTGTTCGGCACGACGAACCAGTTGATGGCGTCGCTGACGCTGTCGATCATCGCGGTGATGCTCATCCGCAAGCGCCGCAACCCGTTGCCGGCCCTTCTTCCATTGGCGTTCGTATTCATCATGTCGTTCTGGGCGGCGATCGATCAGCTCACGTCCTTTGCTGACCCGGCCCAGCCCGACTGGCTGCTGTTCGTGCTCGATGTCATCATCATCATCGCGAGCATCTGGGTTGCCATCGAGGCGGTCATCGCCATGCGCAAGGCGGCGCGAGAACCGCCCGAACCGGAAGACGACGACGTCAATGCGCAGGCGGTTCGCGAGGAGGTCTGATTCGTGAAGAACCGTGCGGCGGCCCAGCGTCTGTACCGACGCTGGGCCGCCTTCCGGGACGGATTGACCGAGTATTACGCGGGGCCGTACCGGCAGACGCTGGCTCGGGAGCGACGTGATGAGGACGACCTGTTCACCATGGTCGTTCTCGGCGAGGCACTCGGGGTACCGGATCCCGCAGCGTATTACAGTGCAGAATTGATGCCGATGCTTGCAGAGGACTTCCACGCCTGGCACCGAAGGATGGGGATGCCCCGCTCACCCCTGGACCAGGTCTCTTGCTGCTGACGGACCCTCGCCGCCGGATTCTCTTCATCGGCGGCAAGGGCGGCGTGGGCAAGACTTCTCTTGCTTCGGCGATCGCGCTGGCGAGAGCGAGAGAGGGTGCGCGGGTGCTGGTGGTCTCGACCGATCCAGCGCACAACCTCGGTCATCTCTGGGAGCGGGAGGTCGGTGATGCTCCCGTTCGCCTGGCACAGCCCGGTGCGCACGGCGGCACACTCGATGGCATGGAGATCGACCCCGAGGCGACGATCGAGAGACATCTGTCTGCCGTCGAGCAGACCATGACCAGGTTGCTGCCCGAGCGGCAGCATGCCGAGGCGCGTGCCCACCTGGAACGCGCGCGTCACGCCCCCGGCAGCCACGAAGCCGCGGTACTCGAGCGGATCGCGGAGGCCGCCGAGCTCGGGGAGCGCGAATACGATCTGGTGGTGTTCGATACCGCGCCGTCTGGACACACGCTTCGCCTGCTCGCGCTTCCAGGGCAACTGGCGGGCTGGACCGAGACTCTGCTGCGCAACCGGGACCGCTCTGAACGATTCTCCGCGGCGATGCGCGGGTTGACGGGGAAGGCCGATCCTGCGCCCTCGGCTGACGCGAAGTTGCGACGATTGCTGCAGCGTCGCCGCGAGCGTTTCGAGAACCTGCAGCGGGCCATCACCGATTCTGAGCGCGCCGGCTTCGTGGTCGTGTTCACCGCGGAGGCTCTGCCGGTGGCAGAGACGCTCGAGGTCGTCGACACGCTGACAGGGATGCGCGTGCATATCGTCGCTCTCGTGGCCAATCGTCGCTCTCCGGCTGATGCGGGCGAGCTGCTGCACCGGCGGCGCGTCATGGAGGATCGTCAACTGGAGTCGGTTCGGGCGAGAATTCCGGGGACGCCGCTCGTGGAGGTGCCGCTGGTTGCGGGTGAACTCACGGGTTTCGCCGCGCTGGAGAACCTCGCAGCACTCCTCGTGACATCACCTCGCTGACCCGCGTGTGCCGCGATCTGCGCCGGTTCGGACCGCGCGGGACTCAGTCCTTGATCTGAATGCCCAGCCCCGCAGCGATCGCGGGCGCGAGCTTCTGGATCTGGAACGTCGTGAGAGTGGTGCCGCGCAGGCCGTTGGCATCGGTGAAGATCTCGGCGTCGAGTCCGCGCAGGTCGACGTCCTTCGCGCGCAGACCGCGCGGGTCGACTTCATCACTGCGGCAGGCGACGAACGCCATCCGGGTGATCTCGGCCTGGGGAAGATCCAGCGTGCGGATCGTGGAGTCTGCGATGAGGATGTCCGATCCTTTCGCGCCCCCGAACGTCAGGTAGTCGATGCGCACGTCGCGGATCTCCAGCTCGTCGAGGCGGCTGCCACTGAGATCGAGCGTGCCGATGCGTCCGCCGGTGATGCGCAGACGACGGATGCCGGCGTTCCGCAATGACATGGAGGCGACGCGCAGATCCTTCGCATCTACATCGAGCACTGTGGCGCCGGTGAGGTCGACGCGCTCGGCATCCGCCGTGAGCACGCACTGCTCGAGCGAGGAGTGGGCGAGGTCGACGTCGCCGGACAAGTGCAGCGTCGCCTGGAGGAGGTCTGCGCCGCGCGCCGGCTCGACGCGTTCGAGATGCCGCGGCAGATCCGGTTCGGAGACACGGGGAGGAGCAGGAGAGACGGATGCGCGAGCCACCCCTTGAGCGTATGCGGTGCAGCGGACATATCCGGCCGAAGCGCTGCGCCGGGCCAATCCATTCGCCGGCCCAGGCGCGGGGTACAGCGCACCGCGCGTACAATGGACGCACACGCTTTGATCCGGCCATCACCGGGGAGCTCTCGGAAGAACAGTCGCAAGGCCCAGTAGAACCGAGCGGGGCAGGCCCGTCATCGCCGCAGTGAGAGTGGCAGTGCCGTGAGGCACCGCACGCGAGGTGGTACCGCGGTCCGCGAGGATCGTCCTCGCACGGAGCATCCGCCACGAGCACTGCGAGACACGATGACATACCCACGCCCTTCATCCTTCGGCCCTGCCGCCGACGTCGCCCCCAGCCCTCGGTTCCCGCAGATCGAGCGCGAGGTGCTCGACTTCTGGGAGGAGGACGACACCTTCCGCGCATCCATCGCGCAGCGTGAGGGCGCCGAGGAGTGGGTCTTCTACGACGGCCCGCCGTTCGCCAACGGCCTGCCTCACTACGGCCACCTGCTCACCGGGTACGCCAAGGACCTCTTCCCCCGGTTCCAGACCATGATCGGCAAGAAGGTCGACCGCGTCTTCGGCTGGGACACGCACGGCCTGCCCGCAGAGCTCGAGGCGATGAAGCAGCTCGGCATCACCGAGAAGAGCGAGATCGAAGCCATGGGCATCGACACGTTCAATGCCAAGGCGCGCGAGTCGGTGCTGGCATACACCGATCAGTGGCAGGAGTATGTCACCCGCCAGGCGCGCTGGGTCGACTTCGAGCGCGGCTACAAGACGCTCGACACGAACTACATGGAGAGCGTGCTCTGGGCGTTCAAGACCCTGTACGACAAGGGGCTCGCTTACGAGGGCTACCGCGTGCTGCCGTACTGCTGGCGCGACGAGACGCCGCTCAGCGCCCACGAGCTGCGCATGGACGACGACGTCTACAAGATGCGTCAGGACCCGTCCGTGACCGTGACGTTCCCGCTCACCGGCGTCAAAGCCGAGTCGCTAGGGCTCACCGGCGTGCGCGCCCTCGCATGGACGACGACCCCGTGGACCCTCCCGACCAACCTCGCGCTCGCCGTGGGACCGGAGATCGAGTACGTCGTTCTTCCTGCAGGTCCCGGCGGCGCAGCCGACGTGCACAACGCCGGTGAGCCGGTCGAAGCATCCGCACACCGCTACCTGCTGGCCCGCGATCTGCTCGCCGGCTACGCCAAGGATCTCGGCTACGAGTCGGCGGCGGATGCTGTCGCCGCCGTCGACGTGACGCTCACAGGCGCCCAACTGCAGGACGTCACCTATGACCACCTGTTCGACTACTACGCCGACGCCGAGACCTATGGCACCGAGAACGCGTGGCGCATCCTCGCTGACGACTACGTCACCACCACCGACGGCACCGGCATCGTCCACCAGGCGCCCGCCTACGGTGAGGACGACCAGCGAGTGGCCGGCGCGGCCGGCATCCCGACGATCATCTCCCTCGATGACGGTGGACGGTTCCTACCGAACGTCACCGACGTCGCCGGCGAGCTGTGGATGGACGCCAACCGCCCGCTCATCCGCCTGCTCAAGGACAGTGGACGACTCGTGCGCGAGGCCAGCTACGAGCACTCCTACCCGCACTGCTGGCGTTGCCGGAACCCCCTGATCTACAAGGCCGTCTCGAGCTGGTTCGTCCGTGTCACCGACATCAAGGACAAGATGCTCGCGAACAACGAGCAGATCACCTGGGTTCCGGAGAACGTCAAGCACGGGCAGTTCGGCAAGTGGCTCGAGGGCGCGCGCGACTGGTCGATCAGCCGCAACCGCTACTGGGGCTCTCCCATCCCGATCTGGAAGAGCGACGACCCGGAATACCCGCGCGTCGACTCGTACGGGTCGCTGGCGGATCTGGAGCGCGACTTCGGCACGCTGCCGCGCAACCCAGAGGGTGAAGTCGACCTGCACCGGCCGTACATCGACGAGCTGACGCGTCCGAACCCCGACGACCCGACGGGGAAGTCGACCATGCGCCGCATAGAGGACGTCTTCGACGTCTGGTTCGACTCCGGATCCATGCCCTACGCGCAGGTGCACTACCCGTTCGAGAACCAGGAGTGGTTCGACTCGCACTCGCCGGCCGACTTCATCGTCGAGTACATCGGGCAGACCCGTGGCTGGTTCTACCTGATGCACGTGCTGTCGACCGCGCTGTTCGACCGTCCGGCGTTCACCGGCGTCAGCTGCCACGGCATCGTGCTCGGCAACGACGGCTACAAGATGTCGAAATCGCTGCGCAACTACCCGGATGTCTCCGAGGTGCTCGACCGTGACGGCTCCGACGCGATGCGCTGGTTCCTGATGTCGAGCTCGGTGCTGCGGGGCGGCAACCTCGCCGTCACGGAGGAGGGCATCCGTGCCGGCGTGCGGGAGTTCCTGCTGCCGCTGTGGAGCTCGTGGTACTTCTTCGCGACGTATGCGAACGCCTCCGACGGATACGAAGCCACGTGGCGCACGGACTCGACCGACGTGCTCGATCGCTACATCCTGGCACGCACCGGCGACCTCGTCCGTGAGGTCCGAGCCGATCTCGAGGGACTCGACTCGACTTCAGCATCCGCTCGTCTTCGCGACTTCGCCGAGGTGCTGACGAACTGGTACATCCGTCGCTCCCGTGATCGGTTCTGGACCGGCGTGACCGACGATCCGAAGAGCCGCGAGGCGTTCGACACGCTCTACACCGTGCTCGAGACGCTCACCCGTGTCGCTGCGCCCCTCGTGCCGCTGGTCAGTGAGCGGGTCTGGCAGGGCCTCACCGGTGGCCGCAGCGTGCATCTGACCGATTGGCCGGATGCTGAGGCATTCCCCGCCGCGGATGACATCCGCGATGCGATGGATGCCGTGCGCGAACTCTCCAGCGTCGGCAACGCCCTGCGCAAGAAGGAGAAGCTGCGCGTGCGTCTGCCGCTCGCGCGCTTCAGCGTCGTGTCGCCGCTCGCGAACACGTTGGGCCAGTTCGAGGACATCCTGCGCGACGAGCTCAACGTGAAGTCCGTGGAGCTCGTGCAGCTCACCGACACCGCGGCGGCGGAATACGGCATCAGCCACCGCCTGAGCGTGAATGCACGTGCGGCAGGACCCCGCCTGGGCAAGCAGGTGCAGCATGTCATCGCCGGTGCCAGAGCCGGGCTATGGGAGGAGAAGGACGGGGCTGTCGTCGTCGACGGGATCGCTCTCGAGCCCGCCGAGTACGAGCTCGCGCTCGAGACGACAGGTCGGCCGGAGGGTGAGGCCCTCGCGATTGTGCCGAGTGGCGGTTTCGTGCTGCTCGACACGCAGACAACCCCGGAGCTGGAATCCGAAGGGATGGCCCGCGATGCGATCCGCGTCGTGCAGGAGGCGCGCAAGAACGCCGGTCTCGACGTGAGCGACCGGATCGTGCTGGCGCTGAACGTCTCTCCGGAGAACTCTGACGCGCTGCGCACGCATGCTGAGCTGATCGCGGGGGAGACCCTCGCCATCGCCTTCGCCGTGCAGGCGACCGACGACATGGACGAACTGATCAAGTCCGTGACCAGCCCCGGTGACGGCGTCTTCCGCAGCGGCGCCACCGCGCTCGGATCGGACAAGTCCGCGATCATCGTCACGATCGACTCCAATATCGAAGGGGCATCCGCATGAGCGACCGCAAGCGCGCAGACGCCGTATACGAGGCTCTGCTGAGCCGGGCGGGCGAGCGCTGGGTGCAGCCGCGCAAGGAGCGCACAGCGCGCATCCTCGAGCTCCTCGACGATCCGCAGCGCACGTACCGCGTCGTGCACATCACCGGCACCAACGGGAAGACGTCGACCGCTCGCATGATCGAGAGCCTGGTGCGGGCACATGGGCTGCGCACCGGTCTGTTCACGAGTCCTCACCTCGAGCGATTCACAGAGCGCATCATGATCGACGGCGAGCCCATCGACGACGGTGCGGTCGCCGACGCCTGGGACGAGATCGAGCCCTTCGTGTCGATCGTGGATGCTGAGCTCGAGAAGACGGGCGATGCACCGCTGACGTTCTTCGAGCTGCTCACCGTGCTGGCGTTCGTCGCGGCATCGGATGCCCCGGTCGATGTGCTCGTGCTCGAAGTGGGCATGGGCGGCTCCTGGGATTCCACGAACACCGCAGACGGCGATGTCGCGGTGTTCGCTCCGATCGCCATCGACCACGCCGACCGACTCGGCGACACGATCGCAGCGATCGCGGAGGTCAAGGCCGGCATCATCAAGGAGGGCGCTGCCGTGGTGTCAGCCCAGCAGCCCGCCGAGGCCGCCGAAGTGCTGCGCAGGGTCGCGAGCTCGAAGAACGCCACCATCGCGTTCGAGGGTGAGGAGTTCGGACTCACCGATCAGAAGCTCGCCGTCGGCGGACAGCTGCTGACCATTCGCGGGCTCGCCGGCGCCTATGTCGAGGAGTACCTGCCTCTGTACGGCGCGCACCAGGGGCACAACGCTGCCCTCGCCGTGGCGGCCGTGGAGTCGCTGATCGGCGCAGGCACGCAGCACATCGCCGGCGACATCATCACCGACGGTCTGCAAGGTGCGACATCACCAGGGCGGCTCCAGCTGCTCGGGATCGCACCGACCGTGGTCGTGGACGCCGCGCACAACCCGCACGGCGCCAAGGCGCTCGCGCAGTCGCTGGACGACAGCTTCGACTTCGACGAGTGGGGGCTGGTGCTCGGTGTTCTCGCCGACAAGGACGCAGCCGGCATCATCGCCGAGCTCGCCCCGGCGGTGTCCCATGTGTTCGCGACCGCGCCGGAGAGCGAGCGGGCGAGCGATGCAGACGTCATCGCCGATCTCGTTGAATCCACCGGACAGCGCGCCACGGTGCATCCGACGCTTGCAGACGCGGCAGACGCGGCACGCGAGTGGGCAGCATCGTCGGATCGTCGCGCCGTCGTGATCGCCGGATCCATCGTGCTCGCAGGAGAAGCGATCGCGCTTGCGGAGGAAGAGGACTGGAAGTCGGGGTGGCGCGCATGAGCGACGCCGCGCCCGCGCCGCGCCCCGCCCGTGCTCCGCGAACCCTCGTGCAGAAGCTCGCTCCGATCGTCCTCGGTTTCGAGGCCATCGTCGTACTGCTCGTCGGCCTCACGATCTTCGGCCTCAATTCGCTGCCCTGGGGTCTGCCGCAGTGGTGGGCGATCGTCGGAGGCGTCATCGTTGCGGTCGCGATGGTGGCCGTCGCCGGAATGATCACGAGGCCCTGGGCGATCAGCGCCGGCTGGGTGCTGCAGGTGATCGTCGCACTGTCGGCGTTCTTCGTGCCGGCCGTCCTGCTCGTCGTTCTGGTTTTCGGTGGCATGTGGGCGTATGCGACGATCATGGGGGCCCGTCTGGACGCACGACGTCCTGACGAGCCGAGCCGACTCACTGAAGAAACCGACACTCACACAGAGAGCGATTGACATGGCCACTGAAGAAACCCTCGTCCTCGTCAAGCCCGACGGCGTCGCCCGCGGCCTCACCGGCACGATTCTCGCCCGCATCGAGGCCAAGGGCTACGCGCTCGTCGACATCCGTCTGGTCGAGCCCGACCGTGATGTGCTCGCCGAGCACTACGCCGAGCACGAGGGCAAGCCGTTCTACGAGCCCCTGCTCGAGTTCATGATGTCCGGCCCGTCCGTGGCGATCCGCCTCACCGGCAACCGCGTGATCGAGGGATTCCGCTCGCTGGCGGGCACGACCGACCCCACCACCGCCGCACCCGGCACGATCCGCGGTGATCTCGGACGCGACTGGGGCCTCGCAGTGCAGCAGAACCTCGTGCACGGATCGGACAGCCCAGAGTCTGCCGCACGCGAGCTCGGAATCTGGTTCGCCTGACCTGAACAGCGCCTCGACTGATCCTGACAGCACGAAGCCCGCCGGAGTCCTGCACAGGAGCCGGCGGGCTTCGTCGTGTTCGGGCTCGGCTCCCGTCAGACGATCATCCCGACGACCTCTCCGAGCAGGTCGAGGCCGCGCAGCTGAATGAGAGCGATGACGACGGCGTAGACGAGGATCGTCGCGAGCGGAACCCAGATCATCAGGCGACCGGCTCGTTCACGGAAACGCTCTGATCTGCTGAACGTGCCGTTGCGCGCCAGATGCACCATCGTCGCCAAGAAGGTCGGGATCGTGATCGCCCACGTGAGCATGCACCAGGGGCACAGGACGCCGAGGTTCGTCGCATAGAGGCTCTGCCAGATCAGCCAGCCGACGAATCCGATCGCGAAGGTCATCCCGGCGCCGAATGCCGCCCAGAACCAGCGGGGGAAGCGGGCTCCGGCGAGCACCGCCACGCCGACGACGAGGGGCGCCATCCAACCGGTGAGTCCGATGATCGGGTTGGGGAAACCGAAGATCTCGCCCTGCCATGAATCTAGATTCTTGCCACACTGGATCATGACGCTGACGTTGCAGTTCAGATCGGCATCCGGATTCTCGAGTTGGATGAATTTGTCGATCGTGAGCTGGAACGCCGCCCACCAGCCGATCACACTGGCGACGATCAGCCAGATTCCGAAGCCGACGGGGCGGGTGCGCTGCTCGCTCATGTCGTGATTATCTCAGCGGTTCCTATGGATCCGGGCTCATTCGCGCGGTCTGAACCGGTTCCGCTACACGGCGCAGACGGCGCGGATGCCGCGAACTGGGCAACATGATGCGATAATGAGATCTGATGCATCGAGCGGCGCAGCCGTGAAACGCATCGACGCAGACTTCGGGGTCCAATGCCCCTCGCGATCAGAGCCATGAGCCGGTCGCAAACCGAGTGAGTTCGCGGCACCCGCGGGTGCCGCATGAGATTTCGCGGAGCACCTGTTGCTCCGCGCAGGGAGTTAGCCAGAGATGGCCGATGAGAACAATGACAACAACACCCCTACCCTCGACGCGCACACGGAGGCTCCGGTAGCACCGCAGGATTCGCTTCCCGCACCGGATCCGGTCGCTGAGACCGAGCAGGCTGCTGAAGCCGAGCAGGCGGCTGAGCCTGAGCAGGCCTCCGAGCCTGAGCAGGCCTCTGAGCCTGAGCAGGCGGAGCCCGTCGCAGAAGATGCGCCGACCGCACCGACGGACTCCGAGCCGATCACGGCGGTCACACTGGGCCTTCTTCCGGAGGTCTTCGTCTCGCAGGTCTCGACCCAGCTGCGCTTCTACGCACCGGAGATCGTTCCGCTGCCTGCACTGTCTGGGCGCGACCGTGATCGTGACCCGCGTGGCGGGCGTGATCGCGACATCCGCGAGAGCGACGAGGATGACGCACCCGCGGCACGCCGCGGGCGTCGTCGTCGCGGCGGCAGCAGCGAGAGTGACGACCAGCGCGAGGAGCCGCGTCAGCGTCAGCGCGCCGTCGAGTACATCACAGAGCCGAAGGCGATCAAGGGTTCCACTCGCCTCGAGGCCAAGAAGCAGCGTCGTCGTGACGGTCGGGATGCCGGTCGGCGTCGCCCTGTCGTGACCGAGGCCGAGTTCCTCGCACGTCGTGAATCCGTCGACCGCAAGATGGTCGTGCGCTCCAAGAACTCGCGCACCCAGATCGGCGTTCTCGAGGACGGTGTACTCGTGGAGCACTACGTCGCCCGCAACCAGGACGCGTCGCTGATCGGCAACGTCTATCTCGGTCGCGTGCAGAACGTGCTGCCGAGCATGGAGGCGGCCTTCGTCGACATCGGCCGCGGACGCAACGCGGTGCTCTACTCCGGTGAAGTCGACTGGGATGGCGTCGAGACCGGCAACCAGCCCCGGCGCATCGAGCTGGCACTGAAGCCGGGCGACCGCGTCCTCGTGCAGGTCACGAAGGATCCGGTTGGGCACAAGGGTGCTCGCCTCACCAGCCAGATCTCCCTTCCCGGTCGGTACCTCGTGTATGTGCCGAACGGGTCCATGAACGGCATCTCGCGCAAGCTTCCCGACAACGAGCGAGCCCGCCTCAAGCGCATCCTCAAGGAGGTGCTGCCCGAGTCCTCCGGCGTCATCGTGCGCACCGCTGCAGAAGGCGCGACGGAAGACCAGTTGACACGCGATGTGCAGCGCCTCACCACGCAGTGGGAGCACATCCGCAAGCAGGTCGACAACCAGTCGGCCCCCGCGCTGCTGCACGCCGAGCCCGATCTTCTCGTCAAGATCGTCCGAGACGTCTTCAACGAGGACTTCACGAAGATGCTGATCCAGGGCGAGGATGCGCAGCAGACCATCCGGGCATATCTGGAAAGCGTCGCTCCCGACCTTCTCGAGCGCGTCGAGCCGTACGAGGACGAGACCGATCCGTTCGATGCGTTCCGCATCACTGAGCAGATAGAGAAGGCACTCGACCGCAAGGTATGGCTGCCCTCCGGCGGCTCGCTCGTCATCGACCGCACCGAGGCGATGACGGTCGTAGACGTCAACACGGGCAAGTTCGTGGGATCAGGCGGAAACCTCGAGGAGACCGTCACCAAGAACAACCTCGAGGCAGCGGAGGAGATCGTCCGTCAGCTGCGGCTGCGCGACATCGGCGGCATCATCGTCGTCGATTTCATCGACATGGTGCTCGAGTCCAACCGCGACCTCGTACTCCGCCGCCTCATCGAGTGCCTCAGCCGCGACCGCACGAAGCACCAGGTCGCAGAGGTCACCTCGCTCGGCCTCGTGCAGATGACACGCAAGAAGCTCGGCCTCGGTCTGTTGGAGACCTTCAGTGAGCCCTGCGAGGTCTGCGCCGGCCGTGGCGTCGTCGTGCATCACGATCCTGTGGTCAAGCACCGTTCGAGCTCCACCAATGGCGGCTCGTCGAACAATCGTCGCCAGCGCGGCGGGAACGGCCAGTCGAGTCAGAGCACTCAGCCGTCGAGCGCGGCGACCCACAGCATCCCCGAAGGCGCCAAGACGGCCCTCGCGCAGATCGCCGCGTCGACGCGCGCTCCGAGTGCGGAAACTGCAGCGGAGGCCGTTGCCGAGGCGCCTGCAACGGCTCACGCCGAGCAGCCGGCCGCGGCAGAGCGTCCGAAGAAGCCCCGCAAGAAGCGCCCATCCGAGCGCGGCAAGGCGGCGCCGAAGACTCAGGCCGAGCAGTTGCTCGATTCCGTGCTGGATGCCCTTCCCGAGCCGAAGGCGCCGGGTCAGGGTCGCAACAGGCGTCGGGTGACGACGGCGGCACTCACAGGCACCCCGGTGTCCGTGAACTCGTCAGCGACGGCGGTCGCGGGCGGGGATTCGGAGTCCTGAGGCAATCAATCTCCTCGTGAGCTCCTTGCCGCCGACGTGCACGGCGCCGGCGGCGATGAGCCGGGGGAGTGCGTCGGCAGGCACATCGTAGTGATCGAGATCGAAGGCCCGAGCCGGAAGGTCGTTGAGGAGCGCGAACGCGTGGAGTTCCTCAAGGCTGTCTTCGCTGACCAGGTGTGCCCAGAGCCGTCCGTGCGCAGGCCATATAGGGTCGTCGATCAGAACGGTCACCCAGCGATCCTACGGCGCCGAACACGCGAGTCGGCTCGCTTTGCGACTCAGCGATCTATCCGGTAAAGTTGTCCTTTGGTGCGCGAGCTGAGTCGTCCCCACGGGTCGGCGCGGTACAGCCTTGTGCTCGCACCCGTCGGACTTGCGACGAACGCAGGCACAGTCTTCCCGTGAGATTTACGGAGCCGTGAGCTCCCCAACGAAACAGGTATGAAGTGGTTTACGCAGTAGTGCGCGCCGGTGGACGGCAGGAGAAGGTCGAGGTCGGCACGATCGTTCAGCTCGACCGTGTCAAGGCCGCCCAGGGCGAGAAGATCGAGCTGGCCGCAGTGCTCCTCGTCGACGGCGCAACGGTGACCACCGACGCCGACAAGCTGGCCAAGGTGAAGGTGACCGCTGAGGTCATCGGCAACCTCCGCGGCCCGAAGATCATCATCCAGAAGTTCAAGAACAAGACCGGCTACAAGAAGCGCCAGGGCCACCGTCAGGACCTCACGCGCGTCAAGATCACCGGCATCAAGTAAGCACAGAAGAGGCTCAGGACATGGCACACAAAAAGGGCGCAAGCTCCACCCGCAACGGTCGTGACTCCAACGCCCAGCGACTTGGCGTGAAGCGCTTCGGCGGTCAGCAGGTCAGCGCAGGCGAGATCATCGTCCGTCAGCGCGGCACCCACTTCCACCCCGGCATCAACGTCGGCCGTGGCGGTGACGACACGCTGTTCGCTCTCGAGGCGGGCGCTGTCGCATTCGGCGCGAAGGGCGGCCGCAAGGTCGTCAACATCGTCGCCGCTGCTGCCGAGTAATCGCAGCACAGCACACATCCGGTTCGGGGCGGGCTTCGGCTCGCCCCGTCCGCGTATCTGAGGGGTAATCCAGACATGGTCTCGTTCGTCGACACGGTGACGCTGCATCTGCGCGCCGGCAAGGGCGGCAACGGCTGTGTCTCCGTTCACCGTGAGAAGTTCAAGCCCCTCGGCGGTCCCGATGGCGGTAACGGCGGCAACGGCGGCGACATCGTGCTCGTGGCCGATACTCAGACCGGCACGCTGCTTTCGTATCATCACTCACCGCACCGCAAGTCGGCTAATGGCGGCTTCGGCATGGGGGATCACCGCTCCGGTTTCGACGGAGAGGCGCTGGAGCTTCCCGTTCCGGTAGGCACCGTCGTGAAGACCACCGACGGCGACGTGCTCATCGACATGGTCGTTCCCGGTGAGCGCTTCGTCGTCGCCCAGGGCGGCCGTGGCGGCCTCGGCAATGCCGCACTCGCCACCACCAAGCGCAAGGCTCCAGGATTCGCGCTGCTCGGCACTCCCGGGTTCGAGGGCGACATCGTGCTCGAGCTCAAGACGGTCGCCGACGTCGCGCTCGTCGGCTACCCATCGGCCGGCAAGTCGAGCCTTATCGCAGCCGTCTCCGCGGCGCGTCCGAAGATCGCGGACTACCCGTTCACCACACTGCATCCGAACCTCGGCGTCGTCCAGGCAGGCGAGTCCCGCTACACGATTGCGGACGTTCCGGGGCTCATCGAAGGTGCGAGCGAAGGCCGTGGTCTCGGACTCGAGTTCCTCCGCCATGTGGAGCGCTGCTCAGCGCTGCTGCACGTCCTCGACTGTGCGACCCTCGAGCCGGGCCGCGATCCGATCTCGGATCTCGATGTCATCCTCGGCGAGCTCGCTGCCTACGAGGTGCCAGAGGGCCAGACTCCGCTGTTGGAGCGACCGCAACTCGTCGCACTGAACAAGATCGACGTTCCCGAGGCTCGGGATCTCGCCGACCTCGTTCGCCCAGAGCTCGAGGCTCGTGGATTCCGCGTCTTCGACATTTCGACCGTATCGCATGAGGGGCTGCGTCCGCTGACCTTCGCGCTCGGCGAGATCGTCGAGAAGCACCGGGCCGAGGCCGCGGTCGAGGTTCCCACCGAGCGGGTCGTCATCCGACCCAAGGGGTCGGAGAAGCCCTTCACGATCCGCATCGAGGGCGGATCGTACGGCACGTACTATCGCATCCTCGGCGAGAAGCCGGTGCGCTGGGTGCAGCAGACCGACTTCCAGAACGAAGAGGCCGTCGGATATCTCGCCGACCGCCTCGAACGTCTCGGTGTCGAGACGGAGCTGTTCCGTCTCGGTGCGGCACCTGGTGCCACCGTCGTCATCGGCGAGGGCGAGGGTCTGGTGTTCGACTGGGAGCCCGCGATGGCCTCGGCTGCCGAGCTGATGACTGCGCCCCGCGGCACCGACCCGCGTCTCGCGCCGAATTCGCGCCGCACGACAAGCGAGCGCCGCGAGAAGTACTACGAGCGGATGGACGAGAAGGCTGCGATCCGAGCCGAGCAGGACCTGAAGCGTCGCGTCACGGTCGAGGAGGACTTCGACGGGGAAGGCGCATGACCGCACGCACACGCGCAGAGCTGGCGACAGCCGAGCGCATCGTCGTGAAGGTCGGCTCTTCGTCGATCAGCGGTGAGTCGTCGTGGCGCATACCGATGATCGTCCACGCCCTGGCGTCAGCGCACGGGCGCGGATGCGAGATCGTGCTCGTTTCATCGGGAGCGATCGCCACCGGCATCCCGTTCCTGGATCTGGATGCCAGGCCCACGGACCTCGCGACGCAGCAGGCTGCGGCCGCGGTGGGACAGAACATCCTCGTCTACCGCTATCAGGAGGCCATGCGGCCGTTCAAGGTCGTTGCAGGCCAGGTGCTGCTCACCACCGGCGATCTCGAGAACTCGATGTCGCGCAGCAACGCGCGTCGTGCGATGGAGCGCCTGCTGGGTCTGCGAATCCTTCCGATCGTGAACGAGAACGACACCGTCGCCACGCAGGAGATCCGCTTCGGCGACAACGACCGGCTCGCCGCTCTCGTGGCGCAGCTGATCCAGGCTGACGCGCTGGTGCTCCTCAGCGACATCGAGGCGCTCTACACCAAGCCGCCGACCGAGCCGGACGCGGAGCCGATCGAGCTGATCGCCGCCGATGCCGACCTCGCCGGTCTCGAGTTCGGTGCGACCGTCGTGAACAGTGTCGGAACCGGAGGGGCTGCGACCAAGGTGTCCGCGGCGAGACTCGCCGCAGCATCCGGGATCGGCGTTCTCGTCACGAGCGCCGACCTCGTCGCCGATGCACTCAACGGCCGGGACATCGGTACCTGGTTCGAACCGGCGGAGACCGCGGCCGTCTGAGGCGTCATCGAACGCTCCGCGCTGACGAGCGTCGGTAGAATGACCGGATGATCGACGCCGCTTCCGAGACCGCTTCTTCGACTGATGCTTCTGCGTTGTCCGGGACGATGAGTCCGGCCGAGCCGGCGGACACCGCGCAGGATCGTCTCGTGCTCGCGAAGGAGGCGTCTCGCGCCACGGCGCGCATGACCAGCGATGACAAGGCTCGTGCGCTGGAGGCGATCGCGCGAGCGCTCGAGGCGCACACCGCGGTGATCATCGAGGCCAACGCACGCGACATCGAGCGCGGCCGGGCGAGCGGGATCAGCGAGGGACTGATCGATCGACTGCGTCTTGACGAGACGCGCGTCGCCGCGCTCGCGTCTGCTGTGCGCGACGTCGCCGCTCTCGCGGATCCCGTCGGCCAGGTCGTCGGCGGCCACCGGATGCCGAACGGAGTGTCGCTCGAGCAGGTGCGAGTGCCGTTCGGGGTGGTCGGTGTGATCTACGAGGCCAGGCCCAACGTGACCGTCGACATCGCGGCCCTCGCGCTGCGCTCGGGGAACGCCAGCGTGCTGCGCGGCGGCAGCGCGGCGCGTGAGTCGAACACGGTGCTCGTGCGAGTGATGCGCGACGCACTCGAAGAATCGGGTATCACCGCGGAGGCGATCCAGACGGTGGACGATTTCGGGCGCGACGGAGCGATGGCGCTCATGCGCGGGCGCGGCTTCGTCGATGTGCTCGTTCCGCGAGGAAGCGCGTCGCTGATCGAGACCGTCGTCACGGAGTCGATCGTCCCGGTGATCGAGACCGGCGCCGGCAACGTGCATATCGTGCTCGACGAGTCCGCGCCGGAGGACTGGGCGCGGGAGATCGTCGTGAACGCCAAGGTTCAGCGGCCCAGCGTCTGCAATGCCGTGGAGACCGTGCTGGTACTGCGGCAGGCGGCGCCGCATCTCGTTCCGATTATCGCCGATGCGCTGCACAGCGAGGGCGTCGCGATCCACGGCGACGACGTCGTCGCAGGGATGGTGGCCAATATCATTCCCGCCACGGAGGAGGACTGGGCCACCGAGTACCTCAGCCTCGACATCGCGATGAAGGTCGTCGACGACCTGGATGATGCACTCGCGCACATCCGTCAGTACAGCACCGGACACACCGAGTCGATCGTGACGATCGATTCCCGCAACGCCGAGCGGTTCCTCGCCGAGGTGGACTCCGCGGTGGTCATGGTGAACGCCTCCACACGGTTCACCGACGGGGGCGAATTCGGATTCGGCGCTGAGGTCGGGATCTCCACCCAGAAGCTTCATGCGCGCGGTCCGATGGGGCTCGCAGAGCTGACGAGCACGAAGTGGCTCGCGCGTGGGTCAGGTCAGACGCGCCCCTGAGCGATAGGATGGACGAGCGTCTTCTCGCAACCGGTCACGAAACGGAGTCAGGATGAACCTCGTCGCACAGATTGCGATGGCTGCAGCCGAAACGGAGCACCACGGTAACGTGGCCATGGAGACTCTCATCTTCGGCCTCATCGCCGCCGGGCTGTTCGCAGTGCTCGGCCTGGTGACCTTCTCCTATCGCAACGTCGCGAACCGTCACTCGGCCAAGGCCGAGGCCTGGGCTGAGAAGCACGGCAAGGACGGACACGGGGCAGGGCACGGCCACTAGGGCGTATGAAGACCACGACCACGCGCGCCCCGAGAATCGGAGTGATGGGCGGAACGTTCGACCCGATCCACCACGGGCACCTGGTCGCTGCGAGCGAGGTCGCGCACTCCTTCGACCTCGATGAGGTTGTCTTCGTACCGACTGGCCACCCGTGGCAGAAGTCGAATGTCACCCCCAGCGAGCATCGCTATCTGATGACGGTGATCGCGACCGCGTCGAACCCGCAGTTCACCGTGAGCAGAGTCGACGTCAATCGGGAAGGCCCCACCTACACGATCGACACTCTGCGTGATCTGAAGCAGGAGCGTCCCGATGCGGAGCTCTTCTTCATCACCGGAGCGGATGCCGTAGCGCAAATTCTCAGTTGGAGGGACCATGATGAGTTGTGGGAACTGGCCCACTTCGTCGCGGTATCCCGTCCAGGACACATCCTGAGCACAGATGGACTGCCGACCGAAAACGTCAGCCAGTTGGAGGTTCCGGCCCTGTCGATCTCGTCGACAGCTTGTCGAGAGCGTGTGGCCGATGATCAGCCGGTCTGGTATCTCGTTCCCGACGGGGTCGTTCAATACATAGCGAAGCATCATCTGTATCGGAGCAAGGCATGAGTACATCGGATCAGCAGGGGAATAAGCCGCTGACCCGCAAGCAGCTGCGGGAGATTCGTCTCACCGGCACCACACCGGTGATCAGCGAGGAAGAGGCAGCGGCTGCTGCAGGAGAAGCGCAGCCTACGCCGGCGGTTCCGTTGCCGCGTCCCGCTGAGCCCGTTGACGTCGCCGCCGCTCCTACTGCAGACGGCGATGTCGACCTTGATGACGCACCGCTGACCCGGCGTCAGGTACGTGAGCAGGAGCGCATCCGCACGGCGTCCGTCCCCGTGATCACACCGGAGGAATCGGCGGCGGACGCGACGGACAGCGACTCGGACGACGTGCTCGTCTCCGGCGTGCCCTCGTTCGCGGGACCGGCAGCCGACGAGGAGCACGCGCCCTCGGGCGACGCGGGCGACGAAGATGACGATCTCGGCGAAGAGGTTGTCGATGTCGAGCCCGTGAGTGCGGCTGTCGCAGTTGAAGCCACCGGTGACGTTCCGCGTGACGACGAGCCTGCCGCCGATGCTGACCCGATCGACTCGTTGGTCCTCGCTGCGCCCGACGAGGATGAGGCCGCAGGCGACGAGGAAGCCGACGAGCTTCCCGTCGCCGAGCCGATCGAGACGGGCGAGAACCACGTCGTCAGTCCCACGTTCGGCAATGGACTGCTTGCAGAAAAGAGCGAGGTGCCCTCGTTCGCACCGTCGTTCGATGAGCTGATCACCGCGGACTCGGGCGGTTCTCAGCATCTTGCTCCGAACACTCTGATCTTCACCCCGTCACCGGGCGAGCGATCTCTGTCGGGGCCGGTCGCCTCCACAGGTGAGATTCTTGTGACGGGCAGTTACGAGCTCCCGCGCGGGATCGGCTCCCAGGGGCACGCACACGGCGCCGCAGACGGCAAGGAATCGGATGCCGTTCTCATCGACGGAGAGCTGCCACCGGCATCCTCTCCAACGCCGATCGCGGCAAGCTCCGCGATCAGCACGATCAAACCTGCCGGTGAGGTCATCCGACCCCCGGCGCCTGAAAAGGGCAACAAGCTCATGCTGACTCTGGCGATCACGGCCGGCGGGCTCGCGCTCGCCCTCGCGGTGGCGCTCATCGTCGCATTCACCACGAATATCTTCTAATGCAATCACCTGAAAACGCCGAAGAGATGCTGCAACTGGCAGCATCCGCCGCCATCTCAAAGGGCGGAGAGGATCTCGTCGCACTGAACGTGTCGGAACCTCTTCCGCTCGTGGACATCTTCCTCATCGTCACCGGCAACAGCGAGCGCAATGTTGCCGCGATCGCCGACGAGATCGAGGACAAACTGATCGAAGCCGGGCACAAGCGCGTCAGACGCGAAGGACGACAGGAGGCCCGCTGGGTACTGCTGGACTTCGGCGATCTCATCGTGCACGTGTTCCACTCGGAAGAGCGGGTCTACTACGGCCTGGAGCGCCTGTGGAAGGACTGCCCTGTCGTTCCGATCGATGTGTCCGAGCCGGCAGCCGACCGCCCGTGACGTGGTGGCGGCCCTGATATGACGGTCCATCTGATCACTGGCGCCGGGTCGGGCATCGGAGCGGCACTCGCACGCCGACTGCTGGATCGAGGCGACGAGCTCGTGCTCTTCGCCAGGGATGCAGGGCGTGCGCGCGAGATCGCGGCGCAGTTCCCCGGTGCATCGACGCTGGTCGGTGATCTAGCGCAGCCGGGCCGCATCTCCTGGGCGCTGTCCAAGCAGAATCTTCCCGAGCGCATCGATTCGCTCGTGCATGTCGCGGGCGTCGTGGATCTGGGGAGCGTCGCCGATCTTTCGCCGACGCTGTGGGAGCGGCAGCTCGCTGTCAACCTGGTCGCTCCGGCCGAGCTGACGCGTCTGCTTCTTCCCGTGCTGCGGGTATCGCACGGCCAGGTGGTGTTCGTGAACTCCGGTGCCGGTCTGCGCGCCAACGCGGACTGGTCTGCATACGCGGCATCGAAGCACGGACTCAAGGCGCTCGCTGATGCACTTCGTGCCGAAGAGGCCGATAACGGCGTGCGAGTGACCTCGATCTTCCCTGGGCGCACCTCGACCCCGATGCAGGCGCGCGTACATCAGCAGGAGGGCCGCGATTACGATCCCGAGCTCTTCATCGATCCCGACTCCGTTGCGACCACGATCCTGACCGCTCTCGACCTGCCGCGCGATGCACAGATCGTCGACCTGACGGTGCGGCCGGGACGGTAGACGCGTTCACCCGCGAAGCTGATACCGCAGTTCCGGTCTTCCCACCCCGCCGTAGGTCGGGGAGCTCATTGCGAGTCCGGATTCGACGAGTCGTTCGAGATAGCGTCGCGCGCTGACCCTCGACATCCCGAGCACCTCGGCGAGCTCGCTGGCCGAGAGCGGGTCACGACCATCCTGCATCGCTTCGACGACGCGTTGCAGTGTCACACGCGAGACCCCTTTGCGCTGACCGGCCATGGCGATGGCATCGCGCCTCATGAGCGCGTCGACGCTCGCCTGGTCGAGCTCGCCGGTGGCGGTGAACTCGGCATCACGCGCCATCACCCGCCACACGTCATCGAGCCGCTCGTGCAGCGTCCGCATCGGAAACGGCTTCACGACGTAGTGATGCACGCCCTGCGCGCGGGCGCGTCGCACGGTCTCCAGATCGCGCGCCGCGGTGACGGCGACCACCTCGACATGTGCGCCGGCGGCACGAGCCCGCCGAAGCACGGTCATCCCTGACATGTCCGGCAGGTAGACATCGAGCAGCATGACGTCGGGTTCGAGTTCGTCGAGCAGGCGCAGAGCATCTGCTCCCGTCGGCGCGACGCCGACGACCTCGTAGTGGGGGTGTCGTTCCACGAAGCCACGGGTGACGTGCGCCACAGCGAAGTCGTCCTCGACGATGAGGGTGCGCAAACGGTTCATGCGTCCGCCTCCGCCAGCGCGGATGCAGGGATCCTCACGGTGAAACGCGCACCGCCGCTGTCGGCGGGAGAGAGCTCGACGGAGCCGCCGAGACGCTCCACGACGCGAGCGACGAGAGTCAGCCCGTATCCGCGCTGTCGATCATCGGTCTTCGTCGAATATCCGAGGCGGAAGACGTCGCCACGCCTTTCGATCGGCACGCCGGGGCCGTCGTCTTCGACGCGGATGCGGATGCCGTCTTCATCGGTCTGTTCGATCGAGATCGCCACGTGACCGCCGCGGCCCGCCGCATCCAGAGCGTTGTCCAGAAGGTTCCCCACAACCGTGCCCAGATCGCCATCGCCCTGACGCGCCGGAACCCGGCCGTCGTCCGAGATCGTGAGCTCCACACCCAGCTCTCGCGCACGTGCGCGTTTGGCCAGCAGGATCGCCGCGAGCTCGATGTCCTGCACGCCATCAGGGACGTCCAGTCTGCTGAGCGCCCCGCCGTCTCCCGCACGATCGACCACGCGCCTGGCAGCATCGAACTCGCCCAGCTCGATGAGACCTCCGATCGTGTGCAATGTGTTGGAGAACTCGTGCTGTTGCGCGCGCAGCCCTTCCGCGAGGCTCTGCGCACCGGCCAGCTCGCGCAGAGCACGGTCGAGCTCCGTGCGATCCATCAGCGTCACCACCGTGCCCACACGCCGCTCCTGCACGCGCACCGGTGCCGCTCGTGCCACGAGAACGCGTTCGCCCGACAGCACGAGTCGCTGTGGGGCGGCATCGTCGTCAATGTCCGTCTCATCTATGAGGACGGCCAGATCGTCCAGCAGCTCCGATGCGTAACGCCCTAGGGCCCCTGCGGGCCCCGACAGGCCCAGCAGCCGGGCGGCTGCGTCGTTGCAGAGGGAGACCACTCCCTTCTCGTCCAGCGCGAGCATGCCCTCCCGGATGCCGTGCAGCGTCGCCTCTCTGGTCTCCAGCAGCCCGCGGATGTCTTCCGGTTCGAGCCCGTAGAAGCGGCGACGCACAATGCGAGCCACGCCGGTCGCGGCGATCACGCCGATCACGGTGGCGGCGCCGAGAGCGAGCAGGAAGCCTGTGATGTCGCCGAGGAAATCCGCGCGGATCTCGGACTCGAGAATGCCGACGGACACCTGCCCGATCACGACGCCGTCCGCATCGAACACCGGCACCTTCACACGCCACGATTCGCCGAGGGTGCCGGTCTGGGTTCCGACGTACGTGTCGCCGGACAGCGCGACGCTGGGATCCGTCGATACCGGCTCGCCGATGCGATCGGGGTTCGGGTGCGAGAACCGGATGCCCCGATCATCCGTCACGACGACGTACGCCACGTTGGACGAGTCGCGGATGAGTTCGGCGATCGGCTGGATCACCGCAGAGGGGTCCGGCGAACGGTAAGCCTCGACGATCGTCGGCAGTTGGGCGACGGATTGCGCGACGGCGACCATGCGCTCCTGCGATGCCTCGCGGATCTGCCGCTCCTGCATGAGCATGGCGGCGAGGCCTGCCGTCAGCACGATCGCGAGCACGATGACGACCTGCAGCAGCACGAGCTGCGTGCGGAGCGTCATCGCCTTCACCACGCTCCCATGCTAGGCGAGGCGAGGCGACACGGTGCAGGTTACGAAATGACCAGAACTCCTCGTTCTGAACACAAGCAGAACCGACGATGTGGGCGGTTCTAGGCTCGCGTCACCTGCTCCCGGCATCGGCGTCGGGCGGAAGGACTCGAGGAGGAGTTCATGACACAGCACACTCGCACCCGAATCACGCTCGGCGCACTGATCGGCGTCGCCGCACTGGGCCTCGCCGCGTGCGCAGGAACCCCTGCCGGCGGGGGCGGAGGCTCGGCCGAAGGCGGCGGCTCGAGCATCGACAGCGTCTCGGTGATCGCGCCAGCGGATCCCGGTGGGGGCTGGGACCAGACGGCGCGTGCATTCGGGCAGGCCCTGAACGATGAATCGCTGGTCTCCTCTGCGCCGGTCTCGAACATCGGCGGGGCCGGTGGCACCGTCGGACTCGCCTCGCTCGCCACGGAAGGCAATCCGAACACCCTCATGATCACGGGCAGTGTGATGGTCGGCGCGGTGGAGACGAACGCATCCGATGTGCGCATCGAGGACATGACCCCGATCGCGAAGCTCACAGAAGAGCCGCTCGTGATCGTCGTACCGAAGGACAGCCCGTACGACACGCTGGAGGACTTCATCGACGCCTGGGTGGACGAGGGAGCGGGCATGGCGGTCACCGGCGGCTCGGCCGGCGGTATCGACCACATCCTCGCCGCACTGCTGCTCACAGATGCCGGCGTGGATGCTGCGGACGTGCCGAGCAGCCTCAACTACATTGCCAACTCCGGTGGCGGTGAGGCGCTCACGATGCTGCTGGGCGGTCAAGTGCAGGCAGGCATCTCAGGCGTGGGGGAGTTCTCTCAGCAGGTCGAAGCCGGCGAGCTCAAGGCCCTCGCCGTGTCGTCAGGGGAGCCGGCGCTGCTCCTGCCTGACGTGCCCACCCTCGCCGATGAGGGCGTCGACCTCGTCGTCACCAACTGGCGGGGACTCATCGCCCCCGGTGACGTCTCGGACGACGACAAGAAGGCTCTGGAGGAGCTCGTGACTGCGGTGCACGACAGTGCCGCATGGACCGAGATCCTGGACACCAACGGCTGGACCGACGCGTTCCTCGTCGGCGATGACTTCTCCACGTTCCTCGATGGCGACATCTCGACGACGAAGGAGACACTCAAGACGATCGGCCTGATCGAATGACGAACCAGATCACGACGGGAGCGTCGGCGATCGCCGGCGCTCCCCGGTCGCGCAGGCTCGGAGAGCTCGTGTTCGTCGGCGTGATCATCGTGTTCTCCGTGATCGCGCTGGTGATGACCGGCTTCATCCGCGAGCCGGTCGGATCCTCGAACGTCCTCGGCGCGCGGGTGGTGCCGTATGCGGTCACCGGCCTCATGCTGTTGTCGTCGCTGGGTGCGTTCGTGGCGGTTCTGCGCGGTGACGTGGGCGCTCCGGATGAGGGCGAGGACATCGACACCGAGGCGCGCACATCCTGGAAGATCGTGATCCTCCTCGCGCTGGCGTTCGCGTCGCTCATGATCGTGATCCCGATCGCCGGCTGGCCGGCGGCTGTGGTCGTGCTCTTCACCGGCGCCTCGCTGGCGCTGGGGGCATCGACCTGGTGGAAGGCGCTTCTGCTGGGACTCGGACTCGGCGTGCTGACGCAGCTGGTGTTCGGCAGTCTGCTCGGGCTGTCGCTGCCGCCCTTCGGCACGATCCTTCCGGGCCTGTTCGAGGGCATGGGGGTGTTCGGTGGATAGCCTGCAACTGCTCATGGACGGCTTCGCGACAGCGCTGCAGCCGCAGTACTTGTTGTTCGCGTTCATCGGCGTGCTGCTCGGCACGGCGGTGGGTGTGCTTCCAGGGATCGGCCCTGCGATGACTGTCGCGCTGCTGCTGCCGTTGACATACACGCTGGATGTCACCAGCGCGATCATCATGTTCGCCGGCATCTACTACGGCGGCATGTACGGCGGGTCGACGACGTCGATCCTGTTGAACACCCCAGGAGAATCGGCATCCATCGTCACGGCCCTCGAGGGCAACAAGATGGCCAGGATGGGCCGGGCCGCGACGGCACTCGCCACAGCGGCCATCGGCTCCTTCATCGCGGGGACGATCGCCACAGCGCTCCTCACACTGTTTGCGCCGTTCATCGCCGACTTCGCCGTGACACTCGGCCCTGCGGATTACTTCGCACTGATGATAGTGGCGTTCCTCACAGTGGGCGCGCTCCTGGGAGCGAGTCCGATTCGCGGCATCGTGTCCCTGTCGATCGGCCTGTTCCTCGGACTGGTCGGCACGGACACTCTGACCGGGCAGGCGCGTTTCACCTTCAGCATCCCGAACCTGGGCGATGGCATCGACGTCGTGATCGTCGCGGTCGGCCTGTTCGCGGTCGGCGAGGCGCTCTACGTCGGCTCCCGGCTGCGCAGCGGTGCTCTGCCGATCATCCCCGTCTCCGGCAGTTGGCGCTCCTGGATGAAGAAGAGCGACTGGAAGCGTTCATGGAAACCATGGCTGCGTGGGACGGCGATCGGGTTCCCGATCGGAGCGATCCCGGCGGGCGGTGCGGACGTCGCGACCTTCCTGTCATACGCGACCGAGAAGAAGCTCGCCAAGGATCCCTACCGGAGGCAGTTCGGCAAGGGAGCGATCGAGGGCGTGGCAGGGCCGGAAGCTGCGAACAACGCGGCGGCGGCTGGTGTGCTCGTCCCGTTGCTGACGCTGGGGCTGCCGACCACTGCCACGGCGGCGATCATCATCTCGGCATTCCAGACCTACGGCATCCGCCCTGGCCCGCTGCTGTTCGACAGCCAGCCGGCGTTGGTGTGGGCGCTGATCGCGAGCCTGTACATCGGCAACGTCGTGCTGATCATCCTGAACCTGCCGCTGGTAGGCATGTGGGCAAAGGTGCTGCAGATCCCGCGCCCGTACCTTTATGCCGGGATCCTCGTCTTCGCGGGGCTCGGCGCGTATGCGGCGAACTTCACGATCTTCGACATCGGCGTGCTGCTGCTGCTCGGCGTGATCGGCTTCTTCATGCGCCGGCACGGGTATCCGGTTTCGCCGATGGTGGTCGGAGCGATCTTGGGCCCGATGGCCGAGGAGCAGCTGCGCAAGGCCATGGCGATCAGCCAGGGGGATGCGCTGTACCTCGTGCACAGTCCCATCTCGATCGTGATCTACTCCGCGATGGTGTTGATCATCGTGCTGGGCATCTGGCTGAAGCGCCGCCAGGCGCGTTTCGAGGCGGCACTGTCCGACATCGACACCGCAACGATTCGCACCGTGGACGAGGAGATCGCCGAGCAGCTGCGCGATCGGTGAGAGAGATGGGCGGCAGCAGAAGCCCCTGCTGCCGCCCATCCGAAGGCTCATCAGATGATCTGACGGCCCTGCTCTTTCGCCTCACGCGCGTCTTTGATGAAGGCGCGGATGATCACGACCAGAGTGCCGATGACGATCACCGGCCAAATGAGCACGTACGCGGTCATTGCGATGATCTCCATCATGCGTCCTTTCCTGCAAGTGCACCGTCGCCGGCGGCATCCTCGTCCTTCAGGAGCCGCTCGGTGGCGATCATGATCTCGGTCTCTGTGGTGTCGAACTCGCCGGTGCGCTGCTTGATGAGATCGAAATCGAACCGCTTCCTCTGGTTCAGCATCGTGAGCACCACACACACGATCGTGCTGACGGCGTAGGCGACGAGAGATCCCGAAAGCACCGGATAGATGTGCAGGAAACCGATCGCGAACGGAGCGGATGCCACGATCGACAGCGCGCCGACTCCGATGGCGATTCTCAGACCGAAGAATCCGAATGCCATGAGCGCCAGCACCACGCCGATGCCGATCACCGAAAGCACATCGCTGACGATGCCGAGACCGCCTGACAGGTCGATCCACTCGAAGCGCACGGGGAGGAACGCCGCGAGGCCGAGTACCACTGCGACGCTGAACGCGACGTTGGTGACACGGTTCCAGTAGAAGCTCGCGATCACCGGGAACACGAGCGCTCCCCATATCGCGCCGACGAACACCAGCAGGTCGAGGATGTTGAACTGCATCGACGCGAAGCAGAGCGCCGCTGCGGTGGCACCGACCATTGTCAGTCGTCCCACGAGCAGCATCGTCTTCGGGTTGGCGTTCTTCTTGCCAGCGATGTTCTGGCCGTAGACGTCGGCCATCATGATCGACGAAAGCGCCGTCATGTCGGAATCGGCGGTCGAGGACAGCGAGCCGATGATCATCACGAAGAACAGACAGATCAGCACCGGCGGAAGATAGGTTGCAGCCATCTGCGGGATCAGGTTGTTCACGTCGCCGTCCATCGGCTCGACACCCGCGTACAGGGCGAGCACGCCCAGCATGCCGATACCGATGATGGATGCACCGTAACCGAATGTCGCGGTGACGAACGTCTTCTTGATCAGGTCCTCACGCACGGCGAAGAGCCGCTGAGCGATCGTCTGGTTTCCGATCGCGTAGGCGAGGACGGCGGCGATGTACGGGGCGCCCTGGTTGAAGAACGCGTCCGACGAGAAGAAGTCTCCTTGCTGCGGGGTGAGATTCGACGCCCCGGTGACGAAGAGGTCGGGCCCGCCTGCGGCGAAGAAGACCACCGGGACGATGATCGCGACGGCGCCCAGCATCGCCAGCACCTGCGCGAAGTCGGTGAGGACGGACGCGCGGAAGCCCGACCACAGCGTGTAGGCCAGGACGCCGATGGCGATCGCGACGATGCCCTGGGTGAAGCTGAAGGGCGAGAGCATCGAGATGAGGGCGCCGCCGGCGATCAGGTTCGATGTGAGGCTGATGACGCTGCCGAGTACGTTGGAGCCGGCGAGCAGGAGCTGGCTGGAGCGTCCGTGCCTGGCGAACATGACCTCGGCGATCGTGTGCGCCTTCGGCGCGACTTTGCGGATGCGACGGCCGAAGGGATAGATGAGCAGGATCATCAGGGCGCCCCAGAGTCCGTAGTGGACGGGGCCGGAGATTCCGTACATGTAGCCGGACGTGGCTGAGGCATACATCGATGACGCCCAGATCCAGGTGGCGGTCATGGATGCGGCGGAGATGCCGAATCCGATCTTGCCGCCGCCGGTCATGTAGCCGTCGGCGTTCTCCTTCTTGCGGGAGATGCGGATCGACATATATAGGCTGCCGCCGAAGAACAGCAGCATGAGCAGGACCACGATCGGTCCCGAGAGTGTTTGGAGGTCTCCCACCGGGTGTTCTCACTTTCTCGTCTTTGATGCGGCAGTGCCGCTGGTCGATGGAGTGAGCGCTCGCTAAGTGGGGGAGTAGATGGTCATGTGGAGTTTTGAGACTGTGAGCATGGCGATGAACGAACCTGGACCACTGAGGCGCATGGCAGCGCACAGACGAGAGGCCCGGGGTGCGGCTCCTTTCACGGTCGTCCGCGTTTCGGGCACGCCGATCACCGGCGCATCCTCAGCGGGAGTCGAATGATTGCGGACGTGCGCGGCGGGCGCGCGTCGCATGGGAGCGCAACGCGAACAGGCGCTCCCTGCTCATGCGGACATGAGCATCCTTGCCACCATAGCAAGTTCCCAGGGAACTCCTGGAGTCGGGCCGGAGCGTCGGTGCGGGCAACGCAAGAAGCCCCCGGCTTCCCGAGGGCTTCTTCATGGTGGACCTGAGGGGACTCGAACCCCTGACCCCCTGCATGCCATGCAGGTGCGCTACCAGCTGCGCCACAGGCCCATCTTCGCCGCCCGCGCGAGCGGGGCAACTTCAAAAGAATACAACACAGGAAGCGACCACCGCCAATCGAGCCGACGATGGGAACATCCACATCGATGTATGCGTTGTCATGGATATGCAGATCGTGGAGAGCATCGTCATCGGCGCCGGACAGGCGGGCCTCTCCACCTCGTACCATCTGAAGCGACTCGGCACCGAGCATCTCGTGCTCGACGCGAATGCGATCGCTGGCGGTGCATGGCAGCATCGCTGGGATGCGCTCACCATGAACGACGTCCACGGTGTCGCGGAGCTTCCGGGGTCGACGCCGCCGGCGCGAGATGCGAAACAGGCGAACGTCGTGGTGCCGGCATCATTCGCGGAGTACGAGAGAATGCACGAGCTCCCCGTCATCCGGCCTGTCCACATCGACAGGGTCACCGACGGTGAAGGGATGCTCCGCGTCCACGCGGGCGAGCGGGAATGGCGCGCTCGCACCATCGTCAACGCCACCGGCACGTGGACGCAGCCGTTCCTGCCGCACTATCCGGGGATGGAGACCTTCGTCGGCGAGCAGCTGCACACCGTCGACTATCCGGGTCCGGAGCACTTCCGAGGCAAGCGCGTTCTTGTCGTCGGCGGGGGAGCATCCGCCGTCCAGTTTCTCGGCGCCCTCGCGCCGATCACCGAAACGCTCTGGGTCACGCGCCGTGAACCGGTCTGGCGCGACGACGACTTCACGCCCGAAGCCGGTGCCGCCGCTGTCGCGCTCGTCGAGCAGCGCGTCGCGCGGGGATTGCCTCCGCAGAGCGTCGTCGGCGTCACCGGGCTCATGCTGCGTCCGCAGGAGCGCGAGGCTGAGCGACTCGGCGCATATGCGGACCGGCGACCCATGTTCCAGCGCATCGAGCCCGACGGCGTGCGCTGGGCGGACGGCTTGTTCGAACAGGTCGACGTGGTCCTGTGGGCGACCGGATTCCGTCCGGCCATCGCCCACCTCGCACCCCTGCATCTGCGCAGCGACGCGGGCGGTATCCAACTCGACCGCAATGGACGCGGCACGACGGCGGTCAAAGACCCGCGCGTCCAGCTCGTCGGTTACGGCCCCTCGGCGAGCACGATCGGCGCCAATCGCGCCGGACGTACGGCGGCGAAGGGCGTGCAACGCGCCCTGTCGATGACAGGATCGGATGTCATCGCCTAGTCGATTCCTGTGACCGTCGTCCGCAGTGAGTCTACGGTGCGGAATCCGCCCTTCAGCGACAATGGACGGATAGCCTGGGTGTCGAGCCGTCAGACAGGAGATCCTCATGTCCCGCATCATCGTCTTCGGCGGCCACGGCCGCATCGCCCTTCTGCTCGCGCCGCTTCTCGTCGCGAACGGCGACGAAGTGACCGCCGTCATCCGCAACCCCGAGCACATCGCCGATGTCGAGGCCGCAGGCGGGACCGCGCTCGTGGCAGACGTCGAGACCATGGATGCGGCCGCTCTCGCAGAGGTCATCCGCGGTCATGATGCGATCGTGTGGTCGGCCGGCGCGGGCGGTGGGGACCCTGAACGCACCTATGCGGTCGACCGCGATGCGGCGATACGCACGATGTACGCCGCCCTGCTGGCGGGAGTGAGCCGTTACGTGATGGTGTCGTGGCTGGGTTCGAAGGCAGACCACGGGGTGTCGAGGGACGATTCGTTCTTCGCCTACGCCGATGCGAAGTGGTCCGCCGACGAGCACCTGCGAGGTACGGCGCTCGAGGGAACGATTCTCGGACCGGGTGCGCTCACCTTCGACGAGCCCACCGGGCGCATCGAGTTGGATCCCGAAGGTCGCGGCGCCGTGTCTCGTGCTGACGTCGCGGCCGTGATCGTCGCAGCGCTCAACGAACCGCTGACGATCGGCCGTACGATCCGATTCGGCAACGGGACCGCAGAGACGTCGGAGCCCATCGAAGTGGCGCTGGTGCGTTGAGCCTGCGCACCGGCGGCGGCTACGGATGCTTCGACGGCTGCGCGCACATGATCAGCAGCGCGATGCCGCCGAACGGTGCGAGGTAGAGGAAGATCCATGCCCAGTGGAAGCCGGCATCTCTCAGGCGCCTGACCGTCACGGCCAGCAGCGGCACGATCGATGCCATGGCGAACACCCATAGCAGAAGCAGTGCCAGCCAGCCCACGAACGGGATCCACACTACGAAGAGAGCGGCGAAGACGACGAGCAGCGAGGTCAGCTCGGCGTACCAGAATTCCGGCCGGCTCGCGCGACCGTCGAAGCGCGCATACTTCTGCACGCACACGCGCACGGCATCGACCATGTTACGCACCAGCGGTCGGGAATCGACAGGTCCGCGCCAGGCGCCGATGGGAGCGTGAACCGGAACATGTTGAGGGTAGAGAACCATCGGCGCTGCCACCGGCGCGCCCGCAGCGACCACGGGATCGGCGGTCGGCCGGGTGTGGGTCGTCCACGCCGCGCCGTCCCAAAAGCGCAGGTACTGCCCGCCAGATGGATCCGGGTACCAGTTCGCGGGCGGGACGTGCGGTGTCGACATGTGGGTCCTCTCCGCACACATTCAAGCATGTCGGGTGTGAGGGGTAGGACGTAGGGTGGGGGCATGCGCCGACATCTCCCGTTCTGGGTCGCCGCGGCCGCGGCGGGGGCACTTGTGATCTCGACCGCACTGGTCTCGACTGGGATGGCCTCAGCGGCACCTGGTTCGGCAAGCCATCGCCCCGCCGTGGTCGAGCCTGCGGATGCCGGTGGTCCGGCCGCGCGCGCCGCGAAGCTCGTGTCGGAGATGAGCACCGCGCAGCAGGCCTCGAGCGTCGTGATGAGCCACATCCCGTCCGCTGATCCGGCCGCGCTCTCCGCCTATATGGAGACCGGCGGACTCGGCGGATTCATCCTGATGGGCGCGAACGTCCCGACGAGCGAGGCGGAGCTGCGTACGGTGACTGCCGCTCTGACGGTCGACCCCGCGTTGCCGCCGCTGATCGCGATCGACCAGGAGGGCGGGTACGTTTCGCGGCTGCCATGGGACCGGTTCCCGGCGTCGCAGGTCCTCAAGGACCGGCCCGCCGGCGAGACCGGCGCCGCATTCGCCGCACGGGCGTCACTCGCGGCGCGCGGTGGGGCGAACGTGAACTTCGGGGTGGTCGCCGACACTACGTCCGACAGCTCGTCGTTCATCTACGGACGCTCGCTCGGTGCCGATCCCGTTGCAGCGGCAGAACGGGTCGCAGCGGCGGTCACCGCAGAAGAGCCGTTCGTCGCCTCCACGCTCAAGCACTTCCCCGGCCACGGAGCCGCCCCCGGTGATTCGCACGCACTGATTCCTCGCACGGACGAGACGCTGGACGAGTGGCGGCAGAGCGACGCGCTGCCGTTCGTCGCCGGCATCGACGCGGGCGCCTCGGTGCTGATGTTCGGCCACCTCGACTATACGGCCGTGGACGAGGCGCCGGCGTCGCTCTCTGCGCGCTGGCATGAGATCGCCCGTGACGAACTGGGGTTCGACGGCGTCATGATCACAGACGATCTGGGAATGCTGCAGTCGACAGGCATCGCGGAGTATTCCGACCCCGTGGCGAACGCGGTGGCGGCGATCGCGGCCGGCAACGACGTGGTGCTGATGATCGCCCATTCCACACCTGAGACGGCGAGCCAGCTTGCGGCCGGCATCGCCGCGGCCGTTGGCACCGGCACGCTGCCGGCTGACCGCCTTCAGGATGCCGCGGAGCGGACCATGACGCTGCGGCTGGAGCGCGCGGCATCCGGCGCCGTCTGGGCGGCCTGCGCGGACTGCGCCCCGGCAACCTGACCCGCACCGAGCCACGCCGCCAGCAGCCGTCTGCGCAGCTCGTTGCCTCGATCGGCGAATGCACGCTGGCGGCGGACGTACTCGGCCTTGCCGTCGGCCGTCTCGATCGGCACGGGGACGACGCCCCACGCGGACAGGTCGTAGGGCGCCGCCTCCATGTCGAGCAGACGGATGTCACGCACGAGATCGAACGTGTCCAGCAGCAGTTCACCGGGGACGAGCGGACCGAGCTTCGTGGCCCATTTGTACAGATCCATGCCGGCGTGCAGGCATCCCGGCTGTTCGAGTTCCGGCTGGTCGGTGCGGCTCAGCCGCTGGCGATTGCGCGGGACAGCGTCCGGCGTGAAGAAGCGGAACGCGTCGAAGTGCGTGCAGCGCAGGTCGTGCGCCTCCACCACCGCATCGGTGCCGTCCTGGCCCAGCCGCAGCGGGGCGGTGTGCCGGTGCTCGGGGTCGCGGTAGACCATGGCCCACTCATGCAGCCCGAAGCAGCCGAACTGTCCGGGCCGGGCGGCTGTGCGTCGCAGCATCCGCTCGATGAGACCCGCGAGCGCGTCCTTCTCGCTGGCGAACGCGTCGGCGTCCGGTACAGCAGAACCCGGTGCCGCACCGGGGGAGTACCAGCGCCATCCGAGTCTCTCCTCTGCGGCATCGAGCTGCACGCCGGCGCCGGGGTGCCAGCGGCGCAGCTGCGACGGCGAGTAGGAGTAGTAGGTGAAGAGGAAATCCCACACGGGATGCTTGTCTCCCCGTGCCGCACGCTCGCGATGCGCGGCGGTGAGCTCATCCGCGCGCACCCGATGCGCGCGTTCGCGATCTGTCCACGTCGCGTGATCGAGAACAGGTGCAGGCATGCGCGTCGATCGGCTCAGTGCAGGATGCCGGCGTCGGTGAGTTGTTCGCGGAGCCCCGCACCATCGGATGCCGCGACCCACGGTGCGGTGTCTTCGGGGTGGTCGTCCCTGGTGGCCCGGCCACCGGCGAGCATGGCCTCGGCGGGGGACAGCCGGCGGATCGCCACTCCGGCGACCGAGTCCGGCTGCTCCTGCATGAACTCGGTGTAGATCGCCTCGTCATGCTGGCCGTCGTCGCCGATCAGCAGCCACCGCACGTGCGGGAACTCTGCGGCGAGACGGCGCAGGTTCGTGAGCTTGTGCTCCCGGCCGCTGCGGAACCAGCGGTCATGCGTTGGGCCCCAGTCGGTGAGAAGCATGGATCCGGTGGGGAACAGATGGCGACTCATGAACCGGCTCAGCGTCGGCGCGACATTCCAGGCACCCGTGGAGAGGTAGATCATCGGTGAGCCTGGGTGCTGACGCATCAGCTGCTCGAGCAGCACCGCCATACCGGGAACGGGGAGGCGGGCATGCTCGTCGACCACGAAGGAATTCCATGCGGCGATGAACGGACGGGGAAGGGCGGTGACCATGACGGTGTCATCGATGTCGCAGAGCACACCGAAGTCGACGTCGTCGGCCACGATGAACGCGGACGCCTCGACCGGCTTCTGCCCCTCGACCGACATCGCGAAGCTCTGCCACCCCGCGGGGAGGTCCGCGTCGATGACCGTGTCGACGACGCCGCCGCGGTCTGCGACGACCACGTGCGTGCGTCCGGCGATCGTGATGTGCACGCTCGCGAAGCTGACCGGGATGCCGACGAAGCTGCGCCACCCGCGCACACTCGCGTACTCGCCGCTCTCGGTGCGATGGGGAGGAGGAACGATCAGCACCCTGCCCACGACGCGCACCCAGCCGCTTCCGCCGTATCCGGCGAAGGGCAGAACGGTCGCCGTGCGGCCACGTCGGCGCGCTCGGCTCTCGCGCCAGACGTGCAGGCGGTGCTCCAAACGTGCGAACCAGTGGATCCTGGCGCGGGGGGCGCTGTCTTCGGACATCGCTTCAGTCTTTCACGTCTGAAGCGGTGTCCTCATCTGCGTCGTCCACAGCGACGCGCATGTGACGGCTCTCCCCACGGGTGAGCAGCCTCTTGCCGATGTAGATCAGCAGCAGGAAGGCGATGATCACACCGACGAAGATGTACCCGGCGAAGTGCACCCGGTCGACGAGCTCGCGAAAGCCGCCTGCAGCGAGGGAGGTGATGCTGACGTAGGCCGTCGCCCAGATGAGGCAGGCTGGTGCCGTCCATGCCAGGAAGCGGCGGTACGAGTATGCGCTCATCCCGACGGTCAGGGGCACGAGCGAATGCAGCACAGGCAGGAAGCGCGAGAGGAAGATCGCGAGTCCGCCACGACGCTGCAGGTACTGTTCCGCACGTTCCCAGTGGCCCTCACCGACGCGACGGCCGATCCAGGACCGGCGGATACGAGGACCGAGCCACCGGCCGAGCCAGAATCCGATGCTCTCGCCGATCAGCGCGCCCACCAAAACGGCGATGACCATCGCGATGGTCTCGACGATGCCGTCGACCCCCATCGAAGCGATGATCACGATCGTGTCGCCAGGGACGATGAGGCCGATCAGGATGCTGGTCTCCAGCAATACCGCGACACCCGCGATGAGCGTGCGGGCGACAGGATCGACGGCCTGGACGGCGTCGAGGATCCAGAGCAGGATGTCGTCCACCCTCACGAGAATACGTGCTCCACGGACCCGTACGCTGAGAAGGTGACTCGCCTTCCGTCGCTCGAGCTCCGCCGCCTTGATTCGGCCATCGACCTCGTGGCGCTTTTCCGGGCACTCTCTGCACGGCATGAGGAGCTGTTCTGGCTGGATGCCGGAGCCGGAGCCGCAGTCGGCTGGAGCGTGCTCGGGGTCGGGGAGATCGATCGGCGGGGCCCGGCGGACGTGCGGCTCGACGTCGCACCTCCCGTCGTCCACGACGGTCCGCCTTTCCGGGGCGGCTGGGTCGGATGGCTGGATTACGAGAGCGGGGCAGCGGCGGCCGGTGCTCCTGCCGCTCGCTCAGAGGGCGGACCGGCATGGCTGCGGGTGACCGCAGCAGTGGCCGTCGACCACGCGACGGGTGCGGTCTGGCAGCTGGGGGAGAGCTTGGCGGACCTCCGCGCATCGTTGAGCGAGCGAAGTGAGACGAAACGCGTTGAGCGAGCGCAGCGACCAGTCGAAACGACACCAGCGACAGCATCCGCTCGCCACACCCCTGGCGAGTACGCGGCACTCATCCAGCGGTGCCGAGACGCCATCCGTGCGGGAGACGCGTATCAGCTCTGCCTCACCACCCGATTCCAGATCGACGGGTCGCACGACGATGTCGAGACCTACCTGCGGCTGCGGACAGCGACGCCAGCGCACCATGGCGGATTCGTGCGGATCGGTGGAAGAGCGCTGCTCAGCGCGAGCCCGGAGACATTCCTGCATGCGTCGAGCGGGCGTATCCGCACTCGACCCATCAAGGGCACGCGTCCGCGCGGCGCTGATCCGGCATCCGACGATGCGCTCGCCGCAGAGCTGCTCGCCAGCGAGAAGGAGCGCGCTGAGAACGTCATGATCGTCGATCTGATGCGCAATGATCTCTCTCGCGTGTGCGTGCCGGGGACGATCAGCGTCGACGGACTGTGGCAGGTCGAGTCGTATCCGGCCGTGCACCAGCTCGTCAGCACGGTGAGCGGGCGACCGGCCGAGGGGCTGACGGTCGGGCGGCTGTGGGATGCCGCGTTCCCGGCCGGCAGCATGACCGGTGCTCCGAAGCTGTCGGCCATGACTTTGCTGCATGAGTTGGAGGGCGGAGCACCCCGCGGTGTGTACAGCGGATGCTTCGGCTACGTCGGCGCGGACGGCGCGATGGATCTTGCGATGGTGATCCGCAGCATCCTGATCGACGGCGATCGCGCCGTGGTCGGCGCCGGCGGAGGGATCACGTGGGGCTCTGACGCAGCATCCGAAGTGGAAGAGGTGACGACCAAGGCGCGCGCGCCGCTGGCCGCGCTGGGCGCCGAGCTCCCGGAAGCCTGGCGTTCGTAGGTATCGGATATCCTGGAAGTTCTTGACTTCTGCAGTTCAAATCTGTGCAGTCCGCTTCCTGAGATTGGCCGTTCGTTGTCTGAAAATCTGTCGTCCTCCGCCGAGCCCGTCGACGAGTCGTCATCGGCGCACGCCATCCAAGCCAAGTGGCAGAAGTACTGGGCGGACGACGAGACGTTCCTCGCAGGAGGTGCTGAGGACACCCGCCCGCGCAAGTACGTGCTGGCGATGTTCCCGTACCCCTCGGGCGACCTGCACATGGGCCACGCCGAGAACTACCTCTACTCCGACATCGTGGCGCGCTTCTGGCGTCACCGTGGGCACAATGTGCTGAATCCGATCGGATGGGACTCGTTCGGCCTCCCCGCCGAGAATGCGGCGATCCGTCGCGGTGCCGACCCGCGGGAGTGGACCTACCAGAACATCGCCCAGCAGAAGGAGGGCTTCAAGGCCTACGGCGTCTCGTTCGACTGGACGCGCGAGCTGCACACCTCCGACCCGGAGTACTACCACTGGAACCAGTGGCTGTTCCTCAAGCTGCACGAGCGCGGCCTCGCGTACCGCAAGAAGAGCCCCGTCAACTGGTGCCCCAACGACCAGACCGTGCTCGCGAACGAGCAGGTCATCGACGGGCGCTGTGAGCGCTGCGGTGCCGAGGTCATCAAGAAGAAGCTGACGCAGTGGTACTTCAAGATCACCGACTACGCAGATCGTCTGCTGGATGACCTGAACCAGCTCGAGGGGTCGTGGCCGCACAAGGTGCTGCAGATGCAGCGCAACTGGATCGGCCGTTCGATCGGCGCGGACGTCGACTTCGTGATCGAGGGCCGTGAGGAGCCGGTGACGGTGTTCTCCACGCGCCCTGACACTCTGCACGGCGCGACGTTCTTCGTCGTGGCACCGGATGCCGAACTCGCCGCCGAACTGGTGGCGGATGCCTCTGATGAGGTGCGTGCGCGCTTCGCGGAGTACCTGGCGAAGGTGCAGAAGACCACAGACATCGATCGGCAGGCCACCGACCGGCCGAAGACCGGCGTGTTCCTGGAGCGCTACGCGATCAACCCGGTCAATGGCGAGAAGCTGCCGATCTGGGCCGCCGATTACGTGCTCGCCGACTACGGTCACGGTGCCGTGATGGCCGTTCCCGCCCACGATCAGCGCGACCTCGACTTCGCGCGCGCCTTCGACCTTCCCGTCAAGGTGGTCGTCGACACGACGGCGCCGATCACCGGCGCCATGCCCGTCATCGAGGTCGATGAGGATGGCGTGCCGATCGACACGCTGCCGAGCCTGGACGACCAGCATCCGTCTGTCACCGGCATCGCCCTCACAGGCGAGGGACGGATGATCAACTCCGGCGACCTGAACGGGCTGTCCAAGCGCAACGCCGTGGCGCGTGCGATCGAGCAGCTGACGGCGAACGGCACCGGCCGCGCATCCAAGAACTACCGCCTGCGTGACTGGCTGATCTCGCGTCAGCGGTTCTGGGGAACGCCGATTCCGATGCTGCACGCGGAGGACGGCCGGATCATCCCCGTCGCCGAGGACCAGCTGCCGGTGAAGCTGCCGAGCGTCGACGGCCTCGATCTCTCCCCGAAGGGCGCGTCTCCGCTTGGAGCTGCCGAGTCGTGGGTGCGCACGGTCGACCCGGCGAGCGGCGACCCGGTGCTGCGTGACCCGGACACGATGGACACGTTCGTGGACAGCTCGTGGTATTTCCTGCGCTTCCTCTCGCCGACCAGCGACACCGTCGCGTTCGACCCGAAGGAAGCGTCGCGCTGGGCGCCCGTCGACTCATACATCGGCGGTGTCGAGCACGCGATCCTGCACCTGCTGTACGCGCGGTTCATCACCAAGGTGCTCTTCGATATGGGCGTGATCGACTTCACCGAGCCGTTCAGCAGTCTGATCAACCAGGGCATGGTGATCCTTGACGGCGCGAAGATGTCCAAGAGCAAGGGCAACCTGGTGCTCTTCCAGGAGGAGCTCGACAAGTACGGCGCAGACGCACTGCGCGTCGGCCTCGCGTTCGCCGGCCCGGTGGAGGACGACAAGGACTGGGCCGACGTCTCGATGACGGGTGCGCAGAAGTTCCTCGCGCGTGCGCTGCGCCTCAGCCACGACGTGGACAGCCCCGTCGACGTGCTGTTCAAGGGCGGCGATGCTGCGCTGCGTCGTGGCACACACCGCCTGCTCGCTGATGCGCCCGCGCTCGTCGAGCACACGAAGTTCAACGTGCTGGTCGCGCGTCTGATGGAGCTCGTGAACCTCACCCGCAAGACGATCGACGCAGGTAGCGGCGCCGCGGATCCCGCCGTGCGCGAGGCCACCGAGACGATCGCCGTGATGCTCGACCTCATCGCTCCGCACACAGCGGAGGAGATGTGGGAGAGCCTCGGCCATGAGCCCTCTGTGGGGCTGGTCACCTGGCGTCAGGCCGACCCGACGCTGCTCGTCGAGGACACCGTCACGGCGGTCGTACAGATCGGCGGCAAGGTGCGCGCGCAGCTCGAGGTGCCCGCCCGCATCAGCGAGGCCGACCTGGAGGCGCTGGCGCGCGCCGATGAGCGCGTCATCCGTGCGCTCGGCGACAAGGAGATCATGCGCGTCATCGTGCGAGCGCCGAAGATCGTGAGCTTCGCCGTCAAGGGGTGACGGCTCCGCCTGCTCTGCGCCGCCGCATCCACGACCCCCCCGTCTCGCAATGCTGAAAGGAGCTTTCGGTTGGTTATGACCGGGCAATGTCAAGTGGTGGGAGCAACGCCGGGGTCATGCGGCGAGTAGTAGCTCGTTGAGTCGGTTGGCTGGAGTCTGTAGCTCGAGAGTGGGTCGGGGTCGACGATTCAGCGTCGCAGCGACCCGGCGCAGGTCCTCGGGCGTGTGTGTGGAGAGGTCCGAGCCCTTCTCGAACCAGAACCGCAG
>NZ_JANUCA010000004.1 GCF_024807145.1 Microbacterium sp. AK031 | reverse complement strand
AGGCTGTGCGGGGTGAGTTCGGGCCGGAGTTGCCGTTGTTGCATGACGGGCATCATCGGATGACGCCGATCCAGGCCGCACGGCTGGGTAAGGACGTGGAGCCGTATGACCTGTTCTGGTTGGAGGATTGCACGCCGGCGGAGAATCAGGAGGCGCTGCGTCTGGTGCGTCAGCACACGACGACGCCGTTGGCGATCGGGGAGGTCTTCAACACGGTGTGGGACTTCAAGGACCTGATCCGTGAGCAGCTGATCGACTATGTGCGTGGCGCTGTCACTCACATGGGTGGGATCACGGCGCTGAAGAAGACGATCGATTATGCGGCGCAGTATCAGATCAAGTCGGGCTTCCACGGGCCGACGGACATCTCGCCGGTCGGCATGGCCGCGCAGATGCATCTCGGGCTCAGCATCCACAACTTCGGCATCCAGGAGTACATGCCGCACGGTGATAGGACGAACCAGGTCTTCCAGCAGTCCTTCACCTGGGAGAACGGCCTTCTTCACCCGGGCGACCAGCCGGGGCTCGGCGTCACACTCGACGTCGACGAGGCGGGCAAGTACCCGTATGAACAGGCCTACCTGCCCTACAACCGCCTCGCCGACGGCACCATCCATGACTGGTGATCCACCTGTCGTCGTGATGGGCGTCTCCGCCTCGGGCAAGTCCACTCTGGCGGAGGCGCTCGCGACGGAGAGGGGTGCCGAGTATGTGGATGCCGATGATCTGCATCCGGAAGCGAATGTGCGCAAGATGTCGGCGGGAATGCCGCTCGACGACGCCGATCGGATGCCATGGCTCGACGTCGTCGGAGCACGATTGGCGAGGCCCGGTGGCAACGTGGTCATCGCGTGCTCTGCGCTGAAGCGCAGCTACCGTGACCGGTTGCGCGCCGAGGCACCGGATGCTGTCTTCGTGCACCTGCACGGAGACAGGGAGGCGCTGCTGCTGCGTGCGGCACAGAGACCTGGCCATTTCATGCCGGCCGCTCTGCTCGATTCTCAGATCGCAACGCTCGAGGCGCTGCAGCCGGACGAGGGCGGCCTGGTCGTGGATATCGGAATGCCGGTTGCGGATGCTGTCGAGCGGATCGAGTCCTGGTTGGGTGCCCGGTACGCGCGCAGCAGCCTCCATGCTTCATCGCTGCCGGTCAACGGACGCCTGGTTCGTTCCGGTTCCGCTGACCCGTTATGATGGAAGCACGCGTTCGTGCTCTTCGAGTCGGATGCATGGAGACGTCGCATAGTCCGGCCTAGTGCACCACCCTGCTAAGGTGGAGACCTCGCAAGGGGTCCAGGGGTTCAAATCCCCTCGTCTCCGCCGAAAAACCCCCGGTAAAACGGGGGTTTCTGCGTTGATCCTATTAGGGGCATGGCTGCGGAATTGCATTCCAATTGAGCCAAGTGTCCCCCCAGGTGTCCCCCGAAATGTCAGGGTGGTGCACCTTCTTTTGTTGAGGGGTGCAACACCCTTGCTGATTTCACCCTTGTACGGTGGCGCACTCTTATCGATGCTGGAGTAGTTTCCGATGCCATCGGGCTGGTGCCTCGATATGCCCGTCCCGTAAACAGTGGCTATGTGGAGGACCCCATTGAGACCCTCGCGAACATGATGCAGGCGTCCCTCATCGGCCACCTGCGGAAGAACCCCGGCCTCACGCGGGCAGAGATCGCCGAGGCTCTCGAAGTCCCCAAGATGACCGTCGCGAACGGCATCGAGAGGCTGATGGATGCTGGGCTCAGCATCGCTGACCCCAGCGTGACGTTGCGATCCGCGGCCACCGGATTCGATACATGGTCGACGACGCGCAGGTCACCGAAATGGTGATGCGACTGCATCAGGTGCTGGGGGAGATTTAGGCCTGTGTGACCGCGCCTGTAGCCTGCGTTGGGCGCACCAACTCATTCATCTCCTGCCGTGATTTGCACAGATGTGCGACCAATGCTTCAGCTTGCAGTATCAGGTTGCGCGATCGCGGCGGGCGACCACAATTGCTTGCGCCCCGAAGATTGCCGCGGCGACGCAGGCGGCGACGATGACCGTTGGGAGGCTTGAGTGGGCCTTGAGCACCGTAAAGGGCACCAGGATGGCTATGTCGGATGCGATGGTCAACGCGGGTAGTAGCCATTTCGCGTGGATTTTTTCGCGTAGACGAGCGATAACTCCCCACTGCACGGCGATGTCCATGGTGAGGTAGAGGATCACGCCCATGGAGGCAATCTGGCTCAAGTCCAGCAGTGCGGTGACCATGATGGCGAGACCGGCCGTGATGAGCAGCGGTTGATGTGTGACTTTCTTCGGCAGTGATGGGGCCTGGCCCATGTCTTGCAGCATCCCGTACAACCGCGACACCGAAAACAGGCTCGCGAGCAATCCCGAGAGTGTTGCGACGACGACGATGACCACGGTGAGCCCCACACCCCATGCACCGAAGAGAGGTTCGGCTGCTTCGGCGAGGGCGTAGTCGCGGGCGTTGGCGGCGCCTTCAGCGCCGATGCTCGCGGCGACGGACAGGGTGATGAGCAGGTAGAGCGCTGCGCATATGGCGAGCGAGATGATGATCGAGCGGGCGATGTTCTGCTTGGCATCACGGATATCGTCACCCTGATTGGTGATGGTCGTGAACCCTTTGTATGCCAGCACACACAAGGCGATACCAGCAAGGAATCCGAACGGATCTACTGGATTGCCAGAGGACTTCGCGAAGATGCCGTCGCCCGCCACAGCGGCCGCGGCCAGGCCCGCGATGGCGAGGACTGCAATGCCGATGATCTTGACGATGGCCGTGCTCATTGCCGATTTCTCGACAAGGGAGTTTCCGACGAGGTTCACGATAGCCGCCGCGGCGATCGCAACGACGCCGAGAATCGGTACCAGCGCAACTGAGTCTTGCAATCCGAATGGTCGCAAAAGATACGTGCCGAACGTGCGAGCCAACAAACTCTCCGCGGTCACCATCGAGACGTACATAAAGAGTGTGAAGGAACCCGCGACAACACCTGAGCCGTATGCATCCTTCAATAACATCGCTATTCCGCCCGCAGACGGATTGACGCTCGAATAGCGCGCATACGCGTACGAGCTCGCCGCTGCCACGCCGGCGCCGGCCAGAAATGCCATCGGGAACCAGTCGCCTGCGAACCCCGCGACCTGCCCGACGAGGGCGAAGATCCCGGCGCCGATCATCACTCCCGTGCCGAGTGAGATTGATCCCGCCAATGAGATCTTCTCGTCGTTGTCGGCCACGCTGTGCTCCTTCACTAGTTATCAAGTAGTTTCCGCTAGGCCGCTACTAGGTACCGTAGGGGGGTATCCCATTGTGCGGGACAGGTGCCACTGCCGCAAGGCCCTCGCTAGCTATCGATTCGCGTCGCGCCTGAGTCCGCTCCGCTTGCGGAATACCTGGAAGGCGGAATGGCTCTGTGTGTTCTGGTCTTGGTTCCGGGCTGCGGTAGTATCTCGTTCATGAACTTCAACCGTTCCGCTTGGTGGTGGCTGCGATAGCAGCCGGTTGAAGTATGTCCACGGGCTGCACGGCAGCTCGTGGAACGGCCCGAGTACTCCGTGTAGCTCCCAATCATCGGGAGACACAAATGGAGTCCTTCATCGCAACTGCGCAACGCTCGGCAGAGGTCGCGGCACTCGTGGCCGAGCACCCCGAACAGTTTCGAGTCCTCACGGGTGAACGGCCGACCGGGCCGCTGCATCTGGGCCACTACTTTGGCACCATCAGGGAACGGGTGCGTCTGCAGCAGGCCGGTGTCGAGATGTTCCTCGTGCTCGCTGACTATCAGGTCATCACCGACCGAGACACGATGATTCACGTTCGCGAGAACGTCTATAGTGCTGTGCTCGACTATCTCGCCGCAGGCATCGACCCAGAACGGACGACCATTTTTACCCACTCGTCAGTGCCGGCGCTGAATCAGTTGATGCTGCCGTTCCTGAGCTTGGTCTCCGAGGCCGAACTGCATCGCAATCCGACCGTCAAAGTGGAACTCGCGGCGTCCGGGCGCGCGTTGAGCGGGTTGCTCTTGACCTATCCGGTACACCAGGCGGCCGACATTCTGTTCTGCAAAGGCAATCTCGTGCCCGTCGGCAAGGACAACCTCCCGCATGTGGAGATGACTCGCGTGATCGCCCGACGGTTCAACGAGCGGTATGGGGATGTCTTCCCCGTTCCGGATGCGTTGCTCACGTCGACGCCCGAGGTTCCAGGCTTGGACGGTCGGAAGATGTCGAAGAGCTACGGGAACGCGATCGCGTTATCGATGACACCGGACGAGACAGTTGCGGTGATTCGTCAGACTCGGACCGATCAGGACCGGCGGATCAGTTTCGATCCCGAGGGCAGGCCTGGCGTCTCCGCGCTGTTGTCGACGGCCGCGCTGTGCCTCGGTGTCGAGCCCACCGAGTTAGCCGACGAGATCGGTGATGGCGGCAGTAACGCCCTGAAAGCCATGACAGCGACAGCCGTGAACGACTTCTTGGAACCGTTGCGCGTGAGGCGCAAGCCTTCGCCGCGGACGAGGATCTCGTGCGTGCGATTCTTCGCCACGGCAATGCGGCTGCGAACACTTCGGCGGAGGCAACCCTGGCACAGGTGCGCGAAGCGATGGGGACGATCTACTAAGTTTCGGGTCAGACCGGGTCGGTGAGTCGTCGGGTGTGGGTGAGGCGATAGGTGTCCCCGACCGGCCGGAAATCTCGACCATTGCCCAAGAGCACATAGTTGCCGGCATAGACCCCGGCTGCGTTTCGCGTTTTCCGATGTGCGCCAGGGTGACGATGCGGTCACTGGGTGCGCGGCTATAAGCCCGCGCCCTGAGTTGACGCGTGGCTGCCCCACTGGCGAATTCGCTGTTCAACAGTTGGTGAATCCGCAAGGAAACGATCGACGATGGGCGGCCTGTGCCAGCGGCGATACGCGAGCCAGAGTGTCGCATCGAGATCGGCGGCAAGAGGGATGCAGCGCACTCCGGCACGAATGATTGAGCTGTTGCTCTCGGCCTGCAGTGTGACACCAATTCCGGCGGCAACGAGAGCCAACTGTGACTCAAGCGAGGTTCCGTAGCCGGTGATGCGGGGGGTAAAGCCAGCCCGCTGGCACCCCGAGATGATGAGGTCGTAATAAGAGGGGCCGTGGTAGCGCGGCCAGAGAATGAAGTCTTCCGCTGCCAATTCGTGAAGACGAACGCGCTCTCGGGCCGCGAGCGGATGGGAGTCAGGCAGGTAGACGACGAACTGTTCGTCCAACAACCTGCGAGAGGCGACGAGTTGCTCATTGCTTATTGACCGAACAACTCCGAGGTCTAGGGAGCCGGCGAGAATCTCTCGCTCAAGGGTGGCGCTGTTGGAGTGATGGTGCAGTTCCACGACGAGTCCCTGGGTTGTTGCGCGGAAACCTGAGATCATCTCGGGCAACGGGCCGTTGGCCCCTGCGCCCAGCGTGCCGATGACCAGATGAGCGTTGATTCCGAGGGGTGCGTCACGCACGATCTCTTCAGCGCGTAGAGCCTCTGAGAGTGTCCGACGACAACCTTCCAAGAACAGCTCTCCGACGGGGGAAAGGCTCACCTCGCGGCTCGTGCGCACGACAAGTTCGGCACCCATCTCGGCCTCGAGCTTCGACAGCAACTGGCTCAGAGCGGGTTGCGAAACACCTAGAGACTCGGCCGCTCTACCGAAGTGCAGATTGTCGGCGAGTGCCACGAAGGCGCGCATCTGTCGAAGGTCCATAAGTACACTTTATCGAATTAGAAGTTGAGTGGGATTGATCTATCGGTTTAGATTGGGCAACCTACTGAAGACAAAGATTGTCGCAATCAACCCGGCAGGCGCGATGCCGCTCGCTGCGAGAGGACTGATCCTGATGCCCAACGGTGCGAAGCAGCCGAGCGTGCGCAGGCCCAACGTTGTCTTGATATTCATGGATGATCAAGCGTTCCGAACGATCGGATCGCTCAATAATCCAGAAATCCACACGCCGAATCTCGATGCCCTCATCAGTCGTGGAACCACCTTCACGCACGCGTTCAATCAGGGCTCATGGGTGCCCGCGGTGTGCGTGGCATCGCGGGCAATGCTTATCACCGGGATGAGCCTCTTTCACGCGCACGACCGGCTCGAAGAGTCTTCGCTGCTCGGTCAGCATCTCAGTCAGTGCGGCTACCGGACGTTCTTCACCGGTAAATGGCACAACGGTCGGAACTCACTCGATCGAAGCTACGACCAAGTGGGACCGTGGGCCGGAGGCATTAACGCCGACGGGTTCAGCCCGGATAACCCCGTTTACAGAAGGCCTTCAGAGGGAAACCCGTGGCGACCTGACGACACTAGTCAAGGGCGCCATTGGATGCAGGCCGACGGCGTGGTCGTGCACAGCAGTGAACTATGGACGAACGCAGCTGTCGATTTCATCGAGCATGCGGCAACGGAAGACCAGCCATTCTTCTTGCACCTGGCGTATCACGCGCCGCACGACCCTCGGCAGACCTATCCCGAGTTCCTTGACCTCTATCCCATCGACGACATCGAAGTTCCGCCGAACTTTCAGCCGCAGCATCCATTTGATCAGGGCGACGCGCTGATTCGGGACGAGCAACTTGCGCCCTTCCCGCGCACTGAAGAGGCAGTCCGGTTGCACCGCTCCGAGTATTACGCGATTCTCACCCACGCCGACCAGCAGATCGGTCGCGTCCTCGAAGCGGTGGATGCGCGGGGACTCACAGAAGACACCATCATCGTGTTCTCAAGCGACCACGGCCTCGCGGTCGGCGAGCACGGACTAATGGGAAAGCAGAATCAGTACGACCATTCCGTCAGGGTGCCGCTCATTTTCGCGGGTGCGGGCGTTCCAACGGGTGAGACCCTCGATGCTCTCGTGTATCAGAGCAGCATATTTCCGACGGTCTGCGATTTGCTTGAGGTTCCCTCGCCGCAATCGGTGGAGTTTCCGTCGCTAGTCCCACTCATGTCCCGTGCGGCTGACTCGGTACATACCAGCATCTTCGGTGCGTATCGACACCTCCAGCGGATGGTGCGAACGCGCTCGCACAAGCTAATTGCCTACCCCGAGCAGTCTCGCTTTCAGCTGTTTGACCTGACAGCTGACCCGTGGGAAACCGACGACCTCAGCGGCGATGTTGCGCACAAAGAACTGATAGACGAGCTACGGCATGAGATCGAACGTTGGCAACTCAGCATCGACGACGACCTTGACATCACGCGCGCGTTTGCCGTCAACGACGCGTGCACTTCGGAGGTGAGCTGATCATGTCGAGACCGAATGTGGTTGTGATCATGGCCGATCAGCTCAAGGCGACAGCATTGCCTCAGTATGGCAACCCGTATGTGCTCGCGCCGTCTCTCGATCGTCTTGCTGATCAAGGAGTTCGGTATGACCTGGCGTTCACGCCGCACCCCCTCTGCACCCCCTCCCGAGTATCGCTATGGACGGGCGCGTATCCGCACAATCACGGTGTGCGAACGAACGAACTGACAGCTCCGCGCGACCGAGACAACTACTTGCGTGCGTTCCATCGCGCTGGCTACAACCTTGCGCTACTGGGCAAGAATCACTGTTTCGGCGCAGACGACCTTCGACTATTCGATGTCTACAAAGACTTCAGTCATACCGGCCGCACGGACGGCGGCGATGAACGCGACACGAGGTTCCGGCGGTGGATGAGTGACGCGAACTATTCCCAGCTCTGGGAAGCGCGGACAGCTCCCCTCGCAGCCGGAGACTGCCCAGCGGCGCGTGTGACCGAAGAGTCCTGCCGATTCATTGAGTCCACGACGGAGCCGTTCTTGCTTTGGATGTCGTTGCCTGAGCCGCATGAGCCGTATCATGCTCCCGAACCGTTCGCCTCGATGTATGACCCGGACGAGATTCAGATCCCCGCCTGGGAAGCGACAGAAGCAGCCGACGAGCCAGTGCGTCGACGGCTCTATCGTGAGTTGTGCGGCTTCGCTGGTATCGATGACCGCGCGTTGCGCGAGGCAGTCGCGATGTACTACGCCATGATCAGCTTCGTTGATTCTTGTGTGGGGCGTGTTCTCGACACTCTCGAGCGGTTCGGGCGGCATCGCGACACGATCGTCGTCTTCGTATCGGACCACGGTGATTTCGGTGGTGAGCGAGGACTGATGGTCAAATGCAATTCGCTTGTCGATGCGCTCACGCGGATTCCATTGTTGATCAGCGTTCCAGGCGCTGCTGGCGCCGGAACCGTAGTGGATGACCCCGTGAGCTTGATCGACGTGATGCCGACGCTTGCGCGTTTGGCAGGAATGGAGACGATCGAAGAGAGCAGAGGGCGGAATCTGCCAGGACTTGAGCTCGCAACGCAGCCGAGGAGCGCGGTCTTTGCCGAGTACGGTGCCGGGGCCACACCGATGACTTACCACACCGGCGTTGATGCGGCAGGCGCTCTGCCCGTCACGCTTCGGCCACTTTTGCGCGCGGCAGAGGCTGAAGGTCGCCCAAAGATGGTGCGCACGAGTCGGTGGAAGTACATCTACGACCCGCTCGATCCGATCGACGAGCTATACGACCTGGCAGTGGACCCGTTTGAGCTGCACAATCTGGCTGCCGATCCCGACTTCTCAGAAGTTATCGCAGACATGCGGCACCAGCTGCTGGATTGGTCGATCAACACAGAAGATGCTCGTCCGGTGCCGCTGTACTTTTCCGCGTCTGACCTGGCGCCCACCAGCGACGCACACTTTGCGCCGTTTGGAGGGTGAATCCGTGAATGCCGAAATTTTGACCAAGACTAATCGCCCCCAAAGTGAGGACACCCCTATGACCGAGATCCCAGATGTTGGACAGATCACCTTCGCGCAGGACCCGCAATCACAGGGCAATCCCGCCCTGGGGTGGTTCCGCGAGGCCCGGTTCGGGATGTTCGTGCACTGGGGCGTCTACGCGATTCCCGCCGGGCACTGGAACGGAAAACCCACACCCCACATGGGGGAGTGGATCATGCACGACATGAAGATTCCCGCCGAAGAATACAAGCAACTGGCCGCTTCTTTCGACCCGAACGACTTCGACGCAACGGAGCTCGTCGACCTGGCCGTGCGTGCGGGGCAGCGCTACTTGGTTCTCACTGCGAAGCATCACGACGGCTTTTGCTTGTGGAACACCGAACTGACAACTTTCAGTTCAACGGTTGAAGCGCCCCTCGGGCGTGACATCGTCGGGGAGATCTCACAGGCGTGTCGTGAGCGCGGCGTCAAGTTCGGTCTGTACTACTCACAAACCCAGGATTGGACGCATCCGGATGCCGCGGGCAACGACTGGGATTTCGATCCCGAAACAAAAGACTTCGAGGGTTATCTGCAGGAGTACGTGAAGCCCCAACTGACGGAGCTACTCACTGGCTACGGTGAGATCGCGCTGATCTGGTTCGATACGCCCCAAGGGATCACCGCGCAGCAGAGCCGCGATCTCGTCGAGCACGTACACAAGCTGCAGCCCTACTGTCTCGTCAACGGACGCGTCGGCAACGGACTGGGGGACTACGGTCAAACGCGAGACAACGAGATGCCCGACGAACCAGCGGGTGACTGGGAAACCCCAGTCACCGGCAACGGCACGTGGGGGTTCACCGACAATACCGAGTGGAAGAGCGCGCAAGAGATTGCCGTGACGATCGCGAAGGCCGTCTCGCGTGGCGGAAACGTGCTTCTGAACGTGGGGCCCGATAGCCACGGTGCCGTACCTTCGGCTCAGGTCGCTGAGCTCGAGGCGATCGGAGGCTGGTTGCAGCGCTGTGGTGCGTCCATCTATGAAACACGTCGCGGTCCATTCCGTGCACTCGAGTGGGGTTGGAGCACTGCTTCGAGCGATCACGTTTACCTACTCGTGGAGAATTGGCCCGTGCAGGGCGATCTGGTGCTGCCGGCGGGTGTCTCGGTCGACTCTGCCCGGCTGCTGACAGATGCGGGCGCCACCTCGCTCGGGGTGCATGATGCTCCAGGCGGCGCCGTTTTGAGCCTGACCGGGGTCGAGCCCGATGCGGTTCTGTCAGTAATCGAGCTCACGGGTGCACGAGAGGTAGCGCCGCTATGAGTCGTCCAAACATCCTGCAGATCGTGGCCGATGACCTTGGTTTTGGCGACATCGGCTGCTTCAACTTCGGAATGACAGAGACTCCCGGATTGGACAGCTTGTTCCGGGAGGGTGTCGAACTGAGCCAGCACTATTCAGCATCGCCGGTCTGCGCACCGGCTCGGGCTGCGTTGCTCACCGGACGATACTCGCATCGAACCGGTGCCATTGACACTCTTGACGGTCGCGGACTGGACAGAATCGCCCTAGATGAGGACACTCTCGCAGACTGCCTTCGAACGTCCGGTTACGCGACTGGGCTCATCGGAAAGTGGCATAGCGGTGCTCTCGATGATCAATACCACCCGACGAATCGAGGATTCAGTGAGTTCGTTGGTTTCCAAGGCGGCTGGATGGACTACTGGGACTGGACCATTCAGAAGAATGGCACAGCGGTGCGCACTGACGGCCGCTACCTCACGGATGTGTGGACAGATGAGGCAGTCGACTTTCTTCAGGCGCACAGCGACGAACCGTTTTACTTGCATTTGGCCTACAACGCACCGCACGCACCGTTTCAGGCCCCCGAAGGTACAGATAAAAAGCACCTAGAACGTGGCAACAATCCTGCCGTCGCCACGTTGTACGCGATGGTCGAGGCGATGGATGCTGGAATCGTTCGCGTTCTGGCGGAGCTTGATCGACTCGGCCTGCGCGACAACACGCTGGTCATGTTCACGAGCGACAACGGGCCGCAAATGCGGGGGCACGGGCCACAAGCAACCGACCGCTTCAACTGCGGATTTCGCGGCTCGAAAGGACATACCTACGAAGGTGGGATTCGTGTGCCCGGTATTGTTCGTTGGCCCAACGGAATCGAAGGTGGGCGCCGTGTCGATGACATGGTGCACTTCACAGACTGGTACCCGACGATCCTTGCGGCTACGGAGACGTCGACCGTGAATGCCGACCTCGCTCGTGACGGTGAGAACGTGTTGCCCATTCTGCGTGGCGACGCGGGTGCAGTTGCTGAACAACGTTTCTGGCAATGGAATCGATATCGACCAGTTGGAGTGTGCAACGCGGCGATGCGTGACGGGCACTGGAAGCTCGTGCTGCCCGAGATCACGGCGGCAATGCATGTGACACCGGACGACCTTGAGATGGATCGTGCTCTGAGGTACGAGCCCGAGCAGTTTTCCCAGATCCGCACCGGCCCGTTGCCACCGATGCCGCGGGTGCAGCCTGGTGAGGTGTGCCCCGAGCTTTACAACCTGGCGATAGATCCTTTAGAACTCAACGATCTCGCTCAGGAGGAGCCGGGTCGCGTTGAAGCGATGCGTGCGCAACTTGAAACGTGGTTTCTCGAGGTCAATAGGCCGGAGGTCGAAGCGATTTTCATGCCGACTTAAACGTTTCCACCAATCCTGACCAGACTCTCAACACCCACGACAACACATCACACCGATCCCAGCGTTGGGGTCATCCCTGCAGATATCAACGAAGAGGAACTGCCATGAAGAAACTGCAATCCAACAAGTCCTGGCGAAAGGTCGCTATCGCAACGCTGAGCGCAACTGCGATCGGCGCGCTACTGAGCGGGTGCGCAGTCGGCGGCACGACGACCGAAGCCGTTGACCAGGCTGAAGGAGACGCCACACTCGTCGTCTGGACCGATGCGATCCGCCTTCCCTTATTCGAGGCGTATCAAGAGGCACACCCCGAGGTGACTCTGGAGATTGAGACCCTCGATAGCTCTCCCGACGAATTGGCATCGAAAATCTTGCTCGCCAACACTTCTGGCCAGGGATGGCCCGATGTTCTTGCCACTGCTGCATCTGCAGCGAGTTCACTTGCAGGTGACCCGTACGACTTCGCGCTTGACCTCACGTCGCTCGTCGACCCAGAAATCGTTGGGGACTTCTCGCAAGGAACACTTGATCCGTGCACGGTGGGAGACGAACTCATCTGTCTGCGAGGTGACTTCGCGCCGGGCGTGCTCTGGTACAACCCGAACCTGATGAAAGAGTTCGGATACTCGGTCCCCACGACCTGGGAAGAGTTCCAAGCCACTGGCGAGAAGCTGGCTGAAGAGCACCCTGGTTACGTCGTCGGCAGCGCCAGCAACCCTTGGGACGACTTGACATACTACTCAGCAGCGGAGTGCCCTGGTCCGGAGTTCACCGGTGTGGACACCGTGACGGTCGATCTGAACGATCCGAACTGCACGCGAGTGACTGAAATGATCGACAGCATGCTCGAGGTCGATGCGTTTGCCCGAACGGCCGTCGTTGATCCCCAGTTCGCACAGGACTACGGCACCCCTGAAAAGGTCCTCATGATGATGGGGCCCATCTGGTACGGACAGAACGTTTACGCCAACTCATTCGACGCTGCTCCTGGCACGCTTTCGTTCGCAGCTCCTCCCAAGTGGGAGGCCGATGCCGAGGCGCACACCGGTGACATCGGCGGCCGCGCGTATGTCGTGTCGAGCCACAGCGAGTACCAGCAGGCGGCGGCTGACTTGGTGACGTGGGTCACAACAGGACCTTTCCTCGCCACAGAGGCTTCCACGACGTTGCCTTCGTACGAGCCGATGCAGGGCGCCTGGCTTGACCGCAACATCGAGGATGGCACGTTCACCGCGGTGGATACTCCGCTCGACGAGGTGCTGGCGACTGCGGTCGATGGCATCTGGACAGGCTTGACCTACAAGCAGGCCAACTCTGAGACTTACCGTTCGGTCGTTTCGGCAGCCCTCGGAACAGGAAAGTCGATGACCGAGACTGTTCCGGAATGGGAGACGCGACTGGTTCAGAACCTTGAGGCTGCTGGTTGGGAAGTCGAATGATGTCGACCTCGCAGAGCCCCGCGCTCGCCGTAGCGCCGAGCGCGGGGCCGGAGACACATGGCCCCGCGCTCGCGCGTTCCACACGTGGCGGAAGGAGGGCACCGGGCGGCGCTTCGCGAGGGATAACCCTCTCGTCCTACCTTTTTCTCGCGCCGTATCTCCTGCTGGTGATCGGTTTCGGCCTTGTGCCAGCGATCTATGCCGTCGTCATCTCGTTCAGCGGACCGGATGGGGGATTCGCGGGATTCGACGCCTACGTGCAGACATTTCAGGACTTCCGCTATGCCGATGCGTTCGTGAATATCGGCATCTACGCGTTTTTCTTCATTGCGCCTTCGATGATCATTTCGATCGGCATCGCGCTACTCCTGCAAGGGCGATCTGCGCGCGCTGGCTCCGGATTCCGGTTCGCGTATTACCTGCCACAGGCGCTCGTCGGCGCGGCCGGAGTCGTGGTGTGGATCTTCATGCTGAACCCGGCGACGAGTCCCGTTGGCGGGCTCATGAACGCCTTCGGACTTGAGAACATCTTCCAGGTGCTCACACCAGCGACCGTCCCCCCGGTGCTGGCGATGATCGCCGTATGGACCTCCGCGAATGCGATTCTGCTGATGTATGCGGCGCTCACATCCATCCCTGCGGAAATTCTGGAAGCTGCACGAATCGACGGCGCCGGCTCGTGGACCACGGCCATGCAGATCAAGCTTCCGATGCTGAGAAAGTGGATCGGCTACACACTGATCCTCAATATCGCCGCGGCGACACAGCTCTTCGTTGAGCCGCAGATCCTCGCCAGCGCGACGGGTGGAGCCATCGGTGATGACTTCTCTCCGCTGCAGTTGACCTACACGTTCGCCTATACCTACGGAAACTTTCCCGCAGCCGCGGCGCTGTCCGTCCAGCTGCTTGCCATCGCCGGAATTCTTGCCGCTGTCGTCCTGCGAAAGACCGACATGTTCCGGGTGGAGATCTGACATGACATATGCAATGAAAACGGAGTCCATCCGGACTCCTCCCCCTGAGATAAACACGGGGAAGAAGTCACCGTTCGGACCGGCGACAGCTCGCGCCGTCGCATGGTTCGTGCTGCTCGCATGGGCAGCCTTCTCGTTGATTCCGATCATCTGGTTGCTGCTGGCGGTCACCAAGTCCAACGCGCAACTGCAGAACGATTTCCCGTTCTCGTTCGGCAGTTTCGGGAATATCTCGACCGCGTGGGCAAACCTGCAAGGCTACGACGGCGGCGTCGTCGCGGATTGGATCGGAAACTCGGTCCTGCTCACGGTCGGCGGTATCTTCCTGGCGGTCATCACGACGGTACCAGCGGGCTATGCACTCGGAACGCGAGAGTTTCCCGGGCGCAAAGCAATACTGATGGTCAGCTTACTGCTTATGCTTGTGCCGGCGTCGGCGCTCGTGCTGCCGCTGTTCCTCGAGATGACGACGCTCGGACTTGTCGGGCATCCACTTTCGGTCATCTTGCCTCTGGGTGTCTTCCCCTTCGGTATCTACATGTCGTTCATCTACTTCAGCACGACGGTAGACAAAGACATCTATTCGGCCGCGCGACTTGACGGGTGCAGCGAGTTTCAGGTGTTCCTGAGAGTCGCGGTGCCACTGGCCAAGCCCATCGTCGTCCTGATCGCCTTCTTCGCCTTCATGCGCAACTGGACTGAGTATTTCCTTCCGTTCGTCATGCTGGGAGGTCCACAGCAGCCGCTGCCCGTCGGGCTTGCGACACTGGCGAGCAACGTCCCGCAGCTCAACCCGTTGTCCGCCCAGGCCGCCGATGTCGGCTTGCCCGAACTGATTCTCGCAACCATCATTTCGATGGCCCCCGTCATGATCGTCTTGATCGTGGCTCAGCGGACCGTGCTCCGCAGCGCAGATCTAATGGGGGGAGGGCTTCGTGGTTGAAGCTGCAGAAGAAAGCTCGTCAGCCGATCGCATCGCTTCGGTAGAGGTTGTGATGGTGCAGTCTCCTGGCGTTTCACCGTCATTCCTCTGGCGGGACGGGCTGCCCGGTTCGGATCCAGCGGGGGTCGGTGCCTGGCTTGTGCTTACCACTGAGTCAGGGCTACGCGGGTATGCCTTCGCCCAGCGAGGGGTGATCTTGAACGACATCGTTGATCGGCGTTTGCGTGCGGAGCTGATCGGCCATGATGCGCTGGCGCGAGAGTACCTATGGCGGCGGGTGTGGGAAATCGACCGCATCGAACACATCCCGCTGCACCTGATGGGAACGGTTGACATCGCCCTATGGGATATCGGGGCGAAAGCGGCGGGAGTACCGCTTTACAAACTTCTGGGATCGTTTCGAGAAGCGATACCGGCGTACGCGTCAACAGCAACGTTTGGCGACATTGCGGAGTACATGGACGTCGCAGACCAATGCCGCGAGCTCGGGTACTCCGCGATCAAGCTCCATGCTTGGGGGCACGCTCGAAAGGATGCTGCGCTCGCGGCGGCGCTTCGGTCGCGCATGGGAGACGAACTGGATCTCATGTATGACGGCTCCGCTGGATTCGACCTGGCTGATGCCGTCTATCTAGGACGTGCGCTAGCTGATGAAGGCTACCTCTGGTACGAGGAGCCGATGCGCGAGTTCAGCGTTTCGGCCTACGCCGCGCTTGCGCGCCGTGTCGAGATTCCTCTGCTCATCGCAGAAACCAGCCCCGGTGCACATATGAACACGGCCGACTTCATCGCGTCCGGATGTGCAACAGCTGTTCGTACGAGTTCGGCGCTCAAAGGAGGAGTGACTGGGGCGATGCGCATCGCGCACCTCGCGGATTCGTTCTTGCTTCGTGCAGAGGTTCATGGCGGCGGCTTGGTGAACACGCATTTGTGCATGGCGATCCCCAACACGACCTACTACGAGTCGCTCGTTCCGCATCGCCAGGTTGCGCGAGAAAGCGTTGTAGGCTCGGACGGATTTGTGCGCGCGAGTGGCACCATCGGTGTCGGATGGGAGTCGGCCTGGCAAGAGTTCGGCCCGCCGAAGGGAATCACTCTGTGAAGAATGAGACGGCTGTCGATGGATCAGTTGCGGTGACGCGAATTGGGCTGCTAGGCGCTTCAGGTATCGCACCGCGCGCGATCATCACCCCGTCCAAGCGACGCACCGATGCATTGATCGTGGCGGTAGCCTCTCGGAGCGAAGCTTCAGATTACGCGCAGCGCCACGGCATCGCCCGGGTGCATGCGGACTACCAGGCCTTGATCGACGACGCTGAAGTCGATCTGGTTTATATCGCGCTGCCACCCTCGGAACATGCGCGTTGGACGATCGCTGCGTTAGAAGCGGGCAAGGACGTGCTGTGCGAAAAGCCCTTCGCGATGAATGCCATTGAGGCAGGTGCGGTCGCTCAGGCGGTGGAGCGCACCGGGCGCCGCGTCGTAGAAGCGTTTCACGACTACTACCACCCGCTGTTTCAGTGGGTGCGCGAGTTCGTTGCGTCCGGCGAGCTCGGCTCCATCGATGCCGTCACCGCGGAGTTCAACGCGGAGATTCCGTTTGATCGCTCATCGATCCGTCATGTGCCAGAACTAGGCGGTGGCGCGCTGATGGATCTCGGGTGCTATCCCCTTCATTGGCTTCGTTCGCTGTTCGGCGAGCCAGCAGTGTTGGAGGCGAGCGCAGAATTGAACCCATTGGGCGCGGACCTGTCGATAGTCGCCCGGCTGGACTTCGGCGATGGGATTGAAGCAAGCCTGGGTGCAAGCATGGCCCCAGGCATCGAGTTCGGCGCGTTCCTGCATATTGTGGGCTCGAAGGCGACATTGCATGTCGACAATCTTGTGTTCCCTTCTGGAGGTCATTCCATTGTTGTCACGAGCGACGGTCTCGACTACACGTCGACTGTCGCCGGACAGGAAACGTACGATCACCAACTAGCCGCGGTGCTCGATGCGTTTCGCACGGGTGAGTCGCTCGCGACAGAAATCGAAGACTCTGTGCGGACAATGCGAGTGATCGACGACATTTATCGCGTTGCAGGGGTTCGCTGACAATGAGCCTTTCGAGCAGGTTGATGGGCCAGGTAGAGGTGGCACGCTCGGGGGTGTGGTTGTGATGGGACGAAGCGAACGACGCCAGGTACGTGCGAAGAATTTGCGAACACTTGAGTACCTCTCGACGTCGCTGAACGTAGTCGAACGGACACCCGGCCGTCGCTGAATCCGCGTGGCCCGCCTTCTTTTTCCTTTTGTCATGCTTGCAGATGATCGAACCTTCACTCTGCAGATCGGACTGAAGAACTTGCTGGAGTCGACCGGTGTGATCAATGTGTCACCGGGACAATCCACTTTGCCGATCCACGCCCCCGAGGCGGCGCTGGCGGGGCTAATCACTGTCGGACCGATTCTGCTCGTCTTTCTCTTCGCTCAGAGCTTTCTGACGTCGGGTCAGTTGGCCGACGCGGAGAAAGGATGAGCGACGGACTGAGCCGAACAACTAGCGGCTCGTCGCGGATACCTTTCCGATTGTCGCCCACGGACGCCCCGGCTAGCGCCCACAGATCGATCGAATAGGAAGTTGAATGAATCGCATGACCACGGACCGCCATGCGCGACGAAATGCGCAGCCCAATATCGTTCTGATTCTCGCCGACGATATGGGCTGGGGGGACCTCGGTTGCTATGGCGCGAGTGCGATCTCGACGCCGCGTATGGACGCGGTGGCAAGCGCGGGGGTGCGATTTACTGACGCGCACTCGTCCTCTGCGGTTTGCTCCCCTAGCCGCTATTCGATCCTGACCGGGCGCTACGCGTGGCGCAGTCCGATGAAACAGCACGTGCTGCATAGCTACGCGCCGGCGATCATCGAAACCAGTCGTCCCACCATCGCTTCTGAACTGCAGGCGAGCGGCTATTCGACCGGGGTCTTCGGGAAGTGGCACCTGGGTCTGGATTGGACGCGCACCGACGGCACGCGGGTGACCGCGTTCGGCGAGCACGCCGATCTCGATATACTCGACCGTCCTGATCAGTATCCCGTCGAGGACATCGATCATGCGCAACCCTTCGCAGGTGGTCCGTGCGACCTCGGCTTCGATCGGTTCTTCGGTATCGCGGGGTCGTTGAACATGCCACCCTCGGCCTTCTTGTCGCAGGACCGCACGGTCGGTGTGCCCACCTTGCCGCGGGACATCTACATGGCCGGCCAGAACCCTGGGTTGAAGGTGGAGGGGTGGCGTGATGACGAGGCGGACCTCCGATTCACGTCGGAGGCAGTGGATTGGATGAAAGAGTGTGCTGGCGAGGAGGAGCCGTTCTTCCTGTTCCTCTCCACAGCTGCGCCGCACCGTCCGTGCGTTCCACCGGCACGTTTTCATGGACTGTCACAGGCGGGGATGCGCGGAGACGCGGTCTGTCTCGTGGACTGGATGGTAGGGGAGATCGACGACACGCTCGCCGAGCTCGGCATCGCCGACGACACGATCGTGATCATCACCAGCGACAACGGTGCGCCGATGATCTTCCCCGAGGATGGGGACACGGAGCATCATCGACCAAATGGCCCGTACCGCGGGCAGAAGGGCGACATCTGGGACGGTGGACATCGTGAGCCGCTCATTGTGCGCTGGCCAGCCGGCTTGGAGGCGGGACTCGTGCGCGACGATCTCATTTGCCTGTCCGACCTGTATCCGACGATTCTGGCGGCGGCCGGCCTGTCGCCTTCGAGCGGCGCGGCAGAAGATGCCGTTGACATCTTCGCGCGACTAGACAGTTCCGATCCGCGGCCACGAGGTCTGCCCGTCGTACACCACAGCATGGGAGGTGCGTTCGCGCTGCGGATAGATCAGTACAAGGTGAATTTCTGCACGGAGTCCGGTCGCGGCTTCTCGGCACGGATCAGGGACGACGGCGGAGCGAACCGTGCCATCTTCTCTGCCAGTAGCCGGGAAGACGGCACTGTCTACAACGCCAAGCACCCCATTGGCCGCATCTACGACATCGACGCCGACCCGCAGGAGACCACCGACCTGTGGGACCAGCGCCCCGACCTGGCGGCTCAAGCACACCGAATGCTCTGCGAGATCACCGCAGGCGCCGACAGCGGCTTTACCTGTGGCATCGGTCCGAGTGTCGCACGGTAACGAGGAGCCTAACGGGTTGAAACCAAAGACCCTACCGTGGGTCAAGATCTGTCGGAGCGTACCGTCCAGTGGCAGGGGACTCCTGCGCAGTTCAGCATGGGTAAGTCGTTCGAGAATTTTGCCCCAATCGGACCCGTGATTGTTTCACTTGACGAGTTCGCTGATCCTAATGCGCTTGCGATTTCGACGACGATCATCGGTGCCGACGGCACCGTGAGTCGTGTGCAAGATAGCTCAACAGCACAACTGATCTTTCCGGTTGCTGAGCTCGTGAGCCGACTTTCGCAGACGGTCGAGTTGCTTCCGGGTGACGTCATTTTCACCGGGACACCGCCGGGGGTGGGCGCAGGTATGAAGCCGAACCGATTCCTCGTCTCCGGTGAGACGCTTTTCACCCAGATCGGAACGATCACGCAGCGATTCTCTAGCTGAGTAGTGACATTTTGGGGCCCGCGCGTGCATCGTGCGCGGGCTCCTTTTCATACTCTTGGCGTAATATTTGCCGTTCTTATCCTTGAAAACCTATGAATAAACCGAACTAGTTCTCCTAGCGTTGAGTCAGGTAGTGACTCAAGGAGTGGAGAACGACATCGAGACTTCAGCTCGAACGACCAGTTCAGACCTGCGCGGCAAGCGCGGGCTTCAGGCGGCCTACTTCGTCTCTGACAGCACCGGCATTACCGCAGAGACGCTCGGTAGCGCCCTGCTGGCGAACTTTCCTGGAGTCGAGTTTCGACGGCACACGATTCCGTTCGTCGACACCATCGCGGGCGCCCACAACGTGGCGCAAGATGTGCGAAAAGCCACAGTTGTTGGTGCCGAACCACTGGTCTTTGCAACAGTCAAGTCAGCTGAGATCCTCCGCGAACTCGGCGAGTCCGGCGCGGTGGTGATTGACCTACTAGGCGGTCACCTTCGTGAGCTGGAAGATGCGCTGGGTAGTCCCGCGTCAGAGCAACTTGGTCAGTACCACGGTGTGGGAAACATTGAGCGGTACTTCGCGCGGATGCGCGCCGTGGAGTACGCGATCGAGCACGATGACGGTCAGAGCATGCGTGCTCTTGACATTGCGGACGTCATTATCGTCGCGCCCTCTCGTTGCGGCAAGACGCCGACGACCATGTATCTCGCGCTTCAGTACGGGCTCTTGGTGGCGAACTACCCGCTTACCGATGACGACTATCCGGCCGACGGATTGCCCGCCGCAGTCTCTCGTTACGTCGACAAGTGCTTCGGCCTGACGACTACGCCATTGCGGCTGAGTCAGGTGCGTCACGAGCGTCGGCCGAGCTCGACGTATTCGAGTCTGGCGCAGTGCACGCTCGAGTTGCGCCGAGCTGAAGATCTTTATCGCCGCAATCGCGTGCCGTTTCTCAACTCGTCGACGAAATCTGTCGAAGAGATGTCGGCCGTCATCATGCAGTCCATGCGACTACGAAGTTGATCCATCGCTTCGTCAGCGAACCACCCATGCACACAATGCACAACACTTTAGGAGTCCTCATGACGAACATCCTCTGGTTCACCGAGATCGGTATGGGCGATGTTGCCCAGGTTGGTGGGAAGAACGCCTCACTCGGAGAGATGGTGTCAAATCTCTCGGATGCTGGGGTACGGGTGCCGGGAGGTTTTGCCACCACCGCAGGTGCGTACCGCGAGTTTCTCGCCGCAGATGGTCTGTATGACCGTATTCGCACGACTGTAGAAGCTCTAGACGTCAGTGACGTCGCAGAACTTGCTCGCGTCGGTGCAAACGTGCGCGAATGGATCGAGCAGCAGCCGCTACCGGCGCAGTTCGAAGGCGAGCTGCGTGCCGCCTATGCCGAACTCGTACAGGGCGACCCGGAGCCCGGCACAGTGTCATGGGCAGTGCGTTCAAGCGCAACGGCCGAAGACCTTCCAGACGCATCATTCGCAGGTCAGCAAGAGACCTTCCTGAACATCAATGGGATAGAGAACATCCTCACAGCGGTGCGCAGCGTGTTCGCTTCCCTCTACAACGACCGTGCCATCGCATACCGGGTGCACCACGGCTTTGACCACCATGACGTTGCGCTGTCTGCCGGCATCCAGCGCATGGTGCGTTCCGATGTCGGAGCATCCGGAGTCTTGTTCACTGTCGACACCGAGTCGGGGTTCGACCGCGCTGTCTTTGTTACTAGCTCTTACGGCCTGGGCGAAGCGGTCGTGCAGGGCGCGGTCAATCCTGACGAGTTCTACGCGTACAAGCCGGCACTCCGCGCGGGGCGTCCCGCGATTTTGAAGCGCTCGGTCGGTGAGAAGGCCATCAAGATGGTCTACGCCGACGGCACGCAGGCCGGCGCGAGCACCGTGTTCACCGATGTCGCGCTGGCCGAACGAGCACAGTTCAGCATTTCGGATGCTGAAGTTGAAGAGCTGGGACGCCAGGCGCTGGTGATCGAAAATCACTACGCCCGCCCGATGGACATCGAGTGGGGCAAAGACGGCATTGACGGACAGCTCTACATTCTGCAGGCGCGCCCCGAAACGGTGGTGTCGCGCACCGATGGCAACGTCATGCGCAGATCTGTACTCGCAGAACCGGGCACCGCAATCAGCATCGGTCGAGCGATTGGCCAGAAAATCGGTGCGGGCCCCGTGCGTGTGATGACATCGCTCGCACAGATGAGCGAGTTTCAGAAGGGGGATGTGCTCGTTGCAGACATGACCGACCCCGACTGGGAACCAATCATGAAGCAGGCTTCCGCCATCATCACCAACCGCGGTGGCCGCACGTGTCACGCGGCGATCATCGCTCGGGAACTCGGCATTCCTGCCGTCGTCGGCACCGGCGACGCCACCACGTTATTACACGATGGTCAGAGCGTGACCGTGTCATGCGCGGAGGGCGACAACGGCTTTATCTACGAGGGGATTCTTACCTTCGAAGAAGTCATCACGCGTCTTGACGAAATGCCCGAAAGCCCAACCAAGATCATGCTCAACGTGGGCACGCCTGACCAAGCCTTCGCCTTCTCGAAGCTCCCCAACAAGGGCGTCGGGCTTGCTCGACTCGAGTTCGTTATCAACCGTCAGATTGGGATTCACCCGCGGGCGCTTCTTGAGTTCGACACATTGCCGGTCGCGCTGCAGGCAGAGATCTCAGAGCGCATCGCACCGTACGAATCGCCCCGCGACTACTTCGTGAAGCGGGTCGCCGAAGGCATATCCATGATCGCTGCGGCATTCGCTCCGGAACCGGTGATCGTTCGCCTCTCGGACTTCAAATCAAACGAGTACGCAAACCTCATCGGCGGAGAGCTGTACGAACCCCACGAAGAGAACCCGATGCTCGGTTACCGCGGCGCATCTCGTTACATCTCGGCTGACTTCCGTGAATGTTTCGACATGGAATGCGAGGCAATTCGCTTCGTTCGCGATGAAATGGGTCTCACAAATGTCGAGATCATGGTGCCCTTTGTGCGCACAGTGGGAGAAGCCCATGCGGTCATCGAACTTCTCGGTCAGAACGGGCTGAGTCGTGGCGAGAACGGGCTCCGCGTCATCATGATGTGTGAACTCCCATCGAATGCAGTTCTCGCCGACGAGTTTCTCGAGTACTTCGACGGCTTCTCGATCGGATCGAACGATATGACACAGCTCACCCTCGGCCTCGACCGTGACTCCGGACTTGTCGCCGCGACGTTCGACGAACGTGATCCAGCGGTGTTGAAGATGCTGTCGATGGCGATCGAAGCATGCCGCCGTGCAGGGAAGTACGTCGGTATCTGTGGTCAAGGACCAAGTGATCATCCCGATCTAGCCGAATGGCTCGTTGCCCAGGGCATCGAATCGATGTCACTCAACCCCGACACTGTAGTAGAAACCTGGTTGCGGCTGTCCAAGCAGACTCAGGTTGCCGTGAGCTCCTAGTTCCTAAGCGGCATCACTCAGGTGCAGGCGCGGCACCTCGGAGTGTCAAAATTTGGGCAATCTGGTGAACTCGATGACACCTACCACCACCACCAGATCGACACTGACAGCATTATTCGCGCAGCTCTCGACGTCGCTCAATGACGAGCTTAGGCGGGCCGTCGCAACAGACAGAAGGCTCTTCGCCCACGGCGTACAGCGAGGACTCGCGGCGTTCAGACGCGTCCATGCCCGCGCGCTGTCAGGTGACCCCCAGGTGTCCCCGAGCATCCCGAGGGTGTTGATTCTCAGCGAGTCTGGAGTGTGTGGAGTGCCTCGCGAGCGGGAAATGGGCCCGTGTAAAAGACCTGATTAGGTGTACTAATTAGCGTGATTCTGCGGTAGAATTGGCAGCAGTTGATTGATCGGGCAAGAGTGCAATTTCACCCTGCGAAGGTGGAGACCTCGCAAGGGGTCCAGGGGTTCAAATCCCCTCGTCTCCGCCATAAATGGCTGTTCAGAGTTCCTTTCCGGAACAGGCCGAACTACGATGGCCCCGCTGTACCGACAGCCTCTGTCGCAGCACCCTGGTCGGGTTCGCGGCGTTTCTGATCCGGCCGCCGCAGTACTGCACGCCGCCTCGGGCTCGAAGCCCGACAGCGAGCCGGGTCGCAATGCTGCGCTCGGCGATCCAGAGCGGAATCCAGAACACGCTCGACCGCGGGAACACCGTCGATCCGTGATCGCGCTGGCTGCCGTACTCGGCGACAGCCATCGACAGCACCACCAGCATCACGATCGCGCCGGGCCGACGCCGCAGGCAGATCAGGATCGGGAGGACTGATGCTTCGAGCAGCAGCCTGCCGGGTTGCGCGAAGCTGTCGTAGGCCTGACGCACACGCTGCGACAGAAAGTGCTCCACGCTCGGTGGACGGCGCGCGATGAGCAGGTCGCGCGGGTGCGCACCGTGCCGCCGATCGCCTGCACCGTGCGCTCCAACTCGAGGTTCTCGAACAGGGACATCGGCGTCGTATCCTCCCGCCGCCGTTATCGTCGACCGGCGCCGCGCATAGGTGCCCGGATATTCAGACCCCAACGCGCGATTGAGCAGGCTGCGAGCTGTGTCCCACCTGGCGCGCCATGGAGCTGGGGCGAAGTAGTTCTGCGGTTTCACCAGGTCGGCTGACGTGAGATCAGCGACGATCGATGCCAGCGCATCGCCCTCATAACGGACGTCGTCGTCGGCGATCACGATCGCTTCGTGCCGAGACAGCTTGGTGTCGATCAGCACACCTCGTACCTTCCCATTCGAACCGTGTCCGACGGTCACGGGCCGGTGCCGAACCAACCCCAGCCGCGCTCGGCTTCGAGGCGCACGCCGATCAGTCCTCGGTGCGGAACCCGGCGGCCTTGTGCGTGCCGTCGCAGAACGGCTTGATCGTCGACAACCCGCATCGGCACAGCGCGACGGTGCGACGATGGCGTTCGATCGTCTCGCCGTCTGCCGCGACGAGGTCTATGTCTCCGCGTACGAGCAGCGGCCCGTCCGGATACGGAGTGATCGTCGCTCTGTCCCGGCTCATCCCCGCACCTCCGTGCGCAGGGACGACTCGCCGTTGCTCCATGCATCCAGAATGTGGGTGCCCACCCATCCGTCCACAGCAAGGCACGCTGCCGCTCCGAACATGATGTCCGGCAGCAGATCGGGGCGATCCTCGGCGAGCGTACCCGCCAGGTCGCGCCCAGCGATCTGCTCATGCACGGCATCTGCTTCGACGTGCTCGTCGAAGTAGTCAGTGACGTCTTCTCCGAAGCCGAGGCGGCGCATCCCGTCGCCGTAGAGGCGGTTCGGGATCGACGAGGTCATCTCGAACGCTGCGAGATGCCCGACGATCGCTCCGAGGAGGTTTCTGTTGATGCCGAACATCGACATCATGTTGTGCGAGGCGAGCGTGAGCGCCGGCACCGCGTCGACGTAGGCCCCGTACGTGTCGTCGAGGCCGGCGCCGCGCATGGTGGCCGCGAAGATCGCGGCATGCATGCGATCAGGGCGTCCGCCGCCGTATTCGTCGGACTGGATCTCCACGAGCGCAGCCTTGGCCCGCCCGTGCAGGCGGGGGATGGCCCAGGAATGCGGGTCGGCTTCGTGAAGGGTGTAGATCGAACGCTGCATCAGGAACTCCCGCGCCTGTTCCAGCGTCGCCTTCTTCGCGACGTAGCGCGAGAGGCTCGGGCCGGCATCAGCGCCCGTGAGTGCGAAGAGCGCTCGGCTGACGGCATCCGCAGTCGGCGTCGGCAGTTCCGGCACCGCGACGGCGCTTCGGATGCTGCTTTCGAATCGCGCTTCCAGAATGCGCCGCGTCTCGATCAGCTGCGGGTCCCATTCCAGATCCGGCGAGAATGCGTCGATCGCGCCGTAGGACGACGCGTAGAGGGTGAACAGGGCGACCTGGATGTCATCGTCGCGGGCGATGTCGGGCGTCTCGTCTGCGACCCGACGTGCGAGTGCACAGTGATCCGTATCCTCTCCGCCAGTGAGCCTGCGCAGCACGGCATCGCTGAGAGGCCCGCGTGCTGTGTATCCGGCATCAGAAATGCCGATCGCGACGGGCTCAGCGGACGAGGGGTAGGTGAGTGACACGGACGGCTCCGATCCTGAAGGGAGATCAAGCATGCTGCCGCGGGAGAAGAAAGAGTGAGGGGCTTGACGTCCGTGCGTCCCACGTCTAGCGGCCGCTTCGCCTGCATAACGCGCAGTTCGTCCGTCGGTCAACCCCCTGGCATCTCACGTGGCTCGCTCGTCATGATGGGTCGACCGATGGAAGGAGCACATGATGTCCGATCAGAGGGACCCGCTCGAGGAACAGCAGATCACCGACGTGCCACTCGAAGAGACCAGGGAAGATGACTCGGGGTTCGACCCGATCACACCCGACGGCGTCGACGAGGGTAAGCCGGCAGTGCCGGACCCCAAAGAATCTCAGAACCCACCTCCGCGCCGGGCGTGAGCGCTGCCGGATGCCGCGGAACCGCACGAGATCTCGCCCATGACTGAGGCGGAGCAGTCCCTCGACCGGATCGACCGCTGGTGGAGGGCAGCGAACTACCTGAGCGTCGGGCAGATCTACCTGCAGGATGACGCGACTCTTTCCCGCCCTCTGTCTGTGGATGACATCAAGCCTCGGCTACTGGGCCACTTCGGAACAGTGCCAGGGCTCAACCTTGTCTATGCGCATGTGAATCGGGTGATCGTCGAACGCGACGAGCCCGTGCTGTTCATCGCCGGACCAGGGCATGGCGGGCCGGCGATGAATGCGAACGCCTGGCTCGACGGCACGTACTCGGAGCTGTACACCGACGTGACACGGGATGCTGCCGGCATGCGTGAGCTGTTCCACCAGTTCTCCTACCCGGGCGGCGTCCCGAGCCATACCGCCCCGGAGACCCCAGGCTCCATCCAGGAAGGCGGAGAGCTGGGCTATTCACTCGCCCACGCCTTCGGTGCAGCCCTGGACGATCCCGACCTCACCGTGGTGTGCGTGGTCGGGGACGGCGAAGCGGAGACTGGGCCATTGGCGACGGCATGGCACGGCAGCAGATTTCTGGATCCGCGTCGCGACGGCATGGTGCTGCCGGTCCTGCACCTCAACGGCTGGAAGATCGCCAACCCCACGCTCCTCGCGCGGATACCGGAACACGAGCTGGCCGCGCTCATGACCGGATACGGTTACGACCCGATCTTCGTCACGATCTCCGCGACGGAGCCGACGGCCGATGTGCACGCACGATTCGCCGAGGCGCTGGATCGTGCATTCAGCGGTATCGAACAAGTGCGCGCTGCTGCCTTCACCGGCGATCGCCGACCATGGCCGATGATCGTGCTCCGCTCTCCCAAGGGATGGAGCGGGCCGGAAGAGGTCGACGGCACACCCATCGAAGGAACATGGCGCTCGCACCAGGTGCCGCTCAGCGACGTACGCAATGACGACGGGCACCGACGGATGCTGGAGGAATGGCTGCGCTCGTATCGACCGACGGAGCTGTTCGACGACTCCGGTGCGCCGCGCGAGGCGACGGCGGGTTGGGGGCCGAAGGGCGCCCGACGGATGAGCGCGATCCCGCAGGCGAACGGCGGGAGGATCAGCAGAAGGCTGGATCTGCCGGGTATCTCCGACCACGCGGTTCCGGTCGAATCTCCTGGCGGCGCCGAAGCCGGGGCGACCCAGATCCTCGGAGCGTGGTTGGCCGACGTCATCGGGCGCAACCCGGAGACGTTCCGCATCTTCAGCCCGGACGAACTCGAGTCCAACCGTCTGGCTGCGGTGTTCGACGTGACCGCGAAGCAGTGGAACGCCGACACGGAAGCGGTGGATGAGCACCTCGCTCCGCACGGACGCGTGATGGAGGTTCTCAGCGAGCACCTATGCCAGGGCTGGCTCGAGGGGTACACGCTCACGGGCCGCCACGGTGTGTTCACGTCATATGAGGCATTCATCCACATCGTCGACTCGATGTTCAATCAGCACGCGAAGTGGCTGGAGGCCAGCGCGGGCGTTCCATGGCGCGAGCCGCTGCCCGCGTTCACATATCTGCTGTCGAGCCATGTCTGGCAGCAGGATCACAACGGCTTCACACATCAGGATCCGGGATTCATCGACCTCGTCCTCAACAAGAGCGTCGAAGTCGTGCGCGTGTATCTGCCGTTCGACGCGAACACTCTGCTGGTGACGATGACGCAATGCCTCGAGGCCACCGACCGCATCAACGTCGTCGTCGCAGGCAAGAAGCCAGCGCCGCAATGGCTGAACCTGGACCAGGCCCGTGACCACGTTCTACGTGGGATCGGCGAGCTGGGGTGGGCCGGGACGACACGACCGGCAGCGACTCCCGACGTCGTGCTCGCCGCCGCGGGCGATGTGCCCACCCAGGAGGTCATCGCCGCCGCAGAGCTGCTGCGTGACAGCATCCCGGAGCTGAAGGTGCGCGTCGTCAACGTCGTCGACCTCGCGACGCTCCAGTCGCCGGACCAACATCCGGCAGGGCTGGAGGACGCAGCCTTCGATGCGCTGTTCACGACGCACCGGCCGGTCATCTTCGCGTACCACGGCTATCCCGCACTCATCCATCGCCTCACTTACAGGCGGAACGGTCATGAGAACCTGCACGTGCACGGCTACCGCGAGCGCGGCACCACGACGACGCCGTTCGACATGGTCATGCTCAACGACATCGACCGATATCGGCTCGCCATCGACGTGATCGACCGCGTACCCGGGCTCGCCGAAAGCGCCTCGGAGGCTCGCGCCACGTTCGCGACCGCGCGCGAGGATGCTCGTCGTCACACCCGCGAGCATGGCGTCGACATCCCCGCCGTCGCCGACTGGAACTTCACACCGTCGCCGACTGGACCTCCACAGAGGCGATCGACCGCACGACCGCGCGACGAGTGAGTCGGGTGCGGAGACCGACTGATCAGGAGATGACGGTCGGCTCCGGTTCCCGAATCCCCTCGGGCAGGGGGTTCAGTCAGGGGTTCAATACGACCTTGATGCAGCCGTCCTCTTTGCGCTGGAACGTTCCGTACAGATCCGGTGCCGAGCCGAGTGACGCGTGGTGCGTGGCGAGGTCGAGCACGCCGAGCGGATCCGCGGGGTCCTCGACAAGCGGGATGATCTCATCCACCCAGCGTTTGACGTTGCACTGACCCATGCGCAGGTTCAGCTGCTTGTCGAACATCGTCTTCATCGGCAGGATGTCGGCGTCCCCGGCATAGACGCCGCTGAGTGACACCGTCCCGCCTCTGCGCACGAGATCGATCGATGTGGTTGTAGTCGGCGAGGGGCACCCAGAGATACTCCGCCTGCCCGCCGGGAATCTGGCCGTACAGCTTCGCATAACCGAAAAGTGCCGCACCGCTACCGTATTCGCGGACCTGCGTGGTCTCGCACTGCGATTGCAGGCCGCCACGGCACATGAAGCAGTGCCCGCAGGCGATGTTGAACGCGATCACGACGCGGTCGCCGACAGCCAGCTCCGCCACCTCTGCCCCGACGTCCACCACCGTCCCCATCGGTTCGTGGCCGAGGATGTCTCCACGGTCGATGAACGGACCCAGCAACTCGTACTGATGAAGGTCGGAGCCGCAGATGGCAGAAGACGTCACCGTGATGATGGCATCCGTCGGCTGCTCGATCACCGGATCGTCCACCCGTTCGACCGTCACGTTGCGTTTGCCCTGCCAGGTGAGTGCCTTCATGTCTTCCTCCGTCTCGTGCCGCGACACTCGCAGACGGCGGGGCCGACGCCAAACGGGTTGACAAGCAGGCGAAGTTGTCGGAACCTTCATCGTCTCGGTGTCAAGGGCCTCGATGGCTCGTGTACGACGTCTTAGCGTTGCGGCAGGTCAGGACCGAGCACGACGTCATGCCGGGAGGTTTGGATTTTGTCACATCTGGATGTGGTCACCAGGGACAAGCAGGGCCAATGGGTCAACGAGGTGGAGGGAGCGAACGAGCTCTCCCTCAGCTTCAGCAGCCGGGAAGAGGCCGTCGCCGCAGGCCTTGAGTTCGCCCGGCAGCACGGTTCTCGGCACACCGTGGAGGAGGCGATTCCGAGCGGTGTGATCACAGACGGCGGCGGGCCGGGTGATGGCGTGGCCGTCGTCGGTGAACGCCCGGCGCGGTCGGACGGACTGCCCGAGACGACGGATGAGAACGGCATGCCGCTGGAGAACCCGTCAGGATGATCCGTTGTCGTGCGGGTGGGACTGGTCGGTCGGCTCGGTCATCTCGTCGACGAGGAAGATCCCGCCCGTCGAGCTCACCGAGTTCATGAGATCTTCGATCCATCGGCCGTTGATCGCGGGCGGCCGCGGATCGTCGAACACGAATCGCAACGGTATCGAGGGGTGCAACCAGATCGTGGACCGACCGCGGGGCTCGCCGTCGGGATGCTTCCAGGACAGCGTGAAGCTCTCGTGTCGGCGGAGCCGGGTGGCGATGACGACTTTTAGATGCGCGAGGGTTCGATCCTCGATATGGATCGGGCTCCCGGAACCGTCGTAGAAGAGAGTGCCCATGACTGAACGGTAGACCTGTTGAGCCCCGATGTCAGAGGCAATCGGACGAGCCCCCTCAACGGATGATCGCGCGATGTCAACCCCCGATGGTGAATCAGGGCGCCGGGAAGAGACTAGTGCCGACGAGCAACGAGCAACGAGCAAGGAGGAGACGAACATGTCCGAATCTCAGCGGAGCGACGATGAGTGACCTCGGCCTGGTGGAATTGCTCGGCCGTCCCGGTCCCTGGACCAGTGCCTACGTCGACGGTCCGGGTGCACTTCCGCAGGTCGAAGAGGAGGCTCTTCGACGCTCCGTGCGCGAAAGACTCGAAGCGGCCGGCGCACCTGCTGAGGATGCATCGGCGATCGAGTCGGCGCTCGCCACACGCAACGAGCTGCCGAGTCCCTCCGCCCGTGTCGTTCTGGCATCCGCCGGGCGCATCGAACTCGATCGGGGTTTCGTCGGCGCGAGAATGGGGCCGGAACGCCTCGGGCACGGACCTGTGCCGACGATGCTTCCGCTGCTCCGGCATCTCAGCGCTGCCACACGCTACCTCGTCGTCGAGACGAGCCGTGATGGCGCCGACATCCGCCTGGAGACATCGGGTCGAGGACGAACCGACGCGGATGCTGAGATCGAAGGCGAAACGGACGGCATGACGAAGGTCCAGGCAGGAGGGTGGTCGCACGCTGCCTACCAGCGGTACGCCGAGAACCTTTGGAAGCACAACCAAGAGGAAGTCGCGGCCGCCGTCAGCGACCTCATCAGAGAACAGCACCCGGCGTTCGTCGCTCTCTCCGGCGACGTGCGCGCACGACAGCTGCTGATCGAGGCACTGACCGCGACGGAACGCGAACTCGTCGTGGAAGTCGACGCGCACACGCGCGCTGACGGCGCGGATTCGACGGAACTCGACTCGGCGATCGCTCGATCCATCGCGGAGCATGCGCGCTCCACGATCCGGGAAGTTCGCGATCGTGCCGCGACCGACAGCGGCAGCGGCGGGGCGGAGGGCCTCGCCGAGGTCACCGCGGCACTGCAGCAGGCGCGTGTGCAGACGCTGCTGCTCGATGGGCGGATGCTCGACGACGACCGGTCGTTGCTCGCGCTCGACGCGCCGCCGTGGGTGGCGACCGACGCATCGGAGAGCCTCGGTGCCAGTGTCCTGGCCAGCGTGACCGCAGCCGAGGCCTTGGCGCGAGCGGCGGTTCTTACAGACGCGCGGATCCTGATCGAGGATGACGAACCCACTGCGGACGATGCACCGAGACAGAGCCGACCCGTTCGGGATCCGGTGGCGGTGCTGCGATGGGCGGATGACGCGGACGCGAACGATGGAAGCTGAACACGAACCGCGTCGTGCGATCGTCACAGGCTCGGACTCCGGCATCGGCCGCGCGACGGCAGTCGCACTCGCCGCCGCAGGCCTCGACGTCGCAGTGACCTGGCACACCGACCAGGAAGGAGCGGAGCAGACCGCGGCAGAGGTGCGCAGCCATGGCTCCAGAGCCGTCGTCGCTCAGCTCGATGTCACCGACATCCCGGCGTGCGGCGACGTCATCGACGAGATGATCGACGAACTCGGTGGCGTCGACGTCTTCGTCAACAACGCCGGCATCGGCTCGCACACACCGTTCCTCGACCTCTCACTCGAAGAGTGGAACCTCGTCTTCGACACTGACCTGACGGGTGCCTTCGTGTGTCTGCAGCGCGCCGCGCGTTCGATGGTCGCCGCGGGGCGAGGCGGCAGGCTCATCGCCGTGACGAGCGTGCACGCGCATCAGCCCATGGTGGGATACTGCGCGTACGACGCAGCCAAGCACGGCCTCGACGGACTCATGAAGAACCTGGCTCTCGAGCTCGGCGCCCACGGCATCAGTGCAGTGAGCGTCGCACCCGGCGCGATTGCGATATCCACGTCCGCTGAGACGGAGACCGACCCCAGGCGGATCGATCGCCCCGGGATTCCTCTGGGGCGCCCGGGCGACGCCCGCGAGGTCGCCGCGCTCATCGCGTTCCTGGCGTCGCCGGAGGCCGCGTACATCTCCGGCACATCACTGGTGATCGACGGCGGCATGCTCCAGATGGGTCCGCAGGCCGGCGCAGCCATCACAGAGCACGATTGGCGAACGGTCTGAGCCGCGTGCCCCGGTGGCTGCTCAGCTCTCCTGCACGCGTCGGGTCGCCCACAGACTGAGCTGCTGGATAAGACTCCGGTGGCCAGCGGAGTCGTATGACCGTTCGTCGTGTCCGAGCACGTCCACCGCGACGCGTGACGTGCCGACCTCGCGGACCCATACGGCAGGTTCTGCTGATCCGTCACCGGCGTGCGTGGCGACTATCAGGCTCGATCCGACGCGCTGCAGGCGGCAGTAGCGCTCGTCAGCCAGGGTGAAATCCCGGACCTGCCGACCATCGGGCATCACAGCGCCGGTGATCTCCATCTGCCCGAACGGAGGATGGTGGGAGAGCCCAGGCAACCAGATCGCGCCTACAGATGCTCCCCACTCGGGGTAATCACGCAGCGATGCGACTGCACAATGAAACGCCAGCACACCTATACCCCGCTCGAGAGCCGCCGCAAGTCCGTGAATCGAGTCTTCCGCCGGTGCGGCACTCGGCTGCTCGGCACGCCACGGGTCACCGGCGTTCACGACGAGAAGGTCTATCCCCGACAGCGAGCGCATGGCGCGATCCACGTCGTCATCGATCGCCACGTCGAAACCCGAATCTGACAGGACATCCGCGATGCGGGGGCTCGTACGGGGGAACGGATGCCAGGGATCGGCATATCTGCCCGTCCCGCTGGCGATCAGAGCACGCATCCGGTTCCTCTCGTCGACGGCTCCCGGGGTGGTCGAGTTCGACATTACCCATAGTGCTCGCCACGGATGGATTCGGCGATGTCAACCCCCGGTCCTCATCGACCGTTGACGTCGAGACTAAAGGTCGACAACGAGAAGAGGAGCCCCCTCATGTCCGATCCGCGCGCGATTCCCGATGAGGAGCGACCGTTCATCCCCGAGGAGCAGATTCCGGCGAAGGAGAGCACCGACTTCGACGCCGACACCGCCGACGATCTCGACGTCGAAAGCGGTCCCGAGCCCGCCGACTCCCATGAATGGTGATCCACGACCGAAAAGAGCGGTGGGCGGACGCCGATGTCGTCTGGCGAGACCCGGTTGGTGTCGCTGAGGAACGCGTTCCGCTCCGCACGGCTGCTGCTGGCGGCGAAGGCCGCCCTCGCAGTGGGATCGCCTGGGCGCTCGCCCCGCACATGCCCGGCGTGACGGATGAGTATCCGTACTACGCGCCGCTCGGCGCGCTGCTGAGCATGTACCCGACCTTGATGGAGTCGGCCAAGTCGGGTGTGCAGACCCTGCTCGGGCCAGGACTCCGATGACTACTCGCTGGGATATCTCACCCAGATGGCGGTCGGAGCATGAGATCGGCGACGCGGTGTCCGATTCATGGCCACCTGAACGCGATGGATGGGCGCGGGATACCGCGGCCCTGGCCGACACCTCCCGTGAGGTGCGCCAGGCATTGGACGAGGCCGACGCCAGTCGTAAGGGAAATCCCAGGGCGATGCGCGGTCGGCACGACACCTCCGAGGTGCACGACCGCCTGGAGTCGCTCGAGCGGATCGCCGTGCGCATCCGTGACATCTCGGAGACGCTCGCCGACGCCATCTGGGAACGACCAGGGGGACTGGGCCTTGACCCGAAGCTCGCCGGGCCGCTGAGCGAGGCATGCAGGCGCGTCGCCGACTGCATCGAACAGGAGGAGGACGACAGCGCGGACGCGCATCGATCGCGCGAAAGCGCAGCACGGGCGGTTCGCGTCCTGCTGGACGCGGTGGATCAGGTGAGTGTCAGCTCAGGTCAGACGGTCGGTCCTGGAGCGCTCATCTGCATGCATCTGCGGCGGATACTGCTGCTGTTGCGCGCGCGCGAATGATCACGGCGATCGCGGCATCGATGTGCACGATCGCGCATCTCGGAGCCCGCGTCAAGCCCCCTGACACAACGCGACGGCGCGCGCTGAATGGGGGAAGGACAACCGATCAGTGAGGAGAATCTCATGGCGCAGATCATCGAGACCATCGACGTGGACGTACCCGTCAGCGTGGCGTACAACCAGTGGACCCAGTTCGAGAGCTTTCCGGAGTTCCTCGACGAGGTCGTGTCGCTGACGCAGGTGACGGACACGCTCACCCGGTGGAAGGTCAACGTCGGGGGAGTAGAGCGAGAGTTCGACGCGGAGATCACCGAGCAGCACCCGGATGAGCGCGTCGCCTGGACGAGCATCGGCGCAGAGACGGCGCATGGGGGAGCAGTGACCTTCCACAGGCTCACCGACACCTCGACCCGCGTGAGCGTGCAGCTCGATTGGGAGCCGAGCGGGCTCGTGGAGAGTGTGGGGGCGGCTCTCGGGGCAGGTTCTCATGCGGTGAAGAAGGACCTCAAGAACTTCAAGGAATTCATCGAGAGCCGAGGCGCGGAGACCGGTGCATGGAGAGGCGACGTCGACACCTGAGGAGGGTGTTCGGAGCAGCTTCCGCCATGCGCTACGGTCAGCATATGGGCTCCATTCAGTACGGCGGGTCGGAGGACCCCATTCACATCGAGGATCGCGCGCTGGCGCACCTCAAAGTCGTCATCGCCACGAAGCTGCGTCGCCAGGAGTCCTTCACTCTTTCGTGGAAGCACGCCGACGGCGACCCGGCGGGCCGCTCCACGATCTGGGTTCACCCGTCGATCCCGTTGCGCTTCGTCTTCGATGAGCCGGAGGCCGGATCGCTGAACGCGCGGTGGATCGAGAAGCTGATGCACTCGGCGAACTCGACGGGTGGCATCTCCCTGGTCGATGAGGTGCTCGAGACGCAGGACTGACCCGGGGCTGCGCGCGGCCGCGGTGTCAAGGGGCATCGTGCGGCGGCAGCGGTGCGCGAGAGTGTGGGGATGGCCACGCGCTCATGGACCTTCGCCCTCAGGCGGATCTTCCGTGCTTTCGCCGCAGACGGCTGCGCCGACATCGCCGCAAGTCTCGCCTTCTACGCGATCCTCGCACTGCTGCCGGCGACGATGGTCGGATTCTCGATCCTCAGTGTGCTCGGGCGTGACGACGAGACCGCACGCATCCTGCTCGATGTCGTGCGTGCGATCGCGCCGGGCGAAGCGGCGAGCGGGGTCGGTGACTTTCTGCAGGAGCTCGCCGATCTGAGGATGTCGGGCTTTCTGCTCGTGTTCGGCGTACTGCTGTCGATCTGGTCGATGGGGCGTTACGTCGCCGTGCTCGGGCGGGGGATGAACCGCATCTACGGCGTACAGGAAGGGCGACCCCTCCTGACGCTCAAGCCGACCCAGCTCGCCATCGCCGTGGTCGCGATCCTCTGCGCAGTGATCGCCGTTCTGCTCATCGTCGGTTCAGGTCCCGTCGCACAGGCTGTCGGAGACGCTTTCGGGATCGGCGAGGTCGTGCTCTTCGTCTGGCGCATCGCGAGGTGGCCGCTGCTCGTCGTACTGGTGGTGTTCGTCGTCGCATTCCTCTACTACTTCACCCCGAACGTCCGACCGCCGCGCTTTCGCTGGATGAGCCTCGGCGCTGCTGCGGCGATCGCGGTGCTGGCGATAGCCTCCGCGGGATTCGGCGCCTACATCGCAGGATTCTCGAACTACGACCGCATCTATGGATCGTTCGCCGGAGTCATCGTGTTCGCGCTGTGGATGTGGATCGCGAACATGGCCCTGCTCGTCGGAGTGGAGTTCGATGCAGAAGTCGAGCGCATTCGCGAACTCCACGCCGGAGTGCACGCGGAGAGGCAAGTGCAGTTGCCGCTGCGTGATGCCAGCCGAATCGCCAAGGCGGTGCGCAAGGACAGGGCCGACGAGGCCAAGGCGCGCCGGATCCGTGCAGAGAGCACGGATGACGAGCACACCTCAGGAACACCGCCCACTTGTCAAGGGCTATGAACGCATCGTGAACCGACTCTAGGTTTGGGCGATGACGAAACAGACAGAGGCGCCCTCGCGACTGCGTCGTGCGATCACCGGACCGATGCTCTTCGCCTTCATTCTGGGAGATGTGTTGGGCGCCGGGATATACGCCCTCATGGGCGTGCTGTCGGCACAGGTGGGCGGGATGCTGTGGGCACCGCTTCTGCTCGCATTGCTGCTCGCGCTGCTGACGGCCGGCTCGTACGCCGAGCTCGTCACGAAGTATCCGCGCGCCGGAGGCGCGGCGGTCTTCGCCGAGCGCGCGTTCCGCAGCCGCATCGTGTCGTTCCTGGTCGGCTTCAGCATGCTCGCAGCCGGGATCGTGAGCGCAGCCGGACTCGCGATCGCATTCGCCGGGGACTATCTCCAGACCTTCCTCCCTGTTCCCTCGATTCCCGCCGCGATGGTCTTCCTCGTCATCGTCGCCGCTCTCAACGCACGCGGCATCCGCGAGTCGATGGGCGCGAATCTCGTGATGACGGCGATCGAACTCAGTGGTCTCGTGATCGTCATCGCCGTCGTCGGGTTCTTCGTGGCCGGTGGCGGGGGAGATGCGTCACGCGTGATGGAGGCGCCGGAGGGCACCGGTGTCGGGGTGGCGGTACTCGGAGGTGCGATCATCGCCTACTACTCCTTCGTCGGCTTCGAGACATCGGCGAATGTGATCGAAGAGGTCAGGGAGCCGTCGAAGACATACCCGAAGGCGCTGTTCGCCTCCCTCCTCACCGCGGGCGCCGTGTATGTGCTTGTGGGGCTGGCAAGTTCCGTGGCGCTTCCCGCCGACGAGCTTCAGCAGTCCAGTGGGCCTCTTCTCGCCGTCGTGGAGGCGACCGGCGCGGGGGTGCCGTCCTGGCTGTTCAGCCTGATCGCCCTGATCGCTGTCGCCAACGGCGCGCTGCTCACGATGATCATGGCGAGCCGGCTCACCTACGGGATGGCGCAGCAGGGTCTCTTGCCCGAAGGGCTCGGACGTGTGCTTCCACGCAGGAGGACTCCGTGGGTGGCGATCATGGCGACGACCTTGGTGGCGATGCTGTTGACATTGATCGGCGATCTCGCGACGCTGGCGGAGACAGTCGTGCTTCTGCTGCTGTTCGTCTTCCTCAGCGCCAATGTCTCGGTGCTCGTGCTGCGCCGCGACCCGGTCGAGCACGACCATTTCCGGGTGTGGACGTTCGTCCCTGTGCTCGGCATCGCATCCTGCATCCTGCTCCTGACTCAGCAGCGCGGCATCGTGTGGCTCTTCGGCGCCGGACTCCTTCTGGTGGGCCTCGGGCTCTTCGCACTCGCGCAGTGGGCGCGCCGGCGCAGTGGAGTGCGTGATGCCGAGTGACCTTGAGATCGCTCTGTCGCGGATCTCACCTGACGACGCCGGCGAGGTTCTCACCGTCCAGCGCGCTGCCTTCGCCTCGGAGGCGTTGATCTACGGCACGGCCGATATGCCGCCGCTCACGCAGACGCTCGACGAGCTGCGCGCCGAGCTGGCGGACGCGAACGGCTGGGTCGCTCGTGTGGGTCCGCGGCTGGTCGGTGCGATCCGGTACCGCGAGACCGACGACCTGCTGCTCATCGGGCGGATCGCCATCGCTCCGGATCTGCAGGGCTTCGGAATCGGCAGGGCGCTGCTCGGGGCTGCCGAGCGCGACTCGCGGGCACCGGAAGCGGAGCTGTTCACCGGCAGCCTGAGTGAGGCCAACGTGCGACTGTACGAGAGCTGCGGCTATCGGATCGCCGATCGCGTGGATCAGGGCGACGGGACGACACAGCTCTTCATGCGCAAGCAGCTCGATACCACGTCACGCTGACCCTTATACCTCCGCGGCGTGCGCCGGTCAACCCGATCGGATCGGCGCCGCTGTCGGCTCTAACGTGAGCGCATCAGACGAAAGGATGCATCATGTCGAACCCGAACATCACCCCACTGCCGCTGCCGGATGATGACCGTCAAGAGCGGGCCACGATGGAGGTCGACGGAGACGCTGTGCTCGACCCGGACGTCGATGAACGTCTCATCGACAGCGCGAGCGCCGACCGCCTCGCGAGCGAAGAAGAGACATCGCTGTCCGAGCCGGCGGTGGAGGACCAACCGGATGTGCTCGGCGCCGACGTGCCGGCTGGCGGAGCGGGAGCGGACTCAGGTTCGGTGGACGCCGTCCAGGTCGATCCCGACGATGAGGCCGCAATCGCGAACAGCTCGCCGATGAACGACGAGCCAGGCGTGGGTACTCGAGGCGCTGATCGATCGGGCGAGTGAGCGGGGTCGATTACCACCGCTGGAATTGGGCGTCAACCCCCACGACGACGCACGCGTCTGATGCCACGCTCAATAGTCATACGGAGGACGGCTCCCGCTGCCCTCCACCTCAACGGGCAGGAGTCCCAGCATGAACATCGCACTCATCATCATCATCGTCGTCGCGATCATCTTGGCCATCGTCGGAGGACTCAACACGGCACTCAACTGGTTGCTGTGGGTCGCCATCGTCGTGGCGGTGATCGCTCTGATCGCGTTCCTCTTCCGGGTGATCAGCGGCCGCAACCGTGTCTGACACCCACCAGGACGTCTTGAGCGTGCAGGTGAGAGCACTCCTCATCACCTGCACGCTCAAGCCGTCTCCGGCTGAGTCGAGTTCAGAACTCCTCAGCAGCCAGATGTCGACGTTCCTCACCCAGCACGGCGTGGAGTGCGAGAGCGTTCGAGCCGTGGATCACGTCATTCTTCCCGGCGTGCAGAAGGACATGGGAGAGGGCGACGAGTGGCCTGCGCTACGAGAGAAGGTGCTGAACTCGGACATCGTGGTGTTCATCACACCGACCTGGCTCGGACAGCACTCGAGCGTCGCACAGCGCGTGCTCGAGCGCCTCGACGCCGAGTTGAGTGAGACGGATGCCGGCGGGCGCCCGATCCTGTTCGACAAGGTCGCCGTCGCCGCCGTCCTGGGAAACGAGGATGGTGCCCACCACATCATCGCGGTGCTCTTCCAGGCACTGAACGACGTGGGCTTCACGGTTCCCGCGCAGGGATCGGTGTACTGGAACGGCGAGGCGATGCACACCACCGACTACAAAGACCTGGAGCAGACGCCCGAGAAGGTCACCTCGTCGATCACGACCTCCCTGACCAACGCGATGCACCTGGCGGGGCTGCTGCGCGGATCGGCGTATCCGAGGTCGTAGCAGGCGCAGTCTGCTCTGCGGTAACGTCTCGGACATGGCCACCGCTACGACGCAGACCCGCAAACGCGAGGCATTCGGCTCACGGAATGTCTTCATCCTCTCGGCGATCGGCTCCGCCGTCGGACTCGGCAACATCTGGCGCTTCCCCTACGTCGCCTACGAGGGCGGTGGCGGGGCGTTCCTCATCCCCTACCTGTGCGCGCTGCTGACCGCCGGCATCCCGCTGCTCTTCTTCGACTACGCGATCGGACACCGCTTCCGCGGTTCCGCTCCGCTCGCGTTCCGACGTATGCACCGGGCCGCTGAACCGCTCGGCTGGTGGCAGGTGCTCATCTGCGTCGTGATCGCCGTGTATTACGCGGTCATCGTCGCGTGGGCGGCGATGTACACGTGGTTCTCCGCGCAGCTCACCTGGGGAGCGGGAAACGAGAACGACTTCTTCTTCACCGATTTCCTGCAGTCAGCTGACGTCGCGGAGGGCGGAATCTCGACGGACTTCGTGCCCCAGGTCGGTATCCCGCTGGTCGTCGTCTGGCTTGTCGTCATCGTGATCATGGCCCTCGGCGTCAAGCGCGGCATCGGCAGGGCGAACATGATACTCATGCCGCTGCTCACCGTCATGTTCGCGATCCTCGTCGTGCAGTCGCTGTTCCTGCCCGGAGCGATGGACGGTCTCAACGCCTTCTTCACCCCGAACTGGGAGGCGCTGGCCAACCCAGGCGTGTGGGCATCGGCGTACGGGCACATCTTCTTCTCGCTGTCGGTCGCCTTCGGCATCATGGTGACCTATTCGTCCTACCTCAAGCGCAAGACCGACCTGACCGGGTCCGGTCTCGTGGTGGCGTTCGCCAACTCCGGGTTCGAGATCCTCGCGGGCATCGGCGTGTTCGCCGCGCTCGGATTCATGGCTCAGGTGCAGGCGACGGACGTCTCCGGCGTCGCATCGTCGGGAATCGGACTGGCCTTCATCGCCTTCCCGACCATCGTCTCCCAGGCGACGGGCGGCTCGATCATCGGCGTCCTGTTCTTCGGTGCACTGGTGTTCGCCGGCATCACGTCGCTCATCTCCATCCTCGAGGTGATCGTCGCAGCCCTTCAGGACAAGCTCGGCTGGCGACGTGTTCGCACAACCCTCACCGTGTCGATCCCGCTCGCGGTGATCTCGATGGCGCTCTTCTCGACGACGACGGCGCTCACGGTGCTCGACACGGCCGACGCCTTCGTCAACGCCTTCGGCATCATGGCGGTCGCCCTTGTCGCGGTCATCGTCGTCGCCTGGGTGTTCCACAAGCTGCCGGTGCTGAAGGAACACCTCAACCGACGCTCCAGCTTCCGCATCGGGCGAGTCTGGATACTGCTGGTCGGCGTGCTCGCGCCCGTCGTGCTCGGCTATCTGCTCGTCAGCGAGCTCATCACGAAGATCTCGGAACCCTACGGCGGCTACCCCACCTGGTTCCTGGGCGTATTCGGCTGGGGATTGGTCATTGCACTGGTCGTGATCGGGATCCTGCTCTCGCTCATGCCGTGGAGCGGACGTTCGCAGGCCAAGGACGATCCGGACTACGACGACTTCCTCGTCGATGAACATTACGACGCCGATCCCGAGACCGGCGCGATCCACACCACGACGTCGCAGGAGAAGGGACTGGGCGCATGACCACGACAGCCATCATCATGATGATCATCGCGATCGTCACGGTCTGGGGCGGTCTGATCGCCGCGATCGTGAACCTCGCACGCCACCCCGAGGTCGCAGAGTCCGAGCCGGAGACGCTGCGCGTCGAACTCTGAGCATCACCACGAGACGGCTGCGCTGATCACTCACGCATCCGCTGTGTCGGCATCCCGCCGGTCACCGCTGTCGGCCTCATACGGGAGCGTGCTGCACGTGATTACGACGACGTCCTGAACTTCCCAGTCCATCTGAGCGAGGTGCTCGACGACCTCGCGCGCGAGAGGATGCGCATCGCCGTAAGTGCGGGCGCGCTGATCCATGAGGTCGATGACGGCGCCCTTGGAGGAGAAGCGATCAGCGCGAGTGATGCGATCCTCTGCGTCACGCCAGCCGAGTGCAACCGGTCCTTCCCCGGCACACTCAAGAATGCGATCGACTGGGCTTCACGGCCCTGGGCGCAGAAGCCCTTCGACCGCATGCCGACCGCCGTGATCGGCGCATACACCGGCGTGTGCTGACGGTGCTGCCGAGGCAGTGACGCGCGAGGCCATTCGTCCACCGGCGGGCTTCAGCCACGGCATGATGGTCGAATGGCACTCAGCAGTCAGAACGCGATCACCAACTGGGCGGGCAACGTCATCTTCACGCCGTCGGAGGTGCTGCGCCCCACCGATGTGGCTGAGGCGCAGCAAATCGTCGCGGACGCCCCTCGGATCAGGGCGCTGGGTACCGGCCACTCGTTCAACGACATCGCTGATGCGCCGCAGCTCATCTCGCTCCGTGATGTCGTATCGCCCTTCGAGCTGGATGAGGCGGCGCGCACGGTCACCGTGCCGGGGGCGGCACCGTATGGGGCGGTGGCCGCGTTCCTGCAGGAACACGGTTGGGCACTGCATAATCTCGGTTCGCTGCCGCACATCTCTGTGGCGGGCGCCACAGCCACCGGCACCCATGGTTCCGGTGACGGCAACGGCGTGCTGTCGACCGCCGTGCGCGGCATCGAACGCATCGGCGCGGATGGCGAACTGACCTGGGTGCGTGCCGGCGAGCCGGACTTCGACGGCAGCGTCGTCGCTCTGGGAGCTCTCGGCGTGATCACCCGCATACGGTTCGCGATCGAGCCCACGTACGACGTGACCCAGCAGGTGTACACCGGCATGAGCTGGGACGTCTTCCTCGAGGAGTTCGACGAGATCATGGGTGCTGCGTACAGCGTGAGCGTGCTCGGACGCTGGAGCGTGCCGACTCTTTCGACGCTCTGGCTCAAGCAGCGCGCGCTCCGGGATCAGGTCGGTTCAGTGGATGCTGCGCAGCACCTGTTCGGCGCAGAGCGCGTCACCGAGGAAGTGCACGCCATCATCGACGGCGACGCGCCCGACGACAACATGACGCCGCTCGGAACGAGCGGAGCGTGGTCGGGAAGGCTCGCGCACTTCCGCTTCGACCGCGCACCCAGCGCGGGAGGGGACGAGATCCAGTCCGAGTTCTTCGTTCCGCGCGCGGCGGCGGTCGATGCGCTGCGGGCGATCCGGCCGCTCGGCGACCGGATCGACCCGCTGCTGCACGTGAGCGAGTTCCGCACGTTCGCGGGCGACGACCTCTGGCTCAGCGGCGGCGAAGGCGGCGGGCGCCTCGCCATCCACTTCACCTGGCGGCAGCGTCCGGCCGAAGTAGCCGCCATCCTGCCTGACATCGAGGCGGCGCTCAGGCCGTTCACGCCGCGCGCGCACTGGGGCAAGGTGTACTCGACAGCATTCGATCAGGCCGCGGGCTTCCGCCGCCTCGGTGATTTCGCAGCCCTCGCCGCGCGGGTAGACCCGACAGCAAAGTTCCGCAACGACCACCTCGACCGCGTGCTGGCGGTCAGTGGTTCCGCAGCGCAGTGATCAGTTCAGACTTGCGCTTCTTCGAGTAGCCGGTGAGGCCGAGCTCCTTCGCACGGCCGCGCAGGTCCTCGACCGTCCAGTCGTCGTAGTCGGCGGCCTTGCCGCCGCGGCGACCGACCTCCGATCGCCCGCGTTTCGTGCCACCGGTGGCGTTCGAGATGCGTGCCGCCTTCTCCTTGGATGCGCCATCGTCTCGAAGCTCCTCGTAGAGCTCCGGATCCTTCAGCCCTGAGTTCGCGCCGCGTGGCATGTTCTTCTCCTTCGGTTGACGTCGGGTGATGTTCAGGCGCGGTGGTGGGTCTGTGGCTCGAGGTGCCCGGCGTGCGGGCTGAACTCCTCCGCGCGCGCTCGCAGCATACGAACGGCAGTATCGACGGTCGCTGCCATGACGGCATCCGGGCCACCCTCGAACTGGAGGTGCTCGTGCCCATGCCGGTCATGCACCGCCCACCCCAGGTATACGGTTCCGGCAGGGTGACCGTCCTCGGAATCCGGACCGCCCACGCCGGTCGTGGCGACGCAGATGTCGGCCGCGAACAGCTCGAGACCGCCGATGGCGAGCTGCTCGGCGCACTCAGCGGAGCACGGGTCGACTCCGTCCGGGAGGTGAAGCAGATGCTGCTTCACGTCGGTCATGTACGCGACGATGCCGCCGGCGAACCAGTCGCTGGCGGCTTCGCCGGCGCCGATCGCATGGGCGAGGCCTCCGGAGGTGAGCGATTCGACGACGGCGATTCGCAGGCCGTCCGCCCGGGCGAGCGCACTGAGACGATCGATGTCCTCGGTGGTTTGAGTGTGAGGCAATTTGCGTCCTAGCGAGAGATGCCTTCGACCGTCACACCGGTGGCCTCAGGTGCCAGTGAGAGTGCGATATCGGCCTGGCTGATGATTCCTACGAGAATGTGATCGTCGATAACTGGGAGCCTGCGGATCTGATGCTCCTGCATCTTGTCCAGGGCGATGCGGATGTCATCCGCGGCATCCACCGTCACGGGCTTTCCCTGCGCGAGAGCGCGCGCGGGTGTGCTTTCGGGATCGAGGCCTTCGGCGACGGCCCTGACCACGATGTCGCGATCTGTGAGCATTCCCTTCAGCTTCCGGTCCTCGCCGCAGATCGGCAGTGCTCCTACGTCCAGTTCGGACATCAAGGCTGCCGCAATGCTGAGCGAATCGTTCTCACCGATGCACCGCGGTGCAGCGGTCATGATGTCGCGTGTCAGAGTCATGATCCTTTTCCTCTCGTGTCTCATTCGTCTCGTCGTGTTCGTTCGCTCCGCGTGACGATAGACCCGCCCGTTGCCGACCCAGAGGGGGTTGACAGCGCCGCGTCGTGTCGGCTCGTACACGGACGAGACATCGTCAGCCGTCCTTCACCTCGAGCCCGCCATCATCCGACTCGCGGGGCTCTCCCTGGGCATAATCAGGCCGTGCCGGCTGCGGCGGCTGGTCGTCGAACTCACCGCCTTCACGCCCCCCGAAGGGGCGGCCGTGGTCAGCGAATTCGTCTCTGTTGAACACCAGCGTCCAAGGACCTGCCGTGAAGCGGGCGCCGGTGCGCAGGATCTCCGACCGGTCGCCGCCGTCCGTTTCGGCGGACAAGGGATTCGCGTTCATCTCTCCCTCGCCATGGAGGGTGAGCACGTACTCGTCCCGCTCGTCATGCGTGATCGTCGCATGTACCGGGTCGGTGTCGGAAAGACGCAACTCATTGCCCTCTGCGAGGCCGATGCGCACGGCGTCTGTGGTGATGTGGTGAATAGAACGATCATCCTCACGCGAGATGAGCAGGCGCGGGTCGCCCGCGCCCCAGTCGGCGTGTGTCGTGGTCGGCTCGTATCCTGGCGCAGTCTGATCGGTCATATCCGGTCCCTTCGATCTCACTGGAACCGCCACGCTATGCCGGCGGACGCGCAGACGACGAGGGCCTTGACCTCGGGCGTCAGCGCGGCTATCCGGCTGAGTTCTGAACGTCCTCCGGCACCAGCGTTATGCCTCCGCTCGAGTTCGCCGAGTTCGCCATCGCCGTTATCCACTCGGCGCTGAGCGGCGGTGGCTCCGGGGTATCGAACACGAAACGCAAAGGGATCGACGGATGCAGCCAGATGGTGGAACGGCCGGGCCGATCGCCTTCCGGATGCCTCCACGACAGCGTGAAGCTCTCGTTGCGTCGCAACTTCGTGGCGATGACGACCTTGAGGTGCGCGAGTGCGCGATCCTCCACGGAAATCGGTTCGGCGGCGCCGCCGTAGTAGATCATTCCCATCGCATTAGGCTACTCAGAGACGGCCGGGCAGTGCACAAGTGCTGACGGGCGGAGAATCTCACGGAGGTTGAGCGCATATGGGCAAGTTCATTTATGAGGGCGGCGTCAAGGTCGAGATCGAAGACCGCGCGTTGTTGCACATGCAGCTCGTGATCAGCGCGAAGCTGCGGCGGGGCGAGCCCTTCGCGTTCAGCTGGCGCGAGGATGCCAGTGTGGGCGGCGGCCGGACGACGGTGTGGGTGCACCCGGGCAGCTCGATCGTCTACAAGTACTACGGCGGCCGGCAGCCGTCGGTGAATCGGGCATGGGTCGACGCACTCGCCTTCACCGCGAACTCCCCGGCCGGCCTCTACCTCGTCCCCGAGCCGGCAGACAGCGGCGACGCCCCCGGAACCGCGGAGATGTCGACTGTTCCGCCGATCAGCTGATCCGCATCGACCTCGATGTGCCGCTCGGTGACTGAATCGACACCGGTCATGGTCACCGAGCCCTGCGCAAGACACGCGGCATCGCTGTCCTCTGTGGGGATGTTGGGAAGCTCCTCGACGGCGAGACGCACGTAGCTCTCCTCGCTCTCCGCTATCGTCGTCTGCACGATTCCGAACGGCGCCAGCGTGCACTGGCGGACGCCGCGGGGGTCGGGTCGGTTGGGCACATTCACGTTCATGGCGGTGCCGCGCGGCTGCCCGTTCAGAATCGGCAGCAGCCCGATGGCCGATCGGGCGGCGGTGTCCCAATGGAACACGGTCGGATTCATGCCGACATCGAGCGACACGGCCATCGCCCACGCACCGTTCAGCGCGCCGGTCCACGGCGATGTGTCCGTGGGACTCTCCCGCCATGATCGATGCGTTGGAACCGCTCGACTGCGTCGCGGGTGCGGCGATCGTCACCTCGTGGCCGGCCTGTGCCGCGGCATCCGCCAGCGCCACCAGTCCCGGTGCATCGATGCCGTCATCGTTGGTGATCAACGCGCGCTGCATCATGAATCCTCCGTCTCTGCCAGCGCCGCCGAACCGTCCGGGCTGACTCTGCCCTGCGGTACCACCGCATCCGTATCGAACCGTGGAAGGTCGTGCACCTGAACGCCCTCTCGCAGCTGCGCGATCGTTTCCGCGTCGCCGGTGCCGAGGCCGTGGCGGGTGACGTTGAGAGCACCGGCGGCCGCGCCGAGGGTGACGGCATCGCGCAGGCTCTCACCGCGTGTGAGAGCGGCGACGACTCCTGCGGTGAGGGAGTCGCCGGCGCCTCGGGCCTCGTTCTCCTCAAGACGAGGAAGCGACACTTCGGTCATCCCGTGATCATCGAGAAGCGGCCCGCAGACGCTCTCCGGAGAGATCGGCGATGACCAGACGCTGCTCGGTGCGCAGATCGATCGTCAGCCGACGGTAGATGTCCGCCGGCACCGTCGCCTCGCCGGCGGGGCCGCTGAGCAGCACGACCTTGGATTCGGCGCTGCTGTGCAGCACAGCCCCGTAGAGGTCATCACGCGCATGACGATCGATCGGGTCGCCTTCCTCCTCGGCGATCACGATGCGCTGGCCCTGTCGGCGGTCGTGCAGGTACGCAGAGCCGCGTCCCTCGCGTTCGACGGCCACGACGGTGATCCCTTCGTCCTCCAGGAGGTGCTGAAGCGTGCGGCCGATCCCCCCGCTGAGGACGCAGCACATGGTCACCGAGACATCGAGTCTGCGTAGCATGCGAGCCTGCCACACGCCCTGGCCGCCGGCGTGCACATGGATCTCGGATCCCTGAGGGTGGTCTTCCACGGTCACGGTCAGGGTCGGAGAGGGGGCGAGGATCGTCACGTCACTCAGGTCGTCTCCCTTCTTTCGCCGTTGTCGCATCCTCTCAACGAGTGCGCCGCGCTGCCTACCCGTTGACGTGTGCGCGTGATCTCACTAGCCCGCCGAAGTGTCAACCCCCTTGGCCTTGCCGGGTAAGCGAACGAGGGTATGAACACACTCACATCGCGAGAGGAGATCAGAATGCCCACCGAAGATCCCCGCTATGCACACCCGAACGAGGGCTTCCCCGCGCAGCAGCAGGAGGAGCAGCCCGGTCAGACCGATCAGATGCGGCCCACACCGGACCACGGCGAAGACACGTACGAAGGTCACGGACGGCTGGCCGGAAGGCGCGCGCTGATCACCGGAGGAGACTCCGGAATCGGACGAGCGGTCGCCATCGCATTCGCTCGTGAAGGAGCAGATGTCGCCATCGTGCACCTTCCTGAAGAGCAGAAGGATGCTGACGACACCCTGCGCCTGGTGCGAGAGGCCGGTCGCACAGGACTCAGCCTCGCCGGTGACGTACGCCATGAGGAGTTCGCCACCGAGTGCGTGCTGGAGGCTCGACGAGCGCTCGGCGATCTCGACATCCTCGTGCTGAACGCCGCCTATCAGCATGATGTGCCCGGCTTCGCCCATCTGGACACCGAGGCGATGCGCCGGGTGTTCGACACGAACCTCGTCGGCATGCTGTTCTCGGCCAGGGCCGCGTTCCCGAATCTCCAGCCCGGTTCGAGCATCATCGTGACGGCATCCATCCAGTCGTTCGAACCCTCGTCTGGGCTGATCGACTACGCGATGACGAAGGCGGCTCAGGTCGCCTTCGTGAGGGCGCTCGCCGAAGAGGCAGGGCCACGCGGCGTGCGCGTGAATGCGGTGGCACCAGGACCGATCTGGACGCCGCTGATCCCCGCCACCGGATGGGACGACGACAAGGTCCGCAATTTCGGCGCCGACACCCCGCTGGGACGAGCGGGACAGCCCGCAGAGCTCGCCGGCGCCTATGTCTACCTCGCCTCTGGCGAAGCATCATACGTATCCGGCGCAATTCTGCCGGTGACTGGAGGAAAACCATTATGACCATGACAGCCCCGGAGCCCCCGAGGTCCGACGCGACGAAGTGGGAGGTCATTCCGCTCGGACACGGCGCCTGGCGGATCAGCGACGGCTCCAGAAAGCAGAACGATCCAGGACGCCTCGTGGCGTACGTCGACCGCAATGACATGGGCACGCTCGAAGTGCTCTGGTTGCGGAGCCCCTGCCCGACGCGCTCCCGATATCGGGATATTGATGAGCTTCTCGCAAATCTCGACGACGCCGTTGCAGCGGGCCTGAACACGGTGTCCAGCGCGACCCGACCGAACGAGATCCCGCACTTCCCACCGTCGTGACCGTCAGCCGGTGAGCACCACGAGCTCGCGTGTCGAACGGGTCATCGCGACGTAGCGATCGACGGCACCCTCGATGCCATCGCCGAAGGTCTCGGGTTCGGCCAGCACGACGAGGTCGAACTCGAGGCCCTTCGACAGCGCCGGGGTCAGCGATCGCACACGTTCCGTGGTCGCGAAGGTCTCATCGCCGACGATGCAGGCCGTGCCCTCCTCTTTCTCGGCGAGCCACGCCGCAATGATGGCGTCGCGCTCGCTCAACGCCGCATGACGAACGGGGACGCCACTCGAGCGGACCGACGTCGGGACGTTCGCGTCGGGGATGGCGGTGCGGATCACCGGCTCGGCTTCGACCATGATCTCCTCTGGAGTGCGGTAGTTGACCGTGAGTGATGCGATGCGGACGTCCTTCACTCCGGCGTGCGACAGGCGCTCCTCCCAGGATTCGGTGAACCCGTGCCGCGCCTGGGCGCGGTCGCCGACGATGGTGAAGCTGCGTGAGGGGCACCGGCTGAGCAGCATCCGCCATTCGGCATCCGTCAGCTCCTGCGCTTCGTCGACGATGATGTGCGCGAAGGGTCCGCCGAGCAGATCGGTGCTCGTGCGTGGGAGGGCGTCGTCATCATCGAGGCTGTTCTGGACGTCGTCTCCTCGCAGCATCGACATGAGCCCGAGATCGTCGTCGGAGGACTGCATCAGATAGTCGGCGACGTTCGCCCGATACTCCCGCTCCGCCGCCTTCATACGCTCCCGTTCGCGGCGCATGCGTCCGGCATCAGGGTCTCCCACGTGGCGTTTCGCGGCGTCGAGCAGTGGAAGATCGGATGCTGTCCACGCTCGCGCGTCGTCGCGCTGCAGCAGTCTCACCTCGGCGTCGGTCAACCATGGCGCGCATCGCTTCAGGAATCCAGGGCTGGTCCACAGCGCCGCCACCAGGCTCAGCGGCTCGAGCAGCGGCCAGGCGCGGTTGAACGTCTGGGTGAGCGCATCGTCCTGCGCGAGCACACGTCTCAGCTGCGCGCGTGGGATCTGCTCCTCGAAGCGATCGAGCACGATGTCCAGCAGCGTGTTCCACCTCTTCGCGGGCATCGTTGTGCGGGGCATCCGTGTCGATGTCGAACGCCTCCTCCCAATCGTGCGCCTGAATCCGCAGGTCTGCCCAGGGTGTCTCGGCCAGCGTCGCCCGAGCGGGCGGCTGCTCGTACAGGCGCACCGCCGCCCCGACGGCATCGATGAGACGGCCGTCGTCCTTCACGCTCGCCACGGCGGGATCGGTTTCGAGCGGAGCGCCGGCCGCCTCGGGCACCAGGTCACGCAGCGTGCACGTCTGCACCCGGTCCTCGCCCAGGCTCGGCAGCACGTCATCGACGTAGGCGAGGTACGGCTGATGCGGCCCCACCACGAGCACGCCGCCGCCGCTGCCGCGCGAGATGCGAGTGTCCGAATAGAGCAGGTACGCGGCGCGGTGCAGGGCGACGACGGTCTTTCCGGTGCCCGGACCGCCGTCCACGACGAGCGCACCGGCGGACTCTGCGCGGATGATGGCGTCCTGGTCGGCCTGGATCGTCGCCAGCACATCCCGCATCCGCGGGGACCTCGAGCTGCCGAGGCTCGCGATGAACGCGGACTGGTCATCGAGTGCCCCGCCGGCGGCCAGAGCCTCGGCGGTGAAGGCCTCATCCCAGTAGTCGCTGATGCGTCCACCGGTCCAGCGATAGCGGCGGCGGCTGATCAAGCCCATCGGTTCTGCGAGCGTGGCACCGAAGAACGGTTCCGCGGCCGGCGCGCGCCAGTCGACCAGCAGTTGATGACCGTCGGCGCCGATGAGTCCGAGACGGCCGATGTAGGTGCGAGCGCCATCGGCTGTCACTATCCGGCCTAGGCACATCTCGATGCCGTAGCGGCGGAACATCGCGAGGCGCGCGTTCAGTCGATGGATCTTCAGATCGCGTTCGACAGCAGATCCGCCGACACCGCTGGGTGCGCTCAGCGCCCGATCGAGGCGGGCGGATGCGTCAGCGACGCTGTCGCGGACGGTACGGGCGATCGCGGCGAAGTGCTCTTCGTCGGAGGAGATGAGGGCAGGGGTGGCTTTGGCAGCAAGGCGGTCGGGGAGGTGGAAAGCACTGGTCGCGGCAACATTCATGGCGGCTCCGAATCGATCGTGCGCAGCGGGATGCGCGCGCACGATCGACAAGTATGCGCCCGTGAGGGGCCCTTGCCGCAAGCCCCCGCCTCAGCGGTAAACTGGAAGTGCGGGAAGATGGAGGACATGACCTCCTCCGCCCCGCAGATGCAGCGCAACGCACTCGCACCCGGCCTGCTCGCGGCGATCGCCCTCTTCCTGTCGCCTCTGTTTCCGGATGGCACGGTCGCTACCGTGATCCTGTACCTCGTCGCGATCCTCGCTTTCATCGTCGCGTGGTTCGCGTTCCAGGCAGGGCAGTGGTGGTGGAGCATCGTCTTGATCGCGATCGCGGTGCTGTGGAACCCGATTTTTCCGTTCGGCTTCACCGGCTGGGTGTGGGTCGTCGCGCACTTCGTCGCTGCGCTCGTGTTCATCACCGCCGGCGCACTGGTGAAGAACGAGCGCACGGCGCCGTAGCGTGGTGCCGCCGTCCACACAGGCGTAGCGTGCACGTATGGATGATCACCGACCCGACCCCGCTGAAGAACGCCACCCCGACAAACCCGCCGCGCAGGATGAAGGTGCGTCCCTGGGTGGCGATGAGACCACCGAGGAGCAGCTCGATGCTGACAATCAAGTCGAGGAGGACGCGCTGCAGGCGCTGAACCCGGACGATTCACCCGCCTGACTCTGGCCTGGGCCCCAGGGGCCGCGTACGGGTGAGAAACTTGAAGGATGAGCGCTTCCCTCGATGTCACCTCGCTGGCGGATGCTGAGATCCACCGCCTGCGCGAGGATTTTCCGATCTTGCAGACGCAGGTGAACGGGCATCCGCTCGTCTATCTCGATTCCGGCGCGACCTCGCAGCGTCCGCAGGCGGTCCTGGATGCTGAACGCGGGTTCCTGACGACGCTCAACTCCGCCGTGCACCGCGGGGCGCATACTCTCGCTGCCGAGGCGACGGAGCTGTTCGAAGACGCCCGCGCCACGGTGGCACGGTTCGTCGGCGCTCACGACGACGAGATCGTCTGGACGTCGAACGCCACCGAGGCGATCAACCTCGTCGCGTATGCGTTCTCGAACGCATCCGTCGGACGCGGAGGCGCGGCTGCCGAGAAGTTCAGGCTCGGTGAGGGCGACGAGATCGTCACGACCGAGATGGAGCACCACGCGAATCTCATCCCGTGGCAGGAGCTCGCCGCTCGCACCGGCGCGTCGTTGCGGGTCATCCCCGTCGACGACGACGGTGCTCTGCGCCTCGACGAAGCGGTCCGACTCATCGGCCCTCGCACGAGGCTGGTCGCCGTCACGCACGTCTCCAACGTGCTCGGTGTCATCAACCCGGTCGAGCAGCTGATCGCCGCAGCTCACGAGGCCGGTGCGCTCGTCCTGCTCGACGCCTGCCAGTCGGTGCCGCACCTCCCGATCGACGTGAAGGCGCTCGACGTCGACTTCGCCGTGTTCTCCGGCCACAAGATGCTCGGGCCGACGGGTGTCGGTGCGCTCTACGGCCGTCGCGAACTGCTCGAGGCGATGCCTCCGTTCCTGACCGGCGGTTCGATGATCACCACGGTGACCACGACCTCCGCCGAGTATCTGCCCCCGCCGCAACGCTTCGAGGCAGGCACCCAGCGCGTGTCGCAGGCCATCGCGCTCGCCGCGGCGGTCGACTACCTGTCGGCGGTCGGCATGACACGGATCGCCGACCATGAGGCCGCTCTCGGCCACCGCCTCGTCGAGGGGCTCTCCGCAATCGACGGTGTGCGCGTGCTCGGCGCAGGCATCGACCTGCCGCGGGTGGGCCTTGCGAGCTTCGACATCCCCGGCATCCACTCGCACGACGTCGGACAGTTCCTCGACGACCAGGGGATCGCCGTGCGGGTGGGGCACCACTGCGCGCAGCCGCTGCACCGCCGTCTCGGCGTGACCTCGTCGACGCGCGCCAGCACGTACCTGTATTCGACCGAGTCCGAGGTCGATGCCTTCCTCGAGGGCGTCGCGGCGACGATCGAGTTCTTCGGGGTGCGCTCATGACCTCCAGCGATCTGCAGAATCTGTATCAGGAACTGATCCTCGATCACTCCCGCACCCCGCACGGCTTCGGTCTGCGTGGCGACGTGGAGGCGCAGTCGCATCAGCTGAACCCGACGTGCGGCGATGAGATCACGCTGCAGGTGCATGCGGCATCCGACGGCACGATCGAGGCGATCGCGTGGGAAGGTCATGGCTGTGCGATCTCGCAGGCATCCGCGTCGCTGTTCGCCGAATTGGTCGAGGGCATGACCGTGACGGAGGTCACCACACGCATCGATGCGTTCCGCGAAGCCATGCGATCGAGGGGCAAGATCGAACCGGACGAAGAGCTGCTCGGCGACGCCGCGGCCCTCGGCAGCGTCTCGCGCTATGTCGCTCGCGTGAAGTGCGCGATGCTCGCGTGGGTGGCGGCCGAGGACGCCATCCGCAAGCTCCGCTGATCAGCCGAGGCCCATTGCGTCCGCGGCGCATGTGACGCCGTGTGTCGCTTCGTGAACGAGCATGTCGCCATCGCGTGACCTGCGGGTCGCCGGTGCGGATGCTGGGGACATGAGCCACATCGTCAGCGTGGCGCAGCTGATCCATCTGCAGCGCGCCGCAGAGCACGGCACCGGCCCCGCCGTGCGACTGCTCGACGTGCGCTGGCGACTCGATCGTCCGGAGGGGCGGCTGGAATATCTGCAGGCCCATCTGCCGGGAGCGGTGTACGTCGACCTGGAGCATGAGCTTGCTCGCCGCGGTGAGCCGGCTGAGGGGCGGCATCCGCTCCCTGAGGCCGACGATCTGCAGCGCGCGGCCCGCGGATGGGGGCTCGACGACGGGGACATCGTCGTCGCATACGACGACAATCGCAGCGTGCCGGCGGCGCGACTGTGGTGGCTGCTGCGCCGGGCGGGAGTCGACGTGAGAGTGCTCGACGGCGGCATCCGCGCCTGGACGGCAGAAGGGCTGCCGATCGAACGCGGTGACGTGCTTCCCGCGCCTGGCGGGATCACGCTCAAGGGCGGCGCCGGGGGAGTGCTCGCGCTCGATCAGGTCGAGGAGTTCCGCGACAGCGGTGTGCTGCTCGACGTGCGCACGCCGGAACAGTACAGTGGCGCGCGCACGGCCACTGACCCTGTCGGCGGCCATATCCCGGGCGCGGTGAATCTCCCGGCCATGGTGGCCGTCTCCAGCGACGGCCGGCTGCAACAGCCGGATGTGCTGCGACGCATCTTCGCGACCGCGGGCGTTGATGCCGGTACCGAGGTCGCCGTGTACTGCGGGTCGGGAGTGGCGGCGATGCACACGGCGCTCGCGCTGGAGCTCTCCGGCATCCGTGCGCTCGTCTACCCTGGATCGTGGAGTCAATGGTCGAACACGCGCGGCCAGCCCGTCGCCGTCGGCATCCTCCCTGATGGCAGACTGACCCAGGTGTGATGTGCGGCGCGTCATATGCGGACCCACGGGAATAGCACTGGACCGTGCCGGTTGCCTCTGACATGACAACTCTTGGAATCATCGGTGCAGGACACATCGGCAGCCAGGTCGCACGCGCGGCGATCACAGCCGGATACGACGTCGTGATCTCGAACTCGCGCGGACCTGAGACGCTCTCGGATCTGGTCGCAGAACTCGGGCCGAAGGCGAAGGCCGCGACGGCGGAAGAGGCCGGCGCTGCAGGCGATGTCGTCGTCGTGACGGTGCCGCTTCACGCGCTCGCGCAGGTGCCGGTGGAGCCGCTCGCCGGCAAGATCGTTCTCGACACCAACAACTACTACTTCGAACGCGACGGTCGCATCGAGGCTCTGGACAAGGGCGAGACCACGACCGCTCAGCTGCTGCAAGAGCACCTGCCCACCTCGAAGGTCGCCAAGGCCTTCAACCACATCGGCTCGCGAGACATCACGGTCGACGTGGCACCCGCGGGCGCGCCGAACCGCCGCGCGCTCGCGACCTCGAGTGACTTCCCTGAGGCGGTCGACTTCGTGACGAGGCTCTATGACCAGATCGGGTTCGACACGGTGGATGTCGGACCCTTGAGTGAGTCGTGGCGTGTCGAGCGCGACCGCCCTGCCTACGTCGTGCGTCAGAGCGCCGCAGAGCTTCGGGCGAACCTCGAGAAGGCGAATCGGCTGCCCTGACGCACGGCCCGCCGAGAGAACTGATTTCGGGATACCAAAAGTGGCGCAAACCCCGCGTGAGTGCAACAATGCGCAAATGGGGGCGGAACACGGGGAACTCGAGTCAACACGCGTGACGCGGATGCTGCGCGACGACATCCTGCTCGGTCGACGGCTGCCTGGTTCTCGGTTGGTGGAACGCGATCTCGCGGCAGAGTTGCATGTGTCTCGTCTGCCCGTGCGCGAGGCCATCCGCGCTCTTGTGAGCGAGGGCATCGTCGTTGCGCGGCCGCGCAGTTGGGCGACCGTGCGCGAGTTCACGCTGCGCGACGTGCGGGACTTCGCCGAGGTTCGTGCGGCGATCGAGTCGCAGGTGTTCGTGCTCGCGGCCGAACGCCACGACATTGAGGGAATCGAGCAGTTGCGCCGACTCGTGGAGCGCGAAGAGCATGCCGCGAGTGCAGGCCGTATGGACGAGGCCAGGTTGCTGTCCGGTGCATTCCACGAGCACATGGCGGTGCTGGCGGGCAACGAGATGCTCCTCGAACTCGTCGGCATCTTCGCCACCCGCCTGAAATGGGTGTTCGGTCAGCATACTGACCTCGAGGCGATGGCGGCGGAGCATCGAGGCCTGTACGACGCGATCCTGGCGCGAGACGTGGAGGTCGTGAGACGCCTGGTCGCCCGGCATCTCGAGCAGGGCACTGCCACCGCCGTGAAGAAGTTCGGTGGATCCGCTGCGCGGTGATCGAGGTTCAGTGGCGGGTGAAGAAGTCTCCCAGCCTCAGGCGACCGGCGTCGTCGTATCGGTCGCCTGTCGCAGCGTTCCGCGCATCACGCGCCAGTAGCCGCCGGGTGCCACGCGCGTCAGCACATCGATCAGGCGCGCTTCGCGCCCCACCATCGTGCGGATGCGACGCCGCTCCGTCGCCCGGATGATGCGCGCCGCGGCATCCGCCGGCTCGGTGTGGTACATCGCCGCCTGCGCCGATGCCGCACGTGCCGCTACGGCAGGATCGATCGTGGCGGCATATCGGCCGTGCAGGATTATGCCGGTGCGCACGCCCGCCGGGTAGACCGCCCCCACCGTGACCGTGCTGCCTTCCAGCTCATGACGCAGCGCTTCGGAGAATCCCCGTACGGCGAACTTGCTCATCGAATAGGGAATGCGCCCTGCGGGAGCAGCGAGCGCGTAGACGCTGGCGAGGTGTGTGATGTGCGCCGCCGGCTGGGAGCGCAGAGCAGGCAGCAACGCCTTCGTGATCGAGACCGTGCCCCAGAGATTGACGTCGACCAGCCAGCGCATCTCCTCCATCGTGAGCTGCTCGAGGCTGCCGAGCATCGACGAGCCGGCGCAGGTGATCAGCGCGTTGATCCGAGGGTGCGCGGCGATCACGTCCGCCGCGGTGGAGGCGACGGCGTCGTCATCACGAAGGTCGACGACGTGGGTGGTCACAGCGCCTGCGTCAGTGGTGCCAGGCAGATCCGCCGCGACGGACGCCAGTGCCTGCGCATTGTGATCGAGGAGGGCGAGGCGCACGCCGGAGGCGGCGAGCCCGCGGGCGAGTTCCGCACCCATGCCGCTGGCGGCGCCTGTGATCACAGTGGTGTTCCCAGCAAGGGTCAGCCGTCTCATGCATCCTCCTCCTGGCACGCTTCGGGTGCATGCCAGTTCGCTTCATCGCAGGTGGGGAGAACCTGTCGGTTTCTATTCTGGCCCCCTCTGGCGTCGGTGGGTGACGGTACGATTTCGGGAGGAGGTTGTGGTGGGACGAACTGCGGATGCTGTGGCTGAGGGCGTCGCCATCGGTACGGCTGCCGCGCGCCTGACGGTGAAGAACCGCATCCTCGTCGGCACGATCGCTCAAGGCGGGGTGTTCGATGCGGCTCGGTACCTGTCCGATGCCCGTGAGGCGCTGCTGGCGATGGCCGCCGAGTCCGAGCAGGCGGCCGAGCGGGTGACCACGTGGCGCAAGCGCGCGCGGGGGCGGCACTCCGACCCGGCGAGCACGCACGACTACCGCGACCGCGACGTACGCAACCTCCGCCGCAGGGCCAAGCAGTCGGCGGGCGTCGCCGAGAAGCTGAGAGCGATAGCCGACGACCCCGAGCAGCTCGGCGCACTCGTCGAAGGTGCACGCAAAGCGGCGTGGGCGGATGTGCGCGGCAATCTGGATCGCCGGCTCCATGTCGAGGGCATGCGTCCAGATCAGGATCCCGACTACGAGGTCATGCGGGAGGCGCGGATGCAGGCGCTGCGCCTCGTCGATCTGCAGGCGCTCTCATCCGAGCGGCGAGCGCGGCGCAAGCGCGAGCAGGAGGCATGACGCCCGGTTTCGCGTTGGGGTGCTTCGTCATGTATTCTTGCTGAGGCCCACTTCGAGAGATGTGGGCCGAGATATGCGCCCGTAGCTCAATGGATAGAGCATCTGACTACGGATCAGAAGGTTAGGGGTTCGAGTCCCTTCGGGCGCACATTGTGTGAATCCCCCGTCGCGAAAGCGGTGGGGGATTCGTCGTTCCCGGCCGCTTCTCTGCAAAGCGGAAGACGGAAGTCCAGCAGCCCCCGCCCGCGCAGCGTCGGCCAGATCGCATCGGCGATCCCATCGGCGAGCGGCACGTCGTGCGGTACGCCGATCGCGACTGCGCCGGCGGCTCTGGCGGCAGCGAGGCCGACTGGGGAATCCTCGACCGCGATGCACTCGGCCGGATCCACGCCGAGCAGCTCCGCGGCGCGCAGGTAGGCGTCGGGAGACGGCTTGCCCCGTGCGACCTCGTCGCCGGTGACCGTGACGTCGAACGTTCCCGGCGGCAGCGCCGCGAGGATCTCGTCCGCATAGTCGCGGTATGACATCGTGACCAGCGCAAGCGGCACCCGTGCGGCGCTGAGCGTGCGCAGCAGGCTCCGTGCGCCCGGACGCCATGTGATTCCCTCCGACCGTGTGTGCGCCGTCGCCAGCTCGATCCAACGCTCGAGGAGTGCGTCAGGGGAGCCCGTTCCTCCGAGTTCGTGAATCACCCGCGCCCCGTCGGGCAGGGCGATCCCGACCAGGCTGTCGAGGCCGCCCACCGATGGCGTCGCCCCGGCCTCCGCCAGCATCCCCTGTGCCGCAGCGATCCAGTGCCCTTCCGTGTCGACGATCGTGCCGTCCATGTCCCACAGGACTGCGGCGGGCAGGCGACGTGCAGATGCGTGCGGGTCAAGCATTCGGTCTCCTCAGGCGGTACAGCTGTGCCCCGCCCTCGAGGAGGGCGGGGCACAGCGAAGGTATCAATCGATGCGGATCGGTTCGGAGTCGACGCTCGCCGGGGCGAGCCCCTCGACGCTACCCGTCACCCGCACGGTGATGTCGTGGCCCTTCCATGCGCCGGTCAGGTGGAAGCGCTCGGCACTGGCGCCCTTGATCGGCTCGCCGTCGGCCAACCACTGGTAGGAGAACTCGGTGCCCTCGGTCCACTCTCCCTCTTCGACCGTGAGCTTCGCGCCCGGCTTGATGCCGAGGTGGTGCGTCGACACGATCTGCGGAGTGCCGGCGACGATCCCCTCCACTGTCGCACTCGCGACGAGCGGGTTCGGGATCACGACCTCGCGCAGCCAGGTGTCACCGGCGAAGTCATAGGCCTTCACCACGACCCTGTCCTCGTACGCATCGAGAGTCAGACCCTGGTTGATGTCGCGCGTAGTGATCTCATTGATCCCGTCGGTGTTCTCGCCGCGCGCATCCCACTCGACGTGCATCGCGACCGTGTTCACGGCCCAGAATCCGTCCGGGTGGCCGCCTGTCGTACGGCGCTGCACGGCCCAGTCGCCGAGCTCAGCGGGGTAGTGCGTGTGACCCGAGAACACGATCGCGTTCGGGTAGTTGCCCAGGATGCTGGTCAGGCGGTCGTTCATCTGGTGGTGACCGTGGTACCAGGGGATCCAGGAGGCGGAGACCGTGTCGCCGAGGGGGAAGTGCGTCATCACGAGGACCTGCTTGTCGAGTGCGGTCCAGTGCGCGAGACGTTCTTCGAGGAACTCGACCTGCGCGTCGCTCATGGCCACATCCGTCGGCCCCGAGAACTCCTGGCCGAGCACGATCACGGGCAGATCGCCCGAAGGCCCTTCGAGCACGTACTCGTCCCACACCTTGTCGCGCTCTGCGAAGGTGAGGAATCGGTCACGGTTGGCGTCGAAGCCGCCGGAGGCGTAGCGCTCATGATTGCCCATCGACGCGATGGTCTGCCGAGGACGGATGTCGGCCGTGGCATCCATCACGTCGTAGATCTCGGCCCACTCGGTTTCGCTGCCACTGTTCACGATGTCGCCGACCATCAACATGCCATCTGCGCCGGGGTGGAGCTCCGCATAGTCGCCGAGGGCGTGCTGGAGGTCGTGCGGATGGCCCTGGATGTCGCTCATGACCCACGCGCGGGTGGGGTCGCCGGCCGGAGCGGCGAGGGCTTCGTGCACGGTGACCGAGTCGATCGCCCAATAGCGGGCGTCGGCATCACCGGAGAGATTCCAGCTGAACACGGCGTTCTCGGCCCCGGCGGGAACGTCCACCGTGACATCCTGCGCGTAGTTCATCTGCCGGGCGTCGTAGTCGTCGGAGACGGACTCCGAGTCGAGTCGCAGGATCTCCGTCGGCTCACTGCCGTCGAAGCTCACGCCGACCGTACCGGCTTGACCGGCTGCGCCGCGGTAGTGGCTGTCGAACGTCAGGCGCACTGCGCCGAGACCCTCGACGGGCACGGGGGCACCGGTGAGCGTCGAATCGAACGGCTGATCGGCGAACTGCTGGGCGTCGGCCACGACGATCGTGTCGTGCGCGCGGCCGAAGCGCTTGCGCATCTGGTCGACCTCGCCGGTCCATTCGTCGCGTGTGGTGAACTGCCAGCCGCGGTAGTCGTCTGACCCGTGGTCGGTCATCGTCTCATCGAAGCTGACGGCCCATCCCTCGGCGCCCTCGGCGTCGAACGCTTCGCGGGCGATGATCTCGTCGGTGTCGTTGCTCGTCACGATCGGGTCGATCTCGACGGCAGCATCCGGGTTCCCCGGCTGAGGCTGCTGAGGGTCTCCTGCGATCGTCACAGTGACCGGGCCGGACAGCACGTCATAGCCGTCCTGCGCGAGCAGATAGATCTCCCACACGCCGGCGTGGAGTCCGGCGAAGCTGACCGTGCCCGACGCGGCGGCGGTGTACGCCCACTGGGTCGACGAGGTCGAGCCGGGGGTGACGCCCTGCGGGTAGACGCCGACCCAGTTCGTGGCGTGCGGTGCATCGGTCGTCCATGAGAGCGCGACGGTGTCGCCTTCGAGGAGTTCAGGACTCTTTGCGGTCAGGGTGGACCCGGCGTGAGCGGTGACGGCTGACGCGCCTGTCATGCCGAAGCTGTCGGATGCGATCGCGGGGGCGGACGGGATGGCGATGAGGCCGACCGTCGCGGCGGCGACGATCGCGCGCCGCAGGCGTGGTCGAGAGCGGTGAAGGGAAGACATCGTGATCCTTTCGGTGTGCGCCGGGATGACGCTGCCTCGAGTCTCGGCACCGTTCTCGAACGCTCGATGAACACCTCGCCAACGGGATGCGAACCGGGTAGCCGAGCGCCCGGATAACGGGTACGACTGTGCACAGCTGTCCACTCCTCGCGGTCAGGAGAGGGTGCGCGTCCATCCTCCGGGACGAGCGTCCGAGGTCGACGACGCCTCGAACGACACGGAGTCGGGCAGATAGCGGTCTTCCGTGAGATCGATCGGACGACCGTCGCGGGCGAAGGCCTGTCGCCGTACCCGAAGCAGGGGACTGGAACGGCGCACGTCGAGCAGGTGCGCGTCTTCGCTCGACGCGGCGACGGCGTCGATCCGGTGCGATCCGAATGACTCGCCGTAGCCGGCCGCATCGAGCACCTCGGCATGCGAAGGAGTGTCGGCGGGCAGTCCGCGAAGCACGTGTGCCAACCAGCCCGGATAGACGGGCCGCTCTATCATCACCACGTGACCGTCGAGACTGCGCAATCGCGTGAACCGCAGCACGGGCGAATCCTGAGCGACCTGCAGCAGGCGGGCCTCGTCCGCTGTCGCTTTCGCCTCCACCTCTCGGACGACGTGACCGCCGGGGGTGAGGCCACGGTTCTTCGCCCACTGGGCGAACGATCCGAACGCCGCAAGGCCCTGCGTATGCGTCCGCGATTGCACGATCCAGCCGGCACCGGGCCGCGAGGTGACGACGCCGCGTCTGGCGAGTAGAGCCAGAGCACTGCGTACGGTTCCGCGCGCGACACGATGTTCAGAGGCCAGGGCCTGTTCGCCTGGCAGCAGGGCCCCGACGGGAAACTCCCCGTCGGCGATGCGCCGTGCAAGACGATCGGCGACGTGGCGATAGAGCGGCGCGTCGGTGGTCACGCCATCAGTCTGGCGCAAACGCGGCGCGGGTCGGCTCGCGCGGCGTAGCCTGGTCAAGTGACTGCGTACGTCTCGGCTTTCGACTTCTTCTCCATCGGAGTGGGGCCGTCGAGCTCGCACACCGTCGGTCCGATGCGTGCGGCGCTGGACTTCGCCCATCGGTTGAGCGCCGGAGGCGTGATCGGCGACGTGGCACGGGTCACCTGCACGCTCTACGGCTCGCTCGGAGCGACCGGGATCGGGCATGGCACGCCGGATGCCGTCGTCGCGGGCCTGCGTGGGCTCGCCCCCGAGACCTGTGATCCGGCCGCAGTGCGTTCGGCGTGGACCGACTTCTCTGCAGGCGAAGCCCTGTTCGTCGACGGGACGCATGGGGTCCCGTTCGAGAAGGACGACATCCAGTTCGCCCCGCGTACACGGCTGCCGGGGCATCCGAATGCCATGACGCTCACCGCCCTCGATCCCGAAGGTCAGGCGCTCGCCGAGGAGACGTACTACTCGGTCGGCGGAGGATTCATCCGCCGCGAAGGGGAGGACGCGCAGATCAGCGCCGCAGCCCTTCCGTTCGGCTACTCCGACGCCGCCTCCCTCCTCGCGCTGTGCGACGAGCACGGGCTTTCGATCGCCGATGTCGCGCGCCACAACGAGCTGGCGCTGCGCTCGGAGGACGAGGTGGCGGCCGGACTCGACGCCATCTGGGATGCGATGGCCGAATGCGTGGACGCCGGGTTGCACGCGGACGGCGTGCTGCCCGGCATGCTCAGGGTCAAGCGACGTGCCGGCGTCATCCGTGCGCAGCTGGAGAGCGTCGAAGCCGAGGGCGGACGGGAGATCCCCGGGGAATGGCTCGGTGCGTTCGCGCTCGCGGTCAACGAGGAGAACGCCGCCGGTGGACGGGTCGTCACCGCGCCGACCAACGGCGCCGCCGGCATCCTCCCCGCCGTCGCGATGTACTGGTGGCGGTTCCTCGCCGATTCCGGCCTGGGCTCAGGCAATGCCGTCACGCCCTACGGCGAGCTGGTCGGCAGTGCTCTGCTCGGGTTCGGTGGCGAGCCGACGAGCATCGCGGTTGCTGGCGACGACGTCCGCGCCGAGGCGAACCGCCGCCGCGGCATCCGCCGTTTCCTGCTCACCGCGACTGCCCTCGGATCTCTGTTCAAGGCGAACGCGTCGATCTCCGGCGCCGAGGGTGGATGCCAGGCGGAAGTCGGTTCCGCCTGTGCGATGGCGGCTGGTGGCCTCACCGCGGTGATGGGCGGCACCAATCGGCAGATCGAGAACGCCGCCGAGATCGCCATGGAGCACCACCTCGGTCTCACGTGCGATCCGATCGGCGGTCTCGTGCAGATTCCCTGTATCGAGCGGAACGCGATCGCGGCATCCACCGCGGTCACCGCCGCACGACTCGCGCTGCGCGGAGACGGACAGCACTATGTGTCGCTGGATGCCGTCGTCGAGACCATGCGGCAGACCGGCGCCGACATGTCGACGAAGTACAAGGAGACCAGCGAGGGCGGCCTCGCGGTCAACGTCATCGAGTGCTGACGGCCTATTTCCCCGCGGCGCGACGCTTCGTGTGACGCGTGGGCGCGGCGGACCAGGGGTCCTCGGGCCACGGATGCTTCGGGTACCGGCCGCGCATCTCGGCGCGCACCTGTGAGTAGGGGCCGGCCCAGAACGATGCGAGATCGTCGGTCACCGCGACGGGGCGCCCGCCCGGGGAGAGCAGGTGGAACAGCACTGGCACTCGCCCTCCGACCAGACGCGGGGTCTCCGCCCAGCCGAAGCACTCCTGCAGCTTCACGGCGACGACGGGGCGCGCTGAGGGATCATCGACAGGCGGATACGTGAGGCGGATCCGTGATCCGCTGGGTACCTCGAGTCGTTCGGGGACCAGGGCATCGAGGTCTGCTGCCGCCGGCCATGGCAGCAGTCGCCGGAGAGCCGAGGTCAGGTCGATGCGCGCGGCCGGAGTGCCGGTGGCGAGTGCTGACAGCTCCGGACCGAGCCAGGAGTCGAGGGCGACGAGGAGCGCGGCATCCGAGACATCCGGCCACGGAGACCCGATCTCGCGGTGCAGCAGGGCGAGGCGGCGCCGCAGGCCATCTGCCGTCTCCGACCAGGTGAACACCCCGAGCCCTTGGTCCTCGAGAGCGCGACGGATGGCGTCCCGTCCGCCGTCGTCGGCCTGCACGCGCACGGGGACGGACGACCGGACGATCGCGCCGATCCGCCGTTCACGGCGGGCGACGACGCGCCCGTCCGCGAACTGCGCTTCGACACGGTCGGTGACCAGGTGCGTCGCCGCCTGCTCGGCCTGACTCTCCGAGATGACGGCGGCCGAGCGGATGACCGCACCGGTTCTCGCTGCCGCTCGGCCCTGAGCGCGAGTGACATCTGCCACCGCCAGCCATTCGGCGCCTGAGAGCGGACCGGTGATCCCGGCGCGGGTGCCAGAGGCGAGGAGGAAGCTCGCACCGTTCGCCGATCGGTCGACGCGACGGGCGATCCGCTCGGGGAAGGCGAGTGCGATGAGGAGTCCGGTCTGATCGGGGCCGCCGCGGTCCGCGGCTGTCGCGGAAGTGAATCGCTCGAGACGGCGCACCTCCTGCTCCCATCGGCGGGCGTCCGGGCTTCGTCCATTTCGCAGCGTGGCGAGGGTGGTCGCGACGTCTCCGTCTGTCACACGGAGTTCTCCGCCGATCAGAGCGACGACCTCAGCAGCCGCACGCGCCCCGACCAGCGTGCCTCCGTCGCGAAGCGCGCGGGCGAGGCGAGGATCAGTAGGGATTCGGGCGAGCTGTCGCCCTTCATCGGTCGCCCGCCCACCGGCATCGATCGCCCCGAGCCCGTGCAGCACGCCGACCGCGTCGTTCAGGCTGTCGGCGGGAAGGGGATCGACCAGCCGAAGACCCGTTCCGCCTGGTGCTCCCCAGCACGCGAGCAGCAGGGCGGCGTCGGTGAGATCGGTCGTCATGATCTCAGGGGCGGGACGCGCAGGCGCTGCGGCGAAGGTGCGTTCGTCGACGCACCGGACCACCACGCCCGGTCCTTCGCGGGTGGCACGCCCTGCGCGCTGGACGGCAGAGGCGCGAGAGGTCGGACCGGTGACCAGACCGCTCATGCCCCGCGCCGCATCGCGCTGTGGTGCACGCGACAGGCAGGTGTCGATGACGAGTCGGACGCCGGGGACGGTCAGCGACGACTCGGCGAGAGAAGTCGTGACGATGATGCGCGCCCGCTGATTCGGACTGCGCCCGCCGATCACGGCATCCTGCTCTGCGGCGGGGATCTGGCCGTGCAGTTCGCGGACGTCGGCATCGTCGGTAAGGCCGCGGATGCGTCTTGCGATCTCGGAGACCTCGCGCGCACCAGGCGCGAAGACGAGAGCGTCGGCGCTCGGATCGGTGCGTGCCAGGCCGCGATGAGCCTCGACTGCTGTGCTTGCGACATGGTCGAGGAAGGCCCAGGTCACGCCTCGCTCGTCCAGCCGAGGAGAAGGACTCGGCGCCCAGCGCACATCGAGCGGGTGCGCGGGAACCGTCTGCGTCACGATCGGGGTGGGGACGGCATCCGTGCCGAGGACGGTCGCGAACCGATCGGCATCGAGCGTCGCAGACATGGCGACAACGACGAGGTCATCGCGCAGCTCGCGCACCTCACCGAGCAGGCCGATGAGCAGATCCGTCTCCAGAGCGCGTTCGTGAACCTCGTCGATTATGACCGCGCCGATCCTCTCGAGGCCGGGATCGTCGAGCAGTCGGCGCAGCAGCACTCCGGCGGTGACGAATTCGATCAGTGCGGAGCGCTCCACCTGGCGCTCGCCGCGGACGGTGAAGCCGACGCGGGAGCCGAGGGGCGATCCGTCGAGCTGTGCGAGTCGTCGGGCGGCGGCGCGGGCCGCGACTCGGCGCGGCTGCGTCACGATCACGCGGCCGGAAACACGGCAGGCGATGATCGGCGGGACGAGCGTGGTCTTGCCCGTGCCTGGTGGAGAGCTGACGACGACGGAGGTGCTGCGGTCGAGTGCCGTACGCAGATCATCGACGGCAGATGCGAACGCGAGCCCGCGACCGATCCTCGACAGGTCGAACGGCGCACTGGTCACCCCTCCAGTCTCTCGCGTTCGGCGTATGCATCGGCGCGTAGGCTGAGCGACATGGCGACGGTGAGGCGACGCGGGCGTCCGCGCGGAGAGACGGGATCCCGCGAACGGATCATCTCCGCGGCGGTCGACGAATTCGGCGAGCACGGCTACGACGGGTCGACGATCCGGGCGATCGCGACCAGGGCCGGGGTCGACGGCGCGCTCGTGCACCACTACTTCGGCACCAAGGCCGATCTGTTCGCCGCGGCCATGGGCATGCCGATCCGGCCGGACGTCGCGATTCCGGAGATTCTGGCCGGGCCCCGTGACGAGGTCGGCGAGCGTGTGGTGCGCTTCGTTCTGGAGGCGTTCGAGCAGCCCGAGGTGCGCCGCCGAGGCGTCGCGCTGATGCGCGCGGCGATCGGCAGTAAGCTCACGACTCCTGTGCTGGCGGGGTTCCTGTCGCGCGAACTGCTCGGACGCATCGCACGCGCCCTTGATACCGAGGACGCGGCGCTGCGTTCGACGCTCGCAGCGTCGCAGATCGCGGGTCTTCTGATGGCGCGTTACGTGCTGAAGCTGGCGCCGATCGCGGACGCCGAGGTCGATGAACTCGTGGCGCGGATCGGCCCCACGGTGCAGAGGTACCTGTTCGACTGATCCCTGTTGATCGGGGACGGGGCTTGACGCCACTGCATCCGAAGCACACAATTCATCACATGGTGAATAACTCGAGCGTGGAGGTGGCCGGGCTGCATGTGCGACGAGGGAAGGTGCAGGTCTTCGAAGGCGTCGACGTGTCGATCCCCCGCGGACAGATCACCGGCCTCCTCGGTCCGTCGGGCTGTGGCAAGACAACGCTGATGCGCTCGATCGTCGGAGTGCAGCGTGTCGAGTCCGGCACCGTCACGGTCCTCGGCGAACCGGCGGGCTCGCGCGTGCTGCGTCACCGTGTCGCCTATGGCACGCAGGATGCATCGGCGTACGACGACCTGACCATCCGACAGAATCTGCGCTATGTCGCCACACTTCTCGGTGCACCGCGTGATGTTGTCGACCGGGTGATCGACGATGTCGGGCTCACAGCGCAGGCCGATCAGCTGGTCTCATCGCTCAGCGGCGGAGAGGGCAGTCGCGTCTCGCTGGCGATGGCACTGGTCGGATCGCCAGAGCTCGTCGTGCTCGACGAGCCGACAGTGGGCCTCGACCCGGTGCTGCGCGCGGAGTTGTGGGGGCAGTTCCGCGGCCTGGCAGAGCGTGGTGTGACTCTGCTCGTCTCGAGTCACGTCATGGATGAGGCGCTGCGCTGCGACCGCCTGCTGCTCATGCGCGCGGGCCGCATCATCGCCGACACGACACCGGACGGACTGCTCGCCGACACCGGAGCAGCGGATCCGGATGCCGCGTTCCTCGCCCTCATCGAACGGGATCAGCAGCAGCATCCGACCTCACGCCGAGCACGCCGAGAGGAGGCGGGAGAATGAACGGTCGTCGCCTCTTCGCCACTGCGGGGCGCGTGCTCAACCAGTTGCGTCACGATCCGCGTTCGATCGCGCTCATGCTCATCGCGCCGAGCCTGCTGGTCGGGCTGTTCGCGTGGTTGTTCAGCGATCAGGAAGGCGTGTTCGATCAGTTCGGCGGACCGATTCTCGCGCTGTTCCCGTTCATCGTGATGTTCCTGATCACCTCGATCACAACCCTGCGCGAGCGCCGTTCCGGAACCCTGGAACGGTTGATGACGACGCCGCTCGCCAAGTCGGACTTCATCCTCGGATACGCCGTGGCGTTCGGGCTGATGGCGCTGCTGCAGGCCGTGATCACCGTCTCGTTCGCGGTGTGGGTCTGCGGGCTGTCGGTGGAGGGGCCGCTGTGGCAGCTGGGGCTCGTCGCCATCGTCGATGCGCTGCTCGGAACCGCGCTCGGTCTGCTGGCCAGCGCGTTCGCGCAGACCGAGTTCCAGGCGGTGCAGTTCATGCCGCTGCTCGTGTTCCCGCAGATCATCCTCGGCGGGCTCTTCATGCCACGCGAACAGATGCCCGACGTGCTGCACGCGATCTCGGACTGGCTGCCGCTCAGCTACGCGATCGACACGATCAACGCCGTCTCCGCCGGGAACGAAGGATGGGACGTGTTCGGACCGCTGCTGATCGTGGTCGCATTCATGCTCGGCGCGCTGGTGCTGGCTTCGCTGACGCTGCGCCGGCGGACACCGTAGTCGCGCCGTCGCGTTCACATCTCCTCAAGAACGTGGCGGAATCGCGCCGGGCATCGTGCTATTGGCGCTCTGCTGACGATCTGTGCGGAGTTGTGAACCGAAAGAGCGGATGCCGCGGCCGATGTGGCACGCGGCATCCGCTCTTCGTGGTCTGGCTACTCGGCCGACGCGGGCGGGGGCGGGGGAGCGGCAGCTGACTCGGCCGCCTTCGCCCGCGCGCGTGTGGCGGGGGCTTCAGCCGGTGCCTGGGCGTTCGCGATGCTCTCTCCGATACCGCGGCCGACGGCCTGGCCCTGGATGATCGCGGCGAGATCGAGGCCGGTGGCGGAACTCACGCTGTCGAACACCGACTTCAGTGCCTTCGCGCTGTCGGCGCCGACGACGCCCGAGGCGCCGTCCTCGCCGGAGCTGCCGATGATCGACACGTTTCCGATAGTGGCGTAGCCCTTCGAGAATTCCGCCATGATCGTCGGCAGCACATCGAGGAGTCGCTGCGAGAGGAACGCCTCCTGGTTGGATGCGATGGCCTTCGCCTCTGCCTCGAGTGCGGCGGCGCGGGCTTCACCCTCGGCGCGGATGGCGTCCGCCTCGGCGTTGGCACGCAGGCGGCGGGCTTCGGACTCGGCCTCGGCGAGAGCGCGGAGGGCGTTGGCCTCACCGGTGGCCTTGGCCTCGGTGGCGTTGGCCTCACCGGCCGCGCGGGCCTTGTCCGCCTCGGCCTGCTGCTCGGCGATGCGGGTGCTGGCCTCCGCCTGCTTGACCTGCTCGATCGCGCCGGCCTCTGCGGCACGTTCGCGGGTGTAGAGCTCGGCCTGGGCGCGCGTCTCAGCTTCGTAGCGCTGGGCATCGGCCACTCGCTTGACGTCGGCATCCAGCTGCGCCTGGCGGTTCTCGGCCTGCTGCTGCAGCACGGCCTGCTCGGCCTGCGCCCTGGCGAGGTGTTCTGCCTGCTCCGCCTCGGCGCGCGCGCGTCCGATGCCGGCGCTCGAGTTGGCGGTGTTCGTGTCGAGAGCGGTCTGCTCAATCAGGTTGGCTTCCTGGTTGGCGATGTTCTTCTGGTTGATCGCGCGGTCGGCATTGGTCTGCGAGATCTCGGCAGACTGACGCTTGGCGTGGATCTCGGGGGCGCCGAGCGACTGGATGTAGCCGACCTTGTCGGTGATGCCCTTGATCTGGAAGGAATCGAGGATCAGGCCCTGTTCGGCGAGCTCCTGCGAGACGTCGGCGGCGATCTGGTCGGAGAACTTCTTCCGTTCGCGCATGAGCTCGACGACCGAGAGGGTCGCGACGATTCCGCGGAGCGCGCCCTCGAGCTGCTCGGTGGTGAACTGCTCGATCGCGGCATCCTGCGAGGCGAAGCGCTCAGCGGCACGGCGCACGTAGAGCGGGTCGGAGCCGATCTTCACGATCGCGACGCCGTCGACGTTCAGCGTGACACTGTCGAGCGACTGCGCCTCGGCGTTCAGCGAGACCTGACGCGAGCGCAGCGAGATGATCTCGTGACGCTGTGTGATCGGATTGACGAGCGACTTGCCGTTCACGATCACCGTGACGGGCGAGTCGACGCTCTCTGAGCTGCTCGTGCCGTCGGCGGCCAGGATGGCGCGCTGCACCTTCTGCTTTCGGCCCGAGATGACGAGCGCCTCATCCGCGCGGGCGACCTTGATCCAGCTGCGGGCGAACAGCAGCACGATCAAGCCGACCACGATCAGGACGACGACGCCGATGCCGACGAGAATCAGAATTCCGGCGATTCCGGCGATCTCCATGAAGTACCCTCCTTGCCTCCGCGCTCGCGGAAGCTGCACGCAACCGACTATGCCAGAGATCGGCGCGTGGCCGATGGGGAGGAGTACCTGTCAGAGCCCGCGCAGCTTCTGCGTGAGCTCGCGCAGCGCATGCAGTTCTTCATCGTCGAGTCTCGACATCCGCTCTGCGATCGAACGACCGTGAACTGTCGCGACAGCGCGGAACGCGCGGGCGCCTTCCTCCGTCGCTCTGATCAGCGCACCGCGGCCGTCCTGAGGATCGGGGCACTTCTCGATCAGTCCGCGCGCGACCATGCGGTCGACGAGTCGCGAGACGCTCGGCTGGCTGATGAGCATGTTCGTCGTGACGTCGCGCAGACGTGCCGTCATCTCCGGGGCGCGGACGACGGTGAGCAGCACGTCGTATTCCGCCTGGGTGATCGCGGTGTCGTCGAAGTCAGCGGCCATTGCCGCGAAGAGCTCGTGCTGGGCGCGAAACAGGCTCTCCCAGGTTTCGAGGGCGAGCTTCCGATCCGTCATGAATACAGATTAGTAGGAACGGTGAAGGGCCGGTCGGAGAGGCTCCCGACCGGCCCTTGTCCCTTGCACCAAGAGTGTCCTGCAATCACATGCGGTGGATGCCACAGCAAACATTCACCGTGTGATCACTGTATAACGGGGCGGTAACGAATGCAACGGTTTGGTCACGGAAAGTTTGGATCGCAACCGGGGTCACGACCGATAACGATCAGTTTCGGGCGTCTGCGCGAATCTCCGAGTGCTTGCGGGGTCGTTCACTAAGCTGGCGCGATGGCTGCCGCTTCCGAAGAGATCACTTCTTCGTTGGTTCACTCCCTTGTGTCGGAGCAGTTCCCTCAGTGGTCGGAGTTGCCGATCCGCCCGGTGGAAGTTCAGGGGTGGGACAACCGCACCTTCCGGCTTGGCGACCGAATGACTGTCCGCCTCCCGAGCGCTGACGGCTACGTCGCCGGCCTAGTCCGGGAGGAGCAAACCCTCGCGATCCTTGGCTCCAGCTTTCGCGTCGCGATCCCCCGCGTAGTAGCGACCGGGGCTCCCTCGGCGGCATTCAACCGACCTTGGTCCGTTCGCGAGTGGATTGAGGGGGACACTTTAATCGCGGTTGGAACGCGCGAGCGAGAGAGCGCCATCAGTAGCTTGGGCGACGCCCTGAGGGAGCTGCAGGCCTGCGACACGGTCGGAGACCCATGGGCGGGAAGCGCATCTGCTTACCGCGGCTGTCACATCAGCGCGGTTGGCGAGGAGATACAGGACCGGCTCTCCCTCCTGGCCAGACGGCACGCTGAGGGATGTCGGGCACTCTGGAATGCGGCCGTGGCCACAGTGTGGACCGAGCCGCCAGTGTGGGTCCATGGCGATGTCGCGCCAGGCAACATGTTGTTCGACAGCAGCGGCCAATTGGCGGCGCTTATCGACTTCGGACAGACGTGCGTTGGTGATCCCGCCTGCGACCTGGCCTTCGCATGGTTGAGTTGCAGTTCTCTCGAACGTGATCGACTGCACGACCGGCTGGAGCTACCGGAGGATGCATGGTTACGAGGAGCTGCCTGGGCGCTGTGGAAGGCCCTCATCAGTTCCCCCGAAGAGATGATTACCAAATACGGGCGCTCACGTGATGCCGTGCTGAGCGACGTGGCCGACGGACAGTGGGCGTCGGTGAACAGCTGATCGTCCATACTCGCCATGCCAGCGTCCCGTTGGATCAGAAGATGGCTGCCTAGCGTGGAGATATGAGTGCCTCGACTTCCCCTGCCCCCCGTTTTGTCCGGATCGTTGAACCGACTCCCGTAGGTCTGGCCCCGCTGGACATGGGTGATTGCTCGTTTCCCGGCTCGATCAGGCTTACAACGCGATATGTCGAAAGGGATGGCAGGCCGTGGTTCCCGATCATGGCCGAGTACCACTTCAGCCGAGATCTGCCCGAGTCGTGGGAGACGGAACTACGGAAGATCAAGTCGGGAGGCGTCAACATCGTCGCCACCTACCTTCTCTGGATTCTTCACGAAGAGGTCCGGGGACAGGTGCGCTGGGACGGTGCACGCGATCTGCGTCGCTTCATCGAGACGGCGCATCGGGTCGGTCTGAAGGTGGTGATCCGTATCGGTCCGTGGGCCCACGGTGAGACACGCAACGGGGGCTTCCCTGACTGGTTGCAGGAGCTCCCGATCGCGCACCGTACGAACGATCCCGCCTACCTCGCACTCGCCGGAGAGTGGTACCGAGCCATCGCCGAACAGGTGTCGGGTCTCTTCCACGACGAGGCGAATCCCGACGGGCCGATCGTCGGCGTCCAGATCGACAACGAGCTCTACGACCAGCCGGAGCACCTCATCACTCTGCGCGAGCTCGCCGAGGAGCACGGTATCCGTGCTTCTCTCTGGACGGTGACCGGCTGGGGTGGCGCGCAGATCCCAGCCGGGCGGTTCCTTCTGGTGTACGCGGGCTACTCCGACGCCTTCTGGGAGGAGTCGAGCACGGGGTGGCCGTCGTTCGGAAAGATGCACTTCACCTTCAACACCGTCAGGGACGACCTGTCGGTCGGCGCTGATCTGCGCGACGCCCCGGCAGAAGGAGAGGCCGTGGATGCGGTCGACGATCCGTGGCCCTTCGCCACGTGCGAGCTCGGAGGAGGCATGCAGGTGGCGTATCACCGACGTCCCCACGTCGCACCGGCGGATGTTGCGGCGCTGGCGTTGGTCAAGCTGGGGAGCGGATCGGCCTGGCAGGGCTATTACCTGTATCACGGTGCGACCCAGGTGATCGGTGGCCTCTCCACGACCCAGGAGTCGCATGCGACCGGGTACCCCAACGATCTTCCGCTGCGTGATTACGACTTCTACGCGCCGATCGGTCGAAACGGCGAGGAACGGGAGCACTTCCATTCGCTGCGCCGTCAGCATCTCCTGCTCGAGACCTACGGGCACCGACTCGCGACGTATCCCACTGTCCTGCCCGAGGGATCGGATGACGTGCGCTGGGCGGTCCGTGGCGATGAGAACGGCGGATATCTGTTCATCAACAACCATCAGCCCGCGATCGCGCCTCTCGCCGGCGTCGAGGATGTGCAGTTCGAAGTCGAGTTCTCCGAGCGCACTCTGCGAGTGCCAGAGCATCCGTTCGCTCTCCGTTCGGGTGTGTTCGCTGCATGGCCGTTGCGTCAGCCGTTCGGTTCCGTGCGCGCCGTCACGGCCACGGCTCAGCCGGTCACCGAGATCACCGTCGAATCCGGCACGGTCGTCCTTCTCGCGGCGACGGCAGGGGTACCGGTGGAGATCCGCTTCGAGGAGGTGGATGCCGGCGAGGTTCGCGGGGGGCACGTGCGGGAACGCGATGGCGTCGTGATCGTGACCCCGACGCATGAGCCGGGTCTCGACTGTGAGGTCGTGGTGGGGGACACGACATTCGTGATTCTGGACAGCGAGACCGCTGATGCCGTGTGGAAGGGCGACATCGACGGCCGTTCGAGCATCGTCATCTGGCGAGGAGAAGGCTGGTTCGACGAAGGCGGCTTCCGCCTGATCGAGCGCGCCGACTCCGCGGTGATCGCTGTCCTGCCCGCGCTTCATGACACGGACATGTCGTCCCTCGAATCGGTGGGATCGCACTTCTCTCGGTACGAGGTCGTCGGTCGAGACGTCCTGCGCTCCCTGAAGGCGCCGGTGTTCGACATCCCCGCGATCGCCCCCGTGGTCGTCGGTGGGACGGCCGACCGGTTCTCCGCACCCACCGATGAGGACTTCGCCGCCCTCGCTCCGGTGCTCCTGCACCTCGAGGACGCATGGTTCGACGATGGGGATCGCCTTCTCCTCGAACTCGACTGGGTCGGGGACGCGATCCGCCTCTCCTCGGGCGATGAGCTTCTCGCTGACCAGTTCTGGTCGGGCCGTCTTCTCGTCATAGACCTCGCACCACACCGTGAGCAGATCCGTCGACACGGTCTCACCGCTCGCGCGTTCGCCTGGTCTCCTGACACCGGGGTCTACGTGGACCCCCACTTCCGGCCGGATGCCAGCGAGCCGACCCTGTTCGTCCGGTCTGCTGAGCTCCGCGCCGTGCGATCGCGCGCCATCCGTTGACCCCGGGGAAGGAGGCGGCGATCACGTGGACCATTCGTAGATGAGGACGAGGGAGACTGTGACGAAGCAAGACAAACCGGCTGGGTGCCGAACTACCTTAGTCGACGCGACGACTTTCCGAACACCGTCGAGCTCTGGTAATTCGTCGGGCGTGGGGGAGCGTTGCGCGGATCGAGAAGGCCACCACTGACACGTTCATGCGTCGTCCTGGTCTTCTGCAGGGAGAAGCGTCTTCAGTATCGTTGCGTGGCGGATGAGGAACGTTCGCTCGTGCATCTTCTTTCTGCGAAGCCACGCCGTGACCTCGCCATTGTGTTTGCTCGCGTTGCACGACGCGCAGGCCGGAACCACGTTCGCGAGGGTGTAACGGCCACCACGCGAAATCGGCATGATGCAATCGCGCTGCATCGCAACATCCGCTGCTTGGCAGTATGCGCAGCCGCCCCACGCCTCGCGGATACCGGCCCATTGCTCGGGGGTGAGGTCGTTGTCCACCCGAGCAAGCCGCAGTTTTCTGCGTGTGGCATACCTTGTGCGAGCCGCAGTCGATCTCGCAGCGGCAGGAAACTTGCGACCGGGCGGCATATGGTCACCGTACTGCGCAACCGCCCCAATCAGATCGACGCTGCAGCGTGGCGAGTCCTAGGGCGTGTCTGACAAAGGTTGAGCGGTTGGGCTGGGAGTCTGGATCCATATCGCGGTTTCAGATGCCTTCGGATGCGCAGTGGTCGTTGATCGAGGAGATGTTGCCGCGCCCGACCGGTCGGCCGGGGCGAAATTTCTCCGATGCCAGCACGATGGTCGAGGCGATCATCTTCCGGTATCGGACCGGGATCGCGTGGCGGGATCTGCCCGAGGTGTTCGGCCCCTGGCAGACGGTGTGGACCTGGCATCACCGGATGGCCACGGAGGGCACGTGGGATCGCGTGTTGGCGAAGATCACGGCCGCAGCGGACGCGGCCGGGCTGGTCGACTCGTCACTGTCGGCGGACTCGACGATCGCCCGTGCGCATCAGCACGCGACGAACACCACCCGCCTCACAGGGGGCTGGATCGAGTTACAAGAATCTGCAGGAAGAGCCCCCTGATCACGGTATCGGCCGTTCCCGGGGCGGACTCTCCACGAAGATTCATCAGCTCGTCGATGGCAACGGGCTGCCGCTGGTCACACTGATCACTCCGGGGCAGGCCGGGGACTCACCGATGTTCCTGCCACTCATGCAGCAGTGGCGGGCCGGACGAGATCATGGGCGGCCGCGCACCCGACCGGACGCGGTCCGCGCCGACAAGGCGTACTCCTCTCGCGCAATCCGCGGGCACCTCCGCTCCCGCGGAATCAAGACCGTCATCCCGGAGCCCGACGACCAGAAGGGACACCGGAAGCGACGCGGCGCGCGGGGCGGCAGGCCAGTCGGGCTCGACGCCCTCGACGACAAGAACCGGAACGTGATCGAACGCCAGTACTGCCACCTCAAGCAATGGAGAAGCATCGCTACCCGCTACGACAAGCCCGCCACTGTCTACCGCGCTGCCGTGCTCCTCAACGCCGTCCTCGCCTGGACAAAGACATTGTCAGACACACCTAGTCGTTGCCGCACAACGGCGGGCCGCCACGCGTCCCCGGCAATCAGGCCGGCGTCAGTAGCGCGAGCAGGGCAGGTGAGGCCGCGTGCGATTGCAACGCCGGGTTCGCGAGCCGTCCGCACCCGTCGAGTTCAACGGTGAAGCTGACCGCGTCCTACTCACCGAGATCCAGATGCACGACGACGAATCGTGTCGCGATATCGGCGTAAGGGACGAGGTATTCCTCGCCGAAGGCGTGATCACCGTCCGGGACGGTAGATTCAGCATTCAGCCCATTGGCCTCGTCCAGCCCGGCGAGCACGAGCATTCCCGCCTGTGTCGCGCAGCGAGCACGGGTTCCAGCTCGCCTTCCAAGCGTTCCAGGAGCACGCCGGACCAGAGCTCGGGGCACGTCGCCCTCGACACGGGCACCGCATCGACGCGTGGATCGGGACCCGAACCCGGCGAGGATCGCGCATCCGGCGAGCTCGATGACAAGGCCGAGCAATACGATCGCCCCAATTGCCATCAGAGCACGGTCATCGATCTCAGCGCAGCTTCTGCGCGAGCCCGATGAGAATTCCCTCGACACCGCGGATATAACAGAGCCGATATGCGTCCTGATACTGAACGACTTCGTCGCCGACCAACTCCGCACCTCGTTGATAGACGCGCTGGAGAGTGTCGTCGAGGTCCTCCACCTCGAACATCACCCGGAGGTAGCCCAGTGCGTTCACCGGTGCCCTGCGGTTGTCGGCGATGACGTCCGGCTTCAGGAAGCGCGAGAGCTCGAGACGGCCGTGGCCATCCGGCGTGCGCATCATCGCCACCTCGACGCTCTGATCACCGAGGCCGGTGACGCGTCCCGCCCATTCGCCGTCGGCCATGGCCCGACCCTCGAGTTCGAGACCGAGCTCGGTGAAGAACTCGATCGCGGAGGTGAGATTTTCGACGATGACGCCGATGTTGTCCATCTTGATCGTCATGAGCTCAACCCTTCAGCTCACCGGCGAGATGCCGTCCGAAGTTAGTGAGCGCCTCGTCCCAGCCGTCGTAGATGAAGCCGTCTCCTGGCTTCCCCTCGTGTCCGCGCATGTGGAAGACCAGTTCGGTCTGATCGCCTCGTTCGACGAAGGTCAACGTGATGACCGGTGCCACGTCGACGGGTGCATCGGGTTCACCCCAGGTGAAGACGAGCCGGTCGACCGGCGCTACCTCGATGTACTCGCCGCCGGTCGGGAACTCCTCGCCCGTCTCGTCGTTCGTCATCGTGTATCGGTACCGTCCGCCCACACGGACATCGAACGACACGCTGTCGGTCGTGACCCCGAACGGGTGCAGCCATTGCGCCAGTTCGGCTTCGTCGGTCCACGCCTTCCAGACGAGTTCACGAGGAGCGTCGAAGGTGCGGGTGATCGAGAACTGCGGTGTTGCGTCGGTCGTGCTCATGATTCTTCCTCCTGGCTTTTCGATGTGGTCTTCATGGTTCTGAGGTGGGCGTCGAGAACGTCCAGTCGCGCGTTCCATTCGCGGCGATGCTTCTCGACCCAGGCCGACGCCTGGTCCAGCGGCTCCGTCTGCATCGAGAGCGTGCGCCATTGCGCGTGCGCCGTCCGCGTCACGAGGCCCGCCCGCTCGAGCACCTTCAGATGCTGCGAGATCGCAGGGGCGCTCATCGCGAACGGTGCGGCGACCTCGCCGACCGTCGCCGACCCCCGGGATAGGCGGGACAGGATTTCGCGCCGGGTCGGATCCGCGAGCGCGGCGAACACGAGGCTCAGCGGGTCGGCAACGGTCATTAGGTGTTTCCTTAATTAAGAGATGCCTTATTTATACGCCGCGATTGCCGCAGAGTCAAGGACCACGCCTACTGCGAGGTGAGTCCGAAGAAGCTCTCGATCTCCTCGCCCAGGTCGACGTCGTGGTGTGAGGGGCCGACGACGGCCAGCGGGCCGGGCGAGGTCAGGCGGTTCGGGATCACATGGCCCGTGCCGAACTGAGTGATGAATCGCACGCCGTCCCAGTCGGCACGCTCCACGTCCCCGTCACGCGCAGTCGCGGGTTCGCCGGTCGGTGCGTAGCCGCGGGCGGTCTCGCGGGCAGATTGCATCATCCCGCGGGTGGGGCGGCCGAGCATCCTGGGCCTGCCTCCGCCGTATGGCACGATCGGGTCGGCCGTGCCGTGCAGAAGCAGGATCGGGATCGCGCCCGGTCGGACACCGACGAGCATGAAATCGTCATCCACGGGCAGCCCCGCTGCGATGATCGCTGCCCCGGCGAGCAATGCGGGCCTCTCCCTCAGGATGCGGTGCACGAGTTGCCCACCATTCGAGAATCCGACGGCGATCGCAGGCCGACCGAAGCGATCGATGACAGCGCTCACGAACGAGACGTCGTCGATGCCGGCCTTCTGCGCACGTGACGTCTTCTGCTTACGGGCATCGTTCCAGGCCCTCCCGTACCCGTTCAGATAGACGAGATCGGCGCCGATGCGCTCTGCCAGAGAGTCGAGAGTGCGGCCACTGAAGCGTTGCATCGTCCTGCCCCGTTGCGAAGTCCCGTGCAGGGCGATCAGCAGGGGAGCGTCGGGTTGGGGTGAAGCGGGGGCGACGTGGATATAACTGCGTCGTCGCCCGCCTGCATCGATGAACTCTTTGCTCTGGTGGCTCATGCAGGCCAGGTTACTCCTAGAACGGATAGGGTATCCGTTCGTTGTGACGAGTGATCGGACGCGAGATTCAGTGCCGGTTGTAACGCCGTCATCCATGGACACTCCGAACACAACTCGCCCTGGGGAATCGCAGACTTACGCGGCGACAGCGATTCAGAAGGTTGCGCTCGTCGTCGGGATCGTGTTCCTGCTGGTGGGCATCGCCGGGTTCATCCCCGGTCTCACCCACTCGACCGAGCATCTGGCGGGCGCGGGGGCCCACTCGGAGGCGCAGCTCCTCGGCGTGTTCCAGGTCTCCGTGCTGCACAATCTGGTGCACCTCGCATTCGGTGTCGCCGGCGTCATCGTCGCCGCCCGTGCCACAGCATCCCGCATGTATCTGATCTGGGGTGGCGCGATCTACTTCGTCGTGTGGCTGTACGGTCTTTTCGCGGTGGGCAACGATCAGATCAACATCCTTCCGGTGAACGACGCGGACAACTGGCTGCATCTCGGGCTGGCGCTCGGCATGGTCCTTCTCGGGATCTTCGTCAACCGTGCACCGCGGCTGCCGAGAACCGCTGACGGCCGCCGCTGAACCTCGGGAGAGGATCCGGGCGAAGCCCTTTGATCCCGCCAGCGAGATCGATACCGTGCGTCTTAGCTGAGATCAGACAGGTGCGTCCAGTCCGGCTGCCCGTGCGTGCAGGGCCTTCCGGTCGATCTTGCCTACGTCGTTGCGGGGAAGGTCTGTGACCAAGGTCCATCGATCAGGAACCGTGTAGGCGGCGAGGCGATCCGACGCGTAGGTGACGAGTTCGTGCTCCGACGGGAGAGACGCCGACCCCGGCGTCGGCTGGACGAACGCGTGCACGATTGCGCCGAGACGCGGATCGGACGCTTCGACCACGCCGCTCAGATCGACGGGGGGATGCGAGTTCAGCACGTCCTCGACCTCACCGTGCGAGATGTTCGAGCCGCCCTTGATGATGACTTCCTTGATACTGCCCTCGAAGAAGTAATAGCCATCGTGATCGCGACGTCCGAGGTCGCCGGTCCTGAGCCAGTCGTCGACGAACACCGCCTCGGTGTTCTCCGGATCATCCCAGTAGCCGGCCATCACGGATGCGCTCCTGATGAGGATCTCGCCGATCTCGCCGTCCGCGACATCCTGACCATCACGAACCAGGCGGATCTCCACACCCTCCCGAGGCTGCCCGATCGATCCTCGTTCGATGATCCCGAACGGCGGGCTCATGCTGCATCCTTCGCACTCCGTCATGCCGTACGCCTGATTGAGCTCGAGATCTGTGACCTTGGCGAACTGCGCGTAGAGGTCGGGTGAGATCTGATCCCCGCCGCACTGCACTTCCCGAAGGCATCCGAAATCCGCGCCCTCGGCGTGCGGTGATTCGACCGCGTCGAGAGGCTGCGCGGGAAGGAGCAGCGTGCGGGTCGGGCGATGCCGAGCGAGGGCATCGAGGAACAGCACAGGGTCGCTCTCCTCCAGGATGACCACACTGCCGCCGGCGTACAGAGTCGGGAAGGTCACGCCGATCGACCCGCCGCCATGGCAGATCGCGGTCGCTGCGAGCGATACATCGTCGGGGGTGAGCTGCTGCGTCGCGGCGCGGCCCATGGCCGTATCGAGGATCGCCGGCACGTCGCCGTAGACGTAGATCGCCTCGAGCGTGGGTATGTCCGCCTTCACGTCCTGGATGCGCGGGTACAGCCGCCCATCCGTGATCAGCAGCTTCGCTCCGCAGTGGTTGCACGCGAACGTGACCTCGTCGGTCTGAAAGCGATGGTTGAGCGGAACGGCGACCGCGCCGATGCGGAAGCATGCGAGATACAGCTCGATGAACTCTGTACGGCTGCGCATGAAGACCGCGACGCGATCGCCGGAAGTGACACCGGCCGCAAGAAGCCGGCGTGCTGACAGATCGACATCGGCGGCGAGCGTGCGATATGACGTCACCGTGTCCTTGAAGATGATCGCGGCCTTGTCGGGCGTGTCGTTGAGTGCTTTCGCGTACAGCGCGCTGAGCGACATGGTCCAGGTATATACCACTGGACGGTGTCGCGACAGAGGAACGTTCGATGAGACGGATGACATCCTGATCCCTGCGCGCCAGACTCGTGTCATGGCTGCATGGGTGCTGCACGTCGACATGGATCAGTTCATCGCCGCGGTGGAGGTGCTGCGCCGTCCCGAGCTCGCCGGCCTCCCGGTGATCGTCGGCGGACGGGGCGACCCGACCGAGCGGGCGGTGGTGTCCACGGCATCCTATGAGGCGCGCGCGTTCGGCATCGGATCGGGGATGCCGCTGAAGATCGCCGCGCGGAAAGCCCCACCGCATGCCGTGTTCCTGCCGGTTGACCACGCCGCGTATGAGCAGGCATCGGACGAGGTCATGACGGCACTGCGTGCGCTGCCGGGCGTCGTACTCGAGATCATCGGCTGGGACGAGTGCTTCCTCGGTGTGGACACCGAGGATCCGGAGGCCGTCGCGCGCGCTGCTCAGGCGGCTGTCCTGGCGGCTACCGGCCTGCACTGTTCTGTCGGCGTCGGCGACAATAAGATCCGTGCCAAGATCGCGACAGAGTTCGGCAAGCCCCGGGGAGTCTTCCGGCTCACCGAGGCGGACTGGTTCGACGTGATGGGCGAGAAATCGACGCGCGATCTGTGGGGCGTCGGGCCGAAGGTGCATAAGCGCCTCGCTGCGCACGGGATCACGACAGTGCGTGAGCTGGCGGATGCCGACGCCGAGGAGCTGATCCGCGAGTTCGGCCCGAAGATGGGCGTCTGGTATCACGGACTCGGCTCCGGGATCGGGCCGAGCGTCGTCGATGACACGCCCTGGGCGGCCCGCAGCCACAGCCGAGAGACGACGTACCAGCAGAACCTCACGACTTCGGCCGAGGTGGAAGCGGCAGTGCGGGAACTCGCCGCCCATGCGTTCGACGACTGCGCGGCCGAGGGGCGGCCGGTCATCCGCGTGCACCTCAAGGTGCGATACGCCCCGTTCGAGACGAAGACGTTCGGACGCAAGCTGCCGGAAGCGACGACGGATCGGGAGACCGTGGTCTCAGCCGCCGCAGCGCTGGCAACCACGCTGGATGCCGATCGCGAAGTGCGCCTGCTGGGTGTCAGAGCCGAGATGCCGATGTCCGAGTCAGGTGATGCGGTCGAACGGACGCCGGTCCGCGGGAGGATCTGAGGAGCTGCGACTCAGTACCAGTTCACCGACTGCGAGTGGCCCCAGGCCGCGCAAGGGCTCCCGTATGCACGCTGGATGTAGTCCAGGCCCCAGCGGATCTGCGTGGTCGCATTGGTCGCCCAGTCCGCGCCGAAACTGGCCATCTTGTCGCCGGGCAGCGACTGCGGGATGCCGGTGGCACCGCCGTCTTCGTTGTAGGCCTCGTAGTTCCAGCCCGATTCCTTCTCCCACAGGGAGTTCAGGCACTCGAACTCGCCGCTGCCCCAGCCGTACTGGTCCGCGGCGATGGCGGCGGCGGTCGCCTTCGCGCCATCAGGGGTGTTCGCATTCGCGAGGGCCGCGGCAGCAGCCTCCACAGCGGCCGCCTCAGCCTCGGCCGCCTGCTTCGCCGCAGCTGCAGCATCTTGACGCTCGCGCAGGGCTGCGGTCTGCGTGGTCACCGAGGCGATCTCGGCGGACGCCTCAACGCGCACGATGGGCAGCTCCAGTGCGGTGAGGGAATCGACATCGCTGAGTTCTTCCATCGCGTCGAGCAGTCCCGACGTGTCGACTGCGGTGCTCGCGTCGCCGAGGTCGAGTCCGCTGCTCTGAGCCGCCACGACAGCCGATGCGGCGTCCGTCAACGCAGCACGGCCGGCGGTGACCGCCTCGGCTGCCGCTGCGCTCTCGATCTTCGAGGGTGGTGCGTCGAGCCTGGACTGCTCGGCAGCCATAGCCGCGGCGGTCGGTACAGTGACGGCGATTCCCGTGGCGACGAGAACGCCGATGGCGAGCGTGATGCCGAATCTGCGCCGGCGAGCAGGGGAGTGCAACTGGTTCTTGAGCATGACGAACGTAACGATCCTTAGGGTATCTGCGCCGCTTCGGGGCGGCGCGCGCACCTCGGGTCCGGCGCGCAAAGTAACGATTCTGCATCACTCGTTCTGTGCAGAACCTTCGCGTCCCCTGGATGCGAGGTGTGAGCCCGGCCGTCGTCAGTCGGTCGAGCGACCTGCGGTTCGGCGTTGCCTGGTCGCCTCATAGAGGATCGCCGCGGTCGCGTTCGCGGCGTTCAGCGAGGACGCGTGACCGGTCATCGGGATTCGCGTCAGCACATCGCACGCGTCCTTCCACGCTGCCGACATCCCGGAGTGCTCGTTGCCAGTCACCAGCACGGTCGGCTTGGTGAGATCGACATCCCACACGTCGAGCGCGGCGTCCTCATCCGTTCCCACGATCTGGATGTCGACGCCATCGGCGCGCAGCTGCTCGATCCAGTCCAGGGCAGGACGAATGCTGGGAAGTCGAACCGTCGGCGTCATGATCGCCGATCCGGTCGATGCACGAAGAGCCCTCGGGTCATAAGGATCAGCGGCGTGCCCGGTCACGATCACGCCGTGGCCGCCGAGCGCGTCGACCGACCGCACGATCGACCCGATGTTGCCGGGCGAGGCCGGGCGATCGAGGGCGACGAAGAGCGCGTCTGCGCGAACCGGCAGGCGATCCAGATCGTCAGCGGGGATGGCGACGATGAGCAGGAGCTCTGGCGGCTCCTCCTCCTTCTCGCCGAGTTCGGCCATCAACTCGGGCGCGACCAGCCATGATGCGGCGCCTGTCGCCTGGGCGGCAGCGATCGACTCGGAAGCCCAACGCGAGCGCCCGTTCACGTGCGTGATCAGCACTGCCCGCACCTCGAGGTCGGACTCGAGCACGAGGTTGATGGGACGAACCCCCTGCACGATCATCTCGCCCGCGCGATTGCGCTTCGTACGGTTGCCGAGAAGCGTCTCCCAGTACTGGAATGTCGCGTTGCGGGTGGAGACCGCCTTGGTGTTCGAGGCCGGCCTGGGGTTCGAGACCGGCTTCGTGCGCTGCTGGCGGCGTTCGTGTGGCATGGATTCGAGCGTACCCGGCACGGGCCCGAACAATCGGTGGGATCTGTTCAGTACTCACTGTTGCTAACTACCAGTACTTAGTGTTACCGTCTACTGGTAGTCAACATCACTGAGTAGAGGAAGGAAGTGATCCGATGGGCAACCAGATGACCGAGATGCTCAAGGGCACACTCGAGGGCATCGTGCTCGCGATCCTGTCCGTCCAGCCGGCGTACGGGTACGAGATCACCGCGCGGCTGCGCGACGAGGGCTTCGCCGAGATCGCCGAGGGCACCGTGTACGCGCTGCTCGTCAGGATCGAGCAGAGAGGCCTCGTCGACGTGGAGAAGGTCCCGTCCGAGAAGGGTCCGCCCCGCAAGGTCTACTCCATCAACCCGCAGGGACGAGAACAGCTCGTCGAGTTCTGGGGGACATGGAGCTTCCTCGCAGAACGCATCGAACACCTCCGTCACACCGACGACATCACCGACAGCACGACCATCGAAGGGAACTGATCATGGCAGCCAAGTGGATCGAAGTGGTCACCGGATCGCTCGAGCAGAAGAAGCAGTACAAACAGGACAAGGCACGCATGGAGGCGCTCTCCGAGCCCTATCGCACCGTCTGCGCCGCGATGCACCGGTACTTCATGTACTACGGCGGCATCACCAATGGCGACACCATCACCCAGATGTTCACGGACCTCGTGGACCTCTGGGAGCGGGCAGCAGTCGACGGCACCCCGGTGCGGGACATCGTCGGCGATGACCCTGTGGACTTCACCGAGACGTTCGCCAAGTCCTACCAGGGCAAGGAATGGATCGACAAGGAACGCGCCCGCCTCACCAAGACGATCGACGGCGCCATCGGAAAGGAGTCCCGCTGATGAGCACCTCAGCCATCCAGGTACGCGGCATCCGCAAGTCCTTCAAAGACCTCGACGTGCTGCCGGGCGTCGACTTCGACGTCCGGGCGGGGAGCATCTTCGCGCTCCTCGGCTCCAACGGCGCAGGCAAGACCACGCTCGTGCGGATCCTGTCGACGTTGCTGAAAGCAGACGCCGGCACTGCATCCGTCCATGGGTTCGATGTTGCCGCGGCGCCGAACGACGTCCGTCAGTCGATCAGCCTCACCGGCCAGTTCGCCGCCGTGGACGAGGTGCTCACCGGGCGTGAGAACCTCATTCTGGTCGCGAAACTGCGTCACCTGAAGAACCCGGGTGCGATCGCCGACGACATGCTCGCTCGGTTCTCGCTCACGGATGCCGGTGGCCGAAGGGCCGCCACGTATTCCGGCGGCATGCGACGCCGGCTCGACATCGGGATGAGCCTGATCGGCAATCCGCCGATCATCTTCCTCGACGAGCCGACCACAGGTCTTGACCCGCAGGCACGGCTCGAGGTCTGGCAGACCGTGAAGGACCTCGCCAAGTCCGGCACAACTGTGCTCCTCACCACCCAGTACCTCGATGAGGCGGAGCAACTGGCCGACCGGATCGCGATCCTGCACAAGGGCACCATCATCCAGAACGGCACACTCGCCGAACTCAAGCAGCTCCTCCCCTCGGCGAAGGTCGAGTACATCGAGAAGCAGCCGTCCCTCGAGGACGTGTTCCTCGCGCTCGTCGGCCCGGGAAATGAGACGCCGTCGGTCGAGACCGAAACCGCAACCACAGGAAAGGATCTCTGATGACCTCCCATGTTCTCAGCGACATGCGTGTCCTCACGGGCCGGTCGTTGACCCACATCCTCCGCAGCCCAGACACGATCATCACCACCGCGATCACCCCGATCGCGCTGATGCTGCTGTTCGTGTACGTGCTCGGCGGAGCCATCAACACCGGCTCCGATGAGTCGTACATCAACTACATGCTCCCCGGCATCCTGCTGATCACCATCGCATCCGGTATCGCGTACACGGCGTACCGGCTGTTCCTCGACATGCAGGGCGGCATCTTCGAACGGTTCCAGTCGATGCCCATCGCTCGGTCGAGCGTGCTGTGGGGGCATGTGCTCACGTCGCTGGTGTCGAACCTGATCTCGGTCGCGATCGTGGTCGGCGTCGCGGCGATCATGGGATTCCGCACCGGAGCCTCCTTCGGCGCGTGGCTGGCGGTAGCCGGCATCCTGATCCTGTTCATCCTCGCCCTCACCTGGCTGGCCGTGATCGCGGGATTGTCGGCGAAGACGGTCGACGGGGCGAGTGCGTTCAGCTACCCGCTGATCTTCCTCCCGTTCATCAGCTCCGCCTTCGTGCCGACCGACTCCATGCCGGGGCCCGTCGCGTGGTTCGCAGAGCACCAGCCGGTGACGTCGATCGTGAACAGCATCCGCTCGCTGTTCGCCGAGCAACCGGTGGGTGCGGAGATCTGGATCGCTCTCGCGTGGCTCGTCGGCATCCTCGCGGTCGCCTACGGCTTCGCGGTCGGGATCTATCGCAAGAAGATCAGTTGATCGTGGACACGCGCCATCGGAGGGTCGCGTCCGTCTGGATGCGGCCCTCCGATTCTGTGTACCCGTGGACAGGTCGGGTCTGTGGTGGAAGTGTTGGCCACACGGACAGCGGCGATGACTCGCAGAGGGAGCAGAGATGTTCGAGAATTCCGATGCATTCAGTGGCATGTCGTCCGACGACATCGAGGCCTCGCGCAGCTTCTACGAGGGCGTGCTCGGCCTCGTCGTCAAGGACGAAGGCATGGGTGGTCTGATCTCCGTTCGACTGCCGAAGGGCGGCGCCGTGCTGATCTATCCGAAGGAGGATCATCAGCCCGCGACGTTCACGATTCTCAACTTCCCCGTCGACGACATCGACGCGGTCGTGGATGAGCTCGCTGCCAAGGGCGTGACGATGGATCGATATGAGGGCATGGACCAGGACGAGAAGGGGATACTGCGTGGCAAGGCCGCCGGGGAGGGCCCTGACATCGCGTGGTTCAAGGACCCTGCCGGCAACATCCTCTCCGTCCTGTCGAGCTGACGCGGCGGGCAGCTGCTCGGTCTCAATCGGACAGTGACGAGAACGAGTCCTCGATCGCGACCATCCATGTGATGCCGAAACGATCGACGAGCATGCCGAACTCGCCGCCCCAGGGAGCTTCGCCCAGCGGCATGACGGCGGTTCCGCCATCGACGAGGCCGTCCCATGCGCGGTGCAGGTAGTCGGTGTCCACTGAGCCGCCGCTCAGTGACACCGAGATCCCCTGAGGCTTCTCGTAGTTCATGCCGGTGGGCGTGTCGGATGCCATCAGCACGAGTCCGCCGGGAGCGTTCAGCTGCGCGTGCATCACGAGGGTCTCCTCGCCCTCGGAGGCCCCGCTGTCGGGCATGTCGCCGAAGGTGCTGATGGTGAGGTCTCCACCGAGGACGCCTTGGTAGAACTCCATCGCCTCACGGGCCGCGTCACGGAAGGACAGATAGGGGTTGAGGTTCGGCATGATCGCTCCTTCGTCTGGCTGCACGGATGCAACCAGTGTGCGCCGCGCGCCGGCGATCCTCAATGGTGTTCAGCGACTCGTCACTCCACGAGTTTGCCCTCGGACGACACCTCGCGCATGAGCGCCTGGATCTCGTCGGACACTGCGGGGATCTCCTCGCGCGTCACGCCCGTTACCGGCGACCAGACGAGGTTCACCCGCAGTGTCGGATCCTCATCGGGGAAGTCGCTGCGGTTGTGGCATCCGCGGGTCTCGCGGCGTTCCAGCGCGGCCTCGAGGGTCGCACGTGCGGCCAGCGCCGATGCCTTCAGATCGAAGGCGTGCGCAAGATCCTGGAAGCCGGCGATGTCGGGGTGGATGCCGATGTCCTCCATCCGACCCTCGATCAGATCGATGTCCGCGAGGCCGGCGCGCAGCCCTTCTGCCGAACGGACGACACCCGCATGCTCGGTCATGGTGTTGCGGATCGCGCGCTGCAGCGCGCGCACGTTCTCGCGGCCATCGGATGCCAGCAGGTCGTCGATCTCGGAACGGGCCTGTGAGACGGCCTCCGCCGAGCGGTGCTGCGCCTCAAGCGACGCCGCATGGGCGATCGCCGCCTGGCCGACGATCCGGCCGTAGACGAGAAGCTCGATCAGCGAGTTGCCTCCGAGGCGGTTCGCGCCGTGCAGACCGCTGGATGCCTCGCCGATCGCGTAGAGCCCGTCGACGTCGGTGCCGTGATCTTCGGGGCGCACCCACACGCCGCCCATCGAGTAGTGCGCGGTCGGCGCGATCTCGATCGGCTCGGCGGTGATGTCGAGCATCTGGAGCTCGAGCATGGTCTGGTAGACGCGGGGGAGACGCGTCATGATCGTCTCGCGCGGCAGGTGCGAGACATCGAGCCATACGCCGCCGTTCTCGGTTCCTCGCCCCTGTTTGATCTCGGTGTAGGCGGCCAGTGCGACGCGGTCACGGGTGGACAGCTCCATCCGCTCTGCGTCGTACTTCGCCATGAAGCGCTCGCCGAGGGCGTTGCGCAGGATGCCGCCCTCACCGCGCGCCGCCTCGGAGATCAGGGTGCCCGCTGCGTTCTCGGGCTCGATGATCCCTGAGGGGTGGAACTGCACGAGCTCGGGATCGCGCAGGCGTGCACCGGCGTCGACGGCCAGACGGAACGCGTCGCCGGTGTTCTCGTCGCGACGCGACGACGTGCGGCGCCAGATGCGGGTGTGTCCGCCCGCTGCAAGGATCACCGCATCCGCATGGATCAGGTACCTTGTGCCATCGTTCTGATCGAAGCCGTATGCACCGAACACGACGTTGTCCTTGACGAGGATGCGGGTGATGTAGATGCCGTCGAGGATGGGCACGTCGAGCTGCTCAGCCCGACGAACGAGCGTGCGCTGGATCTCGAGTCCGGTGTAGTCGCCGGCGAACGCTGTGCGCCGGAACGTGTGCGCTCCGAAGAAGCGCTGCGAGATGCGTCCGTCGTCCTCGCGCGCGAAGTCCATGCCCCAACGCTCGAGATCGCGGATGCCGCGCTCCGCACCTTGCGTCACCACCTCGACCGTGTGCGGGTTGGCGAGCTGGTAGCTCTCCTTGATCGTGTCGGCGGCATGCTGCTGCCAGGTGTCGTCGGCATCCATCGTGCCGAGCGCGGCATTGATGCCGCCGGCCGCGAGGGAGGTGTGCGCGTCGTTCCGCGGTCGTTTGCCGACAGCGAGCACGTCGACGCCGCGCTCTGCCACCTCGATGGCGGCGCGCAGACCGGACCCGCCGGTGCCGATGACGAGGACGGTGGTCGAGATCTGTCGTTCGCGAGTGCTCATCCTTCAACGTTAAGAAGATCGTGCCGATAACTCCAATGCATAGTTTCACTTGTCCTGATAGCGTGAAGACATGAACCTGGAGCAGTTGCGCGGCTTCGTGGAGGTCGCGGATCTCGGACATTTCACGCAGGCCGCGGCGAAGCTGCATCTCGCGCAGCCTTCGCTGAGCCGCCAGATCTCGTCACTTGAGATCGAATTGGGCGCTGAGCTGTTCCATCGTGCCCGCGGCAACATCTCGCTCACCGATGCCGGTGAGACCTTGCTGCCTCGAGCGCGGCGGATGCTGGCGGATGCTGACACCATTCGCGTCGAGATGGGCGAACTCGCCGGGCTTCAGCGCGGACGCGTGCGCCTCGGTGCCACCCCCACGCTCTGCATCAGTCTCGTCGCCGAGGCGATGGCGGCCTTTCACTCCGCGCATCCGGGTGTCGAACTGCAGCTCACGGAGGCGGGGTCGAACGTCTTGATCGAGCAGCTCGCCGCCGGCACCGTCGACATGGCGCTCATCACGCTGTCGGATGCGTTGCCCGTCGCGACATCGTCACTCGTGCGCACCCCATTGTTGACGGAGGAGCTGGTGGTGGTGTCCTCTGCCGAGCACGCACCGGTCGCGGACGACGGCATCGATCTCGAGGCGCTCGCGCGCCTCCCGCTCGTGTACTTCGCGGAGAGTTACGACCTGCGCGCGACGACGGATGCCGCGTTCCGCGCGGCCGGTCTCGCACCCACGCCCGTCGTCGAGGGCGCCGAGATGGATGCCGTGCTGCGATTCGTGGAACGAGGGCTCGGCGTCGCCGTCGTTCCCGCGATGGTGCTGCTCGACCGGCCGACGTTGCGATCGGTGAGGCTGATCGACCCGCGCCTTGTCCGCACCATCGGTCTCGCGCACCGCTCGGACGTCAATCCGACCAGAGCCGCCGAAGCGATGCGGCGCGTGATCATGCGCACGGCCCGCGAGCTCGTAGACCGTGATCCGGAGACGATGGCGCTGGCTCGATAGCTTCGGTGCGGACGCGCCGCGTTTCGGTTCCAGATCGACGGGTGTTCACCAGCGCGATGCTGCCGAGTACGAGCCCGACGCCCAGCAGCTGCAGTGCGCTGAGTGTCTCGCCGCTGATCATGACGCCGAGTGCGACACCGGTCACCGGATTGAGCAGTCCGATCACGCCGACGACGCCGGCGGGCAGGTGTCGGAAGCCGCTGAACCAGCAGAAGAAGCCGAGTGCGGTGGCGATCAGGCTCACGTAGGCGAACGCGATGAGCTCCGTCGACGAGACCGCGGGCGGTGCGCCCTCGAACATCGCGGCGACGATGGTCAGCTCGATGCCGCCGACGAGCAGCTGCCATGCCGTGACGGTGAGTACGGGGGTGCCGTCGTTCCATCGCTTCATGAGAATCGCGCCGAGGGCCGACATCGCCATCGACGCGAACGACGCCGCGACACCCCAGATGTCCAGTCTTCCCGTCGCGGTTCCGACGATGAGCAGCACGCCTGCGGCGCCGACGCCGGATCCGATCAGGACGCGCGGGGTCGGCTTCTCGTGCAGGATCAGCCACGCGAAAGCTGCGATCATCAGCGGCGCGACGGATGTGATGGATGCGGCGACGCTGGACGGCAGCAGTTGGGCGGCCACGTAGACGAGGCAGAAGAACAGCCCCATGTTCAGGGTGCCGAGAACGATGGAACGCCACCACCACGCACCGCGGGGGAGTCGCCTCACGCCAAGCAGAAGGACGATTCCTGCCGGCAACGCCCGCATGGCGGATCCCCAGAGCGGCGAGTCGGAGGGCAGGAACTCTCGTGTGACCCAATAGGTGGAGCCGAAGGCGATAGGGCCGATCGCGGCGACGAGCGGCCAGCGCGCCATGCTCCACAGTCGCAGGACGCGTGACGAACTATTTTCCATGGAAACAAGTATATGTTCCGTGGAAAGTAGAATAGATCGCATGTCTGAGATCGATCGAGTCGCAACTTTCGTGAAGCAGTGGCGCGAGCAACGACCTGATCTCGACCCGAGTCCGATGGCGATCATCGGACGGATGCGACGTGTCTCGGATGATTTCACCTCTGCGCTCATCGAGAACTATCGCCGCTTCGGGATCGGCGAGGGGGAGTTCGATGTGCTGTGTGCTCTTCGTCGCGCGGGAGACCCGTTCGCGCTGCCACAGGGGGAGATCGCCGAGCACACGATGGTGACCGCCGGAGCGACATCCAAGCGAGTGGACCGTCTGATGTCCGGCGGCCTGGTCTCCCGGCATCCGGTCGCCGACGACGGGCGCGGTCGGATCGTGAATCTGACCCCGCGCGGGCGAGCACTGATCGACGAGATGTATCCCGTGCACCTGACGACCGAAGAGGCATTGCTCGCGCCGCTCGACGCGGCCGAGCGGGCACAGCTCGAGGCGCTCCTGATCAAACTCGCCGTCGGCTGACGCGGGCTCGCTGACGATCAGCCCGGCACCGACGAACGGCAGCACCTTCGCACGTTCGACTACGGGAGAGAATCCCGCGAACAGCACGGTGAAGGGACCCGAGGCGGCGATGAAACCGAGGACGGGCGCTCCGAGCAGCGTCATGACGGCGATCGGCACGGCGAGCCCGGTGACGTCGGTCTGACGCCCGAGATCGAACGGCACGTCGAAACGGGACAGACGGCCGTCGAAGTAGGCGCGCAATTGTCGCAGTGCCTCTACGAGCACCGGGTCCTGGGTCGAATCGTTCTTCGACTGCGGCGCAGAGCGCCAGGCCACGCGCGTGATCGATGCGCCGTCACTGACGACGGTGAGGTGTCCTACGGGCGTCGAGATCGTGTCGGACGACGTCATGTCGATGACGCCAGCTGCTGCTGCAGACATCAACGTCGCCCTGAGCCGTGACGCGTCAGAGCTCGATGCCGTTGGTCTCGTCGTTGACTCCGGCGTTGTCGCCCTTACGTGATTCGACGGCGATCAGCCAGACCAGCGAGACGATCGCGGCGAGCAGCAGCCCGAGCCACACGTTCTGCAGGATGAGGCCGATCACCACGCCCAGCACGATCAAGAGGACCGTGCCGCCGAGCCAACTCCAGCGCTGCTTCTTCGATGCCGCCATGGCCCCAGCTTAGGGGCGCGTCGTTCCCGTCGCAGTTTCTGTCGGTTTCGCGCGTGGGAAGCGACGAAGAATGCGATCTGAGCGCGTCGTCTAGCGCTGGCGATGATCCTCCGGGGCCAGCCGCGGCCCGCGTCGTGCTTCGTGCGGGCCGCCAGCGAGGATGAGCCGGATCACGCGATGGCGGTGGCCCGTCCAAGGGGCGAGAAGCTCCAGCATCCCGTCGTCGTCGACTCGCGACCCGGTCAGCGCGAAGCCGACCTGGTGCGCGAGATGGTAGTCGCCGACGCTCACGGCATCCGGGTCTCCGAGTGCGCGGCTGCGCGTCTCGGACGAGGTCCACGCGCCGATCCCGGGAAGGCTCGTGAGGATGCGGTCACGTTCCGCGCCGGTCTGCGCGTCGCGCACGGCTGCGCTGATGCGGTCACCCCTTTCGGCCGCGCGCACGATCGCCCTGGACTGCGGAGGCTCGACGCCTGCGCGGTGCCAGGCCCAGGACGGGATCAGGCGCCAGCCCTCGATCGTCGGCGGCGCGAACATCGGTCGTGGTGTCGGACCGGGGGCGCGTTCTCCGAAGCGTGTGATGAGCGTGCGCCAGGCGCCGAATGCCTGAAATGAGGTGACCTTCTGCTCGATGACGGCGCTCGCGAGCGCATCGAAGACGAGGTCGGTGCGGGTCAGGCGCGTGCCGATCGTGCGACGAGCGACGTCGGCGAGGAGGGGGTATCCGGCTGCGGCGAGGCTCGACACATCGAACCCGCTCGCGTCGTCGTCAGCACCGCAGAGCGCCGGCAGCTGCACGAGGGCCCAGTCCGCTCCAGGGCCCCACGCCGTTGCCTGAATACCGTCGCTGCTCTGCCGCAGTGCCAGCGTGGCGACGCCCCTCGGCGTGCGGCTCGCCCGCCACAGCGTCATGCCGTCGATGAGCATCGTCGGATCCTTCGGCCCGCGCATGAGGACCCCGACCGTGCGGAACAGGTTCAACGGGTGCACAGGGCGATAAAGGGTGGAGCGCGGCTGATCGATCGCGGGTGCTGCGGCTGCGGCATCCGCTGTCGTGGTCATGCGAACACCCTACGTCGGGTGCCTGACACGCAGCGGAGTTCACAACTCCTCACAGATCGCCGATTCTGCCGTGGAACCGCGTCATTCGCTCCGATCCCGGCTGCTTCTTGAGGAGTTATGAACGAGCGCGAGCTGCGAAGAACTGCCGCCCTCAGAAGCGGTCAGGGGAAGGCGTACCGTGGCCGTAGCGGATCACGACGTCCGCGTGACGGTCGAAGCGGTAGCCGACACCGCGGACGGTGCGGACGATGTCCTCGTAACGCCCGAGCTTGGCGCGCAGGCGGCGAACGTGCACGTCGATCGTGCGCTCGCCGGGAGTCTCGTCATCCTGCGACTGCCACAGTGCGCCGACCAGTTCGGTGCGCTCGATCGTGCGTCCTTCGCGGAGCACGAGGTACTGCAGCAGCTCGAACTCCTTGTATGTGAACGCAGCCGAGGCGCCGTCGATCAGCACGCGCTTGCGGGAGATGTCGACGGCGACGCCGTAGTCCTCGTCCTGCTCGTCTTCCTCGGCGACCTTCGTGCGGGCGATCGCACCGGGCTCCTGCAGGGCGAGGCGGACGACGTCGAGGTCACGGCCGCCGGAGCCGTGCGGGGCGAGTGCCACGGTGGCGTGCGTCTCGGCGCCGGGAGCGAGTTCGGCGAGTGTGCGGCGGAGGGCGTCGACGAGAACCGGAAGGCTCACGCCGGCTTCGGCGGCCTTGATCTCATCGAGACCGACATAGAGAGCGAAGCCGCGCGGCGAGCGGGTCGCCGGAAGGTCGGCGGGAGCAGCGGATGCGACGGCTGATGCACGCTCGACGAGCGGCGGAACAGCACGGAGATGGGGGGCGCGGGGGGCGGGACGCTCAAGGGTGGCGATGTTCGACATGATGATGGGTTCCTTGCGAAGGGTGAGCCGATACGGCTCGGATGTGTTGCGTGAATGACCGAGAGGGCCGGGAGCGAGCACGCGGGGTGGGTGCTCGGGGCTCCGTCTTCGCAGATCGCGAATCAGCAGAGCGTGGCGGGGCGGCTGGGGTCAGCTACACATTCGGCAACACATGCCAACGCAGCCGGGCATCATCATCCCGGCAGTCCTGTTCGCCTCCTGGGCGGACGAAGGGCGTGCGTTGGTGGTCATGGGTGGATTATTACTGAGAAAGTCCGGTCGTGTCAAAACGTGACCGGTGTGCTCGGGTGGGCTTACCGTGGAACGATGACTGCTTCGCACATCGTCGACGGCTTCATCCTCACCGATGAGAAGGATGCTTCGCGCTACACCCTCACCCGCGACGGGATACTCGTGAGCGTGCTCGATTATCGCGACGACGGCAGCACGATCGCCCTCACCCGAGCCTTCACGATCCCGACTTTCCGCGGAAAAGGACATGCGGCTCGGGTCGTGGAGGGTGCCGTGGCCGACATCGAGAGTCGCGGCGATCGCAGGGTCGATCCGGTCTGCTGGTACGTGGCGGAGTGGTTTGAGCAGAACCCTGGGCGTGTGGGGCTGCTGCGCCGCCGGTGACAGTGCAAGTGTGTGACGTTCTGTTACGGCTCGTGCCGCACCTGCGAGGATGAGGGCATGAAACTCGCTGAGGCGTTGACCGCCAGAGCAGACCTGCAGCGCCGCATCGAGCAGCTGCGCGCCCGCATCACCGCGAATGCCCGTTATCAGGAGGGCGAAGAGCCGGCAGAAGACGCCGCGGCGCTGTTGGGCGAAGCCGAAGCCGACCTCGGTCAGCTGCGCGACCTCATCCGGCGGATCAACCGGGCCAACGCCCGCCTCGCGCTCGGCGCCGACGGAACCATGACCGATGCTCTCGCCGCACGAGATGTGCTGCGCCTGCAGCACTCCCTGCTGGCGGATGCCGCGGCCGCAGCGTCCGGAACCAACTCCGTCGGCTTCCGGCAGATGAGATCGGAGCTGCGGCAGATCGCCGCGTTGCCCGTCGCAGAGCTGCGCGCGGCGGCGGACGGTGTCGCGCAGGAGCTGCGCGAGCTGGACAACCGGATCCAGCAGGCCAACTGGACGCATGACATAGAGGAGTAGAGCGGAAGTCGGTAGCCACGACGAAGCGGGCACAAGCCCTGCCGGAGGGTCAAATCCGGCTCCTGCAGGGCGGAGGGCAGCCCAGATCTCGCATCGCGCAGCCCCGCACGCCGTACAGGTGAAAGTGCATCTCGCACACTGCATGACCGCGTGCCGATCGTCATGGCGAGGGTGGGTCAGGGGACCTTCCGGCTCGAAAACGACGGAATGCATCGGATGCCGCGGCACGCCTCGGCGGGAATGTCCGAGGCCGTCCGTACGGTGTGAATATGCGAATCCTGCACACCTCCGACTGGCACATCGGTCGCACATTCCATGGCAACTCGACCATGGATGCGCTGGCCGAGGTGCTGGGCGCCCTGGTGGAGCAGGTGCGGGACAACGCGGTCGACGTCGTGATCGTCGCCGGCGACGTGTTCGACTCTTCGACGCCTGCTGGTCCGGCCTACACGCTGCTCGGTGACGCGCTCGTCGGCCTTCACGACGCGGGCGCCAAGGTCATCGTCACGAGCGGTAACCACGACTCGGCCGAGAGGCTGGGGTTCCAGGCGCGTCTGCTGCGCGATGGCATCCATGTCGTCACCGATCCTCGTGCAGTCGGCACGCCGGTCACGATCGCCGACTCCGACGGTCCGGTGCATTTCTACGGCATCCCGTATCTCGAACCGGCGATCGTGCGCCATTACTGGCCCGACGTCATGCTGCGCACCCAGGCGCAGACCATGGCGCATGCCATGGGTCTCGTCCGCGCGGGAATGGACGCGCACGAAGGACGCTCGGTGGCGATCGCGCACTGCTTCGCGGCGGGCGTGGATGCCACGGCAGGACTCGAACGTGAAGTGCGTCAGGGCGGGCTCGATGTCGTGCCCCTTGAAGTCTTCGACGGCCCCGATTACATCGCACTCGGGCACATCCACGGGCGGCAGCAGCTCAGCGAACGCGTCCGCTATGCGGGGGCGCCGCTGCACTACAGCTTCGGCGAGCAGCACAAGGAGCGCGGCTCCTGGCTGATCGATCTCGATGAGTCCGGTCTCGCTTCGGCGGAATGGCTCGCACTGCCTGTGCCGCGCCGGCTCGTGACGCTCACCGGCACGCTCGATGAGATCCTCTCCGCAGAGAATGTCGAGACGCACGCCGGTGATTGGGTGTGCGCGATCTACACCGACGCACTGCCGCAGGCCGAGCCGATGCGCCGTCTGAAGGAGAGCTTCCCGCACTGCGCCATGGTGCAGCACACACCGGTCGGCGGCGCCGAGCGGGCACAGCATTCGTACTCCGAGCGACTCAAGTCCGCCGTCACCGACACAGAGCGCATCGAGGCGTTCCTCGAGCACGTGCGCGCGGGGCAGGGGCCGAGTGAGCGTGAGAGCGAACTCATCCGCGACGTCCTCGACGAGCGCGTGGCTGCCGAGGCCCTCGTCTAGTGCGCCTCCACCGACTCGAGATCGAGGGCTTCGGCCCGTTCCTCGATCGCCAGATCGTCGATTTCGACGGCTTCGCCGATGACGGCATCTTCCTGATCGCGGGTCGCACGGGTGCAGGCAAGTCGAGCATTCTGGATGCCGTCTGCTTCGGCCTGTACGGCGGCGTGCCGCGGTACGAGAGCGGCGACAAACGACTGCGCAGCGACTACTGCGCTCCGGAAGATCTCAGTGAGGTGGTCGTCGAGTTCAGTACGACGGCCGGCCGATTCCGAGTGACCCGCTCACCGGAGTATCAGCGTCCCGCGAAGCGCGGTGGAGGGCTCACGAAGCAGGCGTCTGCCGTCGCGCTCGACGAGTGGATCGATGACGCCTGGGTCGGTAGGGCAGCACGCGCGGTCGACGTCGGGAACGAGCTCGATGAGATCCTGCAGCTGAGCAGGGAGCAGTTCCTGCAGGTGATCCTGCTCGCCCAGAACCGTTTCGCGCGATTCCTGCTCGCCGACAGCAAGGAGCGTCAGGCGCTGCTGCGCCGGCTCTTCGGCACTGAGCGCTTCGATGACGTGCAGTCGCGGTTCGATGAGCGACGTCGCGCCGCCGAGAACGCGCTCGCCGGTCGACTCGCCACGGTGTCCGCGCGCGTCGAAGAGGCAGAGCGCGTCGTGACGGCCGCGGCGTTGTGGGGCGATCTCGCCGTCGAAGGGGAGCTCGCGCCGGCGGGGTCCGGTTCCGGCGGCACCGAAGCGCGGCTGGAGGCGTTGCGGCTGGCCCTGACCCGCGCCGAGTATCAGGCCGAGCGTCGTGTCGCCGAGCAGGACGATGCGGAGAAGAGGCTCGCGAAGGCGGATGCCGCGCTCGTCGCCGCGCGCGAAGAGAAGAAAGCCCAGCAGGAACGGGATCGCGCACGCGCAGCTCTAGAGGCTCTCGACGCCGAGGAGCCGCAGATCGTCGACGCCCGCCACGCACTCGAGCGTGCGCGTGCGGCCGAGGCGCTGCGCGCCACGATCACTGCCACGACGCGTGCACAAGAGGCGCTGGTGGGTGCCGCTGTCGCAGCGCAGGCGGCACGATCATCCTGGTCGGCAACGGGCGTCGATCTCGCCATCGGCCTGGTTGACCTGAATGCAGTTGATCCAGATGCAGTTGATCCAGATGAAACTGGGGCGAGCGCCGCTGAACCAGGCGCTGTCGCTGCGCTCGAGACCTGGGCCTCTGATCGCATCCGCGAGAGCGGGGCATGGGCGCGCGCTGCCGAGCAGGAAGCGACGATTCCGGCTCTGATGGCAGAACTCGCCGCCGCCGAGAGAGAGGTGACCGCGGCATCCGAACGATTCGAGACAGGTGAGGCCGAGCGCCTGACTCTGCCTTCCCTCGTCGCCGAGCTGACAACCCAGCGCGACGATGCACGCCGCCTCGCTGACCGTGTCGACGACCTCGCTCTCGCCGTCGAATCGGCCAGGGTCAGGCGCGATGCTGTGGCTGAGCAAGAGCGGCTGAGCGATGAACTCGCTGCCGCCGAGCGTCGCCTCGCCGATGCCAGTACCGCACTCGCTGCCGCCCAGAACGATCTCGCCGATCTGCGGCGCCGGCGCCTCGACGGGTTCGCCGGAGAGCTGGCGACGGCGCTCGTCGAGGGGGAACCCTGTGCGGTGTGCGGATCGACGTCGCATCCGGCGCCCGCGGCGCACACCGACCCGGTCTCGGCGGACGACATCGAATCCGCAGAGGCGGTTCGGGATGCGTCGACGCGGGCGGAACGCGTCGCCGGTGAGCAGGTCTCCGCGGTACGCGCCGAACGCGCGGCAGCCCTGGCCAGGGCAGAAGAACGCACGGTCGAGACCGCCGACGCAGAGGTCAAGGCCGCCGCAGCGGCTCATGCCGATGCGATCACGGCTGCCGAAGCGCTCGCCTCCGTTGAAGCGCGGCTCACAGCGGCGAACGAGCGCATCTCGGCGCTGGACGAGGAGCGTGCGGAGTCCACTCGCGCTCTCGCTGCCGCCCGCGAAGCGCTCGCCCTCATCGAGCAGCGCAGTCGGGAGATCCAGGCACTGGTCGCCGATGCCCGCGGGCCGTTCGACACGGTCGCGCAGCGGCTGGCTGCCACGACGGAGCAGATCACGGCCGCGCAGAAGCTGGCCGAAGCGCTCGCAGAGCACTCCCGCCGCGCGGCGACACTGAGAGAAGCCGCCGCAGAGCAGCAGAGCGCCCTAGCCGCTTCAGACTTCGACGATGCCACCGCCGTGCAGCAGGCACTGCACTCGTCGGCGGAGCAGGCAGCGCTCGACGCACGCATCACCGCGCATTCCGCGCAGCGCGCGAAGGAGAAGGCGACGCTGCTCGATCTCGAGCTGCGCACCCTCTGCGAAGAACCCATCGACCTGGCACCGGTCGAGCAGTCAGCGGCCGATGCGCGCTCGGAGTGGAAGACGACCGTCGACGCAGCCAACCGCGCGCAGAGCACCGCAGAGCAGCTGGCCAGGCTCATCGAGTCTGCGGCAGCGGAGCACGGGCGCAGCGCCGAGCAGCAGGCCGAGTACGAGGTGATCCGGAGCCTCGCCGACACCATCGCCGGTCGCGCGGGCAACACCCACAAGATGACGCTCGAGACGTTCGTGCTCGCCGCCGAGCTCGAAGAGATCGTGCAGGCGGCCAATCGTCGCCTCAGCGACATGTCGACCGGCCGGTATCAGCTGCAGCATTCCGACGCGCTCGCGGCTCGGGGCGCAGCATCCGGTCTGGGGATAGTGGTCTTCGACGCCTTCACCGGACAGGCACGCCCCGCGCAGTCGTTGTCGGGAGGAGAGACATTCCTCAGTTCGCTGGCGCTTGCGCTCGGCCTCGCCGAAGTCGTGACCGCACGGGCCGGTGGTATTCAGCTCGACACCCTGTTCATCGACGAAGGTTTCGGATCGCTCGACGCAGACACCCTCGACATCGCGATGCGTACTCTCGACGAGTTGCGCTCCGGCGGCCGGACCGTAGGCATCATCAGCCACGTCGAGTCGATGCAGGAGCAGATTCCGGCTCAGCTCGTCGTAGAGCAGACCGAGAGCGGCCCCAGCCGGATCCGCAGCTGATCGGGTCCGCACAGGTCCCGCGAGTTCCATCCATGACACAACGACGTAACAGTCACGAGGGATACTGGACGCATGACGCTTCAGCAGGAGATCGCTCAGACCCTCGGGGTGCACGCCGAGATCGACCCGGCCGCCGAGATCGAACGGCGAGTGCAGTTCCTCATCGACTACCTCAAGAAGGCCGGCGCGAAAGGGTACGTGCTCGGAATCTCGGGCGGACAGGACTCGACTCTCGCGGGGCGGCTCGCTCAGCTCGCCATGGAGCGCGTGCGATCCGAAGGCCGCGATGCGACATTCATCGCCGTGCGCCTGCCGTACAAGGTGCAACACGACGCGGATGACGCGACAGCCGCACTCGGCTTCATCGCCCCGGATCGCACCGTCGAGGTGAACATCCAGAACGGCGTCGACGGTGTCGAGAAGGATATCGAGCAGGCGGCCGGCGCCGACATCTCGGACTTCAACCGCGGCAACATCAAGGCGCGCCTGCGCATGGTGACGCAGTACGCGCTCGCGGGACACGACGGTCGCCTCGTCATCGGCACCGATCACGCCGCCGAGGCGGTCACGGGCTTCTTCACGAAGTTCGGTGATGGTGCCGCCGACATCCTCCCACTCTCCGGTCTCACCAAACGTCAGGGCAAGGCGCTGCTGCGCGCTCTCGATGCTCCGGAGAGACTCTGGATGAAGGTGCCCACTGCCGACCTTCTCGATGACCAGCCGGGCCGCGCCGATGAGGACGAACTGGGCCTCACCTACGAGCAGATCGACGACTACCTCGAAGGCAAGCCGGTGGATGCTGCGGCCGCCGCCCGTCTGGAAGGCAAGTATCTCGCCAGTCAGCACAAGCGTCACCTCCCGGTGGGGCCCGACGACGGCTGGTGGCGCTGACGCTTACCGGGCTGAGCGAGCGTCCGCGAGCCGGAGCCGGAGCCGGAGCCGGAGCGCCGCTGTCAGATCCCCCGGCTACGCTCGAAGCATGCGGATCGACACCCAGGCGCAGCGCGTCATCTTCAGCGCCAGCGACCTGAAAGCGGCCGCCGAGTGCGAATTCGCATGGTCCCGCGCGATCGACGCGAAGCTGGGCCGAGTTCCCGCCGTCGTCGAGCCCGAAGACGCCACGCTCGCCCGGGCGGCGAAGCTCGGCGACCTGCACGAGCTGAAGGTGCTCGACGCATACCGTGAACGATTCGGTGCGGATGCGGTGCACGAGGTGTCCAAGGCGTCGTCCGCCGATGCGTCCGCTCTTGCGACCGTGGTCGCAGAGACCGCGGACGCACTGCGCTCCGATGCGAAGGTGCTGTTCCAGGCCGCGTTCTGCACACACGAGTTCGTCGGCTTCGCCGACTTCCTGCTTCGAGAAGATGACGGATCGTGGCGCGTGCAGGACTCGAAGCTCGCCCGCACGGCACGCGTCACCGCTCTCATGCAGTTGGCGGCATACGTGGATCAGCTCGACGGTCTCGGCATCCCTCGGTCTGATCGGGTCGACCTCATCCTCGGCGACGGAACCATCAGCACGCATGCCGTCGATGACCTGCTGCCGTTGTTCCACGTGCGGCGCGCGCGGCTGCGTGCGCTGATCGCCGACCGCCGCGTCGAGACCGGCGCCGCAGGCGAGGCGCTCGCCTGGGGCGATGACCGCGGAGATCTCGAGATCGTCGCGTGCGGGCGGTGTGCCACCTGCGCCGAACAGGTGGATGCGCACCGTGATCTGCTGATGGTCGCGCGCATGCGCCCTGTGCAGCGCGCCAGGCTGCGCGCCGCAGGCATCGAGACGATCGAAGGGCTCGCGGCCGCGTCGGCTGCTCCCGACGGGATGAACGTCGACACCTTCGAGTCGCTCCGAGCCCAGGCCCGGCTGCAGCTGCGTGCTGATATCGACGACGCACCAACGTTCGACGTCTATCACCCGGCCGCCATCCACACGCTGCCCCGGCCGAGCCGGGGTGACATCTTCTTCGACTTCGAAGGCGACCCGCTCTACACGGAGTCCGCACCTGACGGGAACGCGCAGTGGGGCATCGACTACCTCTTCGGCTGGGTCGACAATGACGACCAGTACACGCCGCTGTGGGCCCACACTTTCGCCGACGAGAAGCGTGCGCTCGAGCAGTTCCTCGATTTCGTGAACGTCCGTCGTGCCGCCCATCCCGACATGCACATCTACCACTACGCGCCTTACGAGACCTCTCATCTGGTCGCGATGGCGGCGCGCTACGGCATCCGCGAAGGAGAAGTCGACCGGCTGCTGCGCGAGGGCGTGTTCGTCGACCTGTACCCGCTCGTGCTGCGTACCGTCAGGGTCGGCTCGCGCTCCTATTCGATCAAGAAGCTCGAACCGCTGTACATGGGCGAAGAGGTGCGCACCAGCGATGTGCAGAAGGGCGACGACTCGATCGTGCAGTATGTCGCCGCGCGTGCCCTCGCGGAGGCGGGGGAGACCGCCGAGGCGGAATCGGTGCTCGACGATCTCGCCGACTACAACCGCTACGACTGCGTCTCCACGCGGCGGCTGCGCAACTGGCTGATCGAGATCGCCAGGGAGAAGGGCGTGAGTCCGGCGCCGCCGGACGAGGCAGAGGAACTCGTATACGAGCCCTCACAATGTTCGGTGGCATTGCTGGCCGACGCCGAGCGCGATGTCGAAGCCGGCGGCGACGGCGAGGTACATCGCGTCGCGGCGGCTGCGATCGACTACTACCCACGCGAGGCCAAGAGCTTCTGGGTGGGGCACTTCCAGCGGCTGCGCGAGCCGGTGTCGATGTGGGATCAGACCCGCGACGTCGTGCGGGTAGATGCCTCCCAGAGCGTGCTCCGGCGCGACTGGGGCGTCGAAGAGGGGCGTCGCGTGTCCTCGCGTGACGTCGAGATCCGCGGTGAGATCTCGCCCGGCACCACCCTCGGGGTCGGCGCGAACCCCTTCGCGCTCTATCCGTTCCCTGCCCCGTTCGACGCCGACGCGCCATCGCGCGCGGTGCATGTGCCTCGCACGGTCACGGTCGTCGAGGTTCTCGACGACGGCTACGTGATCACCGAGACCGCGGTCGGCGGCGAGACGTGGGACGAGTTCCCGCTCGCGCTGACCCCGGCGGCACCGCCCCGCGTCGTGTCGCTGCAGGGAGCGATCGATGAGTGGGCGGACGCCGTGCATGAGGCGGCACCGGCTTTCCCCGCGGATGCTGCCACCGACATCCTGCGTCGCATCCCCCCGCGCACGGTGTCGGGATCGACGCTCCCGACTGCGGGTGACGATGTCGTGGACGCGATCGTGCGGGGCGTGCTCGACCTCGACCACAGCTACCTCGCGGTGCAGGGCCCACCAGGCACCGGCAAGACCTATACCGGCTCACGGGTCATCGCACGGCTCGTGATCGAGCACGGTTTCCGCATCGGCGTCGTGGCGCAGTCGCATGCGATCATCGAGACCCTTCTCGACCGTGTCGTCGCAGACGGCGTGGCACCAGGACAGGTCGCGAAGGCGCCGAAGGACAAGGACGCCGATCCGAAGTACACCGCGATCCCGAAGAGCGGCATGGCGGCGTTCCTCGCGGAGCGCGCGGGCCAGGGCCTCGTCGTCGGGGGAACGGCGTGGGACTTCAGTAACACGGGACGTGTGGAACGGGAGGGAATCGACCTGCTCGTAATCGACGAGGCTGGTCAGTTCTCACTCGCATCCACGATCGCCGTCGCGGCGGGAGCGAAGAGCCTGCTGTTGCTCGGTGACCCTCAGCAGCTGCCGCAGGTGAGTCAGGGTGCGCATCCTGAACCCGTGGACACCTCTGCGCTGGGCTGGGTCATGGACGGCGATGCCGTCATCAGCCCCGAGTACGGGTACTTCCTCGATCGCAGCTGGCGGATGCATCCGGCCGTTGCCGCTCCCGTCTCCCGGCTTTCGTATGCGGGCCAGCTCGCCTCGGCGCCTGGCACGGATCAGCGTGTCATCGAGGGCGTCGAGGCGGGATTGCATGTCGTCGCGTTGCGTCATCGCCGCAATGCGACCCAGTCGCCGGAGGAAGCGGCCGAAGTCGTGCGCATCGTGCGCGAGCTGCTGGGGCGGGAGTTCGCAGCGCCGGGCGCGGCTCCGCGCCCCCTGGCTGAGTTTGATTTCATCGTCGTCGCCCCCTACAACGCACAGAAGCAACTCGTGATCGATGCCCTTGCGGCAGCAGGATTCGCCGATGTGCCGGTCGGCACGGTCGACAACTTCCAGGGGAAGGAAGCAGTCGTGTCGATCACGACACTTGCTGCCTCCAGCGGACGCGATGCTCCGCGCGGACCCGAGTTCCTGCTGCTGCAGAACCGTCTGAACGTCGCGATCTCACGGGCTCAGGTGGCGGCGTATCTGATCTACTCGCCAGCACTGCTCGATGACCTGCCACGCACGCCGGAGGGTGTCGCTCGACTCAGCGCCTTCGCCCGCCTTGTCGGCGCGGATCACGACTGAGCAGGTAAGTGGATGGGAACGACATCAGTGCACACGATCGACGATATTCTGCGCGCGTCCGCCGCATGGGTCTGGTTTCCCCGCGACTGCGAGCAGGACAAGACTCACCTGCAGTTGGTGCGCTACCCGCAGCGCTTCGGCGGCGGCGTGCGCGGTTCGCGGGTGGATTCCGCGGCCGACGTCGTGACCGTGCTCGATCACGCCATCGATCGCACGAGAGCCTGGGGCGAATCGCAGCTCACGTTCTGGACGAACGCCTCGGATCGACCGGACCTCGAAGAGGAGCTGCGCCGTCGCGGCGCGGAGCACGTCGACACGGTCACCGTGTTCGCCGTGGCGATCGACGAGCTCGAGATCGATGTACCGGATGACGTGACAGCCGAGATCGTTCGAACACTCGAACAGGTGCGAGAGGTCGACAGCATCAACGTGCCGGTGTGGGAGCAATCGCCCCTTGACGATCATGGATTGCAGGTCGAGCTGGATGAAGTCACGTCTGCGCTCGCCTCGGGCGAGGGCGTGCGGGTGCTGGGACGCTTGGACGGGGAAGCGGTCAGTACCGGCGGCTGCACGATCGTCGATGGCTTCGCGCGGCTGTGGGGCGCAGCGACGTTGACGCGAGCTCGCGGTCGAGGGGCGTACCGTGCCGTGCTGGCGGAGCGGTTGCGGGTCAGCGCCGAACTCGGTGCGACGACGGCGCTCGTGAAGGGTCGCGTCGCCACTTCCGCGCCGATACTGGCGCGGGTCGGGTTCGCGATCCACGGTGACGAACGCGCATACCGATTAGCGGTCTCGTAGCTCCATCGCAAGGGAGCGAACACAGCGCGGCGCGGCGCCGGACTGATGTCAGACCGTACCGTACAACCGGTCGCCGGCGTCGCCGAGGCCGGGCACGATGTAGCCCTTCTCGTTGAGCCGTTCGTCGAGTGCGCCCAGCACGAGCGTCACGTCGCGGTCACCGACCATCTTCTTGATCGCCTCGACGCCCTCCGGCGTGCCGATGAGGCAGATCGCCGTGACATCCTGCGCTCCGCGCTTGAAGAGGAACTCGATCGCCGCGCCGAGCGACCCGCCAGTGGCGAGCATCGGGTCGATCGCGAAGCACTGGCGGTCGCTGAGGTCATCGGGCAGACGCTCTGCGTAGGTCGTCGGCTCGAAGGTCGTCTCATCACGCACCATGCCGAGGAATCCGACCTCTGCCGTGGGGAGCAGTTTGACCATGCCCTCCAGCATGCCGAGCCCGGCGCGCAGGATCGGGACGACGATCGGGCGCGGCTCGGAGATCTTCACACCCATGGTCGTGGTGACGGGGGTCGTGATCTCGACGGGGCTGACCTTGACGTTGCGAGTCGCCTCGTAGGCGAGCAGCGTCACGAGCTCCTCCGTCAACTGGCGGAAGACCGGCGACGAGGTGCGCACATCGCGCAGCACCGACAGCTTGTGAGTGATGAGGGGGTGGTCGGCGACGTGAACACGCATGAGTACAGAGTAATGCGCCAACGGCACTATCGACGATGCGGTCTGCCGGGACGCGCGTGGCGCGCAGCGCCGAGTCGGGCGGATGCCGGAATATGCTCGGATCATGCGCGAGGCGGATGACGACGGGATGCGGCGTGCCCTCGCGCTCGCCGTTGAGGCTGCCGCTGCAGGAGAGGTGCCCGTCGGGGCCGTCGTCCTCGACGCCGCCGGTCGCGTCATCGCCGAGGGACGCAACACCCGCGAGGAGACCCACGACCCGACCGGGCACGCGGAGATCATCGCGCTGCGGCAGGCCGCGGCATCCATCGGCGCTTGGAATCTCGAAGGGCACACCCTCATCGTGACCCTCGAGCCGTGCGTGATGTGCGCCGGGGCGATCCTGCAGTCGAGGATCGGGCGCGTGGTCTTCGGCGCGTGGGACGAGAAGGCCGGAGCGGCGGGGTCGATGTATGACGTGCTGCGCGACCGCCGCCTGCCCTACCGTGCCGAGGTCGTCGGCGGTGTGGCCGAGGAAGCCGCGACCTCACTGCTCCGCGACTTCTTCGAACAGCGCCGCTGAGCCCTTCGACAGGCCGCAGGGAGCGGGAAGGCTCAGGAAGCGGGGGACGTATTCAGTCCGAGGACTTCAGCACGAACGCATCCGTCGGCGGCGTCGGATCGATCGCCGGGCGGTAGACGTCGGGCTCGATGTAGATCACACGGGCGACGGGCACGGCATCCCGGATCTGCTTCTCGATCTCGTCGATGTCAGCAGCCGCCTCGCGCACGGTCTTGTCCGAAGTGAGGGCGATCTTCGCCGCGACGAGCAGCTCGTCGGGCCCGAGGTAGAGGGTCTTCAGGTGGATGAGCTTCTCCACGTCGGGACAGCCGACGATGGAATCCATGATCAGGTCGAGATCGGTCTGACTCGCTCCTTCGCCGACCAGCAGGCTCTTCGTCTCGATGCCGAGGATCACGGCGATCAGCACGAGCAGCACGCCGATCGCGAGCGTGCCGAGTGCATCGAACACACTGTCGCCGGTGATCACGGTGAGGCCGACGCCGAGCAGCGCGAACGAAAGTCCGGTGAGAGCGCCGATGTCTTCCAGCAGCACGACCGGCAGCTCGGGAGCCTTCGCGCGGCGCACGAACGACACCCACGACTGCCCCTTCTCCCGCACGAGGTTGCTCTCCTTGACCGCAGTGCGCAGCGAGAACGACTCGAGTCCGATCGCGACGACGAGAACCACGAGGGGCAGCCACCACCACACCGGGTCGAGCTCGTGCGGGTGTGTCAGCTTGTCGATGCCCTCGTAGATCGCGAACAGGCCGCCGAGCGAGAACAGGATGATCGAGACGACGAATGCGTAGACGTAGCGCTCACGGCCGTACCCGAACGGGTGCGTGCGGTCGGCCGAGCGTTTGGCCCTGCGTCCCCCGAGCATGAGCAGCAGCTGGTTGCCGGAGTCGGCGAGAGAGTGCACGGCCTCGGCGAGCATCGACGCGGAACCGGAGAGGAGCCACGCCGCCAACTTCGCGATCGCGATCCCCAGGTTCGCCAGGAACGCCGCGATGATCGCCTTGCCTCCACCGGATGCACTCATGTCGCGATTCTAGTTCGCTCATCCGCGATACGGATGAGCACCCTCGGCGCAGTCGGATGCCGCGAATAGGATGTCGACATGGCTGATTCACTCCCGTCCCTCGCGTTCCTCGGTGCCGGTTCGATGGGAGGCGCGATCCTCCAGGGCGTGGTCGCCTCGGGTATCGATGTCGATGGCGGCATCGTCGCCACCAACCGCACGAAGGAGAAGGCGTCGGCACTCGCAGGTCTCGAAGGGGTCACCTCGATCGCGCTGGAAGAGCAGCCTGCCGGGAACACGGATGCCGCGGCCTCGGCCGGGATCGTCATCGTCGGGGTGAAACCGGCGATGGTCCCCGATCTGCTCCGCGAGATCGCGCCGGCACTCCGGCCGGACGCCATCGTCGTCAGCGTCGCCGCCGGCGTCACCCTGGCGACCTTCGCCGACGGCCTCGGTTCGGATGCGCGGGTCATCCGCGCCATGCCGAACACCCCCGCCACCGTGGGAAAGGCTGTCACCGGGCTCGCAGCCGGTGGTGCAGCATCCGCAGACGACCTCGCCGTGGTGCGCCGGCTGTTCGAACTCGTCGGCGCTGTCGTCGAGGTGCCGGAAGAGCAGATCGACGCGCTGGGGACCATTTCCGGTTCTGGCCCCGCCTACGTCTTCCTGCTCATCGAGGAGCTGACGAAGGCGGCGACCGGCAAAGGTTTCAACGAGCAGGATGCCCGGCTGATGGTCGAGCAGACCTTCATCGGCGCCACCGCGCTGCTCGCCGCATCCGGTGAGGATCCCGCCGAACTGCGTCGCCGAGTGACGAGCCCTAAGGGCACGACCGAGCGCGCCATCGCCGTGCTGCAGGACGCGCATCTCGACCGGGTGTTCGCCGAAGCGACCGACGCGGCCCTCGCACGCTCGAGAGAGCTCGCCTCCGGCGCTTGAGCCTCTTCACCGGCGCCGTGCGGGCGTCGCCGGATCAGTTCATCGGTCGAGGCTGGCGAACCGTTCGATGTCGCTGTTGGTGCCCGACACGATGATGAGATCGTGGTTGGTCACGACGGTGGCCGCCTCTGCGTACCGGAAGGGCTTGCCCGGGCTCTTCACGCCGACGACAGTGACCTTGTACTTCGACCGCACGCCGGACTCGTTCAGGCCGACGCCGCGGATGAATTTCGGCGGGTACATCTTCGCCAGTACGAAGTCGTCGTCGAAGCGGATGAAGTCCAGCATCCGCCCGCTGACGAGGTGGGCGACGCGTTCGCCGGCCTCGCGTTCCGGGTAGATGACGTGGTTCGCACCGACGCGAGCGAGGATCTTGCCGTGCGACTGCGAGACGGCCTTCGCCCAGATCTGCGGCACCTTCAGGTCAACGAGGTTCGCCGTGATCAGGACGGATGCTTCGATGAGCGAACCGACCGCGACCACAGCGACCTGGAAATCCTGCGCGCCGATCTGCCTGAGCGCATCGATGTTGCGGGCGTCACCCTGCACTGTGTGCGTGACGCGATCCGACCACTTCTGCACGAGCTCGAGGTTCTCGTCCATCGCGAGCACCTCGCGATCGAGCCGGTCGAGCTCTCCGGCACACGCAGCGCCGAAGCGCCCGAGTCCGATCACGAGTACGGGCGCGTCGCCCCGGAGGACTTCAACCAACGATCGGCCTTTCCACGGGCAGCGAGTAGAGCTGCGAACGCGATGTCGCGGCGACCGCCGCGGCGAGAGTCACTGTACCAATTCGCCCCATGAAGATGGTGGCGGCCATGACGTACGACGCCGAATCCGGTAGTTCAGCGGTCAGCCCGGTGGACAGCCCGACCGTGCCGAACGCGGAGATGACGTCGAAGAGCACTTCGGCGATCGGGGCCTTCGTGAGCTGTGCGATCACGATCGTGGAGAGCGCCACGATCGTCGCACCCCAAGCGACGACGCTCAGTGCAACGCGCTGCACATCGCTGGGGATGCGGCGGCCGAACGCTTCGACGGACTGACGACCGCGCGCCTCAGACCAGACGGCGATCGCGAGTACGGCGAGCGTTGTGACCTTGATGCCCCCGGCCGTCGACGCTGAGCCGCCTCCGACGAACATGAGCATGGATCCGGCGACCAGAGAGGAACCGTTCAGATCACCGATCTCGACGACGCTGAAGCCGCCCGACCTGGTCATCGCGGACAGGAAGAATGCCTGGAACGTCGTGTCGCCGGCATCCATCGACCCGAACGTGAGGGGGTTGTTGTACTCCAGGACGAGGAACACACCAGCGCCGAGAACGAACAGGATCGATGTGGTGATGAGCGTGAGCTTGCTGTGCAGCGACCACCGCTTCACGTGCCAGTAGTGCTTGGCGAGGGTGTAGATCACCGGGAAGCCGATGCTTCCGAGGAGCACGCTGATCATGAGCACTGTCAGCACGAAGTAGTCGTCGGCGAATTCTCCGACACCACCGGCATTCGGCGTGAACCCGGTGTTGGTGAATGACATCGCTGCGTAGTACGGCGCTTCCCAGAGCGCGGCGAGGGGAGGGATGCCGGCCATCACGAGCCCTGGATAGAGAAGCAGGGCGACCACGAGCTCGATGAGCAGCAGCGACATCGCGACGGTCTTCAGCAGCTGACCGACCTCGCCGAGCCGAACGGTCTGTCCCTCGTTGACCACGCCGCCGTGGGCGCGCAGCGGGTTGCTGTCGCCTGCGGCAAGCAGCTTTGCGCGCAGCCCGAGCTTCTTCGAGATGACCATTCCGAGCACAGAGGCCAACGTCAGCACGCCCATACCGCCGATGTTGACGCCGAGGAAGATGAGCACGTGTCCGAACGGCGACCAGTGCAACGCCATGTCGACGGTCGCGAGGCCGGTCACGCAGATGGTCGAGACGGCGGTGAAGAGCGCGTCGCTGATCGGAGTGACGGTACCTGTGGCCGACGCGATCGGCAGCGACAACAGTGCGGTGAAGAGCACGATCAACGCCGAGAAGATGAGGATCGCGAAGCGCGAAGGCGATGACGTGATGAGGTGGCGGAGGAAGCGCCACACGTCCCGTGCGCGCGTACGTGGGGACAACGATGACCCGATGCTCGACATCGCCGCCCTCCTGAGTCCGATCCGTGTTCGCTCGCCGACGACATTCCGGTGAGCCTTCGTCATGGTACTCCGCACGTGGGACGACTACCCTGATCTCATGACCGACATCTTCGACGTGATTGCAGACGGCACGAGGCGGGATATCCTCCAGCTCCTCCTGCGACGCGCGGCAGACGGGGATGCCGGCACCAGCGTCTCGCAGATCGTCAGCGAACTGGGCATCAGCCAGCCCACGGTCTCGAAACATCTGAAGGTGCTGCGTGAGGCCGAACTGGTGAGCGTCCGCGAAGACGGCCAGCGCCGGCTGTACAGCATCGAGGTGGAGCCGCTCGAAGTGGTGGACGACTGGCTCGTGCCCTTCCTGGTGGATGCCTTCGGCGACAATGCTCCCGACATCGACCTGTCCTTCGCCCCATTGCCGGAGGGGGCCGCGCACGCGGCCGAGGTGTTCGGCCGCGCCGCGGCATCCGCGAAGCACGTGGTCTCCACTGCATTCAAGCGGCTGGGGTCCTGACCGCGCACGGGGTCCGAGTGGAGTCGATGCGCGATCAGCGGCTCCTTACCTGCGTCCGGCTTTCCGGCGGAACAGCCATGCACCCCACGCGGCGGCGACGGCGAGGATGACGAGGCACCAGCCGATCGCCCACCAGGGGTCGGCCTCCAGCGGTGCATCCATCAGCAGCCCGCGGATGGTCTCCACGATAGGCGTGATCGGCAGATTCGACGCCACGGGCTGAAGCCAGTCCGGCATGCTGGCGATCGGCACGAATGCGCTGGAGAGATACGGCAGGAACAGCAGGATGAAGCCGTAGCCGTTGGCTCCTTCCGGTGAGCCGGCGGCGAGCCCGATCGCGGCGAACAGATACGTGATCGCCAGGATGTACAGCGCGATCATCGCCGCCATAGCGATCCATTCGGCGAGATTCGCCGTCGGACGGAATCCGACGAGCACTCCGACGCCGATGACGATCCCGGTCGCCACGAGATTGCGCAGCAGACTGGCGACGACATGACCGGTGAGGATGGCTCCGGCGCGCAGCGGCATCGTGCGGAATCTGTCGATGATCCCGGTGCGCATGTCATTCGCGACATACACGGCGGTCGACGAAGCACCGAAACCCGCACAGGTGAGGATGATGCCGGGGACGACGTAGTCGACGTACGCGCCACCGGGGTCGATCGCCCCGCCGAACACCCACGTGAACATCAGCATGAGCATCACCGGAAGCATGATGGCCATGAGCAGCGATTCACCGTCGCGCAGCGAGTGACGAAGGCTCCGCCCGACGAACACGGCTTCGGCCGTCACGCCGCGCAGGCGTGGTCGGACGGACGGGGGAGCGGATGCCGCGGCAGCGGCGAGTGCGGTGGTCATGCGTTCTCCTTCACAGGCTGAGAGTCGGACGAGGTGAGGGCGAGGAAGACATCGTCGAGAGTCGGGCGCCGCAGCGTCACGACGCCGTCAGCGCCCTGCTCGTCGAGCAGATCGAGTGCTCGCCGCAGATCGGTGACGGTGCCGTCGGTGGCGATCTGCCTGAGCAGTCCGCCGCGTTCGTCGTGGAGCTCGACGGTGTCGCCGCCCACGCGTGCCTTCAACTCGGCGGCCGTGCCGAGAGCGGCGATCCGGCCATCGTGGAGGACGGCGATGCGATCGGCCAGCTGGTCGGCCTCCTCGAGGTACTGCGTCGTGAGGAACACGGTCGTGCCCGCATTCGCGAGCGTGCGGATCATGTCCCAGAGGTCGCGGCGGCTGCGGGTGTCGAGACCGGTGGTGGGCTCGTCGAGGAAGAGCACCTCCGGGGTGACGACGAAGCTCAGTGCCAGATCGAGGCGGCGTCGCATGCCGCCGGAGAAGGTTCGAACCACTCTCGTCGCGGCATCCGTCAGACCGAACTGCGCGATGAGCTCGGACGCGCGACGGCGGGCTTCGGTGCGACCGAGGCCCGCCAGCCGGGCGAACATCACGACGTTCTCGGTCGCATTGAGAGCATCGTCGACCGCGGCGGATTGCCCGGTGAGGCTGATTCGCCGCTGCACCTGCACCGCCTCGGTTGCCACGTCGAAGCCGCTGACGGTGACGGTGCCGCCGTCGGAGTGCACGAGCGTGGTGAGGATGTTGATGATCGTCGTCTTGCCGGCGCCGTTCGGGCCGAGCAGGGCGAACACCTCTCCTGGCGCGACCGAGATGTCGAGTGAGTCTAGAACGAGATGCTTCCCGAAACTCTTCTGCAGGCCTCGCACCTCTATGGCTGCTGTCGTCATGGGTGATCCTTTCTGTGTAGGGGGGAAACTGTGTATGTCGGAGACTGCCGCGTATGACCATAACACACTGTTTATTTAATAAACAGAAGTAGGATGGCGGCATGAGTGACGTCGAACCGCCCGAACTGCCGCGAGGGATAGCGCTCGCCTGGGGCGTGGCGGCGAATCCGCAGCGGGGCCCAAAGCGTGAGATGAGCGTCGAGAAGATCGTCGACGCAGCTGTGGAGCTGGCGGATGCCGAGGGCATCGGTGCCGTCTCGATGGCGGCCGTCGCGGCCAAGCTCGGATTCACGCCGATGTCGCTGTACCGATATGTCACGGCGAAGGACGACCTCCTGCTGCTCATGCAGGAGCAGGGGACCGGGTTGCCGCCCGACGAGTATCGCCTCCAGGAAGGCTGGCGGGCCAAGCTGCGTACCCTGTTCGAAGCCCAGGTGATCGTGTACCTCAGTCATCCGTGGATGCTGTCGCTTCCGATCACCGGATCGCCGATCACTCCGAACAGCTCGGCGTGGATCGACGCCGGTCTCGACTCGCTCGCAGACACTCCTCTGAACGACGCGGAACGGCTCGCCGTCGCGCTCTCGGTGACGGGCGAGGCCCGGTGGTACGGACTCGTATCGGCCGGTTACATCGAGCAGTCGCGTGCCAGTGGGCTGTCGGCGGCGGAAGTGTCGGCGCAGGAGGCCGCGCTGTTCGACCGGGTCATCTCGGCCGACGAGTACCCGGCACTGCGCCGCGCGATCGACGCGGGAGTGTTCACCGCTGAGGACGATCCGTTCCGGTTTGCCATGGAGCGGATCTTCGACGGTGTGGAGGCTTACATCGCCGGATTGGACCGGGGTGCGGCGCATGTCTCCGACGCGGAGTGGATCGGCGCCGAGCCTGCCGAGATCGCGGCCGACAAGAAGCTCCGGGAGGCGCGCAAGGCGATCCGCGATGCGGAGAAGGCGCTCCGCGATGCTCGGAGGCTCGAGCGCATCGCGCTGCGGGACGCGCACGATCGACTCGAACGCAGCCGAAAACGCGATTGACCAGGCCCCGACGTATCGACGATGCATCGCGATCCCATAGGTCACATTGGCCACACGGGTTTACACGTGTCGCACGTTCGCCGTAGAGTGTGCTTCAGCAGAAAGGGGTACAGGGGATGCCCGAAGTTCCAGACGTCCGGTTCCTGACGGTTGCCGAAGTCGCCGAGATCATGCGCGTGTCGAAGATGACCGTCTATCGCCTCGTGCACTCGGGCGAGCTGCCCGCGATTCGATTCGGCAGAAGCTACCGGGTACCGGAATCGGCAGTGACCGACGCGCTGCAGCGACCCATCGCCGACGTCGGTTGATCGCGTCCGCCTCGGTGATCAGCGAGTGCTCGCTGGTTTGCTAGACTGACCCGAGGCATTTTTCCGTGCCCGTACCCGGGCGTCCGCCTTCGTGCGACGTCCAGCCACTGACTTAGTGAGGTTTCCGTGGGTTCTGTCATCAAGAAGCGCCGCAAGCGCATGGCGAAGAAGAAGCACCGCAAGCTGCTTCGCAAGACTCGCCACCAGCGCCGCAACAAGAAGTAAGCGGCCTAGACACGAGCGCCTGTCTTCGGACGGGCGCTTTGTGTCTGTGCCCCCGGGGATTCCGGATCAGGCCTCGAATTTCAGGGAGACTCCATGAAGTCGATCACCATCGCCGAGCTCACGTCCCGCGAGAGCACGCCGCTCATCGACGTGCGCGAGAAGGACGAGTTCGCTGCGGGGCATGTGCCCGGCGCCGTGAACATTCCGATGTCCGAGCTGGGGAACCGACTCGAAGAACTTCCCGCTGAGGCCTTCGACGTCATCTGCCAGGCCGGCGCACGCTCCGCACGCGTAGTGCAGGCGCTCGAAGCGCAGGGGCACGACGCCACGAACGTCGAAGGCGGCACCGGCGAGTGGATCGCCGCTGGCCATCCGGTCGAGGTTCCTTCGGCGTGACGACCATCACGGTCATAGGCAGAGCAGGGTGCCATCTCTGCCCCACGGCGCTCGCGATCGTCGAGACGGTCGTCGCCGATCTGCCGGACGACATCGGAGACCGCATCGAGATCGTCGAGCGATCGATAGAAGACGACCCCGCACTGTACGAACTGTGGTGGGAGAAGATCCCCGTCGTGCTCATCGACGATGAACTGCACGCGCACTGGCGGGTCTCACCTGACCGGCTGCGCCGGAAGCTGGAGGAATCATGATTCGTCACGTGGTCACTTGGAAGCTCGCCAGTGAGGACGACGTCGAACGGGCGGAGCACGCCGCAGAGGTCGCTCGTCGTCTGAACGCCTTGGATGGTGTCGTGCCCCAGTTGCGCTCGATCTCGGCTGGCGCGAACTCGGTGTATCCGGATGCGAACTGGGACGTCACGCTGATTTCGGATTTCGACTCGGTCGAGGCGCTGGAGCAGTACCAGGTGCATCCCGCGCACGAAGAGGTCGCCGTCTTCATCCGCTCGGTCGTCGCCTCCCGTGTGGCGGTCGACTTCGAGGTCTGATCGTTCGGAGGCTGACCTCTCATCGGCGGAGTGAAACGCAAACGTAATGTCCTGACCAGGAACTTGCGGACGCCTCCGTGTCAAGATGATCTGCATACCTGTTCGTGGGCGTGTTCGCCCCCAGTCACCTGGAGCGGTCATGCCCCGTCGTCGTAATCTCACCTCCGCAATCGCGCTCGCCGCGACCGCTGCCCTCGCTCTCTCCGGTTGTGCGAGCGGCGGAGGCGATGCCGGCGGCGATGACGCACCGGCCGGCGATGACTACGGACTCATCGAAGCGGGCACGCTCACGGTCTGCTCCGACATCCCCTACGCGCCGTTCGAGTTCGAGGATCCGAGCACTGAGACCGGCTATTCCGGCTTCGATATCGACCTGCTCGGAGCCGTCGCCGAGAAGCTCGATCTCACGCTCGCAGTGCAGGACGTCGGCTTCGATGCGCTGCAGTCCGGCACGACACTCGCCGCCGGTCAGTGCGATGTCGGTGCGTCGGCGATGACGATCACGGACGAGCGCAAGGCGAACCTCGACTTCTCCGACCCCTACTACGACTCGCTGCAGTCGCTGCTGGTGCGTACGGACTCTGGCATCGAGTCCATCGATGACCTCGACGGCGTCACCGTCGGCGTTCAGCAGGGCACGACGGGCGAGGGCTACGCGAACGAGAACGCTGAGGGTGCCGAGATCATCTCGTTCCCGTCGGACGGCGAGCTCTGGCCCGCACTGCAGGCAGGCAACATCGACGCGATCCTGCAGGACCAGCCTGTGAACATCGAGCATGAGAAGGCGGACTCGACCTACAAGATCGTCGAGGAGTACGACACGGACGAGTCGTACGGCTGGGCCTTTGCGAAGGGCGAGCGCGCTGAGCTGATCGAGGCCATCAACACGGCACTGCAGGAGCTGCGTGACGATGGGACGTACGAGACGATCTACGACTCCTACTTCACGGCCGAGTGAGCCAAGGCTGCTGCAGACGATGGCGATGAGGCGCACGACCCGGACCAGGCTCTATCGGGTCACGATGTACGCGATCTTCATCGCCGTCGTCGTGTGGGTGGCGCTGGCCACCGACTGGGTGAAGATCGGGACGGTCTTCTTCAATGTCGAGGTCGCGATCAAGCAGTTCCCCAACATCATCGTCATCGCGCTGCGCAACACGGTGCTGTTCACGCTGATCGCGTTCGTGGGCGGGGCGATCCTCGGCGTACTGTTCGCCGTGATGAAACTGTCGAGCGTCGGACCGTACCGATGGTTCGCCACCGCATGGATCGAGCTGTTCCGCGGTATGCCGGCGATCCTGACGCTTTTCATCATCGCGTACGGCCTTCCGATCGGCCTGGGGTTCAAGATGCCGGGCGGCCCGATCGTCTCCGGCCTTCTCGGCCTCATCCTGGTGTCCTCCGCGTACATCGCCGAGGTCGTGCGCTCCGGCATCCAGGCCGTGCCGAAGGGGCAGACCGAGGCCTCGCGGTCGCTGGGGATGTCGCCCATGAAGACCATGTTCTGGGTGGTGCTCCCGCAGGGGTTCCGCATCATCATCCCGCCGATGACGAACGAGTTCGTGCTGCTGCTGAAGGATACTTCCCTGCTGTTCGTCGTCGGTTCGACCCTGGCGACTAAGGAGCTCACCACCTTCGCCCGTGATGCGCAGTCCATGGACGCGAACTCAACTCCGCTGATCATGGCGGCATTGCTTTATCTGGTGGTGACCATTCCGCTCACGCGGGCGGTTGCATGGCTCGAGCGAAAGATGGCGAAGCAGCGATGAGCACCGAACTGATCGACACCCACACCCCCGCGATCGAGATTCGCGGATTGGTCAAGAGCTTCGGCGACAACGAGGTGCTCAAGGGGATCGACCTCACGGTCACTCCCGGCGAAGTGGTCTGCGTGATCGGGCCATCCGGTTCGGGGAAATCGACGCTGCTGCGCTCGGTGAATCTGCTGGAGGAACCCACCGGCGGCAGTGTCTTCATCGAGGGGATCGACGTCACCGACCCCGACATCGACATCGACCGGGTGCGCACCCGCATCGGCATGGTCTTCCAGAGCTTCAACCTGTTCCCGCACCTCGACGTCGTCGAGAACCTCACGATTGCGCAGCGCCGGGTGCTGAAGCGCTCGAAGGCCGAAGCAGACAAGGTCGCGCACGAGATGCTGGCGAGGGTGGGGCTGAGCGAGAAGGCCGGCGCCTACCCCGGTCATCTCTCCGGCGGTCAGCAGCAGCGCGTCGCGATCGCCAGGGCGCTGTGCATGAACCCGGACATGATGCTGTTCGACGAGCCGACTTCTGCGCTCGACCCGGAGCTGGTCGGTGAGGTGCTGCAGGTCATGCGCACCCTCGCGGACGAGGGGATGACGATGCTCGTCGTCACGCATGAGATGGGCTTCGCACGCGAGGTCGGATCCCGGCTGATCTTCATGGACGACGGCGTGATCGTTGAAGAGGGCGACCCGCGCGAGGTGCTCGCGAACCCGCAGCATCCGCGCACGCAGGACTTCCTCTCCCGCGTTCTCTGATCCGACTCCTCTGGCTCGAGCACTCGAAACAGGCGTTGCCGCACGAAACAGGTCGTGCCAGGCCCTGTTTCGCATGGCAGGTCCTGTTTCGACGTCGTCAGGAGGATGTGAAGGTGCGGTGGCGGTGGCGGTGACGTCAGAGCCTGTACTTGAAGCCGACGTGCGAGCCGGTGTACCCCAGACGCTCGTAGAAGCGGTGCGCGTCGGTACGCGCGGCGTCTGAGGTGAGCTGCACCATTGCCGAACCCAACGCGGGTGCTGCGCCTTCCGTCACCCAGCGCATCATCGCCGATCCGATCCCGGAGGAGCGCAGGTCGCTGCGCACTCAGACGGCCTCGACCAGCAGCCGACGCGAGCCTCGGCGGGCCATTCCCGGAATCGAGGTGAGCTGCAGCGTGCCGACGACCATGTCATCGAGCTCGACGACGAGCAGATCGTTCGACCGCTCCGAGAGGATCTCGACCAGCGCAGCGGCGTATGCCGGTCGGTCTGTCTCGGATGCCACGTCACCGCGGGCTGCGCTGATCGGGTCGTCCGCGAGCAGCGCGATCAGCGCATCTGTGTCCGTCGGCGCCGCTCTGCGCAGTAGCGCCAGACCGGCACGCGAGTCGAACGAGTGGGGCAGGGGAAGTCCGGTGAGCATGCTCTGATCTTCGCAGGTCGCGGCTGTCTCACAAGTTGACAAGCTGCTGGCGCCCTCACCATAGTAAGAATCATGGATTCGAACCTTCTGTCTGAACAGATCTTCTCGACGACTTCCGTCGTTCTCAGCGTCATCTACTACGTGATCTACGCGGTCACGATGTGGAAGGTGTTCGTCAAGGCGGGTTACCCGGGCATCCTCGCACTGATCCCGATCGTCAACTGGGTCTTCCTGGTGAAGATCGCCGGAATGTCGGGGTGGTTCGTCCTGCTGTACCTGATTCCCATTGTGAACGTCATCTTCGCGATCGTCGTCGCGATCAGGGAGGGGCGCAACTTCGGCAAGGGCGGAGTGTTCTCGTTCTTCCTGCTCTGGCTCTTCCCGTTCATCGGGCACCTGATCATCGGCTTCGGCTCGGCGCAGTACAACAAAGTCACCTGATCGGCGGACTCGCTCTGCCGAAGCCCCCTGATACTGCCGACGCCCCCTGCTGTTCACGCGAATGGCAGGGGGCGTCGGCGACGCGAGGGGGCCTCGGCGAGACCCGGCAAGGGCTCAGGCCTCGTCGTCCTCCGGGACGAAGTCGACGCCGGCCTCGGCGCGCTGCGCGTCGGTGATCGGCGCGGGTGCGGCGGTCAGCGGGTCGAAGCCGTTGCCGGTCTTCGGGAACGCGATGACCTCGCGGATCGACTCGGTCTTGGTGAGGTGCTGCAGCACACGGTCCATGCCCAGAGCGATGCCGCCGTGCGGCGGCGCGCCGAACTTGAAAGCGTCGAGCAGGAAGCCGAACTGCTCATCGGCCACCTCATCCGAGATTCCCATGACCTCGAACACGCGCTTCTGCACGTCTTCGCGGTGGATGCGGATCGACCCGCCGCCGAGTTCAGAGCCGTTGCAGACGATGTCGTACGCGTAGGCGAGGGCGGACCCGGGGTCGGCGTCGAACGTGTCGGCGAACTCCGGCTTCGGGCCGGTGAAGGCGTGGTGCACCGCAGTCCACGCGCCGGCGCCGACGGCCACGTCGCCGGATGCCACGGCATCCGCCGCAGGCTCGAACATCGGCGCGTCCACCACCCACGTGAACGCGAAGACGTCGGGGTCGAGCAGGCCGAGGCGGCGACCGATCTCGACGCGGGCAGCGCCGAGCAGCGCGCGACTGTCCTTCGCTGAGCCGGCGGCGAAGAAAACGCAGTCGCCTGCAGCAGCGCCGACGAGGTCGGCCAGGCCGGCCTTCTCCGCATCTGAGAGGTTCTTGGCGACTGGGCCTCCGAGCGAGCCGTCCTCGTTGAAGAGCACATACGCGAGTCCGCGCGCGCCGCGCTGCTTCGCCCAGTCCTGCCAGGCGTCGAGCTGCTTGCGCGGCTGCGATGCGCCGCCGGGCATGAGCACGGCGCCGACGTAGTCGGACTGGAAGACGCGGAACGTGGTGTCCTTGAAGTACTCGGTCGCCTCGACCAGCTCGAGACCGAAGCGCAGGTCGGGCTTGTCGGAGCCGTACTTCGCCATCGCGTCGGCATAGGTGATGCGGGGAAGCGGGGTCTGAACCTCGACGCCGATGGTCGCCCACATCGCGGGGATGAGCTCCTCCATCAGAGCGATGACGTCTTCCTGGTCGACGAAGCTCATCTCGATGTCGAGCTGCGTGAACTCCGGCTGACGGTCGGCGCGGAAGTCCTCATCGCGGTAGCAGCGGGCCATCTGGTAGTACTTCTCCACGCCGCCGACCATGAGCAGCTGCTTGAACAGCTGCGGGCTCTGCGGAAGCGCGTACCAGCTGCCGGGGTGCAGGCGTGCGGGCACGACGAAGTCGCGGGCGCCTTCCGGCGTCGACTTCGTGAGCGTGGGGGTCTCGACCTCGAGGAAGTCGCGGGCGTGCAGCACGTCGCGGATCGCCTTGTTCACGTCGGAGCGCAGACGAAGAGCGGATGCCGAGGACGGGCGTCGCAGGTCGAGATAGCGGTGCTTGAACCGCACATCCTCGCCGATCGTGTCGGCGTCGCCGAGCCCGGTGGAGACCTGGAAAGGGAGCGGAGCGGACTCGTTGAGCACTTCGACCTCGGTCGCGATGACCTCGATCTCGCCGGTGGGCAGGTTCGGGTTCTCGTTGCCGGCGGGACGGGCGGAAACCGTGCCCGTCACCTTCAGCACGAACTCGCTGCGCAGCGGGTGCGCCGTCTCTTCGTCACGGATGACCACCTGGGCGATGCCTGACGCATCGCGGAGATCGATGAACGCGACGCCTCCGTGATCACGACGACGATCGACCCAACCCGAGAGGGTGACGGTCTGACCGATGTTCTCGGCTCGCAGGGAGCCGGTCGTGTGAGTTCGCAGCATTCCGCCATTCTACGTGGGTGCTCTCCGGGGTCCGCCGACCGGTATCCCTAGACTGGGACCATGCCCGCCGATCGCATTCATCTGGTCCGCCACGGCGAAGTGCACAACCCAGGGCGCGTGCTCTACGGTCGCCTGCCGCACTACCGACTGAGCGAGGACGGGCGGCGGATGGCGCGGGACGCCGCCGAGTACATCGCCGGGCTCGACCGCCCGGTCATCTCGTTGCGCTGCTCCCCGTTGGAGCGTGCAAGGGAATCCGCCGAGCCGTTCACGGAGACCTTCGGCCTGGACCCTGTGATCGACGAGCGCGTGATCGAGCCGACGAACGTGTTCGAAGGCACACGCATGAGTCGGTCGCTGCGCGATCCGCGTAACTGGTGGCACCTGCGCAGGCCATCCGTCCCGAGCTGGGGCGAGCCGTACACCTCCATCGCCGCACGGATGGAAGACGCCATGCACGGCGCGTGGCGTGACACCGACGGAGGCGATGCCGTGATCGTCTCGCATCAGGCGCCCATCTGGATCACTCACCTGCACATCGCAGGACTGCCCCTGAGGCACGACCCTCGAACCCGCCGGTGCGCGCTGTCGAGCGTCACATCGTTCGAGCGTGTCGGCGATGTCTGGCGTGAGGTCGGCTACGCGGAACCGGCTGCGACCGGCGGAGCGATCGATGTCGGCGCCGTCTGAACCGGACCCACCCCCTACCAGAGGGGTATTCGAGTGGATACCCAGGTGCGATGTGGGACTCGAGCATTCATCGTAACGTCGACTCAAGAAGCTGACCATTTTGAAGAGGGACGCAGACGATGACCAGCACGGCGTCACCCGAGGAACCGACTGGACCGTTGCGCGTCCTCATCGCGACTGACACCTTCCCGCCCGACATCAACGGGGCGGCGCGCTTCGCCCGTGATCATGCCGTGCGTCTCGCTCGCCGCGGGCACGACGTTCACGTGATCGCGCCTTCGCCCACCTTCTCCGGTCACTCGGGCGTCACGATGATCGACGAGCAGCTGATTCGGACGCATCGACTGCGCAGCGTGAAATGGCCCTCGCACGAATGGCTGCGGATCGCTCCGCCGTGGGAGGTGCGGCGACGGGTCGGTCGCATCCTCGACGAGGTCCGCCCCGATGTCGTGCACGTGCAGTCTTTCATCGGCATCGGCCGCGGGGTCGCGTACGAAGCACACGCCCGCAGCGTCCCGATCGTGGCGACCAATCACGTGATGCCGGACAACCTGGCCTCCGTCGGCGGACTGCCCAGCCGGGTCGTCCCGGCGGTGACGCGACGCGGCTGGAGTCTGGCTGCCGCCGTGTACTCCCGGGCCGACATCGTGACAAGCCCCACCCCGATCGCGGCCGACTACTTGGAACGCAGCATCGGCCTCGCATCCGTCACCCCTATCTCCTGCGGTGTCGACCTTCAGCGCTTCACGCCGAAACAGACGAAACCTGCACATCACAGCATCCTCTTCGTCGGGCGCCTCGATCCCGAGAAGAACCTGCCGACGCTGCTGAGGGCGATCGCTCTGATCGACCACGATGCCGATGCACACCTCGACATCGTGGGCGGCGGGTCCGAGCGCTCCGTCTTGGAGCAGCTCGCCGTGCAGATCGGGGTCGCGGATCGCGTGCGTTTCCACGGACGCGTGACGGACGGGCGCCTTGCAGAACTGCACCATGAGGCGACGGTCTTCGTGATGCCGTCAACGGCAGAGCTGCAGAGCATCGCGACGCTCGAAGCCCTGGCATCCGGGACTCCTGTCGTTCTCGCCGATGCGATGGCGCTTCCGCACCTCGTCCACAACGGTGTCGAGGGATATCTCGTCCCGACTTACAGCGCTGAGGAGTTCGCCAGGCGGATCGGGATGATCGTGAGCCTTCGCGAAGGCGAGTACATGACGATGAGCGCGCACGCCGTGCAGCGAGCTGCGCAGCACGATGCCACGACGATCGTGCGTCGATACGAGGATCTCTACCGCGGCGCAGGGACCCGCCGCACGGCGCGCACAGAGTACAGTCCCGGGCGCACAGAGTACAGGGGCCGCATAGATTCCCGTGTCTAGACTGGGAGTGTGCCACTCGCCTCGACGATTCGACCGATTCGCAGCGGCCGCTCCTCCCGTACCCGACCACGCACCGGTCGTGTGATCGGAGCCGCGCTCGCCGCGCTGTTCGCCGTCGCTCTTGCAGCCTGCGCGCCGGATCCCGTTGCGCAGCAGTATCTCTCGGGCGATGGCAAGGGCTACATCTCGGCCGATGGCGCCGTCGTGGAGATCGCTCCGGAGGATCGTGGCGACCCGATCGTATTCGGGGGCGTGACGGAAGACGGTGAAGAGTTCAGCAGCGCCGACATCGCCGGAGACGTCACCGTCGTCAACTTCTGGTACGCGGGCTGCGCCCCGTGCCGCGTCGAGGCGAAGGATCTCGAATCCGTCTGGCAGGCCAATGAGGATGAAGACGTCTCGTTCGTCGGCGTCAACATCTACGATCAGGCCGACACCGCCAAGGCATTCGCCGAGACGTACGGCGTGACCTATCCGAGCCTCATCGACGTCGACAGCGGTGAGGCGAAGCTCGCCTTCGCGAGCGACGCACCGCTGCAGGGAACGCCGTCCACACTGGTGCTCGACAAGCATGGGCGCGTGGCCGCCCGCATCGTCGGAGCGCTCGATGGGCCCTCGATTCTCTCCACGCTCGTCAAGGACGCGCTCGCGGAGAGCGCGTGAACACCCAGGAACTGATCGGCTCAGGAACGCTCTGGCTCGCGATTCCGGTCGCGATGCTCGCCGGACTCGTGTCCTTCCTCTCGCCCTGCGTGCTTCCGCTCGTGCCGGGCTATCTCGGGTTCCTCGGGGGAGCGGTCGCTCCTCGTGCCTCGAACGGGTCGGCAGCGCAGTCCGGGCGGGGACGCCTCGTGCTGGGCGTGCTGCTGTTCATCCTGGGGTTCACTGTGGTCTTCGTCGCCTGGACGGTGCTCGGCGGGATGACCGGACACTTCTTCGTGCAGTGGGGCGAGCTGATCACACGCATCCTGGGCGTCGTGATCATCCTCATGGGGCTCGTCTTCCTCGGTCTGTTCGGGTTCGCGCAACGCGAGTTCCGCTTCCAGGTCGACTCGAAGACCGGAATCATCGGCGCCCCGCTGCTCGGTCTCGCGCTCGGCATCGGCTGGGCGCCGTGCATGGGCCCGACGCTGACGACGATCGTGTCACTGTCGTGGAACGTCGGAGACCCGTGGCGCGCGTCCTTCCTCGGCCTCGCGTACAGCCTCGGCCTCGGCATCCCGTTCCTGCTCGTCGCGCTCGGTTTCGGTTGGGCGACCAGGGCGATCGGGTTCCTGCGACGCCACATCCGCGTCGTGAACATCATCGGCGGCGCGCTGCTGATCCTGCTCGGCGTACTCATGGTCACCGGGGTCTGGACGCGCATCATGTCGCAGCTGACGGCGGTGATGGGCAGTGTCATCCTCCCGCTCTGACTCCCGCTCTGACGCCCGAACCGACCAGAAGGATGCCGTGACGTCTTCCGATCCGCTTCGTCCGTCCGACCACATCGATGGCGACGACTCCGCGATCACCCAGCCGCGCCTCGGGTTCATCGGGTGGCTGCGCTGGGGGTGGCGTCAGCTCACCTCGATGCGCACGGCGATCATCCTGCTGCTCGTGCTCGCGATCGCCGCGATCCCCGGCTCGATCTTCCCGCAGCGGATGGCGGATCCGAACGGCGTGACGCAGTGGCAGAGCGACAATCCTGATCTGTTCCCGGTGCTCGACGCGATGAGCATGTTCGACGTGTACCTGTCGCCGTGGTTCTCGGCGATCTACCTGCTGCTGTTCATCTCGCTCGTCGGCTGCGTCATCCCGCGCATCAAGCATCACCTCAAGGCGCTGCGCGCGCGTCCGCCGCGTACGCCGGCGCGACTGGGCCGGCTCGAGGATCACCGCGAGGTGACGCGCGATGCGGCGGATGCTGACGCCGAAGCCGCACGATCGATCGACGTCGCCCAGAGGCAGCTCAAGTCACTCGGCTACCGGGTCGAGCGCTATGACAAGGGCCGCACGTATTCGGTGTCGGCCGAGCGCGGGTACTGGCGGGAGACGGGCAACCTCATCTTCCACCTCGCGCTCGTCGGCGTGCTGCTGGTGGTCGGGATCGGCGGCAGCTTCGCGTACACCGGGCAGCGCGTGGTCGTGGAGGGGCAGACGTTCGTCAACACCCTGCTCGACTACGAGTCGATGAACCGCGGACGCTTCGTCAGCGACGACGCCCTGAGCCCGTATTCGATGACCCTCGACTCTTTCGACGTCACCTACCAGGAGTACGGATCTGCGGCGTCCGGTCAGGCAGGCGACTTCTCGGCGAACGTCTCGGTGCGTGAGAACGGCGACACCCACGAGGCTTCGGTGCGGGTGAATCACCCGCTCGATGTCGCCGGCGACAAGATCTATCTGCTCGGTAACGGATATGCGCCCACCCTCACGGTGCGTAACGCCGACGGCGACGTCGTCTACAGCAACTCGGTGCCGTTCCTCCCGCAGGACACGAACCTGACCTCGCTCGGAGTCATCAAGGTGACCGATGGCATGCCAGAGCAGCTCGGCATCGCCGCCTTCTTCTACCCCAGTGCGGCCCAGCTCGAAACCGGTGCATTCGCATCGGCGCACGGCGACCTCCTCGCACCGCTGCTCACGCTCGACGTGTACGAGGGTGACCTCGGCATCGACGAGGGGACGCCGCGTTCCGTGTACGTGCTCGACACCGAAGAGCTCACGAAGCTCACCGGCCGCACCACGGATGTCGACTCCACCGAGCTGGCACCGGGGGAGACCGCCGATCTGCCGAACGGTCTCGGGACGATCACCTTCGAAGACGAATCACCTGTCGGCGCGACCGACTACACGCAGTCGGTGAAGCGGTTCGTGTCGCTGCAGATCCACCACGACGATTCGGCTGTGTGGGTGCTCGTGTTCGCTCTGCTCGCGCTCGCCGGACTCATGCTCGCGTTGTTCGTGCCTCGCCGGCGCATGTGGGTGAAGGCGACGCCCTCCGACGGGACGATCGCTCTCGAGTACGCGGGTCTTGCACGCGGTGAAGACCCGACTCTCGGCGCCGCCGTCGATGATCTCGTCACCGGTCACGCACGTCTGCTGGATGACCCTCGCCGCTCCGCCACCTCTGAGAAGCCCCGAAAGTAGACTGGGACCATGCCCGACCTCGATTCCCTCTCGATCCTGTTCGTCTGGACGGCGATCGCGATCTACGCCGCGGCCTTCGTCGCCTACGCGTTCGATCTCGCACGTCGGTCAGAAGTCAGCGCCGACGCGCGCCTCGCGCGCGAAACCGTGCTCGTGGGTGGGGCCGGCGGTTCGGCCGAAGCGACAGAGGCTGCGGCATCCGCTGAGCCTGCGAAGCCCCGCTATGTGATGGCGCGCATCGGCACCGCGCTCACCTGGCTCGCGTTCGTGTTCCACCTGGCAGCGACCGTGCTGCGCGGGATCGCGGCAGAGCGCGTGCCGTGGGCGAACCTCTACGAATTCGCGATGATCGGCACGCTGCTGGTCGTGTTCGTCTACCTTCTGGTGCTCACGCGCATCGATCTGCGCTTCCTGGGCACGTTCATCACCGGTCTCATCGTCGTACTGATGGGCGCTGCAGCGGTGAGCTTCTATGTCGGCGTCGTGCCTCTGATGGATCCCCTCAAGAGCGTGTGGCTCGTGATCCACGTGTTCGTCGCCTCGCTCGGCACGGCGTTCTTCGCCCTGACTGCAGCGCTGTCGGTGCTGCAGCTGATGCAGCACCGCCGCGAACGTCGCATCGCCGAGCACGCAGAGAAGACCGGGCCCGCGTTCCTCTCGACGCTGCCGGGGTCCGAGCGCCTCGAAGGACTCGCGTTCCGCTTCGCGATCGTCGGATTCATCCTCTGGACGTTCACACTCATCGCCGGCTCGATCTGGGCGCAGGATGCCTGGGGCCGCTATTGGGGCTTCGACGTCAAGGAGACCTGGACCTTCATCATCTGGGTGCTCTACGCGGGTTACATCCACGCCCGTGCGACTCGTGGCTGGCGCGGAAGCCGTTCGGCGTGGCTCTCGATCATCGGCTTCACTGCCGTGATCTTCAACTTCACGATCGTCAACGTCTTCTTCAAGGGTCTGCACGCGTACTCCGGCCTGAGCTGATCGGGCATCGAGCAGTTCGGCGCACCCGGCACCCATCAGCCCAGCGGAACCACCTCGTGGTGTTCGACACCGCACGAGTGCCAGGCGAACTCCGCCTCGCTGATGACCTCGGTGGGGCGTTCGACGTACTCGCGGGTCACGGATCGTTCGAGAGCTGACCAGGCATCCGCATCGAGCGTCTTGGCGTAGACGACGGACATGTGGAAGGTCCAGTCGTCGAGCGCTCGCTCGTCCGGCCGGTGGAAGTCGGTGCTCGCGAGAGCATCGGTGAGCGTCGCGTAAGCAGAGACGACGGATGCCGTGCGTGCGAGCCGCGCGATGACCATCTGCCACGGCGCCGGAAACGTGTCGATCGCCTCGGTCGTGATCTCGATCGGATGCTGCGCCGCCGCCCAGGTGCGGACGGCGGCGTGTACTTCATCCAGACGATCCGGTTCGTTGAATCCGCGAAGCGTGACGTGCTCGGTGTGCGGATGCGTGATGCTGGCGGGCAGGCTCCGCAGCACAGCATCCTGAACCGCTCGATAGTCGGCGGCAACCGCTCCGGTCGGGGCCGACTACGGTGGCGCCCACCTCCGCACATCCGCGTCGAAAGGAGAAAAACGCCGGTCAAACTCGATTTTGAGCAGCATTTTCCTCCTTTCAGGGGGCGTCAGCCGGCGGCGAGCACGGCCTTCGCCGACGTCGTGCGGCGCACGGCCACGATCAGCGTCGTCGCGATGAGCGACAGCACGCCCCACACCACGAGGCTCGCGAGCGCGCTGCCATTCGCAGCGATCAGCCCGCTGAACGCCGGAGCCGTCGGCAGTGCCTCGCCGATCGACGCGAGCCAGGCGGGCACCGTCGAGATGAGCCCGGTCGCCACAGCCACGACGCCGATGAGAGCGCTGACCCAGCGTCCGATTCCGCCGAACAGCGCCACCAGGGCCTGATTCACCGCAGCGAATGCGACACCCGCGACAACGGCCGTGCCGGCGAAAGCCCACCATGCCGCGGCATCGTACGACGCCACGAACTGCACGATCAGTGCCACGAGTATGCCCTGACCTGCGCCGATGGCAGCGGCAGGAGCGAACGCGCGCAGCGCCAGCCCCGCCGACGAGCGCCGTGATGTCAGCGTGCGCGCGGTGTGCGCGCGCATCACGATGAACGAGGCGAGGCTGCCGAACCACAGCACCACGGCCGCGAGCAGTGGAATGGCGGTCGGCCCGAAGATCGTGTTCATCGACGAGTCAGACGAGTTCGACGACACCGGGTCGGCGATGACGGAGGCGAGCGACGACGACTCCTGATCGTCGAACGAGGGGAGCGACTCGGATGCCGTCTTCAGGCCGCCGGCGAGGTCGCCTGTTCCGGCGGCGAGCTTGTCGATGCCCGTGGCGAGTTCGGTTGCGCCATCGGAGAGCGCGGTCGCGCCGTCGCTCAATGCCACGGCACCTGTGCTCAAGGAGTTCGCGCCGGTCGCCGACTGGCCCACGCCGGAGGCGAGCTGGTACAGGCCGTCGGCGAGCGAAAGCGCGCCGTCTCCGGCGGTACGCAACTGTCCGGCGAGTGCGCTCGGCAGCGCGCTCACGCCGTTCGAGACATTCCCGGCGTAGACATTCGCAGCGCCAGCAGAAACAGCAGCTGCGCCAGCAGCGTCGGCGTTGCCGCCAATGGCCGTTGCGGTGGCGCTCAACCGGTCGCAGAAGTCGGAGTCAAGGCTCGGCGCCTGGCATTCCTTGACCAACGCGGTGAGAATCTGCGCGTTTGCGCCAAGCGATCCAGCGAGCGCGGTGGTCCCGTCCGCTGCCGTCTTCGCATAGCCGGCGCCTGCCGACGCGGCGCCCGCCAGCTTGTTCAGATCGCTGTCCGGAGCCTCGAGCGCAGCCGCCCCGGACGTCAACCCCGCGCCCAGCTCACTCGCGCCGTTCGCAGCATCCTGCGTGCCCGACGCGATCGTGCCGAGCCCGCCCGCGAGCTCCGACGCGCCGGTCCCCAGCTGCGCTGCGCCGTCCGCAAGTTTCGTCGCACCATCCGGAAGGGCCGCGGCGCCATCCGCAGCTCTCCTGGCGCCGGTCGCGAGTTCGAGCGCGCCGGATGACGCCTCACCGATCTGATCGCCGATCGTCGTGAAGCCGACCAGCACGTTCTCCATGGTCGCCTCCGACAGCATGGTGCCCATGGTGGATGCGGCGACCGATGCGATCTGCCCGGTGATGAGGTCGTCGGCGACGAGTCCGTCATCCGGCGTCGTGACCTTGATCGTCGCTTTCTCGGCGGAGCCTCCGCCCTCGGAGATGGCCTGGCCGGCTGATGTCGCCGCGGAGGAGAACTCCGCAGGGATCGTGATGACCGCCTGGTAGCTGCCGTCGGCGAGCCCTTCCGCGGCGTCATCCTCGTTCGAGATGACCCACGTGAGATTGGAGTCCAGGTCGTCCGACCCCTCCACGAGGCCTGACGCCAGCTGCCGACCGAGTGGCGTGTACTGGTCGTCGATCGTGACGGGCTCATCGAGGTTCACGATGGCGGCGGTCATGCTGTCCAGCCGCTCGGACGGGTTCTGGAGGGCCGCGACCAGGATGCCGCCGACAGCCGCCGGCAGCAGCAGGATGCCGAGAATCGTCAGCCAGGTGATGGGCCCCCGCGAACGGGCGCGCTCGATGGAGAGGGTCATGCTTTCACCTCGGTGATGTCTGACGTGTGTCGAGGCCCCCTCGTATCGTCGACGCCTCCGCTGGGACGCGCGTCGAGGAGGGGGCGTCGATCGCCCACGGGGGCGTCGACGGAATGGTGGAGGTCTACGACGGATGCGGCGGGCCAGGCAGCCTCGGCGAGGATCGTGCGGGCGAGCGCGGCGTCGGATGCTGTCGCGAACACCGCGAGCGGACGCGAGGTCCCCGCATCGGCCCGCGCTGCGGCTGCCGAAGCAGCATCCTGCAGCATCGCGGCCGCCTGATCGCGCTGCCCTCCCGTGAACCGATCGATGCCGTCGATCACGACGAGGGTCGGTGCGCCGCGCAGTGCCTCGCGAAGGTCGATGAGCGCAGCATCCGCATCGTCGACCAGCACGCAGCCGACGTGACTGCGCACCCAAGCGGCACGGCCGGGCAGCAGGTGCCCTGCGACGCGCAGCTTTCCGGCATCCGGAGTCAGTCTGCCTGCGACGGCCAGCGCGAGCGCGCGGCGCACGCCGCGATCTCGACCGGTGGCGACGAGCGCGGTTCCGGGGGCGATGCGCAGCGAGAGATCCTCGAGGATCGGCGCATCCGCGCTGAGCACGAGGTCGTCCGCGGCGACGATGGAGCCGTCACCCGGCCACGCCTGGAGGTGCCGCTCGCGCTCGACCGCCTCTCCTTCGATGTCGACGCTGGGAAGGATCTTCTCCAGCCAGGCGGGAATCTCCCATGCGCGTTCGCCGAGGATCGCCATGAGCGCGGGGATGAGCGTCATGCGCACCAGGAACGCATCGATCGCGATGCCGGCCGCGAGGCCAAGGGCGATCGGCTTGAGGGACGAATCACCCTCGGGCACGAACGCCACGAACACCGCGAACATGATGAGTCCGGCAGCCGTGACGACCTTGGCCGAACCGCTGAAGCCGCTGCGCACGGCGCGCAGCGCCGCCGCACGTCGCACGCTTCTGTCGGGCGAGCGCCCGTCCGGGTCGTGCACGAAGTCCTCGCGCATACGGGAGACGAGGAACACCTGGTAGTCCATCGCGAGACCGAACAGCACGCCCATGAGGATGATCGGCATGAAGCTGATGATCGGACCGACCTTGGCGACGTGCAGCAGATCGGCGAACCATCCCCACTCGAACACCGCCCCGACGACGCCGAACGCCGCGACGATCGACAGCAGGTATCCGAGGGCTGCAGTGATCGGCACCCAGAGCGAGCGGAACACGATCGTCAGAAGGATGAGGGACAGTCCGATCACGAAGATGCCGAACGGCAGCAGCGCATTTCCGAGCTGGTCGGAGATGTCGATCGCGACGGCGGTGAAGCCCGTGACCTTCACATCAATCCCGAACTCATCGAGCCACTCGTCGTGGTGCGAGCGCAGTTCGCGCACGAGGTCGCTGGTCGCCGGGTCATCCGGCGCGGTCTCGGGGATCACCTGCACGATCCCGGTGTCCGCGGTCTCGTTCGGGGTGGCGAGTGCGACCTCTTTCACACCGTCGATCTCGGCGACGGCATCCCCCAGGTCTTCCATCAGCGCGAGCGGGTCGGTCGAGGTGACGATAGTGCCGGTCAGGATGAGCGGCCCGTTGAACCCGGCGCCGAACTCGTCCGCGACGAGATCGTAACTCTGCCGGGCCTCGTCGTCGGGCGCGAGCACGCCGGCGTTCGGCAGCGCGAGGTTGAGGCTGAGTGCGGGCACGGCGACGATGCCGAGACCGATGACGACGGCGAGGGACGTTAGGATCGGATGCTTCGTCACGCCGCCGACCCAGCGGTCGCTGAATCCGCGTCGGGGCTTCGTCTCCTTCCCCTTCTTCGCCGGGCGCTCCGTCTTGAGCCGGCCGACGATGCGGCCCTTCAGGAAGCCGAGCACAGCAGGCGTCAGCGTCACAGCGATCGCCACCGAGACGGCGACCGCGACCGACGCCGCGATGCCCATGGTCGTCAGGAACGGGATACCGGCGAAGCCGAGACCGATCAAAGCGATCAGCACGGTGATGCCGGCGAACACGACGGCAGAGCCCGCAGTACCCACGGCGCGCGCGGCTGATTCCTCAGGATCGACGCCGTCGCGCACCTGATCCTGATGTCGGGCCATGATGAACAGCGCATAGTCGATGCCGACCGCGAGCCCCAGCATCAGAGCGAGCAGCGGAGTCGTCGAAGACACACTGGCGAAGGCGGTGGCTGCGAAGATGCCGGCCATCGAGATGCCGACGCCCAGCATTGCCGTCAGCAGTGGGAGCCCGGCGATCACGAACGAGCGGAAGGTCATGATCAGCACCAGGAGCGCGATGATCAGGCCCACGGCCTCGGTGAGGGTGACTCCGGGGATCGAGATGGCGAACAGGTCTCCGCCGAGCTTCGTCTGCGCGCCGTCCGGCAGGTCTCCTGCGAGCGCGTCGACGGAGCCCGTCAGAGTGTCCTTCGTCTCGGCCGAGACGTCGGTGGCCTGCCCGTCGAACTGCAGTTGGACGATCGCCGCGGTGTCGTCCTCGTTGATCATCCCCTCGATCGTGTCGTCATAAGGAGAGGTGACCGCGAGCACCCCGTCGAGATCGCTCAGCTCGTCGACGGCATCCTCGATCGGCTGCCGGTACTGGTCATCCGTGATGGAATCGCCATCGGCGGCGACCACGATGAACTGCGCATTCGTACCGCTGACCTGCGGGAATGAGCGCGAGAGCTGCTCCAGGCCGTCCTGCGACTCCGTGCCGGGGATGCTGAACGAGTTGTCCGTGCCCTGGTTGAGCACCAGCGCGCCACCGCCGGCGACGCCGAGGACGATGAGCCAGGCGACGAGCACGCGCCACGGGTGGCGGAACGACCAGCGCCCGAGTGACGACAGGAGAGTGGACACAGATTCCTCCGGGACGGCGAACGGGAGAATGGATACAGAGATGTATCCGATACACATGTGTATCCTACGGTGAGTCGGCCGTGCGAAACTGTGCGCAGGATGTGAGATTGGCTGGAGGAGGGCTCGATGACGATTCCCGTGACAAGACGGCGAGAGAACACGCGCATGCGTCTGCTGGATGCTGCGGCCGAGGTGTTCGCCGAGGTCGGCCTCGAGGGTGCCAGCGTCGAGGCGATCTGCGAGCGCGCGGGCTTCACGCGCGGAGCCTTCTACTCGAACTTCGAGTCCAAGGACGAGCTCTTCCTCGAGCTTGCCTCCTCCGTGGCGGAGCAGCGCCTGGCGTCCGTGCGCGGGCGCATCGAGGAGTTCGTCGCTGCGGGCGTGCTGAACGGTGATGCCGATCCCATCGAACTCGTGCAGAAGGTGATGGATTCTCGACTGGATGATCGCCTGAGCGTGCTCATGATGAGCGAGATCCGCATCCGCGCACTGCGCGATGAAGACTTCGGGAAGGCCTATCTCGCCCAGGATCGGGCGATGACCGCCAGCATCGAGGAGATCATCCAGGGCATCGTCGATTCAGGCCTGTTCGCGCTGCGGATCGATGTGCCCACCGCCGCGCAGATGCTCACGGTCCAGTGGGAGGGATGCATGGCGCGCGCGGCGGTGTCCGGCTGGGACGGCGAGAAGCTGCATCGTGCCGGCGCCGAGGCGCTCGGACAGCTCGTCGAACTGCTCATCGCCCCGGCCGGGGCCTGAGCCGCTCGCCGCGCTCGTTCCATCACGCGCGAAACAGGACTTGCGGCACGAGACAGGCCGTGCCACGACCTGTCTCGTGCGGCAGGTCCTGTTTCGTGCCTCGGCCCGCGGCCACGCGGCCCGAGGTCCCGCGGCCCGCGGTCACTCCGCGGCGAGCAGTGTGTGACAGCGCTCGAGACGCTCGAACCACCAGTCGCGACGCTCGGCGGATGCCGCGAGCTTGTCGAGCCGCGCTGAGTCAGGGGTGACGCGGCCCACAGGGATCGCTCCATCCGTCGGTGCGAGTTCGGCGACATCCTCGACGAACAGCGCACCGGTGCCCAGGCCGCAGTCGTAGTCGAGGTGGGGGAGTGCAGCCGCGAGTGCGGCACCCTGCGACAGGCCCACCGCGGTGTCGAGCGCACTGGAGACCACGGCCGGCAGCCCCGCGGCGACGACGATCTGCAGCGCCCGGGTCAGGCCGCCGAGCGGCTGCGCTTTGATCACTATGAGATCGGCGGCACCCGCACGGGCGACGGCGAGCGGGTCTTCGGCCTTGCGGATGCTCTCGTCGGCGGCGATCGGGATGCCCATGTATTTCACGCGTGTGCGCAGCTCGGCGAGCTCGTCGACGGTGGCGCAGGGCTGCTCGGCGTACTCGAGATCGAACTCGGCGAGGGCGTGGATCGCGTGCTCCGCCTCATCGACGTTCCACGCCCCGTTGGCGTCGATGCGCACGCGCCCCTCGGGTCCCAGCGCATCGCGCACGGCGCGCACCCGCGCTATGTCATCGCTCAGCGCCTGGCCAGGGTCTGCGACCTTGATCTTGACTGTGCGGCATCCGGGAAATCGCGCGAGAACCCCAGCCACCTTCTCGGCGGAGACGGCCGGCATGGTGGCATTCACGGGAATGCTCTCCCGCAGCGGAGCCGGTTGCGCATTCCAGGCGTAGTCGATCGCCGCGGACAGCCACACGGATGCCTCGGCATTCGCGTATTCGACGAACGGCGAGAACTCCGCCCAGCCCTCCGGCCCTTCGAAGAGCAGCGCCTCGCGGGTGGTCACGCCCCGGAAGCGCGTCGTCATGGGGAGGGCGACCACGCGGGCCGTCTCGAGCAGCTCTGCGAGCGACGGGTTCATGTCCCCATCATGCCTCCCCGAGCGTTCCTGCCACCGTTCCGCCGCTGTTCCCGTCGCGATTTCTGTCGGCTCGGAGCGTCAGAGGCGACAGAAAGTGCGACGGGAGGGACGCTCACGCCACGGCCAGCGCCGTACGGACACGGCGAACGAGCTCGGATGGTCGCTTCAGCAACGCGGCGGTGACCTCGATGACGGTCCAGCCCGCGGCGCGGAGGGCGGCGATGCGCTCGACATCCTGTGCGTAGCGCTGACTGTGGATCGTTCCGTGGTATTCCACGATGACCCGCTCTGCGGGGTAGACCATGTCGACGCAGCCGAGGAACGCGCCGAAACGGTCATAGATGTCGGCGTTGAGTGCGGGCTCGGGAAGCCCAGCGGTCACGAGCACGCAGCGTACGCGCGACTCGCGGGGTGACCAGCTGTCTTCACGTATCAGCTCCACCGCCTCCCGCAGCCGCTTATTGCCTACGCGACGGCCCGCAGCGATCGCGGCGTGCAACTCGGCAACGGTGGCATGCGGCGCACGTCCGACGTTTCGGCGGTTGAATCCTGAGCGCCAGCACCGGCAGAAATAGTCACCCAGCGCAACGAGATCGGGCACAGAGAGGGCGCCCATGCTCGCCCAGGTTGTCGCGGCCGTGCTTATGGGCACGCCATCGCGGATCACGAACTGCGATGTGCGCGCGTCTGCGCGGTGCGCGGTGACCGCGGCCGATCGTGCGAGAGGGCCGCTTCCGAGTGTGCTGACATGCAGCGCGAGCCCGGCCCCGTCGAGAGCATTGCCGAACGAGTCGGTGACCAGCGGCACAGGCGCCTCCCAGAACGCGGCCGCGGTCTCAAAGCTGAAGAACTGATCACTTTTGAGCAACGGTGCATAGGCCAATGCCTGTGCACGCCTGCGGGCGGCCTGGATCGCGAAGTCATCGTCCGTATTCGGCGCCGAAGTCGGATGGTTCTCGAGTTGGCGAACTCCTCTGAAGGGCCGGGCGAGATCGCCTCTGCGCATCCGCTCTCCGCTGATTCCGGCATCGGCTGCATCGCGCACGCTGAACACCGTCCCCAACTCCGGCGGCAGCTCACGAGCTCTGGTCACGTCCCCACACTCGCACCGTCCGGCCGAGCTCGCCGGAGTTGTCCACAGCCACCGTTCCCGTCGCGATTTCTGTCGGTTCAGAGCAGTAGAGGCGACAGAAAGTGCGACGGGAATGGGCGGCGTGGGTCACGCCCGCTTCTGCAACTCGCCCATGAGCTCGGAGGGAGTGAAGCCCAGGCGCCGGTTGATCGCCAGCATGTGCTCGTTGACTCCGGCGTTGTAGGTGTAGATCGCGTGCACGTCCGAGGCATGTTCCTGCAGCATCCGCAGGTTCGCGAGCGCATGTCTGCAGTTGCTGCGCACCCCGGGCTACGGCTATGGCTTGCTCGAGGAGCTCGAGCGCCGTGGCTTCGCCACGGACGCGAACACGCTGTATCCGTTGCTTCGCCGACTGGAGAAGCAGGAGTACCTGACCAGCGAGTGGAACACCGAAGAGGCACGGCCTCGCAAGTTCTATCGCACATCGGACGCGGGCATCCGACTCGCCGACACCCTCACTCAAGACTGGCTCGCGCTCAGTGCTGCGATCGCCACCCTCACAGACCAGGAGAACTGACATGACTGCGACCAGCTCCTCGCTCACCGAGCGATACATCGCTGCGACGGTGAAGAGCATCACGCCCACCGCCCAGGACGATGTCCGGGCCGAGCTCGCGGCATCCATCGATGATGCCATCGAGGCGCGGCTCGACCAGGGCGAGCCGAGGGATTCCGCCGAGCGGGCCGTGTTGACCGAGCTCGGCGATCCGGGCATCCTCGCCGCGAGCTACGCCGATCGTCCGCTGCACCTGATCGGCCCGCGGTACTACCTCACCTGGTGGCGACTTCTGAAGCTGCTGTTGTGGATCGTCCCCGTCAGCGCCGCTGCCGCGGTCGCACTCGGCCTCACGATCTCGAATGCCCCCGTGGGAGAGATCATCGGCCAGACGGTCGCCGTCACCCTCTCCGTCATCGTCCACCTCTGCTTCTGGACCACGCTCGTCTTCTTCGTGCTGGAGCGCACCGGTGCGGACACCGGAGTGGTCTGGAACATCGATATGCTCCCTGAGCCCTCTGAGCAGGGCGCGGGGCGCCGCGACCTGATCGGCTCGATCGTGTTTCTCCTCATCATGGCCGGGGCGGTGCTGTGGGACCATTTCCACGGGTTCTTCCCCACGGGGGCCGACCCGATCCCGATCCTGAACCCCGAACTCTGGCCATGGTGGATCACTGGGCTGTTCGTCGTGATGGGTGCCGAGGGCGCGCTGGCGTTCTTCGTGTACGGTCGGGGCCGTTGGACGCGGACGCTGGCCGCGATGAACACCGTGCTCGCCGCCGTGTTCGCCGGTTTCGCAGTCGTGCTGCTGGCGACCGGGCAGCTCGTGAACCCGGAGTTCCTGGAGTTCGTCACGACGGCCGGTGGAGAAGGATTCGCCGCCGGCGCCGCCGAGTCAGCGGCACAGGGTGGCATCTACCGCATCCTGGCGGTGCTGACTGGTGCCTGCATCGTCGGCATCGCCGTCTGGGACAGCATCGACGGCTGGCTCAAGGCTCGTCGCGCGGGCTGAGCGGCTGGATGCCGAAGGAATAGGCTGATCCCATGGTCTCCGAACTCTTCGATCCCGCAGAATGGGTGCTCGCGCCCGGCGCCGAGGATTACACCGACATCACCGCGCACGTCACGCATGACGGCGGCGTCGCCCGCATCGCGTTCGACCGTCCTGAAGTGCGCAACGCCTTCCGGCCGCACACCGTGGACGAGCTGTATCGGGCGCTCGACATCGCCCGTCAGGATCCCAAGATCGGCGCAGTGCTGCTCACGGGCAACGGGCCGAGCGCGAAGGACGGCGGCTGGGCGTTCTGCTCCGGCGGCGACCAGCGCATCCGAGGGCGGGACGGCTACAAGTACTCGGATGACGAAGCCACAGTGGCCGACCCGGCGCGAGCCGGACGCCTGCACATCCTCGAGGTGCAGCGACTGATCCGGTTCATGCCCAAGGTCGTCATCGCCGTGGTTCCGGGGTGGGCCGCCGGCGGCGGGCACTCGCTGCATGTCGTGTGCGACCTGACCGTCGCGAGCGCGGAACACGGGAAGTTCAAGCAGACGGATGCCGATGTCGGCAGTTTCGACGCCGGTTACGGCTCGGCGTACATGGCGAGGCAGACCGGTCAGAAGTTCGCCCGCGAGGTGTTCTTCCTCGCCGAGGAATATTCCGCCCAGCGCGCCTACGAGATGGGCGCCGTCAACCGCGTGGTACCGCACGCCGAGCTTGAGCGCGAGGCACTGCAGATGGCGCGCACCGTGCTGACGAAATCGCCCACCGCGATCCGGATGCTGAAGTTCGCCTTCAACGCGGTCGATGACGGCATGGTGGGCCAGCAGGTGTTCGCGGGCGAGGCGACACGCCTGGCCTATGGCACGGATGAGGCAGTGGAAGGTCGCGACTCGTTCCTCGAGAAGCGCGATCCCGACTGGACCTCGTTCCCCTGGCACTTCTGACAACCGCGAGCGCCGACGGATGACGCAACTCATCGCCACACAGGCCGAGGACGCCGCGCAGCTGCAACGCGATCTCGCCCGGGCGCTCGACGGCGGCCCCGCGCTCGGGTTGGGGATGCTGGGCCTCGGGGAGTCGGGGGACCATTCCGAGACCGTGGACGACGGCACGGCGGTGGTCGTCGGAACCTCCGGATCGAGCGGCATCCCGAAGCGCGTCGTGCTGAGCGCCGAGGCGCTGCGCGCGGGGGCAGAGGCCACCGCTGCTCGTATCGGATCCGGCAGCTGGCTGCTCGCCCTGCCCGCCGGCTACGTCGCCGGCCTGCAGGTGCTCGCGCGCTCCATCCTCGCCGGAACGACCCCCGTCGTGCTGGACGGCGGGTTCTCGGCCCGAAGCTTCGCCGAGGCGACTCTGCCGATGCTGCGCGGCCACGACGAGCAACTGTTCACGTCCCTCGTGCCGGCGCAGGTCGCGACCCTGCTCGACGCGGCTGTCGAAGACACCACGGTGCTCGCAGCGCTCCAGGCGTATTCGGCGATCCTCGTCGGCGGACAGGCACTGCCGGCGCCGATGCGGGAACGCGCCGCCGAACTCGGCGCGCGCCTCGTGCGCACCTACGGCTCGACCGAGACGAGCGGCGGATGCGTGTACGACGGCGTGCCGCTGGACACGGTCGCGGTGAAGGCCGTCGACGGCGAACTGAGCATCGCCGGGCCCATGCTCGCGGACGGCTACCTCGGCGATCCCGTCCTCACCGAGACCACCTTCGTGCGCGATGAGCTCGGCATCCGCTGGTATCGCACCGGCGACCTCGGCATCGTCGAAGACGGCATCGTGCGGGTGCACGGGCGTGCCGACAACGTGATCGTCTCCGGCGGCGTCAACATCTCCCTCGACCGCGTCGAACGGATCGTCCGCAGCATCCCGGGTCTCACCGGCGCTGTCGTCGTCGGTGTCGACGATGAACGGTGGGGCGAAGCATCCGTCATCGTCGCCGAGCGTGGCGATGCGCTCCGTCGCAGCGAATCCGAGCAGCTCGAGCACGCGCGTGCGGTCGTCGCGGAAGAACTCGGCAAAGCGGCCAGGCCCGCGCGCATGATCATCGTCGACGAGATCCAGACGCTGAGCTCCGGCAAGCCCGACCGCGAGGCGATCCGTCGCCTCGCCGCCGAGCTGCACTGAGAGCTCCGGAGAGGGAGAACATGGCCACCTACACCCACGGGCACCACGAGTCGGTGCTGCGCTCGCACAGCAATCGCACGATCGCGAACTCGGCCGAGTATCTGCGCCCTCATCTGTCTCCGGACGCGCGGCTCCTCGATGTCGGCGCGGGCCCCGGCACGATCACGATGGACTTCGCGCAGCACGTCGCCCACGTCACTGCGACAGAGATCGGCGAGGCCGAGCTCGCGTTGTCGCAGCAGCTCGCGACAGCGCAGGGCGTGTCGAACATCGCCTTCTCGGTCGAAGATGCGCACGCCTTGAGCTTCTCCGACGACAGCTTCGACATCGTGCACACGCACCAGGTGCTGCAGCACGTCGCCGACCCGGTGCAGGCCCTGCGCGAGATGCGTCGGGTCACGAAACCGGGCGGGCTGGTCGCCGCGCGCGACGCCGACTACGCCGGGTTCATCTGGTTTCCGCTGACGCCCGATCTCGACGAGTGGCTGCAGCTGTACCGGGCGGCCGCGCGCGCGAACGGCGGCGAGCCGGATGCCGGGCGCCGACTGCTCTCGTGGGCACGGGCTGCGGGATTCGAAGACGTCACCGCGACAGCATCCACCTGGTGCTACGCGACCGCAGAGGAGCGCGTATGGTGGGGCGGCATGTGGGCGGACCGCATCGTCGAATCGGCGCTCGCGCGGCAGCTCGTGGACGACGGCTTCGCGACGACCGCTGATCTGCAGCGCATCAGCCGGGCCTGGCGCGCCTGGTCCGACGCCGCCGATGGCTGGTACCTCGTGCCGCACGGCGAGATCCTCGCGCGCGCCTGACAACCGCCGGATACATCGCTGGGCGGATGCCGGCGGCCGGCGCCTCGCGTAGCGTGAGATGGTGATCCGCCCGCTGTCCCGCACCTCGCTCGTCCTCGACATCGTCGGGGCGTTCGTGCTGTTCGCGATCTTCACTCCCACGTCGCTCGCGTTCTATGCGCCGGGGAACATCAGCTCCACGGTCCCCGAGGCCGTCGGCATCGGCGGCCTCGTCGTCGCCGCGGTGCTGCAGTGCGGCGCCGTCGCGATCGGGCGGCTCGTGCCGGGCATAGCGTTGGCCGTCGCCTGGGTCGGTGCGATCGTCCAGATGGCCGCAGGTCTCGGGCCGCTTCCGATCAACGTCGCGATCCTCGGCGTGCTCTACGCGACGGCCGCCTGGGGCACGACTCGTGTCTTCTGGGCGGGTCTCGTCTCGTCTTTCGTCGGCGGGATCATCGCCGCGACGTACATCGCCTTCAGCACTGGTCAGTTCTTCGCGGCCGGAATCTCCAGCACCGTCGCCACCTTCGTGCTGCTCGCTTTCATGAGCATCCTCGCGCTCGGTTCGCCCTGGCTGGGCGGTTTCGGATGGCGCATGGTGCTGCGCTGGCGCGTCAGCCGCGAAGCGCAGACGCGTGCGGAGATCGCCACGGCGGAGGAACAGGAGCGGGTGCGCATCGCCCGCGACATGCACGACGTCGTCGCGCATTCGCTTGCCGTGATCGTGGCGCAATCCGATGGGGCGCGCTACGCCGCGGCATCCGATCCGCAGGTGGCGACCGAAGCGCTGGGCACCATCTCCCAGACCGCCCGCTCCGCGCTGTCCGACGTGCGGATGCTGCTCACGCAACTGCGCCACCGCCAGGGCGACGGACCTCAGCCCACCATCGCCGACCTCGAGCAGCTGTTCAGCCAGGTGCGGCAGGCCGGCGTCGAGTCGCGCGTCACGGTCGATCCCATGCCGCCGGGGGAGCCCCCTGGAGCGATCCAGCTCGCGGTCTACCGCATCCTGCAGGAGGCGCTGACCAACGCCATCCGGCACGGCACCGGCGGGGTGGTCGACATCCATCTGGCATGGCTGCCTGATCGGGTCGAGGTCGAAGTGCGAAACGCTGTCGTCCCCGCTCCGGTGGTGGGCGTTCCCGGAGGGCACGGTCTGGTCGGCATGCGGGAGCGCGCGCAGCTCGTCGGCGGTTCGCTCACGGCCGCGCGCACGGGCGACGAGTTCGTCGTTCGTGCGAACCTGCCGATCGGGACTGCGTCCGAGATGCAGGCCGCTACAGGAGGAGATTCATGATCCGGGTGCTGTTGGTCGACGACCAGGCGCTTTTCCGCGCAGGCATTCGGATGCTGGTCTCATCCCAGCCCGACATGGAGGTCGTCGCGGAGGCCGGCAACGGGCAGGAGGCGCTCGCCGCTGTCGCACACACGGCACCGGATGTGGTGCTCATGGACATCCGGATGCCGGTGATGGACGGACTGACCGCCACGGCCGAGCTCCTGAAGTCGCCGGACGCACCGAAGGTCGTCATGCTCACGACCTTCGACCTCGACGAGGCTGCAGCGCGCGCGATCAGGCAAGGGGCGAGCGGGTTCCTGCTGAAAGATGCAGAGCCGGAGTTCCTTCTGGCGGCGATCCGCACCGTGCATTCCGGGTCGAACGTGATCGCAGCATCCGCCACACGCGAGCTGTTCGCGCACTTCACCGAGGCGGCGAAGCCGGTGCCTCCTGCCTATGCGTCGTTGACCGATCGTGAGCGCGAGATCTTCGCGCTCGCTGCCCGCGGACTTTCCAATGCCGAGATCGCCGGGCGCGAATTCCTCAGCGAGGCCACCGTGAAGACGCACATCAGTCGCATCCTCACCAAACTCGCCCTGCGCGACCGGGTGCAGCTCGTGGTCTTCGCGTTCGAGCACGGGCTGAACTGATCCACCGCCCGAGATCATCCTTCAGATGTAGACGGATGCTGCGCACGGGCGATGCGCCGCAGCATCCGCTCTTCGTAGCGTCGTAGGTATGGAGATCACGACCACAGACCTCGGGCTCGCAGCCCGCGTGCAGCACCTCACGAAGTCCTACGGCACGGGCGGGAGCGCCGTCACGGCTCTCGACGACATCAGCGTCGGCATCCGCCGCGGGCAGTTCACCGCGATCATGGGGCCCAGCGGCTCCGGCAAGTCGACCCTCATGCACATCATGGCCGGACTCGATGCCCCCACCGAGGGGCGCGCATGGATCGGCGACACCGAGATCACCGGGCTCGGAGACCTCGACCTCACGATCCTGCGCCGCCGCCGCGTCGGGTTCATCTTCCAGGCGTTCAACCTGGTGCCGACGCTCGACGCGCTCGGCAACATCCTGCTGCCGTTCGAACTCGACGGCCGCCGTCCGAGTGCCATCGAAAGCGCGAGGATCGACGGACTCGTCGAGACCCTCGGCCTCGGTGCGCGTCTGCGGCACCGCCCGCACGAGCTCTCGGGCGGACAGCAGCAGCGCGTGGCCATCGCCCGCGCGCTCGCCACGGCGCCCGACCTCGTGTTCGCGGATGAGCCCACCGGCAACCTCGACTCGGCGACCGGCCGCGAGGTGCTGCAGCTGCTGTCGGCGGCGAGCCGCGACCACGGCCAGTCCATCGCCATGGTCACGCACGACGCGATCGCCGCCAGCCACGCCGATCGGGTGCTTTACCTCGGCGATGGTCGCATCGTCGCAGACCACCCCCGCCAGAGTGCCGAGCAGATCGCCGCGTACATGCTCGCGGCCGAGGTCGCGGCATGAGCGCCGTGGCATCCGTCGTCCCCGAGACGACCGCGACCGGACCTCGCCTCACCTGGCTGCGCGACCGTGGGATGGGCGCCAGCGTTCTGGTCGCCGCGCTCTCGTCGGTTCTCGGCGTCGTGCTCATCGAGGCGACGGTGTACATCGGGGCGATGCTGAAGGCTGACCCGTACATCGGAGACAGCGGCACACTCGCCGTCGTGGTCGCGTTGCTCTCGGTGCTGCTGATCGGCGTCGCGCTCTATGTCGGCGCGATCGTCACGGCCAACACGTTCTCGACCATCATCGCCGGGCGCACGCGCCACATCGCGCTGGTGCGACTGATCGGCGGCAGCGCACGTTCGCAGCGGGTCGAGGTCGCGAATCAGGGTCTCGTCGTCGGCGCGCTCGGTGCCGTCATCGGCCTGGTCGTGGGCATCGTCATCGCCTGGGGCGGAGTGGCCGTCGCCGATCGGATGCTGGGCGCGCTGCCCTCGTTCACCCTGATGCAGCCGGCGATCCTGATTCCAGCGATCGGCGTCGCCCTGACCACGTGGGCGGCGGCGTGGGTGGGCTCCAGGCGCGTGCTCGCGGTGACGCCGCTGCAGGCCATCGGAGGCTCGGTGGAGCGCTCGCACGAGGATGCCGCGCGGCGCCCCACGCGCCACGTCGGCGCGCTGCTGCTGCTCATCGCCGGGGCGGCCCTGCTCGCATTCGGCGTGCTCACCGGGTTGGTCACGCCGCTGGGCGTGGTCGTGGCGTTCTTCGGCGGATTGCTCTCGTTCACCGGGATCTCGCTGGGAGCCGTTCTCGTGATTCCGCCGCTACTGCGACTCGTCGGAAAGCTGTTCGGACGCTCGGCGACCGCACGACTGGCAGCCGAGAACGCGCTGAGGTACCCGGAGCGCTCCAGCCGCATGGCGATCGGCGTCGTCATGGGCGTGACGCTGGTGACGATGTTCGCTGTCGCGCTGGAATCGGTCAAGGTGCTGCTGGCGAAGGCCGCAGGTGGAGAGCTCGATTCGGAGTTCGCCCTCATCATGGACAGCTTCGCCGCCGTCATGATGGTGCTCGTCGGCGTCTCGGCCGCGATCGCCGCGGTCGGATTGGTCAACCTGCTCACGATCGGAGTGGTGCAGCGGCGGCGCGAGCTCGGACTACTGCGGGCGATCGGCCTGTCGAACGGCCAGGTGCGCCGGATGATCCTGCTCGAGGCGCTGCACATCACGATCACGGCGACGGCGACCGGGCTCGTGCTCGGAGTGCTCTACGGCTGGATCGCGGCGCAGTCGCTGCTCGGCTCTGTGCGGGTGCCGCCGAACTTCGACACGGCGGGGCTTGTGGCGCCGGCCGTGCCATGGATCCCCGTGGTCGTCATCGTCGTCGCCACCGCGGTGCTGACGCTCGTGGCCGCAGCGACACCGACCCGGCTGGCGACCCGCGTCGCGCCGGTCGAGGCGCTGGCCGTCGACTGAGCCGCAGGTCTCATAGGCTAGAGGGATGCCGCAGCCGTTCGATCAGTCCGCATATCAAGTCCGCTTCGAGTGGGGAGTCGCGGGGCTGCAGCGTCTCGCACCCGCCGACGTGGTCGTCGTGGTGGACGTGCTGCGCTTCTCATCGACAGTGACGGATGCCGTGGCCTCGGGCCGCACGGTCTCACTGGCGGATGCCGAGGGCTGGACGCGCAACGGTGCGGCCGTGGTGGCGGCGGCCGGCGAATCGACCGTGCTTCTCGGCGCGTTGCGCAACGCATCGGCGGTGGCGAAGACGGTGCTCGAACTGCAGAACCGCCGACAGCAGCGCACCTCTGTCGCCGTGATCGCGGCGGGCGAGCTGACGGATGCCGGAGACCTCCGCCTCGCCGTCGAAGATCAGCTCGGCGCGGGCACCATCATCGCGGCGCTGAGCGATCTCGGCGCCGACCACACCTCGCCCGAAGCGGCGGTCGTCTGCGAATCGGCGCGCGGACTGCGCCTGGCGATGCGGCATCTGCTCACAGCATCCGGATCCGGCAAGGAGATCGCCGAAGGCGTCGCCGCGACCGCGCGGATCGAGCGAGCAGGGCTTGTGCCGACAGGAACTGCGGCTGCCGCCGAGGTGGACGCGACGCATGTCGTGCCGGTGCTCAGCGACGGACAGTTCATCGCGTTCGCCTGAGCCTGTGGCTACTGCGGGTGCGGCATCTGCGCGGCGAGCTTCACCTCGGCGGTGATCTCGCGGCGGGTCCATGCGAACTCGAACCGTGGGTCGAAGGTGCGAGAGCACTTGACGCACGAGGTCGCCCTGCTGGGCCGGCGGTGCCGGTATGTCACGTGACCGGCGGGGCAGGTGCCGATCCACGGCGCCAGCTCCTCCGCCGTCTCGCCGTGGTGCGTCGTTCCGCCGACGTAGCCGATGTCGCGGGCGATCAGCTTCCACTTCGCCCCGTGCGCGGCTCGGTGGCCGGCCAGGGCGTGGGCGACTTCGTGCAGCAGCACCTGGTGGATCTCGTCGTCGTCGAAGCGCGCCGCGAGGTAGCGCGACACGGTGATCTTCTTCGCTCGGAAATCGCACTGCCCGGCACGACGTTTCGCGTGGTCGAAGCCGAACGACCAGGAGTCATCGAGGTGCAACCGAATCAGTGCGTCACCCCAGATGCGCACACGGTCAAGTTCCGCCATGCGCCCAGATTAGAACAATCCGGCGACATTCGGCCGGTTGTCGGATGTCGGACGCTTCGACAGGGCCAGCGACCGGCGGAGCGAGGCTCAGTGACGGGCTGGGTCAGCTCCCGACGAGCTGCCCACTGCGGCGCTTCTCCGCCGCCTCGATCGCGAGCAGCGCGACCTCGAGCTCAGCATCCGCCGCGCCCGCCTCGCGGCGGAGGAAGAGCGCCTGCTTGAGGCTCGTGCGCGCCTCGTCGAAATCGCCGGCGTCGTAGGCGTTCTTGCCGTGGTGCTGGTACGCGAAGGCGGCGATCGACGCCCAACCCTGGCCTTCGGCCTCGGATGCGCACGTCGCGAGCTCCTGCTCGGCGGCAGCATGTGCGCCTCGGTACTGCAGGATCGTCGCGTGCAGCACACGTGCGCGAATGACATCCTTGCGCGTGCCGGCCATCCGTGCCACACGCACCGATTCGTCGGAGAGGTTCAGCGCATCGTCGAGCTGGCCGAGCACCTTGAGCAGCCAGACCCGCTCCAGCAGTGCAGGCAGGCTGCGCTGCGATTCGATCTCGACCAGTCGCTGTGCGCACTCGACCTGATCGACCTGCTCACGAAGAGTCTCTGGATCGTAACCCTTGATGTAACCCATGTGCTCTCCTTCCGCTGCGGCCTCGCTCCAGTCTGCCTCTCGGATCTGCAGACGAGTCGGCGGCACGCCCCGGAGGGAGATTTCAGCGCAGGAAGATCGACGCGTCCGGCTTCGGCGACGCCACAGCATCCGCATCCGTGACGATGCGCGCGCCCTTCGCGAAGGCGGTGACCTCGGCGCCCTGCGCGATCTTCGCCGGGTGGGGACCGGCCGCCAGCATCCGCGGCAGCCATTCGGTCGGCAGGGGAGACGCGGATGCCGCGATGACGAGGTTCCCGAACCGACGGCCCTTCAGCACCTGAGTGTCGGCCAGCAGCGCGACCTCGGGGAGCACATGCGCGATCGTGGCGACCTGGCGCCTCGCGAAAGCGAGTCCGGGGCCGTCGGCGACGTTGACGAGAAGCACTCCGGTCGGAGCGAGGAGCCCCGACAGCTCGCGATAGAACTCGACGCTGGTGAGGTGAGCGGGCGTCTGCGCACCGGAGTAGACGTCCGAGACGACGAGATCGCAGGCACCGCTGAGTGCGGGGGGCAGCCTCTGCGCCCCCGCGCGTGCATCTCCGATCCGGATCCTGATCGACGCCCCGCGCGGCAGCGGCAGGTGCTCGCGCACAAGGGCCGCGAGCGGCGCTTCCCACTCGATCACCTGCTGACGCGATCCCGGCCTTGTGGCCTCGATGTAGCGGGGGATGGTCAGTGCACCGGCACCGAGGTGCACGGCGGTCAGCGGCGCCCCCGCTGTGGTCAGCTGATCGATCACCGCCCCCATGCGCACGACGTACTCGAAGTGCAGATGCGTCGGGTCGTCGAGGTCGACGTGCGACTGGGGAGTGTCGTCGACGACCAGCTCGAAACCGCTCGTGAACTCCGAGGGCGAGATCACCGCTGTGCCGCCATGATCGAGCCGCGCCTGCGGATGCTCGGTGTCCTTCGCGCGCGTGCGTCCCATGCCCTGAGCCTATGCGCGAGGCACGTGTTACAGGTGTGTGACGATCATCCGCAGGAGTTGCAGGTATTTTGTTAGTGATGAATACTTTTTCCTGATCGGCATGCAACCGTTGCGCGCCGAGGCATTTTTCAATGAGGAGATTCACCAGATGAAGAAGCGCATTCTTCCCATCGTGGCGCTCGGCGTCACGGCAGCACTGGGCCTCGCCGCGTGTTCCGGCGACGCGGGCAACGGCTCGACCGACGGTGAGGATCAGACTCTCAGCGTCTGGATCATGCAGGGCACCAACCCTGACGCCACCGCTTTCCTCGACGAGGTCTCCTCGGCGTTCAAGGAGGAGACCGGCGCGACTGTCGAGTTCGAAGAGGTGCAGTGGGCAGACGCTCACGACCGCTTCGTGACCTCGATCGCCGGCGGCACCACCCCCGACATCGCCGAGACCGGCACCACCTGGACCGCTGAGTTCGCCGATGCCGGTGCGCTGCTGCCGATCGACGAGTACGTCGACGCCGAAGACGGCCTCCGCGACGACCTGGTCGAGGGCCTCGAAGTCGCCGGCACCTACGACGAAGAGCTCTACGGCATGCCGTGGTACGCCGGTGTCCGCTCGATCGTCTACCGCACCGACATCTTCGAAGAGCTCGGTCTCGAGGCGCCGAAGAGCTGGGACGACATCGTCGCCGCCGGTGAGGCCATCAAGGCCGCACACCCCGAGATGCTCGCGTTCCCGGTCGCCGGAGACTCCGAGTTCTTCGTGTACCCGTGGGTCTGGGGTGCAGGCGGAGAGATCGCCACGCTCGACGGCGACACCTGGACGAGCGAGCTCGACAGCAAGGAGTCGCAGGCCGGCATCCAGTTCTACACCGACCTGGCCACGACTCACGGCTTCTCCTCCGCAGGTGCCACCACCTGGAAGGAGACCGACGTCCGTGACGCGTTCACGCAGGGCAACGTCGCGATGATGCTGTCCGGCTCGTGGACGCCGAACGCGCTCATCGAGACCAACCCCGAGCTCGAGGGCAAGCTCGGCGCAGCGGTCATCCCCGGTGAGGACGGCGGCATCGCCCCGTCCGTGCTCGGCGGATCGCACCTGTCGATCTTCAACACCACGAAGAACGCCGACCTCGCATGGGAGTTCGTCCAGTTCATGACCACCGGCGAGTACGCCGAGCAGTGGGCTGAGCAGACCGGCTACTTCCCGGGCGTCGCCTCGGCGATGGAAGAGGCCCTCGCCTCGACCGACCCGCTGGTCGCACCGTTCGCGGAGCAGATGGTCGACGGCGGCGCATCCGTGCCGGTGACTCCGAACTTCGGCGCCGTCCAGGCGAAGAAGACCACCAACGCGATGATCCAGTCGATCCTCAGCGGGCAGAAGGACGTCGCCACCGCGACGAAGGACGCCGCAGCTGAGATGACCGAGCTGCTCAACCAGTAACAACCAGTTAGGCAATAACCCTCCATGTCGACGGTGCACGCACCGCTGCCGACACCCACGGAGGCGGGGGACACCCCCGCCTCCGTGGCCGGCGGCCGCCGATCCAATCGGTTCCTCTCCATCGCCAAGGCTCGCCCTTGGCTGCTTCTGGCCCCCGGCCTCGCCATCCTCGCAGTGCTCATGCTGTGGCCGCTGGTGCAGGTCTTCATCTACTCGCTGCAGGATTACGGGCTGCGACAGATCAACACAGGAGAGACCAACTTCATCGGCTTCGACAACTATGTCGAGGCGCTCACCAACCCGACCCTCTGGACTGTCGTCCTGCCGAACACCGTCGGCTTCGCCGCCGTCGCGGTGTTCGCCACCGTCGCCGTCGGCACCCTCGTGGCGCTGCTGCTGCAGCGACTGGGCACGACCTGGCGCGTGATCGTCTCCAGCTGCATCATGATCGCGTGGGCGATGCCCGCCGTCACCGGCACCTACGTGTGGACCTTCATCTTCGATGCCGACCGCGGCATCTTCAACGACATGCTGCGGAGCCTCGGCCTGATCGACGACTCGGTGAACTGGTTCACGAACCAGTGGTCGTTCTATGCGATCGTGCTGTTGAACGTCGTGCACCACGGCTTCCCATTCGTCGCGATCACGGTGCTCGCAGGGCTCCTGGGCGTCTCCAAGGAGATGCTCGAGGCAGCGGCCCTCGACGGCGCAGGCGCGTGGCGCCGGTTCTGGAGCATCATCTTCCCGACTCTGCGTCCGGTCTTCTCGGTCGTGATCATCCTGTCGACCATCTGGGACTTCAAGGTGTTCGCGCAGGTCTATCTGATGCCCGGCGGGGCCGGATCGAATCGCTCTGTGCTCAACCTCGGCGTCTGGTCGTATGTCGAATCGTTCGGGCAGAACCGCTACGGCTTCGGCGCCGCGCTCGCGGTGCTGCTGACGCTGGCGCTGATCGGCATCACGATCGTGTACATCCGCTCGCTCATGAAGGAGGACGAACTGTGAACCCGAACAACAAGTCCGTCCTGTCGAAGGTCGGAATCGGCGTCGCCGTCGCTGCGGTCCTGATCTTCACGCTGTTCCCGGTGTATTGGATGATCTCCAGCGCCTTCGACAAGAACGCCTCCAGCGGTGGGCGCTCGTTCTTCCCCGAAGAGCTCACGTTCGACCACTTCGCCTTCGTCTTCACCGAGGGCGGTTTCGGTGTGTTCCTGCGCAACTCCGCGATCGTCGCGCTCGTGACGGTGCTGGTGAGTGCGCTCGTCTGCCTGCTCGCCGCTGTCGCGGTGGCGCGGTTCAAGTTCAAGTTCCGCACGACCATCCTGATGATGATCCTCGTGGTGCAGATGGTGCCTCTCGAGGCGCTTGTCATCCCGCTGTTCCTGCAGGTGAAGAGCCTCGGACTGCTCAACAGCATCATCGGTCTGATGATCGTCTACGTCGCGCTCTCGCTCGCGTTCGGCATCTGGATGCTGCGCGGCTTCGTCGCCGCTGTGCCGGTCGAGCTGGAAGAGGCCGCGTACATCGACGGCGCGAGCTGGTGGCGCATGTTCCGCTCCGTGCTGCTGCCGCTGGTGATGCCGGGCCTCGTCGCCACGAGCATCTTCAGCTTCATCACCGCATGGAACGAGTTCATCTTCGCCATGACCATGCTCGGCGGTGCGAGTGACCAGTACACGGTCGCGATCGGTCTGAAGTCGTTCTTCGGCCTGTACTCGAACGACTGGGGCAGCATCATGGCTGCCTCGACGATCATCACGCTCCCCGTCATGATCTTCTTCGTCATCGTGCAGCGCCGGCTCGCCAGCGGCATGGTCGCGGGAGCAGTGAAGGGATGACGGACGAGCTCACCCGACTCGCCAACAGCGTGCTGTGGCCGGGGTTCTTCGGAACGTCGTTGAGCGGTGCCGGGGCTCCGGCATGGCTGCGCACCGCGCTCGAGGACGACCTCGCAGGCGTCGTGTACTTCGGCCAGAACATCTCGGCTGAGCTTCCCGCGCTCAGCGCCGAGATCCGTGCGGCGAACCCGCGTGCGCTGATCGGGATCGACGAAGAGGGCGGCAGCGTCACCCGGCTCGAGGTCGGCACCGGCTCGACGCTTCCCGGCGCCGCGCAGCTCGGCATCGTCGACGACATCGCCGCGAGCGAGGCCACCGGCGCCGAACTCGCCCGGCGGGCACGTGCGGCAGGCATCAACGTGGTGCTGGGCCCTGTGGCCGACGTGAACACCGATCCGCGCAACCCGGTGATCGGCGTGCGCTCGTTCGGGGCGGATGCCGCGCTGGTCTCACGTCATGTCACAGCGACCGTCGAAGGCCTTCAGGGTGGGGGAGTCGCGGCATGTGTGAAGCACTTCCCCGGCCACGGCGACACCCACCTCGACTCGCACCATGCGCTGCCGGTCATCACGCTGGACCCTGCCGAGATCGACGACGTGCATCTCGCGCCGTTCCGAGCGGCGATCGCCGCGGGCGCCGACTCGATCATGACCGCGCACATCGTCGTCCCCGCGTGGGGTGAACGCCCGGCGACGCTGAACCCCGTGGTGCTCGGGCGACTGCGTCAGATGGGGTTCGACGGTGTCATCATCACCGACGCGCTCGACATGGCCGCGGTGCGCGAGTCGGTCGGCATCGGCGGGGGTGCCGTGCAGGCGCTCGCGGCCGGCGCCGATCTGCTGTGCATCGGCAACCCGACCAACCCTGGCGCCGCCGCCCTCGCCGATCAGGATGAGATCGACTACCTCACCGCGCGCGAGGCGATCGTCGCGGCGCTCCGCGACGGCACCCTGCCGCGCGAGCGCGTCGAGGAGGCGCGCAATCGGGTACGGACTCTGGCGGCGAAGCTCGCTGATGCTCTGCCGGACGCCGCAGCTGCAGCGGCGACCTATGATGCCGCGGTCATCGTCCAGCGCGCCCTGCGGCTCACCGGCGTGACCGACGAGACGACGGATGCCGCGGCATCCGCTCTTTCCGTCATCGACGCGCGCCGACGCTCGACGCTCGCGGTCGACAGTGCTGCCTCGTATGTCGCAGACGGGCTCGCCGGCGACGGGTTCCGTGTGCGGCTCGATGTCGATCGGGCGACGGACGAGGAGCGGGATGCTGCGCTGAGTGCGGCGCTCGCGACCGAAGGACGCCTCGTGCTGCTGATCGACCGTCCCGATGTCGCAGACGCGCAGCGCGCGCTCGTGGAACTCGCAGCCGCCCGTGATCCGAAGGCCGTCGTGGTGAATGTGGGCCTGCCGGCCCGGCATCCGCTGCTTCTCCCGACCGTCGAGGTCGCCGCCGCGAGCCGCGTCGGCGCCGAAGCCGCCCGGGCCCTGCTGCTCGGGCGCTGACGGTCCGGGTCAGCGCAGGTTGCCCGCCGAGCAGGTCTCCTGCTCCACGGTCACGCCGGTGATCTCACTCGGAAGAACCGCCCGTTCTTCGTCGGGGGTGGACGTCGGATCCGGGGCCGGTTCGGCGGACGGAGTCACTTCTTCGACCCCCTCGTTCGGACTCACGCCGCCGGTCAGCTCCAGCGGCTGATTCGCTTCCAGAGCCGCGAACAGAGCCGCGGCGGCATCCTCGTCGGCGACCACGCGATCCGGATCCTCCGGGTCGGTCAGAGTCGGAAACTGCACGAACACGAAGTCGCTGAACGGCACGTCGCGGATCGCGAGGGCCAGCTGTCCGAGCCTCAACGGATTGGACAGCTCGGCACTGGGGACGATGTTCTCGGCGACCGTGTTCGCCAGCCTCAGGACGGTCGCCGGGTTGCCGAGCACGTCGGCGCTGAGGATCTTCTTCGCCAGTCGTGACATGTACTGCTGCTGGTTCGAGATGCGGGCGAGGTCGCTCTCATCTCCCACCCCGTGCCGGGTGCGCAGGAACTGCAGCGCCTCCACGCCCTGTACCGTGTGCATTCCGGCGGGTAGGTTCAAGCCGGTGTGCTCATCGCTCAGCCCGGGTTCGGCGATGCAGATGTCCACGCCGCCGATCGCGTTCGTCATCTCGATGACGCCGTCGAAGCTGAGTTTCGCGGCGAATCCGACCGGGAAACCGGTCAGTTCGCCGACCGTCTTCGCGACGCAGGAGAGCCCCGCATGCGCGAACACGGTGTTCAAAGGCTGCTTGCTCATCTCAGACGCCTCGGACCCGTCTTCGTGCGTGCACGAGGGCACCCTGAGCATCAGGTCGCGCGGAAACGAGATGACCGTCACGCGGCGCGGATTCTCCGAGACATGGACCAGCAGGTTCGCGTCATTGAGCGGGCCCTCCTCGCCTTCGCACCGCTCGCCGAGGTACTGCCTCGAGATCTCTCCGCACTCGTCCGTGCCGGTCAGGAGCAGGTCGAAGGCGCCAGGGAACTCGCCGAGCGCCGGCGGAGCGATGTCCGGCGCGCCTTCGAGGGCGACGGAATCCGCTGTCGCCCTCGTGGCGAGGTCGATCACGACGAATGCGGTCACGGCGATCGCGGCGACCAGAACTGCGCCGAGTGCGGCGCCTAGGAGCTTCAGCCCGGTGGTTGTCCGCGTCGGCGACGACAGCGTCGCGTGGCGAGCGACCGTCGAGCGCTGGAGCGCGTCAGGCAGCTTCTTCATCCGTTGTCCTCCGATCCTGCCTGACGGTAACACGCAGCCGTTACGCAGCTGATACCGGATCGCAACACAGATGCGTTTGGATTCCAGGAGCGTGCTGGGTAACGTCATCTGCATCACCGTGTAGCGGAGCGACGACGCCCCGGCACGCGCAATGAAGCGCCCCAACAGGGAAGGTACACAGCATGCACCACACATCCATGCGCCGGCGAGGGCTCATCGCCGTCACCGGCACCGCGATCGCAGCGATGCTGCTCGCGGGCTGCGTCGCCAGCGACCGCGGCGACGACACCGGAGATGCGGAAGGCGACGTCGACAGCACGTTCGTCTTCGCGGCATCCTCCGACCCGGCCAGCCTCGACCCCGCCTTCGCTCAGGACGGCGAGACCTTCCGCGTCTCACGCCAGATCTTCGAAGGCCTCGTCGGCACCGAACCCGGCACGGCAGACCCCGCACCACTGCTCGCAGAGTCGTGGGAGCCGTCTGACGACAACCTGTCGTACACCTTCGCTCTCAAGGAGGGCGTCACCTTCCATGACGGCACACCGTTCAACGCTGAGGCCGTCTGCGTCAACTTCGACCGCTGGTACAACTGGACCGGCCTCGCGGCTTCGGAGGCCTTCGGCTACTACTACAACAAGCTGTTCCACGGGTACGCGTCCAACCCTGCAGACGCGGTGTACAAGTCCTGCACACCCGATGGCGACAACAGCGTCACGATCGAACTGAACAAGCCGTTCGCCGGATTCATCCCGGCGCTCTCGCTGCCGGCATTCGCGATGCAGAGCCCCGCAGCCCTGCAGGAGTTCGCCGCCGACGAGGTCGGTGGCTCGGCCGAGGCGCCTGCTCTGTCCGAGTACGCGATGGGGCACCCGGTCGGCACCGGCCCGTTCCAGTTCGACGAGTGGGCACCCGGTGAGCAGGTCACGCTGAAGTCCTACCCCGACTACTGGGGCGAGAAGGGCCAGATCGAGCAGATCATCTTCCGCACGATCGACGACCCGACCGCACGCCGCCAGTCGCTCGAGGCCGGCGACATCGACGGCTACGACCTGGTCGGTCCCGCCGACACGGCGGCTCTCGAAGAAGACGGCTTCACGATGGTGTCGCGTCCTCCGTTCACGATCCTGTACCTGGCGTTCAACCAGCAGATCCCCGAACTCCAGGACCCGAAGGTGCGCGAGGCGCTCTCGTACGCGATCGACAAGGATGCGCTGATCAGCCAGGTGCTGCCCGAGGGCACGCAGAAGGCGACGCAGTTCATCCCCGAGGTCGTCAACGGCTACAACGAAGACGTCACGACGTACGAGTACGACGTCGACAAGGCGAAGGCGCTGCTGGCCGAGGCCGGCTACGACGAGGCCAACCCGCTGAAGCTGACCTTCAACTACCCCGTCAACGTCTCGCGTCCGTACATGCCGGACCCCGAGCAGATCTTCACGGTGCTGTCCTCGCAGCTCGCTGAAGCCGGCGTCGAGACGACCCCGGTCTCGGAGGAGTGGGTCGAGTACCTCGACCGCACCACCGGCACAGCGGATCACGGCATCCACCTGCTCGGCTGGACCGGTGACTACAACGACACCGACAACTTCGTCGGCGTCTTCTTCGGCGCGCAGAGCTCGGAGTGGGGCTTCGACAACCCGGAGCTGTTCTCGGCGCTGTCGGAGGCGCGTGGCGTCGCCGACCTCGACGAGCAGACCGGTCTATACGAGAACATCAACGAGATGGTCGCCGAGTTCATCCCCGGCGTCCCGCTCGCGCATCCCGCTCCCACCCTGGCCTTCGACTCCCGGGTCGAGAGCTACCCTGCCAGCCCGGTGAACGACGAGGTCTTCACGGACATCGTCCTCACCAAGTAAGGGTTCACGCGAGGGTCACCCCTCTGATCGGAGTGATCAGAGGGGTGACCCTCGCACCTGAAAAAGCTGGGAGTACTTCTTGCTGCGCACCATCGGCAGGCGACTGCTGTTCCTCATTCCCACCCTGTTCGGCCTGAGCATCCTGCTCTTCGCCTGGGTCAGAGCCCTCCCCGGCGGGCCGGCCGTCGCTCTTCTCGGAGAGAAGGCGACCCCCGACGCGATCGAACGGGTCAACAAGCTCTACGGGTTCGACCGGCCCCTCATCGAGCAGTACTTCGTCTGGATCGGACGGCTGCTGCAGGGCGACTTCGGCACGTCGATCCAGACGAACCGTCCGGTGCTGGAGGAGTTCTTCCGCCGGTTCCCCGCGACGATCGAACTGTCGATCGCGGCGCTGATCATCGCGATCGGCGTCGGCGTCCCGCTCGGCTACTGGGCCGCGCGTCGCCACGGCAGGCTCAGCGATCACGCCGCCGTCGTGCTGAGCCTGGTCGGCATCACTATCCCGGTGTTCTTCCTCGCGTTCATCCTGAAGTACATCTTCGCGGTGCAGCTCGACTGGCTTCCGGCCGACGGCAGGCAGAGTCCGCGCATCGATGCCACCCATCCCACCGGGTTCTACGTGTGGGACGGCATCATCACCGGGGAGTTCGACGCCTCGTGGGACGCGATCCTGCATCTGATCCTCCCCGCGCTCGCGCTCGGCACGATCCCGCTTGCGATCATCGTGCGCATCACCAGGGCCAGCGTCCTCGAAGTGCAGAACGCCGACTATGTGCGCACCGGCCGGGCGAAGGGGGTCGCGAACTCGACGTTGCGCGGACGATTCATCCTGCGCAACGCCCTGCTTCCCGTCGTCACGACGATCGGACTGCAGACCGGTCTGCTGATCTCGGGCGCGGTTCTGACCGAGACCGTGTTCGCCTATCCGGGAATCGGATCGTTCCTGGCCAGGGCGATCTTCACACGTGACTTCCCCGTGCTGCAGGGCTTCATCATCTTCATCGCGATCGCGTACGCACTGATCAACCTCGCGGTGGACGTCTCCTACAGCCTGATCGACCCGAGAGTGAGGGTCCAATGAGCATTCCCCTTCCCCCCGCGCAGGGTGGCGAGATCATCGATACTGTCGCCCTCGCCCAGACCGAGCTGAAGGACAGCGGCGGCGGCTTCTGGAGTGACGTCTTCCGGCGCCTCCGTCGCAGCCCGACCGCATGGACCGGTGCAGTGATCGTGCTGCTGTTCCTGCTCGTCGCGGCGCTGGCGCCGATTCTCGCGCCCTATCCGGAGACCGCGCTCCCCGGTGCGAAGTTCATCACGCCGACCAACATCCCCGGGCCAGGCGAGCTGCCCGAGTTCCCGTTGGGCCTTGACCGCTTCGGCGGCGACGTGCTGTCCAAACTCATCTGGGGTGCTCAGGCCTCGCTGATGGTCGGCGTCGTCTCCACCGCGATGGGACTGGTCGGCGGCATGATCCTAGGATTGCTCGCCGGCACGTTCGGGGGCTGGGTCGACACCGTCATCATGCGCATCGTCGACATCATCCTCTCGGTGCCGAACCTGCTGCTCGCCGTCTCGATCGCGGCGATCCTCGGCCAGACGCCGTACGCGGTGATGATCGCGATCGGTGCGTCTCAGGTGCCGATCTTCGCGCGACTGCTTCGCGCGTCGATGCTGCAGCAGCGCTCGAGCGACTACGTGCTCTCGGCGCAGACGCTCGGTCTCGGGCGTGGCCGCATCACGATGTCGCACGTGCTGCCGAACGCGATCGGACCGGTCATCGTGCAGGGCACGCTGACGCTCGCCACCGCCGTGATCGACGCGGCGGCGCTCTCCTTCCTCGGACTCGGCGGCGGACGCCCCGAGACAGCAGAGTGGGGGCGGATGCTGACCTACGCGCAGAGCGAGCTGGCGATCGCGCCGTGGCTGGCTTTCTTCCCCGGCATCTGCATCGCGGTAACCGCTCTCGGCTTCACGCTGTTCGGTGAATCGCTGAGGGAGTCGATGGACCCGAGGACGAGGGCGCGCTGACATGAGCAAGGAACAACAGAGCATGAGCACTCCGCTGCTGTCGGTCGAGGGACTCGCCGTCGACTTCAACACCACCGACGGCGTCGTGCACGCCGTCGAGGGCGTCGACCTCGAGATATCCGAGGGCGAGACCGTCGCGATCGTGGGGGAGTCCGGGTCGGGCAAATCCACGACCGCCATGGCGATCATCGGGCTCCTCGCCGGTGGCGGACGCATCGCCGCCGGCAGCATCCGTCTCGACGGCCGTGAGATCTCGAAGGCCCCCGAGCACGAGATGCGCGCGATCCGCGGGCGTCACATCGGCCTCGTGCCGCAGGATCCGATGTCGAACCTCAACCCGGTCGCGAAGATCGGCACGCAGGTCGCCGAGACTCTGCTCGCGCATGGCCTCGCGAACCGGCAGAACGTCTCCGCCAAGGTCGTCGAGGCTCTCGAGGCCGCCGGCCTGCCAGACGCGGCGAAGCGCGCCAAGCAGTACCCGCACGAGTTCTCCGGCGGCATGCGGCAGCGCGCGCTGATCGCGATCGGGCTCGCGTGCAAGCCGCGGCTGCTGATCGCGGACGAGCCGACCAGTGCGCTGGATGTCACCGTGCAGCAGACGATCCTCGACCAGATCGGCACGATGACCCGCGAGCTCGGCACGGCAGTGCTGCTGATCACGCACGATCTGGGTCTGGCCGCAGAGCGCGCCGAACGCGTCATCGTGATGCATCGAGGCAAGGTCGTCGAACAGGGCGCTGCGAAGCAGATTCTCGAAGACCCGCAGCATCCGTACACGCAGTCGCTGGTCAAGGCCGCGCCGTCGGTCGCGATCGCACGCCTGCGGCCGGAGGCGTTCACCTCTCCGAAGGAAGCTCCCAGTGCGGCCGACACCACACCCACCGACAACATCGTCGAGTTCGAGAACCTCACGAAGGTGTACCCGGTGCGGGGCAGGGGCGACGACTTCGTCGCGGTGAACGACGTGTCGCTCGTGATCCCGCGCGGCGAGACAGTTGCGATCGTCGGCGAGTCAGGTTCGGGCAAGACCACGACGGCGCGGATGCTGTTGAAGGTGATCGAGCCGACCAGCGGGCTGATCAGGTTCGAGGGCAAGGACATCTCCACCCTCAGCCGCGCCGAGACGCGTGACTTCCGTCAGCGGGTGCAGCCGATCTTCCAGGATCCGTATTCGAGTCTGAACCCGATGTTCACGATTGAACGGCTGATCGCTGAGCCGCTGGAGTTCTACCGGCGGGGGAGCGGTTCCGATCGGCGGAAGCGGGTGCGGCAGCTGCTCGACGACGTGGCGCTGCCGCAGTCGATGCTGCGGCGCTACCCGTCCGAGCTGTCCGGAGGCCAGCGCCAGCGCGTCGCGATCGCGAGGGCCCTGGCGCTCTCGCCCGATCTGATCGTGTGCGACGAGCCGGTCTCGGCGCTGGACGTGCTCGTGCAGGACCAGATCCTCAGACTGCTCGGCGACCTGCAGCGCGAGTACGGACTCAGCTATCTGTTCATCTCGCACGACCTCGCGGTCGTGCGACTGATCAGCGACTACGTCTGCGTGATGAAGGACGGGTCTCTCGTGGAGGCAGCGACGTCCGAGGAGATCTTCACGAACCCGCGCGATGCCTACACGCGACGCCTGCTCGCATCGATTCCCGGCAACGAACTCAACATCGCCTGACCGCTCTCCTCCCACCACGGAGGCCTCGTCCGCAGAACCTCTTGTGCCCGCATGCCCGCGGGTCTACCGTCTGTGCTGTGCGGCGACGGTGCCGCATCGTGCCGCCGGCGACGGCGGCCGATTCCTCTGGGGTTGGGAAACAGGATGAAGAAGACAGCAGCAAGTGCTGCGCTGGCGCTGATGCTCGTGCTCGGTGGCGGCAGTGCGGCGATGGCCGGAGAGTACGACGGTCAGGGCGGCGACGTGCGGGGTGGGGACAAAGCGCAGTCGGCGTGCCACTTCTCGGGACGCGATCTGCCCGACGACGTCGAAGGCAATCCGCCCGGGTTCGACGACGACATGATCACCGGCGGTCACGTGCAGACCTACGGTCAGATCGTGCGCGCCGGCGGCAAGGGCATGGCGCCCAGTCCCGGGATGGCCTGCCGTGGGAACGCGGAGGGCGAGGGGTAACTGCACGCCCCGACCGGCATCGCCTCCCTCATGAGGCGATGCCCGTCGGGGTCTTTTACCGCAGCATCCGGAATTGGTCAAGGACTCCGCTTGCCATGTCGTGAAATCGGACGTATAGTTGTTCTTTGCGCCTCGGTTCTCCCTGCCCTCATATGGTGGTCGGCAGATGTTGAGCACACGAGTGCGCACTCCACCTGACGACAAAGGAATCGAGAAGCCCTGCGGGGCTCACGGAGGTTATTCCCTTGGCTGCTGCTCGCAACGCATCCACATCCACCACCAACAAGAACGGACGCGGAGCTTCCCGTCTTTCGTTCGCCAAGATCTCCGACACGCTGACGGTCCCTGACCTTCTCGCGCTGCAGACGGAGTCCTTCGACTGGCTCGTCGGCAACGACGCCTGGAAGGCTCGTCTCGCAGAAGGTAAGAAGGCCGGTCGCAAGGATCTCAACGAGTTCAGCGGTCTGGAGGAGATCTTCGAGGAGATCTCTCCGATCGAAGACCTCAGCGAGACGATGCAGCTGAGCTTCACCAACCCGTACCTCGAGCCTGAGAAGTACTCGATCGACGAGTGCAAGGAGCGTGGCAAGACCTACGCTGCTCCGCTGTACGTCGAGGCCGAGTTCATGAACCACCAGACCGGTGAGATCAAGACTCAGACCGTCTTCATGGGTGACTTCCCGCTGCAGACCAGCCGCGGAACCTTCATCATCAACGGCACCGAGCGTGTCGTCGTGTCCCAGCTGGTGCGCTCGCCGGGTGTCTACTTCGACAAGACCCCCGACAAGACCTCCGACAAGGACATCGTGTCCGCTCGCGTCATCCCGAGCCGTGGTGCATGGCTCGAGTTCGAGATCGACAAGCGCGACCAGGTCGGCGTGCGCATCGACCGCAAGCGCAAGCAGTCCGTCACCGTCTTCCTCAAGGCGCTGGGCATGACCAGCGAGGAGATCCTCGTCGAGTTCGCCGGGTACCCCTCCATCGAGGAGACCCTGGCGAAGGACACCATCCTCACCAAGGAAGATGCGCTGCGCGACATCTACCGCAAGCTCCGTCCGGGCGAGCAGGTCGCCGCTGAGGCTGCCCGCGCACTGCTGGACAACTTCTACTTCAACGCGAAGCGCTACGACCTCGCGAAGGTCGGTCGCTACAAGATCAACCAGAAGCTGGGCCTGAACCAGCCGCTGGACTCCTCGGTTCTGACCGTCGAGGACATCGTCGGGACCATCAAGTACCTCGTGCGTCTGCACCGCGGCGACGAGACCTTCGAGGGTCTCCGCAGCGGCAAGAAGGCCGAGATCCGCATGTCGACCGACGACATCGACAACTTCGGCAACCGTCGCATCCGCGCCGTCGGCGAGCTCATCCAGAACCAGGTCCGCACGGGGCTTTCCCGTATGGAGCGCGTCGTCCGCGAGCGCATGACCACGCAGGACATCGAGGCGATCACGCCGCAGACCCTGATCAACGTGCGTCCTGTCGTCGCGGCGATCAAGGAGTTCTTCGGAACGTCGCAGCTGTCGCAGTTCATGGATCAGAACAACCCGCTCGCGGGCCTGACCCACAAGCGCCGCCTCTCGGCGCTGGGCCCGGGTGGTCTGTCCCGTGACCGCGCAGGCGTCGAGGTCCGTGACGTTCACCCGTCGCACTACGGCCGCATGTGCCCGATCGAGACTCCTGAAGGCCCGAACATCGGTCTGATCGGCTCGCTCGCGACCTTCGCGCGCATCAACTCCTTCGGTTTCATCGAGACCCCTTACCGTCGCGTCGTAGGCGGCCAGGTCACGGATGACATCGACTACCTGACCGCCTCTGAGGAGAACGACTTCATCGTCGCTCAGGCCAACGCGCCTCTCAAGGCCGACGGTCACTTCCGCGAAGAGCGCGTCCTGGCCCGCCGCCCCGGCGGCGAGGTCGACGTGTTCGCGCCGGCGGAGATCGGCTACATGGACGTCTCGCCGCGCCAGATGGTGTCGGTCGCGACCTCGCTCGTACCGTTCCTCGAGCACGATGACGCTCAGCGCGCGCTCATGGGCGCCAACATGCAGCGTCAGGCTGTGCCGCTGCTGCGCAGCGACTCGCCTCTGGTCGGAACCGGTATGGAGGGCTACGCGGCCATCGATGCCGGCGACGTCATCAGTGCCGACAAGGCCGGTGTGGTCACCGAGGTCTCCGCAGACCGCGTCGTGCTCCAGCTGGATGAGGGTGGAACCAAGGAGTACTACCTCCGCAAGTTCGACCGCTCCAACCAGGGCACGTCGTACAACCAGAAGGTTCTCGTCTCGGCTGGCGAGCGCGTCGAGGTCAACGAGGTCATCGCTGATGGCCCCGCCACCCAGAACGGTGAGCTCGCGCTCGGCAAGAACCTGCTGGTCGCGTTCATGACGTGGGAGGGCTACAACTTCGAGGATGCGATCATCCTCAGCCAGGACCTCGTGAAGGACGACACCCTCTCTTCGATTCACATCGAGGAGTACGAGGTCGACTCCCGCGACACGAAGCTCGGCAAGGAGGAGATCACCCGTGACCTCCCCAATGTCAGCCCTGAGCTGCTGAAGGACCTCGACGAGCGCGGCATCATCCGCATCGGCGCCGAGGTCCGCCCCGGCGACATCCTCGTCGGCAAGGTCACGCCGAAGGGCGAGACCGAGCTGTCGGCCGAGGAGCGCCTGCTCCGCGCGATCTTCAACGAGAAGAGCCGCGAGGTCCGTGACACCTCTCTGAAGGTGCCCCACGGTGAGCAGGGCACGATCATCGCCGTCAAGGAGTTCAACGCCGAAGACGGAGATGACGAGCTCGGTTCCGGCGTCAACCGCCGCGTCGTGGTCTACATCGCCCAGAAGCGCAAGATCACCGAGGGCGACAAGCTCGCCGGTCGTCACGGCAACAAGGGTGTCATCGCCAAGATCCTGCCGATCGAGGACATGCCGTTCCTTCCGGACGGCACCCCGGTCGACATCGTCCTGAACCCGCTCGGAATCCCGGGTCGAATGAACTTCGGCCAGGTGCTGGAGACCCACCTCGGGTGGATCGCCAAGCAGGGCTGGAAGGTCGAGGGCAACCCGGAGTGGGCGACGAACCTGCCGAAGGATGCGTTCGAGGCTGCCCCTGGCACCAAGGTCGCGACCCCGGTGTTCGACGGTGCGGAAGAGCAGGAGATCGCAGGTCTCCTCGACTCCACGCTGCCGACGCGTGACGGTGACCGCCTGATCGACTCGACCGGAAAGACGCAGCTGTTCGACGGCCGCTCCGGTGAGCCGTTCCCGGCGCCGATCTCGGTGGGCTACATGTACATCCTGAAGCTGCACCACCTGGTCGACGACAAGATCCACGCGCGTTCGACGGGACCGTACTCGATGATCACCCAGCAGCCGCTCGGTGGTAAGGCGCAGTTCGGTGGACAGCGCTTCGGTGAGATGGAGGTGTGGGCCCTCGAGGCCTACGGCGCCGCATACGCCCTCCAGGAGCTCCTCACGATCAAGTCCGACGACATCCTCGGCCGCGTCAAGGTGTACGAGGCGATCGTCAAGGGCGAGAACATCCAGGAGCCCGGCATCCCCGAGTCGTTCAAGGTGCTCATGAAGGAGATGCAGTCGCTCTGCCTGAACGTCGAGGTCCTCTCGGCAGACGGAACGACGGTCAACCTCCGCGACACCGACGACGAGGCATTCCGCGCAGCGGAGGAGCTCGGTATCAACATCTCCAGCCGATTCGAGTCCGCCTCGATCGACGAGATCTGATCCGGCCGATAACGAATTCTTATTGAGACACAGGAGAACTAGTGCTCGAGTCAAACACTTTCGATGAGCTTCGCATCGGCCTGGCCACCGCTGAGGACATCCGCGGATGGTCATACGGTGAGGTCAAGAAGCCTGAGACCATCAACTACCGCACGCTCAAGCCCGAGAAGGACGGCCTCTTCGGAGAGCAGATCTTCGGACCGTCCCGCGACTGGGAGTGCGCCTGCGGTAAGTACAAGCGTGTCCGCTTCAAGGGCATCGTGTGCGAGCGCTGCGGCGTGGAGGTCACCAAGAGCTCCGTCCGTCGTGAGCGCATGGGCCACATCGAGCTCGCCGCGCCCGTCACCCACATCTGGTACTTCAAGGGTGTTCCGTCGCGCCTCGGATACCTGCTGGACATGGCACCGAAGGACCTGGAGAAGGTCATCTACTTCGCGGCCTACATGGTCATCTCGGTCGACGAGGATGCTCGTCACCGCGACCTGGCCACGCAGGAGAACAACATCCGCCTCGAGCTGAAGACGCTCGGGGACCGCCGCGACTCGAAGATCGCGGAGCGCCTTTCGCGTCTGGAAGAGGAACTCGCAGCCCTTGAGGCTGAGGGTGCCAAGGCCGACGCGAAGAAGAAGGTCAAGGATGCCGCCGAGAAGGAGATGACTCTCCTTCGCAAGGGCCACGACGAGCAGATCGCCAAGCTCGAGCGCGTGTGGGAAGACTTCCGCACGCTTCAGGTCGGCGCTCTTCGCCCCGAGGATGACGTCTTCCACGAGCTGCAGGACCGCTTCGGTCAGTACTTCGAGGCCCACATGGGCGCGGAGTCGATCCAGCGTCGCCTGGCAGCCTTCGACCTGAAGGCGGAGGCCGAGAGCCTGCACCTTCAGATCTCCGAGGGCAAGGGCCAGCGCAAGATCCGCGCGATCAAGCGCCTGAAGGTCGTCAACTCGTTCCTGGAGACCGGCATGAGCCCGGCATCCATGGTTCTCGATGTCGTTCCGGTCATCCCGCCGGAGCTGCGCCCGATGGTGCAGCTCGACGGTGGCCGCTTCGCCACCAGCGACCTCAACGACCTCTACCGTCGTGTGATCAACCGCAACAACCGTCTTCGTCGTCTGATCGACCTCGGTGCTCCCGAGATCATCGTCAACAACGAGAAGCGCATGCTGCAGGAGGCCGTCGACGCACTATTCGACAACGGCCGCCGTGGTCGCCCTGTGACCGGTACCGGCAACCGCGCCCTCAAGTCCCTCAGCGACATGCTGAAGGGCAAGCAGGGTCGTTTCCGCCAGAACCTGCTCGGAAAGCGCGTCGACTACTCGGGCCGTTCGGTCATCGTCGTCGGCCCGCAGCTGCAGCTGCACCAGTGTGGCCTCCCCAAGCAGATGGCTCTGGAGCTCTTCAAGCCGTTCGTGATCAAGCGTCTGATCGACCTCGGTCACTCGCAGAACATCAAGGCCGCCAAGCGTGCCGTCGAGCGCACCCGTCCCGAGGTCTGGGACGTGCTCGAGGAGATCATCCGCGAGCGTCCGGTGCTGCTCAACCGTGCACCCACCCTGCACCGCCTGGGCATCCAGGCCTTCGAGCCTCAGCTCGTTGAGGGCAAGGCCATCCAGCTGCACCCGCTCGTCTGCGCGGCGTTCAACGCCGACTTCGACGGTGACCAGATGGCTGTGCACCTGCCGCTGTCGGTCGAGGCTCAGGCCGAGGCCCGCGTGCTGATGCTCGCGTCGAACAACATCCTGAAGCCGTCTGACGGCCGTCCGGTCACCCTGCCTTCGCAGGACATGATCATCGGCCTCCACCACCTCACCGTGGTGAAGGCCGGCGCGAAGGGTGAGGGCCGTGCATTCGGCTCCGTCTCCGAGGCGATCCTCGCCAAGGACGAGGGCACCCTCGACCTGCAGGCGAAGGTCCGCATCCGAATCCACGGTCTGACCTTCCTCGAGGGCCAGGCTCCAGAGGGATACGAGCGCCACGGCCTCGTCGACGCTTCGCTGGGTCAGGCGATCTTCAACGCCACGCTCCCGAAGGGCTACCCCTTCGTGCGCGAGCCTGCCGACAAGGGCAAGCTGTCGCAGATCGTCAACAAGCTGGCCGAGGAGTACCCCAAGGTCGAGACGGCGGCGACGCTGGACCGCATCAAGGATGCCGGCTTCTACTGGGCCACTCGTTCGGGTGTGACCGTCGCGCTGAGCGACGTGCTCACGCCGCCGAATAAGAAGGAGATCGTCGCCAAGCACGAGAAGCTGGCTGCGAAGGTCCAGTCCCAGTACGAGAAGGGTCTCACCACCGACGCCGAGCGTCGTCAGGAGCTCATCAAGATCTGGACCGAGGCAACCGACGAGGTTCAGGTCGCGATGCGTGAGAACTTCCCTGAGGACAACACCATCAACCGCATGGTGTCCTCCGGTGCTCGTGGTAACTGGCTGCAGATCCGCAACATCGCGGGTATGCGTGGTCTGGTGAACAACCCCAAGGGTGAGATCATCCCGCGTCCGATCATCTCCTCGTACCGCGAGGGTCTGTCGGTGGCGGAGTACTTCATCGCGACGCACGGTACCCGTAAGGGTCTGGCTGACACCGCTCTGCGTACCGCCGACTCGGGTTACCTGACCCGTCGTCTGGTGGATGTCTCGCAGGACGTCATCATCCGCGAAGAGGACTGTGGCACGTCGAAGGGCCTCGAGCTCCCGATCGCCGCTCCGAACTCGCAAGGCGCGCTCGTGCGCGACGCGAACGTCGAGAACTCGGTGTTCGCTCGTACGCTGGCCGCTGATGTGGTCGACAGCAAGGGCGAGGTTCTCGCCTCTGCCGGCGATGACGTCGGAGACGTTCTGATCGACAAGCTCGTCGAGCTCGGTGTCGACGCCATCAAGGTGCGCTCCGTGCTGACCTGCGACTCGGCTGTCGGCGTCTGCGCGCAGTGCTACGGCCGTTCGCTGGCGACGGGTAAGACCGTCGACATCGGCGAGGCCGTCGGCATCATCGCGGCGCAGTCGATCGGTGAGCCCGGTACCCAGCTGACGATGCGTACGTTCCACACCGGTGGTTCGGCATCTGCAGATGACATCACCCAGGGTCTGCCCCGTGTGCAGGAGCTCTTCGAGGCTCGTACGCCGAAGGGCGCATCGCCGATCGCCGAGGCCGATGGCCGCATCACGATCGACGAGACCGACAAGGCCAAGAAGGTCATCCTCACGCCCGACAACGGCGATGAGGAGGTCATCTACCCGGTGCTGAAGCGTGCGACGCTTCTCGTCGAGGACGGCCAGCACGTCACGGTCGGTCAGCCGATCCTGGTGGGCACGCTGGACCCCAAGGAGGTCATGCGTGTCATGGGTGCCCGCGAGGTGCAGCGTTACCTCGTCGGCGGCGTCCAGGGCGTCTACCGCTCGCAGGGTGTGCCGATCCACGACAAGCACATCGAGGTCATCGTCCGTCAGATGCTCCGCAAGGTCACCGTCGTCGATCACGCCGACACGACCCTGCTCCCGGGTGAGATGGTCGACCTCAAGCGCTACCAGGCGATCAACCGTGCGGCTGTCGCCGAGGGCAAGCGTCCGGCATCCGGTCGTTCGGAGCTGATGGGTATCACGAAGGCGTCGCTTGCGACCGAGTCGTGGCTGTCGGCTGCGTCGTTCCAGGAGACGACTCGCGTGCTCACCGAGGCTGCCATGCAGGGCAAGCGCGACCCGCTGGTCGGTCTCAAGGAGAACGTCATCATCGGTAAGCTCATCCCCGCCGGAACGGGCCTCGCGAAGTACCGCGACGTCACGGTCGAGGCGACTGAGGAAGCCAAGAGCGAGCGCTACCCGAACCGGATCTTCGCATCCGACGGTGCGTACGCCGAGGGCGACTTCGGTTACGTCGACTTCGACGCGTTCTCGACGGATGACGTGACGCCCGGTACATACAACTGATTGAGGCGAGAGCCGAGCGAGCTTGCTCGTTCGGCCGAGCCGATTGAAAGTTGTCGAGCGACGAAGTCGCGACACAACTGAGCGTTCTGATCCGCTGAAGAAGGCCCCAGGGTTCGCCCTGGGGCCTTCTTCGTGCACCGGCCAGGCGGTGGCGCGTCGCATCCCGTCGGAAGAAGAGTTTCGGGACTTCCGGCCGCTCGAGAGCCCCGAAAGTCCTCTTCCATCGGGCCGATCGCGTCGGCTGACGCCAGACCTAGGCCACAATTGCAGGATGCAGCAGAACACCCCGAGCGCCGTCGTGGTCGGCGATGCCCTCATCGATGAGATCCATGACAGCGGGGGCGTGCGCGAGCTGGTCGGCGGCGCCGCGCTGAACGTCGCTGTCGGACTCCGCAGGCTCGGCGTGCCGACGACGCTCATCGCGATGGTCGGCGATGACGAGGCGGGGGCGCACATCCGTGAGTATCTCGACGACCACGGCGTGCGACTGGTCTCCAGCGACGCTCCGCTCGGCTCGTCGAGGGCGATCGTGCAGCGCGATGCGCGTGGCGAGCCGACGTACGTCTTCAATGAGGCGGCTCAGCGGCGCAGCATCCGTTACGGAGACGAGGCGCGCACAGCGCTCGCTGCCGCCGACCTGGCAGTGATCAGTTGCTTCCCCTTCGACGTGCCCGCAGAGGTGGATGCTGTTGCTGACGCTCTCGCGGGCGTCAGAGTGGCGATCGACCCGAATCCGCGCTCCGGCATGCTCAGTGACCGCGACGAGTTCGTGCGCGGCTTCGAGCGGCTTGCCGCAGATGCTGCGGTCGTGAAGGTCGGTGCGGATGACGCGGCGCTGCTCTACGGCGGTGATCTCGACGCCCTGCGGGCGCGGCTGAGGGCGCTGGGGGCGGATGCCGTGCTCGCGACGGCGGGCCAGGACGGTGCGGTGCTCGAGGCGGATGCCGGTATTCTCACCGCCCCGATATCGGACCTGCCCGGCCCCGTCGTGGACACGGTCGGGGCGGGGGATGCCACGCTCTCCGCCGTCGCCGAGGGCCTCGTCGGAGCGCGACCCGAGACCGCGGACGACTGGCAGAAGCTGCTCGATCGAGCCATGGATGTCGCCGCGGCAACCTGCCGAGCGGAGGGCGGTCTGCTGCGCACGCCCGAGTCGCTCGATGGCGGCGAACGCGGGGTCAGGGGCAGCTGAGCTGCCGATTTCTTACACCCGCTTTCGGCGGGTATGCTTAATTCTCGCGCCCCCGGTTGGCTGTACAAGCTGGACGGGTGTGCACTTGGCGAGTTACCCAAGCGGCCAAAGGGATCTGACTGTAAATCAGACTGCATCGCATTCGGGGGTTCGAATCCCTCACTCGCCACCAACCAACGAACGAAGGACTCCCGCGTCGCGGGGGTCCTTCGTTCGTTCAACAAGCATGGCGGGACTCGGTAGGGGCGAGCGAAGCGAGCACGGTGGTCCCGCACTGAACGAACTGAGGGTTTCGGCGTAGCGGGGCACTGACTTTCGCGGCATCGGTGACACCGAGCGCCCACAACCGCCATACTGAGTCCCATGGGATCAGCGTTGACCACCATCGGACTGCCGGTTGCCCTCGGCATCATCATGCTGGGCCTCGGTCTCAGCCTCACCATCGGGGATTTCGCACGCGTCCTGAAGCAACCCAAGGCTGTGATCACGGCGCTGGCCTGCCAGCTCGTGCTGCTGCCGGCGATCTGCTTCGGGCTCGTGCTGCTGTTCCAGCTGCCTCCGGTGCTTGCGGTGGGCATGATGATGCTGGCCGCGTCGCCGGGTGGCACAACGGCGAATCTCTACAGTCACCTGTTCCGCGGTGACATCGCATTGAACATCTCCCTGACCGCGGTGAACTCGGTGATCGCCGTGATCACCCTCCCGCTGATCACGAACTTCGCGATCATGTACTTCCAGCCGTTCGACGATCAGCTGGGGCTGCAGTGGGCGAAGGCGCTCGAGGTGTTCGCGATCGTCCTGCTCCCGGTCGCCCTCGGAATGCTCATCAGGCGATTCTGGCCAAGGTTCGCCGACGGCATGGATCGTCCGGTGCGGATCGCGAGCGTCGTCATTCTCGTCGTCGTGATCGCTGGAGCCGTCGCATCCAACTGGACTCTCCTCGTCGACAACTTCGCAGGGCTCGCTCTGATCACGATCCTGTTCTGCCTGCTCAGCCTCGCGATCGGGTACGTGGTTCCGCGCCTGCTCAAGGTCGGACGCCGTCAGGCGATCGCGGCGTCGTTCGAGATCGGCATCCACAACGCCACCCTGGCGATCGTGATCGCGCAGACCGTCCTCGGTTCGGTCGAGCTGAGTCTGCCTGCCGCGGTCTATGGCGTGCTGATGTTCTTCGTCGCCTTCGGGTTCGGGTTCCTCATCCGCGGGCGGGAACCGCAGGCCGCTATGGCCTCGGAGCGCTGAGGCTTTCCTAGACTGGAGCGATGCGAGCGCTCACCGAATCCGACGTCCGCGCGTCGTTCGTCAACGCGACGGAGGAGGAATTGCGGCTGATCGAGATGCCGCACGACTTCCTGCTCGTCGACTGGGACTTCCGCGATTTCCTCGCGTGGCGCGATCCGGCATCGAGCAAGCGTGGGTGCGTTCTCGTCGAGACCGGCGGGCGCCTGGTCGGCGTCGTGCTGCGCTCCACCGATCCCGGGCGTGCGCGCACGGGCATGTGCAACATCTGCCATACGATGCAGCCTGGCAACCAGGTCGCGCTGTTCTCCGCGCGCCGAGCGGGGGATGCCGGGCGCCGAGGCGACTCCGTCGGCACCTACATCTGCGCCGACCTCTCATGCCACGAGAACGTGAGGCTCGCGCATCCGCTCGCTCCGAATGAGATCCGCGTTCCCGGTCAGGTCGACATGCGTCTGGACGGCACACGGCGCCGTATGGAGGGTTTCGCCAACAGAGTTCTGGACGACCTGGACTGACGGTTACGCTGAACGCGATTGTCCCACCCTGCGCTTCGAAGGAGATGCCATGAGCGATCCCATCCTGTTCTCTGTCGATGGGGGATTGGCGCGGCTGACGTTGAACCGCCCCGCCCGGCTCAACGCGTTCAACGCCGACCTCGCCCGGGCCTGGCGCGACGTCACCACCGAGGCCGTCTCGCGCGACGACGTCAAGGCGATCCTGCTGGATGCCGCAGGTCCCGCATTCTGCGCTGGCGGCGATGTGCTCGACATGGCGACCACGATGGGCGCCGGGGCCGACATCTCCGACCTCGCCGGTGTCATCAACGCCGGCATCCGCGCGCTCACCGAGTCGGACATCCCTGTCGTCGCCGCAGCGCACGGCACGACGGCAGGCGGAGGTCTCGGCATCCTGCTCTGCTCTGACTACGCGGTCGTCGGCGGGCGTTCGAAGCTCGGCAGCCTGTACGCGAACATCGGTCTCACGCCCGACCTCTCGGTGTCGGCGCAGCTCGCCGCGGCCGTCGGGCAGCGGCGCGCTCTTCAACTGATGCTGCAGGATCGTCTGCTGACCGCCGATGAGGCCCTGGAGTGGGGCCTGGTCGCCGAGGTGGTGAGCGGATCGGATGCCGCGGACGAGGCCGACCGTGTGCGCGAACGAGCCGAAGAGATCGCCCGCTTCTGGCTGGCCGGCGCGGCCGAAGCCTACGGGCAGGCGAAGCGGCTGGTGCGCTCGCGCCCCGAGCGCACGTTCGCCGAGCAGCTCGCTGAAGAGGCTCGTTCCATCGGCGCAGCCTTCGACACCCCGGATGCCAAGGCTCGCGTCGCTGCGTTCGCCGCGGCATCGTCGAAGCAGACGCGCTGACTTCGCGCGCGAGTTGCGCACAGACTGAGACGCGTTCTGCACACGCGGCGCGCGGCGTGGCAGGATGAGAGCAGTCGGCCGAAGAGGGGAAACGCCATGTCAGAGGTCAGCACGGAAACCAAGGGGAAGGCGAACGCCTCCCTGTTGATCAGAGGGGCGATCTGGATCGCCATCGGTGCGCTGATCGCGGCGGCACTCGTCTGCGTGGTGTGGGTGCTGATCGGCGATCAGGACGGCATCATCGGTCGCGCGTTCCTGACGATCCTCCTGCTCGCCGCGTTCGCCGGCATTGCGATCCTCGAAGCAGGGCTCGCTCCCAAGCGGCCGGACTGGCTGGCGCTGGCCAGCATGATCACCTGGATCGTCGCGCTCCTGGTCGGCGCCATCAAGATCTGGCTGCCCGAAGAGCCGGGGGAGTACGCCGGCGGCATCGCACGCTTCTTCATGCTGCTGCTCGTGATCGGCGTTCTGCAGCTCGCTCTCCTTCACGTACGGTTGTTCACCCCCGCCGCCAAGCGTTACGTCACGACGTTCACCACGGTCATCTACTACGTGACGATCGCCGTGCTCGTGCTGCTGGTCGCGATGCTCGTGATCTACCTCACGCTCCCCGACACCTGGCATTACGGCGATCTGTACTGGCGCATCGTCGTCGCGCTGGCGATCCTCGCCGCGGTGGGCACGACGCTCATCCCGCTGCTGAACGCGCTGTTCGCGCCGAAGAAGCCGCAAGCGGCAGCCGCCGGCTACTACGCGCCTCAGGCTCACGCCCCCGCCATCGACGCACAGGCACAGCAGCAGCCTGCCCAGCAGCAGTGGCCGACGTACGTCGACGGAGTGACGCCGCTTCCGGTGCTGCAGGACGGCTCGCCGGATTGGAACGCCTACTACACCGGCTACCCGACCTCGCCGCAGCAGGGCCAGCATCCAGGGCAGGATCAGTTCTCGGCGCAGCAACAGTCCCCTGAGGCGAACCAGCAGTTCCCTGAGGCGAACCAGTATTCGGCTCAGACCGAGTACCAGGCACAGGCGCAGTACCCGGCTCAGCCGGACTACACCGCGCCGTCGTCTGCGCAGCCGGGCTTCGTGTCCTCTCCTGACGCGCCGATCGGGCCGGACGGGCTGCCGGTTCCGCCGGCAGGAGCACCGGCAGCACCGGACGGCGTCGCCGGCGACACGTCTGTTCTGAACGTGCCTCCGGTGCCGGACGCGCCGCCCACATCGAACGTGCCGCCGGTGCCGGATGCGCCGCCTGTTCCCGACCTGCCGCCGGCGCCGAAGACGCCTCCGACGGCGCCCGGTGCGTTCCCGCCGCCGCCACCCGCGCCGCCGCTGTGACCGCGGCGCTGAGCCTTCGGGAGCTCGCGGCAGACATCGCTCGCGAGGCGGGCGAGCTCGCTCGGCTCCGCCGGGCCGACGGATTCCTGCTCGCGGCGACGAAGTCGACCCTCGCTGACATCGTCACAGAGGCCGATCGCGAGGTCGAAGCGCTGATCCGAGCACGGCTGAGCGTCGAGCGTCCCGGTGACGGTTTCCTCGGCGAAGAGTCGGGCAGTGGCGAGAGCACGTCAGGCGTGACCTGGGTGGTCGACCCGATCGACGGCACCGTGAACTACGCATACGGGCTCCCCGCGTACAGCGTGAGCATCGCTGCCGTCGAGGGCGGTGCCGATCCGAACAGCTGGCGACCGCTCGCCGCGGCGGTGTACGCGCCGGTCCTCGGCGAGCTCTTCACGGCCGGACGCGGAGAGGGCGCGTGGCTCGGTGGCGTGCGGCTCGGCGTGACAGACGAGACGCCGGCGGGGGCGTTGCTCGCGACCGGATTCGGCTACGACCCGTTGACGCACGACGGCGACCTGCTGACGGTGAGACAGGTCATGCCGCTCGCGCGCGACCTGCGCCGGGGCGGCTCGGCGGCGCTCGACCTCAGTTACGTGGCTGCCGGGCGACTGGACGGATATTTCGAGCGAGGGCTCAAGCCGTGGGACTTGGCGGCAGGGGCGCTGCTGGTGACCGAAGCCGGTGGCGTCGTGACCCGTCTCGACACGGCATCCGATCGTCCGATGCTGATCGCTGCGGGTGCGCGCTTACACGCTCAGATCTCCGGCATCCTCGACAAAGACATTTGAGGTTCCGTACATGGCATTCTCAGCGCCAGCACGGTAACGTTTACCCGTTCGTTACCTTCGTTCCCCGAACATCGAAGGTCCTTAGCCCCCCAGCGTGACGAATCCCGAGAGAACCGTTTTGCCCCTTGACACCCCTATGGCTGAACCTGCGCCCTCGCGCCGTTCCAGCCGTCGCCGGACTGCGGATTCCGTGACCCCGGCGGGCGTTCAGGAAACCTCCTCGGTCGAGGTCGTCATACCGGTTCTTTCACGTCGGGCTGCTCGCGAACGTCTGCGCGCAGCAACCGGCGCGACGCCGATGGTCCCGTCGCGGAACGTCGATGTCGAACGTGAGCATGTCGCAGCGGCAGAGGCAGGCGTGGTTGAGCCGGTGGCGGATGCCGAGACCGCTGACGACGCTTTCATCGCAGCATCCCGTGCCTTCCGTGCCGTGATGGGTGAGCAGCAGCCGGTCGCGAGACCCGCCACTGCGGTGTCGGATGAGCTTCCGGCCGAGGCGACCGCGGTGCACATCGCGCCGCGCGAGGGGCGCTCGCGTGGCAAGTTCGTCGCGGTCGGTGCCACGGTGAGCATCATGGGGATCGCTGGTCTGCTCGCTGTCTCGATGACGCTGCCGGCCGAGGCCGTCGCCGCGGCTCAGGGCATCCCCGTGCGGTCGGCGACTTCGCTCGTCGCGCCATCAGCGGGCGCAGCATCCGGGGTCTCCGACGATGAGATCCAGGCGTATGTCGCGTCGTCCGATGTGCGCAACGAGATGATGCAGCGCACGGATGACTACTCCACGCTCTCGCTCGTGGACCGCGCAGCCGAGGAAGGCATCGCCTACTCGGACTCGCTGTACACGAATGACCCCAGTGCGGCCATCCAATGGCCGTTCATCGTCGGGGTCGGGATGACCTACGGGTACGGGATGCGCGACGGGCGCCTGCACGAGGGGCTCGATCTGGTGCCCGGTGACGGCGCGCCCGTGCAGTCGATCGCCGACGGAACGGTGCGCATCGCCACCGAGTCCGGCGGAAACTACGGCGTGACCGTGTACATCGATCACGTCATCGACGGCGCGCTCATCACGAGTCACTATTCGCACATGCAGTACGGCTCGCTGCGGGTCGAGGCCGGCGAGACAGTCAAGGTCGGCGACATCATCGGCCTGGTCGGAAACACCGGTCGCTCGTACGGTGCGCACATGCACTTCGAGCTCATCGTCAACGACTCGACGATCGATCCGCTTCCGTGGTTGCAGACGAACGCCGGACGTAAGTCCTACTGACCGTCTCAGTTTTTGAGAACGCCGAAGAAATGGTATTCTCGTGTGGTTGCCTTCACGGGTAACGATGCCCCGATAGCTCAGTGGTAGAGCACTTCCATGGTAAGGAAGGGGTCGTCAGTTCAATCCTGACTCGGGGCTCGCAGCATTCGCTTTCATGTTCGTTCATGGGCGGGGATGCCGTGCGGCAGGGTAGCTCAGTTGGTGAGAGCGCACGACTCATAATCGTGAGGTCGCGGGTTCAAGCCCCGCTCCTGCTACAGATGAAAACCCCCGGGAAATCGGGGGTTTTGTCGTATCCGCTAACCGTCGGTCCGTGCGGGCGTCGGCCGACGAGGAACATAGTTCTTCAAGGCATGCTCATGAGTGCGTACCCGGCAAACCGTTCCGTGGTGCCGGGCGCGAGTTCGGAGCGAATCTCGGCTTGAGCCACGAGATCACGAACACTGTCCATAGTGTCCTCCTCGTCGCAGGCTACTCGCCGCTGCGCCCGGACGGCAGGCCATCTCGAAAGCAAGAGAACGAGGACCGGTGAATGCGCTGGCAGGATAGTCTCATTCTTGCCGCAACGATGTGATCTCTGGGGAGGGTGGGCGCAGGCATGAGCACCGCGATCACCTCGAGCCCGCGGGCCCGCATCACCGCCTTCGTCATGGGAGTCGCCGCCTCCCTCGCATTCGTCACGCTGAGGCTCATGGTCGCGGTATCCGATCACGAGCCGCTGGCGATCGACATCTGGTGGCATGACCTGATCGTCGCGAACCGCAGCGACGTGTGGATCGCTGTCGCGTGGGTACCGGCGATCGCCGGTGGCACGATCGGGATGATCGGGATCGGCGCTCTGCTGGTCGCGGTGTTCCTGTGGCGCGGACGGCGAGGGGATGCCGCGACCCTGGCGGCAGCGATGGTCCTGGTCGTCGCGATCGGCGCGACGATGGCCGCGATCATCGGTCGCACACGCCCCGAGGATTCCCTCGCCGAAAGCGTGGCGACCTCATTCCCCTCCGGACACACGGCCGTCGCGACGACCGTGATCCTCATCCTCGGGCTCCTGCTCCGCCGCCGGTACGTGTGGGTCCTCGGCGCCGGATGGGTTCTCACGATGATGTGGAGTCGCACCTACCTCCACGCGCACTGGTTCAGCGACGTGGTGGCCGGACTGCTCGAAGGCATCGCGGTCGCAGCGCTCGTCTGGGTCGCGTCCGAGGCCGTCCGCGACCGTCATGCCGCCAGCAGCGTGGCGACCTCCTCCAGCCAACAACCGATCGAAAGTGTTCCGGACCCATGAATGCTCACAGCTCAGCCGCGTCAGCCGCCAGGTCGGCCCAGGACTCCACGGTCTTCCGAGTTCTCGCCCGTATCGGATATGTCGTCCTCGGCATCCTTCACATCCTGATCGGAGCCGTCGCGGTCTCGATCGCCATGGGCGGAGACGGCGGCGAGGCCGATCAGGGGGGTGCGATGCAGCAGATCCAGAAATCGCCGGCAGGTGTCGTGATGCTGTGGATCATCGTTTTCGGTCTGGTCGCACTCGCGATCTGGCAGATCGCCGAAGCCGTGGTCGAGCGCGACCCCGACACGAAGAGGAAATGGGGGTACCGAGTCAAGTTCATCGGCACCGCCGTCGCGTACATCGCAATCGCCTGGACGGCTCTGACCTACGCTCTCGGCGGGCAGTCCCAGTCATCCGAGTCATCGCAGTCGTTCGGCGCTCAGCTGCTGGCCGCGCCTGCGGGCGTCGCAATGCTCGTGCTGCTCGGTCTCGTCGTGGCAGCGATCGGCATCGCCTTCATCGTGCGCGGCATCACTCGGGCATTCAAGAAGTACCTCCACCTCCCCGCCGGTGCCGCACGCTCTGGCATCATCACCCTCGGCGTCGTCGGGTACATCGCGAAGGGTATCGCGGTCGCCGTGACCGGCGTGCTCTTCGTGGTCGCCGCGCTCACGCACGACCCGGAAACCGCCGGAGGGCTCGATTCCGCGCTGCGCACTCTGGCGGGGCTGCCGTTCGGCGCCATCATCCTGTGGACCGTGGGTGCGGGACTCGTGCTCTATGGGCTGTTCTGCTTCGCGCGCGCTCGCTACGCGCGGATGTGATTCGCCCGCCGCTCAGTGCATCGACACGGGCTGCAACAGCGTCGCGATCGAGCGCAACGTGCCCTCCAACTCGACGGATGGCTCCAGCAGCCACTGGATCTGCAGACCATCCGACGCGGCGATGACGAGTGCGGCGAGGTGCTCTGCGGGGATGTCGTCGCGGATGCGGCCGTTCTGCTGCTGCGCACGGAAGCTGGTGGTCAACTCGCCACGCAGCCGTTCGAATCGGGTGGAGAAGAAATCCCGAGAGACCTCGCTCTTGCTCTCGAGTGCCGCTGCGACGAGCGTCGAGTACAGCTGCACGAGACCGGGAACCTCGACGTTCTTGACGGCAGCATCCGCCATCGAATCGACTCCGGTCGCCGGTAGCGGAGCCCCGTCGGCGCGCCGCGCCGCGCTCGCCGCCGCCCGCGTCGCCTCGGCGTGCGCATAGACCGCGACGAGCAGCTGCTCCCGCGAATCGAAGTAGTGCAGCAGCGCCGCGTGCGAGACCCCGATCGCCTCGGCGATGCGCCGCAGGGACGTGCCGTCGGCACCGCGTTCGCGGAACACCTCGATCGCGCGATCCAAGATCTCCTGCCGCCGGGCGACGCCTTTGGCATGCGCCCCGCGGCGTCCGATCACCGGCTCCGAGTCCATACGACTCAACATATCCGAGAGTCGTCGAGAAGTAACCTCCACGTGGAGGTTTTGTGATAATCTCGTCACGCATCCGCCCTCACGGCACCCTCCACAACGACGTACGAAGGAAGATTCATGGCTCTGCCTCTCGCCTCAGTGCAGCTGTATTCGCTTGCGAGCGAGTTCTCGGCCGACATGCACGGCTCACTCGAAAGACTTGCTGCGATCGGGTTCACGACCGTGGAAGCGTTCGACTTCGTGCGGCGTCCGGCCGAGATCCGCGCGGCCTTCGAGGCGACGGGCATCGCCGCGTCCACTGGCCACGCCCCTCTGCTCTCCGATGAACTCTGGACGCCCGACGGCGCCATCCCTACGCCGAAGCCCGAGATCGTGTTCGAGGCGGCCGCGGCGATCGGCATGACCACCGTCTACGACCCGTTCGTCGCACCGGAGCGTTGGGCCACTGAAGACGGCGTCGCCGACATCGCAGAACGACTCAACCGCGCCGCGGAAGTCGCCGCGACCTTCGGTCTGTCGGTCGGCTATCACAACCACGCGCAGGAGTTCGTCGCCTCGTTCGGCGGCCAGACCGCCTATGAGCGCTTCATCGAACTCACCGACGAGCGGGTGCAGATCGAACTCGACCTCTTCTGGGCGCAGACCGGCGGACAGGACGTCACCGCACTGACCGCGCGACTCGCAGACCGCCTGACCGCCGTCCACGTCAAGGACGGCATCATCCCCGCAGTGAACCCGTGGGGGCCGGAGGGCTCCACGTTCTCATCGGACAGCCTCGACCAGCGGCATCCGGGAACAGGCGACGTCTCGCTCGCCGACGCGCTGCGCGCGAACGGCAACATCAAGTACGCCGTGATCGAGTACGACCACGCACCTGGCGACGTGTTCGAAGACATCGCGGCCGGCTTCACGTTCCTGCAGGGCGGCGGGTTCGTCGCATGAGCGCGCCTCTGGGCGTCGGCATCATCGGCACCGGCGTCATCAGCCAGACGTATCTCGAGAACCTCACCTCGTTCCCCGACGTGCGCGTCGTCGCCGTCGGCGACCTGATTCCTGAGCGAGCTCGCGCGAAGGCGGAAGAGCATGGCGTGCCGTCGTGGGGAGACGCGGATGCTGTGCTGTCGAACCCCGACGTCGATCTCGTCGTGAATCTCACTATCCCCGCCACGCACGTCGAGATCTCGTCGCGCGCCGTCGCCGCGGGCAAGCACGTGTGGACCGAGAAGCCGATCGGGATGGACCGTGAGAGCACTCGCGCACTGCTTCGCGATGCGGATGCCGCCGACGTGCGCATCGGATCGGCACCCGACACGATCCTCGGGCCTGGTTTCCAGACCGCCAAGCGAGCGATCGCCGAGGGCGTCATCGGAACTCCGCAGTTCGTGCAGACCGCGTTCCAGACGCAAGGCCCCGACCTCTGGCATCCGGAGCCCGCGTTCCTGTTCGCCGCCGGCGCCGGACCGCTCCTCGACATGGGACCGTACTATTTCTCGGCGTTGGTCAGCCTGCTCGGCCCGATTGCGGGGGTCTCGGCGCGCGGATCGCGGTGGCGCACCGAACGGCAGATCCACACCGGGCCTCGTGCGGGGGAGAGCTTCGCCGTCGAGGTCCCCTCGACGGTGCAGGTGCTCTCGACCTTCGAGGGCGGCCAGCAGGGCACGCACCTGCTCAGCTTCGACTCGGCACTCGAGCGTCACGGCGTCATCGAGATCCACGGCAGCGAGGGCACGCTGGTGATGCCGGATCCGAACACGTTCTCGGGCCGGACCGCGTACGTCAAGCCCCTCGGCGTGCTGCGCGACGGCATGTCGACGCAGCAGGAGTGGATCGACATCGAGCAGCAGGGCACCGTCGTCGGGCGAGGTCTCGGCGTGCTCGACATGGCCCGCGCCATCGCCGCCGATCGTCCGCACATCGCCACGGGAGAGCTCGGCTACCACGTACTCGACGTGCTGCTGTCGGCGCAGGATTCGGCAGCAACGGGGCAGTATCTCGAGATCGAGAGTACCGTCGGCGCGGTGCCGGCGATGCCGGCAGACTTCGACCCGTTCGCGGCGACGCTCGTCCAGCCTCCCCGGTAGCCTCCGGGCGCGTCGAAAGGAGGAAAGTGTCGGTCTCGCAGCACGGTGACCGGCACTTTTCTCCTTTGGACGGGTGGATGACCCGTGGGTGGTCACGCCCTCGCGTGCATGTCAATGGGGATGTCGAAAACTCCGGATATGGCGAACCTCTCAGTAGAGGAACGACCGCTACCGAATGGAGAACGCCATGTCCAACTCGCTTCCCGATGAAGAAGGCACTCTGCCCGACGAGGACGGCGTCCTTCCCGGCCAAGACGTCGACCCCGACCTCGGCCCGAGTGCTGGTCGCGCCGATGCCAACGACGAAGACGAAGACGACGTGGACGAAGACGACGTGGACCTGGCTGATCTGCCCTGATCCGCGAAGTCTGACGTTGCGTCACCCCAGGGCATCGACGGCCTCCTGCATGGTCGCAGCTGCCTCCTCTGGCGTTGCCCGTCCCTCCGCGACAGTCGTGGATGCCACTCCGATCGCCTCCTGCATCTCTGCCGAGATGAGGCTCAGACGGGGCTCATCCGCCGTCGCGGTCGACGCGATCAGATCCTGCAGTATCGGCTGCTGAAGCTCAGCGTCGACGAGATCGAGATTATCCCATGCCGGCTCCACGCCGGTCAGAGACGGAATGTCATTGATGGCGTCGGCGACCACCTGCTGGCCGTCGGCCTGCGTGGTGAGCCAGCCGACGAATGTGCGTGCAGCTTCCTTCGCGTCAGAATTGGCGTTCACGGCGAGACCGTAGTTCGCATCGCCGAACAGTACTGACGGGTTGCCCTCGCCTGCGACATCGGGGAAGTCGATCGGAATCATGCGGAACGGTGTCGCGTCAGCGACTCCCGCCGCGGATATCGATGCTGTCGCGAGGGCGGTGGTCGCGTTGGGCATGTACCACGTGCCCATCATCACCATCGGCGACTGCTGAGAGAGGAACACGTTGTTCGCATCGGGGTACTGCTGTATCCCCAGGGCACCGTCATCAATGATCTGCTCGTCGAAGAGCGATTTCCAGGTCTCCAGCGTCTGTACGAAGACGTCGTCGGTCCATTCACGCTCGCCTCGAGATGCGGCGCTCCACCAGCCGGGTTCGACGCTGTCCGAGATCGACTGGAGAACATCCTGGTTGAACGCGACCTGCCCGGCGCCGTGGGTGAGGCAGCCGTGACCGTTCTCGCGGAAGACAGCGCATGCCTCGATCCACGCGTCGAGAGTCGTGGGGGCGGAAAGACCATACTCATCGAAGAGATCCTGATTGATCCAGAGCGTCCCGGCGAACGTCGACCCCACTGAGAGCGCGGACAGAGTGCCATCCTCTGTGGTGAACCCGGCCGGGCCATTCGCCGCGATCTTCGACTCCCAATCGTCTCCGAGCCATTCCTCCGCCACCGGCGTGAGGTCCTCAGCCGATGAGCCGAACGTGGACAGCGAGCCGATACCGCCACCGGGCGCGATGTCGAAGACATCCGGACCTTCTGGCGAGGTCAGAGCGGGCCGCAGAGCCGCGTCGTAGCCGTTGATCGGAACCTGCCGGAACACGACCTCGATGTCGGGGTACTCCTCGTTGAACGCGTCGATGTAGCCTTGCGCGACCTCTGATTGCGTGGGTGTCCATCCCCACCAGTCGACGTGACCGGATTCGGACGTGCTTTGGTCGGACGCTTGCGAGCTGCATCCGGTCGCGAAAGCCGCGACCGCCGTGAGCGCGATGATCGCTGTGTACCGGCCCTGCCGGCGCGACATACTGGGAAAGAACATCGTCGTCCTCCGTCTGCGGTGTGGGAACTCTTTCAAGGTACGTGCTCAAGCGTGTTTGATCAAGTTTCATCGTCAAGTACGATAGTTTTCGTACTACGCGTCGTATCGACCGGCTCGAACAGAGAAGAAGTGCAGCATGACAAAGACCGAAGCCGAACCTCGCCGGGCCACACTCGCCGTGATCGGGCAGGAGGCGTCCGTGTCGATGTCGACTGTGTCCAAGGTCCTGAACGGTCGATCAGGCGTCTCGGCGGAGACTCGCGCGATCGTCGAGGGGCTCCTCGATCGGTACGGATACACTCCGCGAGGGCAGACGACGGCATGGGATCCGTTCCTCGAACTCGTGATGAGCGAGATCGACACCCCGTGGTCGCTTGAGATCATTCGCGGTGCGCAGTCCGTCGCGCGTGACCACGGCCTCAGTCTCATTCTCACGCAGAGCGGCGACCGATATGCGCCGGAACCGGATTGGATCGACGGTGTGCTGCGCAGACGGCCGTTCGGCGTCGTCCTGGTTCTCTCCAGCCTGTCCGACCAGCTGCAGCGACAGCTGCGCACCCGTGGCATCCCGTTCGTCCTGGTGGACCCGTCAGGGGAGCAGTCCAGCGACATTCCGGCTGTCGGCGCTGCGAACTTCGACGGCGGGTTGCTCGCCACGCGCCACCTGATCGAGCTCGGACACACCCGCATCGGCGTGGTCGGCGGTCCTGAGCACGTGATGTCGGCACGAGCGCGGATCGCGGGATTTCGCACTGCCATGGAGGCTGCCGGACTTCCGATCCACAACGAGCTCATGCTCCCCGGCGACTATCACACAGGCAGCGGCATCGAAGCTGCGGAGAAGCTGCTCTCACTGCCGCAGCCGCCGACTGCGATCTTCGCACTCAACGACCTCGAGGCATTCGGCGTCTACACCGCAGCTCGCCGGCTCGGGGTATCCATCCCGCAGCAGCTCTCGGTCGTTGGCTTCGACGATATCCAGGGCGCGGAGTGGGCCGGACCGCCGTTGACGACGGTCCGGCAACCTCTGACGAAGATGGCTGAAGAGGCGGCTCGCATGCTGATCCGGATTCGCAATCAAGAATCTGATCTCAGTCTGCGCGTTGACCTCGCGACGACGCTCGTCGTCCGCGACAGCACCCGCCGCGTCGACTGAGGAGCTCCTCCGGCCGCGGAGGATCAGGCCGGCACTGCTCCCGCGCCGGCCGCACGCACCTCGGCATAGTCCTCAGCGGTCAGGTGCAGCGACGCTGCAGGCAACCAATCATCTACCTGTGCTGGTCGGCGTGCGCCGACGATCGCGCCCGTGACGCCGCGGAAGCCGAGAGTCCAGGCCACTGCTGCCGCAGCCTGAGGAACGCCGTGGCGCTCTGCGATCTTCCCCAGAGCGGCGCCGATGGCGAGATTCCGATCGAGGTTCGTCGTGAAATCTTCGCTCTGCTTGCGCCAGTCGTCGTCCGGAAGCCCGGCAACTCGTGTCGCCGTGAAAGCGCCGCTGAGCAGTCCGGAGCCCATCGGGCTGTACACGATCGCGCCCGTGCCGTTCTGATCGCACCACGGCAGCACATCGCTCGCGCTCTGCGTGGCGATGGCTGAGAACTTCGGCTGAAGCGAGGCAACGCGGCCCAGGTGCGCCGCGGCGGTCAACTGCGGCACGGAGTGATTTGAAAGGCCCACCCAGCGCGCCTTTCCCGACTGCTGGATGTCGAGCATCGCCTGCCAGTACTCTTCGACGGGCGTGCCGTTCTCAGCGGGCCAGTGCACCTGGTACAGGTCGATCTGCTCCACGCCGAGCCGTCTCAGCGAAGCATTCACTTCGGCGCGCAGCGAGGCCGCGTTCGCAACTCTGCGAGACGGCTGCGAGGGGTCCGCGTCGTCCCAGACCACTCCGCCCTTCGTGAAGATGTAGGGCCTGTCCGGTCCGGCGAAATCACGCACGACACGACCGACGATGGTCTCCGAATGGCCGAGGCCGTAGATCGCAGCGGTGTCTATCCAGTTGACGCCGCGCTCGATCGCCGATCGGATGGTGCCCACAGAATCGTCATCGTCCTGCGGACCCCAGCCGAACGCCCAATCCCCGCGGCGAGGTCCGCCGACAGCCCAGGCGCCGAGACCGACGCGCGTGATCTTAAGATCGGTGCGTCCGAGCGGGATGACGGGCAGTTCGGTTCTCATGATGCCTTTCGAGTCGTGTGATCTTCAGGTGGTGAGGGGTGCGCGAAGGTCACTCCAACCAATACTCGCGCGGGGGAGCGAGCGAGCGCAGCTCATCCCAGAGGCCCTGCGGTACCCGGACGGCGAGGAGCTCAAGAGTCTGGGCCACTCGCTCCGGCGACGACATGCCGACGACGGTGGAATGGATGCGGGGATCGGCAACCGAGAACTGCAGAGCGGCGGCGGCCAGCGGCACGTCATGGCGTGCGCAGGCCGCCATCATCTCCGTCGCGCGTCGGCGGATGGTGTCGTCGCGCTGTCCGTAGGCGTACTTCGGCTGCGCATCCGGTCCCTTGACGAGCATGCCACCGCCATAGGGTGCGGCGTTCACGACACCCATCCTCTTCGCTGCGGCGCTCTCATACAACGCCTCGGCCGACTGGTCGAGCAACGTGAAGCGGTTGTGGTTGAGGACGACATCGAACTCGCCCGTGTCGACGTACTTCTGCATCACGTCCAACTGCCCGCCGGCGACGCCGATATGGTCGACGAGCCCGTCGTCCTTTAGCCGTACGAGAGCCTCGAGCGGGCCTCCGGGCGCGATTCCGTCCTCGAACGAGATGCGCTCGGGGTCGTGCAGGTACAGCAGCGGAAGACGGTCCATCCCCAGTCGTTCCAGGCTCTCCTGGAACGATGCACGAACCCGTGCTCCGGAGAAGTCCTGGGATCCGTGAGCGGGGTCGACCTTACTCGCGACGATGCTTCCGTCCGGCAGCCCGCCTCTCTGCGCGATGGCCAGGCCGATCCGATGCTCGCTCTCGCCGCTGCTGCCGTACCCGTTGGAGGTGTCGATGAAGTTGATCGGACTGTCCAACGCCGCAGCCACGGTCGCCACCGCGGTCTGCTCGTCGACGCCATAGCCATACAGGAACGCCATGTCCGCCAGTGGGCTGGTGCCGAGGCACACCGAGGTGACCTCGAGCCCGGTCGACCCCAGCTGGCGCCGAGTGAGTCCCGAGGCCGTCGTTCGATCTTCACTCACGCCGTCTGCCTGTCTCTCACTCGTCTCGAGGTGCGAGCGCCGCATACACTTCGCTCGCCTTGTGGTATCCCTCGACCAATCGATCGAAGATCGCGTCTGTCGCGGCATCGGCCTGTGTCGTCTCAGGGTTCGCCTGTCTCCATTGCACCATCCGCAGCACCGCGCGATGGAACGTGAGCCGAGGATTGAACCCGGGGACGAAGCGCCGCAGCTTGGAATTGTCGAAGACTGCACTGTGGGTGAGGTCGCCGGTGAGCAGTTCAGACCAGAACCAGTCCGGGGCGGCGACGGAGATCATCTCCGAGGGAATGTGCACGAGCCGGGCCTCGACCTCGAGCGCATCCGCAATGAGCGTGTAGATCTGGTCCCAGGTATAGGTTTCGTCGCCGGTGATGTGGAAAGCTTCGCCGATCGCCCGAGGGTTTCCGAGAAGACCGACCAGGCCCTGGGCGAAGTCCTCCGCGTGAGTGAGAGTCCACAGCGAGGTCCCATCGCCGTGGACGACCATCTCATCACCGCGGGCGATTCGCTCGAAGACCGTCCACCCACCGGGCAACGGCGGGTTGGCATCGTCGTAGGTGTGCGATGGCCGCACGATCGTGACGGGGAAGGCCTGCTCGGCGTAGGCGCGGTTCAAGACGTGCTCGGCGTCCAGCTTCTTGCGTGAGTACTCGGTGAAGCGGTTGTGCAGCTGCGTCGATTCGTCGATCGGCGTCATCAGAACTGGCTTGCCGTAGAGCGACGCGGTGCTGATGTGCACGTAGTGCTTGGTCCGACCGGTGAACAGCCGCACCATCCGCTCCGCATCTTCTGCGTCGAATGAGAGGAAGTTCACCACGACATCGAAGCGCTGCTCGCCAAGGGCGGCCAGCAGGCTCTCGTCGTCGGTGACGTCACCGGTGATTCCGATCACGGACTCCGGCAGGTCGCGACCTGCGGAGTTGCGGCCGCGGTTCAGTACGGACACCGTCATTCCCGTCTCCACCGACAGCCGCACGCACGATGCGCTGATGGTGCCGGTTCCGCCGATGTACAGCACGCTCAGGGGAGCGACGTCATGGTTCATCATCGTCCTGCGTACCAATCCTCGAAGCCGTTCTCCACGACAGAGATCAGGATGTCTTCCGGACGGAGGCCGAGTGCGCCGAGACGACGGACTATGGTCTCGAACAGCGCCCGTTTCTTGCTCACGGGATACATGTGCACCATCGTGATGTGGATGAGCAAGAGGTCTCGTCTATCGACGTCGTTGTAGCCGGGATCGAACTTGAGCTCGCCCGGTCCGTGCGGTCGGAACACGTGGAACAGGTCGTCAGGGGTGATGTCGAGAGCTTCGACCTGCGCAGCCTGAATCTCCGTGCTCAGTTGCTCGTGCAGCTCGTTGTAAATGTGTTGGGCGAGATCGACCTGGATGAGGGGCATTGCAGACTCTTTCGTCGAGCGGTTGGTGGTTGGGTGGTCACTTGATCGCGCCGGCCGCGAGGCCGCGCTCGAACAGGCGCTGCAGGAGCAGGTAGGCGATCACGATCGGCAGCGCTGTGATGACCGCCGCCGCGAGAACCTTCGTCTGATCGTTGTTGAACTGGCCGATGAAGAACGTCGGCAGGAGGGTGATGGTCTGCGTGTCCGGGGACTGCAGGAACACGAGCGGGAGAAGGAAGTTGTTCCACGCCCCGATGAACGTCAGCACCACGATCGCCGCAGCGATGGGCCGGGTGAGCGGCAGGATGATGTGCCAGAACGCCCTCCAGGTGTTCGCTCCATCGATGCGGGCGGCCTCGAGCAGACCGTTCGGGATGCCGTTCATGAACGATCGAGTGATGAGCACGGTGAAGGGGATCTGCAGTGCCGCCAGCGGCAGGATCACCGACCAGTACGTGTTGTAGAGGCCCAGGTGCAGCGTGGTCGAGAACAGCGGCGTCAGCAGCACCACCTCGGGCAGCGTGAGCGCTGCGAGGATCATCCAGAAGTAGATCTCGCGGCCGCGGATGTGCAGCTTCGAGAAGGCGAACGAGGCCAGCATCGTGCACACGTAGACCACGACGATCGTGCCGGCCGAGATGAGGAGGCTGTTGCGGAAGAACAGTGGCAGCTCCGGCCGCGACAGCACGGCCGCGTAGTTGCCCCATCCGATACCGGCGAGAGACCCCTGCACCATGGCGACGAGCGGGAAGAAGAACGGCAGCACGAGCAGGGTGAGCAGCACCTGCAGACCGATCTTGGCGCGCCGAGTGCGTGTTTCGAACATCAGTCTTCCTTCCGTTGTCCGCGGATGTTGACGATCATCGCGATCCCGAGCGCCAGCACGAGCAGGATGATCGAGATGGCCGCGCCGTAGCCGGCGTTTGCTAGCGGGATGCTCTCGCGGTAGATGAGGGTGCCGAGGAACTCGGTCGCGAAGTTGGGCCCGCCGAGTGTGACGAGGTACGGGATGTCGAACGTCTTGAGCGCGCCGATGATGCTCAGGATCAGGATCGCGATCGTCGTTCCTCGCACGCCCGGCAGCACGATACTCCACAGCGTGCGCAGGTTGCCGGCTCCGTCGATGCGGGCCGCCTCGAGCACCTCCGTCTCGATCTGGCCCATGGCCGCGAAGTAGAGGATGAACGTGAGTCCGGTGAAGTGCCAGATCGTCACCGCCATCAGTACAGGTAGCGCGGTCGCGGAGTCCGCGAGCCATGGATGGGCGAGGAACCCGAGGCCGATCGCCTCGAGGAGTTGGTTGAATTGCCCGTCGGCACCGAATATCTGGCGGAACACGGGCGCCATGATGGCGGGAGCGAGCACGACTGGAAGGAAGATGATCACCTTGTAGACGACGGCGAGCTTCACCTTCGAGTGCATGATCGCTGCGAAGACGATGCCGAGCGTCGTCTGGATCAGGAATGAGATGACGAAGAAGATGACGGTGTTGCGGATCGCGATCCAGAAGACCGGATCCTGGAAGGCATCGATGTAGTTCTGGGCGCCGACCGAGCGGGAGACGGGACTCACTCCGTCCCACTCCAGCGTCGACATGTAACCGGTGTAGCCGACGCTGTAGTAGATGAGGCCTACCGAGAGTGTCAGCGCGGGGACGAGCCAGGCGTAGCCGGGCGACCGAAGCCGCCGGGGTTTCCGCTTTCCTGTGACTATCAGTTCTGTAGCGCTGTGTGGCGCGCGGACGGGGGATTCTATGACCACGGTGTCAATCCGTTCAAGATCGGTTCGCTGGTGGGGCGGAGCCATCGGGCACCGCCCCACCAGCGGATGCATTACTCGAAGACGACGCCGGCGGCTTCGGCGGATACCTGCAGCGTCTTCACGGCTTCTTCCGGTGTGACATCGCCGGCGGCGAGCGTCGTCGCGGCGATGCCGATCGCATCGGCGAGCTCACTGTTGGGGAGGAGGCGGTTGTCGCTCACGGTCGCAGCACGTTCGTAGAGTTCCTCGAGCTTCGGTCGCTGCACGTCGGGATCGACCAGCTCGATCGAATCCCAGTCCGGCTGCACCGAGGTGAGCGAGGGGATGTCGTTCAGAGCGTTCGCGACGATCTGCTGCCCCTCGTCGGATGTGCCGAGCCATACGGCGAACGTCTCGGCTGCGCTGCGCACATCCGATTTCGTGTTGACGACGAGTCCGTAGTTGGCATCGCCGAACATCGCACCGGGAGTGCCCTCAGCGTCAGCGGCGGGGAACGGGATCGGTGTCATCGTGAACGGTGCGGCGTCTCCGACACCTGCGGCCTCGATCGCGATGGACATGTTGTTCGGTCGAGTGAACTGCATGTACCAGGTGCCCATCATGACCATCGCGTACTCCTGGGACATGAATGCATTGTTCGCGTCGGGATACTGCTGTACGCCGAGGGCGCCCTTCTGCATGATGCCGTCATCGAACAGTCGCTGCCATGTGGCGAATGCCTTCACGAGATCGGGGTCGGTCCATTCGGCTTCGCCCCGAGTGGCCTTCGTGAACAGCCCTGGATTGATCGTGTCGGCGATCGCCTGGATCGTGTCCTGGTCGAAGGCGACCTGAGAAGCTCCCTGCACGAAGCAGCCCACGCCGGCAGCGGTGAGGGTCTCGCAGACAGAGACCCATTCGTCCACTGTCGTCGGCGGCTGAAGGCCGAGCTCGTCGAAGATCTCCTGGTTGATCCAGACCGGTCCGGCGAACGTGGAGCCGACGGGGATTCCGCGCAGCGCGCCGTCCTCGTCCGTGAGGCCCGCCACGCCGATCGGCGCCAGCTGGTCCTCCCAATCGTCACCGAGGGCATCCGACACCTTCTCCGTCAGATCGGTGCCGTATACGCCGAACTGCACGAATTGCGCGCCCGGTGCGATGTCGAAGACGTCCGGTCCTGTGTTCGACGCGAGCGCGGGACGGATCGCAGCTTCGTATCCGTCGATCGTGAGCTGGCGGAAGTTGATGGTGATGTCGGGGTACTCCTCGTTGAATGCCGCGATGTACTCCTCTGCGACGGCCTGCTCCGGAGTCCAGCCCCACCAGTCGACTGTCCCCGAGGTGGCGGATCCCCCGTCGCCGCCCCCTCCGCCGGACTGAGCGCAACCCGCGAGGGCTGCGACGACGGCGCCGGTCACGGCCACCGCGGCGATGGAGCGTTGGGCTCCCTTGAATCGTCCTGACTGCATTGTCACTCCTGGGTTCGTCCGAGCGGTGGTGCCGGCTCGGTGGTGCGGCCGACGACACGGGTGCGGCGACGGGGGTGCACGCGGCTGTGACGACGAAAACGATATCGATCGGGGTTCTCGTCACCGCCAGCATCAAGTTAACATTCACGCTCGGATTGGTCAAGGTTTCTGCGAAATAAGCAAAACATTTACATAATCAGGTCTGTGCTCTCGCGAGTGCAATGCTCTGCGCGAGCGATTATCAGCGGCGCGACGATTCAGTCCAGCCCTGATATGCTCACGACTCACCGTTAGAAATGTTTCTGTACACGTCGATCAATGTTGTCACCTCAACGCTGCTCTGTTAGCGTGACGCGACGTCACCTGTACCGGATGTCATACGTAACCCGAAGTCTCAATGCAGAGAAAGGAGTGGGCGATGATGCTCACCAGATATCGGCGGCCGCTGACGGTCGCAATCGGCGCCGTCTCGATCGTGGCCCTCACAGCGTGCGGATCGAGCGGTCCCGGCGACACCGGGGGAGGGGCGACCGGTTCCGCATCAGCGTGGGCGCTGACCGGAGGCATCCACGAGATCATGTGGGGTGAGTCGTTCGAAACATGGAATGAAGAGAACTCGCAAGAGAAGATCAACGTAGAATGGTTCGCCAACGACGCCTACAAGGAGAAGATCCGCACGTCGATGGGGGCCGGAACCGGTCCTTCACTTGTATTCAGCTGGGGCGGCGGTCCGCTTCGCGATTACGTCGAATCCGACAAGGTCGTGGATCTGACCGAAGGCGCGGCCGACCTCATCGACCGGGTGTTTCCCTCGGTCGCTGACGGCGGGAAGGTCGACGGAGTCGTCTACGCGGTGCCGAACTCGCAGACCCAGCCGGAGCTCATCTACTACAACAAGGACCTGTTCGATCAGGTGGGGGCCGAGATCCCGACCACGTGGAACGAGGTCATGGATCTGGTGCCCAAGTTCAACGATGCCGGTATCGCGCCGTTCGCGGTCGCGGGTGCATCGAAGTGGCCCGAGCTCATCTGGTTGCAGTACATGGCCGACCGCGTCGGAGGGCCTGAGGCGTTCGCATCCGTCATGGCGCAGGAGCCCGATTCGTGGTCGAATCCGGCGTTCGCCGAAGCGCTGACGAAGATCCAGGAGCTGGTCAAGGCCGGCGGCTTCCAGGACGGGTTCGGAACGACCGTCGCGGACACGCGCGCCGACGCGGCGCTCGTGCACACAGGAAAGGCCGCAATGCTGCTGCAGGGAAGCTGGGTGTTCTCCAGCTTCGTGCAGGATGCTCCGGAGCTCGTCGAGAACGATCGGATCGGCTTCTTCGAGTTCCCTGCAGTCGAGGGCGGCAAGGGAGACCCGGCGAACGTGGTCGGCAACCCGTCGAACTACTGGTCGCTCAGCTCGGGCGCCTCGGGAGAGGTGCAGGAGCAGATGATCACGTATCTCAACGAGTACGTCTTCAACGAGCAGTACACCGAGACGCTGCTCGATGGCGGCGGCGTGCCGCCGGTGATCGGCATCGAAGATCGCCTCGCCGACACCGACCACGGCGACTTCCTGACATTCGCCTACAACCTCGTGCAGGATGCGCCGAGCTTCACGCTCTCCTGGGACCAGGCACTGCCCGCAGCCCAGGCTCAGGAGCTTCTGACGAACATCGATCGGATCTTCCTGCTGGAGATCACCCCGGATGAGTTCGTCGCCAATATGAATGCGACGCTCTAGAGGGATGTCATACGAGCACAAGGGGGTCGGTGTCGTGTCTCGACACGGTACCGACCCCGTCGGCACGGTCAAGGCCACCCGTCCCACCGGTGGCCCATCGATCTGGATGGCGATACCCGCACTGGCCTTCTTCGGCGCCTTCGCGATCATCCCGCTGCTGGGCGTCGTCGTGCTCAGCCTCATGTCGTGGGATGGGCTGGGCACGCCGCAGTGGACGGGCATCGACAACTGGACTCGCACGCTCGCTTCCGCCGACACTGCTCACGCCGCCTGGCTGAGCCTTGTCGTGATGGTGCTCACCTGGGCGATCCAGATGCCGCTGAGTCTGCTGATCGGAGTGTTCATCGCCGGTCAGCAGCGGTATCGATCGTTCCTCTCGCTGCTGTACTTCTTGCCGCTGGTGTTCTCGGCGGCCGCAACGGCGATCGCCTTCAAAGCGCTGCTCGATCCGAACTTCGGGATGGGGCCTGCTCTCGGGCTCGATTTCCTGAGCCAGAACTGGCTGGGCGATCCGAATCTCGCGCTCGCCGTGGTGCTGTTCGTCATCGCATGGTGCTTCGTGCCGTTCCACACGCTGCTCTACCAGGCCGGCGTGCGTCAGATCCCCCGCAGCCTGTACGAGGCCGCGATGATCGACGGTGCCTCGACGTGGAAGCAGTTCTGGATGATCACCATCCCGCAGCTGCGCTACACGATCGTCACCTCGTCTACGCTCATGCTGGTCGGCTCGCTGACGTACTTCGATCTGATCTACGTGCTCACGCAGGGCGGACCCGGCACTGCGACCCGCATCCTTCCGCTGGACATGTACCTCGTCGGGTTCCGGAGCTTCGACATGGGGCGAGCGAGCGTCATCGCCGTGATCCTCGTGGTCGTGGGCCTGTGCCTGTCGCTCGCGCTGAATAGGATGAGCGGCGCGAACCGCATGGAGAGCCAGATGGAGGGCGCATGACTGCCGTACGCAATCGTCGCAACGTCATCGGCGGAATCCTCGGGTGGGTCTGGCTGGCTGTCATCATCCTGCCGATCTACTACATCGTGCTGACGAGCCTGCGTCAGCAGTCGGCCTTCTACTCCGAGAACCCATTGCTCCCGCCGTCTCAGCCGACTCTCCAGCCGTATCTGACCGTGCTGGAGAACGATTTCCTGCTCTACTTCATGAACAGCGTCATCGTCACGGTGACCACCGTCGCGGTGGTGCTGGTGATCTGCGTGATGGCTGCGTACTACATCGTGCGCAGCAGGACGCGCTTCGCGGCGAGGTCGTTCGCGTTGATCCTGCTCGGGCTGGCGATCCCGCTACAGGCGACGATCATCCCGATCTATTACATGATCACGCAGCTGCGGCTGTACGACACCTTGATCGCGCTGATCCTGCCGTCGATCGCATTCGCCGTACCGATCACCGTCCTGATCCTGGTCAACTTCCTCCGAGACATCCCCGGAGAGCTGTTCGAATCGATGCGCGTGGACGGGGCCGGCGACTGGCGGATGCTATGGAATCTGGTGCTGCCTCTGGCGAAGCCGGCGATCGTCACCGTCGCGATCTACGACGCGCTCAACGTCTGGAACGGCTTCCTCTTCCCGCTCGTGCTCACCCAGAGCGCGAACACGAGGGTACTGCCCTTGTCGCTGTGGACCTATCAGGGCGAGTTCCAGGTCGACATCCCCGCGGTGCTGGCGGCGGTCACTCTCTCGGCACTGCCCATCGTGGTGCTCTATGTAGTCGGAAGGCGTCAGCTGATCAGCGGCCTGACTGCCGGCTTCGGCAAATGATGAAAGGAAATGAATGTCCAATCCGATGAGGATCGGCGTCGTCGGCGTCGGCAAGATCGCAGAGCAGTATTTCGCTGAATTGCCGAAGCTGTCGAATCTGGAGCTTGTCGCGGTCGCGGATGTCGACGCGGAACGTGCGCGCGCGGTCGCGCACGAACAGGGCGTCGAGGCACTGAGCGTCGACGCCCTTCTGGCGGACGAGCGGATCGACCTCGTGCTGAACCTCACGATCCCCGCCGCGCACGTGGAGATCGGACTGCGTGCGATCGCCGCAGGAAAACACGTCTTCGCCGAGAAGCCGCTCGGGTTGAACGTCGCCGAGTCGGCGACACTGCTTCAGGCGGCGGATGCTGCCGGCCTCCGTGTCGGCTCGGCACCTGACACCGTGCTCGGGACCGGAGTGCAGACGGCGCGGAACCTGCTGGATGACGGCGCCATCGGCGCCCCGGTGGGAGCAGCGGCGCACTGGTCGTCGTCGGGCCATGAGTCGTGGCATCCGTCGCCGCAGTTCTACTACCAGCCCGGTGGAGGGCCGCTCTTCGACATGGGGCCGTACTACCTGACGACGCTCATCACGATGTTCGGCCCCGTGGTCTCGGTCGCTGGATCTGTGAGCACATCGGACCGCAGCCGTTCCATCGGCAGCGGCCCGCTGCAGGGGACTCCGCTCGATGTGTCGGTCGACACCCACATCTCCGCCATCCTCTTCCACGAGAGTGGCGTGAGCTCGACCGTCACGATGAGCTTCGACATCTGGCAGTCGCGGGCGCCGATGATCGAGATCTACGGAACCGCGGGAACCATCTCGGTCGCCGACCCGAACAGATTCTCCGACCCGACAGAAGTGTGGACGACCGACACCCCGGAGTGGAAGGTCGCGCCGGTCTCCGGCGGCTACGCGGATGCCGGACGTGGGGTGGGTCTTTCCGACATGGCCCGTGCGATCGAGACCAGGCGCCCGCACAGAGCCTCCGGGCAGCTCGCCTTCCACGTGCTCGAGACCATGGAGGCGGTGCTCATCGCCGGGCGAGAACGCCGCGTGGTGGAGCTGGTGAGCACAACCGCGCGTCCGGAATCGGTTCCGGCGGGTTCGCTGCCCGATCGGTGGTGAGTATCGTTCGGCCGAGCGCCTCGGAGAGAGACGGCGCGCTCAGTCGAACGTGAGGCGACCGTCGACGCGGCGGGGGATGCTGAGCGGGTTCTCTTCGCGAAGCGCCGCGGGGAGAATCCGCGCCGGGGCGTTCTGATACGCCACCGGGCGCTGGAATCGACGCGCGGCGGTCGCTCCGACCGAGGTGAACAACGAGGTCGTCGCAGGCCACGGGCCACCGTGATGCTGTGCCCAGTTCACGGCGACGCCGGTCGGCCAGCCGTCGAAGAGCACCCGTCCGGCGCGGTCGCGCAGCACCTCCACGAGTTCGGTGATGTCTTCGCCAGGCTCCGAATGGACTGTCGCGGTGAGGCTTCCCGGCACCAGGCGCAGGGCGGTGAGAAGCTCCGAATCGGACGCATACGAGACCAGCAGGGTGGTCGGCCCGAAGCACTCTTCGAGGAGCGTCTCTGAACGTGTGACCAGGGCGGGCGCTGTCGTGGCGAGCACCACAGGGGTGGCTGTCGAGTGCACATCGAACTGCGCGATGTCGCCGGCGACGACCGTCACCTCTGGATCGCTCGCGAGTGCGCCGAGCCCTGCAGCAAAACCCTCGGCGATCCGTTCGGTCAAGAGCCTGCCTCCGGTCTCTGCGACCGCTGCCGCCGCGACCGCGGATGCGAAGTCGCTGCCTGCGGGGACGAAGACGACACCGGGTTTGGTGCAGAACTGGCCTGCGCCCATGGTGAACGATGCGACGAGCTCCTCAGCCAGCGCGCTCGAGCGCGCCGAGACCGCTTCAGTTGTCAGGACGACCGGGTTGACGCTGCCGAGCTCGCCGTAGAACGGGATCGGGTCCGGCCGTGACACCGCGAGATCGTACAGAGCCCGCCCGCCCGCAACCGACCCGGTGAAGCCGACCCCCTTGATGTGAGGATCCCGGACCAGTGCCGTCCCGGTCTCCCGCCCGGTCACCAGAGCGAAAGTGCCTGCCGGAGCTCCCGCGTCACGCAAAGCATCTGCGGTGAGTTCGGCGGTACGGGCGCTGAGCGCCGGATGACCGGAGTGGGCCTTCACGACCACAGGGCAGCCGACCGCAAGCGCAGACGCGGTGTCGCCGCCGGCGACCGAGAACGCGAACGGGAAGTTCGATGCCGAGAATACGGCGATCGGTCCGATCGGGTACAGCATCCGCCTTAGGTCGGGCAGCGGCGGGACAGCGGCCGGGTCGGCGTGGTCGATCACGGCCTCGAGGTATGAGCCTTCGGTGATCACGTCGGCGAACAGGCGCAGCTGCCCGGTGGTGCGTGCCACCTCTCCGCGCAGCCGGGGCACACCGAGATGGGTCTCGCTGTTGGCGAGTTCGGCGAGCTCGTCGGCGTGCGCGTCGAGGGCGTCTGCGATGGCGCTCAGCCAGCCCGATCTGGTGTCGGCGGTCGCGTTCGCCACGGCCGGTGCAGCCGCCGCTGCTGCTGCGGTGATCTCTGCGAGTTCATCGAGAGTCGTCATGTCATCCTCACATCCATCCGCCGTCCACGACCCAGAGCTGGGCCGTGCACGAGCGGGAGTCGTCTGCCGCGAGCCAGAGCATCATGCGCGCGACGTCATCGGGGTAGAGCTTGTGGGGCAGGCACTGGTTGCGCTCGATGGAGGCCTCTGCCTCCGGCGTCACCCATTGCTCGAGCTGCCGATCCGTCATGACCCAGCCCGGGATGATGCAGTTCACGCGGATGCCGTGCGGTCCCAGTTCGCGGGCGAGTGTGCGCGTCAGGCCTTCGATCCCGGCCTTCGCGGTGATGTAGCCCGGAAGGTCGAGGAGGTCGATATGTGCGCTTATCGATCCGAGGTTGATGATGGAACCGCCGCCGGTCTCGCGCATCATGTCCGTGACCGCCTGTGCGGCGAAGAAGTGATGACGCACGTTCACGGCCATGGAGTCGTCCCACATTGCGAGGTCGACATCGGAGACCTTGTGGCGGGTGTCGTTGGCGGCGTTGTTCACCAGCACGGTGATCGGGCCGAGCCGCTCGGCAGCCTGCCGGATCGCATCCTGAACGGCCGGGACGTCGCGCACGTCGCACGGAAGGAAGAGCGGTGCCGGGTGACCTCGCTCGGCGATCTGCGCCGCGAGCGCCTCGCCCTTCTCCCTGGCGATGTCGATGAACGCCACCCTGCTGCCCTGCGCGGCCAGCTGTTCGACGAACTCCTTGCCCAGTCCGGTCGCTCCGCCGCTGACGAAGGCGACTCGGTCCACGAGGCTCGGGTATCGGGCGAACTGCTTCTGCTGGTCGCTGTTCACGGCACGATCACCGCCCTACCGACGGCGCCGCCCGCGAGGGCGTCATATGCCTCGTTCGCTTCCTCCAGCGGGAAGCCGGCACCGATGAGCTCGTCCAGCGGGAGCCTGCCGGCGAGGTAGAGCTCGAAGATCTTCGGCAGATCGACGAGTGGGTTTGCCGAGCCGTAGAGACTGCCGATCACGCGCTTCTGTCGTTGCACCAGGTTGTTGACTGGGATCGCGAAGGTGTCATCGACACGGCCGAGGCCGACCGCGACGAGCGTGCCGGCGGGCGCCAGGCAGTCGAACGCCTGCTGCAGGGTCGCCGCGCGTCCGATCGCTTCGATCGCCCATTTCACGCCGCTCGGGAAGAGCGCGAGCACCTGGCCGACGGTGTCGCCGGCGGAGGCGTCGATGGTGTGGGTCGCACCGAGGCGGGTTGCCCGCTCGAGCTTCTCCGGATCCACGTCGACGACCACGATGGGATTGGCTCCGGCGAGATGTGCGCCCATGACGCTCGAGAGACCGACACCGCCGGCGCCGATGATCAGGACGGAATCGCCGGCGCATTCGCCGACGGCGTTGAGTACGGCGCCGACGCCGGTGATCACCGCGCATCCTGAGATGGCTGCGATCTGCGCCGGCACGCCCTCTGGCACGGGGACGACCGACCTCTCCGAGACCACGACGCGCTCAGCGAAGCAGGACACGCCGAGGAAGTGGTGCAGCTGCTCGTCGCCCTTGCTCAGGCGCGACGTGCCGTCGAGCAGGCCGCCGGTCGCGGCCTGACGCGGACCCGATTGGCACAGCACAGGGTTGCCGGTGATGCAGGGCTCGCAGTCGCCGCAGCGCGGACGCCACATCAGTGCCACTCGATCACCGACCGCGAGCCGACCGCTCGTGCCGTCGCCCAGCGCCTCGATGATCCCTGCACCCTCGTGCCCGAGCACGACGGGCAGCGGGCAGGCGATGTCGCCGGTCATGTAGTGATAATCGCTGTGGCACACCCCTGCGGCCTCGATGCGGACCATAATCTCGCCCGGCCCTGGCGGCGCGAGATCCACCTGCTCGATCGTGAGGGGTGCGCCCGGTCGGCGCAGGACAGCGGCACGCATCGTCATGGTTGCTCCGTCTTCTCCCGTTCCGGCCTCCTCAGCCGACTCGTTCAATGGGACTCCCTGGCGACGTGCGGGCCCGACGATCCGACGAGGAAGTCGAGATCGGCCCCGGTATCCGCCTGCTGCACGTGGTCGATGTAGAGGCGGGCCCAGCCGCGCTCGGGAGAGGCGAAGGCGTCTGCAGTGGTCGCACTCACCCGGCGCTCACGCAGCACCTCCTCCGGCACATTCAGTTCGAGCCTTCGCCCTTCGACATCGAGGATGATCTCGTCACCGTTCTCCACGAGCGCCAGCAGCCCACCGGCTGCCGCCTCCGGGCTGACGTGCAGCACGACCGTTCCGTATGCTGTGCCGCTCATGCGCCCGTCGCATACGCGCACCATGTCCCGCACTCCGGCCTGGAGCAGCTTCTTCGGCAACGGCATGTTCGACACCTCCGGCATCCCGGGATATCCCTTGGGTCCGCATCCGCGCAGCACGAGTACCGAAGTCGCGTCGACGTCGAGATCAGGATCGTCGATGCGGGCGTGGAAGTCCTCGATCGATTCGAATACGACGGCCTTGCCACGGTGCTTCATCAGCTCGGGCGAGGCTGCGGCCGGCTTGATCAATGCACCGGTCGGGGCCAGATTGCCGCGCAGGATCGCGATCCCCGCATCGTCTTGGAGGGGCTGCTCGCGTTGTGAGATCACGTCGTGGTCCCACACCTCCTGGTCATCGAGATAGCTGACCAGCGGCTTGCCGGTCACAGTGATGGCCGCAGGCTGCAGCAGATCCTTGACCTGCTGCAGCACGGCGAGCAGCCCGCCGGCGCGGAACAGATCCTCCATGAGGTACTTGCCCGTCGGCTGGAGGTTGACGAGCAGGGGGACTCCGGCGCCGACGCGGTCGAAGTCGTCGAGCGACAGGTCGATGCCGAGGCGACCGGCAATGGCAAGCAGGTGCACGACCGCGTTGGTCGACCCGCCGATCGCCGCGAGAGTGACGATGGCGTTGTGGATCGACTCCGCGGTGATGACATCGCTGATCTTGCGTCCGGCGAACACCATCTCCACGACAAGACGGCCGCTTTCGTGCGACATCTCCAAGAGTCGGCTGTCCGGCGCCGGAGTGCCCGCGATACCGGGGAGCGTGGTGCCGAGTGCCTCGGCCACGGCGGCCATGGTCGAGGCGGTGCCCATGGTGTTGCAGTGGCCGCGGCTGCGGATCATGGAGCCCTCCGACTTGACGAACAACTTCTCGGAGAGGGTGCCGGCGCGCACCTCCTCGCTGAGCTTCCACACGTCGGTGCCGCATCCCATGGCGTCACCGCGGAAGTGGCCGTTCAGCATGGGACCGCCGGGGATCACGATGGCGGGGATGTCGACGGAGGCCGCTCCCATGAGCAGCGCGGGAATGGTCTTGTCGCATCCGCCCAGCAGGACGACGCCGTCGACGGGGCTGGCCCGGAGCATCTCCTCGATGGCCATCGCTGACATGTTGCGCCACAGCATCGCGGTCGGCCGCACCTGGGTCTCGCCCAATGACGGCACGGGCATGTTCAGCGGGATCCCGCCGGCTTCGTACACGCCGTGCTTGACGCTCTCGGCGACCTCATTGAGGTGAGAGTTGCACGGGGTGAGGTCGGATGCGGTGTTCGCGATGGCGATGTGCGGCCGCCCGTCGAAGGCGTCGTCGGGCAGACCGCGGCGCATCCAGGCGCGGTGCAGATAGGTGTTGCGGTCGTGGCCGCCGTACCACTGGGCGCTTCGGAGATTATTCATGAGGTCCTATCAACTTCGTCGGTGATGGAGGAGCGGGCTCGGGTCAGGAGCATGTGTTGGGGGTGACGATGACCTTGAGCGCATTCGGATCGGTGGCCGCGTGCAGCGCCGCCTCGACGTCGGCGAGCGGGTAACGGCCGGTGACTAGGGCGTCGAGGTCGACCTTGCCGCTGCTGACCAGTTCGATGGCGAGCGGCCAGGTATTGGCGTAGCGGAAGACGCCCGTGAGCTCGATCTCCCGACCCTGGATGCGCGAGACCGGCAGCGAGATGTCGTCCTTGCCCATTCCGACGAGCACCGCTCTTCCGCCCGGTCTCAACGCCATGATCCCGGCACGCACTGCCGGTTCTGCGCCGGAGGCGTCGATGAAGACGTCGACGTCGAGCCCGGGCATGTCGTCCTGGGTCGGGTCCAGTGTGCGCGTGGCGCCGAATCGCGCTGCGGCGTCGCGGCGGGTCTGCGCGATGTCGGATATCAGCACCTCCGAGGCGCCGAAGGCGAATGCGACTTGCATCACGATGATTCCGATCGGGCCAGCGCCCGCGACGAGCACACGCGAGCCCGCGCGGGTGCCGGCCTTCTGGTTGCTCCAGATCCCCACCGAGAGCGGCTCGCAGAGGGCGGCGGCCTCGAGGCTCATCGAGTCAGGGATGGCGAAGGCGAAGTCCGACTGGATCACGGCGTACTGTGCGAACGCGCCATCGATCGGAGGCGTGGCGTAGAACTCCATGAATGGGCAGAGGTTGTAAGCGCCGCGCTTGCACTGCTCGCATGTCCGGCAGGCGCGCTGCGGTTCTATCGACACGCGCTCGCCGACTCGAGTCGGCGACACCGCGGAGCCGACCTTGCTGATCACGCCGGAAGCTTCGTGACCCAGGATCAGCGGGCTCTCCACGACGAAATCGGCGATGCGGCCCTCGTGGTAGTAGTGCACGTCGGAGCCGCATACGCCCACTGCGGCGATCTGGACGAGGACCTCATCGGGTTGCAGCTCGGGGATGGGGCGCGACCGCAGCTCGATCGAGCCGGGCGCGGTCAGCAGGCTGGCTTGCATGACGGATTCGGTCACGGACGGCTCCAATTGAGATATGTTTACTTCAGCATTGCGAAAACTCTACATGAAATTGCGCTTCGCGTGGTTTCAGAACTGGTCCGCGATCGCTTTCCGTGACACCGCAACGATGCAGAAGAAGGAAGAGAAATGGCGACCTCCCAGCCGTCTGTCCAGAGCCGACCCCTGTCCATTCGCGGAAGCGAATTCGTCGACGGCGCCGGCGCCGTCGTGAAGCTGCGGGGGGTGAACATCGGCGGATGGCTCTTGATGGAGAACTTCATCACGGGCTACGCCGCCAACGAGGCGTACATGAGGCAGACCGTCGGCGACGTGCTCGGCGAGGATCGCGCCGACAGATTCTTCGAGCGGTTGCTCACGGGGTTCTTCGCGGAGGACGACGCGGCGTTCCTGGGGCGGGAGGGATTCAACTCCGTACGCATCAACGTCAACTACCGCCATCTGGAAAGCGATGCGCGCCCTTTCGAGATCATCGAGAGCGGCTTCCGCCACATCGACCGCGCGATAGAGCTCTGTGCAGCGAACGGCATCTATTCGATGATCGATCTGCACTCGCATCCTGGGCATCAGAACCAGGACTGGCACTCGGACAACCGCACCCATGTCGACGGATTCTGGGATCACCCGCACTTCCAGGACAGGACGGTGAACATCTGGGAGGCGATCGCGGATCGATACAGGGACAACCCATGGGTGAGCGGCTACAACCTGATGAATGAACCGGCCGACGCGACCGGCGTGCGGGTGGCGGCGTTCTACGAGCGCATCGTCGCCGCGGTGAAGAAGGTCGACCCGAACCACCTCATCTTCCTCGACGGCAACACCTATTCCGTCGACTGGACGATCTTCAAGGAGCCGCAGGATGGAATCGTCTACGCCCTCCATGACTACGTGCCGTCCGGCTTCGGGAGGGGCGGGGGATACCCTGGGATCACCGACGGCAAGTACATCGACCGGGATGCCGTCGAGGCGAAGTTCCTCGAACGCAGCGAGTTCGCGCGACGAACTGGCACGCCGATCTATGTCGGGGAGTTCGCTCCGATCTACTTCAATGACGAATCCAAAGACGTCGAGCGGCGACAGATCCTGACCGATCAACTGGAGATCTACTCGCGCCACGGCGTGAGCTGGAACACGTGGATGTACAAGGATCTCGGCCGCCAGGGCCTCGTGGGTGTCAAGGCGGGCACGCCGTATCGGCGGCGCTTCGACCCCTTCGTGGCGAAGAAGTTCCGCCTGTCGGCCGATGGCTGGGGCAGCGACGAGATCGGGCCTCGCGAGGTCAGCGAACCGCTGCGAGAGCTGGTCGCGCGAGAGTTCCCCGACTTCGATCCGTACCCGTTCGGAGCATCGCACTACATCGCACGACTGCTGCTCAACATCACGCTCGCCGAACCACTCGCCCTCGAATACGCCGACATGTTCCGCGGGCTCGACGACAGCGAGCTGGATGCGCTCGCCGACTCGTTCCGATTCGAGAACTGCGCTGTGCGTGAGAGCCTGCTGGGGCAGTTGAAGAGCGGTCTGGTCTCGTAGATCGCGCACGGGCCGGCACGCTCTGCGCCGGCCCGTGCGATCAGCCTGCGAAGCACTGCTGTGCCACGCCGCGCGTCCCGACTGATGCAAGGAAGATCGCACCCGCGGCCGGCTCGGCGGCAGCATCCACGTTCTCCATGGATGTGGTGATGTAGAGGTCTGAACTGCCAGGACCGGCGAATGTGCAGGCGGTGACGTTCGTGGTCGGCAGTTCGATCACCTCAGTGAGAGCGCCGTCGCTGTCGTAGCGGCGCACGCCCGCGCCTCCCCACAAGGCGACCCAGAGCCCGTCCTCATCGTCGACGGCGCAGCCGTCCGGTGCGCCATCGGATGCGTCGATGGTGATGAACGGTCGCGGGTTCAGCAAGCGCCCCGCATCGCCATCGAAGTCGTAGGCACTGATCGTTCCTGTGGTCGTGTCGGTGTGGAACGCACGTGCACCGTCGGCAGACCACTGCAGACCGTTCGGAATCGAGACGTCCGCGAGCACAGTGTGCACGGTGCGATCGGGGTCGAGACGATAGAGGGCGCCGGCACCAGGGGCCGCAGCGTAGGCCATCGAACCGCAGTAGAAACGCCCCTGCGGGTCGCACCCGCCCTCGTTCATCCGGATCTCTGGGGAGTCGAAGACGTGGATGGTGTCCTCTCGGGTCCAGTCGGCGTCCAGCAGTGCGAATCCGCGTTCCACTGCGACGACGTATCCGCCGTCTTCGCGGGCGCGGACGACCGCGGCGATGTCATCGACATGGCGGCGTGTGAGGCGACCGTTGGGCAGCAGAGTGACCACGTCGCCTGCCAGCATGTCGACGAACCGCAGGCGAGATCGCTTCTCATCCCAGAACGGACCCTCTCCGTGATAGCTGCAGCGGTCGGTGATCTGCTCTGCGTGCGCCATCTCGGTGTCCTCTCTCGGCGACCAGATATAGTCGAAACATTTCCTTCATTCTCATATAGTTTTCCTATACGCGTCCACCGTGGCAAGGTGGACACAGCTCCCCAACGACGTAAGGATCTGACGTGGCCGCTGAAGTACCACCCATCGACCGCACCATGAAGCACCGCATCGCCGAGGCTGCGGTGACAGTGCTCGGCGCCGACGGGCGCCCGCTCGCCGACACCGAGGTGATGGTTCAGCAACGGCGTCACGCATTCTCGTTCGGGAACATCGGGTTCGACTTCATTCCGCTCGCCAACGCCGAGTCCGAGGTCCACGCGACGGCCGCGGGGGTCGAGACATTCGGCGGGGCAGACCTCGGCCTGCTCGAGCACCTCGAGGAGCTGTGGCTCGACCTGTACAACACCGCCACGCTGCCGTTCTACTGGGGCCGGTTCGAACCTGTGCGCGGTAAGCCCGACACCGGTCGGCTGCGAAAGACCGCGCAGTGGTTCGCAGATCGCGGCATCACGGTGAAGGGGCACCCGCTGCTCTGGCACACGGTCACTGCCCCGTGGCTGCTCGACCTGCCGGTCGACGAGGTCGAGCAGGCGCAGCGCGCGCGCATCCGACGTGAAGTGGGCGATTTCGCGGGACTCATCGATATCTGGGATGCCATCAACGAAGCGGTCATCATGCCGGTTTTCCGCAACGGCGACAACGGCATCACGCGCATGGCATGGGAGAAGGGGCGCATCGCCACGGCGCGGCTCGCCTTCGAGGAGGCCCGCGAGACGAATCCGAACGCCACGCTTCTCATCAACGACTTCGACCTGAGCTCCGCATACGAGTGCCTGATCGAAGGACTGCTGGAGGCAGGCATCCAGATCGACGCGATCGGCCTGCAGACCCACATGCAGAAGGGCTACCGCGGGGAGGATGCGATCCTCGACGCCGTGGATCGGTTCTCGCGCTTCGGTCTGCCGCTGCACATGACCGAGAACACGATCGTGTCTGGCCACACGGTTCCCCCGGAAATCGGCGACCTGAACGACTACCGCATCGACGATTGGCCATCCACGCCTGAGGGGGAGGAGCGCCAAGCCGACGAGATGGAGCGCCACTATCGTTCACTCGTCTCGCATCCGTCCGTGCAGGCCATCAACTACTGGGGTCTCAGTGACAGCGGGGCATGGCTCGGCGCCCCCGCCGGGCTCGTGCGGGCCGACGGTTCGCTGAAGCCGTCGTACGACGCCGTGCGCAACCTCATCAAGGGCGATTGGTGGCTGGCGCCGACGCCGTTGAAGACCGATGCCTCGGGCATCGTGCAAGTGAGGGGGTTCACCGGCGAGTACGAAGTGAGCGCCCGCGGCGAAGCCGCGACGTTCTCGCTGCCGACGACCGGCACTGTCACCGCTGAGGCGCGGCTGCCGTAGCGTCCGTCGGCCGGCTCTCCCCGCATCGCTTAAAAAAGGACGATTCAGTGAAGACGCTTCGCATCGCTCTCATCGGCACCGGCTTCATGGGCCGGGCGCATTCGCACGCCTGGCAGACCGCTCCCCGGTTCTTCGACCTGCCCCACAACGTCGAGATGGCGGTGATGGTCGGCCGTGATCCGCAGCGCACGGCCGCAGAGGCAGCGCGGCTCGGATGGGCTGAGGCGTCGACCGACTGGCGCGAGATCATCCAGCGCGATGATATCGACGTCATCGACATCTGCACTCCGGGCGACACGCACGCCGAGATCGCGCTCGCCGCGCTCGCCGCAGGCAAGCATGTGCTGTGCGAGAAGCCGCTGGCGAACACCGTCGAAGACGCCGAGCGCATAGCTGCTGCTGCCGCCGCAGTGCCAGATCAGGTGGCGTTGTGCGGATTCAGCTATCGACGCACACCGGCGCTGGCGCTGGCGCGACGACTCATCGAAGAAGGTCGCATCGGGCGGGTCAGGCACGTGCGTGCCCAGTATCTGCAGGACTGGCTGAGTGACGAGGATGCTCCCTTCACGTGGCGGCTGGATCGCGAGCTGGCAGGATCGGGCGCGCTCGGCGACATCGGCGCGCACAGCATCGACACCGCGCAGTGGCTGACAGGGTCTCAGATCGTCGGCGTCTCCGCTGCGCTGCGCACGTTCGTCGAGACTCGACCCGAGCGCGATGGAGTGGTGGGGCTCGGCGGCACAGCCGCCCTCGATGCGCCGCGCAGGCGTGTGACGGTCGACGACGCCGGCGCCTTCACCGCGCGCTTCGCCGACGACGCCATGGGAGTCTTCGAGTTCAGCCGCGTCGCCACTGGGCGTCGCAACGCCAACCGCATCGAGATCAACGGCGACCGCGGAGCGGTGGCGTTCGACTTCGAGCGGATGAACGAGCTGGAGTACTACGACGCGTCAGACGAGGGGCATCGGCAGGGGTTCCAGCGAGTTCAGACGACCGAGGCCGAGCACCCCTATATGAAAGCATGGTGGCCTGTGGGCCATGGGCTCGGGTACGAGCACACGTTCACTCATGAGATCGTCGATTTCGTGGGAGCCATCGCCGGGGCACCGACCGGGCCCGACTTCTCTGAGGCGCTGCACGTGCAGCGCGTTCTCGACGCGGTGGAAGAATCCGCCCGCTCTGACAGTCGCTTTTCGGCAGTGAAAGGAATCACCTCATGACAGACCGACGTGCACTTGTCGTCCGTGGCGGATGGGAGGGACACCACCCCGTCGAGACGACGGAGCTGTTCATCCCCTTCCTGGAGAAGTCGGGGTTCGAGGTGCGAGTCGAGGAGTCCAACGAGATCTACGCGGATGCCGAGGTCATGGCCGCTACGGATCTCGTCGTCCAGTCCGTGACGATGTCGGAGATCTCGAAAGAGGCGTTCGCCGGGCTTCGCTCCGCTGTCGAAGTGGGGACCGGTTTGGCCGGCTGGCACGGCGGCATCGCCGACTCGTACCGTGCGAATTCGGACTACTTGCAGCTGATCGGCGGGCAGTTCGCCACGCATCCCGGCCGGCCTCCGGCGGAGCGTCCTGGCGATGAGACCGACAACTACCTGTCGTACACCGTCGAAATGACCGAGCTCGGACGCACACACGAGATCACCGCCGGCATCGCCGACTTCGCGCTGACGACCGAGCAGTACTGGGTGCTGCACGACGATCTCATCGATGTTCTCGCGACCACGACCCACCCGGTTCAGCCCTACCACCCGTGGCATCGTCCGGTCACGTCGCCCGCGGTGTGGACGCGGCAGTGGGGCGCCGGCCGGATCTTCGTGGCCACGCCGGGGCACAGCGTGGACGTGCTCGAGGACCCCCACGTCCGCACGATCGTCCAACGCGGAATGCGCTGGGCGAGCCGGGCGAGCCGCGGCGCTGACACTCAGGGCTGATCGGGTCACTTCCCCTTCTTGCCGTTGTCCTTGTCATCGTCAGACGGATCCTTCTCGTTGCCCGAATTGTTCCCCGGTCCCTTGTTCGAGTTCTCGTCGGACCTCTCGTCGGGGCCGCCCTCGGTGACGTCGTCTACCGGCTCATCGTTGATGTCGGACTCGGTGTCCGTGTTCGTCGACGTGTCCGTCTGATCCGACTCCGGCGGCGAGTCCGTCTCGGGGGAGGTCGGTGTGAACGCCTCGCCGGCCGACGTCCGAGACGCGACCCGGCCGGGCGATTCCCCCGGAGGGGAGAAGGCCCAGATCCCCGCCACGATGATCATCGCCGCCGCGACGACGGCCATCGTGCTCAGTGCTCCCGCGCGCAGCTTCCGTGCGGCGCGGCGTCGAACTGTCGGAGGTGCGGCAGCGGTGGCGATCTCCTGGGTGGGGCCGGTGGTCGGGCCGTCGGTCATGATGGGCATCAGGACAGTCGGGGCGGGTTGTGGTGCTGTGCGTTCACCGTCGGAGGATGGGGCGTCGCACAGGAAGGCGGCCGCCTGCGCCACCTCGCTCGCGGAAGGGCGCTCCTCGGGGACGACGCGGGTCATGCGGGCGAGAAGCGCGCCCCAGCGCGGGCCCACAGAATCCGGTATCACCGGAGTCTCCGCAAGCCTGCGCAGCGCGGTCGGCACCTGCCCCATCATCGGGAAGGCGGGTTCGCCGGTCAGCGCTTCTATGAGCACGAGCCCCAGAGAATAGATGTCCACTGCAGGGGTGAGTTCTGCTCCTCTGACCTGCTCGGGTGCCATGTACGCTGCCGTACCGACGACGCCGCCCGGCGATGTCACGCGTGGTTCCGAGAGGCTGTACGCGATGCCGAAGTCCGTGAGCTTCGCGGTCCAGCCCGCTTCCCGTCGGGAGGCACGTGCCAGCATCACGTTCGACGGCTTCACATCGCGGTGGATGATGCCCGCGTCATGCACGACCTGCAATGCCTCAGAGAGATCGCGGGCGAAAGCAGCGGCCTCCTGGCCGGACAGCGGACCCTGAGTCAGGCGCGAGGCGAGTGTCGGCCCGTCGATGTACTCCATCGCCAGGTACTGAGCGTGCCCCGGATCCAGCCTCGCGTCGTAGAGCGTCACGAGCGATGGATGGTTCAGCGAGGCCAGAACAGTGGTCTCGCTGTGCACGCGTTCCATGGCCGATGGCGCTTCGTCCGCCCGGCCGAGCAGCTTGATCGCCACGGTTCGTCCGAGGAACGTGTCCTCGGCGCGGTAGACCACGGCCATCCCACCCCGACCGAGGCATGGGCCGAGACGGTAGCGTCCATCGAGCAGAATCTCGGTCGCATGCTCGTCGATCGTATCCATGCCGCGCTCCACGTCACGCGGCTCGGGTACCGCGCTCGTGGCGACTCTACGAAACGTCTCCTGCGTCGTCTTGCGCCTTGACACGGCTCATCGAACGTGCTTGGAGACAGATCATCGGAACGCCCGCAGCCGCAGGCTGTTGCCGACGACGAACACGCTCGAGAACGCCATGGCCGCTCCGGCGAGCATCGGGTTCAGCATCCCGAGCGCGGCGATCGGAATCGCAGCGACGTTGTAGGCGAACGCCCAGAACAGGTTCGACTTGATCGTGCCGAGCGTCTTCCGTGACAGGCGGATGGCGTCGACGGCGCTGCGCAGGTCGCCACGGACGAGCGCGATGTCGGATGCTTCGATCGCGACGTCCGTGCCGGTGCCCATCGCGAGGCCCAGATCGGCCTGCACGAGCGCGGGCGCGTCGTTGACGCCGTCGCCGACCATCGCGACGACCTTGCCCTCACGTTGAAGCCGCGTGACGACGTCGACCTTGTCCTTCGGCAGCACCTCGGCGATGACGTCGTCGATGCCGACCTCTGCCGCGATCCGACGGGCGACCGCCTCGTTGTCCCCGGTGAGCAGGATGGGAGACAGCCCCAGCTTCTTCAGCTGGGCGACGGCTTCGCCGCTCGTCGGCTTGACCGTGTCGGCGACGATCAGGATGCCGCGGGCGGCTCCGTCCCAGGCGACAGCCACGACGGTCTGCCCGTCGTTCTCCGCCGCAGCCTTCGCCGCGGCGACAGCAGGTGAGAGAGTCAGGCTCCATTCGGCGAGGAGAGACTCCCGCCCGACAACGACGCTGTGTCCGTCGACGACGCCCTGCACGCCCTTGCCCTCGACGTTCACGAAGCTCTCGACGCTCGCGAGTGCGCCGGTCTGCGCGGTGGCCGCCTTCGCGATGGCCTGGGCGATCGGATGCTCGGACGCATCCTCCAGTGCACCGGCCAGACGCAGCAGCTCCTCAGCATCCGTTCCCGGTTCCGCGGTCACGCCGACGAGCGCCATTCGCCCCGTGGTGACGGTCCCGGTCTTGTCGAGCACAACCGTGTCGACCTTGCGGGTCGACTCGAGCACCTCAGGGCCCTTGATGAGGATGCCCATCTGCGCTCCGCGACCCGTGCCGACCAGCAGCGCCGTCGGTGTGGCGAGCCCGAGTGCGCATGGGCACGCGATCACGAGCACGGCGACGGCGGCCGTGAACGCCGCAGCGGCGGGGAATCCGGCGATGAGCCATCCGGCGAGCGTGACGACGGCGATGCCGATGACGATCGGCACGAAGACGCCGGAGATGCGGTCGGCGAGCCGCTGCACCTCGGCCTTGCCGGTCTGCGCCTCCTCGACGAGCCGCGCCATCTGTGCGAGCTGCGTATCGGCGCCGATGCGCGTCGCACGCACCACCAGGCGTCCTCCGGCGTTGACGGTCGCTCCGGTGACGGCATCCGCCGGGCCGACCTCGACAGGCACCGATTCGCCGGTGAGCATGGACGCATCGACCGCCGATGTACCGGAGACGACCACGCCGTCGGTGGCGATCTTCTCGCCGGGCCGCACGATGAACTCATCGTCGACGTGCAGCTCGTCGACCGGGATGAGGGCCTCGATGCCGCCCCGCAGCACAGGGACGTCCTTCGCTCCGAGCTCGAGCAGCGCGCGCATGGCCGCCCCGGCCTGGCGCTTGGCGCGTTTCTCGAAGTAGCGGCCGGCGAGGATGAACATCGTCACGCCCGCCCCGACTTCGAGGTAGATGTTGGCGGTGCCGTCGGAGCGCGACAGTGTGAACTCGAACGGATGGGTCATGCCCGGCATACCGGCGCTGCCGAGGAACAGCGCGTACAGCGACCACAGGAACGCCGCCGACGTGCCCATCGAGATCAGCGTGTCCATGGTCGCGGCGCCGTGGCGCAGGTTGGTCCAGGCCGCCGTGTGGAACGGCCATGCGCCCCACACGATCACCGGTGCAGCGAGCGCCAGCGACGCCCACTGCCAGTAGGTGAACTGCAGTGCGGGGATCATCGCCATCGCGATCACCGGCACTGTGAGGATGATCGAGATGATCAGACGCTGACGCAACGAGGTGAGTTCGGGATCGGTATCCGTCGGGGCGGGAGCCTTGGCGTTCTTCGGCACGGGGAGTGCTGCGGTGTATCCGGCCTTCTCGACCTCCGCGATGAGCTGGGCGGCTTCGTATCCCGCCGGTACGCTCACCTTCGCCTTCTCGGTGGCGTAGTTGACCGTCGCGGCGACGCCCTCGAGTTTGTTGAGCTTCTTCTCGATGCGCATGGCGCAGGAGGCGCAGGTCATGCCGCCGATCTCCAACTCCACGTTCGATCCGGACACACTCATCGCAGACTCCTCTCGTGCCTGTTCTCGTCGTAGCGGGCGCTCAGGCGCGTACGGCCGAGTAGCCGGCCTCGTCGACGGCGGCGAGCACGTCGGCGTCGTCGATCGCGTCGGTCGCGGTGACGACGAGCGTCCCCGCCTGCGCGCTCACCTGGATGTCTTCGACTCCCGCGATCTGGCTGACCTCTTCGCGCACGGACACCTCGCAGTGGCCGCAGGTCATTCCGGTCACCTTGTACTCGGCGGTGCTCATGTTCGGTTCCTTTCGATCGGATGCCGTCGCGGGCGTTCCACAACCATAACAGAGTACCCCCTGGGGGTATTCCGCACTCTTCGGTCGGCGTGGATTCGCTATGCCACAATGACCGCATGACCAAAGCCACCGCAGACCTCTACGACGAGTTCGGCGAAGAACTCCAGTCCCTCCCTCTCCAGCTGCGCAGCTTCGGCGGCCGGGCTGCGTTCGACGGTCCGATCCGCACGATCCGCTGCGTCGAGGACAACGCGCTCGTGAAGACGATGCTCGCCACGGCCGGCAACGGCGCCGTGCTCGTGGTCGACGGTGGCGGGTCGCTGCAGACTGCCCTGATGGGCGACATGATCGCGGCGTCCGCCGTAGCGAACGGCTGGGCCGGCGTCGTGATCCACGGCGCCATCCGTGACAGCGTCACGATCGATGATCTGGATCTCGGCGTGAAGGCGCTCGGTACGAACCCGCGCAAGAGTGCCAAGCTCGGCGCCGGCGAGGTCGATGTGGATGTCTCGTTCGGAGGAGTGCTGTTCCGGGTCGGCGCGCACCTCTACAGCGACGAGGACGGCATCCTCGTCGAGCGCTGAGCGCGCGCCGACCCGGCAGTGGAAACTCAGACGGCTGCGCGCAGGCCCTCCAAGAGCGGGGTCGTCGGGCGTCCGATGAGACGGGCGAGCGTGTCATCGGTGTCGGCGAGGGCACCGCCGCGGATGTCGGCGTCCAGAGTCGTCAGGAAGCCGATCGTTCCGTCGTCGAGTCCGGCGGCGGCCAGCCCTGCCGCGTGCTCCTCGGAAGACAGCGCCTTGTACTCGACCGGTCGGCCGACGACCTCGGCGATCGCGGCAGCGAGCTCTGAGAAGTCCCAGGCGACGTCGCCGCCGAGCTCGTACACCTCGCCGATGTGGCCGTCTTCGAGCAGCACGACGGCAGCAGCATCCGCGAAGTCACGTCGGCTGGCCGAAGCGACCTTCCCGTCTCCTGCGCTGGCGGCCAGCACGCCCGTCGACGCAGCCTGGGACACGCTTTCCACATAGTTCTCGGTGTACCAGTTGTTCCGGAGGATGACGGCGGGGATGCCGGACGCGGCGATCAGCTCCTCGGTCGCCTTGTGCTCGGGAGCGAGCACGAGGTCGCTCGTGGTGGCCTTGGGAGCGCTCGTGTAGACGAGCTTGGTGACGCCGGCCGCCTTCGCCGCATCGATGACCGCCTTGTGCTGCGGCGTGCGCTTGCCGACCTCGGAGCCCGAGATGAGCAGCACCGAGTCGACTCCGTCGAGCGCGGCGCTGACGGATGCCGCATCGTCGTAGTCGAGCGTCACGACACGGATGCCGCGAGCAGCGAGATCTGCGGCCTTCGACAGGTTGCGGGCGCCGGCGACGATCGTCTGCGGGTCGGCGCCGCGGGTGAGGAGGCTGTCGATGACGAGGCGGCCGAGCTGTCCGGTGGCGCCGGTGATGAGGATGGTCATGGGGGTCCTTTCGTGGAGCGGTCATCGGAGACAACTCGGCTCGGTTCGAGAACCTTCCGATCTATGGGTACCCACTTTGAAGTAAGGTACCTACATGGTGGTTAGTTTTGCGCAGATCAAGGAGACCATTCCGAATGTCTTCGAAGACGGCTGCAGCACGCGCGTCGTTCTCGACCACATCATGAGCAAGTGGGGTGTGCTCGTGCTGTCGAGCCTGTCCGACGGCACCCGCCGCTGGGGAGAACTGCGCCGCGAGGTCGACGGCATCAGCGAGAAGATGCTCGCCTCAACGCTGCGCACGCTCGCGAACGATGGCCTCGTGCATCGCGAGTCGTTTCCTGCCGTGCCGCCCCACGTCGAATACAGCCTGACGCCCCTCGGCGTCGACCTCATGGAGCGCATGCTGCCACTGGTCGCATGGGTCGCCGACAACGCCGACGGGATGCTGGGCCGCGAAGGCGCCTGACGGCGCGCTCCGGTCTGGACGGTCTCTGACAGTCAACTCCGGATCAGATCGACCCCGGCGGCGGTGAGCTGACGCAGTGTCGCATCGGGCAGGAACGCCCTGGTCAGGCCGCTGCCGATGCGCGCGAGATCGCCCTCATCGCGGTACAGCAGGTAGATCGGCTCGTAGCGGGGATTGAACTTCTTCTTGAACTGGTGCAGCGAGCGGAATCCGTACACCGGCTCCAGCATCCCGCCCATTCGCGACAGCAGCGAGGCGATCACGCCCTCGTCCACCGGCGACTCGTGCGCGAGCGGTGCGCCGGACAGCGACAGGATCTCCGCGCCCTCCTCCGAGAACGCCTTCGCGGAAGAGCCGATCAGGAACTCCATCACCGCGGCGAAGCCGCCGTCGCGCCGCCGCATCAGATCGAGCGTCCATCCGGTGATCCGTCCGCCGGCGCCGTACACCGGAAGCCAGCTGAGCAGCCCGTCGACGTCTCCGTCCGGGGAGATGGCCAGCGCCAATCGCACCTCGGGATCCTCTGCCTCGTGCAGCGTGCCGAGCGTGAAGCGCATCTCGGGCAGGCCCTTGTCGCCGACCCACGATTCGGAGATCGCCCTGAGCTGCTGCCGCGTGCCCCAGCTGACCTCGGCGAGAGTCGTCAGGCGGAACGTCATCCCCTCGCGTTCGGCACGGCTGAACGACTGACGCACCCTCGCCCAGGCCTTGCCCTGGAAGGTGAGGCCGGCGAGGTCGATGATCGTGTCGTCCGCGACAGTGAGCGACTGCCACCCTTCCGGAAGCAGATCGCGCGTTCGCGAGGAGGCGCTGAAGAAGCAGGGAGTCACGGCGTGCGCCTCAGCGGCGGCGATGAATTCCAGGACGGAAGCGCCGTGCCCTTCGGGAGGGCCGAGCGGGTCAGCGAGCGCGATAGCCGCCCCCGAGCGCAGCTGGAACGGCACGATGCCGCCCGACGAGGTGCGCAGGTACTCCATGCCGTCCCACGTGGTCATCCATGACAGCGTCCCGCCGCCGTCCTTCTTGATGATCTGCTTCACCTCGTCGACGCTGACGTCTCCGCCACCCAGAGTGCGGGCGCGTCGCCAGACCCGGAACGAGGCGCGCGTCGCGATGAGGAAGATCAGATAGCTGAACCAGAGGATGCCGGCAGATACCGTGACATCCACGTCACCGCGGATGGATCCGACGGCACTCTCCGGCGCAACCAGATAAGCGACCCTCAGTGCGAGGGCGAGCGCGCCGATCAGGATGTTGATCGCGGCGAGGATGATGGCGATGATCCACGCCCATCGCCTGCCGCGCCACAGACCGAACGCGATCAGGAGGATCACGGCGGTGTCGAACAGCACGTCCGGCAGCGCCGTCTCGAGCCAGAGGTCGGTCTCTCCGAAGGGACCGTTCGTCGGAGTGAGCATGACGATGAGCTGGATGACGCCGAGCGCGATGACGATGCTCACGGCGAGCAGGCGCTGCTCGTGCACCGTCGTGCGCTGCACGCGCAGCGAGCGATCGATCGACAGCACGAGCAGGATGGCCAGTGCATGCTCCAGATCGGCGAGGGTTCCGAGATACAGCAGACTGATCGCGGCGAAGCCGAGCACCACGAACCACGCCCGCTGCCGCCATGGTGCGGCGAAGAGCCCGATCGCCGCGGCGATGCACGCCATGGTTCCGCCGGAGGCGCCGACGTCGAGCGTCTGCGCCAGGTTCTGCGCCCACGGCCACGGCAGTGCCCGACCACCCGTGAGCAGCAGGGCGGCGCCGAAGACTGCGAACAGCTGCCCGAACCAGTAGTACAGCAGGGCGACCCGCCACCCGCGGCGATGCTCGAGGTAGGCCATGCCCCAGAATCCGAGGATCGTCGGGATGTACACCCACGGCTGGATCACGAAGAACGTGCCGGTGATCGGCGTCCACCACCTGCCCTGCTCAAGCGCGGGCAGCCCGTAGGCGACGACGTCGAACAGGGGAGTGCCCGCGAACGGTCGCCAGAGCCCTTGCCCTACGACGCCGACGATGAGGATCACTGCCACGAAGATGAGTGTCGCCGGTATCCGGCGGGCTAAGCCGAGGATCGCGGGAGTCTTCGAACGAGTCGCTTGCGGTGCCTCGGCGTTGCTCATGCCTTTAAGGTATCGACGTGCCGAGGTGTGGGGCAACGGCAACCAGCAGGTCACGCCGTCGCGAGGATCCCCGCCGTCACGCGCGCGCAGAAGTACAGGCTCTCGACCGGCACGCACTCGTCCGCCGAGTGGAACTGCCCGTACACATCGAAATCGTCCGGCACGCGCAGCGGCACGAACCCGTACCCGTGCACGCCGAGGCGCGCGAAGTGCTTGTTGTCGGCGGATGCCGGCAGCAGGTAGGGCACCACGACGCCGTCCGGGTCCTCCACAGTGAGAGCGGCGTAGATCGCATCGACGAACGGGCCGTCGATGGGCGCCGCGATCGGATGCATCGACCGCAGCCGCTCCACCTCCACGGTCTCTCCGGCCAGACGTGCGACCTCGGCGAGCAGGTCGTCCTCACCATCCGGAAGCGCCCGGAAGTCGACGGTCGCCTCGGCGCTGCCGGGGATGATGTTGCTCTTGTCCCCGGCGTGCAGCACAGTCGGCGCTGCCGTGTTCCGCGCGGCGGCGGCGATCACCCGCCCGACGAATCCGATGTCCTCCAGGTCGGCATCCAGATTCTCGTCGGTGAAGGCGACGCCGCGCGCCTCGCCGAACACCTCCAGAAATCTTGCCAGCGCCGGAGTGCGCACGATCGGGAACCGATGCGCGCCGATCCGCGAGACGGCGCCGGCGAGCTGCGGCACGGGGTCGCTCAGCAGCGGCCTGGATGCATGCCCTGCCTCGCCGCGCGCAGTGAGCCTGAGCCCGCCGACGCCCTTTTCTGCCGTCGCGAGCAGATATGCGCGACGTCCCTCGACGAGCGGCACCGAGAATCCGCCGACCTCGCTGACGGTACCGAACAGCACTGGACGATCCTCAAGGACAAGCTGGCAGACGACGGCATCGAGATCGAGGTGCGCACCATCACGGATGCCGTACAGCTCAACCAGGGCGTGCACGACGGCGAGCTCGACGTCAACCTGTTCCAGCACCTCATCTTCCTCTCCGACTTCAATGTGAACAGCGGCGGCACCCTCGTGCCGGTCGGCGCGACCGCGGTGTACCCGCTGGCGCTGTACTCCGAGCAGTACAAGAGCGTCGAGGAGATCCCGGATGGCGCGACCGTCGCGCTGCCGAACAACCCCACCAACCTCGCCCGCGCCCTGCTGAACCTGCAGCGTGCAGGTCTGCTCGAACTCGAGGACGGCGGCGACGCCTTCTCGACCGAGGCCGACATCACCTCCAGCACGATCGAGATCCTGCCGGTCGACTCCAACCAGACGGTCACCGCGCTCAAGGACGGCAGCGCCCAGGCCGCGATCGTCAACAACACCCAGGCCCAGAAGGGCGGACTCGGCGACGACCTGATCATCTTCAAGGAAGACCTCGACAACCCCGAGCTCGCGCCGTACATCAACGCCTTCGTCGTGAAGGACGAGGACAAGGACGACCCGCGCTGGGAGAAGCTCATCGAGGCGTACCACTCGACCGAGGTCGAAGACGCCGTCACCGAGTTGAACCAGGGCAACCTGCAGTTCAAAGCCGACTGGACCGCCGCTGACCTGCAGAAGGAACTCACCGGCCTCGAAGACAAGTTGCGCGCGGCGAAGTAACCGGTGACCGACATCATCTCGTTCGATCGGGTGTCCAAAGCGTTCCCCGGAACGCGGCGGGGGCCCGTCGTCGACGCCCTCGACGACGTCGACCTTGAAGTCCAGCGGGGCTCCATCGTCGGCGTCATCGGCTACTCCGGAGCCGGCAAGTCCACGCTCGTGCGCCTGATCAACGGACTGGAGAAGCCGACCGGCGGCACCGTGAACGTACTCGGAGTCGACGTCGGAGGTGCGTCGGAGACCGAGCTTCGGGGGCTGCGCGCGCGCATCGGCATGATTTTCCAGCAGTTCAACCTCTTCAATTCGCGCACGGTCCGCGGCAACGTCGCATACCCCTTGAAGGTCGCGGGCTGGAAGCGTGCCGACATCGGGCCGCGCGTCGCCGAGCTGCTCGACTTCGTCGGCATCGGCGACAAGGCGGGCCGATATCCGCGGGCGCTGTCCGGCGGGCAGAAGCAACGCGTCGGCATCGTCCGCGCGATCGCCGCGAATCCTGAGCTGCTGCTCGCGGATGAGGCCACCAGCGCCCTCGATCCGCAGACCACCGGCGAGGTGCTGGCGCTGCTCAAGGAGATCAATCGCCGACTCGGCATCACGATCGTCGTCATCACCCACCAGATCTCCGGCGTGCCGTCGGGTGACACCCTGGAGGCGCTGCTCATCGGAGGCGGCACGCTCGTGAGCGTCGACGTCAACGAGTTCACCAGCGAAGACATCGACGAGGTGTTCGAGAAGCACGGCGTGCGTCGCGCGGTCGTCTTCGGCGGGGTCACCGACATCCGCGGTCGGCAGCTGGGCACCCTGACGTATCGTCTGCAGGCGGGGGCGGATGCTGTCGCCGAGGCGGTAGGGGAGTTGTCGGCTCGTACGAAGGTCACGGTGCTGCGTGGCGCGGCAGAGGTGCCGGCATCCGGATCGTCATCCGGATCGGAGGGCGTCGCATGACCGGCATCCATCCACTCGCGAACTGGGATTCGCTGACGCCGGTGCTGCTGCAGTCGATCCAGGAGACCATCTACATGGTCGCCATCACCCTCGTGATCGGCGGCGTCGCCGGGCTTCTGATCGGCGCGGTGCTGTACGCCACGCGGCCGGGCAACCTGTTCGGCAACCGGATCGTCTTCAACGTGATGAACCTGGTGATCAACGTCATCCGGCCCATCCCGTTCATTATCTTCCTGACTGCTGTTGGCCCGGTCACGAAGCTCGTCGCCGGTACGACCCTCGGCACCGAAGCGGCGATCGTGCCGATGACGATCATGGCTGCGGTCGTGATCGGACGTGTCGTCGAGCAGAACCTCGTCGCCGTCGATCCTGGCGTGGTCGAGGCCGCGCTCGCGATCGGCGCGAAGCGGCTGTCGATCCTGTTCGGCGTCGTGATCCCCGAGGCACTGGCGCCGCTGATCCTCGGCTACACCTTCATGTTCATCGCGGTGGTCGACATGTCGGCGATGGCCGGGTACATCGGTGGCGGCGGACTGGGAAACTTCGCGATCATCTACGGCTACAACCAGTTCGATCAGCAGGCGACCTGGGTCACCGTGGCGATCATCATCGTGATCGTGCAGGTAGGGCAGATCTTCGGCACTGGCTCGCGCAGCGGGTGCTGCGGCGGTAGCGGGGTCGCGCTTCCGTTCCCGTCGCGATTTCTGTCGTCAGAATCACCGGAGGGCGACGGAAATCGCGACGGGAAGCGGCGCTAGCTCACCGCGGCCGTGATCAGGATCGGACGGTGATCGCTCGATCGCTGCGGCAGGGTCTGGATGCTGTCGATCGTGAAGCCGTCCGACGTCGCGAAGTCGTAGTGGCCCTTGAACACCCGGTAGCGGGTGTACGTGCGGTCATCGCTGAGCGTCAGCCTGTAACCGTGGTCGCGGATCGTCTGGCCGAGGTTCTCTTTGAACACGGGATAGTTGTAGTCGCCGACCATGAGCACCGGCACGCCGGGAGCCATCGACTCGAGCTCGGTGAGCGCCGCGCGGATCTGGTTGCGCCGCAGAGAGTTCAGCGCCGTGAGCGGCGCCGCGTGGAAGGACGCCACGATCAGCTCGCGGCCGTTGTCGATGTCCCGGAGGAGCGCACCGAGCACTCGTTCGTGGGCGGGTTTCAGCACGCGATCGTGCAGCGACTTCTTCAGCCCGAACGCGCGCATCTTCTTGAGCTCGAACGTGTTCATCCGGTAGTAGAGGGCCAACCCGAGACGGTTGCCCTGCGTCGCATGCGCGAACTTGAGCCCCGCGATCTCGTCGGGAAGCGCCGCGACATCGCATTCCTGCAAGCACAGGATGTCCGGCTCGTGCGCCGTGATGAGCTCTGCGAGTTCGGTCGCCGCACGATGCTTGCGCAGGTTGTAAGAGATCACCTTCATCTCTGCCAACGCTACTGCGTTCCTCCGCACTCGGAGTTTCCAATCAATCCGAATCTTCGCTGTCGCGTCGCGCGCGGGTCTGCTCGGCGCGCACGGCGAGCAGGTCGTCAGCGGGGTAGCCGACCTCGGTCAGGGTCAGCCCACGGGCCGCGAACACCTTGAACTCGCTGGTGCGCTCGAGCGCGTCGCGCAGCACGACGAGATCGCTCACGTCGAGGCGCTGCTCTCCGACCGCCACGCACGCCCCGACGAGCGCGCGCACCATGCTGTGGCAGAACGCATCGGCTTTGACCTCGGCGATCAGCACTCCATCCGCGTCGCGATGCCAGCGGTAGTCGAGGAGGGTGCGGATCGTCGTCGCCCCCTCGCGAGGCTTGCAGTAGGCGGCGAAGTCATGCAGGCCGATCAGGGTCCGCGCCGCGGCATCCATCGACGTCGCGTCGAGCTCGCCGCGGACGCTGGTGGTGTCGAGGCGCCTGGCCGGATCGTAGCCGGCGATCTCATCGGCGAGCCGGTAGCGGTATCGACGCCAGACGGCGGAGAAGCGTGCGTCGAATCCCTTCGGGGCGAGCGACGAGCGACGCACCGTGACATCCGAGTAGGCGCCGAGCACTCCGCGGATGCGTCCGGCGATGGACCCCGCCGGATCATGCGCGCTGCGACCGTGCCTGGTGACTATGCGCGACCATTGCTCGTCACCGAGTTCGACATGCGCGATCTGGCCGGCTGCGTGCACTCCGGCATCCGTTCGCCCGGCGACGACGAAGTGCACGTCGGAGCCGACGATGCGCGCGAGTGCGGCCTCGAGCGTGCCCTGTACCGTGCGCAGCCGCGGCTGCTTCGCCCAACCGCGGAACTGGGTGCCGTCATAGGCGATGTCAAGCCGGATTCGCACGAAGGCCAGCTTAGACTGGAACCTTTGGCCGCGAGCCGATACGCCCCCTCATCATGACGCTATCCACGACACCTTCCACGCGATTCGCGGGACTCGACGGTCTCCGCGCGGTGGCGGTCATCCTCGTGGTGGTCTACCACCTGTTCCCGTCGTCGCCGGTGCAGTCGGGCTTCATCGGCGTCGATGTGTTCTTCGTGATCAGCGGGTTCCTGATCACCTCGCTGCTGCTGCGTCCCTCGCGATACGGGCCGCTTCCGTCTCCGCGCCGCCTGCTCGACTTCTGGCGCCGCCGCGCCCGCCGGTTGCTGCCGGCGCTCGCCGTGGTGATCGCCGTGTGTGCGACGACAGCGTGGATGCTGGGCGGCGACGTGCTCGTCGGCATGGGCCGGCAGGTGCTGGGAGCTGCGACCTTCAGCTACAACTGGCTCGCGATCGCAGGCGGCAGCGACTACTTCACCGCGACGGCGCCGGAGCTCTTCCGCAACGTCTGGTCGCTCGCGGTCGAAGAGCAGTTCTACGTGCTGTGGCCGCTGCTGCTTCCGCTCGTGCTGCTGATCCCCGGGCGATGGTCGCGCGTCGCGCTCATGCTCATCGCGGCGGGTGGCTCGGCGTGGTGGATGGCGGCACTGGTCGCCGGCGGCGACGTCACGCGTGCGTACTTCGGCACCGATTCGCACGCGTTCGGCCTGCTGCTCGGAATCGCACTCGCGCTCGCGACCGTGAACATGCCGGAGAGAGCATGGATGCTGCGGCGCGGTGCGCAGGTCGGCTCGCTGCTGGTCGGACTCATCGGGCTGGGCGCAGTGCTGGTCGCCGCACTGTTGCCAGAGACCCCGGATGCGGCGACCTTCCCCGGTGCGCTCGTGATGGCGTGCGTGGGGACGGCGCTCACGATCTTCGCGGGGGTATGGCCGGGCTCGTGGTTCGGACGCGGCCTCGACGTCGCGCCGCTTCGCTGGGTCGGAGAGCGGTCGTACGGCATCTACCTGTGGCACTGGCCGGTGCTCGTGCTGGCCTTGGTCGGCACGCAGCGGACCGGGCCGGAGGCCGGGGTTCCGGTGGCGATCGGTGCCGCGGCGCTCGTGCTGTCGGTCGGAGCCGCGGCGCTGTCGTACCGGTTCGTGGAGCAGCCGCTGCGTCGGTACGGTTTCCGGCGCGCTGCGCGCGCACTGTGGCTGCGGATCGCGGGTCGTCCGTTGATGCGTCTGGCAGGGGCTTCCGCGCTGGCTGTCGGAGCCGTCGCCGTCGGTGGAACGGCCGCGGCGATCGTGACCGCCCCGCCCACCACTTCTGCGGCGGCGGCCATCGCCGCGGGGGAGCAGGCCATGAAGGATGCCGAGAAGGCGGCGCCCGATGAGCCCGACGAGGAGTCGGAGCAGATCGAGATCGCCGACGGCACCGAGATCACGGCCGTTGGCGACTCGGTGATGCTCGCATCCGCGCCGTCACTGTACGAGCAGTTCCCCGGGATCGAGGTCGACGCCGACGTCTCGCGCTCGATCTGGGCGGGGCCCGACATCCTGGGCGACCTGTCCTCGCGGGGAGAACTGCGCGAGAACGTGGTGGTGGCATTGGGCACGAACGGCCCTGTCGATTGGGGCGTGCTCGAGCAGATGTCGCAGGTGGCGGGAAAGGATCGCAATCTGATCCTCGTCAACGCGCATGCGCCGCGCGATTGGATTCCCGGTGTCAACGCCGAGCTCGATGACTTCGCCGACAGCCACCGCTCGGTGTGGGTCGCGGACTGGTCGGGTGCCATCGCACCGCACACCGAACTGCTCGCCGAAGACGACATCCACCCCGGCGAAGCCGGGGGAGACGTGTTCGCCGATTCGGTGGAGGCCGCTCTGGAGCGCGTGGAGAAGGACCGCATCCGTGCCGAGCAGCAGCGGGAGCAGGCGCCCTCAGGGCGTGCGCATCACATTCCGTTCCTGGAGTGAGTCGGCTGTTCCCGGAGTGAGTCGGCCGTTCCCGGGGTGAGTCGGCCGTTCCCGGGGTGAGTCGGCCGTTCCTGGTGCGAGTCGCGCGTGCCGCATCGCGCGGTCCCGGGCGGCTATCGCAGGGTCGCTGAACCCGGATGGAGAGTGGTGGGCAGCGTCGCCCGAAGAATCCAGCCGTCGACCGTGCGACCCGATTCCAGCTGCCCGTTGCTTTGCGCGAGGCGTTGACCCGCACGACTCAGACCGCGGCCGCCGGATGCACCGTCTTCCTTCGAGCGCGGCGGGCCGGCGGAAGCGACGTTCTGCACGACGAGTTCGACGGCGCCCGGTCGAATTTGGATCTCCATGCTCGCGGACTGAGAGTCGGGAGCGTGCTTGATGATGTTCGTCACTGCTTCGATCGCGATCTCGGTGAGCAGGCGTTCGGCCAGCGGCGAGATCTGGAGCGGATCGTTCGGCGCCGTCACCCGCGTCGGGATCCCCGCGTCCTCGAGCAGCGTCCCCAGGGACGAGATCGCCTCCAGCACCCGGCCGTTGTAACGACCCAGGTGCGCTCCGGGTGCCTCGGTCTTCGTATCCCTGATCAGCGAGAGCAGCGATTGGATGCTCTCAAGAGCCTGCTCGGCTGACTCCTCGATCGTGGAGAGCGAGACCTGCCGGGACGCCTCGTCCGGCTGCTTGGGCAGCGCGCGGGCATGGAACAGGATGAGAGTGAGATCGTGCGCGATGCCGTCGTGCAACTCGTCCGCGATCCTCTCCTGCTCTTCGCGGGCGATCAGCTCGAGGTCTTCCACGACGCGAGCGCGTTCCGCGAGAAGAGTCATCTCCCTCGCAGCCACCAGCCGGAACGCCAGACCAGCCAAGAAGGCGATCGCGGCGATGCCCGCGATGGCGAAGATTCCGCCGCCGGTCAGAGTCGCCCCGTCGATGGCGACATACGCCGTGAGCGCACCCAGCAGGACCGCATGCGTGACGATCACCCACGGGACGCATGTCGCGGCGACCAGGCTGAGCGCGATGGCGAGCTCGAGGAGATCTCCGCCGCTGCCGGTGAAGACCACACCGACACTGCTGATGAACATGACGATGAACGCCGCGGTCATCGGGTGCCAGGCGAAGGCGGCCAGGCCCAGATAAAGGGCGATCGCGAGAAGATCGTACCTCGCGAACTCGCCGCTCGCCAGGATGAACCCGACCGCGACGCACAGGAGTACTCCTACGGCCAGCACTAAGAGAAGGCGAGCAACCGAGTGGAGTGAGCGCTGCTGCCAGAAAGCGCGAGAGCGCAGCATCCTCCCGATGGAACTCTGAGCAGCGAGGATCGGCTCCCGACCTCCGATGGCAGCTGGACCGGTTTCAGGCACAGATGCCCAGCACGCTGCAGAGCCAGTCACCCAGGTCGGCATTCGGGTCGGTGAAGACCCGCATGAATGCGCCGACTCCGTACGCGTTGATCAGTCCCACGCTGGTCTCCTTCAATCGGTTCAATCCAGAATACGAGCACTACTCTCCGGGCCACCGAATCATGACCCCAGGGCTAGAGATCGGGGAGAAGGCCCGCGGTACCGTGATGAGGTGAGTGAAGCCGTCCGAGTTCTCGTCGTCGACGACGAGGCGCTGGTCCGGCATGCCCTGCGCGCGTTCCTCGCTGATGACGACCGAGTCACGCTGGTCGGCGAGGCGACCGACGGCTCCGAGGTCGTCGAGATCTGTGAGGCGATGCATCCCGATGTCGTGCTGATGGACATCAAGATGCGCGAGGTCGGCGGCGTCGAGGCGACGAGACGCGTCTTGGAATGGAACCCGCACTGCCGTGTGATCGCCCTGACCACCTTCACGACGGAGTGGCGTGCACTCGAGGTGCTGCGCGCCGGCGCATGCGGGTACCTCGTGAAGAACTCGACCCCGGAGCAGATCATCGATGCCATCGTGGCCGCCCACGCCGGCGATCGGGTCGTCTCACCCGAAGTCCAGGAGAGGTTCGTGCGGGCCGCGATCGAGACAGGCAGCAGCCAGATCACCGATGCACCCGCGTTGAGCGACCGCGAGAGGCAGATCATCGAGATGATCGCGAAAGGCCTCTCCAATGCCGAGATCGCCCAGGAACTCCACTATGCCGAGGGCACCGTGAAGGCCGACATCCGCCGCATCAACAACGAATGGAACGTCGAGAACCGACTCCAGATCGTGCTCCGAGCGACCGAACTCGGGATCATCAGTCTCTGATCCGGTACCGCCGATCTGTAGCCCTGGGGCTACGAAGCAGCCGGCTGTCTTGATCGATCGCCGAGGCGGTGGTCACGATGGATGCGGGTGATCGCCGTCGGCGATGTCCCAGACCGCCTCGCGGGCCGAGCAGAGAGATGACGATGACCCAGACCCTCACACAGCGATTGATCCTCGCTCTTCCGCTCGTCGGCGTGGCGTTCCTCCTGGGGGCGATCTTCCTGCCGATTCACTTCGCGGCGATCGCATGGGTGCTCGCACTGATCAGCTTCGGCATCGCCTTGACATGCGCGATCATCATCCAGCGACGCGACAAGGCAGAATTGACTGCCCCTCAGCGCCGTGGATCGAGATGAGTCGCGTGCATCGCCCGGCTCGACCATTTGGCCGGGCGCCCGGGATGCCGTAGGCTATCCCTTTGGTACTCGACTGCAGAGTGCCGCGAACGTGAGCCCTCCACTGGCGTGTTCCGCGCAATAGCGAAGAACCACCCCGGAGTGGGATTCACGAACTCCTCCGTTCGAACAAGAAAGCAGCACTATCGTGACGCGCACTTACACCCCGAAGGCCGGGCAGATCCAGCGTGACTGGGTCGTCATCGACGCGAATGACGTCGTTCTCGGTCGCCTCGCCTCGCACGCCGCAGCGCTCCTGCGCGGCAAGCACAAGGCCACCTTCGCCAACCACCTCGACTCGGGTGACTTCGTCATCATCGTCAACGCCGAGAAGGTTGTGCTCACCGGCCAGAAGCTCCAGAAGAAGATGGCCTACCGCCACTCGGGCTACCCGGGTGGTCTGTCGAAGATGTCCTACGAGGAACTCCTCGAGAAGAACCCCATCCGTGCTGTCGAGAAGGCCGTCCGCGGCATGCTCCCCAAGAACAGCCTCGGTCGTCAGCAGCTGACGAAGCTCAAGGTGTACGTCGGTGCAGAGCACCCGCACGCCGCTCAGCAGCCCACGACGTACACCCTCGACCAGGTCGCCCAGTAAGCGCCGCTAAGACTACTAAGGACATTCTCGTGGCTGATACTCAGGACACCACCGAAACCCCTCAGAACTACTCGACCTCCAGCCCGGAGACCGTCGAGACCGAGGCGGCTCCCCGTCCCGTTCTCAACGTTCCCGGCGCAGCCGTCGGCCGTCGCAAGCAGGCCATCGCCCGCGTGCGTCTGGTCCCCGGATCCGGCGTCATCACGGTCAACGGCCGTTCGCTTGAGGACTACTTCCCGAACAAGCTGCACCAGCAGCTGATCAACGACCCGTTCACGGTGCTGAACCTCCAGGGTGCGTACGACGTGATCGCGCGCATTTCCGGTGGCGGCGACTCGGGCCAGGCCGGCGCGCTGCGTCTCGGCATCGCCCGTTCGCTGAACGGCATCGACGCGGAGAACAACCGCGCCACCCTCAAGAAGGCCGGCTTCCTCTCTCGTGACGCTCGCGTCATCGAGCGCAAGAAGGCTGGTCTCAAGAAGGCCCGCAAGGCGCCTCAGTACTCGAAGCGTTAAGCACGAGAGCCCGGATGCCGCTTTTCGGCACGGACGGCGTGCGAGGACTTGCCAACGGCATCCTCACCGCCGACCTCGCGCTCACCCTGGCCCAGGCGACAGCTGTCGTCCTGGGCCAGGGCCGCACCGCGGAGGCGCGTAAATCAGAGGGAAAGCGACTCTCAGCAGTCGTCGCCCGCGACCCGCGCATCTCCGGTGAATTCCTCGTGGCCGCAGTCTCTGCCGGCCTCGCAGCATCCGGTGTTGACGTCCTCGACGCGGGCGTCATCCCCACTCCGGCGCTGGCATTCCTCGTCGCCGACCACGATGCCGACTTCGGCGTCATGGTGTCGGCCTCGCACAACCCCGCGCCCGACAACGGGATCAAGATCTTCGCCCGCGGCGGTGTGAAGCTCCCCGATGAGGTCGAGCAGCGCATCGAGGCCGCGATGGGTGAGAAGAAGCTTCTTCCCACCGGCTCGTCCGTCGGTCGCATCGAGCGCTTCTCCGACGCGGAAGACCGCTACGCGCTGCACCTGCTGGGTTCGCTGCCGCACCGGCTCGACGGCATCCACGTCGTTCTCGACTGCGCACATGGCGCGGCATCCGGTGTCTCGCCCGAGACGTTCAACGACGCCGGCGCGAACGTGACCGTCATGGGCGCTGAGCCCGACGGCATCAACATCAACGACGGCGTCGGGTCGACGCATCTCGACAAGCTGGCCGAGGCCGTCGTGCGTCTCGGCGCCGACGTCGGAATCGCCCACGACGGCGACGCGGATCGCTGTCTCGCGGTGGATGCCGACGGCACCATCGTCGACGGCGATCAGATCATGGCCATCCTCGCGGTGGCGATGAAGGATCGCGGACACCTCACCGACAACACGCTCGTCGCCACGGTGATGAGCAACCTCGGTCTGCACAAGGCGATGGAGGCCAACGGCATCACCGTGCGCCAGACCGGCGTCGGCGACCGCTACGTGCTCGAAGACATGAACGCGGGCGGCTACGCACTCGGCGGCGAGCAGTCGGGTCACGTGATCATGAGCGAGTTCGCGACGACCGGCGACGGCGTGCTGACCGGCCTGCACCTGGTCGCCGAGATGGCGCGCCAGAAGAAGACGCTCGCGGAGCTCGCCTCCGTCATGACCGTCTTCCCGCAGGTGCTCATCAATGTTCGCGACGTCGACAAGGATCGCTGCGCCGACGACGAGGGCGTGCAGGCTGCTGTCGCCGCCGTCGAGACGGAACTCGGTGACACCGGACGCGTGCTGCTGCGCAAGTCCGGCACGGAGCAGCTGGTTCGCGTGATGGTCGAGGCGGCGGATGCCGAGTCCGCTCAGTCCTACGCACAGCGCCTCGCAGACGTGGTCAAGGAGCGCCTCGCTCTCTGAGCAGTCGCTTCCTCGCACGCGTTTCCGACGGCGTCGGGGTCTGCGGAGAACAGTTTCGCGGCTTCAGATCCGCAGGAAGCCCCGAAACTCTTCTGCGGTCTTCTGAGTGAGCGTGTTGAGCGTGTTGGGGTGGGCCGTTAACCGGGCGGCAACCCTGCGGTCATGTGGAACGGGGTAACGCGACACTGGATGTTGCGTCGGCATCAATAGCTTCGAGGAGTCCTCTCCCTCGATGTAATTGGAACTTCCCCGTGCCTGTGCGCCGCTCTTCTCTTTCCCTTCCGTCCATTCTCGGCGCCACTGTGCTGCTGGCATCGCTGCTCCCGGCGGCGCCTGCTGCGGCGGCCGGCGCTCCGGCGGCGCCTGCTGCGGCAGCCAGCGCTGCGGCCATGCCCGTCGGTACGGCCCACGCGGCAACGCCGATCCCGGCCGCGGTGAATGCGACCCCTGCCCCCGAGACCCCGGCGATCATCGTCACCGAGATCCTGGCGAACACGGCGGGCGATGACCACTTCGAGTACTTCGAGATCCACAACACGACAGCTGAGGCGATCGATCTCGCTGCGCAGGGGTTCTCGTTCGCGTACTCGTACGTCGACTCCGACGACCTGACCCGCGACGTCGCGCTCACCGTGGACGAGCCGCTCGCCCTCGCCGCGGGCGAGACCGCGGTGCTGTGGCTGAGCTATACCACCGGCAACGTCGACTCCTTCGCGCGCACCGTCGACCAGTTCCGGGAATACCACCGCGTGGATGGCGCGACCCAGGTGGTCCGTGTCACGGGCCAGAACGGCATGGCGAACGGTGGAGACCGCGGCATCCGCGTACTCCAGGCCGGCGAACTGCGCACCTGGTCGCACTACCCGTCGGGTTCGATGGGCGAAGACGTCGCCGTGCACTTCCGCCTCCCGGCTGAATCCGCCGACCCCACCGCACCAGAGAGCCTCACCGTTCTCGGGCTGCAGTCCGAGCGCACCCCCGGCACCGTGCTTCCGATCGCGCTCGAGCGTCCGACCACCGAGCCCGAGCCGCCCGTGCAGGGTCCTGCCTCGAACTGGCCGATCATGGTCACCGAGATCGCCCCAGACAACTCCGGTGTCGACGACTTCGAGTTCTTCGAGATCCACAACACCACGGCAGAGGCCATCGACCTCGCCGGCTACTCGTTCGCCTACACCTACGTCGACGCGGCCGACCGCACGCGTGACGTTCCGCTGACCGTGGCCGAGCCCACTGTCATCGAAGCGGGCGAGACCATCGCGCTGTGGCTGAGCTACACCACGACCACGGTCGACTCGTTCGCGCGCACCGTGGACGAGTTCCGTTCGCACTGGGGCGCTCCTGCCGAGACGCGTGTCGTCCGAGTGGAGGGACAGCCCGGCATGGCGAACGGCGGAGGCCGCGGCATCCGCGTCGTCCACACCGCCGACGACGTCGCGAACTGGTCCTACTATCCCTCTGGCTCCGTCGGCGTCGATCTCACCGCTCACTTCCGCATCCCGGGCGACATCGCCGCGCAGAGCATGCTCCTGCTCGAAGAAGCCGCAGCCCCGACCCCGGGCACGATCACAGAAGAGGCGCTCACGGCGCCCGAGCCCGACCCGGAGCCCGGGTTCGATCCGCAGCCGGACCCGTCCGTCGTCACCGCAGCGCTGCAGGTGACCGAGGTGCTGCCCGACTCCACGAACGTCGGGGCATCCGACGGCTACGAGTTCATCGAGGTCTACAACGCCACGAGCGAGCCGATCGACTTCGGCGACTACTCGATCAACTACCTCTACCCGGTGGACGAGTACAGCAACACGCAGAGCACACGTTGGCCTGCGACGCCCGCCGATGTCGTGATCCCCGGCGGCGAGACGCTCGTGCTGTGGATCAAGAACGGCCCCAACAACGACCTGAACGCTACGGACTTCAACGGAATGTTCGGCACGTCGCTGACGCTCGGCGAAGACCTGGTCGAGATCTTCGCCGGCGGAATGGCGAACTCGTCGCCGCGTGGCATCGAGATCATCACGAACACCGGTCACACCGTCAACCGCGGCTACTACTTCATGGGCGACACGGACGACACGCTGCCCGACCAGGGCATCCGCTACGCGATCCGGGAGGACGACCTCACCCTGCAGCGGATGCTGGGGATCGCTCCCGCGACGCCCGGCACGGTGCAGTCCGACCAGGTTCCCGCAGGCCTCATGATCGAAGCGTCCGACACTGTCGCACCCGTGATCGAGAACCTGACGGTCGGGCAGATCGACCCGGCATCCGATTTCGCTCTGACTTTCCGCGTCACCGACGATGTGCTCCCGCGAACGGTGACGCTGTCGCTTGCGAACGACGTCGACGGCGAGTTCGCGCCGATCAACCTCAGCGACGCGGGCGATGGCACCTACGTCCACACGATCAACGCGGTCGACCTGATCGGCAAGTCGTGGTTCGAGTACGCCGTCACGGCGACCGACGGCACGAACGTCACGACCGTGGAGACCGTGCGCATTCCGGTGGCAGGCGCGTCTACCGACCTGGTGCGCCTGAACCTCGAAGAGGGCGCCTTCGTCGGCGGCACCACGACGGTCATCGCCGGGGGCGACCACTACCCCGCAGAGATCGAGCTCGACGTCGACGGCGAGCCACTGGAAACCGAGACGACGCTGGAAGACGAGCCGGTGTTCGCCTTCGAGGCGTCGAACACCGACTACTACTTCAAGAACGGCGTGCGTGTCGGTGACGACATCCTGCAGATCTTCGATGAGGGCACTTACGACGCGTGGAAGACGATCGCGACCGACGTGCCGCTGTCCTACGTGCGCCAGGGCGACGAACTCGTCGTGAGCGTCTGGGCGGGGACGAAGAAGGCACCCGAGATCGATGAGTTCGAGAACAACGACGACTTCACGATCCGCGGCCTGCGACTGATTCTGCCCGACGGCCGCACGCTCACCCCGCAGGGCTACGACGACCCTGCCAGCGTGCTGCAGATGGGCGACAGTGCAGGCAAGCATGACTTCTTCGATGCGCGCTTCACCATCCCCGAGGATGCATTCGCCGCAGTGTCAGCGGAATGGGAGACCACGGGTCGCGAAGATGGCGCCGCGGTCGTGACGGCGACGGATGCCGCGACTTCGGCGGTCCGCACCGTGCAGGTCGACAACACCGGCCCGCAGGTGACGACCGAGATCGTCGACGGCTCGGCCTACCAGGGTGAGATCGCGATCGACGCGGAGATCGTGGATGCCGGAATCGGTGACGTCACCACGGTCGCGACGCTCGACGGTGTCGAGATCGCCCTGCCGTACGTGACGTCGTCTGTGGAACTCACCGCCGGCGACCACGTGGTCACGATCACGGCGACGGATGCTCTGGGCAATGCCTCGGAGTACTCGGCGACCTTCATCACCTATGACGAGCAGCCCAGCGCCGGTGCGATCGCGCCGGTCGAGGGCGCCGAGGTCACGGCGGGGGATGTGACGCTGCAGGCGAAGGTCGAGGATCCGACCGGCGATGTGCTGGATGTGTCGTTCCTCGAAGGTCGCAGGGTCGATCTGTCCGACGGCGACATCGCGCTGCAGTCCGGCACGGTGAACGATGCGCAGGGCCTCGAGCGCGAGCAGCCCGAGACGCTGAGCGACGACGACATCCGGATGCTGTCCACCGCCGACGGCCTCGCCAGCGATGTCACATCGAGCGCGGAGTTCCCGTACCAGCTGTTCGACGTCGACACCGGCGATGCCGCCGACGGGTCGCTCGTGCGAGTGTCGTGGACGGGACACGCGGATGCCGGAGCCACGGTGATTCTGTACGCGCTGGCGGCCGACGGAACGTCGTGGGCCGAGCAGACCCGGCAGGTCACGGTCGATGAGGGCTCGTTCACGCTCGAGGCTGCGGTCGACATCACCGCACACGCGCGCGACGGGGTCGTGCGGGTGCTCGTGCAGCACTCGGAAGGCTTCGCCGGAGACGACCTGAGCACGCGCGAGTCTGACGTGGCGCTGCCGCATCCGCTCGACACTCCGCGCGCGGAGTACGACTTCACGTTCGGCTGGGAGTCGGACACGCAGTACTACAACGAGAACGCGGTGCCGGAAGAGGATCGTTACCGCCACCAGCAGGCCATCCACTCGTATCTGCTCGAGCAGCGTCAGGCGATGAACCTGCAGTACCTGTTCCACACCGGCGACATCGTCGATGACTACGACCAGATGTACCAGTGGGTGGACAACGCCGACCCCGAGTACCGTCGCCTGGACGAGGCGGGGCTGCCGTACGGCGTGCTCGCCGGCAATCACGACGTGGGTCACCAGGAGATCGACTACACGAACTATGGCACGTACTTCGGAGAAGACCGCTTCGTGGGCAACCCCTGGTACGGCGGCAGCTTCGAAAACAACCGTGGCCACTACGACCTGCTCTCGGCCGGCGGCATCGACTTCATCATGGTCTACACCGGATGGGGTCCTGGCGACGCCGATATCGCATGGATGAACGAGGTGCTCGCGCAGTACCCCGACCGTGTGGCGATCATCGCGCAGCACGAGTTCATCCTCACGACCGGCGGGCTCGGCGAAATGCCGCAGCGGATCCTCGATGAAGTCGTGGCCGTGAACCCGAACGTGAAGATGGTGTTCTCCGGGCACTATCACAGTGCTCTGACCCGCACGGATCAGTTCGACGACGACGGAGACGGCGTCGCCGAGCGCAACGTGTACTCGATGCTGTTCGACTACCAGGGCCTGCCCGAGGGTGGTCAGGGCTTCTTGCGTCTGCTGCACTTCGACACTGTCGGTGAGCGCATGATCGTCCGTACCTTCTCGCCGTCGCTCGAAGACCCCGCGAACGGCGGTGTGCTCGGCAAGCACAACTCCGACGATCCGTCACTGGTGAACGCTCCGCAGGAGTTCGAGCTCACGTTCGAGCAGCTCGGCATCGAGACGGGCGAGCGGATGCTGGGAACCGACGCCTTCTCGGCCGAGATCCTCACCTCGAGCGAGATCGCGTCGTTCGAGGGTGTGTCCTCGGGCTCGATCCTCTCGGCCACCTGGCCGCTCGCCGAGGTGGGGGAGCGCGGATGGTACGTGCGAACGAGCGACCCGTATGGCGCGGTCGACTTCTCGCCGGTGCAGCTGTTCTCGGTGCTTCCGGCTCCGGACCCCGAGCCCGGCACCGGTGGTGGTGGCGATGGTGGCAACGGGAACCCCGGCAATGGCAATGGCAACCCCGGCAACGGGAACCCGGGGAACGGCAACCCCGGGAACGGGAACGGATCCGGCGGTAACGGGTCCGGCGGCAACGGAATGCCCGGTGAAGCAGGCGGATCTGGTCCGGGTGCCGGTGACGACGCGCTCGCGACGACCGGTGGAGACGTCTCCGGCCTGATCGGCTGGGTGATCGCCGGCGGCCTCGCGCTGCTGCTCGGCAGCGGAATTCTCATCCGCCGTCGCATCATCGGTACCACGCGCTGACTTTGCGTCGGCCTGTTCACGGCGACATCCGTCGGGTCTATGTATCCCGGCGGATGTCGCTGTTCGTTGTGTTGGCGCGCGTGGAGGGCAGTGCGGCGGCGTCCGCCGGTTACGCCGAATGAGCCAGTCGCGGGTCGGCGACGTCGGAGGGCATACTTCTCCAGTGCGGCCACTCGGGTGGTGGATCCCATGCCCACCGGATCGCTGACCGGCTGGTGAGGGGGATCGGCTCCAGATCGCCACCGCCGCTGCTTCTCTCGACCTCGATCCCGCTGCCGCCGCCGACCCCGCTGCTGCCGCCGCCCCGACCACTGCTGCTGCCATCGCCGCTGCTTCTCTCGATCTCGCCGCCGCCGACCCCACTGCCGCCGCCTGCCTCGCGGCCTCCTGGGCCCCCGCGTCTGCGGCTGCCGGGCGGATGGAGCATGAACATGCCAAGCCCCTCACGTGTGATCTTCCACCCGTTGTTGTGCAGCAGCATGTGGTGATGTCTGCACAGCAGAATGCCGCGGTCGATGTCGGTGAGTCCGAGATCTTCATGCCAATGGTCGCAGTGATGCGCTTCGCAGTACGACGCCGGGACGCGACATTCCGGGAACATGCATCCGCCGTCGTCGGCCGCGTTGGCGAGTGCCCCGGCGCGCAGGATGTCCATGAACAGGTCGTAGGCGATCTGGTCGTTCGTGCGCGGATCGTCCACCAGTGCGCTCGCCGCTGCGCGTTCCTCATCGGTCATGAACCTCGGTCCTCCCCGACGAGGCCGAAGTGCGGCATCTCGGATCGATTCAAGCCAGGCCGCAGTCTCGTCGTCGGAGATGATGTGCGTGTGATGCTGCCCGTCTGTGTTGCGCCACGACCGCCACGATCGGGCCGCGTAGGAGCGCTCGAAACGTTCCTGCACGCCTTGCGGATCCAAGGTGTCGCGCACCTGCCGCGCACGACGCGCGAGGTCTTCTACCGACATGTCAGCAGCCTCTTGCGCGAGCTGCGCCGCGGCGAGCGACCATACTTCGATCATCGCGTCGGTCGGGCTGTCGACACCGTCGCGGGCGGGAGGCTGGCCCATTCCGCGGAAGATCGCATCGTGCTGCGCGGGTGTGATCTTTCCCGCGAACAACGACTGACGCAACGGCTCGTGCCAGGGCATCGGCGCATCGTGCTCGAGCGTCGATGCTCCTGCGCCCGCACTCGCGCCGCCACCGACACCCTCGCCTCCGCTCGCGCCGTCATCGGGTCCGCTCGACCCAGTGTGCGACCCCGCGGCGTCCTCGTCCCCAGGATCTCCGGACCCAGCCTCTGTCCCGGCAGGCCCGGCCCCAGTTCCGGCAGGCCCGGCCCCCGCCCCGCCATGCTCGAACCCGGCATCCGCCCCTCCGGTCGCCCCGTCGGCATTCGATTCTCCGTAGCCAGCTCCATCACCCCAGCTCCAGCCGTCTCCGCCGTCGCCGGGCGAACCGCTCCAGCCGTTTCCGCCCCAGCCGTCTCGGTCGGAGCCGTCCCTTCCCAGCGAGCCTGCCCCCGCAGCATCCGCCCCTTCGATCAACGTCTCGCCCAGCCGTACGGCGCGCGCCGCATCTGTGCGCGTGCCGCCGACGATCGACTGCACCAGAGACACGGCGTTGCGGTGCCCACGCGTCGCAGCCAAACCGGAATGCCCGGCCTCGCGCCGCGAACGCTCTGCGACCACTCCGGCGCCGACCGTCAGCATCCGCTCGGCGCAGTTCGCAACGGCCGCCGCGCCGGCCAGCGCACCGACGATCGCATCGTCGTCGAGCCTGCGCATGGCCGTCAGCAGGACGTCGATATCGACGTCACCCATGCGCGATTCCAACCCCTCAAGGGTGTCGCGCAACTCGCTGAAAATGGCCATACTTCATAGTGTCAGAGGCCGCCGACATTAGAACAAAGATTCACAATGTTGTGGATAACTAAAGCGCGCCCCAGCGCCCGATCGGCCACAGGATCAGGCTGACCTTGCCGACGACGTCGTCGCGAGTCGCCCAGCGCCAGCACGACGGATCGGCGTCGGGCACCCCGCGACACTGCGCCGCGGAGTCCGAGGAGTTGGTGCGGTTGTCTCCGAGCACGAGATATGACCCTGGTGGCACGGTCACCGCATCGAAACACCGCAGGGACGCGGGCACAGTGGTGCAGTCGAGAGTCCCCGCTTCGAAGGGGAAGTCCGACCCCAGGTACGTCTCGTCGAGCGCGATGCCGTCGACCGTGATGGCTCCGGATGCCGTGCAGCATTCCACGACCTGCCCAGGGCCCGCGATCACTCGCTTCACGAGAGTGTGCGGGCCGGACGGACCGAAGCCCGTGACCTCGCCGACCCATCGGGCTGCGGCCTTCCACCAGACCTCGGAACCGGTGGCGTGCGCGCCCCAGGTCTCGTCTGCGTCGAACACGATGATGTCGCCCGTCGCGGGCTCGGATCCGACATAGGCGAGGCGATTGACCATGAGTCGATCGCCGGGCTGCAGCGTCGACTCCATCGAGGCCGACGGTACGAGGTATGGCTTCGCGACGAAGGTCAGCAGGAGCCCCGCGACCACGAACGCGGCGACCAGATGAAACCAGGCGCTGCCCGTGATTCGTCGCCAGAGCGGTTTGGCTGCGTGCGCGGCGGGAGTATCGGTCGTCACACCCCCACGTTACCGGTGGAGCACACTTCGACAGGCTCGGCGAGCGGATGCCGCGAACGAGACGCAGCGGGCCGCCCGGCGAGATGCAGCGGGCCGGCCGACGGCACGCAGCGCGGCGAACCCTATGGCGCCGCGCAGATCCGGAACAGCCCGCTGTCGACGAGCACCTCGGTGGCGCACTCCATCCCGGTGAGCCTCGGCACGTCCGCCATCGCAGGGGCGTCGAACAGGCCCACATGCGCGCCGGTGAGCACGATCGGAGCAACCGCCGCGCCCCACGGCTCCGCCGCGAGCCATTCGACATCGTTCGCCTCGACCCATTCCTTCAGCGGAGCCACGGCTGCGCGCTGCGTCTCGAGCGTCAGCCAGGGCGCTTGGGCGGCCGCGACCGCGTGCACAGCAGCCCCTCCACCGATCCCCAAGAGAACGACACCGGCCGCGACCACAGTCACGATGCGAAGACGCTGCTCGCGCAGCATCCGCTGGGCTCCCCAGACCGCGCATGCCGCCAGGATCGGGAAGAACGCGAACACGCCGGGGGCCGGATGCCGCACCCACAGCGGCAGATGCGACGCGGTCGCCCACCAGCCGACAAACGCGAGCGCGCCGACGGCAGCAGCCGCGACATAGACAAGAACAGCAGGGAAGGAACCCCGAGAAACCCAGAGCCCGCCGCCGATCAGAAGCAGCGAGACCACCGCGACGGCGACCGCTGCCCACACCGGCAGCGACCACGATTCCGCGAGGGTCGTGAACTTCTGCACCACCGTCGTCGGCTCGCCGAGCTGGCCGCCGCTGCGGACGAACCTGACCAGCGCACGCAGGTGCTCGATGAAGCCGCTGAAGCCGAAGGTCAGCAGGGCGGCGAGCTCGAACAGGAACGTCGGCAGCGCCACGAACAGCAGCGGCACCAGCGACCGTCGCACCCACGCCCAAAGGCGCGCCCAACTGGTACCGGAAGCCAGCAGCAGCAGCGCGATGGCGAACGCGGGCAGCGCGAGCAGGGCGATGAGCTTGGCCTGGATCGCGAGTCCGACCAGCAGCCCCGCGAGCCACGCGCGTCGCGGCAACACAACGAGCGCCCACACCAGCAGCGCGGCCGCAGGGATCTCGCCGAGCAGATCGGCAGGACCCTGAATGGGGGAGACCGCTGTCGAGGTCGTGAAAGCAAGCGGAACGGCGACGGGGACGAGCGCGGCCCAACGCCCGCCGATGCGGCGTCCGAGCACCCAGAGCCCTGCGAGCAGCAGCACCCAGTACGCGAGCGGGACCAGCCGTGCGCCGATGACCGGATCGATGCCGGTGGCGAGCACGGCGGCGACCGGCAGCAGCACGGCGGGCCCGGTCGAGATGCGCGCGTCGAACAGAGTGATCGTCGACCCGGAGAGCGCACCGTCACTGGCGTAGCCGAGGCCGTCGAGCAGGTTGAGCGGCACGGTGAGGTTGAGTGCTTCGTCTTCCCAGAACCGCCACACGAAGAGGCTCTGCCACGCGACGAGCACATGCCCGACGAGCAGGGCGGCGGCCAGCACCCAGAAGACGATGGAACGCGCGCGGATCATGTCAGTGTGAAGACCCTGGTCGACGGATGCTGCGCAGCGGCGCCGATGGACGCAGCGAGAGCGCCCACACCTCCTGCAGGGCGGCGATCGCGAACTCGCGCAGACGCTTGGGCGGCAGCCGAACCCCGGCCGCGCGACCCCACATGGTTCCGCTGGCCGATTCGCCGCGACGCGGGATGCTGGCCACGCGCACGTAGCGCACGATGAACCCGCCACGGGCCTCGGCGAGCGCGAAGTGCACGTGCGGCACGCTCACGTCTGCGGGCACAGCATCCACCAACGTCTGCAGGGCGGCGGGACGGTAGGCGCGCAGGGGAGTGTTGACGTCGGGAATGCGACGACCGGATGCCGCGGCGATGAGCAGCCGTACGGCAGCGGTGAGCACCTTCCGGTACCAGGGGTCGGTGCGCCCGTCGCGCACGCCGTGCACGACATCGGCGCCCGTGGACTCCGCCGCGGTGATGAGCCGCACGAAGTCTGCGCCGAGGAACTGTCCGTCCCCGTCGACGTGCACCAGGAGGTCTGGGTCGGTCTCGAGCCCTGCGCGGTAGGCGGCCAGCGCGGTGGGTCCGTGGCCGCGATTGGCCGGCTGAGTCTGCAGGTCGACGTCTGCCACCTCGTCGAAGACGCGGGCGGTGTCATCCGTCGAGCGGTCGTCGGCGATGACGAACGAGACGCGGGTGGCGAGTGGTGCGACGTGGTCGCGGATCTCGTCGATGAAGCCACGGATGCCTTCGGCCTCGTTGTAGGCCGGCATGACGATGGCGAGATGGGAGAAGGTCAAGAGGCTCCTCGGCGGGCGTGTGCGGCGAGAGTACGCGCACGAAGTAGCCTAGTGGAGTGAGGATCCCTGCCCGTCTGCGCCGCCTTGTGGGCGTGGGAAGCCGATTCCTCGTTGTCGGTGCACTCAGCACGGTCATCGAGATCGCGGTGTTCAACCTGCTCGTGTTCGTGTTCGGGTGGGATCTGGTCGTCGCGAAGATCGTCGCCTCTCTCATCGCACTGGTCAACGCCTACATCGGCAACCGGGAGTGGACGTTCCGTCACCGCGACCGCCGTGGGCGGGTCTCCGAGCTCGTGCTCTTCCTGGGCGTGAACGTCGCCTGCACGCTGCTGGGTGCCGCGCTTGTCTGGCTCGGTGTCGAGGTGTTCACCGGATTGCGCGGACAGGAACCCGGCGCGCTGGCCGTCAACGTCGTGAACCTCATCAGCATCGTGATCGTCGTGCTGATCCGGTTCGTGCTGTACCACAAGGTGGTTTTCCGGGTGGCGCCGACGGCCGCTGACTGATCGAGCCAGCGGGAACTCATACCCGGGTGCGTACGCTGCCCGAAGATGGCGTATGACGCCTGCTGGTGCCGCTGACGAACCCCAGCAGGATTTCGAGTGGGCCTCGTCGGCGCAACCGTGCGAGCACGGCACCGATCGCGAGGACGCCAACGATCTGCAACAGCAGGATGCTGAGGCCCTGTGCATACCAGACCGGCGAGGTCGTTTCTCCCGCGACGACTGCTCGGGTGGCGAGCGACGACAAGAGCGTAGTGACCAGAACATGCGCAGTGTAGATCGTCAGAGGTGCGGCGCCGGCCGCGCGCACGGTTTCGACTGCGAAGCCGTGTTCATGGTGACGCACGTCGAACAACAGCACGAACAGGCCGATGAGCACGCACGCGCCGGCGACTGTTCGCAGCATGTCGGCAGGGTTACCGCTGTGCGGTGTAGGGATGACCAGCATCCACAGCTCTGTGCCGATCGGAGCGCCACGCCCGCTGCTCAGCATCGCCTCGCCGATCTCCGGCAGCTCGAACCATGTCGGGCGCATCCGCGCGATGCGGCCCCCCACAGTGATGACGCCGTAAATCGCGAGCCCCCAAATCGTGAGGAGCAGGCACAGCCGGCGTAACGCGTCTAATGTCGGCGGCGCGAACAGAACGCGGGCGAGCAGGATGCCGACGAGCATGTAAGCGACCCAGGTGATGGCGGGGTAGTGCCCGGTGAGCAGCAGATCACGCACGACACGACCGAGTTCATCGATCGGCCCGGATGTTGGTGTCGGTGTCGCGACGATCCCGGCGCGCACCTGCGCGTTCACGGCACCTCCGCCGATCCACAGCACACCGGCGATCACAGCGATGACTGCCGAGGGGAGGAAGAGCGCGAACGCGGCGATGATCATCGCGGTGCCGTACGCGGTGAGCACCACGCTGATGGGGCCGCCGAGGACATCGAGCAGCGTGCCGATGAGCGAGATGGCGAGACCGCGGATGAGAATGCTGACGAGCATGCGTCCGCGCGAGCTATCGCGCATGCCGCGCGATAGCAGCACGAGGCTGACTCCGCCGAGCACTGCGAAGGTCGTCGCCGATGTGCTGCTCACGGTGGCGCCGATGAGCCTTCCGGCGAGACTGTCTATGCGTGCTGCGCTCGCGTCTGATCCGAGCTGCACCACCAGGTGCGCGGCCATCATGCCGATGATGGCCGCGAAACGGGCGATGTCGACGCCGACGATGCGTCGTCCTGCGAGGGGGCGGTCCGGCGAGGTCATTCGACCATCCTGGCATCCTCGGAGGCGCAGCACGATCGGCAAGACTAGGAGTAGAAAACGGGGGAACGCATGCAGAGTGAGGCGACGACGTTGTCGCGATGGCACATCATGAATCGCCCCGGGTCTGGTGGAGGGTCTGAAGTCCCGAGAGGATGAGGGCTATGCCAGCTTTGAGGAAGTATCCGCAAGAGTTGCGGGAGCGAGCGATGAGGCTCGTGCAGGAGGCGCGGAAGGAGGATCCGGAACTGTCTGTGAATCAGGCGGTGATCCGGATCGGGCAGCGCGTCGGAGTCAATCCGGACACGCTGCGCGGTTGGGTCAAGCAAGCACAGATCGACGCGGGAGAACGTCCTGGGACCACGACAGACGACGCGTCGAGGATCAAACAGCTCGAGGCGGAAGTGCGTGAGCTGAAGCGGGCGAACGAGATCCTGCTCGCTGCGTCGAGTTTCTTCGCGCGGGAGCTCGACCCGCGACTGCCGTGGTAGTTCGGTTCATCGATGATCATCGTGACCGGTTCGGAGTCGAGCCGATCTGCCGCGTGCTCACCCAGCACGGTGTGAAGATCGCTCCGTCCGGTTACTACGCCTTCAAGAAGCGGCCCGCCTCCGCGCGAGCGGTCAGCGACGCGGAACTGGTGGTTCAGATCGAGCGGGTGTTCTGGGACCGCAAACTCGGTCGCGGGATTAGCGGGGCCCGCAAGATCTGGCGATTGCTGGCACGCGAGGACATCGTCGTCGCCCGCTGCACTGTCGAACGTCTCATGCGCCGGCAGGGACTGCGCGGCATCCGCAGGGGCAAGCAGTTCATCACCACACGGCCCGACGACGCTGCGCCGAGGGCTGAGGATCGCGTCAAGCGCGAGTTCTACGCTGACCGGCCGAACGAGCTCTGGGTGGTGGACTTCACCTAATGGGACAGCCGAAGGTCATGCTTCGACAATCGAGTAGGTCGACAGGGGTCACTGAGATTTCACCGACCCGGGTCGGGCAGTGT
>NZ_JANUCA010000003.1 GCF_024807145.1 Microbacterium sp. AK031 | reverse complement strand
AGCAACTGATACACCGGCATCCCCGCCGCCTTGCCCTTGATATCCCACAACGCCATATCGACCGCAGCGATCGCCGCCATCGTCACCGGACCCCGACGCCAATACGCCGAGCGATACAGAAACTGCCACGTGTCCTCGATCCGATGCGCATCACGACCCACCAACAACGGCACCACATGCTCACTCAGATACGCCACCACCGCGAGCTCACGCCCGTTCAACGTGGCATCACCCAGCCCGGTCAGGCCGTCATCCGTCGTCAATCGCAACGTCACAAAATTGCGATCGGGACTGGTCACGATGACCTCAGCCTTGTCGATGATCACGAGTTGCTCCTTATGTTTCTTCGCCTCAGGGAAGCGCGCGCAGCGCCGCGATGGATGCCGCAACCTCGGCCTGGACATCCTCGCCCCAATTGCATTCCAGCGACACCGGGCCCGTGAACCCCGCAGCGCGCAGCGTCGCGACGAACTCGCGCCACGAGCCGTCGCCCGAGCCCAGCCACAACCGTCCGGCATCGGCGATGTGTGCGTGACCGATCCGATCGATGTGCTCGGTGACGGTCGACAGCGATTCGCCCTCGACCTCGATGTGGAAGAGGTCTGCCACCAGTGGAACGCCGTCGATCCCGTACGCGTCGAGGAAGTCGGCCGCTTCACCGAGAGTATGGATGAGATTCGTCTCACCCCTGTGCAGCGGCTCGAGCATCACTCTCAGACCGTGAGCTGCCGCAGCATCCCTCGCGGCGACGAGCGACTCGGCGAAACGCCGCTCCGCGGCATCACGATCCACGCCGTCGGGAATGCGCCTCGCACCACCCGATCCGAACACGATCTTCGCGCCCGGCTCCGCCACACCTGCGAGCACGTCGAACACCTGCGTGAAGTACTCCCGCACACGCTGGAAATCGAACGTCGGGTCGGAGACCCTCACATCTCCAGGCAGCAGGATCGCGAACGACGGATACTGCTCCCCCTCGAACTCCGGGTTCAGGCGCAGCACGCCGTCCTCTCCGATCAGGACGACGTTGCCCACGATGGTGGGCTCGGCATAATCGACACCGTGTCCTTCGGCGATCTGAGTGACAGCTCGAGGAGCGATGATTCCGACAGTCGTCATTTGAGGCTTCCTGAGACGAGGTCGAGACGCCAATAGCGCTGAAGCACCAGCACGAACGCGACGACCGGGATGATGGCGATAGCGGCACCCGCGATCGCCAGGGTGTATAGGATCGGCTCGCTGCCACCTCGGTTGAGCATCATGTACATCGCGACGGTGATGGGGAAGAGTTCCGTCTTCGTGAGCATGATGTACGGCAGCAGGAAGTTGTTCCACGCGCCGATGAACTGCAGCAGGAAGATCGTCACCAGCCCGGGGAACAGCAGCGGCAGACCGACCGAACGGAATGTCCGCCACTCGCTCGACCCGTCGACGCGTGCAGCTTCCAGCAGCTCGACGGGCACCGATGCCCTCGCGAACACATAAGCGAGATAGATCCCGAAGGGAGTGATCATCGTCGGGATGAGCACAGCCCAGTAGGTGTTCGCCAGGCCGATCTGCGCGAACAGCAGATACTGCGGAATCGCCAGGGTGATCGTCGGCAGCAGCACGCCGCCGAGCAGACCCACCATGATCGCCCGCTTCCCGCGGAAGTCGTACATCGCGAGCGCGTAGCCGGCCCCCGCGGAGAACAGTGTCGAAGCGAGTGCGCCAACGATGCTGTAAAGGAAGCTGTTTCCGAGCCATTTGGCGAAGCTGCCGTTCTCGTAGGCGAACAGCTCGACGATGTTGTTCCACAGCGCTGTGCCGAAGGTGAAGGACGGCGTCGTGAACAGTTCAGCCGAAGACTTCGTCGCCGAGAAGAACACCCACACCACGGGCAGCAGGAAGTACACCGCAGCGAGCAGCAGCACCGTCGTCGGCAGGATCGCCGTGATCGAGATGCCGCGGCGAACGCCGGCAGGCCGGTCGTAGGCGGGTGAGTGCTTCTCTTTCTTCGCGCCCTTCTGGCGCGTCTCGAGCGCGGTCATCGCGTCACCTTCCTGGCCACGAGCTGCCGGCCGCCCAGCACCAGCAGAGACAGCAGAACCGTCCCGATGGCGAGGACGATGGATGCCGCGGCCGCAGAGTTGAGATCGTCATGCGCGAACGCGTCACGGTAGACACGCATCAGCGGGAAGAACGTCGAGTCGATGGCGTTCGTGAGCGTCGACAGCATCGCCGGCTCACTGTAGATCTGCAGCGCGCCGATCACGGAGAAGAGTCCGGTGACGATGGTCGCCGGCACAACGTGCGGCAGCTTGATGTACCAGGCGATCCGTCCTTCACCGCACCCGTCGATGCGGGCGGCATCGATCTGAGAGCGGTCCAACGACTGCAGCGCTGTGTAGATGATGACGGTGTTGAACCCGATCCCGCCCCACAGCACGACGTTGACGATACCGATGTAGACCCAATCGCCGCGCAGGAGATTCGGCAGCTCGACGCCGAGGCCGCTCGCGAGCTGATACACCGGGCTGATGTCCGGCACATATAGGAAGCCCCACATGAGTGCGGCGATCACGCTCGGCACCCCGTACGGCAGGAAGATCGCCGTGCGGCTGAACGACTTCGCTTTCGCACGTGGCAGATCCAAGAGCAGCGCGAACAGGATCGACGTTCCCATCAGCAGCGGAACCATGATCGCCGAGTAGATGCCGAGGTGTCCGAGGCTCACCCAGAAGGTGTCGTCTGCGAAGACCGAGACGTAGTTCGCCAACCCGACGAACGTCTCCTCACGTGGCGCGAAAGCGCCGCCTGTCGACTCTCCTCTGCCCTGCATGCTGAGCCAGCCGGAGTAGATGATCGGAATGATGAACACGACGACGAACATCACAAGCGCCGGCGCCATCAATCCGTAGGCGAAGAGGGTGTGCCGCTGCAGGTGCGGCTTTCGCGCCCGCTTGGGCGGGAGGACGACGGTTCTCGTCGCCTCTCCGCCCGCGCGTTCGCTCTCCTGGAGGAGTGCGGTCATGATCAGCCCAGGTCATCCTCGACGGTGGCCTGCACAGTGGGCAGCACCTTCGACCAATCACCGGATTCGATCGCCGCTCCCAGAGCATCGTTGAGCGCCGTGAAAGCGACCTGCGTGTTCGGCCCCCACTGCACGTTGACCAGGCCAGAGGCCGATTCGACAGCCGATGGCCAGTACGTGTCATCCTCCGGGATCAGATCCGGCGCCGGACGGTCGATCTCCTGACCGTGCAGAGCCCCGGTGAACTTATTGATCTCCACGAGTCCTTCGGCACCCTCATCCGAGGCATTCAGCCAGGTGAGGAACTTCACCGAGGCGTCGTAGTGCTCTGAATCGGCGAGGACGATGTCCGCGGACCCGCCGCGAGCGAAGGTGCGCAGCTCATCGCCGCCCCACTGCGGGATCTGGGCAGCCGTCCACAGACCGACGGTGTCGGGATACTGGTTCAGCAGTGGCCCCGGCGCCCAGGCGCCGGCGATCTGGCCGAGCACCTTGCCCGATGCCACAGCCTCGATGTACTCCGGGCTGTTGGTGAGGTAGGTGCTGACGAGGTCATCTTCTACCAGGCCCTGCCAGTACTCGAGCACCTCTGCCGTCGCTGCGTCGTCGATATCGACCTGCCACTCGTCGTCGGCGAACTCCCACCACTGGGCGCCGTTCTGCAGCGCGAGTCCCATGAAGAGATCGGCATCGAGCGAACTGAAGTTGGCGAGGTAGTGGTCTCCCGGCAGCGCGCGAACCTGCTCAGCCAGAGCGCGGAAGTCCTCCCACGTCTCTGCGGGCTGAACGCCGAGCTCGGCGAACAGATCGGTCCGGTAGACGAACAGCGCCGGACCCAAGTCCTGCGGGATGCCGAAGATCGTGCCATCGAATGTCACCGTGTCGAGCACGTTCTCAGCGAACGCCTCTTCCAACTCGCCGCGTGCCGACTCCAGATCTGCGACAACGCCGGCGGACACGTAAGTAGGCAGCTGCGAGTACTCTGCCTGCGCCATGTCCGGACCTTCACCGGCGCGGACAGCCGAGAGCACCTTGACGGGGAAATCGGCGCCGCCGGCGGGGGCTGAGATATTGACCTGGATGTCGGGGTTGGCTTCATTCCACTCGGCGACGCGCTTGTCGACGTTCGAGCCCCAGGCCCAGAACTCGAGAGTCACCGGTCCCGATTCTTCCTGCGGTGCTGCCTCATCCGATCCCGGCGTACCGGAACAGCCGGCGAGCACGAATGCTGCCGCTGCGAACCCGACGATTGCGGTCAGTGTCCTGCGATGTCCCATGTGATCCTCCTTGATTTTGGGTACTGCGCGTGCGTGCGACGTGATGTCGCGTGTATGTGGTCAGAACAGGTCGGCGTAGCCCAGCGAGACGAGATGCCGGCGTGAGATCTCCAGCGCCTCCCAGACGGTGCGCCCGTAGAGTTCGTCCTGCTCGACGAGCAGGTAGTCAGCACCGGCCGCGATGCTGTGCTCGACGATGTTCGCCCAATCGAGGTTCCCTTCGCCTACCTCGGCGAACTGCACGAGCCCGTTCCATGCGGCGGCCCATGCGGCGTGGTCGCCACGGTCGTGCGCGTCGAGGGCCGCGGCGTCCGGCAGTGCGATGCGGTAATCCTTCAGGTGCACCATCCGCACTCGTCCGGCGTATTGATCGATCACACGAACGGGGTCGAGGCCGCCGCGTGCGATCCAGTGCGCGTCGAGTTCGATGCCGACGTGCCGCGACGTCTCGGCGATGATGTCGAGCAGGTAGCGCCCGTCGACCTTCGCGAACTCGACGTGGTGGTTGTGGTAGTACAACGCGATGCCTTCGTCTGCAAGACGAACGGCGGCCGCGTCTGCACGCGCACAGAAATCGAGCACTGCCTCATGGGAGCGCAGAGCCGAGATCGGCAGCATCCCGATCCGGACGAGATCCGCGTCGAGCGCGCGGCAGTCTTGAACGATCTTGTCGAACTCGTCTTCCAAGGAGTCGTTGATCCCACCCGCGGTGAGCGCTGCCGAGAGTGAGCAGTACTCAGTCCCAAGCTCATCTTTCGCTCGCCGCAGCTCGGTCACCGTCTCCGTCGTCAACGGGATCTGCGAGAGCTCGGTGACGCGGTAGCCCAGGTCAGCTGCGAGGCTAAACGTTTTAAAGGCGCCGATCTCGGCGACGGAGTTCTTCAGCATCATCGCCTGAACACCAATGCGTGCCATGGTCTGTCCCTTTCGTTCGGAGTTGGTCATGAGTGGGGAGCTCGGCGGACCGTCACACCGGAGCGCCTTTCAGCGCATCGGCTGCAACACGCAGCGGTGCGCGCACTGACTCGTCCGCTGCAAGCGTCGGAGCGAGCAGCGCGAGCCCGGCGACGGCAGTGTCTTCCGCCGGAAGCTCGGGTCCGATGACGAGACCGGCCGACACCGCAGCCGTCCACGCGGCGATGGCAGCGAGTTCGCCGGCGCCGGCATCCTTTCCACGACGCAGACGCTCCTCGATGACCGGGATGACGCGGACCCGGAGCTTGACGTCGCTGTCTCCTGCGATCTGCGCGAGCGCGTGCCTGATACGCGCGTTCTCGAAGCGCTGCGTGACGATTGCCCGCCCGCTATCAATCTCCTCCGACTCGAACGGGAGAACGGCGGCGGCGTCATCCCAGAGCGCCTCGAGGGCATCACGGCACACCGGATCGGCCATCGCCTCAGCGACCGTGGCGTGCCCACGCAGCAGGCCGAGGTTGGCCAACAGGGTGTGCCCAGCATTCAGAAGCCAGAGCTTGCGCTTCTCGAACGGCGTGATGTCGTCGACGAACTGCGCGCCGGCGAGTTCCCAGGAGGGTCGGCCGGCGGGGAACTCGCCGGCGAGCACCCACGCGGATGCCGGTTCGGTGACGACGGCGCACGGATCATCCGTCACCTCGATCGGGAGCGCATCGGTTGCCGCCGGCGTGATGCGATCGACCATCGACGACACGAACGAGACTTCCGTATTGATCCAGGCCGCCAGCTCGGGGTCGACGAGTGCGGTGAGAGTGAGCACCTCCTGCCGCAGGATCTCGCCGTTGCGGTCGAGGTTGTCGCAGCTGACGATCGCGAGCGCGCCGTTGCCCGCCCGCCGCCGCGCTCGAAGTCCGTCGACGATGCGACCCACGGCGGACTCGGGGAGATCGCCGGACGTGAGGCTCGCGGCATCCCGTGCTCGCTGCACGTCACCTGGATGGTATGCGGGCTCGGTCATCGTCACCGTCACGACGGCGACCGCCCCCAGAGCGGCTCGCCAGGCGGCGGAGTCGCCTCCGTCATGAGCGTCGACGATCGCGGAGATGTGCTCGACCGTGTCGCGATCAGCACCGCGCACGACCAGGTCGTACCGGCAGTCCTGCGCGACGAGTGCGAGAGCGGCCTCGGGGCGGCGCCCAGTGAAGGCGCTGATCCCCCATTGCTCGCCGCCCGCGCGGTTGGCGACTTCCGTGTACCAAGCCTGATGGGCACGATGGAATGCACCGACGCCCAGGTGCGCGATGCGAATCGGAGCCCGCTCGGCCGGTCGGGTCACACCGGCACCTCTACGACGGGGACCTCGAGGGTGAGATCGTCGTACTCGCCGGCGATCACGTCATCGATGCGCACTCTGCGTCCGAGGATCGAGGAGATGTACACGGCACGAACCGTCGCGAGAGCCAGGACGGCGGCGTCGACGGTCAGCAGTGGCTCTCGACCCTCGGCGATCGCCGCGAGAAGGTCGTCGTACTGACGGACATGTCCGAGCGTGAATCGGGTGGCGTCGACTCCGTCTGCGGTTTCAGTATCGCCATAGCGATCCGCCTGATTGCCACCCCCCTGCAGCCCCATATCGGCAGAGCCGTTCTCGTCGGAGATATGGATGTACTCCAGCTTGTCGGCGTCGATGACCGCCGAGCCGCGCGAGCCGAGGATCTGCAGCCGAACCGTGAGTCCGGGATATCCCGCAGTGGTCGCGTGCAGCACGGCGAGCGCACCGCTTTCGAAGGTCAGGGTTGCCACGGCGGTGTCTTCGACCTCGACGCCCTCGTGCGCCAGCAACGCGATCTCGGCGGCGACCGTGACGGGCCGGCCGAGGAACCACAGCAGCAGGTCGACCGTGTGCACGCCCTGGTTCATCAGCGCACCGCCACCGTCGAGCGCCCAGGTACCGCGCCAGTCACCGGAGTCGTAGTAGTCCTGAGAACGCCACCACGGCACGGTTGCGACCCCGGAGGTCACGCGGCCGAACGAACCATCCGCGACTGCGGCGTGGACGATCTGGCTCGACGGATCGAAGCGGTGCTGGCTGATGATGCTGCAGACCTGCCCGTTGGATGCTGCGACCGTGGCGGCGTCTGCCAGACGACGGGCGCGAACGAGATCGACGTCGAGCGGCTTCTCGATGAGGACGTGCGCGCCTGCCTCGAGCGCGACAACGGCCTGCTCGACATGCAGACCGCTGGGGGTGGCGACGACCACCAGCTGCGGAGCATCGACCACGACGAGGTCCTGGACACTGGCGAAGATCGCCGGACGGACACCGGTGCGCTCCTCGACCACTGCGGCGAGCGCTTCGGCACGGTCCGCGCTCACGTCCACGAGAGCGGTCAGGGTGAGCTTGTCGCTCAGGTGGAGGACGGCATCGACATGGGTGCGGCCGATGACGCCGCATCCGACGATGGCGGTGGTGAGGGGAAGGGCGGACGAGGTCATGCGAGTATCACTCCAGCGTGGTCGGTGAGGGTTCGGAAGGCGCGGGCCGCACGGCCGTAACCGGCGGGACCGGTGAACCCGCCCAGCGGATTCGCATCGGTCAGGTGAGGTTCAAGGGAGGCGAAGCCGCGGAACCCGCGATCGCGAAGGGCGGTCACCGTCTGCTGCAGCTCCCCATCACCCTCACCCGCCGGCACGACCTCGCCGGTGGAGAAGGTCGCGTCTTTCACCTGCAGATAGTCGATGTAGGGAGCCAGCGCGGCGAAACCGTCGGCGAACGGCTTGACGCCCACCTGCACGAAGTTCGCGTTGTCCCATGCCAGTCGAAGGCTGGGCGAGTCGACGGACTGCACGATGTCGAGCACACGCTCAGGGGTGTCGCCGTAGATGTCCTTCTCGTTCTCATGCAGTAGAACGACGCCGGCCTTCTCCGCACGTTCGGCGAGCTGCCGCATCCGACTGATCACCTCGTCCCGGATGTCCTCGATCGGCGTTCCTTCGACCTGCCAGAACGAGAAGATCCGGATGTATTTCGCGCCGAGGACGTCGGCGGCCACGATCGCCCGCTCCAGCCGGGCGAGCTCGAACTCGATCGGCTGAGTGAGATCGCTCTTGCCGACCGGTGAAGCGATTGCCGAGACACCGAGGCCCGCGGCACGAATGATCCCGTCGAGTTCGGCGAGCCGTGCATCGTCGAGCTCGACGACGTTGATGTCCCAGGCCGACCTGACCTCGATGTGACTGGCGCCGAGCGCCAGCAGGACAGCGCACTGCAGTCGCGGATCCGGGTCGACTTCGTCGCCGAATCCTGATAGTTCCCAGGTCAGCGTCTCGGTGGAGGCAAGCGTCATCGCAGTCCTTATCTGGTGACCGGGTCGTTCCGGTGGTGACCACGGTAGCGATGCGGCAAACAAATGACAACCGTTTGCCGAAGATTGCCACAAGTCGATGAATGCGGATAGGCTCGCTCGAAAACAGCCCGAGAGCAGGCCGCACCATGACCGACACCGACGTCGTACCTCCCGGTGATGATCGTCCCCGAGGACGCGCCGCGACGATCACCGACGTCGCCCGCCTGGCCGGCGTCGCCGCATCGACCGTTTCGCGCGCGCTCAGCAATCCCGGCAGGGTGAACGTCGTCACCCGCGAGCGCATCGAGGAGGCCGCGGCTTCTCTCTCGTACGTGCCGAGCGCCCATGCGCAGTCGCTCACCTCCGGTCGCACGGGATCGGTCGCACTCCTCGTTCCCGACATCGCGAACCCGTTCTACTTCGACCTGATCCGTGGCTCCCAGCGGCAACTCCGCGCCGCCGGATACACGCAGCTGCTGGTCGACACCGAGGAGTCGCACGACGTCGAAGCCGAGACTCTCGACGCGATGCTGAAGTCGGCGGATGGCGTGATCCTCGCCGCCTCCCGCCTGGATGATGCCCGGCTCACTGCTGCGGCAGGACGCCAGCCGCTGGTCACCGTGAACCGCGACATTCCCGGCGTTCCCAGTGTGATCATCGACACGCCGACCGGTGTGCGCCAGGCGCTCACCCACCTGCACTCGCTCGGTCACCGTCGAGTCGCCTTCGTCGCCGGCCCTTCCGACTCCTGGTCGAGCGCCAGGCGCTGGGAAGCGCTGCAATCCGCCGCTGAGGATCTCGGTGTCGACCTGAGCTTCATCGGGCCGTGGGCACCGAACGCCGCTGCCGGCGGAGCGGCGGCCGACGCGGTCGCCGCGAGCTCGGTCACCGCCTGTGTCGTGTTCAACGACCTGCTGGCGATCGGGATGCTCACCCGCCTCACCGAGCGCGGGATCAAGGTGCCAGACGACCTCTCCATCGTCGGCACTGACGATATCTTCGGTGCCGAGTTCTGCCACCCACCGCTCACGACGGTTGCGGCTCCCATCGAGGAGGCCGGCCGCGTCGCGGTCACCATGCTGCTCACCCAGCTCGAGACACGCGGCACTCCGCGGATGCGCACCACGCTGCCCACCTACCTCCGGACCCGTCAGAGCAGCGGCCAGGCACCGGACTGAACCATCACTGTCGCTGATCCATCACCGTCGACTGGAGCACCTGTGCGTCTCTCTCCCTCCCCCGACCGCCTGTTTCCGTCCGACCCCGCAACGAGGGGCCTGGCTCGCGGCTTCTACGACGCCGTGAAGGATGCACCGATCCTCTCTCCCCACGGACACGTCGACGCTGCCATCCTCAGCGACGACGTGCCCTTCTCCGATCCAGCCGACCTGCTCATCGTCCCGGACCACTACGTCCTCCGCCTGTTGCACGCGCACGGCATCGGCCTCGATCGGCTCGGGCGCGGTGGAAGCACGACTGACGCAAGAGCGATCTGGCGGGAGTTCGCGACGAGCTGGCACCTGTTCGCAGGCACCCCTGTGCGGGCCTGGTTCGAGGACACGCTGCACTCCGTCTTCGGGTTGACGGAGCATCCGAGCGCGGCCAATTCCGACGAGCAGTTCGACCAGATCTCGACGTGGATCGCGCAGCCCGCTTCCCGCCCTCGGGCGCTCTTCGATCGCTTCGGCATCGAGGTGCTCGCGACCACAGACGATCCGGCGGACAATCTGGCAGCGCATCGTTCGCTGCACGATGACCCCGCGTTCAGCGGTCGAGTAGTGCCGACATTCCGACCGGACAGGTACATGGACCCGGCGAATCCGAACTGGACGGCAGCTCTCGAAGCCCTGCACGCCGCGAGCGGCATCGATTGCGGCACGGCCGGCGGACTCATTCGTGCCCTGGAGGATCGCCGGTCGTTCTTCCGCTTGCGGGGTGCGACCGCGACAGACACCGGGGTCGTCGATGCCTGGGCGACGCGCTTGGGTGCAGGGGAACTGGAGCGGATCCATCGAGCGGGTCTCGACGGATCCGTATCGCCCAAGGAGGCGATGGCCTACCGCGCGCACATGCTGTGGGAACTGGCCAGGATGTCGAGCGAAGACGGCCTGGTCATGCAGTTGCACCCCGGCGTGCTGCGAGGCCACCACAGGCCGACATCGGAGAGGTTCGGTGCGGATTCCGGCCACGACCTGCCGTTGACGACCCATTACACGGAGCCGCTGCGTGAAGTGCTGAACGACTTCGGCACCAACGAGACCTTCCGACTCGTGCTTTTCACCGTTGACGAGACCTCGTTCGCGCGAGACCTCGCCCCGCTCGCCGGCTTCTACCCATCTGTTTTCGTCGGGGCACCATGGTGGTTCCTGGACAGCCCAGACGGCATCCGTCGCTTCCGCGAAGCGGTGACCGACTCTGCCGGGTTCTACAAGACGAGCGGCTTCATCGACGACACCCGCGCGTACCTGTCGATTCCCGCCCGCCACGACGTCTCTCGCCGGATGGATGCCGGGTGGCTGGCGACGCTCGTCGTGACAGGGCGTCTGGGTGAGGAGGAAGCCGCGATGATCGCGCGCGACCTCGTCGACAGCATCCCCCGGCACGTCTTCCGGCTCTGATCTGATATCGACCAGCGCGGCATCAGCCGCGCCCGTGCCCCGCGATCTTCGTGAACATGTCCTCCAGCAGGAACCGCACGTCGACGCTCTCGACGACGAGGATCTCGCGCTCCGGATCCGCTGCCTCGTAGTGCCCGTCCGCGGTGAACCGCACGCCGCTCTGCCGCCGCATCACTCCGCTGAACGGCTCCAGCATGAGCCCGATCGCCGGTGAGTCACCCAGCGATCGCGACTCGATGGCCACTCGGTGATACTCGGTGTTGAAGTCGACCACCTGCTGGGCGAGGTATCGTCCGAGCTCTCCGTGCGGCTCGACACGCGCCTCCAACTCGGCATAACCGACATTGACCAGTCGGTACACGTTCGATGGCACCTGCCACAGGCGGATGCCGGAAGCGAAGACCACGTTCGCCGAGGCGATGTCGTTCTTCAGATTGAACTCCGGCCATGAACCCACCGAGACGAGGTCGCCGTAAGGCGGCCCGCCGATCCAGATCACCGTCGTGTCGGTGTCGGCGATGTCCGGCGCGAGCAGCAGCGCGGATGCCATGTCGGTGAGCGGCCCGAGGAACGCGATGAACAGCGACCCCGCAGCCGCGCGTCTGGCCTCATCGATGATCAGTCGTGCGCCGGGGCTGTCGACCGGCGTCTGCTCGTCGACCAGGGCGTGCGGCGCACCATCGGCAATGGGCACATCGCGGCCGAGAGAGAGCATCTCCAGCAGCAGATCGAGCTCCGCGCGCGAAGCCGCCAATGAATCGGCGATACGATGCGAACCGAAGTGCGCGGGGATGATGCCGCGGACATCGAGCGTCGGAGACAGCAGCGCGTGCACGACGGCGAACTGATCGTCTGCCTCGTTCTTCACATCCGAATTGATGATCACCCGGCGGGTTCGTCGATCCTCGTTGATCATTTCTCTCCTTCTGCAGTTCGTCCGGCCTGCGAATCGGCGAGCAGGCGCGCGGTGGCCGTGGACATGTGAACAGCCATGGCGGATGCCGCGGCATCCCCATCGCCGGCGCGGACTGCGGCGAGCACCGCCTCGTGCTCGGCGACGGCCCGCTCCGCTTCGGCGGGATCGTGGACGGCACGGTCGGCATAGACCTGCAGGAGCGAACGGACGACGTGCACATGGTCGGTCAGGGTCTCGTTGCCGGCGGCTTCGGCGAGCGCATGGTGGAAGTCCAGGTCGGCCTTCGCGAATGCCGGAAGATCGGCGATGGTCTCACGCATCCGCTTCACGCTGTTGTCGAGCCGGGCGATGACATCGGCATCCGCACGCGCAGCGGCAAGACGGGCGACGTAGATCTCCAGCCCCTCGCGCAGCTCGAGCAGCTGTGCGGTGTTGCGTTCGCCGATGAGCAGTCCCCAACGCAGCGTCTGCGGCAGGAGCTCGCTTGCCAGGCCCCGCAGATATGTGCCCGAGCCCGGCCGAACGTCGACGATGCCGAGGATCTCTAGGGCCGCGAGGGCTTCGCGCACGGCGGAGCGGCCGACGCCGAGTGCGGCTGACAGCTGCCGCTCCGGGGGCAGCCTGGTACCGGCAGGGACCGACCCGCTGGTGAAGAGGTCCAGCAGGCGACGTGCGACCTCGGACACCGGCGTTCCGGAGGGCAGCGCACTCAGAGCGGCGGTGATGTCGTCAACCGGTTCACCGGGGAAGGCGGGCATGACTTCAACATACCCGGGCTCGGATCCCAGAGCTGTCGCAGTCCGCGGGCGGCGGTGCGTCATCCCAGAACCACCACGGGCTGTCCACCTCTCGCGAAGGATTTCGTGCCTTGTAAGACTCGCCGCATGGTGTTCATCGGTTTTCATGCTTCGCACGAGCAGATCCCACCGAGCGCGCTCCTGGATGCCGTCATCGCAGCCGAGCGCGCAGGATTCGACGGTGCGATGTGCTCCGATCACCTCGCTCCATGGACTCCGGCCCAAGGCCATTCGGGTTTCGCTCTGAGCTGGGTCGCCGCTGCGCTCGCCCGCACCCGCTTCTCAATCGGCATGGTCAATGCGCCGGGGCAGCGCTATCACCCGGTGATGATCGCTCAGGCATTCTCCACGTTGGCGGAGATGTTCCCCGGGCGCTTCTGGGCGGCGATGGGGAGTGGCGAGGCGATCAATGAGCACGTGACAGGCGACGGCTGGCCCGCCAAACACATCCGCAACCAGCGACTGCGTGAGAGCGTCGACGTCATCCACCGCCTGATGGACGGTGAAGAAGTCGACCACGACGGTCTGGTGCGTGTTCACCGCGCCAGAGTATGGAGCCTGCCGGCGGAGCCGCCTCCGCTGTTCGCGACCGCGGTGAGCGCCGAGACCGCGGCGTGGGCCGCTGCCTGGGCGCAGGGCCTTACGACCGTCGCTCAGGAACCGGCCGCGTTGCGCCGAGTCGTCGACAGCTACCGTGATGCGGGAGGCGCGGGTCCCTGCATCCTGCAGGTGCATGTCAGCCTGGCGGAGAGCGACGAGGCGGCGTTCGCCACCGCCTGCGACCAATGGCGCAACGGTCTGCTGTCACCCCCGATCACCTGGGACCTCGAGCAGCCGGAGGACTTCGAGGCAGCGGTGGCCGGGCTCGACGACGAGCAGTTGAGAAAAGCCGTCCTGGTCGACCACGACGCTTCCTCGTTGGCAGGCCGCATCGCGGAATTGGCGGAGATCGGATTCGATCGGGTGTACCTGCACCACGTCGGCACCGAGCAAACGCGATTCCTGGACGTCTCAGCATCCGAGCTGATCCCTGCACTGAAGGAGCGACTGTGAAGATCACCGATACCAGCGACCTCTGGTGGAAGACCGCAGTGGTCTACTGTCTGGACGTCGAGACCTTCCTCGATTCGAACGGCGACGGCGTCGGCGACCTGCAAGGACTCGCGCAGCGGATCGACTACCTCTCGCAACTGGGCGTCACCTGCCTGTGGCTGATGCCGTTCTATCCGACCCCGGATCGTGACGACGGCTACGACGTCAGCGACTTCTACGGAGTCGATTCCCGTCTGGGCAACCACGGCGACCTCGTCGAAGTGATCCGCACCGCGCGCGACCGAGGGATGAGGGTGATCGTCGATCTGGTCATCAATCACACCTCCGATCGGCATCCGTGGTTCCTCGCCGCCAAGCGCAGCGTCAACTCTCCCTTCAGGGACTACTACGTCTGGCGCGACGATCCGCCTCCGAAGGGTCAGAAGAATGCAGTCTTCCCCGGACAGGCGAATGGCATCTGGGGCAAGGATGAGAAATCCGGACAGTGGTATCAGCACAGTTTCTACGAGCACCAGCCCGACCTGAACATCGCCAACCCCCGCGTACGCGATGAGATCGCAAAGGTCATCGGGTTCTGGCTGCAGCTGGGCATCTCCGGCTTCCGCGTCGACGCAGTGCCGTTCTTCCTCGAGATCCCCGAGGGAGCCGGCATCCCCGAGCCGCACGATCTGCTGCGCGACATCCGCCGGTTCCTGCAGCGTCGTTCGAGCGAGGCGATCCTGCTCGGCGAAGTGAACCTGCCGTACGAGAAGCAGGTGCAGTACTTCGGTGGCGACGACGGTGACGAGCTCACCATGCAGTTCGATTTCGTCGGGATGCAGGCACTGTACTTGTCGTTCGCTCGCAAGGACCCCGCCCCTCTGATCGCTGCCCTGCGCGCGCGCCCCGTGCTCGGATCAGAGGCGCAGTGGGCGAACTTCCTGCGCAACCACGACGAACTGACCCTCGACAAGCTCAGCGACAGCGAACGGCAAGAGGTGTTCGATGCGTTCGCGCCGGACGAACGGCAGCGGGTGTTCGGCCGTGGGATCACGCGGCGCGTTCCGCCGATGCTCGACGGCGATCCGCGCCGGATCCGCATGGCCTACAGCCTGCTCTTCACTCTGCCGGGCACTCCGGTGCTGTTCTACGGCGAAGAGATCGGCATGGGGGAGAACGTCGAGGTCGACGGACGCGAAGCCGTGCGGACCCCGATGCAGTGGTCTGCGGACCGCAACGGAGGATTCTCGGATGCCGCGCCGGGCAGACTCGTGGCCCGGCCGCCGTCCGACGGGTACGCCCCGGAGCACGTCAACGTCGCAGCCCAGTTGGAGGACAAAGAGTCGCTGCTGTACTTCATCCGCGATCTCACGTCGCGCTACCGCATCTCTCCGGAACTCGGGTGGGGCAGTCTCGAGGTGATGGACCAGCCCGCACAATCGCTGCTCGTGCACTCCCTCACCGCTGACGTCGGCCGTGTCATCGCCCTCCATAACTTCGCGGAAGTGCCCGTGACCACCACTTTCCGCGTGACCGGGGAGCCGGAGGGTACGACCCTCCTCGACCTGCTCGAGCCGTCGCACACCGCACTCGGTTCCAGGACGGTCGAACTGGAGGTCCCGGGCTACGGTTATCGCTGGCTCCGGGTCGCGCGCCCCGGCGATGGTCGTGTGACCTGAGCGGCGGGACCGGCGTCGACCGGTGAGATGATCCGGCAGAACCCCTGCCGGGCCTCACGTGCACGGACTTGCGATTGGTCAACCGGTTTGTCAAAATGAGGATCACGTAACTCGTCACCACCCGTGATCATCGTCGATTCAGGAGTCACCGTGGACAACACCCAGACCGAAAGCCCGGTCGCGAAATCCGCGATCCGCAAGGTCGCCATCCGGCTCGTACCCTTCGTGGCCCTGATGTTCTTCATCAACTACCTCGACCGCACCGCCATCGGCTTCGCCTCCCCCAACGGCATGAACGACGACCTCGCGCTGAGCGCCGCGCAGTTCGGCTTCGCCTCCGGCGTCTTCTTCATCGGCTACATCCTGCTCGAGGTGCCCTCGAACCTCGCCCTGCACAAATTCGGCGCCCGCCGCTGGCTGGCTCGCATCATGGTCAGCTGGGGCATCGTCGCGCTCCTGTTCACCTGGGTCCAGAACTTCGAGCAGCTCGTCGTTCTGCGATTCCTGCTCGGTGTCGCCGAAGCAGGATTCTTCCCCGGTGCGATCCTGTTCCTCAGCCTCTGGGTTCCGGCGCGCTACCGCGGCCGCATCCTCATGCTCTTCTACCTGGCACAGCCCCTGACCACGGTCATCGGTGCTCCGCTGGCCGGTGCACTCATCCAGCAGCACGGTGTCTTCTTCGGCCTCGAGGGCTGGCGCTTCATGTTCATGGGTGTGGCGCTCCCGGCCATCGTGGTCGGCGTCATCGCCTGGTTCTATCTGAAGGACAAGCCGGCCGATGCGAAGTGGCTCACCCCGGAGGAGCAGACCTGGCTCACCGGTGCACTGGAAGCAGAGCGTAAGACGACCGAGTCCTCCGAGAAGCACGTCTCCGCGCGATTCGCCTTCTCCAGCGGGCGCGTGTGGATGCTGTCTTTCATCTATTTCGGCTTCATCTACGGACTCTACGCACTGGCATTCTTCCTCCCGACGATCATCGAGGGATTCCAGACCGAGACCGGCGGAGCGTTCGACGTGTTTCAGAAGGGGCTCATCACTGCGATCCCGTATCTCCCCGCAGCGATCGTGATGTACTTCTGGTCGCAGGATGCCGGACGCCGTGGTCTCAAGACGTGGCACATCGCCGTTCCCGCACTCGCGGGCGCCGTCTCCATCCCCCTGGCGCTGTTCATGGGATCCCCCGTGGCCACGATGGCAGTTATCACCGTCACCGCGTGTGCGATCTTCGCGGCGCTGCCGAACTTCTGGACTCTGCCGACGCAGTTCCTCACCGGTGTCGCTGCAGCGGCCGGAGTCGCTCTGATCAACACCATCGGAAACCTCGCCGGCTTCAGCGCGCCGTACATCACCGGCGCGGTGCATGACTGGACCGGCGGCTACGAGGTGCCGATGTTCATCGTCGGCGGGTTCATGCTGCTGTCCGCCGTGCTGATGGTCATCCTGTCGCGGCAGAATCGCAGCACGTCGGATGCCGTGGCAGCCGAGCAGGCCGAATCGGTGGCAGGCGAAGGATGATCGGCCTCGGCACGTACGCCTACTTCTGGCAGCACTCCGACCGCGCACCGCAGCCGCTGAGCCTGATCGACGCGTTCGAAGACACCCGCGCCCAAGACGTCGATCTCTTCCAGATCTGCGACTACGCGCCTCTGGCGCAGATGAGCGACGCCGCGTTGCGCGATGCGGCGAGAGCCGCACGCGACCTCGGCCTCACGATCGAGCTGGGCACGAAGGGCATCGTCCCCGAACATCTGAACCGCTTCCTGAAGCTCGCCGAGGTCTTCGATGCGCACCTGGTGCGCAGCATGCTCTACGGTCCCGACTCGCGGCCGTCGCTCGCCGAGGCCGAGAGCTGGCTGCGCCACGCACTCCCCGCATACGAGGCGGCAGGCGTCACCCTCGCCCTGGAGACCTACGAGCAGCTCGCCACCGCCGACCTGCTCGCCGTGATCGAGCGAGTGGACAGCGAGCATCTCGGCATCTGCCTCGACCCCGCGAACGTCGTCGCACGCCTCGAATCACCGCGCGCCTGCGTCGAGCAGACAGCCGCGTTCACCAAGAACGTGCACGTGAAGGACTTCGCCTTTGCGCGCCAGCCCGGCTGGGTCGGCTTCACGTACAGCGGCGCACCGATGGGATCGGGGCTGCACGATTACGCGCACCTTCTGGCGACCGTGCACCCGCGTGAACGCGGAATCAACGAGATCGTCGAGCATTGGCTGCCGTGGCAGGACGACGCGGCGACCACGATCCGAACCGAGCGGGAATGGACCCGCATCACCCTGGAACACCTGAGGAGCACACTGTGAGCGAGAACTACAAGATCGCCGTCATCGGCGCGGGCGGCAAGATGGGCATGCGCGTGTCCAACAACCTCGTGAAGACGGGCCACACCGTCTGGTACGTGGAGAACTCCCCTGCCGGCAGGGAACGCACCGTCGAGGCCGGCCGCGAGCTGACCGAAGCATCCGCTGCGGTCGCCGACGCCGACATCGTCGTGCTCGCCGTCCCCGACCTGGCGCTCGGGCCGGTCACGGCAGACCTCGTCCCGCAGCTGCGCTCCGGTGCCATCGTGCTGACCCTCGACCCCGCCGCTGCCTACGCCGGCCTCCTCACCACTCGCGAGGATGTCATCCAGGCGGTCGCGCACCCGTGCCACCCGTCGATCTTCCTGCAGCGCGAGACGCCGGAGCAGTGGGCCGACACCTTCGGTGGCATCGCCGCACCCCAGGACGCGATCGCTGCGATCGAGAGCGACGACGAGGCCAAGAAGGCCATCGTCGAGGCCACCGTCCGTGCGATCTACGCGCCCGTGATCGACGTGCACTGGGTCACGATCAAGCAGCTCGCCCAGCTCGAGCCGACCCTCGTGGAGACAGTCGCCTGCATGATCGGCGATCTGCTCAACGAGGCGTTGCAGGAGACGGTGAACACGATGGGCGTTCCGGAGGCGGCTGCGCGCAGCATCCTGTACGGTCACACCCAGGTGGCACTGGCCAACGGGCTGCGCGGCGACAACCCGTTCTCCGACGCCTGCCTCATCGCGATGGACTACGGCAGGGAGAGCATCATCAAGGACGATTGGAAGAAGATCTTCCGCGACGACGAGCTCGACAAGAACCTCGCCCGGATGCTGCATCTCGACAAGATCGAGCGCTGAGATGACTCGTCTCCTGGGAAAGACGGCGCTCGTCACGGGAGCCGGAGCCGGGATCGGACGCGCGGTGGCCGAGCGCTTCGCCCGTGAGGGCGCGCGCGTGATCATCGCCGACCGGGATGCGGATGCTGCGGCATCCGTCGCCGCGAAGATCGGCGATGCCGCACGCCCGGCAGTGGTCGACATCTCCGATGAGGCGTCCGTCGAGGCGGCGTACGCCGACCTCGTCGCTGCCGGATGGAGTCCCGACGTCGTCGTGGCGAACGCGGGGGTGCAGCTGTTCGGGCAAGACGCCAAGGCTGCCGATCTCGACCTCGACGTGTGGCGTCGCACGATCGACGTCAACCTGACCGGCACGTTCCTCACGGTCAAGCACTCTGTAAGGGCGATGCGCGCCTCCGGCGGCGGCTCGATCATCCTGACCGGAAGCCCCACCGGCCTCAACGGCGAAGGGCAGGACTTCACTGCGTACTCCGCCTCGAAGGCCGGCATCCATGGCCTTGCCCGCACCGTCGCCGCGGCATATGCCAGTGACGGCATCCGAGTGAACACCGTCGTCCCCGCCTACACCGAGACCGGACTCGTCTCCACGATCTCGGACGACCCGGAGTCGCGCGCGGCGATCGTCGGGCGCATCCCGCTCGGTCGCGCCGGCAGCCCGGCTGATGTGGAAGGCATCATGGTGTTCCTCGCCAGCGCCGACGGCGAGTTCGCGACCGGTGCATTGTTCGCCGTCGACGGAGGAATGACGACTCTCTGACGATCGACCGAACGGCCGCCGCATCGATGTCATGGATGCGGCGGCCGCTCGGCTGCGCGCGCACGCCTTACGATGACGTGAACGCGCATGCCGGGAGGAAAACGATGTCGGCGTCACCCAAAGGTCACATGAATCCGACCATCCACGCCGTGGCGCGGGCGGCCGGCGTGTCCAGTGGCACCGTGTCGAACGCCCTGAATCATCCCGCGCGGCTCGCCCCCGGGACGCTGAAACGCGTCCACCACGCGATCCTCGACCTGGGTTACATCCGCAGTGCCGCAGGACGCACGCTGATCCGCAACCGCTCCGACAGCCTCGGTCTCGTGATGCCCGATCTCGTCAACGTGCTCTTCGTCGAGATCGCCCGCGGCGCGCAACGCAGCGCCACAGAGCAGGGAAAGCGCCTCGTCACGGCGAACAGCGGATTCAACGCGCACGAACTCGCCGCGGGCACAACGCAGCTGGATCAGCAGGACGAGTACCTCGAGTACTTCGCGGAAGCGCGCACCGACGGCGTACTGGTGGCCTCCATGCGCGACCCGAGTCGCGGCATCGAACGCATCCGCAATCATGTGCGACCGATCGTCGTCATCAACTACGACGTGCCGCGGGCCGACTGGTGCACGGTGCTGATGGACAACGAGCAGGTCGGACGGGCGGCCATCGAGCACATCGCCGATCTCGGCATCCGCCGCGCCTACTTCGTCTCGATCCCCGACATCGTCCAGCCGATCGTGGAGCGGCGGCGCGGAGTGCGCGCGGCCGCCGCAGCGCGCGGCGTCGTGCTCACCGAGATCGGCACCGCCGGACTCTTCCCCGAAGACGGAGCGGCGGCGCTCTCCGGCATCCTCCCCGAACCTGGCGGTGAGCGCATCGCGATACTCGGCGCCAATGATCGACTCGCGATCGGCGCCCTGCAGCTCCTGCGGGCGCGCCCTGACCTGCGCGTACCGGAGGATGTCGCCGTGCTCGGCATGGACGGCGACCACCGCGACGACGGCGCGGACTGGATCACGCTCACCTCCATCGTGCTGCCCGGCCAGGCGATGGGCGCCGAGGCGATCCGCCTGATCGATGCGGAGGCGCAACCGGGCCACGAGCATGAGCGGGCTGTGCTGCCGGTGAGCGTCCGGCCGGGGGCCAGTACGATCGGCGGCTGACCTCCATTCATTGGCAGGCCGGTTAGGCTCGATGCGTGACATCGACGACGACATCATGGTGGCGCAGCGACGCTCCGACATGGCAGGCCGACGGCTGGTCCCTGGAACTACGCGGGGACGAACTCGCAGACATCCGCCGTGGAGGCAGCGTGATCCTGCGCGCCGTCCGGGCGGTCGTGCGGGACCACGGCTGGAACACCGTGCCGACGATCGTCGCCGCGACGGAGTCCGAAGAGGGCTCGCTCAGGCTCCGCCTTCGCCACGAGGGACTCGGCGCCCAGCTGCTGTCGACACTCACGATCGAGACGAGCGGGGGCGAACTCCGCATCGTCTGGGACGCAGAGAATCTCCGCGACTTCTCGACCTGTCGCACGGGGCTCGTCGTCCTGCATCCCGCATCCGATGCCGGCCGCCGAGTCACCGTGACGCACTCGGACGGCATGACGGAGCAGACCGCATTCCCCACGCGCATCAGTCCGCATCAGCCCATCATGGACATCCGCGCACTGCAGCTTCACTCCACAGGCGACGCGGCTGCCGCGACGACGCTCCGCTTCGACGGCGACGTGTTCGAGATGGAGGACCAGCGCAATTGGTCGGATGCCTCGTTCAAGACGTACAGTCGCCCGCTCGGTCTCCCCTACCCGTACCCGATGGCGGCGGGTGAGCGTGTGCGCCAGTCGATCACCGTCGACGCCGTTCGGACTCCGGCTGCCGAGCCGACGGTTTCGCATGAGATCGTCCTGGCCGAAGGCGGTATGTTCCCTGCCGTCGGCGTCGAAGCTTCGACGGCTCCGGATCCCGGCCCGCAGCGCACGGACGGCAGCTTCCGCGTCGTCGAACTGAACCTGACCACGCCGACGTGGCCGGCAGCACTGCAAAGGGCTGCTGCGGACGGGCTGCCGCTGGATGTCCGTCTCGTGGTCGGCGAGGACTCGAAGCCCTTGGCGGACGCCGCGAAAGCACTCGCCGATCACCCGGTCATGGCCGTCACGCCATTCGACAGCGTGCTGCACGTGAGCGACGAGCGCACCGTGGCCCGCACCAGAGCGGCACTCGACGCGGCTGGCGTTCGCACGCAGCTCCGAGGCGGCGCGCGATCGCACTTCACGGAGCTCAATCGTGAGAGGGAACGCATCCCGGACGATGTCGACGGCATCGCGCTAACGACCACGCCGCTGTTCCATTCGCTCGATACCGAGCAGCTCGTCGAAGCACTGCCGATGCAGCGACTCATCGCGGCTCAGGCCATCGAAATGGCAGACGGTCGCCCCGTGCACATCGGGCCGGTGACCCTGCGTCCCCGGTTCAACAACGTGGCGACGAGTCCTGAGCCGGCGCCGACCCTGACCGATCTGAGCGAGGGCTACGGAGCGCAGTTCACGGGCGGCGTGGACGGGCGGCAGAATTCGTCAGAGCTCGCCGCCTGGACGATCGCGAGCGCTGCCGCGCTGGCCGTGCCCGGTGTCGCGAGCCTGTCATGGTTCGAGACCTGGGGTCCACGCGGCCTGCACGACGACACCGGAGTGCCCCGCGCCGCCGCCGAGGCGGTCGCCGCGCTCTCTCTGCTCGAGGGGCGGATGCTGCTGTGCGGATCCAGTCCCGATGGGCTGCTCTGGGCGATCGGCGCCAGAGCGGATGACCAAGACGACGTCGTGCTCGTGGCCAATCTGGACCGGACTCCAAGGGAGGTCGTGGTCGCAGTGCCCGGTCGACAGGCACGACGGGCTTCGGTCCTCGCCGGGACCTGGTCGCGCCTCACGACGGGCAGCTGAGCGCCGGTCGAACTGACGTTCAGCGCCAGTCGTACTCCGGCGCGAAGCCGAGTCGCCGCTGAATCTTCCTCACTGAGAACAGAGACTCGAACTCACCCAGGTCACCCGCCACCCGCACACCGGGGAACCAGCGCTCCGCTGCCTCCCGTGACGGCTGCGCAACTCCCGAGAGCGGGTGGGCGACGTGGTAGACCTCGAAGCCCGGCTCCGCATGCTGCAGTGCCAGGGAGACGGCTTGTGCGCCATCCCGAGCATCCACCCAGGAGCCGAGCAGGTCGCGCCGATAGTCCGGCTCCGCAGCGCGTTCGAACGTGCCGTAATCGCCTTCCGCGACGACATTCGTGAAGCGCAGCGTCGTGATCGAGGTTCCATCGGCCCAGGAGACGAACTGCGAGGCCATCGACTCCTCGACGATCTTGCCCAGTGCGTACGTGTTGAACGCCTGCGCGTGACTCTCGTCCAACGGCAGGTGCGGCGGGGGAACCTCGTACGGGAACCCGGTCGCAGTGATGCTGGAGGCCGTGACGACCGTGCGGATGCTGGCCCTGTGCGCGGCGAGAAGCACATGGAAGGATGCCATCACGTTGTTCTCGAAGGTCGTGACATCCGGCACGAGGCCATTCACCGGTATCGCGGCGAGATGTACCAGCGCGTCGAAGCCGGAATGCCTGGCCGTCACTCCGAGGAATGCATCCAGCACCTGACCGTAGTCGCCGAGGTCGAGGCGCGTGAACCCGGGTCCGGCGGGGCCCGCGAGGTCGAAGCCGACGACCTCGTGGCCTTCGTCGCGCAGGCGTGCGACCGTCGCCGTGCCGAGTTTTCCCTCGCTGCCTGTCACACCGATGATCATGCTTGACTCCTCCGTGTCGTGCGACAGAATTGAAACGTGCAAATCGCTTGATCCAGTATCCCAGGAACAGGCGTCGTCCGCAGGATTGCGGGCGCCGAGGACTCCCCGAAGAAGAGGATCGATGATCGCCGTCGCCGCACCCAGGATCGAACACCACCGCGAGCCGATCGGAATCGGCGAACCCCGACCGCGCCTCAGCTGGACGGTGAGCGACGCACCGTCGGGGTGGCTTCAGACGCGATACGCGATCACCGTCGTCCGCGCCGGAGAGGAGCACAGCTTCGAAGTGAACTCCCGCGATCAAGTGCTCCAGTCGTGGCCGACCGTACCCCTGTCTTCGCGCGAACGGGTCGAGATCAGCGTCGCCGTCGGCGGCGAGGATGGGGCGTGGTCGACCCCGAGCCCCTTCGTCACCGTCGAAGCAGGGCTGCTCGATGCTGCCGACTGGTCGGCCCTTCCCGTCGGTGCGAACCTCGATGAGGATCCGGAGAGTGACGACCGCAGGCCCACACTGGTGCGAACATCGTTCATCGTCGACGCGCCCGTCTCTTCCGCTCGGCTGTACGCGACAGCTCACGGCCTGTACGAGGCCGAGCTCAACGGCATCCGCGTCGGCACCGATACCCTCTCGCCAGGCTGGACGGTATACGGTCAGCGCCTGCGCTATCTCACCTACGACATCACCTCATTGATCCGAGAGGGCGAGAACGCCGTCGGCGCGTGGCTCGGCGACGGCTGGTATCGAGGCCGTCTCGGCTGGCGTGGTGGGTTCCGCAATCTGTTCGGCGACGATCTGTCGTTCATCGGCCAGCTAGAGATCGAGTACGCGGATGGACGGCGCCAGACGATCGCGACCGACGGCACCTGGCGCACGTCCCCCTCGCCGATCGTTCGCTCGGGCATCTACGACGGTGAGGACTACGACGCGCGCCTCGAGCAGCACGGCTGGTCGACGCCCGGCTTCGACGACTCGGCCTGGATGCCCGTCGCCGTGCGCGACCGCGACCCCGACACTCTCGTCGCGCCCACCGCACCGCCCATCCGCGTCACCGAAGATGTCGCGCCCGTAGCCGTCCTCACCGCGCCCAGCGGCGCCCGCATCCTCGACTTCGGCCAGAACCTCGTCGGGCGCGTCCGGATCAGTGTCACCGGTCCCGCCGGTGCCACCGTGACCATGCGCACCGCCGAGGTGCTGCAGGACGGCGAGCTGTACACGCGGCCACTCCGCGGGGCACGCTCCGCCGACAGTTACACCCTGGCCGGAAATGCGGACGGCGAGGTCTGGGAGCCTCGGTTCACGTTCCATGGCTTCCGTTATGCGGAGGTCGCCGGATGGCCGGGAGACCTCGACGCGGATCCCGCATCCGGAGCGCTCGTCGCCCGCGTGCTTCACACCGACCTGGAGCGCACCGGCTGGTTCGAGTGCTCCGACCCGCTCGTCGAGCAGCTGCACCGCAACGTGGTGTGGGGCATGCGCGGCAACTTCGTCGGCATTCCCACCGATTGCCCGCAGCGGGATGAGCGCGTCGGGTGGACGGGCGACATTCAGGTGTTCGGCCCGACAGCGTCCGGTCTCTTCGACGTCTCCGGCATGCTCTCGGATTGGCTCCGCGATGTCGAAGCCGATCAGCTCCCCGACGGCACCGTCCCCTGGTACGTCCCCGTCATCCCCTCCCGCCACATGTGGACGCCTATCCGCCCCGGCGCCGCCTGGGGCGACGTCGCGACGCTTCTGCCGTGGACGCTCTACCGGCGTTTCGGCGACGAGGGCGTGCTGGCCGCGCAGTTCGACAGTGCACGGCGCTGGGTCGATCTCGTCGAATCGCTCGCGGGCGAGGATCGACTGTGGAACGAAGGGTTCCAGCTCGGAGACTGGCTCGACCCCGCCGCTCCCCCGCAGGACCCGGCGGATGCCCGTACCGATCGGTACCTCGTCGCCACCGCATACTTCGCCCGCTCCGCGCGTGCCGTCGCGGAGATGGCCGAGGTACTCGGACGCGTCGAGGATGCCGCGCGCTACGGTGCCCTCGCCGACGAGGTCGCAGCCGCTTTCCGAGCGGCGTATGTGACCGACGGCGGTCGGATGACATCCGATGCCCAGACCGCGTACGCGCTGGCGATCATATTCGATCTTCTGGAGGATGACGCACAGCGCGCCCTCGCGGGTGCACGCCTGTCAGAGCTCGTCGCAGAGGCGGGCAACCGGATCGCGACCGGCTTCGTCGGCACCCCGCTCGTCAACGATGCACTGACGGTCACCGGCCACGTCGACGCGGCGTACGACCTGCTGCTGGAACGGGAGTGTCCGTCCTGGCTCTATCAGGTGAAGCAGGGCGCAACGACGGTGTGGGAGCGCTGGGACTCGCTGCTTCCGGACGGCACGGTGAACCCAGGGACGATGACGTCGTTCAACCACTACGCACTCGGTGCCGTCGCCGACTGGTTGCATCGCAGCGTCGCCGGCCTCGCCCCGGCCGAACCCGGCTTCCGCCGCATCCGCTTCGCGCCTCAGCCCGGCGGTGGACTCACACACGCCTCAGTGCGCCACCTCACCCCGTACGGTGAGGCCTCCATCGCCTGGACACTCGAGAACGGGATACTGCGCGCAGAGATCCTGGTGCCTGTCGGCGCATCCGCGGAGCTGCTGCTCCCGGGAGCGGAACCGGAGGACCTAGAGCACGGTCTCCACGAACGGAGCATCCGCTTCGCCTGAACACCTTCGTCGACGACGGACGCGGCGATGATTCTTCCTCCGAATGCTGGCATTGCGCCCGTATCGTGAATATTATTTCGTAAGCGAATCAGAATTTGAATCGCTGTTGATCCCGGGAAGAGGAACCCTTTGCCTTCGAATACTTACAGCCGACCGCTCGACGGGCAAGTGCGGCTGATGACGAAGGTCGCTCGCATGTATCACGAGCGCGGCATCCGGCAGGCGGAGATCGCGGAGGCATTGAACATCTCCCAGGCGAAGGTATCGCGACTTCTGAAGCGCGCCGTCACCGTCGGAATCGTCCGCACGACTGTCACTGTGGCGCCCGGCGTCTACGCCGAGACGGAAGAGCTGCTCGAAGAACGCTTCGGTCTCGCCGAGGCCGTCGTCGTCGACGTGGATCCGGAGGCCGATGCCGCCGAGACCATCGCCGCGCTCGGGGCCGGGGCCGCGGCATACCTCGAGGCCACGCTCTCGGGCACGGACCGGATCGGTGTCTCCTCCTGGAGCCAGACGCTGTTAGCCGTCGTCGAGCGCATGCGCCCGTTCGCGGCGCGCGGGGCGAGTGAGGTCGTGCAGCTGCTGGGCGGGTCCGGCGCGCCGGAAGCACAGGGGCACAGCCATCGCCTTCTCGGCGACCTCGCCAGGATCATCGGCGCCGAGGCCGTCTACGTCCAGGCACCCGGCATCGTGGCGAGCCCGCAGATCCGCGACTCTCTGCTCACCGACCCCGCGATGCAGGAGATCAGCCGTCGTTGGCGAGAACTGACCATGACCATCATGGGCATCGGCAACATCGAACCGAGTGATGTGCTCGCCTCGAGCGGGAACGCTTTCACGGCGGAGGAGCGCACCGAGCTGCTCCGCGATGGCGCCGTCGGCGACATCTGCCACCGCACGTACCGCTTGGACGGCAGCCCTGTACAGGGCGAGTTCGACGAGCGGATCATCGCGATCCCGCTCGACGATCTGCGCCGGATCCCCCGCCGGCTCGGCGTCGCCGGTGGTGCCCACAAAGTCGACGCCATCCGTGGGTCCCTCGCGGGTGGTTGGGTGAACGCGCTCGTCACCGATCTGCGCACCGCGCAGACGCTCCTCGAGAACTGAACCCGGAAGAGATCCGTCCTAGACAGCAGCGAGAGTGTCGCGCAGACGCGTGATACCGGGCTCAAGGCTCGTCAGCACCGGCACCTCGACCGTGACTGCGTTCGCGGCACTGGCCATCGAGGCTTGCGCCAGCACGACGACGTCCGCATCTGCCGCGAGTCGTGTGATCGCCGCGGCGACGAGCTCATCGTGAGCGGAACGGTCGCCGGAGGCGACGGCGGCGAACGCCCCCTCCACGACCTCGCTCGTGATCGTCGGCGACGCTCCGGCGCGCTCAGCGCGTTCCTCGATGAGCGCGATCGTGGGTGCGAGAGTCGTCGGCAGTGTGGCGATGACCGCGATCCGGTCGCCGGCCGCCACGGCCTGATCTGCCATGGCCTCGTCGATGCGCAGCACCGGGATACCGACACGCTCTGACAGTGCGGACGCGTAGCCGGAGATCGACGAGCATGTGAGCATCACCGCATCCGCCCCCGCAGACCGGGCGGCCCGAACGAGATCTTCGAGCCGCTCGTCCACGCTCGCCGCGAGGGTCGAATCTCCGAGGTCGGCGACGACCTTGTCGTCGAGGTAGTTCACCGTCGCCGCATCAGGCAGCAGGCGTCCGGCGAGTTCCATCACGGGAGGGATCACGACGGCTCCGGTGTGCAGGAATGCGATGCGAGTCATGGATCAGCCCTTCACCGAGCCGGCCGCGAGACCGGCCATGATCTTCTTGTTGAGGAACACGAACACGATCAACAGTGCCACGATGTTGATGCTGATCGCGGCGAACAGCGGCCCGTACTGCGTGGAGCCGTATTCGTCGTTCATGCTCAGCAGACCGACCTGGATGGTCGCGAGGTCCTGCTTCGATGTGAACGTCAGCGCGATGAGAAGGTCGTTCCAGACGCTGAAGAACTGCACGAGCGCCACCGTGAGAATGGCGTTCTTCATCAGCGGCAGACCGATGACGAAGAAGGAACGCAGTGGACCGCATCCGTCCACGGTCGCCGCCTCGAAGACCTCGCGCGGCACGGAGCGGAAGTACGTCGCCATGAGGAACGTCGTCAGCGGCAGGCCCATCACGACATAGGTGATGATCAGCGGCCACAAGGAGTTGGTCAGACCGATCTTGAAATACACCGTGAACAGCGGCACGAGCAGCATCTGACCGGGCACCATGATGCCGGCGAGGATCAGCAGCAGGGTCGCATGGCGGCCCTTCCAGATCATCACCTCGAGTGCGTAGCCGGCGGCGACGCCGAGCAGGACGATCAACGCGACCGACGGCAGTGTGACCAGAAGACTGTTGCGGTAGTTCACCGCGACGTTGCCGCGGGTCAGCGCCTGAATGTAGTTGTCGAAGTTGAGCGCCTCCGGCAGCGCCCAGGTGGGATTGGAGAGGAACTCGGTCTGGCTCTTGAACGAGCCGAGCACGACCCACAGCTGTGGATACAGCACGACCACGAGCAGCACGGTCACGATCACCCAGACGGGGATTCGGCGGGCGATGCGCGACGCGCGGCGGTTGAGCTGCCGCCGCGCGGGAGGCGCCGCCTTGCGGGAGATGTCGGCGTGCAGAAGGGTCTGTGTCTCAGTCATCTCAGACCTCCGTCGACTTCTTGGTGGACGAGCGGAACACCGCGAGCGTGAACACCAGGCAGAGCAGTGTCAGCACCACGGCGATCGTGCTGCCGTAGCCGTACTCGGTGTACTCGAAAGCTGTTCGGTACATGTAGAGAGTCAGCGGCGCCGTGGTGGTTCCCGGCCCGCCACCGTTGAGGGCGAGCAGGCTGTCGAACACCTTGAGCGTGGAGTTGAAACTGAAGATGATCGATGAGATGAGGATCGGCAGCGACAGCGGCAGCACGATGTGCCGCACCAGCCGGAGTCCGTTGGCACCGTCGATGCGCGCGGACTCGATGACCTCGTCCGGGATGTCGAGAAGTCCGGTGTAGAGCAGTACCGCGTAGAAGCCCATCGAACTCCACCACGTCATCACGAGGGCGATGCTCATCGTGCCGACTGTGGTCGCGAGGAACTCGACGCTGCCCAGACCGAAGAAGTTCAGCAGGTCGTTCACCGGACCCTGGTTGTCGCCGACGGCAACGAAGCTCTTGAACAGCAGAGCGACCGCGACGGTGGGCAGGACCATGGGGAAGAACACGGCCGTGCGCAGGAACGCCGAGCCCTTGCGGAGCACGAACACGTACAGCAGCGCGAGGAGATAGCCGAAGACGATCTGCCCCACGGTCGCGAGCACCGCGAAGGTGATGCTGACCCAGAGGGATTGGATGCCGGCCGGGTCCTGGAAGAACTTCGCGAAGTTGTCGATGCCGACGAACTCGAATCCACGGAGGGTGTTGCCCTCGAAGAAGGAGAGCCCGAGCGACCAGGCGACCGGCACGAGCTTGAGCAGCACGTACAGGATCAGCGTGGGCGCGAGCAGGATGATGATCGTCTTGCGATCACCGAAGACTCGTTTCATGGCGGGCTTTCGTGACGGGTGACGGCCCGGGTCTGCACGTACTGTCGCGAACCAGTGCGGGTGCAGACCCGGGCCGAGGGATCATTGTCCAGTCTGGACGAGGGCGTCAGCTGTTCTCGTCGATGCTCTGCTGAAGCTGAGCCATGTAGTCCTCGGCGCTCAGCTGACCGGAGACGAGCAGCGACATGTTCGACTGGGCGAGGCTGGTGGACTTCCCGTCCATCAGCGCCTCGAACCAGAGCACGGTCTCCTCGACCTCGGCGACCTTCTCCTGGATCATCTTGGTGGGAGCGGGGAGATCGGCGACCTCGCCGTCGACCTTGAAGCCGGAGATCACACCGGCATCCGACAGCGCCTGCGAACCGTAGTTCTCTGCGATGCACTTGAGCCAGTCGGCCGTCTTCGGCCCGTACGTCTTCGGTGTCATCGCGAACGCGGTTCCGGCGTTGGCCGGCCACTGGTCGATCGAGCCTTCGCCGCCTTCGACGGCCGGGAAGGGCATGAAACCGATGTTGTCGGCGCCGATCTTGTTCTCGTCCTCGCTGTTGATGTTGCTGAGCAGCCAGGTCCCGTCGTACTTCATGGCGGCCTTGCCTGTGAGGAATGCGTTGGTGGCGGCAGCCGGGTCCATGGAGATGAACCCCTCTCCGAATGCGCCGTCGGCGGCCAGATCGGCGACCGCCTGAGCTGCTTCGACGTACTCGGGGTCGGTGAGCTTCGCGTCGCCGTCCTGGATCGCCGACATGGCGTCGGGACCGGCAAGACGGTACGCGTACATCCCGATCAGTCGTGTGACTGGCCATGCCGCCGCACCCGCCTCCGCCATCGGGGTGAATCCCGCAGCGATGAGCTTGTCGTTGGCGTCGAGCAGCTCGTCGAAGGTCTGCGGCTCCCCAATGCCGACCTCGGCGAAGATCTGCTTGTTGTAGAAGATGCCCTCGAGGTTGTACTGATAGGGCAGCGAGACCATCTGTCCGTAGACGTTCTCGATGGTCGAAGCGGCGGCCGGCAGCACCTGCTCCCAGACGCCGAGGTCGGTCAGTGCGTCCTCGTAGTCGAGGACGAGACCGGCAGTGCCGAGGTCGCCGTCCGGACGCACCATCTGGGTGCCGCCGATGAAGTGCGATGGCAAGGAATCCTGGCTCGCGAGGAGCGTGACCTTCTGCACGACGTCGGCCTGTGCGACCGTCTCGTGTTCGAGCGGGAGTGCCTCGTTCTCGGCTTTGCAGGCGCCGGCGGCGAGTGTGTTGAGCACATCAGGCATGGTCTGGTTCTCGTTGGCGCTGAGGACCGTGAAGCTCTCGGGGTCGGATCCTGCGTCGCCACCGGCATCCGCCGATCCGGAGGAGCACGCCACGAGTGACGCGACGGTGAGCAGGGCGAACCCCGATGCGAGCAGAGCCCTGGGTGTGCGGCGGGACTTCATTGATGCGTCCTCCTTGACGACGATTCGTGCTGTGCGGGTGTGGGGGAAACGTTACGGAGAATGGGCGCCCGTGTCAACAATCAGTACTGAAATTATATTCACTTGGTCACCGAAACGTGACATACTGCTGTTCCACGCCCGCTACGAATCAGGTACTGCTCAATGACGATCACGTCTCCCCATGCACTGCTCCATCCCGTCGATGCCGCCGGCGCGCGCTGGTCGAGCGGCTTCTGGGGCGCTGTTCAAGAACGCACGTTCGCTTCGACGGTTCCGACGATCTGGGCTTCTCTCAGCGACGAGGCCGTGAGTCCAGGGCTTCGGAACTTCCGCATAGCGGCCGGCCTCGACGATGGAGAGCACGAGGGTCCGCCGTTCATGGACGGGGACTTCTACAAGTGGCTGGAAGCGGCCATCGCCCAGCTCGAGGTGACGGCCGATCCCGCCCTGGCTGAACGGATCGAAGAGCTCGCCACGCTGATCGCGTCAGTGCAGCGCGATGACGGCTATCTGCACACTCCGGTATTGATCCAGGCGTTGCACGCCGAGCAGGCCGTGGCTCTCGCGGATCGCTTCAACTTCGAGACCTACAACCTCGGCCACCTCATCACGATGGGTGTCAGGCATCACGCAGTCACTGGAAGCACCACGCTGCTCGACGTCGCCAGACGGGCAGCGTCGTTCTTGGAGATGCTGGCGACTGACAAACCGCTCGAGCTTGCGCGCAGCGCGATCTGCCCTTCGCACTACATGGCCGTCATCGAGCTGTACCGCGCGACCGACGACCCGCAGTATCTTGAGCTCGCCGAGGCGTTCCTTCGCGTCCGCGACGACTTCGACGGCGGTGACGACAACCAGGACCGCCTTCCGGTGCGCGAGCAGAAGGTCGCCGCAGGACACGCCGTGCGTGCGAACTATCTGTATGCGGGTTTGGCAGACCTCGTCGCGGAGAACGGTGACGAGGAGCTGCTGAATGTCCTCGAAGGCCTGTGGAACGACGTCGTTGACACCAAGCTCTATGTCACCGGTGGGTGCGGCGCACTCTACGACGGCGCTTCTCCGGACGGTTCCCCCTGGCAGGGCGACATCAGTCGTGTCCATCAGGCATACGGCAGGTCCTTCCAACTGCCGAACACCACCGCGCACAACGAATCCTGCGCCAACATCGGCATGATCCTGTGGAGCGAGCGGATGCTGTCGCTCACCGGTGACGCCCGCTACGCGGACGTGATCGAGCAGATCTCCTACAACAGCCTCCTGGCCAGCATCAGTCTGGACGGCGGCGCGTACTTCTACACGAATCCCCTGCGGCAGGTCCGCGACCTCCCCTTCCCGCTGCGCCGACCCGGCGACACGGCCCTGCATCCGACACCTACACCGCCGCCGTCCGACGAACGACTGCGGGAACGCTACCTCAGTTGCTTCTGCTGCCCGCCCAACATCGCGCGCACCCTCGCGCGCTTCCACGAGCGAGCGGCATCCGTCTCCCCCGACGGCGTGTTCGTGCACCAGTACGGCGGGAGCGAGCTCGCGCTCGGCGACGGCATCCTCAGCCTTCGCGAAGACAGCGACTACCCCTGGAACGAGCGCATCACATTCACGGTGACCGGCGCGTCCGACGGCGGGCTGCCGATTCATCTGCGCATCCCGGGGTGGTCCTCGGATGCCACGCTTGCGGTCAACGGGCAGGCGCAAGCGGTCTCTGAACCCGGCAGCTACACTCGCGTCGAACGCGAGTGGGTCGTCGGCGACGTCATCACCCTCACGCTCCCGATGCCCGTCCGCGTCCTCCGCGGTCACCGTCTGGCCGAGGAGATCACGAATCAGGTCGCGGTCCGCCGGGGACCGGTCGTGTACGCGCTGGAGAGCACCGACCTTCCTGAGGGCGTCATGCTCGAGCAGGCGGCGCTCCGTCGCGGCGCGTCGTTCGAGGTCTCGACCGAAGAGGTCGCCGGGGTCTCTGTGACGATGCTGGCGACTCAGCTCGCCGTGCTTCCGGATTCCCAGGAAGACGCCCTCTATGCCGATATCGAGGACGCCGCGCTCCGATCGGTGCCGGTCCGGTTGATCCCTTATTTCACCTGGGGGAACCGCGGCGCCTCGGAGATGTCGGTCTGGCTTCCGGTGGTCTGGTGATGGCGGTGAGCGCGGCGCATGTCGTCGCGACCTACATCATCGAGACCTCTCTGCCGCTTCGACAGGCTGCGGAGGTGCTCGCCGGCGAGCAGTCGACCGGCACCTTCGTCAGGGTCGAGCGGGAGTCCGACGATGTACGACGGCAGTTCGCCGCGCAGGTGGAGAGTTTGGACGAGATCCCGCTGACGGGCGCGTCGCCGCTGCCCGGTACCGTGGGCGATCCCAGCCTGAGACGCCGCGCCGTCCTGCGACTCCGCTTCCCGCTGGCGAACTTCGGCCCCTCGCTGCCGAACCTGATGGCGGCGGTGGCCGGCAACCTCTTCGAGATCAAGGAGCTCGCCGCGATCAAGCTCGTCGACCTCGATCTTCCGCCTGCTTTCGCCGAGCGCTACAGCGGGCCGAAGTTCGGCGTCGAGGGCAGCCGACGTCTGATGGGTCGCCGCGAAGGGGCGATGATCGGCACGATCGTCAAACCCAGCATCGGCCTCACACCCGACCAACTGGGCGAGCTCGTCGGCGAGCTGGCTGCAGCCGGCGTCGATTTCATCAAGGATGACGAGCTGCAGGCCAACGGCCCGCACGCTCCATTGGAAGCACGTGTGAACGCCGTGATGCCGGTGCTGCAGCGCCACGCCGACCGCACCGGCGTAATGCCGATGTACGCCTTCAACATCACCGACGACATCGGACGCCTCGAGGCGAACCACGATCTCGTCGTCGCCGCCGGGGGCACCTGCGTCATGGCCTGTGTGAACCTCGTCGGGTTCGCCGGCATCGAGTTCCTCAACCGCCACACGGAGGTACCCATCCATGGACACCGAACGATGCTCGGCGGCATCATGCGCTCCGATCAGGTCGGGATAGGGTTCCGAGCATGGCAGAAGATCGCACGGCTGAGCGGAACGGACCACCTGCACACCAACGGCATCAGCAACAAGTTCTACGAGACGGACGCTGAAGTGCTCGATTCGATCTCTGCGGTCCGCGAGCCGCTGCTCGGAATCACGCCGACGGTTCCGGTGCTCTCCAGCGGCCAGTGGGGCGGGCTCGCCCATGCCACCTACGCGGCCGTCGGCACGAGTGACGTGCTCGTGCTCGCCGGCGGAGGAATCCACGGCCATCCGGATGGCGCTGCCGCAGGCGTCGAGAGCATGCGCGCGGCCTGGGCCTCAGCGGAGCGCGGCGAAAGCCTCCACACCGCGCTCGACGAGTCTGCGGCGCTTCGACGCGCGGTCGAGCTCTTCGGGCCCGCACGTGTCTGAGTCAGCCGCGCTCCGCGTCGGGTACTACGGCGACGACTTCACCGGAAGCGTCGACGTGCTGCTCCAGTTCGCCAGGCATGGATGGACCGGGCGCCTCTTCGTCGGGCTGCCCGATGACGCCGAGCTGCGCGCGGCTGCGGCTGAGCATGACGTCGTCGGCATCGCCGGGATCGCCCGCTCGCTGCCGACCGACCGCATCGACGAGGAGCTGCGCCCCGCTCTCGAGGCGCTGCGCGCCCTCGCACCGCAGATCATCCAGTACAAGGCCTGCTCCACGGCGGATTCGTCTCCGACGATCGGAAGCATCGGCCGGGTCATCGAGATCGGTCGCGAGATCATCGGTGCTCGGCCGGTGCCAATATTGTTCGCACAGCCCGACTTCGGTCGCTTCACTGTCTTCGGTCACCACTTCGCGGCCGAGAACGGCATCGTGCACCGACTCGACCGCCAGCCGACGATGTCGTCGCATCCGTCGACTCCGATGGGCGAATCCGACCTCGCTCGGCATCTCGCCGAGCAGACGACGTTGCCCATCGGGGCGATCTCGCGTCTGCGCTTCGACGATCTCGTCACACGACTGGTCTCGTCTCCCGCAGCGGCGGTCGTCCTCGACGCCGTCGACAACGCGGATGCCGCAGCCGTGGGCCGCGCGGTGCTCGCGCTCGACTCCCCGGTCTTCGCGATCGGCTCCGGCGGACTGAGTTGGGGTATCGGCGCGGCCGAACCGGGGGATGCGGTCGCGCTCCCCGCCGGCACACCGGCTCACGGCCCCGTTCTCGCTGTCTCAGGAAGCCGGTCGGCTCAGACACGTCGGCAGATCGAGCAAGCAGCGGCAGCCGGCTGGCTGGTCGCGCCGCTCGATTTCACCGATGCGCCGGCGCAGATCGCGTCCGTGCGGGATAAGCTCGCGCAGGGACGCAGTGTCGTCCTCACCTCAGATGACGCTCCCGGCGGACCGGACACGCTGGAGCGCATCGCCGCGGCGGGTGCGGACGTCATCAGCGCAGTGACCGACCTCACGCGACGGATCATCGTCGCCGGCGGCGACACCTCCGGCCGCGTGACCCGGATGCTCGGTGTGTCTTCGCTGGCGATCGTCGCGAATCCCGTGAGCAACGTGGTGCTGCTGCGCGCAGCATCCGACGCGACGGGGATCGACGGGCTCGAGCTGCTCCTCAAAGGTGGTCAGGTCGGCGCAGACGACCTGTTCGAGAACGTCCGCGCCCTCGACGCATGAGCCTCGAGGGCGCACGCGTCGACAGGCTCAGCGCGCGGCAGCGGTGTCACCCGGCAGAGATCCGCACCCGCCAGGTCGTCGTCTCCCGCGAGATCCGATAGCGCTCAGGGGTGGCCGGTCCGACCGATGCCGACCCGAGCCCGAGCTGGCGATGGTCGATGTTCAGCCAGACCCGGCCGGAGTCGACGAGCTCGTGCGGATGCGCGGCGCGCTCGAGATCATGCGAAGTCCATCGCCGTGCCGTGAAATCGAAGACCTCGCGACCTTCGACGCGCAGCTCCGGGACGCCGTCACCGCGGACGGTGAGCAGGCTCGTGTCGATGTGGTTGCCGTTCTCCTGCGGCACCGGATAGTCCACCTGCAGCCCGTCGATCGACTCGACGTACCGGCCGAGCGGCGACCCCTCCCAGGAATCGACGTATGTCTCCCCCGGACCGCGCCCCTGCCACGCGACATCGGCGTATTCGCCGGGGAGCGCGAACAGCAGCCCCAGGCGAGGCACCCAGATGTCGCGATGCATATACGGCGTGTCCGCCCACGGGCCGACGAAATCCGCGGTGACGGTGAGCTCCAGGCCGTCGTCGTCCTGCTGCCAGAGCATCGTCCAGGCGACACCGTGCGGATGCGTCCGAGGGGCGGTGCGTCCGGTGGCCTCGAGCCATCCATCGCCTGAGCGCACCGCATCTGTCCGGTGCTCCATCCGGTTCATGCCGGTCTGCTGCCAGACCTTGGCGATGTTGTTGTTATCGCCCTGCCCGTGGTCGTTCTCGGTGGGTGCTCGGTGCAGATCCACCCAGGGACCGTCGACCTTCATACCTGCGAGGCTCAGCAGCCGCCCGGTCGCTCCGTCGAAGACTGCGTCGCCGAGGTGCACGTCGCCGCTGTCAACGCGCTCGCCCGCTCCCTGCGCTATGACGGGCGTCGGCACCTGCGCCGGAGCCCGCTCCGCTTCTCCCCACGCCACGATGTGGCCGGCTGGAGCCCAGGTGGTCGCTTCGCGCAGGCGCGCCTGCACCGTGAACACCCGTGCGGCGTCGCCAGCGGAACGCGCAACGGCCGCCGGAAGCGGCACGATCACCGAGCTGCCGGCGGTGAGCGGAGCGATCTCCAGCAGGTCGTCGCGCAGAGTCGCCACGCCGCTCCGCAGCGTCCAGATGAACTCCAGATCCGAGGTGTCGGCGCTGTGGCGGTCATTGCGTATCGTGATCGCGTCACCCGCGACCTCAATCCTGAGGGGCTCATACGCCTTCGCGAGCTGGGCGAGCGCCGGCGTCGGCGTGCGGTCGGCGAAGACGAGTCCGTGCAGGCTGAACCGTCCGCCGTTCGGCTCGTAGTCGACGTCCTGGCCGTGCATGATGTACGGGATGCCGTCGGCCGTCGTCGCCGCGAACCCGTGATCGATCCACTCCCAGACGAAGCCGCCGCAGATGCGGTCGTAATCGCGCATGATGCGCCAGTAATCCGACAGCGAGCCAGGGCCGTTGCCCATGGCATGCGCGTATTCGACGAGCAGGAATGGCAGCCCGCGTCGGCGTTCGTCCACAGGGTCCGGCGCATCGTCGGCATCCGTGTCGGGATCGAAGATCATGCCGTGCATGCTCAACGTGCCGCTGCGGGGCTCCTCCCGACGTCCGATCAGTTCCAGCAGCTCGAGCGACGGGTACATCAGGGAGTAGAAGTCGGAATCCTTGAAGCTGGGATCGCGCTCGTACAGCACGGGCCGAGACGGGTCACGGGTGTCCAGCCAACGCCGCATCGCACCGAACGCATCACCGGTCATGCTCTCGTTGGCCAGCGACCACACGACGATGCTCGGATGGTTCTTGTCGCGCTCCACCGTGCGCTGCAGACGATCGAGGATCGTGTCCTGCCACTCCGGTAGGGCGGGCGGGTTGTGCTCCCACCCCTCGTATATGAATCCGTGCGTCTCGAGGTCGTTCTCGAGGACGACCCACATTCCCAGCTCGTCGCACAGGCGGAGGAACTCCGGATGCGGCGGGTAGTGGCTCGTGCGCACAGCGTCGATGTTCGCGCGCTTCATGAGGACGAGGTCCTCGCGCATCGTGTCGATATCGAGAGTGCGCCCGCGATGCGGGTCGTGCTCGTGGCGATTCACACCGCGGAAGGTCACTGGCCGACCGTTGACGGTGAAGACCCCGTCGATGATCGCCACACGTCGGAAGCCGACGGCCAACTCCACTGTCTCTGCGGCGTCACCGGCAGCGCGCAGCGTGCCGCGGTACAGACGCGGGGACTCGGCGCTCCACGGCTCAACCGCGACGGTGACCGTCTCGCCCGTCCCGATCGAAATTCCGAGCTCGGGGATCTCCACCAGCGCGGGTGCCGTCGCATCCACCCGCAGCGTGCCGAGCCCGGTCAGATGGTCGTAGTCGGCGTGCACGAAGTGGTCGTCGATCGCGTTCTCCGCGCGAGCCAGGAGCTCCACATCGCGGAAGATGCCCGGCAACCACCACATGTCCTGGTCCTCGAGGTAGGTGCCCGTCGACCATCGGTGCACGCGCACCGCCAGAACGTTGCGCCCCGGCCGCACCGGTGCGTCGAACTCGAACGGAAGCCTGCTCCCCATCGACCAGCCCAGCTCTTCGCCGTTCAACCAGACTTTGGCGCACGAATCGACGCCCTGGAATCGCAGCACGCCATCGCCGAAACCCGCAGGCACGTCGAAGACGAGCCGGTAGTCGCCGGTGGGGTTCGCGTCGGAGACATGCGGCGGGTCGAGCGGGATCGGATAGGCGGTGTTCGTGTAGAGCGGCCCTTCGGCCGTGCCGAGCATGGAACGACGTTCGCCGCCCGCGAGCGGCGTGAACTCCTCCAGCACCCAGTGCGAGGGCACGCGCATCGGATCCCAGGCTGTGTCATCGAAATCAGCTCGCGTGAAGTCTTCACCGGAGCCGGCGGCAGTCGGGCTCAATCGGAAGCGCCACGTGCCGTTCAGGCTGAGGACGGGCGCGTCGTTCACGGCGTACGCGCGCGGAGCGCGGCGGCCGGCGCCGGGACGTGTGCTCTCCCAGTAGCGGTCGGTCATCAGGCGCCTTCGTATTCGGTGTCGTCGATCGGGGACGGCACGGGGCCGAGGGCATCGATCGCCGACCAAAGAGCATCAGGAATGTTCTCCGAGTGAGCCGCCAGCAGTTCGGCGATGCGCTGTGGGGACGAGACGCCGACCACGGTGTGATCGACGAGCGGCGAAGTGGTCGAGGGCCGCAGCGCTGCAGCCGCAGCGCTGATGTCATACGAGGTGCACACGCGGAAGAACCCCGCAGTCCACAGCCGCAACGCGTCTCCGATCGGGCGATAGTCGTAACGCGCGTCCGGCCGCGGACCACGCACGAGCAGATCTCCGCCGAAGGGGGCAGCGTTGAAGACAGTCATGCCGAGATCCTTCGCCGCAGCGAACAGATCCGAAGCGCTGCGATCGACGAGCGTGAACCTGTTGTGGCAGAGCACCGCATCGAATGCGCCGCTGTCGACGTAGCGGCGGACCAGGGGCACGGGGCCGGCCGCGATGCCGATGGCATCGACGATCCCCTCCTGCTTCAGCTGCACCAGTCCCTCCACCGCGCCGCCCGGACCGAACGCCTCATCCACCGTCACCGTGTACGGGTCGTGCAGGTGGAGCATGGAGATGTGGTCCACTCCGAGTCGCTCAAGGCTCTCCTCGCACGAGCGACGAACTCGGCTCGCATCGAAGACGCCGGTGTCGGGATCCCGGTCGACCTTGGTGATGACCCGGGATGCCGCGGCATCTCGCTCGGCGGACTCGAGCGTCGCCAGCGCGAGCCCGAGAATCTGCTCCGATCGACCGCCGGCATAGGCGTTGGAGGTGTCGATGCGCAGACCGCTGCCGATCAGCGCTCGCGCCGTCTCCAGCGCCGCTTCATCCAGGCCTCGCGCACCGAGAGACGAGGTGCCGAGCACCAGCGCGCCGTGATCCGATTCATTCGAGAAAGCCACGTTGCATATCCATTCAGCTATGAATTCTAGGCCAAGCCTAGCATGCGCACCCTCGCTGAGACTTGGGAGGCGCTTCAGCCGTCTGTAGACGCCCGGATGACCAACTCGGGGCGGAAGCGCACGTTGCGCTCGTAATCGCCGTCCGGGTCGTCGATGAAGCGCAGCAGCAGGTCCACCGCCGTGTGCCCGATGAGCCGTGCCGGCTGACGGATCGAACTCAGCGGCACGACCGTGGCCGATGCGAAGTCGATGTCGTCGTAGCCGACAATCGCGATGTCTTCCGGCACCCGCACCGTACTGAACATGGAAAACGCCTGCAGCAGGCCCACCGCCAACAGGTCGTTGGCCGCGAAGATCGCCTCTGGCCGAACCGTGCGTCCGACGATCTCCTCTCCGGCAGCGCGACCGTTCAGCACCGTGAGCGCGGGCATCTCGATCAACTCCAGCGTCGCATCCGGCGTCTCCTCGACGGCGCGCCGTGCCCCCCGCAGTCGGTTCGCGACCTGCGCGATCGATGACGGTCCCCCGATGAAGGCGATCCGACGGCGACCGATGTCGATCAGGTGCCGCACGGCGAGGTATCCGCCCTCGACGTCGTCCACCGACACCGAGCAGAACGCACTCCCCGGCAACTCGTGGTCGACGAGCACCACCGGGATGCCGGCACTCTGCACCTTGTCGAGCTTGTCGAGCACATCGGATGCCGGGCTGATCAGCACACCGTTCACACGCTGCTCGCGGAACAACTCGAGATAGCGATTCTCGCGGGACGGATCCTCATCGCTGTTGCCGAGAAGCACAGAAAGCCGTTCCTCTTCGGCCCTCACCTCGGCACCACGAGCGACATCCGCGAAGAACGGGTTGCCCGCATCGGGCACGACGAGGCCGATGCTCCGGCTCCGCCCTGCGCGCAGCTGCCTGGCGGCATCGTTGCGGACGAAGCCGAGGTCGTCGATGACGGCGAGTACGCGTTCGACGGTGTCCGCGGCAACCTTGTCACGCCGATTGAGGACGTTCGACACCGTTCCGACGGACACGCCGGCGGCGGCGGCGACCTCGCGCACACTCACTGCCACCAGCTGCTCCAGTTCTCGGGGGGATCTCCGAGAGTGTACGACATCACTGGTCGCCTCCCCGCTATCCGCGAACCACGGCGGGAATCTCAACCGTCCAGCGATGCGTTCCCGACCCCACCTCGCGCCGCGTACCGTCAGGCAGCACCACCTCGGCATCGGTGTTCGCGGGGACGACGGCCTCGACCGTGACCTCGCCGCCTTCTCGGTCCCACCGCACACCGGCGCGCCCGTACGGCGTGAGGTGCACGGCTTCGGCGAAGTCGAACCCGTGCAGCGGATGGGGCGCGATGCGCAGTCGCGCATACCCGGGTGCCGCCGGTGCGAGCCCGGCCACATCCCTGTGCAGCCAGTCGGCGATGGCGCCGAGCGCGTAGTGGTTGAACGACGTCATCTCACCGGGGTTGATCGTCCCATCCGGAAGCATCGAATCCCACCGCTCCCAGATCGTCGTCGCGCCCATCGTCACGGGGTAGAGCCATGAAGGGTTCTCGGTCTGCGTGAGCAGCAGCCGAGCAGTGTCGAGGTGGCCGGTGCGCGTCAGCGCGTCCTGGATGATCGGCGTTCCCACGAATCCGGTGCCGATGCGGTGATCGCCCAGTCGTGTCAGCTCGGCGAGCCGGTCGCCCAGCACCTGCTGCTGTTCCGGGGCGACGATGTCGAACACGATCGCCAACGAGTACGCCGTCTGCGCATCGGAGAGCATCCGACCGTCGGCCGTGACGTATTCGGCGAGGAACGCCGAACGAACCTCCTCGGCGAGCCGCGCATACTCGGCTGCTTCGGCATCCTTCCCGAGCAGGGTCGCAGCCTTCGCGACGAGATCGGCGGAGCGGAACAGGTACGCGGAAGCCACCAGGTCAGGGGCGGTCTTCGCCTCGGCGGGTCGCTCGGGCGGAGCATCCGGATCGAGCCAGTCGCCGAACTGAAACATCCCCTCCCAGAGTCGCCGGTCCCCCGAGAGCGCGAGGATCGCGTCGGTCCAGTCCTTCATGCTGTCGTACTGGCGTGCCAGGGTGTCGAGGTCGCCGTAACGTTCGTGCAGCACGGTGGGTACGACGGTCGACGCGTCGCCCCACGCTGCCGCCGGACGAGCCTCGCCCAGCACGTTGGGCACCACGAACGGGACGACCCCGTCTACCTGGTCGAGGGACAGGTCCCGCAGCCACGAGTCCAGGAAGCCGCGGACGTCGTACAGGAAGCTCGCCGTCGGCGCGAAGACCTGGATGTCGCCAGTCCAGCCGAGCCGTTCGTCTCGTTGCGGGCAATCGGTCGGCACGGACAGGAAGTTTCCTCTGAGGCCCCACACGACGTTCTCGTGCAGTTGCCGCACCAGCTCATGAGAGGTGTCGAACCAGCCGGTGCGCTCCATGTCGCTGTGAATCACGACTGCGGTGACGTCCGCCGGGTCGAACTCTCCGGGCCAGCCGTCGATCTCGGCATACCGGAATCCGTGGAAGGTGAACTCCGGCTCCCAGATCTCCTCTTCGCCGCCGGCGAGCGTGTACCGATCCGTAGCCGCGGCGGCGCGCAGCGGGCGCGTGCCCAGCTCGCCGTGCTCGAGCACCTCCGCGTGCCGCAGCGTGACGACATCGCCGGCGGCGCCTGTCACACGGATCCGCAGGCGCCCGACGAGGTTCTGCCCGAAGTCGACGACGGTCTTACCCGCCGGCGTGGTGATGACCTCCCGGACTGCGCGCTCTTCGATCCGGCGCACGAACGGAGATATCCGCGCTTCGGGAATGGGAATGTCCGCGACGACGGCGACGGATGCCCAGCTGCGCGCATCGAATCCGACCTCCGAAGGCGAGCGCCCGGCCGAGTCGCGCAGCGCGCGGCGCGCGTCGTGCTCTTCGCCGGCGTAAAGTCCACTGGCCGCGATCGGTCCTGGTGCGCTCACCCAGTCGGCGTCCGTTCGCACGATCGCGCTGCGGCCGTCGGAATACTCGATCAGCAGCTGTGCTGCGAAGCGCGGCTGATCCGTGTACACGATCTCGGCCTGGTCACGGAAACCATAGCGCTCCGTCGCCCATGCGCCGGCGATCCGCACGGCGATCGCGTTCGCACCGTCGACCAGCCCAGCCGTGACGTCGGTGCTCTCGTGCACGGTGCGCCGGTCGAAGGGCGTCCACCCTGGCTTGAGCACCTGGTCGTCGACGTCGGCACCGTTGACGGCTGCCTGATAGACGCCGACCGCTGTGGCGTACAGCGTGGCTCTGCGCACCTCGCCGTCGACGAAGAACTCGCGTCGCAGCACGGCAGCCTCGGCCTCGATGGCCGGCTCGGCGACGGCGATCGTCAGCGCTTCCCACTCGCCGTCGGCGAGGAAGCCGGCGATGATGCGGCGCGGAGCGCTCCATTCGGAGGTGATGCCGTCTTCACCGGTCACCCGCACGCGCAGCTCGACCTCCTCGCGCGGCAGGAGCGCTCGGAACGGCCAGGCGACACGGACGGATTCCCGCCCGGCGACGGCGTGCGTCTGCACATCATCCGGACCCCGCCCCTGGGCGCCGCGCAGTTCGAGCTCCGCGCTCGCCTGCAGCCATCCGCCGCTCTCGCTCTGCGTGACCCAGCCGACCGTCGGCTTCGGGTCGGCGACAGTGTTGCTCCCGTACGGCGCGTCGACACTGACGCGCTCGATGACCGGTGCGGTCATGATTCGTTCTCCTCGTCGTTCATCTCTGCGCGGCGACCGCGGGTGCGGTCACCGTGATCTCATGCGTTCCGCTGTCGAGCACCCCAGGCGCTGGCGCGCCGTCGACCGTGACGACCGATTCCGCGGTCGTCGGAAGATCCAGTTGCGCGCGGACTCCGAACGGCACCTCGACCGAGGCGTGGAAAGCTCCACCGTCCAGATGCCAATCGATCGCCAGCCGACCGTAGGACGTGTCGACGGATGCCGCGGCATGCTCCAGACCGACCGCCGGCCGCGGTGCGATCTTCGTGACGCGATAGCCGGGCTCTGCCGGCGAGAGGCCGGCAACAGTCCGATAGACCCAGTCGATCATCGCGCCGTAGGCGTAGTGGTTGAACGACAGCATGCTGCCGCCGCCCTCGGTGGATCCGGCATCCATGTCACCGCCGTGGATCCGTCCGTCCGGCAGGATCGCGTCCCAGCGCTCCCAGACGGTCGTCGCGCCCCGGTCGACCTGGTAGAGCCAGCTCGGCGCCTCCCGGCGCAGCAGCATCAGGAACGCTTCATCGAGGTGACCGGAGTTCGACAGGGCGAAGAGCACGAGGGGTGTGCCGAGGAAGCCGGTCGAGATGCGGCCCGCCTCGGACCGTACGTTCTCCGCCAGTCGGTCAGCGATCGCAGCACGCTCATCGTCCGGTGCGATCCGGAATTCCAGTGCGAGCGCGGCACCCGTCTGGCTGCCGATCGCCTCAGCACCCCACCTCTGCCAGGTGGCCTCGGCAACGCGATCGCCGAGCGCGTCGTACTCGGCCGCGCGGACCCGATCGCCGACGAGACGTTCCGCGCGAGCAAGGAGCCGCGCGGAGTGGACGTAGAAGGCGTTCGCCACGTAGTCGCTGGAGACCTTCGCCTTCCACGGCTGCGCCCCCGGAGCATCCGGATCGAGCCAGTCGCCGTACTGGAACGGCTCTGTGGGCAGCACGATGTCCGCGCCCGCCCGGCGTCGGAGGTGATCCACCCAGCGACGCATGCTGTCGAGCTGCTGCACGAGCGCCTCGGCGCTGCCGGTGGACTCGTAGACGGCCCACGGCACGATGGTCGCGGCATCCGCCCAGCCGGCGCGCCCCATGTTGTCGACCGTCGGGCCGCCCATACGCATGTCTTCACGGCGGATGATGTCCGGAACGACGGATGCCACTCCCCCCTCATCTGTCTGGTCGGCTTCCAGGTCGCGCAGCCAGTTGAGCCAGAAGGCCTCCGAGTCCATCAGCGTGCTCGCGGTGGCGGCGAACGCCTGGGCGTCGCCTGTCCAGCCGAGACGCTCATCGCGCTGCGGGCAATCGGTGGGCACGGAGAGGAAGTTGTCGCGCTGCGACCAGAACACATTCGAGTGGAACTGGTCGAGCGCCGGCGACGCCGAACGGAACGTCGAACGCGCAGGCAGGTCGCTGGAGACCGCGACCGCCGTGGCCGATACGACAGCTGCCGCGCCCGTGACTTCTGCGTACTGGAAGCCGTGGAAGGTGAACTGCGGCTCGAGGGTGTGTTCCCCCTCGCGGTCGAGCGTGTAGACGTCGGTCGCCTTGGCGCTGCGCAGAGCCGCGGTGTGCAGGTCGCCCGAGGGCTCGAGGATCTCGGCGTGCTTCACGGTGATGATGTCTCCGGCGGATCCCCGGACGACCAGTCGCACCCAACCGGAGACGTTCTGGCCGGCGTTGAACTGCACGGCGCCATCTCGTTCTGTCCGCGTCATCTCCCGTTCGGCGACGACGCGGATCGGCGGTGCCGAGCGCGGCTCGAACCGCGACAGGTCTGACTCGATCACCTCGGTCGTCTGCCACAGGCTGTCGTCGAAGTCGGTGTTGTGCACCCCGACCGGGGCCTCGCGGAGATCGGTGGTCGTGCCGTCGTAGATGCTTGCAGAACGGATCGCTCCGAATCCACCTCGCCACGTCTCGTCGGTCGCCACATGGATGCCGAGCTCGGAGTCGATCTGTGCGATCGCGCCCGAGCGCTCGCCGTAGATCTCGGTGCGGTTCGCGAAGCCCATCCGGCCGCGGTACCAGCCATCGCCGACGACGAGCACGATCGTGTTCTCGCCGTCGTGGAGCAGGGCGGTGACATCGACCGTGTCGAGGAGCACCCGCTGCTTGTACGAGGTCCACCCCGGAGTGAGGACGGCGTCGGTGGCGCGCCGGCCGTTGATCCAGGCATCCACCACGCCGAGCGCGCTCAGGCGCAGCCTTGCGCGCTCCGGAACGGTGTCGATCGCGAAGGTGGTGCGCAGCACGGCGCTCGGACCCTCCACCTCGGTCGGGATGCCGATGACCACGGCGCGGATGTCGTCAGTGGCGAGTCCGGTCTCGACTGTGAGCGGTTCGCTCCACTCGGTCCACCCGGCATCCGTCGCCACGCGCACCGCGAAACTGCGCCGCTCTCCCGCCGGGAGGTCTCCGGCCGATACCGCGACCGAATCTGCGCCGACGATGATGTCGCCCTGGACGAGTTCTTCACCCGGCCGTCCTGTCGCGAGCTGATGCGCGACCTGGCTTGCACCGGGACGAGTGCTCGAGGAGCGCCAGGTCAGGCGGAGCCCGTGCTCCGGAACCCCCAGCAGTCCGTCGCCGTGTTGAGTGCGCAGGCCGGTGACGACAGTCTCGATGTCGCGTCGCGTGGTGTCTGGGGTGGCCGTCATGGCGTGGTCCTTTCGTGCGTGCGTCATCGCAACACGCGTTTTCACATCCTGAAAGGATTCACAACGTGATGTCAAGCACGAATTTGAACGCTTCAATCAAATGCGGTCGATGCCCACCCGACTGAGATGACATTTCGGGAGCACCTTGGTTGCCACCGTTGACTCTCAGTCGAGATCGTCGTACGTTACGGGGGAGTTGAATGGATTCAATACATCACGTTCAACCGTACATGGCCTCAACGCCGAGGCCATGCAATCAGGAGTCAGCTTTTACATGGAGGTAAAAGAATGAACAGCACCCGCACCCCAAGGGTCCTCCTCGCCGCAGCCGGCGTCGCAGCCCTCGCACTTCCTCTCGCCGCGTGCAGCACCGGCGGCGGCGACAGCGGCGATGGGAAGGTCGAGATCTCGTTCCTTACCCAGAACACAGGCTCCAACATCGAAGTCGCCGAGGCACTCATCGAAGCTTTCGAGGCAGAGAACCCCGACATCACCGTGAAGCTGGAGTCCCAACCGGCCGGCACCGAGGGCGACAACCTCATGAAGACGAAGCTGGCGACCGGCGAGATGGAGGACGTCTTCGGATACAACTCGGGATCGCTGTTCCAGGCGCTGAACCCCGACCAGAACCTCGTGCCGCTCGACGATCAGCCGTGGGTCGGTGACCTCATCGACACGATGACCCCCGTCGTGTCCACTGAGAACGGCATCTATGGGGCGCCGTTCGGCTCCGCGCAGGCCGGCGCGATCGTCTACAACAAGAAGGTCTACGAAGACCTCGGCCTCGAGGTGCCGACCAGCTGGGACGAGTTCGCCGCCAACAACGAGGCGATCAAGGCCGCAGGCATCGCACCGGTGATTCAGACCTATGGCGACACCTGGACCAGTCAGCTGTTCGTGCTCGGAGACTTCGGGAACGTGCTAGCCCAGGATCCGGACTGGGCCGAGGAGTACACCGGCGGCGAGCGCAAGTATGTCGACGAGCCGGCCCTCGCAGGCTTCGCCAACCAGCAGGAGGGCTACGAGGCCGACTGGTGGAACGAGGACTTCGCATCGGCGGTGTATGACGACGGCGCCCGCATGGTCGCCACTGGAGAAGGCGCGCACTACCCGATCCTGACCGGCATCGTGACGACGTTCCAGCAGAACTTCCCGGACGAGATCGAGGATCTCGGCGTCTTCGCGCTGCCGGCACACGACGCCGCCGACACGAAGTTGACCGTGTGGCTGCCCAACGCGGTGTACATCCCGAAGACCACCGAAGGCGACAAACTCGAGGCTGCGAAGACCTTCGTCGCGTTCATCAACTCCCCCGGAGGATGTGAGATCCAGACGACCGTGATGGTACCCAGCGGACCGTTCGCAACGAGCGCATGCGAGCTCCCGGATGACGTGCCGGGCCTGCTCAAGGACATGCAGCCGTACTTCGACGAGGGGAACACCAACCCCGCCCTCGAGTTCCTCTCCCCCATCAAGGGCCCGAACCTCGAGAACATCACGGTCGAGGTGGGAAGCGGCATCCGCCCGGCCGAGGACGGCGCTGCGCTCTACGACGAGGACGTGAAGAAGCAGGCGCAGCAGCTGGGTCTCGACGGCTGGTGATCGCCCATTGATCCGAGGTGCGGGCGCATGACACGCGCCCGCACCCCGCAATCCCTTCACCGATCGGAGAGACCCATGACAGCAATCGCGACGCCACCCGCGACCAAGACGACCGCGCCGCGCGGCCGACAGGGCATCAAGAGCTCCTACCCGACGTGGTTCTACATCCCGTCGGCCGTGCTCTACATCGTCCTCTTCGCCGTCCCGACCTTCGCCTCGTTCTACTTCAGCCTCACTCGCTGGTCGCTGTTCGACATCGAGTTCATCGGGTTCGACAACTACGTCCAGTTCTTCACCGAGCCCATGCTCATCCAGGGCTTCGTGAACACCTTCGTCTACGGCTTCGTGACCTCGGCACTGAAGGTGGTGTTCGGGCTCGCACTGGCGCTCCTGCTCACCGGCTCGATCCTCGGACGCGGATACCTCCGCTCGACGATCTTCTTTCCCGTGCTCGTCTCGACGGTCGGCATCGGCATCGCCTTCAAGGTGCTGATGGATCCGTTCGACGGACTCATCAACCAGACACTGGCGACGCTCGGCATCCAGGGCCCTGGTTGGCTGACCGATCCTGCGTGGGCTCTGCTGTCCGTCGCGCTCGTGGATGTGTGGAAGGGCGTCGGTATCGCGACGCTGATCTTCATCGCCGGGCTCGTGGCGATTCCGCAGGAGTACTTCGAAGCCGCCAAGGTCGACGGCGCGACCGCCTGGCAGCGTTTCCGGAACATCACGTTGCCACTCGTGCAGCCGGCCACCGCAACAGTCGTCCTGCTCTCGCTCATCGGCGGCCTGCGCTCGTTCGAGCTCATCTGGGCCATGACGAGGGGCGGCCCGGGCTTCACCAGTGACGTGATCGCGTCGGTGATCTACAAGCAGTACCAAGCCGGATTCTACGGACTGTCCACTGCCGGCAACGTCGTGCTGTTCCTGGTCGTGACCGCGATCATCGTGCCCATCCAGTACACCCTGAACAAGAGGCAGGTGGAGCAATGACCCTCACCAGAGCGATCACCACGGCCGGCTCGTCGAGAACGAAGATCCGTCGCGACGGACACCGACCGATGACGCCACGACGGTTCTTCACCCGCTATGTGGTCGGCATCATCGCGATTCTCGCGTCGATCGTCGTCTTCATCGTTCCGTTCGCGTTCATCTTCCTCACCGCTGTGAAGAATCCGGCCGAGGCTTCCCTGTTCGAGTTCTCGCTCCCGGCTCAGGGGTGGTTCCTCTGGGAGAACATCGTCACGGTCCTCCAGACACGCGACTGGATGCTGGTGACGGCGTTCATCAACTCCACAGTGCTGACCGTCGCCAGCGTGGCGATCATGGTCGTGTTCGCCGCCATGGTGGGCTACATCCTCCAGCGCCGCAAGTCCCGCTGGAATCACGTGATCAACGTCTTCGTCCTGGCAGGCCTCATCGTCCCGCCTGCGGTCGTGCCGACGATCTGGGTTCTGCAGGGCATCGGATTGTTCAAGACGATGCCGGGCATGATCCTCATCGAGGCGACGTTCGGTCTGAGCTTCTGCATTCTGCTGTTCCGCGCGTTCATCTCCACGATCCCTCGCGAGCTCGACGAGGCAGCCGTGATCGATGGCGCCGGGCCGCTGCGACTGTTCTTCACCGTGGTGATGCCGCTGCTCAAGCCCGTCGCGATCACGGTGATCGTCGTGCAGTCGGTCGCGGTCTTCAACGACTTCACCGGGCCCCTGTACTTCCTCCCGGGAGACGCGAACGCCACGGTGCAGCTGACGCTCTACAACTTCCAGAGCCAGGCCGTCAGTCAGTGGAACCTGCTGTTCATGAACATCCTGCTCATCACGATTCCCCCGCTGGTGATGTACATCTTCTTCAACCGGCAGATCGTCGCAGGCATGACCAGCGGAGCAGTCAAGGGCTGAGCCGTGTCAGAAGTACTCGGCCGGGATCGTACCGCGCAGCCACGCCAGTTCGTTGTCGCGGATGAAGATCGAGAGAGATTCGTCACGGGACTGGCCCCGGCCGAGCCACTCGTCGAGGATGGCGAGGAGTGGGTTCGCGGTCACGATGCCCGGCTTCTCCAGAGCTTCATCCCATGCCGCGACGAATCCCTCCGGACTCGGCACCTCGCGGATCAGCTTGTAGACGTATTTGGGTCCGGGCATCAGGCGATGCGCCGACGCCAGCGCGGCACGCGCCGCAGCAAGCGTGAGGTGCAGCCCTGCGTGCTGGAGAAGGAACGGATCACCGTGCTCCTCCGCCTGGCGGAGGAAGTAGCCACCGTGCAGGTGCGCCTGGGCGATGTGGGAGCGGATGCGACCGCGCCAGGCCGCATCATCGAGAACGCTGATCGCGGCGACGAGGTCGGCGATCTCCTCGGTGCGGCTGAACACGACTCTGGCTCCGGCGAACGAGGCACGAGTCGGATCGTCGGCCTTCTCGACGGCGGTGCGGAGGTAGGAGAGGTCGCAGAGCTTCACGTCGATGTACGAGCCGGGGTAGTCGAGTCCCTGACGATCGATCCATGCCCATCGATCAATGACCGTCGCGCGCGCGAACGCCTCAGCGGTCACGACGAGGTACACATCGACATCGGAGTCCTCGCGCTCGACGCCGCGGGCGAGCGAGCCGATCACGACGACACCGAGCGTCTCCGGATCGGCGGCGACCTGCTCCACGTATGCGGCAAGCGCCCGCTCCTGATGTTCCACGCCCGCTCCTTCGCATCGGCTCGAGGACGAGAGGAATCCGCCCTTCGGACTGAAACCGTACCGCGCCGACGAGCGATGTTGCGGCCGACGGCTCACCGCCATATCATTGAAACGATTCACGCATTTCATTCCGACCAAGGAGCACGTCGCCGATGACTTCCACCACCCGCGTCTGCTTCCGGCTCCAGGTCCGTCCTGAGATGCTCGCCGAGTACCTCACCCGTCACACACCCGTGTGGCCCGAGATGCTTGCTGAGATCGCGGCGGCAGGTCGCCGGAACTACTCGCTCTTCCTCGGCGAAGGCGGCATGCTGGTCGGCTACTACGAGACGGACGACGATCAGGCCGCGCAGGCGTACCTCGCGCAGTCCGACGTCGCCACCCGTTGGGAAGCCGAGATGGCGCCGTTCTTCATCGGTCTCGAGGGTCGGCCCGACCAGGCTGCGTCTCCCCTCACCGAAGTCTTCAACCTCGCGGAGCAGCTCTCCGCCGTAGCATCCGACAAAGAAAGCAGTGCATCGTGACCAGGCTCACCCCCGCCATCCTCTCGGAACTCGAGAAGCAGTCGATCGAACTCCCCTCGTGGGCCTTCGGCAACTCCGGCACCCGCTTCAAGGTGTTCGGCACCCCCGGCACCCCGCGCGATCCGTGGGAGAAGATCGCGGATGCCGCGCAGGTGAACGAGTACACGGCTCTCGCCCCGACCGTCGCGCTGCACATCCCGTGGGATCTCGTCGATTCGTTCGACGACCTGCGCAAGCACGCCGAGGACCACGGCGTCGCCCTCGGCACGATCAACTCGAACACGTTCCAGGACGACGAGTACAAGTTCGGTGCCCTCACCCATGAGGACGCCGCGATTCGACAGAAGGCGATCGACCACCACCTCGCCTGCATCGACGTGATGGATGCCACCGGCAGCCGCGACCTGAAGATCTGGCTGGCAGAGGGCTCGAACTACCCGGGTCAGGCAGACCTGCGGGGCCGTCAGGATCGCCTGAACGAGTCACTGCAGAAGATCTACGCGCGCTTCGGCGATGACCAGCGGCTGGTGCTCGAGTACAAGTTCTTCGAGCCGGCTTTCTACCACACCGACGTTCCCGACTGGGGTACCTCTTACGCGCAGGTGAGCACTCTCGGCGACAAGGCCATGGTGTGCCTGGACACCGGCCACCACGCGCCAGGCACGAACATCGAGTTCATCGTCATGCAGCTGCTGCGTCTCGGCAAGCTCGGATCGTTCGACTTCAACTCGCGCTTCTACGCGGACGATGACCTCATCGTGGGCGCGGCCGATCCGTTCCAGCTGTTCCGCATCCTCTTCGAGGTCATCCGCGGCGGTGGCCTGAACAACCCCGACGTGGCGTTCATGCTCGATCAGTGCCACAACGTCGAGGAAAAGATCCCCGGTCAGATCCGCTCGGTCCTCAATGTGCAGGAGATGACCGCTCGCGCGCTGCTCGTCGACAAGGATGCTCTCACCGCAGCCCAGAAGTCGGGCGACGTGCTCGCTGCCAATGCCGTGTTCATGGACGCGTTCTACACCGACGTCCGCCCCGCTCTCGCCGAGTGGCGCGAGTCGCGCGGCCTCGCCGGCGATCCGATGGCGGCGTACGCGGCATCCGGTTACCAGCAGAAGATCGCAGCTGACCGCGTCGGCGGCGTCCAGGCCGGCTGGGGCGCGTGAAGCGCACACGGAACTCCGGGAAGGAATGGATGCTGTGACGCAGCCGTACTCCGCCGCCGATGGACTCGTGCGCGTGTACCCGGCCGAAGCGCCCGACGGCACAGGACTCGTCTGGGCGCACGGCGGCGGCTTCCTGTTCGGCGACATCGACATGCCCGAGTCCGATTGGGTCGCCAGGCAGCTCGCGGATCGCGGAACGACCGTCGTCTCGGTCGAGTACCGGCTCGCACCGGTTCCGGACGGGTTCCATGAGGGAGTGCCAGCCCAGCCGGGCCACCCCTACCCGGCCGGCTCCGACGACATGGTGACGGCGTGGCGATGGACGCTGACGCACGCCAACGAGCTCGGAATCTCGCCGTCCGCCCTCGCGATCGGCGGAACCAGCGCCGGCGGAAACCTCGCGGCCGGCGCTGCGCTCCGCCTTGCCGGCACCGATGAGTCTCCCGCGCTCGTGCTGCTCGCGTACCCGACGCTGCTCGCGGTGCAGCCCGCTCCGGATGCCGAGCTGCGCGCAGCACTCGATGCCAACCCCGATGCTGATCGGTTCGGCCCGGCGTCGGTGCTGAAGATGTACGAGAACTATCTCGCCGGTCCGGTCGACGACGCACCGCTGCCGGCTGTTCCCGGACGCGCCACGGCATCCGACCTGGCGCAGTTCCCACCGACCTTCATCGTCAACGGCGACGTCGACGAGCTGCGGGTCTCCGCCGAGCACTTCGCGACGACCCTCGCGGCCGCCGGGCGCGATGTCGAGATCATCACCGAACACGGAACCCAGCACGGCCACCTCAACCGCCCGGAGGAGCCGGCAGCAACCCGATCGATCGAGCGGATGGCCAGACGCCTCGCCGCCCTGTCGCCCCTTCTCTCCCCCACACCCTCCGAAGGAATCGCCTCATGACGAACCCCACCGCAGCCGCGCTCATCGCGCGCAGCAACCGCCTCGGCGCGGATCCGAAGAACACGAACTACGCCGGTGGCAACACCTCGGCCAAGGGCACCGAGACCGATCCCGTCACGGGGCAACCGGTCGAGCTGCTGTGGGTCAAGGGCTCCGGTGGAGACCTCGGCACGCTCAAGGAGCAGGGCCTCGCTGTTCTGCGCCTCGACCGCTTCCGCGCGCTCACAGGCGTGTACCCCGGCATCGACCGCGAGGACGAGATGGTCGCCGCGTTCGACTACTGCCTGCACGGCAAGGGCGGGGCTGCACCCTCGATCGACACCGCCATGCACGGCCTGGTGGATGCTGCGCACGTCGACCACCTGCATCCCGACTCCGGCATCGCGATCGCCACCGCCGTCGACGGCGAAGCGCTGACCACGAAGATCTTCGGCGAGAAGGTCGTCTGGGTGCCGTGGCGTCGCCCCGGATTCCAGCTCGGGCTCGACATCGCGGAGATCAAGAAGCAGAACCCTGCTGCGATCGGCTGCATCCTCGGCGGCCACGGAATCACCGCCTGGGGCGACACCTCAGAAGAGGCCGAGTCGAACTCGCTGTGGATCATCGACACCGCCGCCGCCTACATCGAGGCGAACGGCAAGGCCGACCCGTTCGGCAGCGTGCGTGCCGGGTTCGAGGCGCTTTCAGAGGCGGAGCGTCGTGAGCGTGCGGCCGCGCTCGCAGGCACGGTCCGCGCCCTCGCGTCGACGGGCAAGCCGATGGTCGGCCACTTCACCGACTCCGACGTCGTGCTCGATTTCCTGGCATCCGAGCGCGCACCCGAACTCGCGGCTCTCGGCACCAGCTGCCCCGACCACTTCCTGCGCACCAAGGTCAAGCCGCTCATCCTCGACCTGCCGACCACGGCGTCCGTCGACGATCAGATCGCGCGCCTGCACGAGCTGCACGCCGAGTACCGTGCCGACTACCAGGCGTACTACGACGCGCATGCGACAGCCGAGAGCCCGGCGATCCGCGGGGCGGATCCACTCATCGTCCTGATCCCCGGCGTCGGCATGTTCTCGTACGGCGCGAACAAGCAGACCGCACGCGTGGCCGGCGAGTTCTACGTCAACGCGATCAATGTCATGCGCGGCGCGGAGGCGCTCTCGACGTACTCCCCCATCTCGGATGCGGAGAAGTTCAACATCGAGTACTGGGCGCTGGAGGAGGCGAAGCTGCAGCGGATGCCGAAGCCGAAGTCGCACCAGGGCCGCATCGCGTTCGTCACCGGCGCGGCATCCGGCATCGGCAAGGCGATCGCTGTCCGTCTTGCCGATGAGGGCGCGTGCGTCGTCGTCGCCGACCTCGATCTTGAGAAGGCACAGGCCGCCGCGGCTGAGCTCGGAAACACGGATGTCGCGATCGGCGTCGCCGCCAACGTCGCGGATGCTGACGCCGTGCAGGCTGCGCTGAACGACGCCGTGCTCGCCTTCGGCGGCGTCGACCTCGTCGTCAACAACGCCGGCCTCTCGCTCTCGAAACCGCTGCTGGAGACCACCGAGAAGGACTGGGATCTGCAGCACGACGTCATGGCCAAGGGCTCTTTCCTCGTGTCGAAGGCCGCGGCCAAGGTACTCATCGACCAGAAGCTCGGTGGCGACATCATCTACATCTCGTCGAAGAACTCCGTCTTCGCCGGCCCGAACAACATCGCCTACTCGGCGACCAAGGCCGACCAGGCCCACCAGGTGCGACTGCTGGCCGTGGAGCTCGGCGAGCACGGCATCCGCGTCAACGGCATCAACCCCGACGGCGTCGTGCGCGGATCCGGTATCTTCGCCTCGGGCTGGGGCGCGAACCGTGCCGCGACCTACGGCGTCGAAGAGAAGGACCTCGGCCAGTTCTACGCGAACCGCACGATCCTCAAGCGCGAGGTCGTGCCGGAGAACGTCGCGGATGCCGTCTACGTCCTGACCGGCCCCGAGCTCAGCCGCACCACCGGTCTGCACATCCCGGTCGATTCGGGCGTCGCGGCAGCCTTCCTGCGATGACGAATACCCGGGCGGTCGCCGCCGTCGATCTCGGGGCCACGTCAGGACGCGTGATGATCGGCCGCGTCAGCCAGGACACTCTTGAGCTCGAACTCGTCACACGCTTCCCGAACGGCCCCGTCGAACGCGAAGACGGGCTGCACTGGGACTTCGATGCGCTCTACGGCCACATCGTCGACGGACTCGCCGAGGCGGTGCGCCGCGAACCCTCGATCGAGAGCATCGGCATCGACTCCTGGGCCGTGGACTACGGCCTGCTGCGAGGCGGCGAACTGGTGGCGCAGCCGTTCCACTACCGTGATTCGCGTTCTGAGCGGGGCGTTGCCGAAGTTCACGAGATCGTGCCGTTCAGCGAGCTGTACGAGCGCAACGGGCTGCAGTTCCTGCCGTTCAACACGCTGTATCAGTACCGCGTCGATGAGCGGCTCGCGGATGCGGACTCTGCTCTGCTCATCCCGGATCTGATCGCCTATCTTCTGACGGGCACCGGAGTCGCGGAGCGCACGAACGCCTCGACCACCGGGCTCCTCGGGGTGCGCTCGGGTGAATGGGACACAGACCTGGCGGATCGCCTCGGCATCGGGGCGGCCGCGCTCCCCAGCCTGGTCGACCCCGGTTCGACGATCGGGATGCTGCGCCCCGAACTCGCTACACGCATCGGCAAGGATCTCCCAGTGATCGCGGTCGGCTCGCACGACACGGCATCCGCCGTCGTCGCCGTCCCGCTCTCCTCGCCGAACTCGGCGTACATCTCCTGCGGTACCTGGGGTCTCGTCGGTGTGGAACTCGCGGAGCCGGTACTGACGGATGCTGCGCGCGAGGCGAACTTCACGCACGAGCTCGGGGTCGATGGACGCTACCGGTTCCTGCACAACGTCACCGGACTCTGGCTGCTCAGTGAGACGGTGCGGGCGTGGGAGGCGGAGGACGGCGCGGCGATCGACCTGCCCGAACTGCTGGATGCCGCATCCGCCGTTGTCAGCGAGAACGCACTGTTCGACGCCAACGATGCGTCGTTGAGCGCTCCAGGTGACATGCCGGCACGCATCGCCGCCCTGTTGCGCGCGCAGGGCTCCCCGGTGCCGAACGATCGTCCGGAGTTCGCCCGCATGATCGTCGAGTCGATCGCCGCGGCGTTCGCCTCGGCTGTTCGTACGGCGGCGAGTCTGTCCGGGCGCGAGCTCGACAGCATCCACCTCGTCGGCGGCGGCTCCCTCAACCGACTGCTGTGCCAGGCTACGGCCGACCGCTCTGGTCTTCCGGTGCTTGGCGGGCCGGTCGAGGCGACCGCTCTCGGCAACGTGCTCGTGCAGGCCCGCGCGCTCGGTGCCGCGGCCGGCACGCTCGAAGACCTGCGCACGTTCGTCGCGCGAACGCACGATCCGGTGCGGTACGACCCGCGCTGAGCCGACCTCACCGACACACTTGTCAGCCGAAGTCACGGATGTCGGTCGAGGAACCGTATTCTCGACCGACATCTGTGTCCTCACCTGACAACTGTGCGCGCAAAGGGCGCCCCAGGCTGGAACCCGAGGCGCCCTCTGTGTGAAGCGTCCAGCGTCGCGACTCGGAAGTCGAAGTCGGCGATGTTCGCTGACGCCGAGAGCACGGCGATCTCACCGGCTCCGCCGACCTGCTCGGCGATCAGGTCGAAGTGATCCCCACTGCGGCCATGACGGTCGAAGAAGGCGCGGTTGCGGGCAGCCGCATCCTCGCCCGACCGCGCCGGGAGTGGCCAGAGGCGCTGTTCGCAGCGAACGATCTGCTGGCGCTCGGACTCGTGCAGTCACTCGTCACCAGCGGTCGGATGCTGGTGCCAGATGAGATCGCGATCATCGGGTTCGACGACATCCCGTTCGCGGCCGCAGCCGCAGTGCCGCTGTCGTCGATCCGCCAGTCCAGTCGGATGATCGGGCGCACAGCCCTGCGGATCGTTCTGGAGGAGGCGGCCGATGCCACCAGCATCCCTCGTCAGACGGTGTTCCCGCCTGGACTCGTGATCCGGCGGTCGACGACCGGGTGACACTAGCCCCGGCTTCTCCGTCGAGCGTACCTACTAGCGGACGTTGCCGTTCGAGCAAGTCTGCTGCGCGGCAGAGTTGCCCTTGATCGAGTCGGGCAGCGCGACGGCTGTGTCCGTCGGCGCGGGCGCCTCCTCGGTCGCGGTCTCACCGTCAGCAGGTGCCGGCGCTACCGGTTCCTGCACGACGACGCCGTCGTTCTCGGTGTTCTCGTGCGTGATATGCAGTTGCTGGTTCGCGTTGATCGCGTCCCACATGATCTGCGCGGACTCCGCGTCCGCCACGACCTTGTTGGCGTCGTACGGGTCCTCATAGGTCGGATACTGCAGGAAGACGATGTCCTCGAACGGCACGTCCTTCACCGCGAGAGCGACCTGGACGATCGTCGTCGGGTTGGTGAGCGACTGGCTCGGCTGGAGGTTGCTCAGCGCGGTGTTCGCCAATCGGAGCATGGTCGGCACGTTGCCGAGCACCTCGCCGCTGATGAGCTTGCGCGAGAGGCTCGACATGTACTGCTGCTGGTTACCGATCCGACCCAGGTCGCTGCCGTCGCCGACACCGTGGCGAGTCCGCAGGAACTGCAGCGCCTCGAGTCCCATGACCGTGTGCGTTCCGGCGGCCATGTCGAGTCCGGTGTAGCGGTCCTTGATGGGAGTCGCGAGGCAGACGTCGACGCCGCCGATGGCGTTGGAGATCTCTATCACGCCGCCGAAAGTGACGGATGCCGCGAACTCGATGTCCTGACCGGTCTCTTCCGCGATCGTCTTGGCGACGCAGTTCAGGCCACCCTCCATGTACGCACTGTTGAGCGGCTGCTTGCTCATCGCCGGCGTCGTGCTGCCATCCTCACGCGTGCACTCCGGAATCGGGAGCATGAGATCGCGCGGGAAGCTCACAGCCGTGATTCGACGCGGCTCTTCCGAGACGTGCAGGAGGATGTTGACGTCGTTCAGGTTGCCTTCGGCGTCATCACCCGAGCACCGGTCTCCGAACAGGTACGCGTATGCGTCTTCGCAGGAGTCGGTACCGACGAGCAGCATGTCGAAGCCGCCCTCGTACTCACCGATGTCCGGAGGAACCGGCTTCTGGCCCTCGAGCTCGACGGCATCCGCAGTGGCAGTGCCGTACAGATCGCTCACGACGAAGGCGCTGACGCTCACACCGCTCACCAGAACGACGGCGAGCGCGACGCCGATGATCTTGAGGAGTTGGCTGATCGGGCCCGGGGACCGCAGCTGACCGTGGCGGGCCACAGTCCTGCGGCGACGGATCTTCTCGCTCACTCAATGCCCTTTCGATGCGGAGGGTGTGGGATTCGAACCCACGAGACATCTCTGCCCACTGGTTTTCAAGACCAGCTCCATCGGCCACTCGGACAACCCTCCATCGACGGACGAATCCGTCGATCAGTGGTCGAGTCTAGCCGGTTTCATTCTCCCGTCCCCACCTGAGGGACCGCTGGACGGCCCAGCAGCGTGTCCAGCGCGAGCGCCAGCCCGCCGTCCGCGACGTCGGCAGTGACCTCGCCGGCGGCATCCTTGACCTCGTCGACCGCCTGTCCCATCGCCACCGCGCGTCCGCCGACACCGAGTGCCCAGCCGAACATGCCGAGATCGTTGCGGCCGTCACCGGCGACGAAGACGTTGCCATCCTGCATGCCGAGCTCTGCATGAACGCGCTCCAGAGCGGTACCCTTGTCGACGCCCTGTGGGGCGATGTCGAGCCACGCGGTCCAGCCGATCGCATACGAGACCTCGTTGAGTCCGGCATCCGCCACCAGACGATGGAAGTCGTCTTCGCTGTGCCCTGGCGAGACCACCACCACACGCGAAACCGGCTCGGCACCGAGCTCATCGAGCTCGACCAAGCGGCCGTCGTTCAATGTCCAGTCATCGAGTTCGCCGGTGAACAGCCGCTGGCCTGTCGCGAGCTCGACCATGTAGTGGGCCTCGGGCAGTCGCTCGGTGAGCAGCTCGAGCACCGCCGTCGGGTCGAATGTCTCGACGTGCCACCGCTCCCATGCGTCTCCGACGCGGCGCATCGTGACGGCGCCGTTCGAGCAGACCACGAACTCCGGGGTGATCTCGAGCGCGTCGACCCAGCGCTCCGTGCCCATCCAGCTGCGCCCGGTGGCGATCGTGACGAAATGACCCGCGTCGCGCACCCGCGCGACGGCCTCCGGCACGCCGGGACTCATGGTCTCGTCCTGCAGGATGATCGTGCCGTCGACGTCGAGGCCGACGAGCCAGGCAGCCGTCACTTCGCCGCCTGCCGAATCGAACCCTGAGCCAGCCGCAGCGTCGGCTCAAGCACTTCCAGCCCGCCGAGATACGGCCGCAGCGCCTCGGGCACGATCACCGAGCCGTCCGGCTGCTGGTGCGTCTCGAGCAGGGCGACGATCCACCGGGTCGTGGCCAGGGTGCCGTTCAAGGTCGCGACGTGCTGCGTCTTCGCGGTGGTGCCGTCCTCCGCCGCCGGACGGTGCCGCACATCGAGACGGCGCGCCTGGAAGGTGGTGCAGTTCGAGGTCGAGGTGAGCTCGCGGAACGCCTCCTGCGTCGGCACCCACGCCTCGATGTCGTACTTGCGCGCGGCGCTCGATCCGAGGTCACCGGCGGCGACGTCGATGACCCGGTACGACAGCCCGAGCGCGGTGAGCATCTCCTCCTGAAGGCCGACGAGACGCAGGTGCTCCGCCTCGGCATCTTCCGGGTCCGTGTAGACGAACATCTCGAGCTTGTTGAACTGGTGCACGCGGATGATGCCGCGGGTGTCCTTGCCATACGAGCCCGCCTCACGGCGGTAACAGGTCGACCAGCCTGCGTAGCGCAGCGCACCGTCGGACAGATCGACGATCTCGTCCTTGTGATAGCCGGCGAGCGCGACCTCGCTGGTACCGACCAGGTACAGGTCGTCGTCCTTGTCGAGGTGGTAGACCTCGTCGGCGTGCTCCCCGAGGAATCCGGTGCCCTGCATGATCTCCGGGCGCACGAGAGTCGGGGTGATCATCGGCACGAAGTCGTTCTGCAGCGCCTTGTCGAGCGCCATGTTCATCAGCGCGATCTCGAGGCGTGCGCCTATGCCGCGGAGGAAGTAGAAGCGCGAGCCCGACACCTTCACACCGCGCTCCATGTCGATCGCGCCGAGCAGCTCGCCGATCTCGAGATGGTCGCGCGGACCGTTCGGGAAGGATGCCGCATCGAAGGTCGGCGCGTCGCCGACGCGTCGCAGCTCGACGAAGTTCTCCTCGCCGCCGGCCGGCACGCCCTCGATCACGACGTTCTCGATGAGCGCGAGGGCGGATGCCGCGGCATCCGCCGCCTCGTTCGCCGCTTGCTGCGCCTGCTTCACCCGCTCGGCGAGTTCCTTCACCTGGGCAACCAGGGCGGCCTTCTCCTCCTTGGGTGCCTTCGCGACCTTCTTGCCGAACGCGTTCTGCTCGGCGCGCAGCTCTTCGAATGCGCTCAGGGCAGCCCGCCGCGATCGGTCGGCCCCGATCGCCTGATCGACAGTGGTGGCGTCGTGACCACGCGCGATCTGCGAGCGGCGGACGACGTCAGGATTGTCGCGGAGGAGAGCGAGGTCGATCATTCAGCAAGTCTATCGGGGGGGGTGTGCCCGGGCGCCGAGGCGGGGACGTAGAGTGAACGACATGCGGAAGAGCGCCTCTCGCGAGAGCCGGGCCGCCCTCGTCTACAACCCCACCAAGGTCGATGAGAAGCGCCTGCGCGCCGCTGTGCGCGAATTGTCGAAGGATGCGGGGTGGTCGCCGCCATCGTTTCATCCGACCACGATCGAGGATGCCGGCCAGGAGGCCGCGAGAGACGCCATAGCTCATGGAGCCGATGTGGTGCTCGTCGCCGGCGGCGACGGCACGGTGCGCGCTGTCGCCGAAGCCATGGCCGGCACCGGCATCCCCCTGGCGATCGTCCCGAGCGGTACCGGCAATCTGCTGGCACGCAACCTGGGCCTGCCGCTCGCCGCACCAGAGGCGATGATCCGGGCCGCGCTCGGTGGGTTCCGGTATCCGATCGACATCGGATGGGCCGCCCTCACGAGGGAGACCGGTGAGACGAGCGAGCACGCCTTCGTCGTGCTCGCCGGCATCGGCCTCGACGCCGACATGATCGCGAACACGCGACCCGACCTGAAGAAGTCGGTCGGCTGGGTGGCGTACGTCGACGGCGCCGCACGATCTCTCCCGAACGCCAAGCCGTTTCGCATCGTCTATCAGATGGATGAGTCGAGACTTCACTCGACCAAGGTGCACAGCGTGCTGTTCGCGAACTGCGGCACGCTGCCGGCCCGGATCGCGCTGATCCCGTCGGCCTCGATCGCCGACGGCGAGATGGATGTCGCGATCATCCAGCCGAGCGGCCCGTTCGGATGGCTCGGCGTCTGGCGCAAGATCTGGTGGGACAACTCGGTGCTGCGCAGGTTCCGTGCCGGACGACTGGTGCTGCAGCGCCGTGGGCGAGATGCGTCAGTGCGCTATCTGCGCGGGAAGGTCGCCGAAGCGGCCGCCACGCAGCCGACGTCGATCGAACTCGACGGCGACGAGTTCGGGGAGGCCGTGCGGATCCGCTGCCGCATCGCCCCTGGCGCGCTCCTGCTGGCTCTGCCGGAGGGCCACCCGGTGGAGTCGCTCTAGCAGGCGATAAGCAGCTCGTCGGTGTCAGCCCTTGAGCATCGGCACCGTCGCGTCGAGGTTGCCTCCGACAAGGGTCAGGACGAACTCGCCGTCATCATCGTCATCGCCATCATCGTCGTCGCTGAAGGCGAGCACGATCGCACGCGGCGCCATGTCCATGGTGCACATCCCGTCCTCGGTGGCGAACGTGACAGTGGCGCCGCCCGTCTGCTCTTCGACGCTCTCCACGATCGGCGGGCAGCTCGACGAGCCCCAGGTGAGCAGCACTGCGCCCTCGTCATCGAACCAGCCGGCGCTCGGAGCATAATCGGTCGAGCTGTCGGGAGTCCCGGCGAGAATCGCGTTCCCATCGAGGTCGACATCGTCGGTGATGTCGCCGACCGTGACGATGAACTCGACGTCCTGGGTCGGATCCACGCCCTCGGGAATGCCCCCGACGCTCGCCCGCGGGGCGAGGTCGGCCGTGCAGGCCTTCTCCGCGTCATCCGAACTCGGCGGGTCGACCAGAGACACCGTCACCGTCTGTCCGTCGCCGGTGACTTCATCCACGATCGGCACGCACGTCGAAGATCCCCAAGTCACGATGGCGAACATGCGGCCATCGTCGAGCCAGGCCGCCTCGATGTCGTCGCCGGTCGGTGCGCTCGAGCTGCCCGAGTCGTCTGACGTCGAGGTGCTCGTCGGCGCGGACGAACCCGGCGACGGTGCGCAGCCGGCGACGAGCAGTGCAGCAGCGAGTCCGGTCGATGCGGCCAGGATGAGACGCAGTGGCTTGGTCATGCCCTCAGATTAGCCAAGGACAGCACTCACTGCAGGGCGGAGGTGAGCCGCGCGAGGTTGTCGAGCACGGTGGAGCGCAACGGCTGCTGCAGCCACTCCTCAAGCGTGAGTTCACGGCTGAAGGCGCGGTACTCGTCTTCGACCGTGCGCATCTCGGCAACGAACTCCTCACCACGCACCAACATCGAGATCTCGAGGTTCAGACCGAACGAGCGCATGTCCATGTTGCTCGAACCGATCACGGCGACCTCGTCGTCGATCGTGAGGCTCTTGGTGTGCAGGATGTACGGCTTGCGGTACATCCAGATGCGTACGCCCGCGCGCAGCAACGCCTCGTAGTAGCTGCGCTGCGCGTGGTACACGACCGCCTGATCGCCCTCCTCAGACACGAACAGCTCGACAGCGACGCCGCGGTCGCTGGCCGCGCTGACCGCGAGCAGCAATGCTTCGTCCGGAACGAAGTAGGGGCTGACGATCATGATCTTCTCGCGGGCCGCGTAGAGCAGTGCGAGGAAGAGTCGCAGATTGTTCTCGACCTCGAAGCCGGGTCCAGACGGCACGATCTGGCAGTCCAGGTCACCGCTGCCGATCTCGGCCTGCGTGATGTCGATCTCGCTGAGCACCTCGTCGGTCTCGCTGTACCAGTCGCTGAGGAAGATGGCGTTGACGGCGAGCACGATCGGACCGTCGATACGCACCATCAGGTCGACCCAGTGCAGCCCGCGCTTGATGTTCTTCGGCAGGTTGTAGGTGGAGTCGGTGACGTTCTGCGACCCGACGAAGGCGACTGTCCCATCGACGACGAGGAGTTTGCGGTGATTGCGCAGATCGGGGCGCTGCATTCTGCCCTTGAGGGGCTGCATCGGCAGCATCAGGTGCCAGTCGGCCCCCATCGCATCGAGTCGCTTGATCGTCTGGCGATAGCGGGGCTTCCAGCGATTCGCCCAGTGGTCGAGCAGCACCCGCACAGTGACTTCCCTGGCTGCGACCTCTTCGAGAGCACGGAAGAAGTTGTCGGTCGCGGCGTCCGACTGCAGAATGTAGAACTCGACATGCACATAGTCGTCTGCGGTGCGGATCGCATCCGCCATCTCATCCAGTGATCGCTGATAGTCGCTGATCAGATGTGCACCGTTGTCTCCCGAGATCGGAAGAGCGCCCAGCTTCTGGTTCATCTCGACGAGAGGCGTGAGCCACTCGGGAGCGTTCGGTCGCAGCGTTCCGAAGTGCAACTGATCGCTCGTCTCGGCGATATAGGCGTTGATCTGATCCTGCTTGCGCCGCCGCGCGCGAGGAAGGCGCGGATTGCCGATCACCAGGAAGAGGATCACGCCGATGTAAGGGATGAAGAACACCGCGAGCAGCCACGCCATCGCAGCGGTCGGACGACGATTGCGCGGGATGACGATGATGGCGGTGATGCGGATCGCGAGGTCGATGACGAAGGCGACGCCGAGAACCCACCACGACCATTGCTCCATGCGATTCACCCCCGGACCTTCACCGCGTGCTTCGCCGAATACGGCGTCAGGCTCAGCGTAGTCTGTGCGAGCGACACAGCCCGGAGGCACGATCGGATGCCGTCATTCCACGGGCGCGAGCGATGCGCGGCTGTCAGGGTGTGCGGGGCGGAAGACCGCGCGCCGCGCGTTCCTCTGCCTCGACCCGCGCATGCGCCTTCCGCTCGGTGCGATCGGAGCGGATGATGCTGCGGATGACGATGAAGAAGACCAGGCTCACTCCGATGGTCGGCAGAAGCGACCATGCGGCGGCGATCCAGAATTCGTCCATTCCTCCATCGTACGCCGCTGCCGCAGCACCACACTCTCCCTGCACATCTGGCCGGAGCCGCTGCAGCTGTGAACAGCCGTTCTCGCGCCTCTCGATACGCGACACTCACGGCATGAACACAGTCCTTCGTGCCACAGATTCCGCCGACTTCCTCGGCCTCGTCCCTGCCCTCGCCGGATTCACGCCGCGGCAGAGCATCGTGCTGCTGCCGTTCCAGCGCTCACGCGCCCACGGTGCGATGCGCATAGATCTGCCACGCGACGACGTCGATCTGGACGACTACGTGGACAGGGCGATCGGCCTGCTGTCGCAGGTCGGCGGGACGGATGCCGTCGCTGTGGTGGTCTACACCGACGAGGTGTCGCAGCACACCCCGGACGGGATCGTGCTGCCGTCGAGCGTCGTCGTCGACGAGCTGCTCGCACTCGCGGCCGACCTCGGCCTGCACATCGTCGACGCGCTCTGCGTCACCCCCGAGGGATGGGCGAGCTACCTGCACGACGACCCCGCGCTGCGCCCGTTGGATGAGATCCCCGCCGTCCCTTCGATTCCCGGGCTCGCCGATGTCGCCGGCGACCAGAACTCCGGCAGCGCGTTGCCGTCGGTCGACCTCGTCGAGAAAGAACGCGTCGGCCGCGCTCTGATCGAGCTCTCCGATCTGCTCGGGAACGACCCTCTCACCGGCACCGACGGAGCACGCATGAATCCGCAGGCCATCGCGGCCGTGATGCTGCTCGATGACCTGCCGCTCTTCTTCGAAGGCCTGCTCGATGCACCGGAGAATCTGCCACCGTTCGCGACGGCCGCATTGCTCTGGTGCATGCAGCGACCGCCGTTTCGCGACGTGGCGCTGCTGCAATGGGCGACGGATCTAGCTACCGGCCATCGGGTGCTCACGGCGCAGCTGGCCTACGCCGAAGACACGACGAACGTGCCGGACGAGCTGGGCGGAGTGTTCCTCGGGCGGGGCGCTCGGCCCGACATCGACCGACTCACGGTCGCGTTGACGATCGTGCGAGGAGCCGCTGCTCGTGCTCCGCGCGCAGCCAGGCCCGCACCGCTCGCCGTCGCAGCCTGGCTGTCGTGGGCACTTGGCCGCTCGTCACACGCCGCGCACTATCTGCGGCTGGTCAGCGAGATCGATCCCGGTTACTCGCTCGCGTGCCTGATCAGCAGCATGATCGATGCGGCCGTGCTGCCGGCATGGTCCTTCCAGCGGGGCAACCCCTCCGAACGCGACGAGTGACCCGTGACTGCTTTATTTGACCAGCGGGAAGAGGATCGTCTCGCGGATGCCGAGGCCGGTGATCGCCATGAGCAGACGGTCGATGCCCATGCCCATGCCTCCCGACGGCGGCATGCCGTGCTCGAGGGCCCGCAGGAACTCCTCGTCGACGCGCATCGCCTCGACGTCTCCGGATGCTGCGAGCTTCGCCTGCTCGACGAAGCGCTCACGCTGGATGACGGGGTCGACGAGCTCGGAGTATCCGGTCGCCAGCTCGAAGCCGCGGATGTACAGGTCCCACTTCTCGACGACGCCAGCGATCGACCGGTGCTCTCGCACGAGCGGCGAGGTGTCGACCGGGAAGTCCATCACGAACGTCGGGCGCACGAGGTCGCCCTTCACGAAGTGCTCCCACAGCTCCTCGATGAGCTTGCCGTGAATCGCGTGCGACGGAACATCCACGCCGTTCGCCTCCGCGAAGGCGATGAGGTCCTCGACGGAATCCTCGACGGTGAACGTCCGCCCTGCGGCCTCGGAGAGCGATTCGTACATGGAGACGCGGTCCCACTCGCCGCCGAGGTCGTACTCGGTGCCGTCGGCCCATGTGACGGTGGTGGAACCGGCCACGGCGATCGCCGCCTGCTGCACGAGTTCCTGTGTGAGCTCGGCCATCTGGTTGTAGTCGCCGTACGCCTGATACGCCTCGAGCATCGCGAACTCGGGACTGTGCGTGGAGTCGGCGCCCTCGTTGCGGAAGTTGCGGTTGATCTCGAACACCCGCTCGATGCCGCCGACGACGGCGCGCTTCAGGTAGAGCTCCGGCGCGATGCGCAGGTACAGTTCCGTGTCGAATGCGTTGGAGTGCGTGATGAACGGACGAGCGGATGCTCCGCCGTGCTGCACCTGCAGCATCGGCGTCTCCACTTCGAGGTAGTCGTGTGCGCCGAAGGTCGAGCGGAGGCTCGCGTTCACGGCGGCGCGGGCGCGCACCGTGTTGCGCGCCTGCTCGCGGACGATCAGGTCGAGGTAGCGACTGCGCACTCGTCCTTCCTCGCTCAGCTCGGAGTAGGCGTTCGGCAGCGGAAGGATCGCCTTGGACGCGATCGCCCAATCATCGGCCATGATCGACAGTTCGCCGCGGCGGCTGGAGATGACCTGACCGTGCACGAAGACGTGATCGCCGAGGTCGACGAACTCCTTCCACCGGGCAAGCGACTCGTCGCCGACCTCTGCGAGTGAGACCATCGCCTGGATGCGCGTGCCGTCGCCGGCCTGCAGGGTGGCGAAGCAGAGCTTGCCGGTGTTGCGGCTGAAGACCACGCGCCCGGCCACACCCACCACGACACCTGTCTCCGCGCCGGCCTCGAGCTCGCCGTACTCGGCGCGCAGCGCCGGGATGGCGTGCGTCACCGGCACCGCGACGGGGAACGCCCCGCCCGCGGCATCCACTCGCTGCGCGATCAGACGCTCGCGCTTGGCAAGGCGCACGGCCTTCTGCTCGTGTACGTCTTCGGCGTCGTCGGGGGCGGATGCAGGCGCGTCAGGCGCGGTGGTCATAAGAGCTCCTTGAAAGTCCCGCTCAGTTTACCGGTCGGCCCTGCACGCCCCCGCCGCGTGCTCGCGCACCGAGAAGTGTTCATGCGGCCCTCGATACGCTCGAAGAATGATCCGGAGAACGCTCCCCCGACTCATCGCTCTGCTCGTGGGCGTCACCGCCCTGACATTCGCCGCTTCCACGGCCGCGGCATCCGCTGCCGAACCCGCGGCCGGCGTCGACGATTTCGGCTTCTCATCCTGGGACGCGACATACGAGGTCGGTGTGGACCACGAAGGCCGAGCGACGCTTCATGTGGAGGAGACCAGGGTCGCCGAGTTCCCCGACTTCGATCAGAACCGCGGGATCGTCGCGGGCTATCCCGACAGCTATGAAGGCGCCGGGCTCGGCACCAGGATCATCTCCGTGCGCGACGAGAAAGGCGACGACGTCCCGTACGAGATCGAGAAGGACGACGGCATCGTCTACGTCCTCACGGGCGACGACGATTACGTGCACGGCGCGACGACCTATATCATCGAGTACGAGATGCGCGATGTGATCATCGCAGCCGAACGCACGAACGTCGACGAGCTCTACTGGGATCTGCTGCCACTGGACAGCACCCAGAACATCGACGCGTTCCATGCCGAGGTCGTCTTCGACGACGCTCTGCGCCCGCACCTCACGGGCGCGTCCTCCTGCTATCAGGGCCCCCAGGGCTCCACCGCGACCTGCGATCTGACAGAGGATGCCGGCGTGTTCACGGTGTCGGCGAAAGATCTGTCCGCGGGCGAAGGCGTCACCGTCGCGATCGCGCTGGAGCCGGGCACGATCACCCAGCCGTCAGCGCGGCAGCCCAACGCCGCCACCGACGTGCTGCCCTATGCGATCGGTGGCGGCGCCGCGCTGCTGTCAGTCGGCGGATGGGTTGCCACCAGCGCCATGATCCGTTCCCGCCGACGGGGCACCGGCATCGTGGTCGCCCAGTACGACGTGCCGGACTCGATGCCGCCGCTCCTCGCGAGCGCCATCGTCCCGAAGGCGAAGAACTCGCTCACCGCCCAGATCGTGCACCTCGCGGTGCGCGGGCTCCTTCGCCTGGAAGATCTCCCCGAGGAGGGCGCGACGAAGAAGCGACGCCCTCGCCTGCGCCGGATCGACGGCCCGATCCCCGATCCGCTTGATGAGCGCGCTCTCAAAGCGCTGTTCAACAACACCGAGACCGACATCGTCATGAAGATGCCGAAGAACAGCGCGGCGTTCGCGAAGCGCATGGTGGCGCTCCTCAAGGCCGGCCCGAAGGCCGCGGAGGAACGAGGGCTGACCACGAGAGCCCGCAGCAGGTCGGCGCAGGTGATCCAGATGCTCTCGCTCGTGGCCCTCGTCGTGATGATCGGCCTGCTTGGCTGGGGCCTCTTCACCGGGAGGGCATCGGCCGGCCCTGTGTTCCTGGCGACGCTGCTCTGCGCCATCGTCGTGATCGTGTCCAGCGTCGTGGCGTTCAAGAAGCACACCGTGCTCACCGATGAGGGTGCGCTTCAGCTCGAGTATCTGGAAGGCGTGCGCGAGTTCATCCGCGTCGCGGAGGCCGATCGGCTGCGCATGCTGCAGTCGTACTCGGGTGCAGAACGGCGCAGTGACGGTTCGGTCGACGTCATCCACGTGTACGAGAAGCTGCTCCCCTATGCGATCCTGTTCGGGCAGGAACGAGAATGGGGCGAGGTGCTCGAGGTCTCGTACGCGCGCGAGCAGCAGTCACCCGGATGGATCGACGGCTCATCGGCTGGGCTGGTCGTTCGCATGGCCGCTTTCTCGGCAGCCACCAGGTCATCGTCGACATACTCCGCCCCGAGCACCGGCAGCTCGTCGAGCTTCGGCGGATCAGCTGGCGGCGGGTTCTCCGGTGGTGGCGGCGGCGGAGGGTTCTCCGGCGGGCGGTGACGCCCCGGATCCGCGCCTGGATCCGGGTCCGCTCTGGAAACCGGGACCATCTGGCGTGTCGACGGCGTGTCGGGACGCGAATCGCCGAGGACACGCCAAGTCGTCTCTGTTTCCCGGATGCGGTGTCGCAGAGGGGCGCGGCGGCCGTGTCAGATGACCGGCGGATCGGATGCTTCGCGCAGAGCACGCTCGACGGTCGACTGCACGAGCGCGGAGAGGTAGCCGCCAGGGTTCTCCACGCCGATTCCGCGCAGCAACGCGGTGGACTGTCCGATGATCGCCCTGGAGAACTCGGATGCCGTCGCGATCGCCTCGGCGTATGCCGCCCGGTCGTCGTCGACGATGACGACCGGCTCGCACCCGAGTTCGACCGCGAGCGCCTGCGCGATCGGCAGCACCGCTGCTGGTGCGGTGACGGCGGCGAAGGCCGCATGCAACTGACGCAGATCGATCGACGTGCCCGTGAACGAGATCGCCGGGTGCACGGCGAGCGGAATGGCGCCCGCGCGCTGAGCCGGCTCCAGCACGCCGATGCCGTAGGCCGGATCCGTGTGCAGCACGAGCTGTCCCAGTTGCCATGCACCCAGCTCGGCCAGTCCGCTGACCAGCGCGGGGAGCTCGTCGTGCGGCACCGCCAGGATCACGAGTTCGCTGCGACGGAGCACCTCGGCGGCATCGAGCACCGGCACGCCGGGCAGCACACCTGCGACACGGTCATCGTCGGATCCGCTCGTGATCCCCGTGATGGCGTGCCCGGCCCCGGCGAGCGCAGCACCGACGACTGGTCCGACCCTTCCGGCGCCGATGATGCCGACGCCGAGTCGTCCGTCACGATTCATGCAGAAGTCTCGTGCGCAGCATCCTGAGCCCAGCGATGGCTGTGATCGCGGCCGGCGGCTGCCGCTGCACGCCGTGAGATGTCGTCGACGGCTGCCGTCAGCTCGACGCTTTCGATGCCGACGACGTCGCCGAGGACAGGACCGGTGACGCTGTGCACCTTGAGCGCGGCGAGACGCTGCGCGCGATCGATCGGCCCCTGCGCCGCCGAGACGCCCTGTTGCCTGGCCAGCGGGAACACCGCGAGCTTCTGCCAGAAGTTGCCGCGCCGCATGATGACGGCGAAGTCGGTGACGGCGAAACCGTGCCGCTTCCACGAGAACGGCCGACGCCACCAGCCGCGCTTCTGCAGCACCTGATAGGGGTCGCCGCTCTGAGGTCCGAGGATCCCGTGCTCCCAGACGAGCGGATGATCGTCCGCCGGCATGTCGGGCAGGATCAGTCCGAGCACCCGCTCGACGTCAGCGCGCTTGCCAACGGGCAGCACGATGTTGAACTGCTGGGCCGAGCCGGACTGCTGCTGCGACAGGCTCTTGCCGCTCATCCGGTTGATCTTGATGGTCCACCAGCCGAACGGCCGCCACAGCAACGACTGCGTCACCTCGACCGCGAAGATGCGGCCGGGGGGGATTGTCTCTGTGACCGTGGTGAACAGGCCGTAGGTGATGCGCACACCGTCGGGCGTCGGAGCGATCGAGTAGCGCAGCGATTTCGAGATCTGCGCCCACGTGATGGCGACTGCAGCGATGACGAACGGCACTCCCACGCCGAGCACGATCGCGAGGACGCCGATCCAAGAATCGGGCTCGCCGTCCGAGAGGATGGCGGGGACGGCGAACGCGAGCGTAACGGCGAGGATTGCCATGAAGAACACGAGCCACAGCACGCCGGCGAGCAGCTGCGAGCCGACCAGTCGTCCGGTGGGGATCTTCACGACGCTCTCCGGTGCCACGTCGTTGAGGTCGACTCCGCCGATCAGGCCGTTCACTCCCCCGTTCATCGAGTCGACCAGCTGCGACCGCATCGTGGTCGCCCTGGTTCCCTGCGGCGAAGAATCACCGCGCTGTCGAGCCTCACGCGCAGCACGGGCGCCGGAGGCGAGCCGGAGGATGTCGGCACGCACCGTCTCGGCTTTCGTGGTCGACAGGTACTCGAGCGGCACGTTCGCGTCGGTGCCGGCACCGACGACCTCCAGCTTGGCCATGCCGATCAACCGTGCGGGGAACGGCCTCGTGAGGTTGACGCCCTGCACCCGATCCAGCGGCGCCCGCCGCTGCGAGCGGAAGATGATTCCCTTGCGCACTTCGACATGCTCATCGGAGATGCGAAACTCCTGGAACCGCCAGACCAGCCAGAACGCCACGAGCAGCACGATCAGCACACCAAGGACGACGAGAAGTGCGACCAGGATCAGGTTGTTCGAGAGGACCCAGTCGACCGGGTCTGCTGCGGCGTAATCGATCGCGTCGTCGTCGAGCTCGCGCGGTGCGACGAGGCTCACGGCCCAGTAGATGAGCCGGTCGCGGAAGCTGTTCAGCACCAGTCCGGCGACGATGATCAGAACCAGGCCGCCCTTGAACAGGGGTGTCAGCGGATGCAGCCGATGCCACTCCCCGTCGGCGAGTGACTCACTGCCCGCAGGTGCGGGTGGGATCTGCGACAGCGGCGGCTGCCCAGCCTGCGGGTCCGGGTACTGAGGCGTGCTCACAGGCCGGTCCGCCGGGTCTCGGCGACCTCGATCAGGGTGTCGCGCAGCGCCTCTGCGGCCGCCTGAGTGAGTCCAGGAATCTGCACGCCCGTCGTCGCGGCGGCGGTGACCATCTTGAGCTGGGAGACGCCGAAGGCGCGATCCAGCGGCCCGTGCGTGATGTCGACGAGCTGCATGCGCCCGTACGGCACGGCGATGATCCGCTGCCAGAGGATGCCCTTGCGGAACACGATGTCGTCAGCGCGCAGCATGAAGCCGATCGCCCTGGCCTGTCGCGGAAGGATCACCAGCGTGACGAGGATCATGATCGTGATGATGCCGGCGGGGATCCAGACCCAGTGCTGATCGAGCACCAGTCCGACGATCAGCGCCGCGATCACCACCAGCGCCAAGACGATGCCGTTCTGCAGGAACTGCGACACGACATAGCGCGGCGAGATCTGATGCCATTTCCCGTCGAGGTCGATGCGGCCTGCGTTGCGCGGTTCACGGAGCTTCTCATACGTGCCCTCATCGAGAACCGGCGGCGAGGCGGCGGGCGCCGGAGCCTGCGGTGTCGACACAGGCCTCGGAGGCGCCGGCGGACCCGCCGGAATGTTCGGCATCTGATGCGGTGGTGTCGGCTCAGCGCCCGGCGTCGGCTCCGGTGGCGGGGTCGTCTGGCTGTCGGTCATCAGGATCCTTCGGCAGAGTGCAGAACTGTTCGGCGACGAGAGCGGCGATCACGAGTACGAGCGCACTCGCCATGAGAGCCGCCATCGCCACAATCGACCCTACCTGTGGATCGACGGGACGCGACAAGAGGAAGACCAGAAGCCCTCCGCCGAATCCTGTCATGATCGCACCGAGCAGGCTCGAGGCCCGCGCGAGCGTCGCAGCGCGCATCGCGCGGAAGGGATCGATGCGCCCCTGCGAAGTGCCGCGCACGCTGCGCCGCACCGGCCACGCGACCGCGAGAACCGCGGTGGCGAGCAGCAGCAGGAGCACCGGCAGGAAGCCCGACGGAGCGAATGTCGCTCGGCCGGAGACCGTCAGCAGATGGTCGACGAGGTAGCCCACCCCACCGCCCATCAGGGCGAGGAGGATGAGGATCGGGGCCGAGGTGCGCTTCATCCGTGCTCCGAGTCATCGCCGGCGCTGTCGCCCGCGGCATCCGCTCTGAGACCTGCCGCGAGGTCGGCGATCCTACCGCGCCCGGGGATCTCACCGGCGGGATCGAGACTCAACCACGGATCGAGTACGAACAGCCTCTCCGCGGCCCGCGGATGCGGCAGCAGCAGGTGCGGATCTTCCGAGACGATGTCGCCGTAGGTGATCAGATCGAGATCGAGTGTGCGGTCGCCCCAGCGGTCACGGCGCTCACGGCCGTACTCCTCCTCGATCGCGTGCAGCATGCCCAGCAGCACCTCCGGCGCGAGGCGCGTGGACACCATCGCGACCGCATTGACATAGCCGGGCGCATCGGGATCGGGACCGTCGAGACGCACCGCTACGGTCTCGTACAGCTCGGACAGCCGCACATCATCCACGAGCGGAAGCCGCGAGATGCGCTCGACCGCCTGCCGGATCGTCTCGCGACGGTCGCCGAGGTTCGCGCCGAGCGCGATGACAGCGGTCGCGGCGTCGCGGCCGGGGCGCGGGTCGGGCCGAGCGGGTGGTGGTTTGCGGATCACTGCGATGCATCCTTCCGCGAGCGGCTGACCGTGACAGACACATCGGAGAAGGTCAGCGGGATGGGCGCGTGCGGCTTGTGCACCGTGACATCGACCACGTTCACGCGAGCGTCGGCGAGCACGACATCGGCGATGCGTTGAGCGAGAGTCTCGATCAGGTCGACCGGCTCGCCCGCCACGACGTCGGCGACCTGCTGCGCCAGCTCGCCGTAGTGAACAGTGTCGGTCACCTCGTCGGATGCCGCGGCACCTGCCAAGTCGAGATGCAGTCGCAGGTCGATCACGAACTCCTGACCGTTCTCGCGCTCGTGCTCGAAGACGCCGTGGCGTCCGAACACGGTGAGCCCGGTGAGCCGGATCTCGTCGCCGCTGTGCATCGTCATCCTTCCCAGGCGTGCGCGATCGCGAGGGCGTCGCGGGTGGCGGCGACATCGTGCACGCGCACCGCCCACGCACCATAGCGAACCGCGAGCGCGCTGGTCACGGCCGTGGCGAGGTCTCGTCGCGACTCGTCGACTTCGGCGGCTCCATCGAGGGATTCTGCCAGGAACCGCTTGCGTGACGTGCCGATCAGCACGCGATGTCCCAGTGCGGTGATGTCGTCGAGACCGCGCAGCAGTTCCCAGTTCTGTACACCGGCTTTCGCGAATCCGATGCCGGGGTCGACGATCAGTCGGGCCGGGGCGATCCCGGCTGCCGCCGCTTCGCTGACGCGCTCGCGCAGCTCTCCGGCCACCTCGCGCGAGACCCGGCGGTACTCGGCGTGCGCATACATGTCGAATGAAGGGCCTCGCCAGTGCCCGATCGCGACGTCGGCGGAGGTTTCGGCGATGGCACCGAACATCTCAGGATCGGCGAGGCCGCCGGAGACATCGTTGACGATGCGGGCGCCGACACGCACGGCGGCGACCGCCGTCGATGCGTTATGCGTGTCGATGCTCACCGGGATGCCGCGAGCGGCGAGCTGCTCGATCACCGGGAGCACCCGCTGCTGTTCGACGGAGGCGTCGACGCGCTCCGCACCGGGCCTGGTCGACTCGCCGCCGACGTCGAGCACTGTCGCACCGGCGGCGCGCAGCGCGATGCCATGAGCGATCGCACGCTCGGGGTCGACGTAGCGGCCACCGTCGCTGAACGAGTCGGGAGTGACGTTGACGATGCCCCAGATGCCGGTCATCGCTGGGCCCTGACCGTGCTCGCCGCAGACACGGAGCCCGCACTGATCAGTGCGATGATCTCCTGTCGAGCCACCGGCTCGCTGTACTCGCCGCGCGCGGCGATGGTGAGCGTGGAGGCCTCGCTCTGACGTCCGCCGCGCATCGTGACGCAGCCGTGCGACGCATCGAGCACGACGAGCACCCCACGCGTATCCAGGTGCTCTGCGATGGAGTCGGCGATCTGCTCGCCGAGACGTTCCTGCACCTGCGGTCGGGCGGCGAGGATCTCGACGACGCGCACCAGCGCACCGAGTCCGACGACCTGCTCGCCGGGCAGATAGGCGATATGCGCGTGCCCGGCGAACGGCAGCAGGTGGTGTTCGCAGACGGAGCGGAAGCGGATGTCGCGCAACAGCACTGCACCGGAGGGCAGGGTCTCGGGCGCCGGCCCCCGCGTGACACTGATCGTGCGGGCGAGAGGCGCCGCGGCGTCCTCACCGACTCCGGCGAAGAACTCGGCGTACAGCTCAGCCATTCGCGCCGGTGTCTGTCGGAGTCCAGGACGCTCCGGGTCTTCGCCGATCGCCTCGAGGAGCTCGCGGGTCAGCCGCTCGACACGCGCCCCGTCGACGGCCACGATCAGGCCGTCGCCGGCCGGGCCTGCCCGGATGCGGGAGCGCCGCCGACCTGGCCGCGGGATGCCGTGGCATCCGCCGATCCATCAACCGAGGCCGCGGCATCCACCGGGATCACGCGCGTGGGCACGTCGATCGGCGGACGATCCGACACTGGGCGCTCATTGCTGGAGAGCCAGAGCGGACGCTCGGGAAGCTTGCGGATCTCGGTGAAGATCTCAGCGATCTGGTTGTGATCGAGGGTCTCCTGCTCGAGCAGTGCGAGGGCGAGACGGTCGAGGATGTCGCGGTTGTCGCTGATCACCTGGTAGGCCTCGTCGTGGGCCTGCTCGATCAGGGCGCGCACCTGGACGTCGACGCGCTCGGCGATCGACTCCGAGTACTCACGTCCGCGGCCCATGTCGCGGCCGGCGAACGGCTCGCCGCCCTCGGACCCGAGCTTGACCGGACCGAGGTCGGTGGTCATGCCGTACTCGATGACCATCTTGCGGGCGATGCTCGTCGCCTTCTCGATGTCGTTCGAGGCACCGGTGGTCGGGTCGTGGAAGACGAGCTCCTCGGCGACGCGGCCGCCCATGGCGTAGGTCAGCTGATCCTGCAGCTCGTTGCGCGTGACGGAGTACTTGTCATCGAGCGGCATCACCATCGTGTAGCCGAGGGCCTTGCCGCGGGGAAGGATCGTGATCTTGGTCACCGGGTCGGTGTAGTTCATCGCCGCGGCCGCAAGCGCATGACCGCCCTCGTGGTAGGCGGTGATGAGCTTCTCGCGGTCCTTCATGACGCGCGTGCGTCGCTGCGGACCCGCGATGACGCGGTCGATGGCCTCATCGAGGGCGCGGTTGTCGACGAGCTGCGCGTTCGAGCGCGCAGTGAGCAGAGCCGCCTCGTTGAGGACGTTCGCGAGGTCGGCACCGGTGAATCCGGGAGTCTTGCGGGCGACGACCTCGAGGTCGACGCTCTTCGCGAGCGGCTTGCCCTTGGCATGCACCTGCAGGATGTGCAGGCGACCCTTGAGATCGGGGGCGTCCACCCCGATCTGACGGTCGAAGCGCCCGGGGCGCAGCAGTGCGGGGTCGAGGATGTCGGGGCGGTTCGTCGCCGCGATCACGATGACGTTCGCGTTCGGGTCGAAGCCGTCCATCTCGACGAGCATCTGGTTCAGCGTCTGCTCGCGCTCGTCGTTTCCGCCGCCCATGCCGGCACCGCGGTGGCGGCCGACGGCGTCGATCTCGTCGATGAAGATGATGGCCGGGGCGTTCTCCTTGGCCTGGTTGAACAGGTCGCGCACACGTGAGGCACCGACACCGACGAACATCTCGACGAAATCCGAACCGGAGATCGAGTAGAACGGAGCACCGGCCTCGCCGGCGACGGCGCGGGCGAGGAGCGTCTTACCGGTTCCTGGAGGGCCGTACAGCAGCACGCCCTTCGGGATGCGAGCGCCGATCGCCTGGAACTTGGCTGGATCCTGCAGGAACTCCTTGATCTCCTCGAGTTCCTCGATGGCCTCGTCGGCACCGGCGACGTCGGCGAAGGTGACCGTCGGGGTCTCCTTGTTGACGAGCTTCGCCTTGGACTTGCCGAACTGCATGACCTTTCCGCCGCCGCCCTGCATCGACGAGAGCAGCCACCAGAACAGCAGGCCGAGCAGTACCAGCGGAAGCAGGAGGGAGAGGAATCCGTCGAACCAGGTGGCACGAGGGACGACGTCGTTGAAGCCGTCCTTCGGATCCGCCGTGGTGACGGCCTCGACGACCTCGCCGGCGCGCGCGTCCACGTAGTAGAACTGCACCGATTTGGAGTCCTCGAAGGCCTTCGACAGCGTCATGTCGACGCGCTGATCACCATCGGTGTTCGTCACTTCTGTGACGGTCTCGCCCGCGAGCAGGTCGAGTCCCTGCTGGGTGGTGATCGTCTTGGGTGCACCGAGGTTCGAGATCAGCAGGAAACCGCCGAACAGCAAAACACCGATCAGCACCACATATACCAGTGGATTCCGGGTGATCTTCTTCACGTCCATGATGCGTTCAGCGTATCGCGCCGTAGTTTACGGTCCGCTGGGATTCGCCCACGGCGTACGCCGCGATTCGGAATCAGGAATAAACGTGCGGCGCGAGCACGGCGACGTCGCGCAGATTGCGATAGCGCTCGTCGAAGTCGAGGCCGTATCCGACGACGAATTCGGTCGGGATGTCGAAGCCGACGTACTTGCAGTCGATCTCGACCTTCGCGGCATCCGGCTTGCGCAGGAGGGCGAGCACTTCGATCGACTCAGGACCGCGGGATTCGAAGTTCTCCAGCAGCCAGCTCAGCGTGAGGCCCGAGTCGATGATGTCCTCGACGATGAGCACATGCTTGCCGTGCAGATCGGTGTCGAGATCCTTGCGGATCTGCACCACGCCGCTGGATTTCGTGCTGGAGCCATAGCTGGAGACCGCCATCCAGTCCATCGGAGCATGGAACGGCAGTTCGCGCGCGAAATCGGCCATCACCATGATGGCGCCCTTCAGCACGCCGACGAGCAGCAGATCCTTGCCCTCGTAGTCTTTCGCGACCTGGGCGGCGAGCTCGGTGAGCTTGGCTTTGATCTCCTCCTCGGTGACGAGGATGTCGGAAAGGTCGTCCTGTATCTCCGCGGCACGCATGCGTCGATTTTAGTGACATGAGACTGTGCTCGCGCACTACTGTGATCGGGGAGGCACGCGGACGCGCGCCGAAGGAAGGAATCTCATGGCCCTTGACGACATTCTCAAGCAGGTGCCGATCGATGACATCGCAGCGAAACTCAACGTCTCGCCCGACGTCGCAAAGGCTGCGGTCGAGCAGGGCGGCGCGGTGCTGCTCGGTGGTCTGGCCAAGAACGCCGCGAGCGAAGAGGGCTCTGCGGCGATCCAGAACGCGCTGAAGAAGCATGAGGGCAAGGCCGGCGTCTCCGCGGTGGATGAGGTCGACCAGGCCGACGGCGACAAGATCGTCACGCATGTGCTCGGTGATCAGAAGCAGGCGGTCACCTCGAAGCTGAACGAGTCGGACAAGACCGCAGGAATCGATTTCGGCAAGCTCCTCCCGATCCTCGCGCCGATCATCATGGGGCTGATCGCGAACAAGAACGAGGAGAAGTCGACGACCTCGGACGGTGCGGAATCCGGCGGCGGAATCGGCGACCTCATCGGCGGGCTGATCGGAGGTGGCGACAAGAGCGGTTCCGGCGGCGGAATCGGCGATCTTCTTGGAGGAATCCTCGGCGGCGGTTCATCCTCCGGCGGTGGCATCGACCTCGGCGGCATCATCGGCAGCATCTTCGGCGGTAAGAAGTAACACCGCCGGTCATGGAGCGAGCGGAGCGACACGAAGCGCGTTGAGCGAGCTCCAGGCGAGTCGAAACGTCAGCCGCGCGCCGTGAACACGATCTGCCCGCCCTGTCTCTTGGCCGAGCAGCCGGGCAGATCGATCGGCCCTTGACCCGACCAGTCGGTGACGAGGCGCGCGACCTCCAGTGTCTGAGTGCGGGTGAGGCTCGCGCCGAATTCACTGTGCGCAACGAGGCGGATGATGCGGTTGCGCAGCGCCGCAGGGTTCGCGGCGAGCGCTGCGACGCTGACGGAGATGCCGGCTTCGGCGTGCTCGACGATGTCCTCGATCGTCTCGCGGATCATCTCGTCGAACGCCTCGGTGTCCTCCCGAAGCTGCGCCGCCGTGCGCGCGAGCGCCTCGGCGATACCGGGGCCGAGTTCTGTCTCCAGCACCGGGAGCACACGGTCTCGCACCCGGATCCGCGCGAAGCGGTCTTCGAGATTGTGCGGGTCGTCCCACGGGACGAGATCGGATGCCGCGCACAACGCACGGGTCGTCTCTCGCCGCACTCCGAGCATGGGACGAAGCCAGATCAGTCCGTCATCGTCGACGCGGTCGGGCGCCATGCCCTGCAGGCTGGCCGCGCCGGCGCCGCGAGCAAGCCCGAGCAGCACAGTCTCGGCCTGGTCGTCGAGCGTGTGGCCGAGAAGAACCGCGGCGGCACGTTCTTCCGCAGCGATCCGGCGGAGCGCAGCGTAGCGCGCGCCGCGCGCGGCCGCCTCAGGGCCGTCCGCATCATGACGCACCTGGACCCGCTCGATCAATGCGCGGATGCCGAGAGCTTCTGCTTTCGCGGTGGCTGCAGCTGCAGCATCCGCCGATCCGTCTTGCAGTCCGTGGTCGATGGTCACGCTCGCCACCTGCATCCCCCTGGCGCGCGCCTCGAACGCCGTCGCAGCGGCAAGGGCCAGGGAATCCGCACCTCCAGAGAGCGCGACAATGAGGGTCGAGCCCTCAGGCAGCGAGACGAGCGCGGTGCGCACAGCGAGTCGGATCTCGGCGATGGCGGGCGACAGTGAAGGCACACGACAACGGTACGGCACCGAGAAACACCTACCCGTGGCATCCGCACGGCAATAGTCTGACCCTGTGACGGAACAGACCACGTTCGCTCCGGAGCGCCTGAGGGCGTTCGTGGATGCGGTCGTGGCGATCGCGATGACGCTGCTGATCCTGCCACTGTTGGAGTCGGTGTCTGACGCCGCCACCGATGGCACCGCCACGGGGGCGTTCCTGGTCGAGCACCGCGGTCAGATCGTCAGCTTCGTGCTCAGTTTCGTTCTGATCGCCCTGTTCTGGATGGAGCATCATCGACAGTACGAGCGGGTGCTTCGCGTTTCGACTCCATTGCTGTACATCAACGTCGCGTGGATGCTGACGATCGTGTGGCTGCCGGTGCCGACGGCGATGCTCGGTCAGATGGACACCGATCCGCTGCAGGCGGTCCTCTACATCGGCACGCTGATCCTGACGCAGGTGACGACCCTTGCGGGCAAGCTGTATCTGATTCGGCATTCGGGGCTCATCGATCTCACCCCCGAACGGCTCCGGCGCGGAGCGATCGGAGACATCGCCGCGATCATCCTGTTCTGCGTCGCACTGCCGATCGCCGCGTGGGTGCACGTCGTCGGATACTTCGCTCTTCTCCTCCTCGCGTTCTCGAGTCCGCTGGAGAAGCTGCTCGATGGACTGCGCAGGTAGGCTGGTTCCCGGCATCCAACCGTCTTTTCCTGAGGAGCACACGCATGGGCGCACACGACGCCGTCATCGAGATCCCGCGCGGCAGCCGCGTGAAGTACGAGGTCGACCACGAGACCGGGCGAGTACACCTCGACCGTGTGCTCTACACGACTTTCGGCTACCCGGCCGACTACGGGTACTTCGACAACACTCTTGGCGAGGACGGCGACCCGCTCGACGTGCTCGTACTCCTCGACCACGCCATCTACCCTGGCGTCGTCGTCGAGGTGCGTCCCGTGGCCGTGCTCAAGATGAGCGACGAGGCCGGCGGAGATGACAAGCTGATCGCCGTGCTGTCGAAGGACCCGCGCTGGGCGCACATCCAGGACATCGGCGACCTCGCCGAGTACACGAAGAAGGAGATCGAGCACTTCTTCGAGCACTACAAGGATCTCGAGCCCAACAAGTGGGTCAAGGTCGACGCATGGGGCGACGCTGCCGAGGCGCAGCGCATCCTCGACGAGGCGATCGTTCGCGCAGGCGAACAGAGCCACTGACCCGAGCTGAAGTCAGAAGCCCTCGGCCCGCCTCGCGGCGGTCGAGGGCTTCTTCGTGCTCGCTGGCTCTCAGACCGAGACGCCTCGTGCGGCCATGAAGTCGATGGGATTGGTGTACCCGCCCCAGATGTAGACCTCGAAATGCAGGTGGCATCCGAACGAGTTCCCGGTGTCGCCCGCATATGCGATGACCTGACCGGATTCCACCCACTGGCCACTGCGCACAGCGAATGAGCTGATGTGTCCGTAGCCGGTGCCGACGCCGCTTCCGTGCTGAATGCGCACGTAGTTGCCGTACCCGCCATTCCAGCCGGCGTAATCGACGGTCCCGGAGTTGGCGGCGTAGATGGCCGCCCCGCACCCGTTGGCGAGGTCGACGCCGTAGTGGAATCCGCTGGAGCAGTAGCCGTTGCCGCACTGCACGAGACGCTCGCCGTAGCCGGAGCTGCGCCATCCGCCGTGGGGACGACGCCAGCCGCCGGTTCCTCCGCCACCGCCACCGCCGCCGCCGCCGCCGCCGCCACCGCCACCGCCGCCGCCGCCGTTGTTGTTGTTGTTGGCGGCTGCTGCTGCTGCTGCAGCCGCGGCCGCTGCAGCGGCTGCTTCTTCTGCGGCTTTCTTCTCGCGGGCCTTGCGCGCTTCTTCGGCGACGCGGAGGCCCTCCTGGTAGTCGGCGACGGTCTTCGCCGTCGTGTCCTGAAGTGCCGCCAGCTGCGCCTCGAGCGTCGAGAGGTACTTGGTCTGTTCGTCGAGCGCGGCCTGTGCGGCATCTGCTGCCGCTTGCGCCGCGACCATCTTCTCTTCAGCGATCTTCTGCAGACGGTCCCGCTCGGTGCGCGCGACCTGAGCCTGGTCGCTGATCGACTGCGCCGAGTTGCGAGCCGCGACAGCGTCGTCGTAGACCGACCGGTTGTATCCGAGGAGCTTGTCCATCGTGCCGAGGCGGGAGAGCAACTGGTCGGCGTTGGCCGCAGAGCCTGCGAAGAACAGTTCAAGCGCGGTGTCATCGCCACCGTTGCGGTAGAGCTGAGCGGCGACCTGCCCGGCCTTCGTCGCCGACTCCTCTGCGATCTTCGCTTGGGCATCGGCCTGCGACTGAAGTTGCTCAGCCTTCGCGATCGCTTCGAAGAACGCCTGCTGCGCGGCGTAGTACTCATCGCCGGCGGCTTTCGCCGCTGCCTGCGTATCTGCGACCTTCTGCGTGAGCGCGTTGATGAGGTTCTGGATGCGTGTGACTTCGGCAGCCTTCGCCGCCTCATTGTTCTTCGCCCGCTGGACATCGTCCCAGCTCGGGTAAGAGGCGGCATAGGCGGCGTTGACGCCGGAGCCGATGCCGAAGGCGCTCAGTGCTGCGACGCTGAGGGCGCCGAGGCCGAGCGCGTTGCGCCGGGTGAGAGTGTTCTTCTGCCAGAAGGTACTCCGCTCAGCGGTGCTCGGCGCGCATCCGCAGGAGTCCCCCGCTTCGCGCGCAGCATCCATAGCGGACTGCTCGTCGTTCACACGGCCCCTTCCACAGGTTTCACTCATGCCACAGTAACAACATCTTTAACATCCGCAACAGCGAGTTCCTGATACTGCGACATGGCAGGTGCAACCCATCGTCCTCCCGAAACGCCCGGGCGGAAAGATGACGCGCCCTCGATTCGCGTTTTGGTCAAAACATCCTTTATGCTTGAGCGTCGGCAAGGAAGTCCCCCGGGACGCCCTTCGGCCCCATCGTTTAGCGGCCTAGGACGCCGCCCTTTCACGGCGGTAGCACGGGTTCGAATCCCGTTGGGGTCACTCGTCCGGCATACAATTTAAAAGCATGGCCCTGTAGCGCAGTTGGTTAGCGTGCCGCCCTGTCACGGCGGAGGTCGCGGGTTCAAGTCCCGTCAGGGTCGCTCTAAGCGACGGGCCCTTTTTTCGAAGAGGGCCTTTCGTCTAGGTTGCGGCAGATCTACGATGTGCCGCATGGCTCTGTAGCTCAGTTGGTAGAGCGCACGACTGAAAATCGTGAGGTCACGGGATCGACGCCCGTCGGAGCCACAAGGTGACCGTTACAGTCACCCTAGAAACCCTCGCCTAGCTTCTAACATGGCGGGGGTTTTGCTTTTCCCTGGTGAGAGCTGATTTTTGCTCGGCTCCCCTAGGCTGTTCCGACTCGGTCGTTGAACGAGTGGAACTCCCGATCGTTGAGCGAGCGCAGCGAGACGAAACACGCTCTCCGGGAGCTTGTGCCGGTTTGGTGCCGGTCGTCACGCTTTCCAGCCACGCGACGACGCATACTCATGGATGCTGTCGACCATCCGCCCGACGAACGGGTCGTCGCCGAGTTGCGCTCGCGCAGCATCCGCCGCCGCCGCGTAGGCGATGACGATGCCGTTCGTGATCTCATGGGCGCGCGCCTCAGCCCAATCACGGTCGAGGCCGACCCGCGCCGCCATCCTGACCAGCGAATCGAGGCTGATCCGTCCGACGCTGTACGCCCCCTCGATCGACATGGCGAGCTTCGGGTTACCGCCGTCGGCGGCGAGGTACGGTGCGTGGCTGCCGAGGTCATAGAGCGGGGCAAGCTTGGCACGATCACGCTGCAGCAGAAGCGAGTAGTTCTTCGCGTGCGCGTCGGTGCCGAGAGACGCTACCGAGAATACAAGGGCCTCATAGAACTGTCTTGCGTTGCCTCGCCGGTCTTCGGCGTCAGGCAGGGAGTTGATGAGGCGCGCAATCGCGGCGATACCTGGTCCGCCCTCGGACTGATACTTCATGTCCGGCGGTACGCTCAGCGCCTGACAGAGGTCTTCTTGATGGAGCCGATGCCAACGCCCGCCTTCGAACCGGCGGTCGTAGCGCGTGGAAACGAACACGGCGTCACCTCGTTCGGTGGTCACCAAGAAGTCGTCAGCGACGTGGAGCCGCAGCGTACGCGCCGCGGCCATCGTCATGAACTCGTTGATGTGATGGTCCGGATAGGGCGCGACCGCTGGCTTCAGTATGTGCGTGGTCGGTGTGGAATCCTGTGGCACCGCCCATCGCCCCTCCCCGGTCCGGAACAGGGCAACTTTGGGCTGCGCACCGGGAAGACTCCAGCGTGCATCATCCGTACGCCTCCCCCAGGTGTCACTATTGCGGACAAGATCTGCCACGAGTTCCGCGAACTCAGTGTCGGAGAGTTCTCTCACATCGCCTTGACGCTCAGCCGCGTCAGCGCTCGCCTCGCCAGGAGGAAGCAGCTGCACCGCACCCGCCGCATCCCGACCTATGTGCGAAAGCAGAGCAAAGGGGTTACTGGCGCTGACGCGATACTCGCGAGCGAGCTCGGCGAGCCTGCCCGGACTGTCCGGAAGTAACCCCTGCAGGAAAGCGCGCACAGGCTTGTTCTTGTGCCCGGCGCGCACAAGCGGCATGGAGAGTGAGAGCGGGGTCGCATCGCGCCGGGATCGGTAGTCAGCCTCGTAGGCAAACGACAAGGCGCCGCCGGCCGACTGCTCGACAACGCCGATCGCTTCGCCATCGAGGTACGCGAACAGTTCACTCGACATCGTCGACCTCGCTGACGTCGACGACGAGGCCGAGCTCTCGGAGGACGCGCATGAGCCGGAAGAGCGTGACGGCAGTAGAGCCGTTCTCCAATCGCACGACCCACTCGCGAGTGACCCCGGCGCGGCGCGCGAGCTCAGCTTGGGACAGGCTCAAACCCTCGCGGCGCTCAGCAACGAGGGCCCCGAAGTCGGATGCAGCACGTACTTCCATCTCCACCTCGCAAGTGACTTATATCGCACAACCCTACATGTGACTTATAACGCACACAAGGGGAAGTGACTTATAACGCACACTCCTGTGTCGCCGAGCCACGCGACCACCCATCACTCGATCTTGCGTGGTGTCCGCGAGCGACCCACCAGCTGCCGGGATGGTCGGCTCAGAACTCACGGGCGAGAGCTGTGAGAACTTTCTTTACTCATTCAAGGCCGACCTCCGGCCGGCTACGCCCTCGTGAGTGAGGCCTGCGGTACGTCCGGTCCTCGCTCCGCTGCGGTCCGGGCGCTCCTCGGCATCACTCACGAGGGCACCGTCTGCCAGAATTCGAGTATCGATCGAAAGGGCTGGACGTGGCGTATCAGGAGAACCCCATCGAGCATGTCTCGGTACAGGACCTACATCTCGATGTAACAAACTATCGATTCGCCAACGCGATGCCCTCAGAGAGCGCTGCGATGAACTATCTCTGGGCTGAGCAGAAAGTCGACGAAGTCGCTCGGCTCATTCTCCGCGACGGTTACGTCGATAACGAGCTACCTATCGTCGTGCGGGAGAACAACCAATGGATCTTACTTGAGGGTAATCGTCGAGTCTCAGCGCTCCTCGTCCTTCACACGCCGACCCTCGCACCCGCACATCAGACCGAGGTCGAGCAGCTCAAGAAGCGCTTCGCAATTGAAGCGGCTTCGTTGCCGTCCTCGATTCGAGTGATGGTGTTCGCGAACCGCGAAGCCGCCGCCCCAGTCTTGGCGCGACTACACATCGGGCAGCCTAAGAAGGCTTGGAATCTCGACGAACAGGCGAAGTTCGTTCTCGCGCAGCTGACACACGGGACGAGCATCGACCAGCTTCGTGCCCAGCTACCGGCCATCAAAGATATTCCGCGCGTGGTTCGAATGGGAAGAGTTCGCGAAAGACTGCTCACCACAACCTTCTCATCAGCGGAAGTCACCTCGTTCGTCCAAGGCACCAAGCTTGCGATGTCTTCATTCGAGTATGCATATCGAAACCCCCAGATCCAGAAACTGATCGGCCTCGAGTTCGACTCTGAAGCACGAGTTGCCAAGTGGGCGACGTCGGACTCTGAAATCAGAGCGCTCGAAAAGCTGTTGGATGCGTTTCGCACGGGCGAAATCAACACGCGACGCGGCCTGAAGGCGGGCACGCCAGAATATGACGAACTGATTCGTGCGATGAAGGGCTCTTCTGCATCGTCGGCACCTGACGACGCAGGCGAGAGCGACTCTTCGAACGATAAGCCAAAGCCTGGGGACTCGAGCCCCGCTAAGGAGACCACAGACTCTGAGAACAGTCACGAGCCGCCGACGAGCCCAGTTGAAGAGGACGACTCCGGAGAGAGCGAGCGCGGCGGTGGCACAGACGGTGGACTAAGCACTCAGCCCAGTGATCCGGCGTCCGATGACACGAGCGATGCACACGAGGCAATCAACGCACCGTCGGAAGACGACGGCGAGAGTACCCGTCGCGGACCGAACGCTCCTGATACGAAGGCCAACGTTTCGCTGAACGGGATCGACGAGAGCACCTTGCCCTTGCCTCTGCAACATCGAATGCGCGAACTGCGGCGTATCAACGTGGTCGAGTTTCCCGCCGCTGCTGCGATGCTTGTCCGCTCAGTCGTCGAAGCATCAATCAAGGAGCATTATGGCTCGAGCAACGGACTCCTGGCGACCGGAACTCTTGGCGACGTTATGCAAATCGTCACGGCTGATCAGAAGGGCAACGGGCAGCTCGCCCATGCCATCTCCCAACTCAACCGAACCAAGAAGGAAGCCAGCCATGCGCCGGGAACTGGGCAGTGGTTCAACCTAGTCACGCACAGCGTCAATCTCGATATCTCGGGCCAAGACGTACACACGGCCTGGCGGGTTGTCTATCCGCTTGTGCGATTTATGCTGACTGAGCGATCGACGTCGCACTCATCGCCTCCACTAGGTGCTCCGAAACAATCATGAGCTCAGACGCCTTTCCGGGATGCCTCGCGGAGTAGTTCAGTTCGTATGGAAAGAAGAGGAAGTCGCGGTAGAGGCGCTCGATCAGATCCGACCGATCATAAGTCATGATCCAGTGCGCGTCAGTGACGGTCGACATCACGGCCGCAAGATCAGCGTGGTCTCGCGCATCGAAGGCGTTAAGGTACAACCGAGATCCCGCGGCGACGTATGGCGGGTCGACGTACAAGAACGCATTCGCGTCGGTAGCGAACTCGCGGATGACCGATCGTCCGTCGTCGTCTCTCACAGTGATTTGGTCGGACATGGCTCCGATTGCACGCAATCTCGAGACGAGCGTCGCGCGATTGAACCTGGCGTCCATCTTGTAGTTGCCGGTCTGGTCCAGGCCACCGATAACTCCACCAGTGAGCACACCCGATCGATTCGTTCTGTTCAAGTAGAAGAACGCGAACCCTAGGCCAAGCGGATCGCCTGCGTCGGCCGCGCGATAGATCTCCCGCTGTCTCCTCCACTCGGGCACTGTGAGCGTCGCGGTTTCAACGAGGCGGACAAACTCAGCGTTATCATGCACAATGCTCTGCCAAAACGCATGCACAGCAGGATCGAAGTCATTAACAACTAGACGACTGACGATGCCTTCGCGCAGAAGCGCGATACCCGCACCAGCACCCCCGGCATACGGCTCGACGTACGTGGCGTCAGCCAGCTCGAGTTCACGAAGAAGATCTTCGAACAGGCCAGCGAGTGCCGCCTTTCCCCCGGGGTAGCGGAGCGGTGAGAGTGCCCCATACCTTCTGCTAGCGCGAATCGCGAGGGACCGTACAGTCATGTCGGGGAGGACCCTTCTGTTCGTAGGTCGAGACTCGACTCTCTACTCTAAGGCCCGCCGACATACGCGACGCTCACCCCCGGCTGGTTGGGCTCCTTTTCAGAGCTCTTCGTAGTCAAGCAGGCCGTGCTCCAACACGTGGTTTCGAAATCCGCCCTTCTCAAAGGGAAGGTAGTAGTCACCACTGAGCAGGTCGTCGGCGAGAGACTCGACCATCACCGTGGTCAGCTGACTCGCGCGTATCCCCGAACAAAGCAACGGAACCGTGGCGGTGACGCTGAGCCCAAGCTCTTCCGCAATTGTCCGTGGCACATTATCGTCAATCACCATCTCACACCCATAAGCAGCACCCATTGCGAGCACACCACACTCGCCGAGGTTCTTGCCGTCTACCACGAGCCTGTCATAGAACCGAGCGAAATGACCTTGATAGTCGATGTCAGTTGTCCGAAATACCGTAATCCACTCTGCATCAAGAACCCCTCGAAGCAACGGTCGATCGGCGACAGCATTCAACAGTTCCCGCTCGACGGTATCCGGTATGTACACGTCCCGACCGGTTGCCAAGAACTTAAGCGCTCCGAGCCAGCCTTGAAGCGCGAAGTGTCGCATCGGTCCGGCGTCGAATACCCAAGAATCCGGGGACGGGTTCACGCGACAAAATTCCAGATCTCGTCCGCTCGACGTTGGCGCACATCTGGCAAATCCGCTTCCGGGAATGTTCCCCTCATTAGGTCGAGGGCTCGTTCACGACTAATCCGTTCTTCGCGGACGAGCCGAAGTACCGCAAGTGCGTAGATTCGTGGTATGGAGGTGCCCGTCAGTTCTTCGATCGGAACGTGAAGACCAAAGTCGATCATGTCAGCATGAGTCGTACGAGCTATGCGGATTTGCGCGGCCGCGTCTCCATCGACTACTCCGAGCTCACGCAACCGGCGAGCGAGTGTTGCCATGTCCACGCGAAACTTGCTCGCGATGCGGATGGCGGCGCTACGTGCATCGCCAGCGCTGCTGAATTCATCCCAGAGTGCCGTTACCGCCTTCCCGGGGAGCAGCAATGCCCTCGCAAAAAAGTCAAGACGCGACTCAAGCGGGACGGACTGGTCTGAATGATTGTCTACCCGCCAATCGATCGTGTACTCATCCGCGATCAAATAGTGACCCAGTTCGTGAGCAAGAGCGAGTCTTCGCCGTCCGACCTTTGCATGACTGTTGACCAGACAAGCGCCGCCGTGGCGAAGCAGAATCGTGCCAGCGTCCGCTGTGTCTGGTCCAATGTCCTCGGAGAACGCCAGCAGGCCGAGCCGCGAGACGCTATCCACAAGATCGTTGATTGGCTCGTCCAGCGGAAGGTTCATCAACTCGCGTGCGTGGCGAGCAAGATCTTCAGCGTCCTTGATTGTTGTCGGCGGAGTCCTAGAAGCGGGAAGATCGTTGAACGTAAGTTCATTGACTTCCAGAGACTGCACGAACTCGACATCGCTCGCGATGCTAGCCAGAATCGAGTCGATCCGAGAGTCGGCGGTGTCAAGCCCTTGGCTCGAACGATGCGAGACCAACGCGGGGGTGGGGTCCTCAAAGAACTGGGTCATCCTGGCATCGAGAGCGAGGGCGATGTCAGCTAGTTCAAGTGCCGTCACCTTACGTAAGCCATTCTCGATCTTGTTGACCACGGTGCGATCGAGTCGAATCGCGGAAGCGAGGTCTTCTTGACTCAATCCAGATCGTTTGCGGAGCTCTCGGATACGGTCTCCCAACGAGGACTCAGATCTCACACTCATACGTGCGATTCTCGCACACTTCGGCTACGCGGGGTAGCGTAGGCCGTCGCTGCGCGAGGGTCTCCGTGCCGGTTCTGTGCCGGTAGCTCCGCTGAAACCACCCTCAACCAGACGCGACCAACCATGATGGCTCCCGCGGATTCACGAGGCGAACGGCGACCAACGAGCACCCGTTGCCCCGCCGCATCCAACTGAAAATCGTGAGGTCACGGGATCGACGCCCGTCGGAGCCACTGTCCCTCAAGAGGCTTCTGCTCTTGGGGACTTTTGCGTTCAGCAGTTGCGTACTGGTCGGGCCGAGTACGCGCTCGCTGGTGAAAGAGGAGCTTCCGGCTTCCCGTAGCGCTGAAGCCCGGAAAGTGTTCTTCGCTCAAGGTCCGGGCTGCCCGCTGAGTCCCGGTCTCCGCCTGCATCACTCAGCGCAGATGCACAACGTACTTGAGATGCGTCGTCTTAGGCGAAGCCTCCGCAGCGACCTGCGCCAAGGCAACCCGACTCGCGTCGATCCCCTCGAACAGGCGGATGCCGGAACCGAAGAGCACCGGTGACAGCGACACCGTGAACTCGTCGACCAGACCGGCGTTCAGATGTTCCACGATCGTCTCGGCGCCGCCTGCGATCCGGACGTCTCGACTGCCCGCGGCTGTACGCGCCTGATCGAGCGCGGCCTCAATGCCGTCGTTGACGAAGTGGAAGGTAGTCCCGCCCGGCCGCCGCCACGGCTCGCGCTCCTCGTGAGTGACGACGAAGACCGGCGTGTGGAAGGGCGCCTCATCCGGCCACATCGTCTCGCCGGCGTCGAACATCCGCTTGCCCATCACGCTCGCGCCGGTGCGCTCGAATGTCTCCCGCAAGATGTCGTTGTCGCGACCCTCCTCCCCGCCCGTTCCGAGCTGGAGGTTCTCACGGAAGTGCCGCTGTCGGAAGACCCACTGCTGCAGCTCCATCCACTGCTTCCCCATCAACTCCTCCGACGACTCCGGAGCGATGAACCCGTCCAGCGACATCGACACGCTGAAGAACACCATGCCGGACATCAGACGTCGCCACCTCCCCGAACGAGCCCCTCGACGTAGGAGGCCAGGCTGCCCAGCGTCTGCTTGCCGCCCTCGATCGCGCCGAACTTCTCGATCGCCTCATCGCGCAGCTGCGAGGTCGGGAACACGGCGAGCATCTCGACCCGCGTCGCCGCTCCCTCAGGTGAGAAGGTGAGGACCGACTCGAACGCGTTCGGGTCATCGAGGTGCTCGCCGTGGAGCATGGCGATCCGCTCCGGTGCGACGATCTCGGTCCAGGTGATCCACTCCTGATAGTCCGTTCCGTCCGGGCCGCGCATCGCGAAGTCCCACACGCCGCCGACCCGGAACTCGAACGCCCTCGTGGTCGTGGTGAACCCATTCGGTCCCCACCACTGCGACAGATGCCGCACCTCGGTGAACGCCTCGAACACCAGCTCGCGCGGAGCGTCGATATGACGCGAGACCACGATCTCACGGTCGGCAGTGCCGGCCGGCGACGAAGAAGCCGTCGAATCCATCCCTATTCCTCTCGTTCCTGCTTGAGTTCCTGCACGTAAGCGTCCAGCCGATCGAAGCTCTCGTTCCAGAACTGCTCGAACCCGCCGGTCCACTCGTGGACCGTTCGAAGCCCTTGGGCGTCGATCGCATACAGGCGTTGCTTCCCCGCCCTGCGCTCCCGCACCAGTCCGACCTCTCGAAGCACCCGAAGATGCTTCGACGCGCCCGGCTGAGGCAGTCCCAGCTCCTGTGCCAGCTCGGTCACCGGTCGCTCGCCGGCACGAAGCAGCACAAGGATCTGCCTGCGGCGCGGTTCAGCGATCGCGTTGAACACATCCGAGGTGGTCGCTGCACGTGCCATATTCCATCTCATATACCCATATAGGCAAGTGTTTCAAGATCCGTCTTCGGAAGTTCACGTGGAGCAACGGGCTATGTTCTCGGCCGGGGCCGGCATCCGGCACGATGGAGACATGACAGACGGGTACGACGCCGGGTTCCTGGCCACGCCACTTCCGATGCCCCTGCCCGCGCCCGAAGTTCGAGAACTCACCTACCCGCGGTTCTCCGTTTTGCTCGAACCGCAGCGCAGACTCGCGGCCGTCACCGCCGTCAACATCGACGGCGCACACCTGCGCGAAGTGCCGCGCGCCGGCGATTGGCGACTCGATCCGCGGATCCCCGCTGAGCAACAGACGGGTCCGGACGTCTACGCCCGAAACGATCTCGATCGAGGCCACCTCGTGCGTCGCCGCGACCCGGGGTGGGGTGCGCCGGACGAGGCGCGCGACGCCACCGAAGCAACCTTCTTCTATCCGAATGCGGCACCACAGGCGGCCGGCTTCAATCAGTCGAAAGACCTCTGGCTCGGCCTCGAGGACCACGTGCTCGCGTACGCCGAGACGACCGACCAGCGCGTGTCGGTCTTCACCGCGCCGGTGCTCGCAGATGGCGATCCGCCCTACCGCGGCATCCGAATTCCCCTGCGCTTCTGGAAGGTCGCCGTGTGGCAGGGACCGAACGGTCTCGCATCGACCGGTTTCATTCTCGACCAGTCAGAACTCGTCGACACGTCCGAAGACCTTCTCGCCTCACCACCACTGGGGGCGTTCCGCACGTTCCAAGCACCCATCGCAGACATCGCAGACCTGACCGGGATCGACTTCGGACCCTTGTCGGATGCAGACGTGCTGAAAGCGCAGACCCTTCGCACCGATGTCTGGCGCGCACTCGTCACTGCACACGAGATCATCCTCTGACCCGCTGGCGACCCCAACACACGCTGATCAGACTCCACCTCACCGAACGCAGGAGCCCATGCCCGACAACCGAGACCAACCACCCCGAGCGCGCGCGACGGCGAACTCCCGCGCAACCCGCCGTATTGAACTGACCATGCACAAGCCGTGGTTTGCGATGTACGCAGCCGTCAGGCCGACGCTCGTCATCGCCGGGCGCGGTCAGCCGACGCAGTGGGGCCTCGGCACGTGGCAGGTTCCAGCTGAGGAGACCGTGACGATCGGCGTTTTCCTTTTCAACCGAGTGTGGCGCTTCGGTCAGGCAGAGTTCACGCTCGAATCTCGCCACGCGGCGTCACTCACGTATCGTGCACCGGCGCTGCCCTTCCTCCCCGGCCGGATCCACCTCGATACGGAGGAACACGCGCCCCGGTGATTGCGCAGGTGCCGCTACGCGATGACACCGACCTCAGCATCCGGCGGGGCGAGCTTGCGGTCTTGCGTGGGGAACAGCACCTTCTGAATGATGATGATGATGCTGGCCGTAACGGGGATCGCGACGAGAGCACCGAGAATGCCTCCGAGCGTGCCGCCGCCGACTGCCGCGATCACGACGATCGCGCCTGGCACCGACACTGCGCGACTCATGATGCGCGGGCTGAGCACATACGCCTCGATCTGCATGTAGATGAGGTAGTAGATGGCCGCGATCAGCGCGGTGAGCGGTGCATCGACCAGACAGATCAGCGAGATGACGATCGATGCGCTGAGGGTTCCGACGAGCGGGATGAGTGAGCCGATGAACGCGATCAACGCCAGCAACGCCGGCACCGGCGCTCCGATAATGCTCATGAGGATTATCGTCAGCACTCCGTTGATCGAGGCGAGACTGGCCTGACCGATCACATAGCGACCCACGGCAGTCGACACATCCTCGAGCAACTCGCTGAAGCCCGGGCGACGGTACGCCGGAACAAAGCGCGTCGCGATCCTCTTCATTCCCCGCAGCGATGCCATGAAATACAAAGTCAGGATGAGCACGATCGTCACGCCGGTGACCGCGCTCGCGATCCCCGACCCGACCGCGATCAGCCCGCCGCCGATCTGACCCAGATTGTCAGGGTCTTGAACGAACTCCAACGCCCCATTCGCCGCATCCTCGATCTCCGCACCGTACTGACCGGTCAACTGCGTGAACCAGTCGCTGTTCATCACATCGTCGATCATCTTCGGGGCGTCTTCGATGAGGTTGGCGATCTGACGCACCAGCATCGGCACGATCGCGAGAAGGATGCCGGCGAAGATGATCAGCACTCCGGAGACGACCACGCTCACAGCCGCCGCGCGCGGCATCCGCTTCTCCAAGAAGACCACAACAGGATCCAGCCCGAGAGCGAGGAACAGCGCCACGCCGATGTAGATCAACACGGTCGCGAGCTGTCCGATGATCGCGCCGATCAAGAGCGCGAGGAGCACACCGAGCGCTCCGACCAGACCGAAGGTGAACGGATCGATTCGGTTCAGGCGGCTGCTGTCCGTTCCCGATCCCCCACCACCGCTCTGCCTGACGCGATGCCACATGCTGCCCCCTGTTCTCAGTTGCGGAGTCACATTCGAGCACCGTCACCGCGTCAGGTCAAGGGGGATGACGGCCGGGTCACGTCGTGCGAAGACCGATCTCCGACCGCGTGGCGGATCGCGCCCGCATCGGTGTTCGATACCGGCCGGGGATGACGTCCACCCGCCACCTCGACACAATGGAAGTATGTCCCCCGAACGCCACTGGAGGTTGTTGACTTCCGTCCGCCGCGCCATCAGTACCGACCCGTCGAAGGTCGCGCTCACCGAGGCGTACCCGGTGCTGAGCGAGACCATCGTTGTGAAGATCCTCGACCTCGCCCTGCGGATCGGCGAGTCGATGTTCGCAGTCGGTGCTTCTGCGCACGACGTCACCTTCGCGATCACCCGCGTCGCCCAAGTGTATGGACTCGCCGGCGTTCAGGTGGACGTCACGTTCAACGCGATCGGTGTCTCGTACCATCGCGGCGAAGAGGACTGGCCGACGACGCTGCTCCGCGTGGTGCGCGCAGCCTCGCCTGATCACGCGAAACTGCAGCGACTGCAGGCACTGCTCGTCGACATCACTGAGGGCATGGAACTCACCGAGGCGCGCATAGCCTTCCGGATCATTCGTCGCACTCCGTTTCTGTATCGGCCCATCGTCGTGATCTTCGCCCGCGCGCTGCTGACCGTCGGCGTCGCGCTGCTCTTCAGCGCGTCGCCGCTCGTCATCCTGCTCACCTTCGTCGCAGCGCTCTGTGCGGCATTCACCCAGGCCGGTCTCGCGCGTCTGCAGGTGCCGTCCTTCTTCAGCCAGATCGCCGGCGCCTTCGTCATCACCGCATTCGCGACCATTACTTCCGCATTCGGTACGGCCGGCATCACGCCGTTCGATCACGTACAGCCCTCGGTCATCGTCGCCTCAGGCATCGTGCTGATGCTCTCCGGGCTCACCGTGGTCGGCGCGGCACAGGACGCGATCGACGGATTCGCGCTCACCGCGGGCGGCCGCATCCTCGACCTCACGATGCAGACCGTCGGCGTGGTCCTCGGCATCCTCATCGGCCTCGAACTCGCTCGCCTGGTCGGATACAGCATGGCGCTGCCCGATGACGCCCTGCCGTTCGGCCCGCTGCCCGCGCAGATCGCCGGCGCCATGATCATCGCAGTCGCCGTCGCGCTGTTCAACGGCGCGGGGATGCGGATCATCCTTGTCAGCGCCGTGTTGAGCGTAATCGCGATCATCGGCTACAGCTTCACTATTCTGCTCGATGTCCACGAAGGTGCGGCAAGTGCTGTCGGGGCACTCCTCGCCAGCTTCATCGGCATCCTGATCTCGCGCAATCTGCACGTCCCGTCCGTCGCCGTCACGACGGCAGCGATCGTCCCCCTCGTGCCAGGCTCGGCTGTGTTCAGAGGCCTGCTCGGCCTCGTCGACTCCGACGGGACGGCCGAGGGGATGCTGGTGAGCATCAGTCCCCTTGTGCTCGCAGCCTCGATCGGCGTCGGCCTGGCTGCCGGCGCATCTCTCGGCCTCTACCTCGGCACTCCTCTGCGCGTGACGCTCGCCAGCGTTGCGAAGTCGCGCGCCCGCGTTCGGCGCTGAGACGGCTTCTGCACACCGCGCACGGAACGACGATTCTTCACAACGTTGGAAATTGGCATTGACCTTGCCCCTCTCCGCCTGCAAGAGTATCCGCGTACGGGTTTACGACGTTGTAAATGCAGTCACGGCGAATTGATCCGTATTCCCCCATCCGGCCCGGTACGAGCCGCGCTCGCGCGTCTCACCCGAGTCGGCCGAGTCACACGAGATGAGGAATCGATGGAGATCACATCCGAGAGTCGGTATTCGAGCCGACTCGGAAGAACGAGGCGCGCGGCTGCACTGCTCACCGCAGCCATGGTCGCATTTGCTGGACTGGCATTCGCCGCTCCGGCGGCTGCCGCCACCCCCTGGGTCAATGTCCAGGATGACGGTTACCTGAGGATCAGCGTGCCCAACGCCTCGGTCGAAGAGGCAGTCGGGCCAGTGTCGCAGGTGGTCGTCGAAGGCAACTTCGGGCCTTCGTTCAACTGGGCCCAGATCGGCCTGCAGCGCAGCGGTGCCAATTGGACCGCGACCTACGGCCCGTTCGAGCCCGGCCTGTACTATTACCAGGTCACCGGCGACGACAGCAAGGTTCTCAAGGATGCCAGCAACCCCACGAGCGTCGCATCCGAGCCCGAGTGGAGCACATTCTTCATTCCCGGTGAGTCCGCAGCACTGCTGGCGGATGCCCCTGAGGATGCCGGCACGATCGAGACGCTGACTTACGACAGCTCTATCGCGAACGAAGAACGCGAAGCGCTCGTCTGGGTGCCTCCGACGTACAAGCCCAAGGGCAAGAAGCTTCCCGTGCTCTACCTGCAGCATGGCGGCGGACAGAGCTACCGCGATTGGGTCGAGGTCGGTCGCGCAGAGCAGATCCTCGACAACCTGTGGCTGTCCGGCCAGCTCGAGGACATGCTCGTCGTAATGGGCAACGGCAACGTGCCGGACTTCTCCGCGGAGCTGATGGACAACATCGTTCCTGCAGTGGAGGGTCAGTACAACGTCTCGCCATCGAGGAACAAGCGGGCGTTGGCCGGTCTGTCGATGGGCGGCGGCCAGACGTTCGAGGTCTTCAGCGAGCACCCGGGCGAGTTCACGGCGGTCGGCACCTTCGGCGCCGGGCGTTTCGGTGACCTCGATGGCATTCCGGTCAAGAAGATGAACAACAAGACCGACCTGTTCCGCGTCTACGTCGGCAACGCGACGGATGCCGCGCACAATGACGTCTTCGACTCGTTCCAGAAGTTCGACGAGCTCGGCCTCGAGTACCAGTTCGACGGCGTCAACCCTGATGCCGGTCACAACTGGAACGCGTGGCAGGAGAACCTGATCGACTTCGCGCCGCGGCTGTTCACCGGCAACTCATCCGATCCGGCGATGAGCGACGGGCACACCGCGCTCACCGAGCGCTTCGAGACGCCGGCATCCGGCACGACGCCGACGCCGTGGATCAGCGAGGACGGATTCGTCACGTTCGAGACGACGACCGAGTTCGCGGATGCCGAGTACGCCTCAGTGTGGGCGAACATCGCCCCGGGCGGCAGCTGGCTGCGCGTGGAGATGAACAAGGTCGACGATCGCTGGCAGGCGACCATCGGACCGCTGGATCCGTGGTTCTACCACTACCGCCTCATCGTCGACCGGCAGGCCGTCAAGGACACGTCGAACCCGACATCCGTGACGTCCGAACCCATGTGGAGCACCTTCCTCGTCGAGGGCGAGGAGTCGCGTCTGCTGACCGACGTGCCGGAGGGACAGGGCGGCGATCTGGACGTCATGACGTACCAGAGCACCGTGGCCGGACAGGAACGCAGCGCCTATGTGTGGACGCCCCCGGGCTACGACGCAGACCGTGCTGAGGGCTATCCGCTGTTCGTGCTCAATCACGGTGGCGGGCAGAGCTGGACGGATTGGGTGGAGGTCGGACGCACGCGTCAGATACTCGACAACCTCTTCCTGGACGGCGCCATCGAGCCGATGGTCGTGGTGATGCCGAACGGCAACGTCAACGACTATCCGAAGGAGCTGCTGGAGAACGTGGTCCCGGCGACGGAGCAGAACTACAACGTCAGCAGTGATCCGCACCAGCGCGCACTCGCCGGCCTCTCGGCCGGTGGCGCGCGCACCCTGTCGGTCATGAAAGCGCATCCGGACCAGTTCTCCTGGATCGGTGTCTTCTCTGCCGGCTTCGGCAGCGGCAACGGAGTGGACGTCGAGGCGATCAACGCCAACACCGACATGATCCGTTTCTACATCGGCGACATCACCGACTTCGTCTATCAGGGGATGATGACCTCTCTTGCGACCATGGACGCGATCGGCCTCGAGTACGAGTTCGACGGCGTGACGCCCGGCCCGCACGGGTGGGACGTCTGGCAGAAGAACCTCATCGACTTCGCTCCTCGGCTGTTCCAGGAGTGAATGACGACGTCTGACTGAACCGCATACGGTGGCGCCGTCGCCTCTTCGACATGGAGAGGCGACGGCGCCACTCGCGTGTGCGCCTCGAGACTGTCAGCTGCGGCTGCGCCCGAGGTAGACCGTGTTCGACGACACCCCGCCCGTGACCGGGTTGTCGAAGTCGACCACGTGCGCCGCGGTGTCGTCGAAGACGGCATTCATCCGGGCCATGAAGTCGTCGTCGGGCGGGTCATCCGACCACAGCACGAAGACGCCCCGCGGCGCGAGATGGCGATCGAGCGCGCGCAACCCGGCGGCGCTGTATAGATCAGCGTGCGTCGGGTCGAGTTGATGGCGCGGGGAGTGATCCACATCGAGCAGAATGGCAGAGTACCCACTGCGGTCTTCCGCGGGCGCGGCCCGCATCACGGCGAAGAAGTCGTCCTCCACCAGGTTCGTTCGCGCATCGCCGACCAACTCGGACGACACCGGCAGCAGCATCCGCTCGTGCCAGCCGATCACGGCGGCGAGCCGATCGATCACCGTGAGTGCACGCACGCGCTCGTCCCGCAACGCGGCGACAGCGGTGTAACCCAGCCCGAGGCCCCCGACCAGCACCGAGAGCTCGTCGCCCTCGACTGCGGCAAGCCCCAGGTGGGCGAGTTCTTCTTCGGCCACCGTGAACAGGCTCGACATGAGGTACTCGTCGCCGAGCTTGACCTCGTAGATCTCCTGGCCGACGGCAGGCTCCGTGCGGCGCCGCAGCATGAGGTCGCCGATCGGTGTGGGCTGCCAGTCAAGTTCTTCGAACCGAGTGATCACTGCGGCGTCCCTCCGTCACAGCTCACACTACCCGCGCCAGACAACAGGCCTCGGCAGAGGCCCGACAAGGCGCTCCAGTTCTGCTGCCAGCGCAATGATCCGCGCTTCCCCACCCGGCCGGCCGATCAGCTGCACGCTGACCGGATGGCCTGCACCGCTCAACGTCACCGGCACCACGATCGCGGGCAGCCCAGCGACGTTCACGAAGCTCGAGTACGGCGCGTACCGCACCTGCTGGGAGAAGTTCTCGGCGGCATCCGTCGGATGGAACCAGCCGACGGGCTGAGGCGGCAGCGCGAGCGCCGGCGTCAGCACGGCGTCGAACGGAGCGAAGGCCGTGATGGTCTCCCGCTCGAAAGTCGTCGCGGCCGCGAGAGCGTCGAGCACCTGCGTGCCGGTCAGCGCCCGTCCCTCACGCGCGAGCCACGCCGTGATCGGCTCCACGAGCTGGAGTTCCGCATCCGACAGATTCATTCGCGCGGCGCTCGTGCGCCAGATCGTCGTGAACATCTCCGCATAGCCCCTCGGACGCCACTCGAACAGATCGACGCCGTGTCCGGCATCCGCCAGCAATGCAGTCGCAATGTCCACCGCGCGCGCAGCATCGGGATCGAGCCGGATGTCCTCGGCCTCATCCCACGGCGACACGGTCGTGACACCGACGCGAACGGATGCCGGTGCCGACGTCGCAGTATCGAGGAACGACGCCCCACCGGGCGCCGACGTCGCGTACGAGTACGCGCGTCCGCGCACCTGAACGTCGAGCAGCAGCGCAGCATCCGCCACATTCCGCGCGATCGGGCCGGCCACCGGCAGACCGCCGGGACTGTCGAGGCCGGAGGCGAACGGAACCCTCCCCCGCGATGGTTTGAGCCCCACGACGCCCACCGTCGCGGCGGGAATGCGGATCGAGCCACCACCATCGGATGCCGGGGCGAGCGGGAGCAGTCCCGCAGCCACCGCCGTCGCCGCACCGCCGCTCGATCCTCCCGCACCGTTGATCGGGTTCCACGGGTCGCGCGCGGGCGGGGCGATCTGCGTCTCGGTGTAGCCGGTGAGGCCGAACTCCGGGGTGTTCGTCTTGCCGAGACTGATGCCACCGGCTTCATCGAGCACCGCAGCCTGATCGGCCGTGGTATCCGGAACGAAATCCTGGTGCAGACGGGAGCCGAAACGTGTCGGCACTCCGGCACGCGGCACGAGGTCCTTGTCGCCGAACGGCAGTCCCCACAACGCGCCCTCCGGCGCCGCGTCTGCGAGTGAAACGGCGCGCGCGAGCGCAGCATCCGCCGTCACCTCGACGAACGCGCCGAGACCGTCGTCCAGACGCGCGATGCGGTCGAGATAGTGCCGGGTGAGCTCGACGGGACCAACCTCGCGCGCGCGGAGCGCCGCCAACTGTTCGATCGCCGTCAGGTCGTGGAGCTCAGCCATGCCTCGAGCCTACGGGCGGCACACGATTCACTGCCTGGGCGGCATCCCCTGCTGCTGAGTGCTCGGCGGCCCCGCATACGGGTCTCCGGGTCGCTGACCCGCACGCTCCGCATCGGCACGAAGGATGCCGTTCTTCACTGCAGTGCGCATGAGCAGGTATCCGATCCACAGCATCAGCGCGATGGTTCCGAGATAGATCACCAGTCCGAAGATGATGGCGCCGATTCCGAGGCCTGCGGCCATTCCTGAATAGTCATTGTCCATGCCCACAAAGTAGCGAATGGGCTGCGCCGCCGAAAGGGCATCCTCTACCGGTGAGGTCTCCTACGCCCGTCCGAACTGCGCCACTGCGGGGCAGTCGAACGGATCGCCCGCGGCGAGGCCGACGCGGTTCAGATACTCGATGACGATCGCGTACGACTTGAGAAGGCTGGTCTCGGTGTACGGCACGTCGTTGGCGAGGCAGTAGTCGCGCACGATCTCCCTGGCCTTCGCCAGGTGCGGGCGCGGCATGTTCGGGAAGAGGTGGTGCTCGACCTGGTAGTTGAGGCCGCCCATGAACATGGTCACCCACCAGCCACCGGAGATGTTGCGCGAGGTGCGCACCTGCTTGGTGAAGAAGTCCAGTCGGGCGCCCGGCTCGATGATCGGCATGCCCTTGTGGTTCGGCGCGAACGCTGCGCCCATGTAAACGCCGAAGACGGCGAGCTGCACGCCCATGAAGGCGAACGCCATCCCGAGCGGGAGCATGAGGAAAACGGGAACCAGAACAGCCGCTAGGCGCGCGGTGATCAGCGCCAGCTCGATCCAGCGACCCTTGACGTCCTTCTTCGTGAGCAGGTACTTCAGGCCGAGGTAGTGGAGATTCAGGCCCTCGAGCGTCAGCAGCGGGAAGAACAGCCACCCCTGCTTGCGCGTGATCAGACGGATGAGGCCGCGAGACTTGGCAGCGTCCTCTTCGAGGAACGAGACCGTGTCGACTTCGATGTCGGGGTCCTTGCCCACCTGGTTGGGGTTGCCATGGTGCTTGGTGTGCTTGTTGTCCCACCAGGAATAGCTCATCCCGACGAGTCCTACGAGGACGCGCGCAAGCCGGAAGTTCGCCGGGCCCGAAGTGAGGACCTGCCGGTGCGCCGCCTCGTGCGCGACGAAGGCGATCTGCGTGAAGATGATGCCGAGAGCTCCGGCGATGAGCAGCTGGAACCAGCTGTCACCGAGCAGGATGAAGCCCGTGACCGCTCCGCCGAGCGCGAGCGCGATGCCCAGCGCGTTGAGCAGATAGAACCACTTGGTGCGCTGCAGCAGGCCCATCTCGCGGACGACCTGCGACACGTTCTTGAACGCGCGTGCCATAGGCGGGAAATCGGCATTGCCGGAGTACGTCTGACGTACCGGTCCGAGGGTGCTGGTCGTTTCGACGACCGTTGAGGTGGAGATGTTGCTTCTCCTGTCGATCGGAGCCCTTGAGCTGTGAAAGCCAAAGGCAGCTGCCGATCGCTTACCTTAGGCTAACGCGACCCGTATGCGCCCCGACGTATACATACCAGGCGCGCCGACCACCGTCAGGAGCGAGCGCGGCTGAGGTGGCGACGCAGCGTCCGCCGAATCGAGCGGGAGTTCCGGCGCGGTTTGCCGTCCAGCGCGCGCCGCGCGTCGGCGAGGGTCACGAATGCGCCGAGTTCGGTGCCATGGCTGTCGTGCGTGAGATGCCTTGTGCCGTCGAACTCGACGAAACCGGCGAATTCTCCGTCTCGGGTCGCGACGTGCACGTTGTCGTCTGCTTGCTTCCAACTCAGTGGTGTCGGTGAATGGATGGAGGTACTGGTCATTGTGATGCTCATTGCTTTTGTCCGTGCGCGCGCAGGCGCGCCTCATGTTCTTCGAGATCGAGCGGATGCCGCGCGCGTCGGTGCGTGCGGTCCTTTACGGCCCTGATCAGTGGCGACGTGATGCGCCGAAATCGCGGCGAATCCTTCACGTTGCAGGATCAGTGTACCCGATATCGGTCGGAGCCGTCGGTTCGGGGCTCTTACGCCGCAGGAATGTTCCGCTGCTGGACCGGGGGACGGATCACCAGCACCACGACGAGAACGATCATGATGCCCGCGGTCAGCGTGATCGGAACCGGGATGAGCGGATCCAGCAGCACGACGAACGCGCCGATCGGGAAGACCGTGTTCACGATGCGATCCGCATGGTCGCGGATCGCGATCCACCAGATTCCGATGAGGAACACAGCGATCGGCACCGTGACCGTGAACGAGGCTGTGAGCGGGCTGAGTTCGCTGTGCCCGGTGAGCACGTCGATCTCGACCTCGATGCCGGCGGAGAAGGCGGCGGCAGCGGCGAACACGAAGTAATGCGTGTAGCCGTAGCGGAGCGACCGTCCGAAGGACGTGATCGCACGGTGGTGCGGCGGCCAGAAATAGATCCACCACAGGGATGCCGTCACGATGAGCGTCAGCACGGCGATCGCGATGAGCGGACCGAGCGATTCGACCTCATGCAGTGCTTCGATGATGGCGTTCGCCGAGGCGAGCAGGCTTTCGCCCAGCACGATGATCGTGAACAGGCCGTATCGCTCGGTGATGTGGTGCGGATGCCACGGCGTCTGCTGCCTGTACTCCGCGAAGACAGGGATCGAGATCTCGACGAGCGCGAAGACGACGAAGGCGGGGACGCGAAGCTCCGACGGCAGGAAGAGGAAGGCCACCCAGAGAACTTGAGCGACCCCGATGCCGAGCGCATAACGCCGGGTGGCCGTGCGAAGTGGGCGAGAGCCACGAGATGCACGCAGCCACTGGGCGATCATCGCGATGCGCATGATGATGTAGCCGACGACCGCGATCAGGAAATCGCCTTCGGAGAAGGCGCTCGGGACCCCCGCCGCGAGCACCAGCACACCACCCATCTGCACGAACGTCAGCACCCGGTAGAGCCAGTCGTCCGTGTCGTAGCTGGTGGCGAACCAGGTGAAGTTCATCCACGCCCACCAGATGGCGAAGAACACCATCGCATAGCTGGTGACTCCGTGCAGGAAATCGCCCTCCGCGAGCGCGTGGTGCAGTTCGGCGGAGGCGATACTGACCGCGACGACGAAGACGAGATCGAAGAACAACTCCAGCATGCTGGCGCTGCGGTGCGGTTGGTTCGGGTCTCGCGGCAGCATCCGGTTCAGTCGATACCGGGCGGGTGCGGTCTGTCCATTCACCGGGACATCGTAGCCCGATTCGTCAGAGTTCCCCCGGCCGCATCGCCTCAGCGTCGATCGCGCGGATGATGCGCTGGGCGGCGGTGTCCGGTTTCGATTCGGACACCGCCGACGCGGCATCCGTTCGTCCCCTTGCCCGGCGAGGCGCGTAGACGAACAGCGAGTGGAACAGGAAGCGTGCGAAGAACGCGACGATCAGCGAGAGCCCGGTCGCCAGCACACTGGAGATGTGCCAGGTCTCGACCATCAACGCCATTATCGGGATGCGCAGGGCGGCCTCGATGTTGTTGAACGTGAAGGAGGCAGCGAAACGGGTTCCGACGCCGCGGGCATCAGGGCGCATGTCGCCGAAGACGAACCGCTCCTGAAGGAAGAAGTTGCCGACGATGGTGACCTCTGCGCCGATGATCGCGGCCCAGATGTACGGCATCCCCATCGTCGTCAGAGCCCACATGATGGCGAGATTCGCGACCGCGCCGATGCCGCCGATCACTGCGAACAGCGACATCTTGCCGAACCGCAGCCGCGCGAGGTGAGCGATGAACGTCGCCCCCTGGCGCAGCGTGGCCTTCGATGTGCCGTTGCGGCGCTCGGAGAACTCCATCGGCACCTCAGCGATGCGCACATCCGATCTCGCGAGGATCTCGAGCAGGATCTTGAAGCCCTGCGGGCGTAGTGCCGGCACGTCGAGGCGACGGCGGTCGACCAGGAAGAAGCCGGTCATCGGATCGGTGCTGCGCGCCAGTCGCCGGGGGAACATCGCCTTCGTGAGCAAGGTCGCGGCCCGCGAGACACCGAATCGCACGGCGGTGCCGAGACCTCGAGAGTGGCCACCGCCGACATAGCGGGACGCCGCGACGACGTCGACATCACCCCGCTCGAAACGAGAGAGCATCTCGGGAATCAACTCGGGCGGATGCTGAAGGTCGCCGTCCATGACGATGCAGATGTCGGCGGCAGCCTCTGCCAAGCCGAGCGCGACAGCTCCGCCGAGTCCTCCGGTGTTCTCCGCACGATGGATCACCCGCACCGGAAGCGCTGCGTCGGCCGAGACGCGTTCGACCTCGCCGGCCGTGCCGTCTGTGCTGTCGTCGATGACGAGGATCTCGGCGTCTCGATCGGCCAAGACCGCGCCAGCACGGACGACGAGCTCGGCGATGTTCTCGCGTTCGTTGAAGGTGGGGACGATGATCGTGACAGCAGTGCGCATTCTCGTCCCCTCTGATCGCGCCGGTCAGCAAGACCCATCGTTTCATGTTCCACTATGAACTTTCGCTGTCTCCCCGAGCCTGTGCACAGCGCTTCAGCGATGATCCCGTTTCAGCGCCTGCCCATCCGCACTCCCATATCCTGGATTCATGACTTCTCCCGCCTCTGACTCCATTACCCTGTTCGGCGCCGACTGGTGCCGCGACTGCGTCCGCACCAAGAAGCAGCTCGATGAGCTCGGCATCGAGTACACCTATGTCGACCTTGTGGCAGAGCCTGCGGCGGCGGACGTCGCCAAGGAGATCTCGGGCCGTACGAACATTCCCGTCGTCGTCTACCCGGACGCGTCGCACCACGTCGAGCCCCGCAACGAGGACGTCGAGTCGAAGCTCCGCGAGCTGTCGCTGATCTGAGACCGCATCGCGCCGCTACACTGGCGCGATGAGCACTGACGCTCGACCCGAACGAGCATCCGTCCGCCTTTCCGCGCGAACGATCGTCACCTATTCGATCGGATCCCTCGGCACCGGCGGCTATGCCACGCTGCCCGGGCTCGTACTGACTTACTTCCTCACCGACAATCTCGGTGTCGCGGCCCTCGCCGCCGGGATCATCGTCACATCGGCGAAGGTGTGGGACGTGGTGATCGATCCGCTGATCGGCGCAGCATCCGACCGTCATCTCGCCCGCACCGGCTCTCGACGCGGGTTCATGCTGATCGGCGGTCTGACACTGCCGATATTCTTCACCCTCACCTTCGCCGTGCCGCCGTCGTGGGGACCGGTCGCGAGCGCGATCTGCGTGCTGCTCGCCTTCCTCGGCACAGCGACGTCCTTCAGCCTGTTCCAGGTTCCGTATGTCGCACTGCCGGCCGAGCTCACCCGCAGCTACGACGAGCGCACGCGCCTGCTGGGCTGGCGTGTGGTCGTGCTGACCGCCGCCATCCTGCTGTTCGGCGCCGGCGGCCCGATGCTCCGCCGCGCGACCGGCGATCCGGTCACCGGCTACCTGCTGATGGGGATCATTGCGGGTGTCGCGATCGGCATCGGCATGCTGATCGCGAGTCGCACGGCGGATGCCGCGGCGAATGCCGTCGCCCCTTCGGCGGACTCGGGGAAGAGCGAGTCCGCGCCTGGCCTGCGCGCCCAGTACCTCTCCGGCTTCCGGGCGCTGCGGCGCAGCCTCCCGTTCCGCGCACTGCTCGGCACCTTCCTCCTGCAGGCTCTCGCCACGGGCACGATGCTCGCCGGTGCGCAGTATGTCGCGACGTGGGTGCTGCGCGACGAGGCGGCCGTCGAGGTGCTCTTCGTCGCTCTCGTCGGCCCTGCTCTCATCGCGACCCCCGCGTGGACCGTGATCGCGAACCGCATCGGCAAGGAACGCTCGTTCCTCGGCGCCAGCATCCTGTTCCTCGTCGCGTCAGCGACGATCACGCTCGCGGTGTGGGCACCCGGGCCGTGGATCTTTGCCTCCGTCGCCGTCGCCGGCGTCGCCTATGCGGGGTTGCAGTCGCTGCCGATGGCGATGCTGCCCGATGTCATCTCGCACGACGAGCGCACGACAGGCCCCGGCCAGGCCGGGACGTTCACGGGGATCTGGACCGCCGGCGAGACGATCGGCTTCGCCCTCGGGGCGACAGCCGTCGCACTCATGCTCGCCTCGACGGGGTATGTCTCCAGCGTGGCGGGGGCCAGCGCCGTCCAACCGGATGCAGCAGTCATGGGCATCGTGCTCAGCTTCAGCATCCTGCCCGCCGCGCTCATGGCGCTCAGCCTCATTCCGCTGTCGCGTTACAGCCTGCGCCGACACGACGTCGAGGCCGCACCGATACAGCCCGCATAAGCTGGGCGCGTTACCCCGTACGAAGGAGATGCCGATGACGTCAGCGCCCCCCTTGGCCCCCGCAAGAGGGCTCGACGAGTCCGACCGCGAGCGGCTGGATGCCGCGATCGAAGAACTCGAGACCGGCGCGCGCACCTGGTCTGCTCTCACCGTCGGGCAGAGGGCGACGCTGCTGGGTGCCGTCCGCACCGCTGTCGCAGCATCCGGCGAGGAGTGGGCCCACACGGCGGCCGTGTCCAAGGGGCTGAACGGCAGTCATCCGCTGCGCGGCGAGGAGTGGCTGTCGGGTCCGTACAGCACTCTCGGCGCACTCGATGCCTACATCGAGACTCTGTCCAGGCTGGCCGAAGGCCGCAATCCGCTCGAAGGAATCCGCGTCGACCGGGCGCCTGGAGGGCGCACCCGTGTGCACGCATTCCCGCTGACAGGTGTCGACAAGGCGCTGCTCTCGGGATTCACCGGCGAGGTCTGGCTCGATCCCGGCGTCACGCCGCGTGCGGCTCGTGCGGGCGCCGGTCTTGCTCAACGCACCCCAGGAGAATCCGGCGGTGTGGGACTCGTGCTCGGCGCGGGCAACGTCACATCGATCCCGGTCCTGGATGTGCTGTACGAGCTGCTCGCCCACAATCGCACGGTTCTGCTGAAGGTGAATCCGACCCAGGACGCGCTCGTGTCGGTCTTCGAGCACGCGTTCGCTCCCCTGATCGAGCCGGGACTCCTGCGCATCGTCCGCGGGGGCGGCGACGTCGGTGCGTATCTCACCGCCCATCCGAGGCTCGCGCACGTGCACATCACCGGGTCCGCAGCGACGTTCGATGCCATCACCTGGGGCACAGGCGCCGCGGCGAAACGTCGCCGTCGCGAGAATCGTCCGCTTCTGAAGAAACCGATCACCGCGGAACTCGGCGGCGTCTCGCCGATCATCGTCGTGCCGGGCGAGTGGACCGCTGCCGACCTCACCTTCCAAGCCGAGCACATCGCGACGATGCGACTGCAGAACTGCGGCCACAACTGCATCGCCGGTCAGGTCGTGATCATGTCATCCGATTGGGATCAGGCAGACGCCTTCCGCGCCGCGTTGCGCCGCGCCTATGCCAAGGCTCCTGAGCGCTCGAACTGGTATCCGGGATCGGACGATCGGATGCAGCGCGCCGGCGACGACTACCCGGATGCCCTCGTGCTCGGTGACCGGCTCCTCGTCGAGATCGGCGAGGGCGAGGATGCGACCGCGCTGGAGAACACCGAGTATTTCGCCCCGGTGCTGGGCGTGGTCGAGGTCGGCGGCACCGGGCAGGAGTTCCTGGATGCGGCCATCGCGCATGCGAACGACCGCCTGCAGGGCACGCTGGGTGCGAACCTGCTGATCGACCCCGCGACGCAGAAGTCTCTCGGCAGCGGCTTCGAACGCGCGATCACCCAGCTGCGATACGGATCGATCGCGATCAATGCCTGGACCGCGTTCGGGTTCATCACGCCGACGCTCACCTGGGGCGCCTTCCCCGGCAACACGCTCGCGGATGTGGGAAGCGGCATCGGCGTCGTGCACAACGCGCTGCTTCTGGACCGCGTCGAGCGATCCGTCGTGCACGGACCGTTCCGCCCGTTCCCGCGGTCGCTGCCGGGCGCGAACGGCGGTGGACGGTTCACGATCCTCCCGAAGCCGCCGTGGTTCGTCACGGCGGCGACCGGGGCGCAGGTCTCGGAGGGACTCACGCGGTTCCGAGCGGACGGCGGAGTCCTCGGTCTCGTGAAGACTCTGCTCCGGGCGCTCCGCGCCTGACGGCGCTCCCCCGAGCCCGTCTATGTGGCGCGAACCTACGCTTCAGACCGAGAATGCGGAGGTTAGCGCCACATAGACGGGCGGAGAACGCCTGAGTTAGTCGTCGGCGAAGAGATCCGCCGCGTCGCGCAGCGCCTGCTGGATGCCGGGTTCGGATGCTGCGTGCCCGGCATCGTCGATGACCACGAACTCGGCCTCTGGCCACGCCCGGTGAAGGTCCCACGCCGTCATCATCGGCGTGCCGACGTCATAGCGGCCCTGCACGATCACGGCGGGGATGTGCCGGATCGTGTCGATGCCCGCGATCAGCTGCCCTTCGGCGAGCCAACCGCGGTGCAGGAAGAAATGGTTCTCGATCCGGGCGAGCGCAACGGCAGCGGCGGGCTCGGTCATCGAGGCGATCACGTCCGCATCAGGTCGAAGCGTGACGATCGACGCCTCCCATTTCGCCCAGGCCAGCGCCGCCGGTACATGCACTGCGGGGTCTGGATCGCTCAGCCGGCGATGGTACGCCTCTGTCATCCGGCTTCTCTCGAGCACGGGGATCGGAGCGATGAACTCCTCCCACAGGTCGGGGAAGAACACCGCGGCCCCGCCATCGCAGAACCATTCCAGCTCGACACGCCTCAGCGTGAACACGCCGCGCAGGATCAGCTCGCTCACCGCATCCGGATGCGCCTGCGCGTAGGCCAGTGCAAGAGCGCTCCCCCACGAACCGCCGAAGACCAGCCATTTCGCGATGCCGAGGTTCTTGCGCAGCAATTCGGTGTCTGCGATCAGGTGCGCGGTGGTATTGAAACGCAGGTCGGCATCAGGCTCGCTGACATGCGGGAGGCTCTTGCCGCACCCGCGCTGATCGAACAGCACGATGCGGTACTTCTCCGGATCGAAGAACTGCCGCTGCCACGCCGAAACGCCGCTGCCGGGACCGCCGTGCAGGAAGACGACCGGCTTCCCCTCAGGGTTCCCGCTGACTTCCCACGCGATGCGCTGACCGTCTCCGACGATCAGCATTCCGCTGTCGTATGGTTCGATCGGCGGATACAGTGCATCCAGGTTCATCGCGTACTGCCCCCGGTCGGTGAAATCGGCCACCTTCTGGCGGTCATCCCACCGTATCTTGGAGCCGCCGGAAGGGCCGGCAGGCGCCTCGCGGTTCAGGAGACCAGTTCGACGCCGACCGCGGGATCGAACGTATCGCACACTCCAAGTCCATTCTGGTAACCGTTGGCGAACCAGTACTGCCGGTTGCTACTGGATCCGTGCGTGAACGACTCAGGGTTCGAGAACCCAGACATCTCCTGGATGTGGTCGTCTCCAACCGCGAGCGCGGCGTTCAGCGCGTCCTGCAGCTGCGCCTCAGTCGGCGTCTCCAGATACTGTTTTCCTTCTGGATCGGTCTGCTCTGCCGCATCCTTGAGCCAGGCGCCGGCGTAGCAGTCGGCCTGCAGCTCCGTGCGGACGCCATTACTGCCTGGGCCGGTGCCGTTGTTCGGATACTGCGTCATCGTCCCGGTGATGTTCTGGATGTGATGGCCCCACTCGTGGCCGACGATGTACAGCTGCGCCAGGTCGCCCGCCGATGCGTCGAACTGCTGACGCATGATCTGGAAGAAATCGGGGTCGATGTACACGCCCTGCTCCGGCGGGCAGTAGAAGGGCCCCACGGAATTGGATGCTGTGCCGCATTGCGTCGACGTCTGACCGTGGAAGACGTACAGCTGCGGTGGCGTGTAGCCCTCGAGATGCTGCTCCCAATAGTCGTCCAACAGCACTTGGGACCCGGCCATGCGGCAGTCGTCCTGAGTATTCGCATCTTCGCCCGTCTCGCAGGCGAGCGTGGTGCCGCCTGACTCCGGCGACGTGTCGCCCTGCGAACCGCCGCCGACGAGCCCTGTCAGGTCGACACCGAGCAGAGGTCCGGCGATCAGCGCGAGGATGCCGAGAATACCTACGCCGCCGCCGGCGATCGCTGCCGTCCGTCCGGGGCGACGCGTGCGGTGGCCCGAGATGTCGGAGTCAGGGTTGAACGTCATGGGATGAGAATACCGCTCCATTGGGGCGTGCACCCGCAGCAGACGTAGGCTCGTGCCATGGCTACCACGATCACGATCACAGGTGCAGGCGGACAGATCGGATACGCGCTGCTGTTCCGCATTGCGGCTGGAAATCTGCTCGGCCCCAACGAGAAGGTGCGTCTTCGGCTGCTCGAGATCCCCCAGGGACTCCGAGCCGCTGAAGGCGCGGCGCTGGAGCTGGACGACGGCGCCTTCGACCTGCTCGAGCACGTCGAGGTGACCGATGATCCGGCCATCGGCTTCCACGGAGCGAACCTCGCGCTGCTGGTCGGCGCGCGGCCTCGCGGTCCCGGTATGGAACGCGGGGATCTGCTGGCCGCCAATGCCGGGATCTTCGGTCCGCAGGGCAGGGCGATCGCCGAGCACGCCGCAGCGGATGTGCGCGTCACCGTGGTCGGAAACCCGGCGAACACGAATGCACTGATCGCCGCAGCATCCGCCGAAGGCCTTCCGACCGAGCGCTTCACCGCGCTCACCAGACTCGACGAGAACCGTGCCCGCGCGCAGGTCGCCGCCGCACTGGATGCGCCGGTGTCGAGCATCCGCCGCGTGCCGATCTGGGGCAACCACTCGGCGACGCAGTTCCCCGACATCTCGTACGCCACCGTCGACGGACGACCCGTGGTCGATGCGCTCGCGGAACGCGTCGGAGATGTGCGGGAGTGGCTCGAGCAGACGTTCATCCCCCGCGTCGCGAAGCGCGGCGCCGAGATCATCGAGGTGCGCGGGTCATCGTCGGTGGCATCCGCCGCGAACGCCGCGATCGAGCACAGCCGCGACTGGGTGCGCGGCACGGATGACTGGACGAGCGCCGGCGTCGTGTCGCACGGCGAGTACGGTGTGCCGGAGGGGCTCATATCGTCGTTCCCGGTGCGTTCGGTCGACGGAGAATGGCAGATCGTCGAGGGCCTCGAGCTCAACGATTGGGCGCGCGCGAGGGTGGATGCCTCGGTCGCCGAACTCGTCGAGGAGCGAGAAGCGGTGCGGACGCTGGGGGCCCTGTAGCCCGATCTTCCGGTGCAGGTATCCGCATGTCCCAGGCGCAGGGCAGAATGGATGCTGGAGGGGCGCCGATGAACGATGCGACTGATCTGACGACCGGGAACCGTGACATCGGTGAGCCGTTGACGAGTCCGCTGCATCTGCCGCACGCGGCCACCGAATGCGAGAAATGCTTCACCGAGCTTCAGCATGATCACGACTGGTGGCACGCCCGACCGCAGGGCTCACGCCTCGTCGGATTGGTCATCTCGCGCGACGGCATGCCGAGCGTCGTCAAGCAACGCGATGAACTCACGCGCTTCGGCGTGCCGATCGAAGGGTTCCGCCACCCGGCGCCCGAGATCCTCGAGAGCTGGAGCGATCGCCTCGCTCGATTCGTCTCGTCTCTGAACAAGGGCGATGTGCTGGTCGTCGCCAATGCGCGTGCGCTCGGCCGGGATCGCGACGAGGAGACGCGGACGATCACCGAGCTGCGTCAGCGCGGCATCATGGTGAAGGTGCTGAGCCACGATTCCCGGCACCTCGCCGACGCGGTGCGCTGATCATCCATCGGCGCTGACCCGTCGCCGATCAGGAGTGCGTGCGAGGGTCAGGGGTGCGTGCGAGCGACGCGTCCGAGCGCGCTCGCGAGCGCGACGATCTGCTCGGCGTCATCGGCTGCGACGGCGACCAGTGGATACGCGTCGGGTTCTTCCTCGAGGTACACGAGCGCAAGCCCATGCGCATCGATGATCTCGTTCGCGACAGCAACGGCGATCGGCAGATCTGTCTCGACATCTCCGACCGGGTCGAGATCCGCACCGGTAGCGACGATGCGCGGCAGTGCGGCCAGCGCATCCGCGAGCTGCGCCCCGCTGTCCTTCCGGTCCAGGTAGGCGAGCGCACCGGCGTCGTCGAGGCCGTCGATCATGACGAGCCACGGGTCGACATCGTGTGCGGATTCGATGCCACGGGAGCGGAGCTCATCGGCGTGCGTCGCGAAATACTCCGCGGGGTGGTCGACGGCCAGTCGCACTGATGGCGCGAGTTCAACGTCATCGTCGAGCAGCGTGCACAGACGGGTCCATTCCTCGTTCATGTGTCTCCCTTCGGCTCCGTACGTGCCGCGGCTCAATCGCCGTCCGAGTCCTGCTGACTCCGCAGACTCTCGTCATCGAGGAGAGGCAGATCCGCGCGGGTGACGACCTGCGAGGTCACGGCGTACTCGACCAATCTGGCGCGGCGGTTGGTGGCGAGCTTGCCCGGTCCACCGCGAAGTCCCTGCACTCCCATGCGGTCGAGTTTGTCGCAGACGTTGTCGAGTTTGCGGTTGAACTTGCTCATCGTCCATCCGAGGCGCTTGGCCGCGTCGCTCGACGAGGGCAGCTCGTTCATGCTGACGCCCTCACGGCGCAGCATGGGCTCTGCGAGTGCGACCATGAGCTGCTTCTGCAGTGCCGTGAAGCTTGCCGGCATGACGGTCGTCTCACCGCTCATCGACCACTCCACCTGGTGTGACACCTCGTATGGAGCCTGCTCGGTGTGAAGGCTCAATTCGTAGGTCACGGGTCCGGCGGTGAACACGATCACGCTGCGTTCGAAGACGAGGGGCATCCGCGCGCCCGGCGACAGCCACGACTGCACTGCTCCTCCGGCACTGGAGATCGTGGCAGCCAGACGCACTCCGACGTTCGCGAGCCACCACAGCCCGTCGCGATGCTGCAGCTCCAGGAAGTGCCTGTGCAGGTAGGGATTGTCATCGACCTCGAGGTCGCCTTCGCGTCCGATGATGAACGGCCTGTCCGCCGGCAGGTCATGCCATTCTCCGGCGAACTCGAGACGCAGTGGCGCGGGTTCGCGCACAGCACCCCTCCCGGCATCCTCATCCAGCGTCGTCGCACGATTCAACTCGGTCACGTATCGACCCCCTCCGCGAACATCTTGCCACGGGAATGCCGTCGGCGAACTCCAGGATCATCGACAGGGAGCCCAGCCGGGTCACGTGCACATCATCGTCGTCGTGCTTCTGAGGTCTCCACTACACACGAACGGCGAGACCGAGCGGCGACCTCGTCGCTAGCGCTGCACGGACTGATCGTGCGAAAGATCGAGCTCGCGGAGTTCATACTTCTCAGAAACGGCCTCAGCGCGGTAGAAGTCGGCGAAGATCGCCGCCGCCTCCTCCTTGTCGAAAAGCTCGTTCGGTGCGACCCGCACCGCGCGCTCATCGCTGATGGGCACGAGTACGCGATCACCTTCGGCAGCCTCGCGACGCCCGACAGTGTAAAGACGTCCTGTTGCGTCGGAATCCAGGAGGCGAACCTCAACCGTCATCGCGTCTGCCGAGCCGGCTGCCTGAATGAACGTGTCACCCGCATCCTGTCGCCGGACGACGATGCTCTCAGGATTCTTCGCGCGCCAGATGCTGTACGTGTACTTGCCCGCACCGTCGAGGTGGCCGAGCATGAGACGAAGATGGTCGAGAATGGGTCGGCGCCGTTCGTCGATCCACCCGGTCTGTCCACGCGCAGTCGTCTCTGCAAAAGGTCCGTAGCTTGTCATGATTCCTCCCGGACGATCACCCTCGTGACCAGGATGTCGTTGCCGTTCAACTTGCCCGCGGCTGGTGTTCCCGCATTGACGGCATTGTCGAACTGATACTGGGTGTTACCAGGCTGCGCGTATTTCTCCAATGCATTGCCCGATTTAATCTCGATGCCATCATATGTGTTCGGGCCTTCGCCGTTTTGCACGAGGCCATCGTATTTGCGGCCATTCTGAGGAGAGCCGTCGTAGTCGACAACCACTTGATCGGTGATGACATCGACGTCGTTGTCCTCCCCATACCGCTGGAGACCAAGCTTCTCCTTGTCCAGCCACGGTTTGTTGTCCTGGCCGTTTGCATAGTGGCCGAGATGGTCACGACCATCTCCCCTGTCCACTCCGCGACCAGTCGGCGAGGGCGAGGACGGGACGTTAGGCGCGTCCGAAGCGTCGAAGTGGTCGTTGCCACGCACTTTGGTCTTCATCTCTTCGAGAGCATCATCAACTTTGCGGGTGACGCCCGGAAGTCTGACCTCGGCATCCTTGCCCGCTTTGAGACCCGCCTCCGCCACGTCATCCCACATGCGCCGCAACGACACCATCAGGCATCCCCTCCGAAGCTGAGCGCGGAGAATTCCGCATAGAACGTCGACGTCAACGTCGAGATGTCTTCACCACGCAGCTTCATCTCCGACTGCGTATCCTCCAACGCCTGCAGATCCGCATAGAACTCATCCGAATCCCCCACAACGCCCTCCACCACCGGCGCATCCAGAATCGCATCGATGATCGCAGGGACTTGCTCCGCCAACGGCTGAATCACCATCGGCGCCAACTGCTCCAGCAGTTGTTCCAAGGCGATGTCCACCGCTGCGTTCAGCAGCTTCTTCTTTAGCAGCAGCATCGGCCCCGCACCCAACGCGGTCACCGGATTCGTCAACATTCCCACCAACGCGATCATCGTCGTCGTCACATCGAAGATCACCTTCATCTTCAATCCGAAGACGACTTCCGCACCGACATCCATGGCTGTCGACGCAGGAGGCATGATGTCGACCAACTGCTGCAGATTCTGCGAACGGGTCGTATTCCACGCACTCAGCATCGCCGGACCGGTCTTGCCCCGCAACGCAACGCTCAGATCGCCATTGACCTTCCGATCGACCGCCTGGATCACCGTCTCCAGATCAGTCCCGAGATTGCGCACCAGGACAGCACCCTTACGGACCTCATCCTCATCAATGTCCGGCCACTCGAACCCCAGCTTCTCCATCACCCAGACAAGCTCATTCGGCAACATCATTCCCACGATCGCACCTCCTCCTGCACTGACTGTAGGCAGATGAGGCGAAGATCACGATGGGCAGCACTTCCCACCCCATGGCCCCTCGCGCTCAGTCACGTCCTGGATAGTCGATGTCGACGCTGACGAATCGCGAATCCGGAACCGGCTTCACCGCGATGCTCGCGCCCTCCAGTGCACCGGGCTCCAAGCCGAATCGGACCTCGAGTTCACCCTGGCTGAGCGCAGTGAGATCGCGGGATTCGCCTGCCGGCGCAAGGAAACGCATGTCGCCGTTCTTCTGTCCGTATTTGTCGGGATCGTCCTGCCCGATGGCATCCTCGTACAGTTCCTCGACGAGCTGCTTCGGAACCGTCTTGGGCACACCCTTGACCTCGTCGACGATGTCGCCCGGAATATCGCGGACGCTCTTGCCCACCGAGCGGCCGAGGTCCTGTACCAGGTTGTAGTCCGGGTTCGCGTGCCGCGGAACGTGCCCGTGCGATTCGATGCCACGGCTGACGTCCTCGAGGACGTGGTACTTCTTCGCGTGTGAGGTCGCAGGCTCCTTACGGTGCTTCGGTACGCTGTTCCCGCCTCTTCTATCAAGCGCGCGGATGGCATCGGCATCCGCGCGGTGCCGGCCCCCGCGCTTGCGGAACGCCCCCGCGAAGCCGGTCTTGAATTCGCGTCCAGCGCCGTCGACGGCATCCACGAGATCCTTCATCAGCGACTTCAATTGCATGCGCTCACTCCCCCGAGATCTGAAGATTGGCCAGGTCCGCCAGCAGGCGGTCAGTGAGATCCTCGACGTCGACCGCGTGCGCATCCATGTCGTCTGCGGCCTGATCGAGTGCCGCCAGGTCTGCGTAGAACTCATCGACATCACCGAGGTTGTCTTCGACGACCGGCGCCTCCAGGAGCGCCATCACCAGGCCGGGCACCTGTTCGGCGAGAGGCTCGAGCGCGAGAGGCAGCACCTGATTGATGACCTGCTCGAGCGTCGCCTCCATCGCCATCGAGAAGAGCTTCTTGCGGGCGATGATCAGCACCGCAGCGCCGCCCGCTCCCAGCGGACCGGCCATCAGCAGCGGAACGAGTTGAATCACCGTCAACGTGATCTCGGCGATCACTTTGATCTTCAGTGCGAGCACGACGTCGGCTGCGATGTCGATTCCAGTGGACGCCGGACCGAGGATGTCGAGCAGCCGCTGCACGTTCTCAGAGCGGTTCCGATTCCACGCCGTGACGTGGCCGGTGCCGATCTTGCCTTTCATGGCAGCCGCGATGTCGCCGTTGATGCGTCGATCGGCGGCCTGGACGAGCGTCTCCATGTCGTCGCGGTAACCGCGCACGAAGGCAGCCGCCTTTCGCACCTCGTCCTCATCGATGTCGGGCCATTCCAGACCCAGCTTGTCCATGATCCAGATCAGATCGTTCGGCAGCATCATTCCCACGGCGACCACCTCCGCAACTGAAGCTATCGATCGCGAAGCCGAATGCGCGATGGGCAGATCAACCCATCAAGACCGATCAGTCCGTGCGCTCCGGCGTCGGATCTCCTCGTTCTCGCGCACGGAGTGTCAGCTCGCCCCGTAGACCCGGTCGGCCTCGGCGCGCTGCAGGGCGACAGTGGTGACCGTTTCCGGGTCCACGGGCTCGAAAGTGTCCACCAGCTCTCCGGCCCGCTCGGTCGCTATCCGATAGGCACGCAGGCCACCGCCCTGATCGCGCGCCATGCCGCTGGGCCACACATCGGCCTGCGCACCGGCAACGCCGATGCGCCACCCGAACGGTTCGAGCTCTTCTCGTATGATGCAGAGCGCTTCGAACGCGTCATCGGCTTGTGCTTCTGCCCTGCCGAAGGCGGCTGATTCGATCGACACCGTCCAGCTGCGGTAGTCGGCGGACTGCTGCCAAGTCACCGTCGCATCGCGCGCGATGCCGGCTCGGGAGACCTGAATCGTCTGCGGGCTCTGCGTCATTGGGCAGCGATGTCGGCCGGTTCAAGGATCGCCGATACCTCGTGACCGGGATTGAGCGCGATCCGCACGCCCTCCGGCAGCGCCGTGGCCAGCTCCGAGCCGAGGGTTCCGCGGTTCTCGGTATGTCCCGAAGCCGCCGCCTTGTCAGCGTCGGTGAACGCGTAGACGAGCTGGCCGCCGTCCTCAGCGGGAGCGAGGAAGAGCCCGCCTTCCGGCCTGCTGAAGACGAACACCTCAGCCGACGCGAACTCGCGCGCCATCTGCTCATCGGAGATGTATCCGGACAGGAGCAGCTGCAGCGCGCGCTCCAGTGGTGTCGTCGGACGCGTCCAGCCTCGAGCCTGCGGAGTGGGAAGGTAACGAGGATTGGGAGTGAACTCGGCGATCAACTCGCCCTTTTCATCGACCTGCCACGCCCCCACGATTCCCTGTGGCGGCACATCGGCCGATCCCTTGTATCCCTGATCGATGGCGTAGATCCACCCGCCGGGATTCGCCCGCGCCTCAGCACGAAGTGCGTCCGTGATAGGGGGAGCAACGGGAGACGTGCTCATGCGCCGGTCCTCCTTCTCCTGTTCAGGCTCCATCATCTTCCACCACTGTAGTTCGGATTAGAAATCCAATCCCCCAGGCTCTTATCCGGGAGCACGGGGTGCGCACCGACGATGTGCTCCGCGGGAATGCCACCTTGGAAGGCGATCTCATGTTCAGGATTCGGCTTGTGCGGGGCATACGGACCGTCAGGCATCGTGGCATCGACATCGATCCCGCCAGGCGCATCGACCGTGTAGCGGTAGTCCGCCGGCCAGTTCTGGTAGAGATTCTCGTCTCTGGACGTGCTGACGAAGTTAGCCGGCGCGTTGGTGTGCACGAAGTGACTGAGATCGTTGTTCGATGCATCCCTCACCTGGAAGCCTTCGTCGAAGATCACGCTCGATGGCCGGTTGTCCGATCGGTACAGCACCTCCGTGCTCGTCCGATCGATGCGCGTCGTGCTGTTGCCCGTCAGATCGGGGGCATCCGTCCCGTCGAGAAGCTTCACCTTCTGCTTGATCTCCTCAAGATGGTCGTCCATCTTGCGCGTGACCTCAGGAAGTCTGACATTGGCGTCCTTGCCGCCTTTGACCATTGCTTGCCACAGATCAGCGAACGCGCGTCCGATTGTGCCCATCAGGCGTCTCCTCCGAAATCAAGAGCCGAGAACTCCGTGAAGAACGTCGACGTCAGCGTTGAGATATCTTCACCGCGCAGCTTCATCTCGGACTGCGCATCCTCCAATGCCTGCAGGTCCGCGTAGAACTCATCCGAATCCCCCGCGGCACCCTCGACCATCGGCGCATTCAGCACCGCATCGATCACCGCAGGCAACTGCTCCGACATCGGCTCGATCGCCATCGGCAGAAGCTGCTCCAACAACTGCTCCACCGCGATGTCCACCGCCGCGTTCAGCAGCTTCTTCTTGATCAGCAGCATCGGTCCTGCACCCAACGCCGTGACCGGATTCGTCAACATCGCCACCAACGCGATCATCGTCGTCGTCACATCGAAGACCACCTTCATCTTCAACGCAAAGATCGCATCAGCGCCCACATCCATCGCCGTCGCGGCCGGCGGCATGATGTCGACCAGCTTCTGCAGATTCTGCGAACGATTCGTGTTCCACGCGCTCACCGTCGCAGGCCCCGTCTGCCCCCGCAACGCCACACCCAGATCACCGTTGATCTTGCGGTCGACCGACTGAATCACCGACTCCAGATCCGTTCCCAAGTTCCGCACCAGAACGGCACCCCTGCGGACCTCGTCCTCGTCGATATCCGGCCACTCGAAACCGAGCTTCTCCATCACCCAGACGAGCTCATTCGGCAACATCATTCCCACGGCACAACCTCCACAGATGACCTTACGGGTCGAGTCGTGCCGCGTGCGATGGGGAGAACAGCCCAGGACGCAGCGAGCACGATCCGATGGCTCACGGAACGACCGCCCACTGAGTGGCGCCCGAGGTCAGCATCGCCATGGTTCCATTGCGCGTCGCGACTCCTGTCGTACCGCGGTCGACGACCGTCAAGACGGGGTTCGCCGCGAGCGGCAGCGCCACCGCTGCCCGCACGATCGTGGCCTCGATCTGCGCTTGGATCTCCCGTGCCTCATAGACGTCGGTGGTCTGAGCGAGTTTAGCGATCAGGGCGTCGCGGTCGGGATCCGTCTGACCGGTGATCGGCTCTGCACCGCCGCTTCCCCATTGCGCGGCGATCTGCTCGGGCGTGCGGGGGATGGGCACCCGTGCGATCGCGGCGTCCCACCCGCGCTGTTCGAACGCAGCGCCGAAATCGTCTGAACCGCAGTCGACCACGTTCCAGCCGGCTTCGGCTGCGGCCTCCCGCATCGCGGCGAACGCGCCGACGGCGAACTCGCTGCCCCGGTCGTAGAGCACGCACACGCTCGTACCCGGGGCGAAACCGGCGTGCTCGCGCTCCAGATCCGGCTCGGTGTCGGTTGCTCCGAGCGTCTGCAGAAAGCCGGAGTCCTCATTCACGACGTCGTAGGCGCGCGACCCTGGAGCCGTGATCATGGACGTGGTCGGCGCGAAGGATGCCGCCCAAGCTCCCCCGCCCCGATCCGTCAGGTCCCGCTGCGGCACGGCGTGAATGAACGCGGTGCGTGCGGGAACGCCACTGAACACCCCGGCGGGTTTGAGCAGCATCGCCCAGACAGTGCCGTCGTTCGTGGTGTTGACCGTGAAGTCCTTGCGCTCGAGTTCACGCACCGCGTCATGATTCGCCGCCGTAGGAGACACCTGGACCACGTCCAGCTCGGCGCCGACGAGGCCGAGAGGATCATCGCCGGGCGGCACGAGCTCGACCCTGGCGACCTGCGGTGTGACCGGGCCACGATATGCCGGGTTCGGGACGAGCACCATGCCCTCTCCCTCACCGGAGCCGGCCGAATCGACGAGGAAGGGACCGCTCGAGAGCAGCAGCTCTCCTGCGGGCTCCGCGTCTTCGCCGAACTCGAACCCCTCGTTCCAGACCGCACCCATCTCTTCAATCGCCGCGTCATCCGATGTCCGGATCGCGGTGATGACTGCCTGCTTCGCCTCCATCGGATCGTCGATGCCGAAGGCGAGGGCGCCGAGGACATGCGCGGGAACCGGCACCGTCACCGCGCTCTGCCAGTCGTCGATCGGTTGCGCGAAGGTCACGTCCATCGAGCGCGCGAACTCGTCGACGACCGGGACCTTCGGCGCCACGGCATCCGTCTCGGAATCCTCGGCCTGCGGGAAGTAGCCCGCGGCACCTGCCCAGCCCAGCAGCAGGTCGGCGGCGTCGAGCGGGATCCCATCCGACCACGCGGGCTCGGTGACGTCGTACCGCACCGTGAAGGGATCGTCGCTGACGATCTCGACTGTGCCGAAGCCTTCGTCGGGAACGAAGTCGCCGTCGACCACGTCACCGAAGCGGCCCCTGGTCATCGCAGCGATGTCGATGTTGCCCGTGGTGGGAGAAGCCGCTGCGTTCGCGGATGTGAATTCTCCTGACCAGCCCACGACGACCGTCGTCCCCAGCACGACCGTTTCCGGCAGCGCAGGCGTGCACGCGGTCAGGCCGACTACGAGCGCGCCGGCTGTCAGAGCCGCGACGCGGCGCCTCCCCCTCATGCCGCCGTCACACGTAATCGGCGTCGTGGCCGCTCTCCTCGGCCATCGCACGGAACGGCTCGCTCTCTTCGCTCTCGAGCCACGCGCGCGCGTGCTCCAACAGCACGGCCGGCGAGTCCGCTGCTTCCTCAGCCGTGGCGAACGGACCGATGGTGTCCTCTGACGGCCGCTCGTCGGCCTGCACCACTGACTGGGTCGACAGGTTGTACCAGTAGCTCTGTGCTCCGCTCATGTTCCCGATTCTATTCGTCGTTTACCGCAGGGTCCGAAACAGCGAAGGCCGGGGGACCAGCCCCTCGGGACTGGCGCCACGGCCTTCGCTGCGGACGCTCAGAGCTGGTCGGTATCGCGGATCTTGTCAGCCATCTGGTCGAGCGCGGTCGCCATGTCGTTCACGGCCTCAGCCGCGTCGTCCAGCGAGCTCGTGAGGTCGTTGTACGACGAGGAGTACTGCTCCGACGCGTTCTCGGTCTTGAACCCGTCCTGGACCAGGTCATCGATGATGCCCTGGAGTTCCTTCAGAGTGTCAGTGACGGTCTGACGTCCGTCGCGCAGACGCTGAGCAGCGCCCTCCATCTCGCTATATGTTGCACCAAAGTCATGTGCCATGAGAACTGCCTCCCGCGTTCGTCTTCCGGCCCGTATGGCCTTCTTCAGGCCCCTGCGGCCTCGTGAATGAGACTAGTCAACGATTCCTCTCCCGCAAACGGGGAGCGGTACCCATGGCACCGCTGCCCATCGCGGGCGCCTCGGGAACGAGCGGCATCTGCATCGTGATCATGCGACCCGCCTGCACGAATATGCCGCGCCCGACCGGGAAGTCCGAGCGCTTGACGCGACCGAACGCCGTCTTGAAGATCGATTCCCCGTCGTACGTGTCCGGCTTGAGGACGATGCCCTGACGACCGGTCTTCCACTCGCCGAGCACGCCGATGCTGCCGCTGGCGCGACTGATCTCGGCCTCGCCGATCAGCATGTGGTCGCTGTTGTTCATCGCCTGCAGCAGTGTGCGCATCGGCCGGTCAGCCGGTCCATCCGCGAGGTGTGGCATGTCTTCGATGACGATCAGGATCCGGCCGTCAGCCGTGTCACCGGCGACCAGCTCGATCAGCTCGGTGGCCAGCTCCTTCTCATCCTCAGGTTTGATCGCGCTGCGCACCCACGGCCGGAAGTCCTTTAGCTGCGAACGCCGGCTGCCGAAGTGGTACATGCGAACGCTGGGATCGAAGCGCTCCATGGCCACCACCAGCGCCCTGAGCGCATTCGTCCGACCCGACGCTGGAGGACCGGAGATCACGAACGACCCGATCGGCTCGAAGCCGTGCGGGGCGAGCGAGTCGTCGGCCACACCGAACACCGGCATCCCGTCGACGGTCGCCGGCATCTCCGTGGCCGGCACCATGGTGGGCAGCGCGCCGATCTCGGGAAGGTCGCGCACACCCTCGGATCTCAGCTGAGCAGCCAGCGCACTGAGCGCCTTGGTCTGTTCCACGACGTTCGTCGTGCCGCCCAGCACTGCGATCTGCGTCTCGTGGCCGTCGATGATCGCCCGTCCTGGAGCAGACTGCTCGTCGAGGATGTCCCTCGGTGCGTTCAGCAGCATGTACTGGCTCGGGTCACCGAGGCGCAGCACGACTCGACGCGAGATGTTCGAGGCCACCGCACTGGGGACCGCGTTCCCGCGATCCGCCGTGATCACCGTGTGAATCCCGAGCGTGCGCCCCTCGCCGAGGATGCGCATGAAGGTGCGATAGAACGCGGCGCGCCCCGGCGCGTACTCCCAGTCCTTCTTGAACTCGGGGAAGTTGTCCATCAGCAGCAGGATGCGCGGCATGTTCGGATCCGCGATCTCCCGATACTCCTGGACGGTCGCCGCGCTGGCGGCTGAGAACGCGGCCGAGCGACGATCCATCTCGCGATCGAGCGTGCGGAACAGCCGTTGGATGCGCTCGGCGTCGGATCCGTCCACGACAGAGCCGACGTGCGGCAGGTCAGCCAGCGGCCCGAGTGCTCCGGAGGCGAAATCGAGGCAGTACACCTGCACGCGCCCTCGATCGGGTCGCATACCTGCCGAGGTCGCGATGGTCTTCAGCACCGTCGACTTGCCCGATCCTGACGTTCCGTACACGACCAGCGAACCGTCGCGGTCAGGTACGAACACCGCCGACTCCTGCTGCTGCTTCTCCGGCACGTCCATCAGAGCGATCGGAATGCGGATGTCGCCGTCGTTCGGCAGACCCTTCAGATCGACGACCGCCGCCAGATCGTCGAGCCATGGCCGACGAGGACGCTGCAGGGATGCCACCTCGCTCGCGCGGATGAGCGTCGACACGATGCGCTTCTGGTCGTTCGGGCCGAGGTCCTCCTCGTGCGTCTCCGCTTCTGCAGACCGCTCGGGCTCCCATTCCGCGCTGGACCCGAATCGCAGCTCCCTCACCCGCACATCGGCCACGGCTGCGTCGTCGTCGTTCGTCCAGCCTCCCGCATAGGCCGACTGGAACGGCACCAGCCTGCCCGGCCCGGTCTTCGCGATGGCGCGGCCGGGGATGGCCGCCGAGAACGTGGCCGCGATCGGGTCGTCGACCACGTCGCGCGAATCGGCTTCATCCGCCATGCGGAGCGCGATTCGCAGATTCGTGTTCGCGCGCAGGTTGTCCTTGATGACTCCGGCGGGGCGCTGGGTGGCCATGATCAGGTGGATGCCGAGGGATCGACCGCGCTGCGCGATGTCGACGACCCCGTCGACGAAGTCCGGCATCTCGGATGCCAGCGCGGCGAACTCGTCGATCACGAGCACGAGCGCCGGAGGGCACTCCGGATCCTGGCGCTTCTCGAGCTCGAGGAGGTCCTTCGCCTTCTTCCGGTTCAGCAGATGCTCACGGTGCTGCAGCTCGGCCCGCAGGCTGGTCAGCGCACGACGCACGAGATGAGGGCTGAGGTCGGTGACCAGTCCCACGCAGTGCGGCAGCTCGACGCAGTCCGCGAAGGCGGATCCGCCCTTGTAGTCGACGAAGAGGAACGTGACGCGGTCGGGGCTGTGCGCTGCGGCCATACCGAGCACCCATGCCTGGAGGAACTCGGATTTTCCGGCGCCGGTCGTTCCGCCGACCAGTGCGTGCGGACCGTGCGTGCGCAGGTCGAGCGCCATCGCATCGCTCGCGCCCTGCCCGATGATGGCACGCAGATTGCCCGCCTTCTTGAGCCTCGGTCTCGATGCCTGCGACCTGTCGACGATGGTGTTGTTCTGGCGCCAGCGCTCGATCACGATCTGAGGGTCTTCAGCGATCGCGGGGTCCACGAGCTGCAGGAACATCACGGCGCCCGGGATGTCGGAGGCATCGTGCACGGCAGTGCTGGCATCCAGCACCGGCGACATACGTCGCGCCAGCATGTGCATGTACGCGTTCGAGACGCCCTCGACCTGCACGTGCTCGAAGTTGTCACCGGTGCGCACGAGCCCGACCTGGGCGTCTTCGAGACCTGCCGTGACGTCGATGTAGCTGCGGCAGACCGCCGGGAGCGATTCGACCGTGGGTGAGACGAACACCGCGTGGACACCGTGGTCGGCGCCGCGGTCGAGCACGTCCGTGAGGCGCCCTCGGTCGATCGGGGCATCGCTGCTGACGAAGACGATGACCGATACCGGCGAGGTGTTCTTGTGGTCGGTCGCGGCCCGCGCGACATCCGTGCCGTAGAGCAGCGGATTCCAGTCGTCCTTGAACGGACCCCGCGGCTCGCCACTGTTGGCAACCCCCGCTGCCGCGCGCTGCACGTAATCCTCGAGAGTGCTCAGCAGTGCGGCGCCGGTGGGTGCGGAGTCGGCGAGCGCGACATCCCGGAACGGGCTCTTCTCACTCGACGTGTGCGGCATCCATTTGAGCCAGTCGAGCTCGGCCGTCCACGCGGAATCCGAGAATGCGACGGCGACGACGTCGTTCGGCGCGTGCAGCCCGAAAAGCTGCACGGCGATGCCGCGCATCGCGTCGGCGGCGGCGGCCTGGGGCCCGGCGATACCGATCGAACCGGCGTCCGCGAGCAGTTCGAACACCGGGACATCGTCGACGAACGCGTACCGCTCCTGAAGTCGCTCGACGCGCTCGATGAACTCCGGCAGGCCATCGGGTGTGTCCGTCTCGGCGATGGTGTTGCGTGCCGGCAGTCGACAAGTACCCAGTCGCAGACCGAGGAAGTTCCAGTGCTCCGGTCGTCTGGTCCACAGCATCGGGCCCAGTCTCATGGCATGGTCGAAGACCTCGGCGACGGGAGGCGCCTCGGCATTGCGCGCCTGCTCCTCTTCCGGTTTGCCGCGGAAGAAGTCCTCTTCGAGTTCCTCGTACTGCCTCTCGAAGAGCATGAACTCATGGTTCGTGCTCTTCTTGGCCTGCACGGACTGATTGATGATGTTCCCGAGTGCCATGAGCGGCGTCATCACGATCATGAGCAGTGAACGCGGATTGCCGTTCAGCATGTACAGCGCGACGCCCATCAGGATCGGGGTGATCAGGATCGGCCACGGGAACATCTTCCCGATCTTCTCGGTCGGCAGCCGCGGCGGCTTGAACCCCGTTCCCGGATAGCGCACCTCGACCCGGGGACTGCGGTTGAAGAGCAGTCCCCCGCCGCGCTCGATGATCGGCTCCTCGGCCGCAGTGCCGTCGAATGAGCGGGCGAGGCGCAGGACGAGCGTCGTCGCGCCGATGATGAAGGGCTCTCCCTCTTCGAGGCGGACCCTCTGCACGGCGACGCCGTCGACGAGCACGCCGTTGGCCGAGTTGAGGTCGGCGACCTCGATGTGCTGGCCGGCTTCGATCCTCGCGTGGCGTTTGGAGACCATGGGGTCGGCGAGCACGACGTCGCTGTCGCTGTCGCGCCCGATGACCACCTGGCCGGATGAGATGGGGAACTCCTGGCCTGCGAGCGGTCCTGCGACCGCGCGGAGCACGCCCACGACCTCGCGCTGGCCGGTGGAGACGTAGTCCGGGCCGTAGTTCAGGATGGATGCCGCGAAGCCGGAGCCGATCGCCGCCTCTCCGATCGGGATGTCGGGCTGCAGCGGGACGAGACGCTCGGCCGTCGGAGGGGCGACGGCCAGAGTGAGCACATCGCCGTCGGCGACAGGCACCGAGCGGGTGGGATCGGCTTCGGCGACGTGGCGCGCCACGTCGCCTGCAGTCGCGGTCGAATCCGTGGTGATCACGATGTCGACCGGATCCCCCGCCTGCCGATGCAGGGTCAGTTTGAGTCTCATTCGTCTCCCTCAGTCACGCCCGGACCACGACCGCGCTGCGGTCGCCGAGACGAATCGTGTCTCCGTCGACCGACACGACCGGCACACCCGCTTCGATCACATACTCGATACCCGCCCGCATCAAACCGGATCCGTTCGTCGAACCGCAGTCGGTGATCTCCAGCCCGCCGTCGACCGGACGCACGAGCAGGTGGGTCTTCGAGAGCGATTTGCTCTCATCGTCGAGCGGCACCGGCCGCGCGGTCGGAAAGACTGCGGGGTCCGGATTGCGCCCGAAAAGGAGCGGCTCGGTGACCGCGACGCTTGCACCGGTGTCCAGGCGCAGACCGAAGTGCCAGGCCGGGGCGGGCTGCAGCGGCGCGGGCTGCAGGACGGCGGGCTGCGGCGGGGTGTGCTGCGATGGAGCAACAGGTGCCGCCTCAAACGAGGGCTGTGCTGCTCCGACGGGAGGGACGCCTTGCGCGGGATCGACGGGTCGCTCGTCATCGGATTGCCGGTAGCCGCCGAGCACGGGCTTGCCGAGCTCCGCCGGTGCCGGCAGGGACGGCGGCGCCGTCTGCGGCAGCCCGATCTCGGGCCGGGCATCCGGAGTGTGCGGGCGGGCGATGCCGATGACACCCGCGCTGACCCGGTTGCCTGGACGGTACGCCGGCTGCTGTGAAGGATCGGTCGGCGTGGCCAGCGACGGCAGCACAGATCGCTCGCGCGCTGGCTCCGCCTTCACGAGCTTCCGCGCGACGCGCAAGCGCTTCTGGTCGTAGGGGTTCAGCCCCTGCCTCACATCGATGAGCCAGACGTGCGTCGCCTTGTCATGCAGTCCGCGTCCGCGGCGCTCGGAATCGAACGTCGGCGACAGCAGGAGGATCACCGGTCCGAGCAGCGGGATGATGTTCGATGCGCACACCAGCAGGTAGCGCAGCAGCACCCAGCCGATACCAGGACGCTCCAGCGTGCGCACGTTCACGGTGCGGATGCCGACGATCGTCTTGCCGAGAGTGCGTCCGCTTCTGCCGTGCAGCACCAGCTGCAGCACGCTGAGCACCAGTGTCAGGAACGTCGTGACGGCGGCCATGACCACGGCCAGCACGAACCCGGGATGGTTCATGAAACCGTACGGCGATATCGACCCGTCCGCGAGTTTGAGCAGCAGGGGGACGGCGCCGATCCACAGCGGCAGCTGGACGACCACCCAGATGGCCACATCGCAGACCACCGCGAGGGCACGGCGTCCGAGCGGGGCACGGAGCAGCCCGAGCGCCGCGGCGTACGCGGGATCCGGTCGGCCGTTCTCGTCCAGCCCCTCGATCGTCTCCTTCTCCTCGTCGACCTCCCAGATCAGGCCGTCGGGCGTCTCGCGCCGCCCCTCGATACCGGGCGTCATTGCACGCACTCCCTGACGGGCTCAGACGCACGCCCGTCACTGCGTCGCAGCATGACGTCCACGCACACCTGTCCGGATGCCGCGCCTTCGAAGGTCACGGTCGTCTCATCCGTGGTCTCCGGGGTTCCCGTCTCGGTGAGGTCAACCGTGTTCCACAGGTAGAGGTCGCCGTCTTCGGGTGCCGGGTTGGTCCAGCTGAAGGTGATCGTCGTGCCGGTTCGGGTACCGGCGAGCTCGTCCACACGCGGCACGGCATCGGACACCGGATCCTGTGGGACGACCTCGTCCTGGGTCGCGACTGGATCCGGCTCGCCCGCGCCGGAGAGCAGGCTGATGCCGACTATCGTGCCGGTGACGAGCACCACGGCGACGGCGACCAACGTGACCCACAGCCCCACGCGACGTCTGCCGCTCTGCGCTGGCGCCCCGACCGGCGCGGCGGGAGCGGGAGCTGCGGCCGGCGGCAGCTGAGGCGAGACGGTCCTGGGCGGCCGCATCACCGTAGGCTCATCGTCGACGGGCGCGGATGCCGGGCCCGCAGACGTCGGACGCATGACGGTGTCCTCGACGGAAGACGCGGAGGACGTCTGCTCCGCCGGTGCGAACTGCGGACCGGGAGTGGATGGCGCGGCCTGTTGCGCGCCGCCGAACGGACGAGTGGTCGCGGACGGCCGGGTGTTTCCGGCATCCGGTTCGATGCTGACGATGTCGCGCACCCGGGTCAGGCCGTCCGCCTCGTCCTCGAGGTCTTCCGCGACAGGGTGATCGTCGATGATGTCGATCGGAGTGACCGAGTGTGTGAGCTCGATCTGCACCTTCTGCAAGGCACGCGCGAACGCGACGGCGCTGGGGTAGCGCGCGTCGGGACTCTTCGACATGGCGCGCTCGATCACTCGCTGCAGGCTCACCGGTGAGTCAGGGCGGGCCAACGGCTGCAGTGGTGCGCGTTCGATGCGCTCGATCAGGTCGGCTCCGGAGTTGCGCTCACCGGGGCGCTCGAAAGGCGACCGTCCTGCGAGCAGCGTGTAGAGCGTGGCACCGAGCGCGAAGACATCAGAGCGGGGTCCGCTCTGCGGCGGATCGGCGAAGAACTCCGGGGGCGACCACGGGATCGACATGCCGGTCGCCTCGGTCACCGCTCCTGACGTCGATGCGATGCCGAAGTCTGTCAGCGCCGGCCGGTTGTATTCGGTGACCAGGATGTTCGCCGGCTTGATGTCGCGGTGCAGCACGCCGGCGCGATGCGCGGTCTCGACCGCTCCCGCGACCTGGATGCCGACGCGCAGCGCCTCCGCGACGGAGAAGGGCTCCTTGCGTGCGCGGACCTGGAGGTTTGGCCTCGGGCAGTACTCCATCACCAGATACGGCCGGCCATCGGCGGCCACGCCGGCGTGGTAGATCGTCACGATAGCCGGATGCGTCGACAGCATCGCCATCACGTTGGCCTCGTCGGTGAACTCCTGCGCGGCGCTGCTCGAAATCCTCTCCGCGAGCAGCACCTTCACGGCGACCTTGCGCCGTGGCATCTGCTGTTCGTAGATGAAGACGTCGGCGAAGCCGCCGGTGCCCAGCGGTGCGACGTAGGTGAAACCGGGAAGCTCCGGCGGCGGTGAGGGGGGTCTGCTCACGGAAGATCCTCGAAGGCGACGGTGACGCCGTCACCGAGGTCCACGACGTCTCCTGAGAGTACGAGCGTCTGCTCGCCTGGGTGAAGGCGCAGCGGATCGGCACCGGATCGGAGGAGCGTCGAACCGTTCGTGGTGTGCAGGTCGACCACGACGACTGTGTCGCCCTCCGGGCGGATCTCCAGGTGACTGCGGGAGATGTCCTGCTGAGGGCTCTCCACGGCGATCAGATGCGGCAGGTCAGCACCGCTCGCGCGAGTGGAACGTGGACGGCGTCCGATGATGACGGTTCGATCGAGTGTGACGACCTGCCCCGTCGAGACACGTACGCGTCCGACTCCTCCTGAGACCACCGGAAGCACAGTGGTCGGCGCATCCGGCTCTGCTGTCGGAACGTTCTGGCGGAGCGCTCGCGCCTCGGCTGCGGAGATCGTCGCGCCGTCGTGGTCGCCATCGGCCGCCCCGACTACGGGCGTGCCGGACGGAGCGGGAGGCGCCGGCGGAATCGTGGCCGGGCGCACGATCGCATTCGACGATGCGATCGTCGCGCCGAACAGCTGCTCGAACTCGTCGATGTCACTCGTCTCCGAGATGTCGGTCGGCACCAGCGTCGCGCCGTCGACGTCGTCCTCGACGGATTCCTCGGCGGCGTCGCCGGATCCCTCGGCGGGCACCTCGGGGATCTGTTCGGTCGCCGGTTCCGGTTCGGACTGCGCGGAGGGCTCGTCTGCAGCGGGAGCCTCCTCGGCCACGGGCTCCGGTGCGGGCGCCTCAGGCGTCGGTTCGTCGGCCGCCTCGGCAACGGGTATCACTGCGGGCAGCACGACATCGGGGGCCGCGACGTCAGGCGATGCCGTGTCAGACCCAGCCACATCAGGCCCTGCCGTGTCAGGCACTGCCGTGGCAGGCACTGCCACATCAGAGGGCTCGACATCGGCGCTGACGTTCGTGGCCCGCACGACGCCGCCCATGATCGGAAGGGGCTCGCTGCCCACGCCGTCGCCCGCGTCGATCGCGATGCGGCTCGTGTTCGCGACGAATCGCTCACTCCACGTCGTGACGTTGGTACCGGTGAAGCTCTCACTGCCCTCGGGCCCGGTGAGCTGAACGGTGACGTCGCCGCGCACGGCGATCCTCGCATCCGGTCCTTCCAGCACCACGGCCGCGAACGGCAGAATCGCCGCGAACGAGCCCGCGGCGTGCTCCGTCACAGCATCGATCACCGCGGCGAGGTCGCCGCCGCTTCGCTGCCGCTGCCACAGTGACGCGATGAGCTGCTCCGGTGCATCGGGAGAAAGGGCGATGAGCGCGCCCGGTGCCACCAGCACGTACCAGTCCCCGGGTCGGTAGGTCGTCTGCATCAGCTGATCCCTCCTGCGGCGGCCTCGCGGGGCCGGGTGTTCTCATCGAAGTCGTCGTCTGCCTGCATCGGCATGCCCGGTCGCGATGCGACGAAGACCGCGTCGACGACCACGACCGTGATGTTGTCCCTGCCGCCGGCGCCGACCGCCTCGCCGACAAGGGTGGCCGCAGCCGTCTGCGGGTCGGACTCGACGGTCAGGATCTCTTGGATCCGCGCGTCCGGCACCTCAGAGGAGAGCCCGTCCGAGCAGATCAGGATGCGATCGCCGAGCTCCGCGGGGAACATCCAGAAATCGGCATCGCCGGTGCTGCCCGCCCCGATGGCTCGGGTGATGATGTTGCGTCGGTGATCGGAGACGGCATCGGCGATGCTGAGCTCCCCTGATTCGACGAGCTCCTGGACGACGGAGTGGTCGACGCTGATCTGCTCGAGCTCGCCCCGCGACAGACGGTACGTGCGCGAGTCGCCGATGTTGAAGCTCAGCCAATAGCCCGTGCCGTCGACGTCCGCGAGGACGACACCGCTGAGCGTCGTGCCAGCGCGCCCCGTGGCCATGACCGAGAGCCCGTCGACGGCCAGACGCGAGCGGCTGAGCGCATCGAGCACATCGTCGAGCTCCAGGCTCTCCCTGCCGGTGAATCGGGCGAACTCCTCGACCACCGCAGCGCTTGCGCGCTCGCCGGCCTCGTGTCCCCCCATCCCGTCGGCGACGATGAAGATCGGTGCGCTCGCGAGCATCGCATCCTCGTTCAAGGTGCGCCGCACCCCGGTGTGCGTCGACGACCCTGCCGACACGATCAGTGGAGCGGTCATGCGTACCCTCCGATCGTGACGATCCGGTCACCGATCTCGATCGCATCGCCCAGGCGGATGCGGACCGCTTCTCCTGGCGTGCACGGGATGCGCTCACCGTCGCGCACGATGACAGTGCCGTTCGTGGAATGCCGGTCCTTGACCCAGCCGCCGGAGACTTCGGCCGCCGCTTCGAAGTGCGTCTTCGACAGCGACAACGTCTCGTCGCGCACGATCACGGCCACGGCGCCCTCTTCGGGTGCGGGGTTGCGTCCGAACAGGGTGCGCTGCGAGACAGTCACTCTGGTGCCGTCGTCCCAGGTGAACACGAGACGGTGGCCGGGGATGCTGATGCGGGTGTCCTCGATGTCGCCGAGATCGTCGGACGGAGCCTGAGCGGCGACCGCGGGCTGGGAGGGCGCCGCTACCGGCTGCGCAGTCGGCGGCTCGGTCGGCGGCGCGGTCGGCGGCGTGGTCGCTGCGACCGGCGATACCACCGGTGCGGCCGCCGGAGGTGCGGCCGGCGCCTCGGCGCTGCGCTCCGGCGGGCCGTCCTGCGTGATGCCGGGCACGAATGCGATCAACGAGTTCTCGCCGCTCGTCGGCGCCGGTGGCTGCGCGATCGTCGGCCGACCTGCCGGCTGCTGCGGGGGCGCCTGCGGGATGAGCGGCGCTGGCTGAGAGGCAGGCTGAGCAGCCTGAGCGGCAGGTGGCGCAGCCTGCGGAGGACGCGGTGCAGGAATCGTCTCGTCGAGCGCGGGTGCCCCCGGTGTCGGAGTCTGCCCGACGAGAGCCGCGTATGCGATCGACTCCGGCGAAGAGTGATTCGGCGCGGGCGTGAGACCCGGCACTGGGGGCACGCCGCCTGGCATCGAAGCGAGGGTGTGCGAGGGGTAGGTGGGCTCCGGAGTTCGGCCGGGCAGCGGTGGCACGGCGTTCGGCGCCACCGGCCGCGGAGGGATGTTCATCGCCTGCGTCGCGGGTGCAGCCGCCGGCGCGCCGACCGTGCGGGCATCCAGCATCAGCGAGCGTGCGACCTTGTCATGCCAGCCCTGAAAGCGCCCTGAGCCGTCGAACAGCGGTGTGAAGTAACCGACGACGATGGACGCTGCCAGACCGAAGATGACGTTGCGCAGCAGCGCCCGACCGAAGCCGAGTGGGGCTCCGTCGGCCTCCTGGACGAGACGCAGCCCCTGTGCACGCATCCCGATGGAGCCGCCTGCGGCCTGCATGAAGGTGTAGAAGACGAGCCAGCCGACCAGCACGAGCCAGACCACCGGGCCTCCGACAGCCAGCACCCCCAGCATCCCATCCGGTCCGGCGAGCACCGCGAAGATCACGAGAAGGATGCCGAGAACGATGCCGATGCCGGCCGCGATCGCGGCGTCGATGATGTATGCCACGGCACGCCGCGACGTCGGGGCGACCGTGCCGAACGCCAGTTGTGTCATGGGGTCTCACTCTCGGGTACGTCAGAAGTACTGTTCTTGATGGTGCCAGGTTCTCGGCGAACGCGCGCGGCAGCCGCCGTCTTGAGTCCCTGTAAGCCGGTCGACAGGGCGGAGCCGACCAGCAGCGAACGCAGGCTCAGCCGCGCCTTGGTCCGCTTCCAGAATCCCGCTTCGCTGCCGAGGCCGACCACGATCTCATCGACCTCCCGCCAGAACGCCTCGACGTCCTCGGCGCTCGGGTCGGTCGGGCCGAAGACCTCGGCATCCGCCCTGTCGGCGAGCGCCGTCACGGTCGGCACGGCGAGCGAGTCGGAGACGAGCACCGCCTCTTCGCCGCGTGTGGCTCCTGGCGCGAGTCGCGCTCCGTAGTCCACGGCACGGTCTGTGAGCTCATCCCATCCGCCGGCGATCCGATCCGCCGTCCGCTCAGCTGTCCGGCGCGACCGACGTCTCGACGCCTTCCACGCACCGATGATGATGAACGGTGAGGCGAGCAGGGCCAAGATGGCGAGCGTTATCCCGCCGATCACGAGGATCGCGAGGATGATGCCGGCGATGTTCAGCGACTCGTCCTCCGCCTCGCGGTCGTCAGGCAGCGTCGGGGGAAGGTCGACCGGCTCCTGCGGCGGGGGCGGTGGCTGCAGAACCTGCGGCTTCGGATCCGCCCGTGGCTTGGTGTTCTGGTCGTTCGGGACCTGGTCCTCGGGAGGCGTGGCGTCGAAGGGAACCCAGCCGAACCCGTCGAAGTTGACCTCGACCCAGGCGTGGATGTTGTCACCGGTCGCCGCGAAGGTCGCCTCGCCTGCGTGTTCCTCATCGGGGTAGAAGCCCATCACGACGCGTGCCGGAATGCCGAGCTCGCCGGCGAGCAGCGCCATCGTGACGGCGTACTGCTCGTCGTCGCCGATCATCTGATCACCGGCGATCAGAGTCGACACGCGTTCGGAGGTGTGACCGGATCGCGAGGTCACCTCGCCCTCGAGGCCGTGGCTGAAGAACCCGTCCTCGGACAGGAATGACGCCAGCGCCTGCACCTGCTCGATGGGCGCCTCCGCGTCCGACACGACCTCGGCTGCGAGGGCGGTGAACTCCTCTGGCACATTGTCGTTCTTCGGCAGCCGCACCCCGCCGAACTCCGCTTCTGCAAGCTGTTCGTCGCTGTACTCGGCGGGAAGTGTCGCCTCGACTGTGTAGCTGTCGCCCTTGCGGAGGCCGGGGGTGGTCACGGCGGTGGCTGATCCCGTGCTGTAGTACGTGCCGCGGCGCAGCGCGTCAGCGTCGTCGCCTGCGAACCGGAACTCGGAGACGAGACCTGCCTGCGGCACCCAGACGTCGGAGTACTCGTCGATGTCGAACCGCAGCGTCACCGGCACGCCCTCGGCGTCGGGAGACATGTTCGAGCGAATCGGCGTGAACGCGCTCGACGAGCCAGGACCGCCGTCGACGACGTTGATGACCTGTCCGTCGAACTCGTCCATGGCAGCGAGGCGGACGCGGGCGCCTTCCGGCAGTCCGCGCACGGTGAACAACGTGCTTTCGACATCGTCGCGCACGTGGCCGCGGAACGACTGCAGCGCGCTGGGGTAATCGCGAACATCGAACGGCGGGATGATCGTGTCGCGCAGCACATGCCGCACCTGGGTCGGCGCGGTGAACGCGCTGGTGGACACGCCGACGCCCGCCGCGACGGCCAGCACGACCGCACCGGAGAGCAGCCTCCGCATCCGCATGTGGTTCGCCCGTGCCGGGTCGACCTCACCCACCGACACCGCAGCGTTCTGCGGGGCCCAGATCTGGCGCACCGCCAGCCAGGAGATGCTCACCAAGGCGAAGACGGTGCCCTGGATGACAGGAGCGGCCGGCTGCGGCGTGCCGAGCGCGATGACGACCGCGAGCAGCAGCCCTGCCGGGATCAGCGCCCATGTCGGCTGCGCGAAGCGCAGGGCGAGGGATGCCGTGACCACCGCGGCGACCAGCATGAGCAGGAACGGCACGATGAGGAACCCATCCGCACCGGAGACCGGAGCGACGGTCGTGAGCAGCTGCTTCCACGATGTGACGACTCCGACGGCGAGCTGCTGCAGCGTGTCGATCGACGGGATGACGCCGACGATCGCGGTGTGCGGCAACGCGAGGGCACCTCCGAAGAGGAAGTACGCCAGCATCGTGAGCCCGGCGATGATGAGGATGCCCCACCGTCGCCACGCCGCGATCGCGGCGATCGCGATACCGAGCAGGGCACCGCCGATCGCCGCGCCGAGATAACCGGGTCCGGCGAAGCTCGGCCAGAAGCCCGCAGCAGAGACGCCCAGCAGTACGAGGACGGCCGCGATGTCGAGGATCCAGCGGCGAACGGGGATGGTCGACGATGCGGGGATGGTCGACGCGGCGGACGCGCTCATGCGAGGACCTTCTGAAGTGCCAGGGGAATCTGCTGCAGGGCGCCGACGCTGACGACATCGGCCTCACCGATGCGGCGAAGGGCGGGCGACTCGGCTGTGCTGTCGGCGACGACGACCATCACGCGAGCGCCGAACGGAAGCCGCGCGCAGGCGAGTCGCAGTTCTTCATTCGAGACCCTGGTGCCGCACACGAGCACGACGACGCTCGCCAGCGGCATCGTGGCGGCGATCACGCCGCTGAGGTCGGAGATGCCGCCGTCGCGCGGCTTGCTGGCCTCGACGGCGGCGAGGGAGTCGAGCAGCTGCTTGCCGGTGCCGGCTCGCAGTTCCCGGCCCTGCACTCGCACGTCGACACGCTGCGAATCACGGATCGCACGCAGACCGACGGAGCCCGCGACCGAGATCCCGAGCTCGAAGTCCTCGGAGGTCGCGTATTCGCCGCTCGAGCGGGAGAGTCCGATGACGAAGTGCGAACGTCGGGTCTCCTCGTACTGCCGCACCATCATCACGCCGGTGCGTGCGGTGGAGCGCCAGTGCACGTGACGCAGGTCGTCGCCCGGCTGGTACTCGTTGAGCGCGTGGAATGACACGTCGTCGCGCGAGAGGTCGGCGGCGGGAAGCCCTTCGAGATCGCGCAAGAACCCGAGCGACTGGCCGTCGAACAGCACCGTCTGCGGGTGCACGAAGAGATCGACGGGATCATCACGCCGGTGCGCACGCTCGAACAGGCCGAACGGGTCGCCGCGGACCACGCTGACCGGCCCCACCTTCACGACGCCACGGCGCTGGGTGGGGATGGCGAACAGCTCCTCCGCCTTGTCGCCCGGTCCCAGGCGTTGGATGCCGAACTCACCGCGCCCGGCGCCGACGGGCAGCACGACACGGGAGGGGAGGATGGCGCGGCTGCCGGGGTTCGACAGCGTGAGTGCGCCGACGGCGCGTTCACCGACGACGACCCGTGTGCGGGCGAGGTCGAGGGTGACGTCGTACTCGGTGCGTCCGATGAGGAACATGGCGCACAGCATCAGAGTGAGCGCGACGATGACCGCAGTGAGGGTCAGTTCGCTCCAACCGAGGCTCGCGCCGACGATCCAGAACACGACGGCCAGCGCCATGAGCACCCAGGCCATCGGCCGGATGACGCTCGCGATCTTCTGCAGACGTGCGCCGATGCGCGCACCGATGACCGCCGCGATGTCTCGCCATCCGGCGTCACGGTCGGTCGTGGGTGGCGCCGCCAGCGTCTCTGCGGTCATCAAGCCGCCGTTCGCGCCTGAGGTGCCGCCACCGTCTCGAGAACGCGGCCGAGAACGACATCCGCAGTGGTGCCGGCGAACTCGGCCTCGGCGTCGAGCAGCAGACGATGCTGCCATGCAGGAGCGACGAGCGTCTTGATGTCATCCGGCAGAACATAGTGACGGCCGTGGACCGCAGCCCACACCTTCGCGAGACGGATGATCGCGATCGCTCCGCGCACCGACACTCCGAGCCTGACACCGCTGTCGTTGCGTGTGGCCTCGGCGAGTTCGGCGACGTAGCGCAGCACGGCCGGCTCGACGTGGGCCGTGGCTGCGAGGTCTGCCATGTCGGCGACGGCACTCGTGGTGATCACTGCGGACAGGCTCGACGAAGGGTTGCGATCGGAGGCGCCCGCGAGGATGCTCTCGGTCACCGCGAGGTCGGGGTAGCCGATCGACGTCTTGATGAGGAAGCGGTCGAGCTGCGCCTCTGGCAGCTTGTACGTTCCGGCCTGCTCGATGGGGTTCTGCGTCGCGATCACGAGGAACGGGCGGCCGGCCTCGTGGGTGACGCCGTCGACCGTGACCTTCGACTCCTCCATGACCTCCAGCAGAGCCGACTGCGTCTTCGGGGAGGCGCGGTTGATCTCGTCCGCGAGCACGATCGACGAGAAGATCGGCCCCTTGTGGAACTCGAACTTGTGCGCCTGCTGATCGTAGATGGTGACACCCGTGACGTCGGAGGGCAGCAGGTCGGGTGTGAACTGGATCCGCGAGCTGGTGCCCTGCACCGTCGCGGCCAGCGCCTTCGCGAGACTCGTCTTTCCTGTACCGGGTGCATCCTCGAGGAGCACGTGGCCTTCGGCCAGCATGGATGCCAGAACCAGGCTGACGATCTCGCGCTTGCCCTGCACAGCCTTGTCGATGTTGTCGACCAGGCGTGTGAAGGTGCCCTTGAACCAGGCGGCCTGTTCGGGGGTCATGGTCATTTCAGTTCGTTCCTCTGTGTTCGCGAAAGTTCATCGAAGCCGTCCTACGGTCTGGCCCAGAAGTTCTTCTCGGTGTCGACAGACCCACCCCAGCCGACGATGTCGACCCACACATTCAGACCATCCTGGCCCTGGTAGCAGCCGATCTCCTTCGAACCCGAGCCGTCGAAGTTCACTGTGTACGTGTGGCCTCCGATGTGGTTGTAATGGTCCGAATTGCACCAGACCTGAGCCGAGCCGATATCCATGTTCTGCCAGTTGACGACGAACTTCAGGCAGGGGCCGTTGTTGCAGCTCGCGCCATAGCTGCCCTTGGTGACCCATACTCTGGGGTCGGGCTTCTTGTCTGTCGTGGCGGAGGCGGATGCGACGCTCGACCAGCCCGCCTTGTTCTGGACCCGCACGTCAAGCACCCACGTCTGCGAGTACGGGTTGCCGACCTGTCGACTGCCGGTGTTGCCGACGTTCTCCCAGCCGCTCCAGTTGCCATTGTGATCGCGGATGCGAATCTGCGTGGCGGTGAGCGGTGCTCCGTTGTCGCCGTTGTTGCTCCAGCTCAGCGTGATGTTCGAGCCGTTGTTCTGGGCTCTCGCATTCGGCTGCGGCGGGAGGCCGTAGGGCCTCGCCGTATTGGACTGCGCCGATGCGACACCCGTGTAGCTTCCGGTGCCGGTGTTGGACAGTGCGCGGATCTGCAGCCGGTAGTCCGTGCCGTTGTTGAGCCCGCCGATCGTGTCACCACTGAGGCCCTGCCAGTTGCCGCCGTTCAACCGGTACTGGTAGCTGATCTCCGAGTCCCTGGCGCCGTTTCGCTGCTCCGCCGTCAACCTGTACGACGAGGTGATGACGATCGACCGATCTTCCGCTCTGATTGTCGGCGTGTTCGGGGCATCCGGCCTGATCGCGCCGCGACGCTCCGCCGACGGAGGACTCCACGGCCCCCAACCCGCCTTGTTCTCGGCGTGGACGATATACGTGTACCCGTCCTCGGACGTATCCACGACCACCGCCTGGCTGGTCTGCCCGGCACCGACGTCGATGGTCTTCACGGTCGATCCGCCCTTGAGCACCTGAATCTGGTAGCGATCGATCGCATCGCCGTTGTTGTTCGGCGCAGCCCAGGTCACCTGCATCTGCGCCTGATCCTCGACCGGCGCCAGCTCAGCCGTCGTCGGCGCTGCCGGCTGCATCGGCGGACCTGCCGGGATCTCCGCGAGCGACCAGCCGCTGTAAGTCGACGGCTCAGGAGCCCGGTTCACCGCCTGCACCCTGACCTGATACGACGTGCCGTTCTCCAGCCCTTCCCAGGTCAGCGAGTTGCCGGTCACGCCGGTCTTCTCAGTGATGCCGGAAGGCGGGGCCGGCGAGATCTGAAGGTTGTACGACTCGACGGGTGAGCCCGGTGTCGTCGGTGTGGTCCAGGCGACCTTGAGCGACTTGTCGCCGAAGACGAGAGTCGGCGCGACCGGGGTGTCGGGGCGCGCATCAGGGCGCGCGACCGACGATGCGCCCGACGGTTCTGAGTCACCGACGCGGTTCGTCGCGACCACCTGGAACGTGTACTCGACGTTGTTCGTCAGCCCGTCCAGCGTGCACGTCGTCGACGCGCACTGCTTGCTGTACGCGCTCCCCGAGGTGCTCGAGACGGTGTAATGCGTGATCTCGGCGCCGTTGTTCGATGGAGCCGAGAACGACACCACGACCGTGCGGTCCTGCACGCTCGTCACCTGCGGGCGTCCCGGTGCCTCCGGCACACCCTGCACCGTCAGCACGATGCGGCCGTCGACATGCCTGTCGGCATCCTCGGTGGCATCCTCGATCGTGTACCTGACCACGAGAGTGCCGACGAATTCCCTGTCAGGGGTGACCCGCACCTCATCGCCCTGGACGGTGGCGCTTCCGTTGCCGGATTCCGGAGCGACGGAGACGAGCTTCAGCGGGGTCTCGGGGAACGGGTTGAAGTCGTTGGCGAGCACGGGCACCGAGATCGTCTCGCCCTGATCCGCCTCGTCGATCGTGTCGGTGTTGGCCGTCGCCAGTGCGCGCGTCGATGCCGTGACGTTGACGATCACTGTGCCTTCGATCGGCTCCGTCTCGCCATCCGTGATCCTGACGGTCAGCGTCTGGCTGGTGCCCTTCTTCACATTGGATGCCGCTTCGACGTTGAGCATCGCGCCGTCGTCGATGCCGGCCGTGAGGCCGTTGCCGGGGTCGCCGACGAGAGAGAACTCGTGCTTGCCGGCATCCTCCGGATCGGGATCTGTTGTCAACGCCGCCAGATCGAGTGCCGTGGCCGCTTCGCCGGGCGCGACGTTGATCTCGGCGCGGGTGAACGTCGGCGGCTGGTTCTCCGGGGGCAGCACGGTGATCGGGATCGTCAGTGTGGCCTTGCGTCCTTCCGGATCATCGGGACCGGTGCCGTCGGTCACCTCGAATGTGATCCCGTCCTCGCCGTAGTACCCGGCCTTCGAGGTGTAGACGAGGGTGCTGGCGTCCTTGACCAGATCGGATCCGTCGGCGTTCGACGCACTCACCTTCGCGTGCTCGGTGATCTTGACCGATCCGCCACCTGCGACCATCACGTACTCGTCCAGTGGCAGCTCTTTGGTCTCACCGCTGACGACTTCGACGGGCTTCGTCGACGTGAGCGACGGTCGCAGATCCTTCACGGCCGGCACGAAGATGAACGCCGACGTCGACAGGTCGTCGCGGTCGGTGAGCGTGTACCGGATCAGCTGCATCTCGTCGCCGACCGTGATGCGCACCTTGCCGTCCTCGAGCAGAGTGCCTCCCGCGCCTACCTCGACGTCCAGCCCCTCGGTCGTGCCATCCGGGTCCTCATCGTTGGCGAGGATGTCCACGTCACTTGTGAGCTCGCCGTCGATGAGGTCCGACGGCAGCACTCGGTCATCGCGGGCGATCGGGGCGAGCAGTGGCACATCCTCGTCCACGGTGATCTGCAGCACCGCCTGAGCCGTCGCACCACGCGCGTCGCTGATCGTGTACTGCAGAGATGTCTCGACCGCGCGATCCGGTGCCTGCACGAGGACGCGATCCCCTGAGACGCGGGCTTCGAGCCCCGAATCCTCCGGCATCACGAGGCCGTCCTTGACGAGTGCGATCTTGTCGCCCTCAGGATCGGAGTCGTTCAGCATCACAGGAACCGCGATCTCGCGCCCCGGCCGCACCACGACAGCATCCTTCACCGCATATGGCGCCTGATTCATCTCCTCCGCGGGTGCGACACCGACGCGGATCGTGGCCGTTCCCTCCTTGCCGAGGCGGTCGCGCACTCGGTACGAGAACGTGTCTACTCCCGCCGAGTCGGCGTACGCCTCATAGACGAAGTAGTTCTGCGCGACCTCGGTGATTCGGCCCTTCTTGGGGTTCGAGGCGAGGCCGATCAGCTCGACGGAGTCGCCGTCGGCGTCGATGCCGTCCAACGGCACGGCGATGTTCGCGACATTGCCGCTCAAGACGCGCGTCGTGATGTCCTGCGGGCGCGGAGCGGCATTCTCGTCCTGCACTGGCACGATCTGGATCGTGATGTATCCGCCGACCTTGTTCCCGCGAGTGTCCGACACCTCGTACGTGGCGTAGACGGTCTTGGCTTCATCACCGGCCTTGAAGCGCACCGTATCCTGAGAGACGAAGATCTCGCCGTCCTCCGGGTCGACGAATGGTTCGACCAGCTCGGGCTCGAGCGACAGCGCATCGCCGATCGGACTCGTGTCGTTCTCGAGCACGGGGATGGTCACGACGTCGCCGACACGCACCACTGCCTGATCCGGCGTGGTGACCGGCGGGAGGATCTTGTCCGGCGCGGGGATCGGGATGACGACCACCTCGCCCTCGGCCGTCTTGGATCCGTTCGAGATCCGATAGCTGATGCGCACCTGTTCATCGAGAGCGCCCTGATCCCCGATGCGCAGCGACTCGTGGTTCAGCACCGAGACCGATATGCCGCTTCCGGGCTCCACCGTCACCGACTGGATCACGAGGATGCCGCCGGACGGGTCGGTGTCGTTGTTCAGGACGCCCAGCAGCACCTCACCACCGGTCGGCAGAAGCGCGACGTCGCGCACCGCGACCGGGGGCAGATCCTGCTCGCTCGCGTCGGCCACGTCGATGCGGACGATCCCTGGCACCCCGTTCGGCCCTGCCGCGACCTCGTACAGGACGTAGTACACACCGGGCGCCGGCGCACTGAAGGTGAAGGTCTTGTTCGGATAGTCCGGAAGGATCGTCGCCCCTGGCGTCTCGTCACCGTTCACCCTGGTCAGGCGAAGCGGCTCCTGACCGGAACTGGAGTCGTTCGCGAGAGGCGAGACCGTCACCTGCTCGCCGACACGGGTCATCACGTGATCTGCGTTCGTCTTCGGCAGCGTCGACCCCGCGGGACGCACATCGAGCACGAGCGTGCCCGTCGCGATCTCGCCGAGCGCATCGGCCACGGAGATCTCGACTTCTTTGCGGCCCTGCAGGCTCGCCGTGGCGCGATAGGTGATCTGTCCATCGGTGGTGAATTCGACTTCGTCACCTGGTGCGGCGATGACCTCCCGCAGGTAGATGTCGTCGCCCTCGGGGTCGATCCAGTCCGGCAGGATGTTGTAGGAGACGGTTCCGCCGGTCTCGATCGCCAGTGCCGTCGTGCGCTTCGGCTTGGGGGCGGTGTTCGTGTCCCAGTCCTTGACAGAGAGATTCACGTTCGCGGTGTCCGTACCGCCGCGACCGTCATTCACCTCATATGCGAAGGACGCCGCGCCCGAGGCATCCTCTCCCACGGCGATCTGAAGCGAGCCGCCGTCGTAGATCGGCTGCACCGTGCCGATCGAGGGCTGCTGCTCGGCGATCGAGGCGACCAGCACGTCGCCGTCGGGGTCGTTGTCGTTGTCGAGAACGGGCAGCGCCGTGGTCTGACCCGGCCGTACCCCGAATTCGTCGTCCTCTGCGACGGGCGGCGTGTTCACATCCGTGCGCACCGGGAGCGTGGTCTCCACGGTCTCCTGCGTGGTGTCCTCTTCGTTCTCGGTCTCGCCCTCCGGGGGCGTCAGGTCATCCCAGTTGTCGACCTGCTGAAGGCTCTCGTCGGTGAGCCACGCTGCGCCGCCGACGGTGTCGTTGAGGATGATGACGTCGCGGTTCACCCGGAAGGTCAAGGATGCCGAGGATTCGGCACCGGGTACCTCTTCATTGATGTCGTCGTCTTCGCCGGGGCACTCGCGGACGAATGTGCCGGTGCCCGACCATGCACCGTAGCGGCAGCCGAGCAGCGACACCGGAGTCGCCGGGGTGCCGTTGCTGCCGCCTGCCTTCGTCACGACCGGCTCGCCACCGTCGAGTGGCACGTCGATCAGCTGCGATGCAGTCGCCACGGTCACGGCATCCGTCGCCGCGGAGGCGTACTGCAGCACTGCGGAATCGGCTTCGGGGATCTCGGTTCGGAACCCGCCAGGAGTCATCAGGGCGCTATCGGCCGGGGACAGCACGACCGGGGTCGAGCCGACCGCTGTGATGGACGGAGCGACCGAGGTGTCGATCTCGCCCAGGTCGGCGGACTGAGGGTCGAGCGCTTCACCCTCGTTGTCGACCGGGATGGTGACTACTTCGGCGTTCTCGCCGGAGACGGCGTACACCGTGCCGTCCTGCCCCACCGTGACGTCGGAGTTCTTGCCCAGTTCGACGAGCGGGTCGGCTCCCTGCAGCTCGAATCCCGAGATGCCCTTCACGGGCACGACCCAGAGGTCGCCCGAGTCGGTGTCGAGGATCGCTGCCGTCTGCGCGCCGAGCGCGACCTTCGCCGATCCGGGGATCGTGGTGCTGTCGCCGAGTGAGACGCGGGCGGAGTCGACGGCGGTGAGCGTCGCGTTGCTGCGGTCGGTGACGAGCACGGTCGAGGCGTCCTGCAGGATGTCGAAGCCCTCGCCTGTGGTGCGCAGCCCGCCGTCGAGAAGAGTGGACTCGTTGTTGAAGTGGCCGACCATGAGGGCAGAGGACTTCGTGATCCAGACGCCGCCGTCGTTCAGATCGACCTTCGTGGTCGGATTGCCCTCATACGCGAAGGCGAGTGTGCCGATCGCGACCACCGCTGCCGTGAGACCCGCAACGGATGCGGCGGTCTTCGGCTTCGCGCGCAACCATGACAGCGCCTTCATCGTCAGTTATTCCCCCGGTTGACCTCTGCATACGTCGTCATCGTCGTTCTCTGGCCGCTTGCGGCAGGACGCACCGGTACATCCTAACCGCCGGATGCGAAGCATCCCACGGGCAGAAATACCCATCTGATCAGGCGACCCGCCAGCACCCCTCGACGTGATCGTCGACCATGCCCGTCGACTGCATCAGGGCGTACATCGTGGTGGCGCCGACGAAGCGGAATCCCCGTGCGCGAAGCGCCTTGCTCATCGTCGTGGATTCCGGCGTCACCGCCGGCACGTCATCGAAGGAGCGAGGGCGGGCGCCGGCGGGCGGCGCGAACGACCACATCAGCTCGTCGAGCTCGCCAGGAGCCATCTCGGTCACGAGGCGCGCGTTGCCGATCGTGGCGAGGATCTTGGCGCGGTTGCGGATGATTCCGGCATCCGCCATCAGACGCTCGACGTCATCGTCGTCGAAGGCGGCGACGCGCTCTGGATCGAACCCGGCGAACACCTCTCTGAACCGCGGACGCTTGCGCAGGATGGTGATCCAGCTGAGCCCTGCCTGGAAGCCCTCGAGCGCCATCTTCTCGAAGAGCGCGCGGTCGCCGTGCAGCGGTACTCCCCACTCCTCGTCGTGATACCTGGCGTATTCGGCATCCGTCCCTGTCCATGCGCAGCGAGCGCGTCCGTCAGCACCGGTGAGGAGGGAGGTCATGGCACCACGCTATCCGGCCGGTCGGACAGTGGTCGCCGGGCACACCTGCACGACCGGGGAACACTTGCACGCCCGATTCGCCGGATGCATCGTGCATCTGTATCCGGAGCGTGCAGGTGTGCCGGCGTCAGGACTTCTTCTGCTGCTTCCGCAGAGCCTTCTCCGAGATCGGCGCCTGTCCGGATGCCGCGAGCTCGGCGTAGAACGCGCGTGCCTCGTTCTGACGCTCCAGCTCCGCACCGCTGGCGATGGGGGCGCGCACGTGCTCGGGCTCGTAGCCGAAGGCACCCACCAGGTCGAGCGCATGCGGGCGCAGCCGCAGGCAGAGGCGGTCGATGTAACTCGACACCGCGGCAGCGCGCTGCGTCGACAGGCGACCGTTGATGATGTGCCAGGCGAGGTGCTTCTCGACCAGCTGCAGTCCGAACAGGTCGCGCAGCCAGGTGAGCACCTGCTTCGTCCCCTCGTCGGGGATGCTGTTGACGGCATCTGTGAACGCCTCCCACTGCAGCAGCTCCCCGTGCGCGCGGGCGGCTTCGATCAGGTCGGCCTGATTCTCGTTGAACAGCTTCTCGCCGAGCACCTTGTCCTTGCCCGCCGGGCGCAGACGACCGGCGATATCGGCGATCATCTGCTGCACGCGATCGGCCAGCAGCTCGTGCTGCTGCTCGGCCCGCAGGCCGTTCTCGACAGAGCGCGCGGTCGAGCCGAAGTCGGCGATGTTCTGACCGAACCGGCGGAGGCCGGCGCCGTGGAACACCTTGCCCGCGGTCTGTCCGACGGCGTACTTGGCGAGAGCCGCGGCATCCTTGTCCTTGAACTGCCCCGCGAAATCCGTCAGCAGGCGCTTGCCCACCAGCTGCAGCAGGACGTTGTTGTCGCCCTCGAACGTGACGTAGATGTCGAGATCCTGGCGGAGTCCGACCAGACGATTCTCGAACATGTAGCCGGCACCGCCGCAGGCCTCCCGGGCCTCCTGCAGAGTGTCGAGCGCGTGCCACGTCGACAACGGCTTGAGCGCTGCCGCGAGGGTCTCGAGATCTTCGCGGTCGTCTGGGGTGTCTGTGCGCCCGGAGAAGACCCCGTCGAACTTCTGCAGGAACTCGTCATGCGCGAAGATCTGCGCGTAAGTGGTGGACAGGCGTGGCAGCAGGCGCCGCTGGTGCTTGCCGTAGTCGAGCAGCACGACCTCCTGCCCGTCTGCGCCGTCGAACTGGCGGCGCTGGGTGGCGTAGGTGATCGCGATGTGCAGGCCGAGGGCGGAGGCCCAGGATGCTGCGCCGTCGAGTGACACGCGTCCCTGCACGAGGGTGCCGAGCATCGTGAAGAAGCGACGACCGGGGCTTTCGATGGGGCTCGTGTACGTGCCGTCCGGTGCGACGTCGCCGTACTTGTTCAGCAGGTTCGTGCGAGGGACGCGCACGTGATCGAACGAGAGTCGGCCGTTGTCTATGCCGTTCAGACCGCCCTTGAGCCCGTCGTCCTCACGGGTGATGCCCGGCAGGTCATCGCCGTCGTCGCCGCGCAGCGGTACATAGAAGCAGTGCACGCCGTGGCTGACGCCGTTCGTGATCAGCTGCGCGAACACAGTCGCCGCGATGCCGTGCAGCGCGGCGTTGCCGAGGTACTCCTTCGTCGCGCCGCGGAACGGTGTGTTGATGACGAACTCCTCGGTCTCGGGGTCGTACGTCGCGGTCGTGCCTGCTGCCGCGACGTCGGAACCGTGCCCGATCTCGGTCATCGCGAAGGCGCCGGGGATGGAGAGATCCATGACCCCCGGCAGCCATTTCCTGTGGTGCTCTTCGGTGCCCAGCTGCAGGATCGCCGAGCCGAACAGTCCCCACTGCACGCCGGCCTTGATCTGCAGACTCGGGTCGGCCGCGACGAGTTCTTCGAAGCCGGAGATGTTGGCTCCGTTGTTGTCCTCGCCGCCGAACTCCTTCGGGAAGGCCCGGTGCACGGCCTTGTTGTCGACGAGGAGGTGCAGCTGACTGAGCACGCGCTCGCGGTGCTCGTCCTTGCCGAGTTCGTCCATCCGCCAGAACGCCGGGTCCTTGATCATCGCGCGCGCGGTGCGGCGGGTGTCAGCCCAGGTTCCCAGCAGAAGGTCGTTGACCCGGTCGACATCGATGCGGGGCGCATCGTCGTCTCCGGGTGTCGTTGCGGTGCGGACGGCGGCGTCGACCATGAAAGTTCCCCTCAAAGAGAAGTAAGGATGCTCCAACCGTAGGAGTCCTCCAACGCGCAACCAAGCGATGTGTGCGCAATCTCCAAGACACCCGCGTCACGCAGTCCGGTCGAGTTGTCGCGAGGCCACAGCCGGGCTCCCGCGGGCGGCGGCGCGCCTTCAAAGGAGGAAAGTGTCGGTCTCGATCGATCGTGGCCGACACTTTCCTCCTTTCATCGGATGCGCTCCGCTCAGAACGCGACGTCGATCGTGCCGTTCGACTCAATGACCTCTCGCACTTCGTCGCTGGAGAACGCGGCCTTGAGCGCCTCGGTCGCCTCGCTGTCGGCATCCTCTTCCCGCACCGCGACGTGCAGCGCGAACCGGTCGTCGAGCTCGGTGATGAGGCCGTCGTCCGCGGGGTTGAGACCGAGCGCGGCGATGTGCGATGGCCATTGGAAGACCAGGTCGGCCTCCTCGTACGCCGAGTTCAGCGACGCGATCGGCACCTCGAGGAAGTCGACGTTCTTCGGGTTCTCGACGATGTCATCCAGCGTGGAGACGTAGAGGTCGACATCGGGGTCGAGGGCGATGACACCCTCCGCATCGAGGAGCTTGAGAGCGCGGCCGAGGTTCGACGAGTCGTTCGGCACGGCGACGGTGGCGCCTTCCGGCAGGTCGGCGATGTCGTCGAGCGTCTTCGAGTAGAACGCGATCACGAAGTTGTAGACCGGCTGCACGGCCACCAGAGCGGCGTCGTTCGCGACGTTGAACTCCTGCATGTACGGCTCGTGCTGCGAGAAGTTCCCGTAGGCATCGCCGTCGTTCACGATCGTGTTGGCTGTGATGTAGTCCGAGACCTCGACGAGCTCGATCTTGTAGCCGTCTTCGATCGCCTCGCCTGCAGCCTCGACGACATCTGTCATGGGCGCGGTGACGGCGGCGATCTTCAACACGACAGGTTCGGATGCCGCGGCATCCGTGCCTTCGGACGGCTGACCCGCCGCGCATCCGGCCAACATCAGGGTGGCTCCGATGCCGGCGGCGAGGATGCCGATACGTGCGGTTCTCATTGGTCCTTCTCTCTTCGTAGGTGTCTTCTCAGCGGTGATCGAGTCGTTCCGATGCACGGTGTCCGACCGCCTGGAGCATCAGCACGCAGACGACGATGATCGCGATCGTGATGTACATGAGCGCGTCGTTGTACTCCTGGTAGCCGTAGCGCATGCGAAGTCGCCGATGCCTCCGCCGCCCACGACACCGAGCACGGTCGAGTACGACAGCAGGCTGATCGCGGCGGAGGTGAGGGCGTAGACGAGTCCGGGGCGGGCCTCGGGCAGCAGGACGCGGAATACCGCCTGCGGGAGCGTGGTGCCCATAGCGACGGCGACACGGGAGATGCCGGGCGGGATCTCCCGCAGGATCTGCTCGACGAGCCTGGCGTAGATGGCCACGGCGACGAAGCACAGCGGCAGCGTCGAGGCCTGCGTACCGAAGCTCGTGCCGACCACGGCTCGAGTGAAGGGGATGAGGAAGACCACCAGAAGCAGGAACGGGAACGAGCGGACGATGTTGATGTACATGTTCGCGACGGTCCAGATCGGGCGGTTCTCGGCGATGCCGCCGCGCTGCGTGAGGAACACGACCATGCCGAGCGGCAGACCGATCAGCACGGCGGCAGCCAGGGACACGAGCATCATGTACCCGGTCTCGGCGAGGGCCTCTGCGATGTCGCCGCCGTATTCGGAGAGCAGGTCGGTGAGCCAGCTCATCACATCAGCTCTCGCTTGACCTGCTCGTGATAGCTGGGCATCGCACGCAGATCGGCCTTCTTCACGGTGAAGAGTTCGCGCATGCGCCCCTTCTCGAGCAGCAGCGCCCGATCGCAGATCGCCTTCACGACATCGAGGTCGTGCGAGATCACGACGATCGTGGTGCCGAACTTCTCGCGGGCGTCCAGCAGCACACGGAGCACCTCGGCCGTCGTACTGGCATCCAGTGACGACGTCGGCTCGTCGCAGAGCAGCAGGGGCGGGCGGGTGACGAGCGCTCTGGCGAGACCGACGCGCTGCTTCTCCCCTCCACTGAGTTCCGCGGGGTGATGGTCGGCGCGATGCGTGAGTCCGACGAACGCGAGCATCTCATCCACCGCAGCGCGCTCTTCGGCACGGGTTCGGCGGATGCCGGCCCGGCGGCTGATCTGGAGTCCGAGTGCGACGTTCTGACGCACCGTCCGGCTGCTGAGCAGGTGGATGCCCTGGAAGACCACGCCGATGTTCCGGCGCAGCATCCGCATCTCCCTGCGACTGCGTCCGGCCACCGGTGCCCCCTCGACGCGCACCTCGCCGCGGTCGGCGGTGGTGAGTCCGCTGATGAGTTCGAGGAGCGTCGTCTTGCCCGCGCCGCTCTCACCGATGACGCCGAAGATCTCACCGCGGTCGATGCTCAGATCGATGCCGTCGAGCGCCGGGGGCTGATCCGGGCGGTCGTCGTAGCGCTTGCTGACGTCGCTGAACTCGACGATCGTCGTGCTCGAGATATCCATCGATGCGTGCCGCTTCCTTCGTTCGCGGCTTCATCGCCCGGAGTTGGTGTACTGAGTCCAACTATAGTTGAGCTATGAGCATGAGGTACCGGACAGAGGCGATCAATCGTGACGGCGGAGACGGCATCGCCGGCGTTCCCGACGGCCTGAGCGTGACCGTCGCGTCACCGCTGAACCCCGACCGCGATCCGGCCGGGACGAACCCCGAGCAGTTGTTGGCGCTGGCATGGGCAACGTGCCTGAACGCGACGGCGCAGGCCATCGTGGCTCGCCGCAGCCGCACTGCCGTTCGCGTCGAGGTGGAGCTGCACGATGCCGCAGCAGGGCCCGGGTTCGAGTTCCATGTCGACGCCTATATGTCGGTCGAGGATGCCTCAGTCGAGGAGGCCCAGCGCGTGCTCGACGCCGCCCATACCCGCTGCCCTGTCTCGAAGCTCATCGGGGGCGCTGCCACGGTCGCCGTGCACGCCGAGGAATTCGCGGACGTGGTCGTATCGGGCCGTTGAGACGAGTGGAGCTCGCCGCGGGCCGTTGGGCGAGCGAAGCGAGACGAAACCGCCCCGTCTCACCCGGCCGTCAGTTGGCCGCGACCACCGCGAGCACGGCGTCGCCGTAGGCCTCGCGCTTCTTCTCGCCGATGCCGGTGATGCCGTCGAGGTCTGTCATGGATCCAGGACGGATCTCGGCGAGCGCACGCAGCGTCGCATCGCCGAACACGATGTACGCCGGCTTTCCGATCTCTCGCGCCGTCTCGGCGCGCCACACCCGCAGTGCCTCGAAGAGCGAGCGATCACCCTCGGCCACGGCATCCGCTGCCGCCGACGTCTTGCGCGCACGACTCGCGCTGACGCGCCCCATGGTGTCTTTGCGCAGCGGCACCTGGGTCTCGCCGCTGAGCACTCCGGCCGCCACCTCGCCGGGGGCGAGCGTGCCGTAGTCGCCTTGGGCGACGAGGATGCCGCGGGCCAGCAACTGCCGCACGACGCTTCGCCAGTCCTGGTCGGAGAGGTCGGCGCCGATGCCGTAGGTCGCGAGGCCGTCGTGCTTCTGCTGGCGGATGCGGTCGTTCGATGACCCGCGCAGGATGTCGATGAGATGGCCGGCGCCGAACGCCTGATTGCGCTCGCGCTTGAGCCGCACGATCGTCGACAGCAGCTTCTGCGCCGGCACGAGCCCGTCGAACGTCTCGGGCTTCTCCAGGCATGTGTCGCAGTTGCCGCAGGGCGCTGATTCCTGACCGAAGTAGTTCAGCAGGTTCTGCCGTCGGCACTCGACTGTCTCGCACAGCGCGAGCATGGCGTCGAGATGCTGACCCATCCGCATCTTGAAGGTGCGGTCGCCTGGGCTCTGGTCGATCATGCGGCGCTGCTGCACCACGTCGCCGAGGCCGTACGCCATCCACGCCACCGCCGGCTCGCCGTCGCGGCCGGCGCGACCCGTCTCCTGGTAGTAGCCCTCGACGGACTTCGGCAGGTCGATGTGGGCGACGAAGCGCACATCCGGTTTGTCGATGCCCATGCCGAATGCGATCGTCGCGACCATCACGACGCCGTCTTCGCGCAGGAACCGCGACTGGTTCGTCGCACGCACCTCGGCAGGAAGTCCTGCGTGATACGGCAGAGCGTCGAGCCCCTGGGCTGAGAGATACGTCGCGGTCTGCTCGACCGACTTACGGCTGAGCGCATAGACGATGCCCGCGGCGCCGTCCGGCATCGAGCGGATGAACTGCACCAGCTGCTTGCGCGGGTCGACCTTCGGGACGATCCGATACTGGATGTTCGGACGGTCGAAGCTCGCGACGAAATGCTGGGCGGTGTCCAGTTGCAGACGCTCGGTGAGCTCCTTGTGGGTGGCGCGGGTCGCTGTGGCGGTGAGCGCCATGCGCGGCACTCCGGGGAACCTGTCACCGAGGTCGCCGAGCGCGAGGTAGTCGGGGCGGAAGTCGTGGCCCCACTGCGACACGCAGTGGGCCTCGTCGATCGCGATGACGCTGAGCACGCCGCGCTGCAGCAGCGCCGTGGTCTGCCGGTTCGACAGCCGCTCGGGGGCGACGTAGATGAGGTCGAGTTCGCCGGCGACGTACGCCCGCTCCACTTCGGAACGTTCGGATGCCGACTGCGTCGAGTTCAGATAAGCGGCGTTGACGCCGTTGGCGCGCAGCGCATCGACCTGGTCATGCATGAGGGCGATCAGCGGGCTGATCACGAGTCCGGTGCCCTCGCGGACGAGCGCGGGCACCTGATAGGTGACGCTCTTTCCGGCGCCGGTCGGCATCAGCACGACAGCATCCCCGCCGGCGATCACCTGATCGACGATGGATTCCTGGTCACCGCGGAACGCGTCGTAGCCGAAGACGGTGTGCAGCGCTTCGCGCGCGGTCGCGTAGCGCGCGGGCGTCGCGCGACGGATGCCGGGGGTGGATGCTGTCGCGACAGGCGTCGTCGGGCTCTGACCCCAGTCGAGCGGCGGTTCGTAGCCGGCGCCCTGCGGTTCCCAGTCCATCTCTTCAGGCGGAGGAGCATCGTTCCACGGCTCGGGTTCGGTCGGATCCCACGGCAGATCCTCGTACGGGTCACGGGATGTCTGCGGCATCGCTCCAGCGTAACGACCCCTGCCGACGCCCGCCGTCCTAGGGTGGGGATAACCGGCGGCGACCCGAAGGAGCATTCATGACCGACGACACCACAGTCACCCGCAACGACGAAGCCTCTCGCTACGAGATCCGCGTCGGCGACACCCTCGCCGGTTTCGCGAAGTTCGATCAGCGACCCGGCGAGATACGCTTCATCCACACTGAGGTCGATCCCGCATTCCAGGGCAAGGGCCTGGCGAGCATCCTCGCTGCCGACGCGCTGGCGGATGCCGCGGCATCCGGCGACACGATCGTGCCGTACTGCCCGTACATCGCGAAGTACCTGAAGACGCACGAGGTCGATGGTGCGGAGATCCGCTGGCCGCAGCTTCCGACCGACCCGACGGATGCCGTCGGCCAATGATCGGCCGGCGCAGCATCTCGCTCGAGCCGCGCGAGGTGCCGCTCGGCGGTGTGCGGGGCATGAATGTGCTGCGCACACTCCCCAACCGCGACCTGCCGACGGTCGGAGCGTGGTGCTTCCTCGACCGCTTCGGGCCCGGACCGGTCAGGATGCGCGTCGAGCCGCACCCTCACATCGGGCTGCAGACGGTCACGTGGCCGCTCGTCGGCGATATGCGCCATCGCGATTCGGTGGACAGCGACGTGACGCTGAAGCGCGGGCAACTGAACCTCATGACTGCCGGGCACGGCGTCTCGCACTCCGAGTATTCGCTCGGCGAAGAGGCGATCCCGCTGGATGCGTTGCAGCTCTGGGTCGTGCTGCCGGAGTCAGCGCGACATGGTGCGGGTGGGTTCGAGCAGCACACGTCACTTCCCACGGTGGCGATCCCGGCTTCCTCAGGTTCCGATGCCACAGCGACGGTCGTGCTCGGTGAGTTCGCCGGCATCCGCTCGCCGGCGACCGTGCACACGCCGATCGTCGGGGCCGAGATCGCGCTGCCGGCAGGGAGCCGCGTCACCCTGCCGCTCGATGAAGCGTGGGAGCACGCGATCGTGCTGGTCGAGGGTGATGTCTCGATCGACTCACGCCCGGTGGTGCGTAACGAGATGTTGTACCTCGGGGACACGCGCTCGGAGGTCTCCGTTTCGAGCGCCGAGGGCGCGCTGCTCTTCGTCCTCGGCGGCGAGCCGTTCGAAGAGGACCTGGTGATGTGGTGGAACTTCGCCGGTCGCACGCACGAGGAGATCGCGCAGGCGCGTGCCGACTGGGAGACACCGGATGCCGCCACCGCACGCTTCGGACACGTGGTGACCCACGGCGCCGAGCGGATTCCCGCTCCCGAGTTGCCGAATGTGCGGCTGAAGGCGCGACGGCGGCGGATCTGAACGAACACCCCGCAGGGAGAGGCGCCGCGCACCTGCGCGCGGCGCCTCTCCCGTTTACTTCGCGTCGACCGAGACGATCGTCCGCACCGCAGAGTCGCCGTACTGCACGACGCCGAGGTACTTCGTGCCCGCCGCGAGGCCGCTCCAGCTGAGCTCGTAGCTCGTCGCCTCACCCTGCGTCACCGCGATCGGGTTCGGCGTCGCCGTGAGCGCGCCCTCGCCGCCCGGTGCCACGTTGGCGTAGGTCATGTCCCACGTCATCGGCGCGGTCGTCGAGTACACGTTCGCGACGATCAGGTACGTACCGGCCGTCGGGGTCGGGAGCGTCACCTGCTCGTCGGCCGAAGCCGTCGCCGACTGCCACCGCTGGTAGTAGCGCAGATCATCCGGCGCGACCACGCGGTATACCGTCAGGTCGAGGTCGCTGCCCTCGTCATCCGACGAATCCAGGTCGAACCGCGACAATGAGGTGCCCTCAGGCACGTCGACGATCCACGCGACGTCCTTGTTCACATCTCCCGAGTTCTCGTCACCCGAATGCCCCTCGACGGGATGGGCGGGATCGGTGAGCAGCTGGAACGGCGTGAGACCGGCGAGGTTCAGCGGCAGCTCACCATCCACACCCGGTGTGATCTCGACGACTGCGCTGCCGTCGACGCCGGTTCCGGTGACCTCCGCCGGCGCATCCGCCGTCACAGGGAACACCGCGATCGGCGAACGCACCGAATTCGACTCGCTCGACCAGGTGAGCGATCCGGTCGCCCACTGCTCGACCGGTGCGCTCTCGTTGTCGAACGTGACCGTGTAGGTGGCCGTCTCGCCGGCGCCGCCGAAGCTCAGCGTCGACGGCTCGACGGTGGCGTTAACTCCGGGCACGTCGACGCTCGCAGTGAACGTTCCCGCCTCGGTCGACGTCACCGTACGGGTGATCGTCTGAGCGCTGGCGAGCGTGCCGACCGAGATCGACGCGAGGTTGAGGTCGCTGCCGTCGATCGGTTCGACGCCGTCGAACTCTGCGAGTCCCTTGCCCTCGATGAACGCCGCCCAGTCTGTGACGTCGTTCAAGTACAGCATCCCCGGGTCGAAGAAGCGGGTCGGATCGACCTGACCCGCGCCCTGCGCGAACGGATCGGTGTTCGCCGAGCCATCTGCATTCACGGTGTCGTAGGCGGTGGTCATCATCGCCGACTTCACCTCTGCCGGCGTCGCGTTCGGACGCTCGCCGAGATACAGCGCGCCAAGACCCGCGATGTGCGGTGACGCCATCGACGTGCCGGACAGGATGCCGAAGGTCGGCGCATCCTTGCTGCCGCTGTTCGTCGCAGCGAGGATCGCCACGCCAGGAGCAGCGATATCCGGCTTCATCACGTCACTGCCGTCGGCATGCACCGGCCCGCGGCTGGAGAATCCGGCGATCTGAGGCACAGGAGTCGTCTCACCGGTGGTGTTCTCCCCGATCAGCGAGATCGGCCGGTCGACGCCGCCCCGCACGTACGCCAGGACGGCCTCGCGATGTGCGGAAGCGAGATGCACCGTGGGGCTGACGTGGAAGTCGTTGTCGAGCGAGTCCGCCTCACCCGGAACGTTCACCAGGACCATGCCGGTGCCGCCCGCGTCCTTCACGACCTGCGATTTCTCCGCGCGAGCGTTGCTGCCGCGATCGCAGACGACGATGTGCCCGGCGACCGCCGCGGGGTCGAGCGTGCCAGGCAGACACAGCCGGGAATCCGTCGCTCCGGCGAGCGCCGCGTCACCTGCGTAGATCGACGGTCCAGTGACCGTCTCACCGAACGGGACCGAGACGGATGCGCCGGCCTGAGCGAAGCCGTCGAAGGTGACCGTGCCCTCCCAGGTCGGGATCGTGGATGCCGCGACCGAGGTGTACCAGGGCGATGCGTGGTCGGTGGTGACCGGATCCGGTCCGTCGTTGCCCGCGCTGACCGCGACGAACACTCCGGCCGCTGCGGCGTTCAGGAACGCGATGTCGTCCGGCGCCAGCACCGTGGTGGCGGCTCCGCCGCCGATCGAGTAGTTGATCACGTCGACGCCGTCGGCGACCGCCTGATCGATCGCGGAGATGAGGTCGCTGAGCGCGCAGATGTCATCGGCGGTGACCGACGGATCCGGACCGACGTAGCAGGCCTTGTACACCGCCACCTTGGCCGCCGGCGCCATACCCGAGACAGCGCCGAGCCCGACTCCGTTGACCGCAGCGTCGACGCCGAACGCACCGGCCGCCGTGCTGGCGGTGTGCGAGCCGTGCCCGTCGCCGTCGCGCGGAGACAGGTAGTCGTACTGGAAGTCGAACCCCGCCGCCGTCGCGCCTGACGAGAAGTACTGCCCGCCGATCAGCTTGGTGGAGTAATCGTGCTTGTCCCAGTCCTGCCCCTGCACGATCTCGCCGCGGAACTGGCCGCCGTCGGACTTGTCGAAGTAGACATAAGACCCGTCGCTGTATGCGTCGGCGCCACTCTGCTTCTGCTTCTTGAGCTTGCTGCCCGCGAACGAAGGATGCTCCGGCGCGATGCCCGTGTCGATCACGCCGACCACGACGCCCTCGCCGGCGTGGTCAACGCCTCCGGTCTCCTCCCAGACTCCGCCAGCGCCTGTGGCATCATCGCCGAGCCCCAGGAAGTCGGTGGAGGTCTGCGCATCGGGATGCCGGATCTCATCCGGGAACACTCCTAGCACGTCCTTGGACGCGCGCAGCGCATCGACCTGTTCGCCGGTGAGATCGGCGCTGAAGCCGTTGACCGTCACCTGATATGTCGCGTCGGTCGTGACGCCCTCTGCCTGCGCGAGCTTGCGCTGCTCGTTCGCGAGATGCGCGATGTACTTCTGCGAGTCCGACGAGTGGGCGTCGAGCTGCTTGCCCGGCTTCGGCTTGGTACTGCGCAGCCCGTTCGCGTCACCTTCGTAGGTGGCGAGCGGATCGGCCTTCAGCATCACGATGTAGTGCCCTGGAGTGCCCTCCACTGGTGCGGGGTGTGTCACCCCCTCGACGCTTGCGAAACTGGCGGTTGACGAGGATCCGATGACGACTGCGGCCACTGTGACGGCCACTGCCATTCGGAAGGGTGATCGACCCATGCATCTCTCCGATGGTCTGCGAACTGCGGCTGCGTTGCCGCACAGTCGATCAACTTAGCGCCCCCTGCATCGAGCGCACCAGATGTCCATATGGCAAGCGATCTACGACTTAAGGAGAGGTTCGGGAAGCTATACGGAGACTTTTCGGGGAGACGCTCACTCGCGCTCAGGTGCGTGTAGGCGCGTGCAGGCCGGATGCGACGAACGGCGCTGTCCGAGCGACAAAGCGGGTGTCCGCAACGTGTCTGCGAGCGGCAGCAGGCGGTGCGACGGTGGCGCGCGAGTAGGCTGGAGCGGTGCCGAAGAACCGTGTGCTGTCGACTCGCGTGCTGCTGATCTGCGCCGCGGTCGGCGTCGCGACGGGGCTCGTCTCGGCGGGCGCCGGGTACCTCAGCATCATCGTCTCGGCGGGCGCTCCGGTGCTGTACGGCCTGGTGCTGGGGTCGCACGTCCTGCCGGGGATCGTGGCGCAGTCACTCCTGCGCGTCCCCGGTGTCGCGCTCATCACGCACGTCCTGGCGGCGCTGGTGTCCACCGCGTTCGCCCCGGCCTGGGTGCTGCGCTACATCGGCACGGCGCTCCTGATCGGCGTCATCCAGGAGGGCATCACGGCCATCGGCCGCTACCGCTACTGGGGGCTCGGGCGCTTCATGATCTCGGCCGTCATCGTCGGCGTCCTCCTCGCGGTCCCCATCAGCTTCGCCGCCGACATCGACAAGTTCGAGCCGTGGGCCTTCGTGCTGTACCTCGTGATGTTCATCGCCGGTCCGGTGGCCTGGACCTTCATCGGCGTGCGGATCGGCAGCGCCCTGCGCAGAGCTGGCGTCGTCACCCGGGTCTGAGGTTCGCCACCCTCACGTGTTCGCGGCCGCGTGTGCACATCAGGTTAGGCTCAGCTAACCTGGAACCACACATTCCACCGGACCACCCGTCCTCGAGCCCGTTGAAGGTCGCCGTGCGCGCATCCGCACCCCTGCTTCGCGTGCGTGACCTTTCGCTCACGCACGTCGGCAGCGCGCAACCTTCGCCGAACGGTGTCAGCTTCGAGGTGCAGCCGGGCGAAGTCGTGCTCGTGCTCGGTCCGAGCGGCTCCGGAAAGTCCACGCTCACGCTCGCATTGAACGGGCTGATCCCCCAGTCGGTCCCCGCAGATGTCGAGGGCACGGTCGAGGTCGACGGCCGCAGCACATCGACGACACCGGTCGCCGAGCTCAGCACTGACGTCGCGATGGTCTTCCAGGATCCGGACGCCCAACTCGTCACCGGCACCCTCTTCGACGAGGTTGCGTTCGCGCTGGAGAATCTGCTGCTGCCCGTCGATCAGGTCCTGAGCCGCAGCGAGCAGGCGCTGCGCCGGGTCGGACTCTGGGACAGACGAACCTGGAATCCCGATCGCCTGTCGGGCGGCGGACGCCAGCGCCTCGCGATCGCATGCGCACTCGCGATGGGATCGCCATTGATCGTGCTCGACGAGCCGACGGCGAACCTCGACCCGTTGGGGATCGATGACGTCTACGACGCCCTCACCGACCTGGTCGCCGCAGGCGATCACGCCATCATCCTCGTCGAGCACAACCTCGACGCCGCCATGCGTTTCGCCACTCGCGCGATCGTGCTCGATCAGTCCGGTCGGCTCGCATTCGACGGTCCCGCAGCCGAAGTGATCCGCGGGCACACCGATGAACTCATCGCCATGGGCGTGTGGTTGCCTGCAGCGACACTGGCGGCGAGGATGCTGCGCGAGCGCGGCATCCTCGCTGATGACGCGCCACTGCCGCTGACACCGGAGGAGCTGGCCGAAGCCCTGGACGCCGCACATCTGCAGGGCGGAAGCACACTTGCAGGGCGAGACGCAGCAGATTCTTCCTTCATCCGTGCGACCACCCTGCATCCGTCCCCACGCTCCGGGCATCCGTCCCCACGCTCCGGGCATCCGTCCCCACGCTCCGTCGATGAGGAGCCGATCGTCCGCGCCAGGAGCCTGACGGTCAAGCGCGGGCGGCAGGAGATCCTGCACGGCATCGACCTCGACATCTCCCCCGGGTCGTTCACCGCGATCGTCGGCGCGAACGGCGCGGGCAAGACCACGCTGATCCAGGCGCTCGCGGGCGTCGTGCCTCCGCCGAAGCGGCGAGTGATTGTCGACGGCCTCGATCCAGGCGCGGCCTCGCCGCGGGATCTCGCAGCCCGTATCGGCTTCGTGTTCCAGAACCCCGAGCACCAGTTCATCGCGCACAGCGTGTTCGACGAGCTCGCGCACGGACTCAGGCTCAGGCACACGCCGGAACCCGAGGTGCGCGAGCGCGTCCAGGAGATGCTCGCCCGGTTCGGACTGGACGCGAAGGCCGACGCGCATCCGTTCCTCCTCTCCGGAGGGGAGAAGCGGCGGCTTTCGGTCGGCACCGCACTGATCACGCGTCCGCGAGTGCTCGCGCTCGACGAGCCGACGTTCGGGCAGGATCGCGCTCGGGCGGCCGAGCTCCTTCGCCTGCTGCGGGATCTGCAGACCGAGGGCACCACGATCATCGTGATCACTCACGATCTCCAGCTCGTCGCCGACCACACGACGCACACCGTGATCCTCGCGGACGGGCTCGTTCACGCCGCCGGACCCACGCCCGAGCTTCTCTCGACGGCGGGAATCTTCGAATCGGCGGGGCTCCGCCTTCCGGCGGTGCACCGCGTGCTTCAGCAGACGGGCATCGCAGGCTCGCTGCTCCGAGACTTCACCTCCGAGGCCAGCCGATGACCACGATCACCTCCCCCGTGCCCGTCATCGATCCGTATGCGCCGACAGCACCGGCATCCGCATGGCGCTTCCTGCACGCTCTGAACCCGCTGTCGAAGGTCGCGGCCGTGGCACCCGCGATGCTGCTGCTCGTCCTCGTTCGCGACCTCGCGACTCCGGCGTCCTTCATCGCTCTCGCGTACGCCATCATCCTCGTCGGCGCTCGGATCACTCCGCGCACTGCCGCGCTGCTCTTCCTCGCCGTCCCCGTAGGGGTCGTCGTGATCGGGTTCGGGTTCTCGGTGTGGGTGGATGCCGCCCTCGTCGACGACACCGCACCGTTCCTGCAGATCGGCAGCTGGACACTCTTCAGCGGAGCAGTGGAGATCGGGTTCGCCACCGCCCTGCGGCTCGGCGCCATCGCCGCGCTCGCCCTGGTCGGCGGACTCACCACGAGCGGTCCTGACCTGGTGCGATCCAGCATCCAGCAGCTGCGCGTGCCGTACCGCGTCGGCTACACAGCACTGGCCGCGTTCCGGTTCGTGCCGCGATTCGGCCACGAGCTCGCGGTGATCAGAGCGGCGCACCGCGTGCGAGGTCACCACGGCGGGCGCGGTCCGATCGCGCGGATCGCTCGCGGCTGGGGGTACATCGTGCCGTTGCTGGCGGGAGCCATCCGGCACGCCGAACGAGTGGCACTGGCGATGGATGCTCGCGCCTTCGGCGCGCACCCCACCCGCACCGAGCGTCACCTCGTACCGTTCCGCTCCCGCGACATCGTGTTCATCGCGTTGTTCTTCGCGGCATCCGCAACGATCTTCATCGCCCTGTTCCCCTGGCAGCCCGCCTGAAAGGCGCCCCATGGCATTCAGCAAGATGGTCAAGCCCGAAACGACCGAGCTTCTGCACCTCGAGGTGCTGCGCTCCGAGCGGCTCGCGGCGCACTGGGCACGCATCACACTAGGCGGCGGCGAGATCTCGAAGTTCCGCCCGATGGGCTATGACCAGTGGTTCCGCCTGTTCATCCCAGTCGGCGGGGAGGCGGGCCTTGAGCGGGTGCCGGCGAAGGCCCACAAGATGTTCGGGTATCTGAAGTTCCTGCGCATCCCCGACGGCGAGCGCCCGGTGATGCGCAACTACACGGTGCGCGCTTACCGACCTGCCACCGCCGGTCGGGGCGCCGAGATCGACGTCGACTTCGTGCTGCACGGCTCGGCGGCCGACGGGACGGCAGGGCCGGCATCCCGCTGGGCGGAGACCTGCAAGCCGGGCGAGCACGTGCTGATCATCGACGAAGGGCTGACGTTCAACCCCGAACGCGGCACCGATCACGTGGTGCTCGTGGGAGATGAGACGGCGCTGCCGGCGATCGCGGCGATCTGTGCGTCGCTGCCCTCCACGGCGAGGGGTCTGGCGATAATCGAGGTGCCCTCCGCTGAGGATGCGCTCGAGTTCGAGCATCCGTCCGGGGTGTCGCTCGAATGGATCACCCGATCGCATTCGACGACGCCGGGTCTTCTCGCGCTCTCGGCGCTCGGAGAGGCAGTACTGCCGTCGGCGCAGTTCCACGCCTATGCCGCGGGTGAGCAGTCGCTGGCATCCGGGGTGCGCAAGCTGTTGGTCGGCGAACGAGGAGTCGACAAGAACTGCGTGAGTTTCTGCGGATACTGGAAGATCGGGGCGGCGTCGCCTGCATCCAAGGCCGCCCGCGAGGCCGCCGCGGAGCCGGTGGCGTGAACGGCTCGGAGAGCATCAGGCGCCGTCCGAGAATTCGACATCGCTGCTGCTGACCTGCGCCGCGCTCGGCGTCGCCGGTGGACTGCTGCTCGCGCCGGCCGACGGGGTCGGTCGACCCTGAACACGCGGTTCCCCGTCGTCAAAGGAGGAAAGTGCCGGTTCCGATGCTCCAGAACCGACACTTTTCTCCTTTGAGGCCGTGTGAAAGCCGAGCTCAGCGCTTGCCGGCGATCTGACGCGACACGATGTCGCGCATGATCTCGTTCGTGCCGCCGTAGATGCGGTGCACTCGGGCGTCGAGGAAAGCGCGGGCGATCGGGTACTCGGTGATGTAGCCGTAGCCGCCGTGCAGCTGCACGCAGGTGTCGAGGATCTCCCACTCGCGCTCGGTCGTCCAGAACTTGACCTTCGCAGCCTCTTCGGCAGTGAGCTTGCTGTCCTTGTACGCCAGCAGTGCGCGGTCGAGGTACGCCCACATCACGTCGACGGTGGTCGCCACATCCGCCAGCTTGAACCGGGTGTTCTGGAAGTCGATGATCCGCTCGCCGAAGGCCTCGCGGTCCTTCGTATAGTCGACGGTCCACTTGAACGCGGCCTGCGAAGCGGATGCCGCGGCGATGCCGATCGACAGTCGCTCCAGCGGCAGGTTCATCATGAGCTGCAGGAACCCCTGACCCTCCTGGCCGCTGATCAGGTTCTCCTCGGGGACGAAGACGTCGCTGAACGAGAGCTCGGCGGTGTCGTGACCGTGCGAGCCCATCTTGTTCAGCTTCTTGCCGTGCTCGAAGCCCTCCATGCCGTTCTCGAGGATGAGAAGGCTGAACGCGTCAGGACGGTTGCCCTCCCCCGTCTTGACGAACGTGACGACGATGTCGGCCGTCTTGCCCGACGAGATGAAGGTCTTGGCGCCGTTGACGATGTAGCCGCCCTCGGTCTTCTTCGCGGTGGTCTTGATGCCGCGGAGGTCGGAGCCGGCCCCTGGCTCGGTCATTGCGAGGGCGCCGAGAACCTCGCCGGTGGCCATGCGCGGCAGCCACTTCTCCTTCTGCGCCTGCGTGCCCATGTGCACGAGGTACGGGATGGCGAGGTCGTCCTGGATGCCGAAGGCGCCCGCGAGCGAGCCCGCACCCGCGCCGATGACCTCTTCGTTCACGATCGTTCGGAAGCGGTAGTCCTGCAGCATGCCTGCGCCACCGAACTCCTCCGGCACGGAGAGCCCGATGATGCCTGCCTCGCCCGCGGCGAGCATGGTCTCGCGGTCGATCTCGCCCGCGGCATCCCACCTCTCGATGCTCTCGTTACTGACGTGGCGCTTGACGAAGTCCTTCACCAGGTCGCGGAAAGCCTCGTGGTCTTCTTCGTAGATGTCGCGTTCCATGCCGTCCTCCCGAACGTGTCAGTGCGTCGTTGCTCCCGTGATTCTAGGGCGGAGAGCGGATGCGGGGACAGCGCGTTGTGAGAATGCATCCCACCACACGTGGGACTGCGTACCGCGTTTGTGGGATGCCACAGAACGGGCTCAGTGCGGGTAGTCGGGAGCCGCAGGCAGCGCGAAGAACTCTTCCAGCGTGTGGAAGCCGCCCTCGTGGTAGGCGGCGGCGAGCTGGTGCCCGACGTAGCGCAGATGCCAGGGCTCCGGCATGTATCCGGTCTTGTCGCTGGCGCCGCTCTCATAGCGGACGACGTATCCGTACTCCCACGCGTGCTCCTGCACCCAGGCGGCCTGCGCCGTGCTGCCGAACGAGTCGATGTCGCCGCAGCCGTCGTCGCACGCGACGACATCCACTGCCAGCCCGGTCTGGTGTTCGCTGAATCCCGCTCGCGCCGAGCCCTTGTCTGCGCCGACGACGCCCTCGGAGGCGACGAACCCGGAATACGTCGACATCTGCAGGTTGTAGGAGCGGTAGCCGTTGTTGATCCCGATCATGCCCGCACCGGATGCCTCGGCCTCTCGCGCGAGTGCGTTCAGCCCGTCACGCGCATCCGGGCGGAGACGATCGGATGACGTCGTCGCCGCAAGATCGACTCCGGAGAGCGCCGCAGGTTCGAAGTCCAGCGGCTCCAGCGGTCGGGCCTTGTTCACGACCAGCCAGAGTCGGGCAGGATCGCTCAGCGATATGCAGGGCGCGTTTCCTGCCACGACGGCGTCCCTGAACGCCGCACCCCCGCCGAATGCAGCGATCGCCGCCTCGTCGTCACCCGCCGCGAGCGCATCGGCGACGACAGGGTCTGCACACGGATCAGACGCCACGACTCCGCCGACGTCGACGCCGGGGAGTTGAGCAGCGACGACCGGCACGGGAGGCAGTTCGGCCTCCGCCACAGCCGGCGCATCGGCGATCGCCCACAGCATGCCGAGGGCCGTCACCAGAAGACCGATGGGCAGTGCGATGGTCAGCACGCGTGAGGGTCGCGACGCGTGCCGGGGGTGATGGGCGCCGCTCATGCTTCCATTCTGCCTCGAACCCGGAGGCGCGCCAGCCGGGCAGTCATCGAGCGGCGCTGTCACCTTCGGTATGTCGCAAGTCGGCGAGCCGCATCGCGAGCGAGGGCCTTCGGCGTCCGGGAGTTGATCAGATAGAAGACTTCTTCGAATCAGGCTTGACTTAACATCGCGCATTTGTTCGAATGAATGCATGCGGTGGCAGGGACAGACGATCGATGACGCGGACGACGCCGCGCTGCCCGGCCTGGAGAATCGCACCGGCATCGTCCGTTCCGTGACGACTCCCGAGTTCGCGGGGATGACGTTTCACGAGGTGCTGGCGCGCTCTGCACTCAACAAGGTTCCCGGCGGCTCGCGGATGCCGTTCAGCTGGACGATCAACCCGTATCGCGGATGCAGTCATGCGTGCGTTTACTGCTTCGCCCGCGGTACGCACGAGTATCTCGACCTCGACGGCGGCGGAGACTTCGATTCGCAGATCGTCGTGAAGACGAATGTGGCCGAGGTGCTCGCGAAGGAGTTGCGGCGCGGCAGCTGGCAGCACGAGAGCGTCGCGCTGGGGACGAACACCGATCCGTACCAGCGCGCAGAGGGACGCTACAAACTGATGCCCGGCATCATCCGCACTCTCGCGGAGTCCGGCACGCCGTTCTCGATCCTCACCAAGGGCACGCTGATCCGCCGAGACATCCCGCTGCTGGTGGAGGCTGCGAAGAGTGTGCCGATCGACATTCAGATGTCGATCGCGATGTACGACGACGCACTGCAGCGCTCGATCGAACCGGGAACGCCGAGCACCCAAGCGCGCCTGGATACCGTCCGCGCGCTCGCCGATGCAGGGTTCCGGGTCGGAGTCTTCCTGATGCCGATCCTCCCGCACCTCACCGACTCCGTCGCTGCCGTCGATCATGCGTTGCAGCGCATCGGCGAGACCGGCGCCGACCACGTCATCTACGGCGCCCTGCACCTCCGCGCCGGAGTGAAGAGCTGGTTCATGCAATGGCTGCAGCGCGAGCATCCTGAGCTCATATCGTCGTATCGCGGCCTGTACCCCGGGGCCGCGGCTGACGCTCCGAAGCCGTACCGGCAGTGGCTGGCGAAGCGGGTCCGCCCGCTGATCCGCGCGCACGGGCTCGACGCCCGCCATTCCGACGAGGCCTATCCGGCGCGGCGGCTCACACGTCCGGCCTCCGCGCGCGCGGCTGTCGCTGCTCCTCCAGTTCCCACGCTGTTCTGACGGCGCTTCCGGCGGCCCGGCGCTGGTCAGAGCCGGGCACCCCGACGCGTAGGCTCGATGACTATGGCAATCGGCGCGATGATCCACACTTTCACGGTGCAGCTGGCCGATATGGATCGCGGCGTCTATGACGAGCTCACGCTCCGTGTCGCCCGGCATCCGTCCGAGACGGACGCGTACATGGTCACCCGAACTCTCGCCTATTGCCTCGAATACACCGAGGGCATCACGTTCGGCGCCGGCATCTCGTCCACGGAAGAGCCCGCGGTGCTCGTGCGCGATCTGACCGGCAAGGTCACGGTGTGGATCGAGGTCGGGGCGCCAGACGCCGAACGGCTGCATTACGGCAGCAAGCTCGCCGACCGGATCGCCGTCTACACGCATCGCGACCCGGCCAAGGTCATCGCACCATGGCTAGGCAAGCGCATCCACAATGCCGAGGCCATCCAGGTGTTCAGCTTCGACCCCGGCTTCATCGACGATGCCGCCGCAGTGCTCGAGCGACGCAACACCATGACGCTGACCGTTACAGAGCAGCAGCTGTACCTCGATCTGAACGGCACGACGCTGAGCTCTGCAGTGCACGAGCACTCCGCCGCCTGATCACCGCTGACGCTACGGGCGACTCAGCCGCCGCATAACTCCGGAGCTTTTCCGCCGATCCGCGATTCTTCCGTGTGCCGCGCGGCCTCCGGGGCATGACCTCCGGAGTTATGCGGGCACCGATGCCGTTCATAACTCCTCACAAACAACGCAGAAGGGCCCCGGAACTCGCTTCCGGGGCCCTGATCCTCAAGATTCTGAGGAGTTGCGAACGCTGTTACGCGGTGATCTCGGCGTTGCTGGGCATGCGCCCGGTGATCTCCTCGATGATGTCGTCACCGATCCGAGCGGACTCGAACGGTGCATCGATCTCGGCACGACCCAACAGCTCCGTCATGCGGCGCTGGCGCTGGCGCGTGATGAGCGTGACGACACGGCCCGCACGACCTGCACGCCCGGTGCGACCCGAGCGGTGCATGTAGGTCTTGTACTCATCCGGCGCATCCGCCTGGATCACCAGGTCGATGTCATCGACGTGGATGCCACGAGCGGCGACGTCGGTGGCGACCAGAACCTGCACGCGACCCGAGGTCATGCGCTCGAGATTGCGCGTGCGCTTGGCCTGGTTGAGGTCACCGTGCAGCGCGGCCGCGGGGATGCCGGCGTCGTCGAACTGCTCGGCCAGCGTCTCCGCGTATGCACGGGTGCGGGCGAAGACGAGAGTCTTGCCTGCACGGTCGACCATCGACGTGAGGATCTCGGCCTTGTCGCGGTGTTCGATCACGAGCACGCGGTGGTCGATCGTGCCGGAGTCCTGGTCTTCGCCGGAGACTTCGTAGACGGCAGGATCCACGAGGAACTCGTCGACCAGGGCAGCGACTTCACGGTCGAGCGTCGCCGAGAACAGCAGCTTCTGGCTGCCCTCCTGCGTGTGGCGGAGGATACGCTGCACCGGCTCGACGAATCCGAGCTCGCACATGTGGTCTGCCTCGTCGAGCACCGCGATGCGGCAGTCCGAGAGGTCGAGCTTGCGCTGCTTGATCAAGTCCTCGATGCGACCGGGCGTGCCGATCACGATGTCGACGCCCTTCATCAGCGCGCCGACCTGGCGCCCCTGCGGGACACCACCGTAGATCTGCGTGGTGAACAGCCCGACGCTGCGGGCGATCGGCTGGATGGTGCGGTCGATCTGCAGCGCGAGCTCACGCGTCGGCGCGAGGACGATCGCACGAGGCTTGCGGCCGTACTCACGACGCTTGCCTGCCTGCGACTTCAGCACGCGCTCGACGAGCGGTGCACCGAAGGCGATGGTCTTGCCGGAGCCAGTGCGGCCACGGCCGAGCACGTCACGTCCTTCGAGGATCGACGGGATCGTGGCGGCCTGGATGGCGAACGGCGAAGTCGCGCCGAGATCCTTCAGCACCTCGACGATGTTCGAGCCGATCCCGAGATCGGCGAACGTGACACCCTCGACCTCGGGGGCCGCGACCGTCTTCGCCTCAAGGCGCTCGTGCACGACGTCCTCGGTCTTCTCGAACGGGGCTGCCGACGCCTTGTTCCAGTCGTCGCGGCTCGCGCGCGGCTCACTGCGACGATCGTCACGACGAGGACCACGGTCATCACGACGCGTGTCATCACGACGAGGACCGCGGTCATCACGGCGAGTGTCATCACGGCGGGGACGGTCGCCCTGGTCGCGAGAACCGGCCGCTGAGCCTGCCGAAGCATCCCGACGGGGGCGCTCGCTGCCTGCCCGAGGGCGATCCTCGTAGCGCGGACGGCCATCCGTACGCTCGCGGTCGTCGCGACGCGGACGATCGTCGTTGAAACGCGGACGCTCGGCGCCGCGGTCGCTGTTGTATCGAGGGCGGTCGTTGCCCCGGTCGTCGCCACGATTGTTCGAACGGTCATTGCCGTAGCGGGGACGCTCAGCACCGCGGTCGCTGTTGAAGCGCGGGCGGTCACCCTGGTAGCGAGATCCGGTCGTCGAACCGCCGTCACGCCTCGGACGGTCATCCTGACTGGCACGGTCGTCGCGAGGCGGACGGTCGTCGTTGTAACGCGGACGCTCGGCGCCGCGGTCGCTGTTGTATCGAGGGCGGTCGCTCCCACGCTCGCTCGGACGGTCGTTGCCGTAGCGGGGACGCTCAGCACCCCGATCGCTGTTGAACCGCGGACGGTCGCCCTGGTAACGAGACCCTGTCGACGAACCGGCATCGCGACGCGGACGGTCATCCTGGCGGGCGCGATCATCGCGACGCGGACGATCGTCGTTGACGCGCGGACGGTCGGCACCACGGTCGTTGTCGTACCGCGGACGCTCAGCGCCGCGGTCGCTGTTGAAGCGCGGACGGTCGTCGTTGAAGCGACGTCCGTCGGTGCGCGGACGCTCGCCCTGGTGGTGCGGCGTCTCACGACGACCGGACTCGGCACGATTGCGGATGCCGCGTGCCTCATCGCGACCGGCGCGTTCCTGATCGCTCCAGCGACGCTTCGGTGCACCGGTGTCAGCCCCAGCCGGGCGGTGTCCGCGGTGGCTCGGGCTCTTGCTTCCTGGACGGCGATCGAAACCGCGGTCAGAGGTCGGCGAAGACGAGCTCGACGAAGGGCGCTTTGCGCCGGCATCCGAACGTCCGCCATCGGGGCGACCTGCGTGACGGTCGTGGAACGAGGTCTTGTTCGCGCCGTAGCGCGGCTCGAAGTTGCGCGAGGGCCTGCCGCCCTGGGGTTTCTTGTTCTTGGGCATGGGTGTGTCCTTCTGGGTTCTCTGCACGTAACAGCACCGCGCTGCGCGCGCGGGGAAACCCGGACATCCGTCGGCCGGGGGCCATTCATGTGATGGTTCATGCGCGTTGATCAACGCTCACCATCGGCCCCTGGGCTCACACTTCCAACAGATAAACGCCCGCGCCATGCGCGGCTGCCCGAAGCCGACCACTCCAGTTTAGCCGAAGCGCCTGAGAGAGACCCCCGTACGATGACATGGTGACCTCGCAATCCCCCACCGGCATCCAGATCCATCTCCAGCGTGGTGCCAACACGGCGCAGATCGCCCAGGTCGGCGCTTCGCTCCGCGGCCTCACCGTCGGAGGCATCGACCTCATCTCGCGCTACCCCGAGAACATCCCCACGCCGTCGTGCTCCGGCGTGGTGCTCGCGCCGTGGCCGAATCGCGTACGCGACGGCGCCTGGGACGACGACGGCACCGCTCAGCAGCTCGCGATCAGCGAGCCGAAGCTGAACAATGCCAGCCATGGGCTGCTCCGCTTCACCGCTTATGAGATCGAGCAGACGGATGCTGCCGCCACTCTCCACGCGACGATCCATCCGCAGACCGGCTTCCCCTACGAGATCGAGACGACGGTCACTTATGCGCTCACCGACGCCGGCGTAAAGGTCACGCACACGCTGACGAACCGATCGGATGCTGCGGCCCCCGCCGCCCTCGGAACGCACCCGTTCGTCACCATCGGCGATGTCGACCCGCACGATCTGGTGCTCACGGTGCCGGCCGAGACGCAGTTCACCACCGACGAGCGGATGCTGCCCACCGGCACCTCTCCTGCACCTGAGGCGTTGCGCGGAGGCGTGCGGCTCGGTGACATCACGCTCGACACCGGCTTCACCGACCTCGACCGCGATGAGGACGGACATGTGCGTCACACCCTCACCGCCCCCGACGGCCGACGCGTCACACTGTGGCAGGGCGAGGGCTTCGACTTCGTGCAGGTGTACACGACCACGAACTACCCGGGACATGCACTCGCCGTCGCCATCGAGCCCATGACGGCTCCGGCTGACGCGTTGAACAGCGGTCTCGGCATCCGCCGCCTCGCCCCAGGCGAGACGTGGAGTCTCACCTGGGGCATCGAACTGGGCTGATCCGCTACGCCACGTGCAGCTGTCCGAGCTCCTAGGTGCAGCGGGTGAGCGCGACGTAGAGTCCGTTCCAGCCGCGAGGCTCGGCAGCGATGCCGTTGGCATCCACGAGCAGCGTGGCATCCTACTCCAGCCCCTTGGCATCGGTGGCGGAGAGCACCGTCGCACCTGGCAGCGCAGCCCGCAGAGCAGAGACGCGGCGAGCGCGTCGATGAGAGGGATCTCACTGCTCGCCCAGCCGTTCGGCTCCCGGAGAACGGCCGCGCGCTCGATGTCGGTGAGCTCGGGCACCCAGCGCTGCAGCAGCGCGTCGTCGGCGAGCAGCCGACGAAGCTCTGTCGTCGTGTCGAGTACCGGCCACCACTGATCCAGTAGCGCAGCCACTCCGCTGTCGGCGGCGATCCGGTCGCGCAGCCGCTCGATGTCCTCTTCGGAGAGCACCCCGTCGATCTCAGCCCCGGTTCTGCCGTCGGCCACGGCGCGATCGTCGGAGCGTTCCAGCCCAGCGTCGACACCCGTGAGGATGTCCTCCAGCCCCTCTTCCATCTGCGCCAACATCTCATCGTTGCGTTCGACGATGGCGTCAGTGAGCAGGTCTGCGATCTGCTCTTTGAAGATGGTCCGCGCTGCATGGTAGGAGCGCCCGGATGTGGCGGAGGCGTGCGCATTCGCGATCCTCTGCTCATCGAGCGCGTATCTTTCGCCTTCCCACAGCAGTTCGAGTTCGGTCGGCCACGGAACCAGCGACGCCGCATACTCCGACAGTGCCCGCTGCCAGAACGCCCTGGGCAGCGAGCCGGGAATGCGTGAAGAGGAGGTACGCCACTCGATGAAGCGCCACCACGGTCTTGCCGGTACCCGGTCCGCCCTGCACCACGAGCGGGCCGTGCGCGTCGGCACGGATCACGTCGTCCTGCTCACGCTGCAGGGTTGCCGCCGCCGCGCCCATACGACCGGTTCGGCGCTCGTCGAGCGCGGCGAGCAGCGCGCCTTCGCCGACGAGATCGCTCGCCATCGAACCGTCGAGCGGTTCGTCATCGACGCTCAGCACCTTACGGTCACTTGTGCGGATGTGCCGACGCCGAGCCTGGCCCTGGGGATCCACCGCTGTCGCGGTGCAGAAGGCACGTGCGGCCGGCGCGCGCCAGTCGATCACCAGAGGATCATCCTCCTCGGCATCTGCACCGGGGATTCCGACCCGCCCCAGATGCCTGACCGTCTTGTCGAGCGCGTCGAGCCGGCCGAAGATCAAGCCCTGCTCCGCGTGCCTCAGCTCCGATCGCCGCTGCGCCATCATGCGCATCCTCGCGTGATGCACGGCATCCGCCGCGGGAATCGCAAGATCGGCATCGAGCTGACGTAAGAGGTCATCACGGCGCGTGAAGGCCTCATCGAGGATGGATTGTTCCTGTGTTACTGCTGTCTCGTTCGCGATCTCGTCCTGGTCGGGCAGGGTGGTGACGTCGTTCAGGGACACTGACACTCTTTCTGTGCACTGGATGAGGGCAGCGCACTGGGCGCTCAACAGCGCCGGGTCGCGGAGTATTCCTGGGAAGCAGAGTATCCCTGGCGAAGCGTCAGTCGACGGGGTTCGCTGCAGACAGGCCGTGCTGCTCTCGCAGTTCCCGACGCGTCAGCCCGTGCGCAGCGTCTGTCGGCGCATCCGGATCGGGGTCGTCGACGGGCGGCTCACCGCCAGCATCCGGTCCGCCCTTGCGTGCCCGCCGCCGTTCCTTCGCGCCTTCGACGAGGTTGTAGAGCGTCGGAAGCACGATCAACGTCAACACGGTCGACGAGACCAGCCCGCCGATCACGACGATCGCCAGCGGCTGCGAGATGAACCCGCCGTGCCCGGTGATGCCCAACGCCATCGGAGTGAGAGCGAAGATCGTCGCGAGTGCCGTCATCAGGATCGGGCGCAGACGCTTCTCTCCACCGGCCATGACCGCGTCACGCGTCGACAGGCCCTTCTCGCGGTACTGGTTCACGAGGTCGACCAGCACGATCGCGTTCGTCACGACGATGCCGATCAGCATCAGCACGCCGATCAGCGAAGCGACGCCGAGTGGCACACCCGTGACGATCTGCAGCAGGATCGCACCGGTCGCCGCGAACGGCACCGATACGAGCAGCAGCAGCGGCTGACGCAGCGACTTGAAGGCCGCCACCATCACGACATAGACGATCAGGATCGCCGCGAGCATCGCCAGCCCGAGCTGTGTGAAGGAGTCCGCCTGCTGCGAAGCGACGCCGCCGACCTCCGCACTGGCGCCGTCGGGCAGGTCCACCGCCTCGAGAGCCGAGGTGACCGATGCCGTCGCGACAGCGAGGTTGTCGGACGCCGGTGGCACGGTGATCGTCGACGTGCGACGGCCCTGCTCGGTGGTGATGGAGGTCGGCCCCTCGCGCTGTTCGACGAGCGCGATGTCCTGCAGCGTGGTGATGCCGCGCGGGCTCGGTATCACCAGCGAACGAAGCTCATCGATCGTGGCCGGCGGCTGGGTCGCGGCGATGTACACCGTGAGAGCCGTGTCATCCAGTTCGACGGAGCCGATCTGCTGCGGGCGCATCGTGCCCGACACGAGCGTGCCGACCGCGACCTCGGAGAGCCCTTGCTCGGCCGCCGCCTGACGGTCGACGACCACGGCGATGTAAGGCAGCGATGCGGCCAGGTTGTCCGTGATCGCGCCGATGCCCTCCCGCCCTTCGAGTTCTGCCTTCACGGCTTCCGTCGCCTCGGCCAGAGCCTCACCGTTCGGCGCCGTGACATTCACCTCGATGTCGCTCGAGCCGAAGCCCGCAGAGGCGTTGACGCTGATCTCGCCGACGTCTTCCAGATCGTCGACAGCATCAAGAACATCAGCGCGAAGCTGCTCTTGGTCGACGTCCGCCGACGTCATGATCGAGTACGTCACGCCGGCACCGCCGGAGAAGGCATCCATGAGCAACGAGCCGCTCGAACCGATCGAGACCTGCACGTTCTCGATGCCGTCGATGCCCTCGATCGCATCCTCGACGACCGACGCCGCGGCATCCTTCGTCTCCAGGCTCGCCGTCGGACCGAGGTCCTGCGTGACGGTCATCGTGTTCTGGCCCGTGTCGCTGAGGAAGTTGATCTTCATCAGCGGAGCGGCGGCGAGTGTGCCGCCGAGCACCACGACCGCGAGGATCACTGTGACGACAGAGTGCTTCAGCGTCCAGCCGAGGATCGGGCGGTACAGCTTCTGCAGGGGTGTCGGCGGAGCATCCTGATGCTCGGGGTCGATCACGTTGCCGTTCTCGTCGACCAGCTCCTTGCCGGGGCGGAGGAACCAGTACGCCAGCACAGGCACGATCGTCAGCGCGACGAGCAGGGATGCGACCATCGCGATCGTCACTGTCATCGCGAACGGTCGGAACAGCTCGCCGACCATGTCGCCGACGAACACGATCGGCAGGAACACCGCGACGGTCGTGATCGTGGAGGCGGTGATGGCGGACGCGACCTCGCGCACGGCGAGACGGATCGCATCGCCCTTGTCGGCATCGCCCACGTAATGCCGCTTGATGTTCTCGATCACGACGATCGAGTCGTCGACCACGCGGCCGATCGCGATCGTGAGCGCGCCGAGAGTGAGGATGTTCAGCGAGTAGCCGAACGCCTGCAGACCGATGAACGTGATCAGCACGCTGGTCGGAATCGAGATCGCAGTGACCAGCGTCGAGCGGATCGACAGCAGGAACACGAGGATCACGATCACGGCGAACACGAGCCCGAGCATGCCCTCGGTCGCGAGCGTCTCGATCGACTGCACGATGAACGGCGCCTGGTCGAAGACGACGGTGAACTCCGCGTCAGGGAAAGCTTCCTGCAGCTCGTCGAGCTCCGCGATCACGCCGTCGGACACCTCGACGGTGTTCGCGGAGGGGAGCTTCGTGATCGATATCGAGAGTGCGTCCTCGCCATTCACACGGGAGATCGACGAGACGGCGTCGGATTCCAACGCGACGGTGGCTACGTCGGCGATGGTTGCCGCCGTGCCCACCAGCGGGAGGGCTGAGATGTCGTCGACCGATGTGATCTTCGCACCGGTCTGCACCGTCAGCGTCTGGCCGTCCTGGGTGATGTCGCCGCCGGGGAACAGCGTGCCGTTCTGCTGCAGCGCGTCACGGATCGCCTGGCTGCTCACACCGGCCGCGGCGAGTCTCGCGTCGTCGGGAGTGATCGTGATGCGCTGCCCGATTCCGCCGACGATCTGGGCGGCGTTGACGCCCTCGACGTCCTCGAGGTCGGGGATCGCGACGCTCTCGAGATCGGCCTGAGCGGTATCGGCGTCGTCGAATCCGGTGACGGCGACCTGGATCACCGGGAAGTCGTCGATCGACACCGACAGCACCTGCGGCTCGACATCCTCCGGCAGCTGTGAGGAGATGCGGTTGATCGCCTGCTGCATCTTCTGCTCCGCGGTGGCGAGATTCTCGCCGTACGCGAATGTCGCCTGGATGATCGAGGCGTTCGTCGAACTCGTCGCGCTCGTGGACTCCAGGCCGGGAACGCCCTGGATCGCCGTCTCGATCGGCGTGGAGACGTCGTTCTCCACGACCTCGGGGGACGCGCCGGGGTAGGTGGTCATGACGATGAGCGATGGCAGCTCGAGCGAGGGGATGAGCTCCTGCTTGAGGTTCGTCAGTGCCAGCCCTCCGAACACGGCGGCCACGATCGTGATGAGAGCGATCAGCGCACGGTTGCGCAGGCTGAGGATGGCGAGTTTCGACACGGTGATCTCTCGGTTGTCTCTAGGCGGTGGACGGCGGTGCAGGGGATGCTGTGCGTTCGGCGGTTCCGAGAATGCCGCTGAGCGCGGTCTCGATGAGGTGCTGATCGAGCGGCTGTTCGTGGATCTGCGCGTGCCAGAGTACGCCGTCGATGAAAACGGCTGCTGCCCTGGCGCGGTCGTCGCCGTGAACAGGAGCGAAGATTCCGACGAGCTCATCGGTCCAGTGCTGCGCGAGCTCGCGCAGTCTCGGATCGTGCACGGCCGCGGTGACCACCGCGCGATCAGCCTGCACGGCCGTCGCGTCGGCGAGCGCCGTGTGGATCAGTTCGGCCAGCAGAGCAGGGGTCGCGCCACGCTCGCTGATGACCTCACGGATGGCCGCCATCTGCTCCGCGACGTGCGCGGCAAGCTGCTGAAGGGCGGCGTCGCGGAGATCGTCGAGAGTGGCGAAGTACTGGGTCGTCGCGCCGAGTGGGACATCGGCGCGGGCGGCGACCATGCGATGAGTGATCGCATCTACACCGACCTCGGTGATGAGTTCGGCGGCCGCTGTGACGATCGCGAGGCGTCGGCTCTCGGGATCGCGTCTGCGGCGAACGGCTTCAGCCACGATCCTCCCCCTCTGGACTGCAGTACATGTACTTTTGTACATTCTCCTGTTTGTGAGGATGCTGAGCGTGCCGATCCGTCGTCGCGCCAGGCGCGAGCGCTGCGTCAGAAAGCGACGCCGATGGCGAGGCCGGCGAGCGCGGCGACGACCGAGATCGCGAACGTCCCGAACAGGTGCGCCGCCGCTGCCGGTCGCTCGCCGTCCTTCCACAGGGCGATGGTGTCGAGCATCGCGGTGCTGAGCGTGGTGTATCCGCCGAGCAGGCCCGCACCCACGATGAAGGCGGCATCCGGCAGCGCCGCGGTGACGATGCCGAGAACGAACGATCCGGTGACGTTCACGATGACGATGCCCCACGGGAAACGGCGACCGGCGAGGCGGCTGACGCCGATGTCGGCGAGATAGCGCAGGGCGGCACCGGCACCGCCGGCCAGCGATGCAAGGAGGAAGATCAACGGCGTCATCGTTCGTCCCGTCGTCTGCCGACGCGCATCCCGATGACCGCCGCTGCGATGCCGAATGCCAGAGTGACGATCGCATACAGACCGGCGAGCAGCGGCGTCTCGGTCCAGAGCTGCACTGTGCCGACGGCGAAGGCGCTGTAGGTGGTGAAGCCGCCCAGGATGCCGGTGCCGAGGAACACACGCATGTCCGAGCTGCCAGGAAGACGCGCGGCGAGGACGCCGATCAGCATCGCCCCGATGAGGTTCACAGCGAGCGTCGCCACGGGGAAGCCCCCGTCATCCGGAATCGACAGCGCGATCGCGAGCCGCGCCGCGGTGCCGAGCGTCCCGCCGAGCGCGACGAGAAGCAGCCGGCGGAGAGTCACGCGGCCACTCTATCCTCGTCGATCCCTGCCACCGCGTCACAACGATGTCAAGGCCATGGGGGCAATGTCCTGAGCGACGTTGACTGGCCGCATGTTGCCACTGTGGAAGCTCGAACCGACCGCGCCCCTCGGCTCCCCTTTCGAACCGGGCTCTCGACACGATGTCGTCATCGTCGGCGCAGGACTCACGGGCCTTACGACCGCCGTGATGCTCGCTCGCAAGGGAATGGACGTGGCAGTGATCGACGCCGGTGGTGTCGCCGAGCTCACGACCGGTGCGAACACGGGCAAACTCTCATTGCTGCAGGGGCAGACCCTGGCCAAGATCCGCCGGAACCATACGACCCCACTCGTGAGGGCGTACGTCGACGCCAACCGCGCGGGCATGCAGTGGCTGACCGCATTCGCCGATGGCGCCGGAGTCCCGTACGCCGTGCGCACGGATCACGCCTACGCGCAGAGTCCGAGCGGACTCGATGCCGTGCGGGCTCAGCACTTCGCGGCGCGTGAGGCGGGTCTGGCGACCCGGATACTGGCACCGGCCGACCTGCCGACGACGCCTTTCCCGATCGTCGGAGCTGTCGCGCTCGAAGATCAGGTGACGATCGACCCCATGCTCGTCGCGCAGGCCCTGGCCCGAGAGCTGCTGGATGCGGGCGGAACACTGCATACCGGCATCCGCGCCACCGGCGCCCACGCTGTCCCAGAGCCGCGCGTGGAAACCGACGACGGGCCACTGTTCGCCCAACACGTCGTGCTCGCAACAGGGACGCCGATCATCGACCGCGGCCTCTACTTCGCGAAGGTCCGCGGCCTCAGGTCGTACTGCGTCTCCTTCCGCGTCCCGGGGAATGTGCCCGAGGGGACCTTCATCTCGGTGGACGGCCCGACCCGATCGATCCGCCCCGTCTCGACCGACGACGGCCCTGGAGCGACGGCGCAGCTCGTCGTCGGCGGCAACGGGCACCCGGTCGGACGCTCGGATGGCGAGACAGCGGCGATCGAAGATCTCGTGTCCTGGACCCGGCAGTACTTCCCGGATGCCGAGGAGACCCACCGGTGGTCGGCTCAGGACTACGAGTCGCACAACCTCATCCCCTTCGTCGGCGCGATGCCACGCGGGTTCGGGCGCATCCGCTTCGCCACCGGCTACGCCAAATGGGGGCTGTCGAATGCTCCCGCCGCCGCGCTGCGCCTCTCCGCGGAGATCATAGGCACCGACCGGCACGATCGACCGAGCTGGATGACCGCGATCGGCACTCGACTGACCGTGCCGGCCGACATCGCTCGGGGAGCAGCCGAGAGCGGCAGGGTCGCGGCCGCTCTCGCGACCGGGTGGGCCAGTGCCGAATCCCGATCCGTGCCGGTCCCGCGGCCGGCCGAGGGCACTGGCATGGTGGCGAACCGGGCAGGTCGTCCCGTCGCCGTCTCGACAGTGGGCGGTGTCACTCGGGCTGTCGACGCCGTGTGCACTCACATGGGAGGGGTGCTCGACTGGAACGACGCCGAGTGCACGTGGGACTGCCCACTGCACGCCTCGCGCTTCGCACCGGACGGCACACGCATCGAGGGTCCGGCGCTCCGCGATCTGCAGAGCCTCCCGCGCTCGGGTGGGGACTGACGTTCAGCGCTGCGAGCCTGCGTCGTCCCAGCCCACCTGCGGCGTCTCGCAGTTCTCGCGATAGACGTACTGTGACGGGTGTTTGCGCTGGCTGCTCGACCAGTCGATCGCCGGACGCCGCTGGTCGGGCGGCAGATAACCCAGCCGGTACACGGCCATCAGCTCCAGATCATCCGGGACGCGCAGCAGACGCACGATCTCGTCCCACCGGCCAGGAACCTCCATCGGGAAGGAGATGAACTGGATGCCCATGCCGAGTTCGACCGTGGTGAGCCAGACGTTCTCCATCGCCGCACCCATGCTGAACACCGAATAGAACGACGACAGCTGGCCAGGGCGGTACTCGCCACGGTCGAGCATCACTCCCAGCAGCAGGGGGGACCCGGCGACGAGCTTGCGGTTCTCGGCACCCAGCGTCTTGGGCACCCCGAGGGTGTTCATGAGGGTCTGTCCTCGCTTCGTGAACACTTGGCTCGTGAACGGCCGGAGCACTGCGGGGAGCTTGTCGAACAGCATCCCGCTGCGCTTGTGCTCCATCTCGCCCTCGCTGAAGCGGAAGTATGGCTTGTATCGCTCGAAGAACGTGCCGTTCGACATCGCCTCGGTCATGCTCTCCCCCGAGATGCGCGCGATCTCGTCGATCGTCGCGCGACTCTCGATGACGACGAATCGCCAGGGCTGACTGTTCAGCTGCGACGGCGCACGGCCTGCCGCCTCCAGGAGCAGTCGTTGATGCTCCTCCGAAACGGGATCAGGCAGAAACGCCCCATTCGTGGTCTTGCGGCGGCGGATGGCGTCGAGCAGTTCCATACGGTCACTCCCGGTCTGCGGGTCGGAGCGCGCACACGACGCTCGCGACGATGAAGGGGGCGGCGGCGAGCGCGACGAGCGGATGCCGTCGGCTGTGCGTCGGCACATACGGGACGGACGCGAGCGGAACCACGCCCGGTACCAGCATCAACGCGGCACGCCTGCTCGGAGCCCGAGGGCCGCCCCACCAGGCTGCGCTGAGCGCGGCGGCCACCGCCGTGCAGGTCGTGATGTACAGCGCATGGTGCAGCCACCGGAACCTGCGCGTATCGACGAGCCTCGTCGCGACCGCCAGGCCCAGACTGCAGTTCGCGGCGTAGCTCAGCGCGGCGGCGACGAACAGCGGCGCCGCGCTCGTGGTGGTTCGGCCGCTTGCCATGCATAGACCCTAACGCCGCTCCCGCCGCAGTCGTTCGAATCGCGCAAAGGGCTCCATCCGTTCACGGATGGAGCCCTTTGCGCTACTTGAAGACGAACGAGCCCGGCCTACAGGTTGGCCTCCGCGTAGATGCGGAGCGCATCACGGACGAACTCCGCTCCTCGAGTGCCACCGTCAGCGGTGGCGTAGTTGGCGCCGAATCGCGGATCGGCGACGTACATCTCGCCGAGTCCGATCACGTAGCCCTTGACGTCGCCCTGCGGCGCGGATGCCGGAGTGCCGGGCACACCTGTCAACCACTCGACGTGACGCTTGGCGATCGCCTGCGCCTCATCGGATGCCGGATCGGTATCGCTCTCGGCGGCCGCGATCCAGTCGCGTCCGAGGTCGGACACGAGCTGCTGCCATTCGGCTCGCTCGGCATCGGTCATGCCGCGCCACCAGCGGTCGCTGTCGGCGTATGCCTTCTCTCCCCAACGATCCTCGACCTCCTCCTTGTACTGGGTGTGGTCGAAGCCGTCGAACATGTTCTCTGCCATGAGGGATCCTCCTTCTTTCAATGCGTTGATGGTGTTCTCGACCGACACGATCTGCCGCGCCAGCCTGTTCTGCTCCTCGCGCAGGTGCGCGAGATGCCTCTCGAGAGCGGATGCCTCAGCAGCCGCGCCGCTGTCCGTCGATGCCTCGAGGGCCTGTGCGACCTGCGGCAGCCCGACCCCGAGATCGCGCAGCAGCAGAATCCGTTGCAGTCGCACGAGCGCACTCTGGTCGTAGTGCCGATAGCCGTTGTGCGCGACGCGCGACGGCCTCAGCAGCCCGATGTCGTCATAGTGACGCAGCGTTCTGCTCGTCGTTCCGGCGTGACGAGCGACCTCTTGGATCGACCAATCCTGCGTGCCCACGGCATCCTCCGTTCGTGTCGATAGGTCCACGATAAAAGTTGACGCTGCGTCAATGTCAACTCCGATCAGTCGAAACCCGCTGAAGTCATGCCGTAAATCAAACGACCGGTGGGGGATCCTTGAGCACTGAAATCACGACGTCCGAAGCGCCCGGAATCGCCAGGCGCACCGTATTGAAGGCCTCGGCTTGGTCGGTGCCGGTGGTCGCCGCCGCGGTCGCCACGCCATTGGCGGCAGCCAGTACTGCTGTCGACCTCGAGCTGGCCGGTTTCGCCGGAGACACGTTCACCGGGCTCAGCCCCGATCTGCTTCGCGCATACTCGATCAATGTCACGTCGGGGTCGATGTGAGCGGCGACATCGGCGCGCCGGATCCCGGTAGAGCGTTCTCCGTTCCGGTGAACATCGGCATTCCCGCCGGCCAGTCGCTCGTACTGGCCTTCGACGTCACGACGATCGGGAGCGCCTCCGGCTGGGTGTGGCCCGGCGGTAGCGCGGGCTTCTCGGCGGATGTCACCGACCGCGAGCCGTCCAACAACTTCACTTCACCCTGAAACGCGCGCCATCCAACGGCGCTGGCGAACGGCACCCCGCTGCACAGCGGGGTGCCGTTCGCTGTCTCCCTGGCATCCTCTTGACAAACTCGCGATATATCGTGTTATAGTTCCTGAACGCGATATATCGCGACTCATCAACCACAGGAGAGAACATGACCGAGAAGTGGCTCATCGCCCCCGGCGAGGAACGCGTCATCGACATCGCGCAGGCGACCCGGCTCAAGGTCGGTCTGGTCGGCGGACAGGTGGACGTCATCGCCCACGACGAACCCGGCATCCGCATCGAGGTGCACGGCGTCACCACCAAGGACCTCCGTATCGAGTCGGACGGCAACGAGATCGAGATCGATCACCCGCAGCTGGGCTGGGACAACTTCCTCGAAGTGTTCCGCAACTTCGGCTCCGGTGGTCCCCGCGCAGAGGTCAGCGTCGCAGTCCCCCGCAGCATCGCGCTCACGCTCGGCGTGGTCAGCGCGGGCGCGCTCATCTCCGGCCTCACCAACGACGCCCGGCTGAACACCGTCTCCGGCGACCTCATCGTCGACACTCACACGGGCGATCTGACCGTGAACTCGGTCTCGGGCGACGTGCAGGTGCGCGGCCTCACCGGCTCCGCGAACGCGAACAGCGTCTCCGGTGACGTCGCCATCACCGGCTCAGTGCGCAAGGGGACCGTTGACACTGTCTCCGGCGCAATCCTGGTGGATGCATCGGGCGCCGTGAACACCATCAACCTGAACACCGTCTCCGGCAACAGTGTGATCCGCCTCGAGGAGACACTGCCTGCCAACTATGTGGCGCGCTCGCTGAGCGGACGCATGCTGATCGACGGCATCGATCGTGGAAACTCCGGCCCGACCAACTACACCGGATCGACCGGAGAGCTCGCCGGCTCGTTCGTCGACGTGCGCAGCAACTCGGTCTCCGGCGACATCACCGTGCTGCGCCAGCCTCTCCTTACCGTCGCCGACGACGAGGAGTGGGACTCATGACCCCCGCCGTCTTCTCGCACGGCGACCTGCGTCTGTACCTGCTCTCGCTGCTGGCAGAGGCTCCTCAGCACGGCTACGGCATCATCCAGGCACTCACCGACCGCACCGGCGGCACGTACACGCCGAGCGCCGGCACCATCTACCCGCGGCTCGCGAAGCTCGAGGAGGAGGGGCTGGTCTCCAAGACGGTCGACGGACGCACCACGATCTACTCGATCACGGATGCCGGCCGCGCCGAGCTGGCCGGCCGCGAGGGGGATCTCGCCGGCATCGAATCCGATCTCGCCGACTCGGTGCGCCTGATCGCGAACGAAGTGCGTCAGAGCGTGCAGGATGCCATGAAGAGCCTGCGCGCAGACTTGGCCGCCGCCGCCAACGACGAACGGACATCCGGCCGGGGCCGCCCCCGCTCCACCGCGTCGCCGATGTCCGACGAGCGGGTGTCCAGCCGCGAGGAGCTGCATCGCGCAGACGCGTCGATCAATGCGTTCCGCGCCCGCGTGCGCACCGACCTTCGCACCCACGTCGCACGCGGCGGCGCACTCCCGACATCGGTCGTCACCGATCTCGAGGCGTCACTGGATGCCGCGGCTCGCGCCATCACGCAGGCGCTGAGCGCGCCCGCCCCCTGACTCACGCCACGACCACGCCGGTGCCCCCTCTGCTCGCCGATGCCCCCTCGAACTCGCGCGGCCGCGGGGGGCATCGATCATGCGAGGGGGCGTCGGCGAAGGTATGCCCGGGCTACTCGGTCCAGATCTCGGCCTGGTCGTCCGGGACCGACTCCTCTAGCGGCACCACCAGGATGGAACGGTGCTGCCTGTGAGCGAGGCGCGCAGCGACGGATCCGGTGAAGAACTCCCGAATGGACTCACCGAGGCCGCGTTTGCGCGTGCCGACGACGATGAGCTGCGCGTCGAGCTTGTTCGCAAGCTGCTTGATCGCGAGAGCGGGATCGCCGACGAGCTGACGAGCGGTCCACGTCAGGCCCTTGCCGTCGAGTTCCGCGGCGGCAGCGGCCTGGACCTCCTCGAACTCGGCGACGCCCGCCTCGATGTTGAGATCGATCGGTGCGGAGTGCACGTAACCATCCGGATCCTCATATGTGACGAACCGCGTGACGTCCACATGGGCGACGACGAGCGGTGCGCTCAGCAGGCTCGCGTAATGCGCGGCCTCCTGCAGCACATGCGCGGACTGGCCTGGCTGCATGCCGACGATCACGGCCTTCTGCAACGCGGCGTTCTGCGCCGATTCGTCGGACGGGGAGGAGGCTGCATCTGTCATGTCAATCGTTCCCTTCACCTGCCGGCGAAGGCCAGCACACCTGGCCCTCGTGCTATCCTGAATGCTACTCTTACCGGCCGCACGCCGGTGTCGTGAATGCCTCGGGCACCTGATTGTCCGACAGCTTAAATCGTTAGGGGGTCTCGCGCATGGGCCGTGGCCGTCAAAAGGCGAAGCACACCAAGATCGCTCGCGAACTAAAGTCCTTCAGTCCTTCGGTGAACTACTCCGCGCTCGAGCGGGAGCTTGCTCATCCGACGGATGAAGACGCCTACGTGGACAAGTGGGCGGATGACTACGCGGACGAAGACGAAGACGAACTAGAAAAGGCCTGACCGCCTGATCTGACAACCCCCGCACGTAGTGCGGGGGTTTCGTCGTACCCGCATGATCATCGTTTCCGGCACCGCGCCTCACCAGCGCCCGTGCCGGCGCTCCCACGCGTCCTCGATCGTCTGCCGCCGGCCGGCGATCAGTCCGAACGGGACGGCGGTCACGAGGACGGCGCCGATGATCAGCAGCGGCAGGAGCCAGTCACCCGTCCGATCGTGAACGATGCCGAGCAGGATCGGAAATGCCGCAGCGCCGATGTAGCCCGCGCTCTGCACGAAGCTGCTCAGCGCGACGGCTGTCTCCGGTGTGCGCGCGCGAACGCTGATCAGGACCAGCGCCAGCGGGAAGAGCACGCCGACGATGCCGAACAGCGCGACCCACAGCCCCACCAAGGCGATCGATGGCAGCAGGATGAGCCCTGCGAGGCCCACGATGCCGCACGCGACGGCGACGAAGAACAGCGGTCTGGTCGCCTGGAAGCGCACGACCAGCAGTGGGACGAGAAGTGAGGCGGGCAGTCCCATGAACGCGAAGAGCGAGAGCAGCAGTCCCGCGACGGATGCCGTGACCCCTACGCGGTCGACCAGGATCGTCGGCAGCCATGCGAAAGAGATGTAGGCCATCGTCGACGACGTCCCGAAGACGACCGCGATCGCCCAGGCCAGCGGCAGACGCACGAGCCGCGCGAACACCCGGGAATTGGCCGGCGCGACGGCGATCGGTCCGGTGACGAGAGTCGCGGGATCGGATGCGTCGGCATCCTCATCATCGACACGCGAATGCGCCGCTTCACGGGAGACGGGCGCCGACACACCATCCGTGCGCCCGCGCAGCAGCATGAGCACCCACGGGATACTGCCGGCGAGTGCGAACACTCCCCACATCGCCAGCGACACACGCCAGCCGGCGGCATCCGCCACCGGCACCGCCACCAACGGCGGGATGAACGTCGATAGCGCCATAGCCGTCGTGTACAGCGTCATCATCAGGCCGAGGCGGTCGGGGAAGTGCTTCTTGACCAACGGCGGCAGCAGGATGTTCCCCATCCCGACACCGGCGAAGATCAACGCGGTGGACAGCAGAAGCGTGATCGCGTCCACTGAGAATCCGCGCAGCACGAGCCCGGCGGCGATCGCGATCAGGGCGATGACGGTGACCCGCTCCAGACCCAGCCGACGCTCGAACAGCGGCGTCAGCAGACCGAAGACGGCGAAGCAGACCGGCGGCGCAGTGCCGATCAGACCGACCACCGCAGAGGAGAGAGGGAAATCGGCGGCGACGTGATCGAACAGGGGCGACAGAGAGGCGACGGCGGAGCGCAGCGAGAAGGCGCACAGCAGTATGCCGAGCACCGCGAACACCCGACCCTGCCAGAGCGGGCGCGACGTGGTCACGACGACTGCGAGCTCTCGACCCAGGAGAGGTACTCGTCGGTGACGGTACCTGTGACGTAGCGGCCGTCGAAGCAGCTCATGTCGAGGTCGGTGACCTCTGACCCCTCGATGATCGCCGCCTTGAGATCCTCGACCTCCTGGTACACCAGGTGATCGGCACCGAGCTCGGCGGCGATCTCGGGGATCGTACGGTCATGTGCGATCAGTTCGTGCTTCGAGGGCATGTTGATGCCGTAGACGTGCGGGTACCGCACCGGTGGTGCAGCCGAGGCGAACGTGACGGAGAGAGCGCCGGCATCCCGCGCCATCTGGATGATCTGCTTGCTCGTCGTGCCACGCACGATCGAATCGTCGATCAGCAGCACGTTCTTGCCCTGGAACTCGGTCGACATCGCATTGAGCTTCTGTCGCACGCTCTTCTTGCGCACCGCCTGGCCCGGCATGATGAAGGTGCGTCCGACGTAGCGGTTCTTGTAGAAGCCCTCGCGATACTCGATGCCGAGCTTGCGGGCGACTTCCATCGCCGACGGACGCGCGGAGTCGGGAATCGGCATGACGACGTCGATCTTCTCGCGCGGCACGTGCTTGGCGATCGTATCGGCGAGGCGCTCCCCCATGCGCAGGCGAGACTCGTACACGGCGATGCCGTTCATGGTCGAGTCTGGGCGTGCGAGATACACGTACTCGAACGCGCAGGGTGTGAGTGTGGGGTTCTCGGCGCACTGCCGGCTGAACAGCTCCCCCTGGTCGGTGATGAAGACGGCCTCGCCCGGTGCGACCTCGCGGACGACCTCGTAGTCGCCGTTCTCGAGCACGAGCGACTCGCTGGTGACGACCCACTCGTCGTGCTCAGCGCCATCGCGGCGACCGAGGATCAGCGGACGGATGCCGTAGGGGTCGCGGAACGCCAGCAGCCCGTAGCCGGCGATCACGGCGATCACGGCGTACGCGCCCTCGATGCGCTGATGCGTGCGACTGACGGCTTCGAAGATGCGCTCGGGGTCGAGATCGACGTCGCTCGTCGTCGCCTGCAGCTCGCCGGCGAGAACGTTCAGCAGCAGCTCGGTGTCGCTGGAGGAGTTCAGGTGGCGGCGGTCGCGCTTGGCCATCTCTGCAGTGAGTTCACGCGTGTTCGTGAGGTTGCCGTTGTGGATGAGGACGATACCGTACGGCGCGTTCACATAGAACGGCTGCGCCTCCTCCTCGCTGGATGCTGTGCCCTTGGTCGCGTAGCGCACATGGCCGAGGCCGACGTTGCCGAGAAGGGCGCGCATGTCGCGGGTACGGAAGGCTTCGCGCACCATGCCTTCGGCCTTGATCGTGTGCATGACGCCGTTGGGCTCCGCGGTGGAGATGCCCGTGGCATCCTGCCCGCGGTGCTGCAGCAGCAGGAGAGCATCGTAGATGTCCTGATTGACCGGGCCGCCAGCGACCACTCCGACGATTCCGCACATGGGGTATTACTCTGCTCCGTCCGCGTATGCGCCGACGAGACGCACCGCACCACCATCGACGCCCTTGGCGCCCTCTTCGAATTCTCCGGTCGGGCGTGCACCCGTTCCGACTGTCGCGACCTGCCAGGCGTCGATGCCTTCTGCGGCGAGCGCTGCGATCGCGGCATCCTTCTGGCTCTGATCGATGACCGCGAGGAAGCCGATGCCGAGGTTCCAGGTGCCCTCCGCGGACTCCAGCGTTGAGCCGGCGATGTCGCTGAGCACGCGGAAGATCGGACTCGGCGACCAGGTCGCGCGGTCGACCTCCGCCCAGCTGCCCACCGGGAGCACGCGGGCGAGGTTCGCGGCGATGCCGCCTCCGGTGACGTGGCTGAGCGAGTGCACGCTGCCGTCGGCGAGCGTCTCGATCAGACGCAGCAGCGGAAGTGTGTAGAGACGTGTCGGCTCGAGCAGCGTCTCTCCCCAGGTGGCACCGAAATCGGCGGCGTTGTCGCCATAGCCGATGCCGGCACGGGTGACGATGTGGCGCACGAGCGAGTAGCCGTTCGAGTGCAGGCCGCTCGACGCGAGCGCCAGCACGACGTCGCCGTCCTCGACGCGCTCGGCACCGAGTACGGCATCAGCCTCGACGACGCCGGTGGCGGCTCCTGCGACGTCGTAGTCGCGGGGGCCGAGAAGCCCGGGGTGCTCTGCGGTCTCGCCGCCGACCAAGGCGGTGCCGGTGGCGGTGCAGGCGTCGGCGATGCCGCGGACGATGTCGGCGATGCGCTCGGGGACGACTTTGCCGCACGCGATGTAGTCGGTCATGAACAGGGGCTTCGCCCCCACCACGACGATGTCGTCGACGACCATGCCGACCAGATCTTGTCCGATCGTGTCGTGCTTGTCGATCGCCTGCGCGATCGCGACCTTGGTGCCGACGCCGTCGGTGCTGGTCGCGAGCAACGGCTTGGTGTAGCCGAGCAAAGCGGTGGCATCGAAGAGACCGGCGAAACCGCCGACACCTCCGAGCACTTCAGGTCCGTGCGTAGCGCGCACGGAAGACTTCATCAGCTCGACGGCACGATCACCTGCAGCGGTGTCGACGCCGGCTTCGGAATAGGAATTGGTGGAGGAGGCAGCCACCTCACAAGACTACCGGTGCCTGGACGGTCGAATCTCCGCGCAACCTCCACAGGACGCACGATCTCCATAGGATGGGGCCATGGCCGAGAAGCCGCAGTGGTTGATCCGTGAGGACGCCGGGATGCCGACGCTCGTCGCGCTCGCCCTGCGACAGATGCTCGGTATCCGCGAACCGGAGGGGCTGCCGAGCCTGCGCGATCTGCAGGTGCGCGCGCCGGACGCTGCCGACGCCAGCGCCGAGCTCGAAGCACAGTGGCGCGCCTACTGGGATATGGCCGTGGAGCCGCGTGCGCATCCCGCCGGGGGTCCGCTGGAACTGGTCGACGGGTTCGACACCCTGGTCGCGCTGCCCGCCACCGGCGCGGAAGAGCTGCGCGACGCGATCACCCCGCTCGCGGCATCCGCTCTGCAATACGCCCGCGATGCGCACAACCGGTATCTGGGCACCATGAAGACTGCCACCGGGGGCGGCGCGTACCGTGCCTACGCGAGTGCGATCGCCGAGTTCGAGCGCGAGATCGGCCGCCGCGCGCACTCGTTCGAACTGAACGTGCAGGTGCTGCCGTTCACCCAGCGCGGAATCTGGTGGATCGGTGCGCTCACCGTCGCCGTCACCGACGGCCTCAGACGCGACGTGGTCGCGTTCGACGCCGCCATCCGTCCGATCATCGCCGAACTGGCGTGAGCTGCGGTCAGTCCGACTCGATGATCGTCTCGTGGTCGACGCGCACGACGCGGTCGTGACGGCGGGCGACGCGCTCGAGGATGATCGCGACCACGCCGCCCAGAGCGAGCCCGATCGGAACCGTCCACAGCAGCGCGAAGCCGAATACCTGGCTGGGCGGGTAGATGACATCGAGCGCCTGGGAAGGCTCGTAGCCTCCGACCATGGTGAGGATGCCGGCGGCGATGATTCCGAGCACGACTCCGATGCCCATGAAGACGCCGTAGCGAGGCACCCGCCGGACGGTCGCCTCGACGGTCTCGTGAGAATCGGTGGAGGACATACGTCCATTGTCCCACTGTTCACCCATGACTGGACCTCGGATGCGCGTCAGCCCTACACCTGTCCGACGGCCTCGCGCTTCTCGGCCTGGAACGCATCCTCGCGACGCCCGTATGCCCAGTACGCCGACAACGACAGCTGTGCACGGTCCAGTCCGCGCTCATCGGTGAGGAACGGACGAAGCTGCTTCATCGCGCCGCGCTCACCGTGGGCGAAGACCTGCACGCGGCCGGCACGCCACTCCAGGGCGCGCACCGCATCGATGAGCTCGGTCGTCGTCCCCGCCTCACGATCACCGCGGTGCAGCCAGCGCACATCCATCCCCTCCGGCGCGCTCAGCTCGAGATGGTCGGACTCGTTCTGCACCTCCAGGAACACGGTGCCGACGGCATCCGCAGCCATCGCCTCCAGCGCCGAGGCGATCGCCGGCATCGATGACTCGTCGCCGATGAGCAGGTGCCAGTCGTACGTCGTGTCCGGCGCGTAGCCGCCTCCGATCCCGCCGAGTACGACAGGGTCGCCGGGTTTCGCATTCGCCGCCCACGGTCCCGCGACTCCTTCGTCACCGTGCGTGACGAAATCGATCCAGATCTGTCCGGATGCCAGATCGAAGCGACGGATCGAATAGGTCCGCACCGACGGCAGCAGTTCGACGGGCAGCCGCTCGCGCAGCTCTTCCATGTCGTACGGCGGCACGATTTGCGCCTCGGCCGGCGCGAAGTGCATCTTCGTGTAGGCGTCGGTGAAGCCGTTGTCCTCAACGGAGGCGATGCCCGGACCGCCGGCGATGATGCGCACCAGATGCGGGGTCAGCCGAATGCTCTCGATCACCTCCAGCACGATCTGCGGACGGGGGCGTCGCTGGGCACGTTCGCTGATCGTCATGGTGTCAATCCTCGCCGATGATGGCGGATGCTGCATCCCGACGCCGCTTGACGATGACGCCGGTGCCGACGCCCGCTCCGACGACGAGCAGACCGATGACCACCCACGCCCAGATCGGGAAGCCGGCGGTCTCAGCCGGGATCGGCGACACCTCGGCGCTGATCGCGGCGAACGGCTCGTCGACGCTCTTTTCCTCCACGGGGGCGATGCCGCAGTCCGCGCCGACGGGGAGGCGGAACGACACCGGGTCGAATGCATCTCCGGCCGCGTAGGTGCCGAACGCTGCGGCTCCGCTCTCGGTGAGCGTGGATGCCGCGTCGCTCAGCGTCAGCACGCCGTCGACGGTCTCGGCATCCGCGATGGAGAACTCGACGAAGCGCACGCTCTTCTGGTCGATCTGCTCGCCGCCCTGCGTGGCGCCGGCGATGTCGAAGAGGATGTATCCCTTGTCTCCGGCCAGTTCGACGCGCGCGTTGTTCAGCTTCGTCTCGAGCGCACCGTCGTGCCCATGGAACGCGATGGTGCCGCCGAAGTCGACGAGGCCGCTTCCGGCGTCGGAGTCGAACGAACCGGTTCCCGCGGACCAGACGAACTCGGGAAACTCGTACACGACACCGGTGAGGTTCCAGCCGCCGTGCGCGATGCCCTCGATGTAGTTGCGGAAGCTCTCCTTATACCCCCACTGGAGCGTTGCTCCCTCGACCGTGCAGACGCCGATCGCCGCGGTCGTGCGGTTGAGCGTGAAGGCGAGCCCGCGGTCGACCGAGCCCTGGAAGGTCAGGGTGTGCGCGCCGGCCTCGAGAGTGGCGGGCAGCGCACCCGTCCACGTCGCCAGGCCGTTCGCGTCGGCCGTGACCGTGTCGAGCAGCACCGGCGTCGAATACACGACGACCTTGATGTCCTGCTCATTCGGCTGGAAGCCGGACGCGGATACGGTCGCGGACGCTCCGGACTCCAGCGCTTTGAGGCTCTGCTCGTCGATCTCGATCCCGTCCGTCGCCGGCGCCGTGGTCGGCAGTTGCGACTTCTGCTGGACGGATGCCGTTGCCACCGTGCCGACCGTGCCGTTGGGCGCCGCGGCCGGTGTGCCGATCGTGAACGTCACAGGGTTCAGGGTCGTGCTGTAGCCGCCGAGCACCTGGTTCTGTCCGGCAGCGGTCAGGGATACGGGCGCGGCGGTGAACGTCGTCGCACCACCGGCGGTCGTCTTCGAACCGGAGGCGAGATCGATCGTCGCGAAGGGCACGCGCGTGCCGTCATGGGTGACATGGAGAGTCGCCGCGGCTGTCGAGGTGATCTCGACCCGGGGGTTGGAGATCGTCACGTTGAGCACGCCGTGGTGACCGGTGAATCGCACGGAACCTGTGTAACTGACGGCGCCGAGTCCGGTTGCAGGGTTGTACGTGCTGCCGGCGGCCTGTCCGAACTGGAACTGACTGCCAGAGCGCGTCGCACCGCCGGTGACTCTGATCTCGCCCTGGGCGATGGGTCCGGTGATGTAATTCACGAACGACGAGGAGATCGCCCAGCGCAGCGAACCGCCGGCGACGGGCTGCTGCGGTGTGGTCGGAGTCGTGGGGGGCGTCGTCGGGGGCGTCGTCGGCTTCGGCGTCGGCTTCGGCGGCTTGGGCGTCTCGGGCGTGAGCAGCTTCCATTGCTCGGCTGTGATCGTCACTCCACCGCGCGCGCGGATGGTGTCGGCGTTCGGCATCGTGTGCTGCTTCCAGACGATGACCTCATAGGACTTCGTCTGATCGAGCGTGCCGCCGGGTGCAGTGAGAGCTGTCGCGAACGCGCCGTCGGTGATGTTTCGCACGTACTGCATCGCGAGGAAGCCGCCGCCGGCGGTGACATCCGCCTCCGTGCCCTCCTCGATCAGCGCCGCGTACACGCCGGGTTCACCGTCGAAACCACGACCCTCCACGTCGACGACGAGATCGGTCCCGTCCACGGACGCCACCGCGTTCACCGTCGTGTCGATCTTGGTCGAGTAGTTCAGCTTCACGCTCTGCTCTTGCGTGGCATTCTTCACACCTCCGGCAGCGTAGGTGTATACGCCGTATGCACCGTCCTCCGGATCGGCCGGTGCATCCTTCAACGTCAGCGTCGCGGTGAAGGTGCCGTCTGCGGCGATGTCGACCCACTGCGCACGGATCGCACCCTGGTACTGCGCCGGAACCTGATCGAGCACGCCCTCCGCCAGTGCCCACACCTGCGTGCCCACTGATCGCGCGCTCGACGCCGCCCCCGTCGACGGCTGCCAGTTCGCGGCGAAGTCGCCGAAGACCACGTAGGTGCCCTGGGGCAGGTTCGACGGGATCGGCACGCCACGTCCGCCGACGTTCGCGGTCGGGTCGTAGCCGCTGCCCTTGACGACGATCTCGTCTCCGGCTTTGAGGGCTGCACCTGCGGCCGGAGTCGTGCCATCGGCGAGGAAGACCCGGAGGGAGGGCTGCAGCGGGGCGGGCTTCAGGGCTGCCCACTGCTCGGCGCTGATAACGACATCGGCTCTCGCATGGATCGTGTCGGCATTCGGCATCGTGTGCTGCTGCCACGCGATCACCTCGTATGACGCGGTGGGGTCGAGGGCTTCCGCAGCAGCGGTCAAGGTCACCTGGAACGCGCCGTCAACGATGCCGCGAACGTACTGCATCGCGAGGAAGCCTCCCCCGGCGGTGACATCCGCCTCGGTGCCCTTCTCGATCAGCGCGACGTACTCGCCGGAGGCACCGGCGAAAGCGGAACCTTCGACGCTCACGACCGGACCGTCATCGACGGATGCCGATGAGACCCCGGCAGTGACGGCCGGTGCCGGGACCTCCGGCTCGACGGGCGTCTCCGGCTCGACCGGTGTCTCCGGCTCGACCGGCGGGAACACTTCGTTCCACTGCCCGTCAGAGATCGACACGACCGAGCGGCCGTAGACGTTCTCGGGCGTGAACGCACTGTGCTGCTTCCACATGACCACCTCGTATGTCTGCGCCCGGTCCAGCTTCGGGGTCGCAGCCGTCAAGGCGAAAGATGTCGTTCCCCCCGTGACCGCGGGGAAAGGCAGCGCGAAAGCGACGTACTCCTGGCTGTTCAGCGCCTCGTCTTTGCCCTGAACGATGAGGGCCGCGTACGTCCCGGTGATGTCGGCGGGAAGCCCTTCGGCGTTCACCTGGATCATCAGACCGGACTCGGATGCCGCGCTGACCTGCGGCACGACGCTCACGCCGTCGGCGGCGAAGGCTGCCGGTGCGGTCAGCGTGCCGAACACGGTCATCAGCACGGCCAGCACCGCCGCGAACGCTGTTCGGATGCGACTGTTCGTCGCACGGGACTCGGTGTGATTCACGGATGCCTCCAGGCGTGAGGTCGCGAGCGACTGTTCACCAGGGCGCGCGCGACGGCAGAACCTCTTCAGGTCTGATGCGGTTTATGTTGGTTAGGCTTAGCTAACCTCCGCTTCCGACCATAGACTGATCCATGTCATCTCGTCAAAAATTAGGACAGGCTAACCTCAATGCGCTCTCGTCTCTCCCCGCTCATCGCGGCCGTTGTGATCTTCGGCCTCACGGGGTGCGCGGCACCGACGGCCACCGCGGGATCAGAGCGCGCAGCATCCGATCTCTGCCCCGCCGCGGCGGTGCAGCTCTCCGATCTCGCGCTCGTCGATGATGTCCGCACCGCGACCGGCGGGTCGACCGCTTGCCTTCCCAGCCATGCGATCAGTTCGGTGTCCGACACCACCACGCCCGACCTTCCCGTCACCATCACCGATGCCGAACGACGCGACGTCGAGATCACCGACGTCAGCCGCATCCTCCCGATCGACATCTCCGGCACCATCGCCGCCACGGTCTTCGCGCTCGGATTGGGCGCCGACGTCGTCGGTCGCGATTCCTCGACGACATTCGACGGGACGCAGGATCTGCCCGTCGTGACCAAGGCCGGCCACGCGCTCAATCCGGAGGCGATCCTCGAGCTCGCGCCGACCGTCATCCTCACCGACACCACGATCGGTCCGAAAGAGGTCCGCCAGCAGCTCCGCGACGCCGGCATCCCGATCGTCGTGATCTCCGACGAGTTGCGCCTTGACAACACCGATCAGCTCATCGAGGAAGTGGCATCGGCCCTCGGCATCCAAAGCCGTGGTCAGGAGCTCATCGCCCAGGTCGACACCGACCTCGACACAGCTCTCGCGGAGATCGCCGAGGTGGTGCCGGCGGACGAGTCTGATCGCGCACGGATGCTGTTCCTCTATGTGCGCGGCAGCGCGAACGTGTATTACATCTTCGGCAAGGATTCCGGCGCCGATTCGCTCATCGAGGCGGTCGGCGGCATCGATGTCGCAAGCGAGATCGGTTGGGAGGGCAACAAGCCCATGACGGCCGAGGCGCTCGTCGCCGCACAGCCCGACGTGCTGGTCATGATGACCGATGGGCTGGAGTCCGTAGGCGGCATCGACGGGCTCATCGAACGGGTGCCGGCCGTGGCCGAGACGCCCGCCGGAGTCAACCGCCGCGTAATCGACATGGCGGATGGCGAGATCCTCAGCTTCGGCCCACGATCGCCGGAGATCATCCGCGCGATCGCGCGCGCGCTCTACGCGCCCGCCTCCGGCGAGAGCGCAGAATGACGGCAGAGGTCATCACCCGCACACCCGAGCAGCACCGCGGAACACGGTTCACCGTGGTCACTCTCGGCCTCGTCGCCGTTCTCGTGGCCACCTGTATCGTGTCCCTCGCGAGCGGACAGTACTCGCTGTCGCCGACCGAGATCATCGGCGTCCTGCTGCACGGCGCTGGCATCGACACCGCCTGGGCCCCCGGGAACGTCTCGGACTCGGGGGTGATCTTCAACATCCGTCTCCCCCGTGTCGTGCTCGGCATCCTCGTCGGGGCTGCGCTGGCGGTCGCCGGCGTGCTGATGCAGGCGATCTTCGGCAATCCGCTGGCGGATGCCAGTGTCGTCGGAGTCTCGTCCGGCGCAGCCCTGGGCGCTGCGGCCAGCCTCACGTTCGGGCTGTCGACCTTCGGGATGTGGACTACCCCTGCCCTGTCGTTCGTCGGCGGGCTCATCGCGGTGTTCGCGGTGTATTTCATCAGCCGATCCGGCGGGCGGACAGAGGTCGTCACGCTCCTGCTCACCGGCATCGCGATCAACGCGATCGGCGGGGCCGGCATGGCCTTCATGACGTTCCTCGGCACCACCTCGACGCGCGAGCAGATCGTCTTCTGGCAACTCGGCTCGCTGAACGGAGCGCTGTGGCCCAACATCGCGGTCGTCGCGCCACTGACCGGCATCGGCATCGTGATCGCGGTGATCGTGGCGCATCAGCTCGACCTCTTCGCCCTCGGCGAGCGCACCGCCAGGCACCTCGGCGTGCATGTCGAGCTGCTGCGGATCATCGTGATCGTGACCGTCGCGATCCTGGTCTGCGCAGCCGTCGCGTTCGCGGGCATCATCGGTTTCGTCGGGCTCGTGATCCCGCATCTCATGCGCATGATCATCGGACCGGCACACCTGCCGCTCATCATCTCCTCGGCGGTCGGCGGTGCGCTGCTCATCGCCCTCGCCGATCTCGTCGCCCGCACCGCCGTGCCGTTGGCCGACATGCCGATCGGGATGATCACCTCGCTCGTCGGCGGGCCGTTCTTCCTGTGGTTGCTCGTACGCACCCGCCGTCGTTCGGGAGGCTGGGCGTGAGCGTGCAGCTTCGGGCGAGCGACGTCACCGTCCGGGTCGAGGGAGGAGGGCGGATCGCGGGAGGGCGCGCCATCCTCGAAGACGCCTCGATCGAAGTGAATCCCGGCGAGATCCATGCGCTGGTCGGCCCCAACGGCGCAGGGAAGTCCACGCTGTTCAGCGTGCTCGCCGGGGATCTCGCGCCAGAAGCCGGCTCTGTGGAGATCGATGGGCGGGCGATCGCCGGTATCCGTCCCCGTGATCTCGCCCGCACCAGGGCGGTGCTGCTGCAGGAGAACGCGGTGTCCTTCCCATTCAGCGCAGAACAGGTCGTGCGGATGGGGAGAGCGCCGTGGGCGCGCACGACGCTCGAGAACGACGACGACGCTGCGGTCGCGGCGGCGATGGTCGCCACCGAAATCGATGGCCTCGCACTCCGGTCGGTATCGTCGCTGTCCGGAGGCGAGCGTGCGAGAGTGGCCATCGCCCGAGTGCTCGCGCAGTCGACGCCGATCATGCTGCTCGACGAGCCGACCGCGTCGCTCGATCTCAAACACCACGAAGACGTCATGCGTCTGGTGCGTGCGACCGCGGATGCCGGTACAGCCGTCGCCGTGGTCCTGCATGACCTCAACGCCGCACTCGCCCACGCCGACCGGCTGACGCTGCTTGCCCACGGACGGGTGATCGCATCGGGAATGCCGGCGGAAGTCCTGACGGCAGAGCGCATCGAGCAGGTGTACGGGCAGTCGGTGGATGTGTTCCCGCATCCGGTCACGGGCGTTCCGCTGGTGGTTCCGAGGCGGTAGTCGAAACGTTCGTCTAGGGGCGCAGCGGCATCAGATCCGACAGGTCGGCGCGCGTGCCGGACGCCTGCACGCGGCCTGCGGCGACCACCTCGGCCCACGTCTCTGCGCCGGTCGCGAGGTCGATCCAGGTCGCGGCATCCATCTCGATGACGTTCGGCGGTGTGCCGCGGGTGTGCCGCGGGCCCTGCACGACCTGCACGGCACCGAACGGCGGCACCCTCACCTCGACGCTGTTGCCCGGCGCCTTCTCGTCGAGCAGCTGCAGCAGGTAGCGCACCGCTGTCGCGAGGTCGGCGCGAGCGGGCTTCGCTCCTGCCGCGGACGCGATACGCGCAGCATCCAACGCCGCCCGCCCGTCGCTGACGTCGATCTTCCTGGCCATGCGATCAGCCTACGACCGAGGCGCGACTCGCCGGGCGGGACCGCATACCTGAACTTGCCGCATTCCGGGCCCGGAAACTGTCATTCCATGCGCCGCGGACACGCGTCCACGGGTTCGCGCGCGGCGTATGCTCGTCTGGATGAGTGTCTCGCAGCATCCGGAAGGCGCCCGTGCCGAGCTGCTCGCCGCCGCACGATCCGAGAGCTGGGGCACGCGCATCCTGCCGCAGCTGGCCGATCCGGACGCCGCCCGCGAGTCCGCCGTACTGATTCTGTTCGGCGTGCTCGACAGCACGCCGGCCCCGACCGTCGACGCGGCCGTCGCGAAGGACCTCGATGTGCTGCTGCAGCGACGCGCATCCACTCTCTCGTCGCACCCCGGCCAGGTGTCGTTCCCGGGCGGTGGCCGCGATGCAGACGATGCGGACTTCGTCGCCACGGCGTTGCGCGAGGCCGTGGAGGAGACCGGCCTGGACCCGGACGGCGTCGAGATCCTCGGTGTGCTCCCCGAACTTCCCCTCGCCGCCAGCAACCACCTGGTGACTCCGGTGCTCGGCTGGTGGACGAAGCCGTCGAAGGTGGCTGCGGTCGATCACGCCGAGACCGTCGAGGTGTTCCGGGTGCCGGTCGCGCAGCTGCTCGACCCCGCGACGCGCTTCACCTCGGTCATCACTCGCGACGGGTTCCGCTTCAGCGGACCCGCGTTCGACGTCGACGGCACGATCGTGTGGGGGTTCACCGCGCTGGTACTCGACCGCATCTTCGACGTCTGCGGGTGGACCGTGCCGTGGGATGAATCGGTCGAGCGTCCCGTGACCGTCTGACGTGGCTCGACCGGCTCGGTAGTCTGGATGGGTGAAGATCCTCGTCCTCGGTTCCGGTGCCCGTGAGCACGCGATCATCCTCGCCCTGAAGGCGGAGTCCCTCAAGGCGGAGGGTGCGCAGCATGAGATCCTCGCCGCGCCTGGCAACGCCGGCATCGCACAGGATGCGACCCTCGTGAGCCTCGACCAGCTCGACGGCGGCGCGGTCACCAACTTCGCGAATGAGAACTCGATCGACCTCGTCGTGATCGGCCCCGAGGCGCCTCTCGTCGCCGGCGTCGCGGATGCGCTGCGCGAACGCGGCATTCCCGTGTTCGGTCCCGGCAGGGCGGCCGCACAGCTGGAAGGTTCGAAGGCCTTCGCGAAGCGCGTGATGGACGCGGCGTCAGTGCCGACCGGACGCGCCGTGCGCGCGGCATCCGTCGCCGACGTCGAGGCCGCATTCGACGACCTGGGCGCACCGTACGTCGTGAAGGCCGACGGGCTCGCGGCCGGCAAGGGCGTCATCGTCACGTCCGACCGGGCCGAAGCCCTCGCGCACGCCTCCCACTATCTCCCTCAGGGGCCGGTGCTGATCGAAGAGTTCCTATCCGGCCCTGAGGTGTCGCTGTTCTTCGTCTCCGACGGCGACACCGTCCGTGCGCTGAGCCCCGCGCAGGACTTCAAGCGCGCCTACGACGGTGACGAAGGCCCGAACACCGGCGGAATGGGGGCGTACTCGCCTCTGCCCTGGCTCGACGAGCAGTTCGGAAGCGAGAAGGAGTTCGTGAAGCTGGTGACCGAGCAGGTCGCCCTGCCGGTGATCCGTCAGCTGGATGCCGAGGGCACCCCGTTCATCGGGCTGCTGTACGCCGGGCTCATCCTCACGGACAAGGGCGTGAAGGTCATCGAGTTCAACGCACGCTTCGGCGACCCCGAGACGCAGGTCGTGCTGCCGCGCCTGCGCACCCCGCTGTCCGAACTGCTGTTCGCCGCGGCATCCGGCACTCTCGAAGACCAGCCGGAGCCGGAGTTCTCGGATGAGGTCGCGATCACGGTCGTGCTCGCGAGCGAGGGCTACCCGGAGGCACCGCAGACCGGACGCCAGATCTCGGGACTTTCGGATGCTGCGAGCGTCGACGGCGTGCGGATCGTCCACGCCGCGACGGCGGGTCCGGACGCTCCTGGCGGAGACCTGGTCGCGACCGGCGGGCGCGTGTTGAACGTGGTGGCTGTCGGCTCCGACTTCGCCGCGGCCCGAGCCCAGGCGTACGACGCGATGAACCGCATCGGCCTGGACGGTGCGCACTTCCGCAGCGACATCGCGGCCCGCGTCGCGAAGTAGGCGCGTCGGCGCAGCCTCAGTCGTCGAGCGCGAAGCTCTGGGGAAGGATCTCCGGGCTCAGCGCGTGCTCGATCGCGAGCAGGCTCGCCCCGCGCACGGCAGCCTCACCGGCCGTGACGGATTGCACGATCGCGAGATGTTCCGTCGCCAGCGGCATGGAGTGCGTGTAGACGACTTCGCGGACCCCGGCGATCAGATGCTCGCCGACGCGTGCCATCGCACCGCCGATGGCGATCACCGACGGGTTGAGCAGGCTAACGGATGCCGTGAGCACCTCGCCGAGGTCGCGCCCTGCCTGGCGCACGGCCTGTATCGCTTCGAGGTTGCCGGACTTGACCAGTTCGACGACGTCATTGCCGTCGGCCGCCGCGATCCCGCGCTGGCTGAGTGACCGCGCGATCGCGGGGCCGGATGCGAGAGCCTCGAGACACCCGGTGTTCCCGCAGTGGCACGGCACGTCCGCTCCCCTCGCGACGCGCACATGTCCGAAGTCGCCTGCGATGCCCTGGGCTCCGCGAAGCAGCCGTCCGTCAGAGATGATCCCGGCGCCGATGCCGGTGGCGACCTTGACGAAGATCATGTGGTCGGTCAACGGCCAGGCGGCAACGCGCTCACCGAGTGCCGAGATGTTGACGTCGTTGTCGACGAGCACAGGAACCTGCAGGTGCTGCTGCACCCAGCCCGGTACGTCGAATCCGTCCCACCCCGGCATGATCGGCGGTTTCGCCGGGCGGCCCGTGGCGTGCTCGACGGGGCCCGGAACGCCGACGCCGACGGCCGCGACGCGGTCATGAGTGAGCCCTGTCTCGGCGATCATCTCGTTCGCCGCTTCGACGAGCCATGACAGCACTGTCTCCGGACCGAGCGACACGGCGAGCCTGCCGGTGCGTTCGGCGAGGATGGTGCCGGCGAGATCCGTCACCGCGACTGTCGTGTGCGATGCGCCGATGTCGGCGGCGATGACGACCCTCGCCGTGGGGTTCAGGGCGAACTGGGAGGGCGGTCGCCCGCCGGTCGAGGCGGCATCCGCTACGGGGGCGATCAGGCCCTTGCGCATGAGCTCGTCCACGCGGGCCGCCACCGTCGACCGGGCCAGGCCCGATGTCTTCGCGAGTTCCGCTCTGGTGCGAGGCTCACCATCGCGCAGCAGCTGGAAGAGCTGTCCGACACCGCCGGCGTTGAGATTGCTTGCCATTCTTAACCTGTACTTCTCGTGAACGGCCCGGTGCATCTCGAGGACGGCACCGCATCCACGCCCTGGAGGCCATCGTTTTCGGCGCTTCCGCGTCTGTCGATTCTACGCGGACGGCACGTCGTGACCGATCGGCTGCGGGCGGCTCCGCTTGACACGCCCGACCGCGAACCGCTGCTGCAGCAGCACCGCGACGACGATGATCACGCCCTTGGCGACGGCCTGCGCCGAGGAGGTGAGGTTGTTCTGCACGAAGACGTTCGACAGCGTCGCGAAGATCAGCACGCCGAACACCGTGCCGGTGATCGTGCCCCGTCCGCCGACGAGCAGTGTGCCACCGACGACGACGGCGGCGATGGCATCGAGTTCGTACAGGTTGCCGTGCGTCGAGGTGCCGGCCGTGGTGCGGCCCATGAGCATGACGGCGGCGATGCCGGCGGTCAGTCCGACGAGCGCGTACAGCCACATCGTGTGCCGCTTGACCTTGATGCCTGCCAGGCGCGCGGCCTCCGGGTTGCCGCCGATCGCGACCGTGCGGCGTCCGAACGTGGTGCGGTTGAGCAGGAACCACCCGGCGACCGCGACGACGACGAAGATCCAGATGAGGATGTCGACACCGAGGATGTCGATATTCATGGCGCGCACGAAGTCGCGGTCGGAGATCACCAAGGTGCGGTTGTTGGCGAGGATCTCGGCCAGGCCACGAGCACCCACCATCATCGCGAGCGTCGCCATGAACGCGGCAACCTTTCCGTATGCGATCACGACTCCATTGATGAGGCCGGCACCGACGCCGACGAGCAGCGCGACGACGACCGTGACGATCCAGTGGCTCGAACTGGCGATGTCCTGGATCGCGGACAGCGAGCCGACCACCGATGCCAGCGCCAGCACCGCGCCGACGGATAGGTCGATGCCACCGGCGATGATCACGAAGGTCATTCCGACGCTGATCACGCCGATGATCGACGCCTGGCGCAGGATCACGAGCGCGTTGTCGAAGTTCAGGAAGTTCGAAGAGGTCACCGCCCCGACGACGATGATCACCAAGAGCGCCAGGACCAGGCCTAGATTGCGCCCGACGGATCCGGACAGCAGCCGACGCAACGCCGGCGTGTTCTCAGCCTCGGTCTGGCCGGGCGAAGTGGGGGTCTGCACGCTCACGCGGCGACTCCTTTCATGACGAGGTCGAGCACGCCGTGCTCATCGATCTCTGTTGCGGGAAGTGTGGTGAGGACGCGTCCGTCTCCGACGACGAGGACGGAGTCCGCGAGACCGAGGACTTCCTCTATTTCACTCGAGATGACGACGATCGCGTGCCCGGATGCTGCGAGCCTTCGGATCAGCCCATAGATCTCCGAGCGCGCCCCGATGTCGACTCCTCGGGTGGGCTCATCCAGAAGCAGCACGGAGCTGCCGTGCACCAGCCAGCGCGCGAGCAGGATCTTCTGCTGGTTTCCGCCGGACAGGGTCGCCGCCGGGCGGTCGGGATCTGCCGGCCTCAGCTCGAGGGCTGCGATCTGCTCCCTGGACGTGCGGCGTTCGGTGCGCTCATCGAGAACCGGCCCCTTGGCGAACCGTGTGAACGACGACAGGGTGACGTTCTTGAAGATCGGCTCCCCGAGCACCAGTCCCTGGAACTTGCGCTCCTCGGGACTCAGCCCGACTCCGGCGGCGACGGCGGCGGAGACCGACCCGCGCGGGAGCGCCTTCCCGCTGACGCGGACCGTTCCAGTGGATGCGCGCCTCGCGCCGTAGATCGTCTCGATGATCTCGCTGCGTCCTGATCCGACGAGCCCGGCGAGACCGATGACCTCTCCCGCGCGCACCGAGAACGACACGTCCTCGAACACTCCGTCGAGGCCCAGTCCTTCCACCTCGAGCAGCACGGGTGCGTCGGCAGCGATGGGCTCGGCCGGAGGGAACACGTTCTGCACCGCGCGACCGGTCATGTGCTTGATCAGCTCGGCAGTGGTGGTATCGGCCACTGACAGGTTGCTCGCCACCGAAGAGCCGTCCTTGAGGACCGTGATGCGATCGCCGATCTCGCGGATCTCCTCGAGGCGGTGAGTGATGTACACGACCGCGATGCCCTGCGAGGTCAGTTCCCGCACGACTGCGAACAGGTTGCGCACCTCGTGGGAATCGAGCACGGCGGACGGTTCGTCCATGATGATGAGCTTCGTGTCGTGCGACAGCGCGCGGGTCATGCTGACGATCTGCTTCTCGGCTGCGCTGAGCGAGCCGACATCGGCGTGCGGTGACATCGAACCGTGGCCGAGCCGCTCGAGGAGCCTGCGCGTCTCCTGGATGAGCTGACCGCGGCGCGTGAAGCCGAACCTGTCGAACTCGTGGCCGAGGAAGACGTTCTCCGCCACAGTCAGGCCGTCGACGACGTCGAGCTCCTGATACATGGTCGAGATGCCGAGCGAGATGGCCGCCTGCGGGTTCGCGATCTCGACCGGATCACCCATCCAGCGGATCTCGCCCGCATCCGGTGTGTGCACGCCTGCGAGAGTCTTGATCAGCGTCGATTTGCCTGCACCGTTCTGGCCGAGCAGGCAGTGCACCTCGCCCGGCATCACCTCGAGGTCGACACCGCGCAGCGCGCGCACACCGACGAAGCTCTTCTCGACACCGCGCATCTCCAGTAATGCCGGAGTCTGGTCATCTTTGATCACGCAATGAACATAACATGCTTGATTCATGAACGCGAGAGGCGAGCTTTCGACGGATCTACCGATCGGCGCGGTGCCTCGATCGCCCACTGACGCCCGTAGTCGAGTGCCTCAGGCGCGAAGGCAGCACTTTTGATCTTGTTGCGACAAAAGCTGGCCAGAGCGAGGCATGTTCTGCTAACTTGACCTTGTCAGTGCCCGGTGCGCACCAAGTCGTTTCCCGACAGGCATTTCCCGCACCGCACGCATCTGCATCACATTTCAAGGAGGAAAGACATGCACAGCATGCGCACACGCGGGCTCCGCCCGTTGATGGCAGGAGCGGCAGCACTGTTCGCCGTCACCCTGCTGGCCGGATGTACCAGCGATGGTGCAGAGGGTGAAGGGGAGACCGAGAACCAGGGCACCACGAGCGAAGAGAACACGGCCTCGGGCGACACCGTCGTCATCGGCTGGTCAGGACCAGAGGCCGACCACGGATGGCTCGGCGCGATCAACTCGGGCGCCATCAATGCCGCAGAGGGCTTCGACGACGTCGAGCTGCGTCAGGCCGAGGGCACCAATGACGCCAACCAGCAGATCGCCGCAGTGGAGCAGTTCATCAACGAGGACGTCGACGCGATCGTGCTCCTTCCGACGGACGGCGCTGCGCTCACCCAGGTCGCGCAGAAGGCGATGGATGCCGGCATTCCCGTCATCAACGTCGACCGCGAGTTCTCTGACACCTCTGCATCGCGCATCACGATCCTCGGCGACAACTACGGGATGGGCGTCAGCGCCGGCGCCTACATCTGCGAGCAGCTCGACGGTCAGAGCGATGCCGTCGTCGCCGAGATCGCCGGAATCGACTCCCTGCCGCTGACACAGGACCGTTCGCTGGGCTTCAGCGATGCGCTCGAATCTTGCGGCCTCGAGGTCGGCCCTCGAGTCGCCGCTGACTTCACCGTCGCCGGCGGCGAGAGCGCAGCATCCCAGCTGCTCTCCGCGAACCCGCAGATCGACGCGATCTGGAACCATGACGACGACCAGGGTGTCGGCGTCATGGCCGCCATCGAGTCGGCCGGGCGCGACGAGTTCTTCCTCGTCGGCGGCGCAGGCAGCGTCAACATGATGGACCGCATCGCAGCCGATGACAGCGTCATCAAGGCCACCGTCATCTACCCGTCGACGCAGGCCGCGGACGGCATCGCCCTGGCACGCCTCATCGCGCAGGACAAGACGATGAGTGACCTGATCACGCCGAGCGTTCCTTACCGCATCGTGCTCGACGCACCAGTGGTGACCAAGGACAACGTCGAAGAGTTCATCGACCTCGCATTCGAGTCCTGATCATCAACCGCGGGGCGAGCGCCGATGCGCTCGCCCCGCACCGTTTCCCCTGGAGTAGATATGACAACTGAGCTGCGTGTGGCCATGATCGGCCACGGATTCATGGGAGCGGCGCACTCCGTCGGCTGGCGTCAGGCGCCTGCGGCGTTCGACCTCCCTCTCTCGCCACGGATGGCGGTGCTCGTCGGACGCGATGCCGACAAGACTGCGGCCGCGGCCCGCAAGTGGGGGTGGGCCGAGTCGTCCACCGACTGGAGGGCCGTCATCGCTCGTGACGACATCGACGTGATCGACATCGTCACCCCAGGGGAATCGCACGCCGAGATCGCGATCGCCGCGCTCGCGGCCGGCAAGCACGTGCTGTGCGAGAAGCCGCTGGCGAACACGGTGGAAGAGGCCGAGGCGATGGAGCAGGCTGCGCAGGACGCTGCGGCCTGCTCCATCCACGCCATGGTGGGATTCACCTACCGCCGTGTGCCCGCCGTCACTCTCATGCGCGACATGATCGTGGCCGGACGCGTCGGCACCGTGCGGCAGGTGCGGGCCAGCTACCGGCAGGACTGGCTCGCCGACCCGGAGTCGCCGATGACCTGGCGGCTCGACAAGGACCGCGCAGGATCCGGCTCGCTCGGAGACATCGGCGCACACATCATCGACATGACCCAGTTCGTCACCGGACAGTCGCTGACCCAGGTTTCCGCCGTGCTGGAGACATTGGTCGAGGAGCGCCCGCTGCTCGGCGAGTCGGTCGGGCTCAGCGGCACCGCGAGCGATGAGCGCGGGAAGGTCACGGTCGACGACGTCGCCTTGTTCACCGGACGACTCGAGTCGGGGACGCTGGCGACTTTCGAGGCGACACGGTTCGCGACCGGACGCAAGAATGCGCTCGACATCGAGATCTCGGGTGACGCCGGCGCGCTGCATTGGAATCTCGAGGACATGAACGTGCTCGAGTTCTACGACGCCACCCAGCCCGCAGGAGAGCAGGGCTTCACCCGCATCCTGGTCACCGAACCGGAGCATCCGTACCTTGCGGGATGGTGGCCGACCGGGCATATGCTCGGCTACGAGCACGGTTTCTCGCACCAGGCGAAGGATCTCGTCGAGGCGATTGCGAGCGGCGATGCACCGCACCCGACGTTCGCCGAAGGGCTGCACGTGCAGCGGGTGCTGGATGCCGTCGAGCGCAGTTCGTCGAACGGCTCCGCCTGGACCGGCGTCTGAAGACCACCACGATACGAATCTCACGAGAAGAGGACGATGATGTCACGACCAGTCACCCTGTTCACCGGCCAGTGGGCCGACCTGCCTTTCGAAGAGGTCTGCCGGCTCGCAGGCGAGTGGGGCTATGACGGCCTCGAGATCGCGTGCTGGGGCGATCACCTCGACCCGTGGCGCTGGGATGACGATGCGTACATCCAGGACCGCCTGGCGATTCTGGAGCGCAACGGTCTGAAGGTCTGGACGATCTCGAACCACCTCAAGGGCCAGGTCGTGTGCGACGACCCGATCGATCAGCGCCACCGCAACATCGTCTCCGATCACGTCTGGGGAGACGGCGATCCGGAGGGCGTGCGTCAGCGTGCCGCGGAGGAGATGAAGAACACCGCGCGTCTGGCTGCGAAGCTCGGCGTGAAGACGGTCACCGGATTCACCGGCTCGTCGATCTGGAAGTACGTCGCGATGTTCCCGCCGGCCACCGACGAGATGGTGGAGGCCGGATACCAGGACTTCGCCGACAGGTGGAACCCGATCCTGGACGTGTTCGACGAGGTGGGCGTGCGCTTCGCGCACGAGGTGCACCCGTCGGAGATCGCGTACGACTACTGGACCACCAAGCGCGCGCTCGAGGCGATCGGGCACCGCGAGGCGTTCGGGCTCAACTGGGACCCGTCGCACATGGTGTGGCAGGACATCGACCCGGTCGGTTTCCTGTGGGATTTCCAGGACCGGATCTACCACGTGCACTGCAAGGACACGAAGAAGCGCCTCGGCAACGGCCGTAACGGCCGCCTCTCCTCGCACCTGCCATGGGCCGACCCGCGTCGCGGCTGGGACTTCATCTCGACCGGTCACGGCGACGTGCCCTGGGAAGACGCGTTCCGCATGATGAACGCGATCGGCTACGACGGCCCGCTGTCCGTCGAGTGGGAGGATGCCGGGATGGATCGGCTCGTCGGTGCGCCGGAGGCGCTGGAGTTCGTGCGGAAGCTGTCGTCGTACAAGCCGTCGGATGCCGCGTTCGACAGCGCCTTCTCCACGAAGTGAGGGCGATCCTGGCCCACTGAAGGCGGCGCTCGCTACTGGATCGCGCTGACTACAGCTCGATCCAGTAGCGGCGCAGCCGCGGGTGGCCCTCTGCAGATGCGTCGATGATGTCCTGCAGCACACCGCCGGCGCCCTCGATCGTGCGGAATGAGCCGGCGTTGTCGTCATCGCAGGTCAGCATGACGCGGTCGAGTCCTTGCCCGCGGGCCGTCTCGAGCACGAGCCTCAATGCCTCCTTCGCGATGCCCTCACGGCGGCGCGACGGTCGCACGGAGTAGCCGATGTGTCCACCGAACTGCCGCAGGTGCTCGTTCAGTTCACGGCGCAACGCGATGAAGCCGACGACCTCGCCCGTATCGGTTATCCAGAGGAAGTCGCACGGGACGTGGCCCTCGGGAAGCTCGGCGTCAGGGGCGGCGTAGCGCATCGCCTTCTCGACCGAGGCCTCGCACGCTGCCCGATCAGGCACCATCCCGGCGTCGTACCCTCCGCCGTCGATGTGACCGCCCTCGAACTCCGCCGCGGCGGCCGCCCAGGAGTCGAAGAGGTCGGTCGTGGGACGGGTGAGCTCGATCTGCATCGCAACAGAACATCACGCAGGCATCGCGCGGCGCAAACCGGCTCGCCGCCAGGTCGTCACTTCTTCCGCGCACCGAGGTGCGCCGGCCGGCGCAGCACCAGCACGGCCGCGACGCCGAGCAGGATGACCGCCGCAGGCAACAGCATCGTCTGCGCCATCGCATCCGCGAAGGGGCCGGTGACAGCATCCGGCATCTTGCCTTCACCGAATCCGCCCGTGGCATCAGATGCACCCGGCAGGTTCGTCTCGAGACGGTTCTGCATGAACGCGGCGATCGCGGCCGACCCGAGAACCGAGCCGACCGTGCGCATCGTGTTGTAGATGCCCGAACCTGCGCCCGCCTGATGCGGCGGCAGGTCGCGCGTGGCAGTGGTTGCGAGCGGGCCCCACATTCCCGCGTTGCCGAATCCGAGGATGGCCGAGGGGATCAGCAGCCAGCCGATCGGGATCTCTGTGTTCATCATCATGGCGAACAGGAACAGCGAGATCGACACGAGCAGCAGGCCCGGCACGAGCATGAGGCGCGGGTCGATACGGTCGAGCAGCTTGCCCGCGAACGGCGAGACGATGCCGGCGGCGAGCGCCATCGGGATCAGCAGCAGCGCAGACTCGGTCGGGGTCAGGCCCCGCGCGAGCTGGAGGAAGAACATCAGCGGCAGGCCCTGCGCCGTCACGGTGAACCCGACGATGGCGATCGCGATGTTCGACCAGGCGAAGTTGCGGTTGCGGAACAGTTCCAACGGTACGAGCGGTTCGTTCTTCGTCCTCGATTGGTACCAGAGGAAGATCACCAGCACGACGACGCCGGTGATGATCAGGCTCAGCACCGAGATCGGTCCCCAGATCGTGCCCCAGTCGTACGCCTCGGCCTCCTGCAGCCCGAAGACGATGAGGAACAGGGCGATCGCGCTGAGGAAGACGCCGGGCACGTCGAAGCGGTGCTTGTGGGTCTGCAGCTTCGGCACGAGGATGCACGCGAGGATGAACCCGATCACGCCGACCGGCAGGTTGATGAAGAAGATCCACTCCCAGCCGAGCCCGTCGACGAGGAATCCTCCGGCGAGCGGGCCGACGAGCATGGCGACGCCGGATGCTGCGCCCCACAGACCCATCGCCGCGCCCCGCCGCTCCGGCGGGAAGGTGCGGGTGATGACGGCCATCGTCTGCGGTGTGAGCAGCGCCGCGCCGAGCCCCTGCACGGCGCGCGCCCAGATCAGGCCGTCCAGTGTCGTCGACAGGCCGCACCACAGCGAGGCCAGGGTGAACACCGCGAGGCCTATTAGGTAGATGTTCTTCGGGCCGAAGCGGTCACCGAGCCGTCCGGTGATCAACAACGGCACGGCGTAGGCGAGCAGGTAGGCGCTCGTCACCCATACGACACGGTCGAGGTTGTTCGACGTCGGATCCAGCGCGTTTTTGATCGCAGGGTTCGCGACGCCGACGATGGTCGTGTCGACGAGGATCATGAAGAACCCGATCACCATCGCCCACAGCGCTGGCCACGGACTGCGCGGGCGATGCCCGGTCGCGTAGGTTCCGGTGGACGGTCCGGAGGATGCCGTGGAGTCAGTCACCCGGCAACGCTACACCCGGGCGCCGACAGGGATAATGGGCAGATGAGCGATGCACTGAACATCCCCGGCTGGCGTCATCTCTATTCCGGAAAGGTCCGCGATCTCTACGCATCGCAGGATCCTGCCGACACCCGCATCCTCGTCGTCGCGAGCGACCGGGTCAGTGCCTTCGACTTCGTGCTCTCGCCCGGCATCCCCGAGAAGGGCGCCCTGCTGACGAAGCTCAGCCGCTGGTGGTTCGCGCAGCTCGACTTCCCGAACCATCTCGCCGAAGGTGAGATTCCGGATGCCGTCGCCGACCGGGCGATGCTCGCGCAATCGCTGGAGATGCTGCCGATCGAGTGCGTCGTACGCGGATACATCACCGGCACCGGATGGGCCGAGTACCAGCAGAGCGGAACCGTATGCGGCATCCCTCTGCCTTCAGGGCTCGAGAACGGCGACCGCCTTCCCGAGCCGCTTTTCACCCCTGCGTACAAGGCGCCGATGGGCGAGCACGATGAGAACATCACCTTCGATCGCGTGGTCGAACTGGTGGGCGCGGAGCGCGCGGCCGAACTGCGCGACGCCTCGCTGGCGATCTACGCGAAGGCTGCGGCCGTCGCCGAACAGCACGGGCTCATCCTCGCCGACACCAAGTTCGAGTTCGGAACGGATGCCGACGGCACTCTGCGCCTGGCCGACGAAGTCCTCACGAGCGACTCGTCGCGCTACTGGGATGCAGCGACGTGGGAGTCCGGCACGACCCCGGCCGAGCGGATGGCGAGCTTCGACAAGCAGATCGTCCGCGACTGGCTCGCATCGAACTGGGACAGGCAGGGCGAACCGCCTGCACTGCCCGACGAGATCGTCGAGCGCACCGCCGACCGGTACCGAGAGCTCATCGAGCGCCTGACCGCGTAAGCCGGGCGGGCCGCGCTCTCGCCGTGAGAAACGAGCGCTCGGCAATCGGTAGTGTTTCTCCAGCATCCCACCCCGATTTCCGAGGAGCCCCCATGCCCGTGTGGAAGATCCATGGCGACGGTCACACCGTCGCCCCCGGCGAGGTCGTCCGGCCTGAAGAGCGCCTGAACTGGCCCGCGACCTTCGCGATCGGTGCGCAGCACGTGGTCGCTATGTTCGGTGCGACCTTCCTGGTTCCGATCATCACCGGCTTCCCGGTGTCGACGACGCTGCTGTTCTCCGGTCTCGGCACCCTGCTCTTCCTGCTGCTCACGCGCAACCGCCTGCCCAGCTACCTGGGCTCGTCGTTCGCATTCCTCGCGCCGATCACGGCGATCAACGCGGGTCAGGCGCTGGAGACCGCTCAGCAGATCACGCAAGCCCTGGTCGGTGTGCTCGTGGTCGGCGCACTGCTGGCGGGTATCGGCTTCCTCGTGCAGGCGGTCGGCATCGGGTGGATCGACCGCCTCATGCCCCCGGTGGTCGCCGGCTCGATCGTCGCTCTGATCGGCTTCAACCTCGCTCCGGCCGCATGGAACAACTTCACGCTGCAGCCCGAGCTGGCCTCCGTGACGCTGATCGCGGTGGTGCTGTTCAGCGTGCTGTTCCGCGGGTTCCTGGGTCGCATCTCAATCTTCCTCGGTGTGATCGTCGGCTACGTCGTTGCGATCTTCACCGGTCAGGTGACCTTCGACGGGGTCGCCGAGGCCGCCTGGATCGGACTGCCCGACTTCCACCTCGCCGCCGTCACCGATCCGATGGCATGGGCGTACGTGCCGATGTTCCTGCCCGTCGTGCTCGTGCTCATCGCCGAGAACGTCGGGCACGTGCGCGGCGTCGCCACCATGACGAACGACCCGTCGATCAACAAGCACACCGGACGCGCCCTGGTCGCCGACGGTCTCGCCACCACCCTCGCCGGTGGCTTCGGCGGCTCGGCCACCACGACCTACGGTGAGAACATCGGAGTGATGGCCGCGACCCGCGTCTACTCCACCGCCGCGTACTGGGTGGCCGGCTTCGCCGCCATCCTGCTCGCCTTCTCACCGAAGATCGGCGTCATCTTCAACACGATCCCTCCGGGCGTGCTGGGCGGCGTGACCACAGCTCTCTACGGCCTCATCGGCGTCATCGGCATCAAGATCTGGGTCGACAACCGCGTCGACTTCTCCCGCCCGGTCAACCAGTACACGGTCGCGATCTCCTTCGTGATCGCCGTCGGCGGCTTCGCGATGCAGTGGGGCGCCTTCCAGCTCGGCGCCATCGTGATCGGCACGGTCGCAGCCCTGCTGGTGTACCACGTCGGCAATGCGATCGCCCGTGCCCGCAAGACCGGAGCGGATGACGGCGGCCCCATCCCCGCGGTCGGTCCTCTGGGCGGCGACCCGGAGTAGGCCGTCTCACGAGTTACGCCTGACGGAGGTTGTTGCGCATGGCGGATGTTCTGACCGAATTCCTCCGCCACACGTGACAACCTCCGCAGTGTGTAACAGCCGGGCGGGCAAGAGGGCGGATGCCGCGGCTCAGCCGATGCGAGCGAGCACTGCATCCGCGGCGATCGAGTCACCGACGGATGCCGCGTGGCCCAGAGCCCCGGCGCGGTGAGCCGTGACCTGAGTCTCCATCTTCATCGCGTCGAGCACGGCGACGGCATCACCCTCAGCCACCTCGGCTCCGTCTTCCACGATCCAGCGCACCAGCGTGCCGGGAGCCGGTGCGCGCAGTTCGGCAGGATCAGCGGATGCCGGAGCAGCCGTCGGCGCGGTCGAAGAAGCGAACCTGCGCAGCAGCGCCGAAGGCACTCCGAGCATCACGCGTCGACCGTCGATCTCGACCAGGAAGCGCTGCAGCGCGGCATCTTCGACGGGCGCCGGCCGCAGCTGCGGCTCCAGCCGCGGAAGCAGCGTGCTCTCGATCCACTGCGTGTGCACGGCGAATGTTCCGGTCTGAAACTCGGGCTCATCGACCGCCAGGCGATCGAACGGGATGACGGTCGCCGGACCCTCGACCGACAGCTCCCGCAGCGCGCGACGCGCACGGATCAGCGCCGCATCCCGCGTATCAGCGTGCACGATCAGTTTCGCGATCATCGAGTCGAACGCCGACTGCACTGCATCCCCCGCTTCGATCCCGCTGTCCCACCGCACGCCGGGGCCGCCCGGGATCCGCAGAGTCTCAACGAGCCCGGGGCTGGGCAGGAACCCGCGGCCGGGATCTTCCGCATTGATCCGGAATTCGAATGCGTGCCCGACGGGCTCGGGAGTCGCGCTGACCGACGACCCCTCGCCGAACGCGATCCGGAACTGCTCGCGCACCAGATCGACCCCGGTGACCTCCTCAGTGACGGGGTGCTCGACCTGCAGCCGCGTGTTCACCTCGAGGAACGAGATCGTGCCATCGGCGGCGAGCAGGAACTCGACTGTTCCGGCACCGCGGTAGGAGACCTCGGCGCAGATCCGTCGAGCGGCGTCATGGATCTCGGAACGCTGCTCGACCGTCAGGACGGGAGCCGGAGCTTCTTCGATCAGCTTCTGGTTGCGGCGCTGCATCGAGCAGTCGCGATCGCCGACGACCACGATCTCACCGTGGCCGTCGCCGAGCACCTGCACCTCGATATGCCTGGGACTCTCCAGGAACCGTTCCACGAAGCACTCGCCACGGCCGAAAGCCACGACGGCTTCACGTGTGGCGGCGTCGAACGCGTCCGCGACCTCCGACAGCTCGCGGACGACCTTCATCCCTCTGCCACCGCCACCGAACGCGGCCTTGATCGCGATCGGCAGTCCATTCTCCTCGGCGAATGCGACCGCCTCGGCCGGTCCCGCGAGCGGCTGATCGGTGCCGGCAGCAAGGGGCGCGTTCACCTTCTGCGCGATCCGTCGTGCGGTCATCTTGTCGCCGAGCGCATCGATGCTGTCCGGCGCGGGGCCGATCCACACGAGTCCCGCGCCCTCGACAGCGCGGGCGAACTCCGCGCTCTCCGAGAGGAATCCGTATCCGGGGTGCACAGCATCCGCCCCCGAATCGGCGGCAGCCCTCAGCAGAGCCTCGACCGACAGGTATGTCTCAGCGGCGGTCGTACCGACCAGCCCGACTGCCTCATCCGCCAGGCGCACGTGCAGCGCATCGGCGTCCTGATCCGCGTAGACCGCGACCGAGGTGTACCCGGCCTCGGCGCATGCGCGGATCACGCGCACCGCGATCTCGCCCCGGTTGGCGATCAGTATCTTCTTCATTGCGGACCTTCTTCGATACGAGCGATGCGGAAACGGATGCGCGCTCCTGGCGGCAGTTGCGCTGCGAGATCGAGGCAGCGGTCGGTGAGCGCGCCGACGATCGGATAGCCGCCGGTGAGCGGATGATCCGGCAGGAAGAGCACCGGCTGGCCCTCGGGCGGCACCTGGATCGCTCCGGTCACAGCCCCCTCGCTGGGCAGTTCGCCGAGAGTGGAGCGTTCGAGGGGCGCGTCACCATGCAGACGGATGCCGACCCGGTCGGAGCGCGGCGTGACCAGCCACTCCTGCGTCGTCAGAGTTTCCAGAGCGGATGCCGTGAACCAGTCGTCGCGTGGGCCGAGGGTGATGTCGAGTTCGACCAGATCGCCGGGTGCCGGAAGTTCGCGCGGGGTGGCCACGGGGTCGACAGAGTGTGGTGCCGCATCGCCGACCCCGATGATCGCGCCGGCGACAAGCGGATCGGGCCCGAGACCCGCGAGCGTGTCGCTGGCGCGGCTTCCCAGAGCGGATGCTGCGTCGATCCCGCCACGGACGCCGATGATGTAGCGCAGGCCATGGCTCGGGTGTCCGAGCGTCAGCTCATCACCGTCGACCGTGGCGAACGGGGTACCGTGCGGGATGCTGCGGTCGACGCCTTCGGCATCCGTCAGCGTGAGCTCGCCGATCGCGCCGGTGACAGCCGCGACACCTGCGCCGTGGAACCGCAGCACCGCTCCGCCCACGCTCTCGAGCACTGCGGCATCCGACTCATTGCCGACCGCGCGATTGGCGTCGCGCAGCGCCGTGCGGTCGGCAACCCCCGATGCGGATACTCCGAGAGCGGCGTGCCCTGGCCGTCCGGCATCCTGCAGCAGCAATTGCATGGAAGGCCGCACCACCTCGACACCGCCGCGTTCTGGAAGACCCGGACGACTTGGCGTGTCGCCGGCGTGGCGAGCTGCGACACTCCGGCGACTCGCCAGTTCGTCTCCGTTTTCCGGTGGTGGAGAATCCGGCAGCGGTGGAGAATCCGGCAGTGGTGGAGAATCCGGAAGCACCACCGACTCCCGACCTGCCCGCTCGAACTTCACCAGCGCCCCCGGCGACAGCAGCGCCGGCGGGTCGCGGTCGATGTCCCACATCACGGCATCCGTGTGCCCGATGAGTTGCCAGCCGCCGGGACTCTCACGGGGATACACGCCCGTGAACTGTCCGGCGAGCGCGACAGATCCCGCCGGCACGCGCGTGCGCGGCGACGAACGGCGCGGCACATCGAACAGTGGGTCCCCGCTCACCACGTACCCGAATCCCGGCGCGAAGCCCGAGAAGGCGACCTGCCAGTCCGCGGCGAGGTGCCGGCTAACGAGCTCCTCCGCCGAGACACCGAGCAACTCGGCAGCTTCAGCGATATCCTCGCCGTCGTAGCGTACCGGCACCGTGACCTCGCGGGTGTGCGGCACGTGCTCGGCATCCACCTGCGTGGCCGAGAGCACCTCAGCCAGCGCAGCGGCCGATGTACGCAGCGGATCGAACCGCACGAGCACCGTGCGGGCGCCGGGGATGCGCTCGACGATGCCGGACACGCCGTCCCAGGCGAGATTCAGGCGCATGGCCTCTTCGAGATCGGCCGCTTCGACGAGCAGGCTGCGGTCGGATACCGTGAGGATGCGCATCAGACGATACACTCCGCATCCGAAGCGCGCGCCGCGCGGGCGGCCGTGAGCTGATCCGAAGTCGCGAGGACAGCCATCTCAGACCTCGGCGAACGGTGCGATCGTGATGCCTGCTGCCTGCAGCATCCGTTTCGTCTCCGCCGCCATCTCTATCGACCCAGGGCTGTCGCCGTGCACGCAGATCGACTGCGCCTCGACGCGCACGTCGGTGCCGTCGATCGCGCGGATCACACCATCGGACGCCAGGCGCACCATGCGCTCGGCGACAGCGGCGGGGTCATGCAGCACGGCACCCTCCTGGGTGCGCGAGACGAGCTGACCGTCGGGCTGGTACGCGCGGTCGGCGAAGGCCTCGGCGGCCACGGCGAGCCCGGCCTTCGACGCGACATCCAGGACGACGCCACCGGCAAGTCCCAGCAGCACGAGGCTCGGATCGATCGCCTTGATGGCTGCCACCACATCGGCGGACTGCCGCTCATCGCGGGCGATGGTGTTGTAGAGCGCACCGTGCGGCTTGACGTACGACACCGTGCCTCCGACGGATGCGGCCAGACCCATGATCGCGCCGAGCTGGTACTCGACATGGGCCTGCAGCGTCGGGGCATCGATCTCGACGTTCGTGCGACCGAAGTTCTCGTAATCCCGGTACCCGGGGTGGGCGCCGATCACGACGCCGCCCCGCACCGCGGCATCCAGAGTCTCGCGGATGCCCTCGGGGCTGCCCGCATGGAACCCGCACGACACGTTGGCGCTCGTGACGATCTCGAGCATCGCGACGTCGTCGCTGACGATGCGTTCGGGAACGTTCTCGCCGAGGTCGGAGTTCAGGTCGATGGTGGGCATTGTCACACTCCGATTCCGAGGAAGGCGAAGATGGGTCCGACCGAGACGATACCCATGTACCAGGTGAGCAGCGTCACCAGCGTGCCGGCGATGAGCAGCACCAGCGGGTACTTCCGCGTGCCGAGCAGGTCGCGGCGGAACCATCCGATGTACATGAACACCGTAAGTCCGATCGGGAGGATGAGCCCGTTGAATCCACCGACGAAGACCAGGATCGCGGCCGGGGCCGTGCCGATCGACAAGTAGACGATCAGCGAGACGACGATGAACGCCACGGTCGCGATCTGCAGCGACCAGCCGCCGAGGAACCGCTTGTGGAACGACGACAGGAACGTCGCCGAGGTGTAGGCGGCTCCGATCACCGAGCTGAGGGCTGCGGCCCAGAAGATGGCGCCGAAGATGCGCAGGCCCGCCTCACCCAGCACCGAGCCGAACGCCTGACCGGCAGGGTTGGCTGCCTGGCTGGACAGATCGAGCGCGACACCGGATGCCACGACGCCGAGGATCGCCAGGAACAGCACGTAGCGCATGATGCCCGTGATGATGATGCCGTTGGCGGCAGCCCGCATGACCGGGCCGGCATGCTCCGGACCGGTCTGCCCGGAGGCGAGGTAGCGGTGGGCACCGGAATAGGTGATGTATCCGCCGACCGTGCCACCGACGATCGTGGTGATGGTGGCGAAGTTCAGCTCATCCGGAACGATCGTCTGGCGCAATGCCTCGCCGATCGGCGGCTGGGCGATGATCGCGACGATGACCGTCATCACGATCATGCCGGTGCCGAGGACGACCAGCAGGATGTCCATCACCTTGCCGGCCTTCTTGATGAGGAAGATCACGATTGCGAGCGCAGCGGTCAGCAGGCCGCCGATCTTGGGGTCGACGCCGAGCAGAGCGTTCAGTCCCAGCCCGCCACCGGCGATGTTTCCGATGTTGAAGGCGAGGCCGCCGATCACGACGAGGATCGCGATCACGTGCCCTGAGAAGGGGATCGCCGAGTTCGCGAGCTCGCCGGCGCGCATGCCGGAAGACGTGATCATGCGCCAGACGTTCAGCTGCACGGCGATGTCGATCAGCACCGAGACGAGGATGGCGAACGCGAACGCAGCGCCCATGGATGCGGTGAAGGTCGCGGTCTGAGTGATGAAGCCGGGGCCGATGGCCGAGGTGGCCATCAGGAAGATCGCGCCGATGACGGCGCTGCGGCCGACGCGCTTCTTCACTGCGGCGAGTTTGGCGGCTGTCTCGGGGTCGGTCTGCGGATCAGTATGGGCGTCGGTCGGAGACTGCTCGGACATGAAGTGGGTTCCCATCGTCTTTGGCGGGTGTCGGGTGACACCGAGTGTAGGACAGATTAGGTTCGATTGTTCAACAATTATGTTTCCGGGATGCTACACGGGAGGTCTCCTCCGCTTAACATGAAGGCGTGAACCATCAGGGAGCACTGGCGGCTGTGCTGCGCCAGACCATCATCGACGGCGAGTTCGCACCAGGGGCGCGACTCTCGGAGGCTGCGCTGGCCGAGCGGTTCGAGGTCTCACGCAACACGCTGCGGGAGGCGTTCCGCGTGCTGGCCGAGCAGGGGCTCATCGAGCACATCCCGCACCGCGGCGTGTCGGTCTCGGCTCCCTCGATCGCCGACGTCATCGACATCTACCGTGCGCGCCGCGTGATCGAATGCTCCGCACTGCGTCAGTCCGAACCGGAGCATCCGGCGGTGCAGCTGATGCGCTCCGCGCTCGCCGAGGCCGAACAGCACCTCCCGAACGAGGAATGGCACAGGGTCGGCAGCGCGAACATGGCCTTCCACGATGCGATCGTCGCCCTCGCCGACAGCCCGAGGCTCGCCCGCACCTATCGCGATGTCGCGGCCGAGCTTCGCCTTGTGTTCCTCGAGATCGACGATCCCCGCGCGCTGCATGAGCCGTTCGTGCGCAAGAACCACGTCGTGCTCAAGACCCTCCTCGAAGAGGGTCCGCATGCCGCGGCCGATGCATTGGAGAGCTACCTCATCTCATCGGAGCGCACCGTTCTCGGAGCGTTCGCGCGCATGGGTCGCGGCTAGGAATACTTCTCAGCCCTCTCTGGCTTGCATTGACATGAATGAAAAACTTGCCGCGGCAACTTCGATGGGTGCCGTCACCCTGCTCGTCGCCGACCTCGACGCGATGACGGCGTTCTACCGAGACGTCGTCACGCTGCAGGTGCTGGATGCCGACGGCGACACCGTGACGGTCGGTCGCGCCGGCGTGCCTCTGGTGATCCTCCGCCACGAGCCGACGCTGCGACATGCTCTGCCCGGCTCGGCTGGACTCTTCCACACTGCGATCGTGTTCGAGTCGCAGGCGGCACTCGCGGGTGCTTTGTCTTCTGTGGCGCAACGCGCGCCGCACACGTTCACCGGCAGCGCCGATCATCTGGTGAGCCAGGCGTTCTACCTCACCGACCCAGAGGGCAACGGCATCGAGCTGTACTGGGATCGCGACCGCACCGAGTGGTCGTGGACGCACGGCCAGATCGAGATGGCGACCCTCTACCTGGACCCGAATTCGTTCCTGCAGGAGCACCTGGGCGAGGATCCGACCGGTGCGGCAGCCGCGCAGATCGGCCACGTGCACCTCTCGGTCGGCGATGTCGACACCGCCCGCGAGTTCTATGTGAACCGCCTCGGCTTCGACGCCACGGCATCACTCGGCGAACAGGCGCTGTTCGTCAGCGCGGGTGGATACCACCACCACATGGCGATGAATGTCTGGAACTCACGCGGTGCGGGTCCGCGGATGCCGGCGCTCGGCCTGGGGCAGGTCGACCTGTTGCTGCCCGACGCCGATTCGCTCGGTGCGTTGAACGAGCGCCTCACGCACTTCGACACAGACGTGCAGGACGACGGCCGGGCTCTGACCTTCCAGGATCCGTGGAACAACACGCTGAAGGCTGCGCTGGCGGCCTGAGGCCGGGTCCGCCCCGTTGCGACGCGGGAACTCCGTCGCGGTCAGGCGCCCTTGCCTACGACGTGCCGGTTGTGGAGAGCGATGACAACCAGCGCAACCACGGGGCCGGCCAAGACGACGACGAGTGCCCAATACCAGGCGCCCGTTCCGAGCAGGGCAGCGCCGAGCACGACAAGGCCCGCCCCGATGCCGCGCATTGCGACCGACCCGACAGGGTTGATGTCGGCATTTCGGTAGAAAGGCATTCTCTTACCCGGGTTCGCGCGCAACGTCATTCGGAGCGCCCCATGAAAGAGCACGACCCCGACGACCGCCACGACCACTCCGAACACGAGCATGTCGACGAGCGTACCAACGCCGATTCTCGTCCCGGCCCTCATGCCATGATGGGCCGGACCACAATTCAGGCTGGGGGCGCCATGACGAACCGGGTACGACGTGCGATGACAGTGGGAGCGGCCCTGTTGCTCAGCGCCCTCATCCTCACCCCAGCCATCGCCGCAGGCGCCGAGACTCCGCCGCAACTCGACCCGGGATACGTCAGCGACCTTTCCGACGTGCTCGACGACGCAGATGAGACGCGTCTAGAAGAGCGTCTCGGCGAGCTGGCATCCGATGATCGCCTCCCCGAGCTCTACGTCGTATTGGTGCCGGAGTTCGAGAACCCTCTCAACGCGCTCGCCTGGGCAGACGACACCGCGCAGCGCAACAACCTCGCGCCGGACCAGTACCTTCTCGCGATCGCCACCGACGGCCGCAGTCTCGCCATCTCGGCGGAGTACGGTGGCGACGGCGTCTCAGCCGGACCGCTCTCCGAATCCCGGGTGCTCGACATCGAGAACGGGCTCGGAGGCGGCTACCTCGCGGACGACGACTGGGCCGGCGGAATCGAGTACGTCGCCGACGAGTTCTCGAAGGTCCCGACACCATGGTGGGTGTGGCTGCTGTGGGCAGCCGGACTTGTTCTGGCCATCTTCCTCATCACGCAACTCGTGCTGTTCCTGCGGCGCCGTGCGAGCCTCGCCGCCGAGCTGCGAACCCTGGAGGGACAGAAGAAACGCGCCGCGCGCCAGCTGGTCCAGACCGATGAGGCGGTGCGCACCAGCCAGCAGGAGCTCGGCTTCGTGACCGCGGAGTTCGGCGAGGAGATCACCGCCGAGTACGCCGACGTCCTCACCGAGTGCAGATCCCGACTGCAGGAAGGGTTCCAGCTTCTCGAGAAGTTGGAGGACGCCGACGCGGACACCCCGCAGGAAACCCGTTCCTGGACAGACACGATCATCCGGCTGTGCAAGGAGGTCGACAGCGACCTCGAAGGGCGCAAGCGCGAGATGGCCTCACTCCGAGCTCTGGCCGATGGAGGGCCCGACACCCTGACCCGTCTGAAATCGGAACGTGAAGACGCCGCGGCTTTCCAGAACGAGGCGGCGGATCGGCTCGCCTCCCTCGCTGGCGCTTTCCCTGCCGCGGACCTCGTCGGAGTGGCGGACAATGCCGACGAGATCGGCGGGCGACTGGCCGCCGCAGACGCCGAGCTCGACGCGCTGCAGCAGGCGGTGCACGCGCGCAGACCGCGAGCGATCACCGGGGCAGTGCACGAGATCGAACGGCTGCTCGCAGAGGCGAAGGATCTTCGCGACGCCGTCGGCGCCCAGGCGGATGCGCTCGCCGCACGGTCTGTGCCGTCGGCCGAAGAAACGGGCTCGATCATCGACCGGGCCAAGGCAGCCGTGCACGCGGCGGAAGTCTCGGTGCAGGCGCGACCAGGCGAATTGACCTCCTTCCCGCTGATGCGCCTGCAGTTCGCCCAGCGGCAGCTCGCCGAGTCCCTGGCTGCCGCCGACACGGATGCCGCGGAGCGGCTGGCGGCATCCGCTCTTTCCGCCTCCGAGCAGGTGCAGAGCCTCGTGGGCTCGTCGACCGCCCCCGAGAGCGGCCGGTTCGTCCGATCCGCACAACCATCTGGAAGCGGTCCCGTCATGTACGACTCGCCTTCCTCTCGCGCGACAGGACGCTCGGCATGGCAGCGCCCGCGCGTGTATGAAGAGGACGATGGGAGAGCAGGCAAGGCCGTGTGGGGCGGGGTCTGCGGCGGCGGACTCGGGTTCTTCAGCAGCTTGAGCGTCGCCGACGAGCAGCCGGGACTCATCCTGCTGTTCGTCATCGGCGGAGTGGTGATAGGCGCCCTCTCCGGTGCCTTCGGCGGCAGCGGCGGTGATGGCGGCGGCGGCAGCTCTTCCGGATGGAGCGGCTCCTCGCGGAGCAGTTCCTCACGGAGCAGTTCCTCACGGAGCGGCTCCTCGCGCTCATCCAGCAGCCGGTCCTTCAGCAGTTCCTCCGGTGGCAGCAGATCATCAGGGCGTTCCGGCGGCCGTCGGTTCTGAACGGCGTCGCAGGTCAGGCGCGACTGTCTGCTACGCCGACCCGCGCACCACCAGCTCGGTCGGCAGGATCGTCATCTTCTCCGGCTCTCCGCCGGCGAGACGCGACAGCAGCACGGCGGCCATGGTCTCTCCCTGCAGATACATCGGCTGACGCATCGTCGTCAGCGGTGGGTCGGTCGACAGCGCCACGGCGGAATCATCGAACCCCAGCAGGGCGACGTCTTCCGGCACCCGCAGCCCGACCGAACGCATAGCGTTCAGCGCACCGCGCGCCATGAGGTCGCTCGCGACGAAGATCGCGTCCGGCATGCCGACCGAGAGGATGCGGCGAACCGCCTCCGCACCGCTTGCCTCACCGTAATCGCCCTCTTCCTCCGCGAACGGCGTGAGTCCAGCACCCGACAACGCATCACGAAAACCCTGCACGCGATCGACCGAAGCGAGCATGCTCAACGGACCGGAGATCGTCGCGATGCGGGTGCGACCGATGTCGATGAGATGCTGCGTCGCTGAGCGAGCGGCAGCGACGTTGTCGACGTCGACCACGTAGTCGCTCAGCCGCTGGCGCAGCGGACGCCCGCCCCAGACGACGGGCACAGCATCGGCTATGCGATCGATGAACGCGTCACTCGTGTGATGCGAGACGATCAGCGCGCCGTCCACGCCGCCGTTGCGCACGAAGCTCGTCATCTTGTCGCCGGGGTCGTCGCTGGCGATCAGCAGGTTGAGGAGGTAGTCGGAGCCTCCGAGCGCACCGGTGATGCCAGCGACGATCGAGGCGAAGAAGGGGTCACCGAAGAAGCGCGTCGTGTCTTCGGGAACGATCAAGGCGATCGCGTGCGTCTGCTTCGAGGCCAGCGAGCGGGCAGCCCGATTCGGCACATAGTTGAGCTTCACGATCGCGGCCTGCACCGCTTCGAGCGCCTCAGGGCTGACGGCGGTCGACCCGTTGACCACGCGTGAAACAGTCGAACGTGATACGCCGGCGGTGGCAGCCACCTCTTCGATCGTCGCGCGTGTCATCGGCATCCTTCCTCGTTCGAATCGCGCAAAGTGCAGCTTTCGGCACTCGAATGCAGCACTTTGCGCGATTCGAATGCCGCCGGCACCCGCCTACAGTGCCCGCGAAGCGATGATGCGAGCGTACTCCCGGGCGCTGTCCTTGAGGCTGCGCTCCTGCGTGTCGTAGTCGACGCGGACGATGCCGAATCGCTTGTCGTATCCCCACGCCCACTCGAAGTTGTCGAACATCGACCAGTAGAAGTAGCCGCGCACATCGACTCCGGCATCCGCCGCATCCAGCACGGCATCGAGGTGCAGGCGCAGGAACTCGGTGCGATCCGCATCGTGCACGCGCGTCTCGCCGTCTTCCACGACCACGACGTCGTCATACGCTGCGCCGTTCTCGGTCATGTAGAGCACGGTGCCTGCCGGCTCGGCGTACTCGGTCCAGACTCGCTGCAGCAGGCGGGTCAGCCCTTCCGGCTGCACCTCCCAGTTCTGCGCCGTGCGAGGCAACCCGCGCTCGACGGAATGGATGCCGTTGCTCGACGGGTACGGACTGCGCGTCGCCCGTGCGGATCCGGGTCCGCCCGACACCGGCCGCTCGGCCGGGACCGTGCCGGAGAGCAGGTCGCCGTGGTAGTAGTTCACGCCCTGCGTATCGATCTTCTGCCCGATCATCGCCAGGTCGCCGTCGTGGATCGCGGCCTCGAATCGGGCGACAGCATCCGCATCGACCGCACGGACGTCCTCGACGATGTCCGCCGGATACTCCCCTCGATAGATCGGATCGAGAAACCAGCGATTGAACTGCCCGTCCACTCGCCGGGCGGCGTCGACATCCGCCGGATTCTGGGGGTCGGCCGGATCGGCGACCGTGTGGTTCAGCGTTATGCCGAGGTTCAGCGCAGCGTCGCGTCCGCGCAGTTCCTGCACGGTGCGGCCGTGCGCAAGCAGCAGATGATGCGAGGCGAGCAACCCCTCCGCAACACTCGTGTGACCCGGCGCGTGCTCACCGCCCGTGTAGGAGAGGAACGACGAGCACCACGGCTCGTTCAGCGTCGTCCACACATTCACCCGATCGCCGAGCGCGTCGTGCATGGTGCCTGCGTACTCGAGGAAGCGATCGACGGTGTCGCGGTCGGTCCATCCGCCGTTCTCCTGAAGCGCCTGCGGCATATCCCAGTGGTACAGCGTGAGCCACGGCAGGATGTCGGCACCGAGCAGCTCGTCGACGAGTCGACTGTAGAAGTCGACACCGGCCTGGTTCACTGCGCCGCCGTCGGGGCGCACCCGCGACCACGAGGTCGAGAAGCGGTATGTCTGCAGTCCGAGCTCGGTCATGAGCGCGACGTCTTCGGGGTAGCGGTGATAGTGGTCGCAGGCCATATCGCCGTTGTCGCCGCCGACGACCGCGCCTGGCACCCTGGCGAACGCATCCCAGATGGAATCCGTGCGACCGTCCTCGTGCGCCGCACCCTCGATCTGATATGCGGCGGTGGCCGCTCCGAACAGGAAGTTCTCGGGGAAGGGGCGGGTCATAGAGGTCATCCTTTCACCGCGCCGGCCATGATTCCACTGACGAGCTGCTTGCCCGCGACAGCGAAGAGGATCAGCAGCGGCAGCGTCGCGAGCACCGCGCCGGTGAGCACGATCGAGTAATCGACGTAGTACCCGGACTGCAGCTGGCTCAGCGCCGTCTGCAGCGTCGGGTTCTGGGGAGAGAGCACGATCAGCGGCCACAGATAGTCGGTCCACGCCGTCATGAAGGTGAACAGGCCGAGAATCGCCATGGCCGGTCGCGCGGCGGGGATGCCGACGGTGAGGAACGTGCGGAACTGGTTGGCGCCATCCATGCGCGCCGCCTCGATGAGCTCATCGGGGATGACGTCGACGAGGTACTGGCGCATGAAGAACACGCCGAACGCCGTGACGAGCGTCGGGATGATCACTGCGCCGATGGAGCCGGTCCAGCCGAGCTCGCGCATCACCATGAACAACGGGATGATGCCGAGCTGCGTCGGGATCGCCATGGTCGCGATCACGAAGATCATCAACCCCTCGCGGCCCTTGAAGCGCAGCTTCGCGAAGGCATAGCCGGCGAGGGTCGAGAAGGTCACGACCGAGAGGGTGATGATCGTCGACACGAGGAGCGAGTTGCCGAGTGCGAGCCAGAACGGGATGGCGTCGAGCACCTTCGCGGCATTCACGAAGAAGTTTCCGCCCGGGATCATGGGCAGCGTCTCGCCGCGAGTCGAGTTCGTGCCGCTCGCGACGACGACCGACCACCACAGCGGGTAGATGCTGCCGATGATGAAGGCCGCCAGCAGCCCGTAGGTGAGGAATCCCGGTCTGCTGCCGATACCCGCGTTGCCGCCGGTGCTTCGACGCCTGCGGATCTTCTCGGGCACGCTGAGTGCCTGGGTGGCGGTCATCGCGTCTTCTCCTGGCTGGCGGTGCGGGCGTCGGTGGCGGTGCCGGCGCTGCTGGCGGTGTTGCGGGCGTCCGTGGCGATGCGGGCGCGGCGGCGCGCAGCGCGATCGGCCTTCGGTGCGGATCCGGTGGCGATCCGGCGGGAGAGCAGGAAATTGATCACGCCGATGCCGACGATGAGCAGGAACAGCAGGATGGCGACGGCGGATGCTTCGCCGAGGTTCCGCCGGAAGAACGCGAGTTCCCAGAGGAACAGCACCGTGGTCTGGAACTGCCGGTCGCTGCCGCCGATGCCGCCGGCCGTCGACACGTCGAACAGCCGCGGTTCGGCGAAGATCTGCAGCCCGCCGATCGTCGCGGTGATGATCACGAAGATCAGCGTCGGACGGATCGTGGGGATCGTGATGGAGAAGAAACGCCGAGCAGGCCCAGCACCGTCGATCGCGGCGGACTCGTAGAGATCACGCGGTACGGCCTGCATCGCGGCGAGCAGGATGAGCGCGTTGTAGCCGGTCCAGCGGAAGTTCACCATGACGGCGATCGCGATATGCGAGAGGAACGTGTCGTGCTTCCACTCCTGATCGACGATGCCGATCAGATTGAGCAGGTTGTTGGCGAGGCCGTCGGCCTCGTTGAAGATGCTGGAGAAGATGATGGCGACGGCGACCGGGGTGACCACGAACGGGATGAGCACGCTCATGCGCCAGATGGTGGGAGCGCGCAGCCCGCGATCGAGCAGGTAGGCGACCAGTAGGGCGACGGCCAACTGCGGGATCGCGGAGAGCAGGAAGATGCTCAGGGTGTTGAAGATCGAGTTCCAGAACATCGCGTCGCCGAGGATCTCGACGAAGTTGCCGACGCCGACGAAGTCGCCCTCGCCCTTCAGCAGATCCCACTCGTGCACGGCCACGTACACCGTGTAGATCAGCGGGAAGAGCCCGACGATACCGAACAGCAGGAAGAACGGCGCGACATACGCGTACGGCGAGGCATTCTGATCGAACCGCGAGAGGCGGTGGCGCCAGGAGGGCCTCGGCACGGCATCCGGCTGCTTTGCGGATGCTGCGTCTCGGCGCTCCTTGGGCGGAGCGGTGAGAGTCATCTGTTCATTCCTGTCTGGCGCAGTGGTGACTCGACAGGCTCAGAGACCGGGTGAGGGTCCCTGAGCCTGTCGAAGGGGTGAGCTTGTCGAAGAGGCGTCAGCCGACGAGGTCGTTCAGCAGCTGGAGCGCCTGGTCCCAGGCACCCTTCGTGTCGGTCTCACCGCGGTCGAGGCTGCTCAGCGCCGGGCCGAACACGTTCTCCTGGATCACCGAGTCATCGGCGCCCTTGAACTGCGCGACGACACCCTTCGCTCGCTCGGCGAGGATGGCACCGGTGGGCGCATCGTTGAAGAACTCGTTCGGCGTGGCAGCAGCGGCGAGCTCCTCCTGGGCCCCGGTGGTCGACGGGAAGTTGCCCGCGGCCTCAGACTGCTTGACCTGCTGCTCCGGCTGCGTCAACCAATCGGCGAGAGCCGCTGCGGCTTCCTTGTTCTCAGAGCTCTCCGGCACGGAGAGGAAGGCGCCGCCCCAGTTGGCCGCGCCGCCGGGGAAGACATCGGCAAAGTCCCAGCCCGTCGTCGCGTCGCCGCCGCCTGCTTCGACCTGACCCTGCACGACGCCCAGCATCCAGCCGGGGCAGACGAAGGTCGCGAAGGTGCCGTCGACGAACGACTTGCCGCCGTTCCAATCCCATGCTGCCTGCGCAGCGGACTGGCCACCCTCGGTCGCTGCGCCCAGCAGCTCGAAGCGCTCCTTGAGTTCCGCATTGCCCTCGACGTTCAGCTCGCCGTCGGCGGTGTAGTAGCCCTCGTCGAGCTGGTTGACCATCGAGTTCCAGACGAAGCCGGAGTGGTCGTACCAGGCCTTGCCGGTCTTCGCCGTGTAGTCGGCGCCGACGGCGAAGTAGTTCTCCCAGTCGCCGGTCAGCAGTTCGGCGACCGACTCGCGATCGCTGGGCAGGCCGGCCGCTTCGAAAGCCGCGCCGTTGTAGCAGATTCCGCTCGGACCGATGTCGGTGCCGTAGCCGATCACGCGGCCTTCGGCGTCTGTTCCCTGGGCGTACTTCCAGTCGACCCAGTCGTCCTTGCGGTCCTCGATGCCGTAGTCACGGAGATCGACGAACGTGTCGGAGACGTCCATGATGGCACCGAGCCAGCCCTCTTCGATCGCGACGACGTCACTGAGGCCGGAACCTGCGGCGATCTTGGTGAAGGCATCGGTGCGGGCGTTGCCGCCGGTGTCGATGTTGGTCGCCTCGATGGTGACGTTCGGGTTCTCCTCCTCGTACTGCTCGTAGAGGTCTTCGTACCCGAAGGTGCCGAACGTGGTGACGGTCAGCGTGACCTTCTCATCGGCATCGCCACCGCCGGTCTCGGCGTTCGCGGCGCAGCCGGCGAGGGCCAGGGCGGAGACGGATGCTACGGCGACTGCCGTGGTGATCCGGCGCTGTGCGTGTGTGTTCACGATTCACTCCTTTGTGTGTGCAGGTTTTTCGTGCGGGTGGTGCTGCGGGGTTCCGGATGCGCGTGGGAGCGCTCCCATGAATTGTTGAGTCACTCTATGGGAGCGCTCCCACGCATGTCAAGCGCGCATTCATTCGGGCTTGTTGCGCCGCACGACTCCGGAGCTTTTCGCCGATTCCGGTCTCGATACCGCCGGAATCGTCCGATTAGGGCAAGTTCTCCGCAGTTGTGCGGGCGGGTAGCCTTGGGCGGTGCCCTCCGCCGAACTCTCCGCTGCTCTCGCCCGCGCCGAATCGCTGATCCGCAGCATCCCGGACTACCCGGAACCGGGCATCCTGTTCCGCGACATCACGCCGCTGCTCGCAGATGCGGAGGCGCTGCGCACGACCACAGAGGCGATCATCGAGCCCTTCACGGGCCAGTTCGATGTGATCGCCGGGATCGAGGCACGAGGATTCCTCATCGCCAGCGCTGCGGCGATCGCCGCAGGCGTCGGACTGATCCCGATCCGCAAAGCCGGCAAGCTGCCGCGCCCCGCAGCATCCGTCGACTACGCCCTCGAGTACGGCACCGCAACGATCGAGATGCACGACGACCTGCCGGCCGGCTCACGAGTGCTCCTGATCGACGATGTGCTCGCGACCGGCGGCACACTCGCGGCAGGGCGTCAACTGATCGAGCGGCTCGGATCGCACGTCGCCGGCATCTCGGTGCTGTTCGAGATCGACGGCCTCGGCGGCCGCGACCTCATCGGCGATCTGCACACGGTCTTCCACTCGGCCTGAGGCCCGAGCGCTACGCTCCGGATGCGGCCGGAGGCTTCGCGAGGTCGGGCGGTGCGACACCACGATCGATCGCAGAACGGATGGATGCCGCCGCGTGCGCGAGGCTGCTGACCGCAACGAGCTGTCGAGCGCGAGCGTGGACGGCGAGCAGCATCCTCCGGGCGATCTCGTCCCGGGAACCATCCGGCCGGAGGGCCGCTATGTTACGACCGGCGAGCGGCTCTAGCGCGTCGGCGTAGTCCATGAGCTCGTCGACGTCGTAGTCCAGACCGACAGCCGATGCCTCCGCCAGCGCCAGCGCGAGGCCCTGCTCGGCCGCGCCGGGGTAGCCGCGCCAGTCACGACGCCGCATCAGCTCGTGGGAGCGCTCACGGAAGACATCGTGGTCAGGATCGAACGCGACACCGTCGGAGATTCCGAGCGCGAACGCCTGGCACGCGTTCATCACTTCGAGGGTTGGCACGTCAGAGTCGATCACATCGGTGAGCGATCTGATCGCTGCGGTGGAGGCGTTGTACGAGTCGCGCAGCACGACGATCAGCCGCGCCCTGTCGACGTGTTCCTGCTCGTACACTGCCGTCGTGCGGTTGCGCAATCGCCCAGCGGGCAGGATGCCCACGCGGATCCAGTGCTTCAGAGTCGTCGTGCTGACTCCGCTCTCAGTCGCGAGCTCGTTGAGCCTCATGCGTTCTTCCCCCTTGAAGTCGACCATTGGAGAGCGGCAAGCCCTGCAACTCTCCACGGTGCGGCTTCTGTGCGATGACTCTAACCTGCTTCTGGAGGGACTTTGTCGCCGCTGGGGATCCGCGGGCGGGAGCTTCGATGAGTAAGGGGACTCCTCGACTTGCCCGGGCGGTTGCACCGAGGGGGGTGCGTCATCCGCCCGGGCACTCTCGCCGCACAGCTGCAGACCGCGCGAGTTCTCCGAGCATCGGGGAGCCGCCACCCGGACGCTAGACTGAGATCGCCCGCCTTCCCGCGACTTCCGGAGCCTTCAATGCCCACCATCGTCGTCGACGTCATGCCCAAGTCCGAACTGCTCGACCCGCAGGGGAAGGCCGTCTCCGGCGCTTTCGCACGCCTGGGCGTGGAGGGCTTCAGCGATGTGCGCATCGGCAAGCGCTTCGAACTCACGGTCGACGGCGAAGTGACGGATGCAGTGCTCGCCGAGGTCAAGAAGCTCGCCGACGATGTGCTCTCCAACGCGGTCATCGAAGACGTCGTCGGCATCGAGGTGGTCGAGTGACCGTCCGCATCGGCGTCATCACCTGGCCGGGCTCGCTGGACGACCGCGACGCGCAGCGCGCGATCCGCATCGCCGGCGCCGAGCCCGTCGCCCTGTGGCACGGCTCGCACGACCTTGAGGACGTCGACGCCCTCGTGCTCCCCGGCGGCTTCAGCTACGGCGACTACCTGCGCTCCGGTGCGATCGCCGCGCTCTCGCCGATCATGACCGAGGTGAAGACCGCTGCCGCATCGGGCATGCCGATCCTCGGCATCTGCAACGGCTTTCAGATGCTCGTCGAGGCGCACCTGCTGCCGGGCGGCCTGATCCGCAATCATCACCAGCACTTCGTGCGCCGCGACCAGAAGCTCACCGTCGAGAACACGACTTCGGCGTGGACGAGCGAATTCACCGCCGGCGAGGAGATCGTCATCCCGCTGAAGAACGCCGAGGGCGGCTACATCGCCTCGGAGGAGACGCTGGATCGCATCGAGGGTGAAGGCCTCGTCGCGTTCCGCTACGCCGGCGTGAACCCGAACGGATCGCTGCGCGACATCGCCGGCCTCACGAACGAAGCAGGAAACGTCGTCGGCCTCATGCCGCACCCGGAACACGCCACCGAGGCGGGTTTCGGTCCGAACACCGCGGACGCCATGCGCTCCGGCACCGACGGACTCGCGTTCTTCACGAGCGCGATCGCCGCCGTCAGCCGCGTCGCCGCGTAGCCTGCCAGACGACCCAGCCCACCGGTTCCACGGATCAGTCGCACGGGCCGGGCACACCTGCACGATCTGACGGGCGAATAGGTCGTGCATCCGTTCCCGGGTCGTGCATCCGTACCTGCTTCAGCCGGCGGACCCGCGCGATCAGACGCCGAGTTCGGCTGTGATGCCGGTGAGGTGCGCGGCGAACGCCTCGTCGTGGATGAGATCATCCTCCGTGAGCACCGGGTATGGACGCTCGAGCATGCCGTCGCCGGGGCGAACGTCCAGATGCGCCGTGTCGAATCCCTCCGCGTGGAGCTGATCGGCCATCAGGTAGTCGCTGCGTGAGTCGCCGACGCTGAGCCAGCGGCGCGGCATCGGTCCGTGCGCGCGGAAGTGCTCCAGCGCGCGCTGCGCGGCATGATCCTTGTCGAGCCGAATCGACTCGATGTCGGTGGAGATCACCGTCGGGTCGATCCGGAACGGCACGGCACCGTCCGCGTCGGCAACGGACTGCTCTGCATAGCGCAACCCCACTCCCTGCGCGGTCAGGATACGGAAGGCCTCGTCCTGGAGCTCCTGCTGCGCCGGTCGGTAGTCCTCGGTTCCGACATCCGTGCGCTGCTCCACGGAGATCATCGCTCGCTTGGTCTCATCGAAGAACATCGTGTCGGCGAAACGCCGTTCGACCAGATCGCGGATCGCATCGACAGCATCCGCGCCGAGCGCCACCGTCTGATCGATCGTGGGCTCGCTCATGCCGTCCGCGTCGATCGTCGACCACGCGCCGCCCTTCTCGAACACACCGAACATGCGCGCACCCGGCTTGAGCAGGGCATCGCGCAGCCCGACATCCTGCAGTGCCGGGATCACCACGTCGGCGATGAACTCGTGCGAGCGTCCGGTGATGAACGCGATCGGCACACCGGCCGCGACGAGGTCCACGAGGTCGCGGGCGATCGATCCGATCGCAATCGTGCGGGTGACGGGGCTGGCGACCGGGCCGTCGACGTCGAGCAGGAGACCGAGATCAGGAGGATTCACCCTCCCAGCCTAGGCATTCGGCCGGCGCTCTCACGCCAGGTGCGGGTCAGATCCCTGCCGGCGGCCAGACGCCGATCAGCACTGCCATGATCACGAGAGTGACCAGCTCATGCGCGATATTCATCGTGGTGAGTGCCGTCGGTCGCCCCTCGAAGGCGTCATGGGTGATGAACCGTGCGGCGGTGAATCCGGCCCACAGCAGGATCGCCGTCACGACGGCTGCGACGAAGAACGATCCCTCGTAGAAGTGCCAGGCGATCGCGGATGCTCCGGCCAGCACCCACGCCGTCACGAAGCTCACGATCACCGTGGTGACGATCGGCCACACTGCGCTCTTCGCAGAGCCGCTCATGTCGACGTTCGCGAGCTTCGCCCAGCGGGTGCCCAACACCTTCGGGGCGTACCAGACAGACCCGACGATCATGCTCGAGATCATGGCCAGCAGCACGGCCCAATAGTTGATCTCCGGAATCATGTTGTCCTCCTCCTCAACGCATGGCTCTACGAGTGCAAGGCGACGCTCGCATGTGTGCTGGCTTCAGTATGTCGCTCAGCCCCGGCTCTCCGGCCCGGCCACGCGGAGCGAATAGATGTGCGTTTGCCGCTTGCCGGTTGCGCACCACCCTGCAATGATTGGCGAGCGACGCCGCTAGAGGGCGTAGTCGGCCCGACCATTCCGTGGGAAGCGGTCGCCGTCCGAAGGGAACATTGTGGGGCGCACAGTCGCGGACATCCTCGTCATCGCAGACGACCTCACCGGCGCGGCCGAGGCCGCGGCTGCATTGGTCGGCCCAAACGGCGGTCATGCCGTGCCGGTACATCTCCTGCGGGAAGGAGATGACGCGCTCGAATTTGATCATTCCCGACCCGTTGTAATCGATACCAATTCGAGAAACGCGCGGGCTGATCACCTCTCCACGCTCCTTGCCCCTGCGGCAACGCTCGTCAAGGACTGCGCCGTTGTGATCAAGAAAATCGATTCCCTGCTGCGAGGCGACATCGCCGCGGAGGTCGAGTTGCTGCGCCCTTCCGGACGTCGGGCTGTGATCGCCCCCGCCCTCCCCTCCGCGGGACGAGTCATGCGCGACGGCCAGATGTTCATCGCTGGCGTTCCACTGGTCGAGACCGCAGCATGGGTTTTCGAGCAAGAAACGGCGCCGCGTCGCTTGTCGAAATCGTTTTCCACGCAAGAAGTCACCTCGCTCGGTTTGGACATCGTCCGTTCCGGGGAGACGACGCTGAAGAAGGCCATCACGACATCCCCCAACGACATCATCGTCTGCGACGCCGAAACAGACGACGATCTGCACCGCATCGCCGCCGCAGCATTGCATTCCGGCGAACTGTCGCCATTGCTGGTCGGTTCCTCCGCCCTGGTGACTGCCGTCGCCCGCTGCCTCGACTCCATACCCCCGCAGGCCGAGAGCGCTGAGTTGCGCAGGACGAACGTTGCCTTCGTCGTCGGCACTGCCGAACCGTCAGCCCATCGGCAACTCGCTGTTTTGGAGATGCGCGGGTGCGTAACTCTGAGGCTCGATCCCACCGCACTACTCGACGACAGACTCGGCGTCGAGCAGCGCGGCCCCATGACCAAAGTGCTGAGCGCGCCACTCTCGGCGATTGCGATCGATCCGCTCATTCGTGTCGACCGCGATCGCAGAGCACACCTCGCCACCGCGCTGGGGAGGGTTCTTGAGCAGGCGATACAACCGGACACGGTGTTCACGCTCACTGGTGGACAGACCTCGCGCGCCATTCTGGACGTCTGGCGGACGCGCACGTTCAATGTGCATCGCATGGTGAGCGCAGACGCAGCCTGGGGCTTGACCGACGCGGGAATCTCCGTGATCACAAGACCTGGCAGCTTCGGTGACGATGACGGATTTCTCCGCATTCTCACAGAAATCGAAGATCAAGGAAAAGGTTGAAGATATGACAGAGAAACTCGATCCGTCCTTCCCGGCGGACGACGCGCCGTTCGACTCGGCCCCGGACAGACTGCCCGTCATCGCCACGACCATGGGAGATGGGGCAGGCGTCGGACCCGAGGTCACCGTTGCAGCGCTGCTCGCGCCCGTTGTCCTGGAGCGCTCGCGTCCGATCGCGATCGGCGACACGCGTCGTCTTGAGCAAGCTGCAGCATGCTTGGGGTTGACGGCGGAAATCGTTTCCATTTCGCGTGTGAGCGACGCCTTATTCACTCCCGGACGGATCAACGTGATCGATCTCGGCCTCCTTCCAGAGGACCTTTCGTGGGGCGTGCTCTCGCCAATCGCGGGGGATGCTGCCTTCCAGTACGTGCGCGTGGCGAGTGAGCTGGCGATGTCGGGAGAGGTAGACGCTATTTGCACCGCACCACTCAACAAGGAGGCGCTGCATGCGGCCGGGCACATGTATCCAGGCCATACCGAACTGCTCGCAAGTCTTACTGGGACCGAAGAGGTGTCCATGTTGCTTTCAACCCCTCAGATCAAAGTGATCCACGTCACGACGCACATCGGTCTCCTCGACGCGATCGCCAAGATCGAACCGGGGCTTGTAGAGCGCACTGTGCGCCGAGGTATCACCGCCATAAGAGGATCGGGCATTCGACACCCCCGTGTCGGAGTCTGCGCTATCAACCCGCATGCGGGGGAGAACGGTCTCTTCGGCTATGGCGAGGAGGAGTCAAAGATAGCGCCGGCGATCCGCAGGTTGCAGGCCGAGGGCCTCGATGTGCAGGGGCCACTCCCCGCGGACACGGCGTTCTTCTTAGGCGGAAGAGGCGATTATGACCTCATCGTGGCGATGTACCACGACCAAGGGCACGGTCCGGTGAAGGTGCTCGGCATCGAGGCGGGGACGAACATCACCGTCGGATTGCCGGTCATCCGCACATCCGTCGATCACGGCACTGCATTCGACATCGCAGGCAAAGGCGTGGTCGACGTCCGAAGCATGATCGAGGCGCTAAGGCAGGCGGCCGAGTTGTCGCGGGCCCGCTCCCGCGCCGCTTGATCCCCTCCATCGAGTAAAGGAAGCCCATGACAATCGACGCATCCACCGCACCGCTGGTCCTCGGGACCATGACCTTCGGCGACACCACAGACGAGAAGACGGCGGGAGAGATCATCGCCGGCGCGATCGACTCCGGCATCACCTGGATCGACACCGCCAACGCCTATGCCACCGGCGAGTCCGAGATGATCCTGGGACGCGCGCTCAAGGGCCGCGACCGCATCGTGCTGGCGACGAAGGTCGGCCAGTCCCACCCCGAAGTCGGCGCTGAGTCGCTGCTACGCCCCGACCTGGTGCGCACCGCCGTGGAGGGGAGCCTGCGGCGACTGCAACGGGAGCACGTCGAGCTGTTGTACCTGCACGCACCGGACCGGGCCACCCCCATCGCCGACACTCTGGCCGAATTCGCCGAACTCGCCAAGGAAGGCAAGATCGGCGCGATCGGCATCTCCAACTATTCGGCCTGGCAGACGGCGGAGGTGGTCGCCACGGCGCGCGAGGTCGGTGCCCCGCCGGTGGTCGTCGGCCAGCAGATGTACAACCTCGTCGCTCGTCGGGTCGAGGAGGAGTACGAGGAGTATGCGCGGGTCACCGATCTTCCGACGATGATCTACAACCCGCTCGCCGGCGGACTGCTCACCGGGCGCTATCGCTTCGACGCCGAGGCATCCGACGGGCGATTCTCCAGTGCCAGGAACGCGAAGCAGTACCGCGACCGCTACTGGGATGCGCAGCTCTTCGGCGCCGTGGAGAAGCTCACCGCCATCGCCGAGGGCGCGGGGCTGTCGCTCCTGGAACTCGCCCTGCGCTGGAGCATCTCGCGTCCACTGACCGATTCCGTGCTCCTGGGCGGCTCCAGGACTAAGCAGGTGATGGAGAACATCGCCCTGCTCGCCAAGGGTCCGCTCGACGCCGACGTCGTACTCGCGGCGAACGCCGTCGGCGACGACCTCCGCGGCCCGATGCCCGCCTACAACCGCTGAAACCCGCGAAACCCGCAAGCACCCAGACATCTGACCGAGACCGAAAGAGACTTCCGATGACGCAAGCAGCACCTTTCCCCGATTCCCGCACCGCCGTCGTGACCGGAGCCGCCTCCCCCCGGGGCATCGGGCGCGTGACCGCCCGCCGGTTGGCATCCGAGGGGTGGGCCGTGGCGATCGTCGACCTGGATGCCGATCTCTCCCGCGAGGCCGCTGAATCGCTGAACGCGGAGTTCGGAGTACCCGCGCTCGGGGTCGCGGCCTCGGTGGCGGACGAGGAGCAGATACGTGGCGCCTTCGATCTGATCGAGGCCGAGCTCCCGCAAATCGTCGGCCTGGTCAACATCGCCGGGGTGAGCTCGCCCACTCCGTTCCTCGAGCTGACCACCGCCGAGTGGGATCAAGTGTTCGACGTCAACCTACGCGGCGCGTACCTGGCCACCCGGCGAGCTGCCGAGACGATGGTGAACAACTCCGTCGGCCGGGTCGTCTCACTGGCGTCGATCTCCGCCGAGCGTGGTGGCGGGACGTTCTCCAAAGTCCCGTACTCGGCCAGCAAGGCGGGGATCATCGGCTTCTCCCGCGCAGTCGCCCGTGAGCTGTCTCCTCTGGGCGTGACCGTCAACGCGATCTCACCCGGCCCCATCGACACCGACATCATGGGCGGCACTCTCACCGAGGAGCGCAAGAACGACCTGAGCCGCGACGTGCTGGTCGGAAGGGTTGGCCGCCCCGACGAGGTCGCTGCCCTCATCGCCTTCCTCATGCGAGAGGAAGCCGGATACATCACGGGCGTCAACTACGACATCAACGGCGGGCTGCACTTCTCATGAATGGGGTGCGGGGCGAGGCGCGGAACGAAGCACGCCGAGCGGTGGCTATCCTGCTCGACGACGACCTGACCAGCACCCGCGCGGTGGTCACGAAGGGCGAAATCGACACGCCAGCGACCCTCCGAAACGTACTTCGGATCGTGGGACGTGCAGAAGACGAGGAAGGCGCATCATGACCTCTATCGCAGTGGTGGGACCCGGGGCCGTCGGCTCCACGGTCGCCGCCTGGCTGGTCCAGGACGAGCGGCTCGACGTGGTGGTCTGCACCCGGAGTCCGCGGCAGGGGCTGCGGGTCGATTCGCCGTCCGGGATGCTGGAGGTCGATCCGCCGGTCCTGACCGATCCGGCGGCGGCTAAGCCCGTCGACTGGGTCCTCTTCGCGGTGAAGGCCTACGACACCGACGCGGCCTCGGCGTGGCTCGAGGGTCTCGTCGGTCCGTCCACCCGAGTGGCGGTGCTGCAGAACGGCGTCGAACAGGTCGCTCGACTGCTCCCCTATCTCCCGCTCGAACAGATCGTCCCCGTGGTCGTCGACATCCCCGCGGAGCGCCTTCCCGACGGCGTCGTCCGCCAGGGCAAGCCAGGGACCCTCATCGTGCCGAGCGGCCCCGACGGCGACGAGTTCGTCGACCTCTTCGCCGGCTCGCCTATCGACCTATCTGTGACCGCCGACTTCGTCACGACGGCATGGACGAAACTGTGCCTCAACTCGGCAGGTGCAGTCTGCGCCGCACTGCGCCAGCCGTCGGGCATCGCGCATCAGGAACCGGTCGCGGAACTCATCCGAGGCGTCGTCGCCGAGACGGTGCTCGTCGGACGTGCCGAGGGCGCGATCCTGAGCGACGATCTGCCGGATATCGTGGTGGACCGGATGCGCCAGAACCCGCCGCTGTTCCTCAACTCGCTCGTCGCCGATCGGCTGGCGGGCAGGCGCACGGAAGTCGAAGCCCGCAACGGCGCCGTAGTGCGCGGGGGCAGAGCCCGCGGCATCCCCACTCCGATGAACGCCATGCTCACGGTGCTCGTCGGCGCCGCAGCCGTCGAGGGCTTCCCCGAGTCCTGAGCTGAGCCTGCTCCCGCATGACAGACCCACACGAACACCGAGAATCGGAGAACGCACGCATGAAGATCGTCATCGGCTCGTACGGCACACCGCCGCGGCCGCTCGCGTCAGAGGAAGAGTTCGAGCTGCTGACGTCGGGGGCACTCGCCCTCGACGAGGTCGATGGGCTGGAAGTGCCATACTTCGGCGGTTCCTCGCCCTGGCAGAACCCGGCCTACCTCGCCCGCAGCGCGGGCAGCCATGTGCTGACCACCATTCCCGCGATGATGGCCGACCTGCCGAAGCGTCCAGCGCTGGGCCTGGCCTCCGTCGATGACGACTCCCGGCGCGAGGCCGTCGCCCTCATCCGGAGCGCGCGCGAGTTCGTCGAGCAGGTGAACTCCTCCGACGGCAGATCCATCGATGCCGTGCAGCTGCACAGCGCCCCGGGACGCCACCTCTCGTCGGCGGATGCCTTCGCCCGCTCCCTCGAGGAGATCCGCTCCTGGGATTGGAAGGGTGCCGAGCTCGCGATCGAGCACTGCGACGCCGACACCGGCCTTCACAAACCCTCGAAGGGCTTCCTCTCCCTCGAGCAGGAGCTCGCCATCGCTACGTCGCAGGGCATCGGGATCGTCATCAATTGGGGACGCTCGGCGATCGAGACCCGCGACGCCGAGGGTCCCGCCACCCATATCGCCGCCGCCGTCTCCGCCGGGGCGCTCACCGGGTTGATCCTCTCCGGCTGCGCGTCCGTCGAGAGCGCCTACGGGGCGGCCTTCGACGACCGGCACGTGCCGATTCGCGGGTGGGGCGCAGGTCCGCTCTCGGATGCCGCGGATGCCAGCATCCTCACGATCGAGCAGGCACAGCGCTGCGTCGCCCTCGCGCTGCAGGCGCCGCAGCTGCGCTTTCTCGGCGTGAAGGTGAAGGCACCGGCGATCGCCGGTCCGTCGGAATGGCTCGATGTCGTCGGCGGCAACCTGCGTGTTCTTACCGAGGCCGCCCGGACATCGACCTCCGCGATCCTCTGAGCCCGTTATATACCGGAGACGGCCCCGACATGCTGAGCGAGGAAGGCGTCCACAGCGGTACGCAGCTTCTCCCCGCAATCCTGCAGCGTGCCGGGATCGAGCAGCGAACCCGAGATGCTGACGGTGTAGATGTCGCCTTCAACGGACATCGCCGATCCAACGCATCCGAATCCGAGGTGGTATTCCTCGCGCTCCACGCTGAAGCGCCGATCGCGGGTGGCGTCGAGATCGACCAAGAGGGCGTCGAGGCTCGTGAGCGTGCGCGGGGTGCAGGCGCGCAGCTCTGTGCCGGCCAGTTCCTCCAGCAGGGGCGGACCGCCGAGCGCCAGTGCGGCCTTGCCCCCCGCCGTCGCGTGCAGGGGCATCCGCGTGCCGACTGCCGAGTAGCCGACAGTGGGCGCGGGCGGATCGACCTTGTCCACGATGGTGACCATGCCCGTGCGGACCATGCCGATATGCGCGGTGGCGTGGAACTCCGAGACCAGCGGGCGCACGAGCGGGCGAAGCGCCTGGACGATGTCGATGGATGCGACGGCGGCCTGGCCGAGCTCGACCAGGCGGGTGCCCAGAACGTACTCCATGTCGGAGGGCGAGCGCCGGACGAGTCCGTGCCGTTCGAGCACGCGCAGGGCGCGCAGGACGGTGCTGGGATTGGCCTCAAGCTTCTCGCTGAGCTCGGCGAGGCGCATCCGCGGCCGTACGGCGAGGATCGACAGCACGGTGAGCGCCCGATCGACGCTGCTGAGTTCGTACGTTCCGCTATTCGCCGGCATTCTTCGTCTCCCCTGTCACCCGGTGGAGGTTGTGACCACCCCCCCGCGCCGTTATAGAATTCAGTATACGTAATGGCATTGCGCTATATGAAATTTTCGTCAACGTCGTCGGAAGGACCGGATCCCCGGTGAGCAACAAGCTGAGCACGAGTGAACTCGAAGACAAGGCGGTGGAGATCCGCCGTTCCATCGTCCAGATGCTGGAGAAGGCGGGCAGCGGGCACAGCGCGGGGCCGCTGGGCATGGCCGACATCCTCACCGCGCTGTACTTCCGCATCCTGAAGCACGATCCGACCGATCCCGAGTGGGACGGGCGCGACATCTTCCTGTTGAGCAACGGGCATACCGCGCCGGTGCTGTACGCGGCGATGGCGCACTCCGGATACTTCCCGCTGGAGGAGCTCGACACCCTCCGCCGCTACGGCTCCCGTCTGCAGGGGCACCCGGAACGGGTCTCGCTCCCGGGGCTGGAGAACACCAGCGGACCGCTCGGCAGCGGGCTCTCGCAGGCGGCCGGGTTCGCCTACGTGCTGCAGCACATCGATCCGGATCCGCAGCGGTTCGTGTATGTGATGATGGGCGACGGCGAGCTGAACGAAGGCAACATCTGGGAGGCCGCGATGTTCGCCGGCAAGTACCGGCTGAAGCAGTTGATCGGGTTCGTCGACCGCAACAACATCCAGATCGACGGCGCCACCGAGGACGTCATGCCGCTGGAGGACCTCCGTGGCAAGTGGGAGTCGTTCGGCTGGCACGTCCTCGAGGTCGACGGCCACAACATGCAGGCGATCCTGGATGCCGTGAGCACCGCCAAGGCCGTCACTTACCGGCCCACCGTGATCATCGCGCACACCATCCCCGGCAAGGGTGTGCCGTTCATGGAGTACGACTATCGCTGGCACGGGAAAGCACCGGACGGCGCGCAGCTGGAGCAGGCGCTGAATGCCCTCGCCCTCACCACCCCGAAGGGAAGCCCCTCGTGAGCGACTACCCGCTGAACGAATCCATCCACTCGCCCGATGTCGAGCGCGAGCCGATCAGGGCTGGCTTCGGCCGCGGCCTGCTCGAAGCGGGCCGTAACGACGAGCGCATCGTCGCCCTCTGCGCCGACCTCACCGACAGCACCCAGATGAGCCTGTTCCAGGACGAGTTCCCCGGCCGCTTCATCGAGGTGGGCGTCGCCGAGCAGAACCTCGTCACCGTCGCCAGCGGGATGGCGCTGGCGGGGAAGATCCCATTCACCAGCAGCTACGCGGCCTTCAGCCCCGGACGCAACTGGGAGCAGATCAAGACGACGGCCGCGCTGAACGACCAGCCGGTGAAGGTGATCGGCTCGCACGCCGGTCTCAACGTCGGCCCCGACGGGGCGACGCATCAGATGCTGGAGGACATCGCGCTCATGCGGGTCATGCCCAACATCGTCGTCATCGCCCCGGGAGATAGCATCGAGGCGGAGAAGGCCACGATCGCCCTCGCGGCGAACGGGCAGCCGACGTACCTGCGCCTCGCCCGTGACAAAACGCCGATCTTCAGCACCGCGGAGTCGCCGTTCGAGATCGGCCGCGCCTATGTGCTGCGGGAGGGATCGGATGTGACACTGGCCGGCACGGGGACGATGACGTATGAGCTGCTCATCGCCGCCGAGGCGTTGAGCTCTCGCGGGATCGACGCCGAGGTGCTGCACGTGCCCACTATCAAGCCCCTCGACGAGGAGACGATCCTCACCAGCATCCGCAAGACAGGGCGCATCGTCACCGCGGAGGAGGCCCAGATCGCCGGCGGTTTCGGCGGCGCTGTCGCGGAGCTGCTGGGAACTCGCCTCCCCCGGCCGCTACTGCGCCTCGGCGTCGAGGACCGCTACGGCGAGAGCGGCGCCCCCACCGAACTGCTCGATGCCTTCGGGCTGACTGGCGCGCACATCACGGATGCCGTGCAACAGTTCGCCGGCCGCTCCTTCGACTAACCGATCCGCTCCGTTCTGAAAGGACCACATGTCTGAGGAGTACATCTCGCAGCTGTTCATCGACGGGGAGTGGCGCGACGGCGACCACGGCGAGAGCTTCGCCGTGGTCGATCCGTCCGACTTCTCGGAGCTCGCCCGCTTCGCCATCGCGAGCGAGGGCGACTGCCTGGCAGCGGTGGATGCCGCCGATCGGGCGTTCGCGGGCTGGTCGCGAACGGCGCCGCGCGATCGCAGCGAGCTCCTGCGCCGCGCCTTCGAGATCATGCGCGAGGAGCGGGAGGAGATCGCCGAGATCATCGTCCGCGAGAACGGCAAGTCCTTCGCGGACGCGCTGACCGAGGTCGACTACGCCAACGAGTTCTTCCGCTGGTTCTCCGAGGAGGCCGTGCGGGTACCGGGGGACTACCGGTTGTCGCCGCGGGGTGACAAGCGCATCATCGTGACGAGGGAGCCGATCGGCGTCGCGCTGCTGGTCACGCCATGGAACTTTCCCGCGGCCATGGCGACGCGCAAACTAGGTCCGGCGCTCGCCGCCGGCTGCACCGCCATTCTCAAGCCCGCCCGCGAAACGCCACTAACCGCGGCGCGCATCGTCGACATCCTCAATCGCGCCGGAGTGCCCAAGGGCGTCGTGAACCTGGTCACGCCCGTGCCGACCGGCCCCGCCGTGAGCGTGATGATGCGACAGCGGGCGGTACGCAAGCTCTCCTTCACCGGATCGACCGAGGTCGGGCGGCTCCTGCTGCATGAGGCCGCTGACTCCATCATCAGCTCGTCGATGGAGCTCGGCGGGAACGCTCCGCTCCTTGTGCTCGAGGGCGCCGATTTGGACAGTGCGGTCGCGGGAGCCGTCCAGGCCAAGATGCGCAACGGCGGATCGGCCTGCACCGCGGCCAACCGCTTCTACGTGCACCGTTCGCTACACGACGAGTTCGTGGAGTTGCTGAGCGGCGCCCTCGACGAGTACCGCGTCGGCCCCGGCATCGATCGGGACAATGCTCTGGGGGCCCTCGTCTCTCGCGGCGAGCGTGACAAGGTCGCGGACCTGGTCACGCGGGCTGCCGCGGAAGGCGCACAGGTGGTGCGCGGGGGCGGCGCACGTGAGGACGGGGCGTTCTACGAACCGACCGTGCTCGTCGACGTGGCCCACGGCAGTGAGATCAACCGCACGGAGATCTTCGGGCCGGTCGCCGCCGTCGTGGCCTTCGATGATGTCGACGACGCCATCCGCATGGCGAACGACACCGAGTACGGCCTGATCGCCTACGTCTTCGGCGCCGAGGAGCAGGCGATGAGCGTGGCCCATCGCCTGGAGGCGGGGATGGTCGGTGTGAACCGCGGCGTGCTCAGCGACCCCGCGGCGCCCTTCGGCGGCGTGAAGCAGAGCGGTCTCGGCCGCGAGGGCGGTTCCGAGGGCATCCTGGAGTTCATGGAGGAGAAGTACATCGGTCTCTCGATCTGACCCGGTGCGGCAGCGAAGCAGGAGGTGCGTCGATGACGCAGAACGTGCGATGGGGCATCATCGGCTGCGGTGATGTTACCGAGGTGAAGAGCGGCCCGGCGCTACAGAAGGCGAAGGGGTCGGAGCTCGTCGCCGTGATGCGGCGGACGGCGTCTCTCGCCGAGGACTACGCGCGGCGCCACGGGGTGCCGCGTTGGCATGACGATGCGGATGCGATCCTGCTAGCCGCCGACATCGATGCGGTGTACATCGCTACGCATCCCGCATCTCATCACGAGTACGCCCTCCGGGCCGCCGAGGCAGGCAAGGCCGTGTACGTCGAGAAGCCGATGGCGCGCAGCGCCCAGGAGTGCCGTGAGATGCAGGATGCCTGCGACCGTGCCGGTGTTCCGCTGTGGGTGGCGTACTACCGGCGCGCGCTCCCTCGATTCCTGCGGGTCAAGGAGCTGATCGACGAGGGTGCGATCGGCGATATCCGCGCGGTGGAGTCGCGCCGGTTCCAGGAGGCGCGACCGGATGCGTGGCAGAATACTCCTGGCCTCTCCGGAGGCGGCTACTTCTTCGACGCCACCTGTCATGCGATCGACTTCCTGCACTTCCTCTTCGGGCCGATGGATGAGGTGCGCGGATTCGCCTCGTCCCACGGCAACCTAGGACCGCTGGAGGACACTGTCTCGGCCTCGTACCGCTTCGCGAACGGCGTTGTCGGCAGCGGGACCTGGTGCTTCAACGCGGATGCCGAGGAGGACGTCACAACAGTCATCGGCTCGGCGGGAACGGTGAGCTTTTCGGTCTCGTCCCACGACGCCGTGCGGGTCACGCGCGGCGGCGAGAAGCAGGAACTGTGGATCGAAGACCCGCCGCACGCGCACCAGCCCCTCGTGCAGACGATCATCGACGAGCTCGCCGGCAGAGGGGAATGCCCGAGCACCGGTCGCTCGGCGCTCGGGACGGCAGAGGTCATAGACGTCATCCTCAAGGATGTCGTGCGGCGGTAGCCCGATCAGGTTTCCTGCAGGAATAGCCGAAGATCCGGCTTCCTTCTGCAGGAACCTGTGGGTTCAGGACCCGTATCCCCGGTGTGCCTTGTACGCGTCGAGGGTGAAGCCGTCGCTGGCGATCAGGTCCATGTCGGTGCGCTCGACGCGGCGGACGGTCGCGACCTCTTCAGGGAGGCGGTCGAGGGTCTCCCACGGAATGACGACGATGCCGTTCCGATCGCCGTGCAGAAGGTCTCCCGTGACGATGCGCTGGCCGTCGATGTTGACGGGGTCGCCCACGGACACGATCTCGTAGTTCGCGTGCGACACCACCGGGTAGCGCATGAAGTAGTGGAAACCGATCTCACCCACCTCGGCGACATCACGCAATGCGCCGTCGGTCACCATGCCGACGGCTCCCAGCTTCTGCGCGAGACGGGACATGATCTCACCCGAGTAGGCGACCCGCTCGGGAGCGCCGCTGGCATCCGCTATTACGAGGACGACCGGCCCCTCCAACGCTTCGAGCGCCTCCCACATGCGCCAGTACCCCTCGCGCTGCGCGGGCGGGCCGGGAGCATCCGACATCGTCACGGTGAGGGCGCGTCCGACCATCGATCCGAGATCGGGGAAGACGCACTGCACATTGCCGCCGATGAAGCCCTCGGTGCGGTCGCGGATAGCGAACCTCTCGATCGCATTGGCGACGGTCGGGCTGTCGACGCCAAGCAGGAACTCGTGTTCGGAATCGGCCAGGGGTCGGGTGCTGCTCATGGAGGTCATCTCTCTTCTCATTTGTTGGTAGCGGGTACGGATGCGGTGCGCGCGAGCGCTGTGCCGGCGAGGCGGCCGGACGTCATCGCCCAGCCGATGTGGTGACCGTGGCCTTTGAGGAGCATCCCGCCCTGTCCGACCCCGCCGACGGCGAAGAGCCCGCGGACGGTCGAGCCATCGGCGCGGAGAACCCGCAACTCCTCGTCCACAGCGATGGAGCCCTCGGTGACCGTCAGCATGCTGTACACGGGACCGAGGACGATGAGCTCACCGCTCAGATCGCTCGAGTCGACGGCGGCAGCGATGGTCGCGGGATCGAACCCGAACTTCGCGGCAAGATCCTTCGGGGATGCCGCTCTCGTAATGAGATCGGGGCGCCCCTTTCGGTAGTCCTTGAGGTACGCGAAGGCGATGCCGGGCGCCGTCGAGATGTGCTGAGGTGGAGTGTCGAACTCGGCCGCGATACGGCCGTCGAAGACGAGGAAGCCCCGGCCGTCCGGCTGCAGTGCCAGCTCGGCGGCGGGAGACTCCTCTTTACCGAAGCGCTCCCCCTTGGCGTTCACCAGGATCGCGCCGCGACGGAACATCGTGTCGGTGGGCGACATGTGCGACACCAGCAGCGACTTCACGACCGGGCGCAAGAGAGCGGGCGGAACGTTGTTCGCGACGAGCGCCTCCAGCCGGCACAGCCAGCGCCAGGTGGGCAGCCGGTCCAGAAGGCCCGGCTTGGGCGATGCGGGGAAACGCAACTGCGGACCAAATAACAAATCCATGTTCTTCAGCTCTGCTCCGGCATCCGCCGCGAGGCGATGGCCGAAGCCCTGCGCATCCGGGTTCACGGGAACGGCGGCGGCGGCACTGTTCGACAGATGCTCCGCGCGCATATCAGAGTTTCCGCTGAAGTCGCCGCTGGCGAGCACGACGCCGCGCTCGGCTCGGAACTCGGCATCCTCGCCGTCGACAGCAGCGTGAACGCCCACCACGGTGCCGTCCTCGACGACGAGCCGATCGACCTCCGCGCGGGTCACGATCAACACCCCGCCCTTCACCGCAGCCTCGTGCAGCCGCGCGATGTAGCTACGCGAGTTGGGGATGACATTGTGCATCCGCGGCACACGGTGCGGCGGCTCGGGGAAAGGACCGGCGAACGCCACCCCATGCCGAATCAGCCAATCGAGGGTCGCCGACGATTCGCGAGCATAGAGCCGACGCAGGCTCGGCGCGTCTCCGGTGAGAAGCGTCTCATCGAACTTCCACATGTCCTCAACGAGGTCGTCCGCGTTGTCACGGATGCCGCGACGCCGCTGGTAACTCGTATCAGCGGCGGTCAGAGACCCGATCGACAGCGCCGTAGTGCCTCCGACGGCCGGCCGGCGCTCCAGCAGAATCACTCGAGCACCTCCTTCGGCCGCGGCCACGGCAGTTGCTAGTCCGGAGCCGCCACCGCCCACCACAACGACGTCCGCAGAGCGAGGGGAAGGTCTCATCATTGATTCCATTCTTTCGGTACCGTTTTCAGGGTAGCTTAAACGGCGATCCCCGTCTATCGCATTTTCGCCCGTGATTCCGGGGTTTTCGAGCCGGCATGGCCAATGCTTTTGAGTAGAGAATTTTGGAAATCGGTTGCAGTTCAGTCGATGAAGGAGTTCAATGGTGAGCGTCAGAATGCCTTCTGACCCAGCACAGAAGAGGGGCAAGGATGCCTGTACCCAACCTGCGCGGAGTCACGCCCGCGATCATCACACCGTTCGACGAGCAGGGCGAGGTCGACTACGACAGCCTCATCTCATACTGCCGATGGTTGAAATCGATACCAGGAGTAACCGGCATCGTGACGAACGCCCACGCGGGTGAAGGCACGTCGCTCAGCGAGGAGGAGCGCACCGACATCATTCGCGCCGTCAAGGCCGAAGTTCCCGACTTGCACATCGTCGCCGGAGTCGGAGGCGAGGGGACCCGCGTCATCGCTCGCGAATCCGAACGAGCCGCAGAGGCCGGCGCCGACTCTCTGCTCGTATTCCCCCCGCTTGCCTCGCTGCGGTTCGGCTACCAGGACGGAGCAACACAGGACAGGTACCGCGCTGTCTGGAGCGCCGCGTCCCTGCCGATCACACTCTTCAACTTTCCCAACGTGTCATTGGCGACCTACCCGCTCAAGCTCATCCTGGAACTCTGCGCCCTCGACGGCGTCTTCGCGATCAAAGACGGCGTCCGGGACATGATCCGCTGGGACGTGGAGACGCCGATCATCCGACAGAACTTCCCCGATGTCCAGATGCTCACCTGTCAGGACGAGTTCCTGCTGCACACGATGTGGGAGTCCGACGGTGCGCTGGTGGGTTACGCGGCGCTCATCCCCGAGCTCATGGTCGAGCTGCTGGAGAAGGCGAAGGCGCACGACTACGACGCGGCGAAGGAGGCCTACGACCGGATGATCCCGATCACACGGGCCGTCTACCACCGTAAGTCCCATATCGAGTCGACGACGGCGATGAAGCTGGGGCTCGTAGCACGCGGCATCATCCGCACTGCGACCGTGCGCTCCCCTCTCATGCCACTCGAAGACGGTGCTGCCGAGCAGATCCGGACCACTCTGAAGAACGCCGGAGTCAGCCTGACAAACTGACCAGGTTCCGCTTCGGAAGCGGCGATGCAGACGCGGACACCGCGTGAGAGGAGTCCGACACGAAAACCCTGAACGCCGGTCTGTCGGTGGTCCTCAGTCTGCTGATCCTCACGGTGGCGATCTCCATCGCCGTTCCCGAAGCAACTCTCGTCGCAGGGGCGCTGACACTTCTGTCCGCGCTCATCGGGCTGCTGATCGTCCGCGGAGTGCAGCTGATCATCTCCCTCGTCCTGGTGGGGTGCGGCCTCGCCGCGCTCATAGCGGGACTGCTGCTCGGCGACCGACCTGATCTCGCCGACTTCCTTACCGTGAACCAAGACCTCATCGCGATGCTCGCCGCAGTGTCCTTCGTCCGCTTGATCACCACCTCAACCGAGACGCCGGCCCCGCGCTTGTCCGGGGCGAAGGCGGTTTGGCGTACCGCAGCGGCTGTGCATCTTCTCGGCTCCGTGATCAACATCAGCGCCATCAACCTCATCGGGGAACGCCTGGGCAAGGACGGGCGGCTGTCGCGTCTGAACGAACTGCTCCTGTCCCGTTCCTTCTCCGCCGGAGCGTTCTGGTCGCCGTTCTGGGGAGCGACCGCCGCGGCGATCGCATACGCGCCTGGCGCGAAGTCGAACGTGCTGATCCTCTGCGGTCTTTGCCTCGCGCTGGTCGCGCTGACCTACAGCATCACGGCGACCGTACGCAGATTCGGACCGAGCCTCGGCAATTACCACGGCTATGTCCTCACCTGGAGGGCGCTACGCATTCCGCTCGCGCTGGCCGTAGTCGTGCTCGGGCTGCACACCCTCATCCCCGAGACGCCGATCACCCGGCTAGTGCTGGTCGGCTCGCTCGGGATAACGGTGGTGACCCTGTTCTTCATCCAGCCCCGCACCGCGGGAAGCCGGCTCTTCTCTCATGTGCGAAGCGCACTGCCCCGCCTCTCCGGAGAACTCACGCTGTTCGCCTCGGCCGGCGTTCTCGCGATCGGGCTGGGCTCCTTCTTCAATGCCGTGCAGCTCGAGCTCCCTGTGACGCAATACACCATCCCCGTTGCCTGGGCCACCACCCTCGTGATGGCGATGCTGTCGCTGGTAGGAGTGCATCCGGTAATCTCGATCGCTGCGGTGGCCGCAGTGATCGTCCCACTGCATCCGGACCCGACCCTCTACGCGATGTCGGGCATGATCGCCTGGGGCGCCTCGGCGGCTGCGGGCCCGATCTCCGGCCTAAACATCTATCTCAACGGTCGCTTCGGAACGAACAACTTCGCCATCGCGCGCAGGAATCTGCCGTACTTCATCGTCGTCCTCGCTCTCGCCTGGCCGGTGCTGTGGCTCTGCGACACTCTCGCCTGAGCACGCGGTATCGTTTCCCAACACGTATTTCCGCGCCAGAGCGGGAACCAATGAAGGAGTTGACGCCGTGGCGACGATCCGTGACGTGGCTAAACGCGCGGGGGTTGCACCCGCCTCGGTGACCCGGGTGCTCGGCGACTACCCCAACGTCAGCGACGATCTCCGTGAGCGCGTCATGGCCGCTGTCGAAGAGGTCGGCTACCAGCCCGACCTGGTCGCCGCCGGTCTTCGCCGCGGATACACCAGGACCATCGGCGTGATGATCAACGACATCCTCAACCCTGTCGTCGCAAAATGGGTCGACGTGATCGAGGAGGATCTCCGCGCAGCAGGGTACGGGGTCATCCTCGCGCACTCGCGCGGCGAGCGCGACAACGATATGTCCAACCTCCGTCTCTTGCACCAACGGAGAGTCGACGGTCTGATCGCATCCTTCGCCGATGATCAACACGACGATCTCGTCGCCGCGGTCAAGGGATTGACGATTCCGGTGGTACTGCTGGACCGCCAGATGGGCCTGGATCATCTGAGCGCGGTGGTCAGCGACCACGAGTACGCTACCAGCGCACTGGTCTCGCACCTCATCGACCACGGACATCGTCATATCGCCCTGTTCACCGGGCAGCCCCATGCCTATCCGAGCCGCGAAAGGGTGAAGGCACTAACAAGCGTCCTCCACGAGCGCGGCATTCCCGTGCGACCAGAGCTGCAGATCGTCGGCCGCGGTTCTGAGGGCTATGCGGCGAGCGCGCTGTCCTCGGTCCTCGAGCTTCCTGTCCCTCCGACCGCCGTGATCGTCGGGAACGGCAACATGTCGGCGCTCGCGGGAGCACTCCAGGAACTCCGGCGGAGGAACATCCGCATCGGCGAGCAGATCGCCGTCGCAGCCAGCGAGCAGAGCGCGCTGGCCACCCTGCATACTCCCGCGATCACTGCCGTGGAGCGCAATGTCGTCGACCTGGGCAAGCGGGCGGCTGCCATGATCCTGAGCAAACTGGCCACGGGATCGTCGCGCGCACACACCATCGTGCTCCCCACCAGACTGGTCATTCGAGAGTCGACGGACTGGACGTATCGCGGATGACTCGCGAAAAGATGTTGCGCACTCCGATCATTTCCCATAGCGTGGGATCACTTCGCTGAATCTCGGCTCTGAAAACGGTACCGAAAGTAGCAATGATGCCTGTGAACCTTTACGTCGCCCGACGCGTCCCCGCCTCGCGGATCGCCTCCGCGGCACCTGCACGCCGCACTGGAGAGCCACCGGTCAACGCGGCCCGCACGACGGCACTCCAACCACGCAGTGATTTTTCTGGCCTGTTAGAAATCGTTTTCACTTCACTCCTGTCAAACATGCGGAAGGCAGCGAGGAGCATCTGATGGCCTCTCTGCTCAACGCACGCCCGGAACGGACCTGGAACCGGACCGTCGCGTCGGAACTGACAGTCCACCTGGGCCGCATCGGCCGCATCCAGACGCTCACCCTGACCTCGGAACGGCGTGACGCATTGCGCGTTGCGCTCGGAGAGGGGTTCACCGACGAGACGACCACCATCGCCGACTTCTGCCCCGACCCCCTCGTGTTCGCACTGGAGTCCGGGTTGCCCCGCGTCACCCTCCTCGACCGCGTCGTCGACGGTGGCAGCGAATGGGAACAGTTCGCCGAGCTGGGGCCGCGTTCGCTCATCGCGGTGTCCCGCATCGCCGACATCGTGGAGCGCGCGAGCTCGGCGGGCCGCCGCATGATCCGCACGGTATACGAGACCGATTTCCGAGACGAGCGGGGCGTGCGCGTCGGCGTCGCCCGAGGATTCAGCCTCGACATCGAAGAGGCCCACGCATGAACGCACTGAGAGTCGGCGACGACATCGGCTCGTACGGCCCCCTCGCCATGTCGATCGAGGACAGCGTACGCTGGGCCGCGGCGAGCGGCGATTTAACGCCCTTCCATTTCGACCCGCAGGCCGCGGCCGACCGCGGCTTCGAGGGCCCGGTGGTGCACGGCCCTTGGAAGGCCGCCGTGCTGCGCGGACTCGTCCAGCGGTGGCTCGGTAAGGCCGTGCTGCGCTCCTTCTCGGCCGACTACCTCGCCCCCGACCTCCTGGGCGAGCCGATGGTGTTCGGCGGAAGCATCACCGGCGTGGGCGTGACCACGGACGGCGCCACCCAGGTGGACTGCGAGCTGTGGGTGAAGCGCGCCGACGGCTCGCTCTCCGTCCGTGCGACATGCGCCGCGGTCGTCGAGGAAGAGCTGGACGGACTCCCGCTGGAACGCGTAAAGCAGAGCGTGCGGCTCGGCGAGGTCGCCGGCGTCTTCGTCTACGAGGTCACCTCCGGCGACATCGCCCGCTTCATCGAGGCCGTCACGGGAGAGCCCGTCGACAGGGACGACATCGACGAGGCGCCCGCGACCTTCTACGCCGCACTGGACCCCGTCGAGCGGCGCGACCTCGACCTCGACGACTTCGTGCAGCACCTGCCGTTCCGCAAGACCGGCGGCGGCAACGCCTTCAACGAGGTCTCCGCCGTCCGACCGATCCGCGCCGGCGACGTGGTCACCGTGACCACCCGCTACACCGAGGTCTACGAGAAGAAGGGCTCACGCGGCAGCCTGCTCTTCCGCGTGCGGGAGAACGAGCTGACGGATGCCGCGGGCGAGCGCATCGCCACGACGAGGTGCGGGCACGTGCTGTCCTTCGACCTCACCTCGCGAACCGTCACCCCCCGAGCGGAGGCACGGGCATGATCGCCACCACGGACGGCCGGAGTATCGAGATCGGGACGGAGCTTCCCGCCCAGGTCCGCTTCACCACGAACAAGCAGCTCGTGCAGTACGCCGGCGCCGCCAACGACTATTCCGGCATCCACTACGACCGCGACTACGCCGAGGAGCGCGGCTTCTCGAACGTCATCGTGCACGGGCTCCTGAAGGCCGCGATCCTGTCGGATCTCGCCTGCCGCTGGGGCGGCCGCGGCAGCTGGCTGATCGACTACTCCGCCCGCTACGGCGGCGTCGACCTCGTCGGCGCACCCATCACCTGCCGCGGACGCATCGTCGATATCGATACCGAGAACCGACGCGTGAACCTCGAGCTGTGGACGGAGAACGTCGACGGGGTCCGCACCACAACAGCAACCGGCCTGCTCCAACTCGCGAATGAGGAAACCCGATGACCATCGCACCGCGCCACTTCCGTATCGCGACCCTTCCCGGCGACGGGATCGGGAACGAGGTTGTCCCCGCGGCGATCAGCGTTCTGGACGTGCTCGGCGAGATCAACGGCATCCGCTTCGACTGGAAGACGCAGGAGTGGGGATGCGAGTACTTCCTGCGCACCGGACGTATGATGCCGGACGACGCCCTGGAGCAGATCGCCGGCGACGACGCCATCTTCCTCGGGGCCGTCGGCGCCCCCGGGGTCCCGGACCACGAGTCCCTGTGGGGCATGCTCATCCCGATCCGCCGGGAGTTCGACCAGTACGTCAACCTGCGGCCAGCACGGCTTCTCGCCGGAGTCCCGACCCCCCTCGCTGGCGTCGTGCCCGCCGACCTCGACATGGCCGTGATCCGGGAGAACGTCGAAGGGGAATACTCCCGCATCGGCGGCCGGCTCTACGCCGGGACCCCGCACGAGATGGTCATCCAAGAGTCGGTCTTCACCCGTCGCGGCGTGGAGCGCGTGATGAACTACGCCTTCGAGCTGGCCTCCCGCCGTCGGGGGGACGTGACCTCGGCGACCAAGAGCAACGGGATCGTCTTCACCATGCCGTTCTGGGACGAGATCTTCGCGGAGCGCAGCGCAGCGCACCCCGGGGTGACGACGCAGCAGTACCACATCGACGCCCTCGTGGCGCACTTCGTGCTCGACCCGAAGCGCTTCGACGTGGTGGTCGCATCGAACCTGTTCGGCGACATCCTCACCGACCTAGGCGCCGCCGTGGCGGGCAGCATCGGCATCGCCCCCTCGGCCAACATCAACCCGGAGCGTCTGCACCCCTCGATGTTCGAGCCGGTGCACGGTTCGGCACCCGACATCGCGGGCCAGGGCATTGCGAACCCGGTCGGCCAGATCTGGTCGGGGGCGATGATGCTCGACCACCTCGGCGAAGCGGATGCCGCGGCACAGCTCATGAAGGCCATCGAGGGCGTTCTCGCAGACGGCATCAAGACCCGCGACCTGGGCGGCACGGCGACGACCGTCGAGGTCGCCGCCGCCATCGTCGATCGGCTGAAGGCGGATGCGACATGACCGTTGTCCCGGCCTGACACAGCTACACGACTGACAGCAACAAAGGGGTTTGCTTATGGAATTCAACGGAGAATCGATCCTCATCACCGGAGGATCCGGTGGCATGGGCGTCTCGATGGCGCGCCGCTTCGCCGGCTCGGGCGCACGGGTGGCGCTCTGCGATCTGGACGGCGGTGCCGTCGAGAAGGCAGCCGCGGAGCTCGTCGGAGAGGGGCTGGACGTCATTGGCGTCGCGGCCGACACGACCGACGAGTCCTCGATGGCGGAAGCGGTTGCCGCCGTCATCCAGCGTTTCGGAGCGCTCAACGGCCTGGTCACCGCCGCCGGCATCCGCCAGACCGCGCAGAGCTTCCTCGACCTCGACCTCGACTACTGGAAGAAGATCCAGGAGGTGAACGTCACCGGCACGTTCATCGCGATCCGGGCCGCGGCCCCGGCTCTCATCGAGAGCGTCGGGTCGATCGTCACGGTCGCATCGGTCACCGCCACGGCGGCCCGGATGAACCAGTCGGCGTACTGCACCAGCAAGGCCGCGGTGCTCAGCCTCACCAAGCAGGTGGCCCTCGAGCTCTCCCCCCAGCGGGTCAGGGTCAACGCCCTGTGCCCCGGCGTGACGGCGACGCCCATGATCGAGCAGGCCGTCCGCACCGACGGCCCCAACCTCCTCAAGGAGAAGGTCGAAGGATCCCTCGAGCAGTTCCGTCCCGGCATCCCGCTCGGACGGCTCGCCACCGCCGACGAGCAGGCCGCCGCCACGGAGTTCCTGCTATCCGCACGCGCATCGTTCATCACGGGAACAGCCGTGTATGTCGATGGCGGCGTCTCGATGCTCGGCTAGGAGAAACCATGAGAGTCATCCGAAAGGCCGCCCTGTTCGCCTGGCGGCAGAAGATGGTCACACTGAGCATCATCGCGCTGCTCGTGGTTGCGGTGAGCGCGCTGTTCGTGCATCTCATCGCCCCGTTCGACCCCTACTTCCAGGACATCGCGCTGCGCAACCAGCCGCCGATGACGCCCGACCCCAACGGCGGCGTCCACCTGCTCGGCACCGACCCGCTGGGCAGGGACGTCCTGTCGCGGCTCATGCTCGGCTCGCAGATCTCGATGTCCGTCGGCATCGCGAGCGTCGTCGTCTCGGGCGTCTTCGGCACCGTGGTCGGCATCCTCGGCGGGTACTACCGCGGCTGGTTCGACGACGTGATCATGCGACTGGTCGACTTGCAGATGAGCGTCCCGTCGCTGCTGATCGCGCTCCTGGTGCTCTACGTCCTCGGCCCCAGCTTCCTCAACATCGTCCTCGTGCTCGCCGTCACCCGGTGGATGGTCTACGCCCGCGTGGCCCGGGGGCTCACGCTCTCCCTGCGCGACGAGCTGTTCATCGAGGCGTCCCGATCGCTCGGGGCGTCCAACTTCCGCATCCTCGCCCGCCACCTGCTGCCCAACCTTCTGGGCCCGGTGCTGGTGCTGGCGACGCTCGAGCTCGCGGTCATGCTGCTCACCGAGGCCTCCCTGAGCTTCCTCGGCCTGGGCATCCAACCGCCCGAGTCGTCCTGGGGTCTGATGCTCGCCGAAGGACGCGAGTACCTCACCACCGCTCCGTGGCTGGTCGCCGTGCCCGGCCTGGCGATCCTGATCACCACGCTCAGCGTCAACATCCTCGCCACCTGGTTCCGTGCTCGGTCGGCGAACAAGGCCCCCGACCGGAGCATCGCCGAGGAGAAGGATGCCTCCGTACCGGCGATCCCGCGCACAGAAACGATGCGCAGCGTATGACCGGGCCATTGGACGGAATCGTCGTGCTCGACTTCACCGAACGGGTGCAGGGTCCGTACGCGACGCAGATGCTGGGCGATCTCGGCGCCGACGTCATCAAGGTCGAGCGCCACGAGGCGCTGACCCCGGACGGTCGTTCGGATGAACGCTACGCCACCGAGGGCAGCGAGCGCCCCTCGTCCCTTTACCGCGCGACCTTCCTCGCGAATAATCGCAACAAGCGCTCGATCACGCTCGACCTCAAGTCGGACCGCGGGCATGAGGTTGCCGCGGCTCTGGTCGCCAAGGCCGACGTCGTCTACGAGAACTTCCGCCCCGGCGCCATGGCCCGCCTCGGCCTGGACTACGACGACTGCGTGCGCATCAAGCCCGACGTCATCTACCTCTCGGCGAGCGGATACGGCGACGAGGGGCCCTATGTCACCAAGCCCGGGCAGGACGTGCTCGTGCAGGCGCTCTCCGGCATGGGCGTCATGAACGAGTCCGCCGACGGCAGGCCCACCCCCGTCGGCATGTCGATCACCGACGTGCTGGGCGGCCTCAACGGCGCAGCCGCCGTCCTGGCGGCCATCGTGCACCGCGAACGCACCGGCGAGGGGCAGCGGGTGAGCGTCGATCTGCTTGGCTCGGCCCTGGCCGCTATGAGCGAGCACATCGTCCACTTCGCCAACAACCACCCCGGCGAGCCCGTCCGCGGCACGCGGATGCACGGGCACGGGTACATCCCGCCGCCCTACGGCTTCTACGCGACGAGCGACGGGCACATCGCGCTGTCCAGCGGACGCCAGATCAGCGAGATCTGCGCGCTCATCGGCCTGCCCGATCTCACCGAGGATACGCGCTTCGACAGCTTCGAGAAGCGCAACGAGAACCGCGCAGAGATGGAGAGTCTGCTCGAGGCGAGGCTGTCCACGCAGACCACCGCGCACTGGCTGGCCGTCCTCGAGCCCGCCGACATCTTCGTCGCACGGGTGAACTCACTGGGCGAGGCCCTCGCCGACCCGCAGGTGGTCAGCACGCAGCGCCTGCAGACGGTCGACGGCCCCGACGGCCCGCTCACCCTGGTGGCCTCGCCGCTGCGGTTCTCCCATTCGGTTCCGCCGCCGCCGAAGGCCCCGCCCGAGCACGGCGGAGACACCGCCGCGATACTCGCGGAGCTCGGCCTCCCCTCCGATCACCTCACCGCCCACTCGCCCGAAGGAGCTCTCACGTGAACAGACTGAAGAGCGACCCCGGCCCCAGCGCCGTCGCCGAGGCCCAGCAGACGGGGGAGGCCGCCCGCCCGCCTCTTCTCGAGGTGCGCGACCTGACCGTCTCGTTCGACACCGAGCACGGGCTCGTCAAGGCGGTCAACGGGATGAACTTCACCGTCTCCGAACGGGAGCGGGTGGGGATTGTCGGCGAGTCCGGATCCGGGAAGTCGGTGACCGCGCAGGCGCTCCTCGGGCTCCTGCAGGGCGCGGACATCACCGGGGAGATCCTGTTCGAGGGTCGCAACATCCTCACCATGCCCAAGGCCGAGCTCCGGGCGCTGCGGGGCTGGGACATCTCCTACGTGTTCCAGGATCCGCTGTCCGCCCTCGACCCGGTGCGCACGATCGGCGACCAGGTGAGCCAGCCGCTGCGCCTGCGCGGAGTGCCTCGGAACGAGGCGCGCGAGCGCGCCATCGAGATGCTGGCGAAGGTCGGCATCCGGGAGCCGCAGCGACGGTACCGGGACTACCCGCACCAGTTCTCCGGCGGAATGCGCCAGCGCGTCATGATCGCCATCGCCTTGATCGGGGAGCCCCGGCTCGTCATCGCCGACGAGCCGACGACGGCTCTCGACGTTCGCGTGCAGGCGCAGGTCATCGACCTCCTCTACACGCTGACCGAGGAGCAGGGTGCGGCCGTGGTGTTCATCACCCACGACCTAGGGATCCTCGCGGGCTTCGCGGACCGGATGATGGTGATGTACGCCGGGCGGGTCATGGAGAAAGCACCGACCGAGGAGCTCTACCACCGGTCGATCAACCCGTACACGCTAGGACTGCTCGAGTCGCTGCCGCGCATCGACGGACCGATCCCGTTGACCCTTACAACGATCGGCGGAAGGCCGCCGTCGCCGTCGAACCTGCCGAGCGGCTGCCCCTTCAGCGCACGCTGCCGGTACGTCCAGGACATCTGCCGCGAGGAGGCCCCGGCTCTCCTCACTCCGCCGAACGGCACACACCCCAGCGCCTGTCACTTCTCGGAGTGGCTGGCCGAAGAACCCGGAGTGCTCCGATGACCGACAACATCCTCGAAGTCGAGAACCTGACGCGGGAGTTCGTGGTGCGTGGGCAGGTGGTGACCGCGGTGGACAACATCTCCTTCAATGTTGCCCGCGGCGAGGCGCTCGGGTTGGTGGGCGAATCGGGCTCGGGAAAGTCGACCACTGCGCGTTGCGTGCTGCGGCTGATCGAGCCGACCAACGGGGCCGTCCGACTGAACGGAGTCGACATCACCACCCTCCGCGGCCGGAAGCTCCGCAGCTTCCGATCCAACGCCCAACTCGTGTTCCAGGACCCGTACTCCTCACTCGATCCTCGGATGAACGTGAGCGAGATCATCGCCGAGGGCATCCGCATCCACCGCCCGCGGGAGAAGGCATCCGTCGTTCGGGACGAGGTCGTCGAACTCCTCGACGTCGTCGGGCTCCGCCCCGACCACCTGGGGCGCAAGCCCGCAGCCTTCTCCGGTGGCGAGCGGCAGCGCATCGGTATCGCCAGGGCGCTTGCGGTGAACCCGCAGCTGCTCGTCTGCGACGAACCGGTCGCATCTCTCGATGTGTCGATCCAGGCGCAGATCCTCAATCTGTTCCAAGACCTCAAGAACCGCCTCGGGCTGACCCTGCTTTACATCGCGCACGATCTGGCCACCGTCCGGCACCTGTGCGACCGGGTCGCCGTGATGGAACAGGGCTCGATCCGCGAGATCGGGACACGGGAGCAGCTCTACACGAACCCACAGCACCCGTACACGAAGGCGCTGATCGCGGCCGTGCCGGAGCCGGACCCGGTGGAGGAGCGGCGCAAGCTCACCGAACGCCGCGCCGCTGCGGCCGCACGCGCGAAAGGGGCCGCGTGATGACCGTGAAAACGATCTCGGTAGAAATCGAAGAACACGTCGCGACCCTGACGCTACGGCGCCCGCAGGTACTCAATGCCCTCGATTCGCATACTCATCGGGCCATCGCCGCAGCCTTCGATGACCTCGAATACGACGAGAGCGTCGGGGCGATCGTAATCGCCGCCGAGGGCAGGGCGTTCTGTTCCGGCTCGGACCTTCGCGAGATCGGTCAGCTCTCTGGGCGCGCGGAACAGGAGTATGTTGAGCTCGACTTCCGCACCAAGAACAAGATCGCTTCCTTCCCTAAGCCCGTACTCGCGGCGATCCAGGGATACTGCGTCGGCGGCGGGCTGGAGCTCGCGCTCGCCTGTGACCTGCGGATCGCGGCAACGGATGCGATCTTCGCGATGCCAGAGGTCGGCCTCGGCAGCCTCCCCGGATCGGGTGGGCTACAACGGCTGCCCCCCGTGGTCGGTGCAGGCATCGCGAAGGAGTGGATCCTCACCGGTCGGCAGGTCACCGCCGACGAAGCCCACCTGCGCGGCCTGGTCAACCAGGTCGTGGAGCGGGATGCTCTGGATGATGCCGCCCGGGAGCTCGCGCAGGAACTCGCTTCCAAGAGCCCGTTGGCGGTTCGACTTGCCAAGGTGGCTCTCACGCCCGAGCCGCTGGCGGACCGCGGCCTGGTCTCCGCGTTCCAGATGCTGGCCGGAGACGCGACGCACTCCCAGCCCTCCTATTCCTCCGCCACACGGAGGTTCGCAGACACCGATCCGTCGCGGGCGGCCCGACTGTCCCAAGAAAAATGGCCCGTTCATCAGAGCGGGGCACACCAAGAGAAAGAAGCACGGTGATGAAACGAATATCGGCAACGAAGCCACATTCCGGATTCCGTCGGATGCGGATCGGCGCGGTGGCCACCCTGGCCGCAGCGGTCATGGTCCTCACGGCGTGCAGCGGCGGCACCGGCGGAAACGGCGGTGACGGGGGCGACTCCAGCGAGATCACGATCGCGCTCGGTGAAGAGCCCAGGACGCTGGCCAGCTGGAACGCCTACTCCAACGACGGGCATCCGATCCTCCGCAACGTCGGCGAGGCGCTCCTCAACCGCGACCCGGAGACGGCGGAGCTCGTCCCCGAGTTGGCCACCGAGTGGTCGCAGGTCGACGATCTGAACTGGTCGTTCACGCTCCGCGAGGGTGTCAAGTTCCACAACGGGAAGGACTTCAACGCACAGGCGGCCGCCGACGCGCTGAACTACGTCCTCGACGCGGACAACGCGTTCCCGATGCGTACCTTCCTCGGCCCGAACGTGACGTTCACTGCCACGGACGAGTTCACGCTCAACGCGGAGACCGAGACGCCGGATCCGATCCTTCCGACCCGGCTGTACTTCGTCACGATCCCCGAGCCGAGCCAGATCAAGGATGACCCTGCCGCGTACGAGACCAACCCCATCGGCACCGGACCGTACAAGTTCGTGTCGTGGGAGCGTGGCCAGAACATCGTCCTGGAGGCCAACCCCGACTGGTGGGGTCTGACCGACACCGACGACGCGCGCGGCACACAGGAGATTCAGAAGGCGACCTACCTCTTCCGTCCCGAAACGGCGGTCCGAGCAGCGATGGTCGGACAGGGAGAGGCGGACCTCGTCAACCGGATCACGACCGAGCAGTGCGACGATTCTCCGAAGTGCGAGTCGACACCCACGGTGGAGATGGTGCTCCTGCGCCTCGACACTCCCAACCCGACTCTGGGCGACCTCCGCATCCGACAGGCGATCTCGATGGCGTTCGACAAGGACGTCGTGATGAACGACCTCGGCGGCGGCGGCGATCTGTTCGGCCAGATCGTCGGCTCTGCGGCCGTCGGTTACGCGGACCTCGAACCGTACCCGTACGACCCGGAGAAGGCGAAAGAGCTCGTCGCGGAAGCTGCGGCGGATGGCGTCGACGTCACTGTGCCTCTGCAGGTCAATGCCCGCGAGGGATACATCCTGCGCGCCAACGAGCAGATCCAGTACATCGCGGACCAGCTCGTCGCCATCGGACTCACAGGAGCCACTTCCGGGATGTATGAGACAGCGGCCTTCGAGGAGCAGTGGACGATGGGATACGACAACATCCCCCCCGAGCGCGGTCTGCTCGGCCTCCAGCAGCACGGCAACGAGCTGATGGACTTCTCCCAGAGCATCGCAGGTTACTACAGCTGCGATGGGGCGACCTCCGCGTTCTGCGACCCTGAGCTCGACAAGATGTATGTCGAGGCCAACGCCGCGACGGGTGATGACCGTCAGGCGAAACTGGCCGCGATCGCCGAGTTCGTCTACGACGAGGTTCCGGTCATCCCCATCGGCGCCCCGAGCTTCAACTTCGGGCTCGTGGAAGATCTGAACTGGACACCCCGCATGGACGGGTTCATCCTCCTCAAGGAGATGACCCGCAGCTAGACCCCGGGGCTGCCCGGCAGTTCCGCCGGGCAGCCCCATCCACTCTTACGCAGCACCTCTACGCAAGGACTTCACATGACTTTCATGAATCCCCTCCTCGACGCCTGGAAGAACGGCAAGAAGACCGTCGGCGGCTGGTGCACTCTGCCCGGATCGTTCGCCGCCGAGGTCATCGGACGGCAGGGGCTGGACTACGTCTGCGTAGATCAGCAGCACGGCATGATCGACGACTCGACGGCCTTCCCGATGCTGCAGGGCATCACAGCCGCCGGCGCCATCGGAATAGTGCGGGTGCGATGGAACGAGCCCGCCGCCATCATGTCCGCGCTGGACGCGGGCGCCTACGGCGTGGTCATCCCCATGATCGAGACTCCGGAGGATGCCGCCGCCGCCGTGCGCGCATGCCGCTATCCTCCCCGCGGTCAGCGCTCGTACGGTCCGATCCGAGTCCGCGACGTCTTCGGATCCACCGACCCCGATGTGATCGACAACATCGCCTGCATCATCATGATCGAGACGGCCGAAGCCATGGCCCGTCTCGACGAGATCGTGGCTGTTCCGGGCGTCGACGCCGTGTACATCGGCCCCAGCGACCTTGCGCTCGCGCTCGGCGAGAAGCCGGGCACAACCTCTCCCGTGCTCCAGGAGGCGATCGACAAGATCGTCGCCGCATGCCGCAAGGTCGGCATCGCCGTCGGTATCCACACCGGTGCCGGCGATGTGGCCCGGGGCTACCTCGACCAGGGACTCGACTTCGCGACCATCTTCTCCGACGCCGGATTGCTCGCCTGGGCGGTCCAGCAGCAGGTCGCCGCTGTCGGAGACCTCACCGCGGACTCCACCGAGCCCGCCGCACCTTCCGTCTACTGACCCTCCACCTCCAGAGGAGCTGCTCATGCTGGCCAAATACATCGCCAAGAGGCTGCTGCACGCCGTCCTGGTGCTGCTGGCCGTCCTCGTCGTCGTCTGGGTTGTCGTCACCCAACTCGGCGACCCGGCCCGGCTGATCCTTCCGCCGTCCGCGAGCGAACAGCTCTACCTGGATACGCGAGAGGCCATGGGGCTGAACGAACCGATCCTGGTCCAGTTCTGGAGCTCGTTCTCGGGCTGGGTCGTCGGCGATTTCGGCAACTCGGTGTGGCAGAACGTCCCGGCGCTCGGGCTCGTGCTGCAGCGGCTCCCTGCGACGCTGGCGCTCACTGCCCTGACGCTCGTCATCGCAGTGCCACTCGCCCTGGCGCTCGGCATCCTATCGGCCCTGCACCCGGGCAGCTTCCTCGACCGGGTGCTGACGACGATCTCGCTGGCCGGCGTCTCGATCGCCGATTTCTGGCTCGGGCTGATGCTGATCCTCTTCTTCGGCGTGCAATTGGGGTGGCTGCCCACATCGGGGTACGGCGGCCTGGAGTATGCGATCCTCCCGGCCGCCGCCCTGGCGTTTCGGCCACTCGGCCGACTCGCGCAGGTGGCCAGGTCCACCCTCGTGGAGGAGATGAAGAAGCCCTACATCGTGACGCTGCGCGCGCAGGGGATGCCGGAGAGCAAGATAGTACGCCGCCACGCGCTGAAGAACAGTCTGATCCCGATCATCACCGTCGGAGGCGACGAGCTAGCCTCGTTCCTCAACGGCGCCGTCGTGATCGAGATGATCTTCGCTTGGCCGGGCGTGGGAAGCCTCTTCATCCAGGCGATCGAACGCCGAGATCTCCCGCTCGTGCTCGCGTGCGTCTTCGTGATCGCCGCGCTCGTCATCTTCGTGAACCTCGTCATCGACCTCGCCTACGCCTGGATCGATCCGCGCGCCGCCCTCACCGGAGGCTCGACGAGACGAGGACGACGCAAGCGTGCAGAGACGCTGTCGGCCGCACCCGCCCAGGCCTCCCCTACCATCGCCCGCTCCGAAGAGGAGCTCGAGGCGCGCAGCACCGAGAAACTCTGACGCTGTCGTACCTGCATCACCATGAAAGGAACACCAGTTCGATGACTTCCCAAGGCCCGCTCAGCGGTATCCGCATCCTCGACTTCACCGAGCGCATGCAAGGACCATACGCCACCCAGATGCTGGCCGACATGGGCGCCGACGTGATCAAGGTCGAACGCCGCGTGTCGCTCACCCCCGACGGACGCCCCGACGACCGCTACGGCGAGAAAGGTCTCTACGGCAAGGACCACGAGGACTCGAAGACGTACTCCGCCGGCTTCCTCGCATCCAACCGCAACAAGCGCAGCATCACGGTGGATCTGAAGTCGCCCGAGGGGCTCGCCATGATCGAGCGCCTGCTGCCGACCGTGGACGTCGTCTATGAGAACTTCCGTCCCGGAGTCATGGAGCGACTGGGAGTTGGATACGAACGGTGCGCCGAGTTCAACTCCTCCGTCGTCTACGCCTCTGCCACCGGCTACGGCCCGGACGGTCCTTATGTGAAGCGGCCCGGTCAGGATGTCCTCGTCGAGGGTCTGACCGGATGGGGGCGGATAAACGGGGATGCGACAGGTCGTCCGGTTCCCGTCGGGACAGCCATCGCCGACACGCTCGGGGCCATGAACGGCGCCTTCGCCGTCGCATCTGCGCTCTACCACCGCGCACTAACCGGTGAAGGCCAGCACGTGCACGTGAACCTGTTCGACAGCGCGCTGGCCGCACTCGCCGAATGGGGCCTGCACTTCATGAACACCAAGGAGGGCGAGCCCCAGCGGCGGCCGGCCTCGCACGCCAGTCCGTACACTCCCCCGCCCTATGGCTTCTACAAGACGGGGGATGGCTACATCGCCCTTTCGAGCGGACGGCAGATCTCCCAGCTGAGCCGCATCCTCGGCATCGACGATCTCAGCGTCGACCCACGCTTTTCGACCTACTGGCCGCGGTTCGACAACCGGGAGCTCTTCAGTGCGATCATCGAAGAGGCACTGTCGCACAAGACGACCGCCGAATGGCTGGCGCTGATGGAGCCTGAGGACATCTTCGCCGCCCCTGTGAACACCTTCGAGGAGGCCTTCACTGATCCGCAGGCGCTGCACAACGAGATGATCGTCGAGTTGCCCACCCCGATCGGCCCGATGAAGTTCTTCGGTGTCCCCTACAAGCTCGACAAGACGCCGGCGAGCGTGCGCACTGCTCCCCCGCTACATGGCCAGCACACCGACGAGGTGCTCCGGGAATTCGGTTTCACCGATGCGGAGATCGAAACCCTCCGGGAGCAGAAGGCCATCTAGGGCCCCTGCACCCTACCCACACCACTTACTCAGAGGAAAGGCCAGACCATGGCAAAAATCGCGATGCTCCACACCAGCTTCGTCTTCTTGAACATCGACACGCAGATCCAGGACCTGGTGTCGGATCTCATGCCCGGCGATGAGCTCATCCATTTCGTCGACTCGGAGGTGCTCGCCGACGTGGTCCGCGACGGGGGGATCAGTGAGTCCAGCCAGGACCGAATGATGCATCTCGCGCAGGCTGCCGAACGCGCTGGCGCCGACGTGATCTTCTCCGCCTGCTCGTCGCTCGGCCCGGCCATAGACGCCGCCAAGCAGCACGTGCACGTCCCGATCATCAAGGTCGACGACGCCATGACCCGGGATGCGGCGGCGGCCGGCGGCACGATCGGCGTCCTGGCCACCGTACCGACGACGCTAGGACCGACCGCCGACCTCATTCGCGGCCACGGCACTGCGGCCACGAAGGATCTGACAGTCATAGAGAAGCTCGCCGCAGGGGCATTCGACGTGCTCATGACGGGCGATCGGGCGAAGCACGATGAGATGGTGAAGGCGGCCGCACAGGAGCTCCTCACACAGGGCGTGGACCGCATCGTCCTGGCCCAGGCCTCAATGGCGCGTCTCGCCGAAGAGCTCCAGGAGTCGACTGGGGTTCCCGTTCTCGCCAGCCCGAGACTGGGCGTACAGAACCTCGCAGAGTTCGTCCACCCGGCGGCCTAGCCACGAGTGCTTCGAAGGGGTTCCGTGCTCATGCGCGGAATCCCTTCGTTTACTCAGGAACTACCGCCCCGGCAACGCCACCCCGGCAACGCCACCCCGGGCAGGGCATCGATCCAGTCCAACGACGGCACCGTCGGCACGGTCGGAGCGTACTCGCAGGCGATGAGCCCGTCATAGCCCGCCGCATCCAGCGCACCGAGCACACTGTGGAAGTCTGTCGTCCCCGTCCCAGGCTGCCCGCGTCCCGGGGTGTCTGCGATCTGGACGTGACCGATCTTCGCGGCGTGCGCGCGAGCCACCGCCACGAGATCGTCTCCGTTGTTGCTCAGGTGGAAGGTGTCGTAGAGCAGCCCGATACGTCCTCCATCGGTTCGGGCGGCGACGGCATCCACCACCACGACTGCCTGGTCGCCCGTCTGGATCGGGTACCGATCGACGCCGCTCAGCGGTTCGATCAGAATCATCCCGCCCAGCGGGGCGAGCGCATCGGTCGCGAACGTCAGATTGTCAAGAGCTGTCTGCGCGTGCACGGCCGGAGAGACATCCGGCAGTTCGGCTCCGTACAGGGCGTTGAAATGCCGACATCCGGTGCGCTGTGCGATATCGACGATCACTTCCACGTTGCCGCGGAACTCCGCCTCCCGACCGGGGTGCGACGCGACGCCGCGCATCCCCGCGGCCATGTCCCCGGCGAAGAGGTTCAGTCCTGTGAGACGGGCCCCGGATGCCCCCACCACCCCGAGGAGCTCCTCGAGCTGAGCCTCCGAAGGGACGGCATCCGCGAACGGCCACCACGCCTCGACGGCGCGGAAGCCGGCATCCGCGGCAGCCGCGAAGCGATCGAGGAACGGATGCTCCGTGAAGAGGAGCGACACATTGGCGGAGAGTTCGTACGACGTGTTCACCATGATCCCGGATCGCTGCGCCGCCGGGCTCAGCTGTGCAGTCCCCGGAGCAGACGGTAGAACTCCGCCTTGCCTTCGAGGCCGATCCCGAGACGGTCGCCGGGAGCGATGCGGCTATTCGAGATGACCGCGTCGTCGGCGAAGCCGCCGGTGGGCTGGAACTCCCCTGGATAGGACTCGTTGCCGCCGAGCTTCAGCGCTGCAGCGATGTGCAGGGAGAACTGGTGACCGCCGTGGGGGACGCACCGGCGCGAGGACCAGCCGTGCCGGGCGAGCTCGTCCTGCACGCGGCGGTATTCGGTGAGCCCATAAGCGAGCGTCGGGTCGACCTGGATGTAATCGCGATCGGGGCGCATTCCTCCATAGCGCAGCAGGTTGCGGGCGTCGTGGACCGAGAACAGGTTCTCTCCCGTGGCGATAGGCGGCGCGTAGTGCTCGGAGAGTGTGGCGTTGAGGGCGTAGTCGAGCGGATCCCCGACCTCTTCGTACCAGAAGAGGCCGTAGGGCTCGATAGCCTTCCCATATTCGAGTGCGGTCGTGAGGTCGAACTTGCCGTTGACGTCCACCGCGAGCCGGGAGCCGTCGCCGCCGAGCACATCGATGACAGCTTCGATGCGGGTGATGTCCTCCGCCAGGTCCGCACCGCCGATCTTCATCTTCACGACGTCGTAGCCGGCATCTAGGAAGACCCGCATCTCGTCCTGCAGATCGCCGATGCTCTTGCCCGGTACGTAGTACCCGCCCGCCGCATACACGAAGACGTCCTCGTCCGGATCCCCGTCGCCGTAGTTGTCGGAGATCCATCGATACAGGGGGACCCCGGCGATCTTCGCAGCGAGGTCGTGCAGCGCCATGTCGATGACGCCTACCGCCACGGACCGCTCTCCATGTCCGCCGGGCTTCTCGTTGCGCATAAGGAGTTGCCATGCCTTGGCCGGCGATATCTGGCCGTCCTCGGCGAGGAGCGAATCGGGTTCGGCGCCGAGTAGGCGGGGCAAGAAGCGGTCCTTCATGATCGCGGTCGCGTTGTAGCGGCCGTTCGAGTTGAAGCCGTAGCCGACCACCGGCTTGCCGTCGACGATGACATCACTCACCAATGCCAGAATCGTGCAGTCCATCTTCGAGAAATCGATGAAGGCGTTCCTGATCGACGAACTGATGGGGATTGTGCTGGCGTAGGCGGAGGTGATCTTCATTGATAGTCCCTTCGATGCATCTTATAAATTACATCTGAGGCTATACTGCCTACTTCCGGACCTCAACGATCACCCAGGAATCTATGCTCACGACCGCCATGTTCTCAAGCAAGGCCGCACTCGCGTACTCCGAGCTCCGGCGACTCATCCTCACAGGAGAGCTCCCTCCTGGGGTTCGTCTGTCGCAGGATGAGCTCGCCGACTCGATGGACATGAGCATTACGCCGTTGAGAGAGGCGATCCGCCAACTGGGCAGTGAGGGCCTTGTCGTGATGGCGGCCCACCGCGACGTCCGGGTCTCCGAGGTCAGCGCCGACGAGGCGCGGCAACTACTTCAAGTGCGGCTTGCCCTCGAGCCGTACGCTACCCGCCTCGCCGCTGAACACCGAACCGACGAGAGCCTGAGCATCATGTCCACGGCCGCCGAACGACTGCTGCCTGTCAATCGCCAATCGGGCGAGGAGGCCATCCAGGCTCATCGTGCCTTCCACCGTGCAGTGTATGTCGCATCCGGAAACCGCGTCATGACTCGGATGCTCGACGAGGTGTGGGACAAATCCGACAGGTATCGCCGGCTCGGCTTGTCACTCCCGGAGGGCGACAGCCCTCGCACGCGGGATCTCAAGCAGCACCACGAGATCCTGAGCGTGGTAACAAGCGGAGACGGCGCAGGCGCCGAACGGCTCGCGCGTACACACGTCGAACAAAGCCTCGCCGTGACAGTCCTCGGCACCTTGGATCCACCTGCGAAATGAGTGACGCTAACACCGCGAGAGGGATCTCGCCACTTCGGTAGGATCGCAGTGTGCCTCTCGTCGTCACTCTGCCTGCCCAACACTTCATCGACGACCTCGGCCCGCTTCCACCGGAGGTCGAACTTCTCCTCTGGGACTTGGACTCACCGGCGCCGCGCGAACGCCTCGATATCGTCGTTCCGCCTTACATGGGCTCAAGCAAGGTGCTCTCTGCTCTCGCGGGGCTCGACGTCGGTCTCGTTCAGGCGCAAACGATCGGCTATGACGGGATCGGCGAGAAGCTGCCCGCCGGCATCCCGTTCGCGAATGCCGCGAGCGTGCACGAGACCTCGACCGCCGAGACCGCGCTCGCCCTGACGCTGGCCGCGCAGCGCCAGTTCCCCCGCTTCGTGCTGGCTCAGCAGCGCGGCGAATGGTCTCCGGTCTTCGCCGAGAGCCTCGCCGACCGACGCGTACTGCTGATCGGCTTCGGCGGTGTCGGCGAGGCGATCGCCCTGCGCCTGGAACCGTTCGAGGTCGAACTGACCGTCGTCGCCCGTACCGCGCGCCCTGTCTGGCACGAACGGCTCGGACGCGTGCAGGTGCACGCCATCGACGAGCTCGCCGATCTGGTACCGAATGCCGAGGTCGTGGTGCTCGCGCTGCCCGGTGGCGACGAGACGCGCCACCTGTTCGACGAACGGATGCTCGCGCTCATGCCCGACGGTGCACTCATCGTGAACGTCGGCCGCGGCACGCTCATCGACACCGACGCCCTAGTGCTGCAGAACGGTCGCATCCGCGCCGCGCTGGACGTCATGGATCCGGAGCCGCTTCCGGCGGAGCATCCGCTCTGGAAGACCGAGGGGGTGCTCATCTCGCCGCACGTCGGCGGCGCCTCGACCGCCATGAACCCGCGCATCGCGAAACTCATCCGCAGACAGATCGAGCGGATGCTGCGCGGCGAAGACCCCGTGAACGTCGTGATCGGCGGCTGAGCCGCCGAACCGATTCGATACCGGCGCTCGCACAGCTGTAAGCGCTTGCAGTAGGCTCGTCGCATGACAGAGCTTGAGCAGTTCGCCGCCCCCGGAGCAGAGTGGTGGCGCAGCGCCGTCATCTACCAGATCTACCCGCGCTCGTTCGCGGACGCATCCGGCGACGGCATCGGAGACCTTCCGGGCATCACGAGCCGCCTCGATTCGTTGAAGGAACTCGGCGTCGACGCCATCTGGCTGAGTCCGTTCATGACCAGCCCGCAGAAGGATGCCGGCTATGACGTCGCCGACTACCGCGATGTCGACCCGATCTTCGGCACGCTCGCCGACTTCGACGAGATGATCGCACAGGCGCACGCCCGCGGCATCCGCCTCATCGTCGATCTGGTCCCGAACCACTCCTCCGATCAGCACGTCTGGTTCCAGGAAGCTCTCAAGGCCGGTCCAGGCAGCCGCGAGCGCGCGCGCTACGTCTTCCGCGACGGCAACGGTGTGAACGGCGAGCTTCCGCCGAACAACTGGGAGAGCGTCTTCGGCGGCGGCATGTGGGAGCGGGTGACCGAAGCCGACGGCACACCCGGCCAGTGGTACCTGCACATCTTCGACCCGACCCAGCCCGACTTCGACTGGACGAACGAAGAGGTCAAAGAGGAGTTCCGCTCCGTCCTGCGCTTCTGGCTCGACCGCGGGGTCGACGGTTTCCGCGTCGACGTCGCGCACGGCATGGTCAAGGAAGCCGGGCTTCCGGACTACGCCCCGGTGGCGGATACCGACTCGATGGGCGGCGGCGAGGCCAGCGTGCCCTACTGGGGCCAGGACGGCGTTCACGACATCTACCGCGACTGGCACAACGTGCTCGCGGAGTACGACGGCGACCGCGCCCTGTGCGGCGAGGCGTGGCTGCCGACTCTCCAGCAGACCGCGCTCTGGGTGCGTCCTGACGAGATGCACCAGACGTTCAACTTCCCCTACATGATGACCGCGTGGGATGCCGAGCGCATCCGCGACGTCATCCGTGAATCACTCGACGAGTTCGGCAAGGTAGGGGCTCCGAGCACCTGGGTGCTGTCCAACCACGACGTCGTCCGGCACGCATCACGCCTGGCGCTCACGGCCGACAACCCGCAGGGCGAGGGGATCGGCCCGAAGTCGGCCGGCAAGCCCGACCCTGTCGTCGGCCTGTCCCGCGCACGCGCCGCGACGACCGTTATGCTCGCGCTGCCCGGCTCCTCGTACCTCTACCAGGGTGAAGAACTCGGCCTCCCTGAGGCCATGGAGATCCCGGACGAGTTCCGCCAGGACCCGACCTGGTACCGCACGAACGGCGAGCGGTACGGCCGTGACGGTTGCCGCGTGCCGATTCCGTGGGAGGCGTCCGCGCCCGCCTTCGGGTTCAATGATTCCAGCGACTCGTGGCTGCCGCAGCCGGCCGAATGGGCGACGTTCGCCCGCGACGTCGAAGAGGCGGATGCCACGTCGACCCTGAACCTGTACAAGCAGCTGCTCCGGCTTCGCCGTGAGCGCGCACTGGGGACCGGATCGCTCGTGTGGGAAGATCTCGGCGAGACGGCGGTCGCGTTCCGCCGCGGCGACCTGCGTGTCGCGGTGAACATCGGAACCGAGCCGTTGGAGCTCGGCGACGACGTCACCTTCGTCGTGCAGAGCCAGCCGTTCGAGGGCACCGCGCTGCCGGTTGACCACGCCGCCTGGTACACCAAGGCCTGAACGCATTCCTGGGATCGAGTGACATGGTGAGCATCGATGAGGTCGCGAGACTGGCCGGCGTCTCCACGGCGACGGTCTCGCGCGCCCTCAGCGGTCGCGGCCATGTCTCCGCGGCATCGCGTGACCGTGTGCTCGCGGCCGCGCAGTCCCTCGGTTATGTCGTGTCGTCGCGCGCCTCGTCGCTCGCCTCCGGTCGCACGCGCAACATCGGTGTGGTCGTGCCGTTCCTGGATCGCTGGTTCTTCAGCACCGTGCTCTCCGGGGTCTCCAGTGCGCTGATGCGCGAGGGCTACGACATCACGCTGTACAACATCACGGCCGACAAGGATGTGCGGGGGAACGTCTTCGACACGGCGCTGCGGCGCCAGCGCGTGGATGCCGTGATCGCCGTGTCGATCGAACTCGACGATGCCGAGACGACCCGTCTGCTCGAACTCGGCCTCCCGGTCATCGCGATCGGCGGACCGAACCCGAAGCTCGACACCCTCACGGTCGACGACGGTGCGGTGGCGCAGCTGGCGACCGAGCATCTCCTGAGCCTCGGCCATACGGAGATCGCACACATCGGCGCCAACCCAGAATTCGACATCGACTTCCACATCCCCACCCGGCGTCGACTCGGCTTCGAGAAGGCGCTTGCGGATGCCGGGATCACCCCGAAGCCCGCGTTCCTCGAGCCGGCCGACTTCACGATCGAGGGCGGCTATCGCGCTGGGAAACAGCTGCTCGGGCGGCCGGGACCACGGCCGACCGCGGTCTTCGCGGCATCCGATGAGATGGCGATCGGCGCGATCCTCGCCGCGCGCGATCTCGGCTTCCGCGTGCCGGAGGACCTCTCCGTCGTCGGCATCGACGGCCACGAGCTGGGTGAGTTCTTCCAACTCACGACGGTCGATCAGTTCCCGCTCGCCCAAGGGGAGCGCGCCGCATCCGCTGTGCTGGCGAAACTCGAAGATGCCCTGGTCTCCCCCACACCTGGCGCGCTGCCCTACGAACTCATCGTGCGCGGCACGACCGCCAGGGTCTGACCGGCCCCGAGCTGTCAGCGGCGACGCTGTGCGGGGAGGTCGATCGGTCCGGTGACCGACAGCTCGTCCTCCCAGACCTCGATTCCGCGCACGCCGGGGAGTCGCGCCTTCGTGAAGACAGGATCCAGCCCCTCGCGGCGCTGCTGCGTGTAGTCCTTGAGGAGCCGGAAGGCGACTCCCGAGAGCAGGGCGATGGCGACGAGGTTCACGATCGCCATGAATCCCATCGCTCCGTCGGCGAAGTTCCAGACGACATCCGCCGACACGATCGCGCCGGCGAAGACGGCTGCGACCGAGAAGAGGCGGTACCCGAGCAGCACCTTGCGACTCGACGTGATGAATTCGACGTTGGATTGGCCGTAGTAGTAGTTGCCGAGGATCGAGCTGAACGCGAGCAGGAAGATGATGACGATGAGCAGGATGTTCGACCACCCGCCGAGCGCGCTCACGATCGCGCCCTGCGTCAGGCCGATTCCCCGCTCCGCGCTCGCGAGGTCGGGCACCGACACCAGGATGATGAACGCGGTTATCGAGCAGATCAAGAACGTGTCGAAATAGACGCCCAGCGTCTGGACGAGACCCTGCTTGACCGGGTGCGTGACAGCGGCGCTCGCTCCTGCATTCGGCGCGGAACCGAGGCCGGCCTCATTCGAGAACATGCCGCGCTTCACACCGGTGAGGATGATGTAGCCCAGCGTCGCGCCGACGACCTCGTTCGGACCGAAGGCCTGGGTGAAGATGGTCGCGAAGACCTCAGGAAGGCGCTCGATGTTCATCGCGACGATCACGAGCCCGAGGAGCAGATACAGCAGCGCCATAAGCGGGACGAGGGCCTGCGTGACGGACGCGATACGGCGGACGCCGCCGAAGATGACGAGTGCCATGAGCACGGCGAGCGCCGTGCCGGTCACCCAGGGCAGCCAACCCGTTGCCGCGCCGCCGAGGCTGCCGGCGACGGTCGCCTGAATGGTGTTGGCCTGCAGTGAGCTGAACGCCACGGGGAAGCAGATGATGAGGATGACCGCGAAGAGGATGCCCATCCAACGGGCACCGAGACCGCGCTGCATGTAATACGCCGGACCACCGCGGAAACCGTCGGCGTCACGCGTCTTGTACAGCTGCGCCAGCGACGACTCGATGAACGCGGATGCGCCGCCGACGAACGCCATCAGCCACATCCAGAAGACCGCGCCGGGGCCGCCGATGGCGATCGCCGTGCCCACGCCGGCGATATTGCCGACGCCGACCCGCGATGCAGCAGATATCGTGAAGGCCTGGAACGCCGAAACCGACTGCGGCTCACCCGTATCCTTGCGCGGCGTCCGATCCTTCAGCGTGCGGAGCATCTCGGGTATCAGCCGGAACTGCACCACACCGGAGCGCACCGTGAAGTACAACCCCAGCAGCACGACGATCGGCAGCACCAGCCAGGTCCACAGGTTGTCGCCCCAGGTCAACAGCCACTCATTCACAGCATCCATTCAGACAGTATGTCGTGGATGGTGTTTCTTGGCCATGAACCTCGAGCCCATCTTCCCCGTGAGGGAGGCGTATGGATCCCGTTAGGATCCTGTCGAGCACGTCGGCGCTCGCGTAGCGTTCCCTGTTGTGGTTCGAACCGACTTCTTCGCGCGTGCGCGTCGCCCGAAACAGCGACATCTTGCTCCGGCACAGGCGATAGCGATCGGTTTCGGGTCGGCGATCATGATCGGGACCATCCTGCTGATGCTGCCGATCTCCTCAGCGGCAGGCAGGTGGACCGGTCTGATCGACGCTTTGTTCACCTCGACGTCCGCGGTGTGCGTCACGGGACTCATCGTGGTGGACACGCCGGTCTATTGGAGTCCGTTCGGCAAGCTCGTGATCCTGCTGCTGATACAACTCGGAGGTCTCGGGATCATGCTGTTCGCCTCGCTGATCGGACTCGCACTCGCGCGCAAGCTGTCCGTGCGCTCGCGGGTCATCACGGGCACGGAGACCAAGACGACCGGCAGCGGAGACATGAAACGCATAGCGACCGGCATCCTGGTGACGACCCTGTCGATCGAGGTCGCCGTCGCTGTGCTCCTCTTCGTGAGATTCACGACGGGATACGGCTACGAACCCGCCCGCGCCGCGTGGCACGCCGTCTTCCACGCGGTCTCGTCATTCAACAATGCCGGATTCGCGCTCTACAGCGACAGTCTGATGGGATTCGTCTCCGATCCATGGATCTGCCTTCCGATCTGTGCGGCGATCATCCTCGGTGGCCTCGGTTTCCCGGTGCTGCGCCAACTGCGCAAGGAGCTGCGCCGACCGCTGCACTGGACGATGAACACCCGCATCGTGCTGTGGGCGACGGGCACGCTGCTCGTGGTCGGAACGGCGTACGTCCTGGTGATCGAGTGGAACAACCCGGCGACGCTCGGTGCTCTCGACCCCGGCTCCCGTATTCTGGCCGGATTCTTCCACGCAGTGCAGTCGCGCACGGCCGGATTCAACTCCGTCGACACGTCCGGGCTGCACGACGAGACGTGGCTCGGCACCGACGTTCTGATGTTCATCGGCGGCGGACCTGCCGGGACCGCGGGCGGGATCAAAGTGACCACTTTCGCTGTGCTGTTCTTCATCATGTTCACCGAACTGCGCGGCGGCACCGCCGTGAACGTGTTCGGCAAACGTCTCTCCCGCGCCGTTCACCGCGAGGCGATCACGGTCGTGCTCGTCGCGCTGGGCGCCGTCATGGCGGCGGTGATCGCCATACTCGCGATAACCGATCTCGACCTCGACCGGGTGCTGTTCGAAGTCGTGTCTGCGTTCGGGACCGTGGGGATGTCGACCGGTATCACGGCCGATCTTCCAGAGGCGGGCCAGCTCATCCTGGTGCTGCTCATGTTCCTGGGCCGGCTGGGGCCGTTGACACTCGGTTCGGCGCTGGCTCTGCGGGAGCGGGCGACCGCGTACGAACTCCCCAAGGAACGTCCGGCGATCGGATGACCCTTCTCCGACACACGCGTCATCGAAAGGACCGCATATGACCAGATTCCTCTCCTTCGGGCAGGACGCCCGAAGGATCGCAGAAGCCGACTCGGTGGCCGTGATCGGGCTCGGCCGATTCGGAACGTCCCTCGCCGTCGAATTGATGGGCTCGGGGACGGAGGTGCTCGGCATCGACGCGGACGAGGACGTCGTGCAATCGCTCAACGGCGTGCTCACACAGGTGGTCCGCGCCGACTCGACGCGACTGGAAGTGCTGCAGCAGCTCGCGATCGGCGAGTTCGATCGGGTCGTTCTCGCCATCGGCAGCGACATCACCGCCTCGATCCTCACGGCATCACTCCTGCTTCAGCTCGACGTGCCCGTCATCTGGGCGAAGGCGGTCGACGAACGGCACGGTGCAGTTCTCGAGCAGCTCGGCGTGCACAAGGTCATCTATCCGGAGAAGGACATGGGGCGCCGGGTCGCGCACCTGGTCCGCGGCGCGGCCGCAGACTATCTGGAGATCGACGAAGGCTATGCGATCGTCAAGTCGTTCGCACCTCAGCTGCTCCACGGCATCACGCTCGCCGAAGGTGCGGTTCGTCATACGCACGGCGTGACGATCGCTGCCTATCGCGGAGCGAAGAGATCTTGGGAGAACGCTGAGGCGGACACCGTCCTGCATGAAGGCGACCTCGTCCTCGTGGTCGGCCCGACGACCGACGTGGAGCGGTTCGCGCAGCTTCGCTGAGCGACAACGAAGCCGACCAGACCGACTAGACTGCCAGACCGACTAGACTGCCAGACCGACTAGACTGGGGTTTCGGAGTGTCGGGAAGCCTGGTCGACGTCCCTATCAGTCGACCAGAATGGCCTCCATGTCACCCACTTCTCCGCGCTTCCCCCGTGTTCGCAGCATCTTCCCCTCGGCATCCCGAGAGGAATCGATCCGCGTCACCGAGATCCTGCGCAAGGAGACGGTCGGCGGCATCCTGCTGGTCGTCTTCGCAGCCGTCGCGCTGATCTGGGCCAACTCGCCCTGGGCCGATTCCTATTTCGCGATCCGCGACTTCGAGATCGGCTACGAGCCGTGGCACCTGAAGCTCTCGCTGGGCGCATGGGCGGCGGACGGCCTGCTGGCGATCTTCTTCTTTCTCGTCGGACTCGAACTCAAACGCGAGTTCGTCGCCGGCGACCTCCGAAAGCCCAGTACTGCCATCGTGCCGATCGTCGCCGCCGTGGGAGGCGTCGTGGTCCCCGCGCTCGTGTACGTGGCCGTGGTGGGCACGACCACCAGTGAAGCCCGTGGCTGGGCGATTCCGACAGCGACCGACATCGCGTTCGCTGTCGCCGTTCTCGCGCTCATCGGGTCGCATCTGCCCAGCGCTCTGCGGATCTTCCTGCTGACGCTCGCCGTCGTGGACGACCTCATCGCGATCGGGATCATCGCTATCTTCTACACCGAGTCCATCGAGCTCGTGCCGCTGCTGTTCGCGCTGGTGGCGATCGCCGTGTACGGCGCGATAGCGCAGCGCTTCCGACAGTTCTTCCATGTACGCCCGGGGGCCGCATGGCTGATCCTGCTGCCGATCGGGTTCGCCGCCTGGGGGCTGATGCACGCCTCGGGGATCCACGCTACGATCGCCGGCGTGCTGCTCGGATTCACGATCCCGGTGCTGCACAAGAAGGCGGATCGATCCGACGATGCCGGACCCGGGCTGGCAGAGCTCTTCGAGCACCGATTCCGCCCGCTGTCCGCGGGGTTCGCCGTTCCGGTGTTCGCATTCTTCTCCGCCGGGGTCGCGATCGGCGGCACGGACGGATTCGTGTCCGCACTCACGGATCCGGTGCTGATCGGGATCGTCCTCGGTCTCGTGGTCGGCAAGCCGCTCGGCATAACGGTCGCGACCTGGCTCATCACCCGGATCCGCCGCATCAACCTGGATCCGTCCTTGCGCTGGATCGACATCACCGGCGTCGGCATTCTCGCCGGCATCGGATTCACCGTCTCGCTCCTCGTCGCCGAGCTGAGCTTCGCCGCCGACAGCCCGCACTACGACCACAGCAAGGTGGCGATCCTGACGGCATCCGTCCTGGCGGCAGTACTCGCCGCAGTTCTGCTCGGGCTGCGCAACCGGCGCTATCGCAAGTTCGCGGATGCGGAGAGGTCGGCCGACTCCGAGGCGTGAGAGCGGATCACTGCACCTTCGCCTTCCGCCACCACCGCCAGGTGCCGGCAGCGGCGGCGACGCCGACCGGAAGCGCGACGAGCAGCCGCGGCACCGTCACCTCGTCCGCGAGCTGTGGTCCACCGAGCCCGGACCACAGCCCCGGCGTGGGCGTGACCAACAGGGCTCCGAAGGTCTTGTCGGTGAATTCGGTGGTGGTCATCCGTGCATCTCCGGGCGGATCATCTCGAGCGCGGCGACGATGCGCTGCCCCAGTGCGTCGTCGCCGGCTGAGGCGTCCCATTCGAGGAGCGCCGACATCACGGCGCCGAGGCACGCGCCCGCCGCGACCACACTCTCCTGCCTCGACGTACCCTGCGAGATCGGAGCGTCGACGATGAGCGCCTCCGTCCGCTGGGTGTTCTGCCACGCACGCGCGCGCAGAGCAGGATGCCCGGCCATGATCACGATCCTCGCCCTGGTCTCATCGCTCGTCCCGGGCGGCACGGACTCCCACGCCGTCAGCAGCCCGCGCCGCACACGCTTCATCCAGAACATCTTCCTTCGTCGAGAAGTGCCGGAAGAAGGTCATGTGCGAGACTCCGGCATCCCGTGCGATCTCTTCGACGGTCACCCAATCGAAACCGCACTCAGTGAAAAGGCGCAGAGCGCTTACCCGAAGCCATTGCGAGGGACTGAACGAGTGTTTATGATACTGAATGTGCGTTCAGTCACCGAAGATCTCACCACCCGGGCACGGATCCGGGATGCGGCTGTCGTGCGCTTCGGACAGCACGGATTCGCGGGCGCGAGCCTGCGCGCGATCGCACAGGACGCGTCCGTGAGCGCCGCGCTCATCCTGCATCACTTCGGCAGCAAAGAGGGACTCCGGGAAGCCTGCGACACACACGTGGTGGCGACTTTCGTCTCGGAGCGCGACGACTTCATGGGTCCAGACGCGGCACGACTGATGCGGGAGGCCCTGGACGCGCCGGACCACCGCGCCCCCGCGCTGGATTATCTCGCCCGCATGCTCATCGACGATTCACCGGCATCCGGTCGACTCTTCGACGCGTTCCTGGCCGGCACTCGGCAGACGCTCGAGAGTCAGATCGCGGCCGGGGTGATGCGCGAGCAGGCCGACCTGGATGTGACGACGGCGTACCTCACGCTGTACGGACTCGGGCCCATCGTCCTTCGGCACCATCTCGCGCGCACATTCGGCGAGAGCGGCCTCACGACCTCTCTGCTGGAACGGTCCACCATTCCGGTGCTCGAGTTGTACACGCATGGCCTCTACACGGACGATCGCCTTCTGGTCGCCGCGAAGGAAGCACTGTCGGCTCGGGTCGGGCCTCGCTCGGACAAGGGCGAGAACAATCCGAATCAGGACCCGGATCCTCCACGCTGACCGCCGGTCCTCGCATCCGCTCCGTCGACAGGAGCTGAACATTCGCACGCGTCATCCTCGCGGACGGACCGGACCGGGCGGGCGCGTCCTTTTGAGGACCACAGCGAGCACATCATCGTCCATGCACGTATGCACAGAGGACTCTTTTCATGAACACCATCGATATTCAGGGGCTCGACAAGTCGTTCGGATCGGTCAAGGCGCTCGATGACCTCGACCTTACGGTCGCGCCCGGAGAGGTCCGAGGCTTCCTCGGCCCCAACGGCGCGGGAAAGTCGACGACGATCCGCGTACTGCTCGGGCTGCTGCGCGCGGACGCGGGAAGAGCCCGCCTGTTCGGCGGAGACCCGTGGACGGCACCGGTCTCACTCCACCGGCGGCTGGCATACGTCCCCGGCGACGTCGCACTGTGGCCGAACCTCACCGGCGGCGAGGCGATCGACTACCTGTCGCGCCTGCGCGGCCGAACGGACGAACGGCGCAAGCGGGAGCTGCTCGAGCGCTTCGAGCTCGACCCCACCAAGAAGGCGCGCACCTATTCCAAAGGCAACCGGCAGAAGGTGGCGCTCGTCGCCGCGTTCGCGAGCGACGCCGAGCTGTTCATCCTGGACGAGCCGACCAGCGGGCTGGACCCGCTCATGGAGGCCGTCTTCACGGAGCACGTTCGAGAACTGAAGGCCCGCGGAACCTCGATCCTGCTGAGCAGTCACATCCTCAGCGAGGTGGAGAAGGTCTGCGACACGGTCACGATCATCCGCGCCGGTCACGCTGTGGAGTCCGGCACATTGAGCAGCCTCCGCCGCCTCACGCGATCGCGCGTCATCGCCGTGGTCCCGAGCTATGACGGCTCCCTCGCCATGCTCGACGGCGTGCACGATCTGAAAGCCGAGGAAGTCGAGGACGGCACGCGCCTGAGCTTCGACATCGACGACGCCATGGCCGGTGAAGTGCTCACGGCACTCGCGCGGCTCGGGATCAGGTCGCTGATCTCCACACCGCCCTCACTCGAGGAACTGTTCATGCGGCACTACGGCGACGAGATCGCCGCACTCGAGACCGAGACGTCGCGATGAGCACCGCGCTCGAGACCCGGCGATCCGCTCGGGTCCAGACCGACCCGCCTCTCGCGGGCCTGTGGCAGGTGTGCCGGCACATCGTGCGTCGCGACCGGGTGCGGATGACCGTGTGGGCGGCGTCGATGACGCTGTTCGTCGTGTACTTCACATTCGCACTCACCACCGTGTTCGACGAAGCGGCGCTGGCCGCCCGCGGTACGGTGATGTCCACCCCCAGCGGCATTGTGATGGGCGGTCCCGGTTACGGCCTGGACGACTACACGCCCTCCGTGGCCATGGCGAACGAGGGCATCACCTGGCTGGTGCTGTCGATGGCGATCATGAGCATCCTCCACGTCGTACGCCACACGCGCGCCGGAGAGGAGAACGGTACGGCAGAGCTCGTCCGCGCGAGCACCGTCGGCCGGAACACCACGGCGGTCGCCGCCATGCTGACACTCACCGGCCACCTGCTCGTGATCGCGGTGCTGGGCACCGGAGGGTTGGTCCTGGTCGGCGAAGACGTGCCGGTGGCGGATGCATTCGCCATGATGCTCGGCAGCGTCCTGGCCGCCCTCGTCTTCGGTACGGTCGCGCTCGTGACATCGCAGGTCACCGCGCATTCCCGCGGGGCGAGGGGTACCGCGCTCGCGGTGTTCGCCGTCGCCTTCGTGGTCCGCGCAGCGGGAGACCTTCAGGAAACAGGGGGCTCGGTGCTGTCATGGTTCTCGCCCATCGCGTGGGCGCAGCAGATGCGCTCGTTCGTCGATCTGAGGTGGTGGCCGCTGCTGCTTCCGGTGGCCGCGACGGCCCTGCTGCTCGTGGTTGCGGCGCAGCTCGCTCGTCGACGCGATTTCGGTGCCGGTCTGATGGCCGGACGGCCGGGACCCTCAGGCGCCTCGACGCTGCTCAGGTCGCCGTTCGCGCTCGCGTGGCTGCAGCAGCGCGGTGCGACGCTGTGGGCCGCGCTCGCGATGGCGTTGCTGTGGTTCGGCGCCGGAACGATGATGTCGACGCTCAACGAGATGGTCGCCGATCTGGTCGATGAGAATCCGGTGCTCGCCGCGATGTTCGGATCCGAACCGTCGGCGTTCACGGAATCCTTCCTGGGCGCGATGGTGATGTTCATCTCCGTCACGGTCGGCGCGTACGCCATCGTCATGGGGCAACGACCCAAAGTCGAGGAGGCATCCGGCCGACTGGAGCTCGCCCTGTCCAACCCGATCGGACGCTGGCGCTGGCTCGCCGCGCAACTGATCGTCGCCGGAATCGGCACCCTGCTTCTGCTGGCAGTCTCGGTGTTCGGGATGTGGGCCGGAGCGGCGCTCGTCGGCATCGAGGATCCGACCTTCGGCGATTTCGTCGTGGTGTGGGCCTCGTACGCGCCGGGCGTGCTGACCCTGCTCGCGCTGACCGCTGCCCTCTACGGGTGGCTGCCGCGCGCGACGAGTGCCGGCTGGGCCCTGCTCGCCTTCATCTTCGTCGCGGACTTCTTCGGGCCGCTGTTCGACCTTCCGGAGTGGGTGCAGGACCTGTCGCCGTTCCACTGGGTGCCGACGGCGTTCGACGCCGACGCCGACATGTCCGGTGTGCTCGGCGTCTCCGCCGTGTGCGGCGTCCTGTTCGCCCTCGCGTTCTGGGGCTTCCGGCGACGCGACGTGGTCAGCAGCTGATCGACATGCGCGCTCTCATCATCACTTTCGGCACCCGTGGCGACGTCGAGCCCTACCTCGCACTCGCCGAACGCCTTCAGGGCGAAGGGCATGAGGCAGTGCTGTGCGCGCCGGAGGCGTACCGCAGCGAAGCCGCACGGTCCGGCATCGGCTTCGCGCCGGCCGCCACCCGCATGCACGAGCTCGTCCGCGACGGCATGTCGACAGCCGCCGGTCCGATGGATGTCGCACGAGCGGCGCGGCAGATGACCGCCGCGATGCGCGACTCCCTCGTGGAGCAGTGGGATGCCGCCCAGCGAGTCGAGCCGACGATCATTTTGTCGCATCCGAAGGCCCTCGGCGGCCTGCACATCGCCGAGCGCCTCGCGATCCCGTTCGCCGCGTCCCTGCCGCTGCCGTTCCTGACGCCGACCGGAGAGTTCCCGATCCCGTTCATGACCGGTCGCCATTCGGAGCGCTGGAACCGGACGACATACCAGTTCAACCGATTCACGGCGATCGCCTACGGCGGCATGATCAACCGCTTCCGCAGGCGACAGCTCGGTCTCGCCCGCGAGAGCCGCTTCAGCGACTTCCTGCATCGCGATGGTGCCGCCGTACCCGTGCTGTACCCGGTCAGTCCGGCGGTCGTTCCACGCCCGCATGATTATCCGGAGTCCGCTCATCTGACCGGATACTGGTTCCGCGCGCGGGGAACGGCGGAGGCGCTCCCTGATGACGTCCTGGCCTTCCTCGACGGCGACGAACCCGTCGTCTACGCCGGCTTCGGAAGCATGGGCTTCGGCAGGCATGCCGCCGATCGGGGCAGGACTGTACTGGATGCCGTGCGCGCTGCCGGTGCTCGGGCGATCGTCGCTCGTGGATGGGGCGGCTTGGAAGCCGAACAGGCCGAAGACCTGCTAGTCGTCGACGAGGTGCCCCACGAACTGCTGTTCCCGCGCGTGTCCGCCGTCATGCATCACGGCGGGTCCGGCACGACGGCGGCGGGACTGCGGGCCGGCCGTCCGACGCTGATCTGCCCAGTACTCGGCGATCAGCCGTTCTGGGGTGAGCGCGTACGTGCACTGGGCGTCGGTCCCGAACCGCTGCCTCTGATGAAGATGCGCGCCGATTCGCTGACGGAACGGCTGACCGACCTGGTCGGCAACGCCGCGTACTCCGAGCACGCTGCGGCGATCGGCGAGCAGATCTCGGGGGAGGACGGCACCGGCAGAGCAGTGCGGATTCTGGAAGAGATCGAAGCCGCCTGAGTCGCGTGCGCCCTCGTCCGAAAGACGGTCGAGGGCGCACGCACGGACGTGTCACGGCAGCGAGATGAGGCCCTGCGTCGCCGTCCTGGCCCTCTCGAACCGCTGCTGCACGTCGTCCCAGTTCACGACCTCCCAGAACGCCTTGACGTAGTCGGCGCGGACGTTGAGGTAGTCGAGGTAGTACGCGTGCTCCCACACGTCCAACTGCAGCAGGGGCGTGACGCCGAGCGGAGCGTTGCCCTGCTGGTCGAAGAGCTGGAAGATCACCGGTCGCGCCCCGAGGCTGTCCCACGCGAGGACGGACCATCCCGAGCCCTGCACGCCGAGCGCCGTGGCCGTGAAGTGCGCGCGGAAAGCGTCGATCGACCCGAAGGAGTCCTCGAGCGATGCGGCGAGCTCCCCCTCCGGAGTCCCGCCCCCGTTCGGCGACATGTTCTGCCAGAACACCGAGTGGTTGATGTGACCGCCCAGGTTGAAGGCCAGGTCCTTCTCGAGCTTGTTCACGTTCGCGAGGTCGCCGCCATCGCGCGCGGCGGCCAGTTGTTCGAGCGCGGTGTTCGCACCCGTGACGTAGGCCTGGTGGTGCTTGGAGTGGTGCAGCTGCATGATCTTGCCGGAGATGTGCGGCTCGAGCGCCGCGAAGTCGTACGGCAGTTCGGGGAGAGAGTAGGGAGCGGGCATGTCAGTTCCTTTCAGAGTGGATCGGCAGGGAGTGGAAGCGTCGGTCGAGATAGACGAGGGGGCGGCCGGAGGTCCCGGCGACGATCTCAAGCACCTCGGCGATCACGACGGTCGAGGATCCGACCGGAATGGTGTGCAGTGCCCGGCATCGCAGCGCAGCTCTGGCACTGGGCAGATGCGGTTCGCCGGAGTCGAGCGTGACCCACCCCTGCTCTGGGGTGAACCGGTCGGCGCCGCTGGTCGCGAAGGTCTGAGCGAGGTCGGCGTGGTCGTCGTCGATGAGGTGCACGGCGAACGTATCGGCATCGAGGAGCGCTCCGGCGCTGCCGGTCGCTCTGGTGACCGAGAACATGATCGCGGCGGGATCCACCGCGACGGAGGCGACGCTGGATGCCGTGAGACCCACGGGTCCCGACGGCGTCGCGGCTGTGATGATCGCGATGCCGGCCGGATGCGTGCGAAAAGCGGCCTTCAACCTGGCACCCACTGCTGAAGGTTTCGGCGTCGCGGTCGCGATCATGTCGCTGCGATCGACCAGCTTGGTGCGCTCGCGGCCGCGCTGTGCGCCGGCACGACGTTCGGCCGCGTCGATTCTCAGCCACCCCGTCCAGTCGACGGCATGGACGAGGTGCGCGAGCGGGTCGCTCCCGTCGCCGAGCCGATCATTCCCGTCGCCGATCCGATCAGGGGCCGCGAGATCATCGACCAGGTGCTGCACCGTCTGTGCGGCATCCGACTTCGTCGAACCGATGAGTCCGATCGGTCCGCGTTTGATCCACCCGGTGGCGTACAGGCGTGGTATCGGCACACCGTCCGCGTCGACGACGCGGCCCTCTCGATGCGGCACGACCCCGGACACTTGATCGAAGGGCGCGCCGGGCACTGCCGATGACCGGTAGCCGATCGCCCGGTAGACGGCCCCGACGTCGTGTCGAACGAGGTCGCCCGTGCCCACCATGCGTCCCAGCGGGTCGGATGCCGTGCGCTCCATCTCGATGCCGCGGACGTCCTGCTCGCCCAAGATCCGCACCGGCCGCTGACGGAAGTGCAGGTGGATGCGGCGCGACGCGGTCAGCGAGGATGATGGCCGGTCGGCCCATTCGCGCAGCGTGCGCAGGATGATGCGGCGCTGGGAGAACTGCTCCAGCATCCGCTCGCCGTGCGCGTCCAGTTCCAGCTCGACCGGGTCGACGATGACGTCGACGTCACGCTGCTCCCCCAGCTCGCGCAGCTCGAGTGCTGAGAAGCGGACGTCTGCCGGCCCGCGACGGGCGAAGAGATGGATGTCACGGACGGGGTTGGCTGCCAGCGCATCGAGCACCTCGTCAGGCGTGTCGGTGCGGTCGAGGTCCGCCGCATGCTTGGCGAGGATGCGCGTGACATCCAGCGCCACGTTGCCTGCGCCGAGCACGGCGACGCTCTCGGCCGCGAGCGGCCAGGTCCGTGGCACGTCCGGGTGCGCGTCGTACCAGGCGACAAGATCCGCTGCGCCGAAGGATCCGGGCAGATCAGCACCCGGCAGGTCGAGCGCCATGTCGCGATCGGCGCCCGTCGCGAGGATCACGCCGTCGTAGGTGACACGAAGCTCGTCGACCGTGATGTCGACGCCGACTTCGATGTTCGCGCGCAGGCGGATCGACGGGTGCTGCAGCACATCGTGCAGCGCATCGATGATCTTGCGGATTCGGGGATGGTCGGGCGCGACGCCGTAGCGCACCAGACCGTAGGGCGCCGGGAGCTTCTCGAGCAGGTCGATGCGGGCGTTCGGAACTCGAGAGAGGAGGATGTCTGCGGCATAGATTCCGGCCGGTCCCGCGCCGACGATCGCCACCCGAGGTGCAGAGGTCACTCGGTCCCTCCCTGCGGAGGCAGTGCTGCGATCAGCGGGTGATCATGCGCGATGACTCCGACCTTGGCTGCGCCACCGGGGGAGCCAACTTCATCGAAGAACTCGACGTTCGCCTTGTAGTACTCGACCCACTCCTCCGGTACGTCGTCTTCGTAGTAGATCGCCTCGACAGGGCACACCGGTTCGCAGGCACCGCAGTCGACGCACTCGTCGGGGTGGATGTAGAGCGAACGCTCGCCCTCGTAGATGCAGTCGACAGGGCACTCGTCGATGCAGGCCCGATCTTTGACATCGACGCACGGCAGCGCGATCACGTACGTCATCGGGGCATCTTCTTCCAAGTCATGCTGTCCACGCTAAAACCTCAAGTACACTTGAGGTCAAATCGAGCGCGGCGAGAGGAGCCTGGATGGCGAGCCAAGAGAGCACTGACTCTCCGCACCACGCACCCGACGAGCAGCTCACCATCGGCGAGATGAGCAGGCGAACCGGTGTGGCCGTCTCGGCCCTGCACTTCTACGAGACGCTCAACCTCATCGCATCGACGCGCACACCCGGCAATCAGCGTCGCTACCCGCGTCATATGCTCAGGCGGGTCTCCCTCATCACGGTCTCCAAGAGGCTCGGCATCCCGCTGGCAGACGTGCAGGAGGCGTTCGCCGACGTCCCCCTCACAGAGACGCCGAGCCACGAGGACTGGCAGCGCGCTTCACGACGATGGAAACGCGATCTGGAGCGACGGCGCGAAGGGATCGAGCGTCTGGAACGGGAACTGACGGGATGCATCGGCTGCGGCTGCCTGTCCATGAAGGCGTGCGGTCTACTCAACCCCGACGACGCACTCGGAGCGTCCGGCGCAGGCCCGCGCCGACTCGACGACATTCCCGACTGACGAGCGGCGCGCGTCAGTGCTCGCCGCCGAGCCCTCCGCTCAACCGTCCGTACATCTGGGTGGTGGCGTCGTTCATGCCCTCGAGGATGACGCGCTTGCCGTGACGTTCGTACTTCGTCGCGATCGCATCGAGCGCCGCGACGGTCGACGCATCCCAGACGTGTGAACGGGACATGTCGATGATGACGCGCTCGGGGTCGTGCGTGTACTCGAACTGCGTCGTGAGGTCATTGCTGGAGGCGAAGAAGAGCTCACCGTCGACCGTGTAGCGCACTGTCGGGATCTGCTCGTCCTTGTCGACACGACGGGTCACGCTGACGAAGTGGGCGACGCGACGGGCGAACATCACCATCGCCGCGAGGACTCCGACGCCCACGCCGACAGCGAGGTTGTGCGTCCACACCGTGACGATGACGGTGATGAGCATGACGAACGTCTCGCTCTTCGGCATCCGCTTGAGGGTCGCCGGACGGATGCTGTGCCAGTCGAAAGTGAGCACCGACACGACGATCATGACCGCGACGAGCGCCGCCATGGGGATGATCGCGACGACGTCGCCGAGCACGAGGACCAGGATCAGCAGGAAGACGCCCGCGAGGAACGTGGAGATGCGGGTCCTCGCTCCGGAGGCCTTCACATTGATCATCGTCTGACCGATCATCGCGCATCCGCCCATACCGCCGAATGCGCCGGAGAGCACGTTGGCGATTCCCTGGCCGAAGGTCTCGCGGGTCTTGCGGGAGTGCGTGTCGGTGATGTCGTCGACGAGCTTCGCCGTCATGAGTGATTCGAGGATTCCGACCACGGCCATCGCGGCGGCGTAAGGAAAGATGATCGCGAGCGTCTCCCACGTCAGAGGGACGTTGGGGATGAACAGTTCGGGCAGGCTCTGCGGCAGCTCGCCCTGGTCGCCGACGGTGGGCACGTTGAGCCCGAACGTCACGGCCGCACCGGTGAGCAGGACGATCGCGACCAGCGGGGCGGGGACCACTTTGGTGATGCGCGGCATCAGGAACATGATCAGCAGGCCGACCACGACGAGCGGGTAGACCATCCAGGGCACGTCGACCAGCTGCGGGAACTGCGAGATGAAGATCAGGATCGCGAGCGCGTTGACGAAGCCGACCATCACGCTGCGCGGGATGAACCGCATGAGCTTCGCGACGCCGAGCGCGGCGAGCACGACCTGGATGAGCCCGCCGAGCATCACCGTGGCGATGAAGTAGTCCATGCCGTACTCACGCGCGACCGGCGCGATGACCAGCGCGATCGCACCCGTCGCTGCGGTGATCATCGCCGGACGCCCGCCGAGGAAGGCGATGGCGACGGCCATGACGAACGAGGAGAACAGACCGACACGGGGGTCGACGCCCGCGATGAGCGAGAAGGCGATCGCCTCGGGGATGAGCGCGATGGCGACGACCAGGCCGGCAAGGACCTCACGCGTGAGGAGGCGGGGACTGCGCAGCGCCTGCCACACGGTCGGTTCGATGCGGTATCGCTCTTTGGGATCTTGGACGGGGATGACGTCGGTCATGGCGCTCCAGTTGGTGCGAGGGATGGGCAGAGTTGTTCAGCGCACCGTTGCGCCGGGCCGACGCGGTCGCCGGGAGACAATGGGGAGTCGATCCGCATGAGCGGGACGAAAGAGACTCTACCGTAACGTGAGAGTTGCGAGATAATCGTGGGCACGAGGAGCGAACAGTGAGCGACAAGACCATGCACATCGGCGAGGTGGCCGAACGCACATCGCTCTCACTGCGCACGCTCCGGCACTACGACGAGATCGGGCTCGTGAACCCGTCCGGGCGCACGGACGGCGGCTTCCGTCTCTACACCGATGATGATGTGCGCAGGCTCCTGCTCATCAGGCGGATGAAGCCGCTCGGATACTCGCTGGAGCAGATGGGCGATCTGCTGCGTGTGCTGGACGGCACAGGCCCCGGCGACGACCCGGAAGCGCGGACGGTGCTGCGGGACTTCCGCGTCGACGCCGCAGAACGCCGCGACCGTCTCGCGCGGCAGCTCGAGATGGCCGACGAGTTCCTCGAGCAGCTCGACCAGATCTGAGTCGCTTGTATCGGCCGAGGCCCCTCGCCGCGCCGACGCCCCCTCGTGCGCGCGCGGCTGCGAGGGGGCGTCGACGGCAGGAGGGGGCGTCGGGAGAAAGGAAACGCCGGGGTCGGCTCAGGCGATGGCGAACCCCGCGCTCAACAGCACCTCGGACCGCGAGTTCGGACCCACCAGCAGCTCGAAGGCACCGGGCTCCACGACGCGGTCGCCTGCAGCGTTGACGATCGTGCAGTCCGCGACGGGCAGCTCGAGCCGCACGCGCGTGCTCTCGCCGGGCGCCAAGGGCACCTGACTGTAGGCCTTGAGCTCCTTGTCCGCCCAGCTGACGCTCGTGACATTGTCGCGGACGTACACCTGCACCGTCTCGACTGTCGGACGCGCGCCCGTGTTCGTCACGGTCACCTCGGCGACGATCGTGTCGGATGCCGCGAGCGTCGTTTCTGCGAGCGCGAGGTCGCTGTAGTCGACGGTCGTGTACGAGAGGCCCTCGCCGAACGCCCACGCGGGCGCCTGTGTGAGGTCGGCGTATCGGTCGCCGTGCTGTCCGCGGAGCTGGTTGTAGTACGTCGGCTGCTGGCCGGCGTGCCGTGCGAACGAGATCGGCAGGCGCCCGGTCGGCTCGATCGCGCCGGTCAGCAGCTCGGCGATCGCGCGCCCGCCCTGCATGCCCGGATTCGCGGCCCACAGCACCGCCGCCGCTTTCGAGACGGATGCCGGAAGCACCAGCGGCTTCGACGCCAGCAGCACCACGACAACAGGCGTGCCTGTCTCGACCAGCGCGTCGAGCAGCGCATTCTGCCCGCCGATCAACTCGAGCGTCGCAGTCGAGCGTCCCTCTCCGTACAGTCCCCGCGCGTCTCCGACGACGGCGATGCAGACGTCCGCGGATTCGGCCGCCGCGACCGCCTCTGCGATCTGCGCGGCATCCGGGGCGCAGGGCTTCACTACCGGCGGGCGCGGCTGTCCGTCTGGCCAGGTCGCCCCTGCGGGGTCGGGCTGGAGCGTGAGGATGTCCGCGCCGACCGCATGCACGACCTCCCACGGTGCGATCCCCCGCAGTCCGTCCAACACGGTCGTGATCATCTCGCGCGGCTGTCCGTCCAGCCAGCCGGCCTGACCGGAGCCGCCGGCCCAGTCGCCGAGCTGCTCCTGAGCGTCGTCGGCGAGCGGCCCGACGACTGCGACGCGCGTGGTCGCCGCAGACGGAGTGACGCGACCAGGTGCAGCCGGCGAAAGAGGCCCACCAGGCGCAGTCGACCGTAGGGGACCACCAGGCGTAGCCGGCGAAAGAGGCAACGTGCCGTCGTTCTCCAACAGAACGAGCGAGCGGCGCGTGACCTCCAGATTGAGTTCCGCGTGCTCGGCCGTGCCGACGATCTGCTCGAGACCGTCAACAGGTGTCCGCGGGTCTTCGAACAGTCCGAGCTCGAACTTCAGCGTCAGGATGCGCTCGACCGCGGCATCGAACGCATCTTCTTCGAGCAGGCCCTGCGCCACGGCATCCAGAGCGCCTTCGAAGAAGGCCGGCGTCGTCATGATCATGTCATTGCCGGCCTTCACCGCAGCGGCGGCCGCGTGCGTGATGTCGGGTTGCACCTGCTGCTCCCAGACCATGCGTCCGACGTTGTCCCAGTCGGTGATGAGCGTGCCGGTGTATCCCCACTCACCCCGCAGCACGTCGCTGAGCAGCCACTCGTTGAGGGTGATCGGCACGCCGTCCATGCTCTGGTAGCCCAGCATGAACGAGCGGCAGCCCTCGCGGGCGACCCGCTCGAACGGAGGCAGGAACCACGACAGCAGCTTGCGGCGTGAGATGTCGGCTTCGCTCGCGTCGCGTCCGCCCTGGGTCTCGGAGTACCCGGCGAAGTGCTTCGCCGTGGCGAGGATCGCCGTCGGATCCTCCAGCCCCTCCCCCTGATAACCGCGCACCATGGCCGACGCGAGCTCGCCGAGCAGGAAAGGGTCCTCGCCGAACGTCTCATTGACGCGACCCCAGCGCAGATCGCGGGCGATGCACAGCACTGGCGAGAACGTCCAGTGGATGCCGGTGGCTGCCACCTCGACAGCGGTCGCGCGAGCGACCTTCTCCAGCAGCGACGCATCCCACGACGCCGCCATGCCGAGCTGCGTCGGGTAGATCGTCGCGCCGGGCCAGAACGAGTGGCCGTGGATGCAGTCCTCCCCCACGAGCAGAGGGATCTGCAACCTCGTCCGCAGCGTCAACTCGCGGGCGGCTACGATCCGCTCCGGCGAGGTGTGCAGGATCGATCCGACCATGCGCCGCAGCACATGGTCGTCGAGGTCGTCGCGAGCGTCGAGCTGCAGCATCTGCCCGATCTTCTCCTCGAGCGTCATACGCTCGAGGAGGTCGGCGACGCGCGCCGAAACCGGCAGAGCAGGGTCGAGATACGGGAGGGTCAGTGTCTCGGAGGTCATCACTTCTTGTTCTCTGCGGCCCGACCGGCCACGTCGGTGGTGCGTACAGCCGTGACCGCGTCGTTCACGTTCAGGCCCTTCTTCTTCATCGCGCGCGCCCGCTCGCCGGCCGAACGCAGGCGCGGGTTGACGTACTCGTCGATGCCGAAGTTGATCAGCGACAGCGCGACGCCGATCGCCGCGATGCACAGCCCGGGCGGCAGATACCACCACCACTGGTTCTGCCCGAACGCGCCCTGAGCCGAGGCCCAGTTCAGGATCGTGCCCCAGTTGTAGGTGGTCACCGGAATCACGCCGATGTACGAGAGGGTCGTGAGGCCGAGGATGGCGGCGGTGACTGTGCCGACGAAGCTCGCGGCGATCAGCGCCATGAGGTTCGGCAGCATCTCCACCGTGATGATGCGGCGCAGCGGCTCGCCGTTCGCGCGGGCAGCCTGCACGAAGTCACGGTTGCGCAGCGACATGGTCTGCGCGCGCAGCACGCGCGCGCCCCACGCCCATCCCGTGATGCCCAGCACCGCCGCGATCAGCACCAGCGGCGGGTCCTCGAACATCGCGGCGACGATGATGATCAGCGGGAGCCCGGGGATCACCAGGAACACGTTCGTCAGCGCCGACAGCGCCTCGCTCTTCCATCCCGACAGGTATCCGGCGATCACTCCGACCGTGATCGCGATCACCGTCGCGATCAGCGCGGCGAGGAATCCGACGACGATGACGCCGCGGGTGCCGTGGATGACCTGGCTCAGCACGTCCTCCCCGATGTGGGTCGTGCCCAGCCAGTGCGCCGCCGACGGCGGCTGCAGGCGGGCCGAGTTGTCGATCTTCGTCGGCGAGAACGGCGCGAGCACGTCGGCGAAGATCGCGACCAGCACGAAGAATCCGAGGATCGCGAGACCGGCGATGGATTTGCCGTTGCGGAACATCGCGAAGGCCGAGATGAACTTCGCCCAGAAGCTCTGGCTTTGGCCGCCGTTACCGCTGCCGGCGCCGCTGGTGCGGATGAGGAAGGTGTCCGGAGCGCTCGCCTGGCGCCGACCGGCTTTCTCAGTTGTTGACATGACTCAGGCCTCCGTCTGGCGCGTGCGCGGGTCGAGGAACGCATAGGCGATATCCGCGAGGATGTTCGCGATCAGCACCGAGAGGGTGATGACCAGGAAGACGCCCTGCATGAGTGCGTAATCCTTCGCGTTGGTGGCATCCAGGAGCAGCTTGCCGACACCCGGATAGCTGAAGACCATCTCCATCACGATCGTGCCGCCGACGATGAAGCCGATCGACAGTGCGAAGCTCTGGATCTGCGGCAGCACGGCATTGCGGGCGGCGTACCGCCACAACACGCGCTGGTTCGGCATGCCCTTCGCCTGCGCGACGGTGATGTAGTCCTCATCGAGCACCGTGAGCATCATGTTGCGCATGCCCAGCATCCATCCGCCGAGCGACGCGATCACGATCGTCGCGGCGGGAAGCGTGCCGTGGAGGATGACCTGCCCGATGAACTCGAGGTTCCACCCCGGCACCATCCCGACGCCGTACGCCTTGCCGATCGGGAACCAGCCGAGGTTGACCGAGAACACCGCGATCGCGAGCAGGCCCAGCCAGAAGTAGGGGATCGTGCTGAGGAAGGTGGTGATGGGGATGAATGCCTCAAGCCGGCTCCCCCGACGCCATCCGATGACCGCGCCGCCGATCGTGCCGATCGCGAAGGACACGATCGTCGCGAAGCCGACCAGCCCGACCGTCCATGGCAGCGCCTGGCTGACGACTTCGGTCACCGGCCGCAGACCATGCAGCAGCGAGACGCCGAGGTCGCCTTGCAGCAGCAGGCCCCAATAATCGAGGTACTGCTGGAAGAGCGTCTTGTCGGTGTCCAATCCGAGAAGCGAACGCAGCGCGTCTGCCGCCTCTGGTGAGACGTTGCGGTTGCGCGAGAGGTATTGGCTGACTGCATCGCCCTTCATCATGCGCGGCAGGAAGAAGTTGATGGTGAGCGCCGCCCACAGCGTGAAGAGGTAGAACGCCGCGCGGCCGCCGAGGAAGCGCCAGGGGATGCGCGAGCGACCGGCGACGACCTTGGTCGCAGTCGTGCCGATCTCGACGGCATCGACATCCGGCCGGTCGTCGGTGGTGGGCATCTGGGGTTCGACGGCGGTCATCGTGCACCTCCGCTGGTGTCGGCGAAGAATCGTTCGGGGTCGGGAGATGCCGCACGCAGCTCCTGCGTGTAGGGATTCTGAGGGCGAAGGATGACGTCGTCGGCGAGGCCGTGCTCGACGATCCGGCCCTGATTGAGCACCATGATCTCGTCGCTGAAGTGGCGGGCGGTGGCGAGATCGTGCGTGATGTACAGCACGCCCAGTCCCTCCTCACGCTGCAGGTCGGAGAGCAGGTTCAGCACACCGAGGCGGATCGATACGTCGAGCATCGAGACCGGCTCGTCGGCGACGAGGATCTTCGGACGAGACGCGAGCGCTCGTGCGATCGCGACGCGCTGGCGCTGTCCGCCGGAGAGTTCGTGCGGTCGGCGATCGATCACGGCATCCGGAACCAGCCGCACTCGCTCGAGAAGCCGGCGCACCTCCGCCTCGGTCTCGCCCTTCGGGACGACGGCGTCCAGACGCAGCGGTCGCTCGAGGTGATAGCGGATCGAGTGGTACGGGTTAAGCGAGGCGAACGGGTCCTGGAAGACCATCCTCAGCTGCTGCCGGTACGTCCGCAACCCTCGCCCGTGTCGCGGAATCGGCTTGCCATCGAGGAGTACCTCACCGCTTGTCGGCGTCTCGAGCTGGGTGAGGATCTTCGCGATCGTCGACTTCCCGCTGCCGGACTGGCCGACCAGGCCGATCGTCCGGCCGGAGGTGAGCGTGAAGCTCACATCGTCGAGGGCCTTGAGCTGGCCGGCCCCGCGGACGTTGTAGACCTTGGTCACGCCACGCACTTCGAGGGTGCTCATCGCACCACCACCCCCTTGTCGCCGGTGAGTCTCGGGAACGACGACAGCAGCGTCTTCGTGTATTCGTCCTGCGGCGCGTTCCAGATGCGCTCGGCCGTGTCGATCTCGACGATCTCGCCCGCTCGCATGATGGCGATGCGATCGCTGATCTCCAGCAGCAGCGGAAGGTCATGGGTGATGAAGATCACCGAGAAGCCGAACTCCGTCCGCAGCTGCGAGATCTGCCGGAGGATCTCGCGCTGCACGAGCACGTCCAGCGCCGTCGTCGGCTCATCCATCACCATCAGCTGCGGCCGAAGGGCCAACGCCATCGCGATCATCACGCGCTGGCGCATGCCGCCGGACAGCTCGTGCGGGAACGAACGGGCGCGCTGCGCCCCCACCTTGACGATCTCGAGGAGCTCAGCGACGGCATCCTTGCGCTGCTTCCTGTTCATGCTGGGGCGGTGCACCTCGAACACGTCCTCTAACTGCGCACCGATGGTGGCGACAGGGTTGAGCGCGTTCATCGCGCCCTGGAACACCATCGAGATCTTGTCCCAGCGGAAACGGCGCATCTGCTCGGCTTCGAGGGCGCTCACATCGATGTCGTCGCCTTCGGCATCGTGGAAGACGACGGATCCGCTCGTGATCACCGCCGGCGCCTTGAGCAGGCGCTGCACTCCGTACGCGAGCGTCGTCTTGCCGCAGCCGCTCTCACCGGCGAGGCCGAGGATCTCTCCGCGCTGCAGCTCAAGGGTGACGTTCTTCACCGCCGCGACGGGCGGATCGACGTCGTACACGACCGAGAAGTCGTGGACGGACAGCAGGGGGTCTGGCATGGGTATCGCTTTCGTGCGTTGGGCGGATGCCGGGCAGGGCGGTGCTGTGCCCGTCGAAGCGCACCTCGACAGGCTCAGCATCCGCCTTCCTACTTCGCCTCGAGCTTCGTCAGGATCTGCACGATGCCGGGCTGGGTCGGGTCGCCCGACGCGTACTGGTCGTCCTCGCTCGGCCACCCGACGTAGTTGCGGGTGTTGAACTCGCCCAGCAGCGGGTGAGCGCCCAGCGGGATCGCGGGCACGTTCTCTGCGAAGGCCGTCTGCAGCACCGCCGAGGCCGCAGCACGATCCTCATCGGACGAGGCGTTGGCGTAGGTGTTCAGCGCCTCGGTCACAGCGGGGTCGTCGAAGCGGCCGAAGTTGTACTGCGCCTTGCCGTCGACGATCCACTTGGGATCCATGGTGGAGGTGTACAGGCCGTAGACGTTACCGGTGTCCTCGAGCCAGTGGATGATCGCCTGGAAGGTGCCTTCCTGACGGGCGGCGTCCCAGCCACCCCAGTCGGGCTGGTCGACCTTGACCTCGATACCGAGTGCCTCGTCAAGTTCTTCCGCGATGAGCGCCTGCTCGGTGTTCCAGTCGCTCCATCCGGCGGGAACCGAGATCGAGAACGAGACAGCCTCGCCGTCGGGGTCGATGAGCTTGTCGCTCTCCCAGGTGTAGCCGGCGTCCGTGAGGATCTGCTTCGCCTTGTCCACGTCGACCGCGTATGACTGGTCCTTGTACTCGGGGATGATCTCGTCTTCCAGCAGCGTTCCGAGGCCGGTCACGTTCCAGACCGCTTCGCTCGCACCCTCACGGGCGATGTCGACATACGCCTCGCGGTCGATCGTCCAGGCCAGGGCCTCGCGCAGCGCGGGGTCGTTGAACGGCTTGGTCTGCAGGTTGAAGAACAGCGTTCCCGCTCCGGCCGTCGGCGAGACGAGGAACTGGTTGTCCTCATCGGCGGAGAGGTAGCTCTGCTCGATCTGCGGGATGAACGCCTGAGCCCAGTCGGCCTCACCGGAAGCGAGCGCCGTCGTCAGCGCAGCGTTGTCGCCGTACGAGACGTAGTGCAGCTCGGGAACCGTCAGCTCGCCGCCCCAGTAATCCTCGTTCGCCGTCAGGGTGACGGATTCGGTGGTCCAGCTCGAAAGAGTGTAGGGCCCGGTGCCGACGGCGAGACCGTCCTCGGTGAGCGGGTCGGTGTTGGGGTCTTCGATGTTCTCCCAGATGTGCTGAGGCACGATCGGGGTGTGCAGAACGCGCGACTGGGCGGTGTACTTCGAGTCGCCGAACTTCAGGGTGATCTTGTCGCCGTCGACGGTCGCGCCCTGATAGTTCAGCCCCGACGAGTCGGTGAGCGTGCCGTTGAGGAACTGATCGAAGGTGAAGACGATGTCGTCGCCGGTGAACGGCTCGCCGTCGCTCCAGTTCACGCCACTGCGCGGGACGACGGTCAGCTCGGTGTAGTCGTCGTTCCATTCGACCGACTCTGCGAGCCAGGGCGTGGTGGCGAGGTCGCCGGTCGGGTTCACGAGCGCGAGGGGCTCGAAGATGACCTTGGCGTAACCGTACTTCGATGCGGATGAGTCGCCGAGGTACGGGTTGTGCGACTCGGTGGTGATCGCCCCATCAGGCTTTGCGATCGTGAGCGCGGCGCCGGACGAGCCGGAGTCTCCGCCGCTGTCGCTCGAGGCCGGCGAGCATCCGGCGAGCACGCCGATGCTGAGGGTCGCGATCGCGCCGATCGCGATCAGAGATCTGCTGAGCTTCATTGCTTCTCCTTGGACACGGGTCATTGTGCAGGTGTGGCACGCGTCGGTGTGACGCCTTAGCTTACTCATGAGAAAGTAAACTGAGGCGAGGTTACCGACAAGTAAGTAAGCTTGCAAGTACGCGATGCCAGACCGTTACACTCACTCGAAGGGGGATGCCGTGGCCACAGAGAATTCGACGCGCACACGCCCTGCCACCAGGCAGAAGCGCACCGACATCCTGGAAGCAGCTGTCGAGATCTTCGGCAACAAGGGATCGACGAACGGCACGCTCGCCGACGTCGCCGAGCAGGTCGGCATGACGCACGCGGGCGTGCTTCACCACTTCGGCTCGAAGCAGAAGCTGCTGCTCGAGGTGCTCGCCTACCGCGACCAGGCCGACGTCGCCGAACTCGACGAGAAGCACATCCCCGGCGGACCCGAGCTGTTCCTGCACCTGGTGCGCACGGCGTTCGCGAACGAGCGGCGCCCTGGCATCGTGCAGGCGTACACCGTGCTCTCCAACGAATCCGTCACAGACGACCACCCGGCGCGCGACTTCTTCGAGGAGCGCTACACGACGCTTCGCCGCGAGGTGTCCGAGGCGTTTCATGAACTGTGCGCCCAGGAGGGTGTGACCGAGCCGGACACGGTGGCCGCCGCTTCCGCCAGCATCCTCGCGGTGATGGACGGCCTGCAGCTGCAGTGGCTGCTGCACCCGGAGGTCGTCGGACTCGGCGAGGCCAGCGAGTTCGCGATCCGCGCGATCGTGAACGCCGTGCTGCGGCCGGGGCCGGAGCTGGAGAGCTACGCCCGCACGGACTGACACTAGGCTCAGCCTCATGAGCATCGATCTCGAAGCGCTGTACATCGACCTCCACCAGCATCCCGAACTGTCCTTCCAGGAGACGCGCACCGCGGGCATCGCCGCTCAGCACCTGCGTGATCTCGGTCTCGAGGTCGAAGAGGGAGTCGGCGTCACGGGCGTCGTAGGGATGCTGCGCAACGGTGAGGGTCCGACTCTCTGGGCGCGCGCCGACATGGACGCGCTCCCTGTCGAAGAGCAGACCGGCCTGGCATACGCGAGCACTGCGACCGGTATCGACCCCGCCGGCCACGCCGTCCCAGTGATGCACGCCTGCGGGCACGACATGCATGTCACCGCGATGATCGGCGCCGTCGAACGGCTCGTCGCCGAACGCGCGGAATGGTCAGGAACGCTCGTCGTGATCATCCAGCCGGCAGAGGAGTACGGCGCCGGCGCCAGGGCGATGCTGGATGCCGGCATCCTCGACCGCTACCCGAAGCCCGACATCGTGCTCGGTCAGCACGTCACGCCCTTCCCCGCCGGAATCATCGGCGTGCGTCCCGGCACTCAGATGGCGGCATCCGATGGACTCACCGTCACGATGCACGGCCGCGGCGGACACGGCTCCCGTCCGCACACGACCATCGATCCGGTGGTGATGGCTGCAGCCACGGTGATGCGTTTGCAGACGATCACCTCTCGCGAGATCGACCCCAAAGACGTTGCCGTCGTCACGGTCGGTTCGATCCACGCGGGACTCAAGAACAACATCATCCCCACCGAGGCGACGCTGGAGCTCAGCCTGCGTTATCCGAACGACGAGATGCGTGACAAGGTGCTCGCCAGCGTCGAGCGGATCGTGCGGGCGGAAGCCGCGGCATCAGGCGCAGAGCGCGAGCCGGAGATCCGCACCGACCACACCCTTCCCGCCACGATCAACGACGACGATGCCACCACCAGGGTGACCACGGCGCTGCGTCGAGCGCTCGGCGACGAGGCCGTCATCGACCCCGGCATGTTCACCGGAAGCGAGGACGTGTCGTGGTTCGCGCGCGATGCCGGCGTTCCCCTGGTGTTCTGGTTCTGGGGCGGGCTGGACCCGGCGACCTACGCCACCGCTGTCGCGAACGGCACCGTCGACAGCACCATCCCGACGAACCACTCCCCGTTCTTCGCGCCGCAGATCCACCCGACGATCGAGGTCGGCGTCACCGCGATGGCCACGGCCGCGCGCGAGTTCCTGGGCTGACGCGACGGCCGAAACGGGACGCTTCGTCAGCACGCGCGCGAATAACTCCGGAGGAACTGCCGTTTCACTGTCCGGCACGGCCGGGATCATGGCGAACGGCGGAAAAGCTCCGGAGTTATGCCGGTCACACGTTGACGATGCGCGGCGGGGGCGGCGGATCGAGCTGGCGCTGAGGCACGCCGTGCGCCTCTCGGTGCAGCCGCTCCATGCGTGCGTCAAGTTCTGCAGCGGCATCCGCCGCGTCTGACAGGCTCTCGACGAGGTGCGATGGCACCTGGTTGGAGAACTTGTAGTAGATCTTGTGCTCCAGGCTCGCCCAGAAATCCATCGCTATCGTGCGGAACTGCACCTCGACGGGCACCAGGAGGGGTCCGGTCGACAAGAACACCGGCACCTCGATGATGACGTGCAGGCTCTTGTAGCCGTTCGGCTTCGGGTCCTTGATGTAGTCCTTGACGGCTCGCACCGTGACGTCGTCCTGCTGCGTGAGCAGGTCGAACAGCTGATACACATCGGCGACGAAGCTGCAGGTCACGCGGACGCCGGCGATGTCGGTGATCTCCTCGCGGATGCGCTCGAAGTCCGGCTCCTCGATCCCCTTGCGGGCGATCTTCTCGACGATGCTGTCCGGAGTCTTGATGCGACTCTTCACGTGCTCGATCGGGTTGTAGGAGTGATCGTGCAGGAACTCGTCCCGCAGGATCGAGATTTTCGTCTCGACCTCTCGCATCCCGAACTCGTACTCGCGCAAGAACTTCTGGAACTCGTCGCGGAGTTCGCGCGTCTGGCGGATATCGTCTTCGCTGACCTGAATGGTCGTCATGAGATCGACGTTACGCGAGCGTGATCAGAACGCGCTGTGCGTTTCGCTGTGGGCGGATGGCTCGGCAGCACCCGCGCAATCGGTAGCCGCTCACCCGGGTGTCTCATCCGGGTGTGGGTTGTCGTTGGTGTGGGCTTCGGGTGCGGTGCCAACTCTGGCGGG
>NZ_JANUCA010000002.1 GCF_024807145.1 Microbacterium sp. AK031 | reverse complement strand
CTGCGGTTCTGGTTCGAGAAGGGCTCGGACCTCTCCACACACACGCCCGAGGACCTGCGCCGGGTCGCTGCGACGCTGAATCGTCGACCCCGACCGACTCTCGAGCTACAGACTCCAGCCAACCGACTCAACGAGCTACTACTCGCCGCATGACCCCGGCGTTGCTCCCACCACTTGACATTGCCGCGGAATGACCGGCACTTTCCTCCTTTGAGCGGCCTGAGCGCTACTCGATGACGGCCTGCTTGGCTTTCACGGGGATCATCAGCACCAGTCCGACGAGCAGCACGAGCACGATGCCGAGGATGCCGAGGCGGGTGTCGCCGCTGAGGCCGACGAACAGGGCGAACAGGGTGGGTGCCAGGAACGACACGGCGCGACCCGTGGTCGCATACAGGCCGAAGATCTCGCCCTCGCGGCCTTCCGGTGTGATGCGTGCCAGCATCGACCGGCTCGCCGACTGCACGGGCCCGACGAACATGCACAGGATGAGTCCGGCGATCCAGAAGCCCAGCTGCGCATCGCCGATGAACAACACGGCGGTGCCGGCCACGACCAGCCCGACGAGTGAGGTCATGATCACCCGCTTTGGCCCGAATGCATCATCCAGGCGGCCCGCGAGGATCGTGCTGATACCCGCGACGACGTTGGCCGCCACGGCGAAGTAGAGCACCTGCGAACTGGAGAACCCGAAGACCTGTGCGGCGATGATCGCGCCGAAGGTGAAGACGCCGGCCAGTCCGTCGCGGAACACGGCGCTGGCAACCAGGAACATCAGCACCTGACGGTTGCCGTGCCAGAGCTTCGAGATCGTGCCGGCGAGCACGGCGTAGGAGCGGAAGAACCCGACGCGGTTCTGCGATTCGCGCGCCGGGATCTCCGGGACGCGCAGTAGCACGGGAATCGCGAAAGCGCCGAACCAGATGGCTGAGGCGAGCACGGCGAGCCGGATGTGCAGGCCGCCGTCGGTGGTGATACCGAGCGGACCGGGGCTGGAGACCAAGCCGATGAAGCCGACGAGCAGGATGACCAGCAGCACGATCCCGCCGACGTAGCCCATTCCCCACCCGAAGCCCGACACGCGGCCCATGTTCTCCTTCGTGGAGACCTGCACGAGCATGGCGTTGTAGTTCACTCCGGCGAACTCGAAGAAGACGTTGCCGACGGCGAGCAGCGTCGCACCGAGGATGAGGTACTCGGGAGCGCCGACGACAAAGACCATCGCGGCCATGGCGAGCACGACGAGGCCCGTGTTGATGCCGAGCCAGAGTTTGCGTCGCCCTGTGCCGTCGGAACGCTGGCCGAGCACAGGAGCGAGGACGGCGATGAGAACCCCGGCGATGGCGAGTGCCCAGCCGACCAGGCTGGCGTTCCCGGCGAGTGCGGCGACGAGCGCCGGGTCCTTCGCGTCACCGGCCGCCGCGGCCACGATCTCGGGGTCGACGAACAGCTGACTCGCGAGGAATGTGCTGAAAACGAAGGTCGTGACGACAGCGTTGAATGCGGCGGATCCCCAGTCCCACAGGGCCCAGGCGAGGACGCCGCGGCTGCGAGAGGGGCGTTCGTGGCCGTCGGCCGTCGGTGCGGAAGCGCTCATGCTCGAAGTCTGGCGGGATCCGGTGAACGAGAGGTAGCGGCGCGCCGCTCTGGCAGGCCGCGAGTAGTGTCGACGCATGCCGCGGCGCCCTGGTCGGCGCGGCATGCTCAAGGAGGATGGCGATCCGGAAGCCCTGGGCTTCTTCGGCTGTGAGCGCGACCTCGAAGACGAGGTGATCGCGGCGGCCGGCCCGGATCTCGTGCTGGACACGCTCGCCGAGCGCGGCGAACTCAGGCGGTTCCGGATGTTCCAGACGCAGCCGGCGCAGCGCACCCGCACCATCGAGGCGCAGCTGCGCCGTTTCGCCGGCACCGCTGCGGGACGCAAAGCGAGAATCGCGGCCGACATCATCGACGCACTCCCCGTCGAGAGCATGCCGAGGCCGCTCGTCGCCCTGCTCGAAGAGGTGCTCCGATTTCCAGAACCGGACGAGCCTGCGAACGCGTCGAGGCGTGCGCGGGCATAGTCCTCCGTAAGTGCGAGATCGACATCCTCAGGTGTACGAAGAAGCCATCAATTCGGCGAACAAATCCTCTGCATCGCACTCGACTCGGTGTCTGATGAACCAGTCGCACACGTTCACGCAGTCTCGGTGCAGCAGATCGAGCCCCTGCGGGTTCGCGATGATGTCGACGATCTGCGGCAGATCGATCACCCGCACACGCCCGTCGTGCACGAGGAGGTTGTAAGGCGAAAGGTCACCGTGCGCGAAGCCGGCAGCCGCGAAGATACGCATGATGTCGACGATCTGAGTGAAGTAGTCCGCGAGGACGCGACGGTCGCCGCGCTCCTGTGCGAGTCGAGGAGCGGCGGTCGCATCGGTGCCGATGAACTCCATCAGCAACTCGGTGCCGTTGACCTGCACGGGATACGGCACCGGGGCGCCGAGGTCCCACATCCGGCATAGCGCGTTGAACTCGGCGAACGACCACTCGGCGGCGGCGACCCCGCGTCCGAACGACGACTTCTTCGCGAGAGCTCGTCCGTCGCGCGAATTCTGCACACGGCGGCCTTCGGTGTACACCGCCGACCGATGGAAGGAGCGATGCTCCTCGCTGCGATACCGCTTCGCCGCCAGCAGCGTGCGCTGCGTCGGATCATCGGGGACGGCACGTTCGATCAGGAACACGTCGGCCTCCTTGCCGGTCTTGAGGATGCCGAGCTCGGTGTCGAGCGCGCCGGCAGACGTCACGACCCACGCCGGCCACGGCTGCGGTCCGCGTTCGGACGGGGTGATCGCCGGCCACGTGGACCAGCGTTGGTCGTCGCCAGGATCGACGTCGGCGAAGGAGAGAGAAGAGGATGCGTCGAATGACGCGAATGGTTCAGCCACGGTGGTTGCTCCGGAAGGGAGACCACACGCTGATCAGGAGCGGGTGGCCTCGAGGGGAAGGATGTCGGCGAGAGGCGCGACAAAGACGTTGGACATCTGAGGCTCCTTCCGCTCGTTTCTTCCCGGGCAGATCCCGGTACCCTCCGACATTACCGCGAGGGTGCGGGTGTGTCACGTGATGTGCCGAATCCAGGAGTCCCGACCGCGGACGAATGGTCGGATGCCGCGGACGCCCGGTCGGGTGCGGCATCCGCGCGCCTGTCAGCATGGGACGATGACAACGACCGCGCCCGTACCCATCAACGTCTCCGCCCCTGCCGAGCGGATCCGTTACGGCGCTCTCGTCGTAATGATGCTGCTGAGCTTCCTGCTCGTCACGGCGGAATTCCTGCCCAACGGCATGCTCACCGAGATGGCGGACGCGCTCGGCGTCACCCCCGGCCAGGCAGGGCAGACCGTCACGGTCACCGCGCTCGTCGGCCTCCTCGTCGCGCCGACCGTCGGCATGGTGTTCCCAAGAATCGACCGCAGAACTCTGCTGGTATGGATGGCGCTCGCCGCTGCGGCATCGAACCTCATCGTCGCGATCTCGCCGAATCTGATCATCGTCCTCATCGCCCGCTTCCTGCTCGGTGCGGCACTCAGCACCTTCTGGTCGATGTCGATCACGGTCGCGGTGCGGATCGCCGGACCGGAACGACTCGGACGCGCCGTGATGTTCACCTCCGCGGGCACCTCGCTCGCAACCGTCGCCGGCGTCCCGGTCGGCGTCATGCTGAGCCAGATCATGGACTGGCGCGGGGTGTTCGCGCTCGCGGGCGTCGTCACCGGCCTTCTCGCGGTGGCGCTGCGCACCATGCTGCCGCCCGTGCCCGCAGCGCAGACATCGAGCTTCGCGCTGCTCGCCGACACGATCCGGCGCCCCGGCATCGGGCTGGGCCTGACCGGACACGTCCTCGTCGTGCTCGGTCACTTCCTCGCCTACACGTACGTCCGTCTCGCGCTCGAGCGGATTCCGGAAGTCGACGCCGGCACGATCGTCGTGCTGCTGGCGGTGTTCGGCGTCGGCGGCCTGATCGGAAACCTCACGATCGGGCTGATCATCGACCGCTCGTTCCGGCTGTTCGCCGTGCTCGCCCCCGCTGTGATCGCGGTCGCGGTGGCCGCGACGATCCTGCTGTCCGGTTCGGTGCTCGGCGTCGCGATCGCCGTGTTCGTCTGGGGCTTCTTCTTCGCATCGTGGCTGATCGTGGTCAACACCTGGGTCGGGCACCGGATGCCCGATCGCCTCGAAGCCGGCGGCAGCCTCGTCGTGGTCGGATTCCAGGCCGCTATCATGGTCGCCGCCGGCGTGGGAGGGGTACTCGTCGACAGCATCGGCGTGGAACCCTCGTACGGCCTCGGCGCTGCCGCGCTCGTCGTGGGAGCTGTGCTGTTCGGACTCTCGAACCGCGTGCGCGGCTGAGCTCCGCGCTTCGGCACCCGGCCTCCGAGGCTCGCCGTCGTACGGCTGTGACCGGCCCGAGTACTAGGCCGGCACGCCTGCGCGCTGCGCCCGCCATGCCGACGGGGTCATCCCGACGTGGCGGCGGAACGCGCGGCTGAAGCCCTCATCCGAGGAGTAGCCGAGCTCTCTCGCCGTCTCCGACACGGTGCGTCCGGCGGCGAGCAGCGACCTCGCGGCATCCATTCGCACGTCGGTGACATAGCTCGCCGGAGACCGGCCGATCACGGAGCGAAAACGCTCGGCGAACACCGAGCGCGACATCGCTCCGACGCCGGCGAGCGAGTCGACCGTCCAATCGCGTCCTGGCGCCTGATGAATCGCGGTGAGTACCCGGTCGAGGAAGGGATCGCGCGTCCGCGCCGCCCATTCGTCGGGAGCGCAGCCGTTCTCCGCCCATGCGCGGATCACCGAGAGCAGCACGGTGGTCGCCATCATGCGGCAGATCACGGGGTCGCCGTACCGCTTGTTCGGATCGGCGGGAGTATCGAGCCCCAGTTGCGCGGCCAGAGCGGCGGCCGCGGGCTCGAGTGCGGCGAACTCACTGACCACCGCAAAACCTGGCACCATGTGCAGCGACGTCGGGTCGGTGAGCTGCAGTTCGCCGACGACGAGAGTGGCGCCGTCCGGCGCGTCGAGTATGACCGAGCGATCACCCAGCGTGAGCAGTGCTCCGCCGGCGCCGAGCTCTTCGCGCGTGCTCGGCTGCCTGACGCTGATGGTCTGGGTGTTCCGGTCGATGCCGAGGGTGCAGCCGCTGGAGAGCGGCGGATGGCCGCGCACAACGCCCGCGACCACGTGCACGAAGCTCACGACGCCATCGGTGAGCGGGAGCGCTCCGGATGCCGGCAGCTCGACGCGGCGCGTGCCCCCGGAGAGCACATTCACGCTCGAGAGCACGCGCTCAAGTGTCGCCTGATCGATCGTCGCCATGGTGGTGGCAACGATCCGGCGGCGGAGCCTATTCCGCGGAGGGCGAAGACGGCAGGCGTGGGATCGCCGACACGAGCGTGCGGGCGTAGCCGGTCTGCGGGTCGTGCAGCACATCGCCGGTCGATCCGGCTTCGACCACGCGGCCATGCTGCAGTACGACGGTCCGTTCGCAGAGCGCGGCGACGGCGCTCAGGTCGTGGGAGACCATGATGAGTGCGAGTCCCGTCTCGCGGCGGAGCGCCTGCAGCAGCTCGATCACCTGGATGCGGGTGGTGACATCCAGCGCGCTCACCGGCTCGTCGGCGAGCAGCAAGCGAGGCTTCGACACGACGGCGCGCGCGATCGCGATGCGCTGCCGCTGGCCGCCGGAGAACTCGTGCGGGTATCGCCGCAGCACATCGGCATCGAGGCCGACGGCGGCGACGGCATCCATCACTGACCGACGTGCCTCGTCACCGCTCGCGATGCCGAGCGAGCGCAGGGGCTCTGCGACGATCCGATCGATGCGCTGACGGGGATCGAGAGAGGAGTACGGATCCTGGAACACGGTCTGCACGTACGCGCGGAATCGCCGCATGAGGCGACGATCGCGGCGGTCGAGCGGCGCGCCGTCGAAGAGCACGCTGCCTGTGCGGGGTGTGGCGAGTCCGAGCAGCAGCGACAGGATCGTGGACTTGCCGGCGCCGGACTCTCCGACGAGGCCGACGGCTTCGCCTGCGGAGACGCTGAGGGAGACGTCGTCGACCACGGTGCGGTGGCCGTAGGCGAATCCCGCGCCCTGCAGTTCCAGAATGCTCATCGGCTCACCTCCCCGTCCACAGGTGGGGAGGCAGGCGTGTCGAGCGCGGAATCCAGAGCGCGCGCACTCGCGACCAGCGCAGCCGTATAGGGATCGTGCGGTTCGCCGACGATCTGATCCACTGTGCCCTGCTCGACCGCCCGACCGCCGCGCATCACGACGACTCGGTCGGTCATGCGGCTCACGACGGCGAGGTCATGGCTGATGAACATGAGCGCCATGTCTCGTTGGGCCACGAGGCGGTCGAGCAGAGTGAGGATCTCATCCTGCACAGTCACATCGAGCGCGGTGGTCGGCTCGTCGGCGATCAGCAGTTTCGGCCGCGCGGCGAGGGCGATCGCGGTGGCGACGCGCTGCCGCTGCCCGCCGGACAACTCGTGCGGGAACGCCTTCGCGAACCGGGGATCGGGCAGCGAGACGTCTCCGAGAGCCGCGTGCACGGCATGCTGCAGCGATACTCCGCGCAGACCGAGATGGCGGCGCATCGGCTCGGCGATCTGCCGCCCGACGCGCATGAGCGGATCGAGCGCGGTCAGCGGCTCCTGGAACAGGATGCCGGCCACCGGACCGCGCAGCGGACGAAGCCCACGGTCCGGGGTGCCGATGACCTGCGTGCCGTCTAGCAGCACCGATCCGGAGGCGGTGAGCGCATCTGCCAGGAGCCCCGTGACCGCGAGGGAGGTCACGGACTTTCCCGAGCCGGATTCGCCGATCACGCCGACGCGCTCGCCCGGCGCGATCGTGAACGACACGTCGTCGACCAGCCGCTGCTGCCCGGCCGAGACGGTGAGGCCGGAGACGTCGAGAAGCCTCATCGCTGCCTCCTGCGGGTGGGATCGACGAAATCGCGCAGGCCGTCGGCGACGAAGTTCACGCCCAGCACGAGTGTGACCAGCGCGATGCCTGGTGCGATGGCTCCGAACGGGGCCGCGAGCACCGTGCCCTGTGCCTCCTGCAGCAGACGGCCCCATGAGGCGTTGGGCGGCGGAGCACCGAGGCCGAGGTACGACAGGCTCGCCTCGGCCAGCACCGCGGCGCCGAACTGGAGAGCGAGGTTCACACCGAGCGTGGGCGCGATGTTCGGCAGCACGTGGAACAGGACGATGCCGTGCCAGCGCGTGCCGCTCGTGCGCGCCGCGGTGATGAACTGCTCCTGCAGCACGCGACGGGTGAGGATGCGGGTGAGCCTGGCGACGACGGCGGACATGGCGAGTCCGATCGCGAGGATCGCCGACCACAGGGAGGCGCCCTGCACGGCGACGACGAGCATCGCCAGCAGCAGTACGGGGAAGGCGATCACGACATCGAGCGTGGCGGAGAGCGAATCGTCGACCCACGGCTTGGCGAACGCGGCGACGAGGCCGATGAGCACACCGAGCACGGCAGCGAGGGCGACGGAGCCGATCCCGACGAGCAACGCGATGCGTGCGCCGATCATGAGCTGCGTGAACAGGTCGCGACCGAGCTTGTCGGTGCCGAGCAGGTGCTCGAGGCTGGGTGCTTCCAACCGCCCGCCGCTGATGTCGGAGGGCGGGTACGGCAGCCACACGAGCGAGACGATGGCGAGCAGCACGACGACGCCGGTCAGAGAGAGTCCGAGCACGAGGGTCGCGTGACGGCCGATGCGGCGCCGGGGCGCGGCATCCTCCAACTGCTGTTCGACGTGCTGTTCCACAAAGCTGGTGCTCATCGGTTTCCTGCCACGCTGCCGCGCAACCGCGGATCGATCAGTCGCTGGCCGATGTCGGCGACGAAGCCGACGAGCAGCACGAAGAGGGTGCTCACCACGAGCACGCCCTGGATGTTCGCGAAGTCGTGCTGTGCTATCCCGGTCAGGAGCATGCTGCCGAGGCCGGGAAGCGAGAAGACACTCTCGACCACGACCGCCCCGAGCAGGGTGGTCGACAGTTCGATGCCGAGGATGGCGACCACTGGCACGGCGCCGTTGCGCAGCCCATGCCGAAGCAGCGCTTCGCCGAGACCGGAGCCGCTGGCTCTCGCGGTGCGCAGATAGTCGCTGCCCAACACATCGAGTGTTGCCGCGCGCACGTAGCGGGCGAGCGAGGCACTCATGACGAGAGCGATCGTGATGACCGGCAGGGCGAGGGCGCGCAGCGCCTCGCCCGGATCCTCCCAGTCCTCGCGAGGGAAGCCACCGGAGGGAAGGATGCCGAGACCGAGGGCGAAGATCCAGACCAGGATGATGCCGACCCAGAACACCGGGACAGCGATGCCGAGCTGCGAGAATCCGGAGAGCACCGATCCGTACCAGCGGTCGGACTTGACGGCGGCAGTGATGCCGACGACGACCGAGATGACCAGAGCCAGCGCGAATGCGAGGAGCGTCAGCGGGAGGGTGATCAGAAGGCGGGATGCGATCTCCGGCGCGACCGGGAGTGTGCTGATGTACGAGTCGCCGAGGTCGAAGCGCAGCATCTGCCCCGCCCAGATGAAGAACTGCTGCGCGAGGGGCTGGTCAGATCCGACCTGCGCCCGCGCTGCGGCGATCTGCTCCGGCGTGGCATCCACCGACAGCAGCGCGTTCGCTGGGTCACCGGGCAGCAGCCGCAGCAGCACGAAGATCACGATCATGGCGACGACGAGCGACACCACCAGGAACGCGAAGCGACGGAGGAGATAGGGGAGCATGAGCACGAGGAATCAGTGTGTGGGGCCGCTGTCCAGGGCCCGCACACACTGCGAGCGGATCAGGACTTGACGATGTCGTAGGCGAAGAACTGCGAATTCAGGCCATTGACAGGGTATCCGGTGACGTCAGCCGAGGCGACGACGATCTGCGGGTAGAGGTAGAGCCAGACGCTCGCGGCATCCTCGGCGATCTGACGATTCACCTTCTTGAGCAGCTCGGTCTGCTCCTCCGGTGTGGCCGCCTGCTCGGCTTCCGCGACCCACTGCTGCACGTCGGCATTGTCATAGCCCCAGTAGAAGTCGGGGTTGCCGTACCAGACGACATCGCGGTCGTTGACGTGCTCCTGCAGTGTCGCTTCGAAGTCGCGTTCCTTGAACACCTTCGTGTACCACTCGTCGGCGCTGATGGTGTTGATGTTCACCGTGATGCCGACCTCGGCGAGCTGCGACTGCAGGAACTCCGCGACGGCGGGGTGCGGGTCGTAGCTGGGGGTGTCGAGGGTGAACTCGAAGCCATCAGGGAAGCCCGCCTCGGCGAGCTGCTGCTTCGCGAGGTCGACGTCGTAGGGGTTAACGTCGGTGAGGTCTTCGTACCAGGGGTCGGTCGGCGGCACCATCGATCCGATGAGCGTGCCGTAGTCGGCCCAGATCGAGTTCAGCAGCTTCTTCGTGTCGACCGCCGAGTAGATCGCCTTGCGCACGAGCGGGTCGTTGAAGGGCGCGACGCGGTCGTTGAAAGCGAGCAGCTCCTTGGTCGTCGAGGTTCCTTCGCTGATCGTGTACGAGTCGTTGTCGAACTGCTCCAGGGCGTCGGGGCTCTGGATGCTCGTGATCAGGTCGATCTCGCCGGTGAGGAGCGCGTTGTTCTGCGCTGTCGCGTCGGTGTAGTAGTTGAAGACGACCTCGCCGTTCTTGGCGGCCTCACCCCAGTAGTCGTCCCAGCGGGTGAGGGTCAGGGTGCTGCCCTGCTTCCACTCGTCGAGCGTGTACGGTCCGGTGCCGTCTTCGGTCGTGGTGAGATCGGTCGCCTCGCCGTTGACGATCCAGATGTACGCGAGGTTGTACAGGAACGAGATCGACGGCTCGGAGAGCGTGAAGACCACGGTCGCCTCGTCCGGTGTCTCGATGCCGGAGATCACAGCGAAGGCCGAGGCGCGGGCCGACTGCGAGTCCTCAGCCGTGACGGCCTCGACGCTGGCCTTCACATCTGCCGAAGTGAGGGCCTTGCCGGAGTGGAACGTCACGTCGTCGCGCAAAGTGACCGTGTAGGTGAGCCCGTCTTCGCTCTTCTCGGCATCCGTCGCGAGCAGCGGCTCGACTTCGCCGTCATCCGTGAGCCGGTACAGGCCCTCGTAGACATTGCCGTTGAAGGCCTCGGTGACACCCTGCCCGCCGCCCTGCGTGTTGCTGAGGTTCTGCGGTTCGTAGAGCGAGCCGATGTGGATGCCGGCGTCCTCTTCGGCCGTCTCGCTTCCGCTCGAGGAGCAGCCGGCGAGGACGAGTGCCGAGACGGCGATGGCCGCGACGAGCGCGAGTGGACTTCTCAAAGGGTTCTCCTGGGCGTGTTCGGTAGTGAGTCAGAGCGCGGCGTAGATGTCGAAGTCGCCCTGGAAGACGACGTTCTTCTCTCCGGCGCGGATCGGCTCGGTGAAGCGGTTCTGCGGCGGCGGCATCGGGCAGTTGTACTGCGCCGAGAAGCCGCATGGCGGCACGAAGGCGCGGTTGAAATCGAGGATGACAGTGCCCGCGGAGCCGAACTCGGCGGCACCTCGCGGCACGAAGAGGAAGCGTCCGGCCCCATACGTCTCCGTGCCGTTCGTGGCATCGCCGAAGACGAGCAGCAGCGAACCGGCGTCGTCGAACGCGGCGAGCCGGTGCTCGACGCCGCCCAGGGTGAAGGTGATGTCGCCGGGCACGACCAGTTCGCGAGAGCCGCCGTTGTCGCGGATGTGCTCGAACGGCACGGTGCGGTCGGTGTCGACCGGTGTGAACTGCGCCTCGATCACCCAATCCGGGTCGTACTCGTACGTGTCGATGTGGTCGAATGCCCTGATGGCCGGTGACTCGGCGTCCCAGATCCGCAGGCCGTACTCGGCCTCGCCTGTCGTGAGGTCCTTGCGCTCGAGTGCTGTCACGGTGACGGAGGCTGAGGCCTGTTCAGCGGCGAGGTCGGGCCGCTCGGATCCGGTCCAACGCGTCTCGATGAGTGCGAGATTGCCGGTCCGCGCCGTCACGGCATCGCGCCGCTCGGCGCGCCAGCGCGTGTGTTCTTCGGACGTGGTCAGAGATGTCGACATGGCTCTTCGATGGTAGGAGATCGGGTGGTGGCGTGCAGACAACGGCGTCACGGTGGGCAACAGGGCATTGCCTCGGGGAGAACGCGGGTCTTCTCGCCTCTGTCCCCAACGCCGGAGGGCGCGGGACTATTCCGGCGGGATGCGCGACCGACGCTTTGGCTACGTTCAAGACCATGGTCACGATCGCGCTCATCGCCGCTGCCGTCCTCATCGCGGCGCTCGGCGCCGCGCATTCGATCCTCGGTGAGAAGTACATCATCGGCTGGCTGCTGACGCACGACCTTCCCCGCTTGTTCGGAGGCACGTCCTTCACAGCCGGGACGATCCGGTTCGCCTGGCACCGCACGACGGTTCTCTTCGTGGGTCTAGCCGGTGTGCTCCTCGCCATTGCGCTGGGCGCGCCTACGTCGACCGTGCTCGTGGGTGATCGGATCCACCTTCATCGTGAGCGCCGTGCTTCCGATCTGGTTCACGCGGGCACGGCACTTATCGTGGGTCGTCCTGCTGGTGGCGGGCGGGCTGTGCTTATGGGGCGCCGTCGGCTTCTAGCGTCAGAGTTCCGTGTGACCGCACCGAAGCGCTCAAGTCCCGCAGGGAGATAGCGCATAACCCGGACGCGTACTGTGGAAGCACCCAGATCAGCAAGGAGCACGATGTTCCGTACGCCCGCCCATCTCTACCGCGCCCTCGCGATCGCTGAGGCCATCACCTGGACGATCCTGATCGCCGCGCTGATCGCGCGTGCGGTCGGAGCGCCGGGAATCGTCGTCACGATCGGCGGTGGCATCCACGGATTCGTCTTCCTCTCCTACGGCGCGACGGCGATCCTCGTGGCGTTCAACCAGCGCTGGTCGATCGGCGTCGGAGTGCTCGCCGTGGCCAGCGCGATCGTTCCCTATGCGACGATTCCGATGGAGATCTGGCTGCACCGCACCGGGCGGCTCAAGGGCGACTGGCGTCTGGAAGAGAGCGACCACCCGCAGGACCGCACCTGGTACGACCGCACGATGCGCTGGTTCCTGCGCCGCGCGTGGGTTCTTGTGGTGCTCATCGCCGCCGCGGTGATCCTGCTCTATGTGGTGCTGCTTCTGATCGGCCCGCCTGGCGGCAAGTGATGGAATGCTCTGCTTCTGGCGGATGATGCTCAGATGATGACGTACGAACTCCGGGAGACGCTCGAGTGGCGAGGGCGCAAAGTCGCCTGGGACCGCTTCGGGTCTGGTCCCGCGCTCGTGTTCCTGCACGGGACGCCATGGTCATCGGTGCTGTGGCGCCCGCTCGCGGATGCGCTCGCCACGAGGTACACCGTGTATCTCTGGGACATGCCCGGCTACGGCCAATCATCGATGGATGCCGCTCACGCAGTGGATCTCGGTGCGCAAGGCGAGTTGTTCGCCGCGCTCCTCGATGAGTGGGGTCTTGACCGCCCGCACGTCATCGCGCATGACTTCGGCGGAGCGGTGGCGCTGCGGGCCCGCCTGTTGCACGCTGCTCGCTACGGTTCGCTCTGCCTCGTCGACGTCGTCGCACTCCACCCGTGGGGCTCACCCTTCTTCACGCTCGTCCAGCAGCATGCCGACGTCTTCGCCCGACTGCCGGCCGCCGTGCATCGAGGTGCCGTGGAGGCCTACATCCGCGGTGCCAGCCATCGCGGCCTCCGCGCGGAGGAGCTCGAGATGCTCGTCGCTCCATGGACGGGAGAGGCCGGACAATCAGCGTTCTACCGCCAGATCGCGCAGGCCGACGAGCGCTACACGGACGAAGTGGAGTCGCTCTATCCTCTGATCGACCACCCAACGCACGTCATCTGGGGCGCCGACGACACGTGGATCCCCGTCGACCGTGCGCATCGACTGCAGTCCTTGATCCGCGGTTCGTCGCTTTCCGTCATCGACGGCGCCGGGCACCTCATCCAGCTCGATGCCCCCACGCATCTCTCCGTTGAGATCACCCGCTGGGTCGATGCGCAGACGTCCTGAACGGGAGCGGAGTGCTACTCCAGATCCGTACGCATGATCAGTACGCGATGAGAGCGTTCTTCTCGATGACTTCCGCGAGCACGGCCTTCGTGTCACCGCCGGTGCAATCGACGATGAGGTAGACGCCGAGACCGGGTGTGGCGAAGGCGCGAGCCGACATGATCCACGTGCGATCGCCATCCTGACCTGTGATCTGCCGATTCGCGACGTCAGTGTTCCCGCCCACCTGGTAGCTGAAGGCGCCGTCGACGGCGTTCGGGGTGATCGTCGCGGCATCCGTCTGGAGAATCGCGCCGAGCATCGCATCGGAGGACGCGCTGTCGTCCCCAGGGGTGACCTGCACATCTGAGGTGTATCCCTGCCAGAACTGCGCCGTGCATGTGCCGTCGATCGTGCCGTACGCCCACCCACCGTTGCCGTCGTCAGCAGAGGTGGTCTCCCATCCGTCATCCGTCATGAGGCCGTCGCCCCATTCGATGTACACGGAGTCCGAAAGCAGATCGCCGTCTTCGAACGAGAGGGTGGCGGGCGCTCCGTCGTTTTCCCCTGAGTCGCCGCCGGTGGTCGGTTCAGGAGTGCTGATCGGGTCTTCAGCCGCCGGTGTGTCGGCGGGGATGGAGTTGAACAGGCATCCGCTGAGCGGCAGGATCGCGAGCGCCATGACGGCACCCGCAGCCAGGCGGGACGGGGAGGCCTTCGTGCGCATGCTGCTCATGCAGGTCAGCCTAGCCTCCGAGTAAACTTGAGCGCAGTCGTATCAAGTTTGTTTGACAACTTTTCGATCGGTAGGTACAGTTGAGCCATCGCGACTCAGGTTTGCCTGGTCGCCGCAGGTTTGCGAATCAACCAACGTCAGCAATAGAAGGAGAATCACATGGCACGTGCTGTTGGAATCGACCTCGGTACGACGAACTCCGTCGTCAGCGTCCTCGAAGGTGGCGAGCCGAAAGTCATCGCCAACGCCGAGGGCTTCCGCACAACTCCCTCGGTGGTCGCATACACGAAGGACGGCGAGGTGCTCGTCGGTGAGACCGCGAAGCGTCAGGCCGTCACGAACGTCGACCGCACCGTTGCATCCGTCAAGCGCCACATGGGCACCGACTGGAGCTTCGACATCGACGGCAAGAAGTGGACGCCGCAGGAGATCTCCGCGCGCATCCTCATGAAGCTCAAGCGCGACGCCGAGTCCTACCTCGGCGACACCGTGACGGATGCCGTCATCACCGTTCCCGCATACTTCAACGACGCCGAGCGCCAGGCCACGAAGGAGGCCGGCGAGATCGCAGGCCTCAACGTGCTGCGCATCATCAACGAACCGACCGCCGCCGCTCTGGCCTACGGCCTCGACCGCGGCAAGGAGGACGAGCTCATCCTCGTCTTCGACCTCGGTGGCGGAACGTTCGACGTCTCGCTGCTCGAGGTGGGCAAGGACGACGACTTCTCCACAATCCAGGTGCGCTCGACCGCAGGCGACAACCGCCTCGGCGGTGACGACTGGGACCAGCGCCTGGTCGACCACCTCATCAAGCAGTTCAAGGAGACCAGCGGCGTCGACGTCTCGGGTGACAAGATCGCTCTGCAGCGTCTGAAGGAGGCTGCAGAGCAGGCGAAGAAGGAGCTCTCCTCCTCGACCAGCACCTCGATCAACCTGCCGTACCTGTCGCTGACGGAGTCGGGTCCCGTCTCGCTGAGTGAGACGATCACGCGCGCGAAGTTCGAGGACCTCACCAAGGATCTGCTCGATCGCACCAAGAAGCCCTTCGAGGACGTCATCCGCGAAGCGAACGTCAAGGTCGCCGACATCGACCACGTCGTGCTCGTCGGTGGCTCCACGCGTATGCCCGCCGTCGCCGACCTCGTCAAGCGCGAGACCGGCAAGGAAGCGAACAAGGGCGTCAACCCCGATGAGGTCGTCGCCGTGGGCGCCGCTCTCCAGGCCGGAGTCCTCAAGGGCGAGCGCAAGGACGTTCTGCTCATCGACGTCACCCCGCTGAGCCTCGGCATCGAGACCAAGGGCGGGCGGATGACCAAGCTCATCGAGCGCAACACGGCCATCCCGACCAAGCGCAGCGAAACCTTCACCACGGCAGACGACAACCAGCCGTCCGTCGCGATCCAGGTCTTCCAGGGCGAGCGCGAGTTCACTCGCGACAACAAGCCGCTGGGCACGTTCGAACTCACCGGCATCGCCCCGGCTCCCCGTGGCGTCCCGCAGGTCGAGGTCACGTTCGACATCGACGCGAACGGCATCGTGCACGTGTCCGCCAAGGACAAGGGCACGGGCAAGGAGCAGTCGATGACCATCACCGGCGGCTCGTCGCTGTCGAAGGAAGACATCGAGCGCATGGTCCGCGAGGCCGAGGAGAACGCCGCTGAGGACAAGAAGCGCGCCGACGCTCTCGAGCAGCGCAACCAGGCCGAGACTCTGTCGTACTCGATCGAGAAGCTCATCAAGGAGAACGAGGACAAGCTCCCCGCTGACGTCAAGGACACCGTCCAGGCTGACGTCGATGCTCTGAAGACGGCGCTCGCAGGCGAAGACGATGACGCCGTGAAGGTGGCGTTCGACAAGCTGAACGAGTCCCAGGGCAAGCTCGGTGAGGCGATCTACGCACAGTCCCAGACGGATGCCGCTGCAGGCGAGTCCGCTGAGGGCGAGGCTCCGGCCGACGACGCTTCCGCTGAGGAAGACGTCATCGACGCCGAGGTCGTCGACGACGAGGACGAGAAGAAGTAATGACGAAGAAGAACTTCGACGAAAACGACGAGGTTCCTGAGGACGAGGGGTCGGATGCTGCGGCATCCGGCCCATCGCCGCAGGAAAGCCCGTCACCGCACGAGAACCCCGACTCCTCCGAGGCGGCTGCCGCCGAAGGATCTGACGAAGAACCCTTCGACGTGGCTGAGGACGAGCTCACGATCGACGACATCCTCGGGGCGGAGCAGACCGGTGAGGCCGCGGCAGAGGATGCTGTGCTCGCAGACCTCGAGACCACGCTGCTGAACGACCTCAAGCGCCTCCAGGCCGAGTACGCCAACTATCGTCGGCGCACCGAAGAGCAGCGTCAGGTCGAGATCGACCGCGCCCAGGGCGAGGTGGCCAAGGGTCTCATCCCTGTGCTCGATGATCTCGACCGGGCGACCCAGCACGGCGATCTCGTCGAGGGGACGCCGTTCTTCGTGATCGGCGAGAAGATCCGCACGGTCGTCGAACGTCTCGGTGTCGTCGCCTATGGCGAGAAGGGCGAGGAATTCGACCCCCAGCACCACGAGGCGATCTTCCAGCAGCCGACTCCGGGAGCGGAATCCTCGACGATCCTCGAGGTCGTCGAAGTGGGCTATCGCCTCGGCGATGTCGAGCTGCGTCCGGCGAAGGTCGTCGTCGCGGTGCCCGCTGAGTAGGCGGGTGATCGATGGCTAGCCAGGACTGGTTCGACAAGGACTTCTACAAGACGCTCGGCGTCGAGAAGAATGTCTCCGATGCGGATCTGAAGAAGACGTACCGCAAACTCGCGCGCAAGTACCACCCCGACTCCAATCAGGGTGATGCGAAGGCCGAGGCGATGTTCAAAGAGATCAGCGAGGCGTACTCGGTGCTCTCCGATCCGGAGCAGCGCAAGGAGTATGACGAGATCCGAGCCATGGGCTCGGGCGCGCGATTCACTGCGAGCGGCGGCGGAGCCGGTGGCTTCGAAGACGTGTTCAGCCGGTTCGGTCAGGGCGGGCGGGGTCAGAGCAACGCCGACTTCGAGGACATCTTCGCGATGTTCAACCAGAGTCAGGGCGGAAGCTTCGGCTCCGGGCGCTTCGGTCAGACCAGCGGCGGTTATCGTGGCTTCGGGGGACCGCAGAAGGGTGCGGACGTCACGGCGCGCACGACGCTCGACTTCACCACCGCCGTGCAGGGCGAGACGATCACCCTGCAGGGCGAGGACGGCAAGCCGTTCAAGGTGAAGATCCCCGCCGGCGTCGCCGACGGACAGAAGATCCGTCTGCGCGGCCGCGGGCGCCCCTCGCCCGACGGCGGGGAGAACGGCGACATCGTCGTGCAGATCAAGGTGCGCCCGCATCCGGTCTTCACGCGCGACGGTCTGAACCTGCGCCTCACGGTGCCGGTGACCTTCACCGAAGCGACGCTCGGCGCGACGATCGAGGTTCCGACGCTCGCCGGCGACATCGTGAAGCTGCGTGTGGCACCAGGCACACCGTCGGGACGCGTCCTGCGCGTCAAGGGCCGCGGAGTCGCATCGTCGAAGGGCACCGGCGATCTCCTGGCCGAACTGCAGGTCGCGGTGCCGACGCACCTGGACGACGCGGCGCGCGAAGCGCTGCAGAAGTTCCACGACCTGGAACCGAAGGAGAACCCGCGCGCCGACCTGATGTCGAAGGCGCAGGTATGACGCACGGAGGCCAATCCGCGGGTCGTTGAGCGAACGAAGCGAGTGCAACGAGTCGAGACGTAGAGTCGAAACCAAGAGCACGAAAGGACGGTGATCGCGATGGTCGATGATGAGGATGCCCCGATCTTCGCGATCGCCGTCGCCGCCGAACTCGCAGGCATGCACCCGCAGACTCTGCGTCAGTACGACCGGATAGGCCTCGTCGTCCCCGGTCGCACGCGCGGGGGTTCTCGCCGCTACTCGGCACGCAACATCGCTCAACTTCGCGAGGTCGCACGTCTCTCCGCCGACGGCATGAGCCTGCCGGCGATCGCCCGCCTGCTCGATCTCGAGGATGAGGTGCGGATGCTGCGCCGCCGAGTGCTCGATCTCGAAGGGGCGCTGCGCGCTGAGCGTGAGAACCGCCCAGGCGTGCGCGTCTTCGCTGCCGGGGCGAGCGGCGTCGTTCCCGTGCCGAGCGGTCGGCGCATCCGCCGTTCCACCGACATCGTGCTGTGGCGGCCGGGCGGGCGCGGCGAGAGTTGAACCCGCGCGGCCCGGCCTCAGCGGAACGGGCAGCGCGACGCGGAGGCGTCTGCCGATCGCACGCGACCGCCTGATGCGGGCTTGGTCGGAAGGCGTCGCCGATTCACCTCAAGGCCTGTCCCGGCTATCGCGATGCGCGGGTCGCTCAACGTGGCAACGGCTGCGGCCATACCGGCGATCGCGAGCTTCTCGCCCGGACAGCGGTGACCGGATGCCACGTCTGCACCGCCATGCGGGATGAATGCCGTGAGTGACTCGTAGTCTTCGACACCGACGAATCGTGCCGGGTCGAACTCATCGGCCCGTTCCCATGACAGCTCGTCGGTATTGGTGCCGAGGATGTCGAGAACCACCCGACCTCCAGCAGTCACCTTCTCTCCTTCGAGTTCGATGTCGGCGATGGCACGACCGGGCAGCATCGGCACGATCGGTGCCGTCCGACGAATCTCCTGCGCGAACGCCGTCGCGAGTGGGCCGCTGACGAGCGATCCGCGCTCCGCCGTCTCGGCCGCGATGCGATCGCGCCACTCGGGACGATCGTGCAGCTCCTTCGCTGCGAAAGCGACGAAGCGGGCGACCGCGATCATCGGGCGGATGCTGTTCTGCAGCTCGACACCGGCGGTTCGAGCCGGCAGCAGCTCTCGGTCGGTGTTGCGGTGCCATGCCCACTCGTGCAGTGCCCTCCGCAGCCTCGAGCGCACCTGTTCGAACCGCCTCGCTCCCGGTCGAGGTGCGGCGGCAGCCTTGCCACCTGCGCGTCTTCGTAGGTGACGTGGACGAACGTCGACTTTCGGTGGTGGTGCTCGTCGCCGTCGAGACTGTGGACGGAACCGTGTCCGAAGAGCATCTCTTGAACGATCGCCGGCATCGCGCCGTGGCGCGCGCCCTTGCGCTGGTCATAGAAGAGCTCAACGACCCCGGCTCCGCGTACGAAGATGGTGTCGTCTCCGAGGAGCCGCATCGGCGCCGATCTGGCGCCGTCGCGCACCCTCTGCCAGATGCGCGCGCCGAAACCGTAACCCTGCAGGAGGATCGAGGGGGCGTCGTCGTTGAGTGCAGTCATGACTGCTGATCGCGTCTTGCTCGGCTGCATGGATGCCACGTTGCCAGATGCGAGCGCGGGAGTCTCAGGGGGCGGTGAGGGTGATTGTGCTAGAGGACGCGAGGAGGTGTGTATCCTGTCAACAGTCAACAGGAGGGCGTCGTGATGCAGACAGTGAAGCGCGCTGAGTCCCTTGGCGCCCAGGTCGCCGGCGTGCTGCGACACCGGATCGTGCGGGGAGAGCTCGCACCAGGCGAGCGCATCACCGAGGAAGCGCTCGCGGAGGAGTTCGACGTCAGTCGCGGTCCGATTCGTGACGCGCTGATGCAGCTCAGCTTCGAGAAGCTGGTAGAGGTGCAGCGCCCGCGCGGGGTGTACATCGTCGGCCTCAGCCGGGACGATGTCGACCAGCTCTACAGTCTGCGAGGCGCTCTTGAGCAGTTGGCGCTGTCGCGCGCGATGCGGGTCGAGGATCCGTCGCGCTGGACGGCGATGGCTGCGGCCGTGGGGCGAATGGGGGCAGCGGCAGACTCCGGTGATCACGCGGCATTCGTGGCTGCGGATCTTGAGTTCCACTCGCAGATCTACGCCCTCGCCGACCATCCACGACTGGCGGGTGCGTGGAGTCAGTACCTGCCCACGTTCGCGGCACTTCTCGAAGTGACGATCAATCATGACGACGACCTGCATGAGTCGTCGGGTGATCACGTCAGGCTCATGGACGTCATGCGCAGCGGCTCACCTGAGCAGGCAGCCGCTGTACTCACCGAGCATCTCGACGGCGCGCGCGACCGGATGCTGAGCGAACTCTCGCAACGGCGCCCCTGAGGCAGTTGCCTGATCGGCGTCAGTGGTTTGCTTCGCGTTGACTGTTAACAGTCAACAATGCTACGCTCGGCCAGTCGGTAAGGTCCCCACCTGCACTCAAAGAGGAGCAAAGATGCCCATCAAGCGTATGAACCGCGTGTTCGCCGCCGCCGCGGTCTTCACCACAGCAGCACTCGTGATGTCCGGCTGCACCAAGGTCGAAGAGGGCGGCGATGCCGCGTCCTCTTTCCCCGAGAAGGACATCCGGCTGATCATCCAGGCGAACCCCGGCGGAGGCTCCGACCTCTCGTCGCGCGCGCTCGCCACCGAACTCGAGAAGATCCTCGATGTCAGCGTCATCCCGGAGAACATGCCCGGTGCTGCCGGCGCGCTCGCGATGGAGTATGTCGCCGAGCAGGACCCGGACGGCTACGTGATCGGCTTCGGCCCCGTCGAGATCGCCATGCTGAACACCACGCAAGACGCCAACGTCCTGCCCGAGAACTTCGACATGCTCGGCCAGATCATGTTGGCTCCTGGAGTCATCTCGGTGTCGGCCACAAGCGACATCCAGACGCTCGAGGATCTCGTCGCGCAGTCCAAGACCGCACCGGTCACGATCGCCAACTCGGGTGCCGGGTCGATCTGGGAGGCGGCCAGCATCGCGCTCGGAGCCGAGACCGGCGGCGAGGTGACCCCGGTTCCGTACGACGGCGGTGCGCCAGCTGTCGCCGCGGCGGCTTCCGGCGAGACCGTCGCCGCGGTCTCCGGACTCGGTGAGGCGCTGTCGCAGGGCGACGCCGTGCGCATCCTCGCTGTGATGAACGACGAGCGTCACCCCGATGCGCCCGACGTGCCGACCGCGGAAGAAGCCGTCGGCACCGAGCTCGTCTTCGGTGGCTGGGGTGGCATCTATGCGCCCACCGGTCTGCCGGACGACGTGCACGCCACGCTCGAGGCGGCCATCAAGGAAGCCGTCGAATCCGACAGCTACACGAAGTTCCAAGAGGATGCCGGCAACCTCGTCGTCTATCGGGACTCGGCAGAGTTCACCGAGTTCGTCGGCGAGCAGTTCACGCTGTTCCAGGAACTGCTGGGCTGATCCCGCGAAGGAGGCCGGGGGAGCGACCCCGGCCTCCGCATCCGTCGAAGGAAGCACATGTCGTCTTCAGAGGTCGCGGACAGCGGCGAGTATCAAGGTGCGAGGCCATCACGGCCGCTCGAGATCGCGTTCGGCATCGTGGCGGTCGCCGTCACCGCCGGTTATCTGGCGCTCACCACGCAGATCGATCTGCGCCGCGAGGCTGCTCCCGGTCAGATCGATGCCCGCTTCTGGCCCATGGTCCTCGCCGTCATCGGCGTCGTCGTCGCCATCGCCATCCTCGTCATGGCGATCGTCCGACCTGCGCCAGGGCGTGAGGATCTCGAGCGCATACAGCGCCAAGGAGTCGTCCGGGTCCTCGCGACACTCGTGATCTCCGTCGCATTCATCGCACTGTGGTCGCTCGGTTCCGTCATCCTGTTCGGCTACCGCATCGAGGTCTTCCCGATTGCGGCAGCCCTGCTCATGGCCAGCCTCATGCTCGTGTACGGGCACCGCCGCTGGCTGAGTCTCATCATCTACACCGCATCCCTCACGGCGTTCATCTACGTCGTGTTCGGGATGCTGCTGAGGATCCCACTATGACTCCGCTGATGGAGGGGCTGAACTCGCTCCTCGACATCTCGATTCTGCTCTACATGCTCGTCGGCCTCCTGCTGGGCTTCATGGTCGGGGCCTTCCCCGGCATCACCGCGACCATGGCCGTCGCGCTGGCGGCCGGCTTCACCATGACGCTGGAGCCGGTGCAGGGTCTCGCGGTGCTGCTCACCATCTACGTCGCCGCGAACTTCGGCGACCGGGTGCCCTCGATCCTCATCAACACGCCAGGCACGCCGGCATCCATCGCGACCACGCTCGATGGCTATCCGATGGCCAAGCAAGGCAGGGCCGGCCTGGCACTCACGATGTCGGCCATCGTGTCCGCCGTCGGCATCCTCGCCTCGCTGGTGCTGTTCGCGCTGGCAGCAGTGCCGATCGCCAGTTTCGCCCGCGATTACTTCAAGTCGCCGGAACTGTTCGCGCTCGTCGTGTTCGGTATCGCGATCATGATCGGTATCTCGTCGAAGTCGATGCTCAAGGGCATCCTCGCCGGTGTCTTCGGCCTCATGCTCGGCACCGTCGGCACCTACGCCGCCACGGCAGACAAGCGCTTCACCTTCGGATCTCTCGATCTCGTCGAAGGCGTGAACTTCATCGCCGTCATCATCGGACTCTTCGGCATCGCCGAACTGTTCGACCAGCTGCTCACGCATCGGGCATCCAAGGTGCGCCCGATCTCGAGCCTCGGTCGCTGGTTGCCGAACAGGTCCGAACTGAAGCAGAGTGGCCGAGCGACCGCGGTCGGCGGCGCTGTCGGGCTCGGCGTGGGGCTCATTCCCGCCGCGGGTGGAGACATCGCCGGTCTCATCGGCTGGGAGCGCGCGCGCAAGGCGTCGAAGCATCCTGAGCAGTTCGGCAAGGGATCCATCGAGGGCGTCGCGGCGTCCGACTCGGCATCCAGTGCGACGCTCGGCGGGTCGCTGACGACGACGATGGCGCTGGGCATCCCCGGCGACTCTGTCATGGCCGTGATGATCGGCTCGATGATCATCTGGGGCATCACACCTGGCCCCGACCTGTTCACGAACCGTCCCGACCTCGTCGTCTCGATCGTCGGCATCATGCTTGTCGCCACTCTGCTCTCGCTCGTTCTGAGCCTCATCCGCATGAAGGGCATGGTGAAGCTGCTCGATGTGCCGCAGCCGTACCTGTGGAGTGGCATCCTCATCTTCTGCGTCATCGGCACCTATGCGACCTCGAACAGCCTCGCGACCGTCGTCACGATGCTCGTGTTCGGCGTCATCGGTGTACTGCTCAAGCGCATGCAGGTGCCGGCCGGACCCGTCGTGCTCGGTCTTCTCCTCGGCCCTCTCGCCGAGGAGAATCTGGCCCGCACTCTGGCGATCCTTCCTACGCGCCCGTTCTTCGAGGTCGTCAGTCCGATCGCGATCGTGCTGCTCGTGCTCGCCGTGCTCTCGATCGTCATGCCGGCCATCCGCGCCGCCCGCAAGCCAGGTGCAGAGCGCGCGTCGTTCGCCGGTTCGGTGCTCGACACCGAGAGCATTGCGCAGATCTCGAAGGCGCACGATGAGCTCGCCGCAGACCCCGAACTGCTCACCTCGACCGTGCGCAACCCGCCTGCGGCGAAGACCCGCCGTCCACGCAAGAATTCCAAGGAGAACAAGAAGTGACCCGCTATGACATCCTGACTGCCGTCCCGACTGCGTTCCACCGCGACGGGAGTCTCGATCTTGAAGGGTCGCGCGCGATCTTCCGGTTCGTCGGTGAATCCGGCAACGAGGGCGCATTCGTGCTCGGCACGACGGGCGAGTTCCCTGCCGTGGACGTGGCCGAGTTCACGTCTCTGGTCGAGGCGGCACTCGCAGAGCTCGCCGATCGGATGCGTGTCGTCGTGCACGTCGGCCAACCCAGCACGTTCGAAGCGGTGCGTCTCACGCGAATCGCTCGTGAACTCGGTGCGACGGAGTTCGCTGCCCTCACCCCGTACTACCTGCGCTCCACCGATGACGCGATCTTCGACTACTACCAGGCAGTCTCGGATGCCGTGGGCGACGGTCGCCTTTACGTCTACATCTACCCGGCGCGCAGCGGGAACCCGGTCTCGCCGGAGCTGCTGGTGCGACTTTCCACCCTGCCGAACGTGGTCGGAGCCAAGATCAGTGAGCTCTCGCTCGACGACATCGCCGAGTACCGTTCGGTGGTGCCGGCGGACTTCGAGCTGTACACCGGCGCCGATCGTGATCTCATCGCGGCCGTCGGTTCCGGCGCCCAGGGCGTCGTCTCGGGAGTCTCATCTGTCACGCCCAAGCCGTTCCGATCGCTGGCGGATGCCGCCCGTTCGGGAGACGCCGCTGCCATCGCTTCGGCCCAGGATGCCGTCGACGAGGTCGTCGCGCTCATCGGCGGCGACATGGCGCGCATGAAAGAGGGCTACCGCGCTCTCGGCGTCACCGACACGCATTGCCGGATGGCGATCGCCGAGCCGACGGATGCTGAGCGTGCCGCTGTTGCGCAGGTGGTGGCCAAGCACCGCTGAATCGCGCTCTTCACGCCGAAACAGGTCCTGCCGCACGAGATATGTCGTGCCAGGGCCTGTTCCGTGCGGCAGGGCCTGTCTCGCGGCCGTGCTGTCGCGGCCCGAAGCTCAGACGAAGCGGACCCAGTTCGCGCCGCGACCGGTCTCGACCTGCTGAAGGAACTCGAGATCGTCGTCGCGGACGCGGTAGAGCGAGAGGGTCGTCGACATCTCTCCCGCGGCGACGAGGTGGGCGCCGTCGGGGCTGAGCGCGAATCCGCGTGGTTGCGGCTCGGTCACGGTGAAGTGCTCCGAAGCGGAAAGCGATCCGTCCTCGGCCACCGCCACAGCGCCGAGCGTGCTCTCGGTGCGCTCTGAGCTCCACAGGCGACTGCCGCCCGCGCCGAAATGCAGATCGGCGCCCCAGATGTAGTGGTGAGCGAGCGGATCCGCGCCGAACACGCTGTGCCCGAGACTCTTGGTCGTGTCGTGGGCGGTGGCTGCACCACGAAGGGTGAGCTCTCCACTGGTCTCGTCGCGGCTGTAGTGGAGCACCTCGCCGGAGAACTCGGTGAGCACGTACGCCGCATCCTGCGCCTCGTTCATCACGAGATGGCGCGGCCCGCTGCCGGCCGGCGCGGCCACGGTCTCGGGTTCCAATGGCGCGAGTCGAAGGTCGTGGGACAGCGCGTACTGAGCCACGAGATCGGCGCCCAGCGACACGAAGTAGGCGAATCGAGCGTCTGCGCTCGGCAGTACGGAATGCAGGTTCGGGAACTCGATCCTCGAGACTGGCTCGCCCACGGTGCCGTCGGAGACCGGGCAGCTGATGCCGTAGCCGCCGCCATATGAGGCGCCGAGCAGACCGGCGCCATCCGGCGTGAGGGCGAGGTAGTTCATGCCTCCGTCGGGGAGATCGAGGCGGGACTTCGGGGTCAGCTGTCCGCTCTCGCGATCGAGCGCGAGAGTGAGGATGCCGGCGGGCGCGCCCTTCACTCCGGCATAGACGAGATCCCTGGCAGCGTCGATGGCGAAGGTCGAGCATCCGTCGAGTCCGTCAGTGACAGCCAGGCGATCGAGCCGCCCGTCTTCGAGGCGGAAGGTGCTGATGGATCCGTCGCCCGAATTGGCGACCAGGACGAGCGCGGAATCGGTCATGCCTCGATCGTACGGGGCTGTCGGGATGCCGCGTGATGAGACGCGTTGTATGCGTCCCGATGTGGCGCGGGTTGCGATCAAGTAAGGCTGTCGGTGCGTCGTCGCACAGGACATCTCAAAGCGGACTTTCGTTTACGCAACTACTCGCATGCGATAACACAAAAATAGAAAGAACTTCACCAAATCTGCCCGATTTTGGGTGTCCAAAACACAAGTAAAACTAAGCTGAACAGCGGCCGGCACGTTGCCGAAGACTTTACAGAGAAGTAAGGGGATTGCAGATGAAGCTCAAGAGGAGCCTGGCAGGGGCGGCGACAGTCATCACTGCACTGGGGGTCACCGCGTGCGCCGGCGGTGCGGCGCCGGCGGAATCGGAGAATGCGTCCGGGGACGCGATCACGTTCCGTTCCTGGAGCCCGATCGAACAGACTACGCGTCAGATGATCGACGCCTTCCAGGCCGAGAACGAGGGCGCGACGATCGACGCAACGATCTTCAACTACCCGGAGTACCTTGTCGACCTGCAGAGCCGCGCGAGCTCGAACACGATGCCCGACGTGCTCGGTCTGCAGCCCGGTGCGCTCACGCAGCAGTACCGCGAGAACCTGATGCCGTTGCAGGACTGCGCGGCCGAGACGTGGGGCGACGACTGGCAGAGCAAGTTCTACCCGATCGGCATCGAACAGGCTCGGATGGGCAACCCCGAGGGCGACGACAACTTCTACTCCCTGCCGATCCTCACCCAGACGGTCAACTTGTGGGCCAACTCCGAGATCTTCGACGACGCGGGCCTGAGCGTGCCGAAGACGTGGGACGAGCTCGTGCAGACCACGAAGGACCTCAGCAGCGGCGACGCCGCACCGTTCCTGCTCCCGGCCAAAGACTCCTGGCTGCGCAACGTGGTCTTCCTGCAGATCGCCAACAATGTCTCCCCTGGCACCGTGTACGAAGCGGAGACCGGTACTACGGACTGGACCGATCCCGCGATCGTGGAGGCCTTCGAGTACTGGGGCAAGCTGTTCTCCGACGGCATCGCCCAGGACGGGGCGATCGGACTCGACGCCTACCCTTCGGCCGTGAATCAGTTCGAGGCAGGTAACGCGGCCATGATCCCGCTCGGCGCGTGGTGGATCCAACAGTCGGACCCGACCAAGTCCGACATCCCGCCGCTGTCCGAGGGCATGTCCGGGTACGAGCCGTTCCTGTTCCCAACCATCCCGGGTGGCGCGGCCGAATCGCAGTTCGTTGGCGGCATCGACGTGAGCCTCGGTATCTCGAAGAACACCGCGAATCCCGACCTCGCCTGCAAGGTGCTCGCGGACTTCATCGCCGGTTCCGCGGCGCAGAAGCTCGTCAACACGATGAACGACGTCCCCGCCGTCACCGGCCTCGCTCCCGAGAAATTCACGAGCGAGAAGCAGGAGCAGATCTGGAACCTCTTCGTCGACGAGTGGCTGCCGCAGGTGAAGTGGTCGCGCTACTTCGAATCTCCCAAGCTCGACCAGGCGGTCGCAGACGCGCTGGCCGCGATCGCGACCGGTGACGCCACTCCGCAGGAAGCCGCGGAATCCGTGCAGGCTGTCCAGGACACTCTGTAACAACCGGATTCGCGCAGGGTTCGGGGCGTCAGCCTCGAACCCTGCCCGAGAGGAGCGCGCATGAAGATCTTGACGAGAGAGAGACTGGTGGGACTGGCCTTCTTGGCCCCGACCCTCATCCTTTTCGGCGTTTTCGTCGTCTACCCCATCTTCTACAACGTGCAGGCGAGCACGCTGCAATGGGATGGTGTGAACGTCGGCACGGCAGTCGGGACCGACAACTACCTGGAGCTGTTCCGGGATCCGACGTTCCTCATCACGCTCCGCAACTCCACCTTCTGGATCGTGCTCACGATCATCCCGCAGGGCGTGATCGGCTTCCTGCTCGCGGTCGCCCTCAACCAGGGGCTGCGGGGCAGCACGATCTACCGGGCGATCTTCTTCATCCCTGCGATCCTCTCGCCGGTGGTCGTCGGCATCGTCTGGCAGCGGATACTCGATCCGTTCAACGGCGTGCTCACGGCCATCGGCAAATCCGCCGGGTTGAGCTTCCTCGGCGGAAACTACCTCTCCGACCCCCAGACCGCGATCTTCGCCGTGATCTTCGTGAACGTCTGGATGTGGACCGGGTTCTCGATGCTCTTCTACCTCGCGGGTCTGCAGCTGATCGATCCCAGTCTGATGGAAGCGGCGCGGATCGATGGGGCGAACGGCTTCCAGACCATGCTGCGGATCACCTTCCCACTCCTGAAAACCACGACGCTCTCGCTCGTCCTGCTCGGGATCATCGGCTCGCTCAAGACGTTCGAACTCGTCTACGTGCTCACCCAGGGCGGCCCCAATCACGCATCCGAGATGCTGCCGACCTTCGCGTTCCTCGAGGCGTTCCAGCTGCAGAACGTGGGCTACGCCTCCGCGATCAGCGTGGTGCTGCTCGTGATCGCCGTCGTGAGCTCGCTTTCGATGGTGAGGGTGTTCGGAGCCGGATTCATCACAGGAGACGAGAAATGACCGCGATGAACGAGACCCGCAACCTCATCGTCCCGAAGGAGGGGGCGAAGACCCGCTCCCGGCACGGGGCACCCGGTCGCCGGGTGGGCTGGCTCCACTTCGTGCTCGTGCCCCTGTCGGTGCTCTGGCTCGTGCCGATCATCATGGTCATCGGGCTGTCGATGATGCCGCCGAATAACCCCGGCACCCAGTTCTTCGGGATCTTCCCCGAGGAGTTCAGCATCAAGAACTACATCACGATCTGGGCTCAGAATCCGATCCTGCTACACCTGCTCAACAGCCTTCTGATCACCGTGCCCTCGGTGCTCCTGGTCTGCCTGCTCGGCTCGATGACGGCGTTCGCGCTGGCCCGGCTGCGCGTGCCGTTGAAGGCGCTGATCTTCGGCATCCTGATCCTCGCGCTGATTTTACCGATGTCGAGCATCGTGGTCGCGACCTTCCGGATCCTGCAGTCGATGCAGCTCTACAACAACCTCCTCGGGCTCGTGCTGGTCTACACCGCGCTCGGGCTGCCGTTCGCCGTGATCATCATCCGCACCTCCTACCTCGCGATCCCGCTCGAGACCTATGAGGCTGCGCGGCTCGACGGCGCGAGCGCGTGGCAGATCTTCTGGCGCATCTACCTGCCGCTGGGCAAGCCCGCCCTCGCGGTGGTCGCGGTGTGGCAGACGATGATGAGCTGGAACGACTTCCTGCTGCCGCTGGTGACGTTGGGCGACAACGCCCTCAAGCCGCTCACCCTCGTGCCGCTCGCGTACCGCGGCATGTACCTGTCGCAGCCCGGAGCACTCTTCGCGATCCTGGTGTTGATCTCGATCCCAGTCGTGTTGCTGTTCCTCTTCATCCAGAAGTACCTGGTGAACGGCCTGTCGGGGGCGATCAAGTGAGCGTCATCGGACTGGACCTCGGCACCAGTGGCGTGCGCGCTGTGGCGTTCGCCGCAGAGGGCGATGTGCGTGGTGCGTCCTCTGCGGCGCTCACGCTGCTGCGCGACGGCACGGGGCGTGTGGAGCTGGAGGCCGGCGAGATCATTACGGCAGCGGAAGACGTGGTTCGTCGTGCAGCTCAGCAGGCCGCGGAGGCCGGGGACCCGGTGCAGGCTATCGGCTTCAGCGTGCTCGGCGAGGCAGTCGTCCCGATCGACGAGGTCGGCGCACCGGTGGCCCGGATGGCAGTGAGCATGGACACCCGCGGGACGGCGGCAGCTGCCGCGATCGGCGAGATCCTGGGCGAGGGACGCTTCACCGCCATCACGGGCCAGCCGCTGCACGGCATGTTCTCACTGTTCAAGATCATGGCCGGCGACGCCGCCTGGGCGGGGGGCGACGGCTACCGATGCGTCGGCGACCTGCTGGCTGAACGATGGAGCGGTGTCGCCGCGATCGACCTGGGGCAGGCAGCGCGCACCGGCATCCTCGATGTGGACAGCGGGGAGTGGAGCACGGAGATCCTTCGCGCGGCCGCGGTGTCGGCGCCGTGGGTGCGGGCAGAGAGCCTGCCGGTTCCGGTTACATCCGGCAGCGTCATCGGGCCGGTGAACGAGAGCGCCGCCGCAGCGCTCGGCATCGCAACGGGAACCCCCCTCGTGGCGGGCACGCACGATCAGGCCGCCGCCTTCCTGGGCGCGGGAGGTGAACCAGGGGTGCGCTCGGTGATCGCTCTCGGGTCGAGCGACTGTCTGACCGTCGGCTCGCGCGGCCGCCCCCAGGGCCTCGGCGCCACCGGGTTCGCGAGCTACCGTGTCGATGACGAGCTGTGGGTGACCCTGGCGGGCACCGCGGCCGGCGGCTGGGCCCTGGAGTGGCTCGCCGGACTGCTGAAACGCGAGGTCGCCGATGTGTTCGGCGCGCTCGCTGACGCTCCTCCCGCGCTGCTCGTGCTGCCCTATCTTGCCGGCTCGGGCACGCTCGACAACGACCCCTCCGCGCGTGGCACGATCCACGGGCTGACCCTCGATACCACGGTGCCCGAGCTCGCCCGCGCGGTGGTCGAGGCCGCGGGCTTCGAGTTCCACAAGATCATCGCCGCGTTGCGCGCGCACGGCGTGGAGGTCTCTGACCTGCACGTCACTGGCGCAGGAGCGGAGAACGCGGACGCGCTCGCCGCCCGCGCGGCGGCCGCAGGTGCATCGCTGACGCCCGTCGGTCGGGATGCCTCGGCCCGTGGTGCCGCGATGCTCGCGGTCCGCGGCATCGGTGGAGACCCGGCGCCGTTGCTACTCGAACCGGGTCACGCGACGCCACCCGGTTCGGATGACGCGGATGCCGACTGGTACGCCGATCAGCGCGCCGCCTATGTCGCGCTCTACGAGGCGACCCGCTCCCTCGCCCCGCACCTGACCACACGACCCCAGCCACACCAGAAGGAGAACATGACATGACCGAGACCACGCTGCAGGTCGACTTCGACATCGCCGCCGCGAAGAAGGAGATCCTCGACTATTGCCTGCGCTCGATGGAGTACGGACTCAATTTCAACACGCAGGGCAACATCAGTATCCGCGTGCCCGGAGTCGAGGACCGCTTCCTCATCACGCCCACCGATCTCGAGTACGACAAGATGACCCCCGAGGACATCGTCCTGGTCAACGGCGACAGCGAACTGATCGATGGACGACTCGGCCCGTCGAGTGAGGTCACTGTGCACATGGCCGTGTACAAACGCCGCCCAGACGTGAACGCGATCGTGCACTCCGAACCCATCTACTCCAACGTGTGGGGCGTCGTGGGTTCCCCGATCCTGGGAACGCTGGTCAACATGGTGATCTACACCAAGGGCGACGTGCCGATCATGCCGTTCGAGCTCAGTAACAACACCGAGTTCGGTGAGCACATGTGCGACGCGATGGGCGACCTGAACGCTGTCGTGTGGGCGAACCACGGGCTGCTGACCGTGGGATCGAACCTCCGCGACGCCTTTAAGACGAGCGTGGCCGTGGAGTCCGCCGCCAAGGTGCAGGCGTACGCCCGCGCTCTCACCGACACTCCGATCGTGCTCGACTACGACACCCTCGGCATCACCGAGTCGCTCTGAGGCTCGGGATGACACTTCAGACATTGCGGGCTGCGCTCGCCGAGGCCGAAGCGGGCGAGTACGCCGTCGGCGCCTTCAACGTGTCGAGCATCGATCAGGCCATCGCCGTGCTCGACGCCGCTGCGGCGGAGCGCTCTCCCGTGATCGTGCAGTCGATCGCCGGCATGTCGGCGTACGACGACGAGTCGCGCTGGTGGACCCGTCTCCGCGGTCTGGTCGAGGAATACAACGAAGTGCCGGTCGTGCTGCACCTCGACCATGGCCGCACCTACGACGACTGCGTGAGGGCCATCGGCCATGGCTTCACGAGCGTGATGATCGATGCGAGCCGGGTTGCGGGCACCGACCGGCCGGCTTCGTTCGCCGAGAACGTGGCGCTCACGCGGCGCGTCATCGAGGTCGCCACGCCAGCCGGCGTCAGTGTTGAGGGCGAGCTCGGTACCATCGGTGGGGCAGAGGCTGGGGTCGCCGGCGTGGTTGAGGAGATCGTCTTCGCCGACCCGGATCAAGCGGTCGAGTTCGTGGCGCAGACCGGGGTGGATGCCCTCGCAGTGGCGGTTGGAACCAGCCATGGCTCAGTGAAATTCACCGACGAGGCGGGTGGACAGCGGCTGCGGCTTGAGCTGATCGCCGAGATCAAGGACCGCCTACCCGAGACGTTCCTCGTGCTTCATGGCTCGTCGTCAGTGCCCGCTGATGCCGTCGCCGTCATCAATGCCCATGGTGGCGGAGTGCGTCCGTCTTACGGCATTTCCCCGGAGCAGAAGGCCGAGGGCATCGCTGCAGGTATCCGCAAGATTAATCAGGGGACTGACTCGCACCTTGCTTGGAGCGCCGCACTGCGCAGGTTCTTGCAGGAGAACACCGCAATCGTCGAGCCGAGCGAACAGCTCCGCCCCGCGATCAGCGGCTTTCGAGAGATGGTGGCTCAGCGGATGAGGGAATTTGGCTCGGCGGGTCGCGCCTGAATGAATCATCCATTGCATCCAACTGACGTCAGGCGAGTTCGATAGTCAGCCCCGCGTCTCGAAGCGTCTCCAGTTCGGCCGGAGGCGCTTCGATGCCGGTCACGAGAATGTCTATGCGAGCCAGTGATGCGACTTGGATCACTTGGCTCTTTCCGATCTTCGAGCTGTCGGCGACAACGATCGCTCGCGCGGCCGAGTCGAGATATCGCCTCTTCATGGTCACCTCGGGGAGGCTCGAGTTCGTGAAACCGCGCGCAGACACCCCGTTGCAGCCGATGAAGCAGATGTCGCTGTGCACTGAGCCGATGAACATGTCGCCTAGCGGGTCTATGAGCGAGCGCTGCTTGTAGTTGACCGTGCCGCCGGTGACTACGACGGTGATGTGGTGCGGCTCAGCGACACCGAGCTCAAGAGCGATCGTGAGTGAGTTGGTGAAGACCACGACGCCCCGCAGATCCTCGCGAGCGCGGAGGGCGCGGGCGATTGCGAGTGTGGTGGTGCCAGCATCGAGCAAGATCGCCATCTCGCTCTCGACAAGGGCCGCCGCCAAGTTGCCGATGCGTCGCTTCTCTGTGACCGCGCGGCCGAGCGCGCGTTCGTAGTCGGGGGATTGCGCGGTCGATTTGATGCCCGAGATGGCACCGCCGTGCACGCGCTGGATCACGTTCTCTTCGGCGAGCAGGTCGAGATCGCTGCGCACCGTGACCTCGGAGACGCTTAGCGCTCGGCTCAACTCCTGTACGCGCGCGAAGCCCTGGCGTTCGACGATCGACACGATGTGTTCGCGCCGCACCGTCGCGGGAACCGACTGCGACCACTCTGGCATGGTGTTCAGCGTAGCCGCGTATCGAGGAACCCCAGCTCTGAAGTACCGCCTCAGCCCTCGCACGAGGGGTAGGTCAGTCGGCGAGATACTGTTCATTCAGGGTGGCGGGAAGAAGAGTGATGAGGCAGGCATGACCACGATCTATGACGTCGCGAAGCATGCGGGGGTATCGCCGGCGACCGTCTCGCGCGTCTTCAACGGAACGAATGTGTCCGCCGAGAAGGTGGCGGCCGTCCGCGAGGCGGCCGAGTTGCTGAAGTTCACGCCGAATCGCACCGCGCGCTCCCTGCGGCTGCAGAGTTCGGAGGTCATCGCGCTCGTCATCCCCGATATCGAGAACCCTTATTTCACAGAGATGGCGCGCGGCGTGGAGGATGCCGCCTCCGAAGCCGGATATTCGGTCGTGCTCTGCAACTCCGATTCGCAGACGGAGAAGGAAGCGACGTATCTGAACATCGCCGTCGCAGAGCACATGTCGGGGGTCATCATCGCTCCGGCATCGGAGAAGACCGACCTGACTCCTGTTCTGTCGACGGGGCGCCCCGTCGTCGTCGTCGACCGTGGCACCGGACATGACGTCGACGGGGTCGTGATGGCGAACCGCGTCGCAGGGGTCGCGGCCACGCAAGCCCTGATCGACGCGGGCTACCGGCGCATCGCCTACATCGGCGGTCCTGAACACATCGACACCGCTGTGGAGCGCGCGGAGGGATGGCGATCGGTCGTCTCCGCCGCGGATCCTGCGTTCGACACCGGCGCTCTGGAGCGGTTCGCGACGTTCCGCGTGGACGGCGGCCGTGAAGCCATGCAGGAGCTGCTGGCGCTGCCGGAGCCCCCGGATGCGGTGGTCGCAGGTAACAACCTCATCGGCGTCGGCGCGATTCAGGTGCTCACCGAGCGAGGGCTCACGCCGCCTCAGATCGGCGTCGCCGTCATCGGCTCGCTGCCGTTCACGACTCTGTCTCCGACGGCGGTCACCGTCGTGCGTCTCCCGGCGCGCCACATGGGCATGACCGCGGCCAAGATGCTGCTCGAACGCATCCGCGGGGATAAGCAACCGGCGCGCACGGTCGTGCTGTGCAACGAGGTCCAGGTGGCCAGCGCCATGCGCTGACCTGCTGCGGACTGCTCGGCTCGGCTCTTTGCCTTGCGCCATGAAATCGATTTCGCGTAAGCTCGAAGAACGAAAGCGTTCAGGGAGGACCGCCATGCACTGCACGCTCGGAGTCGACGTCGGCACGTCGAGCACCAAGGGCGTTCTCGTTGCCGCAGACGGCTCGATCGTGGCATCCGCAACGCGCGCCCACGACGTCGACCGCCCTCACACCGGCTGGGTCGAGATGGATGCGCACATCTGGTGGGACGAATTCGTCAGCATCGCGGGGGAGCTGATCTCCGCGCACCCGGATGCGGAGATCGCCGCGGTCGGTGTGAGCGGGATGGGACCGTGCGTGCTGCTCGTGGACGCGGACGACGAACCGGTGCGATCTGCGATCCTCTACGGCGTCGACACGCGCTCCGGCGCCCAGATCGCACGCATGGCCGACGAACTCGGCATCGACGAGATCACGCGCATCGGCGGATCGACCCTCACCTCTCAGGCCGGGGGAGCGAAGATCGCGTGGATCTCCGACGAGGAGCCGGATGCCTGGGCCAAGGCCCGGCGCTTCTTCATGCCGGCATCCTGGCTCGCCCGGAAGCTCACCGGCGCCTATGTGCTCGACCACCAGTCCGCGAGCCAGACATCTCCGCTCTACGACATCGAGAACGAGACCTGGTACGACCCGTGGTGGCAGCGGTACGCCGGCACGATCGAACAGCCGCGGCTCACCTGGGCGGGCGACATCGCCGGCGAGGTGACGGATGCGGCATCCGTGCTTACCGGCATTCCAGCAAGCACACCGGTCATCACCGGCACGATCGACGCCTGGACCGAGGCCGTCAGCGTCGGCGCCCACGAGGTCGGCGACCTCATGCTCATGTACGGCACGACGATGTTTCTCGTCGCGACCGGCGAGCAGACGCTGCGCACACCCTCGATGTGGACCACTGCCGGGGCCTTCCCCGGCACCCGCAACCTCGCGGGCGGGCTCTCCACATCCGGCGCACTCACCGCCTGGCTCAAGGACCTCACCGGATCCGACTACCCCGAACTGCTCGCCGAGGCGGAGGTCTCGGGGCCCGGAGCCAACGGCCTGCTGATTCTGCCCTACTTCGCGGGGGAGCGCACGCCCATCCAGGACCCGGACGCTCGCGGCGTCATCGCTGGCCTCACCCTCCAGCACGGTCGGGGCGACCTGTATCGTGCAGCCCTCGAGGCTACGGCGCTGGGCGTGCGCCACAACGTCGAGACGATGCGGGCCTCCGGCGCCGACATCACCCGGATCGTCGCCGTCGGCGGCGGCACGCAGGGGCAGCTCTGGCTGCAGGTCATCTCGGATGTGACCGGCCTCGTGCAGGAGGTGCCCGAGACCACGATCGGCGCCAGTTACGGTGCGGCATTCCTCGCCGCATCCGCCGTCGCATCCGATGGTGCAGAACCAGCGATCACCGGCTGGAACCCGATCGTGCAGACGATCACCCCGAACCCCGATCTTCGCGCGTTCTACGACACGCTCTTCGACCGCTACGTGCGGCTGTACGAGAGCTCTAAGGACGTCATCCACGAACTCGCCGCCGACCAGCGCGGCACCTGACCCCAACCCCGGAGGAATCATGACCAGCTACACACTTCCCGCCGCGGCATCCCGCCCGGCATCCGCCCCGAAGACCGCATATCTGATCACGTCAGGTGACCTGCGCGAGTCGGCCAACACCGCGGGGTGGGCGACCCAGGCTGCACTCGAAGCCAGCGTCACCGGCGTCTTCAACGACTTCGGCTGGAACGTCATCCGTGCGTTCGACGTCGACCCCGAGACCGGCCACGGCTACATCTCGAGCCAGCGCATGGGCATGGAGGTCTTCAAGAACATCCCGACCGACGCTCCGCTCATCGTCGCGATCGCCAACTGGCAGTACTCGCACCATGTGCTCGCAGGGCTGCGCACGCATGAGGGCCCGATCCTCACGACCGCGAACTTCGCGCCCGACTGGCCAGGGCTGGTCGGTCTGCTCGGCCTGAATGCCGGACTCACCAAGATGGGCAAGCCCTACTCGACGACTTGGTCGGTCGACTTCTCCGACGACTGGTTCAAGACGACCATCAAGGAGTGGATCGAGACCGGCACGATCACCCACGACTCCTCGCACGTGCGTGAGCTGCCGGCACTGCCGGACAGCCCCGAGAAGCAGCTCGGCGAGGCGCTCGCGGCCCAGCTGCGCGACGAGAAGGCGATCATCGGCGTCTTCGACGAGGGCTGCATGGGCATGTACAACGCCATCTTCGACGACGAGTTGCTCAACCAGACCGGCATCTACAAGGAGCGGCTGTCGCAGTCGGCACTGTACGCCGAGATGCTCGAGGTGAAGGATGCCGAGGCGGACGCCGCATACGACTGGCTCATCGACCACGGCATGACGTTCCGCTACGGCGAGGATGGCACCACAGAGCTCACCCGCGAGCAGGTGCAGTGGCAGATGAAGATGTACATCGCCGCCCTGCGCATCGCGGACGACTTCGGTCTGGATGCCGTCGGCATCCAGTACCAGCAGGGCCTGAAGGACCTCGTCCCGGCATCCGATCTCGCCGAGGGCATCCTGAACTCCACCGAGCGCCCTCCGGTGACTTCGCGCGACGGGTCGCGGGTGCTTCACGAGGGCCGCGCCTTCCCGCACTTCAACGAGGCCGACGAGGGCGTCGCGGTCGACGCGCTGGTCACCGACCGCGTGTGGCGCGCCATGGGCCTCGTGCCCGACAACACGCTGCACGATGTGCGCTGGGGTGAGGAGTACGACGGCCAGTTCGTCTGGGCGTACGAGATCTCCGGCTCCGTGCCGGCCTCGCACCTCGGCGGCTGGGACAAGGCGGAGGGATGGCGTCAGGGCCACGTGTTCTTCCCCGCGGGTGGTGCCACCCTCAACGGCGTCTCCATGCCGGGTGAAGTGGTGCTGAGCCGCGTGTTCATCGCCGACGGCATCCTGCAGGCCGACATCTTCCGCGCATCCGTCGTCGAGCTGCCGAAGGAGGAGACCCGGCGCCGCAAGGCCGCGACGAACGAGGAGTGGCCGCTCGCGCACGTCGTGCTGCACGGCGTCTCGCGCGACCAGTTCATGGCACGCCATAAGGCCAATCACGCACAGCTCGTCTACGCACCGGATGCCGAGACCGCCGACAAGGCGCTCATCGCGAAGGCGGCGATGTTCGGCGGCATGGGCATCAAGGTGAACCTGATCGGCGACGTCGCGATCTGACGGTGCTCCCCGCGCGAGACAGGACTTCCCGCACGAGACTGGGTGTGCGAAGTCCTGTTTCGTGCGGGAAGCCCTGTTTCGGGAGAAGCTGGGGTGCTCGCCCCGGCGATCAGCCTGGCAGCAGCCCCGCGACGAGGGCGTCGACGACTTCGTCGGTCGGGGTGCCCGGATCGATGGGAGAGGTGAGCCGATCGAACACCAGGCCCTCGATCGCGTAATGGAACAGGGCGACTTCACGGCGCCCACCCGGCAGCCCGGCGGCCTCGTTGAATGCGACATCGCCGTCGAACGCGGCGCGCTGCCATTGGCCCAGCGACGCGGCGAGCTCCGGGCGGCGGGACGCATCGAGACGCAGTTCGTAGAGCGCGATCGTCACCTCACGGTTCGTGATCAGACGGCGGACGATGTCACGGATGTAGTCCGCGAACAGCTCGCGACTCGGCTGCTCGGCCGCGCGGGTCTCGAGATCTTCCGGCGTCGGTGCCAGGCGAACGCCGATGCGCTCGAACAGCCCGGTGATCAGAGCCTCCCTGCTGCGGAAGTAGTTCGACGTGGTGCCGAGCGGAACGCTCGCCTCAGCATCGATGGCCCGATGAGTCAAGCCACGCGAACCATCGCGCGCCAGCACCGCGATGCCCGCATCGGCGAGGAGCGCTCGCCGCGTTTCGTTCTTGGCCATGACCCGACACTAGCGCAACCACTGCAACTGTTGTAGTCTCCAATCACTGCACCTGTAGTTATTGGAGACATGATGCGAGAACTCACCTACTACGTCGCTGTGAGCATCGACGGATTCATCGCTGGTCCTGGGGGCGAGTTCGACCAGTTCCTGTTCGAGGGAGACCATGCCGCCGACATCGCGAGGAGGTACCAGGGCACTGCGCCGACCCAGCTCGCTGAGCGGGCCGGGTTCCCGGTCGACGGCGGACCGTTCGACACCGTGCTCATGGGGTGGAACACCTACGCCGTCGGACTTCCCGATCTGCCCGACCCGTACCAGCACCTCAGGCAGATCGTCTTCACGCGCGGGCGCGAGGCGCCGGCAGGCTCCGACGGTGTGGAGTTCACCGACCGGGATCCCGTCGAAGTGGTCCGGGAGGTCAAAGCCGCAGAGGGCAGGGGGATCTGGCTCTGCGGCGGTGGGGCGCTCGCCGCGGTGCTGCGAGACGAGATCGACCGCCTGGCGCTCAAGCGCAATCCGGTGCTGTTCGGCGCCGGCATCCCGCTGTTCGAGGGGCGCGACTACGCGCCCGCCGCCTTCCGTCCGACCGGTATCACGCCCTACGAGTCTGGCGTGGTGCTCGCTGAGTACGTGCGCGCCTGAGCGGTGACGGCCGCCCGTGCCTTCCTCGAAGCGTGAAGTCGACCGGGAACGGGTAGTGTGGCCACACGATGAGGATGACGCGTCGCGAGCTGCTGATCGGCGCCGGAGCAGGCGCCCTCAGCGTGCTGCTCGTATCCTGCACGCCGGAGCCGAAACCGACGCCGACCCCGACGCGCACTCCCACACCGTGGCCGACGACGATGGTGCCGCCGCCCGCCGCGAGCATGCGCAGCACTTGGGCCACGGACCAGTACGCGCGCGGCGCCGTGAGCTACACGCGCATCGGCGTGCAGTCGGCCACGCGCGCGACGCTGTCCGAACCCGTCGACGGGCGGGTCTATTTCGCCGGCGAGGCCACCGACGTCGACAACCCCGGCACGATGCGCGGCGCCATCCACTCCGGGCAGAGCGCCGCGATGCGACTGCGGGCCACCGCGGAGGCGGGCGAGCGGATCGCCGTGATCGGCGCCGGTCTTGCCGGCGCGACCGTCGCGGCTGATCTCGCCGACCTCGATGTCGAGGTGACCGTCTTGGAAGCGCGCGATCGCGTCGGCGGACGCCTGCACTCTCAGCTCGACGACGACTGGCCGCTGCCTGTTCAGCTCGGCGGATGGCTGGTCGGGGCGGACGACGACACCGATCTCGCTGAGACGGTGGAACTGTCCACTGCCCTCTGGCGTTCGCCGGAGGGAGCGATCGAGCCGACCGGCAACGCGCCGCTCGAGACCGCGATCGCCGCGGCGCAGGCTCTCCCTGCCGACGTCGCGCTGGCCGAAGCCCTGGTGGAGACGGGTGCCGATCCCGAAGAGCCGGGGCTCGCTGCCCTTCTCGCATATCTCGCGACCTCGTCCGGTGCGGACGCGGACCAGCTCTCGGCATGGTTCCCGCCCGCATTGCCGCAGTCGGCATTCCGAGGAGCCGTCGGCGATCTCGGCGCGTTCGTCGAAGAGCTCCTGGGCGACGCGCAGCTGACCCTTTCGTCACCGGTGAGCCGCATCGCCTACGACGATTCCGGCGTCAGCCTGCGACTCGGCACCGGTGAGTCCACGTCATTCGACCGCGTCGTGGTCACTGTCCCGCTCGGAGTGCTGCAGCGTGACGGCATCGAGTTCGCGCCTCCACTGCCCTTCCCGCACCGCGGCGCGGTGAATGCCCTCGGGATGGGGCATATCGAGACGATCTGGCTGAGGTACGACGAGCCCTTCTGGGATACTGAAGCGACGATCTGGCATGCGGTCGGCGGTGACCATGCCGTACGCACGTGGATCAACCTGCTGCCGGTCACCGGCGAGAACCTGCTGGTCGGCATCGTCGGCGGTGCCGACGCGGTGGAGTTCGCGGAGCTCAAGGAGCAGGATGCCCTGCTGGCAGCGCTCAGGTCGCTTGAGGCGTTCGTGCCTTCCGACGCGACGGGCTGATCCGGCTTATCACCGCGAGCACGGTGGAGATGAGCGCGAACATCGCCAGAGCGAGCCCGCTCGTGATGAGGAACTCACCGATGCCGCTCACTTGCCTCAGGTCCAGGAAATAGTAGGGATACCATCCGATCATCGGGCCGCGCCACATCGTGACCCCGCCCCACACGAGCGGGAACACGAGAGAGCCGGGGATGATCCACCACGGCACTGAGCGGTGACCGGGCGTGAGGGTCCACGCGATGGCGGTGAACGCGGGCAGCCAGAAGTGCAGCACATGGTCAGACCACGGCACATCGACGCGGATGCCGCGGAGCCCGGCCTGCCAGACGATGAGCGCGAATGCGAGCCCCGCGGTGATCGTCCACGTCAGAACGAGCGAGAGGGCGATGCTGAACCAGCGAGGATCGTCGTCACGGCGGAACGCGAAGATTCCGCCGATCACGAGCAGGATGACGAGAGCGCAGTTCGATTCGACCGTGAGGTACGCGAAGAAGTTGCGACCGGCGATCGTCTGGGAACTCAGGCCCCAGAACAGTCGATGCACGAGCGCGGTCAGGCACACCGCGGCCGTGGCCAGACGAAGCACGCCGAACGTGGTTCGTGCCTTCACTCTCGCTGCTCTCCCCTCGGACGCGCCTCCACGTCATCCGGCGATTCTACGGAGGACTCCTCCGTGCTCGAACCCGAGGCAGTCGAAATCGCGTTCCGCGTCGCCTGGCCGACTCAGATTCCGAGGATCAGCCGGGCGATGAGGAAGTAGATCACCAGTCCCGTCGCATCCACGAAAGTCGTGATGAACGGATTCGAGAACACGGCGGGATCCACGCGGATCATCCGCGCGACCAGCGGCATGATCCCGCCGATGGTCGCGGCAGCAGCGCACACCGCGATGAGCGTGCAGCCGATCACGAGTCCGATCCGCCAGTCGTACACGAGCGCCGTGATACCGAACCCCAGCAGGCCGAGCAGTACGCCGAGCGACACACCGACTCGCAGCTCCCGAGTCAGGACGCGCAGCAGGTCTCGCGGGCGGACTTCGCCGAGCGCGAGCGCACGGGTCACGGTCGTCGCCGCCTGATTCCCGGTGTTCCCGCCGGTGCCGATGAGCAGCGGGACGAACAGCGCCAGCACGGTCATCTGCTCCAGCGTGGCCTCGAACACCGACAGCACTTTCACCGTGAGCGTTGCACCGACGGCGAGCACCAGCAGCCAGACGACACGCGAACGCACGATCCGGCGGATCGGAGTCGAAAGATACGGGCGGCTGAGCGGCTCGACGCCGCCTTGCCGGGCGGCATCCTCGCTCTCCTCGCGCTTGAGGATGCGTGCGGCGTCATCGATCGTGAGGATGCCGACCAGACGCGCCTCGCTGTCGACCACGGGGACCGCGAGAAAACCCAGCTCGGTGCAGTCGCGGGCGGCGGTCTCGGCATCCGTGTCGGCGCTGACCGTGTGCGCCTCGTGCATCAGCGAATCGACCAGCGCGTCGTCTGCGGCGGCGAGCAGATCACGGAGGCTCACAACCCCGACGACCTTTCGCGCGTGATCCGTCACGGGCAGCGTGTAGATCGTCTCCGCGTCGGCGATGCGCGCGCGCATCCGCTGCAGTGTCTGCGCAACGGAGAGGTCGGGGTGCGTGGTGACGTACTCCGGGCTCATGCGCCGACCGATCGAGTCATGCGGATACCCGAGGACAGACGCCGTGAGATCGCGCTCGTGCGCCGAGAGACCGCGCAGCAGACGCGGAGCGAGGGATGCCGGCAGTTCGTCGAGCAGCCAGACGCGGTCGTCCGGGTCCATCTCCGCGAAGAGGGCGGCGACCTCGGCATCCTGAAGACCGTGGACGAGCTCACCCTGCAACTCGGGCGACAGCGCCTCGAAGACTTCGACGGCTCGCTGCTTCGGGAGCAGGCGGTATACGACGGCGCACTCTCGAGGGCTCAGTCGTTCGAGAACCTGCACCACCTGCCAGATCGGCACTGGTGACAGGCTGGCGGATGCCGTGGCGAGATCGCGATTCGACATGCTTTGCTCGATCGTGTCGAGGAGCTGCGTCGTCGAAGGTGCAGTGGCCGGGATCTGCTCTGTGGTCATGGGCGTGCTTCTTTCAGGCATGCCGACTAGAGGAGCGCGGATACGCGCGGGCGGGCGTCGGCTGGACGGATGTGTCGAAGCCGGAGTTCCGCAGGAGCCGTCAGAGGCGGGTTGCCTCGAGAGCGATGGCGGAGTCCGGATGCTGATGGCAACTATCACCACTCATGGGAGTACCACCTCGCTTCCGTCTTCGTGTCCGCTGTGCTGTGATCGGATCGCGGCGGAACGCACGTTCCTGCCTCGGCCAAATGTAGTCGATCCGGATGGACGACGCCTGCGCACCGCCGGCGGCGCGATCGCCGACGTCAGGGTCTCGTTGAATTCGACGTGCTCCTGCTGAATGCGGTCAGGCGGGATCGATCCGCAGTACGTCAGGTGACTCGCCGCCGGAGAGATCGTCGGCGATGCGGATGCTGCGGGCCAGATCGTCAAGAGCCGGGATGAGCGTGCCGAACGTCTCACGGGAACCGCCCACAGCAGTGAGCGTGACCAGATGCGTGCCGGTGTCCCACGTGTACGTGGCGAACGGAGGTGCGGTGGGCTGCTCAGGGAACGACATCACGAGCTTCTCGCCGGCGCCGAGCCTGGAGGGGAACGACTCGGTGTCGTCGTACTCCATCGGCATCATGGCCCGCGCGGCGCGCACGTCGTTCGTCAGTTCCTGCGTCGACGCCATCGCGACCACGAGTTCCGGCTCTGCCTTCCACGTCCACACCAGCACACGGCCGTTCGCGCGCTTCATCATCGCCGGCGCGAGCTGGCTGATCGCCCAGGCGCCGATGCGCGATCCTCGAGCCGGAGTTCCGCCGCCCGCCTGCACGGCATTGCCCATCAGCATCCGCAACGCTGCCTTGCGATGACGGCGGCCCCGCCATCCGAAGGACTCCGTGACGGGAATCCAGAGCTGCGGGTCTGCGGAGCTGGAGATGCGCATGTCACCACGGTAGAGGAAGAGTCTGCGCGGGCTCTGACTGCGGCTGGCCTCCGCGGGGTGTGCGGAACGCTCGGGTAGAGTTGCCAGCGCCCTGAACCGGGGCTCATCCCGACGCGTACCTTAAGGCTGCCATCCGTGACCTCCTCTGACGCTCCGATCGACAAGGTCGTTCCGTCGAGCGCCCCTGAGCCCGCCCCGTCCCGCAGTGATCGACCGTTGCGCATCGTGATCGGCTGCGACACCTTCGCTCCCGACATCAACGGTGCCGCCCGCTTCGCCGAGCGGCTGGCGGCCGGTCTCGTCCAGCGCGGTCACGACGTGCATGTCGTGGCGCCGAACCGGAAGTACCGCCGGGCAGAGCCTGCGACCGAGGTGATCGAGGGCGAGCCCATGACACTGCACCGCCTGCCGTCGGTGCGCTGGGCACCGCACGACTGGCTGCGCTTCGTCTGGCCGTGGCGTGCCAAGCACTACGCCCGCAAGGTGATGGACCGGGTGCAGCCTGATGTCGTGCACATCCAGTCGCACATCGTGATCGGTCGCGGTCTCTCGCGCATCGCCCACGAGCGCGGCATCCCGGTCATCGCCACCAACCACGTGATGGCAGAGAACATCCTCGACCACACCACGATGCCGAAGTTCATCGACAATCTGGTGCTCAAATTCGCCTGGGCCGATGCCAAGCGCACGTTCGAGCTGACACGCGCCATCACCACGCCGACTCGTCGTGCCGCCGACTTCCTCGAGCGCACCGTCGAGGTGCAGGGTGTCATACCGATCAGTTGCGGCATCGATCGCACACAGTACACACCCGTGCTCGCCCCGCGCGAGAAGAACCGCATCATCTTCGTGGGGCGCCTCACCGCAGAGAAGCAGGTCGAGGTCATCCTACAGGCGATGACCAAGCTCGATCCCGCGCTCGAGACGACGTTCGACGTCGTCGGCGGCGGCGATCAGCGCAAGAGCCTCGAGCGTCTCGCGGCCGACCTCGGGCTCGCCGAGCGCGTCGCATTCCACGGCCGCACTACCGATGAGGAACTGCGCGCACTGCTCTCGCGCGCGAGCCTGTTCGTGATCGCCTCGATCGCCGAGCTGCAGTCGATCGCGACCATGGAGGCGATGGCCTCGGCGCTGCCGATCGTAGCCGCGGATGCCGTCGCGCTGCCGCATCTCGTGCATGAGGGCGAGAACGGTTACCTTTTCGAACCGGGGAACGCCGCAGAACTCGCCGCGCGCCTCACCGATGTGCTCACGGCAGAGCCGGCCGAATACGAGCGGATGCAGCAGGCATCGCTCGACGGCGTCATGGTGCACGACATCAACCGCACGCTCGACACCTTCGAAGCGCTGTACCGCGACGACCCGCTGCCGGCATAGCGATGCACATCGTCTTCTTCGGCGATCAGCACCTCGCTTCGCTCGGCGGCGCGCAGGTGTCGATGCGGCTGCAGAAGCAGTACCTCGAGTTTGCAGGCCACACGGTGACCGTGGTCGCCCCGAAGATGCACAACGGCAGCGTCTTCGGGTGGCCGAACCCCTTCGACCTCCCCTCCATGCCGATCACCCTCGACCGCGAGTACTCGATGTCATGGCCGGGGCGGCGCACCGATCGCTTCCTCGACCGGGCGTTCGCCTCGCGCCCCCCGGTCGACCTCGTGCACGTGCAAGCCGACTTCTGGGGTGCGTTCATCGGTCATCGGTTCGCGCATCGCTATGGCATCCCGGTTGTGCACACCATGCACAACCGCGTGGATGTCGGCATGGCCGCCGTCACGCGGCTGCACAGGCCCGCGCTGGCCGTGCTCAACGCCTGGCGGCGATCGGCGATGCGGGGGATCGGCAGGCCGGTCGGCGGGACTGACGGATGGGCGTTCCTGCGCGGCATCGCACAGGGATCGAGCGCGGTCACCGCTCCCTCCGGCCACTTCGCGCGCCGGCTCGAGCAGCACGGCGTCTTCGAGCGTGTGGACGTGGTGTGGAATGGCATCGACGACGAGCTTCTGGCGCAGACGCTCGCGGCGCGGGACTCGAACGCTGCGCCCGACGTCCGACGACCGCGCTTCGTATGGCTCGGACGGATGAGTCCCGAAAAGCGGCTGCTGCCGTTCCTCGAAGCAGTCGTCGAATCGCGCGTGGATGCTGAGGTCGAGGTGATCGGCGGGGGCGGGCAGCTGCGCGCCGCTGAGAAGATCGCCCGTGGGCACGACGGCATCCGATTCGCCGGACGCCTCCCTTATGCCGAGACTCTCGCGCGGATCGCCGCGGCGGATGCCGTGGTACAGACCTCGATCGGCTTCGAGACGCAGGGCATGACGCCGTTCGAGGCGGCGACGCTGGGCACGCCGACCGTCGTCAGTGACCCGGACATCGCCGCTGAGCTGCGCGGTGGATTGTGGGCGGTGCCGGATGCGTCCGTCACCGCGCTCGCCGAGACGCTTCAGCGCGCAGCATCCGACATCACGGCAGGGACGGCACCGACCCCCGATCCTGACGTCGCAGCGGCATTCCGCCAGTCATCGCGCACAGCGGCGATGATCGAAATCTACGAACGCGTGCTCGCAGAGCGCTGATCGCAGGACGGCGGCTCGTGGTTCGGGCGCAGGGCTTCAGAAGTAGAGCACCGCGCTGAACGCGGTGAGGATGAAGCTGAACCCGGCGCCGACGACGCCGGCCCCGCCGAGTCCGGTCGCGATGCCCGCGAGTCCGTGAGGCGCCCCTGGTCGACGGAGCCCGACGATGCCGAAGATGAGAGCCGCCAGTGCTGCGAGAAAGGTGATCACTGCGAACGCCCCACTGATGAGGCTGATCAACTGATAGTCGGAGGTGCGGATCATGATCTGGATGATCACACTCGACAGCAGACCGAGGAAGAGCCCCACGAGTCCGATGACGAATCCGATCCGACCCGGCGTGTTGGCGCCGGACGGGCCCCGCGCGGCCGACGGATACGCGGGCTGACCGTAGGGCTGCTGGGTCTGCGGGTGCTGGGTCTGCGGGTGCTGGGCTTGCGGCGCCCCGCCCTGGTAATAGTGGTTCGCGGTCGGAGCCGGCGCGGCGTTCGGCGCAGGCTGCCCCGCGTAGCCGGGTTGCGCCGGATGGCCGGGCTGCGGTGGCTGAGGAGCGTTCGACGCATACGGCGGAACCGGGGGCTGCTGCGGATCGCTCATGCCGTTGAGCATATCCGCGGCTCCCTCGTCAGCGGTAGATCAGTGATGTTTCCGCGTCGCTGAGGCTGTCGCATTCCGCGACGCGCGTCCAGTCCGTTGCGACTGCACGGAAGCCGTCGCGACGCAGTTCCACGAGTGTCGCGACGACGCCGGCCAGGGCGAGTGCTGCAAGAAGGATGATGATGACCATGGCAGAAATACTACGGACGGCGTATTCATGCCACGAGTGGCAGAATCGACATAGATCATCACAAAACTGCCAAACTGTAATGGTCGAGTTCAGGAATCGAGGGAGCGCCATGAAGACCGTCGCCTGCATCGTTCAAGAAGGGTTCGCCCCGTTCGAGTTCGGAGTCGCCTGTGAGGCGTTCGGCCTCGACCGCACGGATGACGGTGTGCCGAACTTCGACTTCCGCGTCGTCACCGCCGATCCGGGCGCAGTGACCTCGAAGATCGGCTTCTCCATCAATGTCGAGGATGACCTCTCGTTCGCATATGAGGCCGACCTCGTCGTCGTCTGCCCGATCCCGCGTACATCGTGGGGAGCCACCGACGAGCGTGTCCTCGATGTGGTGCGCGATGCGGATGCGAGGGGTGCCTGGCTGCTCAGCATCTGCAGCGGATCGTTCATCCTCGCGCAGGCGGGGGTGCTCGACGGCCGCCGCGCGACGACGCACTGGATGTACGCCGACGAGATGATCGCGATGTTCCCCCAGATCGACGTCGATCCCGATGTGCTGTTCGTGCAAGACGCGCGCATCATCACGAGTGCGGGGACCGCCGCCGGTCTTGATGCCTGCCTATATCTGCTGCGTCAGGAGATCGGCGCGGAGCTCACGAACCGCATCGCTCGTCGCATGGTCGTGCCGCCGCAGCGCGACGGCGGTCAGGCGCAGTACATCGATCGCCCGCTGCCGGTGGCGCAGACCGACTCGCTCGTCGCGGTCACGGACTGGGCGATCGGGAATCTCCGCGAGGAGCTGACCGTCGATCAACTCGCGACGCGTGCCCACATGTCGCCGCGCACCTTCGCGCGTCGCTTCAAAGCCGAGCACGGTGCGACGCCGGCTGCGTGGCTGGCCAGACAGCGCATCATTCACGCGCAGCGACTGCTCGAACGCTCCGACCTGGGTCTGGACGCGATCGCCGTGGAATGCGGATTCGGTTCTGCCGCCGTGCTGCGGCAGAACTTCTCACGGGTGCTCGCGACGACGCCGACGGCGTACCGTGCGAAGTTCGCGTGCGCAGACCAACCCGCGGCCTGACCTGCTCAGTCTTCGACGGGCTACCAGTGCCCCGGCACCGGTAGCGCGGTTCCGCGTACCTCGAGCCCTTCGTGGCCGACGGCGGCGACGCAGTACAGCAGAGACTGTGTCGGATACCCGTGCGGGCGGTTGTCACGGATGATCGCGGCGTCGTCGGTGGGGTCGAGGGCAGTGGATGCTGCGAGCAACTCGATCCACTCGTCGTCCCAATCGTCTGTCGTGGCCGCGTGGGCTCTGAACTCCGGCAGCCACCTGGCGATGCGGGCCGTCGCAGGGTCGTCGAGCCCATCGTGCGCGATCATGTGCACGCCCGTCGGCACCGGGGTCTCCGTCAGCACCTCTCCATCCCACGACAGCACGCGGGCAGCATCCGGTCCGACCTCCAGGAGATTGAAGCCGTGCATCGGCAGCGGAGCGACCGGCGACCGTCCGGCGACCGATTCCAGAGCCAGGCTGCCACGACTGCGCACCCGGTCTTCGGGAAGATCGAGGATGTCGGCGCGGTTCAGCAGCACGGCAAGACGCCGAGTGCGAGGATCCGCTGCGAGCCACGCACCGCCGGCACGGCGATCGCGGATGCCGATCACCCCCGCGTAGCGATCGGGCCACCATTCGCCGAGCGAATCCCAGGCGCGCTGGGGATCCTCATCTCGGACCGCGAGCAGTCGCGACCCTCCCGCCTCAGCGACATCGATCACGACGGTGCACACGCGACCGAGTCTAGGTGCTGCCGGATACCGGGGGGTGCTATCGCACACCCTTCATGAGGCGCAGCACGGGCTTGGCCCCGAGCAGCATCGCCACTCCCACTGCCGCCGCGATGAGTCCGAGAACGAGGAAGTACGGCACCTCGTCCGTCGGATCGTAGAACGTCGCAAGCTGGCCAGCCAGCGCCGTGCCCAGCGACACGGAGAGGAAGAAGAGCGCGACCATCTGCGTGTGGAATGCCTGCGGCGCGAGCTTCGTCGTCACCGAAAGCCCGACAGGGGAGAGCAGCAGTTCCGCAACGGTGAAGGCGAACAGGATGCCGATGATCGCCAGCATCGGCGTCGAGTTCTCGCCGCCGCCGGCGAAGGGCAGGAAGAGCAGGAATGCCCCTCCCATGGCGATCGCGGCGATTCCGAACTTCACCGGCGTCGACGGCTGGCGTGTGCCGAGTCGCGTCCACAGCCAGGCGAAGACGCCCGAGAGCACGATGATGAACACGGGGTTGATCGACTGCACCCATGAGACCGGCATCTCCCAGCCGAACAGATCGCGATTCAGACGCTTGTCGGAGTAGACCGTGAGCACCGTGAACTGCTGCTGGTACAGCGACCAGAACGCCACCGATGTCAGGAAGAGCGGCACGAAGGCCCACACGCGACTGCGTTCCTCGGACGTCACCTTGCGGCTGCCGAGGATCACGGCGAAGTACGCGATCGTCGCGGCGATGACCGTGATGATGACGACCAGTGCGAGGTTGTCGGCGCGGATGACGCCGATGAGGACGAGCGCGACGATGACGACCACTGCGCCTGCGGCGATGCCCGCGACGAGCGGGTATCCGCGCCGCGGGAGGGGGTTCGAGACCTTTCGAGCCTCCTCCGGAAGGCCGCGGCGACCGAACGAGTACTGCACGAGCCCGGCGATCATTCCGACGGCGGCGAGCCCGAAGCCCCAGTGGAAGCCGACCGTGGACTGCAGCAACCCGGTCAGGATCGGACCGAGGAACGCGCCGAGATTGATGCCGAGGTAGAAGAGCGAGAAGCCGCCGTCGCGCCGGGTGTCGTCTGCGGAGTACAGCGTGCCGACGACCGACGTCGCGGTCGCCTTCAGCCCGCCGGACCCGATGGCGACGAGGACGAGTCCGACACCGACTCCGACGAATCCGGGCAGCAGCGCCAATGCGAGGTGCCCTGCCACGATGACGATCGCGCTGAGGAAGAGCACGCGTTCCGCGCCGAGCAGTCGATCGGCGATCCAGGCCCCGAGGATCGTCGACAAGTACACGGCGCCGCCGTATGCGCCCACGATCCCGGCCGCCTCTGCCTCGGGCAGCCCGAGTCCGCCGTCGGTGGCCGAGTAGTACAGGTAGATGAGCAGGATGCCCTGCATGCCGTAGAAGCTGAACCGCTCCCACATCTCGACGCCGAAGATGTGTGCGAGAGCGCGCGGGTGGCCGAAGAAGCCACTGTCCGCGGAACCCAGAGTGGGCGCCGAGGGCGCCGGAGGAGTGCTCATATCCCGTCACGTTACGCTTTCGCGCCGCTGTCGTCACGGGATAGCCTCACATCGGCCGCCCCCGCCGTGCCGACACAGGGCAGAATCGACACATGAACATCGTCGTCGGCGTCACTGGCGGCATCGCCGCGTACAAGACCGTTCACCTCGTTCGACTGCTGATCAAGGCAGGACATGAGGTCACCGTGATCCCGACCGAGAATGCGCTGCGTTTCGTCGGCGCGCCGACCTGGGAGTCGATCAGCCGCAACACCGTCACGACGAGCGTGCACGATGACGTGGCGAAGGTGCGGCACGTCGCCATCGGGCAGGCGGCTGAACTGGTGATCGTCGCCCCCGCCACCGCGAACACGATCGCGAAGATAACCGCAGGGCTTGCGGATGATCTGCTCGGCACGACCCTGCTGGCGACGACGGCACCCGTCGCGATCGCACCGGCCATGCACACGGAGATGTGGCGGCATCCGGCCACCCAGGCGAACATCCAGACCCTGCGCGAGCGGGGCGTCAGCGTCTTCGGCCCCGACGAAGGCGAGCTGACGGGCGGCGATTCAGGTCCCGGCCGGATGCTCGAACCGGAGGAGATCGTCGATGCGGCCCTCGCGCTGCTCGACCCTCAGGACCTCGTCGGGATGCGAGTCGCCGTCTCGGCCGGGGGGACGCGCGAGCCCATCGATCCCGTGCGCTTCCTCGGCAATCGCTCGAGCGGAAGGCAGGGGGTGGCGCTCGCCGCCGAGGCCGCGGCCCGCGGCGCCGAAGTCGACCTGGTCGCCGCGAACATCGCGGATGACGTGCTCGCCGAGGCACGGCATCCGCGCATCCGCGTGCGTGGGGTCGGCACTGCCGCGCAACTCGGCGAGGCGATGACGGATGCTGCGGCATCCGCCGATGTCGTGATCATGGCGGCGGCCGTCGCCGACTATCGGCCGGCCGCGCCGTCGGATCAGAAGCTCACCAAGGAGGCCGGCCTTCTCGATCGCATCGATCTGGTGGAGAACGCCGACATCGTCGCCGGCCTCGCAGCCTCTCGCCCGCAGAGTCAGACGATCGTCGCCTTCGCGGCGGAGACGCTGTCCGATTCGGAGGAGCGACGCGAGCGCGCCCGGCGCAAGCGCGAGCGCAAGGGTGTCGATCTGCTCGCGGTCAATCTCGCGGATGCCGAGCACGGCTTCGAGAAGGCCGAGAACGCGATCGAGATCATCGGCGAGGGTGGATCGGTCGTGGGGATGGCCGATGGTTCGAAGCGTCACGTCGCTCGCGCTCTCTGGGACGCCGTGCAGAAAACGCGCCGTTGAGGTAAAGTTGAGTCAACACCACTCAACTTTGAAGAGAAGCAGTCCAGGAGGGGACGATGACCAATCCCGCACAGCCGCAGCAAGACGACCAGCAGTCCGCCCTCGAGCAGTTCGGCATCAACCTCACCGATCGCGCGCGTCAGGGCAAGCTCGATCCGGTGATCGGGCGTGACAGTGAGATCCGACGCGTCAGCCAGGTGCTCACCCGTCGCACGAAGAACAACCCCGTGCTGATCGGTGAACCGGGCGTCGGAAAGACCGCGGTCGTGGAGGGTCTTGCCCAGCGGATCGTCGCGGGAGACGTCGCGGAATCCCTCAAGGACAAAGAGCTCATCACGCTCGACATCTCGGCGCTGGTCGCCGGTGCGATGTACCGAGGTCAGTTCGAGGAGCGCCTGAAGCAGGTCCTCAAGGAGATCACCGAGTCTGACGGGCAGGTCATCACGTTCATCGACGAGCTGCACACGCTGATGGGCGCCGGTGGCGGCGAAGGATCGGTCGCGGCGTCCAACATGCTCAAGCCCATGCTCGCCCGCGGCGAGCTGCGGCTGATCGGTGCGACGACGCTCAACGAGTACCGGGAGTTCATCGAGAAGGATGCGGCACTCGAGCGCCGATTCCAGCAGGTCTATGTCGGCGAGCCAACGGTCGAGGACACCATCGCGATCCTGCGCGGGCTCAAAGAGCGGTATGAGGCGCACCACAAAGTGGCGATCTCCGACAGTGCGCTGGTCGCCGCGGCATCCCTCTCCAACCGGTACATCCCGTCGCGCCAGCTGCCGGACAAGGCCATCGACCTGATCGACGAGGCCGCCTCACGCCTGCGCATGGAGATCGACTCCGCTCCCGTCGAGATAGATGAGCTGCGCCGTCACGTCGACCGACTGAAGCTGGAAGAGCTCGCGCTCAAGAAGGAGAAGGACGCGGCTTCGAAGGAGCGCCTCGCAACGCTGCGCGCCGACCTGGCCGCTGAGAAGGAGAAGCTCGGCGAGCTGCAGGAGCGGTGGGAGCGCGAGCGTGCTTCGCTGAACAAGGTCGGCGATCTCAAGACCCGATTGGATGCTGCACGCAGCGACGCCGAACGCGCGCAGCGCGAAGGCAACCTGGAGAAGGCGTCACGGCTGCTGTACGCCGAGATCCCGGCGCTGGAGCGTCAGCTGATCGAGGCGGAGCAGTCCGAGGAATCCGAAGACGGCGAAGGCCGCATGGTGGGTGACCAGGTGACCGAAGAGGACATCGCCGGTGTCATCGCCGCGTGGACCGGCATCCCTGTCGGGCGCCTGCTCCAGGGCGAGACCGAGAAGCTCCTGCACCTGGAGGCCGAACTCGGCAAGCGCCTGATCGGTCAGAAGGATGCTGTGCAGGCCGTGTCGGATGCTGTGCGCCGCTCGCGTGCGGGCATCAGTGACCCAGGGCGCCCGACCGGATCGTTCCTGTTCCTCGGGCCGACCGGTGTGGGCAAGACCGAGCTCGCCAAAGCCCTCGCCGAGTTCCTGTTCGACGACGAGCACGCCATGGTGCGCATCGACATGTCGGAGTACGGCGAGAAGCACACCGTGTCGCGGCTGGTCGGCGCCCCTCCCGGCTACGTCGGCTACGAGCAGGGCGGACAGCTCACCGAGGCCGTCCGACGCCGTCCGTACAGCGTCGTGCTGCTGGACGAGATCGAGAAGGCGCATCCCGAGGTCTTCGACGTGCTGCTGCAGGTCATGGACGACGGTCGCCTGACGGATGGGCAGGGACGCACGGTCGACTTCTCGAACGTCATCCTGATCCTCACCTCGAACCTCGGCTCGCCGATCCTCATCGATCCGATGCTGTCGATCGACGAGAAGCGCGACAGCGTCATGACGCTCGTGCGTCAGTCGTTCAAGCCGGAGTTCGTGAACCGCCTCGACGACATCGTGATCTTCCAGGCGCTCACGGAGGACGACCTGGCCCAGATCGTCGAGCTCGCGATCGATCAGTTGCACACCCGACTGCGTGAACGGCGGCTCACCCTCGCCGTCACGCCCGATGCGCGTTCGTGGCTCGCCGAGCGCGGGTACGACCCCGTGTACGGGGCGCGTCCGCTGCGCAGGCTCATCACGAACGAGGTGCAGAACAAGCTCGCCACCGCGCTGCTCTCGGGTGGGGTGCGCGACGGGGATTCGGTTCGAGTGGACATGGCTGCGGACGGCTCGGGGTTGGTGCTCACCAGCGAGTCGTGATGGCGTGCGTCAGGGCCTGAGCGCCTCGTGCACTGCGCGCGCGAGGCGCTCGGCCATGGCGTCCGGATCCCAGGAATGCCCTGAGCCGAGCAGCTGCTCGGCAGAGCCCTGTGCTGCCGAGTCGGCTATCTCCGCAGCGGTCTCCCGCATGCCGGGGAAGGTCTCGCTGCCGGTGAGGGCCAGCACCGGAGCGGATACTTCGGCGAGCGTCGCACGGCTTCCTCTCTGCTCCACGAGCGCCAGGGCCTCGCCGTCGGGCACCCAGCCGAGAACGATCTCCGGATAGGCGGGGGATGCCTTCAGCTCCTCGAGCCATTCGGGCGGCATCCCGACCATGTACCGCTCGACAGCCGTCTCGAGCGCGCCCTGGGCGATGGCGGTGCTGACGCCGCTCCACCACGCCGGGGCGCCCTCGGGGAAGAGTCCCAACGGAGCCTCCCACAGCACCAGGCCGACGAGATCAGGCACCCGATGTGCCGCGAGCATCGCGATCGCGCATCCCGAGGAGTGGCCGACGAGGATGACACCGGCCCGCGCAGTCGCGGCGAGCTCCACGATCGCGTCGAGCTGGGCGCCGAGCCCGATCTCGCCGGCCGAAGTGCTCTCGCCTCGGCCCAGTCGATCAGCGAAGAGCGAGCGCACACCGAGAGGTGCGAGCTTCTCGGCGGTGTCGAGGGTGATCGGATCCTCCGCGCGCGCGGGACCGGCGCCGCTGATGAACACGACGCTCGGTGCGCCGGCCGGTCCGAGGTCGTCGTACGCGATTCGGTCGCCGCGGGTGGTCGCGAGGATCGTCACGATGCCGCCTCGTTCCGCGCCGCCTCGATCCGCACGATGACGCGGTCGCCCGCACCCTTTCCGAGCAGCTTGCGGGTGGCGGCCTTGACGGGGCCGAAATGGTGTCCACGACCAGACGGCAGCAGTGTGAGGGCGATGGGGATGTCGTCGAGTGTGCCGACGACCCGCACGGGTTTGCCGGTGCCGAACGCCTCGACGGATCCAGGTGCCTCGAAGACGGTCCAACCGGCGGCTTCTTGAGGATGCAGGAGATCGGCTTCGAACTGCATGACGGGGGTGGCCATTGTCATCTCGTTTCAAGACTCGTCGGTATGATTTCTCTAAACTAGACTGCTGAGTATGAAGACGTCAAGCGGGGAGCGCGTACTGCGGCCGAGCTCCGTCGCCAAACGTGAGGCCATCCTCGATGCCGCGCAGGCCGCGTTCCTCGCGAACGGCTACGACGCTGTCACGATGGACACCATCGCCCGCGACTCCGAAGTCGCGAAGCAAACCCTCTACGGCCATTTCGGCAGCAAGGAGGCGCTCTTCTTGGAACTGGTCCGCTCGCAGACGCGGGCGGCGAGCGAGCGGGTGCTCAGCGAGCCGCCGGCGATCGTGCGCGGCACCGACGCCCGTTCCATGCTCGGCCCCGTGCTCAGAGAGCAACTGGCGATAGTGCTGGCTCCGAACCTGCTGGCGCTGAGGCGCCTGGTGATCGGCCTTCTCCCGCAGTTCCCCGATCTCGCGCGCGAGCTTTACGAGCATGGCGCTCAGCGTGCCATCCGGTCGCTCGCCGAAGTGATCGGCCGCCTTGACGCAGCTGATCTGCTCAGCGTGGCCGATGCGGAACTCGCCGCGACCCAGCTCAACTGGCTCGTGATGGGTGAGCCGGTCAACCGCGCCATGCTGCTCGGCGATGCGGCGGCGCGGGATGGGCTCGACATCGCTGCGCACGTCGACGCGGCTCTCGACGTCTTCCTCGCCGCCTACAGGCGTCCCGCTGGGGCGACGCCACCGGAGTGAGGTTGCATCGGTCGACCGTCTTCGCGAGTTGACAAGAAGCAGAGTTCTTTCCATCTGATCGAACGAAACATCGTCTTGCGCTTCGGGTTGCCGTCGATAGAGTCTCGTCTCATGCACGTCGATGGCTGACCGTTCCGTCTGTCGCCGGCGCGAGAGGGGAGCAGTGGATGATGCGCATCGGCATCGTGCGTGAGCAGGACGGCGAGGCGCGGGTCGCCGCGACGCCGCAGACAGTCGGAGCCCTGCGCAAGCTCGGGTACGAGATCGCCGTGGAGACGGGCGCGGGTACGGCCTCTGCCTACCCCGATGATGCGTTCGCAGCCGCGGGCGCCGCGATCGTCTCCGCCGATGAGGCGTGGTCGTCGCCGATCGTGCTGAAGGTGAACGCACCGACGGATGCGGAGATCGCGAGGATCGCGGACGGCGCGACGCTGATCGCGCTGTTGAGCCCGAATCTGCGCCCGGAGCTGCGGCAGGCGCTGGCGACGCGCGGTATCACCGCACTGGCGCTGGATGCCGTGCCACGCATCTCGCGCGCGCAGTCGATGGATGTGCTGAGCTCGATGTCGAACATCTCCGGCTACCGCGCGGTCGTCGAGGCGGCGAACGAGTTCGGCCGGTTCTTCACCGGTCAGGTGACGGCCGCGGGCAAGGTGCCGCCGGCGAAGGTGCTCGTCGCGGGTGCCGGTGTCGCCGGTCTTGCGGCGATCGGCGCCGCGTCGAGCCTCGGTGCGATCGTGCGGGCGACCGATCCGCGCCCAGAGGTCGCCGACCAGGTGAAGTCGATCGGCGGCAGCTACCTCGAGGTGATCGTTCCCGAGGAGCAGAAGCAGGTCTCGAGCGATGGCTACGCCAAAGCCACCAGTGAGGCGTACGATCGCCGCGCCGCGGAGCTCTACTCCGAACAGGCCGCCGATGTCGACATCATCATCACCACCGCTCTTATCCCGGGCCGTGCCGCCCCGCGCCTCATCACGGCGGCTGATGTCGCCAGCATGAAGCCGGGCAGTGTCATCGTCGACATGGCCGCAGCCCAGGGCGGCAACGTCGAGGGCTCGGTCGCCGACGAGCGTGTCGTCACCGACAACGGCGTGATCATCCTCGGCTACACGGATCTCGCGGGGCGCCTGCCCACCCAGGCGTCGCAGCTGTACGGCACGAACCTCGTCAATCTGCTGAAGCTGCTGACGCCTGCCAAAGACGGCCGGCTCACGCTCGACTTCGACGATGTGGTGCAGCGATCGGTGACGGTCGTGCGCGACGGTGAGGAGACTTGGCCGCCACCTCCGGTGCAGGTCTCGGCGGCGCCGGTGGCGATGACGCCGGATGCCGCCCCCGCAGAACCCGAGAAGAAGAAGGGCCTCTCCGCCGGCCGAAAGGTCGCGCTGATCGCGGCCGGCATCGCCGCGCTGTTCCTCATCAACGTCTTCGCTCCGGCACCGCTGCCGCAGCACTTCACTGTGCTGATGCTGTCGGTCGTGGTCGGCTTCTACGTCATCGGCAAGGTGTCGCACGCGCTGCACACCCCGCTGATGAGCGTCACCAACGCCATCTCGGGAATCATCATCGTCGGTGCGATCGTGCAGATCACGACCCAGAACATCGTGGTTCAGATCCTGTCCGCGGTCGCCGTGCTCGTGGCATCCGTCAATATCTTCGGAGGCTTCGCGGTCACTCGCCGCATGCTGAAGATGTTCTCGAAGGGCTCCATCTCCGCCGAGAAGGAGGCGCGCCGATGAGCGCCGTGGAACTCTCCGCATCTGTCGCGGGAGCGGCGTACATCGTCGCCGCGCTGCTGTTCATCATGAGCCTCGCAGGGCTCAGCCGACACGAGTCGTCGCGCGCTGGTGTCACGTACGGCATGGTCGGCATGGCGATCGCGCTGGTCGCCACGATCTGGGTCACGCTGCAGGGAGCCTGGGGGCAGCCGCAGGCGATCGTCGGGCTCGTTCTGCTGCTCGTCGCGATGCTCGTCGGTGCCGTGATCGGCCTGTGGCGCGCACGCAGCGTCGAGATGACCGGCATTCCGGAACTCATCGCCCTGCTGCACAGCTTCGTCGGTCTCGCCGCCGTGCTCGTCGGCTGGAACGGCCACCTGCACGCGCCCGGGCTCACCGGTGCGCTCGCCGACATCCACCATGCCGAGGTCTTCATCGGCATCTTCATCGGTGGAGTGACCTTCACCGGATCGATCGTCGCGTTCCTGAAACTCTCGGGTCGCATGTCGTCGAAGCCGCTCATGCTGCCGGGCAAGAACGTGCTGAATCTCGGCGCGATCGTCGGGTTCGTGGCGCTGACGGTCTGGTACGTGATCGCGCCGTCGCTCGTACTGCTGATCGTGGTGACGCTGCTCGCGCTGGCGCTCGGCTGGCACCTCGTCGCCTCGATCGGCGGCGGCGACATGCCCGTCGTCGTCTCGATGCTCAACAGCTACTCGGGCTGGGCTGCCGCCGCGGCGGGTTTCCTGCTGAACAACGATCTGCTGATCGTGACCGGCGCCCTGGTCGGATCGTCCGGTGCGTACCTGTCGTACATCATGTGCAAGGCCATGAACCGCTCGTTCATCTCGGTGATCGCCGGCGGCTTCGGTATCGCGGCACCCGCGAAGGATGCTGTGGACCACGGTGAACATCGCGAGATCGACGCCGCGTCGGTGGCCGACATGCTCGCCGGCGCGTCGACCGTCGTGATCACGCCCGGGTACGGCATGGCCGTGGCACAGGCGCAGTACCCGGTCGCCGAGTTGACCCAGAAGCTGCGCGATCGCGGCGTGGACGTCCGTTTCGGCATCCACCCCGTCGCCGGTCGCCTGCCAGGCCACATGAACGTGCTTCTCGCCGAGGCGAAGGTGCCGTACGACATCGTGCTCGAGATGGACGAGATCAACGACGACCTGGCATCCACCGAAGTCGTGCTCGTCATCGGGGCGAACGACACTGTGAACCCCGCGGCCGCCGAGGACCCGTCGAGCCCCATCGCAGGGATGCCGGTGCTGCGTGTCTGGGAGGCCGAGAACGTCATCGTGTTCAAGCGCTCGATGGCGTCCGGCTACGCGGGTGTGCAGAACCCGCTGTTCTTCCGCGAGAACGCGCAGATGCTGTTCGGCGATGCGAAGGAGCGGGTGGACGACATCCTCCGCGCGCTCTGAGCGGTCGGCATCCGCTACTCTCGAGGCCATGAGACTCTCCGGTCGGTTCGTGCGCGTCTTCCACTGGATCGCCCCGGTGCTGCTGCCGGCGCTGGTGGTGTTCGGACGAGGGCTCCTCGGTGCGCCGCTGGGGTGGATGATGCTGGTCGCCATGATCATCGGCCCACTCGTCGTCATAGCGATGTACATCGCCCCGATCATCGTCCTCTTCGACCGCGACGCGAAGGCGGCCCGCAGTACCCGGCTGCTCTACGACGTCGCGAGCTGGGTGACCTGGGGTGCGCTGCTGGTGATGATGTTCACGCTCGTCGACGGTGGGGATTCGCCGCCGTTCGGTTCGGTGCTCTCGACCTGGGGCGTCATGAGCAGCGACGCGTCATCGAACATCTTCGCCGTCGCCCTGATCATCGCCATCATCGGCTGGGCCGGGACTCTCGCCACCGCGATCGTCGGGGTGGTGCAGTCGCGCAGCACCGGCCGGGCGGCGCAGACGCTCAGCGCCCCGTGAACTCGGGCCTGCGCTTCTGCTGGAACGCCGCGAAACCTTCGCGGTAGTCGGCGGTGTCGCGCAGCGACGCCTGATTCGCGTTCTCCTCTGCCACGGCATCCCACAGCGCGAGACGCTCGTCGCGCAGTCGGGCGATAAGGCGCTTGCTCGCGAGGAACGCCTGCGTCGCGCCGGTGGCGGCGCGGGATGCTGCGGCATCCGTCGCCGCGACGACCTCGCCGGCAGGGAACACCTGCGAGAACAGACCGGACTGCACGGCCTCGGCGCCGCTCATGAGGCGTCCGGTGTAGATCAGGTCGAGCGTCTTGTGCGCGCCGAGCCGTTCGAAGAACAGCGCGTGACCACCGGAGTCGAGCGTCGCGCCGAGTGCGGCGAATGGCGACCCGACCTTCGCGGTGTCGGCGATGTAGACGACATCCGTGGCGATCAGCAGGCCGAGTCCGACGCCGAGGCACGCGCCGTGCGCCGCGGCGAACGTCGGCGCGGGAAACGACGACATCTTCTGCAGCAGCGGGGTGACGCGGCTGTCGAGATAGTCGGTCACATCATCGGTGGACGGGTCGACGCCGGCGATGTCGCGCCCGGCGCAGAATCCGGCGCCCTCGCCGCGCAATATGAGTGCGCGGACACCTGCGGCTTCGGCGGCGTCGTACGCGTCACCGAGGTCGGTCAACGCTTCGACGTCGAGCGCGTTGCGCTTCTCGGGAGCGTTCAGGACCACGTGGGCGACCCCGTCGGCGATGGTCAGATCGATCATGAGGCTCCTTCGTCGGGATGATCAGGTGTCGTAGTCGACGACGACCCGCTCGGTCGTCGGGTGGGACTGGCAGGTCAGAACATATCCGCGCTCGATCTCGTCGGGCTCGAGCGCGAAGTTCTGCGTCATGCGCACCTCGCCCTCCATCAGCCGCGCGCGGCACGTGCCGCAGACCCCACCGGCACACGCGAACGGCACATCGCCGCGCACGCGCAGCGCGGCATCCAGGATCGCCTCGTTCGCCGGAACCGGAGACTCCACCGTCGATGACAGGCCATCGAGGGTGAATTCGATCGTTCGCACCTCGTCGCCCTCATTGATGGCGACGGGTCGTCCTCGATCGATGCGCGGGCCGTCGGCGTCGCTCGTGAACAGTTCGAATCGGATGCTGTCATGCCGCACCCCACGGCGCTCGAGCGTCTCGCGGCAGAGGGCGACGAGGTCGAACGGTCCGCACAGGAACCACTCGGTCACTGTGCTCGGCGGCAGCAGGCCGTCGAGGATCGCATTCAGCTTCTCTGCGTCGATGCGCCCGGACAGCAGCGGCGCAGTGCGCTGCTCGCGGGAGAGCACGTGGTGCAGCGCCAGCCGCGCCGGGTAGCGGTCCTTGAGGTCGGCGAGGTCGTCGAGGAACATGACGTCCTGCGTAGCGCGGTTCGTGTAGACCAGGCTGAACTGCGCGGTCGGCGACGATGCCAGCACATGGGAGGCAAGTGCCATCATGGGCGTGACACCGGACCCCGCGGCGATCCCGGCGATGTGCGCATGGTCGAGGTCGGGCAGGTTCGTGGTGAAGGTGCCCTCCGGGCTCATCACCTCGATACGGTCGCCGGGCTTCAGGTTCTCGTGCGCCCAGACCGAGAACAGTCCGCCTCGGTCGCGCTTGATGCCGACGCTGATGCTGCCGGCGACCGGTGAACGGCAGATCGAGTAGCTGCGCCTGACCTCATGTCCTTCGACGTGCGCGCGCAGCGCGACGTACTGCCCAGGAAGATAGTCGTACTCTCCCTGCAGCTCGGGAGGAACAGCGAACGTGACCTCGATGCTCTCCGCCGTCAGTGGGCGCACATCGGAGACGGTGAGTTCGTGAAAGCGTCCTCGGCGGCGCGTTGCGGTTCTCATCACAGCACTTTGAAGTGGTCGAAGGGCTCGAGGCATGCGCGGCATTCGAACAGCGCCTTGCACGACGTCGAGCCGAAGCGGGCGATCTCGCGGGTGTCGAGCGACCCGCAGCGCGGGCACTTCACCGCGAGGCGCAGTCTGATCGGTCCTTGGCCGAGTGAGGTACGAGCGTGCGGCGGGGCGATGCCGTAGTCGCGGAGCTTCTGCTTTCCGGCATCCGTCATCCAATCCGTCGTCCACGCCGGCGACAGCGTGGTGCGCACCTCGACGTCGTCGAAGCCTGCCGCGGTGAGCGCGAGGATCACGTCGTCACGCATCGCATCGAGCGCGGGGCAGCCGCTGTATGTCGGAGTCAGTGTCACGATCACCTTCCGCTGATCGAGCGTCACGTTGCGGAGAACTCCGAGGTCTTCGATCGTGAGGACCGGGATCTCGGGGTCGGTCACGGTGGCTGCGACCGCCCAGGCGTGTTCGCGCCGGGTAGGCGTGATGGTCACCATGATGCCCCCGGATGCTGCCTGGCCAAGACCTGCATCTCGGCAAGGAGGTGCCCCATGGCAGGGAAGTGGCTGCCGCGTCGCCCGCCACCCGATGAGGCGTGCACATCGGGGGTCTCGAGTTCTGTCTCGGCGAAGACCGCGGCGATCACGGCGTCGAACCCCGCGCGCAGCGTCGACGGACGCACGGCGATGCCGTCGAGCTCATCGACGAGCGGCTCGTCACGGAAGAGCTCGTCCACGTACGGCCAGATGTCGCGGAGAGCGCGGATCATTCGCCGCCGCGACTCTTCGGTGCCGCCTGCGAGTCGCAGCGTCCACTGCACGGCGTGGTCGCGGTGGTAGTCGACTTCCTTCAGCGCCTTCTCGGCGACCGCGGCGAGCGTCGCGTCCTTCGACGCGCGAAGAGCCGAGTAGAGCTCGAACATGTAGGCGGACGCTGCGAGCTGCCGCGCGATCGTCTGGGCGAAGTCTCCGTTGGGCTGCTCGAAGAGCCAGGCGCTGCGGAACTCCGGCTCATCGCGGAAGTACGCCAGGTCGTCTTCGCTGCGGCCGTCGGCGGTGCCCGCATAGTGAAGCAGCGACCGTGCATGGCCGAGCAGGTCGAGCGCGATGTTGCCGAGCGCCACGTCTTCTTCGAGCTCCGGAGCGTGCGCGATCCAGCCGCCGAGCTGCTGCGCCAGGATGAGGGCATCGTCGCCGAGCCACAGGGCGTACTCGGCGACGGCCTTCGTCGCGGTGGCGTCGGTGTCGCCCGCGAGCTCGGCGGCGAGTTCGAGTTCGTCGACCGTGACATGCGGGAGCGGGCGGGAGCCGGTCATAGGTGCGGCACCCCCTCGGATGCGGTGTAGTACACCGCGTGACGATAGTTCTTGCCCGCCGGGCTCTCGAAGAACGAGCCCTTGGCGTCAGGGTCGCTCGTGGTGATGGCATCCGCCGGCACGACCCAGATCGAGGTGCCCTCTCCACGGCGTGTGTAGAGGTCGCGGGCGTTGCGCACCGCGAGCTCGGCATCCGGCGCGTGCAGGGACCCGGCGTGCACGTGGCTCATCCCGCGGTTCGCGCGGACGAACACCTCCCACAGCGGCCAGGTCTCCGGCGAGGTCTCTGTGCTGACCATCACGCAGCCTCCTTCGCGTTGCGCGCAGCCTGCTTGCGCGCATACTCCACCGCTGCCTCGCGCACCCAGGCGCCTTCCTCGTGCGCTTCGCGCCGCGCCCGCAGGCGCTCGGCGTTCATCGGTCCGTTGCCGCCGAGCACCTCGAAGAACTCGGTCCAGTCGATCTCGCCGCCGAGGTACTGTCCGCTCTCCTCATCGAAGTGCAGCTCGGGGTCCGGGAGAGTGATGCCGAGCGCCTCGGCCTGTGGCACCAACATCCCGATGAATCGCTGGCGCAGTTCGTCGTTCGAGAACCGCTTGATGTTCCAGGCCATCGACTGCGCTGAGTTGGGGGAGTCGCCGTCGGGCGGACCGAACATCATCAGGCTCGGCCAGTACCAGCGGTCGACGGCATCCTGCGCCATTCTGCGCTGCGCATCCGTTCCCTGCATCAGGGCGAGGAGGATCTCGAACCCCTGCCGCTGATGGAACGACTCCTCTTTGCAGATGCGCACCATCGCGCGCCCGTACGGTCCGTAGGACGCCCGGCACAGCGGGACCTGGTTGCAGATCGCGGCGCCGTCGACGAGCCACCCGATCGCGCCCATGTCGGCCCAGGTCGGAGTGGGGTAGTTGAAGATCGACGAATACTTCGCCTTGCCCTCGATGAGCTGGGTCGTCATCTCGTCGCGCGTGATGCCGAGGGTCTGCGCGGCCGCATACAGGTACAGACCGTGGCCGGCCTCATCCTGCACCTTCGCCATCAGGATGGCTTTGCGCTTGAGGCTCGGGGCGCGGGTGATCCAGTTGCCCTCCGGCTGCATGCCGATGATCTCGGAGTGTGCGTGCTGCCCGATCTGCCGGATCAGCGCGCGGCGGTATGCATCCGGCATCCAATCGCGCGGCTCGATGCGCGAATCGGCGGCGATGATCTCGTCGAACTTTCGCTGCTCTTCGCTGATCGTGTCCGGTTGGGGGGTTTCCGGTGCGGTGGTCATCCCGACTCCTTCGTCGCGGCGCGTCATTACTGACCGTACGTTCAGTAATTGTCTCACAAGGTCGCGGCGCGCGCATCATCGGGGAGTAGGGTTCGATCGTCACCCTGCGCGTTCTCGAGCGCGCGGGCTCGGGATTCCGGCCGGATGCCATCTCTGCTCGCGATCCCACCACAGTGGTCCCCTGATCTCGGGGACGCCGCGATTCATGCGGATCCGCCACTCCGAGAGGTGGAGATTGCGGTGGTGCCACCAGCACAGCAGCACACCATTGTCGGTATGGGTGGGACCGCCGTCGGCGTACTCGATCACGTGATGGACCTCGCACCAGGATGCCGGCACCGTGCAGCCAGGGATCACGCAGCCGCCGTCACGAAGGGTGATCGCCCGGCGCTGCAGGGCGTTGAAGATGCGCGCGGAAGTGCCGAGGGTGGCGATCCGACCGTTCTCATCGAACAGCACGCGCTGGATGCCGCCGGAGCACCCGGTCTGCGCGGCCACGCGCGATGGGATTCGGTCGCCGGTGTTCAGCACCGTTGCCCACCCGCTGCCCGCTGCGTAGTCTTCAGCGGTGACGGTGACCACGAGGGTCGGCGACGCCCCACCGATCTGCGGGAACTCGCCCGCACGCGCAGCGCCGTTGATGATCATCGCGAAGGCATCGTGCATCTTCTGCGTTCTGGTCCGCTGGTCGAGGTACATCGAGTCGGTATGCGGATCGCCGTTCGGCGTCGTCTCTTCGTCGGCGCTCTCGGTGAAGTGCACTCCGGTCGTCGGATCATCTGGCCCATCGACTCGAGGATTGAGGATGCTGTCCAGCAGCAATTTCAATTGACCGGCTACTTCGGGGAGAAGATTTCCGCGCAGAGGCACGCTGCCGTCGCGCTCCCGTCCGAGCGTAAGACTCCGGGCGCGCGCGCCGATCTCGTCGGATGGCTCTGCACCATCAGGATCGAGGTAGGCGGCGAGCACTTGCGAGAGTATCCGCAGGTCTTCCGGTGTGGGCAACGGGCCGATGCTCACACCGCCGTCTGCGCTGCGGCTGATCCCGCGAGCGACGTCGGCGAGCTGCCTGTCGGCCTCCAGCCGTTCGTCGTCGAGGATTCGGCGGCGGGATTGCTCCAGCGGCTCCATCGCCGCGAGCAGACCGGCAACGCCGACCGATCCTGTCGCCATCGCCTCGCGCAGTGCGGGGTAACGGGCGGGAAGGAACTCGCCGTTCGAAATCCCCCGAGCCCGGCTCAACAACCTGGCGACCTTCATCACGCGATTCGCGTCGCGTGTCTCACTGCGTGTCAGCACCCGCACGAGGTCGACCGGCCGTGACCATCCGTACTTCGCCGTGAGCTTGTCGTCGCGCATCGGTGCAGACCGTTCGAGCACCTGGACGGCCGCCTCAACCTGCAGACCCTCGATTCGTTTCTGGATGCTGCCGCTCAGTTCAAGAAGCGCGGCGATCTCGGCATCCGCAAGATCGGGAATCTCTTCGCGACCGAACGCGTCACGACTCGCCTCAGCGAGAGACCTGTCGAGGTCTTCGAGGTGAGTGACAACGCTGTTCATAACTCCTATTCAACCGATGGCCACCGACATTCCGAGCCGAAAAACGGGCTGATCAGAAAACTTTTCTGAAGAACTTTGTTCGCGCTCCAGGAAGCGGCATCCGTTGCAGCTTTCGACGCCTACTCCACAATGAAGCCATGGATCAAGCATTCGCCGAGCACGACGAATCCGACTGCAATTTGAGTCACGGGTAGCCCGCGGAAACGATCGTTTACGGCGGGCCGCGGCTAAGCCAGTTTCGAGGCCTGCCGGAAACCCGAGCCACTTCTCGAGCGGTTTCGCGGCGTGAGGAAGCGGCAGGGGGTTTCGGCGGACGCCGTAGCGTCGTCTTCTCCGGGCCCCTTGTTCACGGCAAGGGGCTCGGAGAAGAGGAGTGTTAGCGAGTGCGTGACCCTCGCCGGGCGGTGACGCCGATGACGGTGTCGAGGACGAGGAATGCGAGGAGTGTCCAGCCGACGAGGGGGAGCCACAGCCCGATAAGTAGAGCAGCCGCCCCGGCGGTGGCGATGCCCCACCATGGTGCGTCGCGAAGAGCGCGGCGCGGCGGATTACCCATGAGTTGGCTGGTGTCGCGTGCGGGGCGGCGTTTCCACCACATCAGGTAGCCGAGTATCACCATCGTTGCGAGGCCGATGGCGACGAGGAACAGGACGATCTGGTTGAGGAGTCCGAACATGACTCCCATGTGGATGTTGATGCCCCAGCTGGCGAGTTTCGCGGGTAGGGAGAGGTTGGCGAAGTCGATGCGGTCGACGACCTGCATGGTGGTGCCGTCGATCGCGAGGGAGTCGCCTTCGGCGGGGAAGGTGCTCTTGATCTCCCGGATCGTCCAGGCGGTGCCCGGTTCGGCGGGGGGGTTGATCTCGACCTGACCGGTGTTCACGTTCTCGCGTTTCGCGATGGCGAGGATGGCGTCGAACGTTGCCGGGTTCGCCGCGCCCGTGGGTGCGGTCTCCGCCCCGTGATGGTGGGCGTGGTCGTCCGCTGCCGGTGTTTCGCCACCAAGTGCGGTGTTGATCGAGGGGGTGCCCCAGTCGAGCGCGGCCCGCAGGTTGCTCACGTTTGTGCCGGCGTACTGAGACCAGGTGATGCCGGTGGCCGAGAGGAACAGAGCGCCGAGGATCACCCAGATTCCGATGCTCGTATGCCACCCGAACAGACCGCGGTAGCCCTTGTGGGCGCGGTTCGGGCGAACGAAGTCCTTCTTCGCGCGCGCTTTGCGGATGCGGATGATCCACAGTGCGAGGCCGGCGACGGCAACGATGCCGAGCCAGGAGGCGGCGAGTTCGCTGTAGAGGCGTCCGGCGTCCCCGAGGTGGAGGTTGCGGTGCAGGTTGCTGATCCAGGTGCGCAGCGGTGTGGAGCCGCTGGTGCCGTAAACGACGAGGTCGCCGCGGATCTCGCCGGTCCCGGGGTCGACGAACACGGCCCGTGACTCGCTCGCGCCGAGGCCCTCTTCGGCATACATGATGCGGGTGGTGTCGCCGGGTTCGGGTGCGGGACGCACCGCGAACAGGCCCGAGGCGTCGCCGCGGTAGGCGTCGGCAGCCTCGATCTGCTGTGCGAGGGTCAGGGACGTGTCGGACTTGGGTGCGTGGAGCTGCTCGGCGTAGATGGCCTGCTCGAGCTGCGGGGTGAGGGCGTAGAGGGCGCCGCTGATGGCGGCGATGAGGATGAACGGGCCGACGAGGATGCCTGCGTAGAAGTGCAGGCGGAGCAGCAGCGGGCCGAGCCAGCCCTTCTTCCGGTTGCTGGCTGGGGTAGGTGGAGCGTGCGGGGTTGTTTCGGATGTCGTGAGAGTCATTGTGTGCTTTCAGGAGAGGAGGGTGTCGCCGATGAAGCCGTTCTCGGCGCAGCCGGGAGGGATTGCGAAGACGGCGGAGCCGATGGGCGTGGTCCATTCGTTGAGCAGGTCGAGCTCATCGAGCCGTCGTTGCATCGGGATGAACTGGCGTTCGATGTCGGCCTGATAGGAGACGAAGATGAGCCCCGAGTCGGAGACCTCGGCCCCGAGGGGGCGTTCGTCGTAGTTGAAGGCGCGGCGGAAGATGCGTTCGCTGTCGTCGCCGCGTGCGCGTCGAATGTGCGCGAACTGCGGGATCACCGGGAACCCGATGGCGGTCTTCGCTTCGAAGTCCGGTTCGTCGAACTCGTTGGTTCCGGTCAACGGTGCGCCGTTGGCCATCGTGCGGCCGACGGACGCATCGCGTCCGCTCCGGTCGAGGCGGTCCCATTTGTCGAGATCCATGCGGATGCGGCGGATCACTGCTCCGGTGCCGCCGGCAAGCCACCCGTCTTCTGCCCAGACGACCTGGTCGAAGTCTTTCGTCCCCGGTTGCGGGTTGGTCGTGCCGTCGACCTGGCCGAAGAGGTTGCGCATCGTGGTCCCCGGTCGCACGGTGCTGTGTGCCCGGCGGAACCCTTGCTGTGTCCACCGGATCGTCGTGAATCCGCGTGCGTCTTTCAGGAGCATGCGCGTCGCGTGCGCGACTGTCAGCGGATCGTCACCGTTGACCTGCAGCAGAAGGTCCCCGTCCGAGAACTCCGGCTGCAGCCGGTCGATCCCGAAGGCGGGTAGGGGGGTGAGCCAGGCCGGCCCCGTGCTGCCAGCGCGAGAGACGAGCCCCGGCCCGAACCCGAAGGTGACCGTGAGTCGAGCGGGTGACAGGGCGAGTTCCGGTTCCGAGTCGGCCAACGCGGGTGTCCCCTGGGTGAGGCGAGCCGCATCATCTGTGAGGATCCGCATCAGACGCACGAGAGCTGCCGCATTGACACCGTCGTTCAGATCCAGCGCGACGAAGACCCCGTGCGCCTGAGCCGCCGTGTCGATGCCGGCCTGGTGTGCTCCGAAGAAGGGGACCTTCTCGTCGCCGTTCATCGGCGTTGAGGGCGTGGTGGTCTCGTCCGTGTTGGGACGGTTGAGTGCGAAGTCCGCGCCGATCGCTGCAGCCGCGCCGATCCCGGCGACAGCCCCTCCGAGGAGGAACTGCCGCCGGGTCGAGCGACCGGGACCGGTGGACGCGCCCTCAGCGGGCGCCGGCATCAGTGATCCATGCCTTCGTGCTCGTCGCTCTCCTCGTAGTTCTCATTCGCACCCGAGTAGTCCTTCACCGGAGCAGTGAACTCGTACGTCGAATCGTCGGAGAACGTGAGGGTGAACGTTGCCTCATCGCCCGCGACGAGAGGGTTGGCGAGGCCCATGAGCATGATGTGGTTTGCACCCGGTTCCAGCGCGAGCTCACCCCCGGCTGGGATCACGAATCCCCCCTCGATCTCGCGCATCACCATCTCTCCGGCTTCGTTTTCCACTGTCTCGTGCAGTTCCATCATCGGCGAGACATCTGATTCGACGGAGACGACTGTCACGTCCTCGTCGCCGGTGTTCTCGAGCATCCCGAAGGCGGCGGACATGCCGTCCGGTGCAGCCTTCACCCACGCGTCCTCAATGGTCACGACATCGCCGGCGGGCTTCGGCTCCTCGGCCGGGGCGGCTGTGGCCGCACACCCGGTCAGCGCGAGGAGCGAAACAGCGAGCAGTGCCGCGGCGCGAGGGAGGGTCTTGGAAGTGTTCATCGTGTAGTGCCTTTCAAATGGTTTCTGCCGCGTGATCGCCGGATGCCGGCGGGGCGGCTGTCGCCCGGGAGCAACGAAGGAATCGATAGAGGGCGAAACCGGCTGCAGCGATCGCTGCGCCGCCTGCCCCGATGAGCAGCACCCGAACGGGGCTGCTCGATTCGTCTGCGATCTGATCTTCCGAACCCGCTGCGTTTTGATCTGTGGCGGTATCGCCGGTCGAGGCCGTGACCATGGGCGCGGCGTCGCCGATCGTGAACGGGATCACACCCGAGATGGGGTGTCCGTCCTCGGAGACGACCTGCCATCGCACCTGGTAGCCGGCGACTGGCATTCCGGGCGTGAGCTGCGCGGTTACCCGGTTGCTCTCGACGGTGATTTCTCCGCTCACCCAATCTCGCCCTGCCTCATCGACGACCATCACCACAGCACCCGCCATAGATGAATCAAGGACGATGAGGTCCCCCGAGAACGTCATGGCGATCTCTTCCGGAGCGGTCGCCAATGCTTCACCGTCACTGGGTGTGCTGGAGGTCAGCTGGTCGTGGGCGGACGCCGGGACCGCGATCGCCAGGACAGCGATCAAGGCCAGCGCCAGCCCCGCACCGATACGGCGCAGTGCATGCATGAGAAAGCCTCTCGTCAGGCGCCGCCGAGCGGCGCCAACGGTTGTTCAGAATGCCCGGGGCGCGCAGATGCGCCCGGGCGGGAACACCGGCGACAGACGAGAGCCGGTGCGGATCAGATCGCGCGGACTGCAGGTGGCGCGCGTCCCCGAAGGGTCGCCAGTACCCGAGACTCAAGAGGACGGCTCCGGTCCCACACCTCGCGGAGCCCCCGGAGGTTGAGCACCTCTAGCAGCACCAGCACGGCCTCCACGCGACGGCGCACCCAGACGACAATCTGGACGGCGATCTCACGCAGCCCGAGCAGCATCCGCTCACCACGGTGCGCGATCACAACGGTGACGACCGCGGCCAGAAGGTGACCTGCCCACATCGTGCCATCAGCAACGACGGCCTCAGCCATCCCGGTGCTCGCAGGCAAGACCACGGGAGCGCCGTGAACATGCCCGCCCGTGTGCCCAGAGGGTTCGATCGTGCCGAGAACGAACAGCACGTGGAACAGGATCTGACTGATCGCTACCGAGATGCTCAGACGGATTACCGAGAGCTTCCGCCCCGCGAGCAGCACGCACACCATGAAGGAGAAAATCCACGGAACCAGGATTCCGAGTACGCCCGGCATCTGACCCCCGCCCGTAACGTGCCCCGCGAGAGCAGCGAACGTTGCGAGAGACGCCGCCGCGAAGCCGCGCAGAATGGCAGGCTTCCTCGACGGGGTCATGCCACCATCCTCCCATTCTCCCGGCAACGAAATCGAACGTCGCCGCGCCGACCTGCCTCCACGTCGATTCGATGCCTCGCCAGGTTGTAGGTTTCCTCAATCGACCGAAACTGATCGTTTCTGGCAGGCCTGCGGACACCGCAGACCAGGTGCTCGACACGCCGAAGACGATCCGCCGAAATCGCCCACCGAAACCCATTCGCGCCGAAACGCCGACAGCCCGTTTTCGGCAGGCGCACGCAGTCGGGTGCAGACGGCTCCCAAGCGCGAGCGGAATCCCGGCGCCGCGGAGCATCAGCGGGAGCGGGAGACGAGCTCCAGGAGCGCACGACCGTACGCCTCGGAAGGATCGGGATGCTCGAAGCGCAGCGTCTCACCGCTGATCTCGATCTCCACCAGGAACGAATCCTCCAGGCGCACCAGCCTGCGGAACGTGCCGCGCAACAGGTCACGCAGTTGATCCTCGCGGGGCAGCCACACGGCGTCTGCCAGCTCGACCGCATCCAATGCCCACTCCGTCGTGCCGTTGAACGCGAGGTCGGTGCCGCGCGGCGACTGGCGCGCCTCGATGGTCATCTCGCTGACAGTGAAGATCTCGGCCTCGACATCGAGCTCGAGCTCGACCTCGTCGGGAAGGTCGAGCTGGAAACGGTCGCCGCTCTGGGGGAGCCACACGAGGCCGGCCTGCCGCAGCGCGACCGCGAGTTCGCGGGTGATCACCTTTCCACGCTAGACGATCGGGCGGAGCATGCGGGCGGTCCGCTTCCCGATGCTCGGCCGCTGTGTCGGTCGCCTAAGGCAGAGTGGGGGTATGACCTCTCTGTCTGCCGTCGACACCCGTGCCGCCGCCCTCGCCGCGCTGCGCGAACTCGTCGGACGCCCTGACGCCGACTTCCACGAGGGGCAGTACGAAGCGATCGAGGCGCTGGTCGCCCAGCGTCGGCGGGCGCTCGTGGTGCAGCGCACCGGCTGGGGCAAGTCTGCCGTCTACTTCGTCGCGACCCTGCTCTTGCGTCGGCAGGGCGCCGGACCCACGGTGCTCGTCTCGCCGCTGCTGGCACTGATGCGCGACCAGATCGCGGCGGCCGAACGCGCCGGCGTGCGCGCGGTGGCGATCAACTCGACGAACGCGCACGAATGGGGCGACGTGCTCGCACGGCTCGACCGCGACGAGGTCGACGTGCTGCTGGTGTCGCCGGAGAGGCTGAACAACCCCGCCTTCCGCGAGCAGCAACTACCCGCGCTCGTGCGCCGCATCGGCATGCTCGTCGTCGACGAGGCGCACTGCATCAGCGACTGGGGTCACGACTTCCGCCCTGATTACCGGCGCCTGCGCGACCTCATCACGCAGATGCCGGCGGAGGTGCCGGTGCTCGCCACGACCGCGACGGCGAACAGCCGGGTCGTCGCCGACGTCGAAGAGCAGCTCGGAGTCGCAGGCGCGAGGGGCGATATGGCCGGCGAGGGTGCGCTCACGATCCGCGGCCCGCTCGCCCGCGCATCCCTGCGACTCGGCGTGCTGCGCCTTCCCGATGCGGCCAGCCGGCTGGCCTGGCTGCTCAGCCATGTCGATGACCTGCCCGGATCGGGCATCATCTACACGCTCACCGTCGCCGCGGCCGTCGACACCGCCCGGCTGCTGCGCGAGCGCGGACATGAGGTGCGCGCGTACACAGGGCAGACCGACACCGATGAGCGTGAGGAGTCGGAGGGCATGCTCAGACGCAACGAGGTGAAGGCGCTCGTCGCGACGAGCGCGCTCGGCATGGGCTTCGACAAGCCCGACCTCGGGTTCGTGCTGCACCTCGGAGCGCCGTCGTCGCCGGTGGCCTACTACCAGCAGGTGGGGCGCGCGGGGCGCGCGAGCGAGAGCGCGGACGTTCTGCTGCTGCCCGGGGTGGAGGACCGCGACATCTGGCACTATTTCGCCACGGCATCCATGCCCGATCAGGAGCGCGCCGAGCGTGTGATCGCCGCCCTCGGCGACGTACCGATCTCGACCCCTGCACTCGAGGCGATGGTCGACATCCGTCGCACCCCGCTCGAGCTGCTGCTCAAGGTGCTCGATGTGGACGGCGCCGTACGGCGCGTGCAGGGCGGGTGGGTCGCCACCGGCGAGAGCTGGGTCTACGACCGGGACCGTTACGCGCGCATCGCCGCCGAACGCGTCGCCGAGCAGCAGCACATGCTCGATTACGAGCAGACCGACGGATGCCGCATGGAGTTCCTGCAGCGTGCGCTCGATGACGATACGGCCGCGCCGTGCGGGCGGTGCGACAACTGTGCCGGCGCGTGGTTCCCCCGCGAGATCGGGCACGCGGCGACGTCAGCGGCATCTGAGTCCCTCGACCGGGTCGGCGTCGCGATCGACCCGCGCCGCATGTGGCCCACGGGTGCCGACCGGCTCGGGGTTCCGGCGAAGGGGCGCATTCCTGCGGGCGAGCAGGCCGGCAGCGGACGAGCGCTGGCCCGACTCACCGACCTCGGCTGGGGCGGCACGCTGCGTACGCTGTTCGCAGCGGGTGCGCCTGATGCACAGGTGACCCCGCAGGTGCTCGCCGGCTGCGTGCGGGTCCTCGCAGGGTGGGGATGGGCCGAGCGACCCGTCGCGGTCGTCGCGATGCCGTCGCGATCGCGTCCCCTGCTCGTCGATTCGCTCGCGCACGGGATCGCCGAGATCGGCAAGCTGCCCTTCATCGGCGCACTGACGCCCGTCGATGGCGGGCCCACCGGGCAGCCGGGTGGCAACAGCGCGTTCCGGCTCGCCGGCCTTTGGGAGCGTTTCAGCGCCGACGGACTCGAGATTCCCGACGGGCCGGTGCTGCTCGTCGATGACCAGGCCGACAGTCGCTGGACCCTCACCGTCGCCGCCCGTGCCCTTCGACTGGCGGGAGCGAGCGAAGTGCTCCCGTTCGTGCTCGCGCTACGCGGCTGAGCGCTCCTTCTCCACCAGCGTCAGCACGTCGTAGGTCGCGACCGTGTCGTCGTTCTGGTTGCGGATCACGGCATCCCACCGCACCTCGCCGTACTCGTCGGTCTCGCGCGGCGTGATCTGCTTGGCCGTCAGGTCGACGCGGATGCTGTCGCCGGGTGACACCGGAGTGATGAAGCGCAGGTTCTCCAGCCCGTAGTTGGCGAGCACTGGTCCAGGCTCCGGGTCCACAAACAGGCCCGCGGCCCAGGAGACGAGCAGGTATCCGTGCGCGACGCGTCCGGGGAAGAACGGGTTGGCGGCGGCGGCCTGCTCATCCATATGCGCATAGAAGGTGTCGCCGGTGAAGTGCGCGAAGGTCTCGATGTCGTCGAGAGTGACTTCGCGAGACGCGGAAGCGATGCGGTCACCGATCTGCAGCTGCGCGAGCGACTTCCGGAACGGATGGATGCCGTCGTCGCGAGCGGTCGCCCCAGCATGCCAGACGCCGGTGAGTGCCGTGAGCATGTCGGGCGAGCCCTGCACCGCCGTGCGCTGCATGTGGTGCAGCACTGCCCTGATGCCACCGAGCTCTTCGCCGCCACCGGCACGGCCGGGGCCGCCGTGCACGAGGCCCGGCATTGGCGAACCGTGGCCGGTCGAGGAGCGTGCGTCGTCGCGGTCGAGGAACAGCACGCGGCCGTTCGATGCGGCGATGCCGCCCATCAGCTCTGCCGCGAACGCCCGGTCGTGCGTCGCGACGCTGGTCACGAGCGATCCGCCGCCGCGGGCGACGAGTGCCGCCGCCTCGGAGGGCGTCGAGTACGTCAGCAGCGATGCAACGGGGCCGAACGCCTCGACCTCGTGCACGGCATCCGCATCCGCATCATCGAAGCGCAGCAGCATCGGCGCGATGAAGGCGCCGTCCGTCGACCCCATGGAGTCGTCGGCGCCGCGAGCTGCCGGGACGTCCGGGGAGCCGATCACGATCCGCCCGCCGGCGTCCTGCAGTGCGCGCACCTGCCGCAGCACTTCGTCGCGCTGCGCGAGCGAGACGAGCGGGCCCATCGTCACGCCCTCCGCACGCGGATCGCCGAGCACGACCTTCGCGTCGATACGTGCGCGCACGGCGTCGACCACGGCATCGGCGGATGCAGCCGGCACGATGGCGCGTCGGATCGCCGTGCACTTCTGCCCGGCCTTCGTCGTCATTTCCGTGACGAGCTGGCGCACATAGGCGTCGAACTCGGGAGTGCCGTCGGTCGCATCAGGCCCGAGCACCGAGGCGTTGATCGAGTCGGTCTCGGCGGTGAAGCGCACTCCGGACGGCGTCCGTGACCGCAGCCCGGCCGCGGTCGACGCGCTGCCGGTGAACCCGACGATGTCGCCGAGGCGCAGTTCGTCGAAAAGGGTGGGCACGCTGCCGCTGACCAGCTGCAGTGACCCATCGGGCAGCAGATCCGACTCGACCAGGATGCGCACGAAGGCCTCAGCGAGATAGCCGGTCGGCGTCGCCGGCTTCACAAGGGTCGGCATGCCGGCGAGGAATGCGGGCGCGAACTTCTCGAGAGCTCCCCACACCGGGAAGTTGAACGCATTGATCTGCACCGCAACGCCAGGCAGACGGGTGAAGACGTGGCGGCCGAGGAATGAGCCGTCCTTCGAGAGCGGCTCGACCGGGCCGTCGACGTACACCTGGCTGTTGGGAAGCTCGCGCCGTCCCTTGCCCGAATATGCGAACAGCACTCCGATGCCGCCATCGATGTCGACCCAGGAGTCGGCCTTGGTGGCTCCGGTACGCGCCGAGATCGCGTAGAGCTCGTCCTTGCGCTGCGTGAGCGCGAGCGCGAACTGCTTGAGCAGCACGGCACGCTGGTGGAACGTCAGCGCACCGAGCGATGCGTGACCGACGGTGCGGGCGTACTCGAGTGCGCCCGCGAGATCGAGGCCGTCACTGCTGACGCGGGTGACCTCCTCGCCGGTCGATGCATCGCGGACGATGAGCGCACCGGCACCGGCATCCGATTCCGGCGTCCACCATGCGCCCTGCACGTAGCTGGGCAGAACCTCGGTCATGCGTCGTCCCATCTGTAGAAGCCTTCGCCGCTCTTGCGGCCGAGTCTGCCGTCCGCGACCATCTGCCTGAGCAGCGCGGGTGGTGCGAAGCGCTCGCCGAGAGTCGCGTACAGCTCTTCGGCAATGCCGAGCCGTACGTCGAGTCCGACGACATCGGTCGTGCGCAACGGACCCATCGGATGCCGATAGCCGAGCTCCATTGCCCGATCGATGTCCTCCGCCGAGGCGACTCCGGCATCCAGCATCCTGATCGCCTCGAGTGCGAGAACGAGGCCCAGCCGGCTGGACGCGAACCCGGGGGCATCGCGCACGACGATCGGAGTCTTTCCCAGTGCCTCGACCCAGCCGCGCGCCCGTTCGATGAGTGCGGGATCGGTTGCCGAACCGCTCACGACCTCGACCAGCGACGACGACGGCACCGGGTTGAAGAAGTGCAGCCCGAGGAAGTTCTGCGGACGCATGAGCGACGCGGCCAAGGCCTCGATCGAGATCGAGGAGGTGTTCGAGGCGAGCGCCGCGTCTTCGGACAGCACGCTCTCCACCAGCGCGAGCGCCTCTGACTTGAGCGCACGGTCCTCTGGAACGGCCTCGATCACGAGATCGCAGTCGGCGAAGTCCTGGATATCGGTACTCGCCCGCAGCGTGCTGATCGCTTCTTCGAGACTGCCGTCGATGACACCCCGGTCGATCGAACGCGAGAGGCTCTCGCGAATGCGCTGTGCCGCAGCATCCCTCAGCTCCTCGTCGCGCTCCACGACGACCACATCATGGCGGGATGCCGCATCGGGCGACGTCAGGAACGCATGTGCGATCCCCGCGCCCATGCGGCCTCCGCCGAGAATCCCGACCTTCATCGCCGCCCTCGCCTCTCCAAGAACTCGGTCATCCGCCGCATCTTCTCCGGGCTCTCGAACAGCTCCGCCTGCAGTTCCCCGTCGATGTCAGGGTGCGCCGCGCGGGGTGCGCGCATCGCCCGCTTGGTGTGCTGAGTCGCGAGTGGGTCGTTCGCCGCGATCCGGTCCGCGATCGCATGCGTAGCCGTCATCAGTTCGGGTGCCGGGTGGATGCCGGAGACGAGGCCGGCGCTCAGCGCCTCGTCCGCGGTGAGCAGGCGCCCGGTGAGCAGCATGTCGCTCGCCAGGCCGTCGCCGACGATCTCGCGCAGTCGCCAGGTGCCTCCGGCTGCGGCCATGATGCCGAGTCCCGTCTCCGGGTTGCCGATCTTCAGTGCAGGGGTCGCGATGCGGATGTCTGCCGCATAGGCGAGCTCGGCGCCTCCGCCGAGTGCATAGCCGTCGATCGCGGCGATCACGGGCATCGGCAGGTCGTGGATGCGGATGAATGCCGCGGCGTTGATGCCGCGGCGCGCGTCTTCGGCGCGGCGGGCACGCAGCTGGGTGATGTCGGCGCCGGCGGCGAACACGCCTTCGGCGCCGGTGAGGATCAGGGTGCGCGGCTCGGCTTCGAGTTCGGCGCACAGTGCGTGCAGGGCGTCGACCATCTGGCGGTCGATCGCGTTGCGCTTCTCGGGGCGGTTCAGTCGGGCGACGACGCGGTCGGGGCTGCGATCGATGACGAGAGGTTCCTCGCTCATCTGACCTCCTGACTGCGTCGTCCGGCTCGATCAGCAGTTTCTGACCGATCGTTCAGTAATTCATTATGCCAAGGATCGACTGGGTCGGCAATCGCTGATGTCAGACTGGGACGCGTGTCAGTGTCATCGTCTGAAGAAGCCGCGTCGGCCGTGCCCGCTGCGCGCCGCGGACGCCCCGGCTACGACCAGCGGCAGATCCTCGAGATCGCCGTGCAGGTGTTCATCGAGCACGGGTATGACGCGACATCGGTGTCGTCGCTGGCCGAGCGCCTCGGCCTCTCGAAGTCCGCTCTCTACCACCACTACGCGTCGAAGGAGCGGCTGCTCGAACTCGCCCTCGACGAGGCGATGGGGTCGTTGGAAGCCGTACTGCGCGAGCCCGGCGCCGCTGCCGGACCGGCGGGGGAGCGGCTCGAGCATGTGCTTCGCGGTGCAGTGCGAGTGCTCATCGACAAGCTCGCATACGTGACGCTGCTGCTGCGAGTGCGGGGCAACAGCGACATCGAGCGCGCGGCGCTCGAGCGGCGGCGTGCCTTCGACGACCAGGTCGCCGTGCTGGTGCGAGCCGCACAGGTCGAGGGCACTGTGCGCGGCGACGTCGAGGCGGCTGTCGCAACGCGGCTGCTGTTCGGCATGGTCAACTCGATCGTCGAGTGGTACCGGCCGACCGGACCCGAGGGCGCTTCCGAGTTGGCCGACGACGTGCTCGCTGTCGCCCTGGACGGACTCCGCACGAGTTGACCTTCTGTGCCGGTCGGTTTCGAGAGGCCAGGGCCTCCGCGGGACACTCGATCAGGCGCTGGCGATGACCGTCTCTGCGACAGCACGCCGTGTGCGCGGCGCGGACTCGCGCTGCTGCAGCTTCTCTGAGAGAGTCGATGGGTCGCCGAGCTCGCCGAGGGCGATCACCGAAACCGGGGCGAAGCGCTCTTCGACGCCGGGGAGTGCGGCGAGCTGGTCGCGCTCGACACCTCCCATCTGATGCACGAAGAGCCCGTCGGAGTGCGCCTGCACCGAGAGGTGAGCCACGGCCTGCCCGAGGTCGTACTGCGCCCATGGTCGGGTATTGCCCTCAGCATCCGACTGCTCCGCGAATGCGGCGATCAGCACGGCGGCGTTGCCGGCCCACTCGCGATTGAAGCCCAGGAGCGCAGCCACGATCCGCGCGTGCAGCTCGGTGCCCCGTCGTGCCACGACGAAGCGCCACGGCTGCGTGTTGCTCGCGGATGGTGACCAACGGGCGGCTTCGAGTGCCGCGGCGAGCTTCGCCTCGTCGATCGGCGTGACGCTGTCGTAGGCGCGGGGGCTCCAGCGCTTTGCGAGGACGCCCAACACCGGGACGGCGGTCTGCGCGGTGCGGTCGAGAAGCGGAGTGCTCATGATGCCTTTCGGGGTCGGGATCTGTGCCGACCCCGTCGTCCGCGTTGCTCTTGCACGCTAGAACATTTCCATGCGTGCGCATATTCCGGATGAAGCAGAATGACGATCGCCCTATGCGCCGTGCGTCATCGCGCAAGGCGCGGCGGGCGCGCGGCCCGGTCTCAGCCGCGCAGCGCCTCGCGCAGCTTGACGCGAGCGCCCATCTTCAACAGGGAGTTCTCGTAGATCTTGGCGCCGATCAGCACCACGATGACACAGGCCACGAGCATGATCGCGAGCGATGCGAGCGGCTCCCACCATGCCGCCTCATTGAAGAACAGACGGATCGGCATCCCGACCGGGGCCGAGAACGGCACGTACGAGAGCACGGTCATGACCACGGGGTTGTCGCCGAAGAAGATCACCAGGAAGTACGGGATCATCGTGAGGTACATCACCGGAGTCATGGTCGCGCCGACGTCCTCCTGGCGCGAGACCAGAGAACCGGCCGCAGCGAACATGGCCGCGAGCAGGATGAAGCCGAAGAAGAAGAACACGGCGAACCAGGCGATCGGCCCGCCGATGCCCTGCAGCACAGCCGTCTGCCCCGACACCATGAGGCCGATCGCGCCGACGACCACCAGAAGCAGGATCTGCGAGATCGCGAGCAGGGTGTTCCCGAGCACCTTGCCGGCGAGCAGTATCCGCGCTGGGATCGCCGAGAGCAGGATCTCGATCACGCGGGTCTGCTTCTCCTCGACGACACTCGTCGCGATCGGCGAACCGAACGTGATCGCGGCCATCATGAAGACGAGGCCGAAGGCGATGCCGAGTATGTAGCGCAGCCCGCCGCCGGCGGCATCCGGGTTGAGAAGTTCCACGGTCGGCGACTCGGAGAGCATGAGCAGCAGGGACTGCGGAGCTTCCTTGTCGGCGATGATGACCGTGCCGGTCGGCGAGGAGTCGTCGTCGATCACTGCGGCCTCGACCGTGCCGTCGGCGACGAGCTTCTCGGCCTCGGCCCGGTCGGCGACATCGGTGATCTCGTAGCCCTCCGCGCCCTGGAGAACCGAGGCTGCCGTACTCGTCGCCGCGATCTGCGTCGTGCTGGGGGTGGCGCTGGCGATGCCGGCCCAGATCACGCCGGCGAGTGCCATCAGCAGCAGGATGCCGGTGGAGATGAGATAGGCCTTGCTGCGCAGCTTCGTGCTGAGCTCACGCTCGGCGACGAGCCAGACGCCTTGCACCGGCGAGAGCGAGGTTCCGGTCGAAACGGTCACTGGATGACCTCCTTGAAGATCTGCGAGAGCGATGGATGCTGCGGAGTGAAGCGCGAGACCTCCGCGCCGTCGAGGGCGCGGCGGAGAACCCGCTGTGCTGTCGAAGGGGCATCGACGTCGAACACGGCGCTGCCGCCGTCGAAGTCGACGACGCTCACACCCGGCTCCTCACGCAACCAGCCGACGTCTCCGCTGCTCTCCAATTCCCACCGAGGGGCGGAATACTGTTCGCGCAGCTGCTCGCGCGGTCCGGCGGCGCGAATGGTGCCGCCCGCGATGATGACGAGGTCGTCGCACAGACGCTCGACGACGTCGAGCTGATGCGAGGAGAACAGCACCGAGACGCCGCGCGCCGCGCGCTCCTGCAGCACGCCCGCGACGGTCTCGACGGCGAGTGGATCCAGGCCGGAGAAGGGTTCGTCGAGGATGAGGACCTCCGGGTCGTGCACGAGGGATGCCGCGATCTGCGCCCGCTGCTGATTGCCGAGCGACAGCGCCTCGAGGTTGTCGTTCAGCCGTTCGCCGAGACCGAGTTCCTCCAGCAGCGCGGTCGCCCGCGTCGTGGCATCCGTCTTGGAGAAGCCATGCAGACGCGCGAGGTACACGACCTGCTCGAGCACCTTCATCTTCGGATACAGTCCGCGTTCTTCAGGCATGTAGCCGAACTGGCGACGCGCGTCCGGCGTCAGCTCGGCGCCGCCGAGCGTGACCGAACCGCCGTCGGAGGCGAGCAGCCCGAGCACGATCCGCATCGTGGTGGTCTTGCCGGCGCCGTTGCCGCCGACGAAGCCGGTCAGGTGGCCGGCCGCGACGGGGAAGGTGACGTCGTCGAGCACCCGGCGCGTGCCGTAACTCTTGGTGATGCCGGTCAACTGCAGGGTTGCTGAGGTCATGCCTCAACGCTACGGAGCGCGTCCATCCACGGCATCCCCCGTGCGGCGGACACTCCCCGTCAGCCTGCGGGCGGACGGGTGGTGGCGCGGGTGAGGATGAGGTGCACCAGGAGTCCGGCGATCAGCGCCCAGAAGGCCGCGCTGATGCCCGCGAGGGAGATGCCGGATGCTGCGATGAGGAAGGTCACGACGGCCGGCATCCGCTCACTCGGTTCGGCGACTGCCTGCTGGACGGCAGAGCCGAACGCAGCGAAGAGCGCGAGGCCGGCGACAGCGGGGATCACCGCTGCGGGTGCGAGGACGACGAGCGCGGAGAAGGCCGCGGCGAAGCCGCCGAGCACGATGTAGGAGACGCCCGTCGAAAGCCCGGCCACCCAGCGTCGCTTCGGGTCAGGGTCCGCCTCAGGGGACGCCGCCAGGGCGGCGCTGATCGCGGCGAGGTTGATTCCGTGTGCGCCGGCAGGTGCACCGATCGCCGTGCCGATGCCGGTCACGAGCATGGCCGGGCGCCACGGCACGTCATACCCGTAGCTGCGCATGATCGCGACGCCGGGGATGTTCTGCGACGCCATGGTCACCACGAACAGCGGCAGGGCGATGCCGATGAGCGCACCGACGGTGAATGTCGGTGCGACGAACTCGATGCGGGGGATGAGGATGCTCGCATCCATCGAGGTACCGCCCCGCACCAACTCCACCCCGACCACGGTCGCGGCGGCGACGAACGCCAGCGGCACGGCCCAACGCGGCGCTATCCGAGCGAAGATCAGCCAGGTCAACACGACGGGGATCACGCCCCACGGGTTCTCGGCGATCCCTGTCACGGGAGCGAGGCAGAGCGGAAGCAGGACTCCTGCGAGCATCGCCTGGGCGATGGATGCCGGAATCCGGGCGATGAGCTGGCCGAAGCCGGGCCATGCTCCGGCCAGCAGGGTGAGTGCGGCCACGACGAGGAATGCCCCCGTTGCCGCAGACCAGCCGCCGTCGACGACTCCTGTCGCGGCGAGCAGCGCGGCCCCGGGCGTCGACCAGGCCGCCGTGATCGGCATCCGATAACGCGAGGCGAGGATGGCGCAGGCGAGGCCCATCGTGATGCTGAGGATCAGCAGGCCGCTCGCGGCCTGCGTGGGCGATGCTCCGACGGCGGAGAGTCCGGTGAGAACCACGGCGAACGAGCTGGTGAAGCCAACAAGCGCCGTGACGACGCCCGCGAGAATCGGCCTGGACAGCGGAGCGGGCGCGTCGGTCATAGGGGTGAGATTAGCGCGAGAGATCCGTACACAGAGAACTCATTGTATGCAGAGGAATAGAATCTGGATGGCGGTCGTTGACCCCTGAAGACAGTCAAAGGCTCACGCTGAGCCCGAAGAAGAGAAGGAAACCCTGTGACTCGCACCATCGGCTACATCGTCGGCAGCATCTCCAGCACGTCCATCAATCGCCGTCTGGCCCGCGTGCTGGCGAACCTCGCACCCCAGGGCACCGAGCTCGTCGAGATCCCGATCAAGGACCTTCCCTTCTACTCGCCCGACTTCGACGGCGACTTCCCTCAGGTGGCGATCGACTTCAAGAAGGCCATCGCCGACGTGGACGGTGTCGTCATCGTCACACCCGAGTACAGCCGTTCCATCCCCGGTGTGCTCAAGAACGCCCTCGACTGGTCGACTCGCCCGTACGGTGAGATGTCGTTCTTCGGCAAGCCCGTCGCAGTGATCGGCGCCTCGGGATCCGGCGTTGCGACCGCCGCAGCGCAGCAGCACCTGCGTGCGATCCTCGGCCACTTCAGCGCGATCACCATGGGTCAGCCAGAGGGCTTCATCCAGGACCGCCCCGGTCTCTTCACCGAAGACGGCCAGGTCACCGACGAGAGCACCGCCGGCTTCCTGGTCGGATACCTCGAGGCGTTCAACGGCCTCATCTCGCGCGTGCAGCACTCCGCGGAGCTCGTGAACGCGTAGTCGCTCAGCGCATCGATGGGAGGAAATCGCACCTCGCCGCGCGAGTTCCGATGCGTTTTCCTCCCATCGACGCAATCACGCCCGCGTCATCGGTGCAGTCGCGCCCGCGTCATCGCGCCAGTCCGTAGCGGTGGGCCAGCACCACGGCCTGCACGCGGTCGCGGGCTCCGAGTTTCTGCAGCACGCGTGAGACATGCGTCTTCACCGTGGCCTCGCCGATGAACAGTCGGGCCGCGATCTCCGCGTTGCTCATCGCCTCGGCCACGAGCGCGAGTACTTCCGCTTCGCGATCGGTGAGGCGCTCGGCGAATTCGAGCGACGGGGTGGACGTCGCCGCCTCGGGCGCCGTCGTGGCATACCGCTGCACGACACGGCGGGTGACCTCGGGCGCCAGCATCCCGTCGCCGGCGGCGAGCACCCGCACTGCGGCGATCAGATCTTCCGGCCCGCTGTTCTTGAGCAGGAAGCCTCCCGCACCGGCATCCAGGGCCGTGAAAAGATAGTCGTCGCGATCGAACGTCGTCACGATCGCGATCGCGGCCTGCACGTCGCCGTCGGCGACGATCCGTCTCGTCGCCTCTATACCGTCCATGTCCGGCATCTGCACGTCCATGGTGATCACATCGGGTCTGAGTGCGGATGCTGCTGCCACCGCCTCCGCACCCGTGGATGCCTCTCCGACGACCGTGATGTCGGGCTGGATGTCGAGGATGGTGCGGAATCCGGCACGCAGCATCGCGTGATCGTCGGCGAGGAGGACGCGGATCGGATCGCTCATGCGGTCGCTCCTGCCAGTGCGGCAGGCGCGGAGAGCGGAACCCGCACTCGCACGCGCCAACCTCCGCGCTCGCGCGGCGCCGACTCGATCGTCCCGCCCGACGCGAGTGCACGTTCGCGCATACCCAGCTGCCCCATTCCCGGTCGTGGGGCGAGCGCCGCACGCCCGGTGTTCACGATCTCGATCTCGATGCCCTCATCCAGATAGCGCAGGCGCACGTCGGCGGTGGCCTCCGGGCCGGCGTGACGGCGGGCGTTCGTGAGCGACTCCTGTGCGATCCGGTAGAGATTCACCTGCGTCACAGACGGCACCGGCCTCGGATCACCAATCACCGTGAACTCGGTCGGCACGCCGGCGGAGTCCGACGCATCAACGAGCTGTGCGATGTCGGCGAGCGTGACGGTGGATGCGGTGTCGTCCGCTTCGGCATCGGATGATCGCAACGTCTCCAGCAGGTGCCGCAGCTCGCTGATTGCTTCACGTGCCGAGTCTTCGACGTCGGCGAGGATCTCTTTCGCCGTGCCGGCATCCTGGTCGATCACCATTCGCGCCGCCCCTGCCTGCACGCCCATCACCGAGACATGGTGGGCGACGACATCGTGCAGTTCACGGGCTATGTGCACGCGATCCAGCGCGACGGCCTGCGCGGCCGTGACCTCGCGCTCACGCTCCAGATCGACCGTGCGTCGTTCGAGCGCCTGACGCTGCATGGCAGCCCGCCACGCGTGCTCGCCGAAGTAGTACGCGCCGCCGAAGTAGAGCACATTCACCAGTAGCTGCAACATCATGAATGCGAGATAGGGCGACATGGCACCGGCGATGACGTCCTCCTCGCGGGCGGTGTCGATCGCGTCGCGGTACATCGTGATCATCAGCCAGGCGAACATCCCGGCGATGATCGCGGCCCGAACGATCATCGCTGCACGGCGGTTCGCCATCCACGCACCGACCGTGTACAAGGCGATGAACATCGCGACATTGCCCGCGTAGAGCTCGGGAACGCGCAGGGTGACGGCGACGAAGTAGGCGAGTGACACGATGATCGCGACCTGCGCGGGCCAGACGCGTCGGACTGCCAGGGGTGCGGCCAGGAACACGAGATAGACCAGCGCCTGCCATAGTGGCGCCTGTTCGTCGCCGTAGATCTCGGACACGGCCGACAGCGCGGCGCTGATCACGCCGGCGATGAAGACGACGGCGGCCAGCAGCGCGTCGGATCGGCGTTGGCTCGCGGTGAGCGCGCGGAATGATGCGGACATGCCTCAACGCTACGGGGGTGCAGATGCTGCGGCATCCGCCGCGCCGCCTGCCCCACCGGTGGGGGCACGGATGCCAGACGGCGAACCGGATGCCGTGCTCGTCGCAGGACCCGGCATCCGCCGTCTCATCGGGGGTGAGATCACGCCCACCGAGGCGATCGCACAGGACGTTGTCGCGGTCGTCCGCGGCGAGGAGTCGTTCTTGGACTCCTTCGCCTCGACTTTCCATATCGCTTCTTTCGAATTGCAGGGTGTCACATCATGACTGGCCGCATCATCATCGATCTGTTCACCACTCTCGACGGCGTCGCCCAGGCGCCCGGTGGCCCGGAGGAGGACACCACAGACAGCTTCCCCTTCGGCGGCTGGCAGGCAGGGGTTCCCGACGAGGCCGTGGGGAAGTGGGTCATGGACGGAATGTCGACGCTCGACGCGCTGCTGCTCGGCCGCCATACCTACGAGGTCTTCGCTTCGTACTGGCCACATCACACGACGGGTCCGGAGGGCTCGATCGGGCGGTTGTTCGATCGGGTTCCGAAGTACGTCGCCTCTCGCGATGCCGGCCTCGATCTCGACTGGCAGGGCAGCTCGCGCGTCGGCGCAGACCTTCCGGCCGAGATCGCTCAGCTGCGCTCGCAGCATGAGGACGTCCATGTGATCGGCAGTGTCGACCTCGTGCAGACCCTGCTTGCAGAGCAGCTGTTCGACGAGCTGCAGCTCTGGGTTTACCCCGTCGTGCTGGGCCAGGGCAAGAAGGTGTTCCCCGACGGCGCCGCCGCTGCGAACCTCAGACTGCTCGGTGCCGAGGTCGGCGAGAACGGCGCCGTGAGCCTGCGCTACGCACCCGAGCCAGGGCCGGTGCGCACCGGGACGATTGGGGAGTGACTCCTGCGGATCGTTCATCGACAGGGTGATCAGTCATCGGTCTCGATAGCGAGGGTGTTTCCGTCTGGATCTTCCACCCAGGCGATGCGGCCACCACCCACACGCGGGCCGATCCCACGATCATCTTGATCGAAACCTTGGTAGCGGACGAGTTCAGCCCCGCCGCGGTCAACTCGACGACAATCGATGGCGACGGGGCGCCGGTCAGGGCTGTCGCGTTTCTGGACGATGGTGTGCGACTCCGTCAGCCCAGCATCCGCTCGAGCACCTGCGCGACGCCATCCTGGTCATTCGATGCGGCGACCTCGTCGGCGGCATCCAGAACGAGACGATCCGCCCCGGCCATCGCGACGCCGCGCCCCGCCCATCGGAGCATCTCGACGTCGTTGAGCGCATCGCCGAACGCGACCACGTCGGCCCGCTCGACCTCGAGGTGCTCGCACAGCCGTGCCAGCCCGGTGGCCTTGGTCACGCCCGCAGCCATCACCTCGACGAAGGGCGCGCCCGAGAGCGTCGCCTCGAATCCCGTGAGCCCGAGGTCCCGCAGGATGTTGAACAGAATCGGGGGTGCGAGTTCCGGATGACGGATGACGAGCTTCAGGCTGGGCGCAGCCAGTACCTGGTCGAGGGGAACGCCGCCCATCGTGCGCGGATCGCGCTTGTGATCGGAGAGCTTCGCGATCTGTGAGTAGCCGTGCTGGGCCACGAATGTCTCTCCGCCGTCACGCACGCTCGCGAACAGCAGATCGGGGACGCACGCGCGCAGCGCCTCCGTGAGCGTGCGGAGCGTCTCGGACGGGAGCTCCTCTGCGAACAGCATTCGCCCGTCTGCCAGGTGCGTCGCATACGCACCGTTGCCGCACAGCGCCCAGTCGTCGAACGCCGCCTCGGCTGCGATCATGCGCAGGCCGATCGGCTGACGAGCCGTGACCGGGATGACGTGGATGCCTCGGGAGCGTGCTGCGTCGAGTGCTCGACGCGTGCGCGGTGACACGGCGGATGCCGAGTCCAAGAGAGTCCCATCGAGATCGGTCGCTATCAGGCGGGGTGTCATGGGCAGATGAGCCGATCCGTCCCTGAATCTGCCGGTCACTGGGCTTGTCGGCGCTCCGCGTGTCAGGCGAAGATCATCGGCATGTCGTCGTCATCGTCGGTGCCACCGAAATCGAGGTCGACGACCACCGGGACATGATCGCTGGGCTGCTCGCCCTTGCGCTCATTGCGGTGGATGGACGCACCGGTGACGGCGCCGGCGAGCGCGGGGGAACCGAGCACGAAATCGATGCGGATGCCCTCGTTGCGGGGGAACTTCAGTCGCTGGTAGTCCCAGTACGTGTACCCCTCGGGCAGCAGCGGACGCACGACGTCGGTCATGCCCGCATCCTGGAAGGCGAAGAACGCGGCGCGCTCGGCGGGGGAGACGTGGGTCGAGACGCCCTCAACGATGTCCGGATCGCCATTGTCGGAATCGAAAGGGATGATGTTGAAGTCACCGACGAGGGCCAGCGGCAGGTCGGGGTTCTTCTGCAGAGCGGATGCCGCGTGCTGACGCAGCTCGGCGAGCCAGTGCAGCTTGTACGCGTAGTGCGGGTCGTCCAGAGCGCGACCGTTCGGCACGTACAGGCTCCAGATCTGCACGCCGTCGACCGTCACGCCCAGCGCGCGCGCCTCGAGCGGAGCATCCGGCCCCTCATGGCCCTTGGCGAAGCCCGGCATCCCGTCGAAGGCCGTCGATACGTCCGTCATCGGCAGGCGACTCGCGATGGCGACGCCGTTCCATTGATTCAGGCCGTGCACCTCGACCTGGTACCCGGCCTCTTCGAACTCTGCATAGGGGAACTGCTCCGGCTTGCACTTGATCTCCTGCATCGCGAGCACGTCGATGTCTTCGCGCACCGCGAATTCGACGGTGCGGCGCACGCGGGTGCGGATGGAGTTGACGTTCCAGGTGGCCAGGCGCATGCATCCAGCCTAAGGGCGACGACAGACACATCTGGAGGGCGACGCCGGCGGCTCTAAGCTGGATGCCGTGACCGCACTCGACGCAGACCGACAGTCCCTCCTCGCTCTCATCAAGGACGAGGCCGTGTTCCACGGTGACTTCACCCTCTCCAGCGGCAAGCAGGCGACGTATTACGTCGACATGCGCCGCCTCACCCTCGACCATCGCGCCGCTCCGGCGATCGGCCGCATCATGCTCGACCTGATCGGCGACCTCGATGTCGAAGCCGTCGGCGGGCTGACCCTCGGCGCCGACCCGATCGCGAACTCGGTGCTGCACGCGTCGGTCGGCACCGACCACCCGCTGGATGCGTTCGTCGTCCGCAAGGAGCCCAAGGACCACGGCCGCGGCCGTCAGATCGAAGGCGCCGACATCGCAGGCAAGCGCGTCGTCGTGCTCGAAGACACCTCCACCACAGGCCAGTCCGCGCTCAAGGCCGTCGAGGTGCTGCGGCGCGAGGGCGCCGAGGTCGTCGCCGTCGCCGTGATCGTCGACCGCAAGACCGGCGCACAGACCGCGATCGAAGCGGAGGGGCTGCAGTGGCTGGCGGCGTTCGACCTTGACGACCTCGGCCTCGACCCGCAGTGACCCGCGGCGCATGACTCGCTACGCACTGGCCGTCGACGTCGGCGGCACGAAGCTGGAAGCCGCGCTCGTCGGCGACGACGGGATGCTGGTCGCAGGCAGCCGCAGCAGGCAGGCCACCGGCCGCACCGCGACGCCTGAATCGTTGGATGCCGCCGTCGAGACCGTCATCGCGCATGCACTCGCACAGCTGCCGGAAGGCGCCGAGATCGTGGGCGCGGGCGTCGGCAGCGCCGGCCCGATCGATCTCACGACAGGTTCGATCGTGCCGGTCAACATGCCTCAGGCCCGCGGCTACGGCCTCGCCGCCGCGGTGCGGGGCGCAGCATCCGCTGTTCTCGGCCGTGACGTGAACACTGTCTTCGGGCATGACGGCGGCGCACTCGCGCTCGCCGAAGCCTGGCTCGGAGCGACGTGTGAAGCCCGATCATCGCTGTCTATCGTCGTGTCGACCGGGGTCGGTGGCGGGTTCGTCGTAGGCGGCCGGTACATCTCCGGAGCGTCTGGCAACGCCGGTCACCTCGGGCAGGTGCGCCGCGAGGGCGGGCTGACACTCGAGGAGATCGCCTCCGGTCCGGCCAGCGCCGCATGGGCGCAGACTCAGGGGTGGACGGGCGCCACCGGCGAGGATCTTGCTCGCGACGCGGCATCCGGCGATCAGGTCGCGCGCGCGGCGATCGAACGCTCGGCCCGCGCAGTGGGCGAGGCACTGGCGGACGCCGCAACCCTCGTCGACCTCGACATGATCGCGATCGGCGGAGGCTTCTCCCGGGTGTCCGACGACTATATCGACCTCGTTCAGCAGGCGCTCACCGCGAGCGCCGCGCACGACTACTCCCGCCGCGCGCGCGTGGTGCGCTCGGGGTTGGGAGACGAGGGTCCGCTGATCGGCGCTGCCGCACTCGCCCTCAGATAGTCCGGGCCGATACGCACACACGCCTAACAAATCCGTCGTACGCTCGAGGGAGGGCGACGGAAGGACCACGGATGCTCGTACTCGGCCTGCTCTCGGGCACCTCGCACGATGGGATCGACGTGACGGTCGTCGACTTCAGCGAGGTGGATGGTGCCGTGCACGGCACGGTACTGCACGAAGGCAGCGTGCCGTACGACTCTGCGCTGCGCGCACGGCTCGTGGCGGCGCTGCCCCCTGCGCAGACGACTCTCGCCGAGGTGTGCGAACTCGACACCTTGATCGGTCAGGCGTTCGCCGACGTGGCGGCGGATGCTGCGGCATCCGTCGGCGGCGTCGATGCCGTCTGCACACACGGGCAAACGGTCTACCACTGGGTCGACGACGGTCATGCCCGCGGCACATTGCAGATCGGTCAGCCGGCCTGGATCGCGGAACGCGTCGGCACCCCGGTGGTCTCGGATGTGCGCATCCGTGACATCACGGCCGGCGGGCACGGCGCGCCGCTGGTGTCGTTCCTCGACGAGTTGCTGCTCCGGGGGCGCGCCGGAACCTCGGCGGCGTTGAATCTGGGCGGCATCGCGAACATGACCGTCGTCGCAGATGGAGCGATCTCGGCCTACGACGTCGGGCCGGCCAACGCGCTCGTCGATGCCGTGATCGCGAAGTACGGGCTGAATCCGCTCGGCTACGACGAAGATGCGCGCGTCGCGCTCTCCGGCGACGTCGACGACGAACTGCTCGCGTCGTTGCTCGCCGATCCTTATTACGCACTGGCCGCACCCAAGAGCACGGGCAAGGAGCACTTCCACCTCGACTACGTGCGCGGGCACGCGTCTGCGCTGGGCCGCGACGTGCGCGTCACCGATCTCGTGCGCACGCTCACCGAGCTGACGGTGCGGACCGTCGCGGACGATGTGCGGGCCGCCGGCGTCGGCTTCCTCGCGGTGTCAGGCGGCGGATGCCACAATCCGCTGATCATGGACGGTCTCCGTGCCGCCCTGCCCGACACCGAGGTCGTGTTCGCCGATGAGCTGGGAGCATCCGCCGACAACAAGGAGGCGATCCTGTTCGCGCTGATCGGCTGGTGCACGATGCACGGTGTGCCTGCCGTCATTCCTGGCGGAACGGGTGCGCGTGAGCCGCGCATCCTCGGCACGATCACACCAGGGTCCGGGCCGCTGCGGATGCCGGAGCCCGTGGCGTCCGTCCGCAGCCTGACGCTGAGCTGACGTCACTTCTTCCGGTCGTCGTCCCAGGGGCCTTCCCACCAGTTGCCGCCGCGGTCATCGTCGCCGGGGCCTCGCCGACGGGAGCGGACGAACTGCACGATGATGATCGTCAGGGTGCTGACCCCGATCAGGATCATCACGAGGAAGAGCAGGTCGCGCTGGTCCATGGCGTCAGCCTTCCGATGGCCCTGACGGCAGCAGATCGGCGACCGAGTTCACGATCTCGTCAGGGCGGAACGGATATCTCTCGATCTCGGCCTGGTCGCTGATGCCGGTCAGGACGAGCACCGTGTGCAGACCGGCCTCGATGCCGGCGACGACGTCGGTGTCCATGCGGTCGCCGATCATGCCGGTGCGCTTCGAGTGCGCCCCGATCTTGTTCAGCGCCGAGCGGAACATCATCGGGTTCGGCTTACCGACCACGTAGGGCTCGCGTCCGGTCGCCTTGGTGATCAACGCCGCGACGGCACCGGTCGCGGGCAATGGCCCCTCGACGCTCGGACCGGTGGCATCAGGGTTTGTGATGATGAAGCGCGCGCCCCGGTTGATCAGGCGGATCGCCTTCGTGATCGCCTCGAAGGAGTAGGTGCGGGTTTCGCCGACGACGACGAAGTCGGGGTTGGTCTCGGTCATGACGAACCCGGCGTCGTGCAGGGCGGTGAGGATGCCGGCCTCGCCGATGACGAATGCCGACCCGCCAGGAACCTGCTGCTGCAGGAATGCGGCGGTGGCGAGAGCCGAGGTCCAGATCCGGTCTTCCGGCACGTTCAGACCGCTGGAGCGCAGCCGTGCCGAGAGGTCGCGTGCGGTGAAGATCGAGTTGTTGGTCAGCACCAGATACGGGATCCCTTCGGCCTCCCACCCGGCGAGCAGCTCGGAGGCGCCGGGTATGGCGTCGTTCTCATGGACGAGCACGCCGTCCATGTCGGTGAGCCAGCATTCGATCTCAGAGCGTTCAGCCATGTGCTCAGCCTATTGGTCGCGGATGCTACGCGCGGAGCAGGCTCGCGAGCGCCGGAAGCTGTGCCGGGTCCTCCAGCGCGGAGCCGACGGCGACGACACGCACACCCGCGTCGAGGAATTGCGCGGCATTCGTCGAGTCCATGCCCCCGGTCGCCACGAAGTGCGCCTGCGGGAACGGCCCGGACATGGCCTTGAACCAGGCGGGAGTCAGCAGGGACGCGGGGAAGGCCTTGAGCCACGTGAGGCCTGACTTCATCGCGATCTGCACGTCCGTCGCAGTGGCGACGCCCGGCAGCGCCGGCATCCCTGCGTCGTGCGAGGCCTGGACGACCTCGAGGTCGAACCCGGGGCTGACTGTGAAAGAGGCGCCGGCCTCGGCAGCCTGACGCACGTGCTCGACGGAGACGACCGTTCCCGCGCCGACCGTCAGGCCGCGCTCCTTGGCAGCCTCAGCCAGCACGCGCAGCGCCTCGACGTCCGCCGACGTCTGCACCGGCACCTCGACACTCGTGATGCCGAGATCCCAGGCGGCGCTCGCGACGGCGAGGGTGCGCTCCGCGCCCATCCCGCGCAGGATCGCCATCAGGGGGACATCGCCGAAAAGTGTGGAGAGCGAGGAGTTGTCGAGCACGAGGTGTCGCCTTTCAGAGAGCGCTGTCGTGGAGGGCACGGACGAGACGCGGCAGGAGCGCGACTACACTTCGAGTGTGACCTGAGTGAGCGTCACCTGCAATTCACGTTGCAACATACGCACACTATGAACAATGCGGAGGATGAGGGATGAACGAGCTCGCAGAGATCCGGTTGACGGCACGGCACAAGGGGATACCCGAACGAGCGATCGGGATGACGACGGCGGAGTTCCTGGCATCCGGCCCGCGACTGTCGGAGTTCTGGACGCCGCTGGTGGTGCTCGATGACGCCGCGATGCGTCACAACGTCGAGACCATGGCGACCTGGTGCGCGGAGCGCGGGCTCGAACTCATGCCGCACGGCAAGACCACGATGGCTCCCGTGCTCTGGCAGCGACAGCTGGATGCGGGCTCGCTCGGCATCACGCTCGCCACCATGGGGCAAGTACGCACCGCCCGCACATTCGGCGTCTCCTCGATCATGCTGGCCAACGCCGCTGTCGATGAGCGCTCGCTGCGCTACCTCGCCGGTGAACTCGCCGACACCGAGTTCCGCTTCGTGTGCTGGGCTGACTCCATCGCCACGGTCGAGGCGATGGAGGCGCCGTTGCGAGGTGCGCCGCGGAAGCTCGATGTGCTGGTCGAACTCGGAGGCGAAGGCGGCCGCACTGGCGCCCGCACGATCGACGAGGCGATCGCGATCGCCGAGCGCATCGCGGCATCTGATGTACTGCGCCTCGCCGGCGTCGCCGGCTACGAGGGATCTCTCGCGCACGACCGCAGCGTCCACGCGATCGACGCGGTCGAGACCTACCTGCGCCGGCAGATCGAGCTGCACGAGCGCATCGGCCATCTCTACGACGACGGCGATGTGTACGTCACCGCGGGTGGCAGCGCCTACTTCGATCTCGTCGCCCAGGTGTACGCCGAGGCGGGCGCGAGTGCGAACGCCGCCGAGCGGCCAGGCGGAGGCCGCACGCTGTTCACTCTGCGCTCCGGCGCCTACATCGTTCACGACGACGGTTTCTACCGCGGCATCTCACCGTTCGACGAGGGGCGAGCGAGCGACGATGAGCCCCGCTTCATTCCTGGCATGTTCGGTGTCGGCCGCGTCGTCTCGCATCCCGAGCCCGGACTGGCGCTGATCGACGGCGGCAAGCGGGACTTCCCGTTCGACGAGGGTCTACCGATCCCTCGTGCGATGAGCGCACAGCTCGGTGCCGTGTGGCAGCCTCTGCCCGCAGCATCCGTCTCGGCGATGAACGACCAGCACACGTACGTGCGCGGTGGCGATCTCGCGATCGGTGACCTCGTGCGTCTGGGGCTGTCGCACCCCTGCACCGCCTTCGACAAGTGGACGGTGCTGCCGGTCGTCGAGTCGTTGGAATCCGACGTCGTCGTCGACCTGATCCACACCTTCTTCTGATGGCGGAGGCACCGAGCTCTCGGATCGTCCTCCGGGGAGGCTCCGTCGTCGGCTCTGACGCGGTCACGCTCGCCGATGTGCTCGTCGTCGGCGGGCACATCGCTGAGGTCGGCGAGGTCACCGCACGACCCGACGACCAGATCATCGACTGCACCGATCGACTGATCATGCCCGGGTTCATCGACGCGCACTCCCATGCAGACGGTCTGCTCACGGGCGGCGGAGACGACGCCGGTGTGCAGCGCGCACTGTTGCGCCAGGGCGTCACCACGATCATCGCCGGACAAGACGGCGTCTCATACGCGCCGGGCGACGGCGCGTACGCGTCGGAGTACTTCGGCGCGATCAACGGGCCGTTCACCGGATATGCCGGCGACGGCATCGAGGGTTACCTCTCGGCAATCGACGGCGCTTCCCGGCTCAATGCGGCCGTCCTCGTTCCGGCGGGGACCGTGCGCTGGGAGGTGTGCGGTCGTTCACAGGAGCCGGCGGATGCGGCGCAGCTCGCCGCGATGACCGACCTTGTCGCGCAGGGCATGGCGGACGGCGCAGTGGGGCTGTCGACCGGTCTCGACTACGTGCCCGGCATGTTTCAGGACGCGGATGAGCTCGCGGCGCTCTGCGTACCTGTCGCCCGCGCCGGAGGCGTCTACGTCAGCCATATGCGCGGCGGCTACGAGCGCAACGCCGCCGCAGGCATCGACGAGATCGCCACGATCGCGGATGGCGCGGGCGCGGCATCCGGTGCCCCGCTCGCCGTGCACGTCTCGCACTTCCATGCCGACGCTGACATCGTCATCGGCCAGATGGACGCACTCGCCGCACGGGGTTTGGAAGCCACCTTCGATGCGTATCCGTACATCCGCGGCTGCTCGCTCATGAGCATGCCGCTCCTCCCTCCCGAACTCACTGCGCAGCCCGTCGCCGATGTGATCACCGCCCTCGCAGACCCTGAGGAGCGTGAGCGCCTGCGCCGGGATTGGTTTCCCAGGATCGACGGCAACCCGAGCCTCGGACCAGACTGGCCGACCATGCTCACGCTCGCGCATGTGCCTGCCGATGAATACCACTGGACGCACGGGCTGACGATCGCCGCCGCAGCCGAGAAGGCAGGCACTGACCCGATCTCGTTCGCGCTCGATGTGCTGCGGGCGACCCGCCTGCAGGCCAACGTCGTGATGGCCGTGGCGCACGAGCGGCCGGCATCCGAACTCGCCAGGATCTTCGCCCACCCGGCCCACGTCGCAGGCTCAGACGGCATCTTCATCGGTGCCCACCCGCATCCGCGCGCCCGCGGCACGTTCGGCTGCTACCTGCGTGAATACGTGCACGAACTCGGCACCTGGAGCTGGACGGATGCCGCGACCCACCTCTCGCGCACGGCAGCCGAGCGCTTCGGCCTCGGCCGACGCGGTGTCGTGGAGCAGGGCGCAGTGGCCGACCTCGTCGTCGTCGATCCGCGCACCGTCACCGATCAGGCGACGTATGAAGAGCCGCTGCGGGACGCAGTCGGCATACACGACGTCCTCGTCGCCGGAGTTCCCGTGCTCGCAGACGGCGAGCTGACCGCAGCCCTTCCCGGACGCGGCCTGCGTCGAGCGGACGTGATCTAGATGTCGCAGAGCGTCGAGCGCGCCGCCGCCATTCTGGACTCCCTTGCCGAGGAGCCCAAGGCCGTCTCGCCCCTCGCCGTGGAGTTCGGCATCCATCGCTCGACGATGTTCCGTGAGCTGCAGACGCTGCAGAAGGTCGGCTTCGTGCGCCGACGCGATGACGGCACCTATGCGGTCGCGTTCCGCCTCGCGGTGCTCGGCGCCGCCGCGCTGGAGAATGTCGCATTGAAAGAGGCGGCGCACGTGCCCGCACGACAGCTGCATCGTGTGGTGGGCAACACCGTGCACGTCGCGGGGCTTGTCGGGGACGAGATCTTCTACGTCGACAAGGTCGAGGATCCGCGCCGGGTGCGGCTGTACTCCCGGGTCGGGTCGCCGGTGCATCCGAATCGCAGCGCCGTGGGCAAAGCGATTCTCGCAGCGCTCCCGCAGAAGCGCCGGGACGACGTTCTCGCCGGCGCCGACTGGACACGCCACACGGCGCAGACGCTGACCACCAGAGCCGAGCTCGACACCGAGCTGGAGAAGACGTCCGCCCGGGGATGGGCTGTCGACCAGGGAGAGTTCGAAGAGATCGTGAACTGCGTCGCCGTGCCCATCACGACCCCTGCGGGCGTCGTGGGTGCCGTGTCGATCACGGCTCTGCGGATGGTCCACGACCTCACCCATTTGGAGGGGCACGTTCCGCTCCTCCGACAGTCGGCCGATCAGATCGCACACGCGCTGCGCTGATCGACCGATCGATCCACAAGACCGCCAACAGGAAGGAAGAGAAGATGGCCAAGCAGGGCATCCAGATCACCAACGCACCGCAGCCCGTCGGTGCCTACAGCCAGGGAATCGTGGCCAATGGCTTCCTCTACACCGCGGGCTTCGGCCCGCAGGATCCCGCCACCGGAGAGGTGCCGGAGGGCGCGGCCGCGCAGACCCGCCAGGTGCTGAAGAACATTAGCGCCGTGCTCGCCGAGCACGGCTTGACGCTCGACGACTGCGTGAAGACGACCGTCCACCTGCAGGACCTCGCCGACTTCGCCGAATTCAACGCCGCCTATGCCGAGTCGTTCACGCAGCCCTACCCGGTGCGCACGACCGTCGGCTCGCAGCTGGCGAACATTCTCGTCGAGATCGACGTCGTCGCGGCACTGCCCGCAGCGTGATGGCTTCGTGAGCCGTCCGCGCGCCTGCAGTCGGCGCATGGACGGCTCACGCATCGCACCGTGGGGAAGCCCCGCGTAGACTCGCAGGCATCTGATGATGCCCGATGTCGATGGGACGTGCGCGCCGTGGAAGAGCAGTTCGGCCTGGCGGTGGACAAAGGGCGCTTCGCGAGCATCGAAGACGCCTACGCCGTACTCGGTCCCGTCATGCATGCCATCGCGGGTGCGGTGGGCGATCACTGCGAGGTGGTGCTGCACGACCTCAGCCAGCGCGACATGAACCATTCGATCTACGCGATCGTCAACGGTCATGTCACCGGCCGGGAGATCGGCGGCCCGTCCACGAACCTCGGTCTCGAGGTGATGAAGAACGAGGCGGCAGAGCACGACGAGTTCGGCTACCCGGGACGCACGGCCGACGGCCGCGAACTGCATTGCTCGTCGGTGTACTACCGGGATGCGGGGGGACGCATCATCGCGTCGCTGTGCATCAACATCGATCTGACGCCTCTTCAGACCATCCAGAACGTGCTGAGCGCTGTGCTGCCGACTTCGGTTGCACCCCACCGCGAGCGCGAGTTCCATGCGCGCGACATCGCGACCCTGCTCGACACGATGATCGCCGACGCCATCTCCGCCGTCGGGCGCCCTGTCGCGCTGATGGACAAGGCCGACCGGATGGCGGCGCTTAGGATGCTGGACGAACTGGGCGCTTTCCATGTGAAGCGCGGAGTCGAGACCGTCGCCAAGCGACTGGGCATCTCAAAGGTCACGGCCTACGCCTATCTGGACCAGGTGCGCTCCGAGCGTGAGTGAACGCTCCAGACGGATTTACATTAACGAAATGTTCGCGTCATAGAAGAACTGTTCAGATGCGGCTATGTTGTCTGTAGCCGATCGAAGCTGCCCGGAAGCCGATCGGTCTCAGGAACTCTCATCTGGATGACCCGGAGGTAACTATGGTCGCGGCAACGACAGCCACGCCGACGCTGAGCAAGACGCAGAAGCGCACGATCGCAGGTGGTGCGATCGGAACTCTCATGGAGTACTACGACTACTACCTCTACGGCCTCGCGGCGGCAGCGGTGTTCCCGGTCGTGTTCTTCGCCGGGGGCGATCCGATCATCGCCCAGCTGCAGTCGTTCGCGACCTTCGCGGTCGGGTTCTTCCTGCGTCCGGTCGGCGGTCTCGTCTTCGGTCACATCGGCGACCGCGTCGGTCGCAAGATGACGCTGATGATCACGGTCGTCGGCATGGGAATCGCCACGGCAGGCATCGGGCTCATCCCGCCGACGGCGGCGATCGGACTCCTCGCCCCGCTCCTGCTGGTGTTCTTCCGGATGTGTCAGGGTTTCTTCGTCGGCGGAGAGATGGGCGGAGCGGCGACCATGGTCGTCGAGCACGCGCCCAAGGGCAAGCGCGGAATGTACGGCGCGTTCCTCATCAGCGGTGCCGGTATCGCGAACGTGGCCTCCGCAGGCCTCATGGCCGGGCTCGGCCTCGGCCCGGAATCCTGGTTCTTCGAGTGGGGCTGGCGCATTCCTTTCGTTCTCGGCATGGTGCTCGCGATCGTCGCGATCCTGCTGCGCAGCAAGCTCGAGGAGTCGGATGACTTCAAGGCGACCAAGGCGCGTCAGGAGAATTCCGGTGTCAAGACCACGCCGCTCATCGAGGTGTTCCGCCACCCGAAGAACGCGATCCTCGGCATCCTGATCGGGCTACCGCAGAGCATCGCCGGATACATCGTGCTGACATTCGGAATCTCCTACATGGTCAACCAGGAGAGCATCCCCGCATGGCAGGGGTTCGCCGGCACGATGATCGTCGGAGTCCTGCAGATCTTCGTCGCCCCGGCGTATGGTGCGCTCTCCGACCGGATCGGGCGCCGCAAGGTCTACATCACCGGATGCATCGCCTTCGCCGCGCTGGTGTGGCCGACATTCCTGCTCTACTCCACGGGCGACCTGTGGCTGATCTGGCTCGGCATGATCATCGGGTTCGTGATCCCCGGCGTCGCCATGCAGGCGACGCTGCAGACCATGCTGGTCGAGATGTTCGATCCAGAGGCGCGCACCACCGGTGTCAACATCGGCTACCAGCTCTCCAACACCTTCGGCGGCGGCCTCGCGCCACTCATCTGCACCGCGCTGATGGCGGCCGCAGGCGGCGGCATCTGGCCGGTCGTGATCTACGCTGCGGTGATCTGCATCGTCGGCGCGATCGCGACGGCCACCGCGACGTTCAGCACCGACGGCTCGCGCCTGCACGAGCTGAAGGTCTGATCCGCACCGCGACGGTCTGCACACGGCGGGGCCGGGGATTCGTCCTCGGCCCCGCCGTCGTGCGCGAGCCGGGCGATGTGCGTACGGGGCTTGTCCGACGGATGCTACGCGCTGAGCCAGACGACCTCGTCAGCGCCATCAGGCAGCTCGGCTGGAACCCCGTCGATCTCGACGCCGCCCTCGGTGACGCAGACGACGGATGACACCGACAGCCCCAGATCCTCCAGGGCGCACAGCAGATCCGGGTCGGTGTCGGAGACGCGCAGCACGCGGCCCTCGTGATGGACCGGGGCCTGTGCCAGCAGTAGGAACGGTTCGCGTGCGACATGCCCCGCGGCATCCGGAATCGCATCGCCGTGCGGGTCGAAGCGGGGCGTCCGAGGCGCTCGTCGATGCCTTCCAGCAGTCGGTCGCTGATGGTGTGCTCGAGGACCTCGGCCTCGTCGTGCACCTCGTGCCAGCCGTAGCCGAACTCGCTCACCAGCCAGGTCTCGACCAGGCGGTGGCGGCGCACCATCGACAACGCCCGTCGCTCGCCGGCGTCCGTCAGGCGCACGGCGCCGTACGGCACGTGCGAGACCAGCCCCGAGGCGGCGAGTTTCTTCACCATCTCGGTCACGCTCGACGGAGCGATGCCCAGCTTCGCGGCGAGCTGCGAGGGAGTGATCGGGGCATCCTGCCACTCGGTATGCGCATAGACGGTCTTCAGATAGTCGTCTGCTGCTGGGGATGCCACACCTCCAGACTACGCTGGCTGAGTGACCGACACCCCTGAGCGCACGACCCATGGACTCGGACCTTGGGAGGGTGAGTGGCCGGTGGGGGAGCAGTACGACCCGGAACTGCTCGAGAACGGCGACACCCGCAACGTCATCGATCGCTACCGTTACTGGCGCATGGAGGCGATCGTCGCAGACCTCGACACGCACCGGCATCCGTTCCACGTCGCGATCGAGAACTGGCAGCACGACATGAACATCGGCTCCATCGTGCGCAGCGCGAATGCGTTCCTCGCCGACACCGTGCACATCATCGGTCGCCGCCGCTGGAACAAGCGCGGCGCCATGGTCACCGACCGCTACCAGCACGTCGTGCATCACGACGATGTCGCCACCTTCGCGGCGTGGGCCGCAGCCGAGGGCATCCCGATCATCGCGGTCGACAACGTCGAGGGTGCTGTTCCGGTCGAGCGGGCAGACCTGCCGGAGCGCTGTGTGCTGCTGTTCGGCCAGGAGGGCCCCGGGCTCACGGACGAGGCGATCGCCGCGGCATCCGGTCACATCGAGATCACCCAGTACGGGTCGACACGCTCGATCAACGCGAGCGCGGCCGGAGCCGTGATCATGTACGAGTGGTGCCGCCGCTACGCGCAGTGATCGTGATTCTGGCGATCGCCATGACGGTGCTGCTGCCGGCCAGCCTCATCGCGGTCGTCGAGGCGCAGGCAATCCCCGATCCGTCTGGGACGAGCGAGTGAATACTCTCCGGGACACCCGGCACTGCGGGTTCGGCGGCAGTCGGCCACACGATCGGCATGTCGAACGCCTGCACGTCGACATCGAGCGGACTCCGCTCGATTCGCATCGGCCGGGCGGTGAACCGGAAGTTCCTCAGGATGCCGGGCGCGCGGGTGATGATCTCCGGTTCAGGCGGATCCGCTTCGGCTGCCTCCGACGGCACCGGCGGAGAATTCCAGCCGAAGGCGAGCCTCGTTCGGGTGGCATCCAGAGTGAGATGCTCGAGGTCGTGGCCGGAGAGGGAGGCCGCGACCTCGAGGTCATCGAGACTCTTCAGCTCGACTTCGCCGGAGTCACGCGCGGCGCGCCGGAGGGCGGATCGCACCCAACGCACGACTGTCGCGCTGTCGCCGGGCCAGGCGGAGGTCATACGAACATCTTGACCCACCGAAGACGGGTGTCAGTCGCGTTGAATCCCGAACCTGTGCCGCATCAGTGCGTTGACGGCGGCATCGAGGCGATCGAGACGATGATGGACGCCCTGGATCTCTGTGCGGATGATGCGCACGAACATAGTCGACATCAGCGTGATCATGCCGAACAGGCCCGCGGCGAGAACGCCGATCAGCGTCCACACCTGCGGCTCGTTCATCGTCAGCATCCTTCTATTGTCGTCGTGTCGAGACCACGATGCCAGAGGTACCAGCGCGCGCCCACGTTCGGTGGATAACCCCGATCCGGACGCACCGGTGGAGAACGAGTCGCGCTACACCGAAGCGCTCAACCACCCGCCGGTCTTCACCCGCCAGCCCAGCGTCGCGAAGCGGGCGAGCATGTAGACGCCGAAGAATGCCGCAGCCAGCCACGTCACCCCGGCGGTGCCGTCGACCCCGACGAGTGCGATGATCCACAGCGCAGGCAGGAACGGTACGAGATTGAGCCCACCGGCGATCGCCAGGTAGCGCACGTCGCCGGACCCCATCAGCACACCGTCGAGCACGAAGACGACGCCGGCGATCGGCTGCGCCACGGCCAGCACGATCAGCGCCGGCTGGATGAGGGCTGCGATGGCGGCGTCTCCGGTGAAGACGAGCCCGATCACGCCGGACAGGGCCGCGATCAGCCCGCCGACGATCACGCCGAACCACGCACCCCACGCGACCGTGCGCGCGAGCACTTGTCGTACGGCAGGGATATCGCGCGCCCCGAGGCCCTTGCCGATCAGCGCTTGTGCAGCGATGGCGAGAGCATCGAGGGCGAACGCGGCGGCGGAGAAGATCGTGAAGACCACCTGCCATCCGGCGAGCTCGGTGGTGCCGATGCCGGTCGCGATGCCGACGGTGACGAGCAGGGCGACGCGCAGGCTAACGGTGCGAAGGAACAACCAGCCGCCCGAACGCGCAGATCCCCGAACTCCGTCGCGCTGGGGTCGGACGGATGCCGAGTGGCGGCGGGTCAGGCGGCCGATGATGAGCACGTACGCCGCGACCATGCTCCACTGCGCGACGACGGTGCCTGCGGCGGATCCGGCGATGCCCCAGCCGAAGCCGTAGATGAACACCCAGTTCAACAGTGCGTTCGTGCCGAACCCCGCCCCGGCGATCCACAGCGGTGTCATGGTGTCCTGCATGCCGCGCAGCAGACCGGTCGCCGCGAAGACGATGAGCATGGCCGGCAGGCCCCACATCGAGATGGACAGGTAGACGTCGGCCTGCTCCGCGACCTCGGCGGACGCGCCGAACAGCGAGACCAGCCAGGGGGAGGAGAGCGCACCCGTGACGGCGAGCACCGCGCCGAGTCCCAGCGCCAGCCACATGCCGTCGATGCCGACGCTCACGGCATCCTTCTTGTCGCCCGCGCCGAACCGGCGCGCGACCGCCGGTGTCGTCGAATATGCGAGGAAGACCATGAGCCCGACGATCGTCTGCAGCACCGCGCCGGCGATGCCGAGGCCGGCGAGCGGTATGACGCCGAGGTGCCCGACGAGCGCAGCATCCACTATGAGGAACGCCGGCTCCGCGACCAGCGCGCCGAGAGCGGGGACCGCGAGTCGCAGGATCTCTCGATTGAGGGTCTGGCGCACGGTCACCTGACGAGCCTATGCCGTACCGGCGACAGCAGCGCTCACGACCGCCCTTCCCTCCTCCGTCGTCGCTCCTGACATCCGTTGCCGCGTCCGAAGCCGCGTCGAAAGGAGGTTCTCTCCGGTCAAAGCGCCGCTGAATAACCGACGAGAATCTCCCATCGACACCGGACCGACGGCGCATGGCACAGGAGCGACGCCGCCTGCGCCGTCGTAGGCTGGAGGAACCGGCATCCGGAGGTGGAAGATGACTGATCCTCGAGACGCAGCGGCCCGATACCGGGCGCGAGGCGACGGCGAGCCGGATGCTGAGACCGAACCCGAACCGATGCAGCTCACGGCCGAGAATCAGCACGAGTTCGTCGAAACGGCGATTCAGCTCGCCATCCGTCGCGGCGAGTTCGACGATCTGCCCGGTGCGGGTAAGCCGATCGAGGGGCTCGGCACGCACCACGACCCGGATTGGTGGATCCGGCGCAAGATCGAGACGGAGAACCTGTCCGGCCTCGGCCCTCCCGCGCTGCTGCTGCGCAACGAGGACCGCGAGCTCGATGCGAACCTCGACGCTCTCGCGCGAGAGAGCGACGTGCGCGAGGTGCTGGAGGACTTCAACAAGCGGGTGATCGCCGCCCGTCGCCAGCTGCAGGGCGGCCCGCCGGTCATCACGCGCACGCGCGACGTGGATGCTGAGATCGAGGCCTGGCGAGGGCGCCGAGCCGCGCGGCCCGCACCTGTCGCGGCGCCGGAACCTCCTCGGCGCCGGTTCGGTCGACGGAAGAAGGGGAACCCGGTTCAGGGCGACACAGAGGCCGGGAATTCCTTCTTCTGACGAGGTGCGTGCGGCACCGCGCGCATAGGGTGGACACCATGACTGATGCTCTCCCCACCGGCCTCGCCACCGCAGAATTCAGCTCCGACATCCGTCCGCAGGACGATCTCTACCGGTACGTGAACGGCTCGTGGCTCGAGCGCACGGAGATCCCTGGGGACAAGGCCAGGTGGGGCTCGTTCCATCTGCTCGCCGAGCAGGCAGAGAAGGACGTGCGCACGATCATCGAGGAGTCGCAGAACGCAGAGGAAGGCACGCTCGCGCGCAAGATCGGCGACATGTTCTCGAGCTTCATGGACACCGACCGCATCGACGCCGCCGGTGTCGCGCCGCTCACCGAGACCCTTGCGGAGATCGATCAGATCGACAGCATCCCCTCGCTCCTCGCGACGGTCGGCGCGTACGAGCGCGACGGTCGCGCCCACCTGATCGGCCTCTACGTCGACGGCGACCCTGGCAACCCCGAGCGCTACCTGCCGATTCTCGTGCAGTCCGGCCTCTCCCTGCCCGACGAGAGCTACTACCGACTCGAGAACTTCGAGGACACCTGCACCGCATATCGCGCTCACCTCGAGCGTCTGCTCGCGCTCGCCGGTCTCGCGGATGCCGCGGGCGACGCCGAGCGCTCGTTCGAGATCGAGAAGCAGATCGCCTCGCATCACTGGGACAACGTCGCCAGCCGCGACGCCGTCGCCACCTACAACCTCAAGACGTGGGACGAGCTGCAGAGCCTGATCGGCGTCGACCTCGCGCCGTGGCGAGACGGTGTCGTGCCCACGAATCCGGATGCCTTCGCCGAAGCCGTGGTCTCACAGCCCAGCGCGCTCGAGGGCCTCGGCACGCTGCTCACCGAAGAGCGACTCGACGAGTGGAAGTCGTGGCTGCGCGCGCATGTCGTGCATGCCGCAGCCCCGTACCTCACGGACGACATCGTGCAGGAGAACTTCTCGTTCTACGGCACCGAGATCTCCGGCGTCCCCACGATCCGCGAGCGCTGGAAGCGCGGTGTCTCCGTCACAGAGGGCGCACTCGGTGAGGCGATCGGCAAGGTCTACGTGGAGCGCCACTACCCGCCGACGGCGAAGGCCGCGATGGACGAGCTCGTGGCGAACCTCATCGAGGCGTACCGGCAGAGCATCACGACGCTGGAGTGGATGAGCCCGGAGACCCGTGAGCGGGCGCTCGCCAAGCTCGATGCGTTCACTCCGAAGATCGGCCATCCAGAGGAGTGGCGCGACTACTCGACCCTCGAGATCGATGCATCCGACATCTTCGGCAACGTGCGCCGGGCGAACATCTTCGAGCACGACCGCAACGTCGACAAGGTCGGGAAGCCCATCGATCGCAATGAATGGCACATGCCGCCGCAGATGGTCAACGCCTACTACAACCCCTCGATGAACGAGATCGTGTTCCCCGCGGCGATTCTGCAGTACCCGTTCTTCGACGCCTCCCGCGACGCCGCAGCCAACTACGGCGGGATCGGCGCCGTGATCGGTCATGAGATCGGTCACGGATTCGATGACCAGGGCAGCCGCTACGACGGCTCGGGCAAGCTCGACGACTGGTGGACGGATGCCGATCGCGCAGCCTTCGAGGAGCGCACGAAAGCTCTGATCGCACAGTACGACGCTCTGGTCCCGGTGGGCCTTGGTGAGGACAACCACGTCAACGGCGCCCTCACTATCGGCGAGAACATCGGCGACCTGGGTGGTCTCGGCATCGCGCTGAAGGCATACGAGCTGTCGCTAGGTCGTGATTCGAACGGCGACGCCGTCGAATCGCCAGTCATCGACGGCCTCACCGGGGTGCAGCGCCTGCTGCTGAGCTGGGCGCAGGTCTGGCAGCAGAAGAGCCGCGACGCCGAGACGATCCGGCTGCTCACGATCGACCCGCACTCGCCGAACGAGTTCCGCTGCAACCAGATCGTTCGCAACATCGATGCCTTCTACGAGGCATTCGATGTGACCGAGGCGGATGCGCTGCACCTTCCGCGCGAACAGCGTGTGACGATCTGGTGATCTTTTCCCGGAGGCAGTGACGCGGGGTTACGATAGCGAGTGCTGCTGGGGGGCATGCTCCCAGTAGCGTCCCCTGAAGACCTTCCTGGGAAGGAACACGCGTGGGCACTCCCTCCGAGCCTTCGCCGCCTGCGATGCTGCGCCGATCACATCGCAGCCATCGACGTGTCCCTCGCCGTGCCGCCGTGGGCCGCCGCTCGTTCGTGGCCACTCTGCGTGCGCTCGAGGAGCTGGCGGATGCCGGCGCCCAGGTGTCGGTGCACGTCACCGACCTCGACACCGGCGCAGAGGTGCTCGCCGGCGACGACCACGTCACGATGCCGATCGCCGGTCTCGGTGTGGTGCCGTTGCTGATCGAGGTGGCTGCAGGCTTCGAGTCGGGAACGCTGGATCCGCTCGAGATCGTCGAACAATCCTCGGTCGACGATGTGACCATGGCGGGGGTGTGGCGCAACCTGCGGGCACCGGCGCTGCCGCTCGTGGATCTCGCGGTGCTCGCTGCGGCGGCGGGTGATCCGATGGCGGTGAACGCCCTCTTGGCGCACGTTCGGGACGATCGCGTGAATGATCGTCTTCAGGCGCTCGGGCTCACGCAGACCGCGCTGCTCGACCGCTTCCGAGATGAGCGAGGACCGGATGACGCCCCGCATGTCGCGGTGGGCACGACGCGTGAGCTTGCCGGCCTGTTCTCCGCCCTGGTGAACTCCACGGCGGTGGACGTCGCAGTGAGCGCGCAGGTGTCGGAGTGGCTGAGCCTCAACCACGATCTGAGCCTGGTCGCGGCATCCACGGGACTCGACCCGTTCGCGCACGATCACGACGCTCATGGGCTGCTGTTCATCAACAAGACGGGTCGCGAACGGGGTGTGCGCGCCGAAGCCGGCGTGCTCGCGGGTCCCCGATCGGGGATCGCGTACGCGATGATCGTGTGCTTCGACGACCTCTCGATCACGCACCGGCTCCGCGCACATGATGCGTTCCGTGTGCTCGGGCTCGAGCTCATGGAGTACGCGCACTGAGAGCGACGCGAGCGGTTATGCCCGCCCGTACACGTATGCCCGCCCGCGCGCGATCAGACGCTTGCGCGCCGCGTTCGCGGCGATGTGGGCGTCAGTGCGGGGCAGGCTTCCGGCGGTGGTGGTGGCGATCGTGCTCATGATCGGATGTTATCCAGCGCGGTGCGATTCGACCGCCTCGCGTGACGAGGAATGACGACTCGTGCGTGCGCATGCGGTCAGAAGGGCCCGAATTTCTGTTGAGGTTCGAGAGCCTGCACGACCGGTTCGAGAGCATCTGCGAGGGCATCGAGCTGCGCGGGGGTGAGGCGATCGAGCACCAGCCGATGCGCGGTGGCGAAGTGGTCTGGCGCCGCGAACACGAGCCGGCGACGGCCCTGTCTGCTGAGTTTGAGCACCACGCTGAGTCGATCCTGCGTGCTCTCCTCCCTCTCCACCAGATCGCGCCGCTGGAGCCTGCTGACGACCTTCGAGCAGCGTGGGAGCGTCGCGTTGGTCGCTGCGGCCAGATCACTAAGACGCATCGGACCCCCGCGCTGCAGCGTGCTGAGCAGGATGAACTCGTAGCGGGTGAGGTCGGCGTCGCGCTGCAGCTGGGCATCGAGCGCGGACGGAAGGAGCTCGGCCGTGCTGATGAGGGCGAGCCAGGCGCGGGATTGCTCCGGCGTCATGCGGGGGAGGGGAGCGACCATGTTCCCGTTCTGCCCAGCAGTGAGACGGTGTGGCTGGGGGTACCCTCGTCGGATGGACGACTGGACCCCGCATCGCCGCGACGATGGCGAGCTGCTCGGGTGGATCCACCCCGGCGGCGACGACGAATGGGTCGCGGTCGACGTGCTCGGGCGCACGATCTCCGAGTCCATCGAATGGCTGGATGCGGAGGCGGCGCTGGAGGGGCACGGCCTGTCATGGCTCGCTGACCCGTGGATGCTGGACGGCGAGGCCGAACGTCCGCTTCGGGTGCGCATGGTCGAGGTCACGCCGGATCGCGGCGGCAGCCCAGGCCGCATCGTCGTGAAGGTCGACGACTATGGCGATATGACTCGCACGGCGGCGCAGCAGTTCGTGCTGCCGTGGCCGGTGCCCGAGCGGCTGCGGGCACCGCAGCCCGGCGATCCGGACGGCTTCACGCTATAACCGGCACTCGACCGTCTCGGCCGGGACGCCGTCTCAGCTCGGCAGCGACGGATGCCGTTCGATGGCGCGGCCCTCCGGGATGAACAGCGACAGCACCAGGGCGACGATTCCGGCGATGATCGCCAGCCAGAAGCAGACGTCGAACGCCTCGCGGGTCGGCACGGCCACTCCGTCGATCTCGACGCTCATCGCGGCCAGCACGCCGCCCATCACGGCGGATGCGCTGGATGTGCCGACAGAGCGGAAGAGTGCGTTGAGCCCGTTGGAGGCGCCGGTCTCGTTCGCTGGTACCGAGCGCATGATGATCATCGGCATGGCAGCGAACGTGAAGCCGATGCCGACGCCGATGATCGCGTTCGAGACGAGGATGTGCCACCACTCTGATGACCAGATCAGCACGTACACATACGCCAGCACGATCGCGGCGGCGCCGACGGTGAACAGAGGACGGGGCCCGACCGTGCGCTCGAGCCAGCCCGACAGGGGTGAGATCACCATCATGACGAGCCCGGCGGGCATGATGATGAATGCTGCAGTCAACATGTCCAGGCCGAAACCGGAGCCGCTCTCGACCGGGAGTTCGAGCATTTGCGGGAACGTGACGTTCGAGGAGAACAGTGCGAATCCCATGCCGATCGCGGCGATGTTCGTGAAGAGCACTGCGGGGCGCGCGGCGACGCGCAGGTCCAGCAGGGGGTCGTTCGTGCGCAGCTGATACCACCCCCAGATCAGCAGCACCAGGATGCCGCCGATCAGGAGCGAGAGCCCGACGGGCGATGTCCAACCCCACTCGGCGCCTCGCGAGACGTACAGCAGCAGGCCGGTGAGGCCGATCGCCAAGCCGATCGCACCTGGCACGTCGAGGCGGCCGGGGGAGAGAAGCACGTCTTCCGGCACGAACAGGAAGACCAGGATGAGCCCGACGATGCCGAGACCGGCCGCGAGCCAGAACAGAGAATGCCAGTCGGCGTTGATCGCCAGGTACGCAGCGAGCGGCATCCCGAGCGCACCGCCGACGCCCATGGTCGCGCTCATCAGGGCGACGGCGGTGCCGAGTCTGTTGGTCGGCAGGATGTCGCGCATGATCGCGATGCCGAGCGGGATGACACCGGTGACGCCGCCCTGCAGCGCGCGGCCGATGATCACGCCGACGATGGATCCGGACATCGCGGCGATCACGGAGCCGATGCTGAGCAGCGCCATCAGCACCACGACGACGCGACGTTTGCCGTACATGTCGCCGAGACGGCCGGAGATCGGGGTGGCGACCGCGGCGACCAGCAGCGTGATCGTGACGACCCAGGTGGTGTCTTCGCGTGATGCGTTCAGCAGCGTCGGCAGCTCGGCCTGAAGCGGCACGACCAGCGTGAACATGAACGAGGAGCAGAGGCCGGCGAAGGCGAGGACCGCGACCGTGAGGCCACGATGTGGGGTGCGGGAGAGACGTTTTCTGGCTTTGTCATCTCTGTCTCCCACCACGCCAGATTACCGCTGCTCGGCAGAGGTGGGCGCGTCGGGCGAGATCGCAACCGTCCGGTAGAGTCATGCGCGGCTGCGCACGACACGCATCCGTCCGCACTCCGTGAAGTCGGAGCGAGAGTCACGCTGGAGTCCTCTTGAACCACGCATCCTCGTCCTCTCGGGACGCCTCTCCTGCGATCACGTGGCGCGACGGGCAGCTCCTCCGTGCCGGACGGTCGTATCGCATCCTCGCTGGAGCGCTGCATTACTTCCGCGTGCATCCCCAGCAGTGGGAGGACCGTATGCGTCGGCTCGCCGCGATGGGTGCGAACACGGTCGACACCTATGTGGCCTGGAATTTCCACGAACGGGTGGAAGGAGAGCCGCGTTTCGACGGCTGGCGCGACCTGGAGTCGTTCATCCGACTCGCGGGTGAGATCGGACTCGACGTCTACCTGCGTCCGAGCCCGTACATCTGCGCGGAGTGGTCGAACGGCGGGTTGCCGTTCTGGCTGACCGGACGGGTGAGCGCGTTGCGCACGAACGATCCCGAGTATCTTGCGGCCGTCGACAGCTGGTACGACGAGCTGATCCCGCGCATCGTGCCGCTGCAGGCGGCATTCGGCGGGCCCATCGTCGCCGTGCAGATCGAGAACGAGTACGGCTCGTTCGGCAGCGATCACGTATATCTCGAGCATCAGCGCGACGGCCTGCGTTCGCGGGGCGTCGTCGAGCTGCTGACGACGGCAGACGGCATCACCTCCGACATGATCGCGCACGGCTCGGTGGCAGGAGCGCTGCCGACATTCACCTTCGGCACCGGCGTCGCCACAGCCCAGCAGCTGCGTCGCCCCGACGATGCGCTGATGTGCAGTGAGCTATGGGGCGGATGGTTCGACCACTGGGGCGAGCAACACCATGTGCGTTCGGCCGAGAGCATGATCGGCACCGTCGACGAACTGCTCGCGGTCGGCGGATCCGTCAGCATCTACATGGCGCACGGCGGCACGAACTTCGGCCTGTGGAACGGAGCCAACCACGACGGCGCACTGCAGCCGACGATCACCAGCTACGACTCGGATGCCCCGATCGGCGAAGACGGCACGCTGAACGCCAAGTTCGAGGCGCTGCGCGCAGCGTTCGCCCCGTTCCATGACGGTGAGATGCCGGAGCGCCCCGCACCTGCGCCGGTTCAGGCCGCGCAGTCGGCGCCGCTGCAGCCGGTGACGTCGTTGCGCGAGTTCGCCGAGACGCTGCCGATGATCGGAGAGATCACCCCGATGCCGCAGACGTTCGAGCAGCTCGGCGTGGAAGACGGCATCGTCATCTATCAGGCACAGATCGACGTTCCGGCGGATGCGACGATCGACATCGACACCCTGCATGATCGTGCGACGGTCTTCGTCGGCGACGAGCGCATCGGCACCCTGGAGCGGGACGGGCAGCTGTCGCTTCCGCTTCCCGGCGGCGCCCGAAAGGCGCAGCTGACGATCGTGGTCGAGAGTCTCGGACGCATCAACTACGGCCCGCGCACCGGCGAGGGCAAGGGCATCATGAACGGCGTGCGCATAAACGGCCGCCGCTACGTGCACGGCTGGACGCACCGGGCGCTGCCGCTCGACGCGGCGCCCGCCCCCGACGCGACGGACCCTGCTGGCGCTCGGGAGGCGGACGGGGTCGCGCGTGCGACGATCGAAGTCGTCACCCCAGCGGATGCCTGGCTCGCCTTCCCTGACGGGGCCAAAGGCATGGTGTGGCTGAACGGCTTCCTGCTCGGCCGTTACTGGACGATCGGCCCGCAGCAGACGCTCTACGCTCCGGCCCCGCTCTGGAACCCGGGAGTCAACGAGATCGTCGTGCTCGACACCGACGGTCTGGGCTCGACAGTCGAGGTGCGCGAGTGGCCGGAGTTCGGCCCGACCGAGGAGTTCGTCGGCTCCTGATCGTCGACCCAGTGTGACGTCGACAGCTGCGATGTTCTCGGTCTCCCGTTTCCGCATCAGGGGCGAGGAGGGGCAGACTGGGGACGTGCGAACCATACGTGACCTTGACACCGTCGAACTCATCATCGAGGCGCAGTCCCTGTTGGATGCCATCCGCGGACCGGAGCGCGTCATCGATGCGGGCACCCTGCGTGCGCTGCAGCAATCCGGCAACTACGTCGTCGGGTTGTTCGACGATGAGTCCGGCGCGGAGCACATGGTCGGGGCATCCGTCGCTTTCTTCGGTGTTCCCGGCCAGCGCACGATGCACTCGCACATCACAGCCCTGGTACCGGATTACCGCGGTCGCGGCTGGGGGCGCGAGCTGAAGGAGCACCAGCGCCAGTGGGCGTTCTCGCGTGAGGTCGGACGGATCACCTGGACATTCGACCCGCTCGTCGCCCGCAACGCGCACTTCTTCCTCACCGTTCTCGGCGCGCGCGTGACCGGGTACTCGGTGAACAACTACGGCATCTTCGGCGGTGGGGATGCCGGCGACGAGAGCGACCGTCTCGATGTCGAATGGGCACTCGCTGACATCGCCAAGCACCCTGCGGGGGAGACCGTCGTCGCGACCCTCGAGATTCCGTCGGACGTCGAGGGAATTCGGGCGACGGATCCCGACGCGGCGCACGAGTGGCGTCTCCGGTTGCGCGGTGAGATGGAGGCACTGCTGGGCCGTGGACTGCGCATCGCCGGCTTCGACGTGGAGCGCGGATACCTCTTCACCGAGTGATGCGCGGCGCTGCGACGCCTTCTCTGGTTTCATGGGTGGCATGCCCTCCGACCCAGATTTCGCACAGCATCCGGCCGACACCGAGTGGCACCGGTGGGCGCCGATAGGTCAGACGCTCGACACGAGCAGAGTGCCCGGCAGCGGTCCTGCGCCCAGTATCGCCGCATTCGAGTTGTTGCCGATCGAGCCGATGCTCGTGCCCGAGAGGCCAAGGCACGGTGAGGTCGATGCCTCCGAATGCGGGCACTGCAAGCCGTCGAAGAGCACGATCTGGCATGACGATGAATGGCAGGTGAGTTCAGGATTCGAAGGCGGCGTCGGGCTGCCGTTCGTCGGCTCGATCTCACCCCGCCGCCATGTAAAGCTCGAAGACGCCCCGATCGAGGTGCTCGCCGGCCTCGGACCCGTGCTGCAGAGACTGTCGGAGGCCACCAAGGCGATCCCTGCGGTCGCGCGCTGCCATTTCTCGCGATGGAACGACGGCTCGGCGCACCTCCACTTGTGGGCATACGCCCGTCTGGCCGGAATGATGCAGGGGCGTGGTGCGATCCTCCCGTACTGGGAGCAGAGCATGCCGGCGATGCCGGCGGCGATGATGAACGACCACATCGAGATCGTCGCCGAGGCGCTCGCCGCGGGCGGGGGAGAGGCTTTCCCGAACCGTTGAGGCGGTGTCGGATGCTCGTGGCATCCTGTTCCCATGGACGATGTGGCGGGACAGGCGGGCGGTTCGGCGGAGAAGCCCGCGGTGTACTTCCGCGACGCGGCGGAGTTCCGTGCGTGGCTCGAGCGGCATCACTCCGACAAGCCGGAGCTGTGGATGGAAGTGCGCAAGGCTCACGTCGTCGATCGGGGTCTGACGTGGGCGGATGCCGTTCCCGAGGCGCTGTGCTTCGGCTGGATCGACTCGGTGTCGCAGCCCATCGACGATGATCGCCGCCGTCAGCGGTGGACGCCGCGAAAATCGGGGAGCACGTGGTCGAAGGTCAATGTCGCGCACGTGGAGCGCTTGCAGGCGGAGGGGCGGATGGCCCCCGCCGGCCTGGCGGCGTTCGAGGCGCGCAGCGCGGATCGCACCGGCACCTATTCGCACGAGAACGGTGAAGCTGAACTCGAGCCGGAGGTGCAGGCCGTGCTCGACTCGTCTGCTGCGGCACGGGCATTCCTCGACGCAGCGACGGCGGGGTATCGCAAAGCTGTGCGGCACTGGATCGCGACAGCCAAGCGCCCTGCCACCCGCATCGCGCGTGCTGAGCAGCTAGTGGAAGAGAGCGCCGCCGGGCGGCTCGTGCCGTTCGCGCGGCCGGGCAAGACACCCGCGTGGCTGGCGCGCGCAGCCGCTGCTGCTGCCGCAGTGGAGGGCTGAACCGGGCTCGTCGGCGCGGATAGGATGGAGGACGGCGCGGCATGTCCGCGCGCAGCATCCGAATCTCTCCCGACCATTGGAGCCACCGTGGCCGAACAGTCCCGTCTTGACAAGGTCATCAGCCTCGCCCGCCACCGCGGGTTCGTGTTCCAAGCGGGTGAGATCTACGGCGGTTCGCGTTCCGCATGGGATTACGGCCCCCTCGGCACCGAGCTCAAGGAGAACATCCGTCGCCAGTGGTGGCAGACCTTCGTCCGCGGACGCGGCGACATGGTGGGACTGGACTCCTCGATCATCCTCCCGAAGCGCGTCTGGGAGGCATCGGGGCACGTCGCCACGTTCACTGATCCGCTGGTCGAGTGCCTGAGCTGCCACAAACGCTTCCGTGCCGACACCCTCGTCGAGGACTTCGAGGCGCGCAAGGGCCGCAAGGCGGAGAACGGTCTTGCCGACGTGCCGTGCCCGAACTGCGGCAACAAGGGCCAGTACACCGAGCCGAAGGCCTTCTCGGGCCTCGTCAAGACTTACCTCGGCGTCGTCGACGACGAATCCGGCCTGTTCTACCTGCGTCCCGAGACGGCTCAGGGCATCTTCGTGAACTTCGCCAACGTGCTCACCGCCAGCCGCAAGAAGCCGCCGTTCGGCATCGGTCAGGTGGGCAAGGCATTCCGCAACGAGATCACCCCCGGAAACTTCATCTTCCGCACCCGCGAGTTCGAGCAGATGGAGATCGAGTACTTCGTGCCTCCCGCCGACGCCCAGGAGTGGTTCGAACACTGGGTCGAAGCGTGCTGGGCGTGGTTCGAGGACCTCGGCATCGACACCGCCAACATGCGCCGCTTCGATGTCCCAGAGGACGAGCGGGCGCACTATTCCGCCGGAACCATCGACTTCGAGTACCGCTTCGGCTTCCCCGGCAAGGAATGGGGAGAGCTCATGGGTGTCGCCAACCGCACCGACTACGACCTCTCGAGCCACTCCGAGGCGTCGGGCCAGAGCCTGTCCTATTTCGACCAGGCATCCGGAGAGCGCTACACCCCGTATGTCATCGAGCCGTCCTTCGGGCTCACCCGCTCGATGATGGCGTTCCTCGTCGACTCGTACGTCGAGGAGGAGGTGCCGAACGCCAAGGGTGGTACCGACACCCGCACCGTGCTCAAGCTCGACCCGCGTCTGGCACCGGTCAAGGTCGCGGTCCTTCCCCTGTCGCGCAACGAGAGGCTCTCGCCGCTCGCGCGCGAGGTCGCGGACTCGCTGCGCGGTCGCTGGGCCATCGACTTCGATGACGCCGGCGCGATCGGTCGCCGCTATCGTCGCCAGGACGAGATCGGCACGCCGTTCTGCGTCACCGTCGACTTCGACTCGCTCGACGACAACGCCGTCACGGTTCGCGACCGCGACACGATGGCGCAGGAGCGCATCCCCGTTGACACGTTGCACGAGTACCTGGCGGAGCGTCTCAAGGGGGCGTGAGCGGGGTGGAGTCCACGACATTCGCAGCGACAGACGGCTTCCCTCACAACGCACTTGTAGGGGTGACCAGCTCTGAGCAGACGCTCGCCGTGCAGGGAGACTCGCGCTCGGTTCTGCCGCTGGCATCGGTGTCCAAGCCCATATCGGCCTGGGGCGTATTGATCGCCGTCGAACGTGGGTTCGTGGACCTCGACGAGCCGGCAGGTCCCGCGGGATCGACGCTTCTGAACCTGCTCGACCACACCAGCGGGCTGCCGTTCGAGGGAGACCAGACGCAGGCCGCGCCCGGAACCCGGCGTATCTATTCGAATGCCGGGTTCGATTCGCTAGGCGCGCACGTGGCCGAGGCCGTCGGCATGCCGTTCGCCGACTGGATGACCCGCGAAGTCACCGTGCCGTTGGGCATGCAGGACATCGTCGTGACCGGCCGGCCGTCCGCAGGCTACCGGGCGTCGATCGAAGACCTGCTGACGTTCGCACGCGAAGTGCTGCGACCGACGCTGATCCCCGTCGAGCTGCGTGATCTCGCGCTCATGGTCTCGCGGACCGGGTTGCGCGGCGTCGTTCCCGGATACGGCTCGTTCGACGACAATCAGTGGGGACTGGGGTTCGAGCTCAAGGGCGCGAAGAGTCCGCACTGGCTGAGCGACACCCTGCCGCCTGAGACCGCAGGACACTTCGGCGGGCAAGGCAGCTTCCTGTTCATCGACCGCTCCCGCGACCTCGGCGCAGCGTTCCTCTCGGGCGTCGCATTCGGCGATGAGCACAAGCGCATCTGGCCGCCGCTCACCGAGGAGATCGTCGCTCGCTACGGCAGTCGCTGACGACAGTCGCTGACCGCGACGCTCGTGACCCCGAGCAGACGGTCGCGTCTTCGCGGAGCGCGCGGCCGCGGATGCCGGGTCTAGGCTGTCCGCATGATGGAGCAGTGGAGCGAGTTCAACGTCGCCATGGCGGGCGCCACTGCGGCGCTCGCCGGACTCGTGATCGTCGCCGCGAGCGTCAACATCGCGGAGATCATCAAATCGCGCACGCTCACCGCGCGGCTCCTTGCCGGCGTCGCGACACTCGTGCTCGCGCTCACCGTCGCGGCACTGGGCCTCGTTCCCGATCTTGAACCCGCTTGGTACGGCGGCGTGATCATCGCGGCCACGCTGCTCGCCACCGTATTCCAGGTGAACGCCACCCGGCTGATCGCACGCGATCCCGCCCCGGCGGCCCGTGCACGACCGCTCAAGTACCTCATCGGCTTCCTGCCACTCGCCGCGTACGTCGTCGCCGGCGTGATGGTGTGGGCGGGGCATCCTTCCGGCCTGCACCTCGCGGCCGCCGGGTGCCTGCTCGCGATCGTGTCGGCTGTCGTCGTCTCGTGGGTCGCGCTGGTCGAGGTGCTGCGCTGACGCTCACACCTGCGAGTGACGGAAGGCCTCAGTCGGTGACCGTCAGCTCGATCCCGGGCGTACCACCGGACTCAACCCAGGCGAGAGTGCCCTCGAGGATGTCGCGGAGCACCTCGAGATCGACCTTCTCGAGGTCCTTGACGTACAGGCATCCTTTGCCGACGGTATGCGGGCCGAGGTCACCGAGCGCCTCGCTGTGCCGCTCGGTGTCATCGAGGTAGATCGTGGTCGCGGTCTTGCGTGGTGCGAACGCCAGAATCGGCATGTCGCCCTCGGTGCCGGTCGGGTAGCGGTAGTGGCAGGAGCCGAAGCCGATGATCGATCCCCAGGCGGCGGGTTCGCGGCCGGCGACCTCCCGCATCAAGGCAGTCAGCGTCTCAGCATCCCGCCTTCTGATCGCGGGTGACGCCGCGGCGATCAGCGCGGCGACGTTCGAACCGGTCTGCTTCATGAGTTCATTCTCCACCAGACGCGCGCGGCGCGAGATCCGGCAGCGCTCTGGTGCCGAAGTCGTTCCGCAACGCGCTCAGCGCTGCGTGCCATCCGGGCAGGCCGTGCACTCCTGGCCCCGGTGTCGTGGATGCACCGCACAGGTAGACGCCGTTCATCGGCGTCTGCCACGGCTCGGGGCTGAGTACAGGACGGCGCAGCAGCTGCACCAGATCCGGCGTACCTGCAGAGATGTCGCCGCGAGGGTAGTTGGGGTTGTGCCGCTCCACGTCCATCGCCGTGCGGGACGACATGCCCAGGATCGTGTCGCGGAAGCCGGGTGCGAACCGTTCGATCTGCCGGATGACTGCCTCCGACCTGTCCGCGCGCGATGCCGCCGGCACATGCGTGTACGTCCAGAGCGTGTGCTGGCCGGCGGGGGCGCGGGTGTCATCGAAAAGCGAGGGCTGCGAGACGAGAACGTACGGAGACTCGGAGAGGTTGCCGTGTGCGACGGCGTTCTCGGCCGCCGCGATCTCGGCCCGGGTGCCGCCGACGTGAAGTGTTCCGGCGCGGCCGAGTTCCGGATGCGACCACGGCACAGGTTCGGAAAGCGCGAAATCCACCTTCGCCACGGCGTTGCCGTAGCGGAAGCGACCGAGCGCATCGCGGTAGCGCTGCGGCATCCGGTCGCCGGCGATCCTGCTCAGCGCACGCGGTGTGACGTCGAGCAGCGTCACGCGGGACGAGGGCAGTTCGTCAAGAGAAGTGACCTCGTGATCAGTCACGAGCTCACCTCCGTGCGTGACGAGGTCGTCGACCATGGCGTCGATGATGCTCTGGCTTCCGCCGATGGGGATCGGCCATCCCTTCGCATGCGCGTACGCCGTCAGCGCGAGGCCGGCGCCCGAGCTGGCCAGGCCAGGCATAGGCAGGATCGTGTGCGATGCCACGCCGGTGAGCATGGCGGGGGCGGCATCCTCGCGGAAGCGCGCGTTCCACAGCGGGCTGCCCTGCTCCATCGCCGCCAATCCGAAGGCCAGGGCGGTCGGGATGTCCCGGGGGATGCGCAGGAGAGTGTCGCCGGTGAAGTCGGCGACCCTCGTCGAGCGCTCGACCAGCGGGCGCATCAGGCTGGTGTACGCCCTGCCATCCACACCGAGGGTCTCCGCCGTGCGCTCCAGATCCCGGTACGCGATCCCGGCCCTCCCGCCATCGAGCGGATGCGCGAAGGAGATCTCCGGTACGGCGAACGGTATGCGTCGGGTGAGTCCGAATTCGCGGAAGAAGCGCGACTCGAAGGCGAGAGGATGCACCGCCGAACAGACGTCGTGGTGGAAGCCCGGCAGGGTGAGCTCTGCGGTCGCCGCGCCGCCTCCGGCTGTCGTCGCGCGCTCGAAGACTCGCACCGAGAGCCCTGCGCGTGCGAGTGTGACGGCGGCGGCGAGACCGTTGGGCCCGGCGCCGACGACGGTGGCATCGACATCGAACGAGCGCCCTGTCATGTGTTCTCCGAATCGGATGCCGTGTTCACGGGGGCGAGTCCTTCTGCCAGGTATGCGAGTCTGTGCAGCGTCTCGGCGTTGCGCCATTGCAGCAGCACATCGGACACGATGCGGGGGATGACCTTCGCCGGTCCGCTGACCTCTTCCTCCTGGATGCGGACGAGGCATCCTCCCCCGAAGGGCCTGACGTCGATCGTCACGCGTGCCTCGCCGATCGGCCACCCCCGTGCGGTCATCACCATGTGGCGCGGTGGATCCCACGTGGCGGTGCTCGTCGTGTCGTCGAGGAGGGCCGGCCAGACCCCCACGGAGTGATGCAACTTTGCTCCGGGCTGCGGCCATGCGGCGGCGACGTCGCGCATGCGCGATGCCCCGACGACCCAGCTCGGGTAGAGCCAGCCGTCCTCCAGAACGCGGAAGACCGCTTCGGGCCGGCAGTTCATCCTTCGGACGTTTCTCGACATGCGCGCTCCCTGGCTCGTTTGCTGACCAGTCTGCGTCACCGGATCTTCTGCGAGACCGGCCTTGACAAAGGTTGCCCGCCTATCCGGCCGTCTTCGCGGCGGCCTTCATGGCCTTCTTGTGCTCGCGCACCTTCGTCAGCGACTCTGGCGAGACGATGTCGGCGACGCTGCGGTATGAGCCGTCCTCTCCGTACGGGGCGGATGCCTCGCGCCACCCGGAACCGGTGAAGCCGTACTGCTTGCCGAGCAACGCGAGGAAGATCTTCGCCTTCTGCTCGCCGAATCCCGGCAGCTTCTTCAATCGGCGCAGCACCTCCGCACCGTCAGGGTCTCCGCGGGTCCACAGCGCCGCGGCATCCCCGTCCCAGGCATCGACGAGCTCCTGGCAGAGCGTCTGCACGCGAGTCGCCATCGAGCCGGGGAACCGGTGCACTGCAGGCGTCTGCTTGAACGCCTCGAGGAACGACTCCGGGTCCATGGCGGCGATGGCCTTGGCATCCGCGGAGCCGGTGCGCTGTTCGATCTTGAGTGGGCCGGCGAATGCCGTCTCCATCGGCACCTGCTGATCGAGCAGCATCCCCACCAGCAGCGCCAGGGGATTATCGGTCAACAGCGAATCCGCGGCGGGGTCACCGGTGATGTGAAGGGCCATGCATCCAGTCTGGCACTCGAGCGTGCTGCCGTGCGGTGATCAGTACCTGCCGCTTCTTCGGAGATCTGCGCTACGTCCGGAGAGATTCTGGAATCTCTCCGGAGTAACTGTACTTCTCCGAACGAAGCGTCGGAGAAGGCTCAGGCGGACTCGGCCGTCGGGGCATCGGCGACGACTTCGGCCTTGATGCCGTACAGCGTCTCGAGCGCTGCGGCGAACTCGTCGCCGCGCCCCTGAGCCGCGAGCTCGTGCGCCCGCGTGGTCGGGGTGTGCGTGAGTACACCGGCGAGGTGGCGCATGGCCTGCTCGACCTTGCCGCCTTCATCACCGCGGGCGCGGGCCCGCTCGATCTCGGCTTCCATGAGCGACAGGATGTGCGTGCGGAATGCGACGACCGAGGGCGTCACGCTCTGCTGGGCGCCGATCACGTGGAATGTGTCGGCGGCCTCGCGAACCACCGTGCGCGCGGCATCTGTCGCCTGCAGCTCTTCCAACGGGGCGTGCAGACGAATCGTCTCGAGGTCGAGCAGGGCCACGCCCTCGAGGCTTGAGATGTCGGGGTCGACGTTGCGGGGCATGCCCAGGTCGATGACGAGCTGCGAGGTCTGCTGGCCCATCGGGCACCCGGCAGGCGAGTCCGCTGTCGGACCCTGCAGCTGAGCGCGGCCGAGTACGGGCTCGGTCGCAGTGGTGCAGGTGATCAGCAGGCTCGATGCCGTCGCGACGCTGGCATAGTCCGCTTCAGTAACGGCGGTGATGTCGTGCTTCTTCGCGAAGAGCTCTGCACGGCCCGACGGCGAGTACACCGAGATGTTCGTCGCGCCGCGCTCACGGAGCGTCGCGAGCGTCACAGCGGCATAGGAGCCGGTGCCGACCAGGAGCACGCGCTCGGCGGACCAGTCGGCGATGCGGCTGTCGGCCAGTTCGAGCGCGAGGCGCACCAGAGAGCGGCCGGCGCGACCGAGTGCCGTGACGTTCTTGACCTTGCGCTGCGCCTGGCTGGCGCGCTGGAAGAGGCGCTCGAGTTCGGGGGAGGTGGTGCCGTGCTTGCGAGCGGTGGTGAGCGCGCGGCGCACCTGGCCGGCGATCTCGCCTTCGCCGGAGACGACGGATTCCAGACCGGATGCCACGGCGAACAGATGCTCGGCGACACGGCGACCGGAGTGCACGGTGTATGCGCCGTCGAGTTCTTCGGTGGGGATGCCGGCGGACTGCTCGATCGCTTCCAGCACGGCCTCGACGCCTACGGCGCCCGCAGCGGTCACCGGTTCATCGACCTCGACGTACGCCTCGAAACGGTTGCACGTCGAGACGACGACTGCGCCCTGCACGCACGGAGCGAGGCGCAGAAGATTCGGCGCGACGTCGTCGGGCGTGCGGCTCAGTCGTTCGAGCATTTCGAAAGAGGCGGTCTTGTGGTTCGCCGTCACACACAGCAGCACATTGACATCTTACGCCGCCTTCCGGAGCGCCTCCTGGATGCGTACATCGGGCACCCACAGAGACCGGATGGGAAGATGGACGCATGTCCTCATCCACTGCCCCGTTGCTGCGCGCGCTCGCGGGAGATCGACCAGAGCAGACCCCCGTCTGGTTCATGCGACAGGCGGGTCGCTCGCTACCCGAGTATCGCGAGCTGCGCGTCGGCACCCGGATGCTGGACGCGTGCCTGACCCCCGACCTCGCGGCCGAGATCACACTGCAGCCGGTGCGTCGGCACGGCGTCGATGCGGCGGTGTTCTTCAGCGACATCGTCATCCCGCTGCGTCTGGCCGGCGTCGACGTGGTCATCGAACCAGGACGCGGTCCGGTATTCGCAGAGCCGGTGCGCACGCGCGCCGACGTCGACCGGATCACCGCGATCGATCCGGATTCCCTGGACACGACCGCGATCGCCGAGGCCGTGCGGATCGTCACCGCCGAACTCGGCGACACCCCGCTGATCGGGTTCGCCGGTGCGCCGTTCACCCTCGCCGCGTATCTGGTGGAGGGCGGTCCCTCCAAGGAGCACCTTCGTGCCAGAGCGATGATGCACACCGACCCCGAGGCATGGGATCGACTCGCCGGATGGCTCTCCCGCATCTCGCGCCGCTTCCTCGAGGCCCAGCGCGACGCCGGGGCCGGTGCCCTGCAACTCTTCGACTCGTGGGCCGGCTCACTCAATCCCGCCGACTACCGTGCGTTCATCGCCCCGCACTCCAAGGCAGCAGTGACCGACCTCGGCATCCCGGTGATCCACTTCGGCGTCGGCACCGGACCCTTCCTCGCCGACATGAAGCTCGGCGGCTCCGCCTCCGCCGTCGGCGTCGACTGGCGTCAGCCGCTCGACGAGGCGGCCGCGATCCTCGGTGCGGATGTCACCGTGCAGGGGAACATCGACCCGGCCCTGCTGTCGGCGCCCTGGCCCGTGCTCGAGGCACACGTGCTCGACGTGCTGGAGCGCGGTCTGGCAGCACGCGCGCACATCCTCAACCTCGGTCACGGCGTGCCACCGGACACCGATCCCGACCAGCTCACCCGCATCGTCGAGCTGGTGCACTCCCGCTCGGAGCAGGCGCGCGCATGAGTGAGGATTCCGTCGAGCTCGCAGCCAGGGCGGCCGCACGCCACGTCATCGTGGTCGGGGGTGGGATCGGCGGCCTCGTCGCGGCCCGTGAATGCGCCAAGGTCGGTATGAAGGTCACCCTCCTGGAAGCGACCGAGAGCCTGGGCGGCGCCATCCGTCGAGCCGAACTCGACTCGATCGTGGTGGATGCCGGTGCGGAGAGTTACGCGACGCGCGGTGGCCACGTGCGTGAGCTGCTCGCCGATCTCGGTCTGACCGACCGCATCGTCACGCCGAACCCGGCCGGGGCGTGGCTGGTCGGCGCTCCCGGCGTCGATGCAGCGCCCCTTCCCCAGGGCGGCATCCTCGGCATCCCCTCGAATCCGTTCGCCGAAGACGTGCGCCGGATCATCGGCTGGGGTGGAGCATGGCGCGCGTATGTCGACCGATTGCGACCGCCGCTGACGATCGGCAAGGAGCACAGCCTCGGCAGGCTCGTCTCGACGCGCATGGGAGAGAAGGTGCGCGACCGACTGGTCGCCCCCGTGACCGCCGGGGTGTACTCGGCGCAACCTGATGACGTCGACACTGAGATCGCCGCGCCGGGCCTCAACGAGGCCATGACCAGGGCGGGGTCGCTCTCGGGAGGCGTCGCTCAGCTTCTCGCCGATCGTGCCGACCGCGCCAAGAAGGCTCCCGGCTCCGCCGTCGAGGCCCTCGCGGGCGGGATGAGCGCGCTCGTCGACGCACTGGCGAGTGACCTGGATGAACTCGGCGCCCTCGTGCGCACCGGCGCCGACGTGCAGTCCCTGGTCCGCGAGGACGATGGATGGACGGTGACGTTCCCGACGCGCAACGGGGCCTTGGATGCCGCGGAAGAGCCCGAGGAGATCACCGAGACGCTCACGGCGGATGCTGTCATCGTGGCCACCGCCGAGCCCGTCGCCCGCACGCTGCTCGATTCGCACATCGATGCTCTCACCGCTCCCGGCGCCGCCCCCGAGATCGAGATCGTGAGCCTGCTGCTCGATGCGCCGGCGCTCGACGCCGCCCCGCGCGGCACCGGCGTGCTCACTGTGCCGGGCAGCCACGCGGCCAAGGCTCTCACACACGCCACCGCGAAATGGTCGTGGCTGCGCAAGGCTGCCGGCGGCAAGCACATCGTGAGGGTGTCGTTCGGCGCCCAGGGTGAGCCCGCCGCCACCGCGCTGCTGGACGACGAGGAGGCTGCCCGGCTTGCACTGCGCGAGGCCGCCGACATGCTCGGAGTGCCGGTGGCGGAGTCGATGCTCGTCGACTCGCACCGGGCACGATTCACACAGGCGCAGCCGGCATCCCTCATCGGTGCGGCGGACCGCCGTCGTGCGGTCCGCGCGGCCGTGCAGAAGACCGCTGGCCTCGCGGTCGTCGGGGCATGGTTATCCGGGACGGGCCTCGCGCAGGTCATCCCGGATGCGAAGGCGGAGGCCGATCGCCTCCGCCGGGCTCTGCTCTGGACGTGAATGAACCTTGGCTGTCAACCCCCTGAGGTATAGATGCCGAAATCGGCATATGGGGTTACGCTGGGTACCTGGCCGACAGGGGCGGAATCCTTCGGCTCGACCGGAACAACGTGAGGAGACCCCATGAAGGGGAAGATCGGACTTGTCGTCGGACTCGGCGTCGGTTACGTACTCGGCACGCGCGCCGGACGCGAGCGCTACGAGCAGATCAAGACGCAGTGGCTCAAGGTCTGGCACCTGGACCCGGTCCAGGAGCAGGTCACCAAGCTCACGGCATTCGCGGGGGACAAGGCCGCAGCCATCCCCGGCGCGGTCTGGTCGGGAATCGTGAAGGTGGCGGGGTCTGTCGGCAGCGGAACGACGCCTGGCGAGAAGCTCGACTCCGCGATCGCCACGACCAAGGAGGCGGCGGGGAACGTCGCCGACGTGGCGGAGGGCGTGGTCGAGGACGCGAAGGCGGCGGCGAAGAAGCCCGCGGCCAAGAAGTCCGCCGCCAAGACGAGCAACGCCACCTCGAGTGCGTCGACGGGCTCAGCGGCGAAGAAGACGACGACGAACGGCAACTGACATGGTTCGCGGATACCGTGACCGCGCTGACGACAGTTTTCTGACGCTGCTCGGCGACCTCCCGGAACTGGTCAGCAAACTCGTCAAGGCCGAGATCGATGCCGCCAAGGTCTGGATCTCGCGCACGGCGAAGGACGCCGGAATCGGAAGCGTCTGGTTCCTGGTCGCGCTGTTCTTCCTGTTCTGGGTGATCCCGATGATCCTCGTCTTCGCCGTGGCGGGACTGTCCTCGTGGTGGCCGGTCTGGCTCTCGGCGCTGGCAGTGCTCGTGCTGCTGCTGCTCTGCGTTCTGGTGTTCGCGGGTCTCGGACTGCTGAAGTTCCGCAAGGTGCTGCGTCGCGAGAACCCCGGTCAGGCAGTCGCGACCGATATTCGAATCGTGAAGGATGCCGGTGATGACAAACTCTGAGCTGAATCTGCCCCGCACTGCTGTTCCTGCCGGGATCACCGACCCCGTGGCATCCGCTCGTGCCGAGTTGAAGGCCGCTCTCGCCGCCATCGAGATCAAGGGCAACCTCCCTCGTCGCATCGAGAAGGCATCGGTGCGCGGCGCCGCGAAGGCACGCGTGTTCGCGGACCGCAACCCGGTCGGAGCTGCCGCTGCAGCTGTCGGAGTCGCCGCGGTGGCCGGTGCTCTCGTCTGGGCGATCGTGCGAGCGCTCGCGCGCTGACTTCACTGAGGGTCGCTGAACGCTGCATTCGCTCCTTCCTCGAGAAAGGGGCAGACTGGATGCATGTCCGACGCGAGCGAAGAGAACCCGACCGGCTTCACCCTCTGGGCTGTATGGCGACGCAATCCTGATGCCCCTGTCGCGGAGACGGATGCGACGGAACTGGAGACGATCTCCGAGCACATCGAGAACTCCGGCGTCACCATCCGCGGCTTCTACGACGTCTCGGGGCTCAAGGCCGACGCCGATCTGCTCGTCTGGCTGCACGGCGAGACCGCTGAAGAACTGCAGAAGGCGCTCCGCCGGCTTCGTCGCACCGAGCTCCTGCGCACACTGCTGCCCGTCTGGAACGTGATGGGCGTGCACCGCGACGCCGAGTTCAACCGTGCGCACGTGCCCGGTTTCCTGCGCGGCGTCGAGCCCAAGGACTGGCTGTGCCTGTACCCGTTCGTGCGCACCCCCGAGTGGTACCTCGCCTCTGAAGAGGATCGGCGGAAGATGCTCGCCGATCACGGACGCAAGGGGGCGGCGTTCAAGGGCGTCATCGCGAACACCGTCGCCGCCTTCGCGCTCGGCGACTACGAGTGGATCCTTCCGCTCGAGGCGGATGACGTCACGGAACTCGTCGATCTCATGCGTGACCTGCGCTACACCGAAGCTCGTCGATTCGTGAAAGAGGAGGTCCCGTTCTTCACGGGACGCAGGCTCCGATTCGACGAGATCGCGGACGTGCTGCAGTAGGCCGCCGTGAGTACCCCGATCCGTCTCGGCACGCGCCGAAGCGCACTCGCGCAGGCGCAGTCCGGTCATGTCGCCACCGCGCTCGAGAAGGCCTCCGGCCGCAAGGTCGAGCTCGTCCCCATCGTGTCGGAGGGCGATACCAACCGCGCATCGCTGTCCGAGATCGGCGGGTTGGGCATCTTCGCGACTCGTCTGCGGGAGGCTCTGCTCGCCGGCGAATGCGACATCCTGGTGCACTCGCTCAAGGACCTTCCGACGGCCGTGCCGGAGGGTCTGCTGATCGCGGCGACGCCGGCACGGGAAGACGCCCGCGACGTCGTGCTCACGCGGGAAGGTACAGCGCTTCACGAACTGCGCCGCGGTGCGAAGGTCGGCACCGGCTCGCCGCGACGCATCGCACAGGTGCATCGTCGTGCGCCTGGCGCAGAGGTCGTCGACATCCGAGGAAACATCGGTTCGCGCATGGGCCGGGTCGAATCCGGTGAACTGGATGCCGTGATCCTCGCGGCCGCCGGTCTGTCGCGACTCGGATCCGAGGTGACCCTCGCACGTGAGGAGCTCGGTCTCGCCGAATGGCCGACGGCACCAGGGCAGGGATCCCTCGCCGTCGAGGCTACGACGGACGCATCAGAAGAACTGCTCGCTGCGCTCGCAGAGCTCGACGACGAGGCGACCCGGCTCGCCATCACCGTGGAGCGCGGAGTGCTGGAGGGACTGGATGCCGGATGCCAGGCGCCGATGGCCGCGCACGCCGTCGTGACCGGCGATGAAGTGCGTGTGCGAACGATCGTCTATGCGCCGGAAGGAGAGAGGCGGATCGGGCTCGACGTCACCGAACCTCTGCGCCGGGGGTATATTCGTCTGAACGGCAGTGGCAATGGAGCGGATGCTGCCGATGGTGCGGACCTGAATCACGCAGCACGCGAGATCGGACTTTCTGTCGCCCGTCGGCTGCTCGATCAAGGGGCGGCCGGACTCGTCTCCCGAGAGCAATCCTGATGAGCAGCACACCCGAAACGAATCATGAGAAGCCATTGACCGGCTGGCGCGTCCTCGTTCCGCGAGGAGGCCCGTGGGGCGACGGCGTCGCCGCGAGCCTTCGCGCGCAGGGCGCCGTTCCCGTCGTCGCGCCGTTGATCAACTTCGGTCCGACGACAGACCAGGACGCACTGGACGACGCGCTGACGAAGCTTGCCGCCGGAGAGTTCGACTGGCTCACGATCACCAGTGCGACGACCGTGGACGTGCTCTTCGCGCATCGCGCCGTGGTTCCGAAGTCTACGAAGATCGCCGCGGTCGGAGAGACGACGGCGGCGGCGCTGCAGGCGGTCGGATACGAGGTCGCGCTCGTGCCGGAGGAGGACAACTCCGCCGAAGGCATGGCAGAGCAGCTGATCGCTCTCGAGCCCTCGCCCCGTCGAATCCTGACTCTGCGCAGTGAGATCGCGAAGCCCGTTCTCACGCGATCACTCATCGACGCCGGGCACGAGGTCTCCAGCATCGTCGCGTACCGCACGGTGGGGGTGCCGGTGACCGACCGCATCCGTCGTGATGTCGACAGCGGCCGGATCAACGCGATCCTCATCACCAGCGGCTCGGTCGCGCAGCAGGTGCGCGAGCAGTTCCCCGACATCCCGGATGACACGCTGCTCGCCGCGATCGGTCCTCGCACCGCGAAGGACGCCCGCAAGGCAGGTCTGCCCATCACGGTGGTCGCTGACAAGCAGACCGTCGACGCGCTCATCGATGCGGTCTCGCACTTCACCCTCCCGCACGCGGCCGACGAGTTCGCGCCGTGAGCTTCCCCGAGATCCGTCCGCGCCGACTCCGCCAGTCGCCGGCGGTGCGGAACCTGGTTCGCGAGACCTCATTGGAGGCTCGGCAGCTGGTGCTGCCGATGTTCGTGCGCGAGGGCATCACCGAGGCCGTGCCGATCAGCTCGATGCCGGGCGTCGCCCAGCACTCGCTCGATTCGCTGCGTCGCGCGGCTGTCGAGGCGGCCGAGGCGGGGGTCGGCGGTGTGATGCTGTTCGGCGTTCCTGAGGTGCGCGATGCGATCGGCTCCGGTGCGGATGATCCTGACGGCATCCTCAATGTCGCCACGGCGGCCCTCGTAGAGGAGGTCGGCGACGCGCTCGTCGTGCAGACCGATCTGTGCCTCGACGAGTTCACGGATCACGGTCACTGCGGCGTTCTCACGGACGACGGCTCGGTCGACAACGACGCGACGCTGGAACGATATGTCGCGATGGCGCTTGCGCAGGCGCGGGCAGGTTCGCACCTGCTTGGCCTGTCCGGCATGATGGACGGCCAGGTCGCGGCGATCCGTCGCGGGCTGGATGCCGAGGGCTTCAGCGGCACTCTCCTTCTCGGCTACGCGGCCAAGTACGCGAGCGCATTCTACGGACCGTTTCGCGAGGCCGTCGACTCCCAGCTGCAGGGAGACCGTCGCACGTACCAGCTCGACCCCGGCAACCGACGTGAGGGACTGCGCGAGGCGCTGATCGATGAGGCCGAGGGCGCGGACATCGTCATGGTGAAGCCGGCGATGAGCTTCCTCGACGTGCTGCGCGAGGTGCGCGACGCCGTGCACATTCCGGTGTGGGCATATCAGATCTCCGGCGAGTACGCGATGATCGAGGCCGCGAGCGCGAACGGTTGGATCGACCGCCGCGCTGCGGTGCTGGAGTCACTGCTGTCGATCCGACGCGCCGGTGCCGACGCCGTGCTCACCTACTGGGCGACGCCGGCCGCCGGCTGGCTCCGCGAACGCTGAGCGGCATCCCGCGGCTCGTTGAGCGAGCGGAGTGAGACGAAACGGGTTGAGCGAGCGAAGCGAGTCGAAGCCTGCACCGGACCAAGACATGGAGGATCCCATGAACGACCGCAACGATGACCTGTTCGCCGCCGCACGCGCCGTGACCCCCGGCGGGGTGAACTCGCCGGTACGGGCGTACGGCTCCGTCGGCGGGACGCCGCGGTTCCTGGCCTCCGCGAAGGGCGCGACGGTCACGGATGCCGCCGGCGACGAGTACGTCGACCTGGTGGCATCGTGGGGCCCCGCCCTGGTGGGGCATGCGCATCCTGATGTCGTCGCGGCCGTGCAGGAGGCAGCGACTCGCGGTCTCTCGTTCGGGGCGCCGACGGAGGGTGAGGTCGTGCTCGCTCGACTCATCACCGAGCGCGTGCGGGTGGGAGATCTGGCACCGATCGAACGTGTTCGCCTGGTCTCCACCGGCACCGAGGCGACTATGACGGCCATCCGCCTCGCGCGCGGGGCGACCGGTCGTGACCTGCTGGTGAAATTCGCCGGTCACTACCACGGGCATTCCGACGGACTGCTGGCCGAGGCGGGCTCCGGCGTCGCGACGCTGGCGCTGCCCGGCTCTGCAGGCGTTCCCGCCCCGATTGCGGCGCAGACCCTCGTGATCGGCTACAACGACCGCGCAGCGCTCGAGACCGTCTTCGCAGAGCACGGCGACCGGATCGCCGCCGTGATAGTCGAGGCTGCCGCCGCGAACATGGGCGTTGTCGAACCCGATCCTGGATTCAACCGCTTCATCGCCGACACCGCGCACGCGCATGGCGCACTGATGATCCTGGACGAGGTTCTCACGGGATTCCGCGTGCACCATGCCGGGTACTGGGCGCTGCAGGCCTCGCTCGGCGAGGAGTACCTGCCCGACATCATCACCTTCGGCAAGGTCGTCGGCGGTGGCATGCCGCTCGCCGCCCTCGGCGGTCGTGCCGATGTGATGGATCTGCTCGCCCCCACCGGTCCCGTCTACCAGGCGGGCACTCTGTCGGGGAACCCGCTGTCTGTCGCTGCCGGGCTCGCGACGCTGCGCCTCGCGACGCCGGCCGTCTACGCGCGCGTGGATGCTGCGGCCGCTCGTGTCGCCGACGCCCTTGATGCGGCCCTCACGGATGCCGGCGTCGTGCACGCCGTGCCGCGCGCCGGAAACCTGTTCGGCGTCGTGTTCGCCGAGACGCCACCGCGTAACTACGCCGAGGCACAGGCTCAGGAAGCGTTCCGCTACGCGCCCTTCTTCCATGCGATGCGCGAGCAGGGCATCGCCCTGCCGCCGAGTGTGTTCGAGGCGTGGTTCCTCACAGCCGCTCACGACGACGCGGCATTGACTCGCATCGAAGCAGCGCTGTCCGCGGCGGCTGCTGCCGCAGCATCCGCTCGTCCCTGACCGGACTGGTGGAACCGCACAATCGGATTGTTGCGGTCCTGTGAGGAAGTCGCAGACAGTTTGCAAGGCGTCGCTGGCAGACTGGGTGCATGGTGACGTTGCTGCTGGATCAGACACAGCTTGAGGTTGTGCTCTCTCCGCTTGAGCGCGCTGCGACGTTTCACCGCGAGAACCTGCGGGTGGCGCGGGACACCATAACCAAGGTGCAGCTCACCGAAGACGCATGGACGTGGCTGCGCGGCGTGCCGGGCCCCGGCACCCATATTCCCGGCATCCTCGCGGCGGGAACCTGGAAGGCCGCGGCCACGACCGACTTCGTGCTCATCCGCCGTCACCGAGCGAGCGTGGTCATCGATCTCGAGGGCGACGAGCAGTTCCAGCGACTGATCTTCACGACCAGGCATGGCTTGGCACTCACACAGGCGCTGCGACTCGACGTCTCGGAAGAGCCCGTCGACGTCGTGGAGATCGCAGGCACGGCGCCGATACCGGTCGTGAAGGGACGTCAGCGCCCGGTCATCCGGCCGCGTCCGGTCTGAGTTCAGTGCCGGTCGGCCGTGGGTTCACTGCGATCTGAGTCGCTGTTGTCCGCGTCGTGCTCTTCTGGCTCGTCGCCGGAGGATGCGTCAGGTGCGTCGTCATCCTCCGCAGCCGGGTCACCGGCGAACGCGTCGAAGAACTCCTCGGTCGGATCGGCCTCATCGAGATTCTCGTCCGTTTCGGGTGCCGACTCCGTGAGTGGCGTCGCATCGAGGTCGTCGTCGGCAGAGTCCGTGGTGTCGGCACCGGCCTCATCGGCCGTGACCGCCGGCGACTGGTCGGCATCGGCGAGTTCGCGAGTATCGCTCTCGCCCTCAGTCTCAGAGGTCGACGTCGACGTCGGCGTGTTGAACAGGCTGGCGACGGCCGCGAGTCCCGCGATACCGGGGAGCTGGCGGTCCTCTTCCTGAGGAGCGGGCTCACTGGTGGTTTCCGCTGTCTCCGCGGTGGCTGCCGATTCTGCCGTGTCCGCCGATTCTGCGTCCGAGTCGGCGAACGATGCGGTGATGTCGAAGGGCGCACGATCCGATGTCTCCGGCTCCGCCTCCTCGGCATCTGACGGCTTTTCATCGCGCACTGGCTCGTCCGCAGACGTCGCAGGCGAGCCTTCGTCAACGGCAGATGCTCCGACCGACGCGAACAAAGACGCAACCGGCGCATCGGAGTCAGCCGTTGACTCTTCTGCATCAACGGCTGTCACGGTGGCGACGGCCTCGTGCGTAGCATCCGCCGCACGCACCTCGGGACGCACGAACCTGTCGTTCACGAGATCGAGGAAGACGTCCTCGAGTGTGGGACCGCGCTGCTGCAGTGTGGTCAATGCCACGCCGGCACCCGCGGTCACGGCGCCGATGCTGGCGGCGTCGCTGCCGCGCACCGTCAACCCCGAGCGCAGGATCTCGTACTCGAGGCCGGCGGTGCTCAGCGCCTGGGACAGCGCGCGGCGGTCGGCGGCGTCGACGACGACAGGACCGGTGCTCGGGTCGGCGAGGTCTTCCATGGTGCCAGCGAACTTCAGCTCGCCGCGCGCGATCACGAGGATCTCGTCGGCCGTCTGCTCCACTTCGGAGAGCACGTGCGAGGAGACGAGCACGGTGCGGCCCTCATCGGCGAGACCGCGGATGAGCGTGCGCATCCATCGGATGCCCTCGGGGTCGAGACCATTCGCCGGTTCGTCGAGCACGAGCACGCCGGGGTCGCCGATCAATGCCGTCGCCGCACTCAGGCGCTGGCGCATGCCGAGCGAGAGCGCGGCGATGCGGGTGTCGACATCATCGCCGAGTCCGACGAACGAGATGAGCTCGCCGACGCGCGAGAGAGGGATGCTGTTGGCCTTGGCCGCAGCGATGAGATGGCGCTCGACGGTGCGGCGGGCGCGGAAGCCGGGGTTCTCGAGCATCGCGCCGATCACGCGGGCGGGCTCGCGCAGCTCGGAGAAGCGCTTGCCGCCGATCTTCGTCGTGCCGATGGTCGGGCGCTCGAGGCCGACCAGCATCCTCAGTGTGGTGGTCTTGCCGGCGCCGTTCGGACCAAGGAAGCCCGTCACGACACCGGGGTTGACGCGCGCGGAGAAGTCCGACACTGCGGCGACAGCACCGAAGCGCTTCGTCACGTGGTCGAACTCGATCAGCTGTCCGTCTGGCATCCGGGGCCTTCCTGCGATGGGCGTTCTCTCTATCTTGTCGGAAAACACGCAGAATCTCGCGTCGGCGCTGTGCGAAGCGTGAAGAATCAGGCGGGTAACGTGGCATTCGTGACTGACAACACCGCGGCCCCCACCGTTCTCGTCCGCACCGAGGGTTCGCTGGGACGGCTCACGCTGAATCGACCGAAGGCGATCAACGCCCTCGATCTCGACATGATCCGTCAGCTCACCGCCGCGCTCGAGCGGTGGCGCCACGACTCAGACGTCGACATCGTGCTCATCGACGGCGCTGGCGATCGAGGTCTCTGCGCAGGCGGCGACGTGCGCGGCCTCTACGAGCAGATCACCAGCGGCCGGCATGAGGGCGTCAGCGACTTCTTCCGTGCGGAGTACGCGCTGAACCTCATGATCGCCCGGTACCCCAAGACCGTGGTCGCCTTCGCCGACGGCATCACGATGGGCGGCGGGATCGGGCTCGCCGGTCACGCGGCCATCCGCGTCGTCACCGAAAGCAGCCGCCTGGCCATGCCGGAGACCAGGATCGGGTTCACGCCTGACGTCGGCGGCACCTATCTGCTCGGCCGCGCACCAGGCCGCATCGGCGAGTACCTCGGGCTCACCGGCGCCACCATGACGGGAGCGGATGCCGTGTATGCCGGCTTCGCCGACTACTACGTGCCGTCGGCGCATCTCGACGAACTGCGCGAGGCGCTCGGCAAGCGCGCCGACCCCACCAGTCCGTCCGAGCTCGTGCTGCTGTTCGATGAGACGCCGGAGCGCTCCGCTCTGGTGGACGAGCGCGGCTGGATCGACGAGGTGTTCTCCGCCGAGACGATCGGCGAGGTCGTGGAGAGGCTCGCTGCGCGGTCCGAGTCCTCGGCATCCGAAGCGGCGGCGACGCTCGCCGAGCTCTCGCCAACGGGGGTCGCGGTGACGCTGGATGCCGTCCGCGAGGCTCGTGAGGGAGATCTGCGCGATGCGCTGATCGGCGAGTACCGGCGCGTGCTCTGGTTCGGGACTCACCACCCCGACCTCGTGGAGGGGATCCGCGCGCAGCTGGTCGACAAGGACCGCTCGCCGAAGTGGCAGCCCGCGACGCTCGAGGAGTTGGAACCGGATGCCGGCGCAGCGGCCCGCGCGTACGTGCCAGAGGTATCCTTGTTCGCCTGAACTGCACGTCGCGATTTGCTGGACGGCGTGCAGAATCCGCTGATGATCAGCGGTTCGTTCGCCCTGAGCGGATAAGCCTCCTTCGTCGTTACGAATGTCCGAGCTTCGTGACAATCTGTTCTGTGGCACTCGCTGCCCCTATCTCACAAGGACACTTTCATGCTCGGGAAACTCCTCGTCCGCTATCTCTCCAAATATCGGTGGCTCCTCGTCGGCGTGCTGATCTTCCAGTTCGCCAGCGCGCTCGCCACGCTCTATCTGCCTCGGCTGAACGCTGACATCATCAACAACGGCGTCGCCCAGGCCGACACCGCATACATCTGGCGCACGGGCGCTTTCATGCTCGTGGTGTCGCTCGGTCAGATCATCTGCTCGATCATCGCCACCTACTTCGCGGCGAAGGCCGCGATGAGCGTCGGGCGCGACATCCGCGCCGACGTGTTCTCCCGCGTCAGCGGCTTCTCCGAGCGAGAGGTGTCGCAGTTCGGCGCCGGTTCGCTGATCACCCGCAACACGAATGACGTGCAGCAGGTGCAGATGCTGGCGATGATGGGCGCGACGATGTTCGTCACCGCTCCGCTGCTCGCGATCGGCGGCATCATCATGGCTGTCCAGCAGGATGTCGGGCTGAGCTGGCTGATCGCGGTCTCGGTGCCGGCACTGCTCATCGCCGCGGTGCTCGTCATCGGCCGCATGGTTCCGCTGTTCCGCCGCAACCAGAAGCAGCTCGATGCGATCAACCGCGTGATGCGCGAGCAGCTCACCGGAGTGCGGGTCGTGAGGGCATTCGTCCGCGAGCCCATCGAGGAAGTGCGGTTCCGCGAGACCAATACGGAACTCATGATCCTCGGTCGCAAGATCGGCTCGCTCTTCGTGCTGCTCTTCCCGCTGTTCATGCTGATCCTCAACGTCACGGTCGTCGGAGTGATCTGGTTCGGCGGCATCGAGATCAACGCGGGCAATGTCGAGGTCGGCACGCTGTTCGCGTTCATGCAGTACATCGGGCAGATCATGATGGGCGTGATCATGTCGAGCTTCATGGCGATGATGATCCCGCGTGCGGCCGTTTCCGCCGAGCGCGTGGGCGAGGTGCTCAATTCGGAGTCGACCATGCACCGCCCGGAGAACGGCGTCGTCGACTTCAGTGCACCTGGCGCGGTCATGCTCGAAGACGTCGAGTTCACCTATCCGGGAGCTGAGGCTCCTGTGCTCTCCGGCATCTCCTTCGGCGCGAACAAGGGCGAGACGGTCGCGATCGTCGGCTCCACCGGCGCCGGCAAGACCACACTCGTCTCGCTGATCCCGCGGCTGTTCGACGTCACCGGCGGCGCCGTGCGTGTGAACGGCACTGATGTGCGCGAGGCCGATGTCGAAGCGCTGTGGAAGAGCATCGGCCTGGTGCCGCAGCGTCCCTTCCTGTTCACCGGAACCGTGGCGTCCAACCTGCGGTACGGGCGAGAGGAAGCCACAGACGAAGAACTCTGGCATGCGCTCGAGGTCGCACAGGGTCGCGACTTCGTCGAGGAGATGCCCGATGGCCTCGACTCGCGCATCGCGCAGGGCGGTACGAACGTCTCCGGCGGGCAGCGCCAGCGACTCGCGATCGCAAGGGCCATCGTGCACCAGCCGGAGATCCTCATCTTCGACGACTCGTTCTCCGCGCTCGACCTCACGACCGACGCCAGGCTGAGACAGGCCCTGTGGCGTGAGCTGCCGGGGGTGACGAAGATCGTCGTCGCACAGCGCGTGTCGAGCATCATGGATGCCGATCGCATCGTGGTCCTCGACGGCGGCAGGATGGTCGGCGTCGGCACTCACGACGAGCTGCTCGCATCCAATGACACCTATCGAGAGATCGTCGAATCGCAGCTGGGGGTGGACGCATGAGCACGCCGGAGCAGCTCACTGCAGAAGAGCAGTACGAAGCAGAACTCGCTGAACAGGCGAGATTGAACTCGGGCGACTGGGACGCCGTCGCGCCAGGGAAGGCCGACAACTTCGGCAAGAGCTTCGCCCGGATGATCGGACTGCTGAAGCCGTCTGCACTCTGGTTCGTCTTCGTGTCGATCCTCGGTGCGATCGGCGTCGTGCTGACGGTGGCCGCGCCCAAGGTCCTCGGTGAAGCCACCAACATCATCTACGAGGGCTTCATCTCCAAGACGCTCGGCGACAGCGGCGTTCCCGCCGGCACGTCGCAGGAGCAGGTCGTCGAGATACTGAGGGCTCAGGGGCAAGACGACTTCGCCAACATGGTCGCTGCCTTCACCGATTTCCAGGTGGGGGCAGGACTCGACTTCGAGCGTCTTCGCGTGATCATCATCGCGGTGCTCGCCATCTATGTCGGCGCTGCGCTGCTGACCTGGATCCAGGGTTACGTCATCAACGTCATCATGGTGCGCACGATGTGGCGTCTGCGTGAGTCGGTCGAAGCGAAGATCAACCGTCTGCCCCTGTCGTACTTCGACAAGGTGCAGCGCGGTGAGCTGATCTCGCGCGTCACGAACGACATCGACAACATCACCACGGCGATGCAGCAGTCCCTCTCCGGCGCCCTGACATCGGTGCTCACGGTCATCGGCGTGCTGGTCATGATGTTCTCGATCTCGTGGCAGCTGGCGCTCGTCGCCCTCGTCGCGCTGCCGCTCATGGGCGTGATCTTCGGCGTCATCGGCCCGCGTTCGCAGAAGGCCTTCGGGTCTCAGTGGCGCAAGGTCGGGCGTCTCAACGCCCGCGTGGAAGAGGCCTTCTCCGGCCACGCCCTGGTGAAGGTGTACGGCCGCGAGAAGGATGCACTCGACAGGTTCCAGGTCGAGAACGAAGAGCTGTTCCAGGCGAGCTTCAAAGCGCAGTTCCTGTCGGGCATCATCATGCCGGCCATGACCTTCGTCGGCAGCCTGACCTATGTCGGCATCGCCGTGCTCGGGGGCCTGATGGTCGCGAGCGGTCAGCTTCGCCTCGGCGATGTGCAGGCGTTCATCCAGTACTCGCAGCAGTTCACACAGCCGCTGAGCGAACTGGGTGGCATGGCGGCCATCGTGCAGTCCGGTACCGCCTCGGCCGAGCGCGTGTTCGACTTCCTCGACGCCGATGAGCAGGACCCGGATGCCGTTGATGCGCCGGAGCTCGCCGAGGGCAAGGGCGTCATCGAGTTCGAGAACGTGTCGTTCTCGTACACGCCGGAGCGTCCGCTGATCAACGACCTCTCGTTCCGGGTGGAGCCGGGGCAGACGGTCGCGATCGTGGGACCCACCGGTGCGGGAAAGACGACGCTGGTGAACCTCATCATGCGCTTCTACGAGCTCAGTGGCGGTCGTATCCTGCTCGACGGGCAGGACATCTCCGAGGTGACCCGGTCCCAACTGCGCTCGCGCACTGGCATGGTGCTGCAGGATCCATGGCTGTTCGCCGGCTCCATCCTGGAGAACATCCGCTACGGGCGGGCATCGGCGACCGACGAAGAGGTGCTGGAGGCAGCAAAGGCGACGTACGTCGACCGGTTCGTGCATGCGCTTCCCGAGGGATACGAGACGGTTCTCGAAGAGGACGCAGCCAACGTCTCCGCCGGAGAGCGCCAGCTCATCACGATCGCGCGTGCATTCGTGGCGAAGCCGTCGATCCTCATCCTCGATGAGGCGACGAGTGCGGTCGACACCCGCACCGAGCTGCTGCTGCAGCACGCTATGGCGGCGCTGCGACAGGGGCGCACCTCGTTCGTGATCGCGCACCGCCTGTCGACCATCCGCGACGCCGACCTCATCCTCGTGATGGAGCACGGCGACATCGTGGAGAAGGGCTCGCACGATGAGCTCATCGTGGCTCAGGGCGCGTACTGGCGGCTGTACCAGTCGCAGTTCGAGCAGGCCGCGACCGACATCGACGCCGAGGAGGCTCTCACGGGTACGACCCCGGTCGTCGTCACCGGAGATGCCGAGGCAGATCTGGATGCTGTCGCGGCGGCGAGTGGGGATGCCGACTCGGAAGCGCCGACAGCGAGCTGAGTTCGATCGTTGTGGCCGGCTGCTCGTCAGTCGGCCACAACGCCGAGAAGCTCGAGCGGGTGCGTCAGGCGCCACCACGGGCTTGGGCCCGATACCTCGTCTTCGAGCGAAACGCTGACCTCGACGGCGTCGACGGGGCCGGTCACGCTGAGGCTGCCGGCCTGATCGCCGGCCTCGCGCTCGTCGCCCAGCGCGAGCGTCGTAGCGGCATCGGCCGACGCGCCGTTCCAGAGCAGCACCGTCGCATCCTCGTCGGTCACGAGATCGACGTTCGTGCCCCACAGGGTCTCGACTTCGCCGACCACAGTGCCGGCAGGTACGGTCGTCGGAGTGTCCTGCAGGGCTGTCTCGACTTCGGCGAACAACGATCGCGTGACGGCGAGACGCTCGTCGTTGCTGCTCTGGTTCAGCACGGCAGCGAAGAGACGCACGGTCGTGCCGCCGATCGCGACGTCTTTCGCGGTGAGCATGCTCCAGCCCTCGAGTGTTCCGGTCTTGATGCCGACGACGCCCGGGTCCGCAAGCATCCCGTTGGTGTTCGCGACGAGGCCCGCGCCAGGGATGTCAGCGCTGACCGTGCCGACGATCTCGGCGAAGACCGGGTTCTGCATCGCGCGTTCGCCCAGGCGCAGCAGCGCATCCGGTGTGGCGACATTGCCCTCATCGAAACCCGACGGCGTCACGATCGTGATGCCGGTCATCCCATGGTCGGCGAGCCACGTCGCTGCGGCATCGGCGAAGCTCGCATCCGAGCCCCAGATCTCGCGTGCCAGGCGATCGGCATAGTTGTTCGCAGACCCGAGCAGTGTGCCCTGCAACAGTTGATACTCGGTCAGCACGCCGTCGACCGGCACATCCAGCGCCGACTGATCGCCGCGGCGGTAGTCCCAGTAGTCCACGCTGTCGCTGTAGTTGAAGGCGAACTCGGGGCCCTGCTCGCCAAGCTGCAGCGGCATCCGATCCAGCACCATCAGAGCGGTCACGACCTTCGTCACGCTGGCGATCGAGACGGCATCCGCGGCAGACGAGGTCGATGAGACTCCGGCGATGCCTATGCCAGCGCTGCCCACGGCCGGCCAGGTGGGGGTCGCAAGCTCTGAAACGACGGCCGGCACCTCCACGGCTTCCACAGTGGGCGGAACCTCATGCAGCGGCCACAGCAGCACGGTCGCGGCGTACGCCACCACGAGCGCGGCGAATGCGCCGAACGGTACCAGCCACCGTGCGTGCAGCAAGGCGGGTCGAAGACGCGCGTCCGCGAGCAGATTCGCTCCCGGCTCCCGCATCGTTACGGTATCGAGATCCGCCGACCGGGTGGATTCCTCAACGGCGTGGACGTCGAGCCAGGTGAACGCCGTGGCGGTCCGCTCGTCATCGGCCCAGTGCACGGGGGTCCCATGGGCGTCATGGTGGTCGTGGGCGGTGTCCGACGCCAGCGCCGCCTCGATGTCATCGAAGGCAGTGCCGACCGCAGCGTAATCGGCGGCAGACGCCTGAGTCTGCGCTGTTTCCTCGCTGCTCGCCGCGTGCTCGGCGTCAGCGGTCGGCGCGTTCGCGCTGCCGCTGAAGGGCAACGCGGGCGAGCGCACCGTGTTGTCTGCAGCCGTGCCCGCGCGAAGCTCACGTCGAGTGAGAGCCCCCGTATCGGGCGTCGCGTCATCGATTGTCACCAGTTCACGGTACCCAATCCGGTGCCGTCGCAGTGTCTCGATGCCCACACGGACTGCGGGCGGCACCCATCGTTTCGCACGAGTATGATCGTGAGCATAACCACGGGAGTCCGGCGAGCCGGGCTGAGAGGGAGCGAAAAGCGCTTCGACCGTCGAACCTGATCTGGGTCATGCCAGCGCAGGGAGGAGTTCAAATGAGCACGTCTACACGCACACCCGCCGCCGCATCCACCGGCACCGGTGACAATCCCTGGCGCTGGCGCGTCGTTGACATCGTCGTCGCCGCTGTTCTCGGCGTCGCGACCGGTCTGCTCTTTTGGGGCTGGAACGTCGTCGGCGGCGCCTGGTTCGGCGCTGCGGACGCGCTCACCCCCGGCCTCGGCGGCATCGCGGTCGGCATCTGGCTGATCGGCGGTGTCATCGGCGGACTCGTGATCCGCAAGCCCGGCGCGGCCCTCGTCGTCGAGGTGGTCGCCGCGATCGTCTCGATGCTCATCGGCAACGTATGGGGCGTCTCCACCGTTCTGTCCGGTCTCGTGCAGGGCTTCGGCGCCGAACTCATCTTCGCGCTGTTCCTGTACCGCCGGTTCGGTCTCGGTGTCGCCGTTCTCGCCGGAATCGGCGCGGGAGCTGCGGCATGGGTGTTCGAGCTGTTCTATGGCAGCTCGCCGAACATCCTCAAGTCCCTCGAGTTCAACACCATCTACCTGGTGTGCGTCGCCGTGTCCGGTGCTATCCTCGCCGGCGTCGTCGGCTGGCTGCTCGTGCGCGCGCTGGCGAAGACCGGAGCGCTGAGCCGCTTCGCGGCCGGCAGAGAACTCGCACGCGAGGTCTGAGCATGACCGCTGCCGCCCCGGCCCGTGTGCAGGCCGCGGGCTGGGGATGGCGCTACGCCGGACGGAAGCTTCCCGCAGTCAGCGACGTCTCGTTCACGATCGAGCCCGGCGAGCGCGTGTTGCTGCTCGGAGCATCCGGCGCAGGCAAGTCGACGCTTCTCGCCGGACTCGCGGGAGTGCTCGGCGACGCCGACGAGGGCGAGCGCACCGGATCGCTTCTGCTCGATGGCGCAGCCCCTGAGTCGCGCCGCGGGCAGGCAGGCCTCGTCATGCAGGACCCGGATGCCGGGATCGTACTGTCGAAGGTAGGCGACGATGTCGCCTTCGGATGCGAGAACCTGGGGGTTCCGGCATCCGAGATCCCCTCGCGGGTGGCGCACGCGCTCGAAGCCGTGGGCCTGAAAGTGCCGCTGCTCCGGCCCACCAAAGAGCTCTCCGGCGGCCAGAAGCAGCGCCTGGTGCTCGCGGGAGTGCTCGCGATGCGTCCGGGGCTGCTGCTGCTCGACGAGCCGACCGCGAACCTCGACCCCGAAGGTGTCGCCGAAGTGCGCGCGAGCGTCGAGCGGGTCGTCGACGCCACGGCGGCGACGCTCATCGTCGTCGAGCACCGCACTCCGGTCTGGGTCGACCTGATGAGCCGCGTGATCGTTCTCGCCGCCGACGGCGGTCTTCTCGCCGACGGGTCGCCGGCGCAGGTGTTCGCTGAGCACGGTCGAGCGCTGGCAGATGCCGGGGTGTGGGTGCCCGATCAGGACGTCGAGCTGCAAGTGCTGGCGGTGGCTGCGGATGCGAATGCGCCGGCGCTTTCGGCGACGGGACTCGCGATCGCGCGCACATCCAGAGACGTCGTCCAGTCCGGACTCGACGTCCGCGTGCCGCGGGGGAGTGCCACCGTGATCACCGGACCGAACGGCGTCGGCAAATCGACGCTCGCGCTCACACTGGCCGGTCTCATTCCTGAGCACGAGGGTGAGGTCGTCGCCGCATCCTCGCTTTCGGGACGGGGAGGGCTCAGGCCGATCCGATGGACATCGCGCGAGCTGCTGACGCGCATCGGCACCGTCTTCCAGGAGCCAGAGCACCAGTTCCTCACCCAGACGCTGCATGACGAACTCGCCGTCGGGCCGAAGGCGCTGGGGTGGGACGCCGCGCGCACCGCGGCCGTCGTCGACGGGTTGCTCGAGCGTCTGCACCTCTCGCACCTCGCTCTCGCGAATCCGTTCACGCTGTCCGGCGGGCAGAAACGGCGGCTGTCGGTTGCGACGGTGCTCGCGGCATCCCCCGAGGTGATCGTGCTCGACGAGCCCACCTTCGGGCAGGACCGCCGCGGCTGGATAGAGCTCGTCGCACTGCTGCAGGAAGAGGTCGCTTCAGGCACATCCGTCGTGGCCGTCACGCACGATGAAGGCGTGATCTTTCACCTCGGCGGGCACCGGATCGAACTGGAGCAGGCATCATGACCGCGCAGCGCACGGAGGTGTCGGTCGAGCCCCTGGAGCGGTCGTGGCTCGACGGCGTGAACCCCGTGACGAAGCTGGCGCTCGCACTGCTGCTGTCGGTGCCGCTGTTCGCGTCGATCGACGTCGTGAGCGGCCTCGTCGCGATCGGATTGCAGTTGCTGTGCCTGCCGCTCACCGGCATGCGGCTGTCGAGCGTGCTGCGTCGCATGCTTCCGCTCGTGATCTTCGCGCCGCTCGCCGGACTCAGCATGCTGTTGTATGCGGAGCCGGCAGGGCGCGTCTATTGGAGCTTCGGCTTCGCGACGATCAGCGAGGACTCGGTCCAGCTCGCGATCGCGGTGAGCCTGCGCGTCATGGCACTGGGGCTGCCGACGATCCTGCTGTTCGGTCGCACCGACCCGACCGAGCTGGCGGACGCGCTCGCTCAGGTGGCGAAGCTGCCGAGCCGGTTCGTGCTCGGTGTGCTCGCCGGCACGAGGATGCTGGGGCTGTTCCTCGACGACTGGCGCACGATGGGTCTCGCTCGCCGCGCGCGCGGCGTCGGCGATCGTGGTGCGCTCAGGCGTTTCTTCTCGATGGCATTCGTGCTGCTGGTCTTCGCGGTGCGCCGCGGCACGAAACTGGCGATGGCGATGGAAGCGCGCGGGTTCGGCTCCGGCATTCCTCGCACGTGGTCCCGGCAGTCTCGCATGCATGCGCGCGACGGGGTCGCGCTGCTCGGCGGCGCGTTGATCATGGCGCTCGCGCTCGCCGCCGCAGTGCTGCTCGGCACGTTCCGGTTCGTCTGGAGCTGAGCGGGTCAGCGCGGGTCGAGTTCCTGCACCAGCCGTCGTGGCGCTGTCACACGGTAGGAGGCGTCGATGAGCTCGCCGATCTCCCGCCAGTCGGTGTCACGGTCGAGGTCGATCCCGAGCCATCCCGATGGGCCGAGGTACGCCGGGACCCAGAACCGCCGGTCCTGACGCAGGGCCGGATCGTCGTCGGGGTCTGGACGCACCATGATCGCCGCATCGTGGGCGATCCACTCCTGATCGATGCGCACCGAGCCGCCGTAGTAGCAGAACACCTTCTGCGTGTAGAAGGTCGGGCGTCCGTGACTGATCTTCTCGTCGGCCTCAGGGAGCGCGAGCGCGATCTCTCGCACCCGCGCGAGAAACGGATCGTCGTGCCGGAACATGATCGGATGTGCCATCACATCGCGTCCCACAGCGCCCGGTAGTACGCCAGCCGCTCACGGTCCGGCTCGACGCCGTACGCCTCGATGAGCGCGTCTTCCCATCCGGGGCCGTAGTTCCACTCCGTGCTCATGGACGCCACCGCGATGTCGGCCCAGCGGTCGGCAGTCCCGAGTGCAGCGAGGTCGACGTGCGCGAGCCAATGACCGCCGGCATCCAGCAGGGTGTTCGGCACACAGGCGTCACCGTGGCAGACGACCAGCCTGTCGACCGCCGGCGCCTCGCGCAGCGCGGGTGGAATGCGGATGCCACGGGCTTCCGCGTTCGCGAGGCGGCCTGGCACGCCCCAGCTCCACCGGCATTCGTCGACCGGCAGTGCGTCGTGCAGCGCCCGCAGCGCCTCGCCCACCGCTCGCACGGCAGTGGCAGGTTCCGCGATCCAGCGCGGTGCGACGGCGCTCTCGCCGGGAAGAGCCGCCGTGACGAGCCATTCGTGGGTGGTGTCCTGCCCCTGGTCGAGCACTTCAGGCACTCGCGTCCACTGCGATGCCCACCGCATCCGCTCCGCCTCGTCGCGCATGTTCGCCTCGAGGTCGAGAGGGCCGTGTTTGATGAAGCGTCCGTCGTCGGTTCGGAACGTGAGTCCGCCGATGTTGTTGTGCCACACGGGCGTGAGCGCCGCGGTGCCGGCGAGTTCGCGCACGCGCTGCGGCACTTCGACTTGAGTGGAGGGGATGCTCACAGTCTCATTCTCCTGTCCACCTCGTGCACAACTCCGGAGCAACTGCCCCGAACAGCGCAAACAGGGTCGAGTTCATGCGGATCGGCGAAAAGCTCCGGAGTTGTGCGGGGGAGAACGACGCTGCGGGGATGCTCACAGCAGCTGGCGCAATGCGCGCTCCAGCACCACCGCGTGGTTGTGCTTCTCACCGTGGGCGGCATAGACGAGCGTGATGACGCCGTGCTGCTTCAGCTCAGCGGCGAGCGCCTTGAGCGCGGGGGCCGTTTCGTGCGCCAGCTCGGCACGGTAGCGCTCGGCGTAGACGCCCCAGTCATCTTCGGATGCCGCGTGCCATGCCTTTCGCAGATCAGGGCTGGTTGCGGTGTCCTTGGCCCACAGGTCGATCTCGCCCCGCTCCTTCGATAGACCTCGCGGCCACAGCCGATCCACCAGGACGCGGAAGCCGTCAGCCGCCTCGGGGGTATCGTAGGCTCGCTTGCGACGCAGTTGCATGCCTCCACCCAACACCTGTTCACCGGTCGACGCCAGGGTGGAACTGAGAACTGCGTATGCTGGAACTGAGTTGCACGAGCCGTTCGAAGGAGAACACATGCAGGTCGAGGGATCCGGAGCACTGATCACAGGTGGCGCCTCAGGCCTCGGCCTCGCCACGGCGCGGGCGCTCGCCGCCGCCGGAGCGCACGTCACGCTGCTCGATCTGCCGTCATCGCAGGGCGCGGAGCTTGCCGCCGAACTGGGTGGAGCGTTTGCCGTCGGTGACGTGACGAGCCCGGAGGATGCCGCGTCCGCCGTCGCCGCAGCGAACACCGAAGCTCCGCTGGGCATCGTCGTGAACTGCGCAGGCATCGCCCCGCCGGCGAAGGTGCTCGATCGCGACGGCAATCCCGCAGTCCTCGCGGACTTCGAACGCGTGATCCGCATCAACCTCGTGGGTACGTTCAACGTGATCTCCCAGGCATCCGCCGTGATCGCGAAGAACGATCCCACCGAATCCGGTGACCGAGGAGTCATCATCAACACGGCATCCGTCGCCGCGTTCGACGGGCAGATCGGCCAGCCCGCATACTCGGCGTCGAAGGGCGGAGTGCACGCCATGACCCTGCCGATCGCACGCGAGCTCGCCCGTCACGGCATCCGGGTCTGCACGATCGCTCCGGGCATCATGGAGACGCCGATGCTCACCGGTCTTCCGGAGGCCGCGCAGGAGTCGCTCGGTCAGCAGGTGCCGTATCCCGCGCGTCTGGGACGCCCTTCCGAGTACGCCGCGCTCGCCCTGAGCATCATCGAGAACGATTACCTGAACGGTGAGACGATTCGCCTGGACGGCGCGATCCGGATGGCACCGAAATAGCCCCACCCCACCCACCCTCAGCCTTTCGAATCGCGCAGAGTGCTGCATTCCGATGGCAGATCGAACACTTTGCGCGATTCGAAGCACGACGTCACTAAGGAGATCCAATGACACTCGCAGGCAAGACGATCCTGATGTCGGGCGGCAGCCGCGGCATCGGACTGGCGATCGCGCTGCGCGCCGCGGCGGACGGTGCGAACATCGCGATGCTCGCGAAGACCGACACCCCGCATCCGAAGCTCGAGGGCACGATCCACACCGCCGCCGAGCAGATCCGGGCGGCCGGCGGCAACGCCTTGCCCATCGTCGGCGACGTGCGCGAAGACGACGACATCACCGAAGCCGTCCTGAAGACGCAGGGCGAGTTCGGCGGCATCGACATCGTGATCAACAACGCCAGCGTGATCGACCTGTCGCGTTCGCTCGACCTCGGCGCGAAGAAGTACGACCTGATGCAGGACGTCAACGTGCGCGGAACGTTCATGCTGTCGCGCACAGCGATCCCGCAGCTGCGGGAGTCCGCGAACCCGCACATCCTGTCGCTGTCGCCGCCGCTCAACCCCACACCGAAGTGGCTCGGCGCGCACACCGGATACTCGCTCGCCAAGTTCGGCATGACCATGGTCACGCTGGGGCTCGCCGCGGAGTTCGCCTCAGACGGCATCGCTGCTAACACGCTGTGGCCGCGCACGACGATCGCGACTGCCGCCGTGCAGAACCTGCTCGGGGGCGACAAGGTGATGGCTGCGAGTCGCACGCCGGAGATCTATGCGGATGCCGCCTACGCTGTGCTCACGAAGCCGGCGGCCGAGTACACCGGGCAGAGCCTCATCGTGGAGGATGTGCTGGAAGCCAACGGCGTGACCGACTTCTCCGGCTACGCCGCCGTGCCGGGAACGCCGGACGATCGGCTGTTCCCGGACATCTTCCTCGGTTAGTTGTGATGTCCAGGCAGGTTGTTGAGTCTGCTGATGGGTGCGGCGCCGATTGCGGAGTGGTGCCTGTGATGATTGTAGAAGTGCAGCCAGCCGGGTAGTGCAGCGCGGCGTTCGGATTCCGATCCGTAAAAGCGTGCGTAGGCCCAGCCATCGGCGAGGGTGCGGTGGAAGCGTTCGATCTTCCCATTGGTCTGGGGTCTGTAGGGGCGCGTCCGTTTGTGCGTGATCCCCAGTCCAGCGCATGCGTCTCGCCAGGCGTGGGAGCGGTAAGCGGCTCCGTTGTCGGAGAGCACCCGCTCAACGGTGACGCTGCGATCAGCGAACCAGGCGGTGGCGCGTTGGAGCACGTCAATCGCGGTCACGGCCTTCTCGTCCGAGCAGATCTCGACATAGGCCACTCGGGAGTGGTCGTCGATGACGGTATGCAGGAATGCGGTCCCGATACGAGGCCGGTATTCGTGTCCGCGTTCACCGGTCCGCCGTGCCTGGGCGCGTGCGTTGAGCTTGCTCTGCTGTCGGCTGAGGAACTTGTGCCCTCCGCCGTCAGGGATGTTGCCGAACTTGGTGACGTCGACATGAACATCTTCGCCGCGACACCGACCGGCCAATGCTCTTCAACGATGAGCTTGGCTAGCCGCAGACGAGCGCGCGGGGTGAGAGGGGACTGCTGCACGGATAGGTGACATCTGAGGTGGCTAGCCCGGAGGGCTGGCCTGGAAGGATGTCATCATGCCCAAGGCGTTTCCCAAGGAGTTCCGCGACGATGTCGTTCGTGTGGCGCAGACCCGTGAAGCGAACGTGACGCTCGCGCAGATAGCGAAAGACTTCGGAGTGCACGTGGGCACTCTGGATAAGTGGCTTCGCGAAGCCCGTATCGACGATGGCGAGCAGCCGGGAGTGACACGCTCGGAGAGCGACGAGATGAGGCAGCTGCGTAAGCGCAACAGGCTCCTCGAGCAGGAAGTCGAGGTGCTGCGGCGGGCGACGGCGTATCTGTCACAGGCGCATCTGCCGGGAAAATGATGTACCCGCTCGTGAGAGAGCTCGCCGCTGACGGGATCCCCGTCACGGTGACGTGCCGGGTGTTGAAGCTCTCCCGCCAGCCCTATTACCGGTGGCTGGCCGACCCGATCACGAACGCCGAGATCGTGGAGGCGTATCGCGCGAACGCACTGTTTCACGCGCACCGCGATGACCCGGAGTTCGGTCATCGGCTCCTCGCCGACGAGGCCCGGGAGGCCGGTGAGGCGATGGCGGATCGGACTGCGTGGCGGATCACCGCTGCGAACGGCTGGTGGAGCGCGTTCGGGAAGAAACGGGGCAAGAACGGCAAGAAGCCCGGCCCCGCCGTCCACGACGGCCTCTGCACTGTGACAGACGAGAAGGGTCGGGTGCGGCACGAGTTCACCGCCGAACTCCCGAACCAGCTCTGGCTGACCGACATCACGGAGCACAAGACGGCGGAGGGCAAGCTCTACCTCTGCGCGATCAAGGACGTGTTCGGGAACAAGATCGTCGGGTACTCCATCGACTCCCGGATGAAGTCGAGCTTGGCCGTGCGAGCGTTGGAGAACGCCGCCCAGATGCGCGGTGAGGTCGCCGGCTGCGTGGTCCACTCCGACCGCGGATCGCAATTTCGAAGCAGGAAGTTCCTGCGCGCCTTGTCCCGTCACCGACTGGTCGGTTCGATGGGACGCGTGGCCTCCTGCGGAGACAACGCCGCCATAGAGAGCTTCTTCGCTCTGCTGCAGAAGAACGTCCTCGACCGCCGCTCCTGGACCACCCGTGAGCAGCTGCGCATCGCGATCGTGACCTGGATCGAGCGGACCTATCACCGACGTCGTCGACAGGCCGCTCTGGGCCGTTTGACCCCGGTCGAATTCGAGACCATCATGAACACGACCGTCGCACTGGCGGCGTGACTACAACTGTCACCTATCCGTGCAGCAGTCCCGAGCAGCGTTAGCGTGGGACACGAAGGCCTCCTGTGTGCGTGAGCGGTTTCTAGACAGCTCCACTCTCGCAACAGGAGGCCTTCGCCCGTCAGTAGATCACTCGCGACTCACGCAACAACGTCCCTGGACATCACAGCTAGGGCGCGTCTCCTAACTTGTCGGGCGATTGGCGGCAGGCTTGTGGACGTGTCGCGTACTCAGTCGCTTTCTGATTCGGCGTGGGCTCGGATCGAGCCGTTGATGCCGCTGGCCTCGGGCAAAGGCGGTCGGCCGTTCCAGGATCATCGTCGGGTGGTCGAGGGTATCGTGTGGCGGTTCCGGACGGGCTCGCCTTGGCGGGATCTGCCGGCGGAGTTCGGCCCATGGCAGACGGCATGGAAGCGGCATCGCCGGTTCAGCGGCGATGGCACGTGGGACAAGATCTTCGCCGAGATCCTCGCCGACGCGGATGCTGCGGGGGAGATCGACTGGGCGATCAGCGTGGACTCGACGGTCAACCGCGCCCATCAGCACGCGACGAACCTCCCGCGCGACACAGGGGGATCTGGCGAGTTACAAGAATCTACGCGAGGAACCGCCTGACCACGCGATCGGCCGCTCACGCGGTGGGTTGAGCACGAAGATCCACCACCTCGTCGATGGACGCGGGCGACCGCTGGTCGTGCTCGTCGGCCCCGGACAGGCCGGTGACTCACCGATGTTCCCCGTCCTGATGGATCATCTTCGCGTCGCTCGGCGCGGGCCAGGCCGGCCGCGCACCCGCCCGGATCGGGTCCGCGGGGACAAGGCATACTCGTCCCGCGCGATCCGGCAGCACCTGCGTGATCGCGACATCATCGCAGTGATCCCAGAGCCGGCTGATCAGCGAGGACACCGCAAACGTCGCGGCTCCAAGGGCGGCAGGCCGGTAACCTACGACGTCGAGGACTACAAGGGACGCAACGTCGTCGAACGCGGCTTCAACGAAGACAAGCAATGGCGTGGACTCGCCACTCGCTACGACAAGCTCGCCCTCGCCTACCGCGGCGGAGCCGTCCTTCGCGCCATCACCCTCTGGCTCAAGCGGTTAGGAGACGCGCCCTAGTCGTTCCGCCGCGGGGTCGGCTCAGAACAGCAGGTAGCCGGCACCGACGATCGTGAGACAGATCACGATCCAGTCGAACACCTGCTGCTTCATCCGGCGGGCCACGCGCACACCGACCAGCGCGCCGATGACGACGAGCGGGATCAGCACGGCATCCATCAGCAGCACAGGGCCACTGAACAGCCCGATGCTCGCGAGGAAGGGCACCTTCGCGAGGTTCACGATCGCGAAGAACCATGCCGAGGTGCCGAGGAACACCTGCACCGGTGTGCGCATCGCGAGGAAGTACATCGACATCACAGGTCCTGCGGCATTCGCGACCATGGTCGTGAAGCCGGCGAGTGCCCCATATGAGGACGCGATCACGATGCCATGCTCGGCGGGTGCGGCATCCGTCCTGCGTTGACGCCAGCGACGCCACAGCGTCACGGCGATCATCGCGAGCAGGATGACACCGATAGCGCGGCGCACGATGCTGTCATCGCCGAGCGCGAGGAACGCGAAGCCGGCCAGCAGGCCGGCGACGACCGCCGGTGCCAATCGCAGCAGCGTCGGCCAGTGCGCGTGCCGCCGATAGGCGATCAACGCGAACATATCGCCGACGATCAGCAGGAGCAACAGCGCCGCGGTCGACGTGCGGGCGGGCAGGACAGCCGCGAACAGCGCCACGGGCAGGATGCCGCCACCGGGGATCGCCGTCTTCGCGAGGCCGATCGTCAGGGCGGCGAGGGCCAGAACGGCCCACGCCCACGGCAGGAGGTCCGGCACGCTCAGCCGCGTACGGCGGCGAATGCCGCGGCGAACGCCTCCGCGCGCGCGGTGAGGTCGGCCCAGTCGCCGGCCTTGATCGATGCGGAGTTCGCGAGGTCGCCGCCGGCGCCCACGGCCACCGCACCTGCCGCGAACCAGTCGGCCAGGTTGTCGGGCTTCACGCCGCCGGTGGGCATGAGCGGTGCACCCGGGAACGGTCCGCGCAGCGCTCCGAGGTAGGACGGACCGCCGAGGGATGCCGGGAAGATCTTCACGACGTCGACTCCGAGTGCGAGGGCGCCCATGACCTCGGTGGGGGTCATTGCGCCGGTCATCACGACTCGTCCGGTGTCGAGCATCGCGCGGGTGAGGTCTGGCAGGGTGCCGGGGCTCACCAGGAACTCGGCACCCGCGTCGGCTGCGGCGGTCGCCTGCTCGATGGTGGTGACAGTACCAGCGCCGACATAGGCCGCGTCACCGTGCCGGGCGATCAACTCGCGGATCACGGCGGGAGCGTCGGGCGTGGAGTACGTGACCTCGATGCCGGCGACGCCGCCGCGGATGATCGCGTCGGCCGCGTCGAGCGCCTGCTCGGGGGACGGGGCGCGTAGTACGGCGAGAACGCCGGTGGCACGGGCGCGGGCGAGACGGTCGGTCATGGAAGCTCCTCGATGGGTGATGCTTCCATTCTCGTGCATCACGCAGGCTGTAGTGACAGGTCGCGTCGAGTGTGATCGCTTGGATTCTTCTGTAGGGAGAGACGACCTTGACGAATGCGCGAATCCCTCCTAATGTGAGATTGTCAAGACATACTGCTGACGTCTCATCCGGGAGGATGAGTGGATACGATGCTGAAGGATGGTCACGACAGATGACACGTCTCGAGTCTGCGGAGCTCGCTCGGCTTCGCGCTGTCCGTGCCACCGATCCCGGTGCAGTCGAACGCGCGCACCTTGCTCGAACGCGACGGCCGATTCTGTGCGACGACGGCCGCCTGTTCATCGTCGCCGCGGATCATCCGGCGCGCGGTGCGCTGGGCGTCGGGGGCGATCCGTTCGCGATGGCGGACAGGCGAGAGCTCCTCGAGCGGCTCGCCGAGGCGCTGAGCCACCCACGCGTGGATGGTGTGCTCGGCACGGCGGACATCCTCGACGACCTCGCACTGATGGGTCTGCTGAACGACAAGCTCGTCGTAGCTTCGATGAATCGCGGGGGGCTTCGAGGATCGTCTTTCGAGATGGACGATCGGTACACGGCCGTCGACGCACGCTCTGCCAAGAAGATCGGCGCCGACATGACCAAGGCCCTGATCCGCGTCGACGTGGACGACCCGGCGACGGTCTCCACGCTCGAGGCGACCGGGCGCGTGGTGACCGAATGCGCGGCCGCCGACCTGCCCATCATTCTCGAGCCGTTCATCAGCCGCCGTGTCGACGGACGCGTCGAGAACGACCTGTCGACGGATGCGGTGATCCACTCCGTGGCGATTGCGGCCGGTCTGGGGGCGACCAGTTCGCACAGTTGGTTGAAGATACCGGTCGTCGACGACATGGAGCGGGTGATGGCTGCGACCACCCTGCCGACCTTGCTGCTCGGCGGCGACGTCGGCCCGGATCCGGACGACACCTTCGCACGCTGGGAGAAAGCCCTGCAGGTCCCCGGAGTCCGCGGGCTCACGGTCGGTCGCACGTTGCTGTATCCACCGGGTGGCGATGTCGCGACCGCGATCGATCAGGCCGCACGTCTTGTGCATCCCGCAGAACTACCGGAGAAGAATTGACGATGTCCACGACGCAAACGCAAACGATCGGCCACTGGATCGACGGCGCGCCACGTGCGTCCGGGAGCGGCAGGACTGCTCCGGTGTACAACCCGGCGACCGGATGGGTTCAGGCGCAGGTCGCTCTCGCTGATCAGGAGGAGATCGATGCGGCGATCGCGTCGGCCCGGCGCGGCTTCGAAGTGTGGAGTGAGCTGTCGATGGCGCGGCGCCAGAGCGTTCTCTTCGCCTTCCGCGAGTTGTTGAACGAGCGCAAGCCGGAGTTGGCCGCCATCATCACCCGTGAGCACGGCAAGGTACACTCCGATGCGATGGGCGAGATCGCTCGCGGCCAGGAGGTGGTGGAACTCGCGACCGGATTCCCGCACCTCATCAAGGGAGCGTTCTCGGAGAACGTGTCGAGTGGGATCGACGTCTACACGACGAAGCAGCCGCTCGGCGTGGTCGGCATCATATCGCCGTTCAACTTCCCTGCGATGGTGCCGATGTGGTTCTTCCCGATCGCGATCGCCGCAGGAAACGCGGTGATCCTCAAGCCGAGTGAGAAGGATCCATCCGCCTCGCTCTGGATCGCCGAACTCTGGAAGGAAGCGGGCCTCCCCGACGGCGTGTTCACCGTGCTCAACGGTGACAAGGTCGCCGTCGACGGTCTGATGAAGTCTCCCGACGTGCAGTCGATCTCTTTCGTGGGTTCGACGCCGATCGCACAGTACATCTACGAGACGGCTGCCAAGCACGGCAAGCGCGTGCAGGCGCTCGGCGGCGCGAAGAATCACATGCTCGTGCTGCCGGATGCCGATCTCGACCTCGTCGCCGACCAGGCCGTGAACGCCGGATACGGCGCGGCCGGCGAGCGCTGCATGGCGCTCTCCGTCGTGCTGGCGGTGGACCCGGTGGCGGATGCGTTGATCGAGAAGATCGTCGAGCGCGTCGCCACGCTCCGAGTTGGTGACGGTGCGGGAGGGCCGGATGGCGAGCCGCATCTGGGCCCGCTCATCACTGCGGAGCACCGCGAGAGGGTGGCGGAGTACGTGGCGATCGCCGAAGACGACGGTGCGACCGTCGTCGTCGACGGCCGCACCTGCATGGTCGAGGGCAATGAGGACGGTTTCTTCTTCGGTCCGACTCTCCTGGACGGTCTCCGGCTCGACTCCCGCGCATACACCGAGGAGATCTTCGGGCCGGTGCTGCAGGTCGTCCGCGTCGCGACCTTCGATGAAGGTGTGGCGCTGATCAACTCCGGGCGATTCGGCAACGGAACGGCGATCTTCACGAACGATGGGGGTGCTGCGAGGCGCTTCCAACGCGAGATCCACGTCGGTATGGTCGGCATCAATGTGCCGATTCCCGTCCCCGTCGCCTACCACTCCTTCGGTGGGTGGAAGGCTTCGCTGTTCGGCGATGCCAAGGCATACGGTGTGCACGGTTTCGACTTCTTCACCCGGGAGAAGGCGATCACGAGCAGATGGCTCGATCCCGCTGCGCACGGCGGTATCGATCTCGGCTTTCCGCAGCACGACTGAATACCCAGTACACAACACGACGACGTGCACGACACGAGTAAGGGCGATGATGACCACCGATACGTACGAGTTCGTTTCCGACGCCGATGAGTGGACTCTGCGGCGTGACGGCTCGCCGGTTTTGCGGGTGCTGGCACGCGAAGGCGCGACGGACACCTTCACTCCGATAGAAGGCGGCTTCTGGCTGTGGGAGAGGGTGTGCGACGAGCCGACCGACTCGATGCGCATGGAGCTCGAGACGACCTTCACGCCGCAGTACACGATGGTCCCCGGTATCAGTTACAACGGCAACGGATGGGGCGACACCCCCGAATACGTCGGGGATCGTGCCGCAAACGGTACGCCGTGGACCTGGGCGTGGCACCGCGGCACCATTCCGGCTTGCACCTACTCGGCCGCTGACGGACAGGCCGTCGTGCTCAGCGGCGCCCTCGACGATGCGGTCAGTTGTTCGCTCACCCGCGAAGGGGATGTCGAGCGGCACTCGCTGCTGTGGCCGGAGGTCGAAGGGCCACAGGTGCTGCATCGGCACTTCTGGAAGGACGCCTACGAAGGCTCGATGGAGCCGCGTCGGGTCTTCCAAGCAGTCGTCGGCGGATTCGCAGCGGAGCGTCCACACCTCGACTACCAGCCGCTGCTCGATTTCGCGTTCCGGTACTACGGTCACCCCGTGTACGAGAAGTTCGGCCCGCAGCGCCTCCATGAACTGAGCCTCGCCTACACGAAATTCCTCTGGACGAAGGAGGCCGACGGGTTCGTCAGCATCAACCGCGGATGCGGGTGGCATGAGGACATCACCGCATTCGGTAAGGCGCGGGTCTCCAAGTACGAGATCGGCTGGGTGGGTCAGAGCGCACTGCTCGCCGTCGCCCTGCTCGAGGAGCACGTGCGCACAGGAGACGCGGATGCTAGGGACAAGGGGCTGAGCGTCCTGGACCACTGGTGTCGCTTCGCCATGCCCAACGGCATGATCCGCATCAAGTTCAGCCTCTCGCCCGAGGAGGACGGCGTGCTGGAGACGGCTGTCGAGACGCTCGAGCAGAGCAAGGAGCCCGGCAAGGAATTGCCGTACGAGGAGTATCACCCCGAGTTCGTCACGGGCGCGGACGGAAAGCGCATCTTCCCGATCGACGCCTGCAACCTCGGTGGCGCGGCGGAGCATTTGTTGACGGCGTACGGGCTTGCGCAGGCTATCGGCGAACCCCGCCCCGAGTACAAGCGCGTCGCGCTGGGTATCTGCGACTTCGCGCTTCGCGAACAGAAGGCGAACGGGCAGTTCGCCAAAGCCTGGAACCCCGACGGAAGCGTCTTCCGGGAAGGCGGCACGGTCGGTTGCTTCCTCGTGCCGGCACTGCTCAAGGCCTATGAAGTCACCGGCCGAGACGAGTATCTCGAAAGCGCCACCCGTGCGTTCGACTTCTACTACGACGAGCTGCTTCGCGACGGGTACACCACGGCCGGGGCGCTGGACACCTATTGCATCGACAAGGAGTCCTCGAGTCCGCTGCTCATCTCCGCCCTGCGTCTGCACCGACTCACGGGAGATCGTCGGTACGTCGAGGCGGCGGAGACGACGGCTTGGTACCTGAGCACGTGGATGATGCACTTCACCGTGCGATATCCCGTGGCCAGCCTGCTGCACGAGGTCGGCATCGACACTTTCGGGATGACCTCGGTCTCGACCGCGCACACCGCCGTCGACCAGTACTCGCTGCACGACGTGCTGTCGTTCTTCGAACTCGCGGAGATCACCGGGGATGATCAATGGCGCGAGCGGGCGCTTGCGCTGTGGGTCGGCGCCAGCCAACTGATCTCGGACGGCACGCTCGCCGTGCGCGGGCGAGTCCGCCCTGCCGGTTCGCAGGACGAGGCGATCTTCCATACGCGGTGGGGGCGCCCGGTGGTGACCGAGTTCCATCCGTGCGAGTGGTTGCCCGCGTGGCCGACGGCGTTCCGGCTCGAGGTGCTTCACCGGCTGAATGATTGGGCCGACCTCGAGCGCGGCCTCGACAGGATCGAAGGCGAGGTCCAGGTCTCGGTGCTGGACGAGCCGATCGCGGAGCTCGGCGTCAGTGAGACCGCACTTGTGGGCAAATGAGCAAATGTAATTACCTCTAGACATTGACACATAAGGTGCTCAATCTCTAGGCTGAATCCAGCTGCTTCAGGCATGTCTCGCTGGAGCCGCACCGACAAGGAGGTCAGATTGTGATTAGCAACAACACACAGATCAGTCGACGCGGGCTGCTGATCGGTGGTCTTGGGCTCGCAGCGACGACAACTCTGCTCGCGGCTTGCGGTCCCAGCGAACGGGGCTCGACCGCCCCCATCGACAAGGGGTCAGAAGAAGAGGGCAAGCTCGTCGTCTGGGGCGGTGTGGCCCCAGAGGCGGGTCCGCAGGCGCTCGTGGACGCGTTCATGAAGAAGTACCCCAAGATCAAAGTCGAGTACGTCCGATTCGTGAACGACGCCGAGGGGATCCTCAAGCTCGACTCGGCGCTCCAAGGCGGAGTCCCGATCGATGTCTTCTTCTCCTACGGGACAGTCGATATCGCGCGGCGATCAGCAGCCGGCCTCGCCATGGACCTCACAGACCTGGCACGCAAGGACAGTCAGCTCAAGAGCTTCGTGCAGAGCACCCCGATCAGCACGATGGTCGATGGCAAGCTCTTCTCGATTCCCACGTCGATGTACCCGAACTACGTCGCGCTCAATGCCGACGCGCTCGACAAGGCCAAGATCGAGGTCCCCTTCGACTGGACGATGGACGATTACCACGATGTCGCGAAGGCTCTGAAGCGCTCTGGATTCGACGTGGGCGGATACAACGCTCCTAAGTCGTTCCCCGCCACCCTTGGTGGCGACTATCTCTACAAAGACGGCGGCAAGGAGTCGAACTTCGATCACCCGTCGTACAAGGACGAGCTCGAACTCGTCCTTGCGATGGAGGATGACGGATCGATCTTCACGCAGGAGCGGATCTCAGCCGAAGGCATCGGCGGCTACGCGCAGAACTACTTCCTCAACGGGAGCTTCGGCATGATGATCGACGGTAACAATGTCATCCGATACGCCAAGAATCTCAAGGAGTATCCGCACGACTTCCGCGTCACGTTCCGACCCTATCCGGCGCCGGAGGCGGGGGCAGCGTACTTCAACCCCGGGGTGCGAGGAGACGATGTCCAGATCTCGGCGAAGACGCAGTATCCGGGCGCGGCATGGACATTCGTCAAGTTCTGGATGGGTGAAGGAGCGGACCACATGACGACGTCTGGCAAGGTTTCCCCTGACCAGTTCGCGAACCCGTCCGACACGATGTACGAGAACCTGTTCGGGCCCGACGCGGACAAGCTGTTCGACATCGAGGCATTCGGCAAGACGTTCTTCACGGAGGAGCCGCCGATGTCCGTGCGCGCGATCACCACGGCCTACACGGAGATCTCGACGCTCAAATCTCAGATCGAAGGCGAGGTGCGGTTGCGGACGAAGTCGGTGGACGACGCCATCGCAGAGTTGAAGCAGAAGGCCGACGAAGCAATCACCAAGGCGTCGTGAGGAACCTGCCCCTGTGACTGTGACAGAGACTCTGACTACGGAGGGCGGCCGCGCCCCGCGCTCGGCCCGTCTGTCCACTCCGCGACGGAAGCCGCATGCGCTGGTCAACGGCTATCGATGGTGGATTCCGTGGGCGTTCCTGATGCCGACGATCCTCGGCGTCGCGGCATTCCTCGTCGTCCCGTTGGCTGCCGGACTGTTCATCGCCTTCACCGATTGGAACGTCGTCTCGGGCATCGAGGGCATCCGCTGGGTCGGTGCAGCCAACTTCCAAGAACTCATCGGCGACGAGAAGTTCTGGTCATCCGTGGGGCGGACGCTCTTCTACGCGGGTGTCGGCACGCCGCTCACGGTTGCAGTCGGAGTGATACTGGGGCTGGCGCTCAATCGTCCCATGCCCGCCAGAGGACTGCTCCGTGCGATCTTCTTCCTCCCCTCGCTGGTCAACACGGTCGCGGCGGGAACGGTGTGGCTGCTTCTGCTGCATCCGACCTCCGGTCTCGTGAACGACACGCTGCGCGCGATCGGCTTCAGCGAGCCTCCCAAGTGGTTCGTCTCACAAGACTGGGCGCTACCGGCGATCGTGCTGATGTCAGTGTGGATCGGGGCGGGGTACGTGGCAATCCTCGTCATCGCCGCGCTGCAGGACATGCCGGAGGAGCTGTACGAGGCCGCCACGTTGGACGGCGCCGGTGCATTCCGCAAGTTCATTACAGTCACTCTTCCTGGACTCGTGCCGATCCTCACCTTTCTCTTCGTCACGTCTTTCATCGGGCGCTCCCAGTCGTTCGGTCTGATCCAGTTCATGACCGGGGGCGGACCGGGCGAGTCGACCACCGTCCTGTCGTACTACATGTACGAGGTCGGATTCCAGTCGTACCGTTTCGGCTACGCGGCGGCCATCGGTGTGATGAGCATGCTGGGCGTCCTGGTGATGTCGGTCGTGCTGCTCCGCCTGCAGCGCGGCCGTGGGCTCTACACGTAAGGGGTGTCCGGAATGAGTGACGAAGTCATCGAGTCGCGGCAGACGCCCGTCCGTGCGGGATACCTCCGACGTCAGCGCGGGGCGCGCGTCGTGTGGTGGCTGACCGGGTTGATCATGGCGCTTGTGGCGTTGCTGTTCCTCACGCCGTTCCTATGGATGGTCTCGTCTTCGCTGAAGAACAACGTCGACATTTTCGAGCTCCCGTTGCGGTGGATCCCCGATCCGCTTGTCTGGGCGAATTACATCGACGTGTGGTTCGGTGAACGCTCGATGGTGCGCTACTTCTCGAATTCCACGATCGTCGTCGTCGCCACGATCGTCGGCCAGCTCGCCGTGGTCACGCTCGCCGGATATGCCTTCGGCCAGCTGAGGTTCAAAGGCCAGAACGTGCTGTTCGTGCTGTTCCTGGCCACCTCCATGGTGCCGGGACAGCTTCTCCTGGTCCCGCGCTTCATGTTCTTCCAACAGATCGGTCTGTACGACACCCTGTGGGCGCTGATCCTGCCAGGGCTGGCGTCCGTGTTCTCGACCTTCCTGCTGCGACAGCATTTCGCGGCCGCGCCACGGGAACTCGGTGAAGCTGCGCGCATCGACGGCGCCAGTGAATGGCGGATCTTCTTCTTCATCTATCTGCCGCTCGCGCGCCCGATGCTCGCGGCTCTGGCGATCCTGATCTTCGACGCCACGTGGAACGACTACGAGAGCGCCTTGATCATGATCACGGACGAATCCAAGTACACGATTCCGCTCGGGCTCACACGCTTCATGTCGGAGGACGGCACGGTGTCGCTCGGGCCGGCGCTGGCGGGCTCGGTCTCGTCCCTCATCCCGATCCTCATCGTCTTCCTGATCTTCCAGCGGCAGTTCATGCGATCGATGTCGCGCGCCGGGCTGCGCTGACGAACGAATGGAGAGTCGATGACGACCGCAACCATCGAGCACCAGATCACCACCGTCTCGGGGTGGGAGGCCAGGCGACTGTCGACGGAGCAGCTCGATGTCACGGTCATCCCCGGAAAGGGAGGTGACGTGACCTCGATCAGGGTTCGCGCGAGCGGAGTCGAGCTGCTCTGGACTCCGCGTTGGGGTCTGCGGCCCCCGTGGGCACTGCCGCTGCCCGGAGTGCCGGAGGCACTGGCGCTGGACCGCTCGGGCGGTGGCTGGAACACGATGTTCCCCAACGCCGGTCGTGCGTCCATCGAGCACGGCGTCGACTGGGGGTTCCACGGCGAGGCTTGGCTCGCACCGTTCGAGGCGGAGGAGACGCCCGACGGCATCCGCATGACGACGGCGCTGGCACGCAGTCCCTTCACGGTCACGAAGGACGTGGCAGTCGAGGGGAATCAGGTCACGGTCACCGAGACAGTCACCAACGTGGGGGCGCAGCCCATCGATGTGCTGTGGTGCCAGCATCCGGCCTTTGGCGAGCCGCTCATCGGTCCCGAGACGACCGTGCAGATCACCGGATGCGCTGTGCATCCGGACATGCCGGACGATGTTCCATCAGATGCAGCGGCGCCGCACTGGCCCGCCCACACCGAGGTCGACGGCTCCCGCCACGATCTCTCGCGGCTCGTCGCCGATCGGAGCGGAGTGGCCCGATTGGCGTTCCTGGGATCGTTCGACGAGGAACGGGTGCGGGCCCGCATCCACAACCCCCACCTCGGACTCGCCGTGGAACTCGCATGGAGCAGAGAAGACTTCCCGTTCGCCTGGTACTGGTACGAGGCGGGTGGGCGCCTGGACTACCCCTGGTACGGCGCTGCGCACTCGCTGGCGTTGGAGCCCGCCAGCGGATACCCCAGCGGCGTCCGTCGGGCGCGCGAACTCACGGGTACCGCGACGACGATCCAGCCCGAAGCGACCGTCACGAAAACCGTGACTCTCACCGTCACCTCAGGGTGAGCCCGACCAGACCTCTACACATCACCAGACCTCTACACATCACCAGACCTCTACACATCACCAGACCTCTACACATCACCAGACCTCTACACATCACCAGACCTCTACACATCAATGGAGCCCCCGATGAAGCGTGTGTCCATGATCCTCGCGGCGGCCTCCGCCGCCTTCGCCCTGACGTTCTCCGGTCTTGTCGCCTCGACGGCGGCTGCTGAGGAGGAGACCGTCATCTACGTGGCCCAGGACAGCGGCGACGACAAGAACTCCGGCACCGGTCCGGATGATCCCGTCCGCACGCTGACCGGCGCACTGCCCAAGGTCGCGGCTAGCGGTGGAACCATCGTGCTCATGGGCGACTACCGTCTCATCAAGAGCATCACGGAGCCGGAGCATTCCGGCGAGATCCGGATCACCAGTTCCGATGGCACCACGGACTACCCGGGACGCCTGATCTTCGCCGACCAGCAGTTCATCGAGTACAACCTGTCGGGACCGACGACCTTCGCAGACCTGGACATCCAGACCTCGCAATGGGCGGTGTTCGCGGCGAACTGGAACCCGATCGTCTTCGGTGACGGGGTCACGATGGCGAACGCCGAAGGCAAGCGGCAAGTGTTCGTCATCGGGGGCTACCATGGCCCCGCGGATGGGGACGTCACGCTCGACGGCAATTCGAACATCAGGATCGACTCGGGCTCTTTCTACAAGGTCTCCGGCTTCAGCCGAGGCAAAGGAGTCGGGACGCAGACCTACACGGGCACCTCGCACATCTCGATCAACGGCGGTGACATCCAGGAGGTCTTCGGGGCATCGCTGGAGAACCACTACTCCGGGAGTACTGACATCACGATGACCGGCGGCAGCGTCGGAACACTTCACACCGCCGGCGACGTCACGCGCTACCTGGTGGGCGGTGCTGATGTCGCGCTGAGCGGCGGTCATGTCGACACCATCGACATCAACAACGTCGTGGAGCACGTCGACCTCACGCTCGACGGCGTGACGTGGGGTGCCATCAAGGCGCAGAATGCGTGGGGCGGAGAGGAGCGGCTCCAGCAGATCCTCGACTTCGCCGCGGTCCGCACGGTGCACTTCGCCGGTCAGTATTACACCGCGGGACAGGTCGCGGCGCTCCGGCAGCTGTTCGATGTCGTGACGAACACCGCGGATGTCCGTGTCAGTGCGTCAGGATCGGGGAACGAGTGCAGCGCGGAGCAGCCTTGCGCCAGCCTCGAGACCGCGCTTGGCCTGCTCGCCGCGGACGGCGGCGCGATCACGATCAGCGGAGATGTCAGCTGGGATGTCGATCCGGCTACGCTCGCCGCAGGCGCGGGTCGGGTGTCCTTCGTCGGTGACGGCTCGGCATCCATCGCGTTCCCCGCCGACGCGGACGTCGCTCTCGCACGTGATGTCACTTTCGAGTCGGTCACGCTGGCCAACGCCGGTGCCCTTGAGTTGCAGGCTCACGGTACGGATCTGGTGATCGGGGATGATGTCGTCACCGATCAGGGGAGGGCGGTGAGCCTGGTCGGCGCGGGCGACGCGCCCTCGCTGACCGTGCGCTCAGGAGAATTCGCGAGAATCGTCGGGGTCACCGGACTGACCGGAGCATATAGCGGTACGACGGACGTCACGATCGCCGGCGGCGAGATCGGAGAAGTGTGGGCCGGCACCGACAGCGCGGTTGAGGTCGCAGGTGCATCGGTCACGATCGACGGCGGAGAGGTGCAGACTCTGCACGCCTCCGGGGGCCGGGTCACCGAGAACCTCACGGCCAGGTTCCTCGGCGGTGAGGTGACGGATGCGAGGCTCGAGCGGGCCGACGCCGGGGTCAGGGTGCGCGTCGGCGATGTTGAGATCAGTGGGATCTCACTGTCGGACTGGGCGGATGCCGGTGATGCCGAGCGCGCGCTCGTGCGCCTGCCCGGCGCGGACGCGGAGTTGATCGACGAGATCGCCGGCTCTTTCGGCACTGTCATGGATGACGAGGTCGTCTACCTCTCCTCCGAGGGCACCGGCGACGGAGGCAGTCCGGCTCACGCCGCGGGTGACCTGAGTGAGGCGATCGCGGCGCTCTCGGGCGATGGTCGTGTGGTGCTCACCGACCGTTACACGATCGAGGGCGGATACGACCTCGGCGACTACGACGCGGACGTCGTGCTCACATCCCGCGACGGTGATATCGACTTCGGAGCAGAGGGGGCGGCTTTGCAGATCGAAGGCGCGATGAGGCTGGGCGGTCCCACCACGCTCCGGGATCTGCAGCTGCTGTCGCCGGGAACAGACGGGACGCTGTACGGGATGGGTCATGCGCTCACGATCGGAAGCGGCGTGGACACCGAGTTCACCCGACGAGGCGAGACCTACCTCTCCATCGTCGGCGGAGGTGACGATGCCACGCCGGCGCCGGCCACATCGGTGACGGTCGAAGGCGGTCAGTGGGCCGGTCTGCGCGGCGGCTCCGACAGCACGGAAGCCGTCACGACCGGATCGCAGATCGGTGTGCAGATCGATGGCGGCACCTTCTCGGGCCCCGTCGTGCTCGCGCACCGGGGCGAGGGCTCAGGGGCGGCATCCGCCGTGATCAACGGGGGGTCATTCCCGCAAGGTCTCTACGCCGTCTACGAAGAGGACGGCGCAGCTTACTCGGCCGATTACGACGTGGACATCACCGTCAACGGCGGCGAGTTCTGGGCGACGGTCGCTCCGGCGAAGTCGCGCGCGACCGAGCTCGCCGGCACCTACGAACTCACCGTGAACGGCGGCGAGTTCGCTCATCTGACCGACCTGCTGGGAACGGAGGGCTTCGCCGGCTCGATGACCAGCGCCCTGCATGTCGACCCGGCCATCTCGGACACGGTCCCCGAGGGAGAGCTGACGTTCGCCAATCCGCTCGTCCGCGCCGCCGATCCGTACATGTTCACCCATGATGGGCAGTACTACTTCATCGCAACCGGCGGATCGACACTGGAACTGCACAAGGTGGCGAACCCCGCCGACCTCGGCAGTTCCGTGGGATCGGTGATCTTCGCACCCGACGACATGGCGAATCTGTGGTCGCCCGAGATCCATCACCTCGCAGCGGAGGAGGTCGGCGAAGAGAACGCCGGCTGGTACCTGTATCTGTCGGCCGCGGACACCGGCGAGGCGGCGGCCGAGGGGCAGCGGCAGTACGTGCTCAAGGCGCTCGATGGAGACGACCTGTTCGGTCGCTGGGGCGACCCTGTGACGGGGGAGGTGAACGAGCCGCGCCGGATCACGAATGTCGACGACCCGGACTTCAACCTCCACAGCTTCGTCGCGGGTATCTCTCTGATGCGCGTGGCTGACGAGACGTACATCACCTACGTGGCGGAGGTGGGCCGCGGGAGCGCCGACTTCCATCAGACCATCAACATGAGCCACATCGTCAACCCGTGGACGCTCGCCGGAGAGCCCACGGTCATCACCCGGTCCGAGTACGACTGGGAGATGCAGGGGTATGCGCAGGACAGCAGCGACCCGACAAAGTGGTGGCCCAAGGTCGTCGAGGGCGGAACAGCGGTGTACGGACACGGCGGCGAGGTGTATCTGGCGTACTCCGCCAGCGGCTACTGGACCATCCACTACGCGATCGGCTATCTGAGGTACATCGGCGGCGATCCGCTGGATGCCGCGAACTGGGAGAAGAATCCGACTCCGATCATGAGCAAGAACACCGAGGTCACCGGAACAGGCACCGGACCGAACTTCATCGACCATGAAGGCACCGACTGGTTCCTCTTCCAGGCACGGCCGGGCCCGAATACCCAGACCGCCCGATACGCGTTCATCGAGCCGTACACCGCCGACTCGAACGGCCTGCGCATCGGCGACGGCTCGGGGCACCCGGCACCGCTGTCGACCGAGTACACGATGAGCGTGAACCCGATTCCGCTCGGCGAGAAGGCCAGCGGGTTCACGTCGACGGGTTGACGCCCACACGATGAAGAGCGCTGAGAGGTCGAATCGACCTCTCAGCGCTCTTCAGCGATCAGAAGGCGTCGTCCAGCATCGAATCGATCGAGCCGTCGATGGACTGTCCGCCGTCCACGGTGATCGTCTGACCGACGATGAAGCGACTCCTGCTCTTATCAGCGAGAAACACTGCGAGCTCGGCGATGTCTTCCGGGGAACCGCCGCCACCGAACGGGATCTTCCGGTTGAAGCCGCTGAGGTCGCGTTCGCTGTAGCGGTCGAGCGCCTTGGTGTGGATGAGGCCGGGTGCGATGCCGTTGACGTTGATGCCGTACGCGATGAGCTCCACGGCGAGTGCCTTGGTCATCATGTTCAGGCCCCCCTTCGCCGCCGAGTAGGGGAGCGCCTTGCGCCGCACCCAGGTGATATCGCCGTGGATCGAGGAGATGTTGATGACGGCACCGCGCACTCCCTGCGCGACCATCGAACGGGCCGCGGCCTGCGTGCAGTACGACGCGGCGCTCAGGTTGAGAGCGATCTGACTGTCCCAGTACTCGACGGGCATGTCGATGAATCCGCCGGCGGGCATCTTCAGCGCACCACCCGCATTGTTGACGAGGGCATCGATGCGTCCGAACCGGGAGACGAAGCTCTCGACCATCGCCTGGGCATCGGAGGAATCTGAAACGTCGGCGGCGAACACTTCGGCCTCGACGCCGAGATCCCGGCACTGCTGCGCGATGCTCTCGGCGTCGTCCGGTGAGGAACGATGATTGATGCCGACGTGATATCCCTCGCGCGCGAACGCCAGGGCGCAGCCGGCGCCGATCCCGCGTGATGCTCCAGTGATCAAAGCGGTCTTCATGAGCATTCCCTTTCGGCGGCTTCCTGGTAGGCGGCCACGGTGTGCATGGGTAGAAACATCTTCGCCGGGGCGATCCCGCCGATGTCTTCGACCAGTGCCTCCGCCACCGTGAGCGGATCGGTGATCCCGGCCGTCGCCATACCGGCGACGAACCCGCGGTCGTGCTCGTAGCATCCGATGCACGTCGCGAGAAACTGCTGGGCTGCCTCGGGGCCGATGGCGGTCTCGCCCAGCGGCAAGTAGGGGTGGCCGCACACGATGTTCTGCACCGGAAGGCTGATAAGCCGCTGCAGCGACGGCAGATATCGGCTCGGATCGAACAGGAGCGCGCACCCTTGGGAGATCGTGCCATTCAGCTGAAGCGAGTCGCCGGTGATGAGCGTGCCCGAGCGGACATCGAAAAAGCAGCACGCATCCGTGTCGTGGCCCGGCGAGTGGATCGTGCGCAACGGCCCCAGCATGTCGCCGTCCTCGAGCAGCAGATCGGGGTCGACGCCGTCGAGCACCGACGGGGGAGCGGCGCTGTGCTCGGGGAACTTCGCCCGTATCTCGCGGCTGTACGCGAGCGGATCGCGCATCCGTTCCAGGGAATCGCGCAGAACCGCGACTTTGATCGACGGGGCGAGTGCGCGCATCCGCCCGATGCCACCCACGTGGTCGCCGTGGATATGCGTGGCGAGGACCCAGCCGATGTCCGCGAGCGTCAGATCGAATTCCGCGAGTGCGGGCACGATGGTCGAATCCACCGTCTTGGCGCTGCCGCCGCTGTCGACCAGAATCGGCGCATCGTCGCCGAGTACGAGCACGACCCCGGTCCATACTCCGGTGAACGGGACCTTCAGCAGGAATACATCGTCGGCGACGGCTGAGAACCTCTCCATGATGTCAGACGCTCGCGCCTACTGCTTCGCCATCGCTTCGTTGATGCTGAGCTGGTAGTCGCCCACGGTGCAGTTGAGCACATCGTCGATCGTCACGATCGTGCCGCCCGCCGCGCCGGACTCCATCATCGCGTAGCAGAGCGCAATCGCCCGCAGCCCCTCCTCCAGTCCGACCTCCGGCTTCGTGCGCGAACGGATACACGAGCCGAACTCGGCGTACTCGATCGCCAATAGCAGGCGATCGACGGTCTCGAAGTCGAGCCCGTACGCGGTGGCCTGTGCGCCGCCGAACAGGGCGGCGGTGGCGTCGTCGAGGGCGAATCCGGGAACGAGGGGCAGGATCTCGGCGCCGGTATATGTGTGCGTTCCGTCCAGCGTCAGGATGAGCGGTTCGCCGCTGCGATCCTTCGGGATCTCGACGGCGCCGGCCGAGCCATGCACGCTGCGGGCCCAACTGGACCGGCCGTGCTCGGCGCGGTTCTCCGCGTACTGGCCGATGGCGCCGGAGGCGAAGTTGACCATGGCGAAGAGGGCGTCGTCTGCGGTGGCGGTGAACTCGGCAGGCATTGCCGCCTGGGATTGGCCGTACACGCCACCGGGATTTGACGCCGGCGCCCCTCCGGTCGCCGCGAGGTTGTAGCGGACCTTCTCGAACAGGCGCATCTGGGCGTACACGCTGGATGCCGGGCCCAGGTAGTACTCCATCATGTCGGTGTAGTGAGTGCCGGCGTCGAACAGGATGCCGCTCTCGTCCTTCAGGTGACGCCACATCGAGATCGCCATGAGGTTGCCGCCGCCGCCCGAGCTCTGGTGGAAGTAGCGCGGTTCACCGAGGACGCCGCCGTCGATGAGGGCCTTCACCAGTCGGTTCGTGGGGTCGCGTCGGAAGTTCTCAGCGACGCTGAGGACCCGGTCCGAGCCCGCGATCGCCGTCTTCAGCGAATGCGCAGCGGCGATCGTCAGGCCGACCGGCTTCTCCACCATGACGTCGAGTCCCAGTGCGATCGCCTCGGCGGCGAGAGTGTGGTGGAAACGCGGCACGGTGGTGATATCGACCGCCACCGTGCCGAGCTTCTGCGCCGCTTCGAGGTCGGCGCACGTCGTCGGGCGGCGACCGAGCAGCCCAGCGGCCGCATCGGCGAGAAGCTCTGCGCGGGCGGGATCGACATCGCATACTGCGACGAGGTCGAACGGATTGAGCCCGTTCTTCTCGAGTTCGGCCAGGCCGAACATGTGTCGAGTCCCCATGCCGCCGCTGCCGACGATCGAGAGCGGGATCCGTTCCATGATGATGCGCCTTTCGGGGTCGTATCGTTCCCCGTCAGCCTATTTGAGCTGATGTAAATATGTCAATACATTCAGCTATCAGGTGATAAATCGGATCAGTTCTCTTCGAGCACGAGGTCGATCTCGTAGTTATCCGATCGGTACACGTGCTCCGCGTACTCCACCGGGGCGCCACCGGGCTGGAACGCCGTGCGCTTCACCGTGATGACGGGCAGCCGGTTGGAGATCTCGAGCAACTCGCGTTCTTCACCCGTCGGTAGGCGCGCCGAGATGGATTGGTGGACGACGATCGGGCCGACCCCGTGATCGCGCAGGATGGAGTAGAGCCCTTGCTTCTCGAGCACGTCGTCACTGATGGGGCCGAACCGCGTGGGAAGCCAGTTGTGCATGATCGTCAGCGTCTCGCCGTCGGCGAATCGCAGGCGCTTCAATGCGATCAGCTCCGTATCGGGATCCAGCTCGAGCGCGGTCGCCGCCTTCGGGTTCTGCTCGGTCACCTGACTGAGCACTTTCGTGCTGGGGCTCCGGCCCTGATTCGACAGATCTTCGTACAGACTGCCCTTGCTCACCTTGCGGTGCACGCGGCGGCTCGTGATGAAGGTGCCGAGACCGCGCTTGCGCACGAGCAGGCCCTGATCGACGAGGTGCCGGATCGCGTATCTGACCGTCGGGCGCGACAGACCCAACCGCTTGCTCATCGCGACTTCGTTCTCGACCGGGTCTCCAGGTTGAACCGAACCGTCGGTGATCGCGGCCATCAACTGTTCGGCGAGCTGGAAGTACAGCGGAACCGGTGAGTTCCGGTCGAGCGAAACGGGGATCACGGCTTCTGCCGACATCGTCGCCTCATTCCTTTGCACAACATGTCAACTCATTATGACGACAATCCGTTCCGGGTGTGCAGAAACGCGCACGCGGCGGGTCATCGTCAGAGCTCGGAGCGCGACTGCAAGAACTGAGCGACCTCGTCCATCGTCGGCATTGCGACCGAGCAACCGCGGCGCGATGCGACGATCGCGCCCGCAGCCACGGCGTTGCGCATCGTGTCCTCGAGCGGCAGCCCCACCGTGGCGCCGTGCACAAGCTGGCCGCCGAACGCGTCACCGGCCCCCAAGCCGTTGATCGTCTGCACATCGAACGCCGCCTGCTCGATCATCCCCTCGGCAGTGGCAGCCAACGCGCCCTTGGCACCCTCCTTGACCACCACCAGACGCGGTCCGCTGTCCAGCAGCTCGCGTGCGATATCGGCCGGCGTTCCGCTGGTGCCGAGAGCGATCTCCACTTCGCGCACATTCCCGATCACGGCATCCGCCCGACCCAGAACCGGGCGCAGTCGATCGCGCACATCGCTCTCACTCGCCCAGAAATCGGCGCGGTAGTCGAGGTCGAGGAACACCTGGTCGGCCGTCGCGAATGCGGCGGTATGGGCCGCGGCCGACTGCTCGGAGGCGAACCCGGATGCCGTGATCCACAGCACTCGCGATGCCGCCGCGGCCTCGCCGAGCTCGTCGGCGTCGAGGCTCTCCTCCGGTGGTTGCGGGTCGCGGAAGAACGTCAGCCCTGGTTCGTGTGGTTCCTGCAGGTCGCAGACCGCGAGAGTGGTTCGGCGGCCGGGAACCGCCAGTGCCCAGCGGCTGTCGACGCCGAACGCCTCGAGTCGATCGACGACGAAGTCGTGGAACAGGTCGTCGCCCGTTCGCGTCACAACGGCGCTTCGCAGCCCGGCGCGCGACGCAGCAACCGCGACGTTCGTCGGCGAACCACCGAGATACTGGCGGTACGAATCCACGTCCTTCGGAGCACGCCCGTCGTCGGCGGGGTAAAGATCGACGACCGCTCTGCCGACCGTGACGACGTCGAAAGCAGGGTTCACATGTACAGACATAGCGACATACTAACAATCTGATAGAGTGCTGGGCATATTCAGCCCTAGAATTGGCGCAACGGTCACCGATCGGAGAACGAAAGCAATGATGCGAGCTCTGCGTAAAACAGGTAATGCGCCTGAAGATATCGCGTTGCTAGAAATGCCGCGCCCCGAAGCGGCCGCTGGGCAGGTTGTTGTGGATGTCGCGGCCGCGGGAGTGTGCGGAACTGACCTGCATATTCTCGACGGCAGTTACGGCTCGCGCCCTCCGGTCACTCTCGGTCACGAGGTGAGCGGCACGATCGTCTCGGTGGGTGATGGCGTGGATCCTGCACGCATCGGTGAGGCGGTCGCGCTCGAGACGTTCTTCTCCACCTGCGACGTATGCCGCGAGTGCCGCGCCGGTGCTCCGAATCGTTGTCTGTCCCGCGTATCGATTGGGTCGGGAGCTGACGGCGGGTTCGCGGAGCAGATCGTCGTCCCCTCCCGGAACGCGCGGCGCTTGCCCGAGCGTGTGAGCGTTGAACTCGGTGCGCTCAGCGAGCCGTTGGCGTGCGTCTGCCGTTCCCTGTTCCAGCCTTTTTCTGCCGTGCGAGCGGCGGATCGCGTTCTCGTGATCGGCCCAGGGGCCATCGGCCTGCTCGCCGCGCAGGTCGCACGTGTCTCCGGCGGCGAAGTGACCGTCCTCGGAACACCGGCAGACGCCGAGCGGCTCGAAGTCGCCACCGCACTGGGATTCACCGCCGTTGCCGATCCCGCCGACGCCCCCGAAGACATCGATGTCGTCCTGGAGTGCTCTGGTTCGGCCGGAGGAATGGCTGCCGGCGTCACTCGGGTTCGCCGCGGCGGTCGATACGTCCAAATCGGCCAGCGTGGGGACGCTGTCCCCATCGAACTAGCCCTCGTCTCCATCCATGAGCTCGTCATCACCGGCGGCTTCGCCAGTACGCCGGACTCCTGGGACCGCGCCATGCGGTTGCTCGAACTGCGTCTGATCGACCTCGCGCCGCTCGTGAGTCGAACGTATCGACTGGACCAGTGGCAGGAGGCGTTCGAGGCGGTGCGTACGAGTGCGGGCGTGAAGCAACTGCTGATCCCGAGCGCGGAGGCATGATGAAACTCGGGTACAACACCTGGTCCATGCCGAACACGCCGTTCGGCGAGGCCGTGCAGCTGCTGTCTCGCATCGGCTACGACAGCGTCGAGGTCACCGTGTGCGAAGGGTGGCGGACCGACGCGGCCACTGCGACCGACGAGGATGTCGTTCAATGGCGCGCATCCGCCGCCGCTGCCGGTCTCGATATCTCGAGCGTCACGGCGAATGCGCCGCTGGTCTGCGACGACGACACGTGGAGCGAGAGTCGTCGACGACTGATCCGTTCGTTCGAGGTCGCGGCCATTCTCGGCGATGGGCGGGCGCTGCCGGTGAGCCTCGGTGTGCACAAGCCAAAGGCGCCGCTGCTGGGTGGGAATCCGCCGCCCATCGTCGCTCAGGATAGCTGGGAGACGGATCGGACTCTCATCATCGACCGCTTCGGCGAGCTGGTTGAAAGCGCCGTCGCGCTCGGGTGCTCGGTCGCCCTCGAACCCCATGCCGGCGCAGTGGTATCGACTCCAGAGCACGCGCTCGCCGTCCTTGACGGTGTGAGGTCTCCCGCTCTCGGAATCAACCTCGATATTTCCCACTTCGCCGTGCGCGACTTCCGCCTGGAGGATGTGGTGGCATCGCTGCTGCCGCAGGCCGTCGTCGTCGAGGTGAAAGATCACAGGCGCACTGCTGACGGTTTCGACTTCCTCATCCCCGGCGAAGGGGAGTTCGATTACCCCGACTTCCTGCGGCTGCTCGCAGATGGCGGCTATGAGGGCACTGTCTCGGTCGAGATCAGCGTGCGGCGACAGGCGCTCGCTGACTTCGACGAGGCGAAAGCAGCCAAGCTCTCGTATCGCACCCTGACGGATGCCGCGGAGGCGGCAGCGGTCGTGCGCGGGGGGCTGCGGTGACAGATCTCGTCCGCGTGGGTGTCGTGGGACTTGGCAACTTCGGCACGATTCACGCCGACGCCGCGTCAGCGCTGCCGGGCGTGCAGGTAGCCGCGGTGTGCTCGCGCACTCTGGCGAAGGCGGAGGACGCCGCCCAACGATATGCCGGGGCGACGGGCTACGACAGCGTGGAGCGGATGTTGGAGCACGCGGAGTTGGATGCCGTACTCATCGCGACTCCCCATAAGCAGCACTTCGAACCGGCGATGCAGGCCATTTCGGCCGGTGTCGCGGCGCTGGTGGAGAAGCCGCTGACGACGTCGTTGCGCGAGGCGCACGAACTCGTGGTGGCGGCAGATGAAGCAGGTGTGGCGCTGGGTACCGTCTTTCAACGTCGTTTCGTCCCGGCGGTGCAGCGCATGCACGACGCAATTGCCGAGGGCCGTCTGGGTCGGGTGGTCGCAGCGGAGTGCCTGGCGCACCTCGGCCGCGACCGGCAGTATTACAAGCAGGATGATTGGCGTGGCTCGTGGAGCGGAGAAGGCGGCGGTGCGCTGCTGACGATGGCCATCCACTACATCGACATGATGAATTGGATGCTGGGCACGCCGGCTTCCGTCTATGGGCGCTGGGCGACGTTGAAGCATGCGGACTACATCGACGTCGAGGACGTCGCATGCGCCGTGGTCACCTACGACAGCGGAGCAATCGCGACGGTGCAGGCGACGACGACATTCGAGAACGGATTCGCCTCCCAGCCCAGTCCCACGGTCGGCCATCGAGCGCCCGGCTTCCGTCTGGCAGTGCACGGCACGGCAGGGCACAGCGTGGGCGTATCGGAGAATCCGGAGCTCGCGCAGGCGGTCAACGACGTGTGGACATTCGACGGAGAGGAGCAGCGCATGGCGACCTGGCGAACACTGGAGGAGGGGCGTACGAGCGTCCCGGAGTTCCATGGCCGGCAGATCGCGGAGTTCTTCGATGCCGTTCGCGAACGCCGCTCTCCGGCTGTCACGGGTCGCGACGGCCTGCGGGCGCTCGAGGTGGTCAAGGGCGTCTATCTCGCGCAGGAGCGGGGCTCCGCGGTGTCACTGCCGATGTCCGGCGCCGATCGCCGGGCCGCAGACCGACTCACAGAAGGTGCGGCATGAGCACCACTGGTCGGGTCGCTCTGGTCACCGGCGGAGCCACCGGAATCGGGCGGGCGACCTGTCTGGAACTCGCGCGGCGCGGCGTCACTGATATCCACATCGGATACTCACGTTCGGCGGCCGCTGCCGAGACGCTCGTCGCCGAACTGCACGACCTCGGCGCATCTGCCTTTCTGTTGCAGATCGATGTCTCGGATCGCGGCGCCGTCGACCGGGCGGCCTCGCATCTGATCGAGGTGAGCGGCGGTCTGGACATCCTGGTGAACAGCGCGGGAACGACGAAGAAGATCGAGTTCTCTGACCTCGACGCTGTCACGCCCGGGGTCTGGGACGAGATCCTCGGGACGAACCTTCTCGGCTCATTCTGGGTCTGCCGGGCGTTCGCGGAATCCCTCAAGGAGCGAGGCGGCTCCATCGTCAACGTGTCATCGATCTCGGCGACGCGCGTCGTCGGAAGCTCGCTTCCGTACAGCGTGAGCAAGGCTGCGCTGTCTCAGATGACCAGAGCTCTGGCGGTCGCCCTCGCGCCCTCCGTCCGTGTGAATGCGGTCGTTCCGGGGACCGTGTTGTCGGGCTGGCACGAACGGCTTGTCGGATCCGAGAAGGCCACGGCCAACTTCGAGGCAGAGGCGCAATCAGTGCCGATGGGCCGTCTCGCTGCCGCCGGCGACATCGCCGAGGCCATCGCGACGTTGGCACTCGATCTGGGCTTCGTCACCGGTCAGGAGATCATCGTCGACGGCGGCAAGGCACTTCGCTACTGACCCGACAGGTTCAGTTCGCGCCGCCGCGCGGAACCCACGCGTCGATCCGGTCCTTCGCTTCCTTGAGACCGACTCCGGTCGCGGCTCGGAAGAGCTTGATCGCGTGGATCCTCTGATCGGCGGCGACGAGCTGGTCGATCTGCGCGATGACGTCCGGTGGCAGCACTCCCTTGGCGACCGGCGGCACGGCCGCGGTCGGCGAGGCGACGTACGGGGCGAATCGATGCTGGGCGACCGTGATCGCGTTCGGCCAGGTGTCGATAAGGTTCTTCGTCTCGGCGAGTCCGAGCCCGGTCTGCTCTCGCAGCAGCTTGATCGCCTGGATCTTCTGCCCCTGGGAGAGGAGTCGTTCGACCTCATGCGCGGCTTCTGCCGTCACGACCGTCGGCGACGCCGCGAACGGGAGGGCGCTCTGCCCGGAAGGGCGGATCGAGGGCACCTCAGGGCGCATCGATCTCAGCGCGCGCCGCACCAGCACGATCACGACGACGATCACGATGACGACGCCGAGGACGGTCAGGATCTCCATCGCGCCATTCTAGGAGGCCGCCCTCTCGCGACCAGCCGCTTCCCACCCGCCACCGCGTACCCTTGAACACATGACTGAGTCCTCCCGCATCCGCTCGACGGGTCCCGCACGCCCGAAAACGGATGCCGCCACGCAGGTGCGTCCCCGTACCGAAGGCTGGACCCAGAAGAAGGACGAGAGCGGGCGTCCGCTGCTGCAGTTCGCGAGCCCGAAGCGCGGCAAGCCGCCGGTGCACCTCGCCGATCTCACAGTCGATGAGCGCGCCCTGAAGGTCAAGGAGCTCGGCCTTCCCGGCTTCCGTGCGAAGCAGCTGTCGACGCACTACTTCACGCACTACACGTCAGACCCTGCCGAGATGACCGATCTTCCCGCCGCGCAGCGCGAGGAGCTCGTCGCCGGCATGCTGCCGCCGCTGCTCACAGAGGTGCGGCGTCTCGAGACCGACAAGGGTGACACGATCAAGTTCCTCTGGCGTCTGCACGACGGTGCTCTCGTCGAGTCGGTGCTCATGCGCTATCCCGGGCGCATCACGCTCTGCGTCTCAAGCCAGGCCGGATGCGGCATGAACTGCCCGTTCTGCGCCACCGGCCAGGCGGGTCTGACCCGCAACATGTCGTCTGCCGAGATCATCGAGCAGATCGTGCGCGCGAACCGCCTGATCGCCGAGGGTGGTCTCGGCGGCAAGAAGGCCGACGACCACAGCATGGAGCGCGTCTCGAACATCGTCTTCATGGGCATGGGAGAACCGCTCGCGAATTACAAGCGCGTGATGGATGCTGTGCGCACTATGGTCGCCGAGCAGCCGCACGGCCTCGGCATGAGCGCCCGCGGCATCACGGTGTCGACGGTCGGCCTGGTGCCCGCCATCCGCAAGCTAGCCGACGAGGGCATCCCCGTCACCTTCGCGCTGTCGCTGCATGCCCCGGATGATCACCTGCGCGACGAGCTCATCCCGGTGAACTCGAAGTGGAAGGTCGACGAGGCGCTGGATGCCGCGTACGAGTACTACGAGAAGACCGGCCGCCGCGTCTCGATCGAGTACGCCCTGATCAAGGACATGAACGACCACGCCTGGCGTGCCGATCTTCTGGCCGAGAAGCTCAACCAGCGCGGACGCGGTTGGGTGCACGTGAACCCGATCCCGCTGAACCCGACGCCGGAGTCGGTGTGGACGGCATCCACCCGCGAGGTGACCAACGAGTTCGTGCGACGCCTCAACGACGCCGGCGTGCCGACGACCCTCCGCGACACCCGCGGCAAGGAGATCGACGGCGCCTGCGGTCAGCTCGTCGCGACGACGGACGACGAGGCTGCTTCGGCCGCGATGGCCTGAGGCGTCGGTCGATCGGCGTCGCGCTGCGCATCCGACTTTCCGATGCGCTCCGCCTCGTCGAGCCATCTCGCGATCTTGACGTCGTCCGATCCCTTGACACCCAGTAGGCGGTGCACACGGAACGGCCTGACGCCGCAGAACTTCATCGTGCTCCTGGCGACATGCGTGGCGGCGGGCAGCCCGAGAATGGGAGCAGCGGCCCACGGGGTGTCGGCGAGGAGGAACATCCGCCCGCGACGTCCTTTCAGGAGGCCTTCCGGCAGACCGTTCGAGGCGTAGCGGTATTCCTGTTGCGGAAGCAGGGCACGGTCGAAGAAGCCCTTGAGCAGTGCGGGCACCGACCCCCACCACAGCGGGGTCGCGATGATGATGGTCTTCGCCTCCTGCATGGCCTGTTTGGCGTCGGCGAGGTCGGGCTCCAACGGCATGCGCTCTCGGTAGCCGAAGCGCATGTGCGGATCGAAGTCGAGGTCGCGCAGGGCGAGCAGCCGAGCGTCGCCGTAGCCGTCGGCATAGCGCTGGGCGATGGATGCCGTGAGGGATTCGGCGTCCGGATGGCCATCGATGATGAGAGCAGAAGGCATGTGCGGTTCCAATCTTGACACTGTCTAGTGAGTGGACACTGTCAAGATAGGAGATGATGTTGCTTGTGTCAAGTTCCAAAAGCGGCTATCACCATGGCGATCTGGCGCGTGCTCTCGAGACGGCCGCCATGCAGCTGCTCGAGCGGATGCCGGCGGCCGAGATCAGCCTGCGAGAGGTGGCGCGTGCGGCGGATGTGAGCCACAACGCGCCCTATCATCACTTCTCCGACCGCCGCGGACTGCTCAAGATCCTCGCCGAGCGCAGCATGGCGGAACTCCTGAACGCCGTGGCCGAGGGATCGAAGGTGGATGGGGTGCGTGCGTCGCTTGTGGGGGCCGGGGGTGCGTACATCCGTTTCGCGGTTGAGCATCCGAATTCATTCGACGTCATCTACGACCCGACGGTCTGCGTGCCCGGCGCGCCGACCGAGACCATGGCGCCCCTCATCGAGGAGCTGGAGGCCGTGATCGCTGACGCTGCTCGTGCCGCCGGACTCGATGCGGCAGCCGATGTCGCGGCTCTGTGGGGTCTTGCGCACGGACTCGGTACCCTTGCAGCCGCGGGGCATCTGACGCTCGACGCGGCCCTCGCTGCGTTCGGTGGGACTGTCGATCGAATCGTCTGACCCCTCCCACGGCATCCGTTCCTGGGAGCCGCTCGCAGGACTCTTGCATCGAGTCCACAGGCGCTCTTTCCTACATTGGTCTGATGCCCTATTCCGCCCATCGACCGGGTCGCTTCGACTCGCAGGGTCAGATCATCCTCGACAGCGACGCGGATACTGACACCGATGACCTCGACTTCCTGCGCGAGTTCGAACCCACGGGTTCCGATTCCGCGCCCGCCGTCGATGACACGACGGACGCCTCGGTCGACATCGCTTCCATCGACGACGAGCCGTTCATCGGGACCACGCCCCGGCGCGAGGCTGCCGGGGAGCCTGATGCCGCGCCCGATGCCGCGAAGCGTGTGAAGCCTGAGCGTCAGCAGCGCATCCGCCGACCGCGTCGTCCTCGCACGCCCCGTTCACGCCTGCGCACCCTCGCCATTCTCGGTGGCGCCGACGGCGAGATCCTCGACCGTGTCCCCGGTGAGACCTCGCGCTTCGTGCAGATGTTCTTCGTGCTCGCCGGCACCGCCCTCGTCTCGGCGATCTCGATGCTGTTCGCACTCACGACGGGCGTGCAGGCGATCATCTGGCTGGCGGTGCCGCTGGCGATCATCTGGGCCTTGATCATCTTCAACCTCGACCGCTTCCTCACCTCGACGATGACGTCGACGCGCAACATCTGGAAGCTCATCGGCCTCGCCATCCCGCGCGTGATCATGGCCGTGATCATCGGCTTCGTCGTCGCCGAACCGCTCGTGCTGCAGATCTTCCACAACGACATCTCCCGTGAGGTCGCCGCGACGAATATCGTCCAGGCGCAGTCCGACCAGGAAGCCCTGGAATCCGGTCCGGAGAAGCTCGCGCTGGATGCCGCATCCGAGCGCGTCGCGACGCTGGAGAATCAGGCGGCGACCGGGATCGTCGCCGGCACCGACTCCTCGTCCGCCAGCGAATCCGCCGCCCAGGCGACCGTCGACGACCTGAACGCCAAAATGGCCGATCAGCAGGCGGTCATCGACCAGGCGCGTGCCCTGTACCAGTGCGAGCTCACCGGTGAGGGGGCAGGCACGGTGCCAGGCTGCACCGGCGTGAACGGCGAGGGTGCGAGCTCCGACGCCGCCGAGGCGCAGCTCGCCGAGGCGCAGCAGACGTACGACGCGCTCGCCGCCCAGCAGCGCGACGCGAACGACGATCTGGAAGCCGCCGGCTCCGCCGCCAAGGAGAACACCTCGGCGTCCGAATCGCAGAACCGCGAGCAGGCGCAGTCCCAGCTTCCGGCCGCCAGGGACAGCTATGACCAGGCTCTCGCCGCGTACAACGCGCGGGCGGATGCCGTGGCAGGAGGCAACGCGGGAGCCACAGGGCTGCTCAGTCAGATCAGTGGTCTGAATCGCCTCTCCGAGAAGGAGCCGGCGATCCTGTGGGCTCATTGGCTCATCGCCGCACTGTTCTTCATGATCGAGCTGCTGCCGGTTCTCGTGAAGGTTCTCACGAGCTTCGGCGAGCCGACGCTGTACGAGCGGACAGTTGCGATCCGCAAGCAGGTGGCACTGGACAAGGTGACCGCCGACGGATTCCGCGATCGTGCACGCATCGTGACGGAGCAGTCGGCCCCGCAGGCGACCTGAGTCGTGGACCGGAGCGGATCAGGCCCGGCCCACGACGGTGACGATCAGTGCCGCGAGCTCTTCCTTCGCCTGATCGGCGGGAAGCGCCGCCGACACCGCCGCATGTGAGAGAGCGTCAGCGGCACCGAAGATCGCGGTGAGCGACGCGGGCTTGACCCCGTCAGCACCGCTGAACGGTGCGAGGATCTCGCGGCATCGTTCGGAGTATGCACGCTCCGACTCGCGCTTGACCTGCTCGAGCTCCGGTGACCCTTCCAGCGCGGCGAGCACGCCCGTGAGTTCTCGCCCCTGAGCGAGCGCGCATTCGACGTACGAGTCGGCGATGGCGTTCGCGCGCCCGCGGAGAGACGGCTCGGCGGCATCCAGATACTCCTCGAGCATCGCCGTCTGGCGATCGTCGAACTCCGTGAAGAGGGCAGCGAGGAGAGCGGCGCGGGAGGCGAAGTGGCTGTAGACGACGGGCTTCGCGACGCCCGCTCGCTCAGCGAGCCGGCCGAGCGTCAGGGCGTCGGCGCCTTCCGAGCGGACCAGCGCCCACGAGACATCGATCAGCTGGCTGTACCTGTCTGCTCGCGAGAGCCTCTGTCGAGTCATCCGACACCGTCCTTGCCCTATGTACCATTGGTAACCTACGCTTGGTACATAACAACTCTACCGGAGGAAGTCCATGAGCAGTCTCGTCGTCGTCTCGCATGCCGATCGCACCTCGCTGACCCACAATGCCGCTCGCGCCACATTCGACGCGATCGAGGCGGCAGGCGGTGACGTCGAGTTCGCCGACCTCGCCGCTGAGGGCTTCGACCCGCGATTCACAGGCGCCGATCTCGACCTGTACCGAGGCAAGGGCCGCGTGCCTGCAGAGGTCGTCGCTGAACAGGAACGGATCGACCGGGCGGACCACCTGATCCTCGTGTTCCCGATGTACTGGTGGTCGATGCCCGCGCTGCTCAAAGGCTGGATCGACCGCGTCTTCGTCGGCGGGTGGGCGTACGACGCGACTCCGGGAAGCACGCAGTTCGGGATGCTGGATCGCCTCACAATCCATCTGATCATCGTCGCCGGAGATGACGCGGCGAGCTTCGAGCGGCATGAGATCCCGCAGACGGTGCGTACGCAGATCGAACGAGGGATCGTGAAGTACTGCGGCGCGACGCACGGGTCCACGACCTACGTCTACGAGTCCGACACCAAGGACCGCGACCTCCTTGCTGCTGAGCTTCACGAGCTCAGCGAGAAGATCGCAGACCGCACGGCCAGCCGTTCGGCTGCCGGCGTCCTGGCCTGACCGACGATCTACCGTGACCTGCTTTCGAATCGGGTGATCTACTCCTTCACGGCTCCGCCGGGCGAGGGCGTCGACCGGACGAGTGCCGACCCCTGAGGCGACTTCGGCGAGTGTGTACGCGCGTATCGCCGGGTGAGCGCGGGAGTGCAGCGCGATCGATCGCACCAGGCTGACGATCGCGGGTGAGCGCGACTCGCGGCTGCCAGGGATCGACGCATCGGGGCCGACGGCCCAGTGGTGGCCCGTGAGTGCCTCCTCCAGTGCGAGCAGCGGGCTCCGCAGGGCGGCATCGCTGAGGCGATCGTCGTCCTCGGCGAACCAGTCCAGCAGCCTCTCAATGGTCCAATCGCTCGAGAGTGGACCATTGAATGGTGAATCTATCGTGATCGGGTGGCTCATTGGACCAGAATGAACTCTCATGAGCGCAGATGACAGGGCCAATCAGCGGCTGGTGGACCATCCGACGGCCATCGTCGACTCCGCAGCGCTGGCCGCCAGGCTCGGACGCTGGTCGCATGGTGACGGCACACTGTCGGCACAGCTCGCACAACGCATCCGCTCCCTCGCCACGACCGGAGAGCTGCGCCCGGGGGACCGCCTGCCTGCCGAGCGCGCGCTCGCGGCGGCGATCTCGGTGTCGCGCGGGACCGTGGTGTCGGCATACGCGTCGCTCGCCGAGCAGGGTGCAGTGGAGCGGCGCCAGGGCAGCGGCACGCGCATCGCGGGGTCTTCTGTCACTCATACACGCGACAACGGACGCGGCGGACGCGGCGAGGCGCTCTTCTCGGCGCTGCCGGACGCGATCGATCTGCTGCGCACTGTTCCGCAGATCCCCGACGCGGCTGTGGCGATCATCCGGGCGCACGAACCGCGTCTCGATCTCGCGCTGAGCCCGGAGACGGACCCTGCCGGCTTCCCAATGCTCCGTCAGCAGATCGCCGACCTGCTGACGGCCGAGGGGACACCGACCTCACCTGAGCAGATCCTGGTGACCCATGGCGCACAGCAGGCCATCAGCCTGGTCGTGAACGCACTGGTCGGCCCTGGCGACGTCGTGCTCGCCGAGGAGGTGACCTGGCCGGGCGTGACGGACACCGTCGGACTGCGCGGGGGCAGCGTGCACGGCATCGCGATGGGCGAGGACGGCATCGACGTCGCCGCGTTGGAGGTGGCGATGGCTCGGATGCGCCCGGCACTGGTCGCCCTGAATCCGCACCATCAGAACCCGACCGGCACGCGGTTGACCGCCGCCTCGCGCACGCGTGTCGCCGATCTCGCGGCGCAGTACGGCGTGCCGATCATCGAGGACCGGGTCGTGGCCGGGATATCGTTCGATGGCGTCGTTCCGCCGACGCTCGCCGCTGAGCGACCGGATGCTCCCGTGATCGTCGTCGAATCCGTCTCGAAGTGGGCGTGGGCGGGTCTGCGGGTCGGGTGGTTGCGTGCGGATCCGGTGCTGGTGCGCCGCTTGCGCGGTGCACGTCAGCTGGCCGACCAATCCACGAGCGTGCCCGCTCAGCTGCTCGCGAGCGATCTGCTCGAGCACGCGGCTGAACTGCGGCGTGAGGTCTCGACCACGCATCAGGAAAGGCTGCGCCTGCTGCTCGGACTGATGGCGGAGCATCTGCCGGACTGGACGTTCCGCGAGCCGCGCGGCGGGCTCGCGCTGTGGGCGTCGCTACCCGTCGGATCGGCGGACGCCCTGGCGCGCATCGCCGCCGTGCACGGCGTCGCCGTCGCCGGCAGCGGCGAATTCGCGGCGGGCGTCTCACCTGACGATCACATCCGCATCCCGTTCACCGCTGCGGATGCCGTGCTCACCGAGGGCATCCGGCGCCTCGGCGACGCGTGGCGGGAGTATCGCGCGCTGCTGTGATGTTGAGGCGCCGTCGCCGGCGCCCCAACAGGCTCACTCTTTGACGGCTCCTGCGGTCAGACCCTGGACGATCCACTTGCTGGCGAGGGCGAACAGCACCATCGTCGGAAGGATCGTGACGACGGCGGCGGCCGACATCGAGCCCCAGTCGACGTTGAACGTCGAGATGAAGCCGTTCAGTGCGGCGGGCACCGTGCGGTTCTCCTCGGAGTGCATGAGCACGACCGAGAGGAACAGCTCGTTCCAGCAGTTCACGAAGTTGAAGATGAACGCCGCGATGATGCCGGGCGTCATCACGGGCACCAGCACTCTGAACAGCGCACCGAGGCGCGAGCATCCGTCGATCATGGCCGCCTCCTCGAGCGCCACGGGGACGTTCTCGAAGAAGCCGCGCAGCATCACGGTGGAGAACGGAATGCAGATCGCGACGTAGACGAGGATCAGGCCGAACTTGTTGTCGACCAGACCCAGGTCGGCCATCATCGAGTACAGCGGACCGAGTGCGATGAACGCCGGGATCATCTGCGTGAGCAGGAACGCGATCAGCACCGCGCCCTTGCTGCGGAACTCGAAGCGCGCGATGACGAATGCGCTCAGCAGCGCGATGAACGTGCTCGTGACACCGGCGACCAGTGCCACGATCGCGGAGTTCGCCAGGAACACCCCGAAGCTGCTCGTGTCGAACAGATTCACGTAGTTCTGGATCGAGGGCTGGCTCGGCCAGTACTCGATCGGGTACACGTTGACCGTGGCCGGCGCCTTGAACGAGGTCAGGGCGATCCAGTACAGCGGGAACAGCGTGATCAGCAGCCAGACGGCGAGCCCGACGAATCGCAGGATGCCGAGGCCGGAGACCTTCTTCTTACGGTTCCCGACCGGACGACGTCGAGCGCCGGTCGGAAGGACCATCTGTGCGGTGGCGCTCATCGGTTGGCCCTCCTCATCGCCATCAGGTAGAAGGCGCAGAACACGAACAGGAAGCCGACGACGATCAAGCCGATCGCGCTCGCGATGCCGTAGTTGCCCTGCTGGGTGTAATTGATCATCCAGGTCGTGATGATGTGGGTCTGATTCGCCGGTCCGCCCCTCGTCATCGCCCAGATGATGTCCGGGAAGTTGAAGATCCAGATCACCCGCAGCAGCACGGTCAGCATCAGGGTCATCCGGATGTAGGGGATGATCACCGAGAACAGCTGGCGGAGCTTGCCCGCGCCATCGAGACTCGCGGCCTCGAGCATCTCATCCGGCACCGACTGGAGCGCGGCGAGGATCATGATCGCGAAGAACGTCACGCCGTACCAGATGTTCGCGACGATCACCGCGACCATAGCGAGCTTCGGGTCGGCGAGCCACGGCAGCGGGGCGTCGATGAGCCCCGTCTTCATCAGCAGGTCGTTGATGACGCCGAACTCGGCGTTGAACATCCAGCGGAACAGCATCCCGATCAGGAAGCCGGACACCGCCCATGGGAAGAACACCAGAGCCTGGTACACGCCGCGGAAGCGGAATCGCGTGCGAAGTGCGAGCGCGATCAGGAACCCGATGACGAACTGCGGCACGAGCGAGCCGATGACCCAGAGCACGGAGTTCCATGCGACCTGCGGGAAGACCGGATCGCTGAAGATGCGGGTGAAGTTGTCGAATCCGACGAACGGGGTCGATGTCAGATCCCACAGATTCCAGTCATGGAACGCCATGCGGACGCCCTGAAGCATCGGGTAGTAGGTGAACCAGCAGACGAACAGGATGGCAGGAGCCAGGAAGGCGAAGATCGTCCAGGCGTGCCTGCTGCGAAAGACGCGCTTTCCCGGCCGCGCCGGGGCGGCCCCACCGGATTCACCGGTGGAGCGCCCCGAACGTGTCAGCAACGTCATGGTCAGCCCTTTTCAGAGGCGTACTTCTTGACCCAGTACGCATCCCACGACTCGAGCAGTTCGGCCGTGGTCATGTTGCCGAGCAGCACGTTCTGCACGTCCTGGTCGGATTTCTGAATCCACTCGCTCCACCAGCTCACGCCGCGCGGCTGCTGCACGTTGACGTAGGTGTCCGGATTCTCGGTCATCGTGACGTAGCTCGTCCACGGGCCGGTCGAGTAGAACTCGTCGTCGGATGCTTCGGCGATGATCGGCACGAGGCTGTTGGCCTGCGCGAACTCGGTGGCGGGTTCAGCAGAGGAGAGGAACTCGACGAGTTCGACAGCGGCATCCTTGTGCTTACTCGCCTCGGCGACACCCCAGCCGGCGACTGCGAGGGGCTGCGCCGCCTTGCCGTCAGGGCCGGTCAGCAGGGGTGCGGTGTCCCACTGGTCCTCGGTGAGGTTCGACTCCTGCACGGTCGCGATGACTTCCGGGTCCTGCAGCAGGAACGCGGTCGAGCCGTTCGTGAAGCCGGCCACCATCTCGGGGTAGCCCCACGAGACAGCAGAGGGCGGCGAACCCTGCTCGAACAGGTCGAAGTACGTGTCGACGGCATCCTGCGCCTCAGGCGCCGCGAAGATCGTCGAACCGTCTTCGAGGAGGAAGGCGTTGCTCGGATCGAGGTCGTCGACGAGGTAGGCCTCGATGGCGGCGACCACGTTCGTGTTGCCGTTCTGGCCGCCGCGGAACGCGTAGCCGTACGTGTTGTTCGTCGGGTCCTGGATGGCTGACGCCTGCTCGAGGAGCTCTTCCCAGCTGGTGGGAGGCCCGTCGAACCCGGCCTCTTCGACGAGATCGGTGCGGTAGAACAGCGACAGCCCGTAGAAGCCGTAGGGGACGAAGTAGCTCTCGCCTTCGCCCTCGGCAACGGCCTTCGCATTGTCGGTCAGGGCATCCCAGCCGTCCCAGCTCGCGAGCTCATCGCTCATGTCATACAGCCATCCGTTGTTCGAGAACGGACCGACGGTGATGTCGCGCACCTCGAGCACGTCGACACCAGAACCGGACTGCAGCATCTGCTGGATGGTCTGGTCGGCCTGCTCGGTGGGCGGCGAGACCAGCTTGACTGTGACGCCGGGGTTCGCGGCCTCGAAGTCATCGAGCAGGCCGCGCAGCAGTTCGGTGCGCGCGGGGTTGGTCAGGCTCTCGACCATCTGCAGCTCGACGTCGCCGCCGTCGCCGGAGGAATCGGAGCCGCCGCCCGAACATGCGGTCAGGGCCAGCAGGGCGACTGTGCCCACGCCGGCGATCGTCGTCAGACGAGTGCGCTTCATGACGTACCTCTTTCGTGTGTGGTGATTGTTCTCGGGGATTCGGGTCAGGATGCTGCGGACTCGGCCGCGCGGAGGATCTCGGGGATGCAGCGTTCGACGAACGCTTCGAAGTCGCTCACCTCGGTGTAGAGGTGCACGGAGAGGCGGTAGTAGCCGCGGCCTTCGAAGCTCGTGAACGCCGTCTCGACGCCGACGCGATCGAACAGCGTCATCCGCAGGTCGTCCGCCTCTTCGCGTGTCTTGCCGAGGCCGTCGGGCAGGCGGATGAGCCGCATGGCATCGACCGCTGCGGGCAGCTGCACGAGCGCCTCATCGGCGACATAGGGCTGCACGGCGTCTGCGATCATCTGCGCACCGACGTCGGCGAGCTCGCGCATCGTGGAGCGCGTGCGCTCCCAGGTGTACTCGCGTTCGATGAACTCGATGGCAGCGGGGGTGCTGATGTAGGTGGTCCCATCGATCGTGCCCTGCGTGTCGAAGCGACCGGGGTAGGGCTCGGGTGCTCCCCAGGAGTCGATGAGGGGCCAGAGTTCCTGCCGGTCGGGATCGGCCGTGACGAGAACCGCCGAGCCGCGCGGAGCACAGGGCCACTTGTGCAGGTTGCCGAACCACCAATCGCCGCCGCCGACAGTCGCGGCGTCTGCGACGAGTCCGGGTGCGTGCGCGCCGTCGACGAGCACGCGGATCCCGCGGTCTCGGGCGAGCGCGGTGATCTCTGCCGTGGGCAGCACGCGGGCAGTGGGTGAGGTGATCTGGTCGACGACGATCAGGCGCGTGCGCTCGGTGATCGCCTGGCGGAAGAGCTCGACGACCTCATCGGCAGCGGCGAACAGCGGTACGTGCACGGCGCGCACCTGCGCACCGAAGCGTCGAGCGAGTCGGGCCGCCCCCATCGTGACCGCGCCGTAGCCGTGGTCGGTGACGAGGATCTCGTCACCGGTGGCGAGGCGGAGGCTGTTGTAGACGACGGTCGCGGCGGCTGAGGCGTTCGGCACGAACGCGGTGTCCTCCGCACGGGCGCCGACGAACGGGGCGACGCTGGTGCGAGCATCCGCCACGCGTTCTGCAATTCGGGGGAACCACCCGACGGGGCTGCGATCGGCTTGCGCGCGCAGCTCGTTCTGATGCTGGACGACCTCGGTCGGGACAGCGCCGAACGAGCCGTGGTTGAGGTGGATGATCGCAGGGTCGAGGGGCCAGGCGTCACGGGCACGCATGCCAGATGCCAGGTGCACCGGGGCGATGGTGGATGTCGGCTGCTGCATGGTGCCTCGTTCGGAGAAGGTCGATCAAAGGGGGAACTTGTTGCACAACTTTGCCACAGGATGCCGAGAAAGGCGATTCTGAGACGTATATTTAGCGAAGTCGTAATACAACTTGGCGCACCGGTGTCCGCGCGGCAGACTCCGACTGTGGGTCGGCGCGGTACAGCGCCCGAGAGAGAGCAGGCACATGGGCGCGATGGAGACGGCCCTGCACGGACTGCGTGCGTTGATCGCCGACGGTGATCTGCGCCCCGGTGATCGATTGCCCAGTGAAGGTGAACTGTGCGAACGGCTCGGCGTATCTCGCGGTCCGCTCCGCGAGGCCATCCGAACGCTTGCAGCGCTCGGCGTGATCGACACGCGACACGGCTCGGGCAGCTACGTCTCCGAGCTGCACGCCGCCGATCTGATCAAGGGGCTCGGCCTCACCGTGGGCCTGCTGCCCTTGGACTCGATCATCGAGCTGTACGAGCTGCGCCGTGCACTGGAAGCACACGCCGCGAGTCTCGCAGCGGCCAGGGTCGACGTCGAGACGATCGAACGGCTGGACGCCTTGCTCGACCGACTGGAAGCAGTCACCGACGACGACGAGCTCTCAGAACTCGATCATGAGTTCCACTCCGCCATCGCAGACATCGCGGGCAACGACGCTCTCGCGATGCTCCTCGATGTGCTGCGGGCGCGCTCGCGGGCCTACCGGATCTTCACGACCGACGACGCTGCACAGATCAAACTGCTCTCCGACGCCGGACATCGGTCGATCCTGCGCGGGCTCGAGGCGCGCGATCCCGTCGCCGCCTCGGCCGCCGCTGCGGGGCACGTCGCGCAGACGGAGTTCTGGCTGCGAAAGCACCAGACGCCGACGCAGAGATGACGCATCGGTGACCTGCAGATGACGAAGCGCGACGCAACGCGCCCTCGCCGTTTCGTCAGCCGCTAGCGTTGAGCCATGGTCAACTATCGCTATCTCGGCAACAGCGGTCTCAAGGTCTCTGAGATCACCTACGGCAACTGGGTCACTCACGCATCGCAGGTCGGTGACGACGCCGCGGTGAAGACCGTGCACGCGGCATTGGATGCCGGTATCACGACGTTCGACACCGCGGACACGTACGCGAACACCGCCGCGGAGGTCGTGCTCGGCAAGGCGCTGGAGGGTCAGCGCCGCGAAGGTCTGGAGATCTTCACGAAGGTCTACTTCCCGACCGGTCCCAAGGGGCCGAACGACACCGGGCTGAGCCGCAAGCACATCCTCGAGTCGATCAACGGATCGCTCACGCGACTCGGCACCGACTACGTCGACCTCTACCAGGCGCACCGCTTCGACTACGAGACCCCGCTCGAGGAGACGTTCCAGGCATTCGCCGACGTCGTCCGACAGGGCAAGGCGCTGTACATCGGCGTCAGCGAGTGGACGGCCGAGCAGCTGCGCGAAGGTCACGCCCTCGCCAAGCAGCTCGGTGTGCAGCTCATCTCGAACCAGCCGCAGTACTCGATGCTGCACCGCGTGATCGAGGGCAAGGTCGTCCCGGCATCCGAAGAGCTCGGAATCTCGCAGATCGTCTGGTCGCCCATGGCTCAGGGCGTTCTCAGCGGAAAATACCTGCCGGGCCAGCCGGTTCCCGACGGCTCGCGCGCGACCGACCCGCACAGCGGCGCCGATTTCATCAAGGGCTTCCTGCGCGACGAGATCCTCACCGCGGTGCAGAAGCTCAAGCCCATCGCCGAGCAGGCCGGAATCTCGATGCCGCAGCTCGCGATCGCCTGGGTGCTGCAGAACAAGAACGTCGCGGCGGCTCTGGTCGGGGCATCCCGTCCCGAACAGCTCGCCGAGACGGTCAAGGCATCCGGTGTGACCCTCGACGCCGACACCCTGGCAGCGATCGACGCGGCCCTGGGCGACACGGTCAACCGCGATGCGGAGGGCACGTACTCGGTCTCGCCGAAGTCGCGCCTGGTCTGAGCCTGGCGCGCCGTCAGGCGACGCCCCCTGTTGTCGTCGAGGCCCCCCGTATCCGCGTCGGTACGAGAGGGCCTCGCCGGTGGGAGGGGGCGTCGGCGTCAGGCCAGCGTGATGTCGACCTGAAGCTCTGACGTGAGTCGCTCGAGATCTGCGCGCAGCGCGTCGAGATCAGCGGATGCCGGCACCTCAGCCGTCACGGATGCCTCGAAGAGGCGGCCGCCGGCCATCGCGGCATCCTTCGTCTCGGTGTCGATCCGCTCGATGCTGACGCCGTGCGCCTTCAGCACCGCAGACACCTCGCGGACGATGCCGGGCCGGTCGTTGCCGAGGATCTGCAGTGATATCGGCTGTGCGGCGGTGGCCGCCGCATCCGATCCGGTGTGCACGGCGACCGTGAGCAAGCCGTCCAGTGCATGCAACGCCGAAGTGAGTTCGTCCTGACGCTCGGGTGTCACAGACACCTGGATGACCCCGGCGAAGACTCCGGCGAGTTCGGCGAGCTGACTGTTCTCCCAGTTGCCGCCGTGGGCGTCGACGACGTCGGCGACGGCTGCGACGAGCCCGGGGCGGTCGGATCCGGCGACGGTGAGGATCAGAGTGGTCATGCCGTCAGGGTAGCGGGATCATTCGGACCAGACCCCGGTCTCGAGGAACTCATCCATGCGCGCGCGATGCGGGGCGAGGTGCCAGCCCTGTTCAGCAACCCACTCATCGGAGTAGTACGTGCCGGCGTAGCGGGCGCCGCCGTCGCAGATCAGCGTGACGACGCTGCCCTTCTTGCCGGAAGCTCGCATCCGCGAGATGAGCTGGAATGCGCCGACGAGGTTAGTGCCCGTCGAGCCGCCCGCCCAGTGCAGGGTGCGCTCGTTGAGCAGGCGGATGGCGGCGATGGATGCGGCATCGGGGATCTGCAGCATCTCGTCGATCACGCCAGGCACGAAAGAAGGCTCGACGCGTGGCCGTCCGATGCCCTCGATGCGGCTCGGTGTGCCGGTCGTGTAGTCCGCGGCACCGGTGCTCCAGCCGCCGTAGAAGGCGGAACCTTCCGGGTCGACCACGGCCACCTTGGTGGGATGCTGGCGGTAGCGCACATACCGGCCGAAGGTCGCGCTCGTTCCGCCGGTCCCCGCACCGACGACGATCCAATCCGGGATCGGGTGCCGTTCGCGCGAGAGCTGGCTGAACACGCTCTCGGCGATGTTGTTGTTGCCGCGCCAGTCGGTGGCCCGCTCTGCGTAGCTGAATTGATCGAGGTAGTGCCCACCGCACTCTGCCGCCAGACGCTCGGCCTCGCTGTACATGTCGGGTGCGCGGTCGACGTAGTGGCAGCGACCGCCGTAGAACTCGATCAGCGCGATCTTCTCGGGGCTGGTCGAGCGGGGCACCACAGTGACGAAGTCGAGTCCCAGCATGCGCGCGAAGTACGCCTCTGACACGGCAGTCGATCCGCTGGATGCCTCGACCAGCGTCGTGCCCTCGTTGATGCGTCCGTTCACCAGGCCGTAGAGCAGCAATGAGCGGGCCAGACGGTGCTTGAGCGAGCCGGTCGGATGCACGGATTCGTCTTTGAGATACAGGTCGATGCCCCACTCGAGCGGCAGGGGGAAGACGTGCAGATGCGTGTCGGCGCTGCGGTTGGCATCTGCTTCCAGCAGGGAGATCGCGGTGCTGGTCCAGGAGGTCATGGGTTCGAGCGTAGCTGTGCGGTCAGACAGCGAGGAGCACCGCGTGTTCGCCGCGGAGCGCGGAGCTCGAATGCTCGCTCTGCGGTGCAGCCTGCAGGGAATTGCTCCATGCGATGCCGCCGGCGATCAGACCTGCCAGCACGATCAGTACGGCGCCGAGGATCAGCCAACGCCTGCGCTTCCTCTTCTGGGCGCGGATGACGGGCGCCGGCTTCGTCAGAGGGCCGGGAACCGGGCTCGGGCGGGTGCTGAGGTCAGCCAGCGGCGGCGTCGGCTCGGCGGGGGGTCTCGGCTGTTCGTCGACCATCATCGTCCCTTCCGAGGGGAGCGATCACCCTCAGAGAGAGACTGTACCCGCACGCGACGTTCCGCCGTCGCCATCGACGTGGAGCAGCGATGCCTGCGACTGCTCCTGCCGCAGCCGGAACTCGAACCGCGAGCGGTCACCGCGGTGCAATGCGACGAAGTACTCGATCGGCATCCCGTTCGCATCCCGGCTGATGCTGCGCAGCCGCAGCAGTGCCGATCCCGCACTGACACCCAGCTGCTGCGCCTGATCGTGGGTCGCGACGGTCGCCTCCGCTGAGCGTACGCCGTCGGTCGCGCGGACGCCGTGCTCGGCGAGCACGCGGTAAAGCGACGCCTCGGACAGGTCGATGTCGAGGGTGAGGGCGCCGACGGCATCGGGCATCCACGTCGTGGAGAGCGACCACGGCTCGCCATCGACGTGGCGGAGCCGCTCAAGTGCGATGACAGGAGTGCCGACGGGCACCTCGAGGGCCGCGGCGACGTCGGCGTCGGCATCCTCGTGCTCGTGCCGGAGGATGTCGCTGTGCACGTGCCCGCCGCGTCGCGCGACGTCGTCGAAGAGACCGATCAGGGTGTGAACGAGGGCCTCGCTGGTGCGTGGACGCGACACGAACGTGCCCTTGCCCTTGACTCGTTCGACGAGGCCCTCATGCTCGAGCTGTGCGAGCGCCTGCCGCACGACCGTGCGCGAAATACCGTACCGCTCGCACAGCCGGTGCTCGCCGGGGAGCGGATCGCCGGGCTGCAGTCCGTCTCTGTCGATGCCGTCGATGATGAGCTGGCGCAGCTGGTCGTACATCGGCGCGGCGGAGTGCCGGTCGATCGCGTCGGTCGAGATGGCGGACATCTAGTACGCAACCCCCGCGTGCAATATGACGTTGGCGTACGGCGTGAATTCTCCGGAGCGCACGAAGGCGCGGGCGCCGTGGGTCACCTTCTTGAAATCGACGTGCTGCACGAGTTCGATCTCGATCCCGGGCAGCCGTTCGCGCAGCGCGGCCAGCACCTCTGGGCTCCGGTCTGCCACCTCGGCCGACACCGTCGCGCCCTCGACGACGAGCTCGGCGAGCACGGTGTCGAGCACGTCGAAGAACGCGGGCGCGCCAGGGCGATAGGCGAGGTCGATCCGTTCGGATCCGGGAGGGATCGGGAGCCCGGCATCCGTCACGACGATGAGGTCGGTGTGCCCTGTCTCGCTGATCACGCGTGAGAGCGCCGGGTTGATGGTTGTCGAGGTCTTGCGCATCGCGGGCTCCTGATCTCTGGCGGTCAGACTCTGGATGCCAGGAAGGCATCGACATCGGCGCGGACGGGCAGGCTGGGCGAGGCGCCCTGCTTCGTGACCGTGAGGGCGCCGGCTGCGGTGGCGAGGCGCACGGCTTCGGTCAGGGATGCCCCGTTCGCGAGAGCTGCTCCGAGGTAGCCGGCGTAGGCGTCGCCGGCCGCAGTGGTGTCGACGGCGTCGACCGGCAGCGGCGGCACGAGCGTCGCGCCTTCGGCCGTGACGACGCAGGAGCCCTGAGCGGCGAGCGTGATGACTGCGGCGCCGACGCCGTGATCGAGGAACCAGCGTCCGGCATGCTCGGCGGTCGCGGCATCTGTCACCTCGATGCCGCTGAGCACCGACGCCTCAGTCTCGTTCGGCGTGACGATGTCGATGTCGGCCCACACCTCGGCGGGCAGCGGAGCGGCAGGGGCGGGATCGAGGATCACGGTGAAGCCGAGTTCGCGGCCTCTGGCCGTGATGTGCGCAGTCAGAGCGGATGGCGTCTCGAGCTGGGTCAGCAGCACCGAGGTGGTCGGAGCGAGTGCGTCGAGCGCGGCATCGATCTGATCGGTGTTCAGCTCGGCGTTCGCGAGCGGCACCATCACGATGTCGTTCTGCGCCGAGGCGTCGACGCGGATGTGCGCGACGCCGGTCGGACCGGGGACCGTGCGCAGATGCGTGAGGTCGACGCCGGCCTCCGTCAGGCCGTCGACGACCAGGTCGTGGAAGAGGTCGTCACCGACGCAGCCGACGAAGCTCGTTCGCGCGCCGGCGCGCCCGGCCGCTACGGCCTGGTTCGCGCCCTTGCCGCCGAGCATCAGGGTGAAGTGATCTCCGAGGATGGTCTCTCCGCGAGCCGGGAGGCGCTGGGAGAAAGTGGTCACATCCGCCGTGACGCTGCCGACGATGACGACGCCGTTGCGTCCTTCGGTGGGTGAGACGGTCATGGGGCTCCTGTTTCCTCTGCGACGAGCGTCGTCTTCGGCTGGGTCTTCGACACGTCTGCGACGGTGCCTTTGACACGGGCCGAGTCCTGTCATTACATTAGCCGAACCCGAACTTGTAACGACAGGTTCGTCACAAGGAGTAGATCTCATGCCTGTTGTCGCCATCGCCCCGCGCCTGTATGTCGACAGCGCCGACACCGAACGCGTCTCGCGACTGCTCGCGGCCGGAGTCGTGCACGGCGTGACCACGAACCCGACGATCCTCGAGCGCGGTGGTCGCAAGGCGACCGAGATCCCCGACCTCTACGCGCGCTGGGAGGGCGAGGATGCGAAGGAGATCTTCTTCCAGACCTGGGGTGCTTCGCGTGACGAGCTGCTGCGCAACGCCGAGACGATCCGCGCGCTCGGCGATCGAGTGGCCGTGAAGGTGCCGGCGACCGCCGAGGGCTTCGCCGCGGCATCCGCCCTCGTCGCCGACGGAGCGACGGTGCTCATCACCGCCGTGTACTCGGTCGCGCAGGCGCTCGCCGCTGCGAGCGTCGGCGCGTCGTACATCGCGCCCTATCTCGGTCGATTGCGCGACGCCGGCGTCGACGGCGATGCGCTGATCCCCCAGATGCAGGCCGTATGCGCGGGCAGTGCGACGAACGTGCTCGCGGCGAGCCTGCGCTCTGCAGACGACATCGTGTCGCTGCGCCTGGCAGGTGTGCCGTACTTCACCGCCGCGCCCGATGTGCTCGATCAGGTGCTGCAGCACTCCGTGAGCGACAGCTCTGCGGTGGAGTTCGATGCCGCGATGGGGCGCATCGGGGCGTGACCTGAGCGGATCGGGATGCTACGACTCGGTGCCGCTCTCGGTGACGGCAACCGCCTGGCGCAGCCAGCGCTCGATGCCCGCGATGTGCGCGGTGGCCAGGGACGTCGCGAGGTTCGGATCGCGCTGCGCGATCGCGTCGGCGATGGCGCGGTGCTCCGACAGCGTCCGCTCGACAGCGCCCTGCTCTGTGAGTCCTCGCCAGATGCGCGCGCGAACCGTCTGACCGCTGAGGCTCTCTATGAGGCTCGCGAGGTAGGTGTTGCCCGCCATCCGGACGATCTCACGGTGGAACCGGATGTCGTGTTCCACGAGAGCATCGACCGAGACGTCGGAGTCGATGCCGTCCAACTCCGCGTGCAGCGCATCGATCTCCTCGGCGGTGCCGAGAGTGGCGGCGATGCCGGTGGCCTGGGATTCCAGCATCCGCCTGACGGCGAAGATCTCGAGCAGCGAATCGTCGTCGTGCATGTCGGCGACGAACGATATCGCCTCCAACAGCAGGTGCGGCTCGAGGCTGGTGACGTAGGTGCCGTCGCCGCGACGCACGTCGAGCACGCGGATGACCTCGAGTGCCTTCACGGCCTCGCGCATGGAGTTGCGCGAGAGGCCGAGACGCTCTGCGAGCTCCTTCTCCGGTGGGAGGCGGTCTCCGGGGGTCAGCTCGCCGGACACGATCATCGCCTTGATCTTCTCGATCGCCTCGTCAGTGACTGCCATGATCGTCATCCTAGCGATTGATCGGATGTCTGGGGCAGGATGGTGTCATGCGTGTTCTCGATTCACATCTGCACCTCTGGGATCCGTCACTTCTGGACTACCCGTGGCTGGAAGGTCCGTTGCGTGCACGGTTCGCGCAGGAGGAAATCGCGGCCGCCGTCGGTGCGGTCGATGACGAGCGTGGGTTCGTCTTCGTCCAGGCCGATTGCCTGGAGGCGCAGTATCTCGACGAGATCGACTGGGTGACCTCGCTCGCCGATCAGGTGGGCGTGCGCGGGATCGTCGCTGGAGCTCGGCTGGATCGCGGCGCTGAAACCATGCGTCACCTGGATGCCGTGGCAGGGCGACCTCTCGTCGTCGGAGTGCGGCATCTGCTGCAGGGCGAAGCGGATGGGTTCGCGGGGACTCCCGCATTCCGGGCGGGAGCGGCGGCGTTGGTCGACCGGGACCTGACGTTCGATGCGTGCGTCCGCGGTGAAGCGCAGCTGAGCGACGTGCTCCTGCTCGTGACGGAGATGCCGCGGCTTCGCGTCGTCCTCGATCACCTCGGCAAGCCCGCGGTCGGGACTGCCACGGCGCCGGAGGCGCCCTCCCCGGAGTGGTCAGCGTCGATGCACGCGCTCGGCACGCACGCGCAGGTGTGCTGCAAGCTCTCGGGTCTGCCCGCCGAGGCCGGCGGGTCATGGAGTGCCGAACAGCTGGAACCGTTCTTCGACGTCGCGCTTTCGGCGTTCGGACCCGAGCGGTTGATGGTGGGCAGTGACTGGCCGGTGTCGGCGGTCACGGCAACCGGCTGGAATGGCGGGGATGGCGCGGCGCTGGATGCGGGGGCCGGTGCGGCGCTGGATGCGGGCGCGCTCGGTGCATGGACGGATGCCGTGGCATCATGGGCGACCGCGCAGCACCTCGATGTCGATGCGATCATGTGGCGCAACGCCGAGCGCTTCTACCGCGTCTGACTCATTCACTCTCGCCGAGGCCCCTCTGGGCCCCGACACCCCCTCCTGAATACGTTGGTGCGAGGGGGCCGCGGCGGCAGGAGGGGGCGTCGGGGCGGCATCCTCCGCCGGTGACCCGTGCCCGGGGCTACTCCGCGCGGAGGCGCAGCTGCGCCATGCCGCCGTCGACCTCGATGAACGTACCGGTGGTGGATCCCGCTGACGGGCCCACCAGGTATGCGACAGCTGCGGCGACCTCGTCGGGTGAGACCAGGCGCCCGTGCGGCTGACGTGCTTCGAGCGCAGCACGCTCGGCCCCGGGATCGGCGGCCTGATCGAGCAGGCGTCCGACCCAAGGAGTGTCGGCCGTGCCGGGGTTCACGGCGTTGACGCGGATGCCCTCGCGCAGATGATCGGCGGCCATCGCGCGGGTCAGCGCCGACACCGCACCCTTCGACGCGCTGTACAGGGCGCGTGCGGGCAGGCCCGTCGAGGAGGCGATGGATGCCGTGTTGCATACCGCCGCGGCGGGTGACTTCCGCAGCCAGGGGAGTGCGGCAGCGGTCACGCGCGCGATGCCGGTGACGTTGACCGACAGCACCCGTGCCCACTCCTCATCGTCGTTCGCGCTGATGTCGCCGACCGCGCCGATGCCCGCGTTGTTCACGACGATGTCGATACGGCCGAACTTCTCTGCGGCGGCGGCGACCGCGGCATCCACGCTCGCGCGATCCGAGACGTCTGCCGTGAACGCAGCGAAGCGCGGGTCAGCGCCGGCTGTGTCGCGGTCGAGCACGGCGATCTGCGCGCCGTCGGCATGCAGACGGGCGGCGATCGCCGCGCCGATGCCCGATGCTCCACCGGTGACGATCGCGACGAGGCCTTCCAGCGGGGCCGTCACTTCGCAGCCTCCCACGCCACGAAGTTCTGCCGCTGACGGCCGAGGCCTTCGATGGAGATCTCGACGACGTCGCCCGCCTTGAGATACGGGTACTTGCCGGCGAGTGCCACGCCCTGGGGCGTGCCGGTGAGGATGAGGTCGCCTGGCTCGAGCGTCACATACTGCGAGAGATGATGCACGATGGTGCGGACGTCGAAGATCATGTCGGAGGTGTTCGAATCCTGGCGGGGTTCGCCGTTCACGAAGCTCTTCAGATTCAGGTCGGAGGCGTCGACCTCGTCCGGGGTCACCAGCCAGGGGCCGGTCGGGTTGAAGCCAGGCGCGATCTTGCCCTTCGACCACTGTCCGCCGGAGACCTCGATCTGGAAGGCGCGTTCTGACACGTCGTTCGCGACGACGTAGCCGGCGATGTGCGCATCGGCGTCATCGGGGGAGTCGAGGTACGCAGCGCGTGCGCCGATCACGATGCCGAGCTCGACCTCCCAGTCGGTCTTCTCACTGCCGCGGGGGATCGTCACGTCGTCATTCGGTCCGACCACGGTGTTCGGGGTCTTCAGGAAGATGATCGGGATCTTCGGCGGCTCCGAACCGGACTCCGCCGCGTGCGCGGCGTAATTCATGCCGATGCAGATCACGGCGCTCGGGCGCGCGATCGGCGCGCCGATGCGAAGATCCTCCGCTCCCTCGAGCGCCGGAAGCTCGTCTGCGGCGCGAGCCGCGTCCACGCGAGCACGGAAGTCTGTGGAGAGAAAATCTCCGTCGACATCGGATGTCACCGACCGCAGGTCAAGGTGGCGACCACCGTCGACCAGGACGGGAATCTCGGATCCAGGGGCGCCAAGCCGCGCGAACTTCATGGTTCTCCAGCCTCTCAGGGGAGCCGCCAGCTGACGGCACGTCTGATTGACAGTATAGACATCCGATGTTTACACTCCAAGAGATCCGTGCAGAATCTTCAAGCTGCACGAGGAGAGGAATCCCCCGTGAGCCGCGTCGTCGCACTCGAGACCACCGACATCCGCTTCCCGACGTCTCTGAGCCTTGACGGCTCGGACGCGATGAACCCCGATCCGGACTACTCGGCGGCGTACGTCGTGATCCGCACCGACGCTGCCGACGGCATCGAGGGGCACGCGTTCGTGTTCACGATCGGTCGAGGCAACGACGTGCAGGTGGCGGCGATCGATGCGCTCGCCGGGCACCTGGTCGGGCGTGAGATCGAGCCTCTTCTGGATGACATGGGCACCACGTTCCGCGACATCATCGGCGACTCGCAGCTGCGCTGGCTCGGCCCGGAGAAGGGCGTCATGCACATGGCGATCGGCGCCGTGATCAATGCGATGTGGGACATCAAGGCCAAGCGTGCAGGCCTGCCGCTCTGGCAGCTGCTCGCCCGCATGACCCCGGAGGAGCTCGTCGACCTGGTCGACTTCCGCTATCTCACCAACGCGCTCACCCGTGAAGATGCCCTCGAGATCCTGCGCGCGGGCGTCACCGGAAAGGAGGAGCGCGAAGCCGAACTGCTCGCCACCGGTTACCCGGGGTACACCACGAGTCCCGGCTGGCTGGGCTACTCCGACGAGAAGCTCGAACGCCTCGCCTGCGAGGCCATGGCCGACGGCTTCACCCAGATCAAGCTCAAGGTCGGTGCCGACCTCGACGACGACATCCGCCGCTTCCGCAAGGCGCGCGAGGTCGTCGGTCCCGACTTCCCGATCGCGATCGACGCCAACCAGCGCTGGGAGGTGTCAGAGGCGATCGAGTGGGTGAATGCGCTGGCCGAGTTCAACCCGGCCTGGGTCGAGGAGCCCACCAGTCCCGACGACATCCTCGGCCACGCCGAGATCGCCCGCGGCATCGCGCCGATCCGCGTCGCGACGGGTGAGCACGCGCAGAACCGGATGATCTTCAAGCAGCTTCTGCAGGCGAATGCGATCGAGGTCATGCAGATCGACGCCGTGCGCGTCGCCGGCGTGAACGAGAACATCGCCAACCTGCTGCTCGCCGCGAAGTTCGGCGTTCCGGTCTGCCCGCACGCCGGCGGTGTGGGGCTGTGCGAAGCGGTGCAGCACCTGTCGATGTTCGACTTCGTCGCCGTCACCGGCACCCGTGAGGGTCGCCTGATCGAGTTCGTCGATCACCTGCACGAGCACTTCGTCGTGCCGACCGACATCCAGGGCGGCTCTTACATGGCCCCCACCGCCCCGGGTGCCAGCATGGAGATGAAGGCGGCCAGCATCGCGAAGTACACCTGGAAGGGCGAGCATGTCATCGACTGAACTGCAGCTGCCAGCCCTCGGGTATGGCGCGGCGAACGTCGGGAATCTGTTCCGCGAGCTCTCCGACGATGAGTCGTGGGCGGTGCTGGATGCCGCGTGGGAGAGCGGAGTCCGCTACTACGACACCGCCCCGCACTACGGCCTCGGACTGTCGGAGAAGCGGCTCGGTGCGTTCCTGCAGACCAAGCCTCGTGACGAGTTCGTGGTCTCGACCAAGGCCGGTCGGCTCCTGCGCCCGAACCCCGATTTCAACGGCGGCCTCGACACCGCCCATGACTTCTTCGTGCCGGATGACCTGCAGAGGGTGTGGGACTTCTCGGATGCCGGCATCCGTGCGTCACTCGAAGAATCGCGTGAACGGCTGGGGCTCGACCGGATCGACCTCGTCTACCTGCACGATCCGGAGCGCCACGATCTCGACCTCGCGCTCGCCGAAGCCTTCCCCGCCCTGGAAGCCGTGCGTGCAGAGGGCGGCGTGCAGGCTATCGGCGTCGGATCGATGGCGGCGGATGCGCTGGCGCGTTCGGTGCATGAGGCCGACCTTGACATCATCATGATTGCCGGGCGCTACACGCTGCTCGAGCAGCCCGCCGCGACAGACGTGCTGCCGGCATGTCACGAGCGCGGGACTGGTGTGGTCGCGGCATCCGTGTTCAACTCCGGCCTGCTCGCCAAGGCCGAGCCGACACGCGACAGCCGCTACGAGTACGGCGGCGTGCCTGACGACATCTGGGACCGGCTGCAGCGCATCGTCGCCGTCTGCCGTGCGCATGATGTGCCGCTGCCCGCGGCGGCGATCCAGTTCCCGCTCCGCGATGCCGCAACGCGGTCGGTCGTGCTGGGCGGCTCGCGTCCCGAGCAGGTGCGGCAGAACGCCGAACTCGCGGCTCTCGACATCCCCACGGACTTCTGGGCGGAACTCGCCTCCGCCGGACTCATCCCCTGAAGCCTCAACGGAAGGAGTGCACCGTGCTCGAAGGAATCAATCCGCTGCTCACCGGGGAACTGCTGCTGCACCTGGATCGGATGGGGCATTCGGATGCCGTCGTCATCGCCGACGCGCACTTCCCGGCGTGGGCGCTGGGGCGCAACGTGCTCGATCTGCCAGGGACGACGACGCCGGAGGTACTGGCTGCGATCCGCACGGTGATCCCGCTCGATGATGCGCCGGGCCTCGATCTGATGGAGTCCGCCGACGGCGAGGTGCTCGACGTGCAGCGCGAACTCATGCATGCCGCAGGCACCACGCCGGGGACCACACGGTTCGTGGAACGTTTCGCGTACTACGACGTCGCGAAGCCCGCGTACCTCATGGTGCGCACCGGCGAGACGCGCAAGTACGGCAACGCGCTGCTGCGCAAGGGCGTGGTCGGGCACGCTTCGGCGTAGGCCGGCTTACGCTCCGGCCGTCGAGTCTCGCACCACGAGCGCGGCGGGGAACTCCTTTCGAGCAGGCGGGGTGGCGGCCGGGTCGGTGAGCTGCTCCAGCAGCATCTCGCCGGCGGCGCGACCCAGCTCATACCCGGGTTGGCGCACGCTCGTCAGCGGGACGAGGCTCTGGTGCGCCTGCTCGACGTCGTCGAAGCCGACCAGGGCAATCTCGCGCGGCACCGAGACGCCGTGACGCAGCAGGCCGGTGAGCACGCCGATCGCCACCATGTCATTGGCGGCGAAGATCGCGTTCGGTCGCTCGTCCGTCGGGAGCGTGAGCACAGATGCCGCGGCTTCCAGTCCGTCCTCGATCGACAGGCCGCGTGTCGGGACCACGGACACGCGCGTACCCGTTCCGGTGACGGCATCTTCGAGTCCGGCGAGGCGCTCGGCGGTCTGCACGATGCGCTCGGGGTCACCGACGAACGTGATCCGGTCTCGTCCGAGTGCCACGAGGTGCTCGCCGGCGAGCCGGCCGCCGCCGCGATCGTCGAAGAGCGCCGAGGCGACGGTCGTGGATGCGTGCGCGGGGCCGATCGTGACGGAGCGGATACCGCGATCAGCGAGCTGCTCGAGGCGGGGGACGACATCGCCCAGCGGCGAGATGATGATCCCCTGCACGCGGTGCTTCTCGAACATCTCGATGTTGCGCAGCTCCTGCGCGCTGTCGCGGTTGCTGTTGCTGAAGAACAGCGACCAGCCGCCTTCGCGGACGACCTCTTCAACCCCGCGGGAGAGCTCGTTGAAGTAGGGCAACCACGCATCGAGCAGGATCAGTGCGACTGCTTTGCTGGAGCCCGCGCGCAGCTGGCGCGCCGATTCGTTGGGTACGAATCGCAGCTGTTCGATGGCCGCGCGCACCTTCTCGCGGGTCGATTCGCCCAGCATGTGCGGATGATTCAGGAAGTTCGAGACCGTCGAAGATGAGACGCCGGCGGCGGCGGCGACATCCTTCACGCTGGCGGTCATCCGGTCAGCATATCCAAGCGGGTTGGCACGTTACAAGTAAGTCTTGACAAATCGCCATGCGCGCTCTTAGCGTGGGGGTCAGTGTTGATTTGTAACGTGCCAATCGACAGGACGAAAAGGGAGTTCGATCACCATGAACATCGGTTGCCACGGTCTGGTGTGGACGGGAACCTTCGATGCAGACGGCATCCGCCTCGCTGTCGAGAAGACCAAAGAGGCCGGATTCGACCTGATTGAGTTCCCGCTGATGGATCCGTTCAGCTTCGATGTCGAAGCGGCGACGGCCGCGCTCGAAGAACACGGGCTCGCAGTCAGCGCCTCTCTCGGGCTCTCGGAGGCGACCGACATCACCAGCTCCGATCCGGAGATCGTCGCCGCCGGTGAGGCGCTGCTGCTGCGGGCTGTCGACATCGTCGCGGAGCTCGGTGGGCAGCACTTCTGTGGCGTGATCTACAGCGCCATGCGCAAGTACATGGATCCCTTCACCGCGCAAGGGCTGGCCAGCAGCAAGCGCACGATCGCGAAGGTCGCCGATCGTGCCCTGGAACGAGGGGTGACGGTCTCGCTCGAGGTCGTGAACCGCTACGAGAGCAACGTGCTCAACACAGGGCGTCAGGCTCTCGCGTATGCGGTGGATGTCGATCGCCCGAATCTCGGCGTGCACCTGGACACGTACCACATGAACATCGAGGAGTCGGATATGGTCGCTCCGGTTCTCGACACCGCGACGAAGCTCAACTACGTCCACATCGGTGAGAGTCACCGCGGCTATCTCGGCACCGGCACGGTCGACTTCGACAGCTTCTTCAAGGCGCTCGCCCGCATCGACTTCCAGGGGCCGATCGTGTTCGAGTCGTTCTCGTCGGCAGTCGTCGCCCCTGACCTCAGCCGCATGCTCGGCATCTGGCGGAACCTCTGGACCGACGGCGCCGAACTCGGCACGCACGCGAACGCATTCATCCGCGACAAGCTCGTCGCGATGGAGTCGATCCGCCTGCACTGATGAGATCGCAGCAAAGGTGATCAAGTTGTTATTACAGGTCTGGTGCGGCCGGACGGCTTTAGGTACATTTAGATACAACTTGTGCTGATGCAGTCCAACATGCACAATTGATCCGATGTTTGAATGGGTCCCCGCAAACGGGAACCGCACACGACCTTCAAGGAAGCAGGTGAGTACATGAGCGATCCCATTCTCAGGGTCGAAGGCATCAGCAAGGGCTTCCCCGGCGTCCAGGCGCTCCAGGATGTGCACCTCGAGGTGCACGCCGGCGAAGTGCTCGTGCTCGTGGGCGAGAACGGCGCTGGCAAGTCGACGCTCATGAAGATCCTGTCCGGGATCTACACCCGCGACGAGGGCACGATCACCTTCGAGGGGGAGGAGGTCGAACTCACCAGCCCGCTGCAGGCGCAGCACCTGGGCATCACGATCATCCATCAGGAACTCAACCTGATGCCTGACCTCACCGTGGCGCAGAACATCTACATCGGCCGCGAGCCCACCACCGCTCTCATGCTCTCCGAGCGCAGACTCAACAGGCAGACTGCTGAGCTCCTCCGGCGGCTGAACATCGACCTCAACCCCCGGCAGCTCGTGGGCGAGCTCACGGTCGCCGAGCAGCAGATGGTCGAGATCGCCAAGGCGCTGTCGTTCAACGCGAAGGTGCTCATCATGGATGAGCCGACTTCTGCGCTCACGGACAGCGAGGTCGAGACCCTCTTCGTGCTCATCGAGCAGCTCAAGGCCAGCGGCACAGGCATCGTCTACATCTCGCACCGCATGGACGAGCTGCGTCGCCTCGCAGACCGCGTCTCAGTGCTGCGAGACGGGCGATACATCGGATCGCTGGAGAAGAGTGAGATCAGCGTTCCGAAGATCATCGAGATGATGGTCGGGCGCGTGATCGACGAGGGAACCCGCCCCCAGGCACGCGAGCACCTCGCCGACCCGGTGGTGCTCGACGTGCAGGGACTCACGACGAAGACGCTCCTGAAAGACGTCTCCTTCCAGCTCCACAAGGGCGAGATCCTCGGATTCGCCGGCCTCATGGGTGCGGGACGCACCGAAACGGCCCGCGCCATCATCGGCGCCGATCCCCGGGACAGCGGTGTCATCCAAGTCGGCGGACGCTCGGCGAAGATCAGTCAGCCGGCGGATGCTGTGAAGCTCGGCCTCGGATACCTCTCCGAAGACCGCAAGCGCCTCGGCCTCATGCTCGAGCAGAGCGTCACATTCAACACGGTTCTCGCCTCGCTCGACTCCTACGCAGGCGCCGTCGGATGGATGGGCGACAGCAAGGCGAAGCAGCGCACCAAGGAGTACGTCCAGAAGCTGCGGGTGAAGACCCCATCGGTGAATCAGGTCGTGAAGCTGCTGTCGGGCGGAAACCAGCAGAAGGTCGTCATCGCCAAGTGGCTCATGCGCGACTGCGACATCCTCATCTTCGACGAGCCGACCCGCGGCATCGACGTCGGTGCCAAAGAGGAGATCTACCGGCTCATGCAGCAGCTGGCGGATGCCGGGAAGTCGATCATCGTCATCTCATCGGAGTTACCGGAGATCCTCCGCGTCGCGAATCGCATCGCCGTGTTCGCGAACGGACGGATCACCGGAACCCTCCGCAACGAAGAAGCCAGCCAGGAGAAGATCATGCAACTCGCAGCCCACGGGGAGGAAGACTGATGAGCACCCCAGAACAGTCCGGATCGACGACGACCGTCATCCAGCAGGCAATGGTCGAGAACACGGACAAGCGCGACACGCGTGCATTCCTGAAGCGACAGGTGCAGCAGTCCCTGGCCTTCGGCACGCTGGTCGTCCTGCTGATCTTCTTCTCACTCGCGAGCCCGAACTTCTTCACCTTCAGCAACATCGCCTCGGTGCTGCTGTCGACGGCGGTCATCGGCATCCTCGCCCTCGGCACCACCTTCGTCATCATCACCGGCGGTATCGACCTGTCGCTGGGAACGGGCATGGCGCTGTGCTCGGTGATGACGGGTGTCTTCATCACGAACATGGGTCTGCCGGTCTGGCTCGGCGTCCTCGGCGGCATCGCGACCGGTGTGCTCATGGGCCTGGTCAACGGCTTCAACGTCACGTTCCTGCGGTTGCCCCCGTTCATCGCCACGCTCGCCATGATGATGATCGCCGGCGGTCTCGCCCTGGTCATCTCGGGTGTCGCGCCGATCTACTTCTCGACCTCCGCGCCTGACTTCAAACGGATCGCGCTGGGCGCGATCATCCCCGGCATCCCGAATGCCGTGCTGATCACGGCCGTGCTCGCGATCATCGCCTTCCTCGTGCTGTCGAAGACGCTGCTCGGTCGCTACACCTTCGCAATCGGATCGAACGAGGAGGCCACCAGGCTGTCGGGTGTGAACACTCGTCGCTGGACGATCTTCGTCTACATGTTCGCTGGCGCCTTCACGGGTATCGCCGGTGTGGTCATCGCCTCCCGCCTCGACTCGGCGCAGCCGCAGATCGGCACAGGATATGAACTTCAGGCGATCGCCGCGGTGATCATCGGCGGCACCTCGCTGCTCGGCGGTCGCGGATCGATCATCGGCACCGTGATCGGAGCGCTCATCATGAGCGTGCTCGTCAACGGGCTCAGCATCCTGTCGATCCAGACCGAATGGCGCAACATCGTCGTCGGTGTGGTGGTGCTGCTGGCGGTCTTCCTCGACTCGCTGCGCAACCGTCAGCGAACCTGAGATCTCGGGTGGCGGTGAAAGTGTGCCGCCCGCCACCCGCTCGGCTCCGGCCGAACCCGCGGAGCGATCCGCACGGCACGTCCCACACCGCAAATGTCCACATCGCCGACCGTGAGGCCGGCATCCACAGAACAATGGAGTTTCCATGCGATTTGGCAAGAAGACCGCATTCGCGGCACTCATGGCCGCATCCGCGCTCGTGATGGCGGGCTGCGCAGGCGGCGGCGGCGACATCATCGAAGAGGGTGCCCCCGACGGCGGCGGCAGCAGCGACGGCGAGATGTACATCGCGCTGGTCTCGAAGGGCTTCCAGCACCAATTCTGGCAGGCAGTGAAGAAGGGCGCGGAGCAGAAGGCTGAAGAGCTCGGCGTCAAGATCACTTTCGAAGGTCCCGCAGCCGAGACCGAGATCGCGCAGCAGCTCGAGATGCTCACGACCGCTATCGACAAGAACCCGGATGCCATCGCCTACGCCGCCCTCGACCCCGAGGCGTGCGTCGCTCCGCTGGAGCAGGCGCAGTCGAAGGACATCCCTGTCGTCTACTTCGATGCCCCGTGCAACGGTGACGTGGGCCTCAGCCTCTCAGCGACCGACAGCAAGGTCGCAGGAGCCCTGGCCGCAGAGCACATGGCAGAGCTGATCGGCGGCGAGGGCGAGGTCGGTATCGTCGGCCACTCGCAGATCAACTCGACCGGTGTCGAGCGTCGCGACGGCTTCGTCGAGAAGATCGAGGCCGACTACCCGAACATCGAGATCGTCGACATCCAGTACGGCGACGGCGACCACCTGAAGTCGGCCGACATCGCCAAGGCCATGATCGCGGCGCACCCCGACCTCAAGGGCATCTACGGCACCAACGAGGGCTCGGCCATCGGCGTCGTGAACGCCGTCGGCGAGCTCGGCCTCGAAAAGGGCAAGCTCACGATCGTCGGATTCGACTCCGGTGCGGCGCAGATCGAGGCCATCAAGAACGGCACGATGGCCGGCGCCATCACACAGGACCCGATCGGTATCGGCGAGCAGGTCGTCCAGGCGGCATATGACGCGGCCAACGGCGACTCCGTCGAGGAGTTCTACGACACCGGCTCGTACTGGTACGACGCGACCAACATGGAGGACGCGGACATCGCAGAGGTCCTCTACGAGTGATCTGATCGTTCGGCATCGGCCCCGCGCCTTCGGGTGAGGGGCCGATGTGCGTTCGAGCGGTACAGATGCAGGTCCAAAGCACACCTGCAGGTCCGGAATGCGGTTTCTCGACCTGCATCCGTGCTTTCGACCTGCAGGTGTGCTTCGGAGCGCCGCCCGGATCACCCCAGGGCGAGCAGTCGGGCGGGGTTGGCGACCAGCATCCGCTCCACGGCTTCGTCTCCGATGAGCGACCGCAGGCGGGGGAGATAGCGCTCGCCGAGGTAGGCGAGGCCTGGCATGCCACCGTACGAGATGTAGCGGGTGCGGCGAGCGACATCGCCGCCGAGCAGGATGCGTTCGCCGCCGCCCGCCGCGACCACCTTCTCCGTCAACTCGAGCAGCTCGGCGTCGCTGCGCGCGCGAGGCCGAGCGAAGCCGTCATAACCCAGATAGGCGCCACGCTCCGCGAGCGAGGCGTGCAGCCCGGCATCCGGATCCCGGTCGGCGTGCGCGAGCACGACCCGATCGGATGCCACGCCCTCCGCCGCGAGCAGGTCGAGCACCTCGTGCGCCGCGGTGCAGAACTCCAGGTGCACCATGATCGCCGCATGCGTCGCACGGTGCGCGGCGGCCAGAGCCTCGAGCGTCGTGCGCTCGAACGGACTGATCCGCCAATAGTCGATGCCGCCCTTGAGGATTCCGGCGCGCACCGGCGATCCGGTCGGAGTGCGTGCGGACCGCACGTCGGGGCTCTCGAAGACCTCACCGTCGTCCGCGGCCATGCCCGTGGTGACGTCGGCGATGAAGAGTTCCGCGAGCTGCTCTGCCGTCCAGACCTGCATCGGATGCTCTTCGCCGTAGTGCGCCTCGCGGTGCCGACCGGTCGTGGCGATGACGTGCAATCCGGCGGAAGCGCTGATGCGTGCGAGGGCCTCGGGGTCGCGTCCGAGGCCGAAGGGAGTGGCATCCACCATGGCGGCGAAGCCGCTGCCCTTCAGCAGCGACGCCTCCGCACCGGATGCGGCCTCGTCGTCGAGCTCGTCGCCGGGCAGCAGCGGACTCACCTGGAACAGGTGCTCGTGATAGTTCGTCGGCCCGAGCAGTGCCGGTTCGACGTCGCCGAGGACGGTGCGGCTCACCGCGGTGGCGCTCATCAGCGCACTCCCTCGGCGGCCTCCGCGAGCTGCTCGACGATCTCGGGTGTGAGATCGAGCTCGAACACGTCGGCGATGACCTGAGACCAGCCGTGGATGAAGTAGCGCCAGCCGTCGATCACCTGCAGGCCCTGGGCGCTCTCCTGCGCGCGCGCCTGGTGCAGGAACTCCAGCGAGCCCCGGTAGTTGAACTCCCAGACATACGCGCCCTCGGGGAAGACGACGTCGTCCGGCAGAGGGGAGCCGGGGCGGTCCTTGCCGAGCCCGGTGGCATTGACGATCAGCGACCCCTGCGGTGCGCCGGCGACGATCGCGGCGGCATCTTCTGGAGCATCAGTGCGCACGTATTCGATGAGATCGTCGCGGGTGCAGTGCTGGCGGTGCACCTCGCGCAGGTGCTCGAGCTTCTCGTCGTCACGTGCGGTCACGACCACGCGCCGCGGGGCATCCGCCCGCTCGGCGAGCGCCCAGCTGAGCGCCGTGCCCGATCCGCCCGCGCCGAGGATGACGACCTCGGCACCTGTGGCGGCGAAGTGAACGGTCGGCAGGAAATCGTTCAGGGCGAGGTCGACCGTGATCGGATCCTTCGCCCGCCCCGACAGGCGCGAGCCGCGCTTTGCGATGCTCGAGATCTCCGAGCACGACACCGCGAACGGGTCGAGTTCGTCGAACAGATCGGATGCCGCGGCGTACACATTCATCTTGTGCGTGGTGACCAGAGCGCCGCGGTGGTGTGGATCGTCACGGATCTGCTCGACGAGCGCGACGTACTGTTCGGGCGCGGCATCCATCGGCAGATCGTGGCCCACGAGCGTGCGGGTGGGCAGTCCGAGGATGTCGGCCCACAGCGGGAACACCTTCATGATCGACGACGAACCGGTGGTGACGCCGACGAAGCCCATGTAATCGGATGAGAGAGCGGTCATGCGAGGCCTTTCAGCGTGTGACGGGGTGGGCCGGCTCCTCGCCGGCGAGGACGGCGAGGACATCATCCAGCGAGTACGCGCCCATGTTGTCGACGGCCTGGGTGGTCTGCGCGCCCAGGTGCGGCGTCACGATCACCCGATCGGCGAGGTCATCGGCGAGCAGCGGACTGGCCGATGCCGCGGTGTCGCCGTCGAGCGTGTCCGCGGCATAGCCCGCGAAGCGGCCGTCGGCGAGCGCCGCGGCGATGGCCGTCTCGTCGACGAGGTCGGGACGGGCGGTGTTCACGATGACCGTGCCGGGGCGGATGCTGTCGAGCCGAGCAGTATCGATGAGTCGCTGCCCGCCCGGCGCATGCAGGGTGATGACATCGGCGCGCTCGAACAGCTCGTCGAGCTCGACGGGTTCGGCGACGAGTTCGCGGACGCGTTCGGCCTGGAGGAAGGGGTCGGCGACGAGGATGCGCGGCCCGAAGCCGCCGAGGCGCCGTGCGACGCCCTGGCCGATGCGGCCGAAGCCGACGATCCCGACGGTTGCGGCACCGAGCTCGCGTCCACGGCGTACGGACCAGTCACCCCGGCGCACGCGACGATCTCCGTCGGGGATGAAACGGAGCGCGGCGAGCATGAGGCCGACGGTGTGGTCGGCGACCGCGTCGGCGTTGGCTCCGGGGGTGTTGGTGACTCGGATGCCGCGGGCCTCAGCGGCGTCGATGTCCACAGCCTCGGTTCCGACGCCGTACCTCGCGAGAACCTTCAGTTTCGGGGCGGCGTCGAGGTGGGCGGCCGAGACGGTGCCGGTGCCTGCGATCCAGGCATCCGCCGTCGCTAGCAATGGAGCCAGGGCTGCGAGGTCGTGGTGCGCGGGGCCGCGAACGATATCGTGCCCGGCATCCGCTGCGCGGGCGACGAGGTCGAGGTCGCCGTCGGAGAAGGAGCGGCTGGTGGCGAGGATGATGCCCATCAGTTGCTCCCTCCGGGCGTCGGCATGGCCGGGACGGATGCACGATCGGGGGACAGATGCACGACTGGACCGGGCGCGTGGTCGTGCATCCGCGCCCCGGTCGTGCAGATGTACCCGGGCGCCATCATCGTGGGGCTCCGGCGAACCAGGGCGCCAGGGCGTCGTAGGCGGCGGTGAAGCGGGAGTGCCGCGCGGCGTGGACGCTGTGGCGCCCGGCATCCGGGGCGAACTCCGCCGTCACCTCGCTCAGCGTGCGGGCGGCTGAGAAGTCGGCGAGGCCGAGTCCGACCGCTCCGGTGACGGCGGCCCCGAGACTGTTCGCCTCTTCGACGATCGTGCGGCGACGCACCGGGATTCCCCACACATCGGCGAGGATCTGCAGCAGGGCATCGCTCTGCGCGCCGCCGCCGACGGCATCGATGCGGTCGATCGTGGCGCCCGACTCGCGGAAGGCCTGGATGCTGCTGAGCAGGTTGTAGCCGAGGCTCTCGAGCACCGCGCGCACCAGGTGCCGGCGCGTGTGATGCCGGCCGATGCCGACGAACGCACCGCGCGCATGCGGGTCCCACATGGGGGAGCGCTCGCCGAGCAGATAGGGCAGGAAGTACAGGTCCTCGGTGTCGAGATCACCGCCCGCTTCGGCGGTGAGCCGTGCGGTGTCCGGATGCAGCGGGTCGGGGGAGAGCGCCTCGCTGATCCACTGGATCGAGGCGCCGCCGGCCTGCATCGTCGCGGTGGGCACGAAGCTGTTCGGCACGACGTTGTCGAAGGTGAAGGTGCGCATCCCCTTGTCGATCAGGGGAGCATCCGAGGCGAAAGAGATCCAGGAGGAGGTGCCGAGGCTCACGTACGCGCCGTCCTCCGGGGTGACGATGCCCGAACCGACCGCGGCCATCGGCCCGTCGCCGCCGCCCATCACTACGCGCACACCCGTATGCAGTCCGAGGGCCTCTGCTGCGGCATCCGTCAGCGAACCGGCGATCGCGGTGGAGTCGAGGATCTCGGGGAACAGCGATCGGTCGAGGCGAGCCGCGGTGAGCACCTCGTCCGACCAGTCGCCCAGGTGCTGGTCGTAGGCGTTCGTCCCGGAGGCGTCGGAGCGGTCGGTCGCCAGGCGACCGGTGAGGCCGAGCACGATGTAGTCCTTCGCGACGCAGAAGCGCCGCACACGCGACCAGACGTCGGGCTCGTTGTCGCGCACCCACATGACCTTCTCCACCGAGTAGGTCGGGTTGAGTCGGTGACCGAGCACCCGGTACGCGTGCTCGGCGCGGAGCGACTGCTCCAGCTCGCGCTGTTGAGCGTCCGCGCGCGTGTCCGCCCAGATGATCGCCGGACGCACCGGCGCGCCCTCCCCGTCGAGCAGCACGGCGCCCATCATCTGCCCGCTGACGACGATTCCCTGCACGTCGGCCGGGGCAGTCGAGGTGCGGGCGAGAAGCTCGCGTGTCGCCGAGACGACGGCATTCCACCAGTCCTCGGGGCTTTGTTCTGCGACGCCGCCGGCGGCGAAGTGCGCCGGGTAACCGACCGTCGTGGATGCCACCAGCCGGCCGTCCTCGTGGTGCAGCGAGGCTTTGTTGCCGGTGGTGCCGAGATCGTGCGCGATGATCACAGTTCGTGCCTGCTTCGTTGGTTGCGGTTTCCTGATCGTGCTGTTTTGGAGTATACCTGTAATTACAAGTCCTGTAGTTACAAGTCGTAGGAGATCATCGTGAGCACCCCATCCGCCGTGGATATCCCCACCCTGCTGGAGATCTCACCGCAGGGCGGCATCGAAGGGCGGTCCCGCCGCTACGAGAAGTATCTGGGCGACATGGACGGCGTCTACCGAGATGAGCGAGCCTGGCAGGATGCCGTTGGAGAGCACGGCACGGAAGAACTGGTCTACTGGGTCGACGACCATCGCTACCAGCAGGGCCCCGGTGCCCTGATCGTCGGCACGAGCACCGTGCTGCCAGGTCGCTACGGCGAGGAGTTCGCCGTCACCCGCGGGCACCTGCACGCGGTCGCCGATCGGGCGGAGCTGTACTACTGCCTGAGCGGGCGCGGCGTCATGCTGCTGGAGACCCTGGACGGGCAGTCCTCGGCGGTCGAGCTCACCCCGGGCAAGGCTGTCAATGTGCCCGGACACTGGATCCACCGCAGCGTGAACGTGGGAGACGAGCCGTTCGTCACACTGTTCTGCTATGCCGCCGATGCGGGTCAGGACTACGGCGTGATCGCCGACGCGGGCGGCATGAAGAACCTCGTCATCGCAGACGGCGACGGCTGGGCGCTGAAGCCCAACCCCGACCACATTGGATACCGCGCGGAGTGATTCAGTGCGCACCGGTTCAGCGCTGCCGCGATCGATACGCGGCGACGGCGTTGCGATTGGTGCAGGTCGTGGAGCAGTAGCGGCGGGAGCGATTGCGGGAGAGGTCGAGGACGACGCCACCGCAGGTCTCGTCCGCGCACACCGAGATCCTGCTTCCCTCATTCGCGCGCACGACGTCGATGAGTGCCATCGCGGTCTCGGCGAGGATGCGTTCGGCGAACGGGCGATCGTCGGCGACCGCGTGGAGGTGCCAGTCCGCTCCGTCGTGGCGCACGAGCCGGGCATCGAGGGTGACCTCTCGGAGTGCGGCGTTGATGCGTGCGACCATCTCATCGCGTGACGCCAGCAGCACGGATCGCAGCTGCGGACGCAGTGCCCGAAGCCCGGTGAGTTCGGCCGGGTCGCGGTCGATCCGGCCCGTGTAGGGGAACGCCTCGAGGAAGGCGGCCACGTCATCTTCGGTGACCAGCGTGTCGGGGTCCTCTGCGGTGTTGACGAGGTGAACGGCGGCGCGCAGCGCCTCGACCGTGTCATCTGTGAAAAGCATATTGACACCTTACACTTTCGAGGCATAGTGTCATCGATCATGACCACTTTGGCTGATGACCGTCGCGCTCGTGCCGGCTTGCGGATCGGGCTCCCGCTCGCGATCGGTGCGGCATTCGCATTCGGCATGTCCGGCGCCTGGGCGCGCGGGCTGATCGATGCCGGGTGGACACCCGGTGCAGCCGTCACCGTGCGGATCTGGGTGGCGGCGCTCGTGCTGCTCGTACCCACGATCATCGCGTTGCGTGGTCGGTGGCGATTGCTGCGGCAGAACGCTGCGATCATCACCCTCTACGGACTGCTCGCCGTGACGGCGACGCAGCTGTTCTACTTCCAAGCGGTCGCGGTGATGGATGTCGGGCTCGCCCTGCTCATCGAGTACACGGCCCCCGTGGCGGTCGTGCTGTGGCTGTGGCTGCGTCATGGCGAGAAGCCGACAGTGCGCAGCATCCTGGGCGCGGTCATCGCATTCATCGGACTCGTCCTCATGCTCGACGTGCTCTCCGGCCGCATCGTCGACATCGGCGGAGTGCTCTGGGCGTTCGGTGCGATGGTCGGCGCAGCGGCGTACTTCCTGCTCTCCGGCAGAAGCGACACGGGGCTGCCGCCGCTGGTGCTTGCCGGAGCGGGCCTTCTCGTCGGCGCGATCGGACTGACGTTGGCGGGGGCCGTCGGCATCCTCCCCATCGCCTGGAACACGGATGACGTCACTTACCGATTCGGAACCGTCCCGTGGTTGGTTCCCGTACTCGCCATCGGCATCATCGCGACGGCGCTGGCGTACGTGCTGGGCATCGCGTCCACGCGTGTGCTCGGCTCGCGCCTGGCGTCGTTCATCGCGCTCGCCGAGGTCGTGGCGGCGCTGCTGTTCGGATGGCTGCTGCTGGGGCAGCTGCCGAACCTCGTCCAGGGCCTCGGTGCGGCTCTGGTGCTCACGGGTGTCGTGGTCGTGAAGCTCGGCGAGCCGGCGGCTCTGGTCTCGGGGGATCCCGTCCTCGCTCCACCGGGTGAACAGTTCGCGGATGGTCTTGAAGTCACCGACCCGCGGGACGAAACTGGCCGTGCCGGTGCTCGAACGAGCCTGGACGACGCGTAGGAGAGGACACGGACATGGCGCACGGAGACATCACCCACATCGACATTCCCGTCGGCGACATGGAGCGCGCGAAGGCCTTCTACTCGGGGCTGTTCGGGTGGGAGATCGCAGAGATCCCCGGCTTCGAGGACTATCCGATGTGGCAGGCGCCGAACAAGATCAGCGGGGGAGGGCTCGCGCCTCGCAGTGCCGACTTCACGCAGCCGCGCTCGTACGTCGAGGTCGAGTCGATCGATGACACCGTCGCCGCTGCCGTCGAAGCCGGTGCGACGGTGCTGATGGAGAAGCAGCCGATCAGCGAGACGAGCTGGTGGGCCGTGATCAGTGACCCCGATGGCAATTCGATCGGACTGTACGAGGGCGTGACCGACGCCCGTTGAGTTGTTTGTATACGTTGAGCGCCTAGCTCGCTCGGAAATGACTGACTGGCACGAATTGTGTATACACTGAGGGTGTGAGCACCGCAGTCGAGCGAACCAGAGCCAGCGATCGCGCCTACGCGACGCTGCTGGAGGAGATCCAGTCGGGCGACCTGGCGCCTGGCACGGTTCTTGCCGAGGTCGAGCAGGCGGCCAGGCTCGGAGTGAGTCGCACGCCTCTGCGCGAGGCGCTGCAGCAGCTCAGCGCCGATGGCCTCGTAGAGCAGCAGTCGCCGCGGGTCACGGTCGTGACCGACATCGACGCCGATGACATCCGCTCACTCTTCGAGATCCGCCGTGCGCTGGAGGAATCCGCTGCGCGTCTCGCCGCCGTGCGCGGCGATGCCGAGCTGTTCGCACGTCTTGCCGCGGAGTTCGCGGATGCCGGAGCGTCCCTCGGTGCAGCCACGGGCCGCGACGACTACTACGCGCTCATCGCCCGCTTCGATCGGGCAGTGGATGCCGCGGTAGGCAACGACTACATCGCCGCAGCCCTGCGCACGGTTCGCACGCATCTCGTCAGAGTGCGCCGACTGTCGCGCGACAACCCTGCCCGACTTGCCGCATCCGTCGCCGAGCACCGGCTCATCGCCGAGGCCCTTGCCGAACGCGACGGCGACCTTGCCGCGCACGCCACGCATGTGCATCTCCGAAATGCGCTCACCAGCATCCTCGACAGCATCCAGAACCCCGACATCACGCAGAACAGAGGACAGTCATGACCGTCACCCACCATGTCCGCGTCTACAAGAGCGAAGAAGACCTGCCCCGCGAGAACCAGCTCGCCTGGAAGATCGCCGAGGTCGCGACAGACGCTGTCGAGGTCGAGCAGGACGTCGTCGACATGATCATCAACCGCATCATCGACAACGCCTCCGTCGCCGCCGCATCCCTCACTCGCGGCCCGATCATCGCGGCCCGCGATCAGGCGTTCAGCCACCCGGCATCCACCGGCGGCGCCGGCGCGAACGTGTTCGGCGCCTCACTCGACAGGCGCACCAGCCCCGAGTGGGCCGCATGGGCCAACGGCGTCGCGGTGCGCGAACTCGACTACCATGACACGTTCCTCGCGGCCGAGTACTCGCACCCCGGAGACAACATCCCGCCGATCCTCGCGGCGGCCCAGCACGTCGGTGCCGACGGCCGTGCACTGGTGCGCGGCATCGCCACCGGCTACGAGATCCAGGTCGACCTCGTGAAGGCGATCTGCTTGCACAAGCACAAGATCGACCACGTCGCCCACCTCGGCCCGTCGGCCGCCGCAGGCATCGGCACGCTTCTCGGGCTCGACGCAGAGACCATCTACCAGGCCGTTTCGCAGGCGCTGCACACCACGACCGCCACACGCCAGAGCCGCAAGGGCGAGATCTCGACGTGGAAGGCGCACGCGCCCGCCTTCGCGGGAAAGATGGCCGTCGAGGCGGTCGACCGCGCCATGCGCGGCCAGACCAGCCCGTCGCCGATCTACGAAGGCGAAGACGGAGTCATCGCCTGGATGCTGGACGGTCCGGATGCCGCGTACGAGGTGCCGCTGCCCGCCGCCGGCGAGCCGAAGCGCGCGATCCTCGACACGTACACGAAGGAGCACTCCGCGGAGTACCAGGCGCAGGCCTGGATCGACCTGGCACGCAAGCTGCATGGTCAGGGCATCGACACCACGAACATCGACTCCGTCGTGCTGCACACCAGCCACCACACGCACTACGTGATCGGCTCCGGCGCGAACGACCCGCAGAAGTACGACCCGACCGCGTCGCGCGAGACACTCGACCACTCGATCCCCTACATCTTCACTGTCGCGCTGCAGGACGGCACGTGGCATCACGTCGACTCGTACGCGCCGTCGCGGGCCGCGCGCCCCGACACGGTCGAGCTCTGGAACAAGGTCACGACCCTCGAGGATGCCGAGTGGACCCGTCGTTACCACTCGAACGACATCGCGGAGAAGGCCTTCGGCGGTCGGGTCGAGATCCTCTTCGCAGATGGCACCACCCTCGTCGATGAGATCGCCGTCGCTGATGCGCACCCGCTGGGAGCGCGGCCGTTCGCCCGCGAGAACTACATCGCCAAGTTCCGACTGCTCGCCGAGCCGGTTCTGCCGCCTGAGGAGATCGAGCGCTTCCTGTCGCTGGTGCAGCGACTGCCGGAGCTCACCGCCGCCGAGGTCGCGGAGCTCTCGATCATCGCGAAGCCGGGCGTCGTGGCATCCGAACAGGTCACCAAGGGATTGTTCTGATGCTGTACTCCACCACCACTCCCGCCGAGAAGCGGCGTCTGTTCCGCGAGCGCCTCGCGACCGGCGAGCTTCTGCGTTTCCCCGGCGCGTTCAACCCGCTCAGTGCGCGGTTGATCGAGCAGAAGGGGTTCGAGGGCGTCTACATCTCCGGTGCCGTGCTCTCCGCGGACCTCGGCCTGCCCGACATCGGCCTGACGACTCTCACCGAGGTCGCCGGCCGTGGTCAGCAGATCGCCCGGATGACCGAGCTGCCCGCGATCATCGACGCCGACACCGGTTTCGGCGAGCCGATGAACGTCGCCCGCACGATCCAGACCCTCGAGGATGCCGGTCTCGCCGGAGCCCACATCGAGGACCAGATCAACCCGAAGCGCTGCGGTCACCTTGACGGCAAGGCCGTGGTCGATTCAGACACGGCGGTCAAGCGCATCCGGGCCGCCGCCGACGCGCGCCGCGACGAGAACTTCCTCATCATGGCGCGCACCGACATCGCCGCCGTCGACGGACTCGAGGCCGCGAAGGACCGCGCGAAGGCGCTGGTGGATGCCGGTGCCGATGCGATCTTCCCCGAGGCGATGCGCTCGCTCGAGGAGTTCGCCGCGATCAGGGCGGCGGTCGAGGTGCCGATCCTCGCGAACATGACCGAGTTCGGCAAGAGCGACCTCTTCTCAGTCGACCAACTGCGAGATGTCGGCGTGAACATCGTCATCTGGCCGGTGTCGATGCTGCGCATCGCGATGGGTGCGACCGGCCGTGCACTCGATACGCTGAACGAAGAGGGGCATCTGACCTCGAAGCTCGGCGAGATGCAGCATCGCGCCGATCTCTACGACCTCATCGACTACGAGTCGTACAACCACTTCGACTCCGGCGTCTTCAACTTCACCGTTACGAAGGAGTGAGCAGTGGCTGAGAACGAGATCAAGAAGGGCCTCGCAGGGGTCATCGCCGACGAGACGGCGGTCAGCAAGGTCAACCCCGAGACGAACAGCCTGCTGTACCGCGGATACCCGGTGCAGGAGCTGGCGGCGACGCAGTCGTTCGAGGCTGTCGCGTATCTGCTGTGGCATGGCGAGCTGCCTACCGACGCGCAGCTGGAAGAGCAGCGCACGACCGAGCGGCAACATCGCGCACTCGCCCCTGAGGTGAAGGATGCGATCGACCGTCTCCCGCTGGATTCGCACCCGATGGACGAGGTGCGCACAGCGGTCAGTGTGATCGGCGCCATCGAAACGGCCGGGATCAGCAACGTGCTGGACGCCGTCGGCACCCCTGAGGAGAATCTGCAGCGCAGCCTGCAGTTGTTCGCGGCGTTGCCCGCGATCGTGTCGTACGGCCAGCGTCGTCGTCAGGGCCTCGATGCCGTCGAGTCGCGTGACGATCTCGACTACGCGGCGAACTTCCTGTGGCTGACGTTCGGCGAGGAGTCTTCCCCGGTGGTTGTGGATGCCTTCAACCGTTCGATGATCCTGTACGCGGAGCACTCGTTCAACGCGTCGACGTTCACGGCACGCGTGATCACCTCGACCCTGAGCGATCTGTACTCGGCGGTCGTCGGCGCGATCGGCGCGCTGAAGGGCCCGCTGCACGGCGGAGCGAATGAAGCCGTGATGCACATCTTCGACGAGATCGGTTCGGCGTCCGAGGTCTCGACGTGGCTCGACACTGCACTCGCCGAGAAGCGCAAGATCATGGGCTTCGGACACCGCGTGTACAAGCGCGGCGACTCGCGCGTGCCGACCATGAAGGCCGCGCTCGACACCCTGGTCGCGCACTACGACCGCCAGGATGTGGCGGAACTGTACGAGACGCTTGAGAACGAGTTCGTGTCTCGCAAGGGCATCTACCCGAACCTCGACTACCCGTCCGGCCCGGCGTACAACCTGATCGGCTATGACACGCTCACGTTCACGCCGCTGTTCGTCGCGTCGCGTATCACCGGCTGGACCGCGCACATCCTCGAGCAGCAGGCGTCGAACGCGCTGATCCGCCCACTGTCCGCATACAACGGACCGGACGAGCGGCACATCGAGGAGTACGAGCCGGACACGGCGGCGATCAAGGTGCAGGAGCGGCCGGAGGAGGCCGCGGGCTGACACGCACTCAAGGGAGAATCATGACGAAGCGCAACGAAGCGGTTCTGGTCGACGTCGTCCGCACCCCGGTCGGACGAGGCAAACCCGGTGGCGCCCTGAGCGGAGTGCACCCGGTGGATCTGGCCGCGGGGGTGCTCTCGGCGATCCTCGAACGCAACGGCCTCGAATCCCGGCAGATCGACGATGTGCTCCTCGGCTGTGTCAGCCAGGTCGGCGATCAGTCGATGAACATAGCCCGACAGGCGGTGCTGGCGGCAGGATTCGACGAGACCATACCGGGCGCGACGGTCGACCGGCAGTGCGGATCGAGTCAGCAGGCCGTGCATATCGCGGCCCAGGGAATCATGGCCGGCGCCTACGATGCCGTGCTGGTGGGCGGAGTCGAATCGATGAGCCGCGTTCCCCTCGGGTCTTCTGCGGCAGGCGGATCGCCGATGTCGCCGCGGCTGCGCGCCCGCTACCCGGACGGGCTCGTGAACCAGGGCGTCTCCGCCGAGCTGATCGCGCAGCGCTGGGGCTTCAGCCGTGACGAACTCGACGCGTACGCGGCAAAGTCGCACCGTCGCGCGGCCCAGACATGGGCGGATGGATTCTTCGACGGCACGGTCATCGCCGTCGACGAGGCGCCGGACGCGCGGACCGATGAAACCGTGCGGGCCGGAACGACGGCCGAGAAGCTCGCCGGGCTTCAGCCCGCGTTCCGCACGGATGCTCTCGCGGCACGGTTTCCCGAACTGAAGTGGAGCATCACGCCGGGCAACTCGTCGCCGCTCACAGACGGTGCGTCTGCGGCTCTGCTCATGAGCGCGGAGCGCGCCGAGGCTCTCGGGCTTAGGCCCCGAGCCCGGTTCAAGGCCTTCGCCGTGGTGGGCGACGATCCGATGATGATGCTCACCGGTCCGATTCCAGCCACGCGCCGCATCCTGGAGCGAGCCGGGCTCACAATCGACGAACTCGACGCGTACGAGGTCAACGAGGCTTTCGCCTCAGTTCCGCTCGCCTGGGCTGCGGAGCTGGGAGCGGATGCTGCGAAGTTGAACCCGCGCGGTGGCGCGATCGCTCTTGGTCACGCGCTCGGATCGTCCGGCACGCGCCTGCTCGGGACGCTCATCGATCAGCTCGAGGCGACCAGTGGCCGCTATGGACTGCAGACTATGTGCGAGGGCGGCGGCATGGCCAACGCCACGATCATCGAACGGGTCTGAGTAGGCCGTTGGCTTCATTCGAATCGCGCAAGATGCTCCATCTGACCGTCGGATCGGTGCATTTGCGCGATTCGAACGATGAAGTCAGCGTCCGTTCCCGGCGAACCCGGTCGACTCCCGCCGGATGATCCGGAAGTCCGGCTTGATCGTGCGCGGGGGGCGACGCGCGCCCTTCTCCGCGATGCGCTCGATGAGCAGGTCGACTGCCGTGGTGGCGATCTGCTCGCTGCCCACGTCGACGCTCGACATCGAGGGGACGGAGAATCGGGCCTCGTCGATGTTGTCGAAGCCGATGACGGCGACATCGCCCGGCACACTCAGCCCTGCTTCGCCGAGTGCTCTCAGCGCACCCATCCCGAGTGTGTCGTTGAGGGCGAACACGGCGTCGAACGGGATCTTCTGATCGATCAGTTCGCGCGTGGTCGACGCGCCGGCGGAGTGGTTCCAATGCTCACAGGGGCGGATCAGGCTCTGATCGACGTCGATGCCGGCGCCCTCCAAGGCGAGGAGGTAGCCGTCCAGACGCAGGCTCGCCGAGCTCACCTCGGTGCCACGCCCGTTCTCCGCGCCGATGATCGCGATCCTCCGGCGCCCGATGTCGAGGAGATGCTCCACCGCTGCCCGTGCTGAAGATGTGTTGTGCATCGCGACATGGTCTGTCGGGCCGTTGAAGATCCGCTCGCCCAGCAGCACCAGCGGGAACTCGGTGCTCAGCGAGTCGGCATCCTTCTGGCCGAGCGCCGACGGGCTGAACATCAGTCCGTCGGTGAGTCGGAGGCGCCCGCCGGTGACGACCTGGAGCTCGCGCTCCCTGTCGCCGCTGGTCTGCTCGACGACGACGCCGAGGCCCCGAGCATCCGCCGCCCGGATGATCGCATCGGCGAGTTCGGCGAAGTAGTTCTCGCGCAGGGCGGGTACGGCCAGACCGATGACCCCCGTGCGTCCTGAACGAAGGCCGCGGGCGGAGAGATTCGGGCGGTAGTCGAGCTCATCGATCGCCACCAGCACGCGATCGCGAGTGTCGGGGCGCACGTGCGGGTAATTGTTGATGACGTTGGAGACCGTCTTGATGGAGACGCCGGCGAGCTGTGCGACGTCGTGCATCGTCGAATCCATCGGTCCCGCCAATCGCCGCTACTGCCGCCGTGCTTCTCACTCTAGTCTGCTGGGTGGGAAGCGCGAATGCGGGCGGGCGTATGGTGGCCCGCCCGCATCCGGCTGTCCCTGGGTTACTGACCCAGTTCGTTCAGCACGGTGTCCTGTGCCTGTTCGAGGGCTTCTTGGGCCGGAGTGCCGCTCTCGTAGATCTCGTTGAGAGTGACCGTGCGGAACTGGTTGTCCACGGTGGGCAGATTCTCGTTGGAGAACGACGCGAAGTGTCCGATGCCGTCCTTCACCGAGTTCAGCACGTCGAACAGATTCGTCTGGAAGTACTCGTTGAACTTGTTGTCCGGGTTGTGCGTGACCGCTTCGTCCTCCCAGACCGACATGTTGACGGGGTCGAAGCCGAGGACCTCCCACACGGCCACATTGGCCTCGAGGGACAACTTCGTGAATGCGAGGAACTCACTGGCGAGTTCCTTGTTCTCGCTCGCCGCCATCACGGAAGTGCCGGTGCCGCCGCCGCCGATCGTGAGGATGTCGGAACCCTCGATCTGCGGTGCCGGCGCGATGGCGATCTTGCCGGCAAGGTCCGGCATGTAGTCGACGTAGCGCGAGGTGTACCAGGCCGGGTAGACGACGGCCGCGAAGTCACCCTTGTTGATGGCGCCGAAAGCCTCTTCGCTGTCAGGGCTGCCTCCCGGGATCGTCGAGATCGCGCCCGAGTCCTTCATGTCCTGGAACATCTGCATCGTCTCGACGACTTCGGGGCTGTTCAGCGCGGGTGCGCCGAGGCCATCGTCATCGAAGAGCTGGCCGCCGTTCTGAGCGATCGCCAGCGGCTCGGTGAAGTAGACGCTCGTGCTCGCGACGCTGAAGGCCTTGTCCGTCGCCTCGTTGTACGCGGTTCCGGCTGCGGCGAAGTCGTCCCAGGTCTTGATCGTCGTATAGTCGATGCCCGCGCTCTCGAGCAGCTCCGTGTTGTAGAAGGCCACGAATGCGCCGACGTGCGTCGGGTATCCGTAGACCTTGCCGTCTCGGCTGTACAAGTCGAGCCGGGCCTGCACGATGTCGTCGACGTAGGGGTCGGCGGCATTCGTCAGGTCGGCGAGCGGCGGGTTCTCGCCCTTGACGAAGTTCGCGAACTTGCCGACCTCGATGTCAGCGAGGTCGGGCAACCCCTGGCCGGAATTCACGGCGAGCAGCAGCTTGTCGTGCATGTCCTGGTACGGGTAGACGGTGAGGTTGAGGTCGACGGCCTTGTCGGGGTTCTCCTCGTTCCACTTCTCGGCCATCTCTTCGTAGACCTGGCCGTGGAGTTCGGCGAACACCCACATTTCCAGTGCGGTGGCGCCGTCGGCGCCTTCGCCGCCGTCCGACTGGTCGCCGCTCGTGCAGCCGGCGAGGGCTCCGACTACCAGCCCTGTCGCGATCGTTGCGGTCAGAATCCTTCGGATTCGCATGGTGATACTCCTGACTGTGTGTTGGGTATTGCGGGTAAGGGATAGAGGGACAGCGTTGAGATCAGCCCTTCACCGAGCCGGCGGTCATGCCTGCGACGAAGAATCGCTGGAACGCGAGGAAGAGGATCAGGATCGGGATGAGAGAGAAGAACGAGCCGATGATCAGCAGCTCGTAGTTGTTGCCATGAGGGGTCAGTAGGGTGTTGAGACCGATCGGCAGCAAGAATTTTTCGGGCGAGCGCAGCACCAGAAGCGGCCAGAGGAAGTTGTTCCAGATGGTCATCCCGTTGAGGATCGCCATGGCGGCGAAGGCGGGCTTGGCGATGGGGACGACGAGGCGGAAGAAGATGCCGAACTCGGTGACTCCGTCCACGCGACCGGCTTCGAGGATCTCCTTCGGCACGCCGAGGAAGTACTGGCGGAAGAAGAAGATCGTCACGGCCTGGGCGAGGAACGGCAGGACCACGATCCAGTACTGGTCGGCGGCACCGATGTCGTTGACCTGCACGTAGAGCGGCAGCATGAGCATCTCGAAGGGGATCGTCATCAGGATGATCACGAGGATGAAACCCAGGCTCTTGCCGCGGAACTCGTACATCGCGAATCCGTAGGCGACGAACGAGCTCACCAGCAGCGTGCCGGCCACCTGGATGACGGTCAGCGCCAGACTGTTCCAGAACCATTGGAAGTACATCCCGGAATCGGTGAAGAGCATCACGTAGTTGTCGAGGCTCAGTTCTGAGAAGTCGATCGAGAACGAGATGCCGTTGCGGATGACCTCGTTGCCGTCCTGGAAGGTGCCCACGAAGATCGCGAGCACGGGCACCAGCGAGATCAGTGCGATCACGATCAGGAAGGCGCCTTGTATGAGTGCGGCCGTCCTACGGGTCACGCGCGGCCGCGGCGCGGCGACACTCGAGGTGCGGTCGGGCCTGGTGGCTGTCTGCTGGCTCATCGCGCCGACTCCTTCTTGAACGTTCCCGTTGCGGTGAGCTGGGTGAGGTTGATGGCGAGGACCAGTACCAGAAGCACGACTCCGACGGCGGAGGCGAAGCCGAGATCGTTGTCCTGGATGCCCTTCCGGTACAGGTAGCCGACGATCGTGAGGCCTTGGTTGTTCGGGGAGTTGTTCCCGGCGTAGAGCATGAAGCTCTCCAGGAACATCGCCAGCCCGCCGTACACGCTGATGGTGGTGACGTAGACGATCGTCGGCTTGATGCCGGGAAGTGTCACGTTGAAGAACTGCTGGATCTTGCTCGCGCCGTCGATCGATGCCGCTTCGTAGTACTCGCTCGGAATCGCCTGCATCCCCGCGAGGAAGTACATCGTGTTGACGCCTGCCCAGCGCCACAGGGCGAGAAGCAGGAGCGCTGCCAAGCCGGTGAGGTCTTCGCGGAGCCAACGCACCGGCCCGAAGCCCAGGAACTCGACGATCTGGTTCATCAGTCCCGAGTCCGTCTCGGAGAACATCAGCCGGAACACGATTCCGGCGACCACCACCGACGTCAGAGCCGGCACGAACAGCGACGACTTGAAGAAGTTCTTGATCCGGCTGCTTCCCAGTTTGGAGTTGATGATGGCTGCGAGCACCATCGGGATGGGCACGAGGATCACGAGCGTCAGCACCATGTAGCGGATGCTGTTGAACATGGCCTTCCAGAAGACCGGGTCGCGCCAGAGCCGCTCGTAGTTCGCGGTGCCGATGAAGGTCGCCTGACCGTACAGAACCTCTTGGAAGCTCATGATCACGGAGCGTCCGACAGGGACCAGCCAGAAGATGAGCAGCGTCACCAGGAACGGCAGGATGAACAGGTAGGGCGCGAGCCGCTGACTGTAGAGCAGCTTCTTCATGCGATGTGTTTCGGCCATGGCAGTTTCTTCCTCGAACTAAGCCTCTGGGACTGAACTTCTCCGTCCTCGGTTGAGAAGGCTATACTCCGGAGAGAAAATTTACAACGTTGTATTTCTGTGCTCGACAGACGATCCTGAGCTGATGTCGTGCACGGATGCGAGCAGTGAAGAGCCGATGACGGAAGGCGCACCAATGACGGACGAGATCTGGCGGGACCCCCGGGTCGAGGTCGAGGAGAGACTCGATGCGCTCGTCGCAGAACTGACCGCAGAGGAGAAGATCGTTCAGCTCGGCGGATACTGGGCGGACCAGCGCACCTCAGGCGAGATCATCGCACCGATGCAGGATGTGTTCTCCGAAGGCAGGGCGCCCTTCGAGCGCGTCGTGCGCAACGGCATCGGCCAGCTCACCCGGGTGTTCGGCACCGCGCCGGTCTCGGCGAGTGAGGGGATGGGGCGCATCCGCGATGCTCAGCGGCACCTGCTCGACACCACGCGCATCGCCATCCCGGCGATCGTCCACGAGGAATGCCTGACCGGCTTCACCACGCACGGGGCGACGGTCTATCCGACCGCGCTCGCATGGGGTGCCACCTTCGACCCGGAACTGGTGGGCGAGATGGCGCGCGCGATCGGTCGCGACATGTCGGCGGTCGGCGTCCATCAGGGGCTGTCCCCGGTGCTCGATGTGGCAACCGATTACCGTTGGGGTCGGGTGGAGGAGACCATGGGCGAAGACCCCTATGTGGTCTCCACGCTCGCATCCGCCTACGTCCAGGGTCTCCAGGATTCCGGCGTCATCGCGACGTTGAAGCACTTCGCCGGGCACGCGACCTCGCGAGGCGGGCGCAATCATGCGCCGGTCGCGATGGGAGAGCGCGAGCTGCGCGATCTCGTACTCCCGCCCTTCGAGATGGCCGTTCGGGTCGCCGGAGCGCGCAGCGTGATGAATTCCTACACCGAGACCGATCGGGTGCCCGCTGCGGCGGATCGATGGCTGCTCACGGATCTGCTCCGGGGAGAATGGGGCTTCGACGGCACGGTCGTCTCCGACTACTGGGCCGTCGCCTTCCTGAAGTCCAAGCACGCGGTGGCCGGGACCATGGCCGAGGCCGGCCGCCTCGCGCTGCACGCCGGGCTCGATGTCGAACTCCCCGACATCTCGGCGTTTCTCGCTCTGGACGAGAACGATCCTGATCCTGATCGCACTGCCGCCGACATCGACACGGCGCTGAGGCGCGTGCTCAGGCAGAAGATCGAACTCGGGCTGCTCGACGAGGGATGGGAACCGGCTGAACCCGCCGACCACGACCTCGACAGCCCGGCCAACCGTGACATCGCTCGACGAATGGCGGAGAAGTCCGTCGTCCTGCTCGACAACTCCGCGGATCTGCTCCCGCTGTCTCGTGGGACATCGCGCATCGCGCTCGTCGGCCCCTGCGCCGATGACCCGAGTGCGATGATGGGGGCTTATTCGTTCCCGGTGCACGTCCTGTCCCGGCATCCGGAGTTCGGGCTCGGGCTGGACGCGTTGTCACTCCCGGACGCCCTGCGGGCGTCCTTCCCAGGGGCGGATGTCGTCGTGGAGCGCGGTTGTCCGCTGCAGGCTCCCGGCACGGCGGAAGATCTCGCACGCGCAGTGGACGCCGCGACGCACGCCGACGTCGCGGTCGTAGTCGTCGGCGATCACGCCGGCATGTTCGGCAAGGGCACTTCTGGCGAGGGGTCGGACGCGCCTTCCCTCGAGCTTCCTGGTGAGCAGGGCGATCTCGTCGAGGCGATTCTGGCGACGGGCACTCCCGTCGTGCTCCTCGTCCTCTCCGGCCGTCCTTATGCGCTCGGACGCTTCGTCGGGCGTGCCGCTGCGATGCTGCAGGCGTTCATGCCCGGAGTCGAAGGCGCCGGCGCCATCGCGCGCATCCTGGTGGGAGAGGTCAATCCGAGCGGTCATCTGCCGGTGCAGGTGCCGCACGGGGCCGCAGCACTTCCGCATACCTATCTCGCACCTCCACTCGGACAAGACGGCGACCGGATCAGCAATCTGTCGATCGCTCCGGCCTTCCCGTTCGGCCACGGTCTGTCCTACACGACCTTCGAGATCCACGACCTCGTCCTCGACCGCGCCGAGATGGCCACGGACGGCGCGGTCACCGCATCGGTGACGGTGACGAACACGGGCGGGCGAGCAGGAGAGACCGTCGTGCAGCTGTACTCCGCCGACCCCGTCGCGCAGGTGACCCGGCCGGTGCAGCAACTCGTCGGCTACGCGCGGATCGCGCTCGAAGCCGGTCAGCGCACCCAGGTGTCGTTCACCCTGCACGCGGACCGCTTCTCGTTCACCGGGCTCGCTCGCCGGCGAATCGTCGAGACGGGAGATATCGTGCTCTCCGCCGGACTCTCCGTCGGCGCTCTCGCACGATCGCACACCCTTGTCATGACCGGAGCCACGCGCGAAGTCGTCGACCCGGTGCTGTGTACCGAGGTCGCATGCACCCCCACAGCAACAGCAGTCCCCACGATCTCGTAATGGAAGAGGAACAGAGAATGCCCGCAGCCCGACTGACCATCGACCCGCACTTCGTCACGGGGCGGATCCACCGACGGCTGTTCGGTGGGTTCGTAGAGCACCTCGGCCGGCACGTCTACGACGGCATCTACGAACCGGGCCACGAGACGGCGGATGCCGAGGGCTTCCGGCAGGACGTGATCGAGCTCGTCCGCGAGCTCGGCGTCTCGACGATCCGCTACCCCGGGGGAAACTTCGTCTCCGGGTTCCGCTGGGAGGATTCGGTCGGGCCGCGCGAGCAGCGTCCACGCCGGCTGGATCTGGCCTGGCATTCCACGGAGACGAACGAGGTGGGGCTGCACGAGTTCTCGTCGTGGCTGGAGAAGGTGGGCAGCGACCTCATGCTCGCAGTGAACCTCGGCACCAGAGGCACGTTGGAGGCGCTCGACCTTCTCGAGTACGCCAACATTCCCGGGGGCACCGAGCTCAGTGAGCGTCGCCGCGCCAACGGACGTGACGAGCCCTTCGCCGTCGAGATGTGGTGCCTCGGCAACGAGATGGACGGGCCCTGGCAGCTGGGGCACCGATCGGCGGACGACTACGGCAAGATCGCCGCGCAGACGGCCAAGGGCATGCGTCAGCTCGACCCTGACGTCACTCTCGTGGTGTGCGGTTCGTCCAGCGCCGCCATGCCGACCTTCGGCGAATGGGAGCGCGTGGTTCTCGGCCACACCTACGACGATGTCGACTACATCTCGTGCCACGCGTACTACGAGGAGAAGGACGGTGACATCGATTCCTTCCTCGCATCGGGCGTCGACATGGATCGCTTCATCGAGTCGGTCGTCGCGACGGCCGATCACGTCGGCGCCGTCCGAGGCAGCTCGAAGCGGATCGACATCTCCTTCGACGAGTGGAACGTCTGGTACATCGATCGCTATCACGGCGTCGACAAGATCACCGGGATCGAGAACTGGCCGGTGGCACCGCGCATCCTCGAGGACAGTTACTCGGTGCTGGATGCCGTTGTCTTCGGCGGTCTGATGATCTCGCTGCTCAAGCACGCCGATCGGGTCACCAGCGCCTCGCTGGCTCAGCTCGTGAACGTGATCGCCCCGATCATGACCGAACCGGGTGGTCCCGCCTGGCGGCAGACGACGTTCTTCCCGTTCTCGATCACCTCGCGCCTGGCGCAGGGCGATTCGCTCGAGCTCAAGCTCGACTCTCCGACGTACGAGACCGCGCGTTTCGGCGAGGTTCCGCTGGTGGATGCCGTGGCGACCTACGACGCCGAGACCGGTCGCTCCGCGGTGTTCCTCGTGAACCGCAGCACGACGGATGAGATCACGGTCACGATCGACGTCGCAGGGCTCGGCGACGTCTCGGTGCTCGAGTCGCACACTCTGAGCGACGCAGACATCTACGCCAAGAACACCCTCGAGGAGCGCGAGCGCGTCGTTCCGCGTCAGAACGACACGGCATCGCTCGCGGGAGGTGCGCTCACGATCGTCCTTCCTCCGGTCTCGTGGAACGCGATCGCGCTGGGGTGAGTGCGAGACTTGCATCTCAAGCCGCTTGAGGTCGCAGTGTGGAGGACATGAACGACACAGAGCACACTCTCCATCTCATCGGTGACGTCGCACGCCGCACAGGCCTGAGCGTCAGCGCCATCCGCTACTACTCCGACGAAGGTCTCGTAAGCCCCACTGACGATACCGACGGTGGGCATCGGCTGTACGACCTGGATGCCATCGCCCGCTTCGAATTCATCCGCACCCTGCGCGATCTCGACACCGGTCTGGAGCAGATCCGTCGCGCCCTGACCGGCGTCGTGTCGTTGCGTGATCTTCTCGCCGAACATCTGGACGTCGTGGAGAGTCGCGCGAAAGAGCTGCAAGCGAAGAGAGCTGTCCTGCGTGCGCTCGTGCGGAAGGAGAGCACATCGGAACGCGCGAAGCTCCTGCAGCGTCTGGTGACGATGTCCGACGGCGAACGGCAGCGATTGGTCGACGAATTCTTGGAGAGCGTCTCCTCCGACCTTCCTGATGCCGCGGTCGAGAAGATCCGAGAGGCGCATCCGCGTCTTCCGGAGGACCCCTCCCCGGAACAGCTCGATGCGTGGATCAGCCTCTCCGAACTGCTGAGGGATGAGAACTTCCGAGAGGAGATGCGCGTCTACCTCCGTGAGACATATGCGACCGAAGCCGGCAGGAGGATGTCGGCGCCGGCGGTGCAGGAATTCATCAGCTCAGCAGGCGGCGACCTGATGCCGAAGCTCGGTGCGGCTCGCGCGGCGGGACTCGCGTCCGATGATCCCCGGGTGGTTCTGCTCGCCGATCAGCTCGTCCAGCAGAGCGCGACGGCTGGGGGCGTCGCCCGCGACGACGACCTGCGAAAGCGATTGGCGGACGTCTACAGCAGAGTGGACTCGATCACCTCGGAGGCGCTGCAGCACAAGGGGTACCGTGCCACGGAAGGGCGCTACCTCGAACTGGTCGCGATCATCAACGATCAGCCCGCTCCCGATGCAGAGCTCGCCCGCGCCGCAGGGCATGCGGATGCGGATCAGGAGCCGGATCTCGGCCGCTTCGGCCGCTGGCTCTCCGAGGCCATCCTCGCCACGATCGGGTGACCGGCGCGGTCGGTTCCGGACGCACCGCCCGAGTGGAAATCACATATGATCGCGCCACGAGTGGCGGGGTTCGTAGCCCAGCACGCGGCGCGCCTTGTCGATCGACAGCAGAGTCTCGTTCGCACCGACCTCGCGCGTGACCGTAACGTCGGGGAAGACCTCGGCGATGAGCTCGGCGTTCGGACGCGACATCACGGTGTCGGCCGCGGCGATGATGAACTGGTCGAAGCCCGGTGCGGCACCCTCGAGTGCCCGCTGCACAGCCTGGGCGCCGTCGCGCGCGTCGATGTAGCCCCAGAGGTTCCATTTCCGCTGCAGTGCGTCTTCATCGAAGCCCGGGAAGGCCGCGTAGTCCTCAGGAATCATGACGTTCGAGAATCGCAGCGCGGTGATCGAGACGTCCGGATGCCACCGCACCAGCTCATCCGCCATCCGCTCCTCGAGCGTCTTCACGAGGGAGTAGACCGACTCGGGCCTGGCCGGGTACTCCTCGTCGACGGGGATGTACGGGGGCGGAACGTCGAACGGCAGGCCCAGCACCGTCTCGCTCGACGCGTAGACGATGCGGCGGATGCCCAGTCGAACCGCCGCCCAGAACACGTTGAAGGTCGCATTCATGTTGTTCTGGAACGTCGCCACGTCGCTGCGGATCCCGGGTGCCGGGATCGCACCGAGATGGACGACTGCGTCGATCCCATCGTGGCGATCTCCGACGCCGCCGAGGGCGTCGATGACCTGGCCGTAATCGGCGAGGTCGACCTGAACGAATGAGGGGCCGCGTGATCCGACGACGTCCATGCCGATGACGTCGTATCCGTGCGCGCGCAGTTCACGAGCGACGACGGTGCCGAGTTTGCCGGATGATCCGGTGAGAGCGATGCGCATGTCTCCAGACTGGCACGACCCGCGGCCCTCAGGCCGTTCGAGTCGCGCAAAGTGCTGCATCCGGCTCAGGATGCGTGCATTTGCGCGACTCGAACGGCAGGGGTCGGCCTCAGCCGAGCTCGATCACCGACCACGACAGCGGCGGCAGCGTCGCCTGCACGGAGCCGTCTTCGATTCCGACTCCGGCGAGCGGCACCATGCGCACAGCATCCTGCGTGGACTCGAGGTTCGCGGTGTGGCGATCCCCGTCCTCGGGAACGGTCAGCGTCTCGGCCTGGCGCACGCGCAGATCGCCGAGCCCGCGCAGGTCGATCGTGAGGTCGTTCGACTCCTCCAGCGAGCGGTTGGCGACGAACAGGACCAGGCGTCCGGTCTCCTGATCCCACGTCGCCGCGGCGTCGACGGCATCCACATCTCCATAGCGTTTCGTACTGATCTGCGAAGACGACACCGCGAGGCGAAGGATCTGCCCGCGCGCGAGCCTGGCCATTCGCTCGAAGGGCCAGAACGTCGACTGCCGCCAGGCCGCGCCGTCCTCTTCGGAGCGGATCGGTGCGATGACGTTGACCAGCTGCGCCTGGTTGGCGATGCGCACGCGGTCGCCGTGGCGCAGCAGGCTGTTGAGGAACGTGCCGACGACGACGGCATCCGTCACGGAATAGGTGTCCTCGATGAGGCGCGGGTGGGTGCGCCACGACTTCGACACCTGATGCGGCTGATCCTCGGTGTCGAGCCCCGTCTGGTACCAGACGTTCCACTCGTCGAACGAGATGTCGACCTGCTTGGTGTGCTTGCCCGCAGCCTTCACGGCGTCGATCGTCGCGACCACACCTTCGATGAAGGCATCCATCTCGACCGCCTCCGCGAGGAACGACTCGGCGTCGCCGTCGTGTTCCTGGTAATAGGCATGCATCGAGATGTAGTCGACCTCGTCGTAGGCGTGCGTGAGCACGGTGTGCTCCCACGTGCCGAACGTCGGCATGCCGCGGTTCGAGGAGCCGACCGCGACGAGTTCGATCGAGTCATCGACGAGCTTCATCGCCTTGGCGGTCTCCTGAGCGAGACGGCCGTACTCGGCTGCCGTCTTGTGCCCGATCTGCCACGGCCCGTCGAGTTCGTTGCCCAGGCACCACAGTTTGATGTCGAACGGATCGGCCGCGCCATTGCTGCGGCGCAGGTCCGACCAGTACGTGCCGCCGGGGTGGTTCGCGTACTCCACGAGAGCGCGTGCCTCTTCGACGCCGCGCGTGCCGAGGTTGATGGCCTCCATGATCTCGACATCGGCCTCGCGCGCCCAGTCCACGAACTCGTGCAGTCCGAATGCGTTGGTCTCGATCGTGTGCCAGGCGCCGTCGATGCGTGTCGGCCGCTGGTCTGCGGGCCCTACGCCGTCCTCCCAGAGGTATCCGGAGACGAAGTTGCCGCCGGGGTAGCGGATGACGGTCGGGCCCATCTCCTTGACGAGCGCGAGCACGTCCTTACGGAAACCGCGCTCGTCGGCCAGCGGGTGCCCTGGCTCGTAGATGCCGGTGTACACGCAGCGGCCCATGTGCTCGACGAACGAGCCGAAGAGCCTGCGCGGCACGTCGGCGATCGTGTAGTCGCGGTCGATGGTGATACGGGCGTGGGACATTGCTCTCCTTGTTTCTGGCTGTATTGCCGGGGTGCGGGGATGGGTTACTGACCGCCGAAGCCGCTGGTCGCGACGCCCTTGACGATCTGCTTCTGGAAGATCATGAACACGATGATCAGCGGGAGGGCGGCGAGCACCGCCTGCGCCATGACCTGCGCATACTGCACGCCGTAGGCGCTGATCACGGTCTGAAGACCCACGGGCAGCGTCATGAGTGTCGTGTCGTTGATGACGAGGAACGGCCACAGGAAGTTGTTCCATGCGCCGATGAACACGAAGATCGCCACCGACGCCAGGATCGGCCGCGACAGCGGCAGCACGATCGACCAGAAGATGCGGAACCGGCTCGCGCCGTCCACACGCGCGGCGTCCTCGAGTTCGATCGGGATCGCGTCGAAGAACCGCTTGAGGATGAACACCATCGCCGGCACGACCACCTGCGGCAGGATGAGCCCCCAGTAGGTGTCGATCATGTTGAACGTCAGCATCTGGTAGAACAGCGGGATGATCAGCACCTGCGGCGGCACGACGATCGAGGCGATGATCGCCACGAACAGCCATTTGCGCCCGCTGAAGTCGAGACGGGAGAACGCGTAGGCGGCCAGCGCCGAGATCGCCAGGGTGATGAGGGTGATCGCGGCCGATGTCCACAGGCTGTTGAACGCCCAGGTGTAGACATTGCCCTGCGAGAGGATCGCGACGAAGGCCTCGACGGTGGGACCGGATGCGCCGATCCAGGACGCGTCGCCGGACGCGGCATCCGTCTCGGTCTTGAACGCCGTGGCGATCGCCCACAGGAACGGCAGCAGCCAGCCGATCGCGAGGATGGCGAGCACGACGAATGCCGCGATGCGCAGCGGGCCGAAGGGCTTCTGCCCTGGCAGGTGAGTGCGTCGGGGGCGTCGACGCGCCCCGGGCGCGACGATCGCCTCGGTCGGAGAGAGGGTGGCGGTGGACATCACAGCTCCTTCCGGCGACGCGAGACCAGAGCCTGCGCGACACCCACGATGACGATGAGGGCGAAGAACACGTACGAGATCGCGGCCGAGTAGCCGAATCGGTAGTTCACGAAGCCGGCTTCGTAGATGTACTGCACGATCGAGCGGGTGGTGTCGCTCGCGACCCCGCCGAGCATCTGATACGCCTGGTCGAACAGCTTCAAGGAGGCGAGGATCTGCAGGATCAGGATGAGCACGGTGGCCGGTCCCAATTGCGGGAGCGTGATCGACCAGAACTGGCGCCACGGGCCGGCGCCGTCGAGCGACGCCGCCTCGTACTGTTGCGGCGGGATGTTCTGCATGGCGGCGAGGTAGAGCAGGAAGTTGAATCCGACCGTCCACCACACCGTCGCGATGACGATCGACAGCATGTTCGTGTCGGGGTTCTGCAGCCAGGCCAGCGGCTCGAGGCCGAAGGCCTCCAGGATGTTGTTTGCCGCCCCGATCTGCGGATTGAAGATCCACACCCAGATCTGCGAGATCACCGTCGAGGCGAGGAGATACGGCATGAAGAACGACAGCCGCCACAGCCACTGGCCGGGGAGGCCGCGATCGACGAGCGCCGCCATCAGCAGCGCGATCGCGACGAGCGGGACGGTGGACAGCAGCGTGAACCACACGGTGTTCCACATCGACTGCCACATCACCGGATCAGTCAGCGCCTCGGCGTAGTTGGCGAAGCCGACGAACCCACCGCCGGCGCCGGTCAGGGACTGGTTGGTGAAACTGAGGTAGATGCCGTGCGCGATCGGCCACACGAGGAACAGCGCGAAGGCGATGAGGAACGGCGCGAGGAATGCCCAGCTGATGAGCTGCTCACGATTGCGGCTTCCGGCCCGACGGACCTGGACGGCGGACGATGCGGAGCCAGTGACGATCGTGCGCGTGGCGGCACCTGATGCGGTGGCAGAGGTCATCATGGCTTCCACGTCCCTTCGGGGTCAGCCGGGTTGGGTTGGGAGAGCATGGTGTTCACGCGGGCCTCGAATCGGTCGACCGCTGCGGCTGGATCATCCCCGCTGAGCAGCACTCCCTGCACGGCGGCGCCGAAGTCCTCCTGAACGCTGGACCCCGATCCGGTGAACCAGGCGGCCGGATCGTAGACGACATGCTCCGCTGCCTCGGCGTAGTTCGCCTGCGGGACCAGATCGGCGTACTCCGGGGACTCGGTGACCGGCAGGAACGCGGGAATGTGCCCGGCCTCGGCCCAGCCGAAGGAACCCTTCAGCATGTCCGCGACGAACTGGTAGGTCAGTTCGCGCTTCGTCTCGTCGGCGTTCATCTGATGGGGAAGGACGAACGAGTGGGAATCGGCGTACACGGCAGGGGTTCCGTACAGGGTAGGGATCATCGTCGCGTCGAACGGAATGCCTGCGTTCTGCATCGTGCGCAGCTCCCAGACGCCCGTCATGAACATGCCGCTCTTGCCCGTGGCGAATTCGGCGACCGCGGAGCCGTAGTCGTTCTGGGCGGCGGCGATCTCGCCGTCGAGCAGGGTCTGCATGAACACGAGGGATTCGACCGCGGCGTCCTTGTCGATCACGGCTTTGCCGCCGACCGGCAGCTCCATGGCGAGTCCGTGCTGTGCGTAGAGCCCGTAGAACAGACGCCACATCTGTGCGCCGTCGCCGAGATAGCCGTAAGACAGCGCGTGCCCCTCGGCCGTGCCGCTGACGGTGCGGAGCTGATCGAGGAACTCCTCAGGAGACGTCGTCTCCCGCAGACGCCCCTGGGTGTCGAGCACGCCGGCCGCGTCGCAGACGTCGGTGTTGAACATCAAGACGAACGGATGCGCGTCGAGCGCGACGCTGAAGAGTCGGTCTCCGACGAAGCCCTTGTCCCAGATGGGAGCGGGGAAGGTGCTCTGGTCGACGCCGAGCTCGGCCAGCCGACCGAGATCCCAATCGTCGAGAAGGCCGCCTGGCGCCCAGCCGTTCACTCGGGTGGCGTGCATGATCGCGACATCGGGAGCGCGGCCACCGGCACCCGCCATGGCGAGTTTCGTGTAGTACGGCGTTCCCCAGGCGAGCACGGTGGGGCGGATCCGATACGCGTCCTGCGCGCCGTTGACCCCATCCAGCAGAGACGACATCGTGACGCCGTCACCGCCGCTCAGGAGATGCCAGAACTGCAGAGTCTGGGCGTTGTCGCTAATCGCGGGGCCGGGAGCGCACCCCGCGAGCAGGGCTGCGCCGGCGGCCAACGAACTGGCAGTCAGAAATTGTCGGCGGGATAGATCGAGCGGTGGTGTCATCGTCACTCCTTCGTGACCGGGGTTGGCGTCTACATGATTACATCGCAGTAATCAGTATGCAAGGACACGCCGAAGATCGATCGCCAGGCGCGCTCAGGGACGGTGGCCGGAGGAGGGACGCCCGGTGCTCGCGCGTTCCACGACCCGGTGCGGGAGGGTGCGGGATCGCGGCGCGGCCGTGCGGTCGACCATCCTCGATTCGAGCAGGTCGAGGACGGATTCCGCGAAGTCGCCGCGATCGAACGCGACGGTGGTGAGCGATGGCGAGGTGAACTCCGAGATCTCCACGTCGTCGAATCCGGTGACCATCACATCGTCCGGCACGCGGATGCCGTGCTCGTGCAGGACATGCAGCGCCCCGACAGCCAATGAATCGGTGAACGCCACTACCGCGTCGAACGCGACCTCGCGCGCGATCAGCGTCCTCGCGGCATCCGCCCCCGATGCCATCGACCAGGGGAGGCGGTTCACCTCCAGGCGCGGATCGCGGGCGATGCCCGCTTCGCGCAGTGCATCGTGCACGCCTTCCAGGCGGAGGCGGCTCGTGGCGGTCGCGAACGACGCGTTGTCGTCGCCGCCGATCACGGCGATCCGCTCCGCCCCGCGCGACAGCAGGTGGCGAGTGATATCGGCGGCTGCGAGCCGGCTGTCGACGCGCACATGGTCTGCGCGGTGCTGCTCCACCTCGCCGATCACGACGAGCGGTGGTAGGCGGTCGGCGTAGCGGATGACGCTGTCCTCAAGCCGGATCGGATTGAGGATCAAGCCGTCGATCAGGTGGGAGCGAGCGCGGGCGAGCAGTTCTCGCTCCCGTTCGGGCGTCGCGGCGGTCTCCTCGATCTGCACGGCGAGCCCGTGTTCGTGTGCGGCGTCGACGATGCGATGCAGCAGCTCGGCCGAGAACGCGGTGGCGAGGTCGGGGAGCGCCAGGGCGATGGTGCCGGATCGTCCGCTGCGCAGTCCGCGGGCGCTCAGGTTGGGCACGAAGTCGAGTTCCGCCATGGCGGCTTCGACCCTGGCCTTGGTCTCTTCGCGCACGAACACGGCGCCGGTGACGACGTTGGACACGGTCTTCTGTGAGACACCGGCGAGAGCGGCGACATCTTGCATCCTCGGGCGAGGCGGCACCGACGCTGTCATGCGGCCAGCCTAGCCGCGCTCGTGAACTGCCGAGGATTACAGCGGGGTGACGACCGGCGCGGCTAGTCCGACCGCAGCAGAGCCCCAGGTTGCAAGCTTCTGATGGACTCCGTCGTGCGTTTCGTCGGTGACGGCCTGCACATACGCCTGTTCCAGGACATCGGCGATGAGGACGCGCACCCCCGACTCGGCGGAACGGACGGCGGCCTCTACCATCGCGAGGCTCAGCACGTTCGCATGCACCTCTCCGGACGGAACGCGGCCGTCGCGCAGAGCACCGACGAACTCCACGAGCGACCCGGCGATCTCCTCGGGCACCGCAGCCATCGGCTCCGCCACCTCGACGTCGGCGGGCACGCCGCCGTGCGGGACGAGCTGTCGCCGCGGCGCCGAGTCGCCGTCCCAGACGGCCGAACCGTGCTCGCCGTTGACCCGCCACATCCCGTTCCAGGATGTCTCCAGTCCGTCCGCGCACCAGCTGCCGGTGTACGTGTAGCGCACGCCTCCGGCGAACTCGAACACCGCGGTGGCCGCAGCGCCGGCTGAGTACCAGCTCCACGACGGGTTGTACTCCTCGCAGTAGACCGAGACCGGATCGTCGTCGAGGAGGAAGCGCGCGACGTCGAAGGCGTGGATGGCCATGTCGACGAGCAGCACGTGCGGCATCGCCTCACGGAACCCGCCGAAGTGCGGCGCCTTGAAGAACTCGGTCGTCGTGGATCCGAGCCTGCCGAGCGAGACGATCTGCTCCCGGAACGCGGCGACCGAGGCGTAGTACCGCCGCGACTGGCTGGTCATGAGCAGCTGTCCGCTGGCCTCGGCCGTCGCCGCGAGCGAGAGGGCCTGCGAGACGGTGGGTGCGATCGGCTTCTCACAGAGCACCGGCAAGCCGGCGAACAGGGCCTCCGTGTTCACCGGGTGGTGGGCGACGGGGACGGTGACGTTGATGACGGCGTCGGCACCGGTCGCGCCGGCGACCGCCGAGACGCTGGTTCCGACCAGCACGCCGCCCTCGCCCGGCTGCAGACCGGCATCCGAGACCGCCGCTTCAGCCAGCGACGTGTCGAGGTCGACGACGCCGACGAGCTCGGTGTCCGGGTTCGCGAGGATGGTGCCCAGCCATGCGCGACCCATTCCTCCGGCACCGACGAGCACGAGTCGAACCGGAGCCGTCGGGTCCGCGAGCGTCGCGAAGCCGCCGTTCAGGGGCGCACTCATCGGGCGAGCGCTCCCTGGTATCCGCGGCCGTTGTAGAAGTCCTCGGTTTCGTAGCGCAGCAGCACCGGGGCGGCCCGCTCGGGGCGCACGGTCACCGCCCAGCGGACGCCGTTCGCGAGCACCCGACGGACGTGCTGGTGGTGGTAGACGGGGTAGTCCTGGTCGCCCGGCGAGAAGAAGAAGATCTTGCCGAAACCGCGCCGGTACGTCATTCCGGAGCGGAACACCTCGCCGCCCGTGAAGGTGGAGAGGAAGACCAGTTCGTCCGGTGCAGGGACATCGAAGAACTCGCCGTACATCTCCTGCGCGGGGATGATGAACGGGTGCGGGATTCCCTGTGCGATCGGATGCGTGGGATCGACCGTCCACACGAGCTCGCGGTCCTCCTCCGAACGCCACCGAAGCGTGCAGCTGGTGCCCATGAGCTTGCCGAAGATCTTCGACCAGTGGGCCGAGTGCAGCACGAGCAGGCCCATCCCGGCGAGCACGTGCTGATGCACCCGCTCGACGACCTCGTCGGCGACCTCGGCGTGTGCGGCATGACCCCACCAGACGAGCACGTCGGTCGCGGCGAGGGCCTCCTCGGTCAGGCCGTGCTCCGGTTCGTCGAGGGTCGTCGTGGTGACGATCGCCTCGGCGCCCAGGTGCTCCTCGATGCCCTCCTTGATCGTCGTGTGCATGCCGTCGGGGTAGATCGCACGGACCTTCTCCTCCAGCTGCTCATGGCGGTTCTCGCCCCAGACGAGAACGCGGACCGGGGTGGCTCGGGTATCGGACATGGTGGTGCTCCTTCAGGGATGTGTCGGGTGGTCTGGCGTGCTCGAGGTCATTTCACGGCACCGCCGGTGGCGCCGGCCGCGATGAACCGCTGGGCGATGACGAGGAGCAGGATCGCGGGCAGCGATGACAGCACGGCAGTCGCCATCACGGCACTCCAGTTCGAGACCTGCGAGCCGAGGTACTGGTAGATGCCGAGCGTCACGGGTCGCACTTCCTCAGTGGTGGTGAGCGTGAGTGCGAAGAGGAAGTCGCTCCACGAGAACAGGAACGCGAACAGGCCCGCCGTTATCAGCGCGTTGCGGCTCACCGGCACGACGATCGAGACGAATGCGCGAACCAGGCCGGCGCCGTCCACTCTGGCCGCCTCGACGATGGACGGCGGGATGGTCTGCATCGACGCTCGCAGGATCAGGATCGCGAAGGGGATCGCGTGCGAGGCATCGGCGAGGATGAGCCCGAGGATCGAGTTCAGCAGTCCGAGGTCGTTGTACGCCGAATACAGCGCGTTCGCGATCACGATGCCGGGGATCATCTGCGCGATCAGGATGACGAGCAGGGCGATGCTGATCCACCGGAAGCGGAACTGCGCGAGCGCATAGGCCGCGGGGGCGGCGATCGCGAGGCTCAGCACGACGGTGCCGAGGGAGATCGCGAGGCTCGTGAGGAGATGGCCGCCCTGATCGGCGATCGCCTTCTCGTAGCCGGCGAAGCTCGGGTTGACCGGGAAGAAGTCTCCCGTGAGCGTGTTCCCTGACGGCTGCAGCGAAGCGTTCACCATCCAGTACACGGGGAAGAGCATGATCGCGAGGATCACGACTCCGATGATCGTGTAGCCGAGGTGCCGCTCCGAGCCGCGTCGCCTGCGCGTTCCGGCCGGGTCGAACGGGCGTCCTCGCCGGGCGCCACCGGTGACGATCGTGGTCGTGGTCATGGTGGGTCCTTACTCGTCGACGGCGCGACGGTTGACGCGCAGGTACACGATGGCGAAGAGCAGCGAGATGACGATCAGGATGTTGCTGAACGCCGCCCCGACCCCGAATTCGAAGTTCACGAACGACTCCTGGTACGACCGCACGGCGAGGGTCTGAGTCGCGTTCGCAGGCCCTCCGTTCGTGAGACCGAGGATGATGTCGAGCACCTTGATCGTGTACACCACGCCGAGGACGAGGACCACGCTCACGACGGGCCGGAGGTTCGGCCAGGTGATGTGGCGGAACGCCTTCCAGCCCGTCGCACCGTCGAGTGCGCCTGCCTCATAGAGCTCGTCGGGGATGTCCTGGAGACCGCCGTAGAGGATGGTGACGTTGAACGGGATGCCGATCCAGATGTTCACGAGCACCACGGCGAACAGCGCGACCGCCGGGCTCGTGAGCCACGGCACTCCGGAGAGGCCGATCGACTCGAGCGTGAGGTTGAGGACGCCGCTGTCCTGATCGAGGATCGAACGCCAGGTGGCGCTCGAGACGATCAGCGGCAGCAGCCAGGGGAGCAGCAGCATCGCCCGCAGGAACGAGCTCAGTGGGAAACGGCGCTTGAAGAACACGGCGAGGGCGAGTCCGATCACGAACTGCCCGGCGATCGAGCCGATCGTGAACAGTGCCGTGTTCAGTAGAGCCGGTGTGAACAGCTGCGAACCGAAAACGGTCGCATAGTTCTCGAGCCCGACCCAGGGCGCTTCGCCGGTGAAGAAGGTCTTCGTCGTGTACTCCTGCAGGCTCATCGTGACGTTCTTGACCACGGGGTAGCCGAAGAACAGGACGATGTAGAGCGCGGCGGGCAGGACGAAGCCGAGCTTCACGAGTTCCTCGCGCCGGAAGCGCCGGGAGTGCTTCCGGACGGATGCTCCCGCGATGCTGCTGCTCATCGGGATCAGCCGGCCGCTGCCTGATCGAACGCCTCGTCGGGCGTCGCCTGCCCGGTGAGGGCGAGCTGGATGGCGGTGTAGATCTCGGTGGCGGCTTCCGGCCACTGCTCACCGAGCTCGCCGGTGCGCGAACGGGCGTTCGCGACCTGCTCGGTGAACGCCGCCATCTCCGGCACCTTCTCCACGTACTGCTCGGCGAGCGCGGTCTTCGTCGGAACGGTGAAGCGGGCCTCGGCGAGTGCGAGCTGGTTCTCATCGCTCGAGATGCACTCGACGAACTCGGCCGCCTTCGCCTGCTTGGCGTCGTCGCCCGTCACCGGGACGGTCCACACCTCGCCGCCGAGCGGTGCGACCGGCGTCTGACCGGCCTCGTTTACCGGCACCTGAACGCTGCCGTAGTTGAGGTCGGCATCCGCGCTGAGCGCCGGGATCTGCCACGGTCCGTTGATCATCATCGCGGCCTTGCCGGCCATGAACTGGTCGTTGACGTCGGCCTGCGACCAGTTGATGACGCTCTTCGAGGCGGAGCCGGAATCGACGAGGTCGACCTGCAGTTGGAGGGCCTCGGCGACCTCAGGGGAGGTGAGGTCCGTCTCATCCCCACCGTTGGTCCACATGAACGGGAGGAACTGCCAGCTGCCTTCGTAGGTGGCGATCGAGCTGAATGCCAGGCCGTAGGTGTCGCCCTCGGTGAGCGCGGCCGCTGCGGTCTTGAGCTCGTCCCACGTCGTCGGCGGGGTGATGCCCTTAGCCGCGAGGAGGTCCTCGTTGTAGAACAGGCCGAGCGTGTTGACGGTCGGGGCGAGTCCGAACACCTCGCCCTCGTAACTGGCGGCGTCCAGGATGCCCTGCGCGAAACCGGACGTGTCCACGTCGTAGTCGCTGAGCGGAGACAGGCCGCCGGTCGCGGCGATCTCCTGGACATCCGGGTTGTCGAGCATGAGCACGTCCGGCAGCGTCTTGGACGAGGACTGCTGCAGCACCTTCTGGATGAGGTCCTTGCCGGGGACCGTTTCGCGCTTGATCGCGACACCGACCTCATCGGCGCAGAGGTCGAGCGCGTCCCCGACGAGGGTCTTGTCGGGTTCGTTGTTGTAGTAATCGAGGATGGTGAGGGTGTCCGGGTCGCCACTGGTCGCCGCGCCGCCGCCGCAGGCGGTCAGTGCGAACGGGGTGATCGCGAGGATCGCGAGCGATCCCAGGACGTGCTGCCTGCGGATCGGCCCGCGGGTCGATGTGACGGTTGATCGCATGTCGTGGCTCCTTTGCCTGATGTCGAAAGCGCAGCCCGGAGAGTTAACCGGTTTACTGGGTGCGTCGGAGACCAGCTTCCCCCGGGGGCGGTGGCGAAGTCAAGGAGATATTTAACCGCTTTACTGCATCGTGATCCGTGAGAGACTGGCCGGACGATCGGCACCGAGAGACGGGGATTCATGGCAACGATGCGCGACGTCGCGCGGCTCGCCGGGGTCTCCGTGGCCACGGTCTCGTTCGTCGTCAACGACTCCAAGCCGGTCACGCCGGGTACCAGGCTCCGCGTCGAGGAGGCGATGGCCGAGCTCGATTTCCGTCGCAACGCCGTGGCGCGGGCGCTGGCCAGCCGCCGCACGCGCATCATCGCGCTCCTGTTCCCCGTTCTGCAGCATCGGCTCTCGGACACTGCGGCCCGTTTCTTCACCGGAGCGGCAGAGGCCGCATCCGAACTCGGCTACACGGTCGTCCTCTGGCCGGTGGCGAACGACGCCGACTCCCTGCGGGAGCTCACCTCGGACGGGCTCATCGACGGCGTCATCCTCATGGAGGTGCAACTCGACGATCACCGGATCGACCAGTTGCTCGCAGCGAAGACCCCGTTGACCCTCATCGGCCGCAACCGGGATCCGTCCGGCCTCGACTACGTCGACGTCGACTTCGAGGGCATGGTCGAGCAGTCGATCGACCGTCTGCAGTCGCTCGGGCACCGGGACTTCGTCCTGCTCGAGGAGTCGGAGAGCCTGGGGCTCGAGGGGTACGGGCCGGCGGTCCGCGTGGATGCGACCTTCCACGCCGTCTGCGCGGCGCGCGGGTTGAGAGCGCGGACCCTTCGGTGCGCGGCGACCCCGGCCGCTGGGCGCGCGTTCGCATCGACGCTGCTCGCGGAGGCGCCCGAGGCGACCGCGATGCTCGTTCTCAATGAGCATGCCGCGGTCGGTCTGGTGAGCGGGCTCGGAAGGCTCGGCGTATCCGTCCCCCGCGACCTGTCGATCGTCCTCATCGGGTCCACGGTCGAGATCTCCGCCATGGCGGATCCCGAACTGGCCGTCGTGGTCTCGCCGGCTGCGGAACTCGGGCGGATGGGCGTCGAGACGCTGGTCGGTCGCCTCGACGGCACGCTGGGCGTTCTCCGCCATGAACTCGTCATGGGAGCGTTCCACGAGGGCGAGTCACTCGCACCTGCGCCGGCAGATCAAGCCTGATTGCGACGCCAGCCGGCGTGCGTTCGACGACGAGGCCGAGTGCGTCGATGCTCCGATGAGAGTGGTGCGCATGTCGCGAGAGCGACGCGAAGGTGAGCCGGTGGCGCGCGGCGTCATACACTCAACGGCGTGAGCGAGTCGAGCAGTACCCCAGGTCGCACCGTCGGAGTCCGCGACGTCGCCGCCCTCGCCGGGGTGTCAAGGCAGACTGTGTCGCGCGTGCTGAACGATCACCCGGACGTCGCGCCCGAGACCAAAGCCCGCGTGCTGAAGGCCATGCACGAGCTCGGCTACCGGATGAACAACGCCGCCCGGGCGCTCGGCACGCGGCGCTCCCGCACGCTCGGCGTGCTCGCCTCGGATGCGCTGCAGTACGGGCCGTCGCGCAGCATCGCCGCGATCGAGAACGCGGCCAGAGGGGCCGGCTACTGGGTGAGCACGGCCTTCGCCGATGCCGGCGACGAGAAGTCGGTCGCCGCTGCGCTCGAGCACCTCATCGCGCAGGGTGTGGAGGGCATCGTCGTCGTCGCTCCGCATGCCCGCACCCTTCATGCGCTTGACGCTCTGCGCGTGAGCGTCCCCGTGCTCACACTGCATTCCGCCGGTCGCGGTCCTCGCGGACTCTCGGTCGATCAGGCGGCCGGCGCGCGGCTCGCCGTCGCCGCCTTGGCGGATGCCGGACACCGCCGCATCGCGCACCTCGCCGGCCCAGCGGACTGGCTGGAGGCCGAGTCCCGTGCCGAAGGATATGCGGCAGAGCTCGCCGATCGCGGCTTCGACGCCGCACTGGTGCTGGTGGGGGACTGGACTGCGCGCTCCGGCTACGAGGCGACCGGTGCCGTGCTGGCGGCGGGCGTCACTGGGGTGTTCGCCGCCAACGACCAGATGGCGCTGGGTCTGCTGGGCGGGCTGCACGAGGCGGGTGTCGCGGTGCCGGACGAGATCAGTATCGTCGGCTTCGACGACGTTCCCGACGCGGCGTTCTACTGGCCGCAGCTCACGACCGTTCGTCAGGATTTCGAGGAACTCGCGCGACGTGCCGTCGCATCGCTCATCGGTGAGGCGGATGCCGCGGCATCCGCCCTCGCCCCCATCGCGCCGGTGCTCGTGCCGCGCCGGTCCGTCGCTCCGCCACCGCACGCTTGACCGACCGACGAGCACGCCCATAGACTTCTGACTGCGACCGTGACCGGTCACAGTTCTCGACAGCATCCGATTGAGGAACCCGTGAGCAACGAAGCCCCTGCATTCGCCCCCGAAATCGAGTCGGCCATCGCCGCAGTCCGCGCCGACGTCGCCCGTCTGCACGGCGAACTCGTCCGCAACGGTCTCGTGGTGTGGACGGGCGGCAACGTCTCCGGTCGTGTGCCCGGCGCGGATCTGTTCGTGATCAAGCCGTCAGGCGTGAGCTACGACGACCTGACGCCTGCGAACATGATCCTGTGCGACCTCGACGGCGAAGTCGTCCCGGGCAGTGAAGGCAGCGGAAGGGCGCCGTCCAGCGACACCGCCGCCCACGCCTACGTCTACCGGAACATGCCCGAGGTCGGCGGCGTCGTGCACACCCACTCGACCTTCGCCGTCGCGTGGGCAGCACGCGGCGAGGAGATCCCCTGCGTCATCACCGCGATGGCCGACGAGTTCGGCGGACCGATCCCCGTCGGACCATTCGCGATCATCGGCGACGACTCGATCGGACGCGGAGTCGTCGAGACGCTCAGCGGTCATCGCTCGCGCGCCGTGCTGATGCAGAACCACGGGCCGTTCACGATCGGCGTGAACGCCAAGGATGCCGTGAAGGCCGCAGTCATGGTGGAAGACGTCGCCCGCACCGTGCACTACGCGCGGGAGGCCGGCCCGCTCATCCCGATCCCGCAGGATGCCATCGACAGTCTCTACAACCGCTACCAGAACGTGTACGGCCAGAGTGAGGACACCAGACGATGACCGCTCGCGATGACATCGCCGCAGGCCGCACCAGTCTCGGCATCGAACTCGGCTCGACCCGCATCAAGGCGTGTCTGATCGGGCCGAATGCCACCGACGTGCTCGCCACCGGATCATTCGCCTGGGAGAACCGTCTGGAGAGCGGTCTCTGGACCTACGCGCTGGATGAGGTCTGGCAGGGACTGCAGGCAGCGTTCGCCGATCTCCTCGCAGACGCCGAGCGGCGCCACGGCGTGCGTCCCGATACCTTCGGCGCGATCGGCATCTCCTCGATGATGCACGGCTACCTGGCCATCGACGCCGCCGGCGACCTGCTCGTCCCGTTCCGCACCTGGCGGAACACGAACACGGGCGTCGCGGCCGCAGAGCTCACCGGTCTGCTCGGCGTGAACATCCCGCTGCGCTGGTCGATCGCGCACCTGCACCAGGCCGTGATCGATGACGAGCCGCACGTGCCGCAGCTCGATTTCGTCACGACTCTCGCCGGATACGTGCACTGGAGGCTCACGGGACAGAAGGTGCTCGGCGTCGGTGACGCCTCCGGCATGTTCCCGATCGACTCCGCCACGTGCGACTACGACGCGGGGATGCTGGATGCCTATTCCATTCTCACGGCCGACCGCCTTCCCGCACCGCTCGCCGAACTGTTCCCCCGTGTGCTTCCCGCGGGCGCGGCGGCGGGCACGCTCACGGCAGAGGGCGCTGCGCTGCTGGATCCGACCGGCGCCCTGCTCCCCGGCATCCCGCTCTGCCCGCCCGAGGGCGACGCGGGCACCGGAATGATCGCGACGAATTCCGTCGCCCCGCGCACCGGCAACGTCTCGGCGGGGACGAGCATCTTCGCGATGGTCGTGCTGGAGCGCCCTCTCACGACCGTGCACCACGAACTCGATCTCGTGACGACCCCGGCCGGAGACGCGGTCGCCATGGTGCACTGCAACAACGGCGCCAGCGAGCTCGCCGCCTGGGCCGGCCTGTTCACGCGGTTCTCGGCGGCGGCGGGGCAGCCGCTGGACGACGATGCGGTGTTCGACGCGCTGCTGCGCGAAGCGCTCGACGGCGAAGCGGATGCCGGGGGCCTGCTGGCCTACAACCACCTCGCCGGCGAGCCGATCGCCGGACTCGACGAGGGGCGCCCGCTGTTCGTCCGCACTCCCGACAGCGACTTCTCGCTCGCGAACTTCATGCGCGCCCAGGTGTACGGCGTGTTCGGCACGCTCGCACTCGGTATGCAGGTGCTCGAAGCCGAGGGCGTCGGCCTTGACCGCATGTTCGCGCACGGCGGCATGTTCCGCACCGCCGGTGTGGCACAGCGCTTCCTCGCCGGCGCGCTCGGCGCCCCGGTCGCCGTGGGCGAGCTGGCGTCAGAGGGCGGAGCCTGGGGTATCGCCGTACTGGCTTCGTACCTCGCGCACGCGGACTCGGCGGATCTGGGCTCATACCTCGACGGGCAGGTGTTCGCTGCGGCATCCCTCTCCACCGTCGCACCAGAGCCGGCCGACGTCGCCGGCTTCGCCACCTACCTCACCCGCTATCGTGCCGGTCTCGCCATCGAGTCCGCTGCGATCGACTCGCTCTGATCTCCCGCGAAAAGGACCACGCACATGACACTGACCACTTCTCTCGACGCCTACGAAGTCTGGTTCCTCACCGGAAGCCAGCATCTGTACGGCCCCGAGACGCTCGCTCAGGTCGCCGAGCAGTCGCGCTCGATAGCAGAGGTGCTGGACGGCGCGGCAGACGTGCCGGTGAAGATCGTCTGGAAGCCGGTGCTCACCGACTCCGCCGCGATCAAGCGCATCGCGCTCGAAGCCAACGCCGATGACCGCGTCATCGGACTCGTCGCCTGGATGCACACCTTCAGCCCCGCCAAGATGTGGATCGCGGGGCTCGACGCCCTGCAGAAGCCGCTCGCGCATCTGCACACGCAGGCGAACGTCGAACTGCCGTGGGCCGACATCGACTTCGACTTCATGAACCTGAACCAGGCCGCCCACGGCGACCGCGAGTTCGGCTACATCCAGACCCGCCTCGGCGTGCCGCGCAAGACCGTCGTCGGCCACGCGAGCGACCCCCGGGTGCAGCTGGAGATCGGCACCTGGCAGCGCGCGGCCGCCGGGCTCGCGGCATCCCGCAGCCTGAAGCTCGCGCGTTTCGGCGACAACATGCGCTTCGTCGCTGTCACAGAAGGCGACAAGACCGAGGCCGAGTTGCGCTTCGGAGTGCAGGTCAACACGTGGGGCGTGAACGAGCTGGCGGATGCTGTCGCCGCGGCGTCCTCGTCGGACGTCGATGCGCTCGTGGCCGAGTACGAGGAGCTCTACGAGGTCGTCCCGGAGCTCCGTCGCGGGGGAGAGCGCCACCAGTCGCTGCGTGACGGTGCGGCGATCGAGCTCGGGCTGCGGTCGTTCCTCGAAGAGGGCGGCTTCGGAGCCTTCACGACGTCGTTCGAGGATCTCGGGTCGCTCAAGCAACTGCCGGGACTCGCCGTGCAGCGGCTGATGGCCGAGGGATACGGCTTCGGCGCCGAGGGCGACTGGAAGACCGCCGTACTGGTGCGTATCGCGAACGTGATGGGTGCAGGCCTCCCCGGAGGCGCGAGCCTCATGGAGGACTACACCTACGACATGACGCCTGGCGACGAGCTGATCCTCGGTGCACACATGCTCGAGGTTTCGCCGTCGCTGACCACTGCGAAGCCCACGCTCGAGATCCACCCGCTCGGCATCGGCGGCAAGGACGACCCGGTGCGCCTGGTCTTCACCGCCGATTCCGGCCCTGCGATCGTCGTGGCGATGAGTGACATGCGCGACCGCTTCCGCCTCACTGCGAACGTGGTGGAGAACGTCGCCCCGCGGGCGGCTCTGCCGAACCTGCCTGTCGGACGCGCCGTCTGGAAGCCCGCGCCCGACTTCAACACCAGTGCCGCAGCCTGGCTCACGGCCGGCGCAGCGCACCACACGGTCATGTCGACGGCCGTCGGACTGGAGGCGTTCCGCGACTTCGCCGAGATGGCAGGCGTCGAGCTGCTCGTGATCGACGAGGAGACGACGCTGCCCGAGTTCCAGAAGCAGGTGCGCTGGAACCAGGCGTACTACCGTCTCGCGCAGGGACTGTGACCGTGGCGGCCGCGGCCCAGACGCCGCGCTCCGGGCGCCAACTGACGCTCGCCGGGCACGGCTACGAGGCCGTCATCGCGAGCGTGGGAGCCACGCTGCGCACGCTCACCTTCGACGGTCGCGATCTCATCGTGCCCTTCGCCGCCGATGAGGTGCGCCCCGGTTATCGGGGAGCGACGCTCGCGCCGTGGCCCAACCGCGTCGTCGACGGCAAGTACTCGTTCGGTGGTGACGAGCACCAGCTCGCGCTCACGGAGCCCGCCCGCGGGCACGCGCTGCACGGACTGCTCGCGTGGACCGAGTTCGCCGACCGCGTCGTGGAGGATGACCGCGTCGTGCTGGTCGCCGTGATCGAGCCGCAGCTCGGGTATCCGTTCCGCATCGAAGTCGCCGTCGAGTTCCACCTCGATTCCCACGGTCTGAATCAGACGGTCACCGCGCGCAACATCGGGGCGGATGCTGCGCCCTGGGGCACTGGTCCGCATCCGTATCTGGTGGCTGGTGCCGGGCGAGTCGATGACTGGATGCTCACCCTCCAGGCATCCGAGGTTCTCACCGTCACGCCTGACCGGCTGAGCCCGGTCGCGGTGGAAGCCATCGACCAGCATCCGGAATGGGACTTCCGCGAACCGCGCAGGATCGGCGACGTGTTCATCGATCACGCCTTCACCGAGATCTCACGTGCCGAGGGCGTCGCCGAGGTGCGCGTCGTGGCCGCGGACGGCCGCGGCGTCGCTCTGAGCTGGGATGAGCGCTGCCCGTGGGTGCAGGTGCACACGGCCGATCTCCCGGCGGATGCCCCGAACAGCCGGATCGGTCTGGCGGTGGAGCCGATGACATGCCCGCCCGACGCGTTCAATTCCACGGTCGATCTGATCGTGCTCGATCCGGGGGCCGAGACCGCTGCATCCTGGCGGTTCCGCGCGATCTGATCACGCACCATCCATGGGCATCTCTGCCCACGGGTGCCCCTTCGCATTGGCAATACGATGGGATTCGTGACGAATGAGACTCCGGAGAATCCCCAGAACACCCCGACGAACGTGCCGGAGTCGGTGAATGAAGCAGCCGGCCAGCACGGCTTCGACGGTCGGATCTCGTCGGATGCTGTGGCACCGGATGCTGCGCCCGAATCCGCTCCGGCGCCCGACAGCGCAATCGAACCTGAGCCGGTGGTTGCGCCGATCGCGGAGCCCGTGGTCGCTCCCGTCGAGGCCCCGGCTGTCGTGTCGCCGAACGACGCGCCCGCGTACCCGCAGGCTGCGCCAGGGGGACACGAACTTCCGGGAGCGCCCTACCCCGGTGCGGCTCAGACTGCTCCTGCTCAACAACCAGCCCCTGGCTATGCCCCGAATACCCCGATCCACGACCCGAACGCGCCGATCTACGACCCGAACGCCGCGGTGTATCCCGGAACCGCCCCGGCATACGATCCGAACGCGCCCCAGGGATACTCCGCCGGCGGATATCCGTCCGGCGCATACTCCGCAGCGCCGGCCGCTCCGAAGAAGCCGATGTCGAAAGGGCTGCTGTTCGGCCTCATCGGCGGCGCAGCGGCGCTCGTCCTGCTGATCGCCGCCGCGATCATCGTGCCGAATCTTCTGCGTGGGGCTGCCCCGACAGCATCCGACGCGGTGGAGGAGTACCTGACGGCGCTGTCCGAGGGCGACGCCGAGACGGCGCTGACGTTCGTCGAGACGTACGCCGACGACAGCCTGCTCACCGATGAAGTGCTCGCCGCTTCGCTCGAGCTCGCCCCGATCACCGACATCGTCGTGGCGGAATCCGAGGATGCGACCGAGTACGAAGCGACGGTCTCGGCATCCTTCGCTGTCGGAGGCGAGACGATCGAGCGGGAGTTCACGGCGTACAGCTCCTCTGACGACGGATGGGTGATCAGCGACGGTCTGGTCATGGCGACGCTGTCGAACTTCGAGGGACTCGGACTGACGGTGAACGGCGCCGAGCCTGCTGACTCATCGACGTCGCTCTTCCCCGGCGCGTACCGGCTCGCACTGGGTTATGAGGAGTTCGCACTCGATTCCGAGACGGACACCTTCACGTTGACGACGGATGACGACAGCGAGCTGTTCTGGGACATCTACCCGGTGCTCACCGATGACGGCGCCGCCACGTTCCGGTCCCTCGTGCGCACAGCCATCGAGGAGTGTGTGGCGATGAAGACGCTCGCGACGCCGTGCGGCATGGACATCACCGATATCGACCTCAGCGGCTACACGCCGGTCGACGGTTCAGTCACCAGGACGATCACCAGCGACGGGCAGGCGACGCTCGACAGCATGGTGGCGGACGTCGACTACTCCACGCCCACGCTCGTCTCGACGTATGACACCCCTGATGTGGACATGACGCTGCAGGGCACCAAGGACGGCACGACATCAGAGTTCGAGGTCTGGTTTGGCGGGTACATGGACACGCCGTCGGTCGACTTCGCCCAGGAGACCCCGACGGTCACCTGGGACTGATGTCGCCACTGTTTCACCGTCCGAGCCAGCCGCGCAACGCGCGAGTGACCCAGGGGAGCACCCAGTAGGTCATGATCGGGGTGAGCACGATCGTCGTCGCGAGCACCCGTAACCACAGTGGCAGCTCGCCCCACCCGGGAACCGGTGTCATCGCGAGGCTGAAGAGCAGGTTGACGGGGAAGAATCCGAGCCAGATCGTGACGGCCTGCTTCCAACGCGGTGGTGCGGGCGGAGCATCCTCGACGGTGGCGGCATCCGGAATCCGGAGCGATCCCGTCGCCGGTTCATCGAACCAGCCCTCGATCCCGGTGCGCCTGCGCGCATGCTCGCTGCGCACGAAGCCCTCGCCCATCGACAACCACCAGGTGCGTTCCGGCGACTGCTCCCACGCATCGAGAGTCTCGACGCTGGCGAACCGGTAGAGCATGTGCCAGAGCTGCGAGTCCTCGCCGGCGCGCACCCATCCTGAGCCCAGGAATCCTGGGTGCTTGTTCGCGAGATTGACGCCGGTCTGCACCCAGGCGGTCGCCTCGGAGATGCGTGCGGGATCCACCTCGCGGCGGATGGAGACGGTGATCGGAACGCTGGACATGGTGGGCCCCTCGGAGAAAAAGCGTGCTTGTGGCGGATCCGAGTGTATGCGGGCCATGTTTCGGGTTTGCTTCGAGCGGGAAAGGAGGACCCCCGCCGACCCGATTCGGCGGGGGTCTCGGGAGCATCGCTCACCTTTGCGCGGAAAGTCCTGACTACCCGATCCGGTCTGAGTTCCTCCGCGCATCTGCAGTTCTACGTGTCGAATGTGACCGGATGGTGAACGGCCATCGAACGTGCGACGTCGACATCGGTCGCCCTTCTCGCCCGGGCCACGGAATACATGGACGCCCTAGTAAATCCCCGGGTGCCAGAGTAAACTGTTCATCGTGCCAACGAAGGCGCGAAGGGACATCACATAATGACTCGTACCATCCCCCATTTCGTAGGCGGATCGCTTCTCACCTCGAAGGACGGACGCTTCGGCGACGTCTACGACCCGAGCACCGGCAGCGTCCAGGCCCGTGTGCCGCTCGCCTCGGCGGGTGAAGTCCGTCGTGTGATCGATGACGCGGAAGCCGCGCAGCCGGGGTGGGCTGCGACCAACCCGCAGAAGCGGGCGCGTGTGCTTCTGCGCTTCCTCGATCTCGTGCAGAAGAACATGACCGAACTCGCGACGCTGCTCTCCAGCGAGCACGGCAAGACAGTGGAAGACGCCAGGGGCGACATCCAGCGAGGGCTCGAGGTGATCGAATTCTCCGCCGGTGCGCCGCACCTGCTCAAGGGGGAGTACGCCACTGAGGCCGGCTCCGGTATCGACGTCTATTCCATGCGTCAGCCGCTCGGCGTCGTCGCCGCCATCACGCCGTTCAACTTCCCGGCGATGATCCCGCTGTGGAAGGCCGGCCCCGCGATCGCCGCGGGCAACGCCTTCGTGCTCAAGCCCAGCGAGCGAGACCCGTCCGTACCGGTGCGTCTCGCCGAGCTCTTCCTCGAAGCGGGCCTGCCTGCAGGCATCTTCAACGTCGTCCACGGTGACAAGGAGGCCGTCGACACGCTGCTGACGGATCCGCGTATCCAAGCCGTCGGTTTCGTGGGCTCGACGCCGATCGCCGAGTACATCTACACGACTGCGACCGCGCACGGCAAGCGCGCACAGTGCTTCGGCGGGGCGAAGAACCACATGATCGTGATGCCGGATGCCGACCTCGATCTCGTGACGGATGCTCTGATCGGATCCGGGTACGGCTCAGCGGGAGAGCGCTGCATGGCGATCTCGGTCGCCGTGCCGGTGGGCGACGAGACGGCGGACGCGCTCGCCGCGAAGCTCACGGAGCGGGCCAGTCAGCTGCGGATCGGGCCCGCCCTTGCCGAGGACGTCGACTATGGGCCGCTCGTGGCACGGTCGGCCGTCGAGCGCGTGGAGGACTACATCCAGCAGGGCATCGATGCTGGGGCGACGCTGCTCGCCGATGGCCGCGGACTCACCATCCCCGGCCATGAGGAGGGCTTCTACCTCGGGCCGACTCTGTTCGACCACGTCACCCCGGACATGTCGATCTACCGCGAGGAGATCTTCGGTCCAGTGCTCGTGATCGCGCGCGCAGCGGACTACGAGCAGGCACTGGCGATGGCATCCGATCATGAGTTCGGCAACGGTGTCTCGATCTTCACGCGAGATGGCGACGCCGCGCGCGACTTCACGGCGCGAGTCAACGTCGGCATGGTCGGCGTCAACGTGCCGATCCCCGTACCGATCGCATACTTCACCTTCGGCGGTTGGAAGAGGAGCGGGTTCGGCGACCTCAACCAGCACGGAGCCGACGCGTTCCGCTTCTACACGAAGACGAAGACGGTGACGAGCCGCTGGCCAGCGCACGGTGTGCGCGACGGTGCGAGCTTCGTCATCCCGACCATGCACTGAGATCGACTGCATCACTGACCGACCACATCACTGATCTGCCCACAAGGCGAGAGGATCCCCGATGACGATGATCACCACAACCACCGAGGAGCGCGAGGCCATCCTGCACGCGGTGCGCGAGTTCGCCGAAGCCGAACTCGCACCGTTCGCCTCCGAACGCGACGAGAACGATGTATTCCCCCGTGAGGCGCTGGGGCGAGCCGGCGACCTGGGCCTGGGCGGCATCTACGTCGATGAGGAGTTCGGCGGCACCGGACTGTCACGGCTCGACACCGTCGCGATCTTCGAGGAACTCGCGAAAGGCGATCCCGCCGTCGCCGCCTACATCTCCATCCACAACATGGTCGTGTGGATGCTCGACACCTACGGGTCGGACGACCAGCGCGGCCAGTGGCTGCCCGACCTCACCAGCATGACTGGGTTCGGCGCCTACTGTCTGACCGAGCCCGGTGCCGGATCCGACGCTGCTGCCATCGCCACGAGCGCGATCCGTGACGGCGACGATTACGTGCTGACCGGTGTCAAGCAGTTCATCTCCGGTGCGGGTGAAGCCGCGGTGTACGTCGTCATGGCGCGTACCGGCGAGGCGGGAGCCCGCGGCATCTCCGCTTTCCTCGTGCCAGGCGATTCCACGGGCCTCTCCTTCGGCGCGCTGGAGAAGAAGATGGGTTGGCACGCCCAGCCGACGCGGCAGGTGATCCTCGATGAGGTGCGGGTGCCGGCATCCGCTCTGCTCGGTGTCGAGGGGCAGGGCTTCGCGATCGCGATGTCGGCGCTCAACACCGGCCGGCTCAACATCGCGGCATGCTCGATCGGCGGCGCGCGCTGGGCGCTGGACAAGGCACGGCACTACGTGCACGAGCGATTCACGTTCGGTGAGGCGCTCGCCGAGAAGCAGAGCATCGTGTTCGCGATCGCCGATATGGAGACCGACCTGCACGCGGCGCGACTGCTCGTCGAAGACGGCGCCCGCGCGGTCGACGAGCAGGCGGATGATGCGACCGTTCGCTGCGCGATGGCCAAGCGCTTCGCGACGGATGCCGGATTCCGCGTCGCCAACGATGCCCTTCAGCTGCACGGCGGCTACGGGTACCTTCAGGATTACGGGATCGAGAAGGTCGTGCGAGACCTGCGCGTCCACCAGATCCTGGAAGGGACGAACGAGATCATGCGCATGATCGTCGGACGCGACGCCCTGAAGGCGGCATCATGAGAATCGCATTCCTCGGGCTCGGGCACATGGGCCTGCCGATGGCGCGCAACCTGCAGGCGGCCGGCCACGACGTGGCGGGGTTCGACGTGATGCCGGAAGCGCGCGACGCCGCGGCGGCAGGCCGGGTGCCGATTGCTGAGTCGGGAGCGGATGCCGCGACCGATGCGGATGTCGTCATCACGATGTTCCCGGCCGGGAAGCATGTGATCGAAGCGTACGAGGGCGGTCTGCTGGCCGCGGCGCGACCGGGCACGCTGTTCATCGAGTCATCCACTATCGCTGTGGATGATGCACAGACCGCGCACGCGCTGGCGATCGCTGCGGGCCATCGCAACATCGATGCGCCGGTCTCGGGCGGAGTGGTCGGAGCCGAGAACGCGACGCTCGCGTTCATGGTCGGCGCATCCGACGACGATTTCGCTGCGGCGCTGCCGCTGCTCGAGGCGATGGGCAAGCGGATCGTGCACTGCGGCGGACCGGGGCTCGGCCAGGCCGCGAAGGTCTGCAACAACATGATCCTCGCCGTCTCGCAGATAGTCGTGGGCGAGGCCTTCGTGCTCGGCGAGCGCCTCGGCCTCTCGCATGACGCGCTGTACGACGTGGCCGCGAACGCTTCCGGTCAATGCTGGGCGCTGACGACGAACTGCCCTGTTCCGGGGCCGGTTCCCACGAGCCCGGCGAACCGCGACTACCAGCCCGGGTTCGCCGGCGCCCTGATGGCGAAGGATCTCGGACTCGCTCTGCAGGCGATCGAGCAGACGTCGACGGATGCTCGAATGGGGCGCCTCGCACAGGAGATCTACGCGGCGTTCGCTGCCGGCTCCGGCGGCGGTCGGGACTTCTCCGGCATCATCACGGACATCCGCGACGGACAGGTGTGATGATCGTCGGAGAGGTTTCGCTGAGAGGGAGCAGATGACGGAGTACGAGACGATCCTGGTCGAGCAGCGCGGACGCGTGGGGTGGATCACCCTGAACCGACCACAGGCGCTGAACGCGTTGAACTCGCAGCTCGCGCAGGAGGTCACGGCAGCAGCCGTCGCTTTCGACGCCGATGACGGCATCGGTGCGATCGTCGTCACGGGTTCGGAGAAGGCCTTCGCCGCCGGCGCCGACATCAAGGAGATGGAATCGATGTCGGCCGCGGAGATGCGCGCGACCGACCACTTCGGCGCGTGGAGCGACTTCGTCGCCGTGCGCACCCCTGTGATCGCGGCGGTCAGCGGCTTCGCGCTCGGTGGTGGTTGTGAGCTGGCGATGATGAGCGACATCATCCTCGCCGCCGACTCCGCGAAGTTCGGTCAGCCCGAGATCAACCTGGGCGTGATTCCGGGTATGGGCGGCACGCAGCGGCTGATCCGCGCGGTCGGCTACTACAAGGCTGCCGAGCTCATTCTCTCCGGACGCATGATGGGCGCCGAGGAGGCTGAGCGCGCAGGGCTCGTGTCACGGGTGGTGCCGGCATCCGATCTGCTCGCCGAGGCGACGACGCTCGCCGAGACGATCGCCTCCAAGGGGCTGCCGAGCCTCTATGCCGCGAAGGCTGCGCTGGATGCCGCGATGGAGACGTCGCTCGCTGACGGCCTCGCCCACGAGAAGGACGCGTTCGCCGCGCTGTTCGACACGGCCGACCAGAAGGAGGGCATGGCCGCCTTCCGTGAGAAGAGGGCGCCGAACTTCACGAACCGCTAGGCGGGGTCGGGCACAACCGCACGATCAGGGAACACCTGCACGACGAAACCCGGCTTCCGCTCGTGCAGTCGTGCCCCGGTCGTGCACGTGTACCCGGACTCACTCACCCAGCGAGTCGATGATCTTCTCCAGGCGGCGCGCACGTGTCTCCTCGGCCTTCGCCTCGGCGATCTGACGCGCGATCTCCTTCCGCTTTGATGGCGGCAGGTTCTCGAAGGCCGCGCGGACGGCGGGGTCGGCATCCAGCGCTTCGGCCAGTGCCGGCGGGATCTCGATGACGCGCTCCTCGGTGTCCGGACTGATCGTCACCTCGATCTCCTCGCCGATCTCGACGCCTGCCTCCGCACGGGACGCCTTGCTGAATCCGATGGCGTTCTCGCCGCCCATGCGGGAGAGCCGAAGCCGGATGCTGCGATCGCCGAAGTCCACCACCACGGGAAACGCCTTGCCCGCGCCCAGGGTCGCGACCTGCTCGTCGGTGAGGAGAATCGCGGGCGCAGGCCCACGGCCTTCCAGCACGGTCTTGATCTGCAACTCGGTCATGGCGCCCAGGCTACAGCGGCGGAACTCATCTTTCGAGGGCCGTCGCCAGCACAGCGCCCCGCTCGTCGATCAAGCGACGCATGTACTCGCGCATGAACAGGCGATCGACGAGCGCGCCGATCGGTCCGAACGGTGAGCGGAACGTGATGGTGTCGCGCATGAGCGTGCCCTGAGGGTGCACCTCGAAGACGTGCTCGTGGTGGAAGGCGCCGAACGGCCCTTTCGCCTGCCGATCGCAGAAACGTCGCGGCGGGTCGATGTCGAACACGACCGAGCTGAGGTGGAACGGCACGCCGAAGTGCCGCGCGCGCCACGTCACGGTGGAGCCTTCGGTGAACACTCCACCGTCAGGACCCTTCACCATCGTCTCGTCGTAGCGCGCCATCGACTCGACGTGCAGCGCGGGGTCGAGCGCCGCGGCGAAGACCTCGGTGGGTGTGGCGCGGATGACGCGCTCGAGAGTGAACCGGGCCACTAGAGGTGCGTCATCAGAGCGGGTCCGGCTGTGGGCGCGGATCCGTGAAGTCCCCGGCATTCTTGCGAAGACGGGCCACGATCGCGACGAGGTCTGCCGCATCCGTCGAGTTCACACCAGGGCGGCTGAACACCTCGCCGTTGAGAGCGGTGGTCGCTCGTTCGACGAGCGCGCGACCGTCGTCGGTGAGCACGAGCATGGCAGCGCGTCGGTCGTGCGGATGCGGTTCGCGCAGGATGAGGCCGTCGCGCACCAAGCGGTCCGCGGTACTCGTCACCGTCGTGGCGTGCACCTGCAGGCGAGCCACCACGCTGGACAGGGGAAGACGGCCTGCACGACTGAACGCGAGAAGGCGCAGCACCTCGAATCGTGCGAAGCTCAGGCCGAAGGGCTTCAATGATGCATCCACTCGGGCGAGCAAGAGCTGCTGTGCGCGCATCACCGAAGTCACAACAGTCATGCCGTCCGCGGCATCCGACCACCCGTGCGCCAGCCACTGCCGCTTCGCTTCGGCGAGCGGATCGGTGGGAAGGGGACGGGGAAGAGCCACGGTTCAACCGTATCGGCAGAACCAGGTGTGGACGGCGAAGTAGGAGGGTGAATCTGAGTATCATGAACAATGAAATCCGATTCCATCGGTCTCGCCGACTAGAATCGACCCAGTCGTGAGGAGCATTCGATGAAGATCTTCGTCTTGGTCAAAGAGGTGCCGGACACCTATGGCGATCGCAGGCTGAGTCTGGAGACCGGGCTGGCCGATCGTGCGGCCGGCGATGTGGTCCTGGATGAGATCACCGAGCGCGCTCTGGAGGTCGCCTTGTCTTACTCCGACAAGAACGACGGCACTGAGGTCGTCGCGCTCGCGATGGCCCCGGAGTCGTCGACAGCATCGATCCGTCGCGCTCTCGCGATCGGCGCGGCATCCGCTGTGCATATCATCGACGAGCAGCTCGCGGGGGCCGATCTCGGACTCACGGCCGAAGCGCTCGCCGCGGCCATCCGACGCGCCGAACCCGACCTCGTCATCACCGGGAACCTCTCCACCGACGGATCCGGCGGCATGATCCCTGCCATGCTCGCCGAGCACCTCGGCTATTCGCAGGCGACCGCGCTCAATGCCGTCGAGATCAGCGCAGATGGTGTCTCCGGTACGCGGGCCGCCGACGACGGCAATCAGTCGGTCTCGGCATCCTTCCCAGCGGTGATCTCGATCACTGAGGCTCTTCCGGATGCGCGGTTCCCCAATTTCAAGGGCATCATGGCGGCGAAGAAGAAGCCCCTCGAGGTGCTCTCTCTCGACGACCTCGGCGTCTCCGCCGACCCGGCCGCCGCTCCCCGCACCATCATGACGACCGTTTCCGAGAAGCCCCCGCGCGCGGCGGGTGTGAAGATCACGGATGAGGGTGACGCCGGCGCGAAGCTGGTCGAGTACCTCGTGCAGAACAGGCTGGTGTGACGATGAGCTACCCCGAGAACTCGATCCTCGTCCTCGTCGACGTGACTCCTGCCGGCGATGCCGCCAGCTCGACGGCGGCACTCATCGGTGCCGCGTCGACGATCGGATCTCCGGTCGCGCTGGTTCCCGGCGGTTCACAGAGCGCGGTGGATGCCGCGGCCGCTGCCGGTGCATCGGTCGTCCTCACCGCGGATGCCGATGCGGAAGCCCTCACGGTCCCGCTGGTCGACGCGCTGCAGGCGGCATACGAGAAGGTGCAGCCGGACGCGGTGCTGATCTCGAATTCGATCACAGGCCGTGATGTCGCCGGCCGCTTCGCGGTGCGCGAGCGGCTCGCCGTGTCGGTGGATGCGATCGGCGTCTCCCGCGATGACGAGGGCATCGTCGCGCACCATTCCGTCTACGGCGGGGCCTACCTCGTGGATTCCGCGCCGACGTACGGCGCGCCGGTCATCACCGTGCGCCAGGGCGCGGTGGATGCTCGTGCGGAGGCCGTCGCATCTCCGACGGTCGAAACGCTCGAGGTGACAGCATCCGGTGCCGCAGCTGCGAAGGCGGGCGCGATCGAGGTCGTCGAGGCGGAATCGTCACGTCCTGAGCTGCGCGGTGCCACGAAGGTCGTCTCGGGCGGTCGTGGTCTGGGTTCGAAGGAGCAGTTCGTGCTCGTCGAGCAGCTCGCCGACGCGCTGGGTGCCGCGATCGGCGCCTCACGTGCGGCGGTCGATGCCGGCTACATCCCGTACGCGCACCAGGTCGGTCAGACCGGCGTCTCGGTGTCGCCGCAGCTGTATGTCGCGGTCGGCATCTCCGGTGCCATCCAGCACCGCGCCGGCATGCAGACTGCCAAGAACATCGTGGCGATCAACAAGGACGGCGAGGCGCCGATCTTCGACGTCGCCGACTTCGGCATCGTCGGCGACCTGTTCAAGATCGTGCCGCAGGTGGTCGAGGCGCTCGAAGCGCGGAAGAAGTAGCGATGACGACGCGGATGCTCAGGCGCGGTCTGCCGCGCGTGGCCGGTGGCGAGCCCTGGCCCCCGGCCGGTGACGTCGAAGTGGCGGATGCTGTGGCGCAGGACACTACGCCGGTGCCTGTTCCTGCAGCTGGAGAAGGCTTCGACTCCTTGTCGGTCGCTAAGCCCGTTTCGTCTCCTCAGGCTTCCCCCGCGGCGCTAAACGACCCGCGGGGGGCAGCTGCTGCGACGCCGCTGAGGCGTGGGCTCCCTCGAACACCGGGAGGAGAGTCGTGGCCTCCGGCCGATGCGGTCTCGGTCCCACCTGCGGCAGCAGCGCCAGCGGTGGCGGCGTCCGCCGCGACTCCCTCAGCGGATTCCACTCAGACCTCCAGGGTCGCCCCGCGAGGGAGCGAAGCGACCGAGACGAAACGGGCCCCGCGAGCGGAGCGAGTCGAAACCTCGCCGGCCGCGACATCCGGTACCGGTGATGCCCTGCGACGCGGCCTGCCGCGCACGCCAGGAGGCGAACCCTGGCCTCCTGCCGGCACGACCGCGATCGTTGCGGCTGCCGTTGCCGTCGAAGGCGTGGCAGAGACGCGCACCGACGACTTCATCGAGGCATCCGACATCCCGGCATCCACGGAACTCGCGACGGTCGACGTCAGCACGCCGCTGCCGTTCCAGCGCACGGTCTTCCCAGGCAAGAACGCGTTCACGCATCCCGCACCTGCTCCGGAGCCCACCCGCATCGGCCCGTTCACCAAGGCCCAATGGGCGGGTGCTGTCATCGTCGGCGGCATCGGACTGCTCGGTGCCGCGGCGATGGCGGTGCTGTTCGTCCGCTGGCTGCTGAGTCTCTCCGGCATGCAGGAATTCCTGCAGACCTACCCCGGCGAATACCACCTCCCCGAGGGTGCTCCGGTCGGGTTCCCCGGCTGGCTCGGATGGCAGCACTTCTTCAACGTGTTCCTGATGGTGCTGATCATCCGCTCAGGGCTCAGCGTGCGCAATGACAAACGCCCGACCGCGTTCTGGACGGCGCGGGGCAACGCGAAGAGCAAGATCAGCCTGACGCTGTGGTTTCACCAGTCGCTCGACATCCTGTGGCTCGTCAACGGCATCGTGTTCGTGATCCTGCTGTTCGTGACCGGGCAGTGGATGAGGGTGATCCCCACCAGTTGGGAGGTCTTCCCGAACGCACTGTCCGCGACGCTGCAGTACGTGTCGCTGGACTGGCCGACCGAGAACGGCTGGGTCAACTACAACTCGCTGCAGCAGCTCGCGTATGGCGCGACGATCTTCATCGCGGCGCCTCTCGCGGCCATCACCGGCGTGCGCATGAGCGGTATCTGGCCGAAGAACGCAGCGAAGCTCAACGAGGCGTACCCGGTCGAATGGGCGCGCGCGCTGCACTTCCCGGTGATGCTGTACTTCGTGGTGTTCATCGCGATCCACGTGTTCCTCGTGTTCGCGACCGGAGCACTGCGCAACCTCAACCACATGTACGCCGCGCAGGGCTCCGCTGATCCGAACGCCTATGCGGACAACTGGACCGGATTCTGGTTCCTGGTGGCATCACTCGTCGTCATCGCGGCCGCATGGGTCGCCGCACGCCCGATGGTGCTGGCGCCGATCGCGAAGCTGTTCGGGAACGTCAGCGCCCGCTGAGCGGGTCAGCGCACGAATCGCACTTCGGTGAGCGTCTCACCGAGGAACGGTTCGGTGTGAGTCGCGCCGTCGAGCGTGAAGCCGTTGCGCGCGTAGAAGCGGTGGGCGCGGGGGTTGTCCTCCGCCACCCAGAGGTACAGCGGCTCGTCCTTCTCGACGGCCGCATCGAAGAGCTTCTGGCCGAGGCCGGTGGAGTGCCACTTGTCGAGGAGGTAGATGAAGTACAGCTCGCGGAACGCCGGGGCATCCTTGTCGCGCGCAGGACCGGAGCCGACGAAACCGACGATCTCACCGTCGACGAGCGCGGCGCTCATGCTGAAATCTTCGCCCTGTGCTGCCCAGTGGGTCCACAGCTCTGCCATGCGGCGGGGGGACACGCGCTCCAACGCAGCCTTGCTGACCAGATGATCGTAGGTCTCGTGCCAGCACTGCGCGTGCACGCGACCCAGTGCCTCCGCATCCACATCGCGGACCGGACGGATGATGACTTCAGGCTGGGCTTCGGCGCTCATGCCGCGACTCTACGCGCGCCTTGGACGAAGATGAAATCGAGCGACCCCCCTGTTCGATTCCCACAAAGGAGTTCAGGGATCATGCATCGCTGGCTACTATCGATCCTCGTGAACGTGATCTGGCGAACTCTTCTCGTGATGTGGCGTGCTCGTCGGCGGCTGCGCCGGGAAGGCCAGCTCGAACCCGGCGACGTCGGGCGGATCAGGGTGACGACTCTCCCCACCGACATCGACGTGCTGCGCCATATGAACAACGGCCGCTATCTGTCGCTTTTCGACCTCGGGCGCTGGGACCTGCTTGTGCGCACGGGTATGGCCGACGCGATGAAGAGCAACGGCTGGTATGCCGTCGTCTCAGCCGAGACCGTCACGTTCCGCAAGTCGCTTCAACTGTGGCAGCTCTTCGACATCGAGTCGCGCCTGCTCGGGCATGACGACAGGGCGATCTATCTCGAGCACCGCGCCGTGGTCGACGGGGAGGTCTATGCCAGGGCGATCATCCGTGCCCGCATGCTCAAGCGCAGCGGCGGCACGCTGTCGCACCAGGAGCTCTTCGCGGCCGTCGGGCGTCCGGAGGGACTGCCGGACGTGGATCCGTGGGTGCACGAGTGGGCCGCGGCATCCGCTCTCCCGCCGGTGCGGAAGCCTGCGCCGAGTATCTGGATGTGAGGCGCGCTAACGTAGCGGCGTGCTGACGATCCTCGCCACCACCGGACGCGTGCTGCTGCGGCACTGGCCGGCGCTGCTGGCGTGGTTTGCGGCAGGCGCACTCGGGCACTACCTCGCGATCCAGCTGGCCGGCTATGTCGGCGCGTGGAGTTCCACCTGGGGCTTCGTGCTGCTGCCGCTGGCGATCCTCTCCAAGCCTGGACGCAGCTCGCCGAACAGATCGAAGCAGCGCCACCTCCACCACGGCGAGTGCGCTGCCTGCTGACGCCGTTCTTCAACTCGGCTTCAACGTGGCGAGCGTCGCCGTCATCGTCGTGGCGTTCGCCGGCCGTTGGGCATGGAAGCGGTACGGAACGCGACTTCCGAAGCCTTTCTCCCTCGTCGCCGTCTACCTGGAGGCGGTCTGGGTCTGCTTCTCGCTCTTCCTCATCAGCGATGGCATCGACGCCGTCACCGCGTGGGTCGACGGCCGCGCCACCATGGTGTGGATCGGTCATCTGCGCGAGTGGGTCGGTTCGCAGCTCACGCCGATCGCGTGGATCTGGGACGGCGTGGAATGGCTGCTCGGCGAAGCAGGCGGCATCCTGATCCAGCCGCTCGCATGCTGGCGATCGCCGGTGTGATCTACGGACAGGCGATCGTGGCGGAGAGTGTGCGGCTGCGCTACCGCTTCATCACGCGCACCCGGCAGCGGATCGAGCGACTCCCAGGGCCAGTGTCCCGCTGGATGGGTGAGTTCGGCGAGCAGTTCATCGGCCGCTTCCGTCCGCTCGGCAAGGCGATCGTGCTGATGTGGCGGGCCGGACCCGTGATGATCGCCACCTATGTGTTCCTCTACACGGTCGTGCTCGCTGCAGATGCGCTGCTGAGCCTCGCGATCACACGGTTGCTGGAGCCGAACGAGCTCGCATCGTCCTGGCGGGTCGCAGACATTCTGATCTTCCTGCTCGTTCCGTTGATCCTCGAGCCGATCCGCTTCGTGCTCGTGGCCGCATCGTACGACGCCACGCTGGGTGCGCTGCGGACGCGGGCCGACGCCGAGCGCGTGGCTGTCGAGGTGGTCGATCCGAGCCCGGCGCCGACGGCTCAGGGGTCGATCGAGAACTGAACGATCTTCGGGGACTCCGCCGGCGGTGCGATGTTCACCCAGAACGGGCCTTCGGCGTCTTTCGGCACGATGTACGGCATGAGCAGCTCGTACGGCTCGGTGACGGTGCTGTCGCAGGTGGTCGGCTCCGCGGAGCTGGACGACAGTCCCAGGTCGAGCCGACCCTCACTCCATTCGCGGCCGCTGCTCTGCTCGATCAATGTCGGCGCGGGGCAGGAGATCGGTTCGGCGCCCGGAGTGACGGGAATGACGGCGACGACCACTTCAGCGCCCTCGGGCACGGTCAGTCCCTCGACGTCCCCGAGGTACTGACTGCGGATGGGACCCCAGGTCGCGCCGCCGAGTTCGACGGTGCCGTCTTCGGTCTCGGGTGCTACCTGGGTGGTGGAGCGGTGGAGGAAGTACTCCTGCCACTCGTTCCAGCCGATGACCCCTGCCGTGACCGGCGCGAGCACAGCCAGGGCGATGCGCGGGAGGGTGTTCCGCCGCCACCAACCGGTCATGGCGTCGCCCAGTCTGTGTCACGCACGGATTCCTCGTCGCTGATGGTCAGCTCATCGAGCGGGATGATCAGCTCGATGACCGAATCGAGGCGGGTGTCGCCTGCGAGGGAGACGTGCCGGTCACCATCGCGTCCGGGAGTTCGAACGCGATGGTGCCCCTGCGAGGGATGCCGGGGACGAGGTTTGTCGAGAACAACGAGTCCATCCGTTCACTTGCCCGGAACTCAAGCGCGTCGATGGTCAGCGTCGCGCCCTTGAGGAGACGGCCGGTCGTCACGGATTCGGCATCCAGATCGATGAGCAGCCAGGTCCCGTCTGCACTCCACCCGCTCGAGGCCGTGACGGTGCTCGCCGCGCGCACATCGAGGATCGTGACCACGATCTCGCGCCCGACAGTCGTCCATTGATTGCGCCGCGGCGTCGATGCGGCCGGCGCGGCGGATGACTGCGGATCGGCGTCCTCAGAAGCAACGGGCGGGGCGACGGTCGCAGACGCACTCGAAGAGCGTTGCTTGCTCCCCTGGTCGGTCACAGCAAAATCATAGAGCGACGTGAAGGAGGCCGAAGTAGTGGGCGCTTCGCAGTGTCACCGCTCCGCGATGCGACTGCGCTCCTAGGCTGAGCACATGTCAGAGTCGTCCTTTCCCGGGGCCAATCAACTAGCCGATCAGGCGGTCGAACTCGCGAGTCGCTGGATCGCCGAAGCGGCCGAGGTCGAGGTCGATCCTGCGGCCGCGCGCCTCGCCGATCTGCTGCAGGACAAGAACGGGCTCCCGTTCACGCTCGGGTTCGTCGACGGCGTGATGCGGCCCGAATCCCTGAGCGCTGCCGCCGCCCAGCTGCAGCGGATCGCACCGATGGTTCCCGACTTCCTGCCCTGGTACCTGCGCGGCGCTGTGCGCCTCGGCGGTGGCATCGCCCCCCTGATCCCCACTCCGACGGTGCCGATCGCCAGGCGCGTGCTGCGTGAGATGGTCGGACATCTCGTGGCCGATGCCCGCCCCGCGAAGCTCGGTCCTGCGATCGAGAAGCTCCGCGAGACGGGCGCGCGACTGAACCTGAACCTGCTGGGCGAAGCCGTGCTGGGCGAGGCGGAGGCGAAGCGCCGACTCGACGGCATCCATGAGCTCATCAGACGCGACGACGTCGACTATGTCTCGGTCAAGGTCTCGTCGGTCATCAGCCATATGTCGATGTGGGCGTTCGACGAGATCGTCGATGCCGTCGCCGCCCGCCTGCTGCCGCTCTATCTGACGGCCGCTTCCAATGGCACCTTCATCAACCTCGACATGGAGGAGTACCGCGATCTCGATCTCACGATCGCGGTGTTCACCCGCATCCTCGAAGACGTTCGCCTGCAGCGACTCGAGGCGGGGATCGTGCTGCAGTCCTATCTGCCCGATGCGCTGGATGCGCTGCGCGAGCTCACGGCATGGGCGAAGGCGCGCGTCGAGCACGGCGGAGCGAAGATCAAGATCCGACTCGTCAAGGGCGCCAATCTCGCCATGGAGCGAGTGGATGCCGTGATGCACGGGTGGCCGCTGGCCACCTACGACACGAAGCTCGATACCGACGCGAACTACCTGCGGCTGCTCGATGAGGCTCTGCGCCCCGAGAACACCGCCGCCGTTCGGATAGGCGTCGCCGGCCACAACCTTTTCGGCATCGCGCATGCCTGGCTGCTCGCCGGCGAACGCGGCGTCACGGGCGACGTCGAGTTCGAGATGCTGCTCGGCATGGCGCAGGGGCAGGCGCAGGCCGTCTCCCGCGAGGTCGGCCCCGTGCTGCTGTATGTGCCCGTGGTCAAGCCGGACGAGTTCGATGTGGCCATCAGCTACCTGGTCAGGCGGCTGGAGGAGAACGCAGCATCCGAGAACTTCCTCTCTGCGGCGTTCCACCTGCACGACGATTCTTCCCTCTTCGAGCGCGAGAAGCACCGATTCCTCCAGTCGCTGGAGCGGGCGGGCGACCGCACGATGAGGCGTGTCCCGTTCCGCATCCAGAACAGGCAGGACCCTGTGCATGAGTCGCTGCGGCCCGCGACCACCCCGCAGAGCGACGACGGCGACCTCACGAAGGCCGTGCTCGGCATCGCCAGGGGATCGGAGGGCGTGGACGGCTCCGATGGCGGCGGGGCATTCATCGAGACGGCCGTGTACTCGCCCCGCGAGGCTGATTCGGATTCCGCTGGGGCGCCCGGCTTCGTCAACACGACCGACAGTGACCCCGTGCTTCCGGCGAACCGTGAATGGGCGGACGGCATACGAGCGCGTATCGAGACGTCGACGGTGGGCGAAGTGACATTGCGCGAGGCCGCAATCCACGATGCGACCGTGCTGGATCAGACGATCGCGCGCGTGCACGCAGCCGCTGCCGCCTGGGGTGCGCGGCCCGCGTCCGAACGTGCGGAGACGCTGCTGCGTGCGGCAGCCGCGCTGGAATCGCATCGCGGAGAGCTCATCGAGGTCGCGGCATCCGAGACCGGAAAGGTGTTCTCCGAGGCGGATGTCGAGGTCAGCGAGGCCGTCGACTTCGCCCGCTACTACGGCGCGAAGGCGCGTGAGCTGGACTCCATCGCGGGCGCTGCGTTCGAACCCGCCCGTGTGACCGTCGTCACACCGCCGTGGAACTTCCCCATCGCGATACCGTCCGGCGGCGTGCTCGCGGCGTTGGCGGCCGGCTCCGGCGTGATCTTCAAACCCGCGCCGCAGGCCAGGCGATGCGCGGCGGTCGTCGCGGAAGCGCTCTGGCAGGCGGGTATCCCGAGGGACGTGCTCGCCCTCGTCGACATCGAGGAAGGCGATCTGGGGCGCCAGCTCATGTCGCATCGCTCGGTCGATCGGGTCATCCTCACCGGATCCTGGGACACCGCCGCGCTGTTCCGATCCTGGCGTCCAGACCTTCCACTGCTCGCGGAGACCAGTGGTAAGAATGCGATCGTCATCGCACCGTCAGCGGATCTCGACCTCGCCGTCGCCGATCTGGTGAAGAGCGCATTCAGCCACGCGGGACAGAAGTGCTCAGCGGCCTCACTCGCGATCCTGGTCGGGCCGGTGGGGCGCTCCAAGCGCTTCGCCCGCCAGCTGACAGATTCCGTGCGTTCGCTGAACATCGGATGGCCCACTGACCCGCTCGCAGAGATCGGCCCCGTGATCGAAAAGCCGCAGGGCAAGCTCGCCTGGGCGTTGGCCGAGCTCGAGGATGACGAACAGTGGCTGATAAAGCCTTCCTTGGTGGGGGGCGATGAGACCGGGCGGCTGTGGCGTCCCGGCATCCGCGTCGGGGTGGAGGCCGGGTCTCGCACCCACCGCGAGGAGTTCTTCGGCCCGATTCTGGGCATCATGCACGCGCCGACCCTGGCTGCCGCTATCGATCTGCAGAACGACGTGGCATACGGCCTGACCGCCGGGCTGCACACCCAGGATCCCGACGATCTCGCGCTCTGGCTCGATCGGGTGCAGGCCGGCAATCTCTACGTCAACCGCGGCATCACCGGGGCGATCGTGCAGCGTCAGCCGTTCGGCGGCTGGAAGCGGTCTTCGGTCGGACCCGGTGCGAAGGCGGGCGGGCCGAACTATCTGATCGGCCTGGGATCGTGGCGTTCGCTGCCGCGTGGCAGGGCATCGAGCACTCTGCATCTGCGGGGACTCGACAGTCGCATCTCGGGGCTCATCGAGTCCGCGCAGGCATCGCTGGACTTCGAGGCCTTCGAGTGGCTGCGTCAGTCGGCGCTGTCGGATGCCGTGGCGTGGGATCGTGAATTCGGCCAGGTACGCGACGTGTCTCAGCTCGGCGTCGAACGGAACCTGTTCCGTTATCGTCCGGTGCCCGTGGTGGTGCGGGCGACAGCGGACGCTCCGCTGCAGGACGTGCTGAGGGTGGTGCTCGCGGGTATCCGCTCCGGTGCCGGCTTCTTCGTGTCCATCGCCGGCGGACTTCCCTCCGCCGTGCGCAGCGCACTCGGCGACCTCGGTGCACTCATCGCGGTGGAGAGCGACGCGGAGTGGATCGAGCGGATGCTGCGGCGCGAGGAACCGGCATCCGGCGACGTCCTCGCGGACCACCCGAACCGCGCTTCGGGCTCCCGGGTGCGTCTCATCGGCGGGCGGGATGCCGTTGCCGAACTGCACCGTTCATTGGCAGCGGCCCTGGGCGGCGACCCCGACGTGGCCGTCTACGACAACGAGGTCACCTCAGCCGGACGACTCGAACTGCTGCCGTTCCTGCACGAGCAGGCGATCAGCATCACGGCGCATCGTTTCGGGAACCCCGACGACTGGAGTGCCGACGTCATCTGACCAGCGGCGCGATTGATCAGCGACGCGATGTAAAAAATTCTTGACACGGATGCCGCGGCGGCGGTACGTTCGAGATGTCAAGAATCCTTTACATCGGAGATGCGCCATGGTCTATACGGAACGCAACACATGGGTCGGGCTGATCGTCACGGCAGTCATGATTCCCAGCTACGTCATCGTCATCCTGCAGCGAGCGGGAGGTGGGCCGCTCGCGGCGGTCGACTGGTTCCCGATCATGCTGTGGACGATCGGCATCAGCATCGTGGTCAGCATCCTATGGGGGATGTTCGCCGGGGCGCGTGATCCGAAGGGTGCGACGGCCACGGATGTCCGCGATCGCGACATCGACCGGATGGGAGGGCGCGTCGAGCACTCATTCCTCGTCATCGCAGGTCTCGGCGTCATCGTGTTGTGCGCCATCGGCGCGGATGCGTTCTGGATCGCCAACGCCATGTTCTTCGGCTTCGCCGTCTCAGCTTTCATCGGCGGTATTGCCCGGATCATCGCCTACCGTCGTGGGCTCGTCTGATGGTCAAGCCCACACTCGTCACCAACAGCATCCGCTCCAGACGCGAGGAAGCCGGGATCACCCAGGCCGATCTCGCCAGTCGCATCGGCGTCACGCGGCAGACGCTCATCGCGATCGAGCAGGGAAGATACTCTCCCACGCTCGAACTCGCTTTTCAGATCGCCCGCGCTTTCGAGGTCGGCATCGACGATCTCTTCCAATACCCGGAGGATTGAGATGGACACCGCAACGATTCCCACCACGATGACCGCCTGGCTCGGCACCGACTACGGTCCAGCCTCAGGAACAGTGCAGCAGCAGGTCGACGCGCCTCGGCCCGGCAAAGGCCAGGTGCTTCTGCGAGTGAGGGCGACAGCGCTCGCGGCCGGCGATGTGCGCCTGCTGCTCGGAGACCCTCGGCTCGCGCGCCTTGCGTTCGGGCTGCGGCGTCCGAAGCAGCCGATCCGGGGCATCGACGTCGCAGGAACGGTCGTCGCCGTCGGCGAGGATGTCTCGCAGGAGCGCATCGGCGAAGAAGTCGTCGCGGAGCTGAACGCCGGCGGAGGACTCGCGACATTCGTCGTGGCACCTGCCGCGCGGCTCGTGGCACGACCCGACGATGTCGAACCGGGCGTCGCGGCGACGCTGTCGGTCTCGGCCGGCACCGCGCAGCAGGCGCTCGATCTTGCGGGCGTCGAGAGCGGGCACCGGGTGCTGGTGCTCGGCGGATCAGGTGGCGTCGGCACCTTCGTGGTGCAGCTCGCCGCTGTTCGCGGCGCCGAAGTCGATGCGACCTGCAGCGATCGCAATCGCACGCTTCTGGAAGGAATCGGCGCGATGCGCACGTTCGACGATCGAACCGCATCGGCGTCGGCTCCGCCTGCCGGCAGAAGGTACGACGCCATCATCGACATCGTGGGGACTCGACCGCTGCGCGCGCTGCGCGACATGCTGACGCCCGAGGGAACCCTGGTGATGGTCGGCGGAGGCGGCGGAAGCGTACTCGGGCCTCTACCGCGGATGCTGCGCGCCGCCCTCCTCTCGATCGGATCGAGTCGCCGCATCCGCTCGCTCATGGCGATGCCGAAGCCGGAGATGACGGCCGCGCTCATCGAACTCGCACGTGCAGGCCGGATCACCCCGGTGATCGAGCGCACATACTCATTCGCGCAGGCGAACACGGCGCTTGCCCACGTCGAGGCCGGCCACACCGTGGGGAAGGTCGTGGTCAGGGTAGAGCAGTGAGGCGCCGATGGCGTCGCGACGGGTGTGCAGTGGCGCATCCACAGATTCGGATGACACAATGAACACTGGCGTGCCTGCGTCGCATCTTCCCCGCTAGTCTCGGCATTGAGCGGTGGGTCGAACTTCCGCCGGGCCCCTGGACAGCGTCCGCCGCATCTCTTCGAGGAGCAAGATGTCGACGCCAGAAACCGTCACCACCCCCACGCCCACACGCACCGCGCAGCACCGCCGGTACCTGATGTGCCGCCCCGAGCACTTCACGGTGAGCTACAAGATCAACCCCTGGATGGAACCGGCGAACTCCACCGACACGGCGAAGGCCGTGGCGCAGTGGCAGAAGCTGTACGACCTCTATCTGCAGCTCGGCCACGAGGTGGAGCTGATCGATCCGCTCGAGGGCTTCCCCGACATGGTGTACACAGCCAACGGCGGCTTCGTGATCGACGGACGTGCGTACGTGCCGAAGTTCCGCTTCGTCGAGCGCGCCGGTGAGGCGCCCGCATTCGCGGACTGGTTCCGCGCCAACGGCTTCGACACGGTCGAGCCGGAAGAGGTCAACGAGGGTGAGGGCGACTTCCTGCTCGTCGGCGACACGATCCTGGCCGGCACCGGATTCCGCTCCGCCGGCGACAGTCACCGGGAAGTGGGGGACGTGTTCGGCCGCGAGGTCATCTCCCTGAATCTCGTCGACCCGCGTTTCTACCACCTCGACACCGCCCTCTCGGTGCTCGACCCCGTCGAGGGCGCAGAGAACGGTGGCCCGGAACGTGCGAACATCGCCTATCTGCCTGGTGCCTTCGACGACGCCAGCCGCGCGCTCCTGGAAGAGCGGTTCCCGGACGCCATCCTCGTCGCCGATGCGGACGGCGCAGTGTTTGGGTTGAACTCGGCGAGCGATGGATACAACGTCATCATCTCGCCGCGCGCTGTCGGCTTCGAGAAGCAGCTGCGCGAGCGCGGTTACAACCCCATCACCGTCGACCTTTCCGAGCTGCTGCTCGGCGGCGGCGGCATCAAGTGCTGCACGCTCGAACTGCGCGCGGCGGCCGACTCGGGGGTGGGCGCATGACCACAGCACCGGCTCCCGCAGGAACCGAGACGCACGTCGCCCGGAACTACAGTCCGCTGCCCGTCACGGTCGCATCCGGTGAGGGCGCGTGGGTCACCGACATCGAAGGCAAACGGTACCTCGATCTGCTCGCCGCCTACTCGGCCGTGAACTTCGGCCACCGGCATCCGGATCTCGTCGCGGCCGCGAAAGCACAGCTCGACCGCGTGACACTCGTGAGCCGTGCGTTCATGAGCGACCGGCTCGAGCCCTTCGCAGACGCGCTTGCCCGGCTGTGCGGCAAGGAGCTCGTGCTGCCGATGAACACCGGCGCCGAGGCCGTCGAGACGGGCATCAAGGTCGCCCGTGCGTGGGGTTACCGGGTCAAGGGCATCGCCCCCGGAAAGGCGCGCATCGTCGTCGCCGCCGGCAACTTCCACGGCCGCACCACGACGATCGTCAGCTTCAGCGACGACGAGTCGGCCCGCGACGACTTCGGACCGTACACGCCCGGTTTCGACGCGGTGCCGTTCGGTGATGCGGATGCGATCGCCGCCGCCATCACGGATGACACGGCGGCCGTGCTCGTCGAGCCGATCCAGGGCGAGGCCGGAGTGATCATCCCGCCTGCGGGCTATCTCACGCGCGTCCGCGAGATCTGCACCGAGAAGAACGTGCTGTTCATCGCGGACGAGATCCAGGCCGGACTCGGCCGCGTCGGTGAGACGTTCGCGTGCGACCGCGAAGGCGTCGTGCCCGATCTGTATCTGCTGGGCAAGGCACTCGGCGGCGGCATCCTTCCGGTCTCTGCCGTCGTCGGTGACCGTGACGTGCTCGGCGTGATCCGGCCGGGTGAGCACGGTTCGACGTTCGGCGGGAACCCGCTCGCAGCTGCGGTCGGACTGCGCGTCGTGGAAATGCTGGAGACGGGTGAGTTCCAGGAGCGCGCCCGCGCGCTCGGCGCGCACCTCGAGCGGGGGCTGCAGAAGCTCGTCGGCCATGGCGTCACCACCGTGCGCGTCGCAGGCCTGTGGGCCGGTGCCGACATCGACCCCGCGCACGGTACGGGCCGGGAGATCAGCGAGAAGCTGATGGAACGCGGCGTGCTCGTCAAAGACACGCACGGCCAGACGATCCGCATCGCTCCGCCGTTGGTGATCCGCGCGACCGAGATCGACTGGGCCCTCGAGCAGCTTCGGCTGGTGCTTGAGAGCTGACGTCAGTGCTGTAGCTCGGTGGCCTCGACCCCGCGGTGCAGAGTCTCCGGAAGGAACCGGATCCCGACGATCCCGATCACACTGAGCACGATGAGGTAGACGGCCACAAGCCACGGTGACCCGCCGGTCGCAGCGACCAGCGCGGTTGCGACGAGCGGCGCCGTGCCGCCGACCAGAGCTGCAGGGATCTCACGCGAGATCGCGATGCCGCTCCAGCGCATGCGGGTGGGGAACAACTCGGCCAGCATCGCTGCACTGACCCCGATCGTCCCGCCCTGGATGACAGCGAGGCCGAGGATCAGTGACAGGCCGACCAGCCAGGAGTTCTCCGTGTTGAACAACCAGAACATCGGGAACGCGAACACCACGCCGAAGATCGCTGCGGCCATGAGCACCGGTTTGCGCCCGATGCGGTCCGCGAGGCGGCCGCACAGTAGCGTGACCGGGATCGTGAGGAGTTCTGCGATGACGAGCCCGATCAGGGCATGCGTCGGGTCTACCGACAGGGTGCCGGTCGTGTAGTTCAGCGAGTATGTCTGCACGACGTAGACCCACGGCAGGGCGAAGACGAAGAGCGCCATGCCAGGAAGGAGGATCCGCCAATGCGTGCGGACGGCTTCGACGAGCGGCGCCGTCGTCACCTCACCCTTGCGCTCGGCCGCCTTGAACGCCGCGGTCTCTTTCACCCGCAGACGGAAGTACAGCGCGAATGCGACGATGACAATACTGGCGACGAAGGGGATGCGCCAGCCCCACGCCAGGAAGAGCTCGCTGGGCATCAGGCTCACCAGGGCGAAGCAGCACGTGGCCAGCGCCATGCCGACGTACACGGCGGAGCCGGGGAAGCCGGCGACGAACGCGCGGTTCTTCGTCGGAGCGGACTCACTGGCCATGGTCATGGCGCCGGCGAACTCCGCACCGGCACCCGCGCCCTGGAACAGCCGAAGCACGATCAGCAGGATCGGCGCCCAGATGCCGATCGACTCTCCCGTCGGCAGCAGGCCGATGAGCGTCGTGGCCAGGCCCATCATCAGCAGGGTCGTGAGCAGTGTGGTCTTGCGGCCGATGCGATCGCCGAAGTGCGCGAAGATCAGGCCGCCGACCGGGCGGGCGCCGAAACCGACAGCGAAGGTCGCGAACGCTCCGAGCGTGCCGGCGAGGGTGCCGGCGCCGGGGAAGAACAGCGGTGCGAAGATCAGCGCCGACGCGAGCCCGTACAGCGTGAAGTCGTACCACTCGATGATGGTTCCCACCGAACTGCCGATGATGGCGCGGCGGCGCTGGTCCTTGGTGTCGAGTCCTGATCGGTCGATGTCTGTGGCGGCGACGTCAGTCATGTCACTCCTTCGTGGGCGGTCGCACCCACATTAGGAGCCGGCATGGTGCGCAGCGATGTGCGTTTCGCACACGGTCAGGGCGACAGCGTGCGCGGACAGCACATCGGCGCCAACGTCGATGAGGGACGGCAGAAGCTCCTCGGAGCGGGCATCACCGTAGTGCTCGTCAATGAGGCGCGTGAACTGCTCGGGCGTCGGGGATCACGGCACTCGGAGCACGCCGTTGCGTCGGTGAGGGAGCGCCGCGATCGCCTCGTTGCGCAGTGCGGCGGGAAGCAGGTGAGCCGGCGCGTCCTGATAGACGATCGGACGCAGGAAGCGGCGGATCGCCGTTGCGCCCACCGATGTGTGCAGTGACGTCGTCGCCGGCCACGGCCCGCCGTGGTGCTGTGACCACGTGACGGCGACCCCGGTCGGCCAGCCGGCGAACAGCACGCGTCCGGCCCGACTCTCGAGGAGCGCGAGCGTGGCCGCGACCTCGTCGCCCTCCTCGGAGTGCAGCGTGGCAGTGAGGCTGCCGGGAACGGCGCGCAGGGCCGCGTGCAGGTCGTCGTCGCCGTCGTAGCGCACCAGCAGAGTCACGGGACCGAACACCTCGGCCAGCAGCACCTCTGGATCGGCCGTCACGGCCGCCGCGTCGGTGGCGAGTACAACCGGCTGCGCCCCGGTCTCGGTGGGCGCGCCGCGACCGAGCAGTTCGACCGACGAGGATCCGAGCAGCGCGTCGATGCCGGCGGGGAAGGCGTCGGTGATGCGGTCGGTGAGCAGCTGCCCGCCGGTCGCATCGGTGACGGCTTCGGCGACGGACGCTTCGAATCCGGCATCACGGGGTATGAAGACGACACCGGGCTTCGTGCAGAACTGTCCGACCCCGAGCGTGAAGGATCCGACCAGCCCGGTCGCCAGTGCCGCACCGCGTGCGGCGGCCGCCGTCGGGGTGATCACGACCGGGTTGATGCTGCCGAGCTCGCCGTAGAACGCGATAGGGTCCGGACGGCCGTTCGCGAGATCGAACAGTGCGCGGCCACCGGTGACGGAGCCGGTGAAGCCGGCGGCCTGGATCGCTGGATGCTGCACCAGCGCGTTTCCCGCTTCTCGGCCTTCGATCAGCGCGAACGAACCCTCTGGTGCGCCCGCCGCGCGCAGCGCCTCGGTGACGACCTCTGCAGTGCGACGCGACAGGTCGGGGTGTCCGGAGTGCGCCTTCACGATCACGGGGTTGCCCGCCGCGAGTGCGGATGCGGTGTCGCCGCCGGCGACGGAGAACGCGAACGGGAAGTTCGAGGCGGAGAACACGGCGACCGGTCCCACGCCCGTGAGTTGACGCCGCAGCTCAGGGCGACCGGACACGGCATCCGCATCGTCGACAGTGAGCTCGAGGTACGAGCCCTCCTCTACGACGGTGGCGAACAGTCGCAGCTGCCCTGAGGTGCGCCCGACCTCGCCGCGAAGGCGCGTCTCGCCGAGGCGCGTCTCGCGATCGGCGATCGTGACGAGTTCATCGATGTGCGTGTCCAGCGCATCGGCTATGGCGCGCAGCCACCCCGCACGCTCACCGGCATCGGCGGCGCGCCAGATCGGTGCGGCGTCGGATGCGGCGGCAGTGAGGACGTCGATCTCTGCGGTGGTGGTTGCGGGTGCCATGGTCATGACAGTGTCCTTTCGCTGGAATCGCCGAACCGGATGCCGAGCCCGAGGTGCGCGCGTTCGGTGAGGCGACCTTCGGTGATGGTGACGGGGGAGGGCTCGGCGAGCGCGCCGAGTGCACCGAACCCGGCGTCCTCGACGTCCTCGACGAGCACGTCGGAGTCGAGGGCGAGGGCCAGTTGTCCGGAGAGTTCAGGTAGCAGGTGCGGGTGCAGCACCGCTCCCGCGTCCGCGACGGATGCCGCGATCCGGCGGAACGGTGTGATGCCGCCGACCCGCACGATGTTGGGTTGCAGGATCTGAGCAGCCTCGGCGCGGATGAAGTCCTCGAAGCGGTACACCGTGTGCAGATTCTCGCCGAGCGCGATCGGCACGCGTGACGCAGTGCGAAGGCGCCGGGCGAGCTCGGCGTGGCCGGCGAGATCGTCGGCGCGCAGCGGCTCTTCGATCCAGGCGATGTCGTGGACGGCCAGAGCCTCGATGGAGCGGGTCGCCCGGTCGAGGTCCCAGCGCTGGTTGGCGTCGATCATGAGCGCACGATCAGCGCCCAACACCTCTCGGACGGCGGCCACGCGCTCCAGGTCTTCTTCGACCGAGGGCTTTCCGACCTTGATCTTCACCATGTCGAAGCCGGCGTCGATCCAGCGCCGCACCTGGGCGACGAGCTCGTCGAGCGAATAGTGCAGGTTCACGCCGCTGCCATAGGCGGCTACGCTCGATCGCCGGGTGCCGAGCAGCGCTGACACCGAGACACCGTCGGCTCGTGCGGCGGCATCCCACAGTGCGAGGTCGAGTCCGGACAGTGCGATCGTGGTGATGCCGCCCCCGCCCGCTTCGTGCAGGTGGGCCCAGGCCTGCGGCCACAGTTCGGACGGATCGTTCGTGCGACCGACGGCGAAGTCTGCGATGTCGTGCTGCAGCAGTGCGAGCACGGTCTCGGCGCCGATCTGAGGCGTCCAGGAGAAGCCCCATCCCTCGACGCCGTCACTGCGCAAGACGTGCGTCTCGATCACGCCGACGGACGTGACATCGGCCGCCCACGGGCGGGTCAGCGGAACCCGCAGCAGTCGTGCATCGAACGCCGAGATGACACTCATGCCAGGGCGTGCCCCGCCTCGAGGGTCGCGGCGAGCCGGCGCTCCTGGTCCGGAGTCGGGTCGACCAGCGGCGCGCGCACTGCGCCGACTGGTATGCCCGAGACGCGCAGCCCGGCTTTCACGAGCGAGACACCGAACCCTGGAGTCTCGTCGCGCAGTGCGACCAGCGGCGCGTAGAAGCGGTCGATCAGCTCGAGTCGGCGCGCTTCATCGCCGTCGCTGTAGGCGCGGTAGTAGGCGTTGGCGACAGCCGGCGCCATCGCGAAGGTCGACGATGAGTACAGCGGAATGCCGATCGCGCGGTACGCGGCCTGCGTCAGCTCAGCCGTGAGCAGCCCGTTGAAGAACGCGAAGTCGTCGCGCCCGGCATTTGCGACGGCGCGCACGATGAGCTGAGCGGCGCCGATGTCGCCGGCGCCGTCCTTGAATCCGATCACCTTCGGGTTGTCCGCGAGCCTGCGCATGGATGCCGCGGTGAACTGCGCATTGGCGCGGTGGTAGACGATCACCGGGAGATCGGATGCCGCGGCCACCGCTTCGATGTAGGCGACGAGCCCGTCCTGGGGGGCGCCGACGAGATACGGGGGCATGACGAGCAGAGCATCGGCGCCGGCATCCGCTGCGCCGCGTGCCGCGTCGATCGCGTGCCCGAGAGGGCCACCCGATCCCGCGATCACCGGCACGGCTCCGCCGACCGCCTCGACCGTGGTGCGAGTGACCAGCGCATGCTCCGCGATGCTCAGCGCGTGGAACTCGCCGGTACCGCACGCGGGGAACACCCCGCCCGCCTCGTGAGCCACGCCGTTCGCGACATGCTGCGCGAGCAAGCCCGTATCGACGGCGCCGTCTGCGGCGAACGGCGTGACGGGGAAGAACAGGATGCCTTCGAAATTCATGCTGGTTGCTCCTTCCGAGCGATCTGCAACTGGTCTCGCCAGCCGTAAGTGGGGTGCCAGCCGAGGAGCTCGGCGGCCTTGGCATTGGAAAACGCCGGAGACGTGCCGGTGAGAACGGCCGCGACGTCTTCGGTGTCAGGGAAGAACTGCGGCACGAGGTCGGCGAGCGGTTGTCGCGCCAGCGCGTCGTCGGCGCCGACGAAGTAGGTCTCTGCGTTCGGTGTGTGCGGCAGCGCGGCCAGCAGCGTGTCGGCGAAGCCGGCGACATCGCGCGCGTCGACGTAATTGAACAGCGCCGGTGCCGAGAGCGCCGGATCATCGAGGCGCTCCTGAACCGTGTGGCCCTGCTGTGTCGGTGCGCCATCCCATTCTTCGGGGGCGATCACGTAGCAGGGGCGGAACGCCGCGTAGCGGACGTCGTCTCCGGTCTGGCGGTGGAGCATCGAGATGCTCTGCTCGATGACCAGCTTCGACAGGGCGTAGGCGTTCGACGGCTTCGGCGGGGTGCGCTCATCCAGGGGGAATCGATCCGGCACCCACCCGTCCGCGCCATAGCCGAGGACGGTCGGGCTGGAAGCGGCGACGATTCGGCGGATGCCTGCGCGCACGGCGCCGCCCATCACGGAGACGGCGAGACCGGAGTTGACGCGGAGGATGACGTCCTCCGGCGCGCTGAAGGGCACAGCGATCGCCGCCAGATGGATCAGCGCATCAGCGTGCGACGCGGCGAGGGCATCGGCGGTGGCGGTCGCATCGGTGAGGTCGATGGCGATCTGGGCGACGCCCTCCAGCTCGGACGCGTCCGACACGTCAAGATCGAATGAGACGATCTCATGGCCGCGGGCCGTGAGGCCGGCGACGAGGCTGCGGCCGAGGCGTCCGGCCCCGCCGGTGATGACGATGCGGCTCATGACTGCGCCAGCAGACGTGGCCCGAGATCGGTGATCCGCACGGCCTGGCCGGTCTCCAGCGAGCGGTTGCCTGCGATCCCGACGGCGATCGAATGCAGCCCGTCGGTCCAGTCCGCGGGGCGCGCGAGCGGGTCATCACCCGGGCCCTCGAAGACGTCGCGCAGCAGCAGGGCATCGCCTCCGCCGTGGCTTCCTTCGCCGGTGATGATCGGCACCTCGACGGCCTCTTCCCAGTGCCGCTGCACGATCAGGCGTTCGCCGTGCCGCCGCAGGGCATCGTCGCTGTCGACCGCGGTCGCGCTGGGATCGAGCACAGGGTGCAGTTCCGTATCGATGAGAACGGCGCTGCGCTCCACCACGTCGAGCTCTGCGCGGCCGAGAGTGCCGTTGACCGCCACGCGATAGCCCTCCCACGGAGCGTGGGCATTGAGCGAATACGACATGGTCGCGCCGGAGGCGTAGTCGACGACCAGCGCGAGATTGTCTTCGATCGTGATCCCCTCCCCGAAGACGGACTGGTCGCGGATGTAGCCGTCGTGCTGTTCAGCTTCGAGATAGAGCTGCGTCAGCCGCACGTCGTCTCGCAGATCCAGCTCGAACGCGTCGTGCGCTCCGTCGTGGGTGCCTCGTGCGGGCAGCGCGGCGACTCCGCGTCTGATCGCCTGGTCTGCGCCGTAGAAGCGCAGGCCGCCGGAGGCGAACACCCGTGTCGGGGTGGAGGCGATCCACCAGTTCACCAGGTCGAAGTGGTGGCTGGATTTGTGCACGAGCAGACCGCCGGAGTTCGCCTTGCTGCGATGCCACCGCCGGAAGTAGTCCGCCCCGTGCTTGGTGTCGAGCATCCACTGGAACTCGACGGAGGTGACATCGCCGATCCCGCCGCCCTGGATGAGTTCGCGGAGCGCGCTGTTGCGCGGCGAATAGCGGTAGTTGAATGTCAGCACGACGTTGCCGCCGGTACGGGCGACGGCGTCTTCGATGGCTGTCGCGCTGGCGGCGTCGATCGTCAGCGGCTTCTCGACGACCACATCGGCGCCGGCGTCGAGGGCGCGGACGATGAGCGGCGCGTGCTGGTCATCGCGCGCGCAGATGATGACGCGCTCAACGCGCTCTGCGCTGATCATGCGTTCGAGGTCGTCGGGCTGCCACAGTGATGGAGCCGCCTGACCCGCGGCGGTGACGGCGTCGGCATAGTGCTGGGCGCGCACCGGATTGGGCTCGCAGATCGCGACGAGCTCGGCGCTCTCCGCATACGTGCCGGTGATCGCGCCGACGTACATCTGCGCGCGGTGGCCTGCGCCGACGAGGGCGTAACGAGTGCGGGTCATTGCACATCCATCCAACTCAGGAAACGTTTTCTCAGCGTAGCATCCCCGTCAAGCAGGCCGCGTCTTGGCGGTCTCTACCGGCTCTTCGGCGACGGGCCAGTGCTCTCGCGCACCGTGATCTCGGGTATCAGCAGAGTCGATTCGGGGACGGATGCTCCCTCGAGCAGTGCGCGCATGGCTGCCCATGCGTCACGCCCGAGCTGCGCCGAAGGCACGGTCGCCGTAGTGAGCGGCGGCGTCGTGTACGCGGCGAACGGGATGTCGTCGAAGCCGGTGACCGAGATGTCGTCTGGCACGCGGATGCCACGAGCCGCGAGGGCGGAGAGCAGGCCCATGGCTACGAGGTCGTTGAACGCGAGAGCGGCGGTCGCACCGGCGGCGATGACCTCATCAGCCACGCGTGCGCCGCTGTCGAAGCCGACGCCGGCCGAGATCTCGGTGATCTGCAAGTCCGGATGGGTGGCGCAGGCGGCGTCGAGCGTCGCCCGACGGGCGGCGCCGGACGCACTGCCCGGCACGCCGGAGAGATAAGCCAGATGTCGATGTCCGAGTCCGTGCACGTGCTCGACGAGTTCGGCCATCGCGGAGCCGTAGTCGGCCGAGACCGTTGGTGCGGCATCCTGTGCCGGACGGTTCACGACGACGGCGGGTGCCACGCTCGCCAGGAGCGTCGCGAGCTGCTCGGCCGGCATGCGGGGTGCGCACAGCACGACCCCGTCTGTACGACGGCGAGTGGCCGAGACGAGATCGATCTCTTCGCCGACCTGCTCCGCGCTGTCTGCGATGAGTACGTGGTAGCCGTCCTCGGCGGCGGCGCGGCTGAGGCCGTGCAGGATCGCCTGGAAAGTCGGGTTGGCCAGATCGGGGATCACGACGGCGATGGTCTGGGTCCGTCCGAGGACGAGGCTGCGAGCGAGGGGATTGGCGGAGTAACCGAGCTCGGCGGCCACCGCGCGCACGCGTTCGGCCAGGTCGGGATCTACCGTCGGGTTGCCGTTCATGACCCGCGACACGGTCGACAGGGAGACCCCCGCCGTCTGCGCGACATCCGTGATCCGCACGCGAGATGTCGGATTCGTCATCGGCACCGCCCTTCGAGAACGGGGTCCATACTATCGAGAAAGCGTTTTACGAGGGAGTGCGCATGAGGCCGGATCGACAAGACCGTGGTGTGAAACAGGAGCGGATCGCTGCGGTGCGTCGCGCGAGCGGTGGTGGCGCCCTGGTGCTGGGCTCGCACGAGGCGGTCAGCTGGTACCTCGACGGTATCCGCACGCATGTGTCGCTGGCAGGGCCGCCGACGCTCGCCGTTCGCGTGGACGACGGCGGAGACACACTCTTCGTCGCGGCGAACGAGGCCGATCGGCTCATCGCCGAGGAACTCCTGCCCGACGATGCGGAGCGAATCGTGCGGGTGCCGTGGCAGAAGTCGCCGTTGCTGGCGGCGACCGAAGCCGGTTCGGCGGTATCCGAGGGGGATGCCGCGCTCGCGCTGCGGGCGGCACGGGCCTCGCTGCTGCCGACCGAGACCGAACGCTACCGGGAACTGGGGCGCGAGACCGCGCGGGTGCTGACGGATGTCGCGGCCGAACTGGGACCGCAGGCATCGGAGCAGGAGGCGGCAGCACTCCTCGCGTCAGGGCTCATCGGTCGGGGGATCGATCCGCTGGTCGTACTCGTCGCCGGTGCCGAACGGGTCGAGCACCGGCATCCGCTGCCGACGGCGTCTCCGTTGGGTGAACGCGCGATGCTCGTCGTATGCGGTCGGCGGCACGGCCTGATCGCGAACGCGACGCGCTGGGTCGGCGCCGCGGGTGCAGCGGACGGTCGGATACTCGAGGTCGAAGCGGCCTACCTAGCTGCGACGCGCTCCGGCGCCGGGCTGGATGACGTCTTCGCGGCAGGGTGTGAGGCGTACGCGTGCAGCGACTTCGCAGCGGACGAGTGGAGGAATCATCATCAGGGAGGTCCGACCGGGTACGCCGGACGGGACCCTCGCGCGACCGGATCCAACGGCGACCGCGTGCATGAGAATCAGGCATTCGCGTGGAACCCATCGGCGCCTGGCGCAAAGGTCGAGGACACCATGCTCCTCACCGCAGGTGGGTTCGAGGTCCTTACGAGCGATGAGCGCTGGCCGACCGTGGAACATGCCGGTCTGGGGCGGCCTGTGGCATGGGAATGGGCGGATTGAACGACCGATACGGCCGCTGATCGCGGTGGACAGGAACCGGTTTCTCGGGTAGCTGCCGGTGAATCACCGTGGCTGCGCTCAACGCACCGACGGCTCCTCGTCCTCACCGTGCGACGGCACGTCCGGGTCATCGTGCGCCGAGAACTCGTCTGTCGACACCAGGGTGTCGATGTCGAGCGTCGCCGGTCCGGCATCCGTTCGGTTCTCTGCGCTGAGCAGCTCCGCGGAGATGCGGGTCGGTGTCGTCGGCGCGACAGGCAGGCCGAGACGGCGCTGGAGATGGCGCAGCCAGCGCGGCTGCGCACCGAGCAGACCCTGAGCATCGCGCGCCTCGACCTCGAGGCCGTAGTAGTCGCCGATCTTGTCGATGAGTTGCGCGCGTTCTGCCCGCGCATATGCGCGCCGCTCCCGCGTGAACGCCACCACCGTCGACCAGCAGATGAGCAGCATGACGATGCTGAACGGCAGGGCGATGGTGATGGCGGCCGTCTGCAGGGCCGTCAGGCCCCCTGCCAGCAGCAGCGCGATGGCGAGTGCCGCCGTGACCAGCACGAAGAAGGTGCGGATCCAGCGCTTAGGGTTCTGCTGCCCGCCGGTCGCGATCATCCCCATCACCAGCGCTCCCGAATCCGCGGAGGTGACGAAGAAGATCGTGATGAGGAGCATGACGCCGATCGTGATGATCTGCGTTCCCGGAACGTGCTCCAGCATCAGGAACAGCGCGCCCTGCAGGTCGACGGTGCCGTCCTCATTCGTGAGGATGCCGGGTGTCTGGAGTTCAAGGGCGAGCGCCGATCCGCCGAGCACCGAGAACCACAGGATGCCGAGCAGCGTCGGCACGAGGATGACGCCGGCGACGAACTCGCGCACCGTGCGGCCCTTCGAGACCCGTGCGATGAAGATTCCGACGAACGGGGCCCATGAGATCCACCAGCCCCAGTAGAACGAGGTCCACTGCGACTGCCATTCCTCGCCCGCTGTGCCCTGGAACGCGCTGACGTTGAAGGCGAGACTGACGAAGTTCTGGATGTAGTTGCCGATCGACTGCACGAAGTCCCGGAGGAGGAATTCGCTCGGGCCCATGACGAGGAGGTACAGCACGAGGGCGCCGGCGAGGATGAGGTTCACTGTCGAGAGCAGTTTCATGCCCCTGGTGAGACCCGACAGGACGGACAGCAGCACGAAGACGGAGATGATGAGGATCACGACGACCTGGGTGCCCTCATCCGGGCTTGCGATGCCGGCGGCACCCAGGCCCGAACTGATCTGAATGACGCCGAGGCCGAGCGACGTCGCGACGCCGAAGAGCGTTCCGACGAGGGCGATGATGTCGATCGCGTGGCCCCAGCCGCCTTCCACTCGTTTCCCGAGCAGCGGCTCCAACGTCCAGCGGATGGAGATCGGGCGGTTGCGGCGGTGGATGGCGTACGCCAATGCCAGGCCGATCACGACGTAGATCGACCAGGCGTGCACGCCCCAGTGGAGGTAGGTCTGGCCGAGCGCAGCCTGTGCGAGCTGCTCGGGCGTCCCGGTCACACCGGGACGTGGGTCGACGAAATGAGTCAGGGGCTCGCTCACCCCGTAGAAGACCAGGCCGATCCCCATGCCGGCAGCGAAGAGGAGCGAGAACCAGCTCAGCAGTGAGAACTCCGGCTCGTCGTCGTCTTTGCCGAGTTTGATGTCGCCGAATCTGCTGAACCCGAGATACAGGCTGAAGGCCACGAACACCGCGGCGATCAGCACGTAGTACCAGTTGAAGGCGTTGACGATCGTGGTCTGAATGCTCTTGAAGAGCGACTCCGCGACATCCGGCGCGATGAGGGTGAACGCGACGAAGAGGATGATGATCACAGAGGCGGGCCAGAACACCCACCTCTGCACCGGCGGGAGCGAGCGGTGCGGCACGGCGGTGGCGGCATCCGCCGTGCCGGTGACGACCGGTTCGGAATCGCTCTGACTCTGTGCGTTCTCCGATTCACTCATGAGCCCACGCTAGTCAAATGCCGGGAGAAACGGGAGATTCAGTCTGCGCGCACTGTCCGGATCGGAGTCGTGGCGGCCGCGACCTCGTCGCTGAATTCCACCGGGTCGGCGCGCATGACGGAGATCGGTCGGGTCTCATCCAGCGTGAGCCGGAATCGGGTGTTCTCCCGCCGGTGCAGACGCCCGGAGGCCAACATCCAGGTCACGCCCACCGCCATCGCGACGAGCCCGGCGATCCCGCCGACCAGGATCGAGGCGCGAGGACCGGCGGCATCCGTGATCCACCCGGCGATCGGCGCACCGATCGGCGTCGAACCCATCACCACGGCCATGTACAGAGCGAGAACGCGGCCGCGCAACGCGGGGTCGGTCGTGGTCTGCACGTAGCCGTTCGCGGTCGTGAGCATCGTCACAGTCGAGAAGCCGACGAAGATCAGGACGACGGCGTAACTCCAGTAGCTCGGCATCCAGGAGGAGATCATCGACGCGATGCCGAAGCCGCCGGCGGCGACGACCAGCACCCGGATGCGCGCCCTGTCACGCCGCGCCGCCAGGAGGGCTCCGATGAGGGAGCCGATCGCGAGCACCGAACTGAGCACGCCGTAGCCGTCGGCCTCACGCCCGAATTCCAGAGCCATGGTCGAGGCGTAGATCGGGAAGTTCATGCCGAACGCGCCGATCAGGAACACCATGATGAAGGTCACCTTGAGATCGCTCCTGCCCCAGACATAGTGGAAACCCTCGGCGAGCCGGGTCCTTCCGATGTTCTTGATGCGGGGGAGCAGCTCGCGGGAGCGGATCAGCACGAGCGCGATGAGCATGGCGAGGAAGGTCGCCGCGTTGATCACGAACACCCATCCGGTGCCGACCGCGACGATGAGCAAGCCTCCGACGGCGGGCCCGATGAGTCGTGCCATGTTGAACGACGCGGAGTTCAACGCCACCGCGTTCGATGCGTCGCCCACTGACACCATGTCGGAGACGAATGCCTGACGTGCGGGCGCATCGAAGGCGTTCGTGATTCCGAATGCCAGCGCGAAGCAGAACATCAGCGGCAGGGTCATGACACCGGTCAGCAACAGAGCCGCGACGCCCAGCGCGAGCGCCATCAGCACGGTCTGCGTGAGCAGCAGGATCTTGCGACGGTCGAACCGGTCGGCCACCCAGCCTGTGAGGCTGACGAGGATGAGGGGCGGGCCGAACTGCAGCGCCATCGTGAAGCCCATCGCGGTGGCGTCGTTGTCGGTCAACTCGGTGAGCACGACCCAGTCCTGGGCGGTCGCCTGCATCCAGCCGCCGACGTTCGAGACGAGAGCCCCGAGGAACCAGATCCGATAGTTGAACGAGCTGAAGGAACGGAACATGGCCGTCATCGTTCGGCCACCTTCCGCATGAGGGCCGCGGCTTCACGGAGGGTGCGGAGCTCCTCATCGGTGAAGTCGAACTCGGCGAGTGCGTCGGCGAGTGCGGCGTCGCGCTTGTGCACGGTCGCGGTGACGACGGCGATGCCGGCATCCGTGATCTCGATGTAGACCCGCCGCCGGTCGCCTTCGCTCGGCACCCGTACGACGTGACCGCTCTCGGCGAGTCCATCCACGATGTTCGACATCGTCGGTGCGCTCACCCGCTCGCGCTGCGCGAGTTCACCCACCGGCAGCCGGCCGTTGCCGCGAAGGCAGGCGAGCACGGCGAACTGTGCATCGCTGATGCTGTCGACGGCGCGTTCGCGGCGCAGGCGCCTGGCGAGGCGGAAAGTGGCGAGGCGAAGGTCGGTGGCGGTGGCGTGGAGAAGATCGTCAGGTTCGGTCATTACTTAGGTAGTCTAACTAAATTTCCTGAGAATGGGGGCAGAATGGATGCCGTGACCATCGCACTCGAACTCGCCGTCCAAGATCCCGCAGGCGTGCGGGTCGCGCGTGAGGTCGGTGCGGCCAGGGTCGAACTGGCCCAGGCGCTCGCCCTCGGCGGCCTCACTCCGTCGCCGGCGACGCTCGAGCTCGCGCGGGAGGCGGCGGGGGAGGACGGACCCGAGATCCACGTGCTGATCCGCCCGCGTGCAGGCGGCTTCCGGTACGACTGCGACGAGATCGCGGTCTCGGTGCGTGACGTCGAGCGGGCGATCGCCGGCGGCGCGGATGGTGTCGTGATCGGCGCGCTCGATTCGTCGGGCTCTCTCGATCTCGACGCGATGGCGCGGCTGCGCGATGCCGCGGGTGACGCCTGTGTGACGCTGCACCGCGCGATCGACGTCACCGCCGACCCGGTGTCGACGCTGGAGCGCGCGATCGAGCTCGGACTGCGCCGTGTGCTGACTTCCGGCGGCGCATCGACCGCGATGGCGGGCGCGGACACCCTGCGTGCCCTGGTGACGGCAGCGGGCGGACGCATCGAGATCATGGCGGGTAGCGGCGTGGTGGCGTCCGCGGCCGCGGAGCTGGCAGCCACCGGTGTCGATGCGCTGCACTTCTCCGCGAAGCGTGCGGTGGCCGCCGACGGGACCGGCGTGCGGATGGGCTCCGCATCAGACGGTGTAGGCGGCTACGAGGTCACCGACCGCGTCGCGGCGTTGGCCGTGCGGCAGGCGCTCGGCATCTGAGAGCGCGACCGGCCTCTTCCCAGTCGGCGATCGTGACGTCGATCCGACACCCGCTGACGCCGATGGGGCCCGATCCGTAGACTCGACGCATGCCCCAGACTTCGGAGTTCATCGACGAGCACGGCGTCGCGATCGTCTACGACGTCCATCAGGTGACGGGGGTGCCGCGCGGCGTTGTGCAGTTGCTGCACGGCGTCGGCGAGCACGCGGGGCGCTACGGAGCCCTTGTCGACGCGCTGACCGCCGACGGGTTCATCGTGTACGCCGACGATCATCGCGGACACGGACGCACCGGCATCCGCCAGCACGAAGGGCAACCGGGGAAACTCGGAAAGCTCGGCAAAGGCGGACTGCGCGCGGCGAAAGAGGCGATCTGGCAGCTCACCGGCATCGTTCGCGCTGAGCATCCCGACCTTCCGCTCGTTCTGCTCGGACACTCCTGGGGATCGTTCCTGGCGCAGATGCTCGTCAACGACCACCCCGAGGCGTGGGATGCCGTCATCCTCTCGGGCTCGGCACTGCGCACCCCTCGTAATATGAACCCCGCGCCGTTGAACGCGCGCTGGGAGGCGGCGGACGCGACCGGGTACGAATGGCTCAGTCGCGATCCGGCCGTGGGGAAGGCATTCGACGACGATCCGCTCACGACGAACGTGCCCCTGCTGAAGCTGTTCGGCCCCGTCGAGGCGCTCAAGCTCTACGGGCGCCCGGCGAAGAATCTCGGCCGCGATATCCCCATGCTGCTGCTGGTCGGTCGCGACGATCCGGTCGGCGGCCCGCACAGCGTGCACAAGCTCGCCGACGAGTACCGCAGTCGCTCCGGCCTCACCGACGTCACGACGCTGGTGTATCCGGATGCGCGGCACGAGCTCTTCAATGAACTGCAACAGGATGAGGTCCGCGCCGACCTCCTCGCCTGGCTCGACAAGCACATTCCCGTGCGGGAATGAGCCGGCACAGCACATGGTTGGCGATCCCTGAGCCCGTCGAAGGGCGGGCGGCTTAAGCTGTAGACGTGCATGGTGAGTACAAAGTCCCCGGTGGAAAGCTCGTCGTCGTCGATCTCGAGGTCGAGGACGGCCGACTGACCGATTTCCGTCTTGCGGGAGACTTCTTCCTCGAACCCGACAGTGCGCTGGAAGACATCAACGCCGCAGTCAATGGACTGCCCGCCGAGGTGGATGCCACCGCCATTGCCGCAGCGGTTCGCGAAGCACTGCCCGTGGGGGCACAGCTGCTCGGCTTCAACCCGGAATCCGTCGGCACTGCCGTGCGTCGCGCGCTCGTCACGGCTCCGGGCTGGCGCGATTTCGACTGGGAGATCGTGCATGAGAAGGCGGTCTCGCCACGCATGAACCTTGCTCTCGACGAGGTGCTCACCTCTCGCGTCGGCGAGGGGCGTCGTCGCCCCACCCTGCGGATCTGGGAATGGGACGAATCCGCCGTCGTGATCGGGTCGTTCCAGTCGTACCGCAACGAGGTCGACCCAGACGGCGCGGCCAGACACGGATTCGACGTCGTCCGACGCATCTCCGGCGGCGGGGCGATGCTCATGGCCGCGGGGCAGATCATCACCTACTCGCTGTACGTCCCGGCATCCCTCGTGCAGGGCCTGACATTCGCCGATTCGTACGCGTTTCTCGACGACTGGGTGCTCCAGGCACTGAAGTCTGTGGGGATCGATGCGACCTACCAGCCGCTCAACGACATCGCGAGCCCCACCGGCAAGATCGGCGGGGCGGCGCAGAAGCGCCTCGCGAACGGCGGCGTGCTGCACCACGCGACCATCTCGTACGACATCGACGGTCAGGTGATGACCGAAGTACTGCGCATCGGGCGTGAGAAGCTCAGCGACAAGGGCACGACCTCCGCCGCGAAGCGCGTCGATCCGCTCCGCACGCAGACCGGCCTCAGCCGCGCCGAGATCATCGAGAGCTTCAAGGCGACCTTCCGCTCCCTGACAGACGCGGAGGACGGCGCGATCACCGCCGACGAGTACGCCGATGCGGAGGCGCTCGTGGAATCCAAGTTCGCGACCGACGCGTGGCTGCACCGTGTGCCGTGAGTCCTGACCGCGGGTCTGTCTCGATCGTTCTGGGCGACAACCTCGTCGTCGCCCAGACGCTGCCGTCGGCATCCTTCACGCTCGTCTACCTCGACCCGCCGTTCAACACGGGCCGCGCGCAGAACCGCCAGGTGGTGACCGCCCGTCGCGCGTTCACAACTCCTCAAGAACCGACCGAATTGGTCGAGTCGGTCGCCGAAACCGGTGAATCGGGTGAGGCTCTGCGGAGTTATGAACCGGAATCCGCACCGAAGGAGATCCGCCACGGCTTCCACGGGCACCAGTACGAGCGTGTCCGCGGCATGCTGCGCACGTACGACGACAGCTTCGACGACTACGGCGACTTCCTGATGCCCAGGCTCGAGGAGGCGTGGCGCCTGCTCGCCGACGACGGCACGCTCTACCTTCATCTCGACTACCGCGAGGCGCACTACGCCAAGGTGATGCTCGATGCCGTCTTCGGCCGTGACTGCTTCCTCAACGAGCTCATCTGGGCGTACGACTACGGTGCCAAATCCCGAAGGCGCTGGCCGACCAAGCACGACACGATCCTCGTCTACGTCAAGACGCCGGGACGGCACGTCTTCAACTCCGACGACATCGATCGTGAGCCGTACATGGCGCCGGGGCTGGTCACCGCCGAGAAGGCGGCGCGGGGCAAGCTGCCCACCGACGTCTGGTGGCACACGATCGTGCCGACCACAGGCCGGGAGAAGACCGGTTACCCGACCCAGAAGCCCGAGGGTGTCATCCGCCGCATCGTGCAGGCATCCAGCCGGCCAGGGGATCGGGTGCTCGACCTCTTCGCAGGCAGCGGCACGACGGGGGCGGTCGCATCCGCTCTCGGCCGCGACGCGGTGCTCGTCGACGACAACCCCGAGGCCGTGCGCGTCATGACGCAGCGGATGCCGCACGCCGAAGTCACGACCGCCTGAGCGCCCGTCCATTCTGAAGCTCCAGCACGTCGTCGACGGCGGTGAACTCCGCGATGTCGTGCGTGACGGCGATGACTGCGGACCCGGTCGCGGTGAGCTGATCGATCGTCGCCGCGATGATCGCCCTGGAACGCGCATCGAGCCCGGCCATCGGCTCGTCGAGCAGCACCAGATCGGCGCGCTGCACGAGCGCCTGCGCCAGGAGCGCGCGTTGTCGCTGCCCGCCCGAGAGCGTGCCGATCGGCCGCCGGGAGAGCTCTGAGAGTCCGACGGTGGCCATTGCGCCTCGCACGAGCTCTCGATCCGCCCTGCGTGCCGGGCGCCAGGCGCCGAGCCGCCCCCACGTGCCCATCGTGACGATATCGGTGACGCTCAGCGGCAGGTGCGCGGCCAGGGGCGTGGACTGCGGCACCAGTGCGGTGCGGATGCCGGCGCGCAGATCCACGGTCCCGCGATGCGGGGTCAGGAGCCCGGCCGCCACCGCGAGCAGCGTCGACTTGCCCGATCCGTTTGCTCCTGTGACGGCGAGCAGCCGACCGGCATGCGCTTCCGCGTCGACGCCGCGCAGTGCGGGGTGGCCGTCGAGATCGACGGCGATGTCGCTCAGCGAGAGCACGCGGGTGGTCGGGAGAAGCAGAGACGGGGAAGACACGCCTCCCATTATTGCAAATGAAAATCGTTCTCAATAACTGCTACAGTCGCTCTCTGTGTCCTCCTTGCTCGATCCCTTCACCGTCGTCTTCGTCCAGCGTGCGCTGCTGACCGGTGCCCTCGTCGCGGTCATCTGCGGCGTCGTCGGCACCTGGGTCGTGCTGCGCGGAATGGCGTTCCTCGGCGAGGCCATGGCGCACGGAATGCTCCCCGGGATCGCTGTCGCGACGCTGCTCGGAATCCCTCCGGTTCTCGGCGCGGCAGTGAGCGCGGCCGGCATGTCCTTCGGCATCGGCGTGCTCCAGCGTCGCGGGCGCCTCTCCGCCGACACGAGCATCGGACTGCTCTTCGTTGCCAGCCTCGCGCTCGGCGTGATCGTGATCTCCGCGTCACGCAGTTTCGCGACGGATGCCACGGCGATCCTGTTCGGCGACATCCTCGCAGCGGCGCCCGAAGACGTGCTCCTCCTCGCGGTCGTCGCCGTCGTCACGATCGTCGTCGCCGTCCTAGGACACCGCTCATTCGTCGCGGTCACCGTCGATCAGAGGCAGGCGCAGCTGCTGGGGCTGCGGCCGCAGGTCGCGCACGTCCTGCTCGTCGGTCTCATCACGCTCGCGGTCGTCGCGGCGTATCAAGCCGTCGGCTCGCTCCTCGTCGTCGGCATGCTGCTGGGACCGGCCGTCGCCGCAGGTCGCTGGGCCCGGCGCATCCCGTCGACCATGATCCTCGCGGCGCTCATCGGCACCGCGTCAGTCGCCATCGGCCTGCTCATCTCCTGGCACGCGGGAACCGCCGCCGGCGCCACGATCGCCTTCGTCGCGATCGGCTCGGCGGCGATTTCCGCTGCAGTTCACGCCCTCCTCTCCGCACTCAGCTCGGGGCGCCGGCGCGCCCTCGTCGAAAGGACTTCATGAGAACCCGTCTTGCCGCCGCCTCCGGCATCCTGCTGCTCGCTCTGGCCGGATGCGCCGCGACCCCCGCGACATCCACCACTCCGGCCGATGAATCCGTCGGTGACGGGCACGGCGAGATCGCCGGCGCGCACGAGCTCTCCGAGCCCGCCCTGCATCTGACCACCGTGGACGGGGAGGGTGGTGTGCATCACCTCGATCTTCTCGACGAGGAGTCCGAAGTGCTGACGGAGATCGACCCGATAGACGACCTGGTGAGCGACGGCCGGTACCTGTTCGGCAGTCGGGACGGATCCGTGACGGTCATCGACAGCGGCGTGTGGACCTGGAGTCACATCGACCACTTCCACTACTACGAGGCACCATCTCGAGTGATCGGCGACATCGAGGGGAGCGGCCTCGCGACAGTGGTCGCCGGAGAGACCGGCACCGGCATCCTGTTCGACGACGAAGCAGTGCTGATCGACACGCCTGCACTGGCCGACGGCGAGGTCGTCGAGAACTTCCGCGTCCCGGTCGAAACGCACGCGGGTCTGGTCGTCCCACTGGCCACGGGTGCGGTCATCACCCAGCCGGATGCCGACGGCACCGCGCAGACGCTGCGCATCGTGGACGCCGACGGCACCGCGAGTGAGTCCGTTCCGTGCGCGAACGCAGCGGGAACGATCACCACAATCGTCGGGGTCGTCATCGGCTGTGCGGACGAGGCGGCGCTCTCTGTCGGCGGCGACCCCTCGGAGTGGGAGCGCATCGCATACCCCGCGGATGCCGCGCCGGCGGCGACCGACTTCGCCGGCCGCGAGGGCCGCCCGAGCGTGGCGGCACTCGCCGGAAGCGGCGGAGTCTGGCTGCTCGACACCCGCGATCGGAGCTGGGTGTTCCAGGATGTCGGAGAGGAGATCGTGCGGGTCGCCGCAGTCGGTGACGACGCCGACCGGATGCTGGCGCTCACCGCGACCGGATCGGTGCTCGTGCTCGCCGGCGGCGAGATCGTCGCGCGGACCGAGCCGCTTGTCGCCGCATCCGTCGCGGACCCCGAGCTCGTCGCTGACGTGACTTTCGTCGTCGACAAGAACCGGGCGTACCTGAACGGTCCGGCCGAGAACGCGATGTGGGAGATCGACCCCGCTGACGGTGCCCGCATCGCCCGCACATTCCAGGCGACGGCCGCGCCGCTGCATCTCGCGGGGACCGGCCGATGAGCCGGCTCAGCCGCGCAGCGGCGGCCCTGCTCACCGCGACCGTCGCCGCCGGCGTGATCACGGGGTGCACGCCCGCCGCCGATGACCGCCCTAGCGTGTACGTCACGACGAACATCCTCGGCGACGTCGTCTCCGAGCTCGCCGGAGACCAGCTCGATGTCGTGACGCTGATGGCTCCGGGAGCCGATCCGCACTCCTTCGAGCTCTCCGCACAGCAGGCCGCAGGTCTGCGTGGCGCCGAGGTGATCGTGGCGAACGGACTCGGGCTCGAAGAGGGGCTCGCCCAGCATGTCGAAGCTGCCGCCGCCGACGGTGTGCCCGTCGTGGAAGCCGGCGATCACGTCGAGGTGCTCGAGTACGCGGAGGGCGCCGGTCCTGACCCGCACTTCTGGACCGATCCGTCGCAGATGATCATCGTCGTCGATGAGATCGCGCCGACGCTGGCCGAACTCGCCGGTGACGGAGGCGACGAAGTGCTGGACGCGGCTGCGGCCTACCGCGAGAAGCTGGTCGCGCTCGATGAGCAGATGACGAGCGCGCTGTCGAAGATCCCGGCGGAGCACAGAGCGCTCGTCACCAATCACCACGTCTTCGGTTATCTCGCCCAACGGTACGAGGTGACGCTGCTGGGCGCAGCGATCCCGGGTGGCACGACTCTCGCCGCCCCGAGCCCCGCTGATCTCCAGGAGCTTGTCGACGCGATCGACACCGCCGGGGTCCGCACGATCTTCGCCGAGTCGTCGCAACCCGATCGACTCGTGCAGGTGCTCGCCGAGGAGGCGGACCGCGAAGTCGACGTCGTCGAGCTCATCACCGAGTCTCTCGCGCAGCCCGGAGAACCCGGGGACACCTATCTCGACATGATGCGGGTCAACACCGAGCGCATCACAGCGGGCCTCAGCCCATGACCCCCGCCCGAGAGGGCGACGACCCCCGCCCGAGAGGGCGACACGAAAGGAAAACCATGACACAGCTCACAAGAACCGCACGATTCGCGGCCGGCGCCGGAGTCGCCGCGCTGCTGCTGGCGGGATGCAGCGCGGGGCCGGCTGCGGAGGCGCCGGAATCCTCCGCGACCAGCTCGGACGCCGCGGCAGACGGCACCCGCGTGGCGGTCGCCTACGCGGGTGGTGTCCTCATCGTCGACGGTGAGACGCTCGAGGTCGTCGACGACCTGCCGACCGAGGACTTCGTCAGGCTCAACGCCGCCGGTGACGGACGACACGCATTCGTGACGACGTCGGAGGGCTTCCAGCTGCTCGACGTGCACGAGCCCGAGCTCACCGATCTGGTCGTCGAGGCCGCCGCCGCCGGACACGTCGTGCGACACGGAGGCAAGACCGTACTCTACGACGATGCGACCAGCGACACCACCATCTTCGACACCGACTCGCTCGCCGATGTGGACGGCGCCCTGCCCGACGCGCAGGTCATCGAAGGCGTGGACGCGCACCATGGCGTCTCGGTGGTCCTGGAGGACGGGACCTTCGTCACCACTGTCGGCGATGCGACCGGGCGCTCGGGCATCCGGGCCGTGGACGCCGACGGTGCAGAGATCGCGACCAGCGCCGAGTGCCCTGGCGTGCACGGTGAGGGCACCGCGAAGGGCGAGGTCGTCGTCTTCGGATGCGAGAACGGCGCACTCGTCTTCGACGATGGCGAGATCACCAAGCTCACCTCGCCCGACCAGTACGGTCGCATCGGGAACGCGTACGTCTCCGAGAACAGCCCCCTCGTCGTGATGGACTACAAAGACGACCCCGACATGGAGGGCTACCTCCTGACCGACATCGCGCTCGTCGACACCGAGGCGAATACCCTCGAGAAGGTCGAGCTGCCCGATGGCATCAGCTACACCTTCCGCGGCGTGACCCGCGTCGACAGCGGCGACGCCGTGCTCATCGGATCCGACGGCAAGGTGCACGTCATCGACCCGGCGACCGGTGCCATCACGGCATCCCACGACGCGATCGACGCGTGGGAGGGTCCGAGCGAGTGGCAGCAGCCGCACCCGGCGATCGCCGCCTTCGGTGACGTCGTCTACGTGACGGATGCCGCGAACAGCACGATCGTCGCGTTGGATGCCGCCACGGGTGAGATCATCACCACTGCGGAGCTTCCGGAGACGCCCAACGAGATCGCCGTCGTCGGCTAACGCGCGCCTGCGTTGCGCTTCGAGACGTCGCTTTCGGGGCGCAACGCGTGCCTTCCGCGGCCCGCGGTTGGATGCCGGAAGGGTTTCCCGGGTTCGGCGCAATCCGAACCCGGCAAACTCTTCCGGCGACGCGCGTTAGCCGGGCGCTCAGACCAGCGCGAGGGTGCTGTCGTAGGCGTCCTCGGCGACGTCCGGACCCGTGCCGCCGAAGATGCGCGAGAGACCGGGCGCGGTCGACCAGGCGGGCCACCCAGGATCACCTTCCGCGACGAACCGGACGGCGGCCCCGTGCATCTCCTCCGCTAGCGACTGTGGTGGATGAGCGCCGGCAAGAGCGTCCACGCGCGCCCTGTCCAGTCCGTCGAACCAGAACGGCACGTCGAGGCAGTGGCACGCCCAGCCTTTCGTGGGTGAGACCCAGCTGAATCGGTAGGCCCAGGTCGAGGCATCCGCACGCAGCCGGGCCTCCGCGACGCGGGGGACGACGATGCGGAAGATATGGTCGCTGATGTAGCGCCCGACCATCGCGGCGGTGCCGAGCGCTCGCTGCGATTCGTTCGACTCGAGGTACGCGCGGCGCGTGTCGCGATTCCTGATGAAGGGACGCAGCAGCAGTGCCGGCGGGACCAGGCGCAGCGCAGCTTCCTCACGCTCGGCGACCATCGTGAACTCGTCGTCGGCAGCGCCCAGCAGCAGCGGCTTGTCCTTGCCGATTCCGGCGCGCAGCGCATCCACGGTCGATTGCGCGATGAGGTCTCCGTCGATCATGGGACCCCACGCCAGGCCGTTCGCCAGCCGATCGGTCAGTGCGGCGAGTCCGCGCTTCGCGCTCGCTGACTTGCTCTGGAGAGAGTGCAGAGCGGCTTCGTCGACGGATCGGAAGCCGTCGACATCGGCAGGGACGCCCGCGAGTGCGGCCAGTCGCGTCGAACGCTCGCGCGCCTCGTCGAGGGGCACATCGGCGAGAGCGCCCGAGATCGAGATCGCCCGGTGGAACAGCTGCTGCGCTGACGGGATACCCAGAAGCGTCAGCACGGCGCCGCCCCCGGCGGACTGCCCACCGATGGTCACCCGATTCGGGTCGCCGCCGAACGCCGCGATGTTGTGCTGCACCCATTCGAGGGCGGCGATCCAGTCGAGCACTCCGCGGTTGTGCGGTGCGCCCTCGATGAATCCGAACCCGTCGAAGCCCAGGCGGTACGAGATCGACACCGTCACGACCCCGTCGCGGTTGAAGCGGCTGCCGTCGTACCAAGGGCTGGCCGGTGACCCCTCGGTGTAGCCGCCGCCGTGTATCCAGACCAGCACCGGCAGCGATGCGTCCGGCGACGGCGTGAAGACGTTCACGTTCAGCGTGCCGTCACCGGGGATTGCGGGTTCGGGGATGAGAGTGTCGGAGCCCGTCGTGCGCAGCGCCGTGGCACCGTACTCGGTGGCCCCGCGCACATCGGTCCACGGCTTCGGCGGAACCGGTGCCGCGTAGCGGAGGGGGCCGACGGGCGGTTCTGCGAACGGGATGCCGAGGAAAGCCGCGGATGCTGCGGGCGTCCCGTGATCCCGCCAGAATCCGCGTACAGGTCCGGAAGTGGTGCGCACCACGGGCGATTCGGTCACGACTAGAGAGTATCGGCACCAGTGCCACGAAAAGTGTCGCACTTTGGAACACTTCGTGTGATACTTGCTCCCAACAATGCACGAGGAAACGTCGTGACAAAGCCTCTGGCGGGGCCGCTGACCCTGCTGCGAACACTCAACGCGAGTGCAATCCTGGAGGCACTGGCACGACGTGGCCCCCTGACTCGAGCAGAGTTGATGGGTGAGACCGGGTTGTCGCGGACAGCCGTCACTCAGGTCATTCGGATGCTCGAAGCTGGGGACGCCGTAGCATCCGCTGGGGTGGACCGGGCGACGCGCCGTCCGGCGGCGACCCGGGTCTCCCTTCATCCTGGACTCGGCTTCGCGGCAGCAGTGCACGTCGATCACACCGCGATGCACGTCAGCCTGGTCGATCCGACGGTGCCGTGCGCGCTCAGTGCGATGCTCCCCTTGGACACGTCGACGATCGAGCGGCCGGCATCGCCGCGCTGATCGCTCACGTCGATTGCCCCGTGCACATCGAGAACGACGTCAGTCTGGCAGACCTGCCCGATCCTCGGCACTGCGGGTGCCCCGCTACTGCATGACAGCATCGGCTGGCCGGGAATGGCGCTCGCGCTGGGCTTCGTGTGTCTCGTGCTGTTCGTCTGGTTGTTCGCCGGCGGAGTGCTGGAGCGGCGAGGTGAGCGCGTGGTCGGCGGAACGCAGATGCGGTGGACGGCGCAGCTGCGCGACACATTCGCCAACCGCGCGTTCGTGCCGTACGTGCTCGGGTCGCTGCTCGTGCAGACCGCGATCGCCGTGATCCTCGCCGCGATCCCGGCCATCTTCCTGTGGAGCAAGGTGGTGCAACGGGGTGAACGGATTCGTCGCGCGCGGATCCGTGGTGCTGCAGGCGATCGTCGCCGCGTGGGTGCTGAATGCGAGCGGCTTCGACGCCTCACTCGGCGATGCGCAGCCGGATGCTGTGGATGGCGGCATCCGGATCATGCTCGCCGTCGTACCGATGGCCTTCACCGCGCTGGCGTGGGTGTGCTTCTTCCTGCACCCGATCCGGGTGCGGGATCTCGTCGCAGCACCTTGACGGACTACTGCGCGGCGCGCCGCGCCTCCCAGCCCGTGCGCACCATCTCGTCGACGGAGTAGCGCATCTTCCATTCCAGGTCGCGGGCGGCGAGCTCGCCGGTCGCCACGATGCGGTCGGGGTCGCCGGCACGGCGCGGCCCGATCTCCGGGGTGAAGTCGATGCCGGTGACGCGGACGACGGCGTCCATGATCTGCTTGACGCTCAGGCCGTCGCCGGAGCCGAGGTTGTACGCAGGCTCGATGCTCTCGCCGGCCGCGAGGCGCTTCGCCGCAGCCACGTGTGCGGCTGCGATGTCGCCGACGTGCACGTAGTCGCGCACGTTCGTGCCGTCTTCCGTGGCGTAGTCGTCGCCGTTGATCCGGGGTGTCTTGCCGGCGAGCAGTGCCTCGAAGACGATCGGGAAGAGGTTGTGCGGGCTCACGTCGTAGACGGTCTCATCGGCGGAGCCGACGACGTTGAAGTAGCGCAGCGAGGTGTGACGCAGCGGATGCTCGGACTCAGCCGTCGCGATCGCCTGATCGCGCAGCATCCACTCGCCGATCAGTTTGGACTCGCCGTAGGGACTCGCGGGCCTCTTGGCGGTGTCCTCGACGACGAGCGCGACATCGGGGGTTCCGAAGACGGCGGCGGAGGAGGAGAAGACGATGTTGCTGACGCCGACTGTCTCCATCGCCTCGAGGATCACGCGCGTGCCCTCGACGTTCTGCGCGTAGGTGTGCAGCGGTCGCTGCACCGAGACGCCCGCGTACTTGAAGCCTGCGACATGGATCACGCCCTCGGCCTGGTGATCGCGAAGCGCCTTCTCGACCAGCTCCCGGTCGAGGATGCTGCCCTGCACGAGCGGCACGCCCTTCGGAACGAATGACGCGACTCCGCTGGACAGGTCATCCAGCACGACCGGGGCGAGCCCGGCATCCGCGAGTGCACGCACGACGTGCGCTCCGATGTAGCCGGCTCCGCCGGTGACGATCCAGGACATGGACTTCCTCTCCTCGAAGCTTCCATTCTTTCAGGCCCGACAGCGTCTGCTGAACGGGCGTCAAGCTGCGGAGACGAGGGCGCGGGCGGCCTGCTGATGCTCGGCGATGAGCGCGTCTATGTCGAGGCCGACGACCTGCCCGTCTCGCACGCGCCACTCGCCGCCCACCATGACGCGGTCGGCGCGCTCGGCACCGCACAGCACAAGAGCGGCGATCGGATCGTGGGAACCGGAGAACGCGAGGCCGTCCAACCGGAACATGGCGAGGTCGGCCTGCATCCCCGGTGCGATCCGGCCGATGTCGGTGCGGCCGAGGGCGGCAGCGGATCCGGCGGTCGCCCATTCCAGCACGCGGGCGCTCGTGACCTGCTCGGTGCCGTAACGCAGTCGCTGAAGGTACAGCGCCTGGCGCACTTCGCGGATCATATTGGAGGCGTCGTTGGACGCGGAGCCGTCCACGCCGAGTCCGACCGGCACACCGGCATCCTCCAACTCGACCGCGCGGGCGATGCCGCTGGCCAGGCGCATGTTGGAGGTGGGACAGTGCGCCACGGCAGTGCCCACCGTGCCGAGCGCCGCGATCTCGTCATCGTTGAAGTGCACTCCGTGTGCCAGCCACGTGCGGTTCGACAGCCATCCGACCGACTCGAGGTACTCGACGGTGCGCATGCCGAAGCGCTCCAGGCAGAACCGTTCCTCGTCGAGAGTCTCAGCGAGATGCGTGTGCAATCGCACATCGAGCCGTTCCGCGAGCGTCGCCGAATCCGCCATCAGCGACGTCGTCACCGAGAACGGTGAACAGGGAGCGAGACCGATCTGCACCTTCGCGCCGTCGCCGCGCTCGTGATAGCGACTCACCAGCCGCTCTGAATCCGCGAGGATCACGTCGGGATCCTGCACGCTGTGCCGCGGCGGCAAGCCGCCGTCGTCCTCTCCGAGCGACATCGAGCCGCGGGTCAGCATCGCGCGCATGCCCAGCCGGCGGGTGACGTCGACCTGGATGTCGATCGCGTCGTCCATGCCGGTCGGGAAGAGGTAGTGATGATCGGCGGCCGTCGTGCAGCCGGACTGCAGCAGTTCCGCCATCGCCACGGTCGTGGCCAGCTCCAACGCGCGAGGGGTGAGCCGCGCCCACACCGGGTAGAGGTTCACGAGCCAGCCGAACAGGGGAAGGTCCGCCACCGGCGCCCATGCCCTGGTGAGGGTCTGGTAGAAGTGATGGTGCGTGTTGATCAGGCCGGGCGTGATCACATGCGCGCTCGCGTCGAACACCTCGTCGACCACCGGGACGTCGTCGCGGCCGATGAGTTCGACGATCGTGCCGAGCTTCGTGTCCACGACCATGCCGCGCGCGGCGGCTTCGGGTTCGGCATCCGTTCCCAGATGGATCGCGAGCGGATCGCGGAGCCAGATTCTCGTCATGGGTGTCGCCTTTCCTCTGGCGACACAGGGCTGGGGCTCGGGCCGCCAGCTCAGGTTTCTCGGCGTCTGCTGTTCCGCCGACCGGCCTGTGGAAGGCCGGCGCTCGTACGCTAGCACGCGACGTGATTCGGTGCTAGCATCGCCGCTATCGCCTTGGTGGAAATCTATTTCCACGATTCGGAAGTCAAGCGCCATCCAATGACAGACGCACCTCAACGGAGAGATCAATGTCGAGAACGCCCAGAATCCGCCGACCCGAAGACGAGAGGCTCCGCCTCGGTCCGACCTTCGCCTACGGGCTGCAGCATGTGCTGACGATGTACGGCGGGATCATCGCCGTACCGCTCATCATCGGCAACGCCGCCGGTCTCTCGCCTGCGGAGATCGGCCTCCTCATCGCCTCATGCCTGTTCATCGGCGGCCTCGCCACCATCCTGCAGTCGTGGGGCCTGCCGTTCTTCGGATCGCAGCTGCCGCTGGTGCAGGGCGTCTCGTTCTCGGGCGTCGCGACCATGATGGCCATCCTCGCCGCGGGTGAGGGGCTGCCCGGTGTGTTCGGCGCCGTGATCGCCGCATCCGTCGCCGGCCTCATCGTCGCACCGTTCTTCGCGATGATCGTGCGGTTCTTCCCGCCGGTCGTGACCGGCACCGTGATCACCACGATCGGGCTCACTCTGATGCCGGTCGCGGCGGGCTGGGCCATGGGCGGCACATCTGAGGAGGACCCGAACTGGGGGAGCCTGCAGAACATCGGTCTGGCGATGGGAACGCTGGTCGTCGTGCTCGTACTGAGCAAGGTCGCGTCTCCGACGGTCTCCCGCCTGGCCATCCTCATCTCCATCGTGCTCGGCACCACGTTCGCCGGGATCTTCGGCTGGGCGGACTTCTCGAACGTCGCAGACGGCGGCATAGTCGCGCTGCCGCAGCCCTTCGCGTTCGGCCTGCCGACGTTCGGCATTGCCAGCATCATCTCGATGTTCATCGTGATCATCGTCACGATGACCGAGACCACTGCCGACATCATCGCGGTCGGGGAGATCGTCGGCACCAAGGTCGATTCCAAGCGGATCGCCAACGGCCTCCGCGCCGACATGATCTCGTCCGCCGTCGCCCCCGTGTTCAACTCGTTCACACAGTCCGCGTTCGCGCAGAACGTCGGCCTCGTCGCGATCACCGGAGTGAAGTCACGATTCGTCGTGAGCGCCGGCGGCGTCATCCTCGTCGTGCTCGGGTTGCTTCCGATCGTCGGCGGACTGGTCGCCGCCGTGCCGCCGCCCGTACTGGGCGGTGCGGGCGTCGTGCTGTTCGGGTCGGTTGCAGCCGCGGGCGTCCGCACGCTCGCGAAGGTGAACTACGAGGGCAACATGAACATGGTGATCGTCGCGGTCTCCCTCGGTTTCGGCGTGATCCCGGTGGTCATGCCCGGCTTCTACGACGCCCTGCCGAGCTGGGTGGGCATCATCCTGCACTCCGGCATCTCGTCGGCCGCGATCATGGCGGTGCTGTTGAACCTGCTCTTCAACCACCTCGGCGGGAAGTCCGCTGAGCGCTCCGCGTTCATCCCGGGAACAGGGCGGGTCATCCGCGAGGAGGACCTCGCCCGGCTCCTCGCGAACGAGACGCTCTTCGACGGCGACACGATCAAGGACGGCAAGATCCTGGATGCCGAAGGCGAAGAGGTTCCGGTCGTCACCGCCTCGCAGGAGGTAGTGATCACCGACGGCATCAAGACGGGCAAGATCCGCACCCGGCATGACATCAGACGTGCCCTTGCCGAGGCCGACGCCGAGTAGCTGCAGAACCTCGCCGAGGCGGATGCGATTCGCTGCCGCCTCGGCGAGGTCTGCGGTTTCGGTTCAGGCGTCGCGGCGGGCGCCGGCGGCGGGTGTCACGGTGAAGGTGTGCGGTGGTGCGAACCCGGATGCTGCGAAAGCGGCTGTCACGGCATCCGACACCGCCTGCACGGAATCACGTTCGATCAGCGCGATCGCGGAACCGCCGAATCCGCCACCGGTCATGCGTGCGCCGATGGCCCCCGCGGACAGTGCGGCCTCGACCGCCGTGTCGAGTTCCGGGACCGAGATCTCGAAGTCATCGCGCATCGACGCGTGCGAGGCGACGAGCAGGTCACCGATCGCCCTGGCGCCGCGCTCGCGCAGTGTGGTCACGGTGTCGAGCACCCGCCGATTCTCGGTCACGATGTGGCGCACCCGGCGGAAGGTCACGTCATCCATGAGCTCCTCGGCGCGGCCGAGGTCTCCGACGGACACGTCACGCAGCGCCGGCACGCCCATGATCGCGGCACCGCGTTCGCACGACTCGCGCCGCTCGCGATAGCCGCCCGTGGAATGCGAGTGCTGCACGCGGGTGTCCAAGATGAGGATCTCGAGTCCGGCCTCGGCGATGCCGACGGAGACCAGGTTGGCGTCGAGAGTGCGGCAGTCGAGGAAGATCGCCGCGTCGGGCTCCCCGAGCATGGATGCCATCTGATCCATGATCCCGGTGGGTGCTCCGACAGCCTCGTTCTCCGCGCGGCGGCCGATGCGTGCGAGCGCTGTGCGGTCGAATCCGGCGTTGTAGAGGTCGTTCAGGGCGGATGCCGTCGCCCCCTCGATCGCGGCAGACGAGGAGAGGCCCGCGCCGACCGGAACGTCGGATGCGATCGCGATGTCGACGCCTCTTCCGGCTGCGCCGGCGAGCTGCAGCGCCCAGGCGACGCCGAGCGGATACGCGGCCCATTCGGCGACTGCCGGGTGTTCGCCGGTCGGCGTCGGGAAGAAGGCCGTTAGCTCATCGACGGCGATTTCGACGGGTGCGTCGTCGGCGAACGTCGAGGCGACGCGGATGCGCCCGTCCTCGCGCATGCCGACTGCGGCATATGTGCGGTGCGGGATGGCGAACGGCAGCACGAAGCCGTCGTTGTAATCGGTGTGCTCGCCGATCAGGTTCACGCGTCCGGGTGCCGACCACACGCCGTCGGGAGCACGACCGGTCAGCTGCTCGAACAGTGCGGTCGCGGCATCCTGAGCCCTCATTCGTCGGCCTCCTCAACACGCGCGACGGCTTCGCGGATCCGAGCGGCGGACTGCTCCGGGGAGATCTCCGCGGTCCATGCCCACATGGCGGCCTCGGATCCGGCGAGGAACTTCAGCTTGTCCGCCCCTCGGCGCGGGCTCGTGAGCTCGAGGTGCAGGCGCACCGAGTCGCGGCCGACGTTCACCGGAGCCTGGTGCCACGCGGCGATGTACGGCGTCGGCGTCTCATAGAGCGCATCGACGCCGCGCAGCAGGCGCAGGTAGAGCGGGGCGAGCTCGTCGCGCTCGGCCTCGGTCGTCTCAGCGAAGTCGGCGACGTGACGGTTCGGCATGAGGTGCACCTCGACGGGCCAGCGCGCGGCGAACGGTACGAAGGCCGTCCAGTGCTCGCCCTGGAGCACGACCCGCTCCGAGCCCTGCTCGAACTCGAGGATGCGCTGGAACAGATCCGGCGCGGTGCGGTCGATGCTGCCCAGCAGTCGCTGGGTGCGCGGAGTGATGTAGGGGTAGGAGTAGATCTGTCCGTGCGGATGCGGCAGCGTGACGCCGATCGCTTCTCCGCGGTTCTCGAACGGGAAGATCTGCTGGATGCCAGGCAGTTGCGTCAGTGCAGCGGTGCGGTCGGCCCAGGCCTCGATCACGGTGCGGGCGCGCGTGACGGACTGTGTGCCGAACGAACCGGAGTGGTCGGGGCTGAAGCACACGACCTCGCAGCGACCGACAGAGGTGCGGGTGCGGCCGAGTCCGAGAGCATCGAGGTCATCGAGACCGCGTGGGGGGTTCGACGCGGCAGGTGCGGTGCCGAGTGCCTCGGTGAGAGCGGGCCCGAATGCGGGGGAGCGGTTCTCGAACACCGCGACATCGTAGAGCGACGGGACCTCTGACGGGTTCGTCGGCGTCTGCGGGGCGAGCGGGTCGACGTCGGCGCTCGGCATCATGACGCGATTCTGACGGTTGGCGGCGACCGTGATCCAGTCCCCGGTGAGAACGTCGAGGCGCATGGTCGCGGTGTCGGGACGCGGGTCGAGGGTGCGGGCGTCCACGGCGCGCTCCGCGCCCAGCGTGGTGCCGGGATCGTCGTAGTAGATGAGCTCGCGGCCGTCGGCGAGGGTCGTGGCGCGTTTGATGATGCCGGCGCCGAGTTCGGTCGCGCGCAACTCCGGAGATTCTTCGATGTTCACGTAAACACGGTACCTCTCGGGCGGTGATAACGTCAACATTCAGGAGTTGTGCGCGGGAAGCAGGCAAGAGGGGAGCCGGATGGACGAGTGGGAAGAGCTGAGTCGCCTCGCGCGAGCGGAAAAGCCGCCGTCTGGCCGCGCTTCCTCGGGCCGCGGCGCCTCGTCGGGCCGCGCCTCCTCGGGTCGCGTCTCGATGGCCATGGTCGCCGACCGTGCCGGCGTCTCCGGCCAGACCGTGTCCAGAGTCGTCAACGGCAGCCCTCGCGTCGACCCTGCCACGCGCGCCCGTGTCGAGAAAGCGATGGCCGAACTCGGCTACCGCCCGCATCGGGCCGCCCGCGCGCTGCGCACCGGACGCACTCAGACGATCGGCCTGGTCGTGACCACGCTCGCCACGGTCGGAAACTCGCGGATGCTGCAGGCCACAGCGGAAGCGGCGGAAGAACGCGGCTACGCCCTGCTGCTCGTCACCGCGGGCGGCACGGTCTCCGACGCCTTCGAGCGACTGCGCGATCAGGGCGTCGATGGTGCGATCGTCTTGAACGAGGCTTCGGCGCTCACCACGGCCGAGGACCGCCCAGAGGGACTGCGGCTCGTCGTCGTCGACGCGCCGCAGGAGACCGGGCTGCGCGTGGTGCACAGCGATCACGCGGGCGGTGCGGCGGCCGCGACGAGCAGGCTCCTCTCGCTTGGCCACCAGAACGTCTGGCACCTCGGCGGACCCGCGGACTCGTTCGCCGCGGCGGAGCGTGAGCGCGGCTGGCGAGAGAGGTTGCGAGCGGAGGGGAGCACCCCGCAACCCCTCGTGCGCGGTGACTGGTCGGCCGAATCCGGCTACGCCGCCGCAGGGGAACTGCTCGAGGCGACGGCCGTCTTCAGCGCGAACGATCAGATGGCGCTGGGTCTCATCCGCGGTCTCGTGGAGAACGGGCACAGCGTCCCGGATCAGGTCAGTGTGATCGGATTCGACGACGTGCCGGATGCCGCGAACTACCGACCACCGTTGACGACGGTCCGGCAGGACTTCACCGCACTGGCCGTCGCGGCCGTCGACGCACTGGTAGCGGACATCGAAGGCGCCGAGATCGAAGGCGCCGAGACCGGGGATGCGGCCTCCGCGTTGGACGGCGATACCCAGACCATCGTCCCGACGCTTCTGATCGAGCGAGCCAGCGCGATCAGGGTGTGAACCGCGGCGTCGGTCGAGAGCGCGCCCTCAGCGGCACTCGTCCATCTGCTCCTGCCCGTTGGAGCCGCCGTGGCGCGCGCCGCGGGGTCAGGTGGCGATGCCGAGCAGTGCGGCGACGTCGGCATCGGTGAGCCGGCCGTCGGCGACGACGCCTCGGAATGACAGCGTCACGCTCTCGCCGGCATCCAGCATCACCGGCTCCTGCCAGGCGAGAGCGGAGCCGATGCCGGGATAGCCGTCGACGCGCACGAACCAGGGATCGGATGCGGTGCGTGCGTCGTCGGCAGTGAGCGCGATTGTCGCCTCGCCGTCGGGGAAGCACGCGCTGAAGGCGATCCACGGCGACACCGTGCCGTGCGTGGCGTTCTCGCCGGAGGCGTTCGCCGTGCGCACTTCGACGTCCGATGCCGTGGGGAATCGCCAGGCGAAGCCGCCGTACCCGCCGCCGGCCCTTCCATGTGTGCCCGGGCTGCCGAGCTCGACGGGCTCGTCGCCTGCACGCAACGTCGTCCGGGTGCGGAACGTCCAGGCGCGCAGGTCGGCCGACGGATGCAGCTGCCACGACGTCTCCTCGACGAGCAGCGTCGTGCCCGCCGACGTGATCCAGTTCGACGTGGACGTGAAGCCGCGCTCGGTGCGGGAGGATGCGACGGTCTCGATCCGGCCATGGTCGTCGCGCCAACGGTAGCCGAGATCGCTCGTGTACGTCGGGCCACCCCAGAAGTTCGTGCCGTTCGCATCCTGCACGCCGATCGAGACGCCGAGGTGCCAGTCATGATCGGCAGGATGGGCGTCGGTGACGACGACGCCTCCCAAGGTGCGGACCGGGTGCAGGAAGGGGCGAGGCGCGGAAGTCGCGGTGACGCCCGATCCGTCGTCTCGTACCGCCACGACGTGCCCATCGACGGCGAGATCTTCAGTGGCTCCGGCGGGAGCGGGCTGAGCGAAAGGCGCGTGGATCTCACTGAACAGCGCACCTGCGCGGGCCGTGCGCTCGACCCAGTCGACGATGTCGTCGACGGCGACGCGATCCTCGAGCGAAGTGATTGAAGTCGCCGGAATGCGGGTGGGCTCGGGGGAGGTGCGCACGGCTTCGAGCACTTCCATGTACGCGCCGGTGTCGATGAGCGGAGAAGAAAGAGGCGTGCCGAGGTCGCGGTGATCGAGCATCTCCTCGAACAGGTCGTCGCGCCCGGTGTGCATGACGCGCCCGTCGGAGTACGTGAGATCGTCCGTCGTGTACGAGAACGACACGTCCTGCGCGGATGTGCGCACTTCAATGACGGGTTCTGAGGAGTCCGCGGATGCCAGCGTCAGCGCACCAGCCACGACGCGACCGTCGGCGAGGGTAACTCGGACGCTCGACGTGTCATCGGCTTCGATGTCGTTGGCGCGGTAGAGCTCGAGTTCGATGCCGAGGATGTCTTCGCGGCGCCGAGCACCTGCGATGCGCAGTGCGGTGGCGATCGCGTGCGAGAGTGCGTTGGTGAGCACTCCGTCCACGACGGGCTGTCCGTCGAGACTTCGCCGGCCCGCCCAGGCCGAACGATTCCAATAGGCTGTGGCGCGGGTCCAGCTCGCCCATGTGGCGACAGAAGTCGGCGTGCCGAGCGCGGCGAGCTCGCTGAGTGCGTGAGAGCCGAAGCTCTGGAAGCCGACCTGGATCGCGCGCCCTGTGCGCTCCTGGAGTGCGAGGAGCGCGGTGAACTGCCCCATCGCCGCGACGGGCGGCTTCTCGAGGTAGACGTCGGAGCCCGCTTCGAGCGCACGCGCGGCAAGCGCGAAGTGCGTGTTGGTCGGCGTGGCGACGATGACGATGTCGGGTCGGATGCCCGACTCCAGAGCGGACTCAAGCGTGGGCCAACTTGGCACATCCGAGCCGAAGCCCTCTTCTGGTCCCCCTTTCGGATCGGCGAGCGCAACGAGCTGCACCCGTGATCCGAGCCGATCCAGGTTTCGCAGGTGGACGGCGCCGAAGCCGTGCGCGCCCACGAGAAGGACGGTGGTGATACGAGATGTGGCGGTCATGTCGTCTCCAGTAGAGCGGATGCCATGGGCATCCGTTGCCACCATATCGGAAAGCGGTTACCTAGGCGACTCCTCGACTTGACTCACGCAAGTTGGTTCGCGGAAATTTCACGTGAGGCATGCATGAGCGCCATCCGGGCATCTTGACGTGGGGCAAGACGCAACCCTCCGCGTGCCACCCGCTTGCGGGGTGAGCTCCGGCGATGGGGTAGGCGCTGCCGATTCCGCCCGAGCAGAGCAACCTCACCATCCGTGTCAACGGCGAGAAGTTTGTGTGGGCTTTCGAGCCCGACGACGCACGCGGGGCGACCTACCGTAGCGGTCGGGTGGACGAAATTTCCACCGTGAGTTCACATTCGACGCCACGCTGCTGAAGCCCGAGGGAAATGAGATCACGTTGCAGATCGACGACGGCGCCGAGCACCTCTGGAATGAGGCGGCGTACGACGCGATCCGCCTCGAGATCGCGTCCTGACGCACCCGCGAGCTTGGCTGCGCGAGCGGGGCGCCCTACGATGCACTCACCACCGCATTGTCGAGCTCGTCGGCGTCCACGCCGACACGGACCGCGCGATTGGTCAGCAGCGCCCAGCACACACCGACGCTCGGGTGCACCCAGAATTCGGTGCCCGCCCAGCCACCGTGACCGTACGTGTCGCGGTCGATGAGGCCGGGTGCTCGGCTGCGCAGGTTGAAGGTGAAGCCCCAATCCTGTCCGCGCTCCTGCGGGTGCGGGTCGAGGCGGGGGATGTCGTCGGTGAGGGGACGCAGCATCATCGCGAGCCCTGTAGGAGTGAGGATGCCGTCACGTGCGCCCTCTCCGACGCGCAGCAGCTCGGCGCCGATGTTCAGCAGATCCTCCGCTCGTCCGAGGAGTCCGGCCCCGGGTGCGCGCGTGGCGCGGAACGCGTCCATGTCGAGGCCGCCGGCGGCGGCATCCGGAACGTCCACGCATCCCTCGGCGTCGAGCGTGAGCCCATGCGCACCGATCGTCGACGCCCAGTCGAGCGTCGCGGCATCCCATCTCGCACCGGTCGCATGTTCGATCATGGCGGCGATGCCCTCGAACGCGAGCGTCGAATAGCGAGAGGCGGTGCCGGCGGCGAAGTCGCGGCCGCGACTGAGCAGCTCGTCGCGCAGGGGCACCCGCGTATCGAGAGGGGGTTCCGAGATCCCGGATGTGTGGCTCGCGAGGTGGCGCAGCCGCACGACGTCATCGCGGCCGGTGCCGAAGGCCGGCAAGGCCGTCGTCAGTGGTGTCTCCGGCGTGAGCAGCCCGCGTTCGATAGCGCGGGTCGCCGTGATCCCGGTAAGCACCTTGGTGATCGAGAACAGCGGGTAGACGGCGTCCGTTCCTGCTCCGAAGCCATCGAGCGCGACGATCCCGTCGGCGGTGGCGATGCCGAGCACTGCGGTCGGCAGTCGCTCCGACTCCACATGCCGGCGGGCCCAGTCGAATGCGGCATCGAAAGGCATCACTCCACCTCGTGTCCCAGGTCGGGGCGCGGACGGAAGCGCGCTGTGGGGTCCGTCACCGATTCGAGCTCCACGATGACGACCTCATTGCGACCGGACCTGGTCACGGGGCCGGGAACGTACAGCGTGCGCTGCGGTCCTCGACGCCAGTACCTACCCAGGAAGAAGCCGTTCACCCACGCATAGCCCTTGCCCCAGCCCATGGTGTCTAGGAACAGGTCGGCCGACTCGTCGAGATCGAATGTCGCGCGCAGTCCGACCGGGCCGGCGATCGGTCCGCCCACCGGAAGGGCTGCGGCATCAGACACGGCGGCACCGAGCGCGGCGACGTCGATCGTTCGCACGCTCCACGGCCCTGGCAGGGCCTGGCCGCCGAGACGCGGGGCGCCGATCAGTCCTTTCGGCTCGCCGATCTTCTGGTCATAGTTGACGCGCCCCGTCTCCTCCACGAGCAACTTCAGCTGGCCGCCGCTCGGAAGCGCGAGCGATGCATCCCCGACGGTGCGCTGCAGTCGGCCGACCGGAGCCCCATCCCGCTCGACCCACGCATAATCGCGTACTTCGGCTTCGAGTACGCCACTGCCCGTGGCATTGGTCCGGTACTCCACCAGGACGACATCCGGCCCGAGTTCGTCCATCGTCGGCGGACGCTCGAATTCCCCGCGGTGCGTCGCTGTGAGTGAGAGGGGATCGGCGACGGCCTCGAATCCTACCGAGAACGCCGGCGCGTCGACGGGATCCGGAAGCGGCTCGTCGGGAACAGGCGCGTGCTTCGCGATGACATCGCGGAAGGCGCGGAACTTGGCCGTGACGTCTCCGGATTCGGTGATCGGCGAGTCGTAGTCGTAGCTCGTTACGAGAGGGAGATAGCGGCCGGAATCGTTCGCGCCGGCCGTGAGGCCGAAGTTCGTGCCGCCGTGCACCATGTAGATGTTCACGGATGCCCCTGCTGAGAGCAGTCGGTCGAGGTCTGCGGCGCTGTCGGCGAAGTTCGTGGTGTGGTGCTTCTCGCCCCAGTGATCGAACCACCCGCACCAGAACTCCATACACATCAGCGGGCCGGTCGGCTGATGCTCGCGGAGAATCCGCAGCCGCTCGTCGATGCGACTGCCGAATGAACCCGTCTTGTGCAGCGCGGGGTGCGCGCCGGCTTCGAGCATGTGCGGGATCGGCTGGTCGACCTGGGTGAGGGGCACGGTGATCCCGGCTTCGCGGGTGCAGCGCACGAGCGCGTCGAGATACTCCGTGTCGGCGCCGTATGCGCCGTACTCGTTCTCGATCTGCACGAGGATGACGCTGCCGCCCCGGTCGATCTGGCGTGGCGCGATGATCGCGTTCACCTTCTCGAGGAAGGATGTGACCTCGCCCAGATATGACGGGTCGCTACTGCGCAGTCGAACGTTCGCGTCGGCGGTGAGCCAGGCCGGCAGGCCGCCGTTGTGCCACTCGGCGCAGACGTACGGACCGGGACGGACGATCGCGTGCATCCCTTCCTCCGCGATGATGTCGAGGAAGCGGCCGAGATCCACGTCGCCGTCGGCGCGCCATTCGCCCTTCACCGGCTCGTGCGCGTTCCACGCGACATAGGTCTCGATCGCGTTGAGCCCCATCAGGCGCGCCTTGCGGATGCGGTCGCGCCACAGATCGGGATGCACCCGCGGGTAGTGCATCGCGCCCGAAATGATCCGATGCGGGCGTTCGTCCAAGAGGAAATCCTGCTCCCCGACCACGAAGCGAGAAGGCGTCGATGCACTCATGGTTCATTAGCCTAGGCCTGGTTCTCGTTTGCTTGCGAATCGTTTCAATCCGTAGTAACCTGACCGGCAAGCGCTTTCCCATCTGCACCCGAGGAATGCGCGCAATCCATCGCTGCACACACGGACACGGACGTTCCGCGGCACAGAACGCGGACGTTCACAGAGAGGAACAAAGATGTTCAGCAAGAAGCGGATCACGGCCGTCGCGGCCATCGCCGCCGGGACGGCACTCGTGCTGTCCGGCTGCTCAGGCGGTGGAGGCGGCACGGATGCCGAGCCGACGTTCGACCCCGACGAGAAGGTCACACTGAACTTCACCTGGTGGGGCAACGATGATCGCGCCGAGCGCTACAACGCGCTCATCGACGCATTCAATGAGGAATACCCGAACATCACGATCAACGGTCAGTTCATGGACTTCCCCAGCTACTGGGAAAAGCGCCAGACCGAGGCTGCCGGCGGCGGCCTGCCCGACGTCTGGCAGTTCTCCGACAGCTACCTGCGTCAGTACGGCGAACCGGGCTATGTGCTCGATCTCGATACCGTCAAGGATCACATCGACTTCTCGACGTTCGACGACTCCCTGCTTGGCACCGGTCAGCTGAACGGAACCCAGTACTCTCTGCCGACCGGCTACAGTGCGTGGGCGAACTTCGTGAACGAAGATCTCATCGTGGCGAACTCCCTCACTCCGCCCGAAGGCGGCACGACGTTCGATGAGTTCTACGACTGGATGGCCGACGTCGCGGAGCAGAGTGACGGCGCCGTCTATGGCGGCACCGATGTGACGCAGCGAATCCAGACGCTCGAACTCATGCTGCGGGCCGACGGTAAAAACCTGTACACCGACGACGGCAAGCTCGGCTTCACGGAGGAGGAGCTCGCGGAGTTCTGGTCATCGGGGCAGGATCTGCGCGACGGGATCACGATTCCGCAGAGCAAACTCGAAGAAATCACGCCGAAGTCTGGTTTCGGCGCGGGACTCACCGCCACGGAGACGAGCTGGAGCAACTTCCTTGGCGGCTACCTCGCCGATTCCGGTGCGGCCTCGATCAGCCTCATCGCGCCGCCGACCGTGAAGGAAGGCTCCAAGGACCTGTATCGCCAGGCCGGTCTGCAGATGGCCATCTCCGCTGAGACCGAGCACCCCGAGGCTGCTGCGATCTTCCTCGACTATGTCGTCAACAGTCCAGAGTCCGGCGAGATCTTCGGAACGACCCTCGGGTTCCCAGCATCCACCTCCAAGCTCGAGGGCGCGGTCCTCGAGGGCCAGGACAAGCAGGTCGCCGACTACCTCGAATCGGTCGCTGCCCGCATCGGTGATGCGCCCCCGATCCCGGTGGTCGGGTACGGAGCGCTCGAGCAGAAGTTCTGGGATCTCGGCAAGGCGCTCGGCCTCGGGGCGATCACCGTGGACGACGCTGTCGCGCAGTTCTTCGCCGAGGCGAACGTCGTCCTCGTTAGCTGAACCGACTGACCGCACAGCGAGAAAGACCAGGAAAGATCATGGCAACGGATTCGGGCGCTCTGACGGCGCACGCACGAACGGCCGAAGCCGTCCCCGGCCCGGCGGGTGACCGCAGGGCCGGGGGTGCCAGGACACCCACACGCGGCCTCTCAGTGCGTCGTCGCGAGAACGCAGCGGGATATCTTTTCCTCTCGCCGTGGTTGATCGGCTTCTTTGTGCTCACCGCGGGCCCGATGCTGTACTCGCTGTATCTCGCGTTCACGAACTACAACATCTTCACGCCGCCGCAGTGGATCGGGCTCGGCAACTTCGAGCGGATGATGCAAGACGAGGTGTGGTGGGGATCCGTCCGCATCACCCTGATCTACGTCCTCGTCGGAACGCCGATCAAGCTGGCGGCCGCGCTCGGGGTCGCGATGCTGCTCAACTACCGCAGCCGTGGCACTGGCTTCTTCCGCTCCGCGTTCTATGCTCCTTCGCTGATCGGAGCGAGCGTGAGCATCGCCATCGTCTGGCGGGCCATGTTCTCCACCGATGGTCCTGTAGACAGCACGCTGAGCGTCTTCGGGCTGGAGATCGGCGGATGGGTCGGCGTTCCTGCCCTCATCCTGCCGATGATGATCTTGCTGGCCGTCTGGCAGTTCGGCGCACCGATGGTCATCTTCCTCGCAGGCCTCAAGCAGGTTCCGCAGGAGCTGTATGAGGCGGCTTCCGTCGATGGCGCTGGGCCGGTGCGCAAGTTCCTCAGTGTCACACTCCCGATGCTCTCGCCCGTCATCTTCTTCAATCTGCTGCTGGAGATGATCCACGCCTTCCAGATCTTCGCGTCGGCGTACATCATCGGATCCGGCACAGGAGGCCCTGCCGGAGCGACCAACTTCTACACGGTGTACCTCTACACCCGCGCCTTCACGAACTCGCAGATGGGGTACGCCTCCGCGATGGCCTGGGCGCTGTTGCTCGCCGTCGCGGTCATTGCCTTCGTCATGTTCCGCACCTCCAAGTCGTGGGTGCACTACGCGGGAGACAACCGATGAGCACTATGGGACCCGAGACCATCGCCGCTGTCCTGCCGCAGGGCGTGGCGGCGCCTTCGCGTCGACCGTTCGGAAAGCGCAGCACGTGGAAGACGGTGGCATGGGCGATCGTGATGGTCGTGCTGGTGGCGATCGTTCTCTATCCGCTCGCTTGGATGTTGTCGGCGTCGTTCAAACCGACGGCCGAGTTCGGGGCCAACCAGGGCTTCTTCCCGGAGAACCCCACGGTCGATAACTACTTCAAGGTGCTGGAGGGGATCGGAGGCGTCCCGCTTTGGCGGTTCTTCCTCAACTCCTTCCTGCTCGCCATCGGATCGGTGATCGGAACGGTGATCTCCGCCTCACTCGCCGCTTACGCATTCGCTCGGATCCGCTTCAAGGGTGGCGGCGTATGGTTCGCGATCATGATCGGCACGCTGTTGCTGCCTTTCCACGTGCTGATCATCCCGCAGTACATGCTCTTCCGTAGTCTCGACCTCGTCGACACGTTCGCTCCGCTGCTGGTGGGCAAGTTTCTCGCGACCGAGGCCTTCTTCGTGTTCCTCATCGTGCAGTTCATCCGCGCCCTGCCTCGGGACATGGACGAAGCCGCCCGCATCGACGGCTGCGGACATGGGCGCATCTATTGGTCGATCATCCTGCCGCTGATCAAGCCCGCCCTCGTCACCGCGTCGATCTTCGCGTTCATCTGGAGCTGGAACGACTTCCTCGGTCCGCTGCTGTACTTGAACTCGACGGAGAACTACCCGCTCCCACTGGCGCTGCGTGTCTTCAATGACCAGACGAGCACTTCGGACTACGGCGCAACGGTGGCAGTGTCGGTGCTGGCGCTGCTGCCGATTCTGCTGTTCTTCATCGTTTTTCAGCGCTTCCTCGTCGAGGGCGTCTCCACGCAGGGGCTGAAGGGATGAGCCGCGCGCCTCGCCGCGGGCGCTCCCTCGAGCCGGATGGCAGCGTGCTGCGCTGGCCGGGAGCGCGAGCGAGATTCGCCCTGTTCGGCGAAGCGCTATGGACCGGCATCCTCATGGCAATCACCTGCGTGCCGATCGTGACCTGGCCAGCTGCCGTCGCGGCGGGCACAGCGCACCTGCGCCGCTACATCCATGCCGAGGCCACGCCCGCGTCGGAGTTCTTCCGCGACGTGTGGAGGGCGCTTCCCGGCGGAGCGCTTCTGGGAGGGGTGACCGTGGCGCTCGGGGCGCTCGCGGGCGTGAATCTCGCGCTCGCCGCGGGAGGGATGATCCCCGGTGGTGTCCCGGCTGCGATCGTGGCCGTCATCATCGGCGGAGGCGCCTTCGTGATCACGGTCGTCGCCGCCGGCGTATGGTCACCCGGAGTCCGCTGGCGGCACCTGCTCCGAGCCGCCCCGCGGCTCGTGGTCGCCGACTTCTCCAGTGCCGCCTTCACAGTGGTCGCCCTCATTCTCGCCGGCGTCATCACCTGGCAGTTCCTGCCGCTCGGCGTCCCCGCGCTCGGTCTCGTCGCGTTTGCGCTCGTTGCGATCGCGGAACGTCGTCTTGTTCGACTCGCCGATCCATTGCGATGAGGATCGTAGCGCGACGCCTGGGGCGATGCTTGCGGGACACGTCAACAACTGCATAGACTCAAAGTTACGGAAAGCGCTTACCCGCACGGCGTGAGCGAAGAAAGAAGGAACGACAGTGTCAGAGACGACCACGCTCGCCGCGACGCCCGCGGCACCCGTCCAGCCTCAGGTGCGCGAGATCGGCATCATCATGAACGGCGTCTCCGGGCGCATGGGCTACCGGCAGCACCTGGTGCGCAGCATCCTCGCGATCCGTGACCAAGGCGGGATCGAGCTTTCCGACGGCACCAAAGTCACGGTCAAGCCGATCCTCGTCGGACGCAACGAGGCCAAGCTCGCAGAGCTCGCCGCCCTGCACGGCATCGAGGATTACACCACCGACCTCGATGCCGCGCTCGCCGACCCGAAGTGGGAGATCTACGCCGACTTCCTCGTGACGAAGGCCCGCGCATCCGCCATCCGCAAGGCGATCGCCGCAGGCAAGGCGATCTACACCGAGAAGCCGACCGCCGAGTCGCTGGAGGAGGCCCTCGAGCTCGCGCGTCTTGCGAAGGATGCCGGAGTCAAGACCGGCGTCGTGCATGACAAGCTCTATCTCCCGGGCCTGCAGAAGCTCAAGCGGCTGATCGACTCGGGCTTCTTCGGCCGCATCCTCTCCGTCCGCGGCGAGTTCGGCTACTGGGTGTTCGAGGGCGACTGGCAGCCCGCTCAGAGGCCGAGCTGGAACTACCGCACCGAAGACGGCGGCGGCATCATCACCGACATGTTCCCGCACTGGAACTACGTGCTCGAGAACCTGTTCGGCGAGGTCAAGAGCGTCTACGCGCAGGCCGCGATCCACATCCCGGAGCGCTGGGACGAGAAGGGTGAGAAGTACGTCGCGACCGCGGAAGACGCCGCCTACGGCATCTTCGAACTCGAGGGCGGCATCGTGGCGGAGATCAACTCCAGCTGGACCGTGCGCGTGAACAGAGACGAGCTCGTCGAGTTCCAGGTCGACGGCACTCACGGCTCAGCCGTCGTCGGACTGTTCGGTGCGAAGATCCAGCCGCGCAACGCCACCCCGAAGCCGGTGTGGAATCCCGACCTCGAAGACACCCGCGACTACGATGCCGACTGGCAGAGCGTGCCGACCAACGACGTGTTCCTCAACGGCTTCCGCCAGCAGTGGGAGGAGTACCTGACCTCATACGTCGAAGGCACCGACTATCCGTTCGACCTGCTCGCCGGCGCCAAGGGCGTGCAGTTCGCCGAGGCCGGCCTCACCTCGAGCGCCGAGGGTCGCAAGGTCACGATCGAGCCGCTGAGCCTGTCATGAGCACTCTTCGCCTTCTCGCGCCGGACGGCACCGCATCGGATGCCGCGCTGAACGACTCCGGAATCTACGCTCGCCCCACCGCCGCGCTGCAGAGCCGCGTCGCCTACGCCGCCGCGCACGTGGTGCCCAAGGCGCACGCGGACAACACGCCGGGGCAGCCGGCCGACATCGATTGGGACGCGACTCTCGCGTTCCGCCGCAATGTCTACTCCTGGGGTCTCGGAGTCGCCGACGCCATGGACACCGCGCAGCGCAACATGGGGCTGGATGCCGCGGCCACCCGCGAACTCATCGCCCGCAGCGCGCAGGTAGCGCGGGAAGAGGGCGGGTCGGTCGTGGTCGGCGTCAACACCGACCACCTCGATGCGACGCACGTCACCCTCGATCAGGTGATCGACGCCTACAAGGAGCAACTGCACTTCACCGAGGAGCAGGATGGGGCGGGCCCGGTCCTGATGGCATCGCGCCACCTGGCGCGGGTGGCGAAGGATGCCGAGGACTACCGCCGTGTGTACCGCGAAGTGCTGCAGTCGGCGACCGTGCCGGTCGTGCTGCACTGGCTCGGCACCGCGTTCGACCCGGAGCTTGCGGGCTATTTCGGTGCGGACGACTGGCAGACGGCATCCGAGGTTCTCCTGCAGATCATCGCGGAGAATCAGGACAAGGTCGTCGGCATCAAGATGAGCCTGCTGAACGCCGAGTCCGAGATCTCGGTGCGCGAGCGGCTGCCGGAGGGCGTGCGCATGTTCACCGGCGACGACTTCAATTACGTCGGACTGATCGGGGGCGACTCGATCGGCGAGGGCGATGGTCATTCGGATGCTCTGCTGGGTGCGTTCGCGGCGATCACGCCGGTGGCATCCGCTGCGATCCAGGCGCTCGACGCGGGTGACCCTGAGGCGTACCGGCGCATCCTCGGCCCCACCGAAGAGCTCAGCCGCCAGGTGTTCGCGTCACCGACGTTCTATTACAAGACCGGTGTCGCGTTCCTTTCGTGGCTCAACGGGCACCAGCCGGCGTTCCAGATGGTCTCCGGTCTGCACTCGGCCAGGAGCCTGCCGCATCTCAGCCGCATCGTCGAGCTCGCGAACGCCTCGCTCGCCCTCGAGAGCCCCGAACTCGCCCGCGAGCGCTGGCACGGGATGCTGCAGCTGAACGGTGTCGATACAGGAAGGATCGGTGTATGAGCGCGCCGAACCCGGTACAGATGGCAGTCGAAGGCGCACCTGTCAGCCGACACGCCGAGGAAGCGGCTGACATCCGTGATTTGGACCGACAAGTGTCCCCGGACCCACGACTGTCGATCAACCAGGCGACCATCAAGCATGCGAATCTCGAGACCGCACTGCGGGTCACTGCCGGCGCAGGCGTCCAGGCGATCGGTCTCTGGCGTGAGCCGGTGAACGAGGTCGGGCTCGACGTGGCGGCGCGGATGCTGTCCGATTCAGGCCTGCGATTCTCCACGCACTGCCGGGGCGGGTTCTTCACGCTGCCGGAGGGCCCGCAGCGCATCGCAGCGCTCGACGACAACCGCAGGGCGATCGAGGAGACGGCGACGCTCGCCGCAGCAGGCGCCGAAGGTTCGACCGCCGTGCTCGTGCTCGTCGCCGGCGGTCTTCCTGAGGGCGACCGCGACCTCCCCGGCGCGCGCGAGCGGGTGCGCGACGCGATCGGCGCGCTGGCCCCGGACGCGAAGGCCGCAGGTGTGACGCTGGCGATCGAGCCGCTGCATCCGATGTACGCGTCCGACCGCGCGGTCGTCTCTACACTCGGTCAGGCGCTCGACATCGCCTCGGATTTCGATGCCGAGGTCGTAGGCGCAGCCGTCGACACCTTCCACATCTGGTGGGACCCGCAGGCGCTGGAGCAGATCGCCAGGGCAGGTAGCGAAGGGCGCATCGCGACTTATCAGGTGTGCGACTGGAAGACCCCGTTGCCCGCCGACGTGCTGCTCGGAAGGCACTACATGGGCGACGGCGTGATCGACTTCGCATCGCTCACCGAGGCCGTGATCGCGACCGGTTACGACCGCGACATCGAGGTGGAGATCTTCAACGCCGACATCTGGGCCGATGCCCCGGAGAGCGTCGTGCGCCGCACCGCCGAGGCGTTCACCGCAGCCGTGTCGCCGCATCTGCGTTGATCCCGCACGCTCGTTAGGATCAACGCATGACACCTCGTGAATCGCGTCCGCGCTCCGACACGCCGACGCTCCACGACGTCGCACGGGAGGCGGGGGTGTCACTCGCGACGGCCTCTCGCGTACTGAACGGCTCGACGCGCAAGGTCGCCGAGTCGTTCCGTGAGCGCGTCGAAGAAGCGGCCGGACGGCTCGGCTACACCGCGAACGCCTCGGCTCAGGCCACGGCGCGCGGAACGTCAGCGGTGATCGCCCTGCTCGTGGCCGATATCGCGGACCCGTACTTCGGTCAGATCACCTCGGGCGTCGCGCGCGGCGCCGATGAAGAGGGCCTCATCGTCACCGTCGCGATCACCGAGCGCGACGTCGAGCGTGAGAGGAAGATCCTCCGCGCGTTGCGTGGGCAGCATCCGCGTGGTGTGATCCTTGCGGCATCGCGGACGGATGCCGGCGAGGGGTCCACCGACGAGGAGCTGTCCGCTTTCCGCTCGCTGGGCGCCCGCACCGTGACGTTCGGGGCGGGCGGCGATCGCAGCGTCCGGATCGACAACCGCGGTGGCGCCGAGCGTCTGGGGCGTGAGATGGCGCGTCTCGGCTACCGCCAGGCGATCGTCATCGGGGCCGCGGAAGGCGTTCGCACATCCGATGATCGCCTGCGTGGCTTCCGCGCCGGATTCGAAGACGGCGGTGGCACGGTCTCGCGAGAGTACCGGGGTAGTTTCGCACGTGAATCCGGGACGTCGTCGATGGCAGCCGCGCTCGCCGACGGCGTGGAACCGGGCACCCTCGTGTTCGCGCTCAGCGACGTGATCGCTATCGGCGCGATGACGGCGATCCGCGACGCAGGGCGCTCGGTCGGTGCTGATATCGCGATGTGCGGATTCGACGACATCCCCGTGAGCCGCGACGTCACTCCTCAGCTCACAACCGTCTGCGTGCCGCTGAGCGACTTCGGGTACCAGGCGTTCCGGGCGACGGTCGACGAGGAATGGCAGCAGATCGAAGCCCCTCTGGAGGTGCTCGTGCGTGCGAGCACGCCTGCCGTCTCCGCAGCGCAGGGAACCGCGCGATGACCCGCGTCGTCGTCGCGCCGGACAGCTTCAAGGGAACGATCACGGCAGCGGATGCCGCGGCGGCGATCGCGCGCGGATGGCGATCCGTCGATCCTGCAGCTGAGATCGTGCTCAGGCCCATGGCCGACGGCGGAGAGGGCACGGTGTCGGCTTTCGCCACCGCGGTCGACGGGGCGGAGCGGATGCCGCTCACTGTCGATGGTCCTGCGGGGGAGCCGGTGGAGACGGATTGGCTGCTCCTCCCGGCATCCGACGAAGCGCCGCACGGCACCGCGGTGATCGATGTCGCCTCGACATCAGGCATCGAGTTGCTCGACGAGTTGCGCCCGTTCGAGGCGCATTCCCGTGGATTCGGCCAGGCCATCGCCGCCGCCCTCGAACACGGCGTCTCGCGCGTCGTGCTCGGGACCGGTTCGAGCGCGTCGACGGACGGCGGCATCGGGATGCTGTCAGCACTCGGTGCACGATTCGTCGATGCCGACGGAATCGAGGTCGGACCAGGCGCAGGCGGTCTTCTGAGTGTTGCGGCAGCCGACCTGTCAGAGTTGCGTGCGGCTCCCGAGGTGCTCGTGCTCTCCGATGTGACGAATCCGCTCACCGGCGCCCGTGGTGCCGCCCACGTTTTCGGACCACAGAAGGGGCTGGTGGATGCTGCCGATCGTGACAGCGTCGACGCCGCACTAGTGCGCCTCGCCGAGCTTCTCGACCTCGATCCGTCGACCAGCGGAGCGGGTGCCGCCGGCGGCGTGGGCGGGGCGCTGGTCGCCTGGGGCGCGCGGCTGGTGCCGGGCGCTGGAGAGGTCGCGCGGCTCATCTCGCTGGCCTCGGAGGTGAGCGCTGCCGATGTCGTCATCACCGGCGAAGGCTCGTACGACGGCCAGTCGGGCGACGGCAAGGTTCCCTCGTTCGTCGCCGCGCTCGCGGCAGATGCCGGTGTGCCGGCGTTGATCGTCGCCGGACGCATCACCGCGGATGCCGATCGCGGTCTGTTCGAGGCATCCGCCTCTCTGACCGAGCTCGCGGGGTCGTCGGACGCCGCGCTCTCCGAACCGGCGCACTGGCTCACCGCCGCTGGGGCGGTTCTCGCGGAGAGCGCTTCCCGCCCGGATTGACACGGCCGTGAAGCACAAGCGATTTCGTCTCGCCTTCGGTTGAGCGCCGCCGCTCAGCTGCCGAGCGCCGCCGACACGACGGCTCTGGCCTCTTCCTGCACTTCGGCGAGGTGCTCGGCGCCCAGCAGGCTCTCGGCGTACAGCTTGTAGACGTCTTCCGTGCCCGACGGGCGCGCGGCGAACCACGCGTGCTCGGTCTGCACCTTGAGTCCGCCGATCGCCGCGCCGTTGCCGGGGGCGTTGGCGAGCTTTGCGGTGATCTTCTCTCCGGCGATGGTCGTCGCCGTCACGGCATCCGGTGCGAGCTTGCCGAGGGTCGCCTTCTGCTCCGGCGTCGCAGGGGCGTCGACGCGCTGGTACGCGGATGCTCCGAACGCCTGCTCCAGCTCGGCGTAGCGCTCGGACGGGCTTTTGCCGGTGACCGCGATGATCTCCGCGGCGAGCAGGCAGAGCAGGATGCCGTCCTTGTCGGTCGACCACACGCTCCCGTCGAGCCGCAGGAACGATGCGCCGGCCGACTCCTCGCCGCCGAACGCGACGGTGCCGTCGAGCAGGCCTGGTACGAACCATTTGAACCCGACCGGCACCTCGAGCAGCCGTCGCCCGAGCGACTCGGCAACGCGGTCGATGATCATCGACGAGACGAGGGTCTTGCCGATTGCGGCATCCCGAGGCCACTCCGCGCGATGGGAGAACAGGTAGTCGATCGCGACGGCGAGATAGTGGTTGGGGTTCATGAGCCCGGCGTCCGGGGTGACGATGCCGTGCCGGTCGGCGTCGGCGTCGTTGCCAGTGAGCACGTCGAAGTCGCCCTTCTTCGCGACCAGTGACGCCATGGCGTTCGGAGATGACGGATCCATCCGGATCTTCTCGTCCCAGTCCAGCGTCATGAAGCGCCAGGTCGGGTCGACTTCGGGGTTGACGACCGTGAGCTCGAGACCGTGCAGCTCCTTGATCAGCTGCCAGTATTCGACGGAGGCTCCGCCCAGAGGGTCTGCGCCGATGCGCACGCCCGCCTTCTTGATGGCCCCGATGTCGATGATGGTCGGCAGGTCGCGCACGTAGGCGTCGCGGAAGTCGTAGCTCGGGAGGGTGTCCCAGTCGATGTCGGCGAAGCTCTTGCTCTTCACATCCTTGAGCCCGCCCTCGATCAGCTCGTTCGCCCTGTCGGCGATCCAGCCCGTTGCGTCGGTGTCTGCAGGGCCGCCGTGCGGAGGGTTGTACTTGAATCCGCCGTCGCGCGGTGGGTTGTGCGACGGGGTCACGACGATGCCGTCGGCCCGTCCCGCAGCATCTGGTGCCAGATCGCGGTTGTGCGTGAGGATGGCGTGGCTCAGCGCCGGAGTCGGCACATACGAATCGCGGGAATCGACCCGCAGGTCGACACCGCCTGCGATCAGCACCTCGATCGCGCTGCGCTCTGCAGGCAGCGACAGCGCGTGCGTGTCGCGTCCGAGGAAGAGGGGGCCGTTGATCCCTTGCGAGCGGCGGTAATCCACGATCGCCTGCGTGGTGGCGAGGATGTGCTGCTCGTTGAAGCTCTTCGTCAGCGATGAGCCGCGATGACCGCTGGTGCCGAACACGACTCGCTGCGCGGGAACGGACGGATCGGGCACGCGGTCGTAGTACGCGGCGATCAGTTCGTCGACATCGATGAGGTCAGTTTCCTCCGCGGGGAGGCCGGCACGGCTCGTCATGTGTTCAGTCTGCCCCGAACTGGCCGTGGGCGCATCATCCCAGTCCGGTCTCGCAGCCGACGAAAGGGCTAGGGTGAAACGCGTGACTGAACGGCGCACCTACAGCTACCTCGGACCCGCAGGGACCTTCACAGAAGCCGCACTCGATCAGGTGGCAGAGGCGTGGGGCCAGGAGAGGCGACCCGTGCTGAACGTCGGCGAGGCTCTCGCCGACGTTCTCGAAGGCCGCAGCTACGCGGCGATGATCGCGATCGAGAACTCCATCGAGGGCGGCGTCTCCACCACCCAGGACGCCCTCGCGACGCTTCCCGGCCTTCGCATCATCGGCGAGTACCTGGTGAAGGTGAACTTCGTGCTCGTCGCCGCGCCGGGAACGAAGCTCGAAGACGTGACATCGATCGCCGCGCATCCCGTCGCATATGCCCAGTGCCACGGATGGCTCGGTGAGCACCTGCCACGTCACTCTCATGTTCCCGCCGCGAGCAACGTGGCATCCGCGATCGGCGTGCTCGACGGCACGTTGCCGGCACAGGCGGCGATCGCCCCTCCGGGAATCGCTGAGCACTACGACGTCGACGTGCTCGCCTCCGAGATCGGCGACAACATATCGGCCGTGACGCGTTTCGTGCTCGTGACTCGCACGGCCATTCCGCCGATGCCCACCGGTGCCGACAAGACGTCTCTGATCGTCGAGCTGCCCAATGACCGCCCGGGTGCGCTGCTCGAGATGCTCGAGCAGTTCTCGACCCGTGGCATCAACCTCTCACTGATCGAGTCGCGGCCGATCGGCGATGAGCTCGGCCGATACAGATTCGTGCTCGACGCTGACGGACACGTGCAGGACGAGCGGATGGCGGACGCCCTGCTCGGCATCCGCCGGTTCAGCCCCCGCGTCGTGTTCCTGGGTTCATACCCTCGGGCCGATCGACAGATCGTGCACTATCCCGACCGCTACGCCGACGAGGTGTTCGTCGAAGCGCGCGACTGGCTGCGCGACCTGCTCTCCGGCGCACCGGAAGAATGAGCCAGGTCCCTGAGCCGGGTCCCCGAGCTGGTCGATCCCTGAGCCTGTCGAAGGGTCAATGCTCCCGATATCGCGGCCAGCCGCTGCCGGGCCTCATGTGCGAATACAGCGCGCCCTTCGCGACCTCGAGTGACGGGTAGGTCCCGGTCTCGGCATCCGCCCCGCTCATGACGACGGTGTAGCCGTCATCTGAATGGCGGATGCTGCCGACGACACCGTTCGTTCCGTATGCGACCCACAGGCCTCGGGTCATGGTGGTGCTCATCATTGAACTCCTTCCGACACTGCCGACCGTACCGCGCGGGCGCGGATAAGGCCATAGCCCGCACTCCGGATGTCGGGAAGCTACAGTGCAGAGGCGATGAGCTCCAGCGTCTGCGCGCGACCAGCGGCGGAGTCCTTCGGCTCGGCGTCGTAGGCGCCCGCCACCGGGGAGAGCATGACCTCGTTCACGCCGTGCGTCTGGGCGAACGCGCGCACCTCAGCGGCGACCGACTCTCCGGTGCCGACGAACCACCGCTCCCGCGCGGCCTGCACCACCTGCTCGGTCGCAGCATCCGCTTCGGCGATGCCGGCGGCGATCGCCTCTTCGACCGTCTCGAGTGCGGTGAGTGGCTTGTTCAGACGCAGGCGCGACATCATGCGCAGCTGCGGTAGGGCACGCGCTTCGGCCTCTTCGGCCGAGGGGGAGGCGACGACGTTGACGGTGAGGAACGTGCGCGGCTCCGGGTGCGCCTCGCTGGGCTGGTAACCGGAGCGGTAGAGGTCGAGCGCCCGCTCGAGACCCTGGCCGGAGAAGTGATTCGCGAAGACGTACGGCAGGCCCTGGGATGCTGCGAGCTGTGCCGAGTAGTCGCTCGAGCCCAACAGCCACACGTCAGGAACGCTGGTCGCCGCTGGCGTGGCATGAACTGTGTACTCGCCGCCGGACGTGAAGCGCACGGTCGCGCCCTCGCCCGACAGGAGCAGTGAGATGTCCTGCACGTAGCGCGGGAACTGCTCGACGTCGCTGGTGGTGCCCGTCGTGCGCAACAGCTGCGTGATGACGGGATCGCTGCCGGGCGCGCGGCCGAGGCCGAGGTCGATGCGACCCGGCGCGATCGCCTCGAGCGCCGCGAACTGCTCTGCCACGATCAGCGGTGCGTGGTTCGGCAGCATGACGCCACCGGATCCCAGCTTCATGCGCTCGGTGCGCGAAGCCGCCGCGGCGATCAGAACCGGGGGAGTGGTGGATGCCACGGCGGGCATGTTGTGATGCTCGGCGAACCAGTAGCGGCGATAGCCGAGACGGTCGGCGATCTCAGCGAGACTGAGCGAGGCGGCGATCGCCTCCGCACTTGTCTGGCCGGTGCGCACCGGGACGAGGTCGAGCACGGACAGGGCGGGGGCTGCGGAAGTCATCACGAAGGGCAACAGGAGGGGAGGGCGGGGAATTCCCGCCCTCCCCTTTTCAACGGCGCAGATGTCCGTCTTGCGAGTACCGCCTCGATGCCGCGTCAGGCGAGCGCAGGCTCGACCGACGTGAAGGCATCCGCGAGGGCTCGCGTGCCGAGGTGGTATCTGATGTGCCAGCCGGCGTTGTAGTTCTGTTCGGGGAGATCCTCGATCAGAGCGATGTCGGACGGACTGAGTCCGTCCCGCAACGCCTCTCGCAGAAGGTCGTCTTTCGTGGCCGGATACTCCATGCCTGCGAGGAACTGGCTCATCTCAGGGGTGATGCGCATTTCCGACACTCCTCTCGATCTGTGTGGACGGTTCCGGATCAGGCGTCGATCGCCTGCCGGCGCTCGCGGGATTCGACCTCGATCTTGCGCGGCTTCGCGCGTTCGCTGACCGGGATGATCACCGAGAGCACGCCGCTCTCGTATGAGGCGCTGATCCCCTCGAGGTCGACGCCGTCGCCGAGGGTGAACTGGCGCAGGAACGATCCCGCGGCGCGTTCGCGCGCCAGCCAGCGCACGCCCTCCTGGTTGTCGGCCGTGCGCTGCGCGCGGAGCGTGAGCTGCGCGCCGTCCAGATCGACGTCGATCGAACCGGGATCGACGCCGGGGAGATCGGCGTGCAGAACGTACCTCTCTCCGTCGCGGAACAGGTCCACCGGCATCAGCCGGGGCGCGCGAACGGAGTCGAGCACGCTCGCAGCGAAGCGATCGAGCTGACTGAACGGATCGAATGTCATTGCCATGAGTTGTCTCCTTTCATGCGGCCCGTGCGGGCGGTTGTGGGTACTTATCTGCACCCTGTGCTATAGATTTGTTATAGAACAAGATGTCGGAAAATTGCAAGCCTCTAAGGAAGTTCTCAGCATGACGGAACGAAAGTCCCACACTCCCGTCTACGGCATCGCCGTGGCGGCGGCACTGGTCGGGTTGCCCGAGGCCACTCTGCGTCTGTTCGAGAGCAGAGGGCTGCTGACGCCGTCGCGCAGCGGCGGCGGGACCCGTCGCTACAGTGACGATGACATCGAGCGGATGCAACGGGCGGCCAGGCTTCGCGACGACGGCCTCAACATCGCGGCCATCAGTCGAGTGCTCGACCTGGAGGACGAGAACGCAGAGCTTCGCGAACAGCTCGACGAGGCATCCGAGTGACGGATCGAGGCACCCGCGTCGGTCGATGACGCTCCCGTAACGCACTGCCGGCATCGCTAGCATTCACTCATGGATGCCGCCCTGTTCTACGTGCTTGTCGGAGCCGTCATAGTGGCGGCGATCGCACGATGGCGCGGATGGCCGGCTCCACTGCTCGTGACGGTCGTGGCGCTCGCGGCATCCTTCCTCCCTTTCGTTCCAGAGGTGGCGATCGACGGGCACGTGCTTCTGAACCTCGTGCTGCCGCCGCTGCTGTACTCGGCGGCGCTGGATGTGTCGTTCGTCGGGTTCAAGCGCAGCCTTCCGCAGATCCGCCGGCTCGGCATCTGGCTGGTGCTGATCACCGCAGTCGCCGCCGGACTCGTCGCCTGGCTCATCTTCCCCGCGCTGACTCTGCCCGGCGCTCTCCTGCTCGGCGCGATCGTCGCCCCGCCGGACGCTGTCTCCGCCGCCGCCATCGGCCGCAGACTCGGGCTGCCGAGGCGCGTCATGACAGTGCTCTCGGGCGAGAGCCTCATCAACGATGCCACCTCGCTGACGCTGTACCGGGTGTTCGCGGCCATCATCGCCGGGGCGACGATCGGCGTCTGGGAGGGGATCTGGCAGTTCATCCTCGCCGTCGTGGTCGGCGTCGTCGTCGGCCTCGTGTTCGGCATCCTCCTCCACCAGCTCCGCATGCGTGTCGCCGACCCCGTCGTGATCGGCACGTTCGGGCTGCTCGTGCCGTTCGGGGCCTATGCGATCGCCGAGCACCTCGGCGGCTCCGGCGTGCTCGCCGTCGTCGCCATGGGCCTGTACGTCGGATACAACGCGCCGCGCACCGATTACACGACGAGGCAGCAGGAGGCACCGCTATGGCTGTCGGCGGATCTTCTGCTGGAGAGCTTCGTGTTCGCGTATATCGGGCTGCAGCTCCCGCGTGTGCTTGACGACCTGGGCGATGAGTCGATCGCGCACATCGGGTGGCTCTCCGGAGCCGTGCTGCTGGTCGTGCTGCTGGTGCGTCCGCTCTACATCTACCCTGCGCATGCAGTCGCACGGTTCCAGGAGCGCGCGCGGCTGCGGCGCTGGGATCGGGCAGTGGCCGCCGGGCGGTTCGATCCGAGCAGGCAGAGACCGGGACGCGCACCGCTCACCCCCGAGAAGATGAAGGGGCGGATCACGGAGCCCGCTCTGGACTGGAAGGACAACGCCGTGATCTCCTGGGCGGGTATGCGCGGGGTCGTGACCCTCGCGACCGCCTTGGCCGCAGCCGACATCGCAGAACTTCCCAAAGGCCCATCGCACGCGATCGTCATCGTCGCGTTCATCGTCACGGTCGGCACTCTGCTGCTGCAGGGGCTCACGCTGCCGCTGCTGATCCGACGCCTCGGCGTGGCGAGCGACGTGGATCACGAGGCGGATGTGCGAGCCCTCGCCGCAGTGCGTGCGCGCAGCAAGCAGGCCGGGAAGGCGTTCCTCACGGAGCAGCGCGCGCTGTGGGAGCAGAAGTACGGCGAGATCGACCTGCGAGCATTCGATGCCTTCGCAAAACGCATGACCAGGGTCGAGACCGACACCGACCACGCGCAGGAGACGGAAGAGGCAGCCGCGCGCCCGTCCGCCGAAGACCTCGTCGCGCTCTCCCGCGGATGGCTGCAGGTGCGGCGGGAGGTGCTCCTGGAGGAGCGCGATGCCGGAAACCTCGACGAAGAGGTGATGCGTGAGCTGATCACGGCGATGGATGCTGAGGAGTTGGCGCTCGACACGCGAGGAGCCATGCGGCTGCCGGGCCGCGCCTAGCCGCGCGCGGCTTGGGCCCCCGAAACAGGACTTGCCGCACGAAACAGGACGTGGGAACGCCTGTCTCGTGCGGCAAGTCCTGTTTCGAGGGGAATGTCAGCGGGTCGGGGCGGGCTCCGCTTCGACCGCGCCCTCGTCAGCGGCATCCTCAGCCGAGTCGTCCGCGAAGGGCAGGCCCTCGCGCGGAGCGTTGTAGAGCTCCTCGTCGAGGATGCCCTCCCGCTTCGCGACGATGGTGGGCACCAGCGCCTGGCCGGCGACGTTGACCGCGGTGCGGCCCATGTCGAGGATCGGGTCGATCGCCAGCAGCAGGCCGACGCCCTCGAGGGGCAGGCCGAGCGTCGACAACGTGAGGGTGAGCATGACGGTCGCGCCGGTGGTGCCGGCAGTGGCGGCAGAGCCCAGGACCGAGACGAGCACGATCAGCAGGTACTGCACGATGTTCAGTTCGATGCCGAAGAACTGTGCGACGAAGATCGCGGCGATCGCGGGGTAGATGGCCGCGCATCCGTCCATCTTGGTGGTCGAGCCGAAGGGCACGGCGAACGAGGCGTAGGAGCTGGGCACGCCGAGGTTCCGCTCGGTGACACGCTCGGTGAGGGGCAGCGTGCCGATCGAGGAGCGGCTGACGAAGCCGAGCTGCACGGCGGGCCACACGCCAGTGAAGTACTGCTTGATCGACAGGCCGTGTGCCCTGACCAGCACAGGGTAGACGACGAAGATCACCAGGGCCAGGCCGATGTAGACGGCGGCGGCGAACCAGGCGAGGGAAGCGAGCTTCTCCCAGCCGTACTTGATCACGGCCGAGCCGATGAGGCCGAAGGTTCCGAGCGGGGCGATGCGGATGATCCACCACACCACGCGCTGGATCACCTTGAGCAGCGACTCGGTGAAGGCGAGGAACGGCTCGGCCTTCTTGCCGGCCTTGAGGGCTGCGATGCCGACGACTGCGGCGACGACGATCACCTGCAGGATGTTGAAGCTGATGCTGGATTCCACGGTGCCCGCATCCGCGTCGAACGAGCTGCGCGCACCGATGCCGAGGAAGTTCTGCGGGATGAGGCCGAGGAGGAAGTTCCACCACGTGCCGACCGCGTAGGGCTCGCTCGGCTCCAGGCCGTCGCCGGCGCGGGCGCCGGGCTGGATGACGAGGCCCAGCACGATGCCGATCGTCACGGCGATGAACGCGGTGATCGCGAACCAGAGCAGGGTCTGTCCGGCGAGGCGTGCGGCGTTCTGCACGCGGCGGAGATTCGAGATGCTGGCGACGATCGCAGTGAAGATGAGCGGCACGACTGCGGCGCGCAGGATCGTGACGTATGAGCTGCCGATCGTGTCGAGGGTGGCGGAGAGGCCGTTCGGACTGTCAGTCGTGGCACCGAGGCCTCTGCCGATGAGTCCGGCGACGATGCCGAGGACGAGGGCCGCGAGGATCTGGAACCCGAACGAGGTCAGAAGTTTGCGTGCGGGACTGCGGGTGTCGGGCGCTTTCTGGGCGCGGGTGGTGCTGCTCATGAGACTCCAACTCGAAGGGCGCCGGATGTGCGCCACGAGAGTCAACGTTAGGAGCAGTCAGTGGTTCGAAGGCGGAGATGACGAAGGATGACGGATGCCGAAGCATCCGTCATCCTGTTAATCGCGCGGCTCGTCAGAGGTGGGAGGTCACTCGGCGGGGGCGCAGGACGGCATCCTGCATCGTGGCCGTCACCAGGTCCTTCGCCTCCTGAGTGGTCTGCAGGTCTTCGCCGCCGGCCTTGTTCTGAGGTCATGATCGGCGACATCTGAGTCGAGGAACTCGCCGGCGATGCAGTCGACCTGCTCCTCGGTGAGGACGCCGCCCTGCCCTGCGTCTTCGAGGATCGTCGTGATTCCGGTGCTGAGTTCCTCAGTGGAGGGGCGGTCAGAGCCTCCACCCGGGCCGCCGGCGCAACCCGCGAGGCAGACGGCCAGGGCCGCGATCGGCAGGGTCATGAGGATGCGGGAGCGCAGGTTCCGGTCGATGTTCATGGTTTCGAGCTACGCAGTCGGTCGGTCGGCGGTCACTCGACCGAGATCTCGCCGTCGATGACTCCATGAGTTGATGGCCAATGCCTCTCAGCACGCGGCGATCGAAGCGGGTGACTGCGCCTATGCCAGCACGAGCAATTCACCGACCTCGCAGCCGAGCGCATCGCAGATCGCCCGCAGCGTCGAGTACCTGATCGCCCGCGCCCGGTCGTTCTTCAGCACCGACAGATTGACGATGCTCACCCCGACCCTCGAACTCAACTCGGTCAGCGTCATTCCGCGTTCCGCAAGCAACTCGTCGAGCCGGCAGTGGATGCCCGTCTCCTCCTCTTCCACTGCGGGAGTCACACCAGGCCCTCCGCGTCCTTCTGCAGAGCTGTGCCTCGACGGAACACGATCACCAGCACGCCGACCGCGATGGCTGCGACGAAGAGCGGGATCCCGTCAGAGAAAAGAAGCCACCGCTGATAGTCGAACTCTCCGCCCAACGCCGCGACGACTCCGTTCAGGCCCATGTTCTCGAACCAAGGTCCGATAAGTCCTGCGGCCAACAGGCCTATCGACATCGCGAAGGTGAGGCGTGTGTTGACGCGGTCGAACAGGATGCCGCGCATCAGTCTCCGGCACAGGACGACTCCGAGAACCGCGACCGCGATCAGACACAGGGCGCGCAGAGTGATCGCCAGCACCAGCGAGATGATGCTGACCGTGTTCACATCCGCGACGACGAGCGTTGCGGAATCGACAATGGCGGGTGCCCCGTCGCCTATCGCAGCAGTGATCTCCTGCGCCGGCACGCGGGTCGTCACTGTCACCGAGCCTGCCGTGCCGAACAGCTCGACAATGCGTCGGATGCCGTCGAATAACAGCCAGGCGATGACCAGAGCGCCCACGACGATCGCGGTGTTGAGGTCGTTGCGATCCGCCTTGATCTTCGAGCTCTCCATCAGACCAACCCTTCCGTCTCGCGCTGCAGACGCTGGCCGACTTCGAACGCCGTCGCCACGAGTGCCAGAGCGATGCCCCATCCGATCGGCGTGGGATCCAGCTGATACAGGAACATCCAGAATCCGGCGATATCGGCGCCGGACGCCGCGAGTTGCTCGACCACCTGAGCGCGAGCGAACGCGCCGAACAGCGGAGCGATCATCGCCGTCACGACAAGAGTGAACGCCGCCGTCGCCAGCACCGGAACCATCGAGCGCCGGAACGCCCGCTGCCGGATCAGCGACAGCCCCAGCCACCACAGCGCCGCGCACACGATGACCGTCGCCAGCACCGGAAGTGCGACCTCCGCGAGCAGGAGCCAGCGCGTGCCGGCATCCAGAGTCTCGAACGAGACCAGCGATTGCGTGTACTCCGCCGCCGTGACCCCGTCCGCACCTGCGAGTGGTGTCATCTCCGCGCCGTCCACCGGCAGGCTCACCGGAACGGGCGACCCGAAGACTTCGATTCCCGCGCCGACGGCGCCGAAGACGGATGCGATCCCGATGCTCACGGCACCTGTCGCGACCAGCCCGAGCGCGACTGCCTCGCTGAGGGACGGGCGTCCAGTACGCGTGTCCATGCGAACCTCCATATCGAATATCGTTGTTATCGACTTCCGTTAAGATAACGACTCTCGATAACACCGTCAACCCTTGTCGCTGCATGTGCTCTTCAGAAGCCATCGCGGGGTATGCCGACGGCGAACACGGGCATGCAGGCCCCGATCCCTCGTTACTCTCGATGTACAGGCGCTGAAGAGCCGCCTGGCGTCAGTGCATTCGCCCCGTGCGAACCAAGGAGTTGACAATGTTCGAGAGATTCACCGACCGTGCCCGTCGTGTCGTCGTCCTCGCCCAAGAAGAGGCGAAGATGCTCAACCACAACTACATCGGCACCGAGCACATCCTGCTCGGCCTCATCCACGAGGGTGAAGGCGTTGCCGCCAAGGCGCTGGAGTCGCTCGGCATCTCCCTCGACGCCGTGCGCGAGCAGGTGCAGGACATCATCGGTCAGGGCCAGCAGCAGCCGACCGGTCACATCCCCTTCACGCCGCGCGCCAAGAAGGTGCTCGAGCTGAGCCTGCGCGAAGCGCTGCAGCTCGGCCACAACTACATCGGCACCGAGCACATCCTGCTCGGCCTCATCCGCGAGGGTGAAGGCGTCGCTGCTCAGGTGCTCGTCAAGCTCGGCGCAGACCTGAACAAGGTGCGCCAGCAGGTCATCCAGCTGCTCTCCGGCGCCCCGGGCCGCGAGCCCGCCGCAGTCGGCGCGACCACGAACGACAGCCAGCAGGCCGCCCAGGGCGGGTCAGCAGTGCTCGACCAGTTCGGTCGCAACCTCACCCAGGCGGCGCGCGACAACAAGCTCGACCCGGTGATCGGGCGCGAGAAGGAGATCGAGCGGGTCATGCAGATCCTCTCCCGCCGGTCCAAGAACAACCCCGTCCTGATCGGTGAGCCCGGCGTCGGCAAGACCGCCGTCGTCGAGGGCCTCGCCCAGGCGATCGTCAAGGGCGACGTGCCCGAGACGCTGAAGGACAAGCAGCTCTACTCGCTCGACCTCGGCTCGCTCATCGCCGGCTCCCGCTACCGTGGTGACTTCGAGGAGCGCCTGAAGAAGGTCACCAAGGAGATCCGCACGCGCGGCGACATCATCGTCTTCATCGACGAGATCCACACCCTCGTGGGAGCGGGCGCTGCCGAGGGTGCGATCGACGCCGCCAGCATCCTGAAGCCCCTCCTCGCCCGTGGCGAGCTGCAGACGATCGGTGCGACGACGCTCGACGAGTACCGCAAGCACTTCGAGAAGGATGCTGCGCTCGAGCGCCGCTTCCAGTCGATCCAGGTGGCTGAGCCGAGCCTGCCTCACACGATCAACATCCTCAAGGGACTGCGCGACCGCTACGAGGCGCACCACAAGGTGCAGATCACCGACGGCGCGATCGTCGCGGCATCCAATCTCGCCGACCGCTACGTCGCGGACCGCTTCCTGCCGGACAAGGCCATCGACCTGATCGACGAGGCCGGAGCCCGCCTGCGCCTGTCGATCCTGTCCAGCCCGCCCGAGCTGCGCGAGTTCGACGAGAAGATCGCCGCGGTGCGCGAGCAGAAGGAAGCGGCATCCGAGGAGCAGGACTTCGAGAAGGCCGCATCGCTGCGCGATGAGGAGAAGAGCCTCCTGGCCGAGCGCCTGCGCCTCGAGAAGCAGTGGCGCTCCGGTGACGTCGCGACCGCGGCAGTGGTCGATGAGGGCCTGATCGCCGAAGTGCTCGCACAGGCCACCGGCATCCCGGTGTTCAAGCTGACCGAGGAGGAGTCCAGCCGGCTCGTTTTCATGGAGAAGGCGCTGCATCAGCGTGTCGTCGGGCAGGAAGAGGCCATCGCGGCGCTCTCCCGCACGATCCGTCGTCAGCGTGCGGGCCTCAAGGACCCGAAGCGCCCCTCGGGTTCGTTCATCTTCGCCGGCCCTACGGGTGTGGGAAAGACCGAGCTCGCCAAGGCGCTTGCCGAGTTCCTGTTCGACGATGAGGGCGCCCTCATCTCGCTCGACATGAGCGAGTTCGGCGAGAAGCACACCGTCTCCAGGCTCTTCGGCGCCCCTCCAGGGTTCGTCGGCTTCGAAGAAGGTGGCCAGCTCACCGAGAAGGTGCGCCGCAAGCCCTTCAGCGTTGTGCTTTTCGATGAGATCGAGAAGGCACACCCCGATATCTTCAACTCGCTGCTGCAGATCCTCGAAGAGGGTCGCCTCACCGATGGTCAGGGTCGGGTCGTGGACTTCAAGAACACGGTGATCATCATGACGACCAACCTCGGCTCGTCCGCGATCGCCGGAGGCCCGGTCGGCTTCCAGCTCGAGGGCAACGCACAGACCAGCTACGAGCGGATGAAGGGCAAGGTCGACGAAGAGCTCAAGCGGCACTTCAAGCCCGAGTTCCTCAACCGTGTCGACGATGTCATCGTCTTCCCGCAACTGTCGAAGGAAGAGCTCGTACAGATCGTCGATCTGTTCGTCAAGCGTCTCAGCGACCGTCTGCTCGACCGCGACATGACGGTGGAGCTGTCGCAGCCGGCCAAGGAGCGCCTCATCGAGATCGGCTTCGACCCGGCACTCGGTGCTCGCCCGCTGCGTCGTGCGATGCAGCGGGAGATCGAGGACCAGCTGTCGGAGAAGATCCTGCACGGCGAGCTCAACCCCGGCGACCACGTGAAGGTGGATGCCAAGGACGGCAAGTTCCAGTTCGAGACCGCCCCGCGTGGCGAGAAGGTCTCGATCGGCATCAACACCGGTGGCGCGATCACCTCGAGCCCCGACCTGGCTGCTGCCTCGGGCGAGTAGACCCATAGGTGAAAAAGGCGGATGCTACGGCATCCGCCTTTTTCGCGTCAGGTGCACGTGGGAAAAGTCGCGTCAGATGCACGTGGGAAAACCCGGACGATCTGGCGTGTCGACGGCGAGTCGCATCCGAACTCGCCGTGGCGCGCACGATTCGTCTACGATTTCCGATCGGTGAGCGCGGGCGTGGCGCGCGAATACGGGGCTTGAGGCGGGGCGAGTTTAGGCTGGAGACGTGAGCGAGTACACCGTCCGCCCGGCGCGCAGCGCCGACATCCTCGGCATCCACACCCTGTTGGAGCCGCTGGTCGAGCGACGTATCCTGCTCGGCAAGGATCTCGCGGTGCTCTATGGCGCGGTGCAGGAGTTCGTCGTCGCAGAGATCGACGGTGAGCTCATCGGATGCGGCGCGCTGCACGTGATGTGGGAGGACCTCGGCGAGGTGCGCACACTGATCGTGCGCGACGACTGGCTGCACCACGGCGTCGGACGTGCCCTGATCCAAGGGCTCGAGGAAAGGGCGATTGCGCTGGGCCTGCGGCGGCTGTTCTGCCTCACATTCGAGGTCGAGTTCTTCACCCGCCACGGATTCGCACCGATCGGCGAACAAGTCGTCGACCCCGATGTCTACTCGCAGCTGCTGCGCAGCCCCGACGAGGGTGTCGCAGAGTTCCTCGATCTTGCGCACGTGAAGCCGAACACTCTCGGCAACACGCGCATGCTGAAGAATCTGTGATGGCCCTTCGCAGATCGGACGCCGTATACCGCCGTCGTCGGATCGTCGTCTTCGGCGGTCTGATCATTCTGCTCGTCGCGCTCGCAGCGGGTGTCTGGCTTGCGATCGCGCAGCCCTGGTCGGATGCCGGGGCAGAGCCGAAGCCCAGGCCGACGACGTCAGACAGCACCGCTCCCGAGAACCCGGCCCCGACGGCGTCGGACTCGCCGTCGCCAGAGCCGACGGACGACGAGACCGAGACGGCAACGCCGTGTCAGGCGGGCGACGTCGCCGTCGAGGCGATCACGGATGCCGACACCTATCCCGCGGGCGCACTCCCGCAGCTCTCCATCTCGCTCACGAATACGGGTTCCTCGGACTGCACGATCGACGTCGGCTCGACGACCCAGGTGTTCACCGTCTCCAGCGGGAGCGACACCTGGTGGCGCTCCACCGATTGCCAGGAGAGCCCGAGCAGCATGGTCGTGACCCTCGCGGCGGGACAGACCGTGACGAGTGCGACGCCGGTGCAGTGGGACCGCACCCGCTCCGACGTCGCGACGTGCGATCAGGAGAATCGCCCCCGCGCACCCGGCGGCGGTGCTTCGTATCACCTTGCCGTCTCGATCGGCGGCTTCGAGGGCGCCGAGACGCGACAGATTCTGCTGTATTGAGCGCCGCACGGCACTCTCGGCGACGGCATCGGGATGACCTCACTGGCTCGATGCTGACAGCCGCAGTCCTTTGGGATACCATAGGCACGACTCTTGAGATTCTTCGGTGCAAGCCATCCCCAGTGGCGTCGTATTCAGCGTCCCCAGCGCTTCGACATGTCACCGTTCAAGAGTTCGAGGGCCCTTTCGAGTACTCCAGTCCCCAATGGATAACTCGAGAGGGCCCCAACCATTTCCACGCCTGACTCATGCCCTCCCGAACAGTCTTTAGGCTGGAAGCATGGCAGCGAAGAAGTCGAAGGGTGCCGGTAAGAAACCGGCACCGGAGGAGTTCCGCTCTGAAGCGCTCTCACAGGCGCTCGAGAAGCAGGACATGGCTGCAGTGGCTCTCGCCCTGCGCCACGGGACGACGGTCGTGCCGTTGCTCCGGTCGGGCGACCGTGACAATCCGCTCGATGGCGGTGAAGTCTGGACCTACCGTGACCAGGCGACCGGAGACGTCGCCCTGCTGCTGTTCAGCGATGCGAAGAACAAGCCGGCGAATCTGCCACCCGGCGTCGGCATCTACTCGCCGGAGTGGTTGCGGGCGTTCTTGACCACGCACCGCGACACAATCACCACGGTCTTCCTCGATATCGCGGGTCCGCACCCGATGCAGGCGTCCCCTGGCGACCTGCTCGCGGCGCTCGACGCCTGACAGGGCATCATCAGAACGGCAGGGCATCAGAACGGCGGGGCGTCCGGCTCGCGGCGCGGCCTCGCAGGATGCGACGATCTGCTGCGTGATCTCACGTCGTTCAGCGCGGCGTCGAGCGACTTCGAGCGCTCATCGATGACCTGCTCGTACCCGAGCCTCTTCGCCTCCGACCGACGCTGCGCGGCCTGTGTGACGGCGCGCACCTCGCCGGCGAGGCTGAGTTCTCCGACTGCCGCGATCGTGCGCGGCACGGAGAACTGCTGCACCGACCCCGCCACGGCGATCGCGATCGCGAGATCGGCCGCTGGCTCCGTGAACCGTACGCCTCCGACGGTGGACACGTAGACGTCCAACTTTCCGGTGGGGATGCGTCCGCGCTTCTCGAGGATCGCGAGGACCATCGCCACTCGCGCCGAGTCGAGCCCCGACACCACTCGTCGAGGATTCGGGGCGGTGGATTCCACCGTCAGAGCCTGCACCTCGACGGGCAGAGCGCGACGGCCCTCCATCGAGATCGCGACGCACGTGCCGGGTTCGGTCGAACCGTGGCCGAGGAACAGACCGCTGGGGTCTGGCACCTCGGCGATTCCGTCGCCCGTCATCTCGAAGCAGCCGACCTCGTCGGTGGGGCCGAAGCGATTCTTCAGCGCGCGGATGAACCGCAGCGCGGTCTGCCGATCTCCCTCGAAATGGCAGACGACATCGACGAGGTGCTCGAGGATGCGGGGACCGGCGACCTGCCCGTCCTTCGTGACGTGCCCGACGATGATGATCGGAAGGCTCCGCTCCTTCGCCACCCGGATCAGAGTGGCCGCGACCTCGCGCACCTGGCTGGGCTGGCCCGCCGCTCCGTCGGAGAGGGAGGATGCCACTGTCTGCACCGAGTCGACGATCACGAGCTGGGGCTTCACCTCATCGATGTGGCCGAGGATCGTGGCGAGGTCTGTCTCGCTCGCCAGATACAGCTCGTCGTGCAGGGCTCCGGTGCGCTCTGCGCGCAGTCGCACCTGCGCCTGCGATTCCTCAGCGCTCGCGTACAGCACTCGACGACCGCCCCGCGCCGCCTGGGCCGCGACCTCGAGCAGCAGCGTGGACTTGCCGACTCCCGGCTCGCCGCTGAGCAGGATGGCCGCACCCGGCACGATGCCGCCGCCGAGCACCCGATCGAACTCGGCCACCCCACTGGTGCGGCGTGGAGTCTCCGCCGTGGTGATCTGCGTGATGGGGCGGGCGGCGCGATCTGATCCAGGCGCGAGCGGGGTCAGCTGCCGCAGGATGCCGGTCTTCGCCGCCTGCTCCTGCACAGTGCCCCACTGCTGGCATTCACCGCAACGGCCGACCCACTTCGACGTCGTCCACCCGCATTCGGTGCAGACGAAAGCCGAGGGCGCGGGGCGACGGGTTGCCATTCCTACAGGCTAGTCGCGGCATCCGACACCTCACGCCGCTCGGGAGTCGATGTCGCGACGCTATCGACGGCATCCGACATCTCTATCGCGCAGAGGCCCATTCTGGCCATGCGCTGAATGGGCCCACGGGATACTGGAATCAGCGCCGATGACGTCTCGTCTGAGGGCCGATTCCGGCCCGCTCCCGGGTGCAGACGCTGCACCTTCGAGAGAAGGAGTCCTGTGATGGAGTGGCTTGATCCACTGGTTCTATCCCGATGGCAGTTCGGCCTGACGACCATCTACCACTACCTGTTCGTGCCGCTCACGATCGGCATGGCCACGTCGGCCGCCATCTTCCAGACGGCATGGGTGCGATCCGGCAAGATCCACTACCTGCACCTCACCCGCTTCTTCGGGAAGATCTTCCTCATCAACTTCGCGATGGGCGTGGTCACCGGCATCGTGCAGGAGTTCCAGTTCGGCATGAACTGGTCGGACTACTCGCGTTTCGTCGGCGATGTGTTCGGCGCACCGCTGGCATTCGAAGGACTGCTCGCCTTCTTCTTCGAGGCGACCTTCATCGGTCTGTGGATCTTCGGCTGGGACAAGCTCCCGCAGAAGCTGCACCTGGCCACAATCTGGTGCGTCTCGATCGGCAGCATCCTCTCGGCGTACTTCATCATCGCCGCCAACGCGTTCATGCAGAACCCGGTCGGCTATGAGTACAACCCCGTCACGAACCGCGCCGAGCTCGTCGACATCTGGGCGCTGCTGACCAATCCGGTCGCGCTCGCCGCATTCCCGCACACGATCTTCGGGGCGTTCATGTTCGCCGCCGGTGTCATCATCTCGGTCTCGGCGTGGCATCTCATGCGCGGCCAGCACGTCGACACCATGCGCATCTCATTGAAGTTCGGTCTGTGGGGGATGCTGGTCTCCACCGCCGGCGTGGCGCTCACAGGCGACCAGCTGGGACTGGCCATGTACGCCGCGCAGCCGATGAAGATGGCGGCGGCAGAGGCGACCTTCGACACGGTCTGCGGTGCAGACGCGTCGTTCAGCCTGTTCACGCTCGGCACGCCGGACGGCAGCTCGGAGCTGTTCTCGATCCGGGTGCCGTACCTGCTGTCGCTGTTGTCGACGCACACGCTCGACGCGTGCGTGCACGGCATCAATGACCTCAACGCCGAGTACGCCGTGCAGTACGCAGACCTCGGCATCGACAACTTCGCTCCGGTGCTGTGGATCACCTACTGGGCGTTCCGCTGGATGATCGGCCTCGGCATGCTGCACGCGTTCATCGCCCTCGTCGGCCTCTGGGTCACGCGTAAGAATGCTAAGAACCCGCCGGCGAAGTGGATGTGGAAGCTCGCGATCTGGTCGTTCCCGCTCGCCCTGCTCGCGAACATCGTCGGCTGGGTCTTCACCGAGATGGGGCGACAGCCCTGGATCGTGTTCGGGCTGATGAGCACGCGCGACGGTGTCTCGCCCGGCACATCGGGGCTCGAGGTGCTGATCTCGCTGGTCGCGTTCACGGTGATCTACGCCGCGCTCGCCGTGGTCGAGGTCAAGCTGATCATCCGTGCCGCCCAGAAGGGGCCGGACACGACAGAGCACTCCGAAGACGAGACGGCCCCGCTGCCGTCGGTCGTGTACTGAGAGGAAGGCACATCATGGATCTTGCAACGCTTTGGTTCGGCATCATCGCCTTCCTGTTCGTCGGCTACTTCGTGCTCGACGGCTTCGACTTCGGCGTCGGCATGTCGCTGCCGTTCCTCGGCGGCGTCGGTAGGCACCGCGACGACGTGTCACGCAGGCAGATCATCAACACGATCGGCCCGGTCTGGGACCTCAACGAGACCTGGCTGATCGTCGCCGGTGCCTGCTTGTTCGCCTCCTTCCCCGAGTGGTACGCGTCACTGTTCAGCGGCTTCTACCTGCCGCTGCTGCTGATACTGCTCACGCTCATCCTGCGAGGCGTCTCGTTCGAGTACCGGCACCAGCGCGACGACGCCCAGTGGAAGGCGCGCTTCGACCGGATGATCGTGATCGGATCGGCCGTGCCGGCGTTCCTGTGGGGCGTGGCCTTCGCCAATATCGTGCAGGGTGTCGCGCTCGACGAGCGACACGTCTACATCGGCAGCGTGTTCGATCTGTTGAACCCCTACGCGCTGCTGGGCGGCCTCGTGACGCTGCTGCTGTTCTTCACGCACGGCGTCACGTTCGTCGCTCTCAAGACCGACGGTCAGCTGCGTACAGAGGCCAGGCGCTTGGCCTTCCGTGCAGGTCTGATCACCCTGGTCGCCACGGCGGTGTTCCTGGCGTGGACGGTCACCGTGCACTTCTCGATCGCCGTGCTGGTGCTGGCAGCGCTCGCCGCTGTGTCGCTGGTGCTGTCGATCGTGTCGAACCTGCGCGGGCGTGAAGGCTGGGCGTTCGGATTCGGCGCGGCCACTACGCTGTTCGCCGTCGTCACGCTCTTCGCTGCGCTGTTCCCGAACGTGATGCCCTCGACGATCGATGCGGCGTACAGCCTCACGATCGAGAACGCATCGAGCACCGAGTACACGTTGACGATCATGAGCTGGACGGCGCTCGTCGCCCTGCCGCTGGTGCTGCTGTACCAGGGATGGACATACTGGGTGTTCCGCAAGCGCGTCACTCGCGCATCCATCGAGGGGGCGCCGGCACACGCGTGAAACCTGTCGATCCGAGGCTGCTGCGGTATGCCGGCGCCGCGCGAGGCTTCTTCGTGCTCGCGGCGATCATCGGTGTGCTCCAGACCGCTGTCGTCATCGCGTTCGCGTGGTTCTTGACGGATGCCGTCACCGGTGGCCTGACCGGGCGCCCGGTCGTGGCATCCCTCGTCTTGCTGCTCGGGCTCGCGCTGCTGCGGGGCGCGCTGATCGCGGCATCCGATGCCGCAGGCACGGCTGCCGCGACGCGCACCGGCATGCAGCTGCGGTCGGCTCTGATCCGCGCCGTGGGACGGCTCGGGCCAGCGTGGCTTGCCGGGCGCAATCAGGCCTCGCTCGCGGTCACCGCAGGGCACGGGCTGGAGGCGCTGGACATCTACTTCTCGCGGTATCTGCCGCAGCTCGTGCTGACGGTGATCGCGACGCCCGTGATCGTGCTGGTGATGTGGTGGGAGGACTGGCCGAGCGGGCTGACCGCAACGATCACGCTCCCGCTGATCCCGCTGTTCCTCATCCTCATCGGCATCGCCACTCGCGCTGTCCAGCGCAGGCAGTGGAAGACGCTGCAGCATCTGGCCGTGCGCTTCGCCGACACCGTGCAGGGGCTTTCTACCCTGCGGCTGTTCGGACGCGAGCGGCGGGCCGCGACGCAGATCGAGGCCACGGCCGATCAGTACCGCCGCGAGACGATGAAGGTGCTGCGGTTCTCGTTCCTCTCCGGTTTCGCGATGGAGCTGCTCGCTTCGCTCGCCGTCGCCCTCATCGCCGTCGCTGTGGGATTCCGGCTGCTGGCGGGGGAGATGTCGCTGGAGGTCGGGCTGTTCGTGCTGCTGCTCGCACCGGAGGCTTTCCTGCCCATCCGGCAGGTCGGAGTGCAGTTCCACGCCGCGGCCGAGGGCGTCGCGGCGACCGAGGATGTGTTCGAGGTGATGGACGCGGCTTCGGCTCCGCCGCCTTCGGTTCACAACTCCTCATGGATTGAGCTGAACCGGGTGGATTCGGCCGGTTCGGCACGGTTCGAGCCAGATTCTGAGGAGTTGTGGACGGCCGCGCGCCCGAATAATTCCGGAGCTTTTTCGCCGATCCCCGTGATCTCGGCGCCAGAACCCCGATTCGGTACAGAATCTCCGGAGTTGTGCGTGGCTGACCTCCGAGTCCGTGACCTCCCACCGGTCTCTTTCGATGCGAAGCCCGGCACGATCACGCTGATCGAAGGGCCGAGCGGCTCGGGAAAATCCAGCCTGCTGGCGGCGCTGCGCGGTGCGGCCGCGTTCGAGGGCACCGCGACATTCGCCGGCGCCGACGTCCGGGGGCTCGCACCTTCGGAATGGCTCGCCTGGGCTGGCCAGGCGCCGGGACTGATGCAGGGCATGATCGCCTCGAACGTGGCGCTGGGGGATCCGGACCCGGATGCCGACGGCATCCGCAATGCCCTCGACGACGCGTGCGCCGGTGACCTCGATCCCGCTCAGGAGCTCGGTGTGCAGGGGAGCGGGCTGTCCGGCGGGCAGGCGCAGCGCGTCGCGGTCGCTCGGGCGCTGTACCGGCATGCCGCCGACCTCACGCGTGTGCTCATGCTCGACGAACCCTCGAGTGCACTGGACGCCGACACCGAGTCTCGGCTGTGGGCAGCGCTGCGAGCGCGGGCGGATGCGGGCGCCACGATCCTGCTCGTCTCGCATCGCCGCACCGCGCGGGAGATCGCGGATCACGTCATCGCTTTGGGCGAGTACGCATGACGACCGTTCAGAGCATCCTCCGCCTCGCCCAGCCGCCTGCTCGGCGCTTCCTCCCCGGGCTGATCTGGGGTGTGCTGTCGGCCGGCGCCGCGGTCTCACTGCTCGCGGTCAGCGGCTGGCTGATCGTCAGCGCCTCGATCGTGGACTCGCTCGTGCCGCTGTCGGTCGCGGTGGTCGGCGTGCGGTTCTTCGCGGTGTCGCGTGCGGTGTTCCGCTACCTGGAGCGGCTCTCGGGGCACGATGCGGCGCTGCGCCAACTCGCCACGACTCGCTCCGACATGGTGCGCAGGCTCGTGCCGCTCTCGCCCGCCGGACTCGGGAAGACCGACCGCGGGCAGGTGCTGTCGGCGCTCGTCGACGACGTCGAGAACCTGCAGAATCTCCCGCTGCGCGTGGTGCAGCCGCTCGCCGTGACGGGGATCGTCGCCATCGGGGCAGTGGGCTTCGTCGCCTTCGTGTCGCCGCCTGCCGCGCTCACACTTGCGGCATGCCTGCTGGCGGCAGCGCTGGTCGCGGTCGGGCTCGGCTGGGTGTTCGGGTCGCGGGTCGAACAGCGCATCTCGTCGCTGCGGGCCGAGCTCTCAGCATCCCTCGTCGATTACTTCGGCAGCCTCGACGTTCTGCTCGCCTACGGCGCCGAGCCGCAGGCGCGTGAGCGGATCGAGCGTGCAGATGGCGCTCTTCGACGAGCGGTCACCCGCGCGTCACTGGCGCAGGCGGTCGCGGCCGGGGTCGTTTCGGTGCTCGCCGGGGTGGCGTCTGTGTGTGCGCTCGCTGTCGCAGCGCCGGGCCTGGAGTCCGGCGCGATCGGCGGACCGTGGCTCGCGGTCGTCGTATTGGTGCCGATGGTCGTGTTCGAGGTGTTCGGTGCGGTGCCGATCGCGGCGTCGTCGTGGCGCAGCGTTCGGGCGAGTGCCGAGCGTATCGTCGATGTGCTGCCCGCATCTGTACCGGATGAGTTGCGAACGGATGCCGGTGCCGACGACGCCCCCAGCGGCACGGCCTTGCATCTGCGCGACGTCCGCGCCACGTGGCCCGGTGGGGTGCCCGCGCTTCGCGGCGTCTCACTCGATGTCGAGCCAGGGGAGCGGGTGCTGGTATCGGGTCCGAGCGGAGCAGGCAAGAGCTCGCTCGCGTCGGTGCTGGTGGGCTTTCTGCGTTGCGACGGCGAGTACAGGATCGGCGGGGTGGATGCTGCTTCCCTCAGCGGCCCGGCGCTGCGAAGGACGATCGGTCTCTGCGAGCAGAGCCCGCAATTGTTCGACGAGGACATCCGTCAGAATCTGCTGTTCGCCCGTGACACCGCGAGCGACGAGGAGCTGCTCGCTGTACTGGATCGAGTCGGCCTAGCCGACTGGGTGCGGGAGCGCGGCGGGCTGGATGCGCGCGTCGGCGACCGTGGGGCACTGGTGTCGGGCGGGCAGGCCCAACGGATCGCGCTCGCCAGGGCGCTGCTCCGCGGATTCCCTGTTCTCGTGCTGGACGAGCCGACCGCCGGGGTGGATCCGGAGGCGTCCGATGCGCTGCTGCGCGATCTGCTGGGCGCGGCGGGGGAGCAGTCCGTGCTGCTCATCTCGCACGTCGATCCGCCGGAAGGCACCGTCGACCGGGTCGTGCGGATCGAAGGCGGTCGAACCGTCTGAGCGGCTCAGCTGTACAGGTCGGCGGGCGGTTCCATCACGATGCCCTGCGCCTCGAACGACTTGCGGCGTTCCTCGATGCGGCGGTGCATCTCGACCTGCGCATCGTCGACGATCTGCGGGTCGAGTGCGACGGATCGCGGATGCTGATCGCCATTGTTCGCTTCGATGTAGGCGTCGAGTTCCGGACCTGACGTCCATGATGTGATGAGCGCGTAGCGAGGAGCAGGCCCGCGGTGCCAGACGGCGTGCCAGAAGCGCTGGGTGTCGACGATGATCCGGCTTCCGGCAGGCAGCGGAAGCCGCACCTCGGTAGCGGGGTCGAAGCGGTCCTCACGCAGGATGAGGAGCGAGTCCGGGTCGTCGGTGAGGTTGAACCAGGCGCGGACGACCCAGCCATCACCGTCCTCGTTCATGCGGTTGTTGTCGTCCTGGTGCAGGTTGTAGATCGCATCGGCGTACGTGTTGGGCTGCAGCTCGATGACGCGGCAACGTCCGACGTTGGCGCCGGGCTCCTGCGCGCGGCGGGCGAGGTTCGGAGCCTTCTCGACCTGTGACGGGATCCACACGCCGTCCTTATCGGTGCGCGGGGGCGTGTGGTTCCAGAAGCCGTTGCACTCGATCTCTCCGGCATAGCTGGCGAGAGGTGCGAAGCGGGTGATGCCGGAAGAGCGCCACCCGACGTACTCGAGGTCCAGCCACTCCGCTGGATCGCCAGCTTGGTCATATCGGTCGAGGACGACGTAACCCGTGTCCTGCAGGGCCGAGGACGTGATGAAGCTCATGTGGTGAACCTTTCCGGGCCGGCGTCTCCGTCCGCTCGTAAGGCCATCCTAACCAGCAGGCGGCGGAGGCGCAGGATGCCGCGACCGACGCCACCCGGCGGATAACCTGGAGGCATGACCCAGCCGCAGGGCGCCCTTCTCGTGGGCAGTGTGAACTATGACGATGCCGCGACCACGATGCGCACGGCGGCGGCGCTGCTGGGGGATCGACTCAGGCGCATTCCTGACGGCGAGGTCGGCAAGAGGTTCCACTGGATCATGTTCCAGCCCGAGGTGCTGGGCAGGGCTGACGGCATCGAGCGGATCGGCGATGAGCCGATCCCCTTCAAGGCCGGGATGGATGCGCGTCCGCTGCGCATCGCCGACGGTGTCGATGCGAAAGGCATCGTGCTGCCGCCGCTCGGTTACGCGGATGCCGCGATCGAGTCGTACACCGTGTTCAGGCGGTTGCGCGACGAAGGGGCAGTGCCCGTCGGCATCCGTTTCCAGGTGTCGCTGCCGACGCCGGTCGCGATCATTTCGTCGTTCTTCTCCGGCGATGACCGTGCGGCGTTCGAGCCGGTCTACGCGACGGCGATGCTGCGCGAACTGGACGAGATACTGGCGGCCGTGCCGCATGAAGACCTCGCTGTGCAGTGGGATGTGGCCAGCGAGATGGGCATCATCGAGCATGCCGCCGGGTATGGCAAGGTGATGGATGCGTGGTGGGCAGGTGATCCTTTCGACGGGGTCGTCTCGCGCCTGGCGTCGCTCGTAGACGCCGTGCCGGCAGGCGTTGAAGTCGGCGTGCACCTCTGCTACGGCGACGCAGGCGAGAAGCACTTCTTCGAGCCGACGGATGCCGGAACCCTCGTCCGCTACGCGAACGCGGTGATCGCGGCATCCGCTCGTGAGCTGAGCTGGCTGCATCTGCCGGTGCCCATCGCGCGCGATGATGTGGAGTACTTCGTGCCGCTCGCCTCGCTGGCACCGGTCGCGGAGTTGTACCTGGGGCTCGTGCACCGGGAAGACGGCGCCGAGGGTGCGCAGCGGCGGATCGCCGCGGCATCCGCTGTCGTCCCCGTGTTCGGCGTCGCGACCGAGTGCGGCATCGGGCGCGCGCCGGAGGGGACCACCGAGGGGATTCTGCGCACGCATGCGGAGGTCGCCGCGGCGTGGTGAGGGCCTTTCGCGCTCGAGACTTGGTTTGCCGCACGAGACTTGTGTTGGCACGGCCTGTCTCGCGCGGTAAACCCTGTCTCGCTCTCTGAACGCGCCGATTCGCGCGTCGGCAATGCGCCGATTCGCGCGAGGCGCCGGGGTCGCGTAAACTCTTCCGCGGTGACGTGTCCGAGCGGCCGAAGGTGCAACACTCGAAATGTTGTGTAGGTTCACCCCTACCGTGGGTTCAAATCCCACCGTCACCGCCATGGAAACCCCCGAGAAATCGGGGGTTTCTTCGTATCCGGGACCAGGCGTGGCGCAGAGTGCGACCTCAGCGCTGGTCGAGCACCCGTTCACGCACCTCGCGGCGGAGCACCTTGCCGATGAGCGACCGAGGCAGGTCGTCGACGACCACGATGCGTCGAGGCACTTTGTACGGGGTGAGCCGGGTGCGACAGAAATCCCGCAGCGCATCCGCTTCGAGAGCGGCGCCGTCTCGGAGCACCACGGCCGCGGCGACCTCCTCGCCCCCACTTGATCTCGGGAGACCCACGACGGCAGCAGCGACGACGTCGGGATGTGCCTCCAATGCGTTCTCCACCTCGCTGGGCGACACGTTGAACCCGCCGGTGATGATGAGCTCCTTGAGGCGGTCGACGATCGTCACAAACCCATCTGCCGAGACTTCGGCGATATCCCCGGTTCTGAGCCAGCCGTCCGAGAGCAGGGCATCGGCGGTGTCGCCCGGCCGACCCCAATACCCCTGGAAGACCTGCGGGCCGCGGATGAGGAGTTCGCCTCGCTCGCCGGCCGGCATGTCGACGGCAGGGTCTCCCGGGTCCACGACACGGATCTCGGTACTCGGGAACGGCACGCCGACGGTCCCCGGGCGTCGGGTTCTTCCCATCGGATTGCCGAGCGCCACCGGTGAGCTCTCGGTCATTCCGTAGCCCTCGACGAGAAGACCCCCGGTCGCCTCCTCCCAACGCTGCACCGTGGCAACCGGAAGGCTCATCGCTCCGGATATCGCGAACCGGACGGTCGACAGATCGATGGTCCCGCGGGAAGCCGCACGGGCGAGTGCGTCGTAGATCGGCGGCACGGCCGGGAGGAACGTGGGCGGGTCCGAGCGCGTCGCCTCCGTGACCAGGCCCAGGTCGAAAGCCGGGAAGAGAACGAGCTTCGCCCCGATGCTCATCGCGAAGGTCAGGCAGAGCGTCATGCCGTAGGCATGGAACAACGGCAGCACCGCGTAGAACGTCTCTTCGCCATCGACGAGTCCGGGTACCCACGCCCGCCCCTGCATCGCGTTGGCGCGCAGGTTCGAATGCGTGAGGATCGCGCCCTTCGGGGTGCCAGTGGTGCCGCTCGTGTACTGCAGCAGCGCAGTGTCGTCCAGCGTCGGTCCGGCCGTGCGCCGCGAGAGCCGCCGGTGAGCGACCAGATTCTTCCAGGCGACGAGGCGCCGCGCTTTCGGGGTGCTGGTCAACTTCGCTCTGGACGCACGCGCCTTCGGCACCGGCAGTCGTAGCGCCAGCCGCTTCGACAACGGCATCGCCGCTGTCAGGTCGACGCTCACGATGTGCTCGACGTTGAGGTCCGCGGGAAAGCCGGCGACCATGTCGACAGCCTTGTCCCACACGATCGCGACGCGCGCACCGTGGTCCTCGAACTGGTGCCTCAGCTCACGCGGTGTGTAGAGCGGATTGTGTTCGACCACGATCGCACCGAGGCGAAGCGCCGCGTAGAAAGCCACGACATGCTGCGGACAGTTGGGCAGCACCAGAGCGACACGGTCACCCTTGCCGACCCCGAGCTGCCGCAGCCCCTCCGCCGCGCGCTCGATCTGCTCTCCGAGCTCCCGGTACGTCGTGACAGCACCGAAGAACACGAGCGCCGGACGCCTCCCGAACGACTTCACGCTCGCCACTATCATCTCAGGCAGAGTCTGCGTCGGCTCCCCGATCTCTGCAGGGACGCCTTCCGCATAGGAGGCGAGCCATGGCCGGGATTCGTAAGGACGGGCGGTCATGGTTCCATCCTGCCTGGAACCCCGCCTGCTGTCAGCCGCCGGCGATCGCCTCAGCCTTATTCGCCGACGGCACTCTGCCCCCAGAAGGAGTCTTCGCTCGCAGCATCCTCAGAGAACAGATGCACCTCGACGATCTTCCCGTCGCGGACGGTGAGCAGATCGACTCCGGCCATGTCCATCGCAGCATCCACTCGTGTTCCTGAGAAGCGAACGGGCACGGCGACCATCTCGCCATTCACCATCGCCGAGCCGGTGACGACAAGAGCGAAGGTGCCCTCGCTGGCCTCCGCCATGCCGCCGAGAAGAGCGCCGACTCCTTTGTGCCCCTCGTGCACGCCGGAGAATCGGTTCGATCCGGGCTGATGCCACACGACGTCGTCGCTGAACTGCGCCATGACCGTGGCGAAGTCGCCGCGTCCGAGAGCGTCGAAGTAGGTGGCGGCGACGGTTGCGGGGGTCGGATCGGTCATGATGTCTCCTTCATTCTGGGCGGTCATACCGCAATGATTACATTTGGTAACCTGTTACCTCAACGTAACTATGAGGAGAGATCCTGATGTCCGATCCGGTGTGGAACGTCATGTTGACCAGCTGCCCTTCGCGCACCTCTTTGGCCAGGGTCGCGAACAAATGGACCGCCATGATCGTGATCGCGCTGAGCGATGGTCCGGCGCGGTTCGGTGCCATCCGCGAACGAGCGGGTGGCATCAGCGCCAAGGTGCTCGCCGACACCCTTCGAGACCTCGAGCGCGACGGACTGCTGACGCGAACCGCGTACGACGAGATGCCTCCTCGGGTCGAGTACGAACTCACACCACTCGGCCTCACTCTTCGCGAGCCGCTCACCGCACTGGGGCGGTGGGCCGAGCACCACATCGAGGAAGTGCTCGTCGCCCGTGATGCCTATGATCAGCGCTCTGTCGGCTGAGCGCCGTCCCGCAGTTCGAGCGCGGTCCGGCGTCGGCGACCGAGCCGACGATGGAGTCGATGCAGGAGTTCGACCCGGCCGAGCTTGCCGACGTCATGGCAGCAGTCGACGAGTTCAACACGGCGCTCAAAGACTCCGGTGCTTTCGTCTTCGGCGGCGGACTGTACCCGCCTTCGACTGCGAAGACCGTCGACGTCTCCTCTGGCCAGACGCAGGTGCTCGACGAGCCGTTCGTGGAAGCAGCCTCATACGTCGGCGGTTTCTGGGTGATCGAGGCCGCCGACGCCGATGCGGCAGTCGAATGGGCGACCAAGGCGTCGACCGCGCTGCAGTGCCGCATCGAGATCCGCGCGCTGCAGGAGGAGCCGGAGGAGGAATCGGAGGCGTAGCCCTACCGCGGCAGCGCCAGCGCGGTCAATTCGGCCCTCGTGCTGGCTCCGACCTTCCGCAGCAGGTTCGAGACGTGGAACTTCACCGTGTTGGCGCTGATCCCGAGCTGAGCGGCGATCGCCTGGTTGCGTTCTCCGGCGGTGACGAGGCGCAGCACATCGTGCTCGCGCACGGTCAGCAACGCACCGGTGGCGAGCGGTTTGGTGTCGGAGCGAGGATCCAACGGGAGTCGCACATCCACGGACGAGCCCCAGCCGGGCGTGGCATCCACGCTCAGCACGCCGTCGATGGATGTGACCCGCTCGGCGATCGGACGCAACGACTCATCGTGCACGCTCAGGGTGCCGAGGCCGTCGTCACGGATGCTGACCAGAAGGTTCAGCCCGTCGCAGTCCCACTGCACGCGAACGCGGTTCACCTCGCCTCCGTCGACCAGCCCGAGGATGGTGTTGCGGACGATCGCCCGTGCGGCGTGGGCGACCTCGCTGGGCAGTGCCCGCCCGGTGGCCGGCGGCTCGATGAACTGGATCTCCAGCGAGCCGAACCGTTCCAGCGGACGGAGGTCGCTTCGAAGGCGGGCGAATGCGCCGACGACCGGTTCGAGGATCGAACTGCGCTGTTCGTCGGCCTCGGTCCTCAGTCGCACCAACGCCGACGCGGCCGTGTCGATCGCGGACGATCTGGCCGAGCGGTCATCCAACCGCGGCGAGCGCAGGATCGCCAGAAGGGATTCGAGCTCCAGTGCATGGCGGTCGGCCTGATCCGCGACTGTGCGATCCAGATCGACGAGCAGTCTGCGTGTTCCTGGGGAAGCATCTTCGCTGTCCATGACGCCAACCTACCCGAGCGTTCCCCACCCGTCTGGGCGGGGAACGCTCGGATTATGTTCAGAAGGAACCGATTAGAGCGCTGCCGCGCCCGCTTCGGCGACCGAGTGGTCCTGCTCGCCGGAGCCGCCGCTGACGCCCACCGCGCCCACGACCTCGCCGTCGCGTTGCAGCGGGATGCCGCCGGCGAAGATCGCGACCTTGCCGCCGTTCGTGTTCTGGATGCCGAAGAACTGCTGTGTCGGCTGCGAGTTGTCGCCGAGATCCTTCGTCGAGATGTCGAAAGCCTTCGACGTCCAGGCCTTGTTGATCGAGATGTTGACGCTGCCGATCCAGGCGCCGTCCTGTCGCACGTGCGCGACGAGATTGCCGCCGGAATCGACGACCGCGATGTTCATGGGCTGGCCGATCTCCGTAGCCTTCTTCTCCGCGGCGGCGATGACGCGACGGGCATCTTCGAGGTTGACACTGGTCATGATCTACTCCTTCTGTTTCTGCCCGGCCCCTGCCGGGACTTGGTCAGGTCTCAGGAAGCGATGTATCCGTTGGGATTGAGGACGTACTTCGTCGCCGCACCCGCATCGAACTCGGCGTAGCCCTGTGGCGCCTCATCCAGAGTGATCGCCTTGGCGTTGACCGCGGAGGCGATGTGCGCCTTGTCGTGCAGGATCGCCATCATGAGCTGCCGGTTGTAGCGCATGACGGGGCACTGCCCGGTGGTGAAGGACAGCGACTTCGCCCATCCGGTGCCGAGACTGATCGAGAGCGAGCCAACTTTGGCAGCCTCATCGATCGCACCTGGATCTCCCGTGACGTAGAGGCCGGGGATGCCGATACCACCGCCCGCGGCGGTCACATCCATGAGCGAGTTGAGCACGGTCGCCGGAGCCTCCTTCGCCTTCGCGCCATGGCCCTCGCTGCGCGCCTCGAACCCGACGGCGTCGACCGCAGCATCCACCTCCGGCACACCCAAGAGCTGATCGAGCTGATCGGGCACTGAGCCCTCGCCGACATTGATGGTCTCGCAGCCGAAACTGCGCGCCTGCGCGAGGCGCTCCTCGTTCATGTCACCGACGACCACGACCGCGGCACCGAGAAGCTGCGCACCGACGGCTGCCGCGAGACCCACTGGTCCTGCACCCGCGATGTACACCGTGGAACCGACACCGACTCCTGCCGTGACGGCGCCATGGAAGCCGGTGGGGAAGATGTCGGAGAGCATCGTCAGATCGAGGATCTTCTCGAGCGCCTGGTCGCGGTCGGGGAACTTCAGCAGGTTCCAGTCTGCGTAGGGCACGAGCACGTACTCCGCCTGGCCGCCGACCCACCCACCCATGTCGACGTAGCCGTAGGCGCTGCCCGGACGGTCGGGATTCACGTTCAGGCAGATGCCGGTCTTGCCCTCCTTGCAGTTGCGACAGCGTCCGCACGAGATGTTGAACGGCACCGAGACGATGTCGCCGACCTTGATGAACTCGACATCCGGGCCGACCTCGATCACCTCGCCGGTGATCTCATGACCCAGCACGAGTCCCTCGGGAGCCGTCGTGCGCCCGCGCACCATATGCTGATCCGACCCGCAGATGTTGGTCGCGACGGTCCGGAGGATGACGCCGTGCGGGATCTTGCGACCGACGTTCGCGGGATTCACTCCCGGTCCGTCGTGAAGCTCGAAGTCGGGGTAATCGGTCTCGATCACCTTCACGACGCCGGGACCTTCGTAGGCGACCGCTCTGTTTCCAGACATCTTCGTCCTTCCTCTCATGCGGGAGATCTCCGCACGTCCAGACTGTCCCAGCAGCGGCGAGTGCGATACCTACTCTCGAACCGTTTGCGCCTACCCATTCGGGCAGGTTCAGGCCCGTTCAGGCAGGTTCCGACCCGTCTGCCTTCCACTCCGCGATCGTCACGCGAGTGCGGGCGACGGCATCCTCGACCGTCATGCCCTGCGCGACGGCGAGGCCGACGAGGTACGTCGTCAACGGGCCGGCAGGCCGCACGACGCCGTGTGCGGCGTCACGTGTGAGATCCAGCAGCAGGGCGATCGGATGCTCGTCAGTGCCGAGTCCGAGCGACTCGGCGAGGGCTGCGACCCAGGCATCGAGGTCTTGTGGAGCATCAGGCATGGTCGTCCTTTCGACTGCTTCGATAGTCCTCGATGGCCGCCCAGGTATCAAGATCGACAGCCGTTCCGGCGTCGTCGACGGTGTGCAGCCGTAGGCTCTCGAAGAGCTTCCGCATCGAGAGTCCGGCGGGTTCCGGATGCTGTGCCACAGCGCCCCTCAACGCCGAGACGCGGTAGCGGCCGGCGAGCCACTGCACCCGTCCTTCGGCATCCATCGCGACGACGCCGTCGGCATCGGCGGGGATCGGCGCTTCCGCGAGCTGTGCGACGAGTTCCTTCGCGCGGGGGAGATCACATGCGAGCAGCCACGTCTCGGTCGCCTCCGACCCCTCAAGTGCCGCGAGACCCGCGGCGACCGCCGCAGCGGGTCCCGCGAAGGGCGGATCCTCACGCGCGACACGAATGCCGGAGCGTGCGATGCCGTCCGGCCCGACCGAGATGATGGGCGCGCACCCGCGCACCGCGGCATAGACGTGGTCGATCAGCGGGATGCCGTCGACCTCCAGTGTCGCCTTGTCCACCCCGCCCAATCGTGCGGACCGGCCACCGGCGAGCACGAGCGCCGCGGTAGGCGCGGTCATGACAGGACCATCACCGTCACGGGGTCCCCCGCTTCCACACGTTCTGTCTCAGCGGGGATGAGCGCGAACGACGTGGCGGCGGCGAGCGAGTTCACCAAGTGGGAGCCGCTCGCGCCGCGAGTCGCGGGCCGGACGGTCTCGTCATCGAACACCGCGGGCACGATCTGGACTCGCCCCTTGGGGCTGGCCCACGCAGCCCCGGCCGCACGTACAACGCGAGGCCGGTCGACGTCGGCGAACCCGGCCATCCGCCGCATCGCGGGGCGGACGAACATCTCGAAAGAGGCGGCGACGCTCACGGGATTCCCCGGAAGACAGAATGCGATCAGCCCCGAATCGAGCACACCGAAGCCCTGAGGTTTGCCCGGTTGCATCGCGACCTGATCGAAGCGCACGCCGCGCTCTCCGCCGAGCACCGCCTTGACGACATCGAAGGCGCCGACACTCGCCCCTCCGGAGAGGATGACGGCGTCGGCATCCACGTCGTCCAGCGCACGCCGAAGGGCGGAGGGGTCATCCGCGACGATGCGGATGCTCGTGACCAGGGCGCCCGCGTCGCGCGCCGCCGCATTCAGCAGCACGGAGTTCGACTCCGGGATCTGCCCTCGCAGGGGGGTACCGGACGGGGCGATGAGTTCGCTGCCCGTCGAGATGATCGCGACGCGTGCGGCGGGATGCACGGTGACCTGCTCGAATCCCGCTGAGGCGATGGCGGAGAGCTGCCATGCGCCCAGCGTCGTTCCGGATGCGACGGCCAGTGCGCCCGCCGGAGCGTCCTCCCCGCGGCGGCGAATGTGCGCGCCGGGCTCCGGCGCGACGAGCACGGTGATCTGCTCTGGTGCCGCGGCGCGGATTGCGGTGCCCAGATCCGTGTGTTCCAGTGGCACGACAGCATCCGCGTCCGAAGGAATGGCAGCACCCGTCATGATGCGCGCGGCTTCGCCCCGCCCGAGCCCGGGATCCTCCGCCGAACCGGCTGCCACATCGGCGACGATCTTCAGCGTGGTGCCTGCTGCGGCATCCGCCGCTCGGACGGCGTAACCGTCCATCGCCGAGTTGTCGAAGAGCGGTGTGGGCCAGCGGCTGATCACATCGGCCGCGAGCACCCGGCCTCGTGCCTCGGTGAGGAAGCTCTCCACTGCAGGAAGGCGGCCGGCCGCGCGGAGGATGCGCGCGCGGTGCTCGTCGATCGTGATCATCGGAACCCACGCTAGCCGTCCACGCGTCTCGCGCGGGGGTACGCTCGGAGGCATGGGCCGGATCACGACACGGCGGTCGGTGGTGAGGATCGCACTGGACGACGGTGTGAATCGTCGCGCCGACACGCTTGCCGTCGAAGAGCCTCTCGAGATCCGCGTCGGCGGAACCCCGTTGGCCGTGACGATGCGCACGCCCGGGGCTGATGTAGAGCTCGCCGCCGGCTTCCTCGTCTCAGAAGGCGTGATCGGCTCAGGTGAGGAGTTCCATTCCGCGATCCACTGCGGTGGACCCGGCACCGGCGGTGTGGAGAACACCTACAACGTCTTGGACATCACGCTCGCTCCCGGTGTGGCGCCGCCCGCGCCGGACGTCGCGCGGGCCTTCTACACGACCAGTTCCTGCGGCGTATGCGGAAAAGCCAGCATCGACGCGGTGGAGACCGTGTCCCGGTACGACGTCGCAGGCGATGACATGATCGTCGACGCCGCCGACCTCGTCACTTATCCCGTCCGTTTGCGTGAGAAGCAGGATGTCTTCGAGAAGACCGGCGGACTGCATGCGGCGGCGCTCTTCGACGCCGTCACCGGGGAACTGCTCGTGCTGCGTGAAGACGTCGGCCGGCACAACGCCGTCGACAAGGTGGTCGGCTGGGCGCTGCTGAACGACCGGCTGCCGCTGCGCGCAGCCGTGCTGCAGGTGTCGGGTCGGGCGAGCTTCGAGCTCGTGCAGAAGGCCGTGATGGCGGGCATACCTGTTCTCGCTGCGGTCTCCGCGCCCTCATCGCTCGCGGCCGAACTCGCCGAGAAGTCGGGTCTGACCCTGGTTGGATTCCTCCGGGGGAGGAGCATGAACGTGTACTCGCATCCTCACCGTGTGCGAGTGGAGCAGGCGGCATCCGAAGATGTGCTCGTGACGGAAGGTGCAGGACATGACCAGTCTCGATGATGACCCGAAACGCGGCACGACGCTCGGTTTGATGTCTGCAGAGCCCAGGCAGGGCGGATACGGCCCCGTGACCACTCGGCCATGGTCGCAGCAGGACTACGAGCACCCCGCCGCGGGCTGGGGCGCGGCACTGTCGGTCGGCGAGGTGCTGCTGGAATCGAAGCGGCCGGTGAGCGGCGCGCTGGCGATGTTCACCATGAACCACCCCATCAAGGGCTTCGACTGCCCAGGATGCGCCTGGCCGGACGATCAGAAGGGGCTGAAGCTCGACATCTGCGAGAACGGCATGAAGCATGTCACGTGGGAGATGACGCACAAGCGCGTCGGCAGCGGCTTCTTCTCGCAGCACACCGTCACCGAGCTCTCGCAGTGGACCGACCACGAGCTCGAGAACGCCGGCCGACTGACCGAGCCGATGGTCTATGACCGCGAGACCGATCGCTACGCCCCGATCAGCTGGGACGATGCCTTCGCCCTCATCGGCGAAGAGCTGCGGGCGCTGGACAGCCCGGATGAGGCGACGTTCTACACATCCGGACGGCTGAGCAACGAAGCATCCTTCCTCTATCAGTTGATGATCCGTGAGTACGGCACGAACAACATGCCGGACTGCTCGAACATGTGCCACGAAGCATCCGGCCGCGCGCTGACCGCGTCGATCGGCTCCGGCAAGGGCACCACCACGGTCGAGGACTGGGAGCAGACGGACGCGCTGTTCCTCCTCGGCGTGAACGCCGCCTCGAACGCGCCCCGCATGCTGACCGCGCTGTCGGATGCCGTGAAGAACGGCGCGCAGGTCGTGCATGTCAATCCGTTGATCGAAGCCGCATCCACGCGCACGACGGTGCCGCACGACTTCGTCGACATGGCGCTCTTCAAGACCCACGAGACTGGCACCCTCGACCTGCAGGTGCGCATCGGCGGCGACATGGCGCTGATGCGCGGCATCGCGAAGGTCGTCTTCGAAGCGGCCGAGACCGACCCGAGCGCGCTCGACGCCGAATTCATCGAGCGGCACACGCAAGGCATCGAGGAGTATCGCGCCGTCGTCGAGGCGACACCGTGGTCTGAACTCGAGCAGCAGTCCGGCCTCACCGAGGCGCAGATCAGGGCGGCGGGCGCGATCTACCTGAAGGCGAACAAGACGATCATCAGCTGGTGCCTCGGCGTGAGCCAGCAGGAACATGCGGTCGACATGGTCCGCGAGTTCGTGAACGTGCTGCTTCTCCGGGGCAACATCGGCCGGCCAGGAGCCGGTCCAGCGCCGGTACGAGGGCACAGCAACGTGCAGGGCAACCGCACCTGCGGCATCAACCACCACGCCCCGGCAGCGTTGCTGGACCGGCTCGACGCAGTGTGCGGGATCACCTCGCCGCGCGAGCCGGGACTGGACACCGTCGCCAGCATCCACCGCATGCATGAGGGGGCGGTGAAGGTCTTCGTGAGCCTCGGTGGCAACTTCGTGATGGCGGCGCCCGACACGACATACACCGCAGAGGCGCTGAGCCAGTGCGCGCTCACCGTCCAGGTCAGCACGAAACTCAACCGCAGCCACCTCGTGCACGGCGAGAAGGCCCTCATCCTCCCGTGCCTCGGCCGCACCGAGCGCGACGAGCAGGCAGCCGGGCTCCAGGGCCAGACCGTCGAGGACGCCATGAGCATGGTCCACCTGTCGGTCGGCAAGAAGAAGCCCGCATCCGAGCACCTGCTCTCCGAGCCCGACATCATCGCGCGGATGGCGCGAGCGACCATGCCTGAAAGTGCGACGCCGTGGGAATCGTACGTCGACGATTACGGGCGCATCCGAGACGTGATGGCACAGGTGCTGCCGGGATTCGAGGGGTTCAACGAGCTCGTCACGCACCCGAACGGCTTCCGCATCCCTCAGCCCGCGCGCGAGCGCGACTTCCGCACGGCGTCAGGCAGGGCGGACTTCTCGACCCCGGCCCTGCACGATGTGCGGCCGGCAGCCGAAGACATGCTGGTGCTGCAGACCATGCGCTCGCACGATCAGTGGAACACCACGATCTACTCAGCCAACGACCGGTACCGCGGGGTCAAGAACCTGCGCGAGCTCATCTTCCTCAACGAAGCCGACATGCGCGATCGCGGTATCGAACAGGGTGACCTCGTCGACATCGTGTCGACGTCGAAGGACGGTTCGCGGCGCGAACTGCGCGAGTACCGGGCGGTGGCGTACGACACGCCTCGAGGAAGCGCCGCCGGTTACATGCCCGAGATGAACGTCCTGGTCGGCAACGCCGACTACAGCGCGCAGAGCGATCAGCCGCTGATGAAGAGCATCCACGTGCGCGTCATGCGCTCCTCTGCGCGGCCGGTCAGTCCCCGCCCTCGTTCTCGCCGCGGATGAGCCGCTGGATCTGTTCCTCCGGCAGCGGCTGAATGGATCCCGACGACATCTCGATGTCCGGATCCGCCGGCGATCCGCCGATCGTGCACACGGATTCCCCGTCGTACCCATTGGTCTGCGCAGGCACGAGCACCAGCCATTCCGGCGACACCGCGCGCTGCTCGATGCGCGCACCTGCGGGGTCGAATACGACATCGGAGTCATACGCGGACGTGGTCACGTCGATGCAGATCTGCACCAGCTCGCTCTCGGTGAACGCCGGGGGAGTCTCGGGCTGCTCCGGCGAACCGGTCGGCGACTCGGAAGCAGGTGGCGGAGAGGCGGGCGCGGATGTCGAGGTCTGCTCGGAGCTGGGCGTCGGCTTCGGTTCCGACGCCTCCGGCGCGCACCCGCTGAGGGTCATCGCCGCGAGAAGCATGAACGCGACGGCAAGAAGAGGGGCCTTCAGTGCTGACGTCATGGTCTCATCGTAGAGAGCGCGCGAAGACACTGGCGTCTCAAGCCGTCGCGTCACTCGAGCTGGAGATACCCGCTCCATCCGGAGCCGATGAGGATCCGGCTCTTGAGCCGTCCCGTCCCGTCACCCGGATACAGGTAGAGCTCGCCCGAAGCGGTGCGCGCGATCAGGTCCGCCTTCTTGTCCCCGTTGTAATCGACGCCCCCGGTGAGCGCAGTCATCGCACCCCAGCCGCTGCCGACCGCGACCCTGGTGCCGAAGCGGCCGCCGAGTCCTGGATAGAAGTAGAGTGTGCCGTCATTCGCGACAGCCATGATGTCACCGAGCCGATCGCCGTTGAACTCACCGCCGACCATGTATCGGATGGTGTTCCACCCGCTCCCGACCAACGTGTGCGGACCGGGAAGGGCACCGGTGCCGTTGCCGCGATAGATCGTGAGAGAGCCGGTCGCCGAGGCGCCGAGCACATCCTGGTGCCCGTCTCCCGAGAAGTCGGCGCCTGACGTCACGTGCAGCATCCCGTACCAGCCGGACCCGGGTGTGCCGTACGCCCCGAACCCACCGGTGGCATTGCCCGCGTAGTACTCGAGCACGCCGTCGCTGCGGGCGACGAGCATGTCGGCTCTGCCGTCGCCGTTGAGGTCTGTATGGGTGAGGTGTCGGTGGATCCCCCACGCGCTCGTGATGACCGACCCCTTGGCGAACCCGCCGGCGCCATTGCCGGCAAGGAAATGAAGATCGCTGTCTCCGGCGACGCCGAGCAGATCGGCCTTGCCGTCGCCGTTGTAATCGGCCGTCATCACCGGCGAGCTCGCAACGGTGCCGAGCCCGGGGAAGACCAGCGGGATCCGACCGCCGCGCGCGACGGTGCTCAGGCAGACGAAACCGTCGTTGATCGCGGAGAACACGGTTCCGTTCCGCCACACCTCGAAGTGCAGATGCGCGCCCGTCGAGTTGCCTGTACTGCCGACGATACCGATCTGCTGGCCGCGCACGACACTCGCGCCCGGAGCGACAGACCCCTGCGCAACCATGTGGGCGTAGCGGGTGACGTAGCCGGCCGCATGCTGGATGTCGACGTAGTAGCCGTAGCCGTTGCTCCACGCGCGCGTCTTGATGACGCCGTCGTAGGCGGCCAGGATCGGCGTGCCGCCTTGGCCCGAGATGTCGATGCCGTCATGTTTGCGGTAATCCGAGCGGCATCCGTCGCCCACCTTGGACTGGATGGTGCCCGACGCCGGATACACCATCTGGCCGTCCGTCGCCGCCGAAGCAGGTCCCGACGACGCGAGCGAGGGTGCGATCGTCCCGATGAGCACGGCCGCCGCGGTCAGCATCGCGACACGCGCCAGACGCCATCGTGACGTTCGCTTCATCTTGAGTTTCTCTCCCGTTCGCCCGGACCCAGGGACGCAGTGTCCATCGCCGTCACAGTATCAGCGCGTGCGGTCTCGGCAGCGCTTCGACAGACCGTGTGCCGGAGCCTGTTCCGATACGTTAGGTCCATGCCTCAGCCCATCCGGACGTTCGGGCGCATCATCGCTCGGCACTGGCCCGCGCTGATCGCGTGGTACCTCGGGGGAGAGGCAGTGCATCAGCTGCTGCTGCAGCTCGCCGGTTTCGTCGGCGGACACACGACGCTCGGGGGCCTCCTGCTGCTGCCGCTCGCCGTCGCGGCCAAGCTCGTGGCGTATGTCGCGATGTACCTCACCGTCCGGCGGTCGCTGCCGCACGTGGCCAGGCCCGAGGCGGACGGGCACCGGGAGTTCGCGGCGGCGATCCTTGTATCGATCCTGCCGTTCTTCGCCTTCTACTCGGCATGGGGGATGCTGAACACCGACCTGTACGAGTTCTTCAACATCGCCACCTCCATAGCGATCTACGATGCGAATTTCGACGCCGAGCAACTCGGCGATCGCGGCGGTCTCGTGTCCGTCGGCGTGCTCCCCATCGCCGTGCTGGTGATCGCGCTCGCCGCCCGCCTCGTGTTCTCGAAGTACAGCTTCCGCCTCCCGTCCTGGACACTTGCGCTCGCCGCATACGCGGAGGTGCTGTGGACCTTCATGCTCTTCACCCTCGTCGTGCAATGGTGGGGAGGGACCAGGCAATGGCTCGATGGCACGGTTGGAATGGGCTGGCTGCAGGGTATCGGCGACTGGTTCGCGCTCCACATCGCTCCGATCGCGGTGCTGTGGGAAGGGATGCTGTGGCTCGTCGGAGTGCTCGCCGCCGTGCTGCTCGTACCTGCAGCCTGGCTGGCCGTGGCCGGTATCATCTACGGCACGACGTTCAGCTCGGCGCCGGCGCCCGTCGAACGGGGCCTCGCGGCCCTGCGCGGGACCGCCGCGACGCTGTCGCGAACGCTGCTCCAGCGATTCGAGAGTCTGTGGGCGGCCGTCGCCGTCGTGTGGAGAGGCGGGCCGGTGATCTTCGGCGCCGCTGTACTCGCTTACGCGCTCTGGGCGTTCGCGGAACGACTCGGAACCCAGGGCCTGCTGCGGTTGGTCGGAGGACACGAGACGTGGTTCTGGTCGGCGTTCCTCCCGCTGTTCACCGTCGCGGTCGCCGCCATCGCCGAGCCATTGCGCGTCGCGATCGTCGCCACCGTGTACGACACGGTCATCGCGCGTCCGGAGGCGGGACTCGACTCTCGGGAGACGGTCCAGAGCGCGGATGCCGGCGGGTCACTTCTCGACGGTGAAGCGGGTCACCTCGCCGAGCTCGCCGGGAATGTCGAAGTGGAAGGGGCCGACGGCATCCTCCGGAACGAGGAAGACCGCAAGGATCTCGTAGGCGAATGATTCGTCGCGGCACGATGCCTCGCCCGCATCGTACGGCACGTCCACCGCGGATCTGGCATCCAGCCACACCCGATCGCCGTGCGCTTCGGCGAGGGTGAAATCGCGGCACCAGGTCGCCTCGTCGCCGCCGCCTGCGTTCAGTCGCACGCTGACCGTGCGCATTCCATCCGGGGCTTCGAACTCGTCCCAGCGTGCCGACCGAAACGACATCGTCTGCCCGGCGACCTGGACGTTCTCGCCCTCAGCGACGTTGGTGATGGTCTGCGCCTGCGTCTGGAGTGAGGGAATGACATCCAGCCACACGTGCACGCCGACGGCGGTGACCGCGACGACCGCGAGCGCCGTCAGCGCCACGCGCTGCCGTCTCCACCACGTCACGATGACCTCAACGCCGGGGCTTCGAGGTCGATGTTCCGCGTCCTGGGCAACTCATCGAGCGAGATCGGCAGTACGACGACATCGTCGAGCACCGGAGTGGCGAACGACGTGGTCAGGCGCAACTCGCCTGCGCCGGTCTTCACATCCGGCGGGAGCTCGAAGGCCAGCATCCCCACGGTGTCGATCCCGACGCGGAGCTCGGCCTCGGTGAGCGAGTTGCCTGGACGCTCGCTGGACTGGAAGACGCGGTCGCCGATCACGAGCGTCGCGAGTTGGATGCGGGCGTCGACCTCCGTCGTCGGGGCGGATGCTGCGACGGTGACGACGAGCCAGTTGCCGGCGCCATGCCAGTCAGCGTCGGAGACCGTCACCCGGTCGGTGAATGACGCGTCGAGGGCCATCGCGGTCAGCGTGCGCGAAGTCACCGGCTGCCCTTCGCCCATGCCCTGGATCAGGAACGGTGCGCGATACACCTCATCGCCCGGGATGTTGACGCTGATGACGCCGGCGGACAGAGCGAGTGCCGCGCCGAGCAACCAGGGGAGCGCGCGTCTCATCCGCCGGACTCCGCGTCCACGGTGATCCTGGCGGCGAGGTCTCCGCGTCGCCAGTTGATATGGTCGGCCGAGATGAGGATCTGACCGCGCGATTCCACGGCGTCATACACGTCGAGTCCGACGATGCCGTCGACGAAGGCGTCCTCCGGTGCTGTCCAGGCCAGCGTGACCTCGCTGGGCACTCCAGGTTGCAGGAAGACGGTACCGGCAGAGCCGTCGCTGCGCCATGCCTGGGCGCTGTCCGCCGGCGTCACGCCGGTGAGGTTGAGGAGCGGATCGTTGAACCCGACGAGGTTCGCTTCGACTTTGTCCGCAGCCCTTCCGACGCCGATCGGCCGGTCGGTGAGGTTCTCCAGCCGCACGGTGACGATCACCAGCGTCTCCCCCTGGTCGGCACTCACGGACTTCTCTTCCACCTCGTCGGCGAGCTCCACATCGAGCACGGTGACGGCGTAGAGCGGCATCCGCACTTCATCGCCGGCCGTGAGCTGTACGGGTGTCGCCTCACTCCTGCCCAGCCCGCCCAACGCTATCGCCGTCGCGAGCGCGGCCGCGATGGTGGCTCCGGCCACCCATGTCGGAGCAGCTCGTCGGCTGAAGGCGGCTCGAGAGGTGCGGCGGGCGACGCTGCGCGCGCTGCCGGCCACGTCCGCCACCCTGATCACGAAGTCAGCCTACCCAGTGGTGCGCTGCCCACGACATGGTTTAGTTGACATCGCACCACAGTTGACTTGGAGCAACTAAGCGTCTATCGTTGACCCAGATCAACTTTCTGACGCAGGAGCTTTCCACTTGACATCCCACACCCCACGCACCTCGAAGACCGCACGCTCCGCACGCGAGGTCTTCACCGCGATCTCCGGCCTCATCGTCGGCATGTTCGTGGCAGTTCTTTCCGGCACCATCGTGTCGACGTCGTTGCCGGTCATCATCGCCGACCTCGGCGGCACCCAATCCCAGTACACCTGGGTCATCACCGCGAGCCTGCTGGCCACGGCGGTCTCCACTCCGATCTGGGGCAAGCTCGCCGATCTGATGGACCGCAAGGTCCTCGTCCAGATCTCGCTCATCCTCTTCACCGCCGGAACCGTGATCGCCGGATTCTCGACCGACACCAACATGCTCATCGCGGTGCGTGTCATCCAGGGCATCGGCGTCGGTGGCCTCATGTCGCTCGTGATGATCGCCGTGGCCCTCATCATCTCGCCTCGCGAGCGCGGCAAGTACATGGGAGTCGTCGGCGGCATCATGGCGCTCGGCACCATCGGGGGCCCGCTCCTGGGCGGACTCATCACCGACACGCTGGGATGGCGCGCCAACTTCTTCGTCGGCGTTCCCTTCGCGGTCGTGGCACTCATCCTCCTGCAGTTCACGCTTCACCTGCCCAAGCCTCAGCGGGGGACCAAGGTCTCGATCGACTACTTCGGGATCGTCCTGCTCGCCGTCGGAGTATCGACACTCCTGATCTGGGTGTCGATGGGCGGCAGTCAGTTCGACTGGGATTCGTCGACCAGCGTGATACTGGCGATCATCGCCGGCCTCGCCATCCTGGCGTTCATCGCGGTCGAATTCTTCGTGAAGGAACCGATCGTTCCGATGTCGCTGTTCCGAAACCGCACGTTCACGCTGTCGGTGATCGCCTCGATCGCCATCGGCGTCTCGATGTTCGCCACATCCGTCTTCCTCGCGCAGTACTTCCAGCTGGCGCGAGGCGCCACGCCGACCGAGTCCGGCCTCATGACGATCCCGATGATCATCGGTCAGATGGGCGCTTCGATCATCATCGGTCAGCTGGTGAGCCGGTTCGGCAAATGGAAGGGCTGGATGATCACGGGGTCCGTGCTCGCGACCATCGGCGTCACCATGATGGCCACGCTGCGCTACGACACGCCCTTCCCGCTCGTCGCCGTTTACATGTTCGTGCTCGGCGCCGGCCTCGGCATGGTCATGCAGAACCTCACCCTGATCGTTCAGAACGACACGCCTCCCACGCAGCTGGGTGCCGCCTCGTCGAACGTCAACTTCTTCCGCACGATCGCCGGCACGATCGGCGTGACGATCATGGGATCCGTGCTGTCGACCAGCGTCGGCACATACATCGCAGGCGGGCTGAAGGGCTTCACTCCCACCACGCCGGACGAGATCGACGCTTTGAAGCACCTCGCATCGGGCGACGTTCCGAACATGTCCGAGCTGCCGCAGGCGATCCGCATCATCGTCGAGTCCGCCTACGGTCACGGCATCGCAGAGGCCTTCATTATCGCGATCCCGCTCGCCGTGCTGTCGATCATCGCGATCGCGTTCATCAGGAACAAGCCGCTGTCGACGAAGAACGCGGCGGAGATGCTGCGTGATCAGGCGGAGGAATCGGCGGTCGAGGTGGCCGAAGCCGAGGTCGGAGCGACGACGTCCACGGGCACGATCCGCATCGGAGGTGGCGAATCCGCGTCACCGGCGACGGGATCCGTGACGGTGCTCGAACGCGAAGATCGCGAGAGCGGGCGCTGACATGACCGCCGCCGACACCGCGGTGCCGACCGGCATCGACGACGCGCTCGCAGAGTTCCAGGGGAACCTGAACTTGATCTTCGCCAGAGCCCGGTCGCTGTGGAAGGAATCCGCGGCGCGGATCCACCCGGAGTTGCAGCCGTCCGGTTACAAGCTGCTGACGTTCATCGCCAGGGCGGGCAGCGCGAATGCACACCAGCTCGCCGACAGCTTCGAGATGGACAAGTCGGTCGTGAGTCGCCAGGTGCGGATGCTGGAGGATCTCGATCTTCTCGAATCTCGTCCTGACGACAGCGATGGGCGGCAGCGTGTGCTCACGGCGACGCCGGCCGCGTGCGAGATACTCGCCGATCTGCGGGGCGCCCACGCTGATCGACTTCGCGGGATACTCTCCGAGCTGACGCCGGAGGAGCTGCAGTCCGCATCGAAGGTCTTCCGCCTTCTCGCCGAGGTGTGATGGACGACCAGGTGACGCCCCGTCGCAGCACCCGTCCTCGGGGTGCTGCTACAGGGCTTCGCCGTACACTGGCGATCATGAGTGCGTCGTCCCCCGAACCTGTGGCGTCCGGCGCCGCAGCATCCGATCCTGAAGCTGACGACCGGACGCTCGAGGGCAGCGAACTCGACCAGGCGGTCAACCGGGTCGAGCATGAGCTGGGTCGGCTGTTCGCGCGCATCCGCGTGAGCTGGCGTGAGGCCGCCGTGACAGTGCACCCGGACCTGCAGCCGCTCGGCTATCAGGTGCTGACTTCGATCGCGAGCGGCAAGGCGACGTCTGCCAGCGCGATCATCGAGAGGCTGCAGACCGACAAGTCGGCCGTGAGTCGCCAGGTGCGCCAGCTGGAGGAACTCGGTCTGGTCGAGAGCGTCCCCGATCCCGAAGACCGGCGCGCGCGTCTGCTGGTCGCGACGGACCTCGCGCAGGAACGCATCGCGATCGCCCGTGCGCGCTATGAAGGGCGCATCGGCGAGCGGCTGCGCGCCTGGTCGCCCGCTGATCTCGATCATTTCGTGGAACTGCTCGGCGCGCTCGGGCGGTGATGTGAGCGGTGAGGAGCGGGTCAGGCGAACTTCACCAGAATCTTCGCCCCGACGCCGCCTCGCAGTGAGTGGATCGCGTCGACGACACCGTTCAGCGGCACCTCGTCGACCCAGCCCGTCGTGTCGTACACGCCTTCGGACATCGCCTTGATGACGGCGTCGAAGTCGTCGGGAAGGTAAGCGAGAGTGCCGGTGATATCGGTCTCCGCCATCACGAGCTGCGTCGGGAGGAACTCCATCGGCCGCTCGTGGATAGCTACGACCACAACCCGTCCGCCTGGCACGAGGCTTGCGAGCGCCGACGTGATCGCCGGCCCGGCGCCTGCCGCATCGAACGCCACGTCGACGCCGTTTCCGCCGCTGATGTCAGACTCACGAAGAACGCCGCGCTCGAGCTCGGCGAGAACGGCATCCGTGTGAACGCGATCTCGCCCGGACTGGTCGCCAGGCCGCTGACCGGCGGCCGTTCATGGCGTGATCTGGCCCTCGGGAACCTCCGCCGGGGCCGGAAGTCGCCGGATCCCGATCCAGGAGACGACGCCGCCCAGTGCCATCAACGCCGCCGTCACCCAGGCGGCGTTGTGGAAGCCATCCAGATCCAGGGTGCCGCCCACGATCGTCGACAGCATGGCGACGACGATGAGGCCGGCGACGCGGGAGATGGCGTTGTTCACGGCGGATGCGATGCCGGAACGGTTCTCGTCGATCGCCCCGAGGACGGCCGAGGTCAACGGTGCGACCGTGAGCGACAGTCCGAGCCCGAGCACGATCATCGACGGGAGCACCTGCCACCAGTAGCTGAAGTCGTGCGCGACGGTGAGAAGGAGAAGCGCGCCGGCGGCCATCAGCAGCGGGCCCACCGTCATGAACAGGCGCGGGCCGAGCTTGCCCGCCCACGCGCCCGCCTGCGAGCTGAGCAGAATCATCAGGATCGTGATCGGCAGGCTCGCGAGCCCCGCGGCGGTCGCGCTGAGTCCCGCGCCCTCCTGCAGATAGACACCGATGACGAACCCGTTGAGGGAGAGTGCGGCGTAGATGAACAGCGTGGCGAGATTGCCCCAGGCGAAGTTGCGGGCGTTGAAGAGCGAGAGCGGCATCAGTGGCGCGGGGGAGCGCGGCTGGCGCATCAGGAAGGCGACGAACAGGGCGACGCCGATCACGCCGGGCAGCCAGATCGCAGGCGACGTCCAGCCGAGGTTGGGCTGCTCGATGAGCGCGAACACCACTGCGCCGAGACCGAATGCGCACAGCATTCCGCTCCACCAGTCCACGCGCGCGCCGCGCGGCTGATCGGGCAGGTGCAGCCGCGCGAGCAGGACCAGTGTGATGCCGATCGGGACGACGTTGATGAGGAACACGAACCGCCATGACAGCAGGTCGACGAACAGTCCGCCGAGAAGCGGGCCGGCGATCTGCGCGCCTGTCGTGAATGCTGTCCACACGCCGATCGCCCGCGACTGCAGCTCGCCACGCATGGTCGCCATGATGAGAGCGAGCGAACTCGGAACGAGCAGGGCTCCTGCGGCACCCTGGAGGGCGCGGGCGATGATGAGTGTAAGGGGTTCCGGTGCCACCGCGACCGCCACGGATGCGATGCCGAAGGCGATGAGGCCGATCCGCATGATGCGCACGCGGCCGTACGCATCCGACAGCGAACCTGCGAGCAGGATGAGGGCGCTGAGCGTGATCAGGTACGCATCGACCACCCACTGCTGAGTCGTGATGCCGCCGCCGAGCTCGTCCCTGATGGCAGGAAGCGCCACGGTGACGACGGTGCCGTCGAGGAAGGTCACGAACGAGGCGAGGACGGCGATGGTGATGACGAGCCGCTGGACGGCGGAGAACGATGACACACGCCGAGAATACGCCCTGGTCGAGCGGCGCGGCCTCGTCGGATGACAATCGATGACACCCATCGACGTCTGCACCCAACAGGATTACGCTGGCCGCAGGCGGGTCTCCTGCCCGCTTCTCGAAGGCGAAGGCCCTGACGAAAGCGGTGCGCGATGGATTCGATGATGATGGGCGCCATGTCGGCTGACATGAAGGCGATGCCAGGGATGGCGACGATGGACATGGCGGTCATGCAGGCGTGCATGGATGCGTGCTCGGCCTGTGAGCAGGCGTGCACGGTGTGCTCTGTGCAGATGATGGACTGCGCCCCGGCGTGCATGAACTGTGCGGATATGTGCAACACCATGATGCGCTCGATGATGCGGATGCAGGGGATGACGCCGGCGGTGATGATGGCGATGCTCGACGCCTGCATCGCGATGTGTCAGATGTGCATGGAGGAGTGCATGGAGCACGCCGCGCACAGTGAGGTCTGCAAGATGTGCGCCCAGTCCTGCAAGGCGTGCATGGAAGCCTGCATGGACATGAAGAACATGATGATGGCTGCCGCCTGACCGCAGTGTCGTTCTGCGACGCGAAGCGTCAGACGGCGACGTTGAACTGCACGCGCCCGACTGCGAGCACGTGGTACCGCGAGTGCAGAGCCACCGGCGTGCCTGTCGGTGCCTCCAGCGCGGCGCCCGACGCGTTCCAGAGCGAGTGCTGACCGCCATCCAGTGCGCGCACTCGTAGCGCGCCGGTGACGGCATCCGCATGCTCGACGATGCCATCGATCCAGTCGCTCGGCGTCGCCGACGCGAGGCGCGCCTGGATCAGGTGCAGCGCATGCCCCGGCGCGAACGAGGAGCACACATCGTCGTGGTCGCACATGCACGCCGCGCGCTCCGTCACCTCGAGGGGTGAAAGGCGGTGCAGCGGGGTGGACACGATGAGCTCCTGATTCTCGGGACTGGTCCAGCAAGAGTAAGTCGAGCGCGCGCTACGGAGAAGCGAGGGCGACACCTGGCGAAACATTGCGGCACGGTGATCGCACATAGTCATGGTGTATCCGCGATGCATCGGCGCCAACCATATACATCTCGGGTCGATCGTGTTGGGCCATTTCGGCGGTCGGATCGGACGCAAGCGGATGTTGGTCGTCTCACTCATCACCATGGGAGCGGCGACCTTCGCCATCGGGCTCTTGCCGACGTATGCTGTGCTCGGCGTCGCATCGCCGCGCAGCCGGGCGTTCCTCGGCAGCTTCCCGCAGGTCGGTCTCGCTCTCGGGCTGACGCTGCCGACGCTGATCTTCACACCGCTGGTGGCACTGCCAATCGACGCGTTCGAGGGTTGGGGCTAGCGAGTGCCCTTCCGGATCAGCGCTGTGCTCATGCTGGTCGCGCAACGAAACGGATGCTCCGACGGAATTGATCCTCATCTTCGGGCCGCGCGGACCGCCCCCTTTCGCGCAGACGGGCAGGGAGACGTTCGGCGTCGAAGCGAACCGCTGACTCGGGCTGCCCGTGCGCACTGGCGTCTGCGCAAGAAGCCAGCTTGAATCTCTGTGGAGGAGAGATGACGACGATCGTGTGGAAAGGCGTGGAGACTGCGTCCAGCGAGTCGTGTCGGATCGAGGAAGGGCCGCGTGGTGTGCTCGTCGAAAGCAGGATCCACGGCGGCGCGGCGGCGTGCTCGTATACGCTGCGCGCAACCGAGGACTGGGAGTTCACCGGCATCGTCGTTCGCGCGGGCGGGCGCGAACTCGATGTTCACCGCACCGATCGGGGGTGGGAAGTCTCAGAAGAAGCGCGCTCCGACCTGCGCGACGCGCGGGAGGTCGACATCTCCGCTTCCCCGTTCAGCAATACTCTGCCCATCCGTCGGCTCCGCCTCGATATCGGTGAGAGCGCCGACATCATCACTGCCTACATCCGGATGCCCGAGCTCGAGGTCACGCCAGACCCGCAGCGCTACACGCGGATCAGCGAGAACGAGTATCTCTACGAGTCGCGCGACTCGGATTTCCGTCGATCGCTCACGGTGGACGTGAATGGCCTGGTCGTCGAGTATCCGGGCTTGTTCACACGCGCAGTGGACGAGCCACCTCTGGCGCCGCAGTAGCTACTGCCCGCGCCGCGACAGCAGCCGCTCGCGCAGCTCGTCCAGACGCACGGCGATGCCGAGGCGGAAGATGCGCCGGTCCTGGTCGATCGACCGCTGCGATTCGCCGGGCGGACCGAGGGCGCCGCCACGAAGGTCACAGCGCTGGACAGCGCGGACACCGTCCTCGCGACCGCCGAGGTGACCTGGGTGTGATCTTCTCGAAGGCGGCCGCCTCACCGAGGTCGATGTGCGGAGAGTGCGTCGGCCATCGCGTCGCGTACGGCGGCGACCGCCGCATTGTCGCGCGAGGACGATCGCGTCGCCGCGAAGATCTCGCGCACGGGGGATCCGGGCAGCTCCACCAGACGTACCGACGCACGATCACCTGTCCACACCAGATCGGGCAGCACGGCCACGGCGTGGCCGGCGGCCACCAGCCGGGTGTGCGCGATGAGGTCGGTGGCCTCGAATCGCACATCGGGTTCGAACCCCGCACCACGGCACTGCTGCACCGACCACCGCCGCACCGCCGTTCCTTCGGGCTCCATCACCCAGGCGCTGTCGCGCAGATCGGTCAAGGCAGTCGCCGTGGACGACGGCGGAACCGCGAGGCGCACAGGATCGCTGCCGAGCAGCGTGCGATCGATCCCGTCCCGAAGCTCACGCGTGTGGCCGCCGTACTGCTCGGCGACCACGAGATCGAACGCTCGGGCCTGCAACTCGAACAGCCCCTCCTCGGGAGCCATCTGCACCATTTCGACGCGCAGCTGCGGCATCCGAGCGGCCAGCAGCGTGAGCGCGGGCGGAACCAGCGCCTCGGCGGCCGTCGGCATCACCGCGATCCGCACTCGTTCCTCGGCCCGCACGCTCGTCGAGAGCTCGGCGCGGGCGGCCTCATCGAGCTCCAGAGCGCGCGCCGCGTGCGCGGCGAGCAGGCGCCCTTGCATCGTGAGTCTGACGCGCCTACCGTCGGGTTCGAGCAACGGCACCCCCGCCTCACGTTCGAGCTGGGCGAGTTGTTGGGACACGGTCGACGGGCTGTAGGCGAGCGCCGCGGCGACGTCAGAGATCGTGCCGCGCAGCGCCAACTCGTGCAGCAGACGCAGTCGTCGCAGCTCGAACATGGAGCGCCTCACATTCATCGAGAGAATCGAACATTATCAATCGTAAACGCTCGCTTTTCACGAATGATACCGCGACTCCACACTGAGACGAGAAGGTGCGGCACGATCGCTGAGGTGGCCGCCGCACGCTGGAGTGAGGAGACCCGATGACTGACGTGACATCTGCCCCGACGGGGCAGGCCCCTACCGAGCACGCCGAGCTCGCAGAACTCGCCGACGACGCGATCGCGCTCGTGCAGCGCTGGCTGGTCGAGAGCCGCGAGGTGCCGACGGATACGTCCGCCGCACGTCTGGCCGGTGTGCTCAGCGATCCGAACGGGCTCGACTTCACCGTCGGCTTCGTCGACGGGGTGGTGCGGCCCGAGGATCTGAAGGTCGCCGCGCACAACCTGCGCGATCTGGTTCCGCTCACCCCGAAGTTCCTTCCTGTGGCGCTGCGCGGACTCATCCGCCTCGGCGGTGCGCTCGCGCCGGCCTTCCCCGGCATCGTCGTGCCGATCAGCCGCCGCGTGCTGCGCGGCATGGTGCGGCACCTGATCGTCGACGCGACCGATGCCAAGCTCGGCAAGGCGATCCGTCGCATCCGCGCCGACGAGGGCGTGCATCTGAACATCAACCTCCTGGGCGAGGCGATCCTCGGCGAGGACGAGGCCGCACGGCGTCTGGCGGGAACTCGCCGACTCCTCGAACGCGACGACGTCGACTACGTCTCGATCAAAGTGTCCTCGACGGTCGCCCCGCACACGCCCTGGGCGTTCGACGAAGCCGTCGAGCATGCGGCTGAGGCACTCATCCCGCTCTTCCGCATCGCGAAGACCCGCGGCGGCAAGTTCATCAACCTCGACATGGAGGAGTTCAAAGACCTCGACCTCACGATCGCCGTCTTCACCTCGATCCTGGACCGCGAGGAGTTCCGCGGTCTCGAGGCCGGCATCGTGCTGCAGGCCTACCTGCCGGATGCGCTCGGCTCCATGATCCGGCTGCAGGAGTGGTCTGCCGAGCGCGTGGCGGCCGGCGGAGCGCCGATCAAGGTTCGCGTCGTGAAGGGCGCCAACCTACCGATGGAGCGCGTGGACGCCGAGACCCACGACTGGCCGCTCGCGACCTGGGACAGCAAGCAGGCCTCTGACGCGTCGTACAAGGCCGTGCTCGACTACGCGCTGCGCCCGGAGCGTGTGAAGAACGTGCGCATCGGCATCGCCGGTCACAACCTGTTCGACATCGCTCTCGCCTGGCTGCTCGCGAATCGACGGGGGATCGTCTCGGCGGGCACGGCGACCAAGAGCATCGAGTTCGAGATGCTGCTGGGCATGGCAACCGCCCAGGCGAGCGTCGTGCGGCGCACCGTCGGCTCATTGCTGCTGTACACGCCCGTCGTGCACCCGGCCGAGTTCGACGTCGCGATCGCCTATCTGATCCGCCGGCTGGAAGAGGGCGCGTCGACGGAGAACTTCATGTCGGCCGTGTTCGAACTCGACGACGAGCCAGCGCTGTTCGCGCGTGAGCGCGACCGCTTCCTGGCATCGATCCAGTCGATGCCCACCGACGTCCCTGTGTCGAACCGCATCCAGGACCGCACCGTCGAGCAGCCCGCTGCCGCACGTGATTCCTTCACGAACACCCCTGACACCGACCCGAGCCTGGCGGCGAACCGCGCCTGGGGCGACAGCATCCGCTCCCGCATGCAGTCGTCGGCCCTCGGCGACGAGACGGTCAAGGCGAACACGCTGTCGGATGCCGGCGCCCTCGAGAAGGTCATCGCCACGGCCGCAGCGGCCGGTGAGAGCTGGGGGGCGCTCGGCGCCGCGGGGCGGGCGGAGATCCTGCATCGCGCGGGCGACATCCTCCAGGCGCGACGCGCCGAGCTGCTCGAGGTCATGGGCTCCGAGTGCGGCAAGGTGCTCGAACAGGGCGACCCCGAGGTGTCTGAGGCCATCGACTTCGCGCACTACTACGCCGAGAGTGCGAAGCGCATCGAAGCCATCGAGGGCGCGACCCACAAGCCGGTCGGACTCACCGTCGTCACGCCACCATGGAACTTCCCGGTGGCCATCCCCGCCGGCTCCACGCTGTCCGCGCTCGCTGCAGGCTCCGCGGTGATCATCAAGCCCGCGCGTCAGGCCCGCCGCTCCGGCGCCGTCATGATCGAGGCCCTGTGGGAGGCCGGAGTGCCGCGTGACGTGCTGCAGTACGTGCAGCTCGACGGGCGTGAGCTCGGCACGCAGCTCATCAGCAGTCCTGCCGTTGAGCGCGTCATCCTCACCGGCGGCTACGAGACGGCGGAGCTGTTCCGCAGCTTCCGCCCCGATCTGCCGCTGCTGGCCGAGACGAGCGGCAAGAACGCCATCATCGTCACCCCGAGCGCCGATCTCGACCTCGCCGCGAAGGACGTCGCGTATTCCGCGTTCGGACACGCAGGTCAGAAGTGCTCCGCCGCATCTCTCGTCATCCTCGTCGGATCCGTGGCGCGCAGCGAGCGGTTCCGCCGCCAGCTCATCGACGCGGTCGGTTCCTATCGAGTCGGCCAGCCGTGGGAGGGCTCAACGCGAATCGGGCCTCTGATCGGTCCGGCCGAAGGCAAGCTGCTGCACGCGCTCACCACTCTCGAGCCGGGCGAGAGCTGGGTCATCGAGCCCAAGAAGCTCGATGAAGACGGTGCACTTTGGCGTCCGGGCATCCGCGAGGGTGTCGTCGCAGGCAGCCCGTTCCACCTCACCGAGTACTTCGGTCCGGTACTCGGCGTCATGACGGCGAACTCGCTCGACGAGGCGACCGCTATGGTCAATGCGATCGACTACGGCCTCACCAGCGGTCTGCACTCGCTCGACGACGAAGAGATCGCGCAGTGGCTCGCGACCGTGCAGGCCGGCAACCTCTACGTCAACCGCGGCACCACCGGCGCGATCGTGCAGCGCCAGCCGTTCGGAGGTTGGAAGAAGGCCGCTGTCGGTACAGGCACCATGGCCGGTGGCCCGAGCTACCTGATCGGACTGTCGGACTGGGATGATGCGCTGGTCACCGCTGATGCACCGAAGGATGCCGTCTCCCGCGCCGCGCTCGAGGCCCTCGAAAAGGCGAAGGATGCTCTCGCGAAGGCGACGGATCCAGAGGCTGATGCCGCCTGGCTGCAGGGCGCTCTCTCGACCGATGTCGCCGCCTGGCGCGACGAATTCGGCGCTGTGCGCGACGTCACAGCTCTCACCACTGAGCAGAACGCGCTGCGCTACGACGTCGTCCCTGTGACGATCCGCCTGGAGCAGGCGAGCGTCGCCGAGGCGGTCCGTGTGATCGCGGCCGGACTCCGCGCAGGCGGCCGCATCAACATCAGCGCGGCAACCGCGCTTCCGGCTTCGGTCACGCGTTGGGCCGAGATGGCCGGCGTCGTCATTGCCGTGGAGGACGCATCGCGGTGGGCCGCCCGCGCGGCACGCCTCGCCGAGAGTGGCGGCGGTCGTATCCGCCTGGTCGGCGGCGATCTTCTAGCCACAGCCGCGGCCACCGGCGGCTCGCCGGCGGTCGCCGTATACGCGGGACCTGTGCTCTCGGCCGGCAGGATCGAGTTGCTGCCGCACCTGCGAGAGCAGGCTGTGTCCATCTCGTCCCACCGTTTCGGTACCCCGCACCGTCACGACATCGCAGCGCTCACCGCGCAGTCTGCCTGAGGAGACCGCTGATGAGGCGAACCCGATCTGCATAGGAGTCGCGCTGGCCTCGCCGGGTGCGACGCACGGGTGTAAACTCGCCGGGTGCTGTTCTCGATGAGCGTCCTGAGGGCGCGGAAGGCGGTTGCAGGCGCGTTCAGCGCCGGCGGCAGAGGCTGAGTGCGAGCCGGAGGCGGAACCCCCGTCGCCGGTGACTCGTCATACCCGGCATCCATCTGACGGATGCCGTGACCTTCTCACCTCACTTCAGAAAGCAGTTCCTTCATGCGCCCCATCGACGAGCGCGCCATCCGCGCCTCCTTCATCAACGCCTCCCGCAAAGAGGTCTCGTCTCTGTCCCTCCCGCAGGGGTTCGCCGAGATCGACTTCGACCGGATCGACTACCTCGGCTGGTCCGACCCCAAATTCCCTCGGCGTGCATATGTCGTCGCTGAAGTCGACGACGTCCTCACCGGGGTCCTCCTGCAACAAGCCGAACAGCGCGTCCTCGCGCGTGCCCAGTGCTCGTGGTGCGAGGACGTCACCCTGCGCCATGACGTGCAGTTCTACTCTGCGCGCAAGGCGGGGGCTGCCGGTCGAAAGGGCGACACGATCGGCACGCTGGTCTGCGCGGAGTTCGGCTGTTCGCAGGGCGTGCGACGGCTGCCGCCGCTCGCCTACGAGGGCTTCGACCGTGAGACGGCACGCGAACTGCGCATCCTCCGTCTGCAGGAGAACGTGAGCGGGTTCCTCAGCGGCGTCGCCGACTGACCGGCTCTCCCGCTCAAGATCCGAGCGCATCGCGAACGGCCAGCACGCCGCTGAGCACCTCCACGTGCGAGGTGCTCAGCGGCGACAGGCCGAGACGGATGCCGTCGGGAAAGCGGAAGTCCGGAATCACCCCGTCCGGCCACAGCGTCTTCGTCACCTCGGCGAAGTCCGGATGGCCGATCGTCACGTGGCCGCCGCGATTCTCGGCGTCGCGCGGGCTCAGCAGGCGAACGTCGAGTGGTGCGAGCACGTCGTCGAACGCCCGCACGGCGAACTCGGTGAGGGTCTTCGACTTCTCGCGCACGCCGTCGATCGTCGCGGTTTCGATCAGATCGAGCATGCCCTGCATCGCCAGCATCCCGAGCACCGGCGGCGTGCCGCTGATGAACTGCCGGATGCCGTCGGCCGGCGCATACTCGGACTTCATGGCGAACACGTCCCCCGCGCCCATCCAGCCCTGGATGGGCTGGCGCAGCACGCCGTGATGGCGCGCATTGACGTAGGCGAAGGCGGGGGAGCCGGGCCCGCCGTTCAGATACTTGTAGGTGCAGCCGACCGCGAGGTCGACGCCGCAGGCGTCGAGTTCGACCGGGATCACGCCGACGGAGTGGCACAGGTCCCACAGCATCAGGGCTCCCGCCCCGACTCCGCCACTTGCACTGTGCACGGCATCCGTGATCGCCTTCATGTCGGCCAGTGCGCCGGAGCGGTAGTCGACGTGACTGAGCACGACGAGCGCGGTCCGCTCGGAGACCGCTGCGGCGACATCCTCGAGCTGCACCCCGTGCACGGGATCAGCGGTGAGCCAGCGCACCGTCATGCCGCGTTCTGCGGCGACGCCCTCGGCGACGAACCGGTCGGTGGGGAAGTTGCCCTCCTCGATGAGGATCTCCGTACGGTCCGGAGATGCCGCGACCGCTGCGCGCATGAGCTTGTACAGCAGCACGGTGGTCGAGTCGGCCACGACCGTCTGTCCGGCGGCAGCGCCGATGGCGACTCGCCCGATGCGGTCGCCGAGCTCGGTCGGCAGGTCCATCCACTGCTCGTCCCAGGAGCGGATGAGCCGCGTGCCCCAGTCGTCGCGGACGAACTCCGCGAGACGCTCGGGGAGCGATCGCAGCGGCCGCCCGAGGGAGTTGCCGTCGAGGTAGGCGGTGACGCCAGGAGCGTCGACGAACTCATCCAGGTGGGCGGCGAGAGGATCGCGAGCGTCGAGGCCCTGAGCTTCGGCGAGGAGATCAGTCATGTCAGGCCTCCAGATCGGCGGGGGTGAGACGGCGGGCGTGCGCGGGGTCGCCATCGGGGAGAAGGAGCAGGTCGCCGGATCCGATCGCCGCCGGGGCGAGGGCGCGCAGCAGATCGATCCCCTCCATGCCGGCGTCGCGAAGGGCAGCGATCTCCGAGTCCCTCAGATCGACCGGGGTGTCGCCGTTTCCCATGTCGCTGCCGTAAACGAGCTCACCGCCGGCAGCCACGAACCGGCGCACGTTGTCGACCACATGCGCGTACGGCTCGCCCTCGTGGATCGCCATCGTCGAGATCCACGAGACGGATGCCGCCTGCAGCTCGATCTCCTCATCGCTGAGACGCTCGGAGAAGGGCGAGTGCGCCAGACGTGCGGCACCCAGCCGTGCGACGCGCTGCGCCTGCCCTGCACCCTCGGCATGCGCGACGACCGGCAGCCTGTGCTCGGCGGCTTCGCGCACGACCGCGCGGAACAGCTCGTCATCCAGCACCGGACCCGCGTCACTGTTGCCGACGACCTTGATGCAGCCGACACCCGCTGCGGCGAGTGCGCCGATCACCGCCGCCGCATCCGCGGCATCCTGCACCTGATGCACCGCTCGGTCCGGAGCCCAGTCGCGGTCTGACGGGTACCCGCCGACCGCGGTGAGGAAGGGTCCGGCGTATTCGACTTCGACACCGTCGTTCTCGAACCGGGCCTTGTATCGGCGCATCACATCGACGTCCGCCCCGAGGTCGATCACTCTGCCGAGCCGGCTCGAGGCGAGTGCACTCGGGTCCACGAGCTGCAGGTGCACGTGGTGGTCGGCGAACAGGCCCGTGATGATTCCCTCGAGGAGAGGTGCCCCGGCCGGGGCCTGCCCTGGGCGCACGACGATTCGATCGGCGTCGCCTGACGCCGTCCCCTCTCGCAGCATCGCGCCGTCGAAATAAGTGACCGCGGCCGCCATCAGCCGCCGAGCTCGGTGCGCACGGTGTAGAGCTCGGGGAAGAAGGTCAGCTCCAGCGCCCGCTGAAGGAATCCGACGCCGCTGGAGCCTCCGGTGCCGGGCTTCATGCCGATCGTGCGCGTGACGGTCTTCAGATGCCGGAAGCGCCAGAACTGGAAGTTGTCCTCGAGGTCGACCAGGTCCTCGCACGCCTCGTAGAGATCCCAGTGGGTCCGCGGGTTCTCGTAGATCTCCTGGATCGCCGGCACGAGCGATGGATGCGGTCGGTACGGCTCGCGCACGTCGCGCTCCAGGATCTCGCTCGGGATCGGCAGTCCGCGCCGGGCCGCGTAGCGCAGGAACTCGTCGTACAGCGTCGGCCGTTCGAACTGGGCCGTCAGCAGTGCCAGGTTCGCCGGGTGATCGCGGAAGACCGACAGCATCCGCTCGTTCTTGTTCCCGAGCGCGAACTCCACCGCACGGTACTGCACCGACTGGAACCCGGACGAGTTGCCCAGCGCTCCACGGAACTGCGCATATTCGGTCGGAGTGAGAGTCGCCAGCACCGACCACTGCTGCGTCATGACGTCCTGGATACGCTTGACCCGCGCGACCCTCTTGAGCGCCTCGCGCAGGTCATCGCTCGCGAGCAGAGTGCGGGCAGACCCGAGCTCGTGCAGCAGCTGCTTCAACCAGAGCTCGGTCGTCTGGTGCTGGATGATGAACAGCATCTCGTCGTGGTGCTCAGGGCTGCTGACGGGATGCTGCGCGTTCAGCAGCTCGTCCAATCCGAGGTACGAGCCGTAGGTCATCCGCCCGGTCAGGTCGGTGACGATCCCGTCTTCGAGCGCACGCTCGTTGGCGGTGTCCGATTCTTCAGTTCCCATGATGCTCGAGGCTATCCCGAACAGGCCGTCGGCCGTCAGGGCCGAACGCGGATTCGTCGTGCGCGGATCGGTCAGGAGTCAGGGCTGGGTGGTGTTCGCACCCAGGAAGTCGATCGTCTTCTGCAGCGCCGTCTGCGCATCCGGCATGTCGAGGTGGAACTGGTACTCGTGCGGAAGCTGCGGTTCGTGCGGTGCAGGCCAGAACTGCGTCGTCACGTCGACGCCCAGCTCGTTCAGCCGGTCGGCCATCGGGATCGACTGCAGCCAGGTGAGACCGTCGCCGTTGCCTCCTGAGATGTACGTGGTGGGGAAGTCCTCCGTCACCCAGTTCACGGTCGACATCGTCGCGCCTGAGGAGTCCTCAGCCCACGTCTTGGTGCCGGCATAGGCCCACATCGACGACTTGAAGCCCCATCCGACGATGCCGTCGAGTTCGGCGAGGGCCGCGAGATCGTAGACGCCGCAGTTCAGCACGGTCGCGACCACCTGGTCGGCGGAGAGGGCCGGGGTGATGTCCATGATCTCGGCGTAGTCGGGGCTCGTGATGAGCGTCGCCATCTGGCTGGCCAGCTGTCCGCCGGCGGAATCTCCCGCGAGTACGATCTGGGTGGGGTCGACGCCCAGGTCTGCGGCGTGCTCGTCGATGTACCCGAGAGCCTCGTTGATCTGATGCACGGCCTTCGGGTAGAAGCCCTCCGGGCCGAGCGTGTAGTTCACGGCGATCGTCGTATAGCCCTCGGCGGCGAGGATGCGCATGTACGGGTCGACGTTCTCCTTCGAGCCCGAGATCCAGGCTCCGCCGTGGATCCAGACGATCGTGGGGAGGGGGCCGGTGGCGGATGCCGGGGTGAAGACGTCCATGGTCGTGTCGACGCCCTCATCGGCGTAAGCGACATCGAGCGTCTCGGTGAGCGACGCGTCGGGCACGTGCTTTTCCATCTCGGCGGCGGTGGCGTCGCCACCCTGGGTGAAGACCGCCCGGATCACCATGGCGGAAGGCCACGGAGTGATCGCCCCGATGATCGCCACGATCAGCGCGACGGCGATGATGATTGCGAGCGTGACTCGAGTCTTGAACCAGCGACGGTGCGCCTTCTTCGGGCGGTCATCACTGTCGCCTGCATCGTCTTCGTGGACGTCGTTTTCGTGCGTGAGCGTGGTCATGGAATCCCCTCCACGGATCAGTGTGGCAGAACGTCGACCTCCAGGCTTCGGACGAGACGGGTGAGACCGTATTCGAACGCCTGGTCGACGTCGCCGCCGAGGCGGAAGGCGCCGGCGAGCTCCATCTGCAGGAATCCGGTCATCCAGGCGGTGAGCAGACGCGCGGCCTCCAGAGCATGCTCTTCGCCGGCGAGTGCGGCGCTGGCGCGGAGAACCGGGCCGGCCGCGCGGTCGAGCGATGCCAGCGGAGCGGATGCCGTGAACATCACGCGGAACCCTTCCGGGTGTGCACGGGCGAACGCACGGTAGGCCGTTGCCAGGCCAGCGAGCAGCTCATCGGTCCTGTCGTGCTCGATGCCGTCCTGCTCGACGCGTTCGAGCTCGTCCGCCAGGTCGTCGATGACGGATTCGGCGACGGCGGCGATCAGTGCATCCCTGTCGCGCACGCGCTTGTACAGCGAGGGCGCACGCACTCCAACGCGGAGCGCCACGGCCTGCATCGTCAGACCGGACGGGCCTGCCGCCTCGAGGATCTCACGCCCTGCGGCGATGATCTCGTCAAGCGAAGTGCGGTCGGGTGTCGGCATGGTGAAGTCTCCGGTCGTGAATCTCAATGAGTCGTGCAGCGCTGAGGCTATTGACAATAGCCATGATAGCTATGTAACATAGTCATCGCAACATCATCTCATACAGATCGGTAGAACCATGAAGCTCGCCCCGCACCTGCACCGTCTGGGAAACGACATCGTCGCCTCGTACCTGATCGACGCGCCGGAAGGCGTCACGCTGATCGATGCGGGGATGCCGGGCCATTGGAAAGATCTGCAGCAGGAGATGGCGAGCATCGGGCGTCCGCTCTCCGACATCAAGGGCCTCATCCTCACCCACGGCGACAGCGATCACATCGGCTTCGCCGAGCGGCTGCGCAGCGAGCACGGCGTTGCGGTCTTCGTGCATGCGGCCGATGCCGAGCGCGCGCGTACCGGTGAGAAGCCGAAGACGCCGATGGGCCCGTCGAAGCTCGGACCGATGCTGGGTTTCATGGCATACGGCATCCGAAAGAAGGCCCTGCGCCCGATCTACGTCAAGGAGGTGTCCGCGATCGCAGACGGCGATGTGCTCGATCTGCCCGGTGCGCCCGTGATCGTCGGAATGCCGGGTCACTCACCCGGCAGCATCGCCGTGCACGTTCCGATGGTGGATGCTGTGTTCGTCGGCGACGCGCTCACCACGAGGCACGTGCTCACCGGGACGCAGCGCCCGCAGCCGGCGCCCTTCGCCGACGATCCCGATGGTGCTGACGACTCTCTCGACCGCATCGCCGGGTTGCCGGCATCCTGGGTGCTGCCCGGTCATGGGGCGCCGTGGCACGGCTCGCCGGCCGAGATCGTAGGGGCCGTACGGTCCGCGTGACCGCGTCCAAGCCGAACCAGTCAGAGGCTGGCGAGCACCGCTGCCGAATCGCTGATCGTGATCTGCGGTGGGTACAGACCCATCACCTTGAGGGCCGCAGCGTGATTCTCGGCCGTCGAACCCGCGCAGGCGTCGGCGGCGACAGTGATGCGGGCGCCGGCATCCGCCGCAGCGAGCGCCGTCGAGATGACGCAGCAATCCGTCGAGACGCCGGTCAGCACGACGGATGCCCCGTGCCCGACGATCTGCTCGATCTCCGCACCCCACTTGCCGAAGGTCGGCAGGTCCAGCGTCGGGAGAGCGGTGAGCGAAGCGGCCTCCGGTGCCAGGTCGAACAGTGGATCGGTCGGCGGCTGATCCGCGAACGGCCACGCCGCGAAGTACTCGCCCCACGACGTGGAGCGGTCGGCCGTCGGCATCCATCTGGTCACGAGCACGCGCTCGCCGAAAGCATCCGCCAGCGCGCGGATGCGTGGAGCCGTCTCAGCGAAGAACGGCGATCCCCAGGCGGAGTCCGGTGACGCGAAGATGTTCTGCGGGTCGATGACGACGAGCCAGGGATCGGGAGCAGACGCTTCAGCGGCCGCGGGGCTCACACCTGCTCCTGGCGACGGATCTTCCCCGCGCGGGCGAAGTAGGTGACCAGGAACGACAGCACCAGGGCGAAGAAGACGCCGAGGTTGGCGTACGCCCAGTCGCCCTCACGACCGCCGATCAGGAACAGCAGGTAGCCCTGCCAGTTGTTCCACGGTGCGTCGGCGGCGAAGTTGTTGACGACGAGGCCCCACCCGATCACGCTGGTGACGACCATGGTGATGATCGAGGTCCAGTCCCACGCGCCGTAGCGGCCGTTCGAATCGAACAATGCCTCGTCGTCGTAGTCCTTCTTCCGCCGAAGGATGTCGGCGATGAGGATGCCGGCCCACGACGCGAGCGGCACACCGAGCGTGATGAGGAAGCTCTGGAACGGCCCGAGGAAGTCGGTCGCGAAGAAGACGACGAAGATCGTGCCGATCGTGAGGATCACGCCGTCGATCGCTGCGGCGGAGGGACGAGGGATGCGGATGCCGAGACTGAGGAGAGTGAGCCCGGAGGAGTAGATGCCGAGCACGGCGCCGGAGACGAGGGCGAGCACCGCGGTGAGCAGGAACGGCACGAGCACCCAGATCGGAAGGATCGTCGCGAGCGCTCCGATCGGATCGGCGGCGATCGCGTTCAGCAGGTCCTCGTCCGAGGCGCCGAGCAGCAATCCGAAGATCACGAGGATGACCGGTGCGACGGAGCCGCCGACGGTGTTCCAGAACACGATCGCACCGTCGGAAGTGGTGCGCTTCTGATAGCGCGACCAGTCGGCGGCGATGTTGATCCAGCCGAGCCCGAAGCCGGTCATGACCATGACCAGCGCGCCGATGAGCTGGCCGACGCTGCCGTCAGGACGGGACAGCACCGCGTCGAAGTCGATGTGCGAGAACGCGAGAATCACGTAGAGGATCGTCACGACGCCGGTGATCCAGGTGAGCACCGACTGCAGCTTCATGATGGTGTGATAGCCGAGGACGGATGCCACGACGATGAGCGCGGCGACGATCACGGTCGCGATGATCCGCAGGGCGATGCTCTCGCCGTCGCCGCCGAGCTGCGTGATGACGGTGGCGGTGGCGAGGACGGCCATGATCGCGAGGAACGTTTCCCAGCCGATCGAGGTCAACCAGGAGATGACGCCCGGCACCTTCTGGCCCTGCACGCCGAAGGCTGCGCGCGAGAGCACCATGGTCGGTGCCGACCCGCGTTTCCCGGCGATCGCGATCAGGCCGCAGAGCAGGAACGACACCACGATGCCGATGATCGACACGATCGTCGCCTGCCAGAACGAGATGCCGAATCCGAGCACGAACGACCCGTACGACATGCCGAACACCGACACGTTCGCCGCGAACCACGGCCAGAACAGGTCGCGCGGTTTCGCCGTGCGCTCGGATTCGGGGATGACCTCGATGCCGGCGCGCTCGATCAGTGTCGGCGCGGCCGCAATCTTCTCTGACATGCCCCCATATTGGCACCGCGCCGGTCACCCCGCCCGTCTATGTGGCGTGAACCTCCGTATTTCAGGTCTGAAGCGCGGGTTAGTGCCACATAGACGGGCTCAAGCGCGGGTCAGGCTGCGAAGAACGACTCGGCGACGCGGGTGAGCGCGTGGAGATCGGCGACACCGGCGAGCTCGCGTGCGGAGTGCATCGAGAGGATCGGGATGCCGACGTCGACCGTGCGGATGCCGAGACGGGTGGCGGTGATGGGACCGATCGTCGAGCCGCACGGCACAGTGTTGTTGGACACGAACTCCTGCGAAGCGATCCCGGCACTCTCGCACCAGCGTGCCCAGGCTGCAGCCCCGATGGCATCCGTCGCGTAGCGCTGATTGGCGTTGATCTTCAGGATCGGACCCGACCCGAGGAGGGGCTGCACGGCGGGATCGTGCTTCTGCGCGTAGTTCGGGTGCACGGAGTGCCCGACATCGCTGGAGAGGTGCCAGGATGCTGCGAACGCTCGGCGCTGTTCGGTGGCATCCGCGCCGAGCCCGGCGTAGATCCGCGCCAGGATGTCCTCCAGGAAGGGGCCGGCGGCACCCGAGCGGGATTCAGAGCCGAGCTCTTCATGGTCGAACGCCGCGAGAACGGCGATGCCGCGGAGCTCTCCACCTGCTGAGCCTGCCGAAGCCTCGGCGAGCGCCATGACACCGGCGTGCACGGACGCAAGGTCATCCAGGCGTCCGCTTGCGAAGAACGCGTCGTCCTTGCCGAACACGGCACCGCGTGCGGAGTCGGCCACGACGGCATCGAAACCGCGGATGTCGGCGGCGTCCACTCCCGCCGATGCGGCGAGTTCGCCCAGCAGGTCCTCCTCGGTCGGGTCGCCCAGGCCCCACACCGGCTGCGTCTCATTCTGCTTGTCGAGCGCCAAGCCGTTGTTGTTGACGCCCCGGTCCAAGTGCACTGCGAGCTGCGGCAGACGCAGCAGCGGGCCGGTGTCGGCGAGCACGACACGGCCGTCCGCGAGGGCGAGGCGTCCGGCAAGGCGCAACTCGCGGTCGAGCCACGAGTTGAGCAGCGGTCCGCCGTACACCTCGACGCCGGCCTGCAGCCATCCGCGGGATCCGGTGGTCGGCTTCGGCTTGAGCTTGAAGCCAGGGGAGTCGGTGTGCGCCCCGAAGATCTGCGCAGGTGTCGTCGGTGCGGCATCCGTCGGCACCACCCAGCCGATCGCCGCGCCGTCACGTACGACGACGAAGCGGCCACCGGACTGCGTCGGCCACGCATCGGCCTCGTTCAGCCGCGTGAACCCGACCGACTCCAGGCGGCGGGCGACCTCTTCAGCCGCGTGGTAGCTCGAGGGAGAGGCGGCGACGAAATCTGCGAGGTCCTCGGCGTGGGAGAGGGCGACCTGAGTGGCGGGCATGGGTGCCTTTCTGCTTTGCGTGGCTTTTCGATCGTAGCCGCGAGCAGGAGGCGTCAGCGGAACTCCACCAGCCCGGCACGCGCGGCCGTGACGATGATCTGCACGCGATCCCTCACGTGCCATTTGGACATGATGCTGCCGAGATGCGCCTTGACCGTGCCCTCGGAGACAATGAGCGCGTGCGCGATCTCGGCGTTCGACATGCCCTCCGCCAGACGGTTCAACACCTCTGACTCACGCTCGGTGAGAGGGAGGAGGGGGTCCGTCCGATCGGCTCCTGTGGCTTCGGTTGCACGAACGTGCTTGATGAGCATGGAGGCGATCCTGGGGGAAAGGGAGCTGGCCCCCTTATGGACCTCTCGCACGGCGGCGACGATGCTCTCGGCGCTGGAGTCCTTGAGCATGTACCCGGAGGCGCCGGCGCTCAGCATCGGCAGCACGGTGTCGCTGCCTTCGAGCGTGGTCACGGCCAGGGTACGGATCTCCGGCCAGCGCTCGGCGATGGCCGCGGTCGCTTCGATCCCGTTCATCTCCGGCATCTGCACGTCCATCATGATCACGTCCGGGACGTCTCTCTCCGTGAACGCGATCGCCTCGAGACCGGATGCGGCTTCGCCGATGACCTGGAGCTCCGGATCCCGTGACACGAAGTGTGACAGTGCGGAGCGGACCAGGGGATCGTCATCGACGATGAGAACACGGATTTCCGGCATGCCGGAAGCCTAACGTCCGGGAGGCGCATCGCCTCCTGCCTAGACGTTTGGCCAGAAAAGATTGTCTGGTAGTCAGATGTGGAGATGTGCCTTCACCGAGAAGATGAGGTTACGTACTCGACATAAGACGCAATCAGGGTGGTGAACACTATGACTTTTTGGGAAATGATGGCACGGGCCTTCGGTATCAAAGGCTAGCGCATCTGGCGAATAGGAGATACTGGAATTGTGGCTTTCGGTCGGTTGGTCAAGGATGGCTCAGGCGTTCTTCGACTGACCAGGGGCGGATCGCTGAGCACCCTCGAGCGTGTCGTCATGCTCGTGGTCATCGGCGGCGTCATCGCTGTCGACGTCTCCGGCATCGTCTTCTCGTACGGCCCGAGCCTCTTCCGATCTCTCCTCAGCATCGCGACCTCGATCGTGTTCGCGCTGTACCTGTGGTCACCCTGGATGGCCACGATCTCTCTCGGAATGGTGTTCGCGCTGTCGGTCATCGTGGGCACTGAATCCACGTCCATCTTCGCCGCGGCGGTCGCGGTAGGGCTCGTCATGCGGTTGGGCCGAACGGCGCTCATCCTTTCCTACATCGGTGCGTTCCTGGTAGCGACCGCGATCGTCGCCTACGGCGACACGAATGCGCCGGTCAACGTCGGCGCGTACTTGATCATCGCGACGGTGGCGGGAGCGATCGGCTTTGCTCTCCGAGTCGCCCTGGACAAGGGCCGTCGGCTGGAGCAGGAGCTCGCCGAGCGAGCCGAACACGAGCGCGAGGCGGTTCTCGCCGAGCGGCGGTGGATCGCCGGCGAACTGCATGACAGCATCGCCCACCAACTCACGGTCGTCGCTCTGCACGTCCAGATGTTGGACGACGCCGAGCGGAGCCGCGGTTCGCAGGAAGCGATCCGTGTCGCTGCGAGAACGGCGATGACCGACCTGCGATTCGTGATCGAGCTCGCCGACGACGGGCCACGTTCGTCTGCCGCGCACTCGGGTGATCTCGCCACGGCCATCGACGAGGCGCGCGGCGAGATCGAGGCTGCAGGGCACTCGGTGATCTGCGAAGGCGATCTGCGCGATGAGCGCATCCACCGCGCAGGTGAGATCATCCTTGCGCGAGTCGTACGCGAGTCGGCGACGAACATCCTGAAGCATGCGGGCCCGGGTGATGTGAGGATCCGGTTGGACGTCGACGATGAGGCGCTCACGCTGGTGATCGTAAGTCCGCTCCCCACGACCCCGCGACGCGACCTCCCCTCCAGCCGCACCGGCGTGAACAGGATGGCAGAGCGCGTCCTCGGCGCCAGCGGCCAGTTCAGCGCCGGAGAAGTCGACGGCCGGTGGCGTGTGTCGGCTTCATTGCCGATCGATTGAGAAGCAACGCGTGGCGCCGACCCAGACTCTGGACGAAAGTCCAATGCCCTCTCGACCTTTGGGCGTTCTGAGTCGTGAGCGGCGTCGATAAGGTGAGAACAACTCAGATCAAGCGTTCCCCAGCGCCTGGGTTATAGGAGCGTCCCCAGCGCTTGATCGCGAGCGCGACTAGGTGTTCGAACTTGTCGCGCTCGCGGTCGCTGCTCTCTCGCCGGTACTGCCGCCCCACCATGCGAGGTGCCGTTGTCACCACTCGCGTGCGCTTCGGGCAGAAGTGGTCTGCTGGACGAGTTTGCCTGCCGTTAACCCGGAAGAAAAGCCGGTGAACGCGAGCCGAACGATCGCGCGATCAGAGTGGCTCCGACCACGTCGGGTGTCACAGTTGAAGCTGAATCCCCTCAGCTTTGAAAGGCCCCATGACGAATCGCGTCGCAGATGTGGTCGTCGTCGGCTCCGGCATCGTCGGCCTGGGAGCCGCGTATGCGGCCGTGCGTCGCGGCCTTCGCGTCGTCGTCGTCGATCGCACGGCAGAGCCCGTCGGTGCGACGATCCGCAACTTCGGTCACATCTGCATCGGAGCGCAGACGGGGCTCGCTCGCGAGTTCGCCGATGCCTCGCACGACCTCTGGCTGCGTCTCGCCACCGACGCCGGGTTCTGGCTGCGCGAATCCGGCACGCTGATCGCAGCCCGCGACCTCGATGAACTCGCCGTGCTGGAAAGGGCTGCGCGCGAGCAGGGATCGGATGCCGACATCCGGCTGCTCGATGCCGACGAACTACTGCATCGGACACCGCTGCGTCGCGGCGCCGTGATCGGCGGCGCGCTCATCACGACCGATCTGCAGACGAATCCGCGCGAAGCGGCCGGGGCGATCGTCCGTCACCTCGCCTCCCTCGGCGTCGAGTTCCGTTTCCGCACGGCGGCCACTGCCGTCGCGTCCGGCCGGGTGCACACCACACGTGGCACGATCGATGCCGGACTCGTCGTCGTCGCGACTGGGCACGACATCGACCAGCTGCTGCCCGACATCGCAGGACGAGTCGGCGTCGTCCGCTGTGCGCTCGACATGATGCGCGTGACCGCGCCTCTGCCGCGCACGCTCGATGCGCCGCTGCTGACCGGCTGGTCCATGCTGCGTTACGGCCGTTTCGGTGCTTTCGCCGAGACCGCGGCCCTGCGCGAGCGACTGCACGGCGAGCGGCCTGATCTCGCCGCACTCGATCTCAACCAGATGTACACCCAACTGCCGGACGGGTCGCTCATCGTCGGCGATTCGCATGCCAAGGCGATCCAGCCCGGTCCCTTCCAGCCCGAGGCGGCGTTCGATGCGTTCCTCGCCGAAGCGGCGGCGCTGTTCGATGTCGACCGATTCCACGTGCGGGAGCGCTGGCAGGGCGTCTACGCATCCGCGGCATCCGATTTCCTCATCGAAGAGCCGGAACCCGGACTCCACGTGATCGCCGCGACGACCGGGATCGGTATGACCACGGGGCTGGGCCTCGCGGAACGCACTCTTGACACCGCATTGGACCGGGCATCGTTGCCCGCACAGGGAGGAACCCCATGACCATCGAACTCGTCGTACTCGACATGGCAGGAACGACAGTGCTCGACGACGGCGTGGTGGAGCAGGCGTTCCAGCGCGCGGCTGAGCGCACCGGTGTCGCAGAGCGGATGCCGTGGGTCGAGGCCCTGCAGTACGTCCGCGACACCATGGGGATGTCGAAGATCGACGTCTTCACTCACCTCGCCGGCGGCGACATCGCCGCAGCCACGGCCGCCACCGCGACATTCGAGGGGGCGTACTCCGAGATCGTCGCCGAGCAGGGCGTGGAAGAGGTCCCCGGTGCGGCCGAGGCGATCGCGCATATGCGCGATGCCGGACTCAAAGTCGTGCTGACCACGGGCTTCGCACCGGTCACTCGTGACGCGCTGCTCGACGGGCTCGGCTGGAACGATCTGATCGATCTCGCGCTGTCACCGATCGACGCCGGTCGCGGGCGTCCTGCTCCCGACCTCGTGCTCACCGCACTGCTGCGCACCGGAGCATCCGCGGTCTCGGCGGTGGCCGTGGTCGGCGACACCAGCAGTGATGTCCACTCCGGTCGTCGCGCCGGCGCCGGTTTCGTCGCCGGAGTACTCAGCGGCGCGCACGACCGCGCTGCCCTGATGGCGGCTGGCGCTGATGCGGTGCTCGACGACGTCACGGCGCTGCTGCCGGGTCTTCACGAGCGCGCCCTTCTCGGGACCGCCCTGGCACGGACCTCCTGACATGCGCACCCTGCTACCGCACGATGAACGGCAGGACGTGACGCTGAGACCTGCGGCGACGGCGAAGGTCTGGCTCGGCGTCGGCCAGGCTCACGAGACGGTTGCGGTGCCGGGCGTGGGCCTCGGCCACGGCGACGTGCTGGTCGCGATCGAGCTGTCGACCATATGCGGCTCCGACGTCCACACCATGCAAGGCCACCGGACGGCGCCGACGCCGCTGGTGCTCGGGCACGAGAGCGTCGGCCGTGTCATCGCGATCGGTGAAGGCGGCACGACTTCGGCCGATGGCGAACCGCTGCGCATCGGCGACCGCGTGGTGTGGTCGGTGACGGTGTCGTGCGGCACGTGCGACCGGTGCACGGCGGGCATGACCCAGAAGTGCCACACCTCGGCGAAATACGGTCACGTGCGGATCGGACCGCGGTGGGAACTGACCGGTGGATTCGCGAGTCACGTGCACCTGCGCGCGGGAACCACGATCGTGCGGGTGCCGGAGGCTCTTCCGGCTGCTGTCCTGGCGCCAGCCTCGTGCGCCACGGCCACAGCGTGGGCAGCGGTCGCCCGAGGTGCGGACGGCCGCAGCCTCGAGGGCAAGAGGGTGCTCGTTTACGGGGCGGGACTCGTCGGGCTCTCCGCTGTCGCGATCGCCGCAGACGAAGGTGCTGAGGTCACCGTCATCGACCCGTCCGCATCCAGGCGCACGTTCGCCGAGAGGTTCGGGGGAACCGCGGCCGTCGCCGCGACCGGTCCGGCGGACATCGTGATCGAAGCATCGGGGCACGCCGTCGCCGACGCGATCGCTGCGGCCGACGTCGGCGCCGCCGTCGTGCTCGTCGGCAGTGTCTTCCCGGCAGAGCCGGTGCCGCTCGACGCCGAGAGCGTTGTGCGGCGTCTGCTCACGGTGACCGGCGTGCACAACTACACCGGCACCGAGCTTGCAGCGGCGGTCGGTTTTCTCGCCGGCCGCGGACGCGCCTATCCGTTCGCCGATGTGGTCGGTGCAGTGCATCCGCTCGAAGATGTGGATGCGGCGGTCGCCGCGGCGGCGGCATCGGATGCGCCGCTGCGGGTCGCGCTCAACCCACGCTGACCGGCAGCGGATATCTCCGACGCAGGATCATCCGCTGCACGAGCGTCCAGACGACGGTGACGGTGAGGTAGAGCCCGGCGGCCAACGGCACGAAGACGACGAACACCGCGGTCAGGTAATGCAGCGCGCTCATCATGCGCAGCATCCCGGGCGATGACAGCGGGGAGTCGTCGACCGGAACAGGCCGGAACACGCGGCGGGTGATCTCGGCCACGACGATCATGATCGCGACCAGAGCGCCGTACACGACGAGCGTCGGCGCCGAGAACGCCCCGGTGGTCAGCATGCCCACGAGGCTCGTGCCGAGCGAGGCGCCGAACAGATCATGCGTCAGCAGATCGTTCGCGTGCCCTGCGATGTCGGTGCGCAGGAACAGCGTGTACAGGATGCCGATCACGGGCGCCTGCAGCAGCACCGGCAGGCAACCGGCGAACGGCGAGGTGTCCTCGTCCTTGTAGAGCTGCATGGTCTCGCGCTGCAGACGCTCGGGATTCTTCTTGTGACGCTTCTGGATCTCGCGCAGTTTAGGAGCGAGCCGGGCGCGGGTCTGCTCGGCCCGCGCCTGCGAGATGCCGACGGGGATGAGCAGTGTGCGGACGATGAGGGTGATGAGGATGACGGCGGCTGCGGCCGCCGCGCTGCCGGCGAGCGGTGCGAGCAGATCGGCGAGGCCGGTGAGGACGCCGTAGGCGGCGTCGAGGATCGCCGCGATGGGCGGAAACGCAAAGATGTCCAAGGGAAGTCCGTTCAGAGTGTGCGGGAAGGTCGCGAAATGCCGCGTTCCCGTCACGAACGGACGGTCACACGGCGCGCACGACTCCCGGCGCCCTGGGACGGGGATGGCCCGCGGCATCCGGATCGCTCTGAGAGAGCAGGACGGAACGGCCGATGGCGCGCAGCGGATGCGGAGCGGAACCCTGCCCGGTCTGCACCACGCCGAGCGTGATGGCGATCACGAGGGTCCAGGCGGCGAGCAGCGCGACGGCGAGACTGAGAGCTGCGAGGTCCAGCGATGCGAGGTCGGGCATGTTCACCAGCCCGAGCGCAGACAGCACGAACTGCATCAGCTGCTCGATCCAGTCCGCCATGTCATCGAGGGTATCAGCGGGCGGTTGGGGCGTAGCCTCGGAGGCATGAGCGACCTGCGTGAAATCCTCGGTGTCCGTCATCCGATCCTTCTGGGGCCCTTCGGAGGACTGTCGTCGATCGCGCTGACCACCGCGGTCAGCGACGCGGGTGGGCTCGGCGCTTACGGGCTGTACGGATACGACGGCGAGCGGATTCGGTCCACGGCAGCGGCGCTGCGCGAGGCGACAGGGCAGCCGTTCGCGCTCAACATCTGGCTGCCCACCGGCGACGAGGTCGAACCGGGTCCGCAGCACACAGTGTTCGCTGAGGCGCTGGAGCCGTTCTACGAGGCGGTGGGCGTCGACGTTCCGGCACGGCCCGGGAAGTATCTGCCGCCGCTCGACGAGCAGCTCGACGCGATCTGGGATGCGGCACCGGCCGTCCTCAGCGTCGTCTTCGGCGTGCCGTCGGCCGAGATCGTCGAGGAGGCGCATCGCCGCGGCATCCGCGTCGTGGGCACTGCGACGACGGTCGCCGAGGCGACGGCGCTGGACGTCGGCGGAGTCGATGCGATCGTCGCATCGGGAGCGGAGGCAGCCGGTCACCGCGTCTCGTTCCTGCGACCCGCTGAGGATTCCCTGGTCGGCACGTTCGCGCTCGTGCCGCAGGTTGTGGATGCCGTCTCGGTGCCGGTCATCGCGGCAGGTGGAATCGCCGATCGACGCGGCGCCGCTGCGGCGTTCGCACTGCGCGCATCCGGCGTGCAGGTCGGCACCGCGTTCCTCGCGACGACGCAGTCGGCGGCGACCGACGCGCACCGGGCGGCCATCCACGAGACCGCAGCCGATGAGAGCGTGCTGACCAGAGCCATGAGCGGTCGCCTCGCCCGTGGCGCCCGCAACCGCACGGTGCGGGCCATCGAGGCGAGCGGCACGATCGCACCGTTCCCGATGCAGAACTGGCTCACTGGAAAGTTCCGTGCCGCGGCCGGGGAGCAGAACCTCGGTGAGCTGCAGTCGCTGTGGCTGGGCCAAGCGGCCCCGCTTGCGCGGCTGGACGACGCGACCGAGGTGTTCGAAGAGCTGGTTGCAGGGCTGCCCGGCTCGGTCGGGCGGACTGCTGAACGGGTCAGAGGATGACAGTCGACTTCCCGTGCACGATCACGCGGTCCTCCGCGTGCCACTGCACGGCGCGAGCGAGCACCTGACGCTCGACGTCGGCGCCGCGGCTCTGCAGATCGGCAGCGGAATCGGCGTGCGAGGCACGCGTGACGTCCTGTTCGATGATCGGTCCCTCGTCGAGGTCGGCCGTCGCATAGTGCGCGGTCGCGCCGATGAGCTTCACACCGCGCTCCTTTGCCCGCGCATACGGGTTCGCGCCGATGAACGCTGGCAGGAATGAGTGGTGGATGTTGATCACCGGTGCGCCGACCTTCTCGATGAAGTCGTCGGTGAGGATCTGCATGTACCGCGCGAGTACCACCAGGTCGACGTTGCCCTGCAGGAGCTCGAGCTGACGCTGCTCCATCGCGACCTTGTCAGTGGACGGGATGTGCACGAACGGCACCCCGAAGGTGCGCACCGATTCGGCCAGGTCGGGGTGGTTGGAGATCACCATGGTGATGTCGATGTCGAGCTGACCGCGCTGCGTGCGCCACAGCAGCTCCATCAGGCAGTGGTCGTACTTCGAGACGAAGATGGCTACACGCTTGCGCTTGGCGACATCGTGCAGCGACCACTCCATGCCGAACCGCTCGGCGACCTTGTCCATGGCCGCCTCGAGTGCCGGGCGGGCGGCTGCAAGGCCGGGGAGTTGGATCACCGTGCGTTGGAAGAATCGGCCCACATCCGTCGAATGCTGGTCGAGCGAGATGATGTTCGCGCCGTGCTCGGCGAGGGCGCCGGCGACGGCAGCGACGATTCCGGGCTGGTCATCGCAGGCGATGAGCAGGCGTGCGGTGTCGGGCTGGGACATGGATGCTCCTTGCAGGGGTCTGCGTCGATTCTCTCTCGTCCGCGTCTGCCGTGACGAATCCAGCCCCGCAGCGGACCGCAGTGTCGATAGCCTGAGCGGATGACAGCGAGCGACTTCGGGTTGGTACTGATACCGCTGCTCGCTGTGGCCGCACCGCTGCTCGCCCGCGGCATCCGACCGGTGCTGCGCGTTCCGATCATCGTGTTCGAACTGGTGCTCGGCATCCTCTTCGGCCCGGCCGTGCTCGGATGGGCGGAACCGAGCCAGGTGCTCGACAAACTCAGCGACTTCGGCTTGGCGATGCTGTTCTTCATGGCCGGCAACGAGATCGACTTCCCCGCGGTCACGGGCAGACCGCTCGTGCGCGCTTCGCTCGGATGGCTGCTGAGCTTGGCGCTGGGCATCGCAGTAGGCTTCCTGATCGCACCGGATGAGGGCATGGTCGTGATCGGGATCGCCCTGAGCTCGACGGCTCTGGGGACACTCATGCCGATCCTCCGAGACGCGCGGGAACTCGATACGCCTTTCGGCAAGGTCATCACGACGATCGGCGCGGTCGGAGAGTTCCTGCCGCTGATCGCGGTCTCGATATTCCTCAGCACGCGGAAGACCCCCGTGGCCGCTGCCATCCTGCTGACGTTCGTCATACTCGCCGGAGCGGTGATCCTGGTCGCCCGCCGCGCACCTCATGGGCGGCTGCACGCTGTCGTGAGGGCGACACTGCACACGTCTGAACAGTTCGGGGTGCGGTTCGTGCTGCTGCTGATCGCCGGTCTGGTCGGGCTCAGCGTCGTCCTCGACCTCGACATGCTGCTCGGCGCGTTCGTCGCCGGCGCTGTCTGGCGCATCATCATGGCGCGGGCTCCTAAACCGGATGCCGAGGCGATCGAGAGCAAGATCGAGGCGATCGCGTTCGGCCTCCTGGTGCCGATCTTCTTCCTCTACACCGGTGTCACATTCGACCTCGACCTGCTCATCGCCTCGCCGGTCGCGGTCGCGATGGTGCCGTTGTTCCTGATCGCTCTGCTGGTGATCCGGGGCGCGGCCGCACAGCTGTCGGCTCCGAGCGGCGCGAGCGTGCGTGAACGCACGGCGATCGGGATGCTGGCGGCGACGGGGCTCCCGATCATCGTGGCCGTGACGGCCATCGGCGTGGACGAGAAGATCCTGGATCCGGCTATGGCAGCGGCCCTGGTCGGCGCAGGCATGCTTTCCGTGCTGGCCTTCCCGCTCATCGCGATGACACTGCGGGGAGATCGCGCCAGACTGGACGCCGTTGAACGAGACCTGCCGCTGGGGGAGCTGTGACGACGACATCCGAACTGCTGGCATCCGCGCGCGCGACGCTCGCCGGCGTGCCCAAGGAGGGGCTCGGCGAGGAACGCTCATCGCGCTGGCGCGGCGAGCGGATCGTGCGCGTGGGCGAGGCCTGGCACATCGGAGTGCTGCTGCTCACCGACGACAGGACCCTGGCGACGGCCGAGATCCTGCGTGCCGCCGATCTAGGGCGCCGTGGATACACCGCGGAATCGGCGCGAGCGCGGGCGGCGCGGCGGCAGCTGGCGTTGCGGGGCGGGTTCGACGAGGGCGACGTCGTCCATGTGGACTGGTCGGTCATCGACGTGGATGCCGTGGATGCCGGCGGCTCGTCCGGTCCGGTGGCATCGATCGACGGCATCCCGCAGGTGCGCTGGTCGAGATCCGGTGCATACATGCCGTTGGAGGCGTATCTGCGTGAGCGGATCGATCTGATGCGCGATGTCTGAGAGACCGGGAATACTCCCATACGCTATGCGTTGAGGTTGAGTGAAGCACGCTCAACTTTAGGAGAACGCAATGCCCAACGACTTCAGCGACAACGGCGCGAACTCGTTCGATGAGTTCCTCGCCCGCTATCTCGCAGGCGAGCGAGCCCGGCAGACCCGGTCGATCGACCTCAGCCGGTTCCTCACCGCGCGTACGCAGGAGATCCTGCAGAACGCGGGACGCATGGCGCTCGAACGCGGTCAGACCGAGCTCGACGCCCTCCATGTCCTGCGCGCGATCGTCGAGGACGCCACCGTCGCAAAGGCGATCGAACGCATCGGCGTGACACCGCAGCAGATCGTCGACGCCGTCGAGACCCGCCTTCCGGCGCCCGGCGCGCGCGCCGAGGTCGACGCCGCCACCATCACTCCGAGCGCGAGTCGCGCGCTGTTCCACGCATATCAGGTGGCACGTTCCTCGGGCGCGACCTACATCGAGCCCGCGCACGTCTTCTTCGCGCTCGTGCTCGGACAGGATGTGCCTGTCGGCCAGGTGCTCGCGCAGATGGGAGTGACGGCGGATGCCCTCACCGAGGCCGCGCGCGAGCACGTGGACGCACCGCTCGGCGCCGACGCTCCCGACGTAGGCGCACCGGCATCCGGCTCAGACATGCTCGACAAATACGGCATCGACCTGACTGCGCGCGCACGCGCAGGGGAGCTCGACCCCGTGATCGGTCGCAGCGACGAGATCGAGCAGACCATCGAGATCCTCAGCCGCCGAACGAAGAACAACCCGGTACTGATCGGCGAGGCCGGCGTCGGAAAGACCGCGATCGTCGACGGCATCGCCCAGGCGATCGTTGACGGCACCGTCCCGGTCCAGCTTGAAGGCCGAAGGGTGATCGCACTCGACCTGCCGGCCATGCTCGCCGGCACCCGCTACCGCGGTGACTTCGAAGAGCGGCTGACCAAGACCATGGACGAGATCGCCGCGCACAAGGACGAGGTGATCGTGTTCATCGACGAGGTGCACACGGTCGTCGGCGCCGGTGGATCCGGTGACGGCAGCATGGACGCGGGCAACATCCTGAAGCCCCGTCTCGCTCGCGGTGACCTGCACATGGTCGGCGCGACGACGCTCAAGGAGTACCGCCAGATCGAGAAGGACCCGGCGCTGGAGCGTCGCTTCCAGCCGGTGAAGGTGGATGAGCCGAGCATCGAGGATGCCGTGCGCATCCTCGACGGGCTGGCGGACGCGTACCAGGATCACCACCGTGTGACGTACACGGATGCTGCCCTGCGTTCCGCCGTCACCATGAGCGCCCGCTATCTGCCGGACCGCGTGCTGCCCGACAAGGCGATCGACCTGATCGATCAGGCCGGTGCCCGCCTGCGCCTGAAGCTGGGTCTTCCCGCCGACACCTCGGAGCTCATGACGGAGCTCGCCGACCTCGAGGCGCGCAAGAACGCGGCCGTCAGTGGCGAGCACTACGAGGAGGCGTCACGTCTGCGCGATGAGATCCTGCAGACACAGGCCCGCATCGACGCGGTGACGTCCGGTGAATCGACTGCCGTTTCCGCGATCGTCGACGAGCGCGAGATCGCCGAGGTGATCGCGCGTGCGACCGGCATCCCTGCCAGCCGTCTCACGGAAGGCGAGCGCGAGCGTCTCGCCGACCTCGAGGCCGATCTGCACGCGCGTGTCATCGGTCAGGACGACGCGGTCGCTGCGGTGGCGCGTGCAGTCCGCCGTAACCGCACCGGGATGGGTGATGCGCATCGTCCGGTCGGCTCGTTCCTCTTCCTCGGCCCGACCGGTGTCGGCAAGACGGAGCTGGCCAAGGCTCTCGCCGATCGTCTGTTCGACGACGAGACCGCGGTGATCCGGTTCGACATGAGCGAGTTCGGCGAGCGGCACACGGTGTCGCGGCTCGTCGGTGCTCCTCCCGGATACGTCGGCTACGACGAGGCAGGGCAGCTCACCGAGCGCGTGCGGCGCAACCCGTACTCGATCGTGCTGTTCGACGAGATCGAGAAGGCTCACCCTGACGTGTTCAACCTGCTGCTGCAAGTGCTCGACGACGGACGCCTCACCGATGGGCAGGGGCGCACGGTCGACTTCCGCAACACGGTGATCGTGATGACCTCGAACGTCGGCAGCGAGTTCCTGGCTTCGCGTTCGGGTGCGCTCGGGTTCGTGTCGTCGCAGGATGCTTCGGCGAACGGCTTCGCGTCGATGAAGGATCTGCGTGACCGCGTGATGGGCAAGCTGCGCGAGGCGATGCGGCCGGAGTTCCTCAACCGCATCGACGAGATCGTGCTGTTCCAGAAGCTCACTCGCGACGAGCTGGCACGCATCGTCCGCCTCATGCTCGAGGCGAGCTCGACCCGTCTGTCGGAGCGAGACATGCGCATCGATGTGTCCGATGCCGCAGTGGCATGGCTCGGTGAACACGGCTACGAGCCGGAGTTCGGTGCCCGCCCGCTGCGCCGCTTGATCCAGCGCGAGGTCGACGACCGCATCGCCGATCTGCTGATCTCGGGTGCTCTCGATGACGGCGGCGTCGTGCGAGTGGATGCCGCAGCCGACGGCCTCGTGGTCGAGGCGGCGGTGCACGCCTCCGCTTAGGCGAAGTTCTCCGCGAATCGACGCAGCAGATCCTCGCCGCCCACACCATGGGCGGCGAGGATCTCTGCTTCCACGGCGTCGAACGCCTCGGGGTCGAAGTATCCGTTGCCCCGGTAGAACGTCATCCGGTCGGCGAAGTCCCGCGGGCTCGGCTCTGGGTGGAATTGCGTCGCGTACAGTCCGGTGCCGACACGGTACGCCTGCACGGGGCAATCGTCGTTCGTCGCGAGCAGCACTGCATCCGCGGGTGCGGCGACAGCGCTCTCCTTGTGCGCGGTGAAGACGCTCAGGGCCGGTGCGCTGGGCCCGAAGACGGGGTCGGTCGCCGCGGCATCCGTCGTCTTGATCTGCGTCGCTCGGGTGGCTTCGGGGTGCGAGAGGGTCAGCGTGCCTCCGAGCATGCGGGTCACGACGCCGATCCCGAAGCACGTGAAGAAGGCTGCGGCATGACCGTCGAGCGCACGAGCGGCGATGCATTCGAGGTCGGCCTCGACGCGCTGCTGCAACGGCGATTTCACGGCATCCGTCACGTTGAACGGTGAACCGCCGATGACGAATCCGTCGTGACGGGCGAGCACCTCATCGGTGAGGGGACCCGCGAGCAGGTCGAACTGATCCAGGTCCTGGACGGCGAGCCCTCGCTGGAAGGAGACGTGCTCCGCCTCTGCTGCGCCGCGCTCCGGCCGCACGCAGACATAGAGAAGCGAAGCCATGACGATAACCTACCGTCGCTCAGCGCGAGGAGTTCGCGGTGCGTCCGCGCACGATCCCGACGAAGGTCTCGACGTCGGGGGTCGTGCGCTCTCTGGGCCAGGCGAGCGCGACCGTGGAGATCGGGCCTCCGCGCAGCGGTCGGTGGTCTGTGCCCTTGCGCTGATGCAGCCGCGCCAGCGACATCGGCACGATCACGATGCCGACGCCCGTGGCGACGGTGGCGATCGCATCGCCCGTGGTGGCGAGCGGAGCGAACTCGGGCGTCAGAACGCCGGGGATGCCGAGCGGACCGAGCACGTCATCGAGCGGCGTGATCAGCACCTCTCCGGCGAGATCTGACGGCTCGAGCTCGTCGACCGCGAGCAGATGCGACTCTGCGGAGGCGACGACCACGGCGATCTCGTCGTAGAGCGGAATCAGGTGCAGAGTGTCATCGTCCAGCGGAAGGCGGATGAGCGCGGCATCCAACTCGTCGATCGAGGCGCGCTGGGGCTCGGTCTCGATGGGCACGAGCTCCAGCGTGACGTGGGGCATGCGCTGCTTCCACGTGTCGATCCACCTGCCGGGAGTGGCTCCCGCAACGGCGCCGAGGCGGAACACACGCGGAGCTTCGCGCACGGGGCTCGAGTCGAAGACGACCTGATCGCGTGCGGCGGACTTCTTCCCCGACGGCGAGGGGGTGCGCGACGGCGTCCTCGCGGAGGCGGGACGCTTCGCGGAGCCTCCGCGCCCGCGCTGTTTCACCATGGATTCAGGGTACCCGCGCCACGGCGGAGACCACACCACGGCGAATTCACATCGCGTTCACGAACCAGTTGCGTTCGCGATCCACGGGCGACGCCTCCCGCGCCTTGACTGTCGCAGTCGGCCGTCCCGCCGATCCTCACCCTGCACTGTCACCGAAAGGTCCACCCCATGCAGTTCACCCTGAAGCGCGGCCTCGCAATCGCCGCCGGTCTCACGCTCGCGTTCGGCCTCGCCGCCTGTGCCCCCTCGCCGGCTGCCTCCGACACCGAGGGCGATGCCACTGCCGCGGAAGGCACATTCGCCTCCGGCAGCGCCGACAAGCTGATCTTCGCCGTGCTGCCCGACCATGAGGGCGCCGACCAGGACGCCCAGCCGATCGCCGACTGGATCGCCGAGATCACGGGCAAGGAGGTCGAGCTCTTCCAGGCCACCGACTACACCGCCGTCGTGCAGGGCCTCGCCGCAGACCAGATCGACATCGCGCAGATATCCGCGTTCACCTACTACCAGGCGCAGAACGCGGGCGCGGACATCGAGCCCATCGGCGCGCAGATCACCCAGGAGGGCGCCGAGCCCGGCTACTTCTCGGTCGCGGTCAGAAATCCCGCCGCCGCTGACGTGACCTCGCTCGCAGACTTCGCCGACCAGCCCGTCTGCTTCGTCAACCCGACCTCCACCTCCGGTTTCGCGGTTCCGATGGGCGGTCTGCTCGAGGCCGGCGTCACCGTCGCCGACGACGATCGTCTCTTCGGTGAGGAGCACGACCTGAACGCGAAGAAGGTCGCCGAGGGCACCGACTGCCAGGTCGGCTTCGCCCAGGACATCGACGCCGACCCGCTGATCACGTCGGGCGAGCTCGTCGAGGTCGAGCGCGTGCAGGTGCCGGCCGCACCGATCGTGCTGCAGGCTGCACTGCCGCAGGACGTCAAGGACCAGCTCTTCGACGCACTCGCCGACAGCACCCAGTCCGACCTGACGGACGCGGGCGTCGAGCTCAACGAGTTCCTGACCGATGGCTGGTTCGGCTTCGGTGCCGTCGACGACGCGTACTACGACCTCATCCGCACGCTGTGCACCGAGATCGCTGACGAGGTCGAGGCCTGCCGGGCGTGACCCCTCGCACCCCGACGAAATCGACTCAGGAGTATTGATATGACGAGCAGTGACACCCCCGCCGTCCGGATCACCGATCTGGGAAAGACGTACCCCGGAGCCGGGAAACCGGCTCTGGAGGGGGTGTCACTGTCCGTCGAGCCTGGGGAGATCGTCGTTCTGCTGGGTCTCTCCGGATCCGGCAAGTCGACGCTGCTGCGTCACGTCAACGGCTTGGAGACGCCGACTGAGGGCGCAGTACAGTCCCTCGGCCAGACTGTTTCGAGCCTGCGGGGACGGTCGCTGCGGGCGCTGCGCGGCCGCATCGGTTTCATTTTCCAGCAGTTCGAGCTCGTCGGCGCGCTGACGGTCCTAGAGAACGTGCTGACCGGAGGGCTGTCGACCCTCAGAGGACCGCGCGTCGGCATCAAGACGTTCCCGCGCCGCATGCGGGAGAAGGCGCTCGGTCATCTCGACCGCGTCGGCCTGCTCGACTTCGCCTACCAGCGTGCCGACAACCTCTCCGGAGGTCAGCAGCAGCGCGTCGCAATCGCTCGCGCTCTCATGCAGGATCCGGAGATCCTGCTCGCCGACGAGCCCGTCGCTTCCTTGGACCCCGAGTCGAGCAGCCAGATCATGTCTCTCATCAGAGAGATCGCGGCCGAGCGCTCTCTGACCGTCATCTGCTCGCTCCATCAGGTCGATCTCGCCTTGAGCTGGAGCGATCGGATCATCGGACTGCGCGCCGGCTCGGTCGTGCTCGACACCCGCACAGACGATCTCAGTCGCGAAGAGGTGATGGAGGTGTACGGCCGCGTCGCCACGACGACGAGCGAGATCGCCGCACTCGACGACGAGCTCGCAGAAGCGCGCGCACAGGTGCTCCGCGAAGAGCTTCGCCGGAAATCGGCTCGCGAGAACTTCGCCGAGGAGATGGCGAACGAGGAGCCCGCATGACACTGCTCGCTCCACCCGCGCCGCCCGCCCTCGCAGAGCGCGTGGCTGCAGTTCCACGGCCGGCCCCTCGGCTGTCCACGATCGTCTCCTACGGCGCCATCATCGCGATCCTCGGTCTCGGCGTCTGGTCGTTCATCGCGCTGGACTACAGCATGAAGAGCATGGAGACCACCGGGAAGAACATCACCCGGTTCCTCAACATGGCGACCCCCATGCAGTGGCCGGGCTGGGATGTCGCAGGCCAGCGGCAGGCGGATGGGGCGACGGCGTACGTCACCACGTGGGTCGGCTTCGAGCCGATCTGGCAGATGTTCCTCACGATCATCATCACCCTCGCGCTGGTCGTCGCCGGCACCGCGCTCGCCGCCGTGCTCTCGATCCCGGTGGCCTACGGGGCCGCGCGCAACACGACGCCGAATCTCACCGTCATGGCGCTCTGCCGTGGCATCGGCGTCATCGCGCGTGCGATTCCTGATGTCGTGTTCGTCGTCATCTTCGCCTTCCTCTGGTTCAACTCCGGCACGTTGCCCGCGATCGTCGCGATCGGGTTGCACTCCGTGGGCATGATCTCGAAGATGTTCGCGGATGCGATCGAGCAGACCGAGGAGGGACCGCGGCTCGCGATTCGTTCCGCCGGAGGCTCGAAGTCGCAGGAGTTCTGGTCGGGCGTCGTTCCTCAGGTCCTCCCGGCGTGGGTCGCGGTGACGCTTCACCGCGCCGACATCAACCTGCGAGGGACGGTCATCCTCGGCGTCGTCGGAGTGGTCGGCATCGGCTACGAGCTGGACGGCGCGCTGCACGGCGGCCCCGCCGGCATGCGCCGTGTCATTCCCATCGTGGTCATCATCATCGCGCTGTGCGTCGTCTTCGAGATCGTCTCGTCGCTGCTGCGCACCCGGCTGCTGAACGTCCAGCCGACCGGCAAGGGCGTAGGCGACACGGTCGCTCGTGCAGTCGCCAGACGGAACCCGAAGGGTGCCGAATCGGCACAGCCGGAGCGCACGAGAACTCAGGACCGCAACGCGCGGATCGAGGCAGCGATGCACCGCCCATGGGATCGGAGTCGCATCAGCAACACGCTCTGGGTGTGGCTGGGTATTCTCGTCGTCGTCGGCGCGTTCGTGTACACGGTGCCGGATGTCGCCAAGATGCTCACTCCGGCCTGGGATCAGATCGTCAGCGAAGAGCGTGACCGGGCCATCTGGCCACCGCACTTCGGCAGCCGCGACTGGGCGGACGTCCTCGCTGCAGTGATGACGACCATTCAGATCGCCTTCGCGGCGACGCTCATGGCGACCATCGTCTCGGCGATCGTCGGACCGCTCTCAGCCCGCAACGTCGCCCCGAACAGCTGGGTGCGCAACCTGTTCCGCGGCATCGCGCTGTTCATCCGTGCGATCCCCGACCTCGTCGTCGCGATCCTGTTCATCATCGCCGCAGGGATCGGGCCACAGGCCGGTGCCCTTGCACTCGGCATCGGCGGCGTGGGACTTCTCGCGAAGCTCATCGGAGATTCGATGGAAGAGGTGCCGAACGGCCCGGAGCGCGCATTGGTGGCGGCGGGAGGCACTCGCACGCAGGTGTTCTTCTCATCGACCATGCCGATGTCGGTGCCGGCGATGGTGAGCCATCTGCTTTACCTGCTCGAGCAGAATATCCGCTCGGCGACGCTGCTCGGCATCGTCGGCGCAGGCGGAATCGGCTTCCTGCTGCTGAACGCGCTGCAGGGGCGTCACTTCGACGAGGTGCTGGCGTACGTCCTCGTCATCATCGCGATGGTGGTCGTCGTCGAGTCAGCCTCGATCCTCATCCGACGCGCTCTGAAGTAGCGTTCACGGCGTCACGCCGCAAGCCACAGCCCTTTCCGGTCGGTGGCGATCCGCAGGCCGGCGGCGACGATCTCGTCGGCACCGATCCGCGCGCCGCGAGCGATACGTGCGCCTGCACCGATCTCGGTGCGGACGCCGATGTGCGCGCCATCACCGACGGCGGCCCCCTGACCGATGTGCGCGTGCGCATCGATGTAGGCGTTGTCGCCGATCACGGCATCAGGTTCGACCCACGCGCCGCGGGCGACCTTCGTTCCCGCGCCGACGCGCGCTCCTGGTTCGACATAGGCGCCGGCTTCGACAACAGCCTTCGGGTGCACCTTCGCGCCGTGCGCGACGAGACCGCGGCCGTTGACGTGCTTGCGATAACGCAGCGTGGAGCCCTGGTCGTCTTCGATATCGATGTAGTTCTTACCCAAGATTCCTCCCGTATCCGGACATCTCCGGATATATGAACAACCACGGGATGGGCGAATTCATTCCCGAACGGAGATGGTGCTCACCGCTGGCAGTTCGGACACCAGAAGGTGACGCGTTCGCGGGTGGGATCGGCGCCCTGCGCGCCACGACGGATGAGTGTTCCGCAACGCCGGCACGGGCGGTTGGCACGGCCGTATACCCAGGTGCTCTGTCCCGGTCTGTCGACTCCGGTGAAGGTGCGGTTCGAGCGCAGCCTGTTGGCGCGGATGGTGCGCGCGCCGAGGTCGAGGAGGGCCCTGACGTCCACATTCGGCGTCAGGGTCGTCGGCAGGATTCCACGCAGGAACAGCAGTTCTGCCGCGTACTCGTTGCCGAAGCCTGCGACATTGCGCTGGTCGAGAAGGGCGACGTGGATGCTGCGGATGTCGGCGTCGAGACGGCGCGCGGCTTCGGCGAGATCCCAGTCCTCTGAGAGCGGGTCGGGGCCGAGATGCGCGAGCAGCTGTTCTTCCGTGCTGGTGGGGATGAGTTCGACTTCGGCGATGTCGATGCCGACGGCTTCGCGATCGTTCGTGCCGACGATCGCGCGGACCTTGAAGTCCGGATGCCGCCACCTCTCGCCGGGGCGGTAGAGGAGCCACGCGCCGTCCATGCGCAGATGGGAATGCAATGTCTGATCGCCGATGCGCATCAGCAGGTGCTTGCCCCGGGAGGCGCATCCGCGAATGGTCCTGCCGGTCAGATCAGCGGTGGCGAAGGCGGGGACGCGAAGGTCGAACCGGGTCACTGCTCCGCCGGCCAGCGCTTCATGGAGTCGCAGCGCGGTGCGGAAGACAGTGTCGCCTTCAGGCATGGGAGGCGGGAGGCGGTTCGACCGCCTGCGGCGGTGGGGTCGCGCGCTCGGTCAGGGAACGCGCGAGAATCGTGGATCCCGCCACGGCGGCCGGCATCGTGACGATGGCGCCGAGCGGGACGAGGAAACACAGCTGCGTCGCCACGCCGAACCCGATGACCCTGGCCCGCCCGGACCGCAGCAGTTCGGAGCGCGAAAGGGTGGTCAGTCCGCGTGCGTCGAAGGCGCGGCCGGTGAGTTCCCGCGCGACCAGGCGGCCTGACAGGATCACTCCGATGACGGAGGCGAGCACTCCGCCGACCACGGGGACGAATCCTATGACGATCGTGAGCAGCGCCACGAGGATTCCGAGGACGATCAGGCGGATGCCCTCGCCGATCGTGGTCAGCAGCCCGGTGTCTCCGGTGGGCTCAGGGCCTCCGAGCGAGCGCTCGATGCCGCGCCAGATGCGCTGGTAGAACGGGTCGCCGATCGTGAGCGTGAGGGCGGTGAACACCGCGCCGGCGAGTGCCAGGGCGGCGATGAGGATGACAGCGCCGAGGCTGAAGCGCAACAGTTCCTGCCAGGGGCTGACCCAGCCGTCGGCGAACGGTGTGATCCACTCGGTGAGTGGTCCGAGAGCGAGCGCGAAGGGAATCAGCGCACCCGCGAGAAGCACGAACGCGATGACCGCCGGGATCAGTCCGAGCGCAAGCAGCTTCGTATGCGTGCGCCACATGCCGAACCCCCGGCCGAGGATCCGGACGCCGGCGAAGAACTCTCGGAACATGGCTCCAGCGTACCGATCGCGCTACAGCGCCTTGCGCAGGGCGAAGCCGCGCGGGGTCGCCACGAAGCCGGCCTCCTGCAGAGCCATCGCGAAGTCGGTGCCGTAGATCGCCTCGCCGTTGATCTTCTCCACCGTGAGCGTCTCGAGTCGGCGCGCGCGAGAGGTCGCGACCAGATCGGATGCCGCGGCTCGCAGCAGTTCCGGATCGTCGTCGAACGCGAGCACGGTGCGCCCTCCCCGCTCGAGGTAGAGCACGAGCGACCCGTCGACGAGCACGACGAGGCCGCCCGCTTTGCGTCCTGGGCGATGCGACACGCCCTCGCGCCGCGGCCATGCGAGCGCCGCGCCGTACGGGTTCGCAGGGTCGGTCGCGGCGAGTGTGACAGCTCTGCGCGGCGCCGGGTCGGCGAGGGCTGCGAAGGTGCGGAGGCGATCGACCGTGGCGGATGCCGCGAACTGCGCCGCCCCGAGCTTCTCGATGACATACCCGCGTCGGCAGTGCCCTGCCTCTTCGAAACCGGCCAGCACCCGGTATGCCTGGGCGAATCCGCCGGGGACGCCCTCGGCCTGCACTGCACCGCGAGTGACGACGCCGTAGCGGTCGAGCAGCAGTCCTGCGCTCACGGTGGCGCGACGCGCCGCATCCGTCTCGGCCGCCGGCAGCAGCGACCACCGCCCACCCACCGCTGTCGGCCGAGCGGGAGTGCGCGCCAGGGACATGCCGCGATACGTGCGAGTGCGAGGCGCGCGTCGGGTCACCCGGTGCGCCTGCGACCCGCCGGCGAGCAGCGACCGGATCGGGGCGAACGTGTCATTGGTGACTCTGCTCGACCAGGTGAGGTTCCACAGCGACTCGAGCACCGACTGCTCGTTCTCGGCGCCGGTCATCTCGCGCAGCTGTGTGGCGAAGTAGGCGCCGCCGGCGCTCAGCGCGCTCAGCAGCTGAGATTCGAGGGAGTCGGGCGCGAGTTCGTCTTCCGGGTCGGGCAGCGTGAACGGTGCCAGATCTGCAGGATGCAGGGACACCCATCCGTCGCGCCCCGGCAGCGTGCCGTGCCCCGACCAGATGACCTCGCCGCTGGCGGTCAGCTCGTCCAGCAGCGCCGGCGTGTAGTCGCGAACGCGGGAGGGCAGGATGAGCGACTCCCACGCGCTGGCGGGGATGGGCACGCCGGCGAACTGCTCGATCACCGATACGACGCCGTCGAGTCCCTCCAAGGGCCTCCCGAGATGCTGCCATTCGGGCAGGAACCGGGCGTACGCCTCGGGGGAGACCGGTTCGACGCTGCCGCGGATGGCGGCGAGCGAGCGCATCCGCAGGCGTCGCAGCACCTCGGTGTCGCACCATTCGATGTCGGATCCGCTGCCGGCCGCTTCTGGCAGGAAGTAGCCGCTGGTGAGGCGACCGGCGTTCTCCAGCCGCTGCAGCGTGTGCCGGGCGACGGCCGAGCCGATGCCGAAGCGGAGCGAGACGGCATCCGTCGTGAACGGGCCGTGCGTGCGCGCGAATCGGGCGACCAGGTCGCCGAGTGGATCGGCGAAAGGCTCGAGGAAGGCGACCGGGATGCCGGTGGGCAGAGCGACGCCGAGCGCGTCGCGGAGGCGTCCGGCGTCCTCGATCGCGGCGACATGAGGGATGCCGGCGATCGTGACAGGGATCGCTCGACGGGCGGTGATGAGGTCGTCGAGGTGCTGCTGCGCGGTGATCTCTTCCTCCAAGCGCAGCGCGACCTCCGCCGCATCAAGCGGCCCCAGCATCCGGAGCAGGTCGGCGACGCCCTCCAGCCCTCGTACGCGACGCTCGGGGTCGAGGCGCTGCGCCTCCTGCTCCCACTGGGCGAGCACATCAGGGTCGAGCAGCTCGCGCAGCTCGACGGTTCCGAGGAGCTCGCCGAGCAGTGCCGGATCGACCGACAGCGCGGCCGCTCGACGCTCGGCGAGTGGTGAGTCGCCCTCGTACATGAACGCGCCGACATAGCCGAACAACAGGTCGCGTGCATACGGCGACGGTTGCGCGGGCTCCGTTTCGACCAGTCGCACCTTGCGCTCGGCGATGGCGTTCGTGAGCCGTCTCAGCGACGGCAGGTCGTATACGTCCTGCAGCACTTCGCGCAGCGTCTCGAGGATGACAGGGAACGTGGGGTGGCGCCGTGCGACCTCGAGCAGCTGCGCGGATCGTTGGCGCTGCTGCCACAGCGGCGTGCGCTTGTTCGGGTTCATGCGCGGCATCAGCAGGGCACGTGCAGCGCACTCGCGGAACCTCGAGGCGAATAGGGCAGAGCCGCCGACCTCCTCGGTGACCACGTGCTCGAGCTCGTCGGGGTCGAACACGAACAGTTCGGCGCCGGGCGGCTCAGCATCGGCATCCGGGATTCGCACGATGATGCCGTCGTCGCTCGCCACAGCCGACCCGTCGACGCCGAGGCGCTCCCTGACGCGCGCGTTGATCGCGAGCGCCCACGGCGCATGCACCTTCATCCCGTATGGGGAATGAAGGATGACCCGCCAGTCGCCGACCTCGTCTCGACCGCGCTCGACCGTCAGCGTGCGATCGGTTGGGAGGGTGCCGGTGGCTTCACGCTGCTCGCTCAGATGCGCGAGCAGGTTGATGCGCGCCTGTCCGTCCAGACCGGCCTCGATCAGGCGCTGCGCGGCCTTCTCCGGGGCCGCGGTCGAGACCTCGCGGGAGAACTTCCCCAGTGCCTCACCGAGCTCGTAGGGGCGGCCGATGCCGTCGCCGTGCCAGAACGGCACCTTGCCCGGCTGGCCGTATGCGGGCAGCACGTTGACACGGTCGTGGGTGATCTCGGCGATGCGCCAGCTCGTCGTGCCGAGCGTGAAGACGTCGCCGACTCGGGACTCGTAGACCATCTCCTCATCGAGCTCGCCCACTCGGCGGCCCGCTCCCTCGCCGGCCACGAACACACCGAACAGGCCGCGGTCGGGGATCGTGCCGCCGCTGGTGACGGCGATCCGCTGCGCGCCGGGCCGTCCCGTGAGAGTGCCGGCGTCGCGATCCCAGATGACACGAGGGCGCAGCTCCGCGAACTCGTCAGAGGGGAAACGCCCAGCCAACAAATCGAGGGTCGCTTCGTAGGCCGAGCGGGGGAGCGACTGGAACGGCGCGCTGCGCCGCACGGTCTCGAACCACTCCTCGACGCTGATCGGCGTCAGGGCACAGGCGGCGACCGTCTGCTGCGCGAGAATGTCGAGCGGGTTGCGCGGCACGGCGATCGCCTCGATCTTGCCTGCCAGCATCCGTTCGGTGACGATCGCAGTGTGCAGCACGTCGCCACGATGCTTGGGGAAGAGCGCGGCGCGACTGATCTCGCCGACCTGGTGGCCGGCGCGTCCGACGCGCTGCAGGCCGGATGCCGCGGACGGCGGCGCCTCCACCTGGATGACGAGGTCGACCGCGCCCATGTCGATGCCGAGTTCGAGGCTGCTCGTCGCGACGACGCAGCGCAGGATGCCGGACTTCAGCTCTTCCTCGACGAGGGCACGCTGCTCCTTGGAGACCGACCCGTGGTGCGCCTTGGCGAGCACGGCATCCGCCCCAGCGGTGGATCCGGCCTGCGCCATCATCGCGGCAGGAGGCCCCGTGGGTTCCGGAACGGGCACCCCGATGCGTTCGGCGTAGATCTCGTTGAGCCGGCCGGTGAGGCGCTCCGCCAAACGACGCGAGTTGGAGAAGACGATCGTGGACTTGTTCTCGAGGATGCGATCGACGATCGCCTCCTCGACGTGCGGCCAGACGGATCCCGTGACCTCGGTGTACTCGGCCGGATCGTCGCTCGTGAGCGGGGCACCGGGCGGGGGAGGCGGGTTGGTCATATCATCCATCGGCACGACGACCGACAGGTCGAATGTCTTGGATGCCTTAGGCGCGACGATCTCGACGGGCTCGGAGCCGCCGAGGAAGCGAGCCACCTCGTCGATTGGGCGCACCGTCGCCGACAAGCCGATGCGCTGTGCGGGCGGGGTGTCTTCGCGGCCCGCTCGGCGCAGCGCATCCAGCCGCTCCAGGCTCACGGCGAGGTGTGCGCCACGTTTGGTCGCGGCGACGGCGTGCACCTCATCGATGATCACAGTGTGCACGTCGCGCAGAGTCTCGCCGGCACGGCTCGTGAGCATGAGGTACAGCGATTCGGGAGTGGTGATGAGAATGTCGGGCGGGTCGGAGACGAGCTTCCGGCGGTCGCTCGAGGTGGTGTCTCCGGATCGGACGCCGACGCTCACCGCCGGGGCCGCCAGCCCCAGCCGGCGGGCGGACTGCCCGATGCCGACCAGGGGGGAGCGCAGGTTGCGCTCGACGTCGACGCCCAGCGCCTTCAGCGGTGAGATGTAGAGGATGCGTGTGCGGGCAGTGCCTTTCGCGGGGACCGCATCTCCAGCATCCGTCCGCTCGCGGAAGACGCGGTCGATGGCCCAGAGGAACGCAGAGAGTGTCTTACCCGACCCTGTCGGGGCGACCACGAGCGCATGCCTGCCTGCCGAGATCGCATCCCACGCGCCCGCCTGCGCCGGCGTGGGCGCAGTGAAAGCCCCCCGGAACCAGTCCTGTGTGGCGGGGGTGAAACGGTCGAGCACATCGCTCATCCCTCCATCATCGTCTGTGGGTGGGACATCGGGCTGTCTCCTCATCTCGGACCTCGCAGATCGACAGTGGCCTGGTCAGTGCCACAGGGTTCGCCGCAGCCCATCGAGTTCTCGCCGCTCTTCGTCGGAGAGTGCGTGAAGGGTCTGGCTGTGCGCCCGGTCTGCTGCCATCGCGAAGAGGTGCGCGTGTTGGGGTGCCGTAGCAGCGAGCGAAGCGAGGCACTTCTGTAGTCGGATCTGCACTTCGATGATCCCCGCCCCGTCTCGCGAGATGGGCCGGAACGCGTCAACGATGAGATCGCTGAGTGCGACGGGTCTGATCCAGATATGCGGATACTTCACGGCTGCGTCTGGGTCGGTCTGCAGCGCCTTCGACAGAATGCGCTGCAGAACGCTGAGGATCTCGATCGCGGTGCCGGGGTCATTGGTCGACGGCGACAGAGCTCGGCTACCGATCTCAGCGAGAGCGATCATGCCGAGGCGTGGATCTTGTTCGTAGGTGCGGTGGGCTTCGATGCGGAAGGTGCCCACGACTGCCTTCCGCGTCTCGCTGTCCAGGGCTGTCGCCGAGCGGATGACGGCGAGTGGCGACATTGTGTCGGCGTATCGGCCCGCGAGGGCGAGCACGTGGATGTCGCAGTCGAGTCGGGAAGCGATGCGCTCGAGAGCGGCGACATCGACGAAAGTGACGTAGCCGGACTCGTGCGACGGAACAGATTCACCGATGATCTCCTTGGAGTCGGATGTCCGAGCCCCTAGTGAGGGAGAAGCGGCATAGGCGTTCAGCGTGGTCGATGCCGCTGCTTCGACGCGGTCGATGATGTCGGCCATGCGCCCGAAGGTGGAGAGGTGTGCAATCCACCGCAAGAGCGTGACGACGATGATGGCGACCATGATCAGCGTGCCGAGGAACAGGATGGTTCGTCCTTGGTCGCCGTAGTATCCCGTCGATAGGGCGATGATGCCTACGAGGGAGAACGTGAAACCGCCGACGAACGTAGAAAGAGCGTTCTGCGAGGTGGGGTCTTCGACGAGGAGTTGGGTCGCCCGAGGTGTCGCGGTGGTCGTGGCGGAGGAATACGCGGTGACCATCGCGGTGATTGAGAACGTCGTCACCGCGAGCATGGAGGTTGCGATGATCTGCAGGATTGAGCCGACTGAGTCCTGTCCGAGATCGATCACCAACATGAAGGGGAACAGCGTTCCCACCCACCCGGCAGCGAGTACGAAGACGATCGAGACCGCGGTGACCAGAGCGGCTCGCGCCCAGACTTTCTTTCCCAGCCGACGAAGGAGAACCCGGATGTTGCTTGTCACGGGGTCACCCCGCCGCGGGGACGCGCTGAGGGGCGTGGCTTCCTGCGGCATCCGCCCCGGGCCGACGAGTTCCTGCGCGAGGCGCGGGCGATCAGCGCATTCAATGAGAATTCGACGGCCGGGAGACGCACGACACCACCTTCCATGCGTGATCTTCGCTCGATCAGATACACGAACGGGGAAGAGAGTCTCCGGAGATGAACGCGTCCGTCGACATCGAGAGGAGTCTGGGCGAGAGTCATGCGCTCACCATACGCCTCGCCGTTCGCCGACCCGATGGGGTTGCAATGCGCGTCACACCCCCAATCTTCCATGGATGCATCTGTGCAGGTCGTATTCAGTGCGGAGCCTGGTCCGCGTACCGTGGAGTGCATGCCGAACGGTGCGTCGACCAATCTGAACAAGGTTTCAAATCCGACACAACTTCGCAAGCAGACGTGGGTGTACGCGTGTCGCCGCACGCTGCAGGAGTTTGCGAAGGACGGGTGTGTCGATGGTGCGGGAGCGTTGACATTCTTCGGGGTGCTATCGATCTTCCCGGCCGGGCTGGCGATCGTGGCATCGATCGGGATACTCGCCGACAGTGAGAGAGTCCTCGATCGTCTGCTTTCGCTGCTGGATGAGGTCGCTCCGCGGGCCGTGACCGACACTCTTCGGGCCCCGTTGGCCGAGGCTGCCGGAGCTTCAACCGCCGGTCTTACTCTGATCGTGGCGATCGTGACGGCGGTATGGTCAGCTTCGCTCTATGTGGGTGCGTTCGGCCGCGTTCTCAATCGGATCTATGGCGTTGATGAGGGGCGGCCATACTGGAAGCGCAAGCCCGCTCAGCTCGGCGTCACGATCATCTTGCTGCTTCTCGTTTTGATCGTTGTGGCCGTCGTCGTGTTGTCGGGGCCGGTGTCGCGTGTCGTCGGCGGTGCGCTCAACATAGGCGACGCCGCTCTGACCACCTGGGACGTCTTGAAGTGGCCGATGCTCACGGCCGCAGTCGTCTCGATGATCACGTTGCTGTACAAGGGCACGTCGAATCTGAAACAGCCGCCGCTGCGGTGGCTGAGCATCGGCGCCGTACTCGCTGTCGCCATGCTCGCCATCTCATCCGCAGGCTTCATCGCCTACGTGTCGAACTTCGCCGACTACAACAGAACCTTCGGCACGTTTGCCGGAGTGATCATCTTCCTGCTCTGGTTGTTCCTCATCAATCTGGCGTTACTCTTCGGCGCCGAGTTCAACGCTGAACTGGAGCGCGGAAGACAGCTGCAAGCGGGGCAGAAGGCAGAGTCGCAGCTGCAGCGCTCTCCACGAGACACCACTGTGAGCGAGAGGGCAGCACGCTCCCAGAAGATCACTGAGGAGCGCGGCATTCGATTGCGGCGGGGGGAAACGCTCGTGCCGAGGTCGGACACGCTCTTCAAGCGCAGCAGGCGGTTCCTGGAGAAGGTTTCGCGCGGGTTGAACCGGCGGCGGCCCTAGCTTCGCAGCATCAGGGATGGACCTCCTGGGTCAGCGCGGCGCCCGTTCCGACCGAGTCTTTGCCGATCACGCTCAGCGTACCGTTCGGCTCGAGGACGAGTGCGCCGACGAGTGCCACGTCGCCGAAACCTCCGCTGCGGACAGCCTGCATCATCTCGTGGCCCGCACCACCGGACGCGTCGTGATGGTCGGCCACTCCTACGGCGGAGCCGTCATCAGTGAGGCCGCGCTCAGCGACTGACGTGAAGAGCCTCTCGTACGTCGACGCATTCATCCCGGCCGAGGGCGAGATCCTCCTGGCCCTGCTGAACGTGATCCCTACCCTGGTGCTCCCGGGGACGTCGCCGATCGCGGCGAACGGCACCAAGCACACAGCACGACGAAAGTGAGGATTGCGGAAGAACGCGACCACGCCTTCGCGCTGCGCTCGATCGTGTCCGCTCATCGCCCACCGACCATCGTCCAGCGCACCGAGATCCTCCGCATTTCGGCGCTGGCCATCGCACTCGACAGCATCGTCACGAGCTTTGCTCGATCCACCGTAAACAATCGTTTTCAGCAGGGAGAGCTTGGGGCGGCATGCCGAGCAGTCAGCTCGCGCTGAGAATCAGATATCGCTCGTCATCGGTTCGGCCGCCCCAGTACACGTCGTCGTCCAGCATCTGCAGTTGAACGTCGGCCCGAAGACTCCCGACGAGTCGGGCACACTCGGAGGCCTTCAGACCCACACCATTGCTCCACTTGCCTTCGATCAGGACGAGCACGCCGCCCGGAGCCAGCAGCTCGATCCATCTCTGCAGTGTTTCGGAAGGGTCGCGCATCGCCCACAAGACGTGGCGGCAGAGAACCACTTCGAATGAAGCCGGAGGTAGTGGCGGCTCCGAGGCATCCGCCACTGAGAAGACCGGACGCGGTACGACCTTGGCCGCCTTCTCTCGAGCCCGCCGGATCATCTCCGTCGAGAAGTCCACTCCGTGCACGAGATGCTGCCCCTCTACCGCGAGAAGAGCGGACAGCGTTCCCGTGCCGCACCCCAAGTCTGCAACGCGACGGCCGGGTTCCCCGATCAACGGGAGTAGCAGATCGGCCCACGCGCGGCGAACCACCGGATCTCGGAGACCATGATCGGCGGCCTGATCGAACGTCTCTGCCTCTCGGTCCCACAGATCTCTCGCGTCTTCGATCACTCGCCGATACTTGCAGGAAGCACTCCGGAGTTCCACCCACGCCGAGCCTGCGAGTTTCGGCGAGGAAAGCGGCCAGCTGCCGGCGATCGCGCCGCGTAAGCAGGATCCGGTAGAGGATTTCGGCGGGATCTTCGGCCCGCTCCTTGGCGAGGCTTCATCGTGGCGGGAGTGCCGCCAGCGTGGGAACGTCATACCGAGTGTCGAAATGGTGTGGGGTCGTTCGTGGTCCATATGTGACGAGTGATCGATCCGCATCATCGCCGAGACAGGAAAGGCACTGCCGATGTACAACGATCCCATGATGGCGATACTTCTGTACCGGATGGAAACGAGGCGTGCCGAGAAGAACCTCGCCCACAAAGGGGAACGATGCGACGGCAGAAGGCGATCGACGGCGCCGGTACCTGAACGCCTGAAGCCGGGGCGGCTCTTGTCGTGGATGCGCACGTTCTATCGACGACGTGTCGAATCTCGAGGGCCTCGTTCGTAGCATCATCAGATAGACCGAAATGTGATCGCACACGAGACAAAACGGACGGCTGAGTATTCACGGTAGCGAGGTGAGTTTGATGGGGGACGGCTTGGTCTTCATACACGAGGTAGTCGCGCGCACCCACCGCGAGGAATGGGCCCGCATCGTTGCGGGACTCGCACGGCGATGCGGCGACCTCGACCTCGCGGAAGAGATGACCGCGGAGGCGTTCGCTTCTGCCGTCGAGCATTGGCCCGTGGACGGTCCACCGCCTAATCCTGGTGGGTGGATCACAACGACCGCGTACCGAAAGATGATCGATCGGCTGCGGCGTGAGGCGCACCGAGAGTCAAAGTATCTGGAGGCGCTCATCCTCTGCGATCCGACTCCATCCGAGCCTGTCGGCGCGGTGGAGGACGATCGCCTGCGACTGCTGTTCATCTGTTGCCACCCGGCCCTGACAATGAAGGCACGCGTCGCCTTGACGTTGCGTATGGTGGGCGGCCTCAAAGTATCCGAGATCGCGCACGCTTTTCTGGTTCAGGAGAGCACCATGGGCCAGCGGATCACTCGAGCCAAGGCGAAGCTCAAAGCGTCAAAGATCCCGTACCGCATGCCCGCTGCTGGTGACCTTTTGGAGCGGATCGACGGCGTGCTCGCGGTTCTCTACCTCGTGTTCAACGAGGGCTACTTCGCATCCGGGCCGAATGTGGCACCTCTCCGTCGAGACCTCACAGGCGAAGCCATCCGTCTCGCCCGACTGGTACGGGAGTTGCTGCCCAAAGAGCACGAGGCAACAGGGCTCCTGGCACTCATGCTGTTCTCGGAGGCGCGCGCGGACGCCCGGCTCAGCGCCGACGGGAGAGAGCTGATCCGTCTGGACGAGCAGGACCGCGGATCGTGGGATCGAGCGCTGATCAGCGAAGGACTCTCCCTGTTGGGCGGCGACCGTTGGCCGACGGTCAGATCCACTCCACGCAGACGGTTCATGCTCTTGGCTGAGATCAACGCGGTTCACGTCGAAGCGCCGCAACCCCGGGACACGAACTGGGAGCGGATCGTCTCGCTCTACGAACAATTGGAACTCATCGACCCAAGTCCACTCGTCACTTTGAACAAGGCGATCGCAATCGGCGAACTCGACTCACCGCTGGTCGCCTTGTCCATGGTAGAGCGCCTCCGCGGTGCCCTCGACGGCTTTCACGGCTTTCACGTGACACGCGCCGAGTTGCTGCGCGCGTCAGGCCAATCCGAACGTGCGCGCGCGGCTTACGGCGTCGCCATCGATCTCGCCCACAACATCGCGGAACGAACGCACCTCATCCGTCGCCGGAATCAACTAGCGGTACCAGCCGGGTATGAGAACCCGGATATCACAACGAATGGAGACATCAAATGAGCAGTGAGTATCTGGTCATCCACATGACCGACTCAACGGGAAAGCCCCTGTCCCAGACCGAAGATCAGCGATTGCTCGGGAAATGGGCCGAGGAAGGCCAAACTGCCGCGCGACTGCACGACGGCGCCCCCGTTGCAGGCCCCGAGCAGGCCAAGTCTGTGGCTGTTCGAAACGAACAAGTGCTCGTCACCGACGGGCCGTTCCCCGAGCTCAAAGAGTGGTTCGCCGGCTACGACATCATCACCGCCGACTCGACCGAAGAGGCGGCGACATACATGGCTAAGCACCCCACAGCCACAATCGGACGGATATACATCCTCCCCGTCGTGAAGCTCCCTTGGGACGAGAAATAAGCCCACCCGCCCCCTCTCAACCAGCAACAAGAAACGAGACGAACATGCCTCAATACGCCGTTCTCATTTACGCGAACGACTCAGCGCACGCGCCCGAAGCGACGAAAGAGCAGCTACGCGACTGCGATGATCACTATGACTCAATGGTCGCCACGGGAAAACTGCACAGCGCGTACGCATTCACTCCGCGCGACTACGCCCGCACACTTCGCGCACACGGCGCAACAGATGGCCCGTACAACGCGAACGGCGACGTCGTCGCCGGCATGTACATCCTGAATGCCGCAAGCCTCGATGAGGCGGCCGCACTCGCCAGCAGGGACCCGGCCCTGATCTCCGGCGGAGGTGTGGAGATACGTCCTGTGCACAGCGGTGGTGAAGTGGCGGAGCATGAGCCCGTCGACGCCGGATCTTCGACAAATGCATCTGCTCGAAGTGAACGATGACTACACAATCTCTGGTTTCCCAGCAACTCAGCCTCGGCCCTCGAGTACTATCACCACAGCTTCGGAGGAAGGCTCTCGTTGCATACCTTCCAGGAGTTCGGTCGCACCGACGAACCTGCTGATGCGATTGCACATGGCGTTCTCTCAGGGCCGGTCTCCTCTACGCCACCGACGGAGAGGAGACCGTATCGATGGTCGGAGTCAGTATCGCGCTCCTCGGAACGGCCGACGGCCCTACGCTCACTCGCCGGTTCGACGCACACGCTCAGAGCGGTCGCGTCCTTGATCCGCTTCAAGAGCGGAGCTGGGGCGCATACGTCGGACAAGTAGTCGACCGATTCGGAATCCGCTGGCTGATCGGCTGCGGAGACGACGAACGCGCGATGCGCGAGTGTGAATAGTGCGCGAGAGTAGGGGAGTTTCTTCGCGCGCCTTCCGCCCGACTTGCCAGTACTGGTGGGGGCCGGCAATCATGATCTTTCAGAACCGCTGTCCGCTGCGCTGACATCGGCGGGAATGTGGTCGCAATCGAACGCAACTCTGCACCTCGATGGTGCGACCATCATCGGGCTGGACTCGCACATTGCCGATCGTGATGACGGAATGTCGGAGGGTAGTAGTTCAATGAACATACGAAGAGTTCGACGATGAGTTCTCCGGTGTTGAATGCGCTGCTGGACGATGTCGTCACCACCCTCTCCTCGGTGGACCAGACGATCAACCAGCTGATGGCGACGAAGTCGGCGCTGTTGGCGACTGCTTCGCGCATCGCCGATGATGAGCCGTTCGATTCTATCGAATCGCGTGAGATGTCACAGCGCGCGGTGGCCACCGAGATCGCCGCCGCCCTGCGGCTGAGTGATCGTACGATCGAGTCCCACATGGGCACCGCTTCGCGACTCTCGGAGCGATTTCCCGCGACGGCCGCTTCATTCGGCGACGGTCGCATCTCGCAGGCTCACGTGCGGGTCATCATGGATGCCGGGGATCAGATCGAGGATGCTGAGAGCAGAGCCCGCTACGAAGCGATCGTGGTCGCGCGTGCCGAGGCGGAGACCCCGAACCGGTTGCGTCCGTTCGCCGCTCAGACGGCGGAGCGGTTTCGGGAGACATCGTTCACCGAGCGACACCGCGAAGCGCGGGAGAAGCGCGGAACGTGGGTGAAAGGCCGCGACGACGGCATGGGCGAACTCGTGTTGTTCGGGCCGAGCGCGATCATCAACGGCACGCACGATAGGGCGACCCAGATGGGCTGAAGGTGAAGGCCGAGAACGCACGGGCCGCGAAACGGACCGGTGGCGCTTCGGTGGGTGCTGCGGCGGATGACTTCGCAGATGAGCGGACGTTGAATCAGCTGCGGTTCGACCTGCTGGCCGATCTGATCCTCACCGGTACGCCGACCGGCCATGAGACCGACGACGGGCTGCTGGGTGAGATCCGCGCGCACGTTGACATCACGGTCCCGGTGCTGTCGTTGACCGACCCTGATGAGATCGCCTCTCCCGCGCATCTGGAGGGCGTCGGGCCGGTCGACCCCGCAACAGCTCGGATCCTGACCGGCAATGCACCCGGATTCGACAGGGTCTTCACGCACCCGGTGTCTGGAATGGTGCTCGGAGTGGACAGATATCGCCCCTCGGCAGAGATGCGGCGGTACCTGCGGGCCCGGGACAGACGGTGCAGATTCCCGGGATGCAGGTTGCTGGCGAGGCTCTGCGATGACGACCACACGATCGATCGCGCGCACGGAGGTGCGACGACGCTTGCCAACCTCGCCGATTTCTGCCGCCGACATCATGTGACCAAGCACCAGACTCCATGGAAGGTGCGACAACTCGGCGGTGGGGTATTGGAATGGACCAGCCCCACCGGCAGAAGCTACGTCGATCGCCCGCCGGGCGTCGCCACTTATGTCACCTTCGAAGACGTCGCCGACCGGACGCCATTCGAGCCGCCGTTCTGACGAAACGGTCGACAACCGGTCCGGTTCGATCCTGACGCGCTGGTCTTCTGGCGGATGCCGCGCTGCTCATGCTCTGGCGCCGTCGGCGTTCCGAGTCACCTCACCACTTCCTTGATCCGGCCCTCCTCATCGATCTCCAATGTCAGATCCAGCTCGAGCCGAGCCAGGAACGCATCATCGTGGCTCACCACGAGCACGGCGCCGCGGTACGCACGCAGTGCCTCGACCAGCTGGTCGACCGTGTCGAGATCGAGATTGTTCGTCGGCTCGTCCAGCACCACGAGATGCGGTGCCTGATCCGCGAGCAGCAGCTTCGCCAGCGCGACGCGGAAGCGCTCGCCGCCCGACAACGTGCTCACAGCGCGATCGGTTGTGTCGCCGCGGATGAGGAACCGTGCGAGCCTGTTGCGCAGTTCCTTCTCGGGGCTGGCTGGGGCGCCCTCAGCGATGTTCTCAAGCACTGAGCGCGATTCGTCCAGCCCGTCGATGCGCTGCGGCAGATACCCGATGCGATCGGTGTGGCCGCTCACGGAGGGCGTCCCATCCGCTTCGCCGTCCACCAGTCGCTCCAACAGTGACGTCTTGCCGACGCCGTTGCGCCCGATCAGCGCAACTCGCTCGGGTCCCTGGATCACCCAGGAACGCTCCTCGACGCCGATCGTGGCGATGCGGCGCGTGCTCGACACATCAGGATCCGGCAGGTCGATCTTCATCGAGGCGTCGCCGCGCACCCGCCGTCCGGCCTCGTCGAGCGCAGCCCGCGCCTCGCTCTCCTTCTCCGCGACCTCGGTGCGCAGCCTCCCGGCCGAGACCTGAGCCGCCATCTTCCGGCCGTTCGCGATGATCTTCGGAACCCGCTTCTCGACGAACGCCTTGTTCGCCACACGAGCTCTGCCCGCCAGCTTGGTCTCTGCCTCGATGCGCTGCCTCTTCTCCTTCTTCAACGACTGCTTGGCGTCGCGCTCGGCCTGGCGCGCAGCATCCTGCTCACCGTCCAGCCACGCACGCCATTCGGAGTACGGACCGCCGAACACGCTCAGCGTGTGCGCATAGAGCTCCGCGGTATCGTCCATCAGCTCGAGCAGCGAAACGTCGTGACTGACCACGACGAGCGTGCCCTTCCAAGACCGCACCATGTCCGCGAGGCGTCCTCTCGCGTCACGGTCGAGGTTGTTGGTCGGCTCATCGAGGAGCGTGATCGGCGCTCGACGCAGGCGGATGCCGGCGATCGCGACGAGCACCGCCTCACCACCGGACAGCTCGCCGACGTTGCGGTCGAGGAACGAAGGATCGAGCCCGGCCTCGGCCAGCGACACCTCCGCTCGCGCTTCGATGTCCCAGTCGTCGCCAACGGCGTCGAAATGTACAGAATCGACGTCGCCCGCCGCGATGGCGCGCACAGCATCCAGCGCTTCTGCGACCCCGAGCAGCTCGGCGACGCGGCGATCGACGTCGAGCGTCAGCCGCTGAGGAAGGTAGGCGACGTCTCCGGTGGTGTGGATCGTGCCGGACGTCGTCCTGAGCTCTCCGGCGATGAGGCGCAGCAGCGTCGACTTGCCGGAGCCGTTGCGTCCGACGAGGCCGGTGCGGCCGGAGCCGAACGAGCCCGTGACGCCGTCGAGTGCCGCCTGACCATCCGGCCAGGTGAAGGTGAGGTGATCAAGAGTGACCGACGCGCGAGTGGTCTGCATTGACATGGGTGTCTCCCGAGAGTGTGCGGATGCACTGACACGGGTCGCTGCTCGACGCCGAAAGGCGGAGGCGAAACCGGTAGGAAGGATCCGTGTCAGCGCGCGGAAAGAAGAGCGCGGAGGCGACGGATCAGATCAATGAACTTCCAAACACGGCGGACAGGACGTGACGACGATACCCGGGCGTGTCGCTCCGCGCAAGCCCCGGGCGTGTCGCAGTCGTCATCCGTTAATCGATCAGTCTTCTCGGCGTCACCGTTGCGAGCTAGCGTGGCCTGCATGAACACGCATCGCCGCGCCCGTGCTGCAGCTCTCGCGGCCTTATTGGTCGTCGGTGCCGCCGTCTCGACCGCAGCTCCGGCCGTCGCCGCACCTCCGCAGGAGGCGCGCGGCCAGTCGGATCTGCGGTTCGCCACCTTCAACGCATCGCTCAATCGCGGCGCCGAAGGTGCGCTCGTCGCCGATCTCTCCACCCCTGGCAACGCGCAGGCGGATGCCGTCGCCGAGATCATCCAGCGCACGAACCCCGACGTGCTTCTGATCAACGAGTTCGACTACGACGCAGAAGGCGACTCACTGCGGCTGTTCCAGGACAACTACCTGTCGGCGCCGCACGGTGACGCAGAGCCCGTCGAGTACGCCTATCGGTACTCCGCACCGGTCAACACCGGCGTTCCCAGCGGATTCGACCTGAACAACGACGGAGCGATCTCCGGTGGAGACGACGCGTGGGGCTTCGGACTCTTCCCCGGTCAGTACGGCATGGCGATCTATTCGAAGTATCCGATCGATCAGGACGCCATTCGCACGTTCCAGAACCTCCTCTGGGCGGACATGCCCGGCGCGCTTCTGCCCGACGACCCCGCGACCGCGGAGCTCGCCGACTTCTATTCGCCGGAGGAGCTCGCCCGGTTCCCGCTCTCGAGCAAGTCGCATTGGGACGTGCCGATCGAGGTGTCGAAGAACAAGACCGTGCACTTCCTCGTCTCTCACCCGACCCCGCCCACCTTCGACGGTGCAGAAGACCGCAACGGCCGACGCAACCACGACGAGATCCGCCTCTGGGCCGACTACATCGCAGGAGGCAAGGCCGGGTCGTACATCGTCGATGACCAGGGCAACGAGGGCGGCCTCGGGCGCAACGAACTGTTCGTGATCGCCGGCGATCAGAACGCAGACCCTAATGACGCCGACTCCACCGGCGGCGCGAGCCAGCAGCTGCTCGAGAGCCCGCGCATCAACACCGCCTCCGTGCCGACCAGCACGGGCGCCATCGAAGCGTCCGAACTGCAGGGCGGCATCAACCTCGAGCATGTGGGCGATCCGGCGCAGGACACCGCGGACTTCTCGGAGCCGCCGGGGAACATCCGCGTCGATTACGTGCTGCCCAGTCGCCAGATCAAGATCGTCGGATCCGGCGTCTTCTGGCCGGCGTCGGATGACCCGCTCTCGCGCCTGACCGGCGTCTACCCGTTCCCCTCCAGCGACCACCGCCTCGTCTGGGTGGACGTCGACGTTCCGGGCGGTGGCAAGAAGCACTGAGGCGTACCGCGGAGCATCGCGTCCGCCGCACGGGGGTGTTGTGAGGGCCCGCGCTCGCTAGCGTGGAGTCATGGCTGACGACCGGATGAGCGGCCACGAGGCGCGACAGCGGATGAGCTGGGGCGTCGGCATCGCCCTCGGCATCGCGATCGGAGTGGCATTCGCCGTCGCGTTCGGGATGGCAGGACGACGCACGTCGTCCGAGGAGGAAGGCGCAGATGCCGATCATGATGACGACGCCGACTCGACCGGCGAATCCGATTCAGCCCGCTGAGGCGTCGCGCCACTTCTCGAGGAAGACGCGCACGTCCGCCAGCTCGTCCTCAGAGATGCTGTGGGTGAGCCCCGGGTAGACGCGTCCGGTCAGCTCGGAGTGATCGGGCAGCCACCCGGCGGTATGGGCGATCAACGCAGCGGGGATCACGTCGTCGTTCGTGCCGCGGCCCCAGAACACTCTGGGGCGTGCCTCTCGGAGCACGGTGTCTTCTGGCAGGTCGCCCGGGGAGGCGTAGCCGCTCAGCGCGACCACGGCATCGAAGCGCGCGGGTTCGAGCCGCAGCGCCTGCAGCGCGACAGCGGCGCCCTGCGAGAACCCGAGCAGCGCCACGGTCGGCGCATCGCCTGCGGCCTCGTCGAGCCACCGCAGAAGCGCACGCGCGGCGAAGGTCACGGCATCCGGATCTCGTCCGTTCAGCCCATCGATCGCGTACCAAGACCTGCCGGGCAGGGGCCATGGTGGCGCCAGGGGAGCCGCGACAGAGGCGACGGCGATGTCATCGGGAAGGAACGGCGCGAGCCCGAACAGATCGTGCTCATCGGCGCCGTACCCGTGCAGCAGCACGAGCAGCGGCAGGCCGGTGCGCGCTTCGGGCGCCCAGCGCGTTGCGGCGGCGTCGATTCTGATTTCCTCGCTCACACATCCATCCTGCCAGCCGCCGCAGACACTGTTCCGGCACAGACACTGTTCCGGCACAGACACTGTTCCGGCACAGACACTGTTCCGGCGCAGACACTGGTAGAAATGAGGCATGTCGGTGCGCACACCTGATCCTGACCCCGAGGGGGGCGACGACGACCTCTCCCGGTTCAGCGAGCTACCGGCCGACGCGAACAATCCCGCATGGTTGAGTGAGTTCGAGCTCGCAGAGGCGAGGCGACGGCTGCCGATGCTGTATGTCGAAGCGATCCCCGTTCGCGCAGACGGGTCAGGGCTGGTCACCGAACTCGGCATCCTGCTGCGGTCCACGCCGCTCGGTGAGATGACACGCACGATCGTGTCGGGTCGGGTGCGTTACGGCGAGACCGTGCGCGACGCGCTGTTCCGGCACATAGAGAACGACCTCGGACCGATGGCCTTCCCGCTTCTGCCGTTGCAGCCGCTGCCGTTCACCGTGGCCGAGTACTTTCCGCTCCCCGGCGTCAGCGCGTATCACGATGATCGGCAGCATGCCGTCTCGCTCGCGTTCGTCGTGCCGGTCACCGGCACATGTGAGCCGCGCCAGGACGCGTTGGAGATCACGTGGTTCTCTCCCGAGGAGGCGGCGTCGGATGCCGTATCCGCCGAGATGGAGGGCGGCCGCGGCACTCTGATCAGGATGGCGCTGGCGAATCTCGGCCTGCTGCGCTGACGGCTCCGGAGGGTGCTGATCGCAGAAGCCCCTTCTTCTCTTTGATCCAATTTCCTATAGGATTGGCATCGTGGGTCGCACGTGTGCCCCTTTTCGCCTATAGGAGACCGCAATGACGCGATTGTTCAATGATCCGGATGACTTCGCCGCAGAGTCCGCAGTCGGCTTCGCTGCGGCATCGGGTCATTGGGTGCGTCCGGTGACCGGAGGCGTCGTCCGTTCCACACGCGGTGCTGAGCCGACGGTGTCGGTGGTGATCGGCGGCGGGAGCGGGCACTACCCGGCGTTCGCCGGTCTGGTGGGTCCGGGGCTGGCGCACGGAGCAGCGATGGGGAACCTCTTCGCCTCTCCGTCTGCGCACCAGGTGCACAGCGTCGCCACCGCAGCCCATGAGGGGCGCGGCGTTCTGCTGAGCTACGGAAACTACGCCGGAGACGTGCTGCACTTCACGCAGGCGCAGGAGCGCATGCGCGCCGCGGGGATCGACTGCCGCACCGTCGTGGTGACCGACGACATCTCCAGCGCACCGGCGAGCGAGATCGACAAGCGCCGCGGCATCGCCGGCGACCTCGTCGTGTTCAAAGTCGCAGGCGCCGCAGCCGAGGCCGGCCTCGATCTCGATGATGTCGAGAGGCTGGCATCGCTGGCCAATGCGCACACGCGGACGCTCGGGGTGGCCTTCGGGGGCTGCACCCTGCCCGGCGCCGACGAGCCGCTCTTCACAGTGCCGGAGGGGCGGATGGCCGTCGGTCTCGGAATCCACGGAGAGCCAGGCATCGATGAAGTCGACGTGCCGACGGCGGCCGGTCTGGCCGCACTGTTCGTGTCGTCGCTCCTGGAGGAGATCCCTGAGGGCGTGGAGCAGAAGGGCGCGCGTGTCGTCCCGATCTTGAACGGACTCGGCAGCGTCAAGTACGAAGAGCTCTATGTCGTGTACGCCGAGATCGATCGGCTGCTGGTCGAGGCCGGGATCGTCGTCGTCTCGCCAGAGGTGGGGGAGTTCTGCACGAGTTTCGACATGGCGGGCGTCTCGCTCACACTGCTGTGGCTCGACGATGAGCTCGAGCCACTCTGGCACGCGTCGTGCGACACCGCGGCATTCCGACGCGGAGCCGTCGAGGGACGCGTTGCGGTCGACACGGTCGAGGCCGTCGAAGAAGACATCGTGATCGGGCCGGCGAGTGACGGTTCCCGCCGTGCGGCAGCGACGATCGAACGCGCGCTGAACGCGATGGCCGCGATGCTGGATGCCGAGGCGGACGAACTCGGACGAATCGACCGCATTGCCGGTGACGGCGACCACGGCATCGGAATGCAGCGCGGAAGCCGTGCAGCCGCAGCCGCGGCATCCGCCGTCGCGGCCGAAGGGGCGGGCGCTCGCACGGCGCTGCAGCAGGCCGGCGACGCCTGGGCCGACAAGGGCGGCGGAACATCCGGCGCCATCTGGGGCGAGATGCTCGTCGCGCTCGGCGCCACGCTGGGCGATGACGACGACGTCGACGCGGCGCGAACCGCGGCCGGAGTCACCGCCATGAAGGATGCCGTGATGTCCTTCGGCAAGGCCAAGGTGGGCGACAAGACCATGATCGACGCGATCGTTCCATTTGCCGATCGCCTCGCTGACCTCGTGGACTCGGGTGCCGACCTCATCAGTGCATGGGCCGATGCCGCCGGTGCGGCCGATCAGGCGGCCAAGGACACGGCAGACCTCACCGCCAAGCTCGGCCGTGCCCGCTCGCACGGCGACAAGAGCATCGGCACTCCCGACCCGGGTGCGGTCTCGTTCGCACTCATCGCATACACGGTTCTCGACATCCTGAAGGGGAATGACTGACATGGCACTTCGACTGGTTATCGGCTCGGACGACGCGGGCTACGACTACAAGGAACGCATCAAGGCGGATCTGCTCGCCAACCCGCTCGTCGAGTCCGTCGTGGACGTCGGCGTCGACGCGGACGGGCACACCAACTACCCGAGGATCGCGACGAACGCGGCTGAGAAGGTCGCCGCCGGCGATGCCGATCGCGCGATCCTGATCTGCGGCACCGGGCTCGGTGTGGCGATCGCGGCGAACAAGGTCAGCGGCATCCGCGCCGTCACCGCACACGACTCGTTCAGCGTCGAGCGCTCAGTACTGTCCAATGACGCGCAGGTGCTCTGCATGGGCCAGCGGGTCATCGGCATCGAGCTGGCACGGCGCCTCGCATCCGAATGGCTGACCTACACCTTCGACCCGACCAGCGCCTCTGCCGAGAAGGTGCAGGAGATCTGCGCCTACGAAGGCTCCTGAATGGCGCCGGCGGTTCGTGACATTCTCGATGAAGTCGCACTGTCGGGTGCGTGAACGGCCGTCGGCGAGGGAGAATCAAGCATGACGATGGAATCCGAGAGCCGGCTGTCCGGTCTGCACGCGACGATCGAGCGCCGCGGCCTGCGCGATCACGTGTACGACCGCATCCTGCAGCTGCTGCTGAGCGGCGATGCCTCGCCGGGCGCACGCCTATCCATCGACACGATCGCCCGTCAGCTCGATGTCTCACCGACGCCAGTGCGCGAGGCGATGGTGCTGCTCGAGCGCACCGGTCTCGTCACCCGCGAGGCGCTCAAGGGCTACCGCGTCGCTCCGCCGCTCGACGCAGCCCAGCTCGCCGAACTGTTCGAGGCACGCATCATGCTCGAATCGACTGCCGCGAAGCTGGCGACACCGGCGGCAGCGCTGATGCTGGACGAGCTGCGGGCGGCAGAGGAGGCCCACCGCGTCGCAGGTGAGCGCGTGATCACCGGGATGGGTGCGGGTTCCCCTGCGGTCGAGCTCACCACGGCGTACTTCACGGCGGATGCCGATTTCCACCGTGTGGTCTTCCGCCACTGCGGCAACAGCTATCTGGACGACATGTCCGAATCGCTCGGCGCACAGCTGCACCGCATGCGGCAGTCGGTGCTGCACGGCGTAACGGATGTGCGGGAGGCGATCGCCGAGCACGAGGCGATCGTCGACGCCTTCGCGAGCGGCGATCAGGATGCACCGGAACGTCAGATGCGCCGCCACATCGAACAGGTGCGCTCGCGTTCGCTGGATCTCGAACGCAGCTGATTCCGTTCCGCGAGCCGGCCTCGGGGTCGCACCACGATCTCGCGCCTTGACGCTTCTCCTATTTCCTATAGGATCTATGAAGATTCGATCACTTTTCGAGTACGGATACGTCAACGGAGTCGTCATGACCGCAACGCCGCACCCCCTCACCAGCGATAACTGGCCCATCGCCGTCTGCATGCACGGGTTCTCTCCCGTCACCGCAGACGGCACGCCCCTGCACGATGCATCGGCAGAGACCTGGGACGGGGTGTTCCGTCGGGTGTCACGACTCGGCTTCACCGCGATCGAGATCGCGGACAGTCACATCCGCCCCTCCGAGCTCACCCCCGAGCGGCGCGATGAGCTCAAGTCCATCGCGGCATCCCACCAGGTGCAGCTCGTCTCGGTGCACGTGCAGCGCCAGAGCGTCATCGAGCCGGGCAAGGGAGAACAGAACCTCGCCTACGCGCACCGGGCGATCGACGCTGCGGCCGAGTTGGGCATGCAGGTGTTCTCGACCGGCCTCCACCAGCCGTTCACCCCTGCCCAGCGCAAGGCGCTGTGGTTCTGGACCGCGCAGGGCACCGTCGACCCCGATGACGCGGAGACGCGGGCATTGGCCGTCACTCGTCTGCGCGAGCTCGGTGAGCACGCGGCATCCGTCGGTCTGCCGATGGCTCTGGAGATGTACGAGGACACGTACCTCGGCACCGCGGACAGCGCCGTCCGGCTGATCGAGGAGATCGGGCTGGACAACGTGGGGCTCAACCCCGACATCGGCAACCTGGTGCGCCTGCACCGTCCGATCGAGGACTGGCGCGAAATGCACGAGAAGACGCTTCCGTACGCGAACTACTGGCACGTGAAGAACTACATCCGTGATGAGGCCGGCGACGGCAGCTGGCAGACCGCCGTGCCGACCAGCATGGAGCTCGGGCTCATCAACTACCGCGACATGGTGGCTCGGGCCGTCGAGCTCGGCTTCAAGGGCCCGTTCCTCATGGAGCAGTACGGCGGCGACAGCCTCGGCGTCTGCGCGACCAACCGCGACTACCTTCGCACGCTGCTGCCAGAGCCCGCACGCGCCTGATCTGCATCCTGCAACTCGACGCATCCGAAATTCGACCCAGGAGACGATAATGACCAATCAGGAACGCCCGATCTACGCCGTCATCGGCAGCGGATACATGGGCGGCGGCATCGCTCAGTGCCTCGCGATGTCCGGCGCAGAAGTGCGCATCGCGGACGTCGACATCGAGATCGCGAAGCAGAACCGCGACCGACTCATCGCGGAGGCCGAGCAGTTCGTCGCGGATGATCTGTTCCCCGCGGGCGCTGCAGAGATCATCGCGGGGCGCGTGACGGCGGCCACGATCGAGGATGCCGTCGCCGGTGCCTCATTCATCGAAGAGGCCGTACCGGAGAAGATCGAGATCAAGCACGCCACGCTTCGGCGCATCTCCGAGGCGGCCGCGCCGGGAGCGATCATCGGCAGCAACACCTCGACCATCCTGATCGGCAAGCTCGCGGAGGCGGTCGTGAACCCCGAGCGCTTCCTCGGCGTGCACTTCTCCAACCCAGCGCCGTTCATCCCCGGCGTCGAGCTGATCCCGCACGCTGCGACTGACGAGGCCATCCTGCCTGTCGTCGAAGCGATCGTGGCGGCCACGGGCAAGGAGACCGCTCGTGTCAAGGACGCGACCGGCTTCGTGCTCAACCGTCTGCAGTACGCGCTGTTCCACGAGGCGACCCAGCTCGTGGAGGAGGGCGTCGCCACGCCGGAGGACATCGACACGATCGTGCGCACGACCTTCGGGTTCCGCCTGCCGGTGTTCGGCCCGTTCGCGATTGCGGACATGGCAGGACTCGACGTGTACTCCTTCTGCTACGCATCGCTGCAGACCGAGTTCCCCGAGCGCTTCGCCACTCCGAAGGCGCTCTCCGACCTGGTCTCGGCAGGAAAGCTCGGCACCAAGTCCGGCGCCGGATTCCTCGACGTTCCCGCTGAGCGGACGCCCGAGCTCATCGCGTACCGCAACAAGGCGTACGTCGCGATCAAGAAGCTCATGGATGAGCTCGGCCCCGCACCCATCCACCCCTCGAACTGACCATCCACCCCTCGAACTGAGAGGAGCAGTGTTGTCCAGGACATTCCCCACCGAACGAACCGTCATCCTGACCGGTGCCGCGAGTCCGCGCGGAATCGGCCGCGCCACGGCGTTCCATCTCGCCGAGCTGGGCTGGAACGTCGGAATCATCGACGTCGACGGCGAAGCGGCGGCGCAGACGGCGGCTGAGCTCGCAGAGGCTCATGGGGTGCGTGCCGTCGGCGTCGGCGCGAACGTCGCCGATCGTGAGCAGGCCGTCGCGGCAGTCGACGCGCTCGAGGCGCAGCTTCCGCAGATCGTCGCAGTGGTGAACTTCGCCGGTGTGTCCTCACCGGTGCCGTACCTCGAGGTCACGCCCGAGGAATGGCACCGCGTCGAGTCGATCAACCTCGACGGCGTGCACTGGATCACTCAGCGAGTGGCACGCACACTCGCAGGCAACGGCGTCGGTCGAATCGTCGGCATCTCCTCCGTGTCGGCGCAGCGCGGTGGCGGCACGTTCTCCAAGACTCCGTACTCGGCGTCGAAGGCCGGCGTGATCGGCCTGATGCGCTCGATCGCCCGCGAGCTCGGCCCGCTGGGCGTGACCGCGAATGTCATCTCTCCAGGACCCATCGACACCGACATCATGGGCGGCACCCTCACCGAGGAGCGCAAGACGGCGATGGCGGCCGACGGTGTCCTGTCGCGCATCGGCACACCGACCGACATCGCTGCAGCCGTCGCCTATCTCATCAGCGAGGATGCCGGCTTCGTGACGGGGCAGACCCTGAACGTCGACGGCGGCCTCTACATGCACTGAAAGGTCTCACCATGACCCGTCCCTGGTCCAAAGGCCGCATCGCCTTCCTCGTGCTCGGAGTGATCTGCGTGGCCGCCGGCCTCTTCATGATCATTCCCGCGCTGGGCAGCTGACGCCCTCCCACCTAGAACCTCGCTCAAAGGAGAGTTCATTCGTGTCTGAAACCGTACCCGGCGCCACGGCGCCGTCCCTGCTGGCGAGTCCGCATCTCGCCAGTGGCATCAAGAAGGCGACGTTCCGCCTGATGCCGATGCTCATCATCCTGTACTTCGTCGCGTTCCTCGACCGCACGAATGTCGGTTTCGCGGAAGCGGCGTTGGAGACCGACCGAGGTATCTCTGCCGGTGCCTACGCGCTCGGCGCCGGCATCTTCTTCATCGGCTACGCGATATTCGAGATCCCGTCGAACCTGCTTCTGAACAGGTTCGGTGCCAGGTTCTGGCTGGCGCGCATCGCGATCACCTGGGGCATCGTCGCCGCGGCGTTCGCTTTCGTCAACGGCGAGACCATGTTCATCATCCTGCGATTCCTGCTGGGTGTGACAGAGGCCGGGCTCTTCCCCGGCGTGATCATGTTCCTGTCGCAGTGGTTCCCCAACAAGCGACGCGTGCAGATGTTCGCGCTGTTCTACCTGGCGCAGCCCTTCTCGCAGATGCTGGGCGCACCGCTGTCGGGCGGGCTGATCAGCTTCGGCGAGGAGGTCACGCCATGGGCCGGATGGCAGGTGATGTTCTTCGTCGAGGGCATGCTGGCCGTCGTCGCCGGCATCGCGGCGTTCTACTTCCTCGTGGACTCTCCGCAGAAGGCGAAGTTCCTCTCGGATGACGAGAAGCACGCGCTGCGAGTCGTGATGGAGCACGAGGATGCTGTCAAGGAGACCGACGGTCCGCGGGGCATCGGCGCCGCGATGGTGAACTGGAAGGTCTGGTACTTCACCATCATCTACTTCTGCCTGCAGATCGCCGTCTACGGCACAACCTTCTACCTGCCGCAGCAGGTCTCCGGCCTGATCGGACAGGACGTCGGCTGGCAGGTCGGTCTCGTCTCGGCCATCCCGTGGGCAGTGGGTCTGTTCGCCTGCTACTACGCAGGCAAGCATGCCGACACGATCAAGCGTCGCCGGGAGTGGGGCGCGTCGTTCTTCGTCATCACCGGCGTCGCGATCCTCGTCTCGGCGTGGGCCGGAGCGAACGGTCAGGGCCTGATCGGTCTGCTCGCGATCACGATCGCGGTCTCCGCATTCCTCGCCGCTGGGCCGATCACCTGGTCGTTCCCGACCTCGTTCCTCACCGGGGCGGCGGCGGCCGCCGGCATCGGCCTGATCAACTCGCTCGGAAACCTGGGCGGCTTCGTGGCACCCATCATGCGCACCGGCTTCAACGAGGCGGTGCCGACCGAGAGCGGCGCCTGGGGTGTGGTGTCGCTCGGCGTGTTCGCATTCCTCGCCGCCGCCATGATGTGGGCGACCCGCTTCTTCAGCGCGAAGGCGGACGCCCTCCTCGATGACAAGGCAGCGACGCCGGGACACTGACCTTCCCTGCTTCGAGGAATGCGGTGCGCACCGGCAACGGTGCGCACCGCATTCGTGTTCACCGGTGCTGCGTGGTCAGGCGCCCCAGCTCCGCGATGAAGGCGTCCACATCGGCCTCCTGGGTGTCGAAGCTGCACATCCAGCGCACCTCGTTGCGCGCAGCATCCCAGTCATAGAAGCGGAACGACTCGCGCAGCCGGTCGGCGACGCCGTCGGGAAGCGTCGCGAAGACGCCGTTCGACTGCGTCGGCTGAGCGAACTCGACGCCGCGGATGGAGCCTTCAGTGAGTCCTGCCTCGATACCGGAGCGCAGCCGTGCCGCCATCGCGTTCGAGTGACGGGCGTTGCGCAGCCACAGGTCGCCCTCGAGCAGCGCGATGAGCTGCGCGGAGACGAAGCGCATCTTGGATGAGAGCTGCATGTTGTACTTGCGGCCGTAGATCAGACCGGAGGATGCTTCGGGGTTCAGCACGACGATCGCCTCGCCCAGCATCGCGCCGTTCTTGGTGCCGCCGAAGCTGAGCACATCGACGCCGGCGTCACGGGTGAATTCGCGCAGCGGCACGTCGAGGGCGGCGGCGGCGTTGGAGATGCGAGCGCCGTCCATGTGCAGGCGCATGCCGTGGCCGTGCGCGTGGTCCGCGAGAGCGCGGATCTCGTCGACGGTGTAGAGCGTGCCGAGCTCGGTGGACTGCGTGATCGACACGACGAGCGGCTGTGCACGGTGCTCGTCGCCCCAGCCCCATGCTTCGCTGTCGACGAGCTCAGGGGTGAGCTTGCCGTCGTCCGTCGGCACCGTGAGCAGCTTCATTCCGCCGATCCGCTCGGGAGCGCCGCCCTCGTCGACGTTGATGTGGGCGGTGGATGCAGTGATCACGGCGCCCCAGCGCGGAAGCATCGACTGCAGGCCGACGACATTCGCGCCGGTGCCGTTGAAGACCGGGAACGCCTCGACGCCGTCGCCGAGGTGGTCGCGGAAGACCTCCTGCAGGCGCTCGCTGTATGCGTCTTCTCCGTAGGCGATCTGGTGGCCGTCGTTCGCTGCGGCGATCGCCGCGAGGATCTCGGGGTGGATGCCGGAGTAGTTGTCCGACGCGAATCCCCGGATCGCGGGGTCATGCAGTGTGCTCACCGCACCAGCCTATGTCGGATGTCGGTCGTCCTCGCTACGCTTCTTCTCGTGAGCGAGACTGCAGATTCCGCGGGAGCGATCGGCGAGGGCGTCGAGCGCTCTAGCCCCGGAGGTCCGAGTGCGAACCGGGCGTTCATCAACGTGCTCGTCAACACGCTCATCGCCAACGTCACGACGAGCTTTCTCTGGTTCGCCCTCACGTTCTGGGTGTACATCGAGACGCAGTCGGTGCTGGCCACCGGCATCATCGGCGGCGCCTACATGCTGTTCGTCGCGTTCTTCGCCATGGTGTTCGGCACGATCGTGGACCGGCATCGCAAGCATTCGGTCATGCTGCTGTCCAGCGTCGTGTCCGCTGGCGCGTTCGCGGCGGCCGGTGCGCTCTACCTTTGGCAGCCGGAGTCGGCGCTGCTCGACCTCGGCGGGCCGTGGTTCTGGCTGTTCTCCGGCATCATCCTGTTCGGAGGAGTGATCGAGCAGCTGCGCAACATCGCCCTGTCGACGACCGTCACGCTGCTGGTCGAAGAAGACAGGCGCGCGAACGCGAACGGCCTCGTAGGCACTGTGCAGGGCATCGCCTTCCTGGTGACCAGCGTGTTCTCCGGACTCTCGATCGGGTTTCTCGGCATGGGCTGGACGCTCGTGATCGCGATCGTCGCGATGGGTGTCAGCTTCGTGCACCTGCTCTTCGTGCGCATCTCCGAAGACACTCCGCAGCCCGATCCCGATTCCTCGAGCGCGCTCGACTTCCGCGGCAGCGTCAAGGCGATCCGCCTCGCACCAGGACTGTTCGCCCTCATCATCTTCTCGACCTTCAACAATCTCATCGGTGGCGTGTACATGGCCCTGATGGACCCGTACGGACTGACGCTGTTCTCCGTCGAGATGTGGGGCATCGTGCTGGGCGTCACCTCCACCGGATTCCTCATCGGCGGCGCGCTCGTGGCGAAGTTCGGCCTCGGCAAGCGGCCGATGCGCACGTTGCTCCTCGCCGTGATCGTCATGGGACTTCTGGGCGCGGTGTTCATGCTGCGCGAATGGTGGCTGCTGTACGCCGTCGGCATCTGGCTGTACATGATGCTGATACCTCTCGTCGAGGCGTCGGAGCAGACCATCATCCAAAAGGTCGTGCCGTTCCAGCGGCAGGGTCGAGTGTTCGGCGTCGCGGCGGCGATGGAGGCGGGAGCGGCTCCGATCACGGCGTTCCTGATCGCGCCGATCGCGGAGTTCGTGATCATCCCCTACATGGACACCCGCGCCGGTCAACAGCAGTGGGGATGGCTGCTTGGCGAGGGACAGGCCCGCGGCATCGCGCTGATCTGCCTGTTCGCCGGGTTGGTCATGGTCGTCGCGGCGGCGTCGGCCTTCCTCACCCGCTCCTACCGCAAGCTCACCGAGCTCTACGCGCACGCGCCGGCCCAGTCGGTCGGCGGTGTGGATGGTGAGGGCGCGGAGTCCGGCGAGGCACCGGATACTGCGGGCTCTGAGGCGCCCATGTTCGAAGCGCCGCCGCCTGTGCGGGGCATGCCGCCAGAGGTGCCCGACCGGCATTCCTAGAGTTCGATCACCTGATCATTGAGTGTCGTGGCATCCGCATCCCATAGTCCGAGAACGGCGCCGGCGAGCGATTCCGGATCGAGCGCCTTTGCACGGAACACAACGGATGCCGCACGCAGAGGTTCTCCGCTGTTCTTCGCGGATCTCGCGAATCCGTGCGCGACGGCGCGCGCCCATGCTTCACTCGCGGCCTTCACCGCGGCGTAGTTCGCCCCGCCCGCGAGCGGGCGCGCGACGGCAGTGGACGACACGATCGCGAAGCGCCCGGCATCCGAAGCCTGCAGCGCACCATCGAAGGCGCGGCTCGTCGCACGCACTGCGCGGAGCGCGGGCATGAGGGCCTCGAGATCCTCGTCGGACTGTCCGGCAAGACCTCCACCCCCTCGCCAACCGCCCACCAGTGATACGACACCGTCGACCCGGTCGAGCCGCCCGGCGAGTGCGGACATATCCTCGAGCGACGTCGCGTCAGTCACGGCGACGTCAGCCCCGGCATCCGCGACCGCAGCGAGGCGATCGTCCGATCGTCCCGTTGCGATAACACGTGCGCCCGCCGAGACCAGCGCCCTCGCGACAGCCAGTCCGGCTGCGCTCGTCGCGCCCGCGATCACCACCGTGCGTCCTTCGAGCCCACCCCCGAGGCTAGGCATCAGAGGCTCGAATGCCCGCCGTCGACTCGATCACGGGTCGCATCTTCTTCTCCAGCGCCTCGAAGAACATCGACAGGGGGAACTCGTCGTCCAGCACTTGGTCGGTGTATCCCTTGGGCGCCCCGGCGAGCACCTCAGCAGGCAGTCCACGCGCCCAATTCGACGCAGGGTTCGGGCTCAGCACGCTGCGCACCAGCTCGTACGCCGCCAGCCAGTGTGCCGTCTTCGGGCGGTCGATCGAGCGCCAGTACAGATCATTGACCGCGTCGCTGAGCGCGATCACGGCCGCAGGAACCTCAGCCCAGTCGAACGCGAGCTGTGTGTCGGTCCAGTGCAGCACGCCGCGCTGGTGCAGCCAGGCGAACAACAGCTGCCCTCCGAGTCCGTCGTAGTTGCGCACCCGCGAACCGGTGATCGCGAATCGGAAGATCCGGTCGAAGATGACCGCGTACTGCACGAGGTCGGCGTGCTCGAGCATCTGCTGCTCGGTGGCGGTCAGATCGTCACGGGCGGACAACCGCTTCTCGATCGCCACGCTCTCGCGGAACGCTGTGAGGTCGCAGCGCAGCTCCTCGAGCGAGTACAGGAAGTACGGCATCCGCTGCTTGATCATGAATGGGTCGAACGGCAGGTCACCGCGCATGTGCGTGCGGTCGTGGATGATGTCCCACATCACGAACGTCTTCTCCGTGAGATCGTGGTCATCCAGCATCCGCGCAGCCTCGGCGGGCAGCTCGAGCTTGGTGATCTCGGATGCCGCGCGCACGACGCGCCGGTAGCGGGCGGCCTCGCGGTCCTGGAAGATCGCGCCCCAGGTGAAGGCGGGAATCTCCCGCATCGCGACTGTCTCGGGGAAGAGCACTGCGCAGTTCGTGTCGTATCCGGGCGTGAAGTCCACCAGGCGCAGCGAGACGAACAGCTTGTTGGCGTAGTCAGCTGCCTCCAGCTCAGCGATGAACTCGGGCCAGATCGCCTCGACGATGAGCGCCTCGACGAGCCGGTCCGGCGAGCCGTTCTGGGTGTACATCGGAAAGACGACGAGGTGGCGGATGCCGTCGATGCGATGCCGCTGCGGCTGGAACGCCACCAGGGAGTCGAGAAAATCGGGCACGCCGAATCCGGATTCGGCCCAGCGCTCGAAGTCGTCGACGGATGCTGCGAGATACTCGGCATCGTGGGGAAAGGCGGGCGCGAGCGCGCGTATGCCGGCGATGATCGCCGCGACGTGGATTCGTGCAGCGTCGTGGTCGGCGGATGAAGGGATCGACCCGTCCTTGATCTGGAACTCGCGCAGCGCGATTGCGGCGTTCTTCAGGCGCGCCCAGGCCGGCGAAGTCTCAGCGGTGCGGGCATCCTCTACAACCTCGGGCTCGCCGACGATTGCGTTGATCTGCGGGTGGGTGGTGGTCATCGGGACCTCCGATCGGGTCATGAAGAGGAAATTTTCCGGCATAAGCCGCTGTTGTCCGATATTCTTTCACCTATGGAGGATGCTGTCGACCGTCAGATCATTGCCGAGATCTCCAGGGACGCCCGGGCGACCCTTGCGCAGCTTTCGGATGCCGTCGGGTTGTCGAGCTCAGCAGTGCAATCGAGGTTGCGCCGGCTCGAGTCGCGGGGAGTGATCGCGGGGTACCGCACGATCTTCGATGCGGAGGCGCTGGGCAAGCCGCTCTCGGCGTTCATCGAGATCACGCCGCTCGATCCTGGCCAGCCGGACAACGCACCAGAGCTGCTGGAGCCGTTTTCGGAGATCGAAGCGTGTCATTCGGTGGCCGGTGACGCCAGTTACATGCTGTTCGTACGTGTGGCATCGCCGCGCGCGCTGGAGCAGCTGGTGAACGAGGTGCGTCTTGCGGCGAACGTCCGCACGCGAACCACGGTCGTGCTGCAGACCTATTACGAGAACCGACCGATCGCCGTGGAGACCGCGGACTGAGTCAGAGCACGGCGCCGACCATCGCCTCCCCGAGCGGTGTGCGCAGATGCAGCATCCGCGCACCGTCGCGCTCGCTGGCGATGAGGCCGGCGTCTCGCAGGATCGTCAGATGGTGGGATGCTGTCGACGCAGCGATTCCGGCATCCCGCGCGACGTGCGATGTCGTGCGCGCGCTGCCAGCACCAAGGAGGATCTCTGCCCGCGCAGAGCCAAGTAACGCGCCGAGTGCGTCTGCGGTCTCCGTCGTGCTCCGCGCCCAGCCCGCCGTGACTCCGCGCGCTGGATAGAAGAGCGTCGGCTGGGCGGGTGGCTCCGTGAGCACCATGCACCCCCACGACGACATCACCGAGGGCACGAGCACGAGCCCGCTTCCGCGGCAGTCCACCTGTTCGCTGTGCCTGCGCAGTCGCACGCGCACGGCTCCGGCGCCCCAGCTGACGTTCGGATGCAGGTCGTCGGCCATCCCGGAGATGCCCGACGTGGCGATGGTGCGCGAGCGCACGGAGATGTCGGCGCGCAGCAGGCGATCGAGCTGCGGCCACACCGGGGCGATCGCGGCATCCCACACGTCCTGCCAGGCATCCGCGATCATCGTTCGCGCGCGTGCCGGCCGCTCTTGCATCTCGCGCAGCGCGCGCTGACGCGATCCGGTCGATCGCAGCACCATCTTCCCGAGGTCGACGCGCATCGGATCGAGTGGCGCCGAGCGCAATGCGTCGACCTCTGCATCCGGAGTCATGTCCCAGCTCGGCGCGGCAGTGAGGAAATCCGGCAGGTAGCCGTCGTTACCGATGACGGTCGCGAGCAGCTCGAAGCTGCTTTGGGGGAGTCCCTGCCGCACGGCGCGCAACCATCCCCACTGCAGCGGATGCTGCTCCGGACGCAGCAGAATGCGCACGGCGTGCGCGAGTTCGTGACCCGGCGAGACCCCGAAACGCACCGCCTGAATGTCGCCGGGACTCAGATCGAACTCGACCCGATGCTGCGGGTGGTCCACGCCCTCGACCGGGCGGCCGGCCACGATGTTTCGATCCACATCGAAACTCTATGACGATGATGCGGCGCTGTCGAGACTGGACGCATGAACACCGCACCTCTCTTCGAAGGAATCGTCGCCGCCGGCGACATCCGCATCGGCATCGGCCGCTCCCGCCGGTTCGCCGGCACTGAGCACGGCGCAGACATCTCGTACTTCTACGTCGAAAACCAGCCCGGCGAGGGTCCTGGCATGCACTGGCACCCGTACTCCGAGACACGGGTGGTGCTGGAGGGCACCGCACGCATTACTGTCGGTGCTGAGTCTTCCGTGGCCGGAGCCGGTGACACCGCTACCGGTCCTGCACACGTCCCGCATTGCTTCACCAATGTCGGCGAAGGCGTACTCCGCATCCTCGGCATTCACGCTTCACCCGCCATCATCCAGACCTTCCTCGACTGATCACTCACCAAGGAGAAACACCGATGTCATTTCAGGCCTACCTCGACACCGTTGAGACCAAGACAGGGCTCACGCCGCGCCAGCTCGTCGATCTCGCACGCGAGAAGGGATTCGACCAGAGCACCAAGGCCACACCGATCCTCGACTGGTTGAAGACCGATTACGACCTCGGGCGTGGCCACGGCATGGCGATCGTTCACGTAATCACGAAGGGTCCCCAGATCAGCACCAAGCACGTCGGCACCGACGGTACGCACGCAGACGCCGTCGACACGCTCTGGCTCGATGGCAAAGACAGTAACCCTCACCAGTAGGCGCATCAGCACGCCGACTAAGATTTCCTCCGTGGCAGCATCCTCGAAGCGCAAGACGTCAGCACCTCGGCGGAAGCCGGTGCGCACCAGCGGCAACCCGGCCAAGCGACCCATCGTAGAAGCGCCGCCGATCACGGCGCGCGACTGGATCGGCGCTGCACGGCTGCGCACACTGCCACTCGCGGTCGCTCCGGTCGCCATCGGAACCGGCGCCGCACAACTCGTTGACCGCGAGCTGCACTGGGTGATCGCGCTTGCCTGCCTCGCGGTCGCGGTCCTGATCCAGATCGGCGTGAACTTCACGAATGACTACAGCGACGGCATCCGCGGCACGGACGACCAGCGCGTCGGTCCTGCGCGGCTGACGGCATCCGGTCAGGTGCGCCCCCGCAGTGTCCTGATGATCGGGCTGGCGTTCTTCGCGCTCGCCGCGCTCGCCGGGCTCGCGATCGTCATCCGCACCGGCCAGTGGTGGATGCTGGCAGTCGGCGCAGCTTGCCTCGTGGCCGCCTGGTTCTATACGGGCGGCAAACGGCCCTACGGATACTTCGGTCTCGGCGAAGTGTTCGTGTTTGTGTTCTTCGGGCTGGTGGCGACGCTCGGCACCACCTGGGTACAGGCTTTCCAGTTGCCGCAGGAAGCCTGGCTCGGCGCCGTGGCCGCAGGGCTCTTCGCGTGCGCCGTTCTGCTTGCCAACAACCTGCGCGACATTGACCAGGACCGCCAGGTCGGAAAGCGCACCCTCACCGTGCTGATCGGGCGTCGAACGACGAAGATCGTCTACACGGTGTTCATGGTCGTGCCGTTCCTGATCGCGGCGTTCATCGCTCTGCTGTACCCGATCGCCTGGCTCTCGACGATGGCGCTGCTGGCTGGCATCCCTGCGACGATCATCGTGTGGTCGTATCGTCAGTCGCGTGAGCTCGTCGTCGCCCTCGGGCTCACGTCGCTCACCGCACTCGCCTACGCCGGTGCGCTGTATTGGGCGTTCGTCGGCTGAGAGACGTCAGTCCTTCGCAGTCGGGTTGCCCGCGGCGGTGTCGTGTGAGGCCGTGCCGTGCGATGCGTCGTCGAGCGCGGCATCCTCAGCATCGGCATCCTGCGCGGCAGCGCTCTGCCTGGCCGGCGACGTGCGGGCTTCGCGTCGCTGGTAGATCTCGGATGACGCCCCCGAAAGCGGCCCCCGCAGGAACAGGATCGAGATGCTCATGCCGATCAATGCGGCGAAGATGGCCGTGAGCCACCAGAGCTCTCGCATGATCGGGAACACCCACATCACCGCGAGTGGCACGAGGAACGCCAGCAGCCGCAGCACGGAGTAGACGAGGAGTGGCGGCATCTTCATCCCTCCAGTCTAAGCACGCTCGTGCGGCGCCAGACACGAGCCTGGCGCCGCACGGGTCGCCCCGAGGTCAGGGCTCAGTTGCTGCGGCGCATCGCCCGCACGCCGACGACGAGTCCGACGATCGCCACTGCGAGCGCGGAGATCCATCCCCATGCCACTGTGACGTTCGCGAAATCCCCGGAGAGCAGCGCCCGCTCGGCTTGAACGACCCAGTTCACCGGATTCACCGAGGCGACCGCCCGCATCCAGGCGGGTCCGTCATCGAGGGGGAGCAGCATCCCCGAGAGGATCAACAGCGGGAAGATCAGAGTCTGCTGCACGCCCCAGAACAGCCATTCCCGATTCTTCGACGCCAGCGCCAGTGAGTAGGACAGCGCCCCGAGTCCCACACCGAACACGGCAAGCAGCGCGAGGCCGACGACAAGGCCCAGAGGGTTGATCACGAACCCGAACGGCCAGGCGATGAGGACGATGATCAGCGCCTGGATCACGATCGGTGCGACCTCCTTCAGTGCGCGGCCGATCAGGAGCGATGGCCTGGCCAGAGGCGCGACAAGGGTGCGTTCGTGTGATCCCGTGCTGATCTCGTACTGCAGGTTCGATCCGGTCGCACCGGTACCGAACAGCACGAGCATGACGAGCACGCCGGGGACGAACCAGCGCAGCGTCTCGCCGGCGGGCTCGCCTGAGCCTCCGATGAGCAGTGGTGCGAACAGCCCGAGGAACACGAGCGGCTGCAGCAGGCTGAAGATCAACGAGAACGGGTCGCGGACCACAGGCTTCAGCTCCCTGGTCAGGACATTCCAGCTGTCGCGCGCGAGGTTCGAGCGTACGAGGGTGTCGGTGGTCATCAGAGGACTCCTGTCTTCTCAGCGGCGACGGATGCTGTCGCTTCGGTGTCTGCGTCTGTCTCGGCGTCCGTGCCCGCACCCTCGCCGGCTTCGCGAAGCGTGCGCCCGGTGAGTGCGAGGAAGACGTCATCGAGTGTCGGAGGTACTCCGGTCGCGCTGTGCACGGTGATGCCAGCGGCATCCAGCTCGCGCACGATCACAGGCAGCAGCCGATCGCCGTTCGGCGCGGTGAGGGAGAGGGAGGTATTCGCGTCGCTGATCTCCGTCTGCGCGAGAGAGTTCAGGATCGGGCGTGCTCGCGAGGCCTGCTCGAGATCGGTGAACCCGAACGTGAGCACATCGCCGGCGAGGTTCGACTTCAGCGCCGCAGCATTGTCGTCGGCGATGATGCGTCCCTTGTCCATGATCATCACCCGTTCGGCGTAACGATCGGCTTCTTCCAGGTAATGCGTGGTGAGGAAGACGGTCGTGCCATGCTGTCGGCGGAGTTCGAGGATGTGGTCCCAGAGGTTCGCCCTGCTCTGCGGGTCGAGGCCGGTGGACGGCTCGTCGAGGAAGAGCAGCGGAGGCGCGTGCATCAGACCGAGCGCGACATCGAGTCGGCGCTTCTGCCCTCCGCTGAGCTGCTGCACGGCGCGGCCCGCGAAGCTGCCGAGATCAAGTGACTCGATCAGTTCATCTGCGCGGCGGATGCTGTCACGCTTGCCCATGCCGTAGAACTTGCCCTGGCTGAGAAGTTCATCGCGCACGCGTTGCGCGAAGCTGCCGCTGGTGAGCTGTCCGACGTATCCGATGCGTGCTCGGACCTCAGCTGGATCCCTTCGGATGTCGTGCCCGACGACGCTCGCGGTCCCGGAGGTCGGCAGGATGAGTGTCGTCAGCATCCGCAGGCTGGTCGACTTTCCGGCGCCGTTCGGGCCGAGGAAGGCGACGAGCTCGCCGCGGGCTGCGGTGAAGGTGAGGTCGCTGACCGCCGCGACCTGGGCCTTCTTGACGGTGAAGACCTTGCTGAGGCCTTCGGTTTCGATGATCGGTTCGTGTGCCATGAAGGCAGAGTAGAAAATGATGCGGACAGATCCTGTCCGCATGATCTGGCAATCTTGAGGACATGTCCGACACGACAACCCGCGCCCTCGCGCTGCTCAATCTCCTGCAGACGCACCGGCACTGGCCGGGTACCGAACTGGCGATGCGACTCGGCGTGACCGAGCGCACGGTACGCAGAGACGTCGACCGGCTGCGAGACCTCGGCTACCGCGTGGAGTCCACTCCGGGAGTGGCCGGCGGCTACCGGCTCGAGGCCGGCAGCGCCGTGCCGCCACTGCTGCTCACAGATGACGAGGCGGTCACCATGGCGATCGGGCTGCGAGTCGCTGCGACTCAGCAGCTGGCCGGCGGGCCAGAGCTCACACTGACGGCGCTGGCGAAGCTGGAGCAGGTGCTGCCGTCCGATCTGCGCAGACGCGTCAACGCGCTCGCCGCATCGGTTCATCCTGCGCAAATCGGGAATGCCCCTGCGGTGTCGCCGGTCGTGCTCGGTGAACTCGCCCTCGCGTCGCGTGACCGTGAACGAGTGCGCCTGCGGTACACCGACCGACACGACGTGGAGAGCGTCCGGCGGGTGGAACCTCATTCCCTTTCGTCTGCGGGGCGCAACTGGTACCTGCTGTGCTGGGACCTCGATCGAGACGACTGGCGAACCTTCCGCGTCGATCGGATCGAATCGGTGGAGCACACCCGCGTGCTGTTCGACCCGCGCGACATCTCCGAGGAGGAGGTCGCGGAGCGAGTGCTCCTCGCGTCGTCGTGGTCGCCCCAGAAGCTCGAGGCGGCTGTCGTCATGGACCTCCCTCTCGACCAGATGGATCAATACTTCGGAGTGTGGGCGCATGGCGCGACGGCTCACGATGAGACACGCACCCGTTGGCCGATCGGAGGCTCGGACTGGCGTGAGACGCTCTACGGGATGCTGTGGATTCCTGCCGGCATCGAATACACGACCGACTTCCCTGAGCCGCACCGCGCGGAGCTGCGCGAGTCGCTGGAGCGGGCGCTTCGAGCGCTGGATGCGCCGCCTCCAGCCGCGCGTCGGTGATCGGCGTCGCGCAAGTCCTCGACGAAACGTGTCGTCATCGCGGGTCTCATATGGTTATCTCAGGTTGCGACCCTGGTCAGAGAAGTCACGGCCGGGTAACGTCGAAGACATCGCGGCGGTCCGGGTGGTCCCGGGCTCCAGTTCATACCTGAGGGTGTTGCGGGTTCGACTCCCGCCGTCGCGTCCACTTCAGAAGGGCCGGACGGGTAGTGTCTGCGGAAGCGACAGTGCGCGCTCGGGAGGAACCATGAAACGCGGATCCAACATGCCCGCGGTCGGGACGTACAACCAGACCCTGGTTCTCGACATCATCCGTCGCTCACCGTCGGGCGTGAGCCGGACCGAACTCGCGGAGCTCACCGGCCTGTCCGCGCAGACGCTCAGCAACGTCGCGCGTCGGCTCACTGTCGCAGATCTGATCGTCGAGGGCGAACGCGTTGTCACAGGTCCTGGAAAGCCGCGCACCTTGCTCAGGCTGAACCGCAGCGCACGGTTCGCCGTCGGTATCCATCTCGATCCATCGATCGACACGTTCGTCGTGGTCGATCTGTCGGGAGCAGTCGTCGCGCACATGGAGACGCCGCCCGACGATGCGGACTCGTCACCGGAACTGATCGCTGCGCTCGCCGGCAGTGCGAATGCGCTCCTGAAATCGGCAGACGTCCCCTTCGACCGCGTCCTCGGCATCGGCGCCGCGGTGCCGGGCCCGATCGACGACGCGACGGGGATGCTGCTGACGCCGCCACTGCTCCCGAACTGGCACCACACTCGCGTGCGCGATCTGCTGATCGAGGCGACGGGCCTGCCGGTCGTGGTGGAGAAGGATGTCGTCGCGGCTATGGTCGGCGAGCTGTGGGCGGATGCGGATCATGCGCTCCGGGATGCTGCGCTCCTGTACTACGGCGCAGGCGTGGGCCTCGGAGTGGCCATCGACGGCGACGCCGTCCGGGGTCGCACGGGAAATGCCGGCGACATCGCGCATCTCTCCATCGACCCGAGCGGCCCCCCGTGCCAATGCGGGCAGCATGGCTGCCTCGGGGTCACCGTGGCGCCGGAGCGACTGCTCCTCGAAGCCGGAGTGACCACCTCACTCGACATCCCCTGGGGAGCGATGCACGCAGCCATCGACGATCTCCGTACCCGCGCGCAGGGCGGTGATTCTCGCGCCCTCGCAGTGTGCGCCCATGCCGCCGAAGTGTTGGCGCGGGCGATCGTACTGATGAACAACATGCTCGACGCGGGCACGTTCGTGATCGGAGGCCCGGTCTGGAGCCGGCTCAGCGAACTGTTGGAGCCGAGGCTGCGCGCCGTCCTCCCGACGATCGCGCAGATCGCGACGACGCGCCCCCTCCGCCTCGTCGAGGCGCGGTTGGGTACGGATCTCGCCGCAGCGGGAGCGGCATGTCTTGTGCTGGACGGCGCGTTCACGGCCCGGACATCCGGGCTGATGATCAGCGCGTCCTGACCGCTCGACGCCATGAGCAGGACAGGGGTTGACAGAATATTTAAATATGTTTGAATAACACCGGCGCGATGTTGCGCACCAAGAGTGAGCAAAGGAGCTCCGATGAAGAAATCACTTGCCGGACTGAGTATCCTTGCCGTCAGCAGCCTGGCCGTCGCGCTGAGCGGCTGCTCGGGCGGCACCTCGAGCGGCAGCGACGACACTCTGCGCATCGCTTATCAGAAGACCTCGTCCTTCACGGCTATGGATGACCTCATGAAGACGGTCAAGGCCGAGTACGAGAAGGAATATCCGGACCGCAAGGTGGAGCTCGTGCCGATCGAAGCCGAGCAGGATCAGTACTTCACCAAGCTCGCTCTCATGAACGGCTCGGCTGACACCGCGCCGGATGTCATCTACGAAGACACATTCCAGATCCGCTCGGACGCCGCAGCCGGCTACCTCCTCCCGATCGACGACTACCTGGCCGACTGGGACGACTGGAGTCTGTACGACGACGGCGCGAAGCAGGCGGGTGTGGGCGATGACGGAAAGACGTACGGAGTCTCGCTCGGCACTGATACACGCGGCATCTACTTCAACAAAGACCTCTTCGAGTCCGCCGACCTGCCCTCGGACTGGAAGCCCACATCTTGGGAGGACATCCTGGACGCGGCACGCGCGATCAAGAAGAGCAGTCCGGACGTCACGCCGCTCAACATCTACGCGTCGAAGACGCTCGGCGAGGCCACGTCGATGCAAGGCTTCGAGATGCTGCTGTACGGCACGGGTGACGAGCTCATGGACTCCTCGACGAACAAATGGGTGACCGAGTCGGCAGGCTTCCTCGATGCGCTCGACTTCTACAAGACCGCCTTCGAAGAGGGGCTCGCCCCCGACCCAGCGGACGCGCTCGATCCAGGATGGGGATCCAAGGTCCAGAACGAGCTCATTCCACAGGGCGAGTTGGCGATCGCGATCGACGGCTCCTGGCTCCCGAGCGGATGGATCGCGGGCGACAACGCGTGGCCGGAGTGGCAGGACACCATGGGCCTCGCCGCCATGCCGACCCAGGACGGTGGCGGCGACGGCTTCACCTCGATGTCTGGTGGATGGACGCTCGCTGTAGGTGCCAACGCCAACGACCCTCAGGCCGCCTTCGACTTCATCGCCCAGGCGATGACGCCTGAGAACGCGCTCACGTATCACCAGGAGGCGGGTCAGATCGCCGTGCGTTCCGACGTGGCCGCCAGTCAGGAATACCTCGACTACAACCCCTCTTTCGAGTTCTTCTCCTCGCTGGTCGAGTACACGCATTTCCGGCCCGCGACGCCCGACTACTCGCAGATCTCGTCGAACATCCCGGTGGCCACCGAGTCGGTCATCACAGGGCAGTCCTCACCGGAGGAGGCGCAGCGCGGATACGACGAGGCGCTGATCGGAATCGTCGGCGAAGAGAACACGCAGGCGGGCTGAACGTCTCATGACCGCCGTAGCCGTCGCGCGGCCCGGGCACAGCCCGAGCCGCGCACTCTTCCGCCTGCTGCCGCTCGTTCCAGCGGTGCTGCTGCTGGCCGCATTCATGCTCGGTCCGATCGTGTACTCGCTGTACGGATCGCTCACCGACCGGGCACTCACCGGGCCACGCGCTGCGAACCCGCAGTTCGTCGGGCTCGACAACTACATCGAACTGCTGGGCTCCGCCGAGTTCTGGAACTCCCTCGTCCTCACTGTCGTCTTCGTCCTGGCGTCAGCGGTCATCGGCCAGAACGTGCTCGGAATGCTGCTGGCGGTGCTCATGCGCAGCTCGGCGCGGGCCGTGCGATCCCTCGTCAGCGGGATCGTCGTCCTGGCATGGGTGCTCCCCGAGATCGTGGCGGCCTTCGCGCTCTACGCCTTCTTCGCGAAGGACGGCACTCTCAACTCGGTGCTCGGCTGGTTCGGCATGGAGCAGACCGCATGGCTGTACCACCTGCCGATGCTGTCGGTCATCGTGGCGAACATCTGGCGCGGGACCGCCTTCTCGATGCTGGTGTACAACGCCGCGCTCGCCGAGGTGCCGCCCGACCTGATCGAGGCGGCGACCATCGACGGAGCGAACGCCTGGCAGCGCTTCATCCAGGTGACACTGCCGGTGATCCGGCGGTCGATCTCCACGAATCTCCTGCTGACCACGCTCCAGACGCTCGGGGTGTTCACCCTCATCTGGGTCATGACCGGCGGCGGGCCGGGCACGGCATCGGCGACGCTGCCCGTGCTCGCCTACCAGGAGGCCTTCAAATTCGCCCAAGTCGGCTACGGCACGGCGATCGCCACCGTGACACTCCTGATAGGTGCGGTGTTCTCCATCATCTACATTCGTGTGCTCAAGCCGGAGGTGGACTGAAATGGCCGCGCAGACCATGACCGAGACGCGCACGCTCGTCACGCCTGGGCGGAAGTCGGTGAGCGTGTCAGCCCCGCGCAAGCGGGCTCACACGGTCACAGCATCCATCATCCTGAGCATCATCGGCGTACTCTTCCTCGTGCCGCTCCTGTGGGTCGTGTTCGCGTCGTTCGATGCGAATGCCACCGTCTCGATGCGGATTCCGGAGTCGTGGACGCTCGACAACTACACGGGCGTCATGACGTGGGAGCTCACGTGGCTGCCACTGCTCAACTCAGTGCTGATCTCCCTCGGCACCGCGGTCATCACGGTCCTCGTCTCGCTGCTGGCGGCCTACCCGCTTTCGCGGTACGCGGCTCGGTATCAGAAGCCGTTCATGTACGCGATCCTTTTCGGCACCGGCCTGCCGATCACGGCCATGATGGTGCCGGTCTACTCCCTCTTCGTGTCTTTCGGCCTGCTCAACTCGACGTGGGGAGTCATCGTCTTCATGTCGGCGACCTCACTGCCGATGGCGATCTGGATGCTGAAGAACTTCATGGACTCCGTACCGATCTCACTCGAGGAGGCCGCCTGGGTCGACGGCGCGAGTTCGATGCAAGCACTTGCGCGCATCGTGGTGCCTCTCATGCGACCGGGGATCGGCGTGGTGTTCATCTTCGTCTTCACTGGTGCGTGGGGGAACTTCTTCGTCCCGTTCGTACTCCTGTTCACCTCAGATCGTTTTCCTGCCGCCGTATCGATCTTCAACTTCTTCGGGCAGTACGGCACGATCGCCTACGGCCAGCTCGCGGCGTACTCGGTGCTCTACGCAGCACCGATGGTCGTCCTGTACGTCATCGTCCAGAAACTCTCCGGCTCGTCCTTCGCACTCGCCGGTTCCGTCAAAGGCTGATCCGAACCCCCTCATCTCCTGAAGGAGCCTTTCATGCACGACCGTTCCCGACTCGCCCTCCTCCGCGTCGACCGTTTCGTTCGCGAGCGACTGCGCACCCGCATCCACCGCGCATCCGCACCGATCGCAGCCACCCGCTGGGACGCGGCCGGCGAGCCCGTTCCGTTCGCGGAGGCCGCGGCGGGCGAATACTCGCCGATCGCTCCCGGCGAGCTGTGGGGGCGCCCGTGGGGGACGACCTGGTTCCGCCTGCAAGGCGGCATGCCCGCGTCGTGGCGGGATGCTGACGGCGCACTGCCCGCGCGTACGCGGGCCGAGATCGTCGTCGACCTCGGCTTCACGCAGGGGCAGCCCGGCTTCCAGTGCGAGGCGATGGTGTGGGATGTGGCAGGCAGGCCCATCCGCGGGATCGCCCCGCTCAACAACGCCGTCGCCGAAGCGGTGGACGAGGCGGGCGTCATCGACGTCTACATCGAGGCGGCCTCCAACCCGGACGTCGGAAGCCTCTTCACGTTCGACCCGACCCACGTCGGCGACCTCGCGACCGCGGGCAGTGACCCCATCTACACGCTGCGCCACATCGACGTGCGCCTCCGCGACCTTGAAGTCGCGGATCTGCTCGCCGACACGCTCGCGCTGCGCGGCCTCGCCGAGGAACTGGACGACGGATCCCCGCGGCGCGCCGACATCCTCGTCGCCCTGGAGCGGATGATCGACGTCGTCGACCCTGATGACGTCGCCGGGACCGCGACCGCCGGGCGTGAGGTCCTCGCCCCCGTCCTCGCGAAGCCGGCATCCGCTTCCGCCCACACGCTGCACGCCGTCGGCCACGCGCACATCGACTCCGCGTGGCTGTGGCCGGTGCGCGAAACGGTCCGCAAGGTGTCGCGCACCTTCTCGAACGTCCTGTCCCTCATGGACGAGGATCCCGACTTCGTCTTCGCCGCGTCCAGCGCCCAGCAGTACGCGTGGATGAAGGAGTACTACCCAGACCTGTTCGAGCGGATCCGTGCCCGTGTGGCCGAGGGGCGATTCATCCCGGTGGGGAGCATGTGGGTCGAATCCGACACCAACATGCCGGGATCGGAGGCGATGGCACGACAGTTCATCGCGGGCAAGTCGTTCTTCCTGCGTGAATTCGGGATCGATACGCCAGAGGCATGGCTCCCTGACTCTTTCGGGTACTCGGGGGCGCTCCCGCAGATCGCCAAGGCTGCCGGCATCCGCTGGTTCCTGACGCAGAAGATCTCGTGGAACGAGACCAACAGATTCCCCCACCACACGTTCCAATGGGAGGGCATCGACGGCACGCGCCTGTTCACGCACTTCCCGCCCGTCGATACGTACAACTCACGAGTGACCGCGGATGAGCTCGCCCACGCCGAGCGCAACTTCGCCGACAAGGGCCGTGCCACGGTCTCGCTCCTCCCGTACGGCTACGGCGACGGCGGCGGCGGGCCGACGCGCGAGATGACGGCAGCGGTGGCCCGTACTGAATCACTCGAAGGATCACCGCGCGTCGTGCACAGCTCCCCGCGGAAGTTCTTCGAGACCGCTGAGGCCGAGTACCCCCGGCCCGAGGTCTGGTCGGGTGAGCTGTACCTCGAGTTCCACCGTGGTACGTATACGAGCCAACTGGCCACCAAGCAGGGCAACCGGCGCAGCGAGCACCTGCTGCGGGAGGCGGAGCTCTGGGCCACCACCGCGAGCGTGCGCCTCGGCATCCCCTATCCCGCAGAGCGGCTGCAGCGGGTCTGGGAGACCGTCCTGCTGCAGCAGTTCCACGACATCCTGCCGGGGTCCTCAATCGCATGGGTCTTTCAGGACGCCGAGCGCAACTACGCCTTCGTCGCGCGCGAGCTCGAGGAGATCATCGGCGACAGCCTGCGGGCGCTCGCCGGGGAGGGTGCACTGACACTCGAGGCGAACGCATCTCCGCATTCCAGAGAGGGCATCGCAGCGCTCGGCGCCGGTGCGAGCGACGGCGCGAAAGACGTTGAACCTCGTCGCGATGGAACCGCTGGATGGGTGCTCGACAACGGCATCGTCCGTGCGACGGTGGACGATCGCGGCCTGGTCGTCTCGGCTGTCGACATCGAGACGGGGCGAGACATCGTGATGCCCGGCCGTCCGGCCGGCCTGCTGCAGCTGCACCGGGACACCCCGACGCAGTGGGATGCCTGGGATGTGGACGTGCACTACCGCAACACCGTCACCGATCTGACCGAAGCAGTCTCGGTCGGGGTCGACGGGGCGTCCCTCGTGGTCGAGCGCCGGTTCGGAGCGTCCGCAGTGACCGAGCGGATCAGCCTGCGCGAGAACTCGCGCGTGCTGTCGTTCGCCCTTGAACTGGACTGGCACGAGAAGCAGAAGATGCTGAAATTCGCCTTTCCTCTCGACCTGCATACCGATCGCGCCGCGTCGGAGATCCAGTTCGGACACATCGAACGCGCGACGCACACGAACACGTCGTGGGATGCCGCGCGGTTCGAGACCGTCGCCCACCGGTGGATCCGGGTCTCAGAGCCCGACTTCGGCGCCTCGATCGTCAACGACTCGACGTACGGTCACGACATCACGCGTGAACAGCGCGATGAACGCGGCGGCACCATCACGATCGCGCGACTGTCGCTCATCCGCTCGGCACTTTTCCCCGACCCTGAGCAGGACCAGGGCCTCCACGAGCTGCGAGTCGGCCTCGTGATCGGCGCGGATGTCGCCGAAACTGTCGCCGAGGGATATCACATCAATCTCCCCCCTCGTCGTCTCGCGGACACCGCCTTCGATGCGATTGAACCCCTCGTGACCATCGACCACCCCGGTGTGGTCGTGGAAGCGGTCAAGCTCGCCGAGGATGGCAGCGGCGACGTCGTCGTGCGCCTCTATGAGTCCCTGGGGACTCGGGTGCACGCGACGCTCACGACCGGGTTCGCGTTCGCGGACGCGCGCCAGACCGACCTGCTCGAACGCGAGGTGGCCCTCGATGGCATTGATGTCGACGGCGACGGCGTGCGGCTCGAACTGCGCCCGTTCCAGATCGTCACGATGCGCTTCAGCCGCGTCTGAGACCGTCCTGAACGGTCAGGAGAATCGAGCGAAGGCGAGCGACAGCGCGGCCAATGCGACGGCGATGAGCGCCATGGCTGAGTAGGAGCCGGTTGCGACGGCGAGCAGCGGTCCGATGGCGGGTCCGAACGCGCCGACGAGCGTGATCGGCGCGGCGAAGACGCCGTTGATGGCTCCGTAATTGCGTGCACCCCATCGGTCGGCGACGGCCGACCCCTGCACGAGCGTCTGCGCGCCGCGGACAGCTCCGGTGGCGATGCCGATGGAGATGAGCAGCCACGGCGGTCCGGGGACGAGCGCGAGGAGAGCGAGGAATACGGTGCTGAGTGCAGCCGTCGCGGCGAGGGGGATCCAGGGAGCGGCGGTGTGCGGGATCGCGACGTACAGCAGCCGCCCGATCACCTGCCCCGCGCCGAGGAGGCCGAGCGCCCAGGCGGCGAGCTCGTAGCTCATGCCCTTCTCGGCGAACAGTGGGATGAGTGCCAGGGTGACGCTGAAGAGAGCTGCCGCCAGGGTGAGCATGGACAGCTCCAGCATCCAGAAGCGTCTGGTGCGGACGACAGCGCTCACGCTGTGCACCTCGACGCTGTCGTCGTGGGGGATCGGCGTCCAGGTGCGTTCGAGGCTGAACCAGTGCAGGGGCACGGTGGTGATCAGCAGGACTCCGGCGAGAAGAAGGAAGGTCGTGCGCCAATCGGTGATCGTGAGAAGCCCGGCGACGATGGGCGCGAAGACGGTGGAGGCGAGACCCCCGGCCAGAGTGAGGATCGTCATCGCGCCGCGGCGGCGCGCGCCATACCTTCGGGCGATGACGGTGAATGCCGCCTGATACAGCACGGCAGATTGGGCGATGCCCGCGATCACCCATCCGGCGGTGAACACCATCGGACTCGGTGCGAGCGCGACGGCGACGATCCCGATCGGTCCGAGGATGCTGCCGAGAGTCATGATGAGGTGCGGGCCGCGGGCATCTAGCCACCGCCCGACGAACACCCCGGCCAGGGCTGAGACGACGAGACCGGACGAGAACGAGAGTGTGACGAAGGCGACCGACCAGCCAGTGTCGTCCGCAATCGCAGGCGATGCGACGATGAGGGCGTAGAACAGGATGCCCCAGCTGACCACCTGCCCCACCGAGAGCGCGGCCAGCCGGCCACCCAGGCGGGGTGGGGCCTGCACGGCGGTCATACCGAGCGGAGTGCGTCGGCGGCCGCATCCAGCGCGCCGTCGTTGAGAGCGAAGTACGCCCATTTGCCGCGTTGCTCACGCGTGACCAGCCCGGCGTCGGCGAGGAGCTTCATGTGATGAGAAACGGTGCCCTGCGAGAGTCCGACCGGATCCGTCAGGTCGCAGATGCAGGCCTCTCCGCCGTCGCCTGCGGCGATGAGCGAGAGCAGCCTGACGCGAGTGGGATCGCCGAGAGCCTTGAACACGCGCGACACGCGCTCCGCATCCTCAACGGTGAGAGAGGATGTGACGCGCGGCACGCAGCAACTGCTCGTTTCGCTGGTGGTTGGCAGGCTCACGGTTCTAGTCTGACACGTATTGACATTCTTCGATAGATGCGTGACAGTCTGCATATTGAAGATTTTCGATTTGAGGAGATGTGATGTCTGAGCTTCCCGTCGTCGTCATCGGAGCAGGTCCCCAGGGTCTCGCCGCAGCGGCTCATCTTGTCGAACGAGGCGTCGACGTGATCGTGATGGAACGCGGCGCCGGGCCGGCGGCCGCGATATCCGAGTGGGGCCATGTGCGCCTCTTCTCGGCGTGGCCGGAGTTGACGGATGCGGCCGCTCGCCGTCTTCTCGAGCCGACAGGATGGAGCGCGCCGATCTCGGGCTACCCGACCGGAGCTGAATGGGTCAGCGACTACCTCGCGCCCCTCGCTGATGTTCTGGGGGAGCGGATCAGGTACGCCACGACCGTGACCGGCGTCTCCCGCCAAGGTCGCGACAAGGTCGTCGACGGTGGCCGCAAGAGCCAGCCGTTCGTGGTGCACGCGATCGATCGGGACGGCAACGAGTCCCGACTGATCGCCCGAGCCGTCATCGATGCAAGCGGCACATGGGGATCGCCGAACCCGGCAGGCGCCGATGGGTGCCCGGCGCTCCGCGAGACCCAGGCGTCGAGCTCGATCTCCTACCGCATTCCGGACGATGTGTCCGCGTTCGCTGGATCGCATGTCGTCGTCGTTGGGGCGGGGCATTCCGCAACCCACGCGGTCCTGCGGCTGAGCGAGCTGGCGCGGCGCTCGCCCGGAACGCGGGTGACCTGGATGCTGCGCCGGGGGAGCGCCGCGAACATCTTCGGCGGAGGCGCAGGAGACGGGCTTCCGGAGCGGGCCGCGCTCGGCTCTCGCGCCCGCAAGATGATCGACGAAGGCCTGGTGAATGTCGTGACCGGATTCCGCGTCGCGGAGTTCCGCCAGGATGGCGAGTCACTGACGATCGTCGCCGAGGACGGTGCCGTGGTCACTGATGTCGCGCACGTCTTCGCTCTGACCGGGTTCCGGCCCGACACGGAGATGCTGCGAGAACTGCGGATCGACCTGGATTCCACTCTAGATGCCGTCGCAGGCATCGCCTCCGAGATCGACCCGAACATCCACTCCTGCGGGTCGGTGTCCGCCACCGGGGCCAGAGAGCTCGCGCAACCCGAGCAGGGCTTCTTCATCGCCGGGGTGAAGTCCTATGGTCGTGCGCCGACGTTCCTCGCTCTGACCGGCTACGAGCAGGTGCGCAGCATCGTCGCGCACCTCGCGGGAGATCACGAGGCTGCAGCGCGCAACGAACTCGTGCTGCCGGATACCGGTGTATGTGGTGGTTCGGGCGACTTCGACAACAACGTGGGGACCTGCTGTGCTGCCCCCGCCGTTCTTCAGATCGGCGCGCGTCCCGTCCCCGTCGGCTGACCGCGCACGCGAAAGGGTGGGACCTCAGGTCGAGGTCCCACCCTTTCGCGTGTCAGTCGATGAGGCGGGCAGCGAGTCCGCGGACCTTCTCGTCGACGGCGTCACGGAGCTCACGCACGCCCTCGGCTTCCCAGTTCGACGGGTCAGGGAAGGACCATTCGACCAACTCTCCACCGACAGGGCCGGGGAGGGGGAGGCCCGGCTTCATCAGCACGACCACATCGGCGGATTCGAGATCTTCGATCGTCACCGCACGCGGACGTGCTTCGCTCGTGTCGATCCCGAGTTCATGCAGTGACTCGGCGATCGCCGGGTTGATCGTTTCGGCCGGGCTGATGCCCGCGCTCGTCGCTACCAGCTCCTCGGTGTCAACATTGGTGAGCAGGTGGGCGCCCAGCTGCGAACGCCCCGCGTTGTGATTGCAGATGAACACGACGGTCTTCGACTGGGTCATCGTTTCTCCGCTTTCTAAGTTGCAGCATGGTCGTTGCGCTTGCATGATCTACTCACCGGATGGCGAGCAGGTGAACGCTCCGCAGCATGGTTGCATTCGATATCGATGGATGTCAATATAGACGCATGTCGAATCAAGAGGTTGAGCTGGTCATCGTCGGTTCCGGACCCGCCGGATATACCGCTGCGGTCTACGCCGCTCGCGCAGGGCTCGAGCCGGTGGTGCTCGCCGGTTCCGTCACCGCGGGCGGTGCGCTGATGACGACGACCGAGGTGGAGAACTTCCCCGGATTCGTCGACGGCGTGCAGGGGCCTGAGCTGATGGAGTCGATGCGCGCCCAGGCCGAGCGGTTCGGCGCCCGCATCCTGCTCGATGACGCCACCAGCGTCGACCTCGACGGTCCGGTCAAGATCATCGAGACCGGCGCCGGTGAGACCTTCCGCGCTCGCGCCGTCATCCTCACCATGGGATCCGCCTATCGCAAGCTCGGACTGCCCGAAGAAGAGCGACTGACCGGCCACGGGCTCTCATGGTGCGCGACCTGCGACGGGTTCTTCTTCCGCGATCAGGACATCGTCGTCGTCGGCGGCGGCGACTCCGCGATGGAGGAAGCACTTTTCCTCACCCGCTTCGCGTCGAAGGTCACAGTCGTGCACCGCCGCGACGAGTTCCGTGCGTCGACGATCATGGCGCAGCGGGTGCTGGATCACCCGAAGATCGACGTCGCCTGGAACAGTGAAGTCGCAGGCATCATCGGAGCCGAGAAGGTGCGTGCGGTCACGCTCCGCGACACAATCACCGGTACCGAACGCGAACTGCCTGCCACCGGGGTCTTCGTGGCCATCGGTCACGACCCCCGCTCCGAACTCGTGACCGGAGTCATCGACACGGACGCCGAAGGATATGTGCTCGTGGACCATCCCTCGACCCGCACCAACCTGCCCGGAGTGTTCGCGGCCGGCGACCTCGTCGATCACACCTACCGTCAGGCGATCACCGCCGCAGGCACCGGATGCGCCGCAGCGCAGGACGCCCAGCAGTTCCTCTCCGATCTCGCAGACGCTCCGGTGCACGTGTCCGCAGCGGAAGAGGTCTTCGCATGAGCACCGCAACCGTTCCTGCACTACCTGCGACGCGTCGCCTGTCGACGCTTGACCGGTGGCTGCCGCTGTGGATCGGGCTCGCCATGGTCGGCGGCATCCTCCTCGGTCGATTCGTCCCCGGCGTGTCCCCGTTGCTCGCGAGCCTCGAGGTCGGCGGCATCTCCGTTCCCATCGCCCTGGGCCTGCTGGTGATGATGTATCCCGTCCTTGCGAAGGTCCGCTACGACAAGGTCGCGGCCGTCACGGGCGACAAGAAGCTGCTCATCTCCTCGCTCGTGCTGAACTGGTTGATCGGCCCCGCGCTCATGTTCGCGCTCGCCTGGATGTTCCTGCCCGACCTGCCCGAGTACCGGACGGGTCTCATCATCGTCGGGCTCGCCCGATGCATCGCGATGGTCGTCATCTGGAACGACCTTGCCTGCGGCGACAGAGAAGCCGCCGCCGTGCTCGTCGCGATCAACTCGGTCTTCCAGGTCGTGGCGTTCTCACTGCTCGGGTGGTTCTACCTCACCGTCCTGCCCGGCCGGCTCGGGCTCGACACTCAGGGGCTGGACTTCTCGGTCGGCTCGATCGCGCTCAACGTCCTCATCTTCCTGGGTGTCCCGTTGCTCGCTGGATTCGCATCACGGTTCGTCGGGGAGCGTCGCAAGGGGCGTGAGTGGTACGAGGAGAAGTTCCTGCCGAAGATCGGCCCATGGGCACTGTACGGGCTGCTGTTCACGATCGTGCTGCTGTTCGCTCTGCAAGGGGAGCAGGTCACGTCCCGCCCGCTCGACGTGGCCAGGATCGCGTTGCCGCTGCTGGTGTACTTCGCGGTGATGTGGTTCATCGGACTCTTCACCGGCAAAGCGCTCGGTCTCGGCTACGCACGATCTTCGACGTTGGCGTTCACCGCTGCCGGCAACAACTTCGAACTCGCGATCGCTGTGGCCATCGGCACGTTCGGTGCAGCGTCGGGGCAGGCGCTCGCAGGCGTTGTCGGCCCGCTGATCGAGGTGCCGGTTCTCGTCGGGCTCGTCTATGTCTCGCTCTGGGCGGCCCGTAAGTGGTTCCACACCGATCCGTACACCGCCGCTCCATCCGCCGTCGAGAGGGTGCCATCATGAATGTCACATTGACCGCTGACGAGACGTGCAGTCCCGTCAGCACGCATGCGATCGGGCAGGATGCCGCATCCTCGGTGGCATCCACGCTGAAGGCGCTGTCGGACCCGTTGCGACTGCGGATGCTCTCCGCCATCGCCTCCGACCCGCGAGGGGAGTCCTGCGTGTGCGACCTCGCCGAACTCGCCGAGGTGTCGCAGCCGACCGTGTCGCACCACCTCAAGGTCCTCAAGGACGTCGACGTGCTGACGTCAGAGCGCCGCGGCACATGGGTCTGGTACAAGATCAACCCCCAGCGTCGCCGCGCCGTCACGACGCTGCTGGATTCGTTCGCGCCGGCCACGGTTGCAGCGCCAGCGGCGGATGGTGCGTCCGAAGACATCCTCCGACCGGATTTCGATGCGCGCGTCACGCGCCTCGCCGATGAACTGGCTGCAGAGGTTCCTGACGTCGACGCTGCCGCCGTCCTCACCGTCGTCCGGGAGTCGTACACGGCTCTCGCCCGCACCGCCCGGGTGACCTCGGCCCTGATCCCGCTCACAGAGCGGTTCGCGCGTCAGAGGCTCAGCGACCTCACCCGCGACCGCGATACGGCCGTGCCCCAGGTGCTGTTCGTCTGTGTGGCCAACGCCGGTCGCTCGCAGCTCGCCGCAGCTCTTGTCAATCAGCTCGCAGGCGGCAAAGTCGTCGCCCGCTCTGCCGGCTCCAGCCCCGCGGATGTGATCCACCCGCACGTGCGATCACTGCTCGCCGAGATCGAAGGAGACGGGGCCGCAGAGCGGTTCCCGAAACCGCTGACGGACGATGCCGTCAGAGCGGCGGATGTCGTCATCACGATGGGCTGTGGCGATGTCTGCCCGATCATTCCGGGAGTCCGCTACGACGACTGGGCTGTGGGCGATCCGGCGCTCGCATCACGCGAGGGCGTCGAAGCCATCCGAGACGATATCGCCGCCCGAGTCCGCACCCTCGTAGACGACCTTGTCCACTGACCACTTCTCAACACCTGGAGACAGCATGACCGACACCACCAAGCCCTCCGTCCTGTTCGTCTGCGTCCACAACGCCGGCCGCTCGCAGATGGCAGCCGGATTCCTCCGCGACATCGCCGGCGACCGCATCGAGGTCCGTTCCGCCGGATCCATGCCGGCCGATCAGATCAATCCGATCGCGGTCGACGCCATGGCAGAGCTCGACATCGACATCACGGCAGAGCAGCCGAAGGTGCTCACCACTGAAGCGGTGCAGGCCTCTGACGTCGTCATCACGATGGGCTGCGGTGACGCCTGCCCGTTCTTCCCCGGGAAGCGGTACGAGGACTGGAAGCTCGACGACCCGGCGGGTCAGGGCATCGAGTCGGTGCGCCCGATCCGCGACGACATCCGGGCACGCATCGAGACGCTCGTCGGCGAGCTGGTCTGACGCGCAGTTTCCGAGCTGTTTTCCTTGCCCCTGTACGATGTGCGCCGCATGCAGTACGCCGACAATCCGCGGCGGACATGCGGATTGAGGGAGTCAAGATGGCGAAGACAACGAAGGCCGTGAAGTCGGCGAATGCTGCGCTGGATGCCGCGGCCGAGGCCGCGAAGGATGCGAAGCGTCTGAGTAGGACGCTCCCGAAGAAGGCCGCGAAGAAGCTGCGCGCACTCGCCGACGACGCCAAGGACGTGTCGAAGGCGAAGAAGAAGGTCGAGCGCAGTCCACGCAAGGTGGAGAAGAAGGCCGTCGCCGCGATCGAGCGCATCGAGAAGACTGCAGACAAGATCGAGAGCAAGCTCGCGGCGAAGGCAGAGGCCGCGAAGAAGGTGCAGGCAGAGGCCGCGAAGAAGGTCAAGAAGGCCGAGAAGGCTGCCAAGGCCGAGAAGTCTGCCAAGGCCGACAACGTATCGGTGCAGGATGCTGTGAAGCCGGTTGATGAGGCGGTTGCGAAGCCTGCAGCAACCAAGCTTGCGGTGACGAAGCCTGCGGAGACGAAGCCTGCCGCGACCAAGCCCGCAGCCACGGGCACTGCGGCTCCGAAGGCCGCGGGATCCGACCTGTCGACGCTCACCGTCGTACAGCTGCGCGCACGCGCAGCTGCCGAGAGCCGCACCGGATTCTCGCGGCTCAACAAGGCGCAGCTGATCACTCTTCTGTCGGCTTGAACCCGTCGATGCAGGAGTATCTCGACCACTCCGGCGCTGCGACCGCTCCGCGCACGCTGATCGACATCCTCCGGGCATCGGCCACGCAGCATCCGCAGGCATCGGCCCTCGAAGACGCCGACGGCGCGCTGAGCTATGCCGAGCTGCTGGCGCTCGTCTGGCAGACCGCCGCCCGGCTTCGAGAGAATGGCGTGGAGAAGGGCGACCGCGTAGGAGTGCGGATGCCGTCAGGCGACCGTGAGCTCTACATCGCGATCCTCGGGATCATGGCCGCAGGTGCAGCCTATGTGCCGGTCGATGCGGATGACCCCGAGGAGCGGGCGGATCTCGTCTTCGGAGAGGCCGGGGTCGCCGGTGTGATCACCGGAGCGGGCGCCTACGAGCCGCGTGCGGCCGAATCGCACGCGCCGACGAGGGCACTGTTCGACGGAGAATCACCGCACCCGAGTTCGAGCGCGATCGTCACAGTCGAGATACCCACCATCGATGACGACGCGTGGATCATCTTCACCTCCGGCTCGACCGGTGTGCCGAAGGGCGTCGCCGTCACACATCGCTCGGCCGCGGCCTTCGTCGACGCAGAAGCTCGACTCTTCCTGCAGGACGCACCACTCGGTTCTGGCGACCGAGTGCTCGCGGGCCTCTCCGTCGCATTCGACGCGTCGTGCGAGGAGATGTGGCTCGCCTGGCGCTACGGCGCATGCCTGGTTCCTGCACCGCGAGCGCTGGTGCGCTCCGGAGAAGACCTCGGACCCTGGCTTCTCGGCCACGGGATCACCGTCGTCTCCACCGTGCCGACGCTGGCCGCGCTGTGGCCGCAGGATGCCATCGAGAACGTCCGCCTCCTGATCTTCGGGGGAGAGGCCTGCCCGCCGGAACTCGTCGCACGACTCGTCTCGGACGGACGTGAGGTGTGGAACACCTACGGGCCGACCGAGGCGACGGTGGTCGCGTGCGCGGCGCTGCTCGACGGCGAAGGCGCTGTGCGCATCGGGCTGCCGCTGGACGGCTGGAACCTGGCCGTCGTGGACTCGGCCGGCAACCAGGTCGCAGACGGTGAGGTGGGCGAGCTGATCATCGGAGGCGTCGGCCTCGCCCGATACCTGGATCCTGCGAAGGATGCCGAGAAGTACGCGCCGATGCCGTCTCTCGGCTGGGAGCGCGCCTACCGATCGGGCGATCTCGTACGCGCCGATCCTGCAGGTCTCCTCTTCCAGGGTCGTGCCGATGACCAGGTGAAGGTGGGCGGTCGCCGCATCGAACTCGGCGAGGTTGAATCCGCGCTGCAGGCGCTGTCCGCGGTCTCCGCCGCCGCCGTGGTCGTGCAGCGTTCCGATGGCGGCGTGCCGCTGCTCGTCGGCTACGTCGTCCCTGCCGAGGGCTTCGACCGCCAGACCGCCCGCGCTGAGCTCGCCGAGACGCTCCCCGCGCCGCTGATCCCGCTCCTCGCCGTGATGGACGACCTTCCGGTGCGCACCTCCGGCAAGGTCGACAAGGCCGCCCTGCCCTGGCCGCTCGAAGACACCGACGGCTCGGACTCGTCGCTGTCGGGCACCGCGGCGTGGCTCTCCGAGCAATGGCTGGCGGTGCTCGGCATCCGTCCCGCCGATGAGAAGGCCGACTTCTTCCAGCTCGGCGGCGGCTCCCTCGCCGCCGCTCAGCTCGTCTCCCGCATCCGCGTCCGCGCGCCCGAATTCACGATGGCCGACGTCTACGATCTGCCGAAGCTCCGGCAGATGGCGGATGCCGTCGAAGAAGAAGCCTCCGACGACGAGGTCGAAGCGACCTTCAGCACCGCGCACCCCACGCCGAGGATCATGCAGTGGGTGCAGAGCATCGCCGGTGTGCCGTTGTTCATCCTCACCGGCATCCGCTGGACGCTGTGGCTGCTCACCGGCAGCTGGCTGATGCAGCTCGTACCGGGATTCGAGTTCCTGCCGGACGCGCCCTGGTGGGTCATCGTCATCGGTCTGCTGATCTTCGTGATCCCGTTCGGTCGGATGGCCGTCTCGGCCGGTCTTTCGCGGCTGTTGCTCGCAGGAGTGCGACCCGGTGACTATGCCCGCGGGGGAGGAGTGCATCTGCGCCTCTGGCTCGCCGAGCAGATCGCCCACCAGATCGATCCGGTCGGCCTGGCCGGTGCGCCATGGGTGACGTATTACGCGCGCGCTCTCGGCGCGAAGATCGGCCCGAACGTCGACCTGCATGCGTTGCCGCCGGTCACGGGCATGCTCGACGTCGCGGAAGGTGCGGCGATCGAGCCCGAAGTCGACCTTTCGGGGTACTGGATCGACGGCGACACCGTGCGCATCGGCGGCATCCGCATCGGCAGGGGCGCCACGATCGGCGCGCGCAGCACCCTCGCGCCCGGGACGAAGATCGGTCGTGATGCTGAGATCGCACCGGGGTCAGCGGTGTTCGGCAGAGTCCGCGCCGGTCAGCGATGGGCGGGCTCTCCTGCGGTGCGCGTGGGCGGAACATCCAGCCCGCTCGCGCCGGAGCGTCCTGCCGCTCCGCGAAGATGGCTCTGGGCCTACGGCCTGTCGTCGGCCGGTCTCGCGCTGCTGCCCTTCGTCGCGTACGCCGTCGGCCTGCTCGTGATCGCGCAGGCGATCCGCGGGTCCGCTTCGCTCCCCGAGGCTCTGCCGGCTGTCGCCGCGTGGCTGATACCGGCGACGCTCGCTGCCGGAGTCACGCTCGCGGTGCTGGTCGTGGTGCTCACTCGACTGCTGTCGATCGGCCTGGATGAAGGCATCCATGCCGTTCGCAGCCGCGTCGCCTGGCAGGCCTGGTCGACCGAGAGGTTGCTGGACTCTGCCCGCACCATCCTGTTCCCGATCTACTCGAGTTTGTTCACGCCGATCTGGCTGAGGATGCTGGGTGCCAAGGTCGGTCGCGAGGTCGAGGCATCCACTGTGCTGCTGATCCCGTCCATGACGACGATCGACGACGGCGCGTTCCTTGCCGACGACACGATGGTCGCGGCATATGAGCTCAAGGGCGGATGGATGCGCCTGGACCGCGCGCGCATCGGCAAGCGCGCGTTCCTGGGTAACTCGGGCATGGCCGGTCCCGGTCACCGGGTGCCACGCGACGGTCTCGTCGCCGTGCTCTCGGTCGCGCCGGAGAAATCCAAGCCGGGCTCGTCCTGGCTCGGTTCGCCCGCCATGCGGCTCCGCCGCGTGGTCAACGATGCCGACCTCGAGCGCACTTACCGTCCGCGCGGCGGGCTGCGTGTCGCCCGCGCACTGTGGGAGCTGTGCCGCTTCATTCCGGTGATCGTCAGCTGTGCGCTGGGAATGGCTGTCCTGTTCGCGCTCGCTGCGATGATCGATGCCTGGGGCATGGCCATGACCGCCGTGCTCTCCGGTGTCATCGTCATGCTCGCCGGTCTGTTCGCGGCCGCCATCAGCACGATTGCGAAGTGGGTCATCGTCGGGCGCATCCGCCCTGGCGAGCATCCGCTGTGGTCGAGTTTCGTCTGGCGCACCGAGGTCTCCGACACGTTCACGGAGATGGTGGCCGCACCGTGGTTCGCGAACGCGGCCGCCGGCACGCCGATCCTCGCGATGTGGCTGCGCTCACTCGGCGCCGAGGTCGGTCGCGGCGTCTGGACCGACAGTTACTGGCTTCCGGAACCCGACCTCGTGACGCTCGGAGACGGAGCGACCGTGAACCGCGGTTGTGTGGTTCAGACGCATCTGTTCCATGATCGGGTGATGAGCACTGACACGGTGACCCTCGAAGCCGGGGCGACGCTGGGCCCGCACAGCGTCATCCTCCCCGCCGCATCGATCGGCGCGGATGCCACGGTCGGCCCCGCGTCACTCGTCATGCGCGGCGAGACCGTTCCGGTCGGCAGCCGCTGGAGCGGCAACCCGATCGGACCGTGGCGAGCAGTCAAGGTCCGCGCGTACCAGTCTGCCGACCTGTGAGCGGCGATCCGTACGTCGCGCAGAGCGGCGACGCGAACCTGAGCGTCGACCACTACGAGCTCGAACTCGACTACAAGGTGACGACGAATCGTCTCAGCGGCACCGCGGTGCTGCGCGGATACGTCCACGCGGCGACCAGCGCGCTGTCGTTCGATCTCGTGGGGCTGCGCGCCTCACGGGTGCGCCTCGACTCCGGCAAGTCGGTGCCGTTCCGCCAGAGCGACCGCAAGCTGCGGATCACCCTCGCCGCGCCGCTCGCCGCCGGTGACCCGTTCGCGGTCTCCATCGCCTACGCCGGCGCTCCGAGGCCGCGCCGATCGCGATGGGGCACGATCGGCTGGGAGGAGCTCGAGGACGGTGTGATCACCGCCTCGCAGCCGACGGGGGCGCCGACATGGTTCCCGTGCAACGATCTCCCCTCCGACAAGGCGACCTATCAGCTGACGTTCACCACTGATTCCGCCTACACCGTCGTTGCAGGCGGCACCACGTCACGGTCGATCCGCGGCGGGAAGACGACCTGGATCTTCGGCCGTGACATCCCGACGGCCACATATCTCGCGACCGTGCAGATCGGTCGGTACGTTGCGAGGCCGATCGACTTCAAGGGCGTGCTGGGCGAGATCCACTACCCGCGCGCACTCGAGGCCCGCGTGCTCGCGGACTTCGCAGACCTCCCCGAGATGATGCGGGTGTTCGAGGAGACGTTCGGCGCCTATCCGCTGCCGGACTACCGGATCGTCGTCACGGAGGACGAGCTCGAGATTCCCCTCGAGGCGCAGGGCGTCGGCATCTTCGGAGCGAATCATGTCGACGGCGAAGGTGGATCGGAGCGTCTCGTCGCCCACGAACTCGCGCACCAGTGGTTCGGCAACAGCGTCGGCCTGTCGCAATGGCGCGACATCTGGTTGAACGAGGGCTTCGCCTGCTACGCGGAATGGATCTGGTCCGAGCGTTCAGGCGGCCGTGCCACGCACGCTGAGGCCGTGGATCATCACCGTCGGCTCGAGGCCCTGCCCCAGGACGTCATCCTCGGCGAACCCGGTCCTGACTTGATGTTCGACGATCGGATCTACAAGCGCGGTGCGCTCACCCTCCACGCCGTGCGACTGACGGTCGGTGACGAGTCGTTCTTCCGGCTGCTGCGCGCGTGGGCCGAGCGCTTCCGCTGGGCCACCGCGACGACGGCTGATTTCATCGATCTGGCCGAAGAGGTTACCGAGTCATCGCTCGCCGACCTGTTCCATGCGTGGCTGGAGGCGGCGCCGCTTCCGGCGCTGCCTCTACGACTGCCACACTGACGATGTGGCCCGGCGGGCCGGCAGCGGGAGCGACCACGATCCGCTCGTCCCGGCCGGGAACGCGGACGACCCGCCCGCCCGGCAGCAGCATTCCGGAGCGCTCGCCGAATGCAACATCCGAGGGCGGGACGCGCAGCCCCCGCCCGTCGGCCTTGACCGCGGCTTCGATTTCGGTCCATTCGCGCAGTCCTGGTGGCGTGCGGGGCGCGAACAGGCGCGCCAGCTCGCTCATCGAGGCGTCGACATCCGAAGTGCGATGCTCGATGTCGATGCCCACGGCGGATGCCGATTCCAGGGCGACCGCGGCCGCTGCGACCATGTCTCCGGCGTAGCTGACGCTCACGGCGAACGGGGCACCTTTGGCGTCTGGCCGGCCGTGATCACCGCCGCAATGCTCGCAGACGCTCTCGATGCGAACGGCGCCCGACACGATCCCTGGAACCAGCGCCTCCAGGAGTCGTCGTCCGGTGGCGAATCGGCGCGCCCGCGCGGCATCCATGCCGTCGTGACGAATCCTCTGAGACGGCCCCAGCATTCGCTCCGCATCGAGCAGGTCGGCGTCGTCGACTGCGCGGGTCCAGGCGATCCGCACCGGACCCAGAATGGTCTCGTCGATCATCACGCCCCTCAGCGTAGGCCCAGTCGAGCTCTCCGAGTCGGGAGTCCAGGCGCGGATAACCCGCCTAGAATGGAGGTGTGGCGAGACTATTGATCGTCGGGGGCTTCCTGGCCCTCGTCTTCTGGGTGTTCAGCATCGTCGACTGCGCAGTGCAGCCGGCGACGCGGCACCGTGGCGCGTCGAAAGCCGCCTGGATCGCGATCGTGGTTCTCATCCCCGTGCTCGGCGGCATCCTCTGGTTCGCTCTCGGACGCCGGCGTCCGAGAGATCAGGAGAGCATTCGTCGAGCCGCTCCCGACGATGACCCTGAGTTCCTGCGCAGCCTCGGCAAGACTGAACAGGACGAGCGGATCCGTAGGCTCGAAGAGGAACTCGCCCGCCTGGACGACGAGACAGACCCGCCGGCGGCTGAGCCGCGATCGTGACGGCGTCGCCGGCATCGGATGCCGCGGCATCGCTTCTTGCTGAAGTCATCGCGCACGGTGTGCGCGACATCGTGATCGCGCCGGGCTCGCGCTCACAGGCTCTCGCCCTCGCTGCCGTCCGCTTCGCCAGGCAAGGCGATGTGCGCGTGCATGTGCGGATCGATGAACGTGTCGCCGGATTCACGGCACTGGGCCTTTCGCGCGAGACGCGCGTTCCCGCGGCCGTCATCTGCACATCCGGTACGGCGGCGGCGAACCTGCTCCCCGCGGCGATGGAGGCGTTCCACTCCGGTGTGCCGCTGCTGCTGCTCACGGCCGACCGCCCGCCCGAACTGCGCGGCGTCGGAGCCAATCAGGCGACGATCCAGCCGGGGCTGTTCGACCCATTCGTGCGGCTCTCACTCGACGCCGCTGTCCCCGGCGACGGATCGTGGGACGGCCTCGCAGAGAAGGCTGTCGCTGCGGCGATGGGGGCGGATGCCGCGCCCACAGCCCTCTCGGGAGTCGCCGGGCCAGTGCACCTGAACCTTCCGTCACGCGAGCCGCTCTCCGCTGTACTGGCAGAGGGCGCCGAGGTCGCTCCAGGGACTGCGCCGACAGCGACGGAGGGGGAGCCGTTCGTTCTGACACGCGGCCTCCGCACCGTGGTGATAGCTGGAGCGGATGCCGGAGCAGAGGCCGAGGAGATCGCCCATGCCGGCACGTGGCCGCTGATCGCCGAGATCGTCAGCGGCGCACGCTACGGCCGCTACATCGTGCACGGCTACCGCGAGATGCTGCGCGACGATATCCTCGGTGGCCGGATCCAGCGTGCCGTGGTGTTCGGGCATCCCACCCTCAGCCGCGAGGTCACCGCCCTCCTGCGCCGCGACGACGTCCAGGTGATCGCAGTGCGCTCCGGCGGTGAGGAACTGAATCTCAACGGACGTGCGGTGGCCGCAGCATCCGTCGCCGTCGCCCCCGGCGAAGCCGACCGCTCCTGGATGGGGGCGTGGATGGAAGCCTCTGCGGCATCCGTCGTCGACCTCAGTGAGAACGCACCGGATCAGGAAGGGCTCGCATCGACCGACTTCGCCGCTCGCCGAGACGCGGTGCGCACCGAACTCGAGGCAGTGCGGCGTCCCCTCGATCGCGAACTGCTCGTCGATGCCGTGTGGCGTGCGACGTGGCCGCACGACCGTCTGATGTTCGGGTCGTCGCGGTTGGTGCGGGTCGCCGATGCCGTGCTCGGCGGCAAGAAGGTGCCGGTGCATGCCAATCGAGGCTTGGCAGGCATCGACGGCACCATCTCCACCGCCATGGGCATCGCACTCGCCAGCCAGGCCGAGGGCGCAGCCGGTGTCACCAGGGTGCTGTTGGGCGATCTCGCGTTCCTGCACGACATCGGTGCGCTGCTGCTGCCGCCGGACGAGCAGGAGCCACGCATCCAGGTCATCGTAGGCAACGATGGCGGCGGCACGATCTTCGATTCGCTGGAGGTGGCGTCGTCCGCCCCGCGCGAAGACCTCGACCGCGCCTTCTACACTCCGCACACGACCAGCCTCGAGCAGCTCGCGCTCGCGTACGGCTGGACGTATCAGCGGGTCACGACGCGCGCTGCGCTCGACCAGGCGCTCACCACGCCGGCCGGGGGCCGGCAGCTCATCGAGGTGCCGCTTCCTCGTGACTGATGTCGAGACGAGCAGATTCACCGCATGGAGTGCCGAGATCCGGCAGGTTCACGGAAGGATGTACGCATGAGCACACGAGGCTGGTCAGGCGAAGCATCCGAGATCCTGCAAGTGGACGAGGCGTTCCTTCTGGCGAACGTCGCTCCAGGGAGCCACCCCGGCTACGGCGGTGACAAGAAGAGCGGAGTGAAGGACCTCGCGGCCGGAACCGAGTCGCTCGGTGAACTGCAGGAGCGCCTGTATGCGGCGAGTCGCACGGGCGACACGACGGATGCGGTGCTGCTGGTGTTGCAGGCGATGGACTCCGCGGGCAAGGGCGGCATCGTCCGGCACGTCGTCGGCGGTGTCGATCCCCAGGGGATCGCGCTCACCGCATTCAAAGCGCCGACCGAGGAGGAGCAGGCGCACGACTTCCTGTGGCGCATCGAGCAGCGGCTTCCGCAGCCCGGATTCATCGGCGTCTTCGACCGATCTCACTACGAAGACGTGCTGATCGGGAAGGTGCGCGAGCGCGCCTCCGCGGACGAGATCGAGCGGCGATACGACGCGATCAATGCGTTCGAGGCCCAGGTGGCCGCATCCGGCACCCGCATCGTCAAGGTGATGCTGCACATCTCGCCGGAGGAGCAGAAGGAACGCCTGATGGAGCGCCTCGAGCGCCCGGACAAGCACTGGAAGTACAACCCCGGCGACGTCGACGAGCGGATGCTGTGGCCGAAGTACATGGACGCCTACCAGACGGTGTTCGACCGCACTTCGACCGAGGTCGCCCCCTGGCACGTCGTGCCCGCCGACAGCAAGTGGTACGCGCGGCTGGCCGTGCAGGAACTGCTGCTGGCAGCGCTGGAGGACATCGACCCGCAGTGGCCGGCCGCCGATTACGACATCGAAGCGGAGAAGAAACGCCTGGCCGCGAGTTGAGCTCGGGCAGGCCGTCGCTCAAAGCGGGGTCGTGCAGCCGCAGGAGTCCCGGACGACGAGTTCATGATCCGCGAACTCATGCACGGGGACAGCAGTGTCGCCGGTGAGGATCTCGATCGAGCGCGCGGCGATGGCGCGTATCGGCTGGCGCACAGTTGTGAGTGGAGGGACGGTGAACTCCGAGTGCTCAGTGCCGTCGAATCCGATCACGGCGAGGTCTTGCGGAACTCGGAGACCCAGCAGATAGGCGGCGTGGAGCACCCCGTTGGCCTGTTCATCCGTCGCGCACGTGATCGCGCGCGGGCGATCGGAGCTTTCCAGCCAAGGGATGCTGACGGCCGAAGCAGCGGCGCGAGAAGAATCGCTGTTGCGCTCCTCGTGGCGGATTTCACGGCCGCTCGCCGCGATGGCACGGAGGAAGCCGCGACGGTGCTGATCGGCACCCACGGACTGGGCAGGGCCGTTGAGTAGGCCGATGCTCTCGAACCCGTGTTCAGTCAGATGAGAGGTCGCCGCCTCGGCGGCCGATTCGTAGTCGATGGTCACGGAGGAGACCTGCGAGTCCGAGGCGAGCGGATGCAGGGCGACGACGGGGATCGATGCCTGCTGGAATGCCGAGAAGTCCGGCTCATCGAGCAGCGACACCATCACCACTGAGTCCACGCGCCGTTCGACGAACGCTGCGATATGCCGGGCTTCGCGGGCCGTATTGAGCCGGGAATCGCCGATGAGCAGCAGATCGCCGCGTTCGATGGCTGCGTCCTCCAGTGCTCCGGCGAGCTCACCGAAGTAGGGGTTGGCGATATCGGGGACGATGAGTCCGATCGTGGCGGTCCGGCCGAAGCTCAGGGCGCGAGCGAGCGCGTTCGGTCGGTAGTTCAGCTGCGCAGCGGCGGCGAGCACGCGTTCCTTCGTCTCGGGAGACACATTGCGAGGCCCGTTATTGAATACATAGCTGACGACGGCAGTGGAAGTGCCGGCGAGCGCGGCGACGTCACGTCCGGTGGACATCATTCTCCTCTGTGGTCGCTAAGCGGTTAGACCTGCATGGATGCTAACAGGATCGATGCATCTTGCGGTGCGCTCGGTATGTCGTTTAGAGTTCAATCTAACCGCTTCGTCTATGCGGTTAGAATCCGGCGTCGAGAAGTGCGCCCCACAGACATCAGGAAGGTGAACCCATGAAGCGTTCACGAGCTGCGTTGCTTGCCGGACTGGCGATCGGTGCACTGTTCATCTCGGGCTGTTCCGCCGCGGACGACTCCGGCTCCGCTGACGGGACGTTGCAATTCCTCGGCACCGATGATCCAGCGACCTATGCCCCCGTCATCGAGGCATTCGAAGCGTCGCACCCCGACATCACCGTCGAGTACACGCAGGTGCCGTTCGATCAGTACTCCAGCACACTGCAGCAACGGCTGGGAGCAGGGGACGACACCATCGACGTCTACGGCGTCGATCAGCCCAATCTCTCCCAGCTCGCGGCACAGGGCTTCCTCGAAGACCTCAGCGATCTCGAGGACGAGGCGAAGGCCGCCACCAGCGAAGGCCAGTACGAGATCAACCGGTACGACGGCAAGATGTGGGCGCTGTCGGTGTGGAATTCCACCCAGCTGATGTTCTACAACCGCGATGCACTGACCGCTGCCGGTATCGAGGCACCCACCGCGGATCCCGACGCTCGTTGGACCTGGGAGCAGGTCGCAGAGGCAGGTCGCGCCGCGCAGGCGGCCGGTACCCCGTACGGCCTGGTCCTCGAGCAGATCGAGGCGTACTACCAGCTGCAGCCTCTCGCGGAATCGCTCGGCGGGGGCTCTGGCATCGTCGGTGACGACATGCTGACTGCCGACATCGCGAACGATGCGTGGGTGCAGGCGATGAACTGGTACGGCGAGACATTCGCCAGCGGACTCGCCCCGCGCGGTGTCGGCGGCTTCCAGACGGCACCGATCTTCAGCGACGGCGATGCCGCCTTCTTCGTCGGAGGGCCCTGGGATGTGGGCCGGATGGCTGCGGATGCCGACTTCGACTGGGGTGTCGCGCCGATGCCGTACTTCGAGGGCGGCGATGCGGTGACGCCGACAGGCTCCTGGTCATGGGGAATCAACACTGCGTCGAAGAACAAGGACGCTGCTCGTGAATTCATCGAGTTCGCGGCGTTCGATGCGGCCGGTGCGCTGTCGACGGCGGAGGCGACGACGATCATCCCCGCCAACACTGACGCGGAAGCCGAATATCTTCCCGGTCTCGAAGAGCTCGGCGGTGAGCACGCGGCGGGCGTCGCCGATCTCATCTCCTACGAAGTCGAGAACACCGCGGTCTCGCGCCCGACGTCGGTCGGGTACGTGCAGTTCGAGGCGGAGATGAACAAGGCCTTCGCCGACATCCGTAACGGTGCAGACGCCGCCGAACGGCTGGAACAGGCCGCGAGCCAGATCGAAACCGCTTGGACAAAACTGTAATGACGACGCGTCTGTCGTCCGGTATGGGCGCTGTCGCCCATACCGGCGCGGCGGCGCGCAGGCCACGGTGGCGGAGCCGTCCGGCGCTGATCGCGCTCGCCTTTCTCGCTCCTGCGCTGATCACACTACTGGTCCTTCGCATCGCACCAGCAGCTGTGGCGCTGTGGCAGAGCCTGTTCCAGAGCGGGTTGCTGAGCGGAGATCGCTTCGTCGGCCTGGGCAACTATGTCGATCTGTTCGCGAGCCCGGACTTCCAGGGTGCCCTGGGCGTGACGCTCCTGTTCACGGTGCTGATCAACCCGATCCAGGTCGCCGTGTCATTCCTGCTCGCCGTGCTCTACACGAAGCGGCTCGCCGGTGCGAAGATCTGGCGTTCGCTCGTCATTCTGCCCATCGCCGTGCCTCCGGCCGTCTCCGCGGTGATGTGGAGCGTGATATATCGTCCGGATGGCCTGGCCAATGCGTTCCTCGATCTCTTCGGCATCCCTCCGCAGCCGTTCCTGACCTCTCCGCAGCAGGCGCTCGTCTCCATCATGGTCCTGCTCTCGTGGATCGGTGTCGGCTATTGGATGATGTTCCTGATCGCGGGAATCAACGACGTTCCGCGGTCGTACTATGAGGCGGCGTCGCTGGACGGCGCCTCGTCATGGCGGCAGTTGTGGAGCATCACGTTCCCGCTCGTCCGCCGGCCGCTCGCATTCGTGCTGGTGGCGGACACCGTCTCGAACCTGCTCGTGTTCGCGCCGGTGCAGATCCTCACCAAGGGTGGACCGGAGGGCTCGACCAATCTGCTGATGTACGACATCTTCACTCGCGCGTACACGCTGGGAGATCTGAACACCGCGCAGGCGGAGGTCGTGATCCTCGTGCTGGTCACCGTGCTGATCGTCGGGTTGCAGTTCCGGCTGTTGAAGGCGGAGGACTGACATGACTGTGACCACTGCTGGGCGGCGCGTGCGCCGCAGTGCCCCGCGGCGCCGTCTCGGACTCTTCGGCACCTCGGTGCTGGGCGCGGCGATCGGGATCGCGTTCCTCATTCCGCTGTGGTGGACCGCGATCAACTCGCTGCGACCCGGTGCTGAGACCTTCCGTTATCTCAACCCGCTCGAATGGCAGACGTTCATCACGCTCAGCCCCACGTTCGACAACTACGTGGTTCTGGCGAGCTCCGACTTGGGACGGGCCATCCTCAACTCGCTGTTCATCAGCCTGGCGACGGTGGTCTTCGGACTCGTGATCTGCGCGACTGCCGCGTATGGTCTGGCCGCATTCCAGTTTCGAGGCCGCGGCGTGCTGTTCTCCGTCGTCATCCTGTCGTTCCTCATTCCGTTCGACGCGATAGCCATCCCGCTGGCCGACATGTTTCGCGACTGGAATCTGCAGAACACGTTCTTCGGGCTGATCCTGCCTGGACTCGGCAACGGCATGGCGATCTTTCTGCTGCGGACCTTCTTCCTCGCCGTCCCCGAGGAACTGATCGAGGCCGCCCGACTCGACGGACTGGGATGGTGGGGCGTCTTCTGGCGGATCTACCTGCCGTTGTCCGTGCCCTCGCTCATCGGAGCAGGACTCATGCTGTTCCTGTTCCAATGGCAGGCCTACGTATGGCCGCTCTTGATGGGCACGGATCGCGCGCACATCGTTGGTCCGGTCGCACTGTCCAACCTGCAGGGGCAGTTCGCCGTCGACTACGGCGTGCTGTTCGCGGCATCCGTGATCCTGATCCTCATCCCGCTGGTGATCATCCTGAGCTTCCAGCGGTACTTCATCCAGTCCGTCTCCACGACCGGACTCAAGTAGCACTGTCGCCATGCCGCTGGCATGGCCGGAATAGGAGTACGCGCATGCGCACCCACCGAATCATTCTCGACACCGACCTCGGCACCGATGTCGACGACGCGATGGCATTGAGCCAGCTGCTCGGCCTGAGCGACGTCGATCTCATCGGCGTGACGACGGTGTACGGCGACGTCACGCTCCGTGCCCGTCTGGCGCGGCGCATCATCGCTCTGTCGGGACGCGACGTGCCGGTGTACGCCGGGCGCGACACGACGCTCTCTGGCCGTGAGGTGTGGTGGGCAGGGCACGAGGGCGCGCTGTACGACGATCTGGAGACCGAGCGGGTCGAGGACGAGGATGCTGTCGACTTCCTCGTCAGGACCGTGATCGCCCAGCCCGGCGAGATCGACGTGGTCGCGATCGGTCCGCTCACGAACATCGCCGCAGCTATCCGGTCCGATGATCGATTCGCCGGTGCGGTCCGCCATCTCTGGATCATGGGGGGAGATTTCGTCGGCGACGAACCGGAGCACAACCTCCGCAGTGACTCGGCGGCCGCCGAGATCGTGTTCGCGGCCGGCATCCCCACGACGATCACCGGCCTGGAGATCACGCGTTTCGTGGAGATACGCAAGGATCAGGTGGATCGGATGGGCGAGGCAGGCGATCTCGGTCGTCTTCTGGTCGCCGAGATCGAGCAGTGGTGGCGGTTCTGGAACGAGGAGTGGAACGTCCCGCATGACCCAGTGACAGTCCTGACACTGGTCGAGCCGGCGCTGTTCGCGTTCTCGGACACCGGGAGCATTCGGATCGAACGCGTCGGTGACGGAGAAGGGCGCACGGTGTTCGAGCCGGGGGAGGGCACGATCCGCGTGGTTCAGCGGATCGACGCGGTCGCCGTCGCGGAACGGATCGTCGACGCGATCGTCGAGGCCGGTACAGTCGCCAGTACGTGACTCAGGCCAGCGCGTCGACCAGCGGGCGGAACTTCACCCTGGTCTCCACCAGCTCTGCTTCGGGATTGCTCGCAGCGACGATTCCGGCACCCGCGTATGCGGTGACGCCGAGCGTCGTGCCGTCGTCCGTGCCGCGCAGGGATCCGACCTCGAACTGCGCGCAGCGCAGCGCGATCGCCCACTCGCCGTTCCCGTTGCCGTCGACCCAGCCGACCGGCCCCGCATAGCGGCCACGGTCGAACGGCTCGAGCTCGCGGATCGCGGAGATCGCGGCCTTCGTTGGGGTGCCGGCGACGGCCGCGGTCGGATGCAGCGCGCCGATCAGATCGAGCGCCGAGGCCCCGTCCGACAGCTCGCCCTCCACATCGGTCGCGAGATGGAAGAGGTTCGGCAGCTTCAGCAGGAACGGCTGCTCGCTCGATGCCAGAGCCCTGGTGTGCGGGCGCAGGGAGATCAGCACACTCTGCACGGCGTACTGGTGCTCGTCGATGTCCTTCACGCTGGATGCCAACGATGCGGATGCGGCATTGTCCTCATCGGCATCCGCTCCACGCCCGATGGTGCCGGCCAGCACGCGCGCGGTCACCGCACCGTCCTGCACGGTGACCAGCGTCTCGGGGCTCGCGCCGATCAAGCCGTCGACGGCGAACGTCCATGTGTCGGGATATCCGGTCGACAGCTCACGCACGAGCCGGCGGAGATCGCTGCCACCGGGGACCGTTCCGGAGAGATCGCGTGCGAGTACGACCTTGCTGAACTCGCCCTCACCGATGCGACCGAGCGCAGCACGGATCGATGCCTGATATCCGTCCGGACTCTGCTGTCCGGGGCCGAGCGTGCCCGCCCAGTGCGGCCCGTACGCGCGTCGCTCGAGCGTGGCATCCGGTCGATCCTGTGGAAGGTCTTCGCCGGCGAGTGCGATGCGTGTGATCCAGCCGCGGCCCTTGCGCCTGCCGAGAATGACGGAGGGCACGACCAGGACGCTGTCCGAGGCGGAGTCCTCATCGAACGTCAGAGCGCCGAAGCCGACCAGACCGGTACCGGGTAGATTCACCGGATCGTCGATCTCGGCCGCCGCAGCCAGCTCACGCCAGGCATCAGCCATCATCTCGGAGCGCATGGGCGCGGTGCCCGCGGGGACGCGGATGAAGGCCGGCATCGAATCGCCGACCGCGACGATGCCGTCGCCGCGGCGAAGCCAAGCCAGGGGAGCGGAGGGGTGCGCGTATGCCAGAAGGTCCTCGACCGGATCGATCTCACGGGTCTGCACGATCAGGCTTCTGCTCACATCCCCAGAATAGTTGTCCGATCCGGTGCATAGAGTGAAGGTATGAGCGTGCGACCTGAACCCGGTGCCGAGATGGTGTTCCAGTGGCGGAAATGGGACGGATCGCCGCACTGGCGGCACGAGTCGGTCTACCTCGGAGCCGACGCGTGGGGCGACTGGGTCGGACAGCCGATCGGGTGGCGCAGCGCACGACCCGGCGCGGGGTTCGAGGCCGTCGGTCCCAACGTCACCCTCGTCCCGGCATCCGGCGATTTCGCGCTCACCGTCAACCGGAATCACCCGGGCGGCATGCGCGTCTACATCGATCTCGGCTGGGACATCCACTGGTCGGACGATCCGCTGCTCGCCACTGGCATCGACATGGACCTCGATGTCGTCCGGATCGAAGGGGAGCGCGGCACCTGGGTCGACGACCGCGACGAGTGGGCCGACCACAGCATCCGATACCGGTATCCGGCCGAGATCATGACGCACCTCGAGGAACTCGCCCTCGACCTCGAGACGCGGGTGCGCGCACAGGTCGCCCCGTTCGATGACGCGGTTCCCGATCTGTGGCTGGATCGCCTGGAGGCGCTGCACCTCGACCGACCTAGACTGGACGCGTGACTCAGTCCAAACGCGCCGACCTCGGCAAGGATCCCCAGCGCGTCAGCGGCATGTTCGATCAGGTCGCCGCAGGCTACGACCGCACGAACACCGTCATGACGTTCGGCAACGACGCGTTCTGGCGTGCGGCCACCACTCGTGCAGTCGCGCCGAAGCGCGGTGAGCGGATCCTCGACCTCGCTGCAGGCACGGCGTCATCATCGGCATCCATCGCGATGAGCGGAGCAGACGTCGTCGCAGCCGATTTCTCGCCGGGCATGCTCGCGGAGGGCAGACGACGCCACGGCAATCTGAAGAACCTGTCGTTCGTCGAGGCCGACGCCATGAACCTGCCGTTCGCCGACGACGAGTTCGACGCGGTGACGATGTCCTACGGCCTGCGCAACGTGCAGCAGCCGAAGAAGGCTCTCGCCGAACTGTTCCGCGTCACCAAGCCAGGGGGACGAGTCGTCATCAACGAGTTCTCCACCCCGCCAGGCAAGGTGTTCCGGGGTCTGTACCGCTTATACAACGCGCAGGTGCTGCCGCGAGTCGCTCGGGTAGCCGGCACGAACGGCGACGCCTATGACTATCTGAACGAGTCGATCAAGGACTGGCCAGATCAGCGGACGCTGTCCGCGTGGCTTCGCGAGGTGGGCTGGACCGACGTCGCGTATCGCAACCTCTCGTTCGGCATCGTCGCGCTGCACCGGGGGATCAAGCCGGCGAAGGCGAACAAGCCGTCGAACACCGCCAAGGCGACCAGGACCGCACGGCCGAAGAAGGCGTGAGCCCCAGGTAGGGTGGAACCGTGACTTCGAGCCCTGCCGCCCCGGGTTCGCGCCTCGCGAGCCGTCTCGGCTTCAGCGACCGCGTGTTCATCGGCCGCGCCGCGCGGCGGGTGGCCGATCAGATCGAAACGGGGCTCGACCTCGTCGAGAACGGCCTCGCCGAAGATCTGCGCGTCGCCGATTCCGTCGCGGATGCGGCGAGCCGCTATCTCTACGAAGCGGGTGGCAAGCGCATCCGTCCCGTGTTGACGCTGCTGACCGCACAGCTCGGTGAGGGCAACATCCCCGCCGTGATCGACATCGCCAAGGCGTTGGAGATGACGCATCTGGGCTCGCTGTACCACGACGACGTCATGGACGGCGCCGACCGCCGGCGAGGCGTCCCAGCGGCGCACGCCGTCTGGGGGAACAGCGTCGCGATCCTCACCGGAGACATCCTCTTCTCGCGTGCGAGCCAGTTGATGTCGCGCTACGGCGACCGTGCGATACGGCTGCAGGCCGACACCTTCGAGCGTCTCGTCATGGGACAGCTGCACGAGACCGTCGGCGCGCAGCCGGGGGACGACCCCATCGAGTTCTACATCCAGGTGCTCGCAGACAAGACCGGCTCGCTGATCGCTGCCGCGACCCAGGGTGGTGCGATCTTCTCGAACGCTCCTGCGGAATTCGAAGAGCCGCTGCGTGTCTACGGCGAGAAGGTCGGCGTCGCCTTCCAGCTCCTGGATGACGTGATCGACCTGTCGGCGAAGCCCGAGGAGACCGGCAAAGTGCCCGGCACCGACCTTCGCGCCGGTGTGCCGACCATGCCATACCTGCTGCTGAAGAAGGAGACGGATGCCGCATCCGCTGCCCTTGCTTCGCAGATCGACGAGGGTGTGGCGCGCATCGCTGACGGCGCCGACCCCGCGATCCTCGACCAGCCGCTGGCCGAGCTGCGCGACCACGCCGTGACGCAGAAGACGCTCGAGCTCGCGCGCACCTGGACAGGCGATGCCATCGACGCATTGGTGCCGCTGCCCAGGGGCACGGTGCGCGAAGCGCTCACCCGCTTCGCAGAATCACTCGCTGACCGCAGCAGCTGACCTTGAGTCGATCGCCGCTGCATCCGAAAGGACACTCATGACCAAGCTCCGCCTGGCCATCGTCGGGGCGGGCCCCGCAGGCATCTACGCCGCCGACATCCTGCTCAAGACCGAGCGCTCCTTCGACGTGTCGATCGACCTGTTCGAGCAGCTGCCTGCCCCTTATGGTCTCGTCCGCTACGGGGTCGCGCCCGACCATCCACGCATCAAGGGCGTCATCAACGCCCTCCGCGACGTGCTCGATCGCGGTGACATCCGCATTTTCGGCAATGTGCGCTTCGGTGAGGACATCACGCTCGCCGACCTCAAGAAGCACTACAACGCGGTGATCTTCGCGACCGGTGCCATCCGCGACTCGAAGCTCGACATCCCCGGAATCGACGCCGACGGATCGTTCGGAGCCGCAGACTTCGTGAGCTGGTTCGACGGCCACCCCGATGTGCCGCGCGAGTGGACGCTGGACGCCTCCTCCGTCGCCGTGCTCGGCAACGGCAATGTCGCCCTCGACGTCGCCCGCATCCTCGCGAAGCACGCAGAGGACCTGCTGCCGACCGAGATCTCCGACAACGTCCACGCCGGACTCGAGGCCTCGAAGGTCACCGACGTGCATGTGTTCGGCCGCCGTGGTCCGGCGCAGGTGAAGTTCACGCCGCTCGAGCTGCGCGAACTGGGTGAGCTGCGCGACGTCGACATGGTCGTGTACGACGAGGATTTCGACTACGACGATGCATCGCTGGCGGCGGTCGCGAGCAACAAGCAGGTCAAGGTCATCGACCGTGTGCTGCAGCAGTGGCGCACACGTCCCTCGGCGAACAATGCCGGCGGCGAGGCGAGCAGGCGCCTGCACCTGCACTTCTGGGCCAAGCCCGTCGAGATCAAGACGGATGCCGAGGGCAAGGTCGCGGCGATCGTCTATGAGCGCACTGAGCCGGACGGATCGGGCGGGCTCCGCGGCACCGGAGAACTGCGTGAGATCGCGATCGGTCAGCTGTACCGCGCCGTGGGCTACTTCGGTTCGCCGCTCAGCGACGTGCCTTTCGACAAGAAGCACGGCGTGATCCCCAACCACGAGGGTCAGGTGCTCGCGAAGGACTCCAACCAGCGCGTGCCAGGCGTGTACGCCACGGGATGGATCAAGCGCGGCCCGGTGGGGCTCATCGGTCACACCAAATCCGACGCCATGGAGACCGTGCAGCACCTGGTCAACGACCAGGGCTCGTGGTGGCAGCCGGAAGACCCGTCCGACGCTGCTATTCCTGCACTGCTCGAATCGCGGGGCGTGAAGTGGACCGACCTCGCGGGCTGGCACCGACTCGATCAGCACGAGATCGCTCTCGGCGCGCCGCACGAGCGCGCGCGTGTGAAGGTCGTCCCGCGCGACGAGATGGTGCGGATCTCCCGCGGGGAGTGAGCGGGCTCAGCTCGCCGGTTCGGTGACCTTGACCGTGAAGGTCACGGTGTCGCCGCTGGTCGAGTTGTCGAGTGTGACCTCGCTCTCGCCGACCTTCACGGCATCCAGTCCGGGATTGAACTGCGCGCTGCCGTCGTCCTTACCGGGGACGAAGGTGACGACGTCGGAATCCTCGATCTCGGCGGTCCAGTCGAGGTAGGTCTCGTCATCACCGGTCAGATCGATCGCATTGCCTTCGGCGACTTCGACGGTCGTCCCGTCGATCTCGTTGATGTCGACGATCACCGGCGGCAGCGTCTTGCCGTCGGATGCGGCGGGTGCGCAGCCGGTGACCGTCATCGCCGCTCCGAGTGCGATGAGCGCGGCTGCGGCGCGAAGTGCGTGTGAACAGCTCAAGCGTGTCATGTGACCCTCCGAGGTGGTGCGCTCTGCGATGTCCGCCGCCGGGCGCGTCGATGCGCTCAGCCTAGGGCAGTGCGGCAGAGGTGCGCGGCGCACTGGGTAGGGTGGCTTGCATGACCGACTGGGTGCCGGATGTGCTGGGCGACGAATTCGAGCAGCGCACGCTCCCGCTCGGCGAGGACGCCGAGGGCGCGGTCGACGCGACGCTCGTACGAGCGCTGCCGGCACCGCGACTCGAGCACCGACCTGGCGGCTGGGAGCGCTTCGTCAGTGGGCTGCGCGGTCTGCCTGCCGTCGACGATGCCGTGCCCTTGCTCGATGGTGTCGACGTGCTCTACGTGCACGGTTGGTCGGACTACTTCTTCCAGAAGCGCTTGGCGCGATTCTGGTCTTCGCGGGGAGCGCGATTCTTCGCGCTCGATCTGCGCAAATACGGCCGCAGTCTCCGTGACGGCCAGACTCCCGGATACATCGCCGACCTCACGACCTACGACGAGGACATCGCCGCGGCGCTCGATGTGATCGCGGAGGATGCCGACACGTCGCGTGGTCCGCGTCGTCTGGTACTGATGGGCCATTCGACCGGGGGCCTGGTGCTGAGCCTGTGGGCCTCACGGCACCCGGGCGCCCCATCCGCCGTCATCCTGAACTCGCCATGGCTGGAGTTCCAGCTCGCACCGTTGCGCGCCGCGATCGCGCCCGTCGTCGAGCTGCAGGCCCGGCTGCGGCCGCTCGATGTGGCGCCGCAGATCGATCTGGGTTTCTATGCGAGGGCACAGGCGGAGGCCGCCGATCCGGATGACGTCGTGGAGACGAATCCGGCATGGCGGCCGGTGCCGTCGATGCCGGTGCACGCAGGATGGCTGCATGCGATCCTGCGCGGTCACGGTTCCGTCGCCGATGGCCTCTCGATCGCGTCTCCGGTGTGCGTGCTGCTCTCGGCCCGCTCGGCGATACCGAGCCGCTGGTCGGAGGAGCTCACTTCTGCCGACACGGTGCTCGTGGTCGATGACATCGCGCGGCGCGCTCTCAAGCTCGGCTCATCAGTGACCATCGAACGCATCGACGGCGCCCTTCACGACGTGTTCCTGTCGCGGAGAGTGGCTCGCGACGATGCTTACGCGCGGTTGGAGCGTTGGGTCACAGGGTGGGCTCGCGCTAGCGGAAATTGATGAACTGCAGGTCGACGTCGAGGTCTGAACCCTTGAGCAGTGCGATGACCGCCTGCAGGTCGTCTCGGCTCTTCGACTGCACGCGCAGCTCGTCGCCTTGGATCTGGCTCTTCACGCTCTTGGGACCCTCATCGCGGATAATCTTGCCGATCTTCTTCGCGTTCTCCGAGGAGATGCCGTCCTTCAGCGTGGAGACGATGCGGTATTCCTTGCCGCTCGCGAACGGCTCGCCCGACTCGAGGCTCTTCAGTGAGATGCCGCGCTTGATGAGCTTCGACTGGAACACATCGAGCACGGCTTTCGCCCGCTCCTCGGTGTTCGCCTTGATCAGGATGGACTCGCCGCTCCACTCGACCGACGAGCCGGTGCCCTTGAAGTCGTAGCGCTGCTCGATCTCCTTGCGCGCCTGGTTGAGAGCGTTCTCCGCCTCTTGGTGGTCGACCTTGCTGACGATGTCGAAGGATGAGTCTGCCATGGGCTCAGTCTATCGATCCGGCATCCCGATGGCGGATTTGGAAGCGCTTCCATGGTGGCGAGCGTGGTGGCGCCTGTATTACGGCTTGGTATCGGAGACGCCAGGCATTGCGCACGCGACGGAATTCATTGCATACTGTAAGCGCTTGCAGGATTGCAGGCGCGAGCGGCCTGCACCGGTGCATCCACCGACAGCGCCGGACGATCACGCACTGAGAGAGGCACACACCAATGAAGGTGAACAAGAGGGGCATCGCCGCATTCGGCGCCATCGCAGTCGTTTCGACGCTGACGCTGGCAGGCTGCGCAGCCGGTGACACCGGAGACTCCGCTGGCGACGGGGCAGACTTCTCCGGCGAGATCACGGTCTGGGTCGACGCTGACCGTGCCGGCGTCCTGGAGGACGCCGCTGCAGACTTCACCGAGGCCACGGGCGTCGAGGTCAAGCTCGTCCAGAAGGAGTTCGGCGAGATCCGCGACCAGTTCGTGCAGCAGGTTCCGACTGGCAAGGGGCCCGACGTCGCCGTCGGCGCACACGACTGGCTGGGTGTCCTCGCCACGAACGGCGTCATCGCGCCGGTCGAACTGGGAGATCGTGCAGGCGACTTCGAGCAGGTCGCCGTCGACGCCTGGAGCTACGAGGGTCAGACCTATGGCGTGCCCTACGCGATCGAGAACATCGCGTTGCTGCGCAATACCGACCTCGCTCCCGAGGCGCCGACCGACTTCGCCGACATGATCGCGAAGGGGCAGGCCGCCGGCACGGAGTACCCCTTCATCGTTGGCCTTGACCCCGAGGCATCCGACCCGTACCACCTGTACCCGTTCCAGACCTCGTTCGGCGCTCCCGTCTTCGGCAGCAACGCCGATGGCAGCTACAACGCCGCCGACCTGCAAATCGGTAACGAGGGCGGCCAGAGCTTCGCGACGTGGCTCGCAGAGCAGGGCGCCGCAGGCGTGCTCAACACGAACATCACCGGCGACCTCGCTCGTGAGAACTTCGTGGCAGGCAAGTCGCCGTTCTTCCTCACCGGTCCGTGGAACGTGCCGGCAGCCGAAGAAGCGGGCCTGAACATCGCCGTCGACGCCATCCCGTCGGCCGGTGGTGAGGACGCGCAGCCGTTCGCGGGTGTGCAGGGCTTCTTCCTCAGCGCAGAGAGCGAGAACCGTCTCGCAGCCAACGAGTTCCTCCTGAACTACGTCGGCAGTGAAGAGGTGCAGACCGCGCTCTACGAGGTCGGCGGCCGCACGCCGGCATTGACCGCATCGTTCGAGGCGGCTGTTGCCGCAGACCCCATCACCGCAGGTTTCGGTGAGGTCGGCGCGAACGCTGTCCCGATGCCGAGCATCCCCGAGATGGGCGCCGTGTGGGAGTTCTGGGGCGTGACGCAGGCGGCGATCATCAATGGCCAGGGCGACCCGGTCGCACTGTGGAACACCATGGCAGCCGACGTTCAGGCGGCGGTCGAGTAGACATCGACACCGGGGTGGGGTGACATCCGACGAGGATGCGCCCCACCCCTTCCCGCTGCGACGACCCGAACGAGGAAGGCCGATGACGACGCCCACCACCGAGGCCCGCGACACCGAGGCCGCGCCCCCGACCAAGCGACAGCGCCAGGCGGCCGACATCGCCGACGCCGCGAGCGGTGGCTGGAAGCTGCTGCTGTTCAAGGTGATCGCGCTGGGCATCATCGATGCGCTCGCGATCTACGCGATCTTCGTCCTCATCCAGAGCGACCAGTGGATCCCGGCGATCATCGTCCTCGCCGTCACCGGAGCCGCGAACTGGATCTACTTCAGCCGCGGCAACCTCCCCGCGAAGTACCTCGTCCCCGGGCTCATCTTCCTGTTCGTCTTCCAGATCTTCGCGGCGCTCTACACCGGATACATCGCATTCACGAATTACGGCACCGGCCACAACAGCACCAAAGAGAGCGCGGTCAACTCGCTCATGCTCGCCGCGCAGGAGCGCGTGCCGGACTCACCCGCGTACGAGCTCACCATCGTCGAGCAGCTCGGCGAGTTCTCGTTCCTGGTGACCGAATCCGACGGAGACGTGCTGCTCGGTGGTTCCGAACGCCCGCTCGCCGAGGTCTCGGTTGCCGAGATGGACGGCGACAAGGCTGTCTCCGTCCCCGGCTACAACACGCTCGGATTCGGTCAGATCGTCGCGAACCAGAACGCGATCGCCGACATGGCAGTCCCCCTCTCCGACGACCCTAACGACGGCGCTCTGCGCACCCCTGACGGATCGATGGCTTACGTCTATCTCTCCAAACTCGTCTACGACGAGGACGCCGGCACCATGACCGACACCCGAAGCGGGGTCGTCTACTCCGACATCGGCACCGGGGCGTTCACGGCCGACGACGGCACGGAGCTCATGCCCGGCTGGCAGATCAACGTCGGCGCCGACAACTTCGTCAGGGCGTTCTCAGAGGAATCCATCCGCGGCCCGTTCTTCACGGTGCTCATCTGGACCTTCGTCTTCGCGTTCCTCTCGGTGTTCACCTGCTTCGCGCTGGGTCTCTTCGTCGCGATCGTGTTCAACGATCCACGGATGAAGTCCAAGAAGTACTACCGCGTGCTGATGATCCTGCCGTACGCGTTCCCCGGCTTCCTCTCGGCGCTGGTCTGGGCCGGGATGATGAACCAGGAGTTCGGCTTCATCAACGAGGTGCTCCTGGGTGGGGCGAACATCCCCTGGCTCACCAACGAGTGGCTGGCGAAGTTCAGCATCCTGCTGGTGAACCTGTGGCTCGGGTTCCCGTACATGTTCCTGATCTGCACCGGGGCGCTGCAGGCCATTCCCGAGGACGTCCAGGAGGCCGCGCGCGTCGACGGGGCAAGTGCATGGCAAGTGTTCCACGCGATCAAGCTGCCGCTGCTGTTCGTGTCCGTCGCACCGCTGCTGATCTCCTCGTTCGCGTTCAACTTCAACAACTTCAGCCTGATCTACATGCTCACCGGCGGTGGGCCGAGGGATGTCACGGCCGGAGTGAACGTCGGCGCGACCGACATCCTCATCACGATGGTCTACAAGGTCGCATTCGTCGGCTCGAACGCCGACTACGGTCTGGCCAGCGCGTTCTCGATCATCATCTTCATCCTGGTCGCAACCATCTCGGTGCTCGCCTTCCGCCGCACCAAGGCACTCGAGGAGCTGAACTGACATGAGCATCAGCACTGCACGACCACCGTCCACCAGCGCGATCGTCACCCAGTCCGCCGGCGTCCGCGGCGAGGCGAAGGAACCGCGTCGACCGTTCAAGAAGTACTTCCGCGAGACCGGGTGGCGGCACATCGTCGGCATCGTCATCGGCGTCTTCGCGCTCTTCCCGCTGCTCTACATCTTCTCGGCGTCGCTGAATCCCGGCGGCACATTGCTCACCGCCAACGCGCTGTTCAGCAACTTCAACTTCGAGAGCTATGTGACATTGTTCAACACGGCCCGTCACCCGTACGGCGCCTGGTTCGTGAACACGCTCGTCATCGGCCTGGTCACGAGCGTGGGAACCGTGTTCCTCGGAGCGCTAGCGGCGTACTCGTTCTCGCGGATGCGGTTCACCGGGCGCCGGTTCAGCCTCACCGCGCTGCTGGTCGTGCAGATGTTCCCGCAGATGCTGGCGATGGTCGCGATCTTCCTGCTGATGGTGACCATCGGTGACATCTTCCCCGCGATCGGACTGAACTCCCACGTCGGGCTGATCATGATCTACCTGGGCGGCGCGCTGGGCGCGAATACCTACCTGATGTACGGATTCTTCAACACCGTGCCCGCGTCCATCGACGAGGCGGCGAAGATCGACGGTGCAGGCCACGCCCGCATCTTCTTCACCATCATCCTGCGACTGGTCGCGCCGATCCTCGCCGTGGTGGGGCTGCTGAGCTTCATCGGCACATCCAGCGAGTTCATCCTCGCGAGCGTCATCCTCATCGACCCCGACAAGCAGACCCTTGCGGTCGGGCTGTACAAGTTCGTCTCCGACGAGTTCTCCAAGAACTGGAGTGTCTTCGCGGCAGGCGCCGTGCTAGCCGCGATCCTGCCGGTCGCGCTGTTCCTCGCGCTGCAGAAGTACATCGTCGGCGGACTCACGGCAGGAAGCGTGAAGTAAGCGCTGCGGCGACGCAGGCGTTCTGCCAGACTCACAACAGAAGAAAAACCAAAGGGCTCTGTCATGGCATCCGGCCGTGCAACCACGTCGATCACTCCGACGGTGTTGTTGCACCGTCCTGTCCGTTGAAAGGCCCGACATGACTCTTCTTCCCCACCACGACGGCTCCGCGCTGTACGTCTCCAACGACGCCCCCGATCTTGGCGACGTCGTCACAGTGCGCCTGCGTGTGCCCGCTGGCTACGGTCCGCTCGCCGCTGTCCGCACCCGCTCCAACCCCGACCACGAACCCGCGTGGACGGATGCTGTGCGCATCGGCTCCGTCGACGGCTGGGACTGGTGGGAGGCACCGATCACGGTCCGCAACCGCAGGCACGGCTACCGCTTCGTGCTGCAGCATGAGGACGGCCCCGATGGCGAGCGGGGCGCAGTCGAGTGGCTGAACCAGACCGGCATCCATCGCCTGGAGACGCTCGATGCGGAGGATTTCGCGCTCGTTGCCTACCCCGCACCGCCCGCCTGGCTGCACGAAGCGGTGATGTACCAGGTGTTCCCCGACCGGTTCGCGCGCTCGGCCGAGGCCGATGAGCATCCGACACCGGAGTGGGCGATCCCGGCGGAGTGGGACGAACCGGTGGATGCCGTGATGCCGGGGCGCTCGCAGCAGTTCTACGGCGGCGACATCCCAGGGATCATCGAGCGCCTCGATCACCTCACCGCGCTCGGCGTGAACCTCCTGTACCTGACGCCGGTGTTCCCCGCGGCATCCAACCACCGCTATGACGCCTCCAGCTTCGACCGGATCGATCCGCTCCTCGGGGGAGATGAGGCGTACATCCGGTTGATCGAGGAGGCGCACGCGCGTGGCATCCGGGTGATCGGGGATCTCACCAGCAATCATTCCGGTGACCGGCACGAGTGGTTCCAGGCCGCTCTCGGCCACCCGGGCGCCGTCGAGGAGAACTACTACTACTTCACGGACGACGCCAACACCGAGTACGAGTCGTGGCTCGGCACGCCGACCCTGCCGAAGTTCAACTGGGCCTCAGACGAGCTGCGCGAGCGCTTCATCTCCGGTGACGACTCGATCGTCGCCAAGTGGCTGAAGCCGCCGTACAGCGCCGACGGCTGGCGCATCGACGTCGCCAACATGACCGGGCGGCTCGGCGACATCGACCTGAATGACGAGGTGCGACAGTTGCTGCGCGAGACGCTGCTGCGGATCAACCCCGACGCGATCCTGCTGGGCGAGTCGACCAACGATGCTGCCAGCGATCTGCAGGGTGACGGATGGCACGGGGCGATGACCTACCCCTCGTTCACCCGTCCGCTGTGGGGTTGGCTGAGCGAGCCCACCGGGGAGTCGTGGTTCACCGGAGAAGGTGAAGAGATGACCGAGCCGTGGTTCTTCGGACAGCCCATCGGCGGCATCCCTCGGTACACCGCACGCGACTTCGCAGGAGCGGTAGCGCGGTTCACCGGTGGCATCCCGTGGCGGGTGCGGCTCGGGAACATGCAGCCGCTGGACACGCACGACACCGGCCGCTTCGCGACGAATGCGGCCCCCGGGACCGTGCCGGTCGCCGTCGGACTGTCGATGACGATGCCGGGTGTGCCGGTGGTCTTCGCCGGCGACGAGTTCGGGCTGACGGGCGCCGATGGCGAGGCCAGCCGCACGCCGATGCCGTGGGGCACGGAGGCGGAGTCCGCGACCGCCGCACTCCTCGCCCAGTACAGCCATCTGATCGCACTGCGCCGTGAGCACCCGGTGCTCGGCAGCGGCGGAATGCGCTGGCTGCACATCGACGACGAGACGATCGTGTTCGTGCGTGAGTCCGCCGCGGAGTCGGTGCTGGTCCTCGCGACGCGCGGGGGAGCGGATGTCGAGATCCCGGCTGGCGCGCTCGCCGGTGCGGAGTCCGCCGAGTCCCTGTTCGGGGAAGCGACTCTGGCCGCGGCATCCGACGGTTCGGTCGCCGTCACCGCCGACGGTCCTGCGTTCGCGGCGTGGTCGCTCCCCGGGGTCGCGCTTCCGGACGGCTCGCTCCGCACCGACTAACTTGTCTCGCATGCTACCTTGTGATGCATGACAGGGGACGTCGGCGCGCAGATGCGCAAGGGCGTGGTCGAGTACTGCGTGCTCGGACTCCTCGCGCGTGAGCCGATGTACGGGTGGCAGCTCGCGGAGGCACTGTCAGATGCCGGGCTGATCGCCAGCATCGGCACTCTGTATCCGCTCCTGGGTCGCCTGCGCGACAACGGCTGGGTCAGCACGTTCGATCTGCCGTCCGAGAGCGGCCCTGTGCGAAAGTACTACCGACTCACGGATGCCGGCACCGCGCAGCTCGCGCGCTTTCGCGCCCAGTGGACACCCTTCGCCCGTGTCGTCACGGGGTTCGTGGGAGAGGAATGAATATGACCGAACCGGACGCCGACCGCCTGCGCCGTGATCTTCTCCGACGACTCGATGCGGCGATGACCGACCTCCCGTATGGGGTGGCGACAGAGATCCACGACGGCATCGAGGAGGAGCTGGGCGGGCTGGATGCCGAGGCCACGGCCGACCGCATCGCGCAGCTCGGTGATCCTGGCACGATCGCTCGTGAGGCGATGGCCGAGGTGCCCGTCAGTACGTTGATCGCTGCCGCGCCATCGGAGCGCTCTGCTCTGACGCCGCAGAAAGCACCTCTCGTCGAGACCCGCGGCTACGCGATCGCAGCGGCACTCGTCTTCGCCTTCGGCGGGTTCATCGTCCCGGTGGTCGGCTGGTTCGTCGGGGCTGTGCTCGTCTCATCGAGTGCACTGTGGCGGCGCTGGGAGAAGATCGTCGCGATCGCGTTGCCGTTCGCAGTGGCGGCGCTCATCGCCGTCGTGATCTGGATCGCGCGACTCATCACGTCTTCGGCTGTGCCCGCAGGTGAGCAGGAGCACAATCCGCTCATTCCGTATGGGCTGGACATCTGGCATTCCAGCATCCTGCTCATCTTCGTCCTCATCCCCGTGATCGGCGGCTGGCTCCTCTGGCGGCTTCGTCGCCGATGAGGCAGTCATCCCGGCGAGGTTCCACGCGTGTCATCTCGGGTGGACGCATGCACTGGTCGTACGGTGGAGCCATGGCACAGGTGGGCGGACGCAATCGCGCCATGAGTTGGGTTGCCGGACTCTTCTGCGCCGGCGTCATCGTCGCACTCCTCTGGCTGGCGATGCCGATGGGGCCGCTGCTGATCGAGTACGCCGGCGACACCCTGCGCGCGATCGTTCCCGGCGAGCGCTGAAACCCGTAGCATCGCCGGTCACGCGACACGTCGGCACGCCTCCGGGGCCGTTGGCCTGCACGGCGATAACCTCGCACTGCACATATCCGACGAGAGGCGCCCCCATGAGTGACCCCGAGGTTCCCCAGCCCGAGCGGCCGAAAGACGTCAACGACGTCGTCGACAGCGCGAACGAGGGACTTGCCGACGCAGCAGCGGCAGGCGCTGAGGTTCCTGGCGACAGTGATTCCGTCGAGCAGGACTCTGTCGCCCAGGGCTCCGTCGAGCCGACCGCTGCTGACCAGCCCGCCGTCGACCCTGACCTCGCTGCATTCGAAGATGCCGAGAAGTCCCACCCCGGAACGTTCGCGACTCCTGAACTCAACCAGCAGTCCGAGTCCTACGACGACCGAGCGAACGCCGACTATCGTGCCGACGCGTCAGCCACCACGGCCGGCCCCTTCGGCGCGGACCGCGCGAACGCCGACTACCGTGCTGACGCCGAAACGGTGCGTTCGGACTCCATCGCCGACACCGCCTACCTGCCGCCAGCGGCAGACGACGCCGAGACGAGGGTCGTGCCCTCTGAGCCGACCGTGGTCGTCGCACCGGTCACCCAGCAGCAACAGCAGCCCATCTTCGTGCAGGCGCCTGAGCCTCCGCGCGACCGCGGCAACCGCGGCACCGCTGCCGGCATCGGGCTTCTCGCGACCATCGTGTTCGCGATCCTGTACCTCGGCACCGCGCTCGGTCTCGGCGCCCTCGCAGGCGACGTCACCGTCGAGAACATCGGCGAAGCCGCGCTGGCGCCGCTCACGACCTGGGGCTTCTGGGTTCCGATCGTCGTGTTCTTCATCGGCTTCTGGCTGCTCGGCGCCGTCATCAACCGTGGCCGCTGGGGGCTGTGGGTCGTCTTCGGCATCATCGTCGGGCTGTTCGCCTATGCCGGGCACATTCTCGGCCAGCTGTTCGAGGCGCCGTTCTGGCTGATCTCGACGTCGGAGGGCAACGAGCTCGTCGGCAGCCAGCTGCTCGCCCCCCTCGCGATTGCCGCATTCGTCTTCGGGCGCGAGCTCACCATCTGGTTCGGCGCATGGGTCGCTCGCAGTGGCGCACGCAAGACCGAACTCAACTTCGAGGCTCAGCGTGAGTACGAGCGCACGCTTGAGGCCGGTCCGACCCTTCCGAGGTAATCACGGACATCTCTTCTCCTGACCCCCGCGGCCCTGTGCCTGCGGGGGTCTCGGCTGTCCTGGCGACGGTCATGACGACGATCGGATTCTTCGCGATCGCCGTCTTCGGCCTCGGTGCGCTGAGCGTCGTGACGGATGCCGATATCATCTCGGTACCGGACACTGGCCAGGCTCCCGGCATCACCGGCACGATCGTCGCCGTCGCGGTGTTCGCCGGCATCTTCTATCTCGCCGTCCGGATCACGCACCCGAAGTTCCGTTCCGTCTGGACGATATCGATCGCCACGGCGTTCGCACACATGCTCGCGGCAGCGATCGGCGCACTGGTGGTGACGGGTGACTTCGTGAATGCCCTGGCGGTCATGGGGGAGCTCATCACCGGTGGCGCGAGCGTCGTGATTCTCGCAACGGCGGCGATCGCAGGCTGGGCGGGTGTCGCGCTGCGGCGCACACGCGCGAAGCGTCCGCGCTGGCCGTGGGAGCGCGACGATATCGACGAGAACTGATCGACTCACGCGAGAATCGCGCGGATGACCGTATTCTGGAAAACGTGGAGCGGTCGCTAGAGACGCAGGTCGACCAGGCCGTCGAGGCCTGGCTGCGCTGGGTGCCGCGTTGGGAGCCCGCCACTCATCGCGGACGCATCGCCCCGTGCCGCCGCTGCCTGGGCTCGCCCATCCTCTCCGCCGCCGGCATCGGTGCGAACGTTCCGCACGGCGTGCAGCATGGTCTCTCCACGCGTATCAAGACGATCGTCGATCACGCGGTCGCCGAGTACACGGCCCGCAACCTGCCGATGCTGCAGTCCGAGCTCGATCAGCAGGCTGCACGCAACCGCGCGCGCAGCTATCGCCCCACCGAAGACCTGGAGCCGGAGTTCGAAGGGCTGCCGCTCGACCCTGATCCGGTGCCGGGTGCGCCGTTCCTCTTCACGATCGCAGGACTCGCGGATGAATCGAGTGTCGAGCTCCCGCCGCTGCCTCCGCTGACGGAGGATGCCAAGGCCGCGCTGCGCCAAGAGGTCGCCCTCGCCGACGAGTACGCGAACATGGTCGGACGTGAGATCTGCGGCATGCTGCTTCGGCACCGTCTCAACGTGCAGGCCGCCATCTCGCAGCACGTCGAACCGCAGATCGAGGCGCTGCTGGAGGAGCTGACGTCCTCGCTGGACTCTCCCTTCGACCCCGAGGCTCCGTAGCGCGCGCTCTCTCCTATGACCCGTGCGTTTCCTGTGAGCGCGCGGCTGTGGCTTGAATCGACCTCGCATCCAAGGCTATCGTTTTTCGATAGATACCGGCCGCTTATCGATAGGCGAACTGATGCAACCACGTGTGACCGCTGTGCTGAAAACTCTGATCGCCGTGATGCTGCTCCTGCTGCTCGCCGCTCAGGTGTGGATGATCCCGGGCCTCGCCGCGGCCACGGCGGACAGATTCCCCGAGTTCGCGAACCTTGAGATCCCGGGCCTCATCGCTGCGGTGGTGTTCCTCATCTGCGTGGAAGTGGTGCTCATCTGCATCTGGCGGCTTCTCTCGCTCGTGCGGACGGAACGCATCTTCAGTTCGAAGGCGTTCATCTACGTCGACGTCATCATCGCCACGATGATCGCAGCCAGCCTGATCATCATCATCTCGAACGTGGTCATCCTGTTGGCCGAGGCGGGCTCTCCGTCGATCCTGCTCGTGTCGGTCCTTGGCGTCGTCGTCGGAATAGCCCTCGCGCTGCTCGTCGTCGTGCTTCGTGGGCTGCTGCGCAAAGCACTCGAACTCGAGCAGGACATGTCCGAGGTCGTCTGATGCCCATCGTCATCGACCTCGACGTGCAGCTCGCGCGCAAGAAGATGAGCGTGCAGGAGTTCGCGGACGCGATCGGCATCACCCCCGCGAACGTCGCTGTGCTCAAGAACGGACGAGCCAAGGCTGTGCGCTTCACCACGCTCGACGCGATCTGCCAGGTGTTGGAATGCCAGCCGGGCGACATCCTGCGCTGGATTCCCGACGCGGATGATGGCGACCGCGACGGATCGGGGGAGTGATGAGCACCACGACCGACGTGATCAGCTGGGGTGAGAGTGTCGCCCGGCACCTGCTGGGCAACACGACCTGCCCGGTCTGCGCTTTCGAACGACTGGCCGACGGATGCTGCCCCCGCTGCGACGCAGACCTCCGTGGTGCCTACGGCATCGAACTGTGGGAGGCGTCGGAGGCGGCAGCCGCGGCGCTCCGCGCACGTGAGGCGGTGCTGAACCGCGTGCCCCACGTGCGTGCACACCGCGCCGACGCGGTGCCGGCGCCCGCGGCCGCCCCAGCGCCGCACGCCGTGTCGGCCGTCGCCCCTCGTCCTGCGCCGCCGGGCGGAACGGATCCCACGCCGCCCGCACAGCCTGCACGCTCAAGTGCCACGGTGCAGTCCGTGCTCGCGATCGCCGGCGCAGGACTCTTCGCGATAGCGGCTCTGATCTTCACGTTCCTGAATCCGGATCTCTCGGACCGCGGAATCCGCAGCATCGTCGTGGGACTGGTGACGCTCCTGTTCCTCGGCGGCGCTTGGATGCTCGCCCGACGTGGATTGCAGTTCTCCGCAGAAGCGGTCGGCGCTCTCGGACTGGTGTTCGTGGCTCTTGACGTCTATGCCATCGCCGCGCTCGGTGTGACCGACGCGGCTGCCTGGCTGCTCGCCGGACTCGCGACGGCAGCGGCCGGAACGGTGATGCTCGCCGCAGGCCGCCTCTCGCGAGTCCGAGTATGGCAATGGGCCGCGATGCTCGGCATAGCGTCCGTGCCTGCCATGTTCGGCTACGCGGCCGGGTCGAGCTATGTCTCGGCTCACGGATACCTCGCAGCGGCCGTTCTGGCGACTGTCCTGACAGCGGCGTCGCCGAGGACCGCCACGCGTTCACTCGCAGCCTTCCAGGTGATCGCCGTGCTGAGCGCCGTGCCGCTCTCCGTCTTCGGCGCCTTGTCCTTCGGCGCCACGGTCATCGCGATGCTCGGCCTCAGTGGGATCTTCGCGCTCATCGCATGTCACGCCGTCCTGGCGGCGCGTCAGCTGCTGCGGCACTGGTGGAGCTTCGTCGCCGGCGGCTCCGCGACGGTGGCACTCGTCCTCGCGATCACATCTCCGGTGGCGCAATCGGCCGGCGAATGGCTGCCTGCGGTGCTGCCGACCGCTGCGGCGTTCGCGTTCGCCCTGGTCGCGGTCGTTCCGGGATTGCGGATGATCGTCCGCTCGATGCTCGCAGCGGGTGGCCTCGTCGTGGTCGGTGTGCTCGGGCTGCTGCCGCTGCTGTACGCCGCGACGACGCTCTTAGATGCCCTTGATGCTGTCGTGCGCGGAGAGAGCTGGCCGATGCTGACGGCGCCTTCGGACTGGGCGGCGCTGATCGGGATGGCGGGGATCGCCTCGGGGCTCGCCCTGTTCGGCGGTCTCGCCCGCGATCGCGATATCCGCCGGACCGGCGACGAAGACGTGCGCCGCCAGTCGCTGCGCGGTCTCGCCGCCGGCACCGACGTCGTCGCGATCGGCGCAGCCGTGCTCACCGTTCTCACCCTCGCGTGCAGCGACCTCCTGCCTCTCGCGGCGCGGCTCGTCATCGTGCTGACTGCCGCCGCGGTCACGGCGATCGCGCTCAGCAGAGGGAACCGCCCTGTCACTCCCCACCGCATCGTCCTGCTCATCGGTGTCCACGCGGCTGTCGCGGTCGGCATCCTGATCTCGTGGCTGGATCCGCAGATCGCGCCGCTCGCAGGGATCGGGGTGATCGCCGTGCTGGCGCTGTCGAGTCGGCCGCTGCCCAGCGGCACCAGATTCCTGCACGTCGGCGCCGGCTTCGCCTATGCGCTCGTGTGCCTCGCCCAGGCGCTCACGCAGACGACACTCGGCAGCATAGCCGTGCTGTCCCTGGTGACATCGGCGGGACTGGTCGGCGCTGTCATCGTGACATTCCTGCCGCGGGTCGGTGCTCGCGACTGGTACGCCGTCCTCGTCATCACTGCGGTGCCGTTCGTCGGTGGAATCGTCCAGGTGGTCTTCGAACGCAGCGGCTGGACCGCGCTGTCGACCGCACTGATGTTCGCGCTCGCCCTGTCACTGGTGCTGACCAGGCGCCCAGGGCTCAACATCGTGCTGCGTACGATCGCGAGCGGGATGCTGGTTCCCACCGTCGCGGTCGTCGTGGTGTGCCTCGGCGCCCAGGTGCTCGCCATAAGCGCATCGCCGGTCACGCTCCCCGTCATCGCCGCGATCGTGGCGCTCGTGCTGCCGAGCACCACCCTGATCCGAGATGCATTGCGTCGCAATGGCCTGCCGGCGGATGCTGCGGCCGCCGCGCGTGTCGCGATCGAGGCATCGGCGCTGCTGACCGGCGTCATCGCCACCGCCCTGGCGATCGCCAGGGAGGCCGCGGGACTCGGCACCACGTTCCTCGTGCTCATGATCCTCGGTATCGGCGCTGCGGCCAGTGCGGTGCTCACCCGGCGCCGCTACGGATGGTGGGTGGCCGGCGCGGCATTCACCGGCGCGCTGTGGTGCGTGTGGGCCATGAACGGCGTCGACCTGCTCGAGGCGTATCTGCTTCCGCCGTCGTTGGCAGCGGTGATGATCGCCGCTGTGATCACAGCGCGCGGAGCCGACGTGCGCGGACTCTATGCTGCCGGACTCGGCGTCGCCGTGCTGCCGAGTATCGCGCTGCTCGCACTTGTGGAGCCGGACACGCGCGCCTCCGTGGAGGTGCCATGGCGGGCGTTCGCGCTGCTCGGGGGAGGGGCGGCGTTGCTGGCCGTCGGCGCGTGGTTCGCGCGCATCAGCCGGCGCGTGGGCGCCGCTCGAATGCGCACCCTCGTCGTGCCGACCCTCGGTGCAGCCGGCGTCGCGGCGATCGCCGGGCCTGTGCAGGGCGTGAGGATGGGACTCGGCGTCGATCAGGCCTTCCTGCACGGAGCAGCGCTCTTCGCGGCCTGTTTCGCAGTCTCCGCGGTGGCGGCGATCATCCTCGTGTGCTCTGGTCGCGGCATACGCTCGTCAGCGCGTGCGGACTCGCCGGTGCGCGAGACGCGCTGGATGTTCGCACCCGCAGTCCTCGCCCTCGCCGCCGGCACGTGGTGCGCGATCGAGCGCGACTGGGGGTCGATCTGGCTGATGTGGGCACTGATGATCGGCATCCTCGCTCTGATGCTCACCAGCGCCGTGCGCGCACAGCGCACCACGCTGCCGCCGGTGTGGTTCCTGTTCGGCGTCGCGTTCATCACCGCCGTCGTCGCGTGGAGCCCCCGAGAGCTGAGAGTGGAGTGGTTCTCACTGCCGCTCGGCGCGTTCCTGCTGCTCGCCGGCATCCATGGTCTGAGAAGCGGGCGGACGGAAAGCGCGGGTGGAGTGGATGCATGGCCGGCCGGCCACCTCGGCTCGTGGCAGCTGCTGGCGCCGGGGCTCATCACGATGATGAGCGCTTCGATCGCCTCGACGTTCACCGATCCGCTGACCTGGCGGGCGATCCTCGTCATGGTGCTCGCACTCGCCGCGATCATGGTCGGTGCCGGCAGGCGTCTTGCGGCGCCGTTCATCCTCGGCATGATCGTGCTGCCGATCGAGAACGTGTTCGTCTTCTCGGTGCAGATCGGGCGGGGGATCGCCTCGATGCCGTGGTGGATCACGCTCGCCGTGATCGGCGCGGTGTTGCTCATCATCGCCGTCACGTACGAACGACGCAGTGGAGACGCAGACACGGTCGTCGCTCGCATCCGTGATCTGCGGTGATCGTGACTTCGGCACGGGTCCGGACACGCCGACGGATCGCGACATCGGCCGTCATTTGACCGCGTACGTTACGCGGCATTACACTTGATCAGGTATGTGCACGTCTCGGCGTGCCTGCACACGGGCACCGGTCCATACCGGTCTGCCCCCACGGCATACCCATCACACCAAAAGCACGTCGATTCCGGCGTGCCGGTGGGTCATGATGTGAAACCCATCACGCTGTCACCGTGCAGCATTATGAGGAGAGAACGTGCCAACCATTCAGCAGTTGGTTCGCAAGGGTCGCTCGCCCAAGGTCACCAAGACCAAGGCGCCGGCGCTCAAGTCGAACCCGCAGCAGGCCGGGGTATGCACCCGCGTCTACACCACCACCCCGAAGAAGCCGAACTCGGCGATGCGCAAGGTCGCTCGTGTGAAGCTCCGCAACGGGGCCGAGGTCACCGCCTACATCCCCGGCGAGGGCCACAACCTGCAGGAGCACTCCCTGGTGCTCGTCCGCGGCGGTCGTGTCAAGGACCTCCCCGGTGTGCGTTACAAGATCGTCCGCGGCGCCCTGGACACCCAGGCAGTCAAGAACCGTAAGCAGGCTCGTTCCCGCTACGGCGCGAAGAAGGGTTGAGTTAGATGCCTCGTAAGGGTCCCGCCCCCAAGCGCCCCGTCGTCAACGACCCGGTATACGGCGCTCCGATCGTCACCTCGCTGGTGAACAAGATCCTCGTCGACGGCAAGAAGTCGCTGGCAGAGTCGATCGTCTACGGCGCCCTCCGCGGCGTCGAGGCGAAGAATAGCCAGGATGCCGTCGCCACGCTGAAGAAGGCGCTCGACAACGTGCGCCCCACCCTCGAGGTCCGCAGCCGCCGCGTCGGCGGCTCGACCTACCAGGTCCCGGTCGAGGTCAAGCCTCACCGTGCGAACACCCTCGCGCTGCGCTGGCTCGTCAGCTACGCCAAGGGTCGCCGTGAGAAGACCATGACCGAGCGTCTCCAGAACGAGATCCTGGATGCCTCGAACGGTCTGGGCGCTGCGGTCAAGCGTCGTGAGGACACTCACAAGATGGCCGAGTCGAACCGCGCGTTCGCTCACTACCGCTGGTAAACAGCTTCGCCCGGTCAGGGGCGGCCTCCGCCCCTGACCGAGCACCCTTCACCTCGTCGCTCAGCGACATCTCGAAGATAAGGACACTCCTGTGGCACAAGACGTGCTCACCGACCTGAGCAAGGTCCGCAACATCGGCATCATGGCGCACATCGATGCCGGCAAGACCACCACCACCGAGCGCATCCTGTTCTACACGGGCGTCAACCACAAGCTCGGCGAGACGCACGATGGCGCCTCGACCACCGACTGGATGGAGCAGGAGAAGGAGCGCGGCATCACGATCACGTCTGCCGCCGTGACCTGCTACTGGGACAAGAACCAGATCAACATCATCGACACCCCCGGTCACGTCGACTTCACCGTCGAGGTGGAGCGCTCGCTCCGCGTCCTCGATGGCGCAGTCGCCGTCTTCGACGGCAAGGAGGGCGTCGAGCCCCAGTCCGAGACCGTGTGGCGTCAGGCTGACAAGTACAACGTTCCGCGCATCTGCTTCGTCAACAAGATGGACAAGCTCGGCGCTGACTTCTACTTCACGGTCGACACGATCATCAACCGCCTCGGCGCCAAGCCGCTCGTGATCCAGCTGCCGATCGGTGCGGAGAACGACTTCGTCGGCGTCATCGACCTCGTCGAGATGCGTGCACTCGTCTGGGAGGGTGACTCCAAGGGCGACGTGACCATGGGCGCCAAGTACGAGATCCAGGAGATTCCTGCTGACCTCAAGGAGAAGGCTGCCGAGTACCGTCAGCTGCTCCTCGAGACCGTCGCAGAGACCGACGACGCGCTGCTGGAGAAGTTCTTCGGCGGCGAAGAGCTCTCGGTCGCCGAGATCAAGGGAGCGATCCGCAAGCTGACCGTCGCTTCGGAGATCTACCCGGTCCTGTGCGGTTCGGCGTTCAAGAACCGCGGCGTGCAGCCGATGCTCGACGCAGTCATCGATTACCTGCCGAACCCGCTCGACGTCGGTGCCATTCAGGCGCACGACCCGAAGGACTACGACACGATCGTCGAGCGTCACCCCGATGCGAACGACCCGTTCGCCGCTCTCGCGTTCAAGGTGGCGGTGCACCCGTTCTTCGGTCGCCTCACTTACGTTCGCGTCTACTCGGGTCACCTCGACTCCGGTTCCGCGGTCGTCAACTCGACCAAGGGCAAGAAGGAGCGCATCGGGAAGATCTTCCAGATGCACGCCAACAAGGAGATCCCGGTTCCCTCGGTCACCGCCGGAAACATCTACGCGGTCATCGGTCTCAAGGACACCACCACCGGTGACACCCTCACCGACCCGACGTCCCCGGTCGTCCTCGAGTCGATGACGTTCCCCGAGCCCGTCATCGAGGTCGCGATCGAGCCGAAGACCAAGGCCGACCAGGAGAAGCTGGGTGTCGCCATCCAGAAGCTCGCTGAGGAGGACCCGACCTTCCGCACCGAACTCAACCCCGAGACCGGTCAGACGACCATCAAGGGCATGGGCGAACTGCACCTCGACATCCTCGTGGATCGCATGAAGCGCGAGTTCAACGTCGAGGCGAACGTCGGCAAGCCGCAGGTGGCGTACCGCGAGACGATCAAGAAGTCCGTCGAGAAGTACGACTACACGCACAAGAAGCAGACCGGTGGATCGGGTCAGTTCGCGAAGATCCAGTTCAACATCGAGCCGCTCGACCTGGACGCCGAGAAGACCTACGAGTTCGTGAACGCCGTCACCGGTGGTCGCATCCCGCGTGAGTACATCGGCTCCATCGATGCCGGTTTCCAGGACTCCATGAACGTCGGCGTTCTCGCCGGCTTCCCGATCGTGGGCGTCAAGGCGACCATCGTCGATGGTGCAGCGCACGACGTCGACTCCTCGGAGATGGCGTTCAAGATCGCTGGATCGATGGGCATGAAGGAAGCCCTGCGTCGCGCCAACCCTGTGCTTCTCGAGCCGCTGATGGCCGTCGAGGTCCGTACTCCTGAGGAGTACATGGGTGACGTCATCGGTGACCTGAACTCGCGTCGTGGTCAGATCCAGTCGATGGAGGACGCCGCCGGCGTCAAGGTCGTCCGTGCACAGGTTCCGCTGTCCGAGATGTTCGGATACATCGGCGACCTGCGCTCGAAGACCTCTGGTCGCGCGGTGTACTCGATGGAGTTCCACTCCTACGCCGAGGTCCCCAGGGCCGTGGCCGACGAGATCGTCCAGAAGACCAAGGGCGAGTAAGCCCTTTCGTCCGGGCGGCCTGCGGCCGCCCGGACAACACACAACTTCACAAAGCTCTCTCTACTAAACTGAGAATCAAACCCCGTAGGGAACCGGTCACAATCCAGTGCTCGGCAATCTCTACACGAACGTCCTGAGGAGGACCAAGTGGCCAAGGCCAAGTTCGAGCGCACCAAGCCGCACGTGAACATCGGAACGATCGGTCACGTCGACCACGGCAAGACGACGCTGTCGGCAGCCATCTCCAAGGTGCTCGCTGACAAGTACCCGTCCGACACCAACGTGCAGCGTGACTTCGCTTCCATCGACTCGGCGCCGGAAGAGCGCCAGCGTGGTATCACGATCAACATCTCGCACATCGAGTACGAGACCCCCAAGCGCCACTACGCGCACGTTGACGCTCCCGGCCACGCCGACTACGTCAAGAACATGATCACCGGTGCAGCCCAGATGGACGGCGCCATCCTCGTGGTCGCCGCCACCGACGGTCCGATGGCTCAGACCCGTGAGCACGTTCTGCTCGCCAAGCAGGTCGGCGTGCCGTACCTGCTCGTCGCGCTGAATAAGAGCGACATGGTCGATGACGAGGAGATCCTGGAGCTCGTCGAGCTCGAGGTTCGCGAGCTGCTCGCGGCCCAGGGCTTCGACGAGGACGCTCCTGTCGTTCAGGTCTCGGCGCTCAAGGCGCTCGAGGGCGACGAGAAGTGGGTCAACAAGATCGTCGAGCTCATGGAAGCCGTCGACAACAGCGTTCCGGACCCGGAGCGCGACCGCGACAAGCCCTTCCTCATGCCGGTCGAGGACGTCTTCACGATCACCGGTCGTGGAACTGTCGTCACCGGCCGCGCCGAGCGTGGAACCCTCAAGATCAACTCCGAGGTCGAGATCGTCGGCATCCGCCCGACGCAGAAGACCACGGTCACGGGTATCGAGATGTTCCACAAGCAGCTCGACGAGGCATGGGCCGGCGAGAACTGTGGTCTGCTGCTTCGCGGTCTGAAGCGTGAAGACGTCGAGCGCGGCCAGGTCGTCGTTCAGCCGGGCTCGGTCACCCCTCACACGAACTTCGAGGGCACCGCCTACATCCTCTCCAAGGACGAGGGTGGCCGTCACAACCCGTTCTACACGAACTACCGCCCGCAGTTCTACTTCCGCACCACCGATGTCACCGGCGTCATCTCCCTGCCTGAGGGCACCGAGATGGTCATGCCTGGCGACACCACCGACATGACGGTCGAGCTGATCCAGCCGATCGCCATGGAAGAGGGCCTCGGCTTCGCCATCCGTGAGGGTGGGCGCACCGTGGGTGCCGGTACGGTCACCAGCATCATCAAGTAGGAACCTCTTACTTCGCAAAGGGGTCGAGCCTTCGGGCTCGGCCCCTTTGTCGTCTGGAAGAGATCAGGGTTCCGTTCGGTGCGGTTACCGTGCAAAATGGGATTGAGCGGCAGGCTCTGCCGACATCACAACCGTAGGGGGAACCGCAATGGGCATCGACGACCTCGTCAACCAGGGCAAGGATCTGTATGAGCAGAACAAGGACAAGATTGCGGAGGCCGTCAAGAGCGAGCAGGCCGAGGACGTGAGCGACAAGGTTCTCGACGGCGTCGCCGACTTCGCCAAGAAAATCGCACCCGGGGCAGCAGCGAAGATCGACGAGATCCGCGACAGTGCTGACAAGGCCGTCGGTAACGAATAACGATCTCACGAGAAGGCGGCGCACTACGGTGCGTCGCCTTTTCTGTGGGTGGCCGCTTTCATGCTCAGCGAACCGATAGGATGCTAGCGGGAGTTGCACAGAAGAGCGGCTGTCTCAGGTGCGTCAGATAGAGAGAACAAAAGTCGTGGTCGTCGAATCCCGTATCTCCCGCGGTCTCCGCACCTTCTGGGCCGGAGCCCTGGTCTTGATTCTGGCTGTCGCCGGCCTCACGTCGACGACTATGGCCGCGAGCGCAGCCGAGGGCGATCCACAGTTCCTCACTGTCAGGAAGAGCGTTGCCCCCGAAGAGGTATCGCCGGGGCAGCCGTTCACCTACACGATCGCGGTGAACTGTTCCGAGTCGGCGTGCCAAAATGCGACTCTCGACGACGCGCTGCCCGCAGAGCTCGCAGGCTACCCAGTGCAGAACGTCAACTACTCGCCCGCCGCGGCGACCGTGCCGCGCGACGTCACATGGACCGTCGACGGTGAGACGAGCTCGACGAACCCTGCGTCGCTCACCGCAGACACCGCGCTGCACATCGACTTCATCGGCCCTACCGTCTCTCCGGCCGGCACCGGCCTCGAAGAAGGCAACACGTTCACCGTCACCATCACCCTGCAGGTGCCCGACGACCTGACCCCGGGCACCCGGGTGATCACCAACACTGCCGAAACGCTCGCCGACAATTCGGCGCCAGACGCCGACGACGCCACCATCACCATCCTGACTCCCGCTGTCATCGCCGTCGATGCGACCAAGCAGTGGAACCCGAACTCGCAGAGCTTCAGCCCCGGGCAGGCATCGACCATCGCCCTCGGAGTGACCAACGCCTCCAACGGCCCGGTCGAAACGCTCGTCATCCAAGAACCGCAGACCGCAGCAGACGGTGCGAGCGCACTCGATCCGAGCAACCCCTTCACCATCACCGACTTCACCGGCTTCGGCGACACCGCCCTGCCCGCGGGTGCAGACGCAGTGCAGGTCGATCTCTACTTGAAGCAGGCCGACGGCACGTGGACATGGGTACCCGGGCCTCCATCTGCAGAGCTTGCGCTGCCCAGCGACCTCGATCCCGCTGATGTCGGCGGCATCCGTGTCACATACACCGGCGAGTCCATCCAACTGGGCGCCACCGGCAGCGTGTCCCTGAACCTGGAACAGCGCGCGACGCAGCGCGACACAGGCGATGATCTCTCCGTCTCGGTGCAGACCGTCGACAACGTGGTCCAGGGCACTGCCGCAGTCGAGGGCCGCGACCCCGTGTCCGATACCGCCAACGCCTCATACGAGCTCACTCCGGCCGCGATCGCCGCCGCGACCACGAAGGACATCACGCCGTCGCGTCTGGCAGCCGGCGACACCGCCGCCGCGCGTATCGTCGGCACGAACTCCTCCGACGTCGGCGTCAACATCCTGCGCGTCGCAGACCTCGACTACTTCGATGAGGACATCACCTTCGGTGGCTTCACCGCTGCGCCCACCTGGCCCGCGACGGCGACGGCGGGGACCCTCGTTTACCACCCGCTCGACGGCAGCGCAGACATCGAGATACCCCTCGTCGACGGTGCCATCCCCGCGTTGCCCGGCGTACTGATCTCCGGCTTCGAAATCGTGTTCACCGCAGAAGACGGCGGCATCGAGTCAGGAAGCTCGACCGGCATCGACTTCACGATCAACACCTCCGAAGACGCCGTTGCGGCGGGCGCCGGCTCTCGCAACACGACGAACACCGCCACCACGACGGTCACCGCACAGAACGGCGTCACTGACGACGCCGTCGATGACGCGACGCTCACACTGCTCGAGCCCGCCATCGATGTCACGCTGACCAAGAGCATCCGCCCGTCCTCCTCGGTTCAGCCGGGGGAGACAGTCGTGACACGGCTCGCGTCGAACCTCAAGACCACCTCCGACTACGTCACCGCGAGACAGATCGTCGTCGAGGATGCCTGGACGGGAGACGGCGGCTTCTGGGACGCCTTCAACCTCCGCTCCGTCGCATCCACTCAGGTACCGGGCAACACGTCGCTGACCATCCAGGTCCGAGGAGCGGACGGGACCTGGATCGACCTGCAGGTGTATCCGCGGCAGGATGAGGCGCAGCTCATCTCGCTCAGCGAAGCCCAGATCCAGGCGCTGCTCCCGGGTGGGGTCGACATCACCGATGTCACCGGCATCCGTTTCACCTTCGATAACGCCGATGGCTTCGCCTCTGACACGACCGTCACCCCCTACGTGGTCTCCGAGGCCCGTTCAGACCTGCGCTCCGGCGACCCGACCACGCCCGCTCCCGACGAGCCGGTGACGTACGAGAACCACGCGACGACGACCGGCACCGGCGCGACAGAAGCGGGCACGCCGCTCACCGACGACGACGAGGGTGTTGCTGCAGGAACCGTCGAGACTCTGACCGGCACCGGCCCGGTCGGTATCGACAAGCACTGGAATCAGGAGACCGTAGCAGCCCAGTCGCAGCAGAACCGCACCACGACGCTGAGTTGGCGTGTGGGCAGCGGGTACGAAGAGATCGCGATCACCGATTCGGCACCGGATGCCGCGTTCGGTGACCCGAACGGCTCTGTCGAGGAAACGGTGTTCGACGCCTTCGACCTCTCGCGCCTCAACGTGATCAATGCCGACACTGAGCCGTTCTCGAACGGCTGGTTCTTGCGCTATGACAGCATCACCGCCGTCGAGCTGTTCATCGGCGGGCAGTGGACTGCAGTTGCGGTCCCTGCGGCCGGGTGGATTCAGAACGGCGCGTTCGTCGGCTACGCGCTGACGCCCCAGCAACGCGCTGACACGACAGGGGTACGCATCCTGCTGGCGGAGAACACTCCGGCGCGTGAAGCCGCTGCTCAGGCGGGGCCGAGCTACGACCCGTACGCACCACTGCCCGGAACGGGCGTGGGCTCCGGCAGCGTGCAGCGCACCTTCGATCTCACCTGGCAGATCCGCGATCAGAAGCGCTCCGACGGCGCCTGGGTGACCGAGACGGCGACGTACAACACGGCAGACGCCGGCGTGGTCGACAACTCCGCGCGCATCGACGGCACGCCACTGGCAGGCGGAGACGTCGTCAGCGACACCGACAACGACACGATCCTGATCACGAACCCCGGCCCCGGCGTCGTGGTCGAAAAGTCGGTCAGCAATGCTGGTCCGCTGTATGTGCCGCGCGAGGGCACGGATGCTGCGGGCTACCCGACCACGACATTCACGCTTCAGGCGAAGAACGACTCCGTCTCGAAGGCGTCCTACGTTCGTGTGACCGATCCGCCGGCGTGTACAGATTCAGACGATGCAGCGCTATGTCAGAGCGAGGCCACGAGGGCGGGCGCGCTCGCGGACCCGTTCACCGCCGATATCGACTGGCTCACCGCCGACGGTCAGGGCACACCGTTCAACCGGTTCGACCTCAAAAAGGCCACTATCTCGGCAACGATCCCGTCGCAGGTCGACCTGGATGCGTCCACGGTGTGGCTGCTGCGCTACGAGAGCGACGCATACGTCTCGGAGCAGACCACCGCGACCGCCGTCAACGCGGCCAGTGCCGCCGATCTGGCGACGGTCGTCGGCATCAGTGTCACATTCCAAGGGTCTGATCCTGTCACCACTGGTGGCACGATCACTGCCGCCAACAGGCTGAACGTCGTGCTCGACACGCAGCTGCGCACGACCATTCGCGAGACCGGCAACCCGCAGGTCGTTGCAGCCAATGAGACCGTCGACGTCGCCAACCGAGTGTTTGCACAGTCGTACGACCCGATTCTGGCCGAGGGCACCGCAACCGGCGACGGCGACGATGTCAACGTGGTGCTGACCGGTGGCGACATCAACGTCGGCGCCACCAAGACAATCGCGCCGAACGCGTTGACCGAACCCACCCGTCACGATCCCGTCACCGTGACGATCGGCGCGAATCAGGGCACCGATCCGGTGAGCACCCTGCCGCCGGCACAGGTGACGCTGACCGACGACCTAACGAGCTCACCTGACTTCTGGAACTCCTTCGACTTCACCGGCCTCGGTGCGATCAACGCCCCTGCAGGCTCGGATCGTGTCTCAGTAGCCGTGTTCGGGCCGTTCGGCGCTGACGGCGAACCGGCATGGGTCGAATCGGCTGCGACACCGTTCGCCGAAGCGACGGTCCCCGTCGACGCTGGCCAGTATGGCGACATCCAGGGCATCCGCATGCAGTTCTCGCGTGAGGACGGCGGGTTCTTCTCCGACGTGTACCCCACCCCTGCGTGGACCACGGCCACCGCGTTCACCGTGCAGTTGCGCGACACGTTCCGCGACAGCGGTGACGTGATCGATCTCGAAGACCGTCTCACTGTAGACAACGAGGTCGTCGTCATCGCTGATCGGCTCAACGGCGAATCGTCCGAAGCGAGGGAGGCCGCGGCCACCGTCGCGATGAGCCCCGGCACGTTCTCGATCGATGTGCACAAGCAGGTCAACGACGGCACTTCCCGAGTCGCGAACATCGGTGACATGGTGCCGTGGGATCTGACGTTCACCAACACCGGCACCGGATATCTTTCGATCACCGAACTGCGCGATGCGCCTCCGGTGTCGCTGAAGTACCTCGGCGACGAGCCGGTGTACTCGCAACAGCCCGACGGTTCTCTGCCGCTGCCTGAGGGGCTCTCGCTCGAGGGTGATGATCTCGTGTTCACCTGGGCGCAGGGCGCTCAAATGCTCCCGGGTGAGACGTTCAGCATCCGCATCCTGCTCGAGCTGCAGCCCGGACTGCAGACCGGCGAGCGCGCGATCAACGAGTTCACCGTGAGCACGGTGGAGAACCTCGAGCAGTGCACCGACGCCGCAAGGCCGAGCGCGCTGACCGATGCGTGGGATGACGACGATCGCACATGCGGCACGACCGAATACGTGCAGCCGTCAACGTCGAACAACCTGTACGTCGTGAAGGGCGTGCGCGGTGAGCGCGCTGGTGCGATTATCCCGAACAACCCGACCGCGATCTGTCAGCAGAACTTCGTCGCCACCGGCGGGGCGTACTATCGCTCCCCGTGCGCGGCGAACAGTGTGATCGGCGGCACGGATCACTGGATCCTGCGCGCGCAGAACGCGGGCACAACGGTGTTGAACGAGGCCGTTCTCATCGATCAGTTCCCCGTCGCCGGTGACCGGTTGCTGCTTTCGGGTACATCGCGCGGCTCGCAGTACCGCCCGCAGATGCTCGACGATCTCGAGATCACCGCACCAGCCGGCACCACGGGCGTGATCGAGGTCACCTTCTCGCCCGACGTCTGCGTCGGTACATACGGCAACCTTCAGAACCAGGAGCCGTGTGCGCAGAACGGTGAGCAGTGGGTGCTCGCCGACTCGATCGCCGACGAGGACTGGAAGAACGTCTCCGGCCTGCGGATCAGCCTGAACTTCGGCACCGCTGGACTCAACCCGGGCGCCTTCGTCGATGTGACCTACAGCACGTCGAACACCGTCGCGTCGGTCGACGACCCGAGCGGTGCCCCCGGCGTGGTGCCGGTCGACGACACGTTCGCGTGGAACCAGTTCGGCGCGAAGTTCCTCTTCCGGAATGCGACGAGCTACGGCAAGATCGCCCCGAACCGTGTTGGCGTTCACCTGGTGACCGGTTCGATCCAGTTCTCCAAGGAGGTCACCGGTGATGCTTCCGGCTACGCGCCGGATGAATTCCGCTTCGACGTCGTGTGCACGATCCAGGGGGTCGCACTCGACATGGGCGAGCTCGCGGTGGTCGAGCTGAACTCCGCGAACGAGTACTCGCAGCGCATCGATGGCATCCCGTTCGGCGCCTCGTGCGACGTGACGGAGCAAGGACCGGTCGGCGAGTTCGGTGAGACCACTCGCAGCGGCAGCCCGGTAACCCTGGTGGTCGCCGAAGAGAACCGTCAGGGCGCGGTGCCGGAGGCGCAGATCGCCGTGATCGGCAACGAGTACGCGTACTCGGGCCTGTCGGTCACGAAGACCGTCGACACCGACGCAGACCAGGGTGAGTTCGGTCCCTTCGACTTCACCCTCTCGTGCACGACCGCAGTCGGCACGCCGGTGGTGTTCGAGGGCGATGAGACCGAACTCGCGTTCACCCTCTCCGATGGTGAGACCTTCACCGCCCCCGAGGACACGATCCCGGCACGGGCCACCTGCCTGGTCTCCGAAGCTGACAGTACGGATGCGGATGAGATCGTCATCGTCGGAGACAACGTCACCGACAACCGCGACGGCACTGCATCGGTGCTCGTAGGCACGACGGATGCGGCGGTCGAGTTCACGAACGGCTTCAACAGCGGGGTGCTCAGCGTGAGCAAGGTCGTCGACGGCGAAGGCGCCTCCCTCTACGGAGCGGGCCCGTTCGAGTTCACAGCCGTGTGCACCTACCGCGGTCAGACCCTGCTGGAGACCGCATTCACCCTCGATCCGAACGGGCAGCGCACTTTCGGGGTCTACCCGACCGGCACGAGCTGCGTCGTCGAGGAGACCGCGACAGGTGGAGCCACCCGCACTGCCATCGATCCCGCCGACGGCACAGTCGTGATCAGCACAGAGGAAGGCGCGACGAACGCGGTCATCGCGACCAACACGTTCGATCTCACCTCCATCCAGGTCGACAAGTCGGTCACCGGTGACGCGGCGTCCTTCGCCGCCGCCGAGTTCCGCGTCGATGTGGTCTGCTCGGTGCGTGGCATCGACGTCCCGCTCGGCGCGGACGGCGTGGTCGAGCTCAATGAGGCGAACGGCTTCTCCTCCCGTGTCGACGCCATCCCCACCGGCGCCGACTGCACGGTGACCGAGCAGGGCGAGGTCGGCGAGTTCGGTGAGACCGGACGCACGGGCAGCCCCTCGGAGATCGACGTGGAGACCGTGGTGGATGACACGCAGGACGTGCCCGCATCGCAGACGGCGTCGATCGTCAACGAATACACCTACTCCGGGCTTTCGGTCGTCAAGCGCGTACAGAGCGGAGCGGATGCCGAGTACGGCCCGTTCGAGTTCACCCTTTCCTGCATCAGTCGTTCCGGCATCCCGGTTCTCTTCGATGGTGACGTGGCCGAGTACGCGTTCACGCTCGCCACCGACGAGACGTTCACGGTACCGGAGGACACCATTCCGGCGAACTCCACGTGCCTGATCACCGAGGTCGACAGTGCCGCGGCGAACAGCATCACCGTCGCTAGCCCCGCTGTCACCGACCTCGGTGACGGACGTGCCGAAGTCGAGGTCGGGCCTGACCCGGTGAACGTGGAGTACACCAACGTGTTCGATGCGGGCACCCTCACGATCCAGAAGAACGTCGACGGCGCGGGCGGCGAGCTCTACGGCAACGGCCCCTTCGCCTTCACTGCGGTGTGCACCTATCGCGGGCAGACGCTGCTGGACGCATCGTTCGTACTCGGCGCGGGCGAGGAGACGTCGTACGGCGCCTTCCCGACCGGCACCGAGTGCATCGTCGACGAGACGAATGCCGCTGGCGCCACCGAGACCGCGTACGCACCGGCCGATGGCACCGTGCTCATCACCGCCGACGAGAACACGATGGCGACCGTGACGGTGACGAACACCTTCTCGCTCAGTTCGATCGAAGTACGCAAGTCGATCACGGGCGACGCCGCCGCCTACGCGAGCGGCGAGTTCCTCGCCGACGTGATGTGCACCGTCGGCGGCACGGCAGTCGACCTCGGTGCGAACGCCACCGTCGCGCTCACCGCGGCGAACGGCTTCGCCTCCCGCATAGACGGCATCCCGACCGGTGCCGTGTGCGAGGTGACCGAGCAGGGTGAGGTCGGCGACTTCGGGGAGACCAGTCGTCCAGACTCGGACACGACCGTGACGGTGGATACTGTCGTCGCAGCCGACGAAGAGGTGCCCGCCGAGCAGATCGCTGAGCTCGTGAACGACTACGCCTTCTCCGGCCTGTCGGTCACCAAGCGGGTGGATGCAGCGGCCGAGGCCGAGTACGGCCCGTTCGACTTCACCCTCACCTGCACGAGCGCCACCGGCATCCCGGTGACCTTCGACGGGGGAGCGGCGGAGTTGGCCTTCACTCTCGAGGCCGACGCGACGTTCACTGCGGACGAGAACACCATCCCCGCCCGTGCTGACTGCCTCGTCACAGAAGTCGGCGGCAACGCAGACAGCGTCGTCGTCGTCGGAGACAACGTCACAGACAACGGCGACGCGAGTGCCTCGGTGCACGTCGGCGTGACGCCTGCGGCCGTCGAGTTCACCAACGGCTTCGATGCCGGTGTGCTTGTCGTGCAGAAGGTCGTCGACGGTGAGGGAGCGAACCTGTACGGAATGGGCACGTTCGAATTCACCGCCGTGTGCACGTACGACGGGCAGACGCTGTTGGACGCGACCTTCTCACTCGTGAGCGGAGACACCCGCTCGTTCGGTCCGTACCCGACCAACACCTCTTGCATAGTCGAGGAGACGGATGCCGGCAACGCCACCAGTACCGCTTTCGACCCGAGCGACGGCATCGTCGCCGTCGGTGCAGGCAGCTCGTCGACAGTGACTGCGACCAACACATTCGACGTCTCGTCGATCACGGTGACCAAGAAGGTCACCGGCGATCTGGATGCGGACGGTGCACGCGGCGTATTCACCGTTGACCTGCAGTGCACGGTTGACGGTGCCGAATTCGTGATCCCCGGCGATGCGGAGCGCGAACTGCGAGTGGAGGGTGGCTACCAGGCCACCTTCTCCAACCTGCCTGCAGGGGCAGACTGCGTCATCGCGGAGACCGAGACCGGCGGGGCAGTGCGCACCGCGATCTCGGTCGCAGTCGACGGCGGCTCGCCCCTCTCGGTCGACGGCACATCGGCTGATGTCTCCGCTGTCGGAGACGTGCAGGTCGAGATCACGAACGAGTTCGTGAAGGATCTGCCGAGGACGGGCCTCGTTGTACCGCCGATCGTGTGGGGCGCGATCCCGCTCGTCCTGTTCGCCGGGCTCGCTCTGCTTCTGGCCGGAGGGCGCCGCCGCGAGGAGGTTTAATCGCCTGAACAAGAGACGGGGTGGATGCGACGATCGCATCCACCCCGTTCTCGTGTGGTGAGTTCTTCCCGGGTTCGACTAGTATGAATCCAGCCGCCTGGGGATCTTGCGGCTCGGTTCATCGAAGGGGTTCGGTGAACTGCGAATGCGCAGCTGTTGCTGCGCGCAAATCTGGGGAATGATGTTGGGGATCATCACGCGTCGTGCGCCGTCCGTGCGCCGATGCCTCACCTCGCCTCCACGGCGGTCGATCCGCCGTGCCCTCGACGAGGATTTCGGCGGCCCTCCGCGTCGAAGCCCTCGTGTTCGGTGCGCCCCCTCGCACTGAACACTCCCCCAGGCGGGGTGGGGCATGGGGATGCCTCGCCCCGCTGCCGGGCCACGCAAGACGGCTCGGCAGGCGGGGGATCCGATGCGCGACACGCCCGGGTTTGCGTAAGTGAAATCCGGCTGGCAGAATAGACAGGTTCCACATTCCGGCGGTGCGTTTTGTGCGCTCATCGGATCACCACCAGGGCAGTGCATAGGCGGCGTCATCTCCTCGGAGATCGCGCGCAGGGACCTAGGCCGCGGGTGGCAGAACAGCAACCACCTCCTCACGGAGGTTCTGCCGTGCGTCGAAAGCCGCGCGGGATGACAGAAGAACAGTGGTGCCCTTCGTCGGGCGCCGGGCCGGAGACGGTGCGGCATCCGGTGAGAGAAGTGCCGAGGCGCGAACAGCGTCGACGTGCGTCCAATGCCCCTGGGTCACCCGGCCCAGGACGGTAAGACGCCTTATAGAGAGTGAACAGACAATGGCGGGACAGAAAATCCGCATTCGCCTGAAGTCGTATGACCACGAGGTCATCGACTCGTCGGCGCGCAAGATCGTAGACACCGTGACCCGTGCGGGCGCGACTGTCGTCGGCCCGGTGCCGCTTCCGACCGAGAAGAACGTCGTGTGCGTCATCCGGTCGCCCCACAAGTACAAGGACAGCCGCGAGCACTTCGAGATGCGCACCCACAAGCGTCTGATCGACATCGTCGACCCGACGCCCAAGGCAGTCGACTCGCTGATGCGTCTCGACCTTCCGGCTGACGTCAACATCGAGATCAAGCTCTGAGGATCGACATGGCTGACATCAACGCAAAGATTTCCAAGGGAATGCTGGGCACGAAGCTCGGCATGACTCAGGTGTGGAACGCGGACGGCAAGCTCGTCCCCGTCACCGTCATCGAGCTGGCACCGAACGTGGTCACTCAGATCCGCACGCCCGAGAAGGACGGCTACAACGCCGTGCAGATCGCGGCAGGCCAGATCGACCCGCGCAAGGTCAACAAGCCCCTCACGGCCCACTTCGAGGCAGCCGGCGTCACGCCGCGCCGTCACGTCACCGAGATCCGCACAGCGGATGCTGCTGACTACTCGCTCGGTCAGGAGCTCACGGTCGACGGCCTCTTCGAGGCAGGCCAGCTGGTCGACGTCGTCGGCACCAGCAAGGGCAAGGGCACCGCGGGTGTCATGAAGCGCCACAACTTCAAGGGCGTTTCGGCATCGCACGGTTCGCACCGCAACCACCGCAAGCCCGGCTCGATCGGCGCGTCCTCGACCCCGAGCCGCGTCTTCAAGGGAATGCGCATGGCCGGCCGTATGGGCGGCGAGCGCGTGACCGTTCTCAACCTGACGGTGCACGGCATCGACACCGACAAGGGACTGCTGCTCGTCAAGGGCGCCGTTCCCGGTGCTCGTGGCCGCATCGTCTACGTCCGCAACGCAGTGAAGGGGGCCTAGTCCATGGCTGACTCGTCTCTCGCGCTCGACGTCCTCAAGGCCGACGGCAAGAAGGCTGGCTCGATCGAGCTGCCCGCCGCGCTCTTCGACGTCAAGACGAACATTCCGCTCATCCACCAGGTCGTCGTCGCGCAGCTCGCGGCGGCTCGCCAGGGCACTCACTCGACCAAGCGTCGTGGTGAGGTCTCCGGTGCCGGCCGCAAGCCCTTCAAGCAGAAGGGCACGGGTAACGCCCGTCAGGGCTCGATCCGCGCGCCGCACATGACCGGCGGTGGCATCGTCCACGGCCCGAAGCCGCGTGACTACTCGCAGCGCACCCCCAAGAAGATGATCGCCGCAGCCCTCCTGGGCTCGCTCAGCGACCGCTTCCGCGGTGAGCGTCTGCACGCCATCGAGTCCTTCGGTATCGACGGTACGCCTTCGACGAAGGCTGCCGTGAGCTTCCTCACGACCGTCGTCACGTCGAAGAACGTGCTCCTCGTGATCGAACGAGGCGACGACATCACCACGAAGAGCATTCGCAACCTCGCGAACATCCACGTGCTGACGTACGACCAGCTCAACGCCTACGACGTGCTCGTCTCTGACGACATCGTCTTCACCAAGGCCGCGCTCGAGGGCTTCATCGCCTCGAAGACCGGCGCAACCGAGGAGGTCTCGGCATGACCGAGCAGGCAGGCGCCCTCCAGTCGGCGTTCAACAAGGACCCCCGCGACATCATCCTGAAGCCGGTCGTCTCTGAGAAGAGCTACTCGCTGATCGACGAAGGCAAGTACACCTTCCTCGTCGACCCGCGTGCTACGAAGACCGAGATCAAGCTCGCCATCGAGAAGATCTTCGGCGTCAAGGTCGCGGCGGTCAACACGATCAACCGCGTCGGCAAGGCCCGTCGCACCCGCTTCGGCACGGGAAAGCGCAAGGACACCAAGCGCGCCATCGTGAGCCTGAAGTCGGGCACCATCGACATCTTCACGGCAATCGGCTGATCCGGGGGATAAAGGACAATCATGGCTATTCGCAAGTACAAGCCCACGACCCCGGGTCGCCGCGGCTCGTCGGTGGCTGACTTCGCCGAGATCACACGATCGACGCCGGAGAAGTCGCTGCTGCGCCCGCTCTCGAAGACCGGTGGTCGCAACAACCAGGGCCGCATCACGACCCGTCACATCGGTGGTGGACACAAGCGCCAGTACCGTGTCATCGACTTCCGTCGCAATGACAAGGACGGCGTCAACGCCAAGGTCGCTCACATCGAGTACGATCCCAACCGCACCGCGCGCATCGCACTGCTGCATTACTTCGACGGCGAGAAGCGTTACATCATCGCGCCGAACAAGCTGAACCAGGGCGATGTCATCGAGTCGGGTGCATCGGCTGACATCAAGCCGGGCAACAACCTTCCGCTCAAGAACATCCCGACCGGTACTGTGATCCACGCGATCGAGCTCCGTCCGGGTGGCGGGGCGAAGCTCGCACGTTCGGCAGGTGCCTCGGTGCGACTCGTCGCCAAGGAAGGCATCTACGCGCAGCTCCGTCTGCCGTCGGGTGAAATCCGCAACGTCGACGCTCGCTGCCGCGCAACGATCGGCGAGGTCGGCAACGCCGAGCAGTCGAACATCAACTGGGGCAAGGCCGGCCGCAACCGCTGGAAGGGCATCCGCCCGACCGTCCGTGGTGTCGCCATGAACCCCGTCGATCACCCGCACGGTGGTGGTGAGGGTAAGACCTCCGGTGGACGTCACCCTGTCACCCCTTGGGGCCAGGCAGAGGGTCGTACCCGTCACGCCAACAAGGAAAGCGACAAGTACATCGTTCGTCGTCGCACCGCGTCTAAGAAGCGTAAGTAGGAGTAGAGAAGATGCCACGGAGTCTCAAGAAGGGCCCCTTCGTCGACGAGCACCTGCTTCGCAAGGTCGTCGTGCAGAACGAAGCCGGTTCCAAGAACGTCATCAAGACCTGGTCTCGCCGGTCCATGATCATCCCGGCCATGCTGGGTCACACGATCGCGGTCCACGACGGACGCAAGCACATTCCTGTGTTCGTCACCGAGAGCATGGTCGGCCACAAGCTGGGCGAGTTCGCGCCCACCCGCACCTTCCGCGGCCACGAGAAGGACGACAAGAAGGGCCGTCGCCGCTGACGCGGGGACGATAGAGGAGAGAGAAATGGTGGAGTCCATCGCACGCGTGCGACACATCCGCGTGACCCCTCAGAAGGCTCGTCGTGTCGTCGCGCTCATCAAGGGCAAGCAGGCCCAGGAGGCTCTTGCGATCCTGAAGTTCGCAGCACAGAGCGCCAGTGAGCCGATCTACAAGCTTGTCGCGTCGGCCATGGCCAACGCGCAGGTGAAGGCGGATCGCGACGGCGAGTACCTCGACGAGCAGGACCTGTACGTGGTCAACGCGTACGTCGACGAGGGCACGACGCTCAAGCGTTTCCGCCCCCGCGCACAGGGTCGCGCTTTCCAGATCAAGAAGCGCACGAGCCACATCACGGTCGTGCTCTCGACGCCGGAGGCTGCTGTCGCAGCCGATGACGAAAGCAAGAAGAAGGCGAGCAAGTAATGGGACAGAAGGTAAACCCGTACGGCTTCCGCCTCGGAATCACCACGGATCACGTCTCGCGTTGGTTCTCGGACTCGACGAAGCCGGGTCAGCGTTACGCCGACTACGTGGCCGAGGACATCAAGATCCGTAACCTGCTCAAGAAGCAGCTCGACCGCGCCGGTGTCTCGAACATCGAGATCGAGCGCACTCGTGACCGCGTCCGCGTCGACATCCACACCGCCCGTCCGGGCATCGTGATCGGTCGTCGTGGTGCTGAGGCCGAGCGCATCCGTGGCGACCTCGAGAAGCTCTCGGGTAAGCAGATCCAGCTGAACATCCTCGAGGTCAAGAACCCCGAGGCTGACGCTCAGCTCGTCGCACAGGGCATCGCCGAGCAGCTTTCTGCTCGTGTGGCGTTCCGTCGTGCGATGCGCAAGGGTCTCCAGGGCGCGCAGCGCGCTGGTGCCAAGGGCATCCGCATCCAGGTCTCCGGCCGCCTCGGCGGCGCTGAGATGAGCCGCTCGGAGTTCTACCGCGAGGGTCGTGTGCCGCTGCACACGCTGCGCGCGAACATCGACTACGGCTTCTACGAGGCACGGACCACCTTCGGCCGCATCGGCGTGAAGGTCTGGATCTACAAGGGTGATCTCACCGCCAAGGAGCTTGCTCGCGAGCAGGCCAACCAGAAGCCTTCGCGTGACCGTGGCGGCGACCGTCGTCGTGGCCCGCGCAGCGAGGCACCTGTTGCAGAAGGAGCGTCGGCATAATGCTCATCCCCCGTAAGGTCAAGTTCCGCAAGCAGCACCACCCGGGTCGCACCGGGCACGCTACCGGCGGCACGAAGGTCTCCTTCGGCGAGTACGGCATCCAGGCCCTCACGCCCGCTTACGTGACCAACCGTCAGATCGAGGCAGCTCGTATCGCGATGACGCGTCACATCAAGCGCGGCGGAAAGGTGTGGATCAACATCTACCCGGACCGTCCGCTCACCAAGAAGCCTGCCGAGACCCGCATGGGTTCCGGTAAGGGTTCGCCTGAGTGGTGGGTCTCCAATGTCAAGCCGGGTCGCGTCCTCTTCGAGGTCGCAGGCGTCAGCGAGGAACTCGCTCGCGAAGCCCTGACCCGAGCCATTCACAAGCTGCCTCTCAAGGCACGCATCATCAAGCGCGAGGAGGGCGACGCGTAATGGCGATCGGCACCAAGGAGCTCGCTCCGGCAGAGCTCGACACGTTCGAAGACCAGCGCCTCGTCGAGGAGCTGCGTAAGGCCAAGGAGGAGCTGTTCAACCTCCGTTTCCAGTCGGCCACCGGCCAGCTGGAGAGCCACGGCCGCATCCGCGCCGTCAAGCGCGACATCGCGCGCCTGTACACCGTGATCCGTGAGCGAGAGCTGGGCATCCGTGCGACGCCTGCTCCCGTCGAGGCTCCGGCCAAGAAGGCGTCCAAGTCGAAGGCGAAGAAGTCCGAGGATGCCTCGGCTGACGCCGAAGGGAAGGCTGAGTAATGGCCACCAAGAAGGAAGCGGAAGCTCCCGTCTCGCACGATGTGCGCGACGAGAATGCTCGCGGTTACCGCAAGACGCAGCGTGGATACGTCGTCAGCGACAAGATGGACAAGACCATCGTCGTCGAGGTCGAAGACCGCGTGAAGCACCCTCTCTACGGCAAGGTCATCCGCCGTACCGAGAAGCGCAAGGTGCACGACGAGACCAACTCGGCGGGCATCGGCGACCTGGTAGTCATCAGCGAGACCCGTCCGCTCAGCGCCACCAAGCGCTGGCGTCTGGTCGAAATCGTCGAGAAGGCCAAGTAAGCCTCCGGCTTACTTAAGGAGTAATAGTGATTCAGCAGGAATCCCGCCTCAAGGTCGCCGACAACACCGGCGCGAAGGAGCTGCTCACGATCCGCGTTCTCGGTGGCTCACGCCGCCGTTACGCAGGTCTGGGTGACACCATCGTCGCCACGGTCAAGGACGCGATCCCGGGCGGCAACGTCAAGAAGGGTGATGTCGTCAAGGCGGTCATCGTCCGTACCAAGAAGGAAGTCCGTCGTCCGGACGGCTCCTACATCAAGTTCGACGAGAACGCCGCCGTCATCCTGAAGACCGACGGGGAGCCCCGCGGCACCCGTATCTTCGGACCGGTCGGTCGTGAGCTTCGCGACAAGAAGTTCATGAAGATCGTCTCGCTCGCGCCGGAGGTTATCTGATCATGGCGAAAATCAAGAAGGGCGACCTGGTTCAGGTCATCTCGGGCGCCAAGCCCGAGCGCGGCGGCGACCGCGGTAAGCAGGGCAAGGTCCTCGAGATCTTCGCCGAGCGCAACCGCGTCATCGTCGAAGGCGTGAACTACGTCACCAAGCACACCCGCGTCGGCCAGACGCAGCGTGGCACCAAGACGGGCGGTCTCGAGACCATCGAGGCGCCCATCCATATCTCGAACGTCGCGGTAGTCGATCCCGAGACCAAGAAGCCGACTCGCGTCGGTCACCGGGTCGAGGAGCAGACCAAGGACGGCGTCAAGCGCACCGTCCGCGTGCGTTACGCGAAGAAGAGCGGTAAGGACCTCTGATGAGCACCGACACTGCCGCGCAGGCTGGCAAGATCCAGCCGCGCCTGAAGCAGAAGTACAAGGCTGAGATCCAGCAGAAGCTGCAGGACGAGTTCGGCTACAAGAACGTGATGCAGATCCCCGGCCTCGTCAAGGTCGTCGTCAACACCGGCGTCGGTGAAGCGGCTCGCGACAGCAAGGTGATCGATGGTGCGGTCGAGGACCTCACCAAGATCACCGGCCAGAAGCCGATCGTCACGAAGGCCCGCAAGTCCATCGCGCAGTTCAAGCTGCGTGAAGGTCAGGCCATCGGCGCACACGTCACCCTCCGCGGTGACCGTGCGTGGGAGTTCATCGACCGCCTCGTCTCGCTGGCACTGCCCCGCATCCGCGACTTCCGCGGACTGTCGGGCAAGCAGTTCGACGGCAACGGCAACTACACGTTCGGTCTCCAGGAGCAGAGCGTGTTCCACGAGATCGATCAGGACAAGATCGACCGCGTCCGTGGCTTCGACATCACTGTCGTCACCACGGCGAAGACGGATGACGAGGGTCGTGCGCTGCTGCGTCACCTCGGATTCCCGTTCGCGGCCGACGACGCCAAGGCGTGATGCTCAGGACCCCTGCCCTGTCGGGCGGGGGTCCGGCATGCGCATACAATTGAAGATTGCGAATCATAGAAGGTCGTCTGTCGTGTAACGGCAGCCGAAACCTCATGAACAAAGGAAAACACCCATGACAATGACAGACCCGGTCGCAGACATGCTGACCCGTCTGCGCAACGCGAACTCGGCACACCACGACTCCGTGTCCCTGCCGTCGAGCAAGCTCAAGACGCACATCGCCGACATCCTTCAGCAGGAGGGCTACATCTCCGGCTGGGAGGTCACTGACGCACGCGTCGGCCAGAACCTCACTCTCACGCTGAAGTACGGCCCCAACCGGGAGCGTTCGATCGCGGGCATCAAGCGCGTGTCGAAGCCTGGCCTCCGCGTCTACGCGAAGTCCACGGAGCTCCCCACGGTCCTCGGCGGCCTCGGCGTGGCCATCCTGTCCACTTCCTCCGGTCTTCTCACTGACCGTCAGGCTGAGCAGAAGGGCGTGGGCGGAGAAGTTCTCGCCTACGTGTGGTAATTCGAAATGTCGCGTATTGGACGACTTCCCATCTCGATCCCCTCGGACGTCACCATTTCGGTCGACGGTCGTGCGGTCGCGGTGAAGGGCCCCAAGGGTGAACTCACCCTGAACGTGGCCAGCCCCATCGAGGTCGCGGTCGAGGACAACCAGGTGGTTGTCACCCGTCCCGACGACGAGCGCGAGTCCCGGTCGCTTCACGGCCTGACCCGCACGCTCATCAACAACAACATCATCGGCGTGACCCAGGGCTACACCAAGGGTCTTGAGGTCGTCGGCACCGGTTACCGCGTGCAGCAGAAGGGCAGCTCGGTCGAGTTCGCCCTCGGCTTCTCGCACCCCGTGCTGGTCGACCCGCCCGCCGGAATCACTTTCACGGTCGAAGGCAACAACAAAGTCACCGTGAGTGGTATCGACAAGCAGGCTGTCGGTGAGGCAGCTGCCAACATCCGCAAGATCCGCAAGCCCGAGCCGTACAAGGGCAAGGGCGTGCGCTACGCCGGCGAGATCGTGCGTCGCAAGGCCGGAAAGAGTGGTAAGTAACCATGGCTCTCAAGTCAAAGTCTGACGCCCGCGCGCGTCGTCACGCACGCCTTCGCAAGAAGGTCGTCGGCACCGAGGCGCGTCCGCGTCTGGTCGTCAACCGTTCGGCTCGCCACGTCTTCGTCCAGCTGGTCGATGACAGCAAGGGCATCACGGTTGCATCTGCATCCACGCTCGAGACCGAGCTGCGCTCGTTCGAGGGCGACAAGACCGCCAAGGCCCGCAAGGTCGGCGAGCTCCTCGCTGAGCGCGCGAAGGCCGCCGGCTTCTCCGAGGTCGTCTTCGACCGCGGCGGCAACCGTTACGCAGGCCGCGTCGCGGCCATCGCCGACGGCGCCCGTGAAGGGGGGCTGGCACTGTGAGTGACAACAAGGAGAACGAAGTGACCGAAACGGCTGCTGCCGCTCCCGAGACGGCTGCTGTCGTCTCCGAGACGGCTGCCGGCACGACTCAGGCAGAGCCCGCGCGCGAAGGTCGCCGCGGCGGCCGTGACCGCAACCAGGGTGGCCGTGACCGCAATTCGCGCGATCGTGGCGACAACCAGTTCCTGGAGCGCGTCGTCACCATCAACCGCGTCTCGAAGGTCGTGAAGGGTGGACGCCGGTTCAGCTTCACCGCTCTCGTGGTCGTCGGCGACGGCAACGGTCTGGTCGGTGTCGGCTACGGCAAGGCCCGCGAGGTGCCCCTGGCCATCTCCAAGGGCGTCGAAGAGGCCAAGCGCAACTTCTTCCGCGTGCCGCGCGTCGGAACCACGGTTCCGCACCCGGTGCAGGGCGAAGCCGCTGCCGGTGTCGTGCTGCTGCGTCCGGCTGCCGCCGGTACCGGTGTCATCGCAGGTGGACCGGTTCGCGCCGTCCTCGAGTGCGCCGGCATCCACGATGTCCTCTCGAAGTCGCTCGGCTCGTCGAACACGATCAACATCGTGCACGCGACCGTCGCAGCTCTCAAGAGCCTCGAAGAGCCTCGTGCAGTCGCGGCTCGCCGTGGCCTCGATTACGACGCGGTCGTTCCGGACATCATCATCCGCAACGAGGCAAAGGCCGCCGCTGCGGCCGCAGCGAAAGTAGGTTCCTGATGGCTGCTCGTCTGAAGGTGACCCAGATCAAGTCCAAGGTGAGCGAGAAGCAGTACCAGCGTGACACGCTGCGAAGCCTCGGTCTGAAGCGGATCGGCGACAGCACCGTCCGCCCTGACGACGCGCAGACGCGCGGCTACGTCAAGACCGTCGCACACCTCGTCAAGGTTGAGGAGATCGACTAATGGCTGAGAAGAACGACGCCGTCGAGGCTGAGAAGGCCCCGAAGAAGGCTGCCGCTCCCAAGGCTGCGGCTGAGAAGAAGCCCGCTGCGAAGAAGGCGCCTGCAAAGGCTGCTGCCGACGCGAAGGCGCCCAAGGCTGAGGCTTCTGCCAAGAAGCCTGCCGCAAAGAAGGCTGCGCCGAAGGCGGATGCTCCGGCATCCCGTCCCGGTGTGCTCAAGGTTCACCACCTGCGTCCCGTCCCCGGCGCCAACACCGCGAAGACTCGTGTCGGTCGCGGTGAAGGCTCCAAGGGCAAGACCGCCGGTCGAGGCACCAAGGGCACCAAGGCCCGCAACACCGTTCGCGTCGGATTCGAGGGTGGGCAGATGCCTCTGCACATGCGCACCCCGAAGCTGCGTGGGTTCAAGAACCCGTTCCGCGTCGAGTACCAGGTCGTGAACCTGGAGAAGCTCGCGGAACTGTATCCCTCCGGCGGCGATGTCACCGTGGGCGACCTGGTCGCCAAGGGCGCGGTTCGCAAGAACGAGAAGGTCAAGGTTCTCGGGAACGGCGACATCGCCGTGAAGCTCACCGTCTCGGTCGACAAGGTCTCGGGTTCTGCCGAGCAGAAGATCGTGGCTGCGGGCGGATCCGTCAAGTAACCACTGCGCAAGAGGGGTCGGAGATTCTCCGGCCCCTCTCGTGCGTTACCCTGGTCTTTCAGCCTTTCCTCCGCGGAACGGCAACCTTTCAGGAGGAACGCCCTTGTTTAGCGCTATCGCGCGGATCTTCCGCACGCCCGACCTGCGTCGGAAGATCGGTTTCACACTGGCGATCATCGCCATCTATCGGCTCGGATCCCATGTGCCGGCTCCGTTCGTGCATTTCCCGAACGTAGAGGAGTGTCTGCGTCTGAACGCGGGCACTGAGGGCCTGCTGAGCCTCGTCAACCTGTTCTCCGGCGGTGCTCTGCTGCAGCTGTCGATCTTCGCGCTCGGGGTCATGCCGTACATCACCGCGACGATCATCACCCAGCTCCTGCGCGTGGTCATCCCGCACTTCGAAGCGCTGCACAAGGAGGGGCAGGCCGGCCAGGCCCGACTGACCCAGTACACGCGTTACCTCACGATCGCCCTCGCTCTGCTGCAGTCGACGACTCTCGTCACCGTGGCACGCAGCGGCCAGCTGTTCGGTACCACCGACATCGCCGCATGCCAGCAGCTACTGACGAACGACGTCTGGTGGGCACAGCTGCTCATCGTCATCTCGATGACTGCGGGTTGCGGTCTGATCATGTGGTTCGCCGAGCTCGTCACAGAGCGCGGCATCGGCAACGGCATGTCACTGCTGATCTTCACCTCGATCGCTGCGACGTTCCCGTCGGCCATGTGGGCCATCTTCGAGTCCAACGGCCTCGAGGTGTTCCTGCTCGTCCTCGCCGTCGGCGTCGTGGTCACCGGACTCGTCGTCTTCGTCGAACAATCGCAGCGACGAATCCCGGTGCAGTACGCCAAGCGCATGGTCGGTCGACGCACCTACGGCGGAACGAACACCTACATTCCGATCAAGGTGAACATGGCGGGCGTGATCCCGATCATCTTCGCTTCTTCGCTGCTGTACATCCCGATGCTCATCGCGCAGTTCAACACCCCGCAGGACGGCTCAGAGCCTGCGGCCTGGGTCGTCTGGGTCTCGCAGAACTTCACCACGGGTGACCAGCCGCTCTACATGGCGGTGTACTTCCTGCTGATCATCGGCTTCACCTACTTCTACGTCGCGATCACGTTCAACCCGGTCGAGGTCGCCGACAACATGAAGAAGTACGGCGGGTTCATCCCGGGCATCCGCGCCGGTCGTCCCACCGCCGAGTACCTGGACTTCGTGCTCACCCGCATCACGTTCCCCGGGTCGATCTACCTCGGCCTGATCGCGCTCATCCCGCTGATCGCTCTGGCCACTGTGGGCGCCAACCAGAACTTCCCGTTCGGCGGCGCCTCGATCCTCATCATCGTGGGCGTGGGGCTGGAGACCGTCAAGCAGATCGACGCACAACTCCAGCAGCGCCATTACGAAGGGCTTCTCCGTTGACAGCATCCGCTCGACTACTCATCGTCGGCCCGCAGGGCTCCGGCAAAGGCACGCAGGGCGTGCGCGTCGCCGAGGCGTTCGGCATCCCCGTGGTCTCGACCGGCGACATCTTCCGCGCGAACATCAAGGGCGGCACAGCCCTCGGCGCGCAGGTCAGCGAGATCACCGCTCGCGGTGACCTCGTGCCGGATGAGCTGACGAGTGAGATCGTGCGTGATCGCCTCTCGCAGGAAGATGCCGCAGATGGCTTCCTCCTCGACGGATACCCGCGCAACGCCGTTCAGGTCGGCCACCTCGATGAGTTCCTCGGCGGACGCGGCGAGGCTCTCGACGCCGTCGTCCTGCTCGATGTCCCTCGCGAGGAGAGCATCGAGCGACTCCGTCTCCGCTCCTCCGAGCAGGGGCGGGCGGATGACACGGCAGAGGGCATCGCGCATCGCCTGGACATCTACGAGAAAGAGACAGCCCCGATCCTCGACGTGTACGGCGAGCGTGGCATCGTCGACCGGATCGACGGTGTCGGTTCGCTCGACGAGATCACCGAGCGCATCTTCGCTGCGCTGGCCGCGCGCGGCCTCTTCGTCGCAGCCTGATCGTCGCTTACGACATGTTCCGCCGCTCCATCTACAAGACGCCTGCCCAGCTGCAGTCGATGATCGAGCCCGGCCTCATCACGGCGGCGGCACTCGATGCCGTGCGGCCGTTGATCCGCGCCGGTGTCACGACTCTCGAGCTCGACACGATCGCCAATCGCACGATCCGCGCCCGTGGTGCAGAGTCGAACTTCCAGCTCGTCCGCGGATATCACCACACCATCTGCGTGTCGGTGAATCAGGAGGTCGTGCACGGGATCCCCGGAGACCACGTGCTGCAACCCGGCGACATCGTCTCGGTCGACTGCGGAGCGCAGTTCAAGGGGTGGAACGGCGACAGCGCCATCACAGTGGTCGTGCCGGACGAGGCCCGACCCTCCCTTGTCGCCATGCGCGAAGAGCTCTCGCGCGTGACCGAAGGGTCGATGTGGGCAGGGATCGCAGCGATGGCATCCGCCGACTACATCGGCGATATCGGCGCGGCCATCCAGGAGTACATCGAAGCTCAGGGCGTCTCGGAGGTGTCGGGGGAGACCTACGGCATCCTCCGCGAGTACGTCGGCCATGGCATCGGACGCAAGATGCACGAGGCGCCGAGCGTGTTCAACTACCGCACGCCGGACCCGGGCCCCGAGGTCAAGCCCGGCCTGGTGCTCGCGATCGAGCCCATGGTCACCGCTGGTGGTGAGGCGACGTTCATCGAGGACGACGACTGGACGGTCTCGACCGTCGATGGCACCGACGGCTCCCACTGGGAGCACAGTGTGGCACGCCACGAAGACGGCATCTGGGTGCTGACGGTCCCCGACGGCGGCGCTGCCGGCCTCGCGCCCTTCGGCATCGTTCCCACGCCCCCGGCGTAGCCTGCGCCGCGCGCCCGCCCGCCCGATTTCGCCGAGACCGAGCTTGCAGCACGAGACTGAGCCAACCTGGAGCAGTTTTGTACCAGAGGCTCGGTTTCGCGGCGATCGGCCGGACTGCACCAACGCGTGGGTGGGGGAGTTCTCCTTTCGCCCTGCCCGACCGTGCGCAGCCGGTTTCCCCGTTGCCGATATACGCGCGACGAGGCGCGCATCCTGGGAATCCGGCTGTACGCTGCGCGTACGCAAAGGCGTGTACGTGGACAAGAAGCAGTACGCCGCATTGCCGGACCGGCAGCGGTACGCCCTGCGCGTGCATGCTTTCTTACGGACGCATCCGGAGGCGATACTCTGCCTCGAGTCGGCGGGGGTGCTGCAACGTGAATTCCACTACGAGGAACATCTGATCGCACCGACTTCCATTTCCCATCCTGCGGTGCCATCGGCGAGGCCGACGGGTGGGGTGAGTACGCGCTTGAGGACCCGGAGGAGGCGTCGAAGCGGCTCCGAAACGAGAAGCGTCGAGAGGACAGGCTGCGCCGCCACCGACATCCATTCGCCCGATGGGAGCTGAGTGACGCGTGGAAGGTGACTCCATTGTGCGAAGCGCTCGACGGCGCTCGCGTTCCGCGCGTGGGTCCTCCCCAACCCGGTCTGCTCGCAACGCTCAAGAGCCGTCCGCGCGCGAAGCCCTGGCGCTGACCCGTCCCGATATGCCGCGAGACCGAGTCAGTCGCACGCGACGGGCACGTGCCAGCTCGGTGTCGTGCGACAAAGTCGGTCTCAGCGGCGACGGCGGCGTGGAATGGCGTTCACAACGGGTGCATAGACTTTGCAGGGACGATAGACGCGTCCCCCACAGCATTTTTCCGCGCCCGTGGCGTCCAGCACCAGGAGAACGAACAGCAATGGCAGCAGCAAAGAGCAACACCAATTGGTTCGCGGTCGGCATCTCGATCGCGGTCGTCGTCGTTCTCGTCGCGCTCGGGGGCCTCGTGGTCTTCCTCAACAACCAGGCTTCCGACCCTGGAACGGCGCCGCAGAGCGCGATCGTCAACGAGGAGACCGGTGCCATCACGTTCGGCGAGGGTGAGACGCAAGTCGACACGTTCGTAGATTTCATGTGCCCCATCTGCGGTGACTTCGAAGACGCCTACGGCGAGCAGCTGCAGACCGCTGCCGCGAACGACGAGATCACGCTGAACCTGCACCCGATCTCGATCCTCGATCGCTACTCCCAGAACACCGAGTACTCCTCTCGGGCCGCAGCCTCGGTCTACTGCGTAGCCGCAGAGGCCCCCGACTCGGCACTGGACTACTTCAACCTGCTGTTCGAGAACCAGCCGGCGGAGAACACCGCAGGCCTCACGGACGACGAGCTCGCGGCGCTCGCAGACCAGGTCGGAGCTGGATCCGCAGCCGACTGCATCGCCGACGGCACCTACATGCGCTTCGTCGCCTCCCAGACGAACGAGCACGATATCCAGGGCACCCCGACCGTCGAGGTCGACGGCGAGCGGATCGAGAACTCGGAGATCGCCTCGCGCTTCGCGACGATCCTCGGCTGACCCCGGAGGCACCCGGGGCCCCCGTCCACGGGCTCAAGTTGCCGGATGGCATCCGGACGGATAAGATAGACCGTTGGTGCCTTGCGCTGTGCTTCGGCATGTCCGTCCTGCGCGGCACCACATCATCCATCCAACGCAGATCGACCGGTCTGCAGAAGCGTCAGCGAGGCTATGGCTAAGAAAGACGGTGTCATCGAGATCGAGGGCGTGATCTCCGAGGCTCTGCCCAACGCGATGTTCCGCGTTGAGCTCAGCAACGGGCACAAGGTCCTTGCAACGATCTCCGGAAAGATGCGGCAGAACTACATCCGCATCATCCCTGAGGACCGTGTGGTCGTGGAGCTCAGCCCCTACGACCTGACCCGCGGCCGTATCGTCTACCGCTACCGCTGATCGGTCGAGAAGTAACGGCGCGCCAGCAGGCACGCACGAAGACAGCGAACAGGAACACAATGAAGGTCAACCCCAGCGTCAAGCCCATGTGCGATCACTGCAAGGTGATTCGCCGTCACGGCCGCGTCATGGTCATCTGCAAGAGCAACCCGCGCCACAAGCAGCGCCAGGGCTGATCACTCTTCAGGTCTGACCCACAACTGAATACACAGGCAGGATCAAGAACTCACGCATGTGAGGGACACCTCGGGACAGAGGCCCGGGTCCACATTCTGCTCCACACCTCTACACATCCCAGGAGAACCGCATGGCACGTCTTGCCGGCGTTGACATCCCGCGCGACAAGCGCGTGGTGATCGCCCTTACCTACATCTACGGCATCGGCCGTACCCGCTCCGTCGAGATCCTCAAGGCGACCGAGATCGACGAGTCGGTCCGCGTCAAGGACCTCAGCGATGAGCAGCTGATCACCCTTCGCGACCACATCGAAAGCGGCTACAAGGTGGAGGGTGACCTGCGCCGCGAGGTCACCGCCGACATCCGCCGCAAGGTCGAGATCGGCTCCTACGAGGGCATCCGCCACCGTCGTGGCCTGCCCGTCCGTGGTCAGCGCACCAAGACCAACGCCCGTACCCGCAAGGGCCCGAAGCGCACCGTCGCCGGCAAGAAGAAGGCCCGCTAAGCAGCGGCCAGGGAATAGGAGAACACTTTCATGGCTGCACCCAAGGCCGCCGCGCGCAAGCCGCGCCGCAAGGAAAAGAAGAACATCGCGCTGGGCCAGGCCCACATCAAGTCGACGTTCAACAACACGATCGTTTCGATCACCGACCCGTCCGGCGCTGTCATCAGCTGGGCATCGTCCGGTGGAGTGGGCTTCAAGGGTTCGCGCAAGTCGACGCCGTACGCCGCAGGCATGGCTGCCGAGTCGGCAGCCCGCCAGGCGCAGGAGCACGGCGTCAAGAAGGTCGACGTCTTCGTGAAGGGTCCGGGCTCCGGCCGCGAGACCGCGATCCGCTCGCTGACGGCCGCCGGCCTCGAGGTCGGCTCGATCCAGGACGTCACCCCGCAGGCGCACAACGGATGCCGTCCGCCGAAGCGCCGTCGCGTCTGACCCCGGCTGCCGAGTCGCCCGCCTGAGGGCGGGCGACTCACCGCCCTCCCGCGACGAGTTCGTGCGCGGGGCTCAGACTTTCACAACTCAAGACCTCACCCCACCACATGTCATATAGCGGGCATGTGATCGAAAGGAACACAGAGTGCTCATTGCACAGCGTCCCACACTGACCGAGGAAAAGATCGCCGAGGACCGCAGCCGATTCATCATCGAGCCGCTCGAGCCCGGCTTCGGCTACACCATCGGCAACGCGCTGCGTCGCAGCCTGCTCTCGTCGATCCCCGGCGCTGCTGTCACCAGCATCCGCCTCGACGGTGTGCTGCACGAGTTCAGCACCATCCCTGGCGTGAAGGAGGATGTCACCGAGATCATCCTCAACATCAAGCAGCTCGTCGTCTCCTCGGAGCGCGACGAGCCGATCACCGCCTACCTGCGCAAGACCGGTGCCGGCGAAGTGACCGCTGCTGACATCTCGGCTCCGGCCGGTGTCGAGGTGCACAACCCCGAGCTCGTCATCGCAACGCTCAACGACACCGCGAAGTTCGAGCTCGAGCTCACGATCGAGCGCGGCCGCGGCTACGTGTCGGCGACCCAGAACCGCAACGAGTACGCCGAGGCCGGGCAGATCCCCGTCGACTCGATCTACTCGCCGGTTCTCAAGGTCAGCTACCGCGTCGAGGCGACTCGCGCCGGTGAGCGCACCGACTTCGACAAGCTGATCCTCGACGTCGAGACGAAGAACAGCATGCTCCCGCGCGACGCCGTCGCATCGGCTGCGAAGACCCTGACCGAGCTGTTCGGTCTGGCCCGCGAGCTGAACGTCGAGGCTGAGGGCATCGAGATCGGCCCGGCACCTGTGGAGCCCGTGCTCTCCAGCGAGCTGTCGATGCCGATCGAAGACCTCGACCTGTCGGTCCGCTCGTACAACTGCCTCAAGCGCGAGGGCATCAACACGGTGTCCGAGCTCGTGGCACTGTCCGAGACCCAGCTCATGAACATCCGCAACTTCGGCCAGAAGTCGGTCGACGAGGTGCGCGACAAGCTCATCTCGCTCGGTCTGTCGCTCAAGGATTCGGTGCCCGGTTTCGACGGCGCCCACTTCTACGGCGCAGGCGAAGACGAGTCCTTCTGACCTTCCCGAAATTCTGACCAGGAGTTAGATCAATATGCCTAAGCCCACCAAGGGTCCCCGCCTCGGAGGCGGCCCCGCCCACGAGCGCCTGCTGCTTGCCAACCTCGCGGCGGCTCTCTACACCCACAAGTCGATCAAGACGACCGAGACCAAGGCCAAGCGCCTTCGTCCGCTCGCTGAGCGCCTGATCACGTTCGCCAAGCGCGGTGACCTGCACGCCCGTCGCCGGGTGCTGTCGATCATCGGTGACAAGCAGGTCGTTCACACCCTCTTCACCGAGATCGCACCGCTGGTCGCTGACCGTGAGGGCGGCTACACCCGCATCACGAAGGTCGGAAACCGCAAGGGCGACAACGCTCCCATGGCCGTGATCGAGCTCGTCCTCGAGCCCGTCACCCCGAAGAAGAAGGCGACGGCCAAGGCTGCGCCGAAGGCCGAGAAGGCTCCGAAGGCCGAAGAGGCCCCGAAGGCCGATGCTGCTGCTGACGCCGGTGCCGAGTCGCAGGAAGAGGGCGAAGCTGCTGAGACTGCTGCGGCCGCTGCACTCGTCGACGGTGGCTTCGGTGCCGACTCCGCCGCTCCGAACGAGGACGGCTCCGCACCCGAGGGCTTCGACATCAAGGGCAACAAGGACTCGATGAAGTTCCACCGTCCCGACGGTCAGTGGTACGACGCGACAGTCGCCGAGGTCTGGTTCCGCACCGCCGAAGCCGCTGAGGCTGCCGGGTTCGCCGAGGCCGGCAAGTAACACGCCGCATCCGGAGTTCTTCCGCCGAGAAGGCCCGCCATCCCGATACAGGGACGGCGGGCCTTCTTGCGTCTGCGACGATGCCGGATGCCGGATGCCGGATGCCGGATGCCGGATGCCGACGGCGTGCGCGATAGGCTTACTTGGTGCCAGGAACCTCTGAAGAACTCGCCCCGAGGATCCGCGGCCCCCGCGCGTATCTGATCTTCGTCCTCATCGGTCTCGTCGCGGGTCTCCTGTCCGGTCTCTTCGGCGTCGGCGGGGGGACGGTCATCGTTCCGCTGCTCGTGCTGCTTCTGAGCTTCGACCAGCGACTCGCCGCCGGCACCTCACTCGCCGCGATCGTTCCGACAGCGAGCGTCGGCGTGATCTCGTACGCGGCATCCGGGGCCGTTGCGTGGATTCCCGCGATCATCCTCGCCGCCGGCGCCGTGATCGGTGCCCAGGTCGGCACGCGTCTGCTGCCGCGGATCTCGCAGAGCGCGCTGCGCTGGGGCTTCGTGGGCTTCCTCGTAGTGGTGATCGTCAGCCTGTTCCTTGTGATCCCCTCACGCGCTGCCGAGTTCGAACTCGGATGGCTGAACGGAGCGGGACTCGCGCTCGTCGGGGTGCTCACCGGGATCATCGCGGGCCTGATCGGTGTGGGCGGCGGAGTGATCGTGGTTCCCGTGCTGATGCTGGTCTTCGGCACGAGCGATCTCGAGGCGAAGGGAACCTCGCTGCTGATGATGATCCCCACCGCGATCTCCGGCACGATCGGCAACCTCCGTCACCGCAACGTGGATCTTCTCGCGGCCGGTCTCATCGGCGTGGCTGCGTGTACCACGACCGCCCTGGGCGCATGGCTCGCGACGTTGATCGACCCGTTCCTCGGCAACATGCTGTTCGCGGCATACCTCGTGGTCATCGCTGTGCAGATGGCGATCAAGGCAATCCGATCGCGCAGGAGCCGCGGATAGCGCCGGGAACTCCGCCCTCGCAGCCAGAGGTGCGTGAGCTGCGGCCGGTAGGATCGAGGGGTGGCTGTGAACAATGAACTGCTGGGGCGCGAGTTCCCAGAGACCCCGCCCTATCTGGTCGGTCGTGAGAAGGTGCGCGAATTCGCACGCGCCGTCTTCGCCGACGCCCCGCTGCACACCGAGGTCGACGCCGCACGCGCTCTCGGATACACCGATGTCGTGGCTCCGCCCACTTTCGCGATGGTCATCCAGGACCAGACTCTGCAGCAGCTGCTGAACGAACCCGACTCCGGGATCGTCCTCGCGCGCACCATCCACGCAGAGCAGCGCTTCGCATACACGCGGCCGATCGTCGCCGGCGACGAGTTGTCAGCACGGCTCAAAGTCACCGGCATCCGCATGATGGCCGGAAACGCGATGATCACCAGCGAGGCAGAGATCACGGATGCCGCAGGCGCGCACGTCGTCACGGCGACGAGCGTGTTGCTGGTCGCTTCCGATGACGCCGCGGGGGAGGAAGAGGCATGAGCGACACGACCTACAGCGTCGGAGATGTCATCGCCGAGCGCACAGTGCACCTCACCCGCGAATCGCTGGTCCGTTACGCCGGCGCCTCCGGCGACTTCAACCCGATCCACTACCGGGACGACGTCGCGGCAGCCGTCGGACTTCCCGGCGTGCTCGCGCACGGCATGCTGACGATGGGACTCGCCTCGTCCGTGGTCGTCGCCGCTCTCGGGGATTCGTCGAAGATCACCGACTACGGCGTGCGCTTCACGCGGCCGGTCGTGGTGGATCCGGAGGCCGGTGCAGACGTCTCGGTACTCGCCAAGGTCGGAGCGGTGGACGAGCAGTCGGTGCGCATCGACCTCACGGTGAAGCACGCGGACGCGACCGTCCTCGTCAAGGCGCAGCTGCGCGTCGCGCTCTGAGCCCGCTGCATACCCATGGCTGAGATCACACCGATACCGCTCGCGCAGCTGACGACATTGCGCACCGGCGCCGCACCGGAGCGGATGCTGGACGCCACGAGCACCCCCGACCTCGTCGATGCCCTGCGCGACACGTGGGCGCGCGGGGACGATTGGTTCGTGCTCGGCGGTGGCTCGAACCTCTTCGCCGGCGACGAGCCCTTCGCCGGCACCGTCATCCGTGTGCTGGCCTCGGGCATCGAACGACTTCCTTCTCCGCACCAGGGCCGGGCGCGGGTGCGAGTGCAGGCCGGACACGACTGGGACGCGCTGGTCGCGTACACGGTCGAGCACGGGCTCGCTGGGATCGAGGCGATGAGCGGCATACCGGGAACGGTCGGCGCGGCGCCGGTGCAGAACGTCGGCGCGTACGGGCAGGAGATTCAATCGACGCTTGTCGAGGTCGAGCTGATCGATGAGTCGACCGGCGAGGTGTCGACGGTGCCGGCATCCGAGTTGGGACTCGGCTTCCGCACGTCCGTTCTCAAGCACCACTACGGCGGGGTGCCGTTGCGGCGCGCCGTGATCCTCTCCGTCACGCTGGACCTCGCAGACGTCGGCTCCGCGGGGCGCGTCGTGCGCGGCGAGCAGCTGCGACGTGCGCTCGGACTGATCGGCGCTGCCGCCGAAGAAGAGGTGCCCCTCGCCTGGGTGCGCGAGCAGATCCTGCGGATCCGTGCGGAGAAGGGGATGCTGTTGGATCCCGATGATCCGGACACCTCGAGCGCCGGTTCGTTCTTCCAGAACGCGATCGTGCCGGAGCCGGTGGCTCTGCAGTTGCCACCTGAGTGCCCCAGATGGCCGGTCACGCCCGACCTGGATGCGGTCACCGTGATCCCGCTGGGCGCATACGACGGTTTCATCGCGCCGACCCCGACCGTGCGCAGCGACGTCAAGGTGAGCGCAGCCTGGCTGATCGAGAATGCCGGCATCTCCAAGGGATTCCGATTGCCGCGCTCACGCGCGGGCGTGTCGACCAAGCATGCCCTGGCGCTGACGAACAGGGGAGGGGCGACCGCTGCCGAGTTGGCCGAACTCGCCCGATTCATCCAGGCGCGGGTGCAGGCGGAGTTCGGTCTGCTGCTGCAACCCGAGCCTGTGCTGATCGACGTCGAGTTGTAGCAGGCGCGCGCTACACTCGCTCGCATGAGTGGACTCGTTCCGTATCTGTTCTTCCCCGGCAACGCGCGCGAAGCGCTGACCTTCTACAACGACGTGTTCGGCGGCGAGCTGGCTCTGTTCACCTACGAGCAGTTCAGCCGCGCCGACGGCCCCGGTGACGCGATCGCGCACGGCATGGTCTCGGGGAGCGTGCAACTGTTCGGCGCTGACGCCGGTCCCGATCAGGATGCCGTGCACATCGTCGGCGCGACGTTCTCGCTCCTCGGTGCCGCAGAGCCGGCGGTGCTGCATCGATGGTTCGACCGGCTGTCAGAGAGCGGCACGAATGTCGACCCGCTCCAGAAGCGGCCGTGGGGCGACTTCGACGGTCAGGTGACCGATCGCCACGGCATCCGCTGGCTCATCGGATATCAGGAGTAGCAGACCGCCACGGTCGACGAGTTACGCGAAGAGGCGCTGCAGACGCTGCACGCCCTCCAGCAGCTGCTCGTCGCCCAGCGCGTACGAGAGGCGCAGGTAACCGGACGGGCCGAACGCCTCACCGGGCACGACGGCGACCTCGGCCTGATCCAGGATCAGATCCGCGAGCTCCAGCGAAGTCGTCGGGGTCACGCCTCCCCACGTGCGGCCGAGCAGACCCTGCACGTCCGGATACACGTAGAAAGCGCCGAGCGGGTTCGGCACCCGCACGCCGTCGATCTTCGACAGTTCGGCCACGATCAGGCGGCGACGGCGGTCGAACGCCTCGCGGAACTGCTCAGACTCGGTCTGCGGCCCGGTGAGCGCGGCGATCGCTCCGCGCTGGGCGACGTTGTTCACGTTGCTGCTCAGATGCGACTGCAGGTTGCCGGCGACCTTGATGGCGTCGGAGGGGCCGACCATCCACCCCACGCGCCAGCCGGTCATCGCATAGGTCTTCGCGACGCCGTTGACGAGGATCGTCTGCCCCGCGGCATCCGGAACCGCCTCCACGATCGACGTCGCCTTGACGCCCTCGTAGGTGAGGTTCTGATAGATCTCGTCGGAGATGATCCAGATGCCGTGCTCGACGGCCCATTCGCCGATCGCCTTCGTCTCCTCTGCGGTGTACACGGCGCCGGTGGGGTTCGACGGGGAGACGAACACGAGCGCCGTTGTGCGCTCCGTGCGTGCGGCCTCGAGCTGTTCGACGGTGACCTTGTAATCCTGGTCCGCGCCGGCGAAGACCTCGACCGGGATGCCGTCGGCGAGAGCGATCGCCTCGGGGTATGTGGTCCAGTAGGGGGCGGGCAGCAGGACCTCATCGCCCGGATTGACGACGGTCTGGAACGCCTGATAGACGGACTGCTTGCCGCCGTTCGTGACGATCACCTGACTCGGTGAGACTTCGAGGCCCGAATCGCGCAGCGTCTTGGCGGCGATGGCCTCGCGCAGTGCCGGCAGGCCAGCCGCAGGGGTGTATCGGTAGTTCGCCGGGTCGGCGAGTGCCTCGGCGGCAGCATCCACCACGAACTGCGGGGTGGCGAAATCGGGCTCGCCCGCCGCATACGAGATGACCGGCTTGCCCTCTGCTTTCAGTGCCTTGGCCTTGGCATCCACCTTGAGTGTGGCGGACTCGGCGATCGCGGACAGTTTGCGGGAGAGGGGAGCGCGTTCGGTCACACCTCAGATCGTACTCGGATGCGTCCACCGGCGTCAGAGCCGCCCTCTCTCTTCTGAGATCGCGATCTCAGAAGACGGACAGGAACACCATCAGCAAGGGTGGCGTGACGAACATGACGACGAGCGCGGCGATGCACGCGACGGCGGAGCAGAGGGCGACCACGGCGGCCATCATGGGGAGCCGTCTCGGGAGCTGATCGACGGATGGCGACCCTTTCGCCGCCTCGGGCATCGTGCCGACGACGAGCACTGCCGCCCCCGCGGCGACCGGGGTCCACAACAGCGAGTGCGCGATGAGGCCGGCGAGCGGGGTCAGCCCGATCGTCCCATCGGTGAGGAACGTCGAGGGGTGCTCGAGGAAGAGTACGAGGTTCGCGACGAGGACCACCGCGCAGGCGCCGCTGATCACGAGGGATGCGATGCGCCGTATTCGCGCTTCGATGCGGCGCCGAGCGGTAAGGGGCGACATGACCGTGAGCGTAACGATCATGCCGGCGGCGTCGCTCACGTTATCCACAGGCATCGGACGCTCACTCCTGGATGTGGGACTCAGTGTCAGCTAGGATGAATCGGAGTTTCTCACGTCAGGAGTCGTCGATGACCGCCAACATCCCCTACGTCCCGCCCGTCGCGGACTATGCCTTCCTCTATGGTGAGGCGTTCGGCCGCGACATCGTCGCCACGGCATCGGACGGCGCACTCACGGCCGAAGACGCGGCCCTGATCATCGCCGGCGCCGGTGAGTTCGCCGCAGAGGTCCTCGCCCCGCTCGATGCCAGCGGTGACAGTACCGGCGCCCAGCTGCGAGACGGCCGGGTGCACCTGCCCGACGGCTTCGCCGAGGCGTACCAGGCGCTCGTCGAGGCGGGCTGGGTCACCGCGACCGCGCCCGCATCCGCCGGCGGCGACGGGCTCCCCGCGTCCGTCGGAGCAGGCCTCGGTGAGATCTGGAACGCCTCGAACGCGGCGTTCGCGCTGTGCTGGATGCTGAGCTCGGGTGCCATCCACGCGCTCGATGCCGCGGCATCCGAAGAGCTCCGCGAAACCTACCTGACCAAGCTCGTCAGCGGCGAGTGGACCGGCACCATGAACCTCACCGAACCGGATGCCGGCACCGACCTCGGCGCGATCCGTACGACGGCGACGGCGAGGGACGACGGCTCATGGTCGATCAGCGGCCAGAAGATCTTCATCACCTGGGGTGACCACGACGTCGCGGAGAACATCGTGCATCTCGTGCTCGCTCGAACTCCGGGTGCGCCGGAAGGCGCCAAGGGGCTTTCGCTGTTCGTCGCTCCCCGCACTCTCGTGAACGCCGACGGGTCGCTGGGAGAGCGCAACCGGGTCGAGACCGTCGCGATCGAGCACAAGCTCGGCATCCACGCCAGCCCGACCTGCGTACTCTCGTATGAAGACGCCACCGGCTACCTCGTGGGAGAGCTGCACGGCGGGCTCGCCAGCATGTTCGTGATGATGAACTCCGCCCGCGTCGGAATGGGCCATCAGGCCACCGGCATCTCCGACCGCGCCCACCAGGGTGCCGCGTCATACGGGGCAGGCCGGCTGCAGGGGCGTGTGCTCGACCGGCCGGCAGGCGCATCGATCGCCGAGCATCCCGACGTGCGCCGCATCCTCGGCTCTATGTCGAGCCAGGTGTTCGCCATGCGTGCCCTTTCGGTGTTCGTCGGCGACCTGTTCGACCGTTCCGACAACGGCGAAGACGTGCTTCGCCTGGCCGAACTGTTCGTCCCGATTCTCAAAGGATGGGCGAGCGAGGAGGCGCTTCGGGTGACGTCCGACGGCATCCAGGTCTACGGCGGAATGGGCTTCATCGAGGAGACCGGCGCCGCGCAGCACTACCGCGATGCCCGCATCGTCCCGATCTACGAGGGCACCACAGCAGCCCAGGCGAACGACCTCATCGGACGTAAGGTGCTGCGTGACCGGGGCGCGACGGTGGCCGAGCTGTTCTCCGAGATCGAGCAGACTACCGCGGTGCTGAAGGATGCACCGCTCGCGGAGCGCCTCAGCCGTGCTCTGGATGCGGCGCGCCGCGCGACCGATGCGGTGCTCGGGTTCGCAGACTCCCCGCGCGATGCGTATGCCGTCGGAGTTCCGTATCTCATGCTGCTCGGCACCCTGGCAGGCGGATGGATGCACGCGCTCGTGGTCGTCGCCGTCGCCGCTCACGAGACGCCGACGGAGACGGATGCCGCGCGGCTCACGGACGCCGGTTTCTACGCTGCCCACCACCTGCCGCGCGTGCACGCGCTCGCCGAGACGGTGGTCGCGGGCGAGATCGTCTGAGTACGACGAAGGGTCGGATGCCGCAGCATCCGACCCTTCGTGTGCCCGCAGTCAGTCCGTCTCGACCAGGAACTTCGAGTAGGCAGAGGTGGTGAGGAACGCGGGGAACTCCGCGCCCAGAGACACCTCGCGGAACAGCTCGGCGGCGTCGTCGAAACGGTCGCCTGCGGAGCGGGTGGCCTGGGCCAGCACCTCGGTGATCAGACCCTCGATGTACTCCGGGGTGATCCGGGTGCCGTCCTCGGTGGAGCGATCCTGGTGGATCCACTGCCACACCTGCGAACGCGAGATCTCCGCCGTCGCGGCATCCTCCATCAGGTTGTCGATCGCGACGGCGCCGAGCCCGCGCAGCCACGCCTCGATGTAGCGGATCGCCACTGAGACGTTATCGCGCACACCCTTGCTCGTGATCGGGCGCCCGATGCGCAGATCCAACAGATCCTCGGCGCGTACGCTCACGTCGTCACGCTGACGTTCGAGCTGGTTCGCGCGTCCGTCGAGCACCGCGTCGAACTCGGCCTGCGCAGTCGGGATCAGGTCCGGGTGCGCGACCCATGTGCCGTCGAAGCCGTCAGCGGCCTCGCGCTTCTTGTCGGCGGCGACCTTCTCGAGCGCCGTGGCCGTCGCCTCGGGGTCGCGGCGGTTCGGGATCGATGCGCTCATCCCGCCGATCGCGAAGGCACTGCGCTTGTGGCACGTCTTCACGAGCAACTCGGTGTAGGCGCGCATGAACGGCACCGTCATCGTGACCTCGCTGCGATCCGGCAACACGAAGCGTGCGCCGCGACCGCGGTAGTTCTTGATGATCGAGAAGATGTAGTCCCAGCGTCCGGCGTTGAGCCCTGCGCAGTGATCGCGCAGCTCGAACAGGATCTCCTCCATCTCGAACGCCGCAGGCAGCGTCTCGATGAGCACGGTCGCGCGGATCGTGCCGTGCTCGATTCCGATGTAGTCCTCGCTGAAGGTGAACACGTCGTCCCACAGCTTGGCCTCTTCGCTGGACTCCAGCTTGGCGATGTAGAAGTACGGGCCGCGGCCGGAATCGATCAGCGCCTTCGCGTTGTGCAGGAAGTACAGTCCGAAGTCGACCAAGGACGCGGATGCCGCCATGCTGCGCCCCGTGCGGTCGATGAACGTCAGGTGCTTCTCGGTGAGGTGCCAGCCGCGCGGTCGCATCACGATCGTCGGCGTCCGCTCGGCGGTGACCTGGTAAGTCTTGCCCGCCTCATTGGTGAAACTCAGCTCGCCGCGGATGGCGTCGCGCAGCGACAGCTGACCGCCGATCACGTTCGCCCAGGTAGGGCTCGTGGCATCCTCCTGGTCGGCCAGCCACACCTTCGCACCGGAGTTCAGCGCGTTGATCGTCATCTTCGCGTCGGTCGGTCCGGTGATCTCCACCCGACGGTCTTCGAGCCCTGGGCCTGCCCCGGCGACGCGCCAGTCCGCATCGTCACGGATATGGCGGGTGTCATCGCGGAAACGCGGGTCGTGGCCGTTGCCGATCTCGAAGCGGCGACGCATGCGATCGGCGAGCCGATCGTGTCGCCGGTTCGCGAAGCGGTGGTGCAGCTCGCTGAGGAACGCGATCGCCTCTGGTGTGAGGATCTCGTCGAACCGGTCGCGCAGCGGTCCGGTGACGTGCAGGGCAGGGCCCTGCTGAACGGTCTGGGTCGGAGCGGTGGTCGGTGGGGCGGTGGGAGTGGTCATGGCGATCTCCTTACAAGTCAGTGCAGCGCACGAGTCAATGGAACTGGGCGGCTTCGGTGGAGCCTGCGAGGGCGAGCGTGGCGCTTTCGGGGTTGAGCGCCGTGGAGATGACGTCGAAGTAGCCGGTGCCCGCCTCGCGCTGGTGCTTGGTGGCGGTGTAGCCGTCTGCCTCTGCGGCGAACTCGGCTTCCTGCAGCTCGACGTACGCGCTCATGGCGCGATCGGCGTAGCCGCGGGCGAGATCGAACATCGAGTAGTTCAGAGCGTGGAAGCCGGCCAGCGTGATGAACTGGAACTTGTACCCGAGGCTTGCGAGCTCCTGCTGGAACGTCGCGATCTCGGCATCCGACAGCTTGCTCTTCCAGTTGAAGCTCGGCGAGCAGTTGTAGGCGAGGAGCTTGCCGGGGAACTCGGCGTGCACTGCCGTGGCGAACTCACGGGCGAGCTCGATGTCCGGTTCGCCGGTCTCGACCCAGATCAGGTCGGCGTACGGTGCGAACGCGAGTCCGCGACTGATCACCGAGTCGATGCCGGGGCGGATGCGATAGAACCCCTCGCTGGTGCGCTCGCCGGTCGTGAACACCTGATCGCGCTCGTCGACGTCGCTGGTGAGCAGGTCGGCGGCGAGAGCATCCGTACGAGCGATGATGACCGTCGGGACGCCGGCGACATCAGCCGCGAGACGCGCCGCGTTCAGGGTGCGGATGTGCTGCTGAGTGGGCACGAGCACCTTGCCGCCGAGATGGCCGCACTTCTTCTCACTGGCCAGCTGGTCCTCCCAGTGGATGCCGGCGGCGCCCGACTGGATGAGCGACGACGCCAGCTCGTATGCATTGAGCGGACCGCCGAAGCCGGCTTCGGCATCCGCGACGATCGGGGCCAGCCAGTCCTGCGTGGTGTCGCCCTCGGCGTGCTCGAGCTGGTCCTGGCGGATCAACGCGTTGTTGATGCGGCGGACGACCGCCGGGACGGAGTTCGCGGGGTAGAGCGACTGGTCCGGGTAGGTCTGGCCGGCGAGGTTGCCGTCGGCGGCGACCTGCCAGCCGGAGAGGTAGATCGCCTTCAGACCAGCACGCACCTGCTGTACCGCCTGGCCACCGGTGTAGGCGCCGAGAGCGCGCACGTAGTCCTCGGTGTGCAGGAGGTTCCAGAGGTTCTCCGCACCGCGGTGCGCGAGTGTGGATTCTTCACGGACCGAGCCGCGGATCCGGATGACGTCCTCTGCCGTGTATGTGCGCTCGACGCCGTCCCAGCGGGGGTCGGTGTCCCAGATCTCCTGAAGCTCGGCCGCGGTCTGCGTCTGGTCTCCGGCTCGCAGACCGGCGGGGCGAGGTGCGATGTTCGTCATGGCGTCTCCTTCGTTGGATGTCCCGGTCGCTGACACCGGGTGCTTGACACCACTCTGAGTGAAGTTTCGCCCCTGGACTGAACAATTCAGGTGTGAAGATTGGCTGAATTTCTGCAAACGTGACACAATCGCCCGGATGAGCACCGTTGACGCCGCAGAAGACACCGACGCCTTGACGATCGGCCGCCGCATCCGACAACTCCGCACAGCGCGGGGGATGACGCTCGAAGACCTCGCGACGGCCGTCGAGCGTGCACCCAGTCAGCTCTCCATGATCGAGACGGGCAAGCGCGAGCCGAAGCTCACGCTGCTGCAGGCGATCGGCCGGGCACTCGGCACGGGCATCGAGGCTCTGCTCGAGGGCGAGCCGCTCGATGAGCGCAGTGCGGTAGAGGTCGCGCTCGAGCGCGCGATGAAGGGACAGACGTTCCAAGCGCTCGGCATCGATCCGTTCCGCATCGCCAAGAGCGTTCCGACGGATGCGCTGAAGGCGATGCTCGCCCTGCACGGCGAGATCGATCGCCTCAAGGATGAGCGTGCGGCGACTCCCGAGGAAGCACGCCGGGCCAACGTCGAGCTTCGCCATCTCATGCGAAGGCAGGACAACCATTTCGCAGACCTCGAGGCGAAGGCATCCGAGATCCTCGAGGCGGTCGGCCATCCCGGCGGTCCGCTGACTCAGCGCACAGCATCCGAGATCGCCGCTTATCTCGGTTTCACGCTGCACTACGCGCCCGACCTGCCGCAGACCACGCGCAGCGTCGCCGATCTCGCGAACGGCCGGCTGTACCTCTCGAGCAGCGTGCCGGCGAAGGGCGACGCCCGCACTGCGGTGCTGCAGGCTCTGTCGAGCCGGATGCTGGGGCACTCCGAGCCGCGCAGTTACGCGGAGTTCCTGCGGCAGCGGGTCGAGACGAACTACCTCACCGGCGCGTTGCTCATTCCTGAAGCGCACGTCGTGCCGGCTCTGAAGGCGGCGAAGGATCGTCGGGCGATCTCGATCGAAGATCTACGCGATGCGTACTCGGTGTCCTACGAGACCGCGGCGCACCGCTTCACGAATCTCGCCACGCGTCACCTCGACATTCCGGTGCACTTCCTGAAAGTGCACGAGTCGGGCACGATCACGAAGGCGTATGAGAACGACGACGTGAACTTCCCGACAGATCGGCTCGGCGCGATCGAGGGGCAGATGTGCTGCCGCCGGTGGACGAGCCGGGTCGTGTTCGACGAGGACGACCGCTTCAACCCGTACTACCAGTACACCGACACGGGCAATGGAACTTACTGGTGCACAGCGCGAGTGGAGGCATCCAGCGAGGGGCTGCACTCGGTCAGCGTCGGCGTGCGCTTCGACGACACGAAGTGGTTCGTCGGGCGGGACACTCCCCACCGCGGCGTCTCGAAGCACTCGGTCGAGGCGTGCTGCCGACGTGCACCCGCCGACCTGGAGGAGCGCTGGCGCGAGCAGTCATGGCCGAACGTCAAGACCCCGCGCACACTGCTCGCGACGCTGCCGACGGGGTCGTTCCCTGGTGTGGACACCACGGACGTGTACGAGTTCCTCGAGGCGCACGCCCCGCGCTAACCTTGCGGAGACGTGACTTCGGGAGGGGTGCCATGTCTGACACTGCTGCGGTCTCGGAGGACTCGCGCATCTGGAAGGACGAATTCCGGTCGCTCCTCAGCGGCGTGAATCTCGTCGTGCTGATCCCCGCGATCGCGGCCGGCGTATGGGGCGTCTTCGATTCGATGACGGATGCCGACGGTGATCGCTTCTGGGGAAACTTCACCGTCGCGGCTCCCGGCATCTACGCCGGCTGGTGCATGCTCGAAGTCGCGTGGAAGCGGCTCGCCTCTGTGGCGACGGTGCTCGTGCGCCTCGTCTCATCGTGCATCGTCGCACCCGCGTTCGTAGCTCTGCCGGTGGCGGTCATTCAGGCGATCGCCGTCGCCTTTCCCAGTGCGCGGCAGGCGATCGCCGATGCCGAGGCGGCGAACAGCGGCTTTCACTACTGGTGGAGCGAGGGGGTGGCCTCCCAGCTGTTCCTGGTGCCGCTGAGCGGCTACGTCATCGGCATGTGCGTCCCGCTCGGAGTCGCGCTGATCGTCACGTTGCCCGTCATCTCGATCAGGGCGCCGCACATCGCCGGCGCCGGATCTCATCTCGAGAAGGTAGCGACGGGGCAGCGCGACTCGACCACGGCGTACGTGTTCTGCGGCCTCGGGGCCACGGTCCTCGGCATCATCCTCTGGGTGTTCGGCGAAGGCGGAAGCATCGCGGAGTTCCCCGACGACCTCGGCCGCTTCATGCAGGCGATGTCGAACGGCTACTTCTATTGGGATGACGCAATGTGGCTGCTCGGCGTCGTCTTCGTCGTCGTCGGTGTGGCGCTGATGGGCTGGGGGTGCGTCCGTGTGCTGTTCGCGCGCGGCCGCACCGCGCGCGGCTGAGGTGTCAGTCGCGCGCCGTCTGCAGTGCAGCCCAGAGCTCGGCGCGGGCGGGGAACGAGCTCAGATCGAGGTTCAGCATCCCCGCCGCGTGCGCGATCCTCGATCGCAGGGTGTGGCGGTGGATTCCGAGCGCGGCGGCCGCCTGCTCGTAGCGCGCGTCGTGCTCGAGCCAGACCCGCAGCGAGTGCTCCAGTTCGGCGTGCGCCCGGATCGGCGCGAGCCGCGACTCGGCGACCAGCCGAGCCTCATCAGTCGCGAAAGCGGTGAGGATGCTGGCCGCCACGGTGTCGACGTAGCGCACGGCGCCCGGATCGCTGTGCCTGAGGGCGACGACAGCCTGGGCGTGCGCCCTCGAGAAAGCCCCGTACCCCTCCGGTTCAGAGATCCCGAGACGGATGCCGAATCGACGCGCCACTTCATCGAACAGGCCCTCGTCCTCTGCTGACACGCATATCGTCAGCCCGTCGTCCGACGACGCGGCGAATACCGCTGTCCCGTGCTCGGCCTGTCTGCGATCCCACCACTCGGCGATCGCATCCGCCGGAGCATCGGCATCCGCGACGGCGACGACCACCGGGGGTGCCGGCAGCGAGCCGAGCACGTGACGGGCGAGCGTCGGATCGTCGAGGAGCAGCGAGGCGAGCACCTGTGAACGCAGCCGCCGGCGACCGCGTTCGAGCTGGTCGTTCTGCTCCAGAGCGAGTCCGGCCATCGCTATCACCGATGTCACTACCGCGCGCGCCTCCGGATCGAGCGAGGCTGTACCGACGGCGATCACACCACGCAGATGACCGCTGCGGCCCAGGGTGAAGAGCGTGAACGATTCCGCACCGAGCGTCAGCGACTGTCCGGCCTGACCGCCCCTTGCGATCAGCTCCGTGGCGCGGGCGGAGAGGTCGGCGACATCGTGAGCGGGTAGCCGACCGTGCGGATGCTCGTGCACGAGCGCTCCGGTCGCATCGAACATCCCCACCCACTGCTCCAGTCGGCGCGCCAGCTCGGACAGCGTGGATTCCAGGCCCCGAGGCCTCAGCGCAGCGCGCGCGAGCGCCCGCTGCGTCTCCAGCGCCCACGTGCGCCTGGCATACGCCTGCGCCGCGATCGCCTCTGAGTGCGCGCGGGCGACGGCGATGAAGGGCGTGTCGTACGGCACCTCGAAAAGGGGGATGCCCGCGGCGGCGCACGCGCCGACCAGCTGATCCGGGATGCCGGAGATCTTCTCGCCGGGACCGAAGCCGATGCCGGTGCCGAACCCGAGCCCGACGATGCCTCGGGCGGCGAGGCGACCGATGTACGCGTCGATGCCGGTGTCATCCTTGTCGGCGAGCTGCGACCCGGTAGTGAGCAGGGCGAGGTCATCCGCGAGGAACGGTGTCGGATCGGTGAGATCGGAGGAATGCACCCAGCGCAGCGGCCGATCGAGTGCGCCTTCACGCAATGCGTCTTCGCCGGAGACGAGTCGCAAGCCCAGATCAGGGCGTCGCAGCAGCGCGCGCAGCGTCGGCTGATCCATGAGCTTCTCCGTTGTACGAGTGGGTGAACTGTCACTCGGAATTGTACAGATGGGCGAGTGCGGAGAGGTGTCGCGGCGGCATACGCTCACGAACATGGCACTTCTCGATGCAGCGACCGAAGAACGAATCCAGGGCGGCCCCGGTCTCCCGCAGCAGCGGCGACTCATCACGGAGCTCCCCGGACCCCGGTCGGCGGCGATCCTCGCCCGCAAGGCCGAAGCGGTTCCGGCCGGCGTCGGACACACCGTTCCGGTCGCCGCCGTGGCCGCCGGCGGCGGCGTCGTGGTGGATGCCGACGGTAACTCGCTCATCGACCTCGGCAGCGGCATCGCCGTGACCACGGTCGGCAACGTGCATCCGAAGATCGCCGCCGCCGTCGCGGCACAGGCGGCGCAGTTCACCCACACCTGCTTCATGATCTCGCCGTACGAGTCGTACATCGAGGTCGCAGAGGCGCTCAACCGGCTCACCCCCGGCGACTTCGCCAAGAAGAGCGCGCTGTTCAACTCCGGAGCAGAAGCCGTCGAGAACGCGATCAAGATCGCCCGCAAGCACACCGGCCGCTCGGCTGTCGTCGCCTTCGACCACGGCTATCACGGCCGCACCAACCTCACGATGGCGCTCACGGCCAAGTCGATGCCCTACAAGAGCGGCTTCGGTCCGTTCGCCCCCGAGGTGTACCGCGCGCCGATGTCGTACCCGTTCCGCGACGGGCTCACCGGACCGGATGCCGCCGCCCGCGCGATCTCGCAGATCGAGAAGCAGATCGGCGCCGACAACCTCGCCGCCATCATCATCGAGCCCATCCAGGGCGAGGGCGGCTTCATCGTTCCCGCAGAAGGGTTCCTGCCCGCACTCGCCGACTGGTGCCGAGCGAACGGCGTCGTCTTCATCGCGGACGAAGTCCAGACCGGCTTCGCCCGCACCGGGCACATGTTCGCCAGCGAGATCTTCGGCGTCGTCCCCGACCTCATCACCACCGCCAAGGGGATCGCCGGCGGTCTTCCGCTCGCAGCAGTCACCGGCCGGGCCGAGATCATGGACGCCTCGCACTCAGGAGGACTCGGCGGCACCTACGGCGGCAACCCGATCGCGTGCGCCGCGGCACTCGCCGCGATCGACGTCTTCGAGAACGACGGCGTGATCGAACGGGCTCAGCAGATCGGATCGATCCTCACCGCGCGACTGCGCGCTCTGCAGGCGCAGGATCCGCGAATCGGCGACGTGCGCGGTCACGGCGCGATGATCGCCGCCGAGTTCGTCGACCCGGAGACGAACGCCCCGGATACCGCACTCACCGCCGCCGTCGCGAAGGCGGCCATCGCGCAAGGCGTCATCGTGCTCACGTGCGGAACATACGGCAACGTCATCCGCTTCCTCCCGCCCCTCTCCATCGGCGACGATCTGCTGGGCGAGGGCCTCGACGTCGTCGCGGAGGCGCTCGCCGCCGCATAGAACGTCCGGTCGCGATCCGTATCGGGGGATTTCGGGTCGCGACCGGCGCTTGTCACACAGTCCGTATCAACGACGAAGGAGAAGCTGTTGACTGAGATCACACGGGACGTGCTCATCGTGGGAGCCGGAGCGGCCGGACTCACTGCCGCCAACGACCTGCGCAAGGCGGGTCTCTCCGTCGCCGTGCTCGAGGCGCGTGATCGCGTCGGCGGGCGGCTGTGGACCGACGTCATCGACGGCGCGATGCTCGAGATCGGCGGCCAGTGGGTCTCGCCCGATCAGGATGCGCTGAAGGAGGCGATCGAGGACCTCGGCCTCTCCACGTACAGTCGATACCGCGAGGGGGAGAGCGTCTACATCGGGCCGTCGGGCGAGCTCACCCGCTTCACCGGCGACATCTTCCCCGTCGCACCCGAGACCGAGAAGATCATGGTCGAGCTGATCGAGAAGCTCGACCAGATGGTCGCAGGCATCGACCCGGATCGTCCGTGGGCGCACCCCGATGCGGAGGCGCTCGACGAGATCTCGTTCGAACAGTGGCTCGCCGTGCAGACCGATGATCAGGAAGCGCGCGACAACATCGCCCTCTTCATCGCCGGCGCCATGCTCACCAAGCCCGCCCACGCCTTCTCCACTCTGCAGGCGCTGCTGATGGCAGCATCCGCCGGCAGTTTCTCGAACCTCGTCGATGCGGACTTCATCCTCGACGAACGCATCATCGGGGGACTCCAGCAGGTGCCGCTGCTGCTCGCCGAGCGTCTCGGCGACGACGTGCTGCTGAATCAGCCGGTTCGGACGCTGAAATGGGGCGACGCCGGGGTGACGGCAACGACGGACGAGGTGACGGTCAGGGCGCGCTTCGCGATCCTCGCCCACGCGCCGGTGCTCTACAACCGCATCTCGTTCATTCCGCCGATGCCGCGCAGACAGCACCAGCTACACCAGCACCTCTCGATGGGGTTCGTCATCAAGGTGCACGCCGTCTACGATCGCCCGTTCTGGCGCGAGCAGGGTCTCAGCGGTACCGCGTTCAGCCCGTACGAGGTCGCCCACGAGGCATACGACAACACCAACCACGGCGATGAGCGCGGCACGCTCGTCGGGTTCGTCTCGGACACGCACGCCGACGGCGTCTTCGAGCTCAGCGCCGAAAAGCGCAAGGAGCGCATCCTCGAGTCCCTCTCGCACTACTACGGACCCGAGACGAAGAACCCGGTCGTGTACTACGAGAGCGACTGGGGGAGTGAGGAATGGACGCGCGGTGCATACGCCGCCAGCTTCGACCTCGGCGGCCTGCACCGCTACGGCAAGGATCTCCGCACTCCCGTCGGCCCGATCCACTTCGCGTGCAGCGATCTCGCCGGGGCCGGATATCAGCACGTCGACGGCGCCATCCGGATGGGGCACCTGGTCGCCGCTGACATCGTGGAAGCGAGCCGCTCATGAGCGGGGCGATCGTCGTCGGGTACACCGCGACGGATGCCGGAGCCGATGCCGCGGCTCTGGGTGCGTTCCTGGCTCGGAGCCTCGGTGCTCGTCTGCATCTGGTCATCGTGCTGCCTTCCGAGGGGACGCGCAGCGCGGTCGTTCCGCCCGAGCGCGCCTACGAAGACGTCATCCGCGCACAGGGCAAGAGATGGCTCGCCGAGGCCATGGCGCACCTCCCGCAGGAGATCACTCGCAGCGGACACGTCCGCCTAGGAGAATCCTTCGCCGAGGGGCTGATCGCCGCTGGCGAGGAGTTCGGTGCCAGGTTGATCGTCGTCGGCGCCGCAGAAGGAACGGGCTTCGGCCGGCACCGCCTCGGAGGTGTCGCATCCGCGCTCGTGCACTCCTCGCCGATCCCGGTCGCCCTCGCTCCGGCGGGAACCGCGCAGCAGGCCGGTGGCGTCGTTCCGCGGATCACTGCAGCGCTCGGGACGCGCGCCGGCGCCGATGTCCTGCTCGATGAGGCCGTCGCGATGACGACCGACAGCGGCACGTCGTTGCGACTCGTGTCGCTGGTGCCGTTCGACGTTCCGCCAGGACTCGACACCGGCGCGATCCGCGTCGCAGGCGGAGATCATGCCGACGACGTGCTGGCCGCCGCGAAGGCTGCTCTGCCGCAGAACGTCGAAGTTTCGGCCGAGCAGGCACCGGGAGACAGCGTCGAGGATGCCGTGGCGCACCTGTCCTGGCTGCCGGGTGAGGTGATCCTCGTCGGCTCGAGCCGTCTCGCGCAGCCGCGCAGGCTCTTCCTCGGGTCCACCGCGGCGAAGATGCTGCGCGCGCTTCCCGTTCCCATGATCGTCGTGCCACGCACCCGCACGGGTGCCAAGGTCGAAGGAGACCTCGCATGAGCACCACACCTCCCACCACCGCCTCAGCGCCCGAGCCCGCACCCGTCACCGGAGGGCTCTCGCAGAAGGGGCTGAGCGCCGGGACCGTCGGCCTGATCGGCGCCGTCGTAATCGGCATCTCTTGCATCGCGCCGGCCTATACACTCACCGCGGCACTCGGCCCGACGGTGTCCGAGGTCGGATTCCAGGTCCCGGCCATCATCCTGATCGGCTTCATACCCATGCTCCTGGTCGCCTTCGGCTACCGCGAGCTCAACCGTTCGATGCCGGACTCCGGCACGTCGTTCACCTGGGCCGCGCGCGCATTCGGACCGTGGGTGGGATGGATGGCGGGCTGGGGACTGATCGCGGCGACCATCCTGGTGCTCTCGAATCTCGCCGGCATCGCGGTGGAGTTCCTGTTCCTGCTGATAGATCAGATCGCAGGGAGTCCAGGCTCGATCGCCGAACTCGCGTTCAACCCGTTCATCAACGTCGTCGTCTGCCTGCTGTTCATGCTCGGAGCCACGCTCGTGTCCTACCGCGACATGCAGACCACGCAGAAGCTGCAGTGCTACCTCGTCGGCTTCCAGATGCTCGTGCTGCTGATCTTCTCGATCACCGCGTTCGTGCAGGTCGCGCAGGGCAACGCCTTCGATGCGAGTCCGGTCGAGCTGAGCTGGTTCAACCCGTTCGCGGTCGGATCCGTCGGCGCGATCGTCGCCGGTCTCTCGCTGTCGATTTTCATCTTCTGGGGGTGGGATGTCACGCTCACGATGAATGAGGAGACGAAGAACCCCGAGAAGACGCCAGGACGGGCAGCGACCCTCACCGTCATCACCATCGTCGTCCTCTACCTGCTGCTGTCGATCGCTCTGCTGTCCTTCGCCGGCATCGGCACCGGCGCACTGGGACTCGGCAACGAAGACATCCAGAGCAACGTGTTCTTCTACCTGTCAGGTCCCATCCTCGGACCTCTGGCGTTCCTGGTGTCGCTCGCCGTGCTCACGAGTTCGGCGTCGTCGCTGCAGTCGACGTTCGTCTCCCCGGCGCGCACCCTGCTCGCGATGGGGCACTACGGCGCCCTGCCTTCGCAGTTCGCGAGGGTCAGCCCTCGGTTCTTCACGCCCGGCTACGCGACGATCATCGCCGCTGTCGTTGCGTCCGCCTTCTACGCCGTCATGCGCTTCATCAGCGAGGACGTGCTGTGGGACACCATCACCGCCCTGGGCATGATGATCTGCTTCTACTACGGCATCACCGCGTTCGCCTGCGTCTGGTACTTCCGCAAGCAGTGGTTCGACTCGGCGCGCACGTTCTTCTTCACGCTGCTGTTCCCACTGGTGGGCGGCATCATCCTGGCCGCGCTGTTCGTGATGACGCTGGTCGACAGCATGAACCCCGACTACGGCAGCGGATCCAACATCGCAGGTGTCGGTCTGGTATTCATCCTCGGCGTCACCGTGATCGTCCTCGGCATCATCATCATGATCTGGCAGGCGATCAAGCGGCCGGCCTTTTTCCGAGGCGAGACGCTGGCCATGGACGCCCCGTCCAGCCTGCGCCGCCGCTGACGCCCTTCATCCCCGCACAGAAAGAGAGCACGATGACAACTGCACCTGATGAGAAAGCCCTTCTGGACCGCGTTCCCTCTGGACTCTTCATCGGCGGTCAGTGGGTGGATGCAGACGGTGGGCGCACGTTCGATGTGCGCGACCCCGCGACGGGCGTCGTGATCCACTCCATCGCCGATGCGACGCCGGAAGACGGCATCCGTGCCCTCGACGCCGCCGTCGAGGCGCAGGAATCCTGGGCCTCGACTCCCGCGCGCACGCGCAGCGACATCCTTCGCCGAGCCTTCGATCTCGTGCAGGAGCACAAGGAAGACCTGGCGCTGCTGATGACCCTCGAGATGGGCAAGCCTCTCGCAGAGTCGCGCGGCGAGGTCGTGTACGGCGGCGAGTTCCTGCGGTGGTTCAGCGAAGAAGCCGTTCGCATCTCCGGCCGGTACGGTTCGAACCCCGAGGGCACCGGACGAATGGTCGTCTCGCAGCGTCCGGTCGGGCCCTCGTTCTTCATCACGCCGTGGAACTTCCCGTTCGCGATGGCGACGCGCAAGATCGCGCCGGCGCTGGCCGCAGGTTGCACCGTGGTGATCAAGCCGCCGGCGCTCACACCCCTGACGACGATGTTCTTCGTCACGCTGCTGGAGGAGGCAGGACTCCCCGCCGGCGTCGTGAACGTCGTCCAGACATCGTCCTCGTCCAAGCTCTCGGCGCCCATCATCGCCGATCCCCGGCTGCGCAAGCTGTCGTTCACCGGATCGACCGAGGTCGGTCGCAAGCTCATCGCGCAGGCCGCAGAGGGTGTGCTGCGCGTGTCGATGGAGCTCGGCGGCAACGCCCCGTTCGTCGTCTTCGATGACGCCGACCTCGACAAGGCGGTCGACGGCGCCATGATGGCGAAGTTCCGCAACATCGGGCAGGCGTGCACAGCGGCGAACCGCTTCATCGTGCACGCGGACGTGGCCGAGGAGTTCGCCCGTCGCGTGACGGAACGCGTCCGGGCGATGAAGATCGGACGCGGAACCGAGGACGGCGTAACGATCGGGCCGCTCATCGACGCGGATGCCGTGTCGAAGGCCGGCGAACTCGTCGACGACGCGGTGGGTCGCGGTGCGAAGCTGCTCGCCGGCGGGCACGCGATCGACGGAGACGGCACGTTCTTCGAGCCGACCGTGATCACCGAGGTGGCAGCGGGCAGCGACATCCTCCGAGAGGAGATCTTCGGACCCGTGCTCGCGATCGCCACGTTCACCGACGAGACCGAGGGTGTGCGCCTCGCGAACGACACCGAGTACGGGCTCGTGTCGTACGTCTTCACCGAGGATCTCGCCAGAGGGCACCGGATGATCGACGCGCTCGAGACCGGCATGATGGGCCTCAACGTGGGCGTCGTCTCGAACGCCGCAGCCCCGTTCGGCGGTGTCAAGCAATCCGGCATCGGCCGGGAGGGCGGACTCGAGGGCATCCACGAGTACCTGTCCACGAAGTACACGCTGATCCCGAACTGAGAGGACCGATCATGACCGACTACGCCGTCGTCAACCCCGCCACGGGTGAGACGCTCAGCACATATGACACCTTCACGGACGCGCAGATCGATCAGGCGATCACCGCAGCGGCCGAAGCGCACAGGGGATGGTCGCGCTCCTCGACGGTCGCCGAGCGGGCGGCGCTGATCCGGCGTGCCGCAGAGTTGCACAGGGAGCGCCGCGAGGAGCTCGCCGACATCTTCGTGCGTGAGATGGGAAAGCCCCGTGAAGCCGCACTCGGCGAGGTCGACTTCGCGGCCGACATCGCGGAGTACTACGCGGATCAGGCGGAGTCGATCATGGCGGACCAGCCCATCGCGATCCTGGGGGAGGGATCGGCGATCATCCGCCGCGAGTCGCTGGGGCCGCTGCTGGGCATCATGCCGTGGAACTTCCCCGCGTACCAGATCGTGAGGTTCGCAGCCCCAAACCTCATCGTCGGCAACACGATCCTTCTCAAACCGGCGCCCCAGTGCCCCGAGTCGTCGAGCGCGATCGCCGAGATCTATCGCGAGGCGGGGTTCCCGGCCGGTGCGTACCAGAACGTGCTCGCCACGAACGAGCAGATCGCCGACATCATCGCCGATCCGCGTGTGCAGGGTGTCTCGCTCACCGGCTCCGAGCGCGCAGGCGCTGCGGTCGCGGAGATCGCAGGACGCAACCTCAAGAAGGTCGCGCTGGAGCTCGGGGGATCCGACCCCTTCATCGTGCTGTCCACTGACGACATGGACGCCACGGTGCAGGCCGGTGTCGACGCGCGTCTGGACAACAACGGCCAGGCCTGCAACGGTGCGAAGCGCTTCATCATCGTGGACGACCTGTACGACGAGTTCGTGGAGAAGTTCGTGGCGCGCATGTCGATCGTGCCGGCGACCGATCCGATGCAGGACGACACCGTGCTCGGCCCGCTCGCGTCGCTCGCGGCGGCGGAGCATCTTCAGGAGCAGGTGGACGGTGCGGTGGAGCAGGGCGCGACGCTGCTCACGGGCGGGACCAGAGACGGTGCCTTCTTCGCCCCGACCGTGCTCGCGGACGTGACGCCGGAGATGGCCGTCTATCGGGAGGAGCTCTTCGGCCCGGCCGCCGTCGTGTATCGCGTGTCGGACGAGGAAGCGGCGGTGGAACGTGCGAACGACACCACCTATGGGCTCGGCTCCTACCTCTTCACCACCGATCCCGAGCAGGCAGAGCGGGTCGCGGATCGGATCGAGGCGGGCATGGTCTATGTGAACCTCGTGCTCGCCGACAGCCCGGAACTGCCGTTCGGCGGCGTCAAGCGCAGCGGTACCTCGCGGGAGCTCGGTCACCTGGCCGCCGACGAATTCGTGAACAAGAAGCTCATCCGCACCGCCTGACCAACGGAGGTCGTCGAAGCGCGCGCCGCGCTACCGTTGAACGCATGAAGGTCGAACGAGTCTCCCGTACGCAATCCGTCGTGGACGGGCTGCTCGACGAGATCATCGCTGGGCGGCTCGTCGCGGGCGAGACGCTTCCTGCCGAGGCCGATCTGGCGACGCTGCTCGGCGTCTCGCGGCTCACACTGCGTGAGGGGGTACGGCTGCTGCAGGCGCAGGGTGTCATCGTCCCGGTGCCGGGCAGTCGGCACCGGATCGCCCCCGTCGAAGAATGGACCGGCCTCGAGGCCGTGGTGCGACTCGCCCGCAGCGGAGGGGCGCGGCGACGGTCATCGCTTGATCTGATCGACATGCGTGTGATGTTCGAGACCGGCGCGGCCGAGCTCGCCGCCCCGCGCTGCACAGACGAGCACATCGCGCAGCTCGAGTCGATGCTCGCGCTGATGCGAGCGGCGCATGACAATGGCGACGTCCCCGGATTCGTGGATGCCGATCTCACCTTCCACGATGTGATCTTCGCGGCGGCGGACAACCGCATCCTCGTCGCGTCCGTGCGCCCGCTCACCACGATGCTGCAGGACTCGCGCACCGAGACGAGCTCGGTGCGCGACATCCGCGAGCACGCGATCGCCGAGCATGCCGCAGTGCTCGAGGCGATGCGCACTCGTTCTGCGGATGCCGCGAGAGAGGCGATGGCGAGTCACATGCGCCAGACCCGCGACGATCTGCTGCACTACGTGCTGGGCGAGTAGAACCGACGATTTTGCAGAGCGTTGAACAGGGCGTACCCTCGTTATCTGATATCGGATAACGGATCCGAACAACCGGCACGCACCTCGCAAAACACCCCTGAACGAAGGAGTTCCTGTGCACATCGATGCGCTCCTCGCCCCTCTGCCGGCACCGGTCGCCATCGACGCCGCCGAGGTTCGCGCGGCTCTCGACCCGCGTGGAGTGCTCGTGGTGCTGGACGACGATCCCACCGGAACGCAGTCCGTCTCGGGTCTTCCGGTGCTCACACGCTGGGAGCACGAAGACCTCGCCGGGGCATTCGCGACCGGGGCGCCGGCCGTCTACGTGCTGACGAACACCCGGTCGCTCGACGAGGACGCCGCCGCTGCGCGCAATCGCGAGGTCGTCGCGGTGGCGCTGGTCGCGGCATCCGAGGCGGATCGTCGGGTGACGTTCGTCTCGCGGAGCGATTCAACGCTCCGCGGACATTTCCCGCTCGAGACCGATGTGCTCACCCAGGAGATCGTCGCGCACGGCGGGGCGGCTCCCGAGCTCGTCCTGATCGTCCCCGCCTTCCCCGATGCCGGTCGCATCACCGTCGACTCGGTGCACTACTGGGTCACGGACGCCGAGGCGACACCTGTGGGCGAGACGCCGTTCGCACAAGACGCCACGTTCGGGTTCGCCTCGTCCGATCTGCGCGACTGGGTCGCCGAGAAGACAGGAGGGCGCGTCGCGGCCGACGACGTGGCTGCGCTCACGATCGACATCATCCGCTCGGGCGTCGATGCCGTGGCATCCTTCCTCCACCGTGTGCCCACCGGCTCGGTCGTCGTGGTCGACGTCGTGGACGAGACCGACATGCGCGTGGTCGCACTGGCACTTCACCGCATGCGCGATCGCGAGGTGCTGCTGCGTGTCGGCCCGCCGTACGTACGTGCGCACATCGGGCAGGACATCGCCGAGCCCGTCGCCGCAGCCGACATCCCCTTCGCCTACGACCGAGGCGGACTCGTCGTCGTCGGCAGTCACGTGCCGCTCACGACGCAGCAGCTCGCCGAGCTTCGCCGGCAGCGACCGGACACCGTCACGATCGAACTCGACGTGCGTCAGCTGATCGACGATCGCCGCGAGGCGCATCTCGACGCCCAGGCGGATGCCGTCGCAGCGGCGCTCGCGACCGGTTCGGTCATCGTGCACACCACGCGCGAGCTCGTCACCGGCGCAGACGGCGATGAGAGCCTCGACATCGCGCGGAAGGTCTCCAGCGGAGTCGTCGAGCTGGTGCGCCGTGTGCTCGCGATCGCGCCGCCCCGGTTCGTGATCGCGAAGGGCGGCATCACCTCGAGCGACGTCGCGAGTGAGGCGCTCGAGATCCGCCGTGCCACTGTGCTCGGGCCGATGCTTCCCGGCATCGTCTCACTGTGGCAGCCCGAGACCGGCCCCGCAGTCGGCATCCCCTACATCGTCTTCGCCGGCAACGTCGGCGACACGGATTCGCTGGCCCGCGTCGTCGCGACGCTCGCCGACGCCAACTGAAAGGAACAGAGATGATGAAAGGAACAGAGATGACCTCCGCTGTCGCCGTCATCGGCCTGGGAGCCATGGGCCTCCCGATGGCCACCCGACTCGCCGAACGCTTCGAGGTTCGCGGCTTCGACATCGCCGCAGAGCGCGTCGCGCTGGGCGCCGGGAAGGGTGTCACGCCGGCAGGCTCCGCCGCGGATGCCGTCGCCGATGCGCAGGCCGTCCTCGTGGCGGTACGCACCGGAGCACAGCTGAACGACCTGCTATTCGGCGAGACCGGACTCGCATCGCACCTGGCTGACGGAGCCGTCGTCATCCTCACCAGCACGGTCGGCACAGACGGCATCGCCGACATCGCCGCACGACTCGCCGAGCACGGCGCTCAGCTCGTGGACGCCCCGCTGTCGGGAGGACCGGTGCGCGCCGGCGAGGGCGACCTGCTGATCGTCGTCGGAGCGACACCGGCGGCGCTCGAGGTCGCACGGCCCGTGCTCGACCAACTCGCCTCCACGCTGTCGATCGTGGGGGACAAGCCCGGCGACGGCCAAGCGCTGAAGACCGTGAACCAGCTGCTGTGCGGTGTGCACATCGCCGCCGCGGCAGAGGCGCTCGCGCTCGCCGACTCCCTCGGCCTCGACCGCGAGAAGACCCTTGAGGCGCTCACTGCGGGCGCCGCGAACTCCTTCATGCTCGGCAACCGCGGTCCGCGCGCGCTGCAGGCATACGACGAGGACGGCGCCGAGGTGCTCAGCCGCCTGGACATCTTCGTCAAGGACATGGGCATCGTCGGCGATGCGGCCCGCGCCGCGCACCTGTCGACTCCGGTCGCGAACGCCGCCGAGCAGCTGTTCCTGCTCGGCGAGGCCCAGGGCCTCGGCGCACACGACGACTCCGCGGTGATCCGCGTGATCGCCCCTGAACGACGTTCCTGAACACATCCCCATCCCGGCGCCGCACGCGCCACCAGAACTGAAAGAAGAGATCCAGTGACGCTCCCTCTTCCCGCGCTGATCGCGATCGGAATCGCAGGCCTCGCCCTGTTGCTCCTCCTGATCATCCGCTTCAAGATGCAGGCCTTCTACGCCCTGATCCTCGTCTCGATCGTCGTCGGCCTCGCCGCCGGCCTTCCGATGACGAACATCACGGCGGACGACGGCACCGTCGAACGGCTCGGCATCATCCAGGCGATCATCGCCGGTGTCGGCGGAACCCTCGGTTCCGTCGCAGTGCTCGTCGCTCTCGGCTCGATGCTCGGCAAGATCATCGAGCTCTCCGGTGGCGCAGAGTCGCTCGCCGGCCGGTTCACCAAGTGGCTCGGTCCGAAGCGGGTGGGCATCGCTCTTGTGATCGCCGCGGCCATCCTCGCGATACCGGTGTTCTTCGACGCAGGATTCATCATCCTCGTGCCGATCATCTTCGCATTCTCGAAGGTGGCAGGGCTCAACCCGATCAAGTTCGGCCTCCCGGTCGCCGGCATCATGCTCGCGGTGCACGTCGCCGTTCCGCCGCATCCCGGCATCGTCGGCGGCGCGACGATCCTCGGCGCCGACATCGGCTGGGTCACGATCTTCGCGCTGCTGGTGTCGATTCCACTGGCGGCCCTGGCGTTCTGGGTCGGCAAGCTGATCAACCGCCGCGAGTTCGCGATGATCGAGGCGACCAAGGAGATGTTCGACAGCTTCGGCAACGACCAGCCCTCCGCGAACGCGGGGCTGCGCGATGGCGAGAAGGCTCCCAGCGCCTTCACGGTGCTCGGACTCATCCTGCTGCCCCTCGTGCTCATCATGCTCGGCACGGCCGTCGCCCCGATGTTCGACGCCGGCAGCTTCTGGAACAGCTTCCTGTCGATGATCGGCCAGCCGATCTTCGCGCTCATGGCCGCGATCGCGGCGGCGATGTTCTTCCTCGGCGTACGTCGCGGATGGTCGGCGTCCAAGCTCGGCGAGGTCATGGAGTCGGCGCTGCCCGCCGCGGCCGTCATCATCCTCGTCACCGGTGCCGGTGGGGCCTTCGGCAAGATCCTCACCGAGACCGGCATCGGCGGAGCCGTCGCCGCAGTTCTCGCCGGGTCCGGCATGCCGCTGCTGCTCGCCGCGTTCCTCATCTCGCTCATCATGCGCGCCGCGCAGGGCTCGGCCACGGTCGCCATCACGACGACGGCCGGCCTGCTGCTGCCGTCGGTCGCCGTGCTCGGCCTCGACACGATCCACGTCGCGCTCGTCGCCGTCGCGATCGGATATGGTGCCCTGGGTCTCAGTCACGTCAACGACTCCGGGTTCTGGGTCGTCACGCGCTACCTCGGTCTGTCGGTGAAGGATGGCCTGCGCACCTGGACACCGCTGACCACCGTCCTTGGTGTCGCCGGGTTCCTGCTCACCTCGATCCTGTACGCCGCGATCCCGATCAGCTGACGATGATCGAGTGCGAGGCCCGCGGAATCCCGAAACGGATGCCGAGGGCCTCGCCCTGATGCCGTCGGGCTGGCGTAGCGTGGACGCATGGCCACCGTCGCTGAGAACATCGTCCATACACTTCGCGCCAATCACATCGACCGGGTCTACGGCATCCCGGGCGATTCCCTCAACGGATTCACCGATGCGCTGCGCAAGGACGGCACGATCCGCTGGCTGCATGTGCGGCATGAGGAATCGGCCGCGTTCGCGGCGGCTGCGGATGCCGCGCTCACCGGCGACCTCGCCGTCGTCGCCGGTTCCTGCGGACCAGGCAACCTGCACCTGATCAACGGTCTGTTCGACGCCAACCGCTCCCGCGTGCCTGTGCTCGCGATCGCCGCGCACATCCCGACCAGCGAGATCGGCACCGGATACTTCCAGGAGACCCATCCGCAGGAGCTGTTCCGCGAGTGCGGCGTCTACGTCGAGTACGTCGCCGATCCCGTGCAGATGCCGCGCATCCTCGAGATCGCCATGCGCGAGGCCATCGAGAAGCGCGGGGTGGCCGTGATCGTGATCCCGGGCGAGGTCGCACTCGCCGAGGTCCCCGTCGATCGCGCCGTCGTCATCGAGCGCGCCCATCCAGTGATCGTCCCGAACCCCGGCGAGCTGGAGAGAGCAGCGCAGCTGCTGAACGCGGCCACCAGGGTGACGATCCTCGCCGGTGCCGGCGTCGCGGGAGCCCATGACGAGGTCGTCGCGCTCGCCGACCGCCTCGGCGCACCCATCGTGCACGCCCTGCGCGGCAAGGAGTTCATCGAATACGACAACCCTTTCGATGTCGGAATGACCGGATTGCTGGGTTTCGCCTCCGGCTATCGGGCGATGGAATCTGCAGACACCCTGCTGGTGCTGGGCTCCGACTTCCCGTACCCGCAGTTCTATCCGGAGGACGCCACCACGATCCAGGTCGACATCCGCGGATCACAGCTCGGCAAACGGCATCCGCTCGATCTCGGCCTCGTCGGCGACGTCAAAGCGACGGCCGAGGCGCTTCTGCCGCGAATCGCGGAGAAGCCGGATCGCTCGCATCTCGATGATGCCGTCGCGCACTACCGGAAGACGCGGGCGAAGCTCGATGAGCTCGCGGTCCCTGCCAAGGGAAAGAACCCCATCCACCCGCAGTATCTCGCGCGCCTCGTCGATGAGGCGGCGAGCGATGACGCGATCTTCACCGCCGATGTCGGATCGCCGACGGTGTGGGCGGCGCGCTACCTCACCATGAACGGCCGACGTCGCCTGATCGGCTCGTTCACCCACGGGTCGATGGCCAACGCCCTCATGCACGGCATCGGCGCGCAGACCGCGCAGCCGGAGCGGCAGGTCGTGGCGTTGGCCGGGGACGGAGGGCTCGCGATGATGCTGGGCGAGCTCATCACGCTCACACAGAACCGGCTGCCGGTGAAGACGATCGTCGTCAACAACTCTTCGCTCAACTTCGTCGAACTCGAGATGAAGGCAGCGGGCTTCGTCACCTACGCGACCGACCTCGAGAATCCGAACTTCGCGGCCGTCGCCGAGGCGCTGGGCATCTTCGCACGGCGCGTGGAGCGCAGCGAAGACCTCCCGGATGCCGTGCGCGAGGTTCTCGCTCACGATGGGCCGGCACTGCTCGACGTCGTCACAGAGCGACAGGAGCTCTCGATGCCCCCTGCGATCACCGCGGAGCAGGTCAAGGGCTTCGCACTCTACGCCATCCGCACGGTCATGTCAGGGCGCGGAGACGAGCTGCTGGATCTTGCGAGGGCGAACTGGCGTCAGCTCTTCTGATCCCCGCCGCACTGAGGCGGCTCAGCGGGTCGGCTCGACGACCGACTTGATCGTGGTCGGGTCCGAGGTGGACGACAGTGCCGCTTCGACCTCGCCGAGCGCGAAGGTGCCGGTGACCATGCTGTCCAGGTCGACCTGCCCGCTGGCGACGAGGGCGATCGCTGTCGGCCACGTGTTGGCGTAGCGGAAGATCCCCGTGAGCCAGAGCTCCTTGTTCTGGATCTGGGTCACCGGCAGCTCGAGGTTCGGCAGCCCCATGCCTACGAGGACCGCGCGCCCTCCGGAGCGGAGGCTCTCGATGCCGCTCTGCACGGCTCGGGCGGCGCCGGAGGCGTCGATGAACGAATCGACACCGGCATCGCGGATCGTTTCGGCATCGGCGACCGGGTCGAGGGCGACGGTCGCGCCGAACCTCAGCGCGGCCTCGCGCCGGGGCGCGCTGAGATCGGAGATGAGGATCTCCGATGCGCCTGACACTCTCGCGATCTGCGCGATCGCGAGGCCGACGGGGCCCGCGCCGGTGATGAGCACCCGGTCGCCGGGGCCGAACGCCGCGCGACGACCGGTGGCGATCGCGACGGACAGCGGCTCGAGAAGCGCGGCGGCCCAGTCGCTCACCTGATCGGGGATCGAATGCGCGAAGTGACTCTGGATTGTCACGTACTCCTGGAAGGCGCCGTCGGTGCCGGGGACAGCGAAGAACTGCATGTGCGGATCGAGGTTGTAGTCGCCGCGCAGGGTCTCGGCCGAGGTCGTGGACGGATGCTGCGGCTCGATGGAGACGCGCTGGCCGATGCGCGACGAGCTGACGTCCCGGCCCACATCGACGACGACGCCGGCGGATTCGTGACCCAGCACCAGCGGCTCCGTCACCTGCCAGTCGCCCAGTCGCCCCTCCTGATAGAAGTGCACATCCGATCCGCACACCCCGACGGCGGTGATCCGCACCAGAACCTCGTCGGGGGCGGGCTCGGGGACGGCGCGTTCCTGTAGCTCGATCCGGCGAGCGGCGGTCAGCACGCTGGCTCGCATCGCGAGAGGCACGTTCGCATCAGACATCTTCGGCTCCTTCGAACTCCGGGCACTCCTCAAGGGAGATCTCCATGAGATCATACAGCGTGCTGTGGTGTATATAACTCAGTTGTGTTATAAATACACAGATAGATATCACGGGAAACCGTGCAGAGCGTTCAGAGCCGAGCAGCGGAATGGAAGCAGAGATGCGCGCAGTTGTATTCACATCCGAGGGTGAACTTGCCCTCGAAGAGCGGGCGCAGCCCACGCCCGGTCGCAAGGAGATCCTGATCAAGACCGCGGCGGTCGGGATCTGCGGAACCGACACGCACGTGCTCGACGGCGAGTTCGAAGGAACCGTCTTCCCGCTCGTGCCCGGTCATGAGGCGACCGGCACGATCGTTGCGCTCGGTGAGGGCGTCAATGACGGGGTGTTCGACTTCAAGGTCGGCGACCACGTCGCGATCAACCCGTCCACCACGTGCGGTGAGTGCGAGTTCTGCCTGAACGGCCACCAGAACCTCTGCCGGTTCTGGAACGGGCTCGGCGTCGTCGCGTCCGACGGCGCATCCCAGGAGTACTTCACCGCCCCCGCCAGCAACGTCTTCGCGCTGAAGCCGGAGACCGACATCTACGAGGCCGCGCTCATCGAGCCGCTGGCCTGCGCGATCCGCGGCTGGGATGTGCTGCCACGTCGGATGGGCGATCACGTGCTCGTCTACGGCGCGGGAACCATGGGGCTCCTGATGGCGCAGCTGGCGACGCGCGCCGGTGCGGCCACCGTGACCATCGTCGACCTGAACGAAGCGCGACTCGTCACCGCCGAGGAGTGCGGCATCGAACTCCGATACACCTCTGCAGACGACGCCGACCGCGAGAAGTGGGACGTGGTCATCGACTGCACCGGCAACATCCGTGCGATCGAAGACGCCCTGACGCGCGTGAAGCCGGCCGGATTCTTCCAGGACTTCGGTGTGGCCCCCGCCGACCGGACAGCGCAGTTCTCGCCGTTCCGCGTCTACCGTGACGAGATCTCGATCGTCGGCACCATGGCGGTGCTCAACTCGTTCGGCCGTGCTGTCGAGATGTTCGAGGCCGGCGCCATCAACGCGAAGGCGATGATCAGCCACTCATATGTGCTGGAGGACTACGAGCAGGCGCTTGAGCAGTTCCGAAAAGGCGAGGGGCGCAAGCTCCAGATCCGCCCGCACGACTCCGAGTCCCGGGTGCTGATCCCGTGAGCGCTCCAGCGACCGCACCCGTGCGGAAGAAGACGCGCCCAGGTCTGTCGAAGACCGCGAAGCGCGGCGTGTGGATCGGCGTCATCGTCGTCATCGTCGCCCTGATGTTCGTCGGGACCAGGTTCGTCCCGAGCGACTCCCCGCTGCTGCAGTCCGCGCAGAAGTTCGATCCGGCGACATTCGGCGCCGAGAACTTCCCTGTCGTGCAGGAGGAGATCCTCGATCGCGCGGTGGATGCGGACGTCCTGGCTGAGGCCATCGCCGCTGACCCGGCGGCGGCAGCCGAGGAATACGGGGTCGAGAGCTCGGGCGGCACCGTGTTCAGCACCACCTTCACCGGCGTCGTGGGGGAGGGCCAGTCCGGCATCTATGAGATTCAGGTCGAGGGCCTGCCGGACGACATGCTGATCCGGGTGCAGACAGGGCCGGCGATCACCGGAACCGAGCTGCGCGACGCGACGGGCGAGATCACGTTCGGGCAGTTCACGAACCAGATCGAATACCAGAACGCTGCGGCTGCGCTGAACGAGGAGCTCAAGGCGCAGGTGCTCTCCGAGCTCGACGCCGCAGCACTTCCCGGCGCGACGGTGACCGTGACCGGAGCATTCACGCTCGTGAATCCCGCAGGATGGCTCGTGACCCCCGTCGAACTGGACCTGGAATGAACGCCGCCACGGACGACGTGCTGCTCGAGGCACGCGACATCGTGAAGACCTACGGCGGTACGCGGGCACTGAAGGGCGTGAACTTCGAGATACGCAAGGGCACCGTCACCACGCTGTTCGGGGAGAACGGCGCGGGGAAGTCGACCCTGATGAAGATCCTCTCCGGCGTCGAGCAGCCCACATCGGGCGAGATCATCCTCGAAGGCGAGTCGGTGTCGTTCCACAACACCAGCGACGCCAGGGATCGGGGCATCTCGATCATCCACCAGGAGCTCAGCCTCGCGCCGAATCTCTCGGTGCGCGACAACATCTTCCTCGGGCGCGAGATCACCGGCGCCTTCGGGGTGGACTACGCAGAGGAGACCCGTCAGACCAGGGCGCTGCTGCAGGAGATGCAGCTGCCGATCGAGCCGGACACCATGGTCGCCGATCTTCGCGTAGGCCAGCAGCAGATCATCGAGATCGCCCGCGCGCTCTCGGTGGACTCCCGCATCCTCATCATGGATGAGCCGACGTCGGCGCTCGCGGCCGCAGAGGTCCAGGTGCTGTTCGGCATCATCCATGAGCTGACCGCACGCGGGGTCGCCATCGTCTACATCTCGCACCATCTGGAGGAGGCCCTCGAGGTCACCGACCACGCAGTCGTCCTCCGGGACGGGACGATGACCGCTCGCGGAGAGCGCGCCGACATCGACCTGGACTGGATCGTCCGCAACATGGTCGGCGACAACTTCGACCTCGGCAGCCCGCCCTCCGGCTACGAATTCGGCGACGTCGCCCTCAGCATCCAGGATCTGCGCGTGCTCGACCCGGAGAACCCGGAGCGTGCGATCGTCGACGGCCTCAGCCTGGATGTCCGCAAGGGCGAGATCGTCTGCCTGTACGGGCTGATGGGCGCCGGGCGCACCGAGCTGCTCGAGGCCATCGCCGGTCGCGGTGACGTCGCCGCCGGCCGCATCGTCCTCGGTGACAGAGAGCTGAGCAATCAGACGATCTCCGAGCGCATCGAGTACGGCATCGGCCTCGTGCCTGAGGACCGCCAGCGCGACGGACTGGTGCAGACGATGAGCGTGGGGCAGAACCTCACACTCTCGAGTCTGAAGGACTGCGTCGTGAACGGACTGCTCAGCAGGCGCTCCGAAGGCGGCCTCGCCCGTCGGTTGATCGGCGAGGTGACCGTGAAGACTCCGGGAGCCGACGTTCCGATCGGCTCGCTCTCCGGCGGCAACCAGCAGAAGGTCGTCATCGGAAAGGTGCTCGCGACGAATCCGGATGTGATGCTCCTCGACGAACCGAGCCGCGGTATCGACGTCGGAGCGAAGGGCGAGGTCTTCCGACTGCTCGCCTCCTACGCCAAGGAGGGGCTCGCGGTCGTCTACTCGACCTCCGAAGTGGGCGAGTGCCTCAGCATCGCCCACCGCATCATCGTCATGCGCCGCGGCCGTATCTCGGCAGAGTTCGGAGCCGATGCGACGAAGGAAATGATCATGGCCGCTTCCGGCGAGGCTGTCGCCGCCTGACCGCGCGACCGAGAAACGAATCGGAAAACAATGATGTCTACAACGACCACACTCATCCAGCAGAGGAAGCAGTTCTCCTTCACGAAGCTGCTCATCAGCGCGCGTGCGTTCCTCGCGCTGATCCTCATCATCGTGGTGTTCTCCTTCCTCTCACCCAACTACCTCACCGTCGACAACGTGCTGATCATGGCCTCGCACGTCGCGATCTATGCGCTCCTCGGCATGGGGATGCTCATGGTGATCCTCAACGGAGGCATCGACCTCTCCGTGGGCTCGACTCTCGGGTTCTCCGCCGTGATCGCAGGATTCCTGCTCCAGGGCGTGCCGATCCAGATCTTCGGTCTGGTCCTGTTCCCGAGCCTGCCCGTCGTGGTGCTGCTCTCCTGCGGCGTCGGTGCGCTGGTGGGTCTGGTCAACGGCATCCTCGTCGCCAGATTCAATGTCGCGCCCTTCGTCGCCACTCTGGGGATGCTGTACGTCGTGCGCGGACTCGCGCTGCTGATGACCAACGGACTGACCGTCAACGACCTCGCCGGCGACCCCGAGCTCGGCAACACCGGGTTCAGCTGGCTCGGCTTCAATCGCATCCTCGGCATTCCGATCGGCGTCATCATCATGGGCGTCGTGGCCATCGTCCTCGGCATCGTCCTATCGCGTACCACCTTCGGCCGCTGGCTGTACGCATCCGGTGGGAACGAGCGGGCGGCAGAGCTGTCGGGTGTGCCGGTGAAGACCGTCAAGGTGTCTGTGTACGTGATCTCCGGAGTGTGCGCCGCGATCGCCGGACTCATCCTCGCCTCCACGCTGACCAGCGCGAGCCCGAACGCGGGCAACACCTACGAGCTGACGGCGATCGCGGCCGTGGTCATCGGCGGCGCCTCGCTGATGGGCGGTCGCGGCACGATCGGCGGCACGCTCCTCGGGGCGTTCGTGATCGGCTTCCTCTCGGACGGCCTCGTGATCGTCGGGGTGTCGGCCTACTGGCAGATGGTCTTCATCGGAGCGGTCATCGTCGTCGCCGTGCTGTTGAACAGCCTGCAGTACGGTCGCAGGCCCCGCGCAGCATCCGCTGCGCCGTCGGGCACCAAGGGCGCATCGCCCACCACAGCGTCGGTTCAGAATGTCGGCCCCGAAGGCGACAGAACTTCTTGACCCGTCAACTCGGCATCGCGCTGTCGCGACCGAGTCACCCATGAAAGGAACAGCAATGATGCGTAAGAAATCACTCCTGGCGCTTGCCGCAGCGGGAGCTCTCATTCTCGGTCTTGCCGGCTGCGCCGCCGGCGGGGACAACTCCGGCGACACGGGTGGCGAAGCCACCGGCGACGCAGGGGGAGAGGGCGGCCTCATCACGATCATCGTGAACGACCCGGCCAACCCGTACTGGAAGACCGAGGGGGACGTCGCGGCCTCGGTCGCCGAAGAACTGGGATACGACACGACGGTCGGCGCCCACAAGGGCGACGCGAACACCGAGAACACGCTGATCGACACCGCCATCTCGAACAACTCCGTGGCGATCATCCTCGACCCGGCGAACGCCGACGGCTCGATCGCTGCGGTCAAGAAGGCGGATGCCGCCGGCATCCCGGTCTTCCTCGTCAACGCGGAGATCAACGAGACGGGCATCGCCAAGGCACAGCTCGTGTCGAACAACGCTCAGGGCGCTGCTCTCGGCGCCCAGGAATGGGTGAAGCAGATGGGTGAGGCCGGCGAGTACGTCGAGCTGTTCGGCGCACCGTCCGACAACAACGCGCAGACTCGCTCGAACGGCTTCACCACGGTCATCAGCCAGTACCCCGAACTGGTGAAGCTCGGCGAAGAGGTCGCCGACTGGGATCGCACCAAGGGTCACGACAAGATGCAGTCGCTCCTGCAGTCCAACCCGTCGCTGACCGGCCTCATCGCCGGAAATGACGAGATGGCTCTCGGCGCGATCGCGGCGCTGAAAGAGGCCGGCAAGCTCGACGGCGTCGTCGTCGGCGGTTTCGACGGTGCGCCGGACGCGGTCTCGGCGATCGAGGCCGGAGAGCTCGCCTACACGGTGCTGCAGCCGGTCGCCGTCTACGCCGAAGAGGCTGTGCGGCTCGCGGACGAGTTCATCCGCACCGGCGAGGCGCCCGAGACCGAGAAGCAGTCCTTCGACTGCATCCTCATCACGGCCGAGAACGTCGACAAGATGACGGCGCCGTTCACCTACTCGGGCTGAATCCGATGATCGGTGGCTGTGCGCTCCGCACAGCCACCTCGGGGCGGGTGCGCCGACTCGGCGCACCCGCCCTCACCACTTCCCCCACCATGACGAGAGAGAACATGAGCTACGTTCTGAACGATCCGGCGACATTCGCCGATGAGTCCGCCGCGGGCTTCGTCGCCGCGCACAGAGGCCTCGTGCGACGCGTTCCCGGAGGTGTGGCGCGCACCAGCGCGACCCCCGACGGACACGTCGCCGTCGTCATCGGCGGCGGATCGGGACACTACCCTGCGTTCGCCGGTCTGATCGGCGAGGGCCTCGCCCATGCGGCGGCGATGGGCAACGTCTTCGCCTCGCCGAGCGCGCAGCAGGTGTACTCGGTCGCCAAGTCGGTGGCCACCGAGGCCGGCGTGCTCTTGTCGTACGGCAATTACGCAGGCGACGCGCTCAACTTCGACATCGCGCAGAGGCGCCTCAACGACGAGGGCATCCCGTGTCGCACGGTGCGCGTCACCGACGACATCTACAGCGCATCACCGGACGAGATGGAGAAGCGTCGCGGCATCGCCGGGGACTTCGCCGTGTTCCGCGCTGCGGGTTGGGCCGCGGCCCAGGGCAGATCGTTGGACGAGGTGTTCGAGATCGCCGATCGCGCGAATCGTCGCACCCGCAGCCTCGGTGTCGCCTTCACCGGCTGCACCCTCCCCGGTGCGGAGGACCCGCTGTTCACTGTGCCGGCCGGGCACATGGGCGTCGGCATGGGGATACACGGGGAGCCCGGCATCGATGTGCGTCCACTTCCCACGGCCACCGAGCTCGCGAAGCTGTTCGTGGACGGCCTGCTCGGTGAGATCCCGGAGTCGGTCGGCGCTTCCGACGGGGCGCGGGTCGGCGTGATCGTCAACGGACTCGGAGCGGTCAAGGGCGAGGAGCTGTTCCTCCTCTACGGGCTGATCGCCGCTCGATTGGAAGCTGCCGGGATCACGGTGGTGGAACCCGAGGTCGGCGAGTACGCGACCAGTTTCGAGATGGCGGGCGTTTCATTGACACTGCTCTGGCTCGACGATGAACTCGAACAGGCCTGGACCTCTTCCGCAGACGCTCCGGCGTACCGGAAGGGAGCCGTCGATCGCACGGCAACCGCACCGGCCGGCGTCGTGCAGGATGCGATCGATCCGCAGCTCGCGCCGGTGACCGCCGCAGGCTCCGAAGAGGCTGCCGCTGCCGGCCTGACCGCGCAACTCGTCATGCGTGCGATCAACGACGTCGTCGAAGCCCATGCAGACGAGCTCGGCAGGCTCGATGCGATCGCCGGCGACGGAGACCATGGCATCGGCATGCAGCGTGGCACCCGCGCGGCTGTGGACGCCGCCGACCGCGCCGCGGCAGCCGGAGCCGGAGCCGGCACGGTGCTCTCGCTGGCCGGAGACGCGTGGGCCGACAAGGCCGGTGGAACCTCAGGAGCGCTGTGGGGAGCCGCGTTGCGCGCAGCCGGTGTCCGCATCGGTGACTCGGCACAGCCGAGCGCGATGGACGTCGCCGAGGCCGTCGCGGCCGGACGCGATGCGATCCAGGACCTCGGCAAGGCCGAGGTGGGGGACAAGACGCTCGTCGATGCTCTCGTCCCGTTCGCCGCAGAGCTCTCGGCAGGTGTCGCCGCCGAGCTGCCGCTCGCTGAAGCGTGGACCTCGGCTGCGTCAGTGGCGACCGCACAGGCAAAGGCGACTTCCGAACTGTTGCCGAGAATGGGGCGTGCTCGCCCGCACATGGAGAAGAGCCTCGGCACCCCCGATCCCGGTGCGATCTCACTCGCGCTGGCGATGACGGCGGCCGCATCGGCGCTCGCCGGGCGCCGATCAGAAGAAGGAGAAGCGAAATGACTCGTACATGGCGTGTGATCGTCGGAGCCGACGAGGCCGGCTACAGCTACAAGGAGACCATCAAGGCGGATCTCGCCAAGGATCCTCGCGTCTCCGAGGTGATCGACCTGGGCGTGGATGCTGACAGTGACACCGCGTACCCCGTCGTGGCCATCGCAGCCGGTGAGAAGATCCGCAGCGGGGAGGCCGATCGAGCCATCCTCATCTGCGGTACCGGACTCGGCGTCGCGATCGCGGCGAACAAAGTCCCCGGCATCCGCGCAGCGACCGCGCACGACAGCTTCAGCGTCGAGCGCAGCATCCTCAGCAACAACGTCCAGATCCTCACGATGGGGCAGCGGGTGATCGGGATCGAACTCGCGCGTCGCCTCGCCCGTGAGTGGCTCGGCTACGAGTTCGACGAATCCTCGGCCTCGGCCCAGAAGGTCGCTGTCATCGAGGGATACGAGAGCACCGGATCCTGTGAGTGATCCTGCTCAGGAGAACGCGGCGCGAAGACCGGTCCTGCTCGGCGTCAGCCTCAAGCTGTACCTCGACATCGACGACAGTGTGGCGTGGGCACGAGAGATCGCCGGCATCGCCGAGGCGCATCCGTCCGTGGCATCCGGCGCCGTTCGCGTGTTCGTGCTGCCGTCCCTTCCGGCGATCGCAGGTGTGATCGACGCGATCGGCGATGCGCCCGTCGCGGTCGGAGGGCAGGATCTGTTCTGGGACGACCGCGGGCCGTACACCGGAGCGGTGAGCGGCGCTGACCTGAGACGACTGGGATGCCGGTATGTGGAAGTGGGGCACGCGGAGCGCCGGCAGGTCTTCGGCGAGGACGCGGCGACGATCCGGCGCAAGTTCACGGCAGCGGTGCGCAACGCGCTGACGCCCGTGCTGTGCGTGGGCGAGATGGTCGAGCAGGCGGCGGATGCTGCGGCAGAGCTGTGCGTCGACCAATTGGAGAACGCCCTGGCTGCCATGGGTGACGAGAGCATCGACGATCTCGTCGTCGCATACGAGCCGGAATGGGCGATCGGTCGAGCCGATCCCGCTGACGCCGGCCATGTCGCATCCGTGACGCGCCGGCTGCGGGAGCATCTCGACGGCCGGACGGACATCGTCTCCAGTTCGGTGATCTACGGCGGAAGCGCGAAGCCCGGGGTGATCTCGGCACTGGATGACGCGGTGGACGGCTTGTTCCTCGGACGGTTCGCTCACGACCCCGATTCGTTCGCGCTGATCCTGGATGAAGCAGCCGCGGTAATACGCTGAGAGCCGGGAGGCCGAGATGTCGAGCAGTGTCATCGATCCACAGTCGCGCGGCGCTCGGCAGCGCACGCGACAGCTGGCGATCAGCGAAGCCGTCATGGCCGAAGGGTCGGTCCGCATCGAGCAACTCGCCGAGCGGTTCGACATCAGCCTCATGACGGTGCACCGCGACCTCGACGAACTCGAGGATCGTGGACTGCTCCGCAAGAGCCGCGGCGTCGCAACGGCGACATCCACGGCGCTGGTGGAGTCGAGTGACGTGTACCGATCGAACAGACAGCTCGCCGAAAAGGAGCTCATCGCGCATGCCGCGCTCGATTTCATCGAGCCGGGGCAGGCGATCATGCTGGATGACTCGACGACGACATTCCACCTCGTGCAGCACCTGCACACGAAGACGCCATTGACGGTGATCACGAACACGCTGACGATCATGAACGAGCTGCGCGGCACGCGCGGAATCGAGATGGTCGGTCTCGGCGGCGAGTACTTCAACTGGTGCTCGGCGTTCATGGGCCGCACGACGGTCAGGGAGATCGCCGAACTGCGCGCTGATCTCTTCGTCATGTCGACATCGGCGATCGTCGACGACATCAGCTTCCATCAACGGCCGGAGACGGTGGACGTCAAACGAGCGATGTTCGAGTCCGCGAGCAGAAGACTGCTGCTCGCGGACAGCACCAAGTTCACCAGGAGGGCGTTGCACGGGATGCTGCCGCTCGCGGACTTCGACGCGGTGATCGTCGACCCCGGCACCGCCGCGGATGACGTGTCCCGGCTGAGGGACAAGAACATCAACGTCATCGTCGCACGGCGAGCCGTCGGCCCACGCGCCTGAGCACGAGATCGCGGCGATGTCGGCTCGCGGGACCGCGGCGGTTCGCCGGTGCGCGTGGCATGCCGTACACTGGACAGGCAGTTGTCTGCATTCTTTTCTCGTGCCTCCGGGTGCAGGAGTGAGGCAGACCCAGGGCCCGTCAGGGCTCTAGGGCGGTAGCTCAATTGGCAGAGCAGCGGTCTCCAAAACCGCAGGTTGCAGGTTCGATTCCTGTCCGCCCTGCGCGTCAGCGCCACGCTGGCACACGAAAGGTACATTCAGGATGGATCAGGACGAACCGCGCGGCGAAGTCGTCGCGGCAGGCGGCGCCGCCAGTGTGAAGAAGCTTGGCTTCTTCGGCCGGATCGCGCTGTTCTTCCGTCAGGTCATCGGCGAGCTGCGCAAGGTCGTCACGCCAACGCGCAAGGAACTGTTCAAGTTCACCGGCGTCGTGCTGGTCTTCGTGGCGATCATGATGGCTATGGTCTACGGCCTGGACACCGCCTTCTCGTGGCTGACGGCTCAGGTCTTCGGGGTACCGCAGTAAGCGTCATCCCCGCGGCTGCGGCCGCAATGATTGGAAAGAAACAACGTGTCTGAACGATATTCCGACGACGCCGACTGGGCGACAGCTGCGGAGCAGTCCAGTGAGGACGACGAGGCGCAGGAGGGCAACGTGCTCTCCGCCGAAGAGCAGTCTTCTTCGGCTGCCGAGCACGTCGCCGTGCACATCGAAAGCGACGCGGAGGATCTGAGTGAAGAAGGCACGGAAGACATCGACATCGACGACCCGGAGGCGGACGCGATCGTGAACGACGCTCTCAACCTGGACGAAGCGGCAGAATCCGAAGCTGCCGCTGAGGTCCTCAACGACGGAGTGGCCGAAGAGGCCGCAGATCTCGAAGCGGCCTCCGCTGAAGAGGTCACACCCTACGACGGCCCTGACGTGAACGGCGACGAGGATGCCGCGACCGAAGAGGCGGCAGACTCAGACGAGAATGCGGAGGAAGACCCCTACGAGGCCTTCCGCATGGACCTGCGCATGATGCCGGGCAAGTGGTACGTCATCCACTCGTACGCCGGCTTCGAGCGCAAGGTGAAGGCCAACATCGAGCAGCGCAAGTCGACGCTCGAGGTCGAGGACGACATCTACCAGGTCGAGGTCCCGATGGAGGACGTCGTCGAGATCAAGAACGGTCAGCGCAAGATGGTCACGCGCGTCCGGATCCCCGGCTACGTGCTCGTGCGCATGGAGCTCAACGAGGACACCTGGTCCGTCGTCCGTCACACCCCCGGTGTCACCGGCTTCGTGGGCAACGCCCACAACCCGACGCCGCTGCGTTTCGAAGAGGCCTTCAACATGCTGAAGGCACTCGTCGAGGTCAAGGACGTCCCGACCGCGAAGAACGTCCAGTCGAAGGGTGGCGTCGCCGTCGCCCGCTCGATCCCGGCCGAGGTCGACTTCGAGGTCGGCGAGACCATCACGATCAAGGAAGGCTCGTTCGCCGGCCTTCCCGGCTCGATCAGCGAGATCAAGCCCGAGAGCGGCAAGCTCACGGTGCTCGTCTCCCTCTTCGAGCGTGAGACCCCGGTCGAGCTGTCGTTCGACCAGGTCACAAAGATGTCGTGAGCTGACACCACTCGCTTTCCCAGAACGCCCCGTTCGGCTCCGGCCGGCGGGGCGTTCTGCATGCGGTAGACTTGCGTGGTTTGTGTGGCGCTTCAGCGCGCATGCGAACAGCACCACAGCTCGGAGATGCCGGGTTCGTGGGAGATCGGATGCTGCGGCATCCGCTCGATGAGAGGAAAAGACAATGGCACCAAAGAAGAAGGTGACCGGCCTGATCAAGCTCCAGATCAACGCCGGCGCCGCCAACCCGGCACCGCCGATCGGCCCCGCGCTCGGTCAGCACGGTGTGAACATCATGGAGTTCTGCAAGGCGTACAACGCCGCGACCGAGTCGCAGCGCGGCAACGTCATCCCCGTGGAGATCACCGTCTACGAGGACCGCAGCTTCACGTTCATCCTGAAGACCCCGCCGGCCGCAGAGCTCATCAAGAAGGCTGCCGGTGTGCAGAAGGCGTCGGCCACGCCGCACACCGTCAAGGTCGGCAAGATCACCAAGGACCAGGTCCGCCAGATCGCCGAGACCAAGCAGGCCGACCTGAACGCGAATGACATCGAGGCTGCCTCGAAGATCATCGCCGGCACCGCCCGTTCCATGGGCATCACGGTCGAGGGCTGAGGAGAACTATCATGACCAAGTCCAAGGCTTACAACGCTGCCGTCGCGAAGATCGAGGCAGACCGTTTCTACACGCCCACCGAGGCCGTCGCTCTCGCCAGGGAGACCGGCTCGGCGAAGTTCGACTCGACCGTCGAGGTCGCGCTGAAGCTCGCCGTCGACCCGCGCAAGGCTGACCAGATGGTGCGCGGCACCGTCATCCTCCCGCACGGTACGGGCAAGACCGCCCGCGTCATCGTGTTCGCCACCGGCCCCGCGGCCGAGGCTGCGATCGCCGCAGGTGCAGATGAGGTCGGCGGCGCCGAGCTCATCGAGAAGGTCGCCGCAGGCTGGACCGACTTCGATTCGGCCGTCTCGACCCCTGAGCTCATGGGACAGGTCGGTCGACTCGGCAAGGTGCTCGGCCCCCGTGGTCTCATGCCGAACCCGAAGACCGGCACTGTGACCCCGAACACGGCCAAGGCCGTCGAGGAGATCAAGGGCGGAAAGATCGAGTTCCGTGTCGACAAGCACGCGAACGTCCACTTCGTCGTGGGTAAGGCCTCGTTCACCGCTGAGCAGCTCGATGAGAACATCGGCGCTGCGCTCGAGGAGATCGTCCGCCTGAAGCCGTCGAGTGCAAAGGGCCGCTACATCCAGAAGGGTGCAGTGTCGACGACGTTCGGTCCTGGCATCCCGCTGGACGTCAACGCCATCTGAGCATGACAACGAAGGGCCCCTGTCGTCGTGACAGGGGCCCTTCGTCGCGTCTTCGGCATGCAGCCCGCGAAGCGGCGCATCCCGCCCGTGGCCGGGACACGCCCGGGGGACGGGCAGGATTTGCCGCATCCCTGGATCCCGCGTAAGTTATTACTTGTTCGCCCCACAGGGAAGCGGAAAGGCCAAGTGCCTCACCCCCCTCAAGCGGAAGAACAACTCCCGAATTCCTTCTCTCACTTGAGAGTATGGGCGCTTGCGTCTAGGATAGAGAGTCCCACCTCGTGGAACGCAGTCATCGGCTGTGCACCGGATCTGAGATCCGGAAGCGCCGATTTGACAGGCGCAGCGAAGCGGGTAAGATTGAGAAGTTGCCCTTCGGGCCTGGTTGTGATGACTGGGTCGGGGGAGCGTCCGATCCTTGAGAACTCAACAGCGTGCACTTGTCAAAT
>NZ_JANUCA010000001.1 GCF_024807145.1 Microbacterium sp. AK031 | reverse complement strand
AGTCAGCATCCGCTCACTGACCGCCATCATCTCCGGCACCGGATCAGCGAGACCACCGGTGCGTCCCTTATCGATCTTCATGCCCCCAGACTGGGCCCACCACCGCGACGCCGAAGCACTCCCCGCGCCGACACTCGCCGCAGCACTCATCGTCGTCGCGCCGGCGCACACAAGATCAACGAACGCGGCACGAGTACCAGGCGGAAACAACTTGACCATGAAACGCTCCTTCAATCAGAGCGTTGCTCCCACCACTTGACATTGCCCCCGGCGTTGCTCCCACCACTTGACATTGCCACGCGCATAACCGGCAGAAAGCTCCTGTCGTCGCCCTGTCGTCGCCCTGTCGACGTCCGCGATCCTGTGCGCAGTCTCTCTGCACCGGCACGGACCGGCGTGACCTGTCCACGGACATCGGGAATTCGGGATCCGAAGGGGTGACCGCGCGCCTAGCGTGGCGGAGTGCCAGCTACTGAAGAGGTGCCCGCATCTCCGGGTGCTTCCCCGCCCGCGGCCGCGGGGCGCTCCAGGCTGCGACTGAGCATCGGCGCCGCCGTCGTGCTCGGGCTCGTCGTGCTGTCGGCGGCGGTAGGCCTCGGCATCATGCGTGGCCAGGCGCAGCCGGTGCAGACCGTGCCTCTGTCGGAAGCCTCGGATGAGGTCGCGGTCGACGGTGAGCTGTACGTCCATGTGCTCGGCCAGGTCGAACGCCCCGGCCTGTACATGCTCGAACTCGATGCGCGCGTCGTCGATGCTCTCGCAGCGGCCGGAGGAACCCTCGCCGATGCCGATCTGCAGGCCGTGAACCTCGCGCGGCCGCTCAGCGACGGGGAGCAATTGATCGTACCCGTGGTCGGTGCGGCAGGTGAAGGCGGTGGGACGACTCCTCAAGGCGATGGTCTGATCGACCTCAACAATGCGGATCAGGCGGCGCTCGAGACGCTTCCGCGCATCGGACCGGCACTGGCACAGCGGATCATCGAATGGCGCGACACGAACGGTCGGTTCCAGTCCGTCGACGACCTGCTTGCCGTGCCCGGCATCGGCGAGAAGCTGCTCGCGGGGCTTGCAGACCTGGTGCGGGTGTGATCACCGGCATCCGTGCGCGGGATCTGCGACTCGTGCGGGTCGCGGGCATCGTGTGGGCGGTGGCGCTGCTGTGCGTGTTCCTACCAGGCGCCGTATGGTGGTGCGCGGTCGGCGGCGGGCTGCTCGGGGCGACGGCGCTCGGGATGCTGGTGCGCGCTCACATGCGTGGTGCCATACGAGCGAGAGGTGGCCTGCTGGCGGTGATCGCGCTGGTCGCGGCGGCGTCGGCGATGACGGTCGGCTTCGCGATGGCTCAGCGCGCGAGCGCGGCAGAGCTGGATGGACGCGTGGTCGACGTCTATGCGGAGATCTCCTCGTCATCGGCGACAGGTAGTGACGGACGGCTGTGGTTCGACGCGCAGACGAGTCACGCCGGAATCCCGAACCGGCCCGAACCGTTGCGTGTGCCGATACGCATCGGTGTGGAGCGTGTGCCGGGGCTGGATCTCGGCACAGCCATCCGTGTCACCGGACAGGTGATGGCCACAGATCCGGGAGAGCGTGCAGCACTCGTGGTGTTCGGAACCGATGTCGAGATCGTCATGCCCGCACAGGGCGTCTTCGCCGTCGCGGCGCAGGTGCGCGAGGACTTCGTCGACCGTGTCACCCGACTCCCGGAGCCGGGTGCGGGGCTGCTACCAGGGCTCGCCGTCGGCGACACGCGCGCTGTGACGCCAGAGCTCAACGCCGCCATGCTCACGTCCGGTCTCAGCCATCTCACGGCGGTGAGCGGCGCGAACTGTGCGATCGTGGTCGGCGCGGTTTTCTGGCTGGTCGCGCTCTGCGGCGGCGGGCGCACTCTCAGAGTCGCCATCGCTCTCACCGCCCTCGCGGCTTTCGTCGTGCTCGTCACGCCGGAGCCGAGCGTGATCAGGGCGGCGGTGATGGCGGCCGTCGCCATGCTCACCGTGCTGTGCGGTCGGCCCAGCGCAGGACTGGGAGTCCTGTGTCTCGCCGTGGCCGGCATCCTCATCGCCGATCCGTGGCTCTCCGCGACGCCGGGGTTCGCGCTGTCGGCGGCGGCCACGGCCGCACTGATCGTGCTCGCACCGCCGCTGGCGCGCGGTCTGGCCCGCTGGATGCCGCAACCACTCGCGCTGGCGATCGCGATTCCGCTCGCAGCCCAGCTCATCTGCGGGCCGATCATCGCGCTGTTCTCGGAGCAGCAGTCGATCATCGCGATTGTGGCGAACATGATCGCCGCGCCTGCCGCGCCGATCGCTACCGTGATCGGCCTGCTCGCGTGCCTGGCTGCGCCGATCCCACCAGTGGCTGACCTGCTGGCCGCATGCGCCTGGCTGCCGTCGGCGTGGATCTCGACGACAGCGACCGTGTCCGCAGGCCTGCCCGGTGCGCAGGTCGCGGTGGTCCCCGGCATCCCCGCGGCGCTGCTGGTGGCGGTGCTGAGTGCTGCGGTCGGCGTGGTCCTGAGCGTGGATGGGATCGCCGCGCGACGCGGCGTTCGTGGATTCTCAGTCGTGGTGCTCGTCGTCGCTCTCGGGCTGGCCGGTGCACGGATGCTGCTCACCGGACCGCTCGTGGGTACGACGGTTCCGGAGGCCTGGTCGATCGCGGCCTGCGATGTGGGACAGGGGGATGCGCTTCTGGTGCGATCCGAACAGCACGTGGCGCTGATCGACACCGGGATGGAGTCCGAGCCGTTGTCGACGTGTCTGAACGCACTCGGAATCGGCCGGATCGATCTGCTGGTGCTGACGCACTTCGATGCGGATCACGTCGGCGCTGCCGCATCGGTCGTGGGGCGTGTGGGCACGGTACTGCACGGCCCGGTCGGTTCGCCGGAGGATGCCCGACTGCTGAGCGAACTGAGCGAAGGAGGCGCGGAACTCGTCGAGGTTTCGACCGGCATGCACGGCGCGCTGGGGGCGGCGTCCTGGAAGGTGCTGTGGCCGCGAAAGGAATCTGCCGCGTTCCCCGCGGGCAATGACGCGAGTGTCGTGCTCGAATTCGACGGGGGAGAGGTGCCGCGCTCGCTCTTCCTCGGCGACCTCTCCGCGACGCCTCAGCGCATGCTGCGCGACCAGCTGCGCGGCACGTACGCGGTCGTGAAGGTCGCGCATCATGGGAGCGCCGATCAGGACACCGGCCTGTACGACCTCCTGCGGCCCGCTGCCGCGATCTTCAGCGCCGGAGTGGACAACGACTACGGTCATCCACGTGCGGAGACGCTGGCGCTGCTGGACGCCGCGGGTGCCGTCGTGCTGCGCACCGACCAGCAGGGCAGGATACTGATCGGCAGGGACAGCGAAGAGCTCGTGCTGTGGGCAGAGCGTGCTGCTGCATCTGCCGAGCCCACCGAACCCGCTGACGACCCCTTGGATGTCGATGACCCCCGGTAGGCTCTAGTCATGGCCGCTCCTCGCTCCTCAGCCCGCGGTGGCACGAAGGCTACGAAGATTCCGCAGGTGTCGTGGCGCGACCCGCGACCGGCGCCGCTCGTACTCGTGTTCGGACCCGAAGAGGTCTGTGCAGAACGCGCGATCGCCGGCATCCGAGACTATCTGCGCGCCGAAGATCCGGCACTCGAGATCAGCGACGTGCGCGCCGACGACTACGCCCCTGGCACGCTCCTTGCGCTCACTTCGCCTTCGTTGTTCGGCGAGCCGCGGCTGGTGCGCGTCTCCGGCGTCGAGAAGTGCTCAGACGACTTCCTTCAGGAGGCGGTGTCGTACCTGAACAACCCGCAGGAGGGTGCGACCGTCCTGCTGCGCCACACAGGTGCGAGCGTGCGCGGCAAGAAGCTGCTCGACGCATTGCGCGCAGGCACCGGCGGCGGCATCGAGATCCCGTGCCTCGCGGTCAAGCGCGACGCAGACCGCGTCGACTTCGCGGCGGGGGAGTTCGCGGCGGCGAAGAAGCGCATCGCCCCGGCAGCCCTCAGGGCGCTCGTGTCGGCGTTCGCGGACGACCTGACCGAACTCGCCGCGGCGTGTCAGCAGCTCATCCGCGACGTCGAGGGCGACATCGCCGAGGAGACGGTGACCAAGTACTACGGCGGGCGCGTGGAGGTCTCGGCGTTCGTCGTCGCCGACACTGCGATATCGGGCCGCTACGGTGAAGCTCTCATCGCGCTGCGCCACGCGCTGGATTCCGGCGCCGATCCGGTTCCCATGGTCGCCGCCTTCGCGATGAAGCTGCGGACCATGGCGCGCGTCGCCGGTCAGCGTGAGCCGAGTCGGAGCCTCGCTCAGCGTCTCGGCATGAAGGACTGGCAAGTCGATCGGGCCAGGCGCGACCTCAGCGGATGGAACGAGCGCTCGCTGGGCCTCGCGATCCAGGCGACGGCGCGGGCGGATGCCGAGGTCAAAGGCGCTGCGCGCGATCCGATCTTCGCGCTCGAGCGCATGGTGACGGTTATCGCCACCCGTGCGCCGTTCGGCGAGTAGCGCGGCACACAAGCGCACACCTGGACAAAAGCGCACACCCAGACAACTGAAAGAACCCGCCCCACTGGGACGGGTTCTTTCAGAAGTGTTCGGCTCAGAGAGCAGCGACCTGCTTGGCGATCGACGACTTGCGGTTCGCTGCCTGGTTCTGGTGCAGCACGCCCTTGCTGACGGCCTTGTCGAGCTTCTTCGACGTGACCTTCAGTGCTGCCTCAGCAGCAGCCTTGTCGCCCTTGGCGATGGCCTCGCGGGTACCGCGGACGAGGGTCTTGAGTTCGCTCTTGACGGCCTTGTTGCGCGCCGTAGCCTTCTCGTTGGTCTTGTTGCGCTTGATCTGCGACTTGATGTTTGCCACGCGTGGAAACTTTCGTTCAGGGATGGATGGGATATGCCGTAAGCAGAAGAGGGCTGCTGTCAGGCGATCGTGAGGGAAGAACCCACACGCAAGCCAAGAACCAACTCTACCAGGTCTGACAGGAATCCATCGCGTGCCACTGTCGCCGAGTCCGATGCATACGGCATGCTGAGCGCTATCGACCCGAAGGAGTCATCCATGGCGGATGCGACTGACCGAACATTTCCCGTGCCGGCCGGACTGCGATGGTCGGCGGCGACCGCGGCCTTCCAGATCGAGGGCGCGCGCGGCGCGGATGGGCGCGGACGCTCGATCTGGGATGACTTCGTCGACACCGCAGGCCGGGTTCGAGATGGCTCGAGCGCGGAACCAGGACCGGACAGCTACCGCCGCAGCGCCGAGGACATCGCTCTGCTGCAAGGCCTCGGCGTCGACAGATATCGTTTCTCGATCTCGTGGGTGCGTGTGCAGCCGGACGGCACGGGTCCGGGCGCAGCCGCGGGCCTCTCTTACTACGAGCGCCTGGTCGACGGGCTTCTCGACGCGGGGATCGTGCCGTTCCCGACCCTGTACCACTGGCATCTGCCTTCGGCCCTCGAAGCCGGCGGCGGGTGGCTCGCGAGGGACACCGCCCTGCGGTTCGCCGAGTACACGGAGATCGTGGGAGCGGCCCTCGGCGATCGTGTGAAGAACTGGTACACGATCAATGAGCCGGTGTCGACGTCGTTGCAGGGGTACGCCGTCGGTGAGCTCGCACCGGGGCGGCAGCTGCTGTTCGACTCGCTGCCCACGGTGCACCATCAGCTGCTCGCACACGGGCGCGCCGCAGAGATCCTTCGCGGCTACGGCGCCACAGCTGTCGGCATCGTGAACAACCACACCTGGGTGCAGCCGGCGACGGACTCCGTTGCCGACCAGACCGCCGCCCATGTGTACGACCTGATCCACAATCGCCTCTTCGCCGATCCGGTGCTGACCGGTACCTACCCGGATCTCGCGCCGCTCGGCGTGGAGATGCCTGTGCACGCCGGCGACATGGAACTGATCTCCGCTTCATCCGAGTTCTACGGGGTGAACTTCTACAACCCCACGACTGTTGCCGCCGCGCCAGAAGGCGCGCAAGTGCCGTTCGTCCAGGTTCCGACTCGCGGCGTCGCGCACACGGGGTTCGGTGAGCTCTGGGGGATCCAGCCGCACGCGCTCACTGCGTTCTTGACGGATGCTGCGCGTCGCTACGGCGATCGTCTGCCACCCATCGTCATCGGCGAGAACGGCGCGTCGTTCCCGGAACCGGATGAGGTCAGCGGACCTCTCGGCGACACCCGTCGGATCGAGTACCTCGCCTCGCACATCGGCGCGGTGGCGGATGCTGTCGCCCAGGGAGTCCGCGTCGACGAGTACACGGTGTGGAGTCTGCTCGACAACTTCGAATGGGCGGATGGCTTCACCCAGCGCTTCGGCCTCGTCCACGTCGACCATCAGACATCGAAGCGCACGCCGAAAGCCTCATACGAGTGGTATCGCGCGCTGATAGCCGAGGCGAAGTCTGCGGAGGCTCGATCATGAAGACGCTGATGCCGCGAGACGGACGCGTGGGCGGGGCATGGCTGACGCTGTTCGCGGTGGCCTGGCTGGCCGTGTGGACCGTGCAGCTCACACCCGTCCAGCTGCTGCTTCCGCTGCAGCTGGACACGCCGGGCGGTGAGAACGACTGGATCACGGGCGTCATCTGGTCCGGGCTGATCCTCTCGGTCGGCGGCATCGCAGGCGTGATCGCCGGGCCTGTCGCCGGCATGCTCTCGGATCGCACCGGTTCACGTTTGGGCCGGCGGCGGCCCTGGGCGATCGGGGGTGCATTACTGACGGCGGCATCTCTCCTTCTCACCGGAGCCGCCACAGAACCACTGGGTGTGGGAGCCGCGTGGGTCGGCGTATCCATCGGAATCGCCGTGATCTCTGCGGCGCTCACTGCGATGATCGCCGACCAGGTGTTCGCGCAGCGGGGCACCGCATCCGCATTCGTGAGCTCGGCACAGGCGGTCGGAATCGTCGTCGGCGTCGGTGCGGTCGTGCTGCTCGGGCTCGGAATCGGTGCGAGCTACGTCGTGCTGGCGGTCTTCATCCTGGCGGTCGGCGTGGGCACCGCTGTGCTGCTGCCGGACCCGCCGGTCGGGTGGGAGCGTCCGGCTGCGCGGAGGGAGTGGCGCGAACGGATGGGCGTGCTCCGCGACCGGAACTTCATCTGGGTGCTGGCGAGCCGGCTCACCGTGAACATCGGTAACGCGCTGGGCACAGCGCTGCTGCTGTTCTTCCTGCTCTACGGGGTCGGCTCTCCGGCGGCGACGGCTGAAGACGATCTACTGGTGCTGATCGTGATCTACACGATCTTCGTGGTCGCGGCATCCCTCATCGCCGGCTCGCTCTCCGATCGCACAGGTCGCCGCAAGCCGATCGTCATCCTCGCTGCCCTCGTGCAGGCGCTGTCCGCCGTCATGATCCTCATCTCTCCGACCTTCATCGGCACCGCCATCGCGGCGGCCGTCATGGGCGTCGGATACGGTGCGTACATGGCGGTGAGTCTTGCTCTCGCCACAGACCTGCTGCCGCGCGTCGAAGACCACGCACGTGATCTCGGCATCGTCAACGTCTCTGCCAGCCTCGGTCAGTTGTTGGGGCCGTTGCTGGGAGCCGCCCTCGTGGCGCTCGTCGGCGGATTCTGGTTGCTCTTCCTCGTGGCCGGCATCCTGTCGGTGATCGGCGCTGTCATGACGGTTGCGGTGCGCCCTGCTCGAGTGTCGCGACAGCCAGATCCAGCAGCGCGTTGAATACTCTGGGGCGCATCGCGGTGACGAGGTGCGACGTGCGAGGAACCACGATGAGCTCGGAATGCGGCGTGAGCCGTGTGAACAGCCTCTCTTGCGGGCGCAGCTGGTCGAACTGACCGTTGATCCACCACAGCGGCATGCGCAGGCGGTGCACGTCGGCGGCGAGATCGAGGGCGGCGAGGCTCGCCAACGCGACGTCCTGCGCGTCGAAGGCGTATCCGCCGGCGGCGAAGTCGAATCTGGTCTCGTCGGGCAGGGTGGCTGCGAGCATCTGCGTGGTGAGCCACAGGCCCTTATCGGGGAGCGCGTTGAATCTGCGCGCAAGGAATCGATATGCGGCGAGCCCGGCGCCGCGGGGCAATGCCGTGCAGGACGCGCCGATGAACCCGGCGACCGGCGGGGGAGAGTCTGCCGCACCGGCGTAGGCGATGGAGATCAGGCCGCCCATCGAATGCCCCACCAGCAGCACAGGGCCTCGTGCCGCCGCATCCCGCACGGCGTCGTCGATCGTCGCCATCGCCGCGTCTAGCACGAATGCCTCCGACATGCGCGAGCCGTGGCCAGGCAGATCCACGGCCGTTGCGGCGACTCCGCGCTCGGCGAGATGCGAGAGCTGGGCACGCCACATCGTGGCTGACGTGCGGATGCCGTGCACGAAGACGACCTGGATGCCCATGGGTACAGCATAGAAAGGCGGGGCCGGTGGATGAACCACCGACCCCGCCTCAAGTGTTGCGTGGTGCTTACTTCTCCCAGCCCACGTTCTCCACCGGCTGGACGCCGAAGCCGTCCAGGCCCACGTAGGGCTCAGGGGTGAGGTTCGCGAGACCGGTCTTGACAGCCGAGATGGACGGGCCGTTGTAGAGCGGGATGAGGCCCCAGTCCTGGAAGATCTCCGCCTCGAGCTTCATCGCCGCAGCCGTCTGCTCTTCAGCAGTCGCGAGGGACTCGACCTCATCGTGGATGCGCTGGTCCATCTCCTCGGACTGGACGCCCGAGAGGTTCAGGCCCATGTCCATGCAGTACAGCTGGCAGAACCAGGCCGCACCGAACGGGTCCGACGAGGTGAACCGGAGCGACGAGACGTCCCAGTTCTTCGATGTGTAGTCGTTCGAGAAGTCGGTCGACGGACGGATGTCGATCTGGAAGTCGATGCCGACCTCCTTCATCTGCGCCTGGAGGGACTTGGCGATCGCTTCCTGCGTCGCGTCGTCGCTCCACACCGGGAAGATGACCGACAGCTTCTCGCCGTCCTTCTCGCGGATGCCGTCTTCACCCTCGGTCCAGCCGGCTTCCTCGAGGAGAGCCATGGAGTCCTCAGGGTTGTACTCCCAGCCGGCCTCATCGAGCGCGTTGCTGTAGCCGGGCTGGAACGGGAACAGCGTGAGGGAGCCGGCGGGCTCCTCCTCGTAGTCCAGACCATTCCAGGCGATCTCCTTCTGCTGGTCGATGTTGATCGCCTTGAAGAACGCCTCGCGAACCTTGACGTCCTCGAACTGCGGCTTCGTGGCGTCGACCTGGATCAGCGTGCTCGCGGTCTGCGTGGCACGGTAGATCGTGATGTCTTCCATGTCCTTGACCTGAGCGAGGCGGTCCTTCGTGTTGACACCGACCTGGTCGATCTCATCCGCCTTGAACGCGTTGATCGATGCTGCGGCATCCATCGCCTGGAAGGAGACCTTCTCCAGCAGCGGCTCGTCGCCCCACCACTCGGTGTTCGGAACGAACGAGACGTATCCGCCGTTCGCGTCGAACTCGTCGATCATGTACGGCCCTGCGCCCCACTCGGGGTGCGGGTTGCCGATCATGGCTTCGTTGAAGGTCGCGGGGTCGGCCAGTGCCGGGTGGATGATGCCCGTGAGGAACGGCATCTCCGGCCAGGCGAACTCACCGTCGAAAGTGACGATCGCGGTCTTTGCGGTGTCACCCTGCTCGACAGATGCGATCTGCTTGTAGCCGTCGGTCGCGTTCGGGTTGAACGCCTCGTCGGTGCCGTTGTTGGCCTTCCACGTGGCCTCGATGGCCGTCCAGTCCATGTTGGTGCCGTCGTTCCAGTGCGCCTCCTCGGTGAACGTGAAGGTGATCTGGGTGTTGCCGTCGACGGTGTCGATGCTCCACTCGTCGAGGTACGCGTCGTGCTTGTACGGGGTGCCGTCGTCCTTCTGAAGAAGGATCTGCGGCATGTACCAGGCAGCGATACGCGCAGTGTCTGCCGAACCATCGCCGTTGAACGAGTTCAGCTGTTCCGGGATCTCGTTGATCGGGAAACGGGCTTCGCCGCCGGTCTGAAGGGCGTCGCGTTCCTGCGGGTTGTAGTCCGAGGCCTTGGTCTCGACGGGCTCTGCGCCGCCGTCGCCACCGTTGTCACCGGTGCCGCTCGCGCAGCCCGCGAGGGCAAGTGCGAGGACGCCGCTGAATGCGATCGCCCCCATCAGCTTGTGCTGCTTCATGGTTCTCCTTCCGCCTTTCGGCGTGTCATACAGGGAAGAATAGTTCGGACGCTCACCGAATTCGCGTGGTCACAGTGAATGGCGCGTAACTGTTATCGGACGGTGACCAGCCGTTACCGGCTGGAAACATGATCAGACCGCAGAGGCCTCTGCCTGCATCGTCGCCGGGTTGAAGGTGAGCCGCTCACGAGTGCGCTCGATGTCGGGATCCGGCACAGGGATCGCCGAGAGCAGTGCCTTCGTGTACGGGTGCTGCGGGTTCTCGAAGATGTCGTCGACATCGCCGTGCTCGACGAAATCACCGAGATACATCACAGCGACGCGGTCGGCGATGTGGCGCACCACCGAGAGGTCGTGAGCGACGAACAGGTACGAGACGCCGAGTTTGACCTTGAGCTCGTCGAGCAGGTTGATCACACCGGCCTGGATCGACACGTCAAGTGCCGACACCGGTTCGTCGAGGACGATGACCTTCGGATTGGTGGAGAGCGCGCGGGCGATGCCGATGCGTTGGCGCTGCCCGCCGGAGAATGCACCGGGGAACCGGTCGATGTGGGCGGGGTTGAGGCCGACCACATCCATGAGCTCCTTGACGCGACGGTGCACCTCGTCCTTCGACGTCCCGATCGCGCGCAGCGGCTCGGCGATGACGTCGGCCACTGTCATGCGCGGGTCGAGCGCGCCCATCGGGTCCTGGAAGACGATCTGGATGTCGCGACGGACCTTGCGCTCGATGGAGTGGCTGGTGATGTCGTTGACACTCGTGCCGTTGATGATGATGTCACCGTCGTGCTGTTTGACCAGATCCATGATCTGCAGCAGCGTCGTCGTCTTGCCGCTGCCGGACTCGCCGACGATGGCCATCGTCTCACCTTCGCGGACGTCGAAGCTCACGTTCTTGACCGCATGCACCTCGCCGACCTTGCGCTTGAAGAATGCGCCCTTCATGAGAGGGAACACCTTGTTCATGTTGCGCACGTCGAGCGTGATCGGACGCAGCTCGCGCGGCGTGCGGGTCAGGTCGCTCTCCGGGATCTCCGGGACGGGGTAGACGGGAAGGCCGCCGATGAAGCCGTTCTCGTCGATCTCGTGTGCGCGGATGCACGCTGCCTGATGAGGTGCGTCTGTGAGAGACGGCACGTCGAGGAGATCGGGCTCGCGCTGGTGGCACGCATCCATCACGATCGGGCAGCGGTCGGCGAACGGGCAGGCATCCGGCAGGTTGATCAGCAGCGGCGGGTTGCCCTTGATCGGAATCAGCGGCTCTTTCTCCGCTTTGTCGACACGAGGGATCGCACCCAGGAGGCCTATCGTGTACGGCATCCGGGTGTTGTGGAAGAGTTCACCGACGGGTGCATGTTCGATGGGCTTGCCGGCGTACATGACCATGACGTCGTCGGCCAGCCGGGCGACCACACCCATGTCATGGGTGATCATGATGGTCGCGGCGCCCGTCTCTGCCTGGGCCTTCTCTATGAGGTCGAGGATCTGCGCCTGGATCGTCACATCGAGCGCAGTGGTGGGCTCGTCCGCGATGATCAGCTTCGGGTTGTTGGCCATCGCGATCGCGATGACCACGCGCTGGCGCATACCGCCGGAGAATTCGTGCGGGAAGCCCTTCATGCGCTTCTCCGGCTGCGTGATGCCGACCACCCGCAGCAGTTCGATGGAGCGGTCCCACGCCTCCTGCTTAGACATGCTGCGGTGCACGGTGAGCGCCTCGATGAGCTGGTCGCCGACCGTGAACACCGGCGTCAGAGAGGTCAGCGGGTCCTGGAAGATCATGGCGATGCCGTTGCCGCGGATGACCGACATCTGCTTGTCGGACTTGCCGAGCAGCTCCTGGCCGTCGTAGATGATCGAACCCGTGACGCGGGCGTTCTCATCGAGCAGGCCCATGATCGCGAGCGAGGTGACGGACTTGCCCGAACCGGATTCGCCCACGATGCCGAGTGTCTTGCCCGCCTCGAGGTCGAAGGAGACGCCGCGAACAGCGTCGACGCGTCCGGCTTCGGACGGGAAGCTGACCGTGAGATCACGAACGGAGAGAACTGTGCTCATGCGCGGCCTCCTGCTGCTGAAGTGGGATCGAGGGCATCACGCAGGCCGTCGGCGACGAGCGCCATGGACACGGTGAGCAATGTCAGCGCTGCTGCGGGGAAGTAGAACAGCCAGGGTGCGCTGGTGATCGTGTTCGCGCCAGAGCCGATCAGCGAGCCGAGCGACACATCAGGGATCTTCACGCCGAACCCGATGAAGGACAGGCCCGTCTCGGCCATGACGGCTCCGACGATGCCGAGGGTGAAGTTGATCACGAGCAGCGAACCGATGTTCGGCAGCAGGTGACGCACGACGATCGTCATACCGCGGACGCCCATGTAGCGGGCCGCGTGGATGTACTCGCGCTCACGAAGAGAGAGGGCGGTCGTCCAGATGACACGCGCGGGAAAATACCAGCCCACGACGAAGATCATGATCAGCGCGATGACTCTCCAGTCGCCACCGGAGCGGTTCGACAGGAGCGAGAGGATGAGGAAGCTCGGGATGACCATCATGAAGTGGATGACCGTGAGTGTGATCTTCTCAGTCCAGCCTCCGAAGTACGCAGCTGCAGTGCCGACCAGGGCGGAGATGATCGTCGTTCCCACCGACACGGTCACCGCGATCATGAGAGAGCGCTGCAGGCCGATCGCGACCTGGGCGAAGGTGTCGTTGCCGGACGGTGTGGTGCCGAACCAATGCTCCAGTGACGGCGGGGTCCCGAGGTTCAGGAAGTCGAGCTCGATGTGATCGTACTCCGCGATGAGAGGAGCGAAGATCGCGAACAGCACCAGTAGCAGGAAGATGACGATGCCGCCGACGGCGGGTTTGTTGCGCATGAAACGCCGCGTGTACAACGTCCATTTCGACATCGCCTTGCCGTCGGACTTCTCCGGAAGCCCCGGGGCCACGGGCGCTTCGACAGTGGGGTCCATCATTTCAGTCATGCTCAGCTCACCCTCACTCGCGGATCGAGAACGACGACTACGATGTCGGAGAGGATCGCTCCGAGCGCGGTCAGCAGCCCGGCGAACGCCGCGGTGGCGACGACACCGTGGATGTCGCTCTTCACGATGGTCTCGATGAAGTACTTGCCCATGCCGTTCCACGCGAAGATCGTCTCGGTGAGCACCGCCCCGGTGAACACGGCGGGGATGCTGAACGCCACCTGCGTGGCCACAGGGATGAGCGATGTACGCAGTGCGTGCTTACGGATCGCCTGCGGCTTGGTGAGTCCCTTGGCCCGCGCGGTGCGCACATAGTCGGCATTGATGTTGTCGAGCAGCAGCGAGCGCTGCAGGAAGTGCGTGCCTGCATAGCCGACGATCACCAGTGCGATGGTCGGCAGCGTGATGTGCTGAAGGGCGTCGATCAGGACCGGGAAGAACCCTTCCACACCCTTGCTGGATGAACCGGTCACGTAGAAGACACGTACGCCGAGCCAGTCGTTGAATGCGATTGCGAGGAGCACGAGGCCGAGGGCCGCGACGATGATGTTGACGTTCATCGTGATGATCGATGTCGCCTGGCCGATACGGTCGGCGAGTTTGTACTGCCTCGATGCGGTGTAGACGCCGAGCGCGATGCCGAGGACGGTCATGATGATCGTCGCGCCGAGCACGAGCTCCGCGCTGATCCACATGCGGTAGGCGACCTGCTCGTTCACGGAGCCGCCCGTCGGGCTCACACCCCAATCCCAGCGGAAGAGGATTCCGCTGAACCAGGTCCACCACCGTTCGATGAGCGGCACGTTGGAGTCCAGATTACGAGGGAGGAGAAGGTTGGAGATCTGCTCTTCGCTGAGCGGAGGGCGACGACCGACGTAGTTGTTCCGCGGGTTGAGGAAGCCCCAAGCCAGGAAGTACGTGATGTTGGTCGCGACCACGATCATCAACAACCAGCCGAGGGTACGGCGGAGGAGATACTTGATCAAGGTTTTGTCTTTCTCTTTTACAGACGCGCTCGGGATCGTCCGACGCAACGCTGAATCGGGAGGATCGCCCGTGGCACTCAGTCTCACAGATCTGAACCAAGGCAACCTCGGGAGACTATCACTCGTCAAGACGAATCGGGGATTAGGGCCTCCTGAACGTAGAATCGTCGGGACATGTCCCCACGCGCTCTCACTCCGCTCCCGCCGGCCGCGACGCCGCCTTCGCAGATCCGCAATTTCTGCATCATCGCCCACATCGATCACGGCAAGTCGACTCTTGCCGACCGCATGCTCCAGATCACCGGTGTCGTCTCCGATCGCGATATGCGGGCGCAGTATCTCGACCGCATGGACATCGAGCGCGAGCGTGGCATCACGATCAAGAGCCAGGCTGTGCGGATGCCGTGGCAGGACGAGTCTCAGACGTTCGCGTTGAACATGATCGACACTCCTGGTCACGTCGACTTCACGTATGAGGTCTCGCGATCACTGGCTGCATGCGAGGGCGCGATCCTGCTTGTGGACGCCGCGCAGGGCATCGAAGCGCAGACGCTCGCGAACCTGTACTTGGCGCTCGAGAACGACCTCCACATCATTCCGGTGCTCAACAAGATCGACCTGCCCGCAGCAGACCCTGACAAGTTCGCCAAGGAGCTTGCAGATCTCATCGGCGGCCAGCCCGAGGACGTGCTGCGCGTCTCCGGCAAGACAGGCGTCGGCGTCGAAGAGCTGCTCGATCGCATCGTGCGGGACATCCCCGCCCCCACGGGCGATGCGGATGCTCCGGCACGCGCCATGATCTTCGACTCGGTCTACGACGCCTACCGAGGCGTCGTGACCTACGTGCGGATGATCGACGGCAGCCTGTCTCCGCGCGAGCGCATCCAGATGATGTCCACGCACGCGAACCACGAGCTCCTGGAGATCGGCGTCTCCAGCCCGGAGCCGATCCCGTCCAACGGGCTCGGCGTCGGTGAAGTCGGCTACCTCATCACCGGCGTGAAGGACGTTCGGCAATCGAAGGTCGGAGACACCGTCACGACAAGTCGCGGTGGGGCGACACAGGCGCTGCCCGGTTACACCGACCCCAAGCCAATGGTCTATTCGGGGTTGTACCCGATCGACGGGAGCGATTACTCGGACCTTCGCGAGGCGCTCGACAAGCTGAAGCTGTCCGACGCGTCCTTGGCATACGAACCGGAGACATCGGTGGCGCTCGGCTTCGGGTTCCGCTGCGGGTTCCTCGGGCTGCTGCACCTGGAGATCATCACGGAGCGGCTGGCTCGCGAGTTCGATCTCGACCTCATCACCACCGCACCGAGCGTGATCTACGAGGTCACCACCGACACCGGTGAGAAGGTCACTGTGACCAACCCGAGCGAGTACCCCGACGGTCGTGTGGCCTCGGTGGCCGAGCCGATGGTGAAGGCCGCCATCCTGTTGCCGAAGGACTACGTCGGCACCGTGATGGAGTTGTGCCAGTCCCGTCGCGGTTCCCTGCTGGGCATGGAGTACTTCTCCGAGGAACGCGTCGAGCTGCGATACACCATGCCGCTCGGCGAGATCGTGTTCGACTTTTTCGATCACCTGAAGTCGAAGACGCAGGGCTATGCGAGCCTCGACTACGAGCCCTCCGGCCAGCAGGATGCCGACCTCGTGAAGGTCGACGTGCTGCTGCAGGGTGACAAGGTCGACGCATTCAGCGCGATCGTGCACCGGGACAAGGCCTATGCATACGGCACGCTGATGGTGGACCGCTTGCGAAAGCTGATCCCTCGTCAGAACTTCGAAGTGCCGATCCAGGCGGCCATCGGCGCGCGCATCATCGCCCGCGAGACCATCCGCGCCCTGCGCAAGGACGTGCTCGCCAAGTGCTACGGCGGTGACATCAGCCGCAAGCGCAAGCTCCTCGAGAAGCAGAAGGAGGGCAAGAAGCGCATGAAGATGGTCGGCCGTGTCGAGGTTCCCCAGGAGGCGTTCATCGCAGCGCTCTCCGGCGACGTCGAGGGCAAAGAGAAGAAGTAGGGATGGGCCTCCCGCGGCGCGGGGGGTGTCCGTTCAGGTAACCCGAAGTAGGCTGGAACTCATGCGGCGCGGGACTTTCCGAGACGAGACGGTGGACTATGCCGCCGTCGGGGCGACTCATGCCCCCGACCTGATGCAGTATCCGCCGGAGCGCAGCGTGCCGGCCGAGAACTCGTGGCGACTGGGCAGCGGTGAGGACCGCTTCCGGACTGCCGGTGAGGCGCTTCTGTCGTGGACGGCGCAGCGCGCGGCCGGCCTCAGGATCGAGGACGTGCATCCCGCTGCCGGTCCCGCCTACTCCGGAGTCAGCTTCGATGCAGAGGGCAAACCGATCGCTCCGAGCACGCGTGAGGTCGAGCAGCGCTTCGACGCCGAGGGAATGCCGTTCGCGGGTCCTGGCATGACGTTGCGCCTGCAGGGTCGGGTTGCGGGAATGCGTGCCGACGCTGAACTCCGCGTCATCTCGGTGACGGAGGAACCGCGTCGTATCGGCTTCGTGCTCGGAACCGTCGGCGGGTCCGTCGTCAGCGGTGAAGAGCTGTTCGAGATCGAGTGGCGCGAAGACAATGACGAGGTCTGGTTCACCGTGCGCGCGTTCGATGCGCCGAATGCGCTGATTTACCGAGTCATCCGTGCCCTGGTCAAGCGCCGCCGCAAAGAACTTTTCGCGCGCTACCTTCGCGCGATCTCCCCGCTGTATGCCACGCCGCTGTGATCGCGGTCACCTGATGGTGCGGTTGTGATGGCCGGACCGCTGCCGCTCGGAGACCCGGCGCCGTCGGACGGCAGGCTCCCCCCTGATCTGGCGATCGACGCGAGCGTGCCCTTCTCCGCGTACGTGCACATCCCGTTCTGCCGCGTGCGCTGTGGGTACTGCGATTTCAACACCTACACCTCTGGTGAGCTTCGCGGTGCGCGTCAGGAAGACTACGCCGACACGCTCTCCGCGGAGATCTCGCTGGCGCGTCGCGTGTTGTCCGAAGCCGGGGCGCTGCGTCCGATGGACACGGTGTTCTTCGGGGGAGGGACACCGACGCTGCTTCCGGCCGGAGACCTCGCACGGATGCTGGAGCGTGCAGTCGACGCCTTCGGCATGGCGGATGGCGCAGAGGTCACGGTCGAAGCAAATCCCGATACCGTGACTCCTGCGGTCGCGCGGACGCTGGCAGAGGCCGGGGTGACGCGGCTGTCGATCGGCATGCAGTCGGCCGTGCCTCACGTGCTCGCAGCGCTCGACCGGACCCACCAGCCGGAGAACGTGCGCACCGCGGTCGAGGCGGCGAAGGACGCCGGACTCGCGGTCAGTGTCGACCTGATCTACGGCGCGCCGGGAGAGTCGCTCGCAGACTGGGAAGCGTCGTTGGATGACGCGCTCTCGCTGGAGTCGGATCACATCTCGGCATACGCGCTGATCATCGAGGATGGTACGAAGCTCGCGCGCCAGATCCGTCGTGGCGAGGTGCCGAGACCTGACGACGATCTGCAGGCCGACATGTACGAACTCGCTGATGCGCGTCTCGCCGGGGCAGGGTTCGAATGGTACGAGCTCAGCAACTGGGCGCGCAGCGACGATCAGCGCTCCCGGCACAACCTGGCGTACTGGCGAGGAAACGACTGGTGGGGCTTCGGACCCGGCGCCCACAGCCACGTGGCAGGTCTTCGCTGGTGGAACGTGAAGCATCCTGCCGCGTATGCGCAGCGGGTCGCAGCATCCGAATCGCCGGCGGCAGGCACCGAACGGCCGGACGCGAAGGCGCACCTGCTGGAGCGGGTCCTGTTGGAGAGCAGGCTGGCTGAGGGCCTCGCAATCGCGGATATCCCAGTTCAGAATCGTGATCGCGTCGCCGGTCTCATCGCAGACGGACTGATCGAGGGAGCCGCCGCGCTGCGCGGACGTGTGCGGCTAACGCTGCGGGGGCGGCTGCTCGCCGATGCCGTGGTGCGCGCGCTCACAGGCTGAGATGCGTTCACACCACCTCCTGCCGAGTCTCAGCGCGGGCGGGGTAGAATTGGCACTCTGAGTATTCGAGTGCCAGGCGGGAGGAGTGTGACATGGTCAGCGAACGCGGTCTGCAGGTTCTGAGAGCCATCGTGCAGGACTACGTCGAGTCGCACGAGCCCGTCGGCAGCAAGTCCATCGTCGATCGGCACTCTTTCGGCGTCTCTGCGGCGACGATCCGCAACGATATGGCGCAGCTCGAAGACGAAGAGCTGATCACCGCCCCGCATACGTCATCCGGCCGCGTGCCGACAGACAAGGGCTATCGCGTCTTCGTGAACCATCTCGCGCAGTTGCGTCCGCTTTCGACGGCGCAGCGCAGCGCCATCGAGTCCTTCCTTATGGATCCGGCCGACCTGGACGACCTGATGGCTCGCACGGTGCGCGTGCTCACGCAGTTGACCGGTCAGGTCGCGCTCGCGCAGTATCCGTCGTTCGCGCGTGCACATCTGACGCACATCGAGTTGGTCGCGCTCGCCCCGAATCGTCTGCTCGTGGTGCTGGTGACGGATGCCGGTGGTGTGTCCCAGCGCATTGCGGGACTGCCGATCGATCTCGACGATGAGGATGTCGCGGTGCTGCGCGCTCGGCTGTCGGCGCTGCTCACGGGTCAATCGGTTCGTGAGGCGTCTGATCGCGTGCAGTTGCTCGTCGGCACGCACGAAAGCAGCCGCGTCGATGGGGCGATACAGGTTCTGGGCGGCATCATCAGCGAAGAGCTGGCCGAGTTCCGCCAAGAGCGACTGGTCATGGCGGGAGCCGCGACTCTTGCTCGTCGCGAGCAGGACTTCCGCGGCAGCATCCATCCGCTGCTCGCCGCGATCGAGGAGCAGGTGACTCTGCTGCGGCTCATGAGCGAGATGGTGACCGACGAGCACGGGCTGGCGGCGAGCATCGGCGCAGAGAACGAACCGTTCGGGCTCCCCGAGGCTTCGATCGTCGCCAGCAACTACCTGACCCATGGCGGCACGGCGCGCGTCGGTGTCATGGGTCCGACTCGAATGGACTATCCGAGCAATCTTGCGGCGGCGCGGGCTGTGGCCCGTTATCTGTCGCGCATGCTCGACGAAGACGAGACGAGCCGCTGAGGCGGGTCGTTCCTACAGCTTGCACACGCAGAAAGGTGATTGTGGCGGACCACTATGAGGTTCTCGGAGTGTCACGTGACGCGACGACGGACGAGATCAAGAAGGCGTACCGGAAGCTCGCTCGACAGCTGCACCCGGATGTGAATCCCGGGGACGACGCGGCAGAACGCTTCAAGAGCGTGACCCATGCATACGACGTGCTCAGCGACGACGATTCGCGTCGCCGCTATGACATGGGCGGGGGCGACGGTGCAGGCGGCGGCGACTTCGGCGGATTCGGTGGCTTCGGCGACATCTTCGAGACGTTCTTCGGAGCCGCGCAGGGCGGGGGCCGAGGCGGCCGTCCGCGTTCGCGTCGCGAGCGGGGTCAGGATGCGCTCGTGCGCGTCACGCTCGATCTGGGCGATGTCGTCTTCGGTGCACACCGTGACATCGAGGTCGACACGGCCGTGCTGTGCGAAACCTGTCAGGGCTCGTGCACGCAGGCGGGTACGTCGCCCATGACCTGCGACATCTGCGGCGGGACGGGTCACGTGCAGCGCCAGGTGCGCAGCCTGCTCGGCAACGTCGTCACGTCGCAGCCCTGCGGCAGCTGCGAGGGATACGGCACCACGATCCCGCACCCGTGCGGTACGTGCGGTGGCCAGGGCCGGGTGCGGTCTCGTCGCACGGTCTCGCTCGATATTCCTTCAGGTGTGGAGACCGGCCTGCGTCTGCAGCTTCCGGGGTCGGGCGAGGTCGGAAAGGCTGGCGGCCCGAACGGAGATCTGTACGTCGAGGTCACCGTCTCGCCTCACGCATCCTTCAGCCGCGACGGCGACGATCTGCTCGCGACACTCGAGGTCTCGATGTCGGACGCGATCCTCGGGACAGAAACCGCGATCGACGGGCTGGACGGCAAGGTCGACCTCGAGATCCGTCCTGGCGTGCAGTCGGGCGATGTCCTCACGATCAAGGGACGCGGTATCACTCCGCTGCGTGGAACTCAGCGCGGGGATCTTCGAGTGGGCGTTCAAGTGGTGACTCCGACGAAGCTCGATTCGGCGCAGCGCGCGCTGATCGAGGATTTCGCGAAGAAGCAGAAGTCACCCGGTCCTCAGCTCGCGCAGTTCCAGCAGGGACTGTTCTCGAAGCTGCGCGACCGTTTCCGTCACTGAGCTGGAGGCCCTCATGGCGCTGCACTTCCTCGTGGAGAGCTCCGGCTCGGCAGCTGTAGGCGACATCGTGTCACTGACCGGAGCCGAGGCCAAGCACGCCGCGGTCGTGCGCCGGCTGCGAGTCGGAGAGACGGTCACCATCGGCGATGGCGCTGGCACGTGGCTGGACGGCGCGGTGACGGATGTCTCGGCGACACGCGTCGACGTGCGGGTCACCGGCCGTGTCGAAGCAGACGCACCGTCGACCCGTCTGGTGCTTGTGCAGGCACTCGCCAAGGGTGACCGTGACGAGCTCGCGGTTCAGGCCGCGTGCGAGTTGGGTGTCGATGAGGTCGTGCCGTGGCAGGCCTCGCGGAGCATCTCCCGGTGGGAGGGCCCGAAGGCGGTCAAGGGCCGCGAGCGATGGGGTGCGATCGTTCGCGAGGCTTCGAAACAGGCTCATCGTGCGTGGGTGCCCGAGGTGTCAGCGCCGCTTTCGACGGGGCAGCTCATCGCACGCGCCGAGGGGCAGCGGATGCTGGTGCTCGATCCCACCGCCAGCACCAGGCTGTCGTCGATCAAGACGGATGGCCGAGACCTGGTGCTCGTCGTCGGCCCGGAGGGCGGCATCACACCAGAGGAACTCGCGAAGTTCGAGGCCGCCGGCGCGGAGCGCGTCCGCCTCGGAGAGACCGTCCTTCGCACGTCGACAGCGGGCCCTGCCGCGATCGCGGTACTGTCCGCTGCGCTCGGCCGCTGGTAGCCGCGCTGCCAGAGCGGCAGGGGTTCGGGGCTCTGGAGCGATCCAGAGCCCCGAACCCCTTCTTCCATCGCTGGGCTCCGATGCTGAGGCATCTGCCAGTGCCGACCGGCGCCCCGTAGACTGGAAACATGACGGAACCCTCGATCTTCACTCGAATCCTCAACGGTGACGTTCCCGGTGAGATCATCGCATCCACCGGAAAGCTGTTCGCGATTCGCGACATCGCACCGCAGGCCCCCGTCCATCTGCTCGTGATCCCCAAGACCGAGCAGTACCGCGACGTCACCGAGCTCGCAGCAGGAGATCCCGATCTGCTCGCCGAGTTCATCGCCTTCGCCGCCCAAGTCGCCGCTGATCACTCTGACGGGGATTTCCGCCTCGTCTTTAACACGGGCGCCAATGCCGGGCAGACCGTCTTCCACGTTCATGCGCACATCCTTGCCGGCGGGCTGACGGAGAAGAGTCTCGGTGCCTGACGCGGAACCGCAGACGCTCGTCGAGCGGATCTACGTCGACGGCATCGCCATGGTGCGACTGCTCGGTCCGCAGGATCGACTGCTGCGGATGCTGGAGAAAGAGCACCCGGAAGTGCAGGTGCTCGTCCGCGGCAACGAGATCACACTGACCGGCGAGGCAGTGCCCGTCGCCGCGGCGAAGACCCAGGTGGAGGAACTGCTCACGATGACCAGAGACGGATACGATCTCGCTCCCAGCGACGTCGAGAGCTCTGCGCGCATGCTGCGTCAGGAGGGCGGACCGCGACCGAGCGAGGTGCTCGGTGAAGCGATCCTGTCGACGCGTGGCCGAGTGATCCGCCCGAAGACACTGGGGCAGAAGGAGTACGTCGACGCGATCGAAGAGAACACGATCGTGTTCGGCATCGGCCCCGCCGGAACCGGAAAGACCTACCTCGCAATGGCGAAGGCAGTGCAGGCGCTGCAGCGCAAAGAGGTCACCCGCATCATCCTCACGCGTCCTGCCGTGGAGGCGGGGGAGCGACTCGGGTTCCTTCCCGGCACGCTGAACGACAAGATCGATCCGTACCTGCGCCCGCTCTACGACGCCCTCAACGAGATGATGGATCCGGATGTCGTACCGCGACTGATGGCTACGGGGACCATCGAGGTGGCACCTCTGGCGTACATGCGCGGCCGCACACTGAACGATTCGTTCGTCGTACTCGATGAGGCGCAGAACACGACACCCGAGCAGATGAAGATGTTCCTCACGCGCCTCGGTTTCGGCACGAAGATGGTCGTCACCGGAGACATCACCCAGGTCGATCTGCCGCAGGGCGCATCGGGGCTCCGTCTCGTCACCCGCGTGCTTGACGACATCGACGACATCCACTTCTCCAGGCTCACGAGCGCCGATGTCGTGCGCCATTCGCTGGTCGGCCGGATCGTCGACGCGTACAGCGAATACGACGAGCAGCGTACGGCGCAGCGCGCGGAGCGGGAACAGGCTCACGAGTTCGCCAACCGCGCCGAACGCCGCGCGGGGCTGCGTCCCGGCCCTAGGGACCGCTCGCCGAAACGAGGACACTCATCATGATCGAGATCAACAACGAGTCGGCCATCGACGTCGACGAGACGGTGCTCCAGCGTCTCACCGACTTCAACCTCGCTCAGCTGCACGTCAGCGCCGACGCCGAGGTGGCGATCGTGCTGGTGGACGAGGGCGCCATGGAAGCCCTCCACGTGCAGTGGATGGACGAGCCAGGTCCGACCGATGTGCTCAGCTTCCCGATGGATGAGTTGCGTCCTGGCACCGAAGAGCGCCCGACCCCTCCCGGGCTCCTCGGCGACATCGTACTGTGCCCGCAGGTCGCCGAAGCACAGGCACAGGCCGCCGGTCACACGCTGATGGATGAGCTCATCCTCCTCACCACCCACGGACTGCTGCACCTGCTCGGATACGACCACGCCGAACCCGAAGAGGAGCGTGAGATGTTCGGGCTGCAGAAGGAGCTGATTCAAGGGTTCGCGCGCGTCGAACGCGACCGATGACCGAGATCCTCCTGCTTCTCGCCGCCGTGCTGCTGGTGGCCTTCGGCGGTCTGATGGCCGCGATCGACGCCGCGTACGGTGTCACCTCCCGTGGTGATCTCGCCGAGATGGCCGCAGAGGGACGCAGAGCGCAGGCGCTTGAACGCATCGCCGCCGACCTCGACGCGCACGTCAACGCGATCGCGTTCATCCGTGTTCTCGTAGAGGTGACGGCCGCTGTGCTCGTCACCGTCGCATTCACGATCATGTTCGAGAACATCGGGTGGGCGATGCTCGCGGCAGCGATCCTCATGACCGGGATCACATTCGTGCTCGTCGGCGCGAGCCCGCGAACGTTCGGACGTCAGCGCTCCGAGGGCATGATCCGCGGAACGGCCACGATCGTCCGGGGTCTGCGCCTCGTCCTCGGACCGATCGCCCAGGGCCTCGTCGTGCTCGGGAACAAAGTCACGCCCGGCGCCGGACGCAGCTCGTTCACGTCTGAGGATCAGCTGCTCAGCATGGTCGACGAGGCCGCATCCAACGACCTCATCGAAGAGGATGATCGCGATCTCATCCACTCCGTCTTCGACTTCACCGACCAGTTCGTGCGCGCGGTCATGGTGCCCCGCACCGAGATGGTGACGGTGGATGCCGAAGCCACGAACAGCGAGGCGATGGCGCTGTTCCTTCAGCGTGGTGTCTCCCGGATGCCGGTGGTCGATGACGATGCGGACGACGTCGTCGGCGTTCTCTATCTCAAGGACCTCGTGCAGTTCGCGTATCGTGACGACAGCGCCTGGCGCACAGCATCCATCCGCCCGATCGCGAGACCCGCGACGTTCGTTCCTGAGTCGATGCGTGCCGAGACGCTCCTGCAGCAGATGAAACGCGATGCTGTGCACGTGTGCCTCGTGATCGATGAGCACGGCGGCATCTCCGGACTCGTCACGCTGGAGGATCTGATCGAAGAGCTCGTTGGCGAGATCTCCGACGAATACGATCATGCTGCTGCCGAAGTGGTGGAACTCGGTGAGGGTCGATACCGCGTCAGTGCGCGGCTGTCGCTGGACGACGTCGGCGACCTGTTCGGCATCGAGCTCGAAGACGAGGACGTCGACTCCATCGGCGGGCTGCTCGGCAAGGCCGTGGACCAGATTCCACAGCCGGGCGTGACGGCGACGATCGATGGACTGGTCCTGACCGGCGGCGCATCGCGCGGTCGAGGTCGGGGCATCGCCACGGTGTTCGTGGAACGCGCCGAAGGCGCAACAGAGGAGACAGACGATGACTGAGACCACTCGCAGCGGATTCGCGACCTTCGTCGGGCGTCCCAACGTAGGAAAGTCCACGCTGACGAACGCGCTGGTCGGCGAGAAGATCGCCATCACCAGCGAGAAGCCGCAGACGACCAGACGTGCCATCCGCGGCATCCTGAATCGACCGGCCGGACAGCTCGTGATCGTCGACACTCCCGGTATCCACAAGCCGCGCACGTTGCTCGGTGAGCGCCTCAACGACCTCGTGGAGCAGGTCTTGGGCGACGTCGACGTGATCGGATTCTGCGTCCCGGCGACTGAGAAGGTCGGGCCGGGCGATCGGCGCATCGCCGCGTCTCTGGACGGATACGCGCGAGCGAAGAAGGTCGCGATCGTCACCAAGACCGACATCGCCGATCGTGACCAGATCACCGAGCGGCTCCTCGAAGTCGATGCGTTGCGAGAGGACTGGGCTGCCGTGATCCCGCTGTCAGCCCTCACCCGTGAGCAACTCGACGTGCTCACGGACGAGATGCTCTCGATGATGCCGGCAGGACCGGCTCTGTATCCCGAAGGGATCACGACCGATGAATCGCAGGAGGATCGAGTCGCGGAGATGATCCGCGAGGCCGCGCTGGAAGGCGTGCGCGACGAACTGCCGCACTCCATCGCGGTGGTCATCGATGACATCGCCCCGCGCGAGAACAGCGATCTCACCGATGTGCACGCGCAGATCGTCGTCGAGCGCGACAGCCAGAAGGCGATCATCATCGGTCACAAGGGCAAGCGACTGGCGGATGTCGGAAAGCGGGCCCGTGTCGGCATCGAAGAGCTTCTCGGCACGCGGGTCTTCCTCGCGCTGCACGTGAAGGTGGCCAAGGAATGGCAGCGCGATCCCAAACAGCTGGGACGCCTGGGCTTCTGAGATGGCCGAGCACTGGACCGCGACGGACTGGGGCTCGACGGAGCACTGGAAGTTCGTCCCGTACGACGCACCGACGCCCGGACCGGGCGAGATCACGGTGCGCGTTCACGCAGCGGGGATGAACCCAGCGGACCGCAAGCACGTGTCCGCCCCGCGCCTTGGCGTCGCGATGCCCGTTTCGATCGGCTACGAGATCTCCGGCGAGATCACGGCGATCGGACCGGACACGATCATCGGGTCCGGCCCTGCGCAGATCGGCGATGAGGTCCTCGCCTTCCGCATCAGAGGTGGCTACGCGACAGAGGTCACGATCCCCGCGGAGAAGGCGTTCGCGAAGCCGCCCGCGCTCACCCATCCGGCCGCCGCGAACCTGCTGCTCGCCGGCACGACGGCGGCTGAGATGCTCACTGTGACCCGCGTTCAGGCGGGTGAGACGATCCTGCTGCACGGTGCGTCAGGAGCAGTCGGGGTGAGCGTACTGCAGCAGGCCGCGCACCGCGGTGTGCGCGTGATCGGCACTGCGAGTGCAGACCGTTTCGACGAGGTGCGCCGGTTCGGCGGCGTCCCCGTCGCCTATGGGGAGGGCCTCGTCGACCGCGCACGTGACGCTGCCGATGGCGAGATCTCTGCGGCGCTGGATGCTGTGGGTACCGACGAAGCGGTCGATGTGTCGCTGGAACTCGTCGCCGTTCGCGACCGTGTCGTCACGATCGCGGCGGCGGCACGCGCCCGCGCGGAGGAGTTCCGTTGGATCGTCGGCTCCGCGCCGGACAGTGCCCGCTTCCGCGACAGCATCCGGGGCGAGCTCGTGAATCTCGCGGGGCGCGGGATGCTGGAGGTCCCGGTCGCTCGCACGTATCCGCTGGCCGAAGCGTTGGAGGCGACCCGGTTCCTCGCCGAAGAACACCCGGGCGGAAAGATCGCCCTGATCCCGTGAGCCGACCGCCGTGCCACGCAGGGTACGGCGGCTACCGGGTCTCGGGGCTCCAAAGCGCCGAGCGTATGACGACGACGTCCTCACCGAAATCGGCATCTGCCGCCTTCTGCAGTGTGCCGTCATCCCACACCACATCGACGACCAGATACCCGTTCTCCACGCCGCTTGCGAGCAACACCTGAGAATCGAGCAGATCGCTGATCTTCTCCTGGACGTCCGCGAGTGCCGTCTCGCTCGTGGCGCCGGGGTTATCGGGGGTCGACACTGGTCGCTCGATCGTGTCGAACAGCGCTAACGGGATCGGCGTAGTCGTTGGCGTGATGCTCGTGCCGTCGTAGGCTCCGGTGAACCCGAAGACGCCCCATCGCGTGGTGCCGGACTCGTCGTCTGGCTCGACATCGTTCCAGGTCCATCCCTCGAGGGCAACGCCGACGCACTGCGGCGGGTACGACTCCATGACCGCGCCGAGGCAGAGCTGCGCGGCACCGTCTGCATCGATCACGGTCCCGGTAGCGATGACGTCGCCGGTCGGCGGCTTCGGCGACTGGGACTCCAAGCTGTACCCGGTATCGGAACTGCTCGGAGCGGGAGAGCCAGGCGCAGAGGCGCAGCCGGCGAGCAGAAAGAGGGCGCAGGTCGCTCCGAGTGCGACAGCGCGCGCGGCCAGCCGTGTGGATGCAGTGTCCATACTCTTCAGTGTCCGCCGCGACGCGATCGTCTCATTCCTCTTGGATGCAGGTTCGCCGCATACCGGAGTTGGTGAGTGGAGCGCGCTCGGGTGTACTCTGATGCCATGCCTTTCGGCGGTCTGCTTCTTCTTAGCTGCCGCGACGAGTCCTAAAGCTAGGGCCTTCCTCGTCGCGGCGCTTGTGTTGGCCCGATCATTCTGACCCGCTCAGTAAGACGAAGAGAAGAAGCCCATCATGCAGAACTCCCAGCGCCCGTCCGCGATGCCGATCCACAAGTATCGACCGTTCCACGAGCTGATCACCGTCGATCTTCCCGATCGCACCTGGCCGTCCAAGCGGATCACCGAAGCGCCCCGCTGGTGCGCCGTCGATCTGCGCGACGGCAACCAGGCACTCATCGACCCGATGTCACCCGAGCGCAAGCGTGTGATGTTCCAGCTGCTTGTCGACATGGGCTACAAGGAGATCGAGGTCGGATTCCCGTCCGCCAGCCAGACCGACTTCGACTTCGTGCGCCAGCTCATCGAAGAGAACCTCATCCCGGACGACGTCACGATCCAGGTGCTGACGCAGGCGCGCGAGCATCTCATCGAGCGCACGTACGAATCGATCGCCGGGGCGAAGCAGGCCATCGTGCACCTGTACAACTCCACCAGCATCCTGCAGCGCGATGTCGTCTTCCGCACCGACAAGCAGGGGATCGTCGACATCGCTCTCGAGGGCGCTCGACTGTGCCGCGAGTACGAGAAGCGCATCCCAGAGACCCAGGTCTACTACGAGTACTCTCCCGAGAGCTACACCGGCACAGAACTCGAGTTCGCGCTCGACATCTGCAATCAGGTGATCGAGGTGTTCGAGCCGACACCGGATCGCAAGGTCATCATCAACCTGCCCGCTACGGTCGAGATGGCATCGCCGAACGTCTACGCCGACTCGATCGAGTGGATGAGTCGTCGTCTCGCACACCGCGAGAACATCATCCTGTCGCTGCACCCGCACAACGACCGCGGCACGGCGATCGCAGCGGCCGAGCTCGGTTACATGGCCGGCGCCGACCGTATCGAGGGATGCCTGTTCGGAAACGGCGAGCGCACCGGGAACGTCGACCTCGTCGCCCTGGGGATCAACCTGTTCACGCAGGGCATCGACCCGCAGATCGACTTCAGCGACATCGATCAGGTCAAGCGCACGGTCGAGTACTGCAACCAGCTGCCTGTGCCCGAGCGCAGCCCCTGGGCCGGCGACCTCGTGTTCACGGCCTTCAGCGGCTCGCATCAGGACGCCATCAAGAAGGGCTTCGAGGCCATGGCCAACGAGGCTGCGGCGAAGGGCGTCACGGTCGATGAGATCGAGTGGGCAGTGCCGTACCTGCCCATCGACCCGAAGGACCTCGGGCGCTCGTACGAGGCCGTCATCCGCGTGAACTCGCAGTCAGGCAAGGGCGGCGTCGCATACCTGCTGAAGACGGACCACGCGATCGACCTGCCGCGCAAGCTCCAGATCGAGTTCTCCGGCGTCGTGCAGTCCAAGACGGATGCGGAGGGCGGCGAGGTCACCAGCGACCAGATCTGGTCGATCTTCAACGACGAGTATCTGCCGTCGGATGACGCGGATGCGAAGTGGGGGCGTTTCGAGCTGCTCGCAACGCAGACGCGTAGCGACATGTCCGGTGACGTCGTGCTCGACGTCACGCTGCGGGACGAGGAGCAGCAGCACACCGTCTCCGGCCACGGCAACGGTCCTGTCGCGGCGTTCGTCGAGGTGCTGCGCGCGCAGGGCTTCGACATCACGGTCTACGACTACGTCGAGCACGCGCTCAGCTCTGGCGGCGATGCGCAGGCTGCCGCCTACGTCGAGCTGCAGGTGGGCGATCAGCGGTTGTGGGGCGTCGGCATCGACGGCGACATCTCCACGGCATCGCTCAAGGCGATCGTGTCCGGCGTGAACCGCTCGATCCGCACGCGTCAGCCGGAACTCGCCGCCGTCTAGGGCTTCACGATCGGGATGGTGCCGGTCTCTGCCGCCACTTTGCGGCGGTAGAGCCGGCGCTGCTCCGGCAGTGACACGTCGAAGATCACGGCCAGCACACGGATCACGGCGGTCACGATGAGTCCGATGACGCCGGCGATCGTGATGCTCACGCCGAACGCGTGCACTGTGACGATCACGCTGCAGCCGAGAAGAGCGGCGACGGCATAGAGCGATCCGACGTGCATGATCGCGACGGGCAGCCCCATGATGACATCGCGCAGGATGCTGCCCCCAACGGCGGCGCAGGCGCCGATGAAGACCGCAGGCACAGGTGGAACACCCAGACCTAGTGCCTTGCTGGTGCCAAAAGCACCGAACATACCGATGACGACGGCATCGAGACCCACGATGACGGCGTTCGCCCGGTTCAGAAGACCGGCCAGCAGCATGCCGAAGATGGCAGCACCGGCGGCGGTGATGAGATACCAGTTGTTCTGCAACGTCGCCGGTTGCTGCCCCAGCAGTAGATCGCGGATGAGGCCTCCGCCCATGCCGATCAGGATGCCGATGATCGCCACACCCAACAGGTCGAGTCGGCGCTGGCCCTGGAATCCTGACGCGAACATCGCGCCCTGGATACCGCCAAGGCCCACGCCGAGCAGGTCCGCCCAGAGCGGAATAGTGAAGAGCGGTTCGGTCACACGGCCATTGTCTCGCGGACGGAGGATAATCGGACAGTGCCCACCTATCGAGATGAAGCGGTGATCCTGCGCACTCACAAGCTCGGTGAGGCAGATCGCATCGTCACCATGCTCTCCCGCCGCAACGGGAAGATCCGTGCGGTGGCGAAGGGTGTGCGGCGCACGTCGTCGAAGTTCGGCTCTCGGCTCGAACCCTTCATGGTCGCCGATCTGCAGCTGTACCAGGGCCGATCGCTCGACATCGTGCAGCAGGCGGAGTCACTGGGTGCGTACGGCGCCGAGATCGCTGCACACTACGACCGCTTCACCTCGGCCAACGCCATGGTCGAGACCGCCGACCGTCTGAGCGACGCCGAGGCGACCCCGCAGCAGTATCTGCTGCTCGTCGGAGGCCTGCGGGCGCTCTCTCGCGGCGAGCACGCCCCGCGCAGCATCTTGGATTCGTATCTGCTGCGTGTGATGGCGCTGTCCGGCTGGGCGCCGTCGCTGAGCGACTGCGCGCGGTGTGCCGCGCCGGGGCCGCATACCCACTTCATCGGTCAGCTCGGCGGACTCGTCTGCGCGAACTGCGCGCCGGCCGGCAGCCCTCGTGTCTCGCAGTCCACTCTGCAGTTGCTTCGCGCTCTCATGCAAGGGGAGTGGGATGCCGTGGACGCTGCCCCGCACGCCGAGACCGCCGCGGCATCCGGACTCGTGTCGGCGTACGCGCAGTTCCACCTGGAACGCGGCATCCGCTCGCTCGCCCACATCTCAGACTCGTCTCGAGAGGAACCTCGTTGACCCCGAAGCCGTACACGCACAAGGACGCCGTCGCGTATCGTCCGCTGGACTGGACCGGCGTGCAGCCGCCCGCGTTCGGCAAGGTTCCCGAGCACGTGGCGATCGTGATGGACGGCAACGGCCGGTGGGCAAACAAGCGCGGCCTCACTCGCATCGAAGGCCACAAAGCAGGTGAGGAGGTACTGCTCGACGTCGTCGCCGGTGCCATCCAAGCCGGCGTGAAGCATCTGTCGGTGTACGCCTTCTCGACCGAGAACTGGGCGCGCTCGCCCGAGGAGGTGCGCTTCCTGATGGGGTACAACCGTGACGTGCTGCATCGGCGGCGCGACCAGCTCAACGAATGGGGCGTGCGCATCCGGTGGGCCGGGCGAAAGCCACGGCTGTGGGGGTCAGTCATCAAGGAGCTGCAGCGCGCCGAGGAGCTCACGAAAGAGAACGACGTGCTGACCCTCACGATGTGCGTGAACTACGGCGGGCGCGTCGAACTCGTCGACACGATGCGCTCTCTCGCGGGCGAGGTGGCAGCAGGTCGACTCAAGCCCAAGGCGATCACCGAGAAGATGATCGGCCGTCACCTGTATGTGCCCGAGCTGCCTGATGTCGACCTGTTCCTGCGCAGCTCGGGGGAGCAGCGCACCTCGAACTTCCTGCTCTGGCAGTCGGCGTACGCCGAGATGGTGTTCCTCGACACGCTCTGGCCCGACTTCTCTCGGCAGGATCTGTGGCGTGCGATCGAGATCTACGTTTCGCGCGATCGCCGCTTCGGCGGCGCGGTGGACGCCCCCTCCGCCTGAACACGCAGCCAGCGCTCCGTCTCGCACGGGTGCCGCAGGCGGACGATCATCAGATGCGGGAATCGCTCTCGAACCCCTGGCATCTTCTCAGTCCAGAACCCGCGGGTCTTGGTCTGCCACGCCAGGATGTTCTCCTCAGGGTCGCGGGTCGCCAGCAGCTTCCAGATCGGCTTCTCGACGTTGCCGTTGTACATCTCGGTGCGAAGGATGCTGCGCCCGAGCGTGCGGCGGATCAGCCGTGAGCGCACCACTCGATACGGGTAGTCGAGCCAGATCGCGAGCTGAGCGCGCGGCGTCATGATCTGGTCCGTGCCCTTGCTGGTGTACTGCCACTCGGTGACCCAACGCTCTGTTGCGGCGAACGCGCGCACGTCGTCGAGGAACTCGGGTCGTGGCGTCCAGTCCGGGCCGTGGAAGAGCGAGTCGATCTCGGTGTGCTCGAGCGACCAGAGATTCGCGAGCCGCCGGGCAAGGGTGGTCTTCCCCGAGCCCGTGACCCCGGCGATCAGCACGCGCTCCGGGCGGAAGGGGAGCGGGTCATCGGCGGAGAGCATCCGAAGATGCTATCAACGGAATACTCGGGCGCTCGAGGCGGTTTCCAATGAGGTGAGCCAACCTATATCGATTGACATCTGGTCCGACATCGCCTGCCCCTGGTGCTACATCGGCAAGCGCAACCTCGAAACAGGTCTCGCGGCGGTGACCGCCGATGACGACGCTCCTGAGGTCACTGTGACCTTCCACTCCTTCGAACTCTCACCCGACACTCCCGTCGCTTTCGACGGCGATGAGATCGACTTCCTCGCCGGCCACAAGGGCATGCCTCGTGACCAGGTGCAGGGCATGCTCGACAATGTCACCGGCATCGCCAAGAAGGCGGGGCTGGAGTACCGCTTCGATCTGCTGAAGCACACGAACACGGTCAAGGCGCACGAACTGCTGCACCACGCCAAGGCAAACGACCTGCAGCATGAGATGGAAGAGCGCCTGATGTCGGCCTACTTCACCGAGGGCAAGCACGTCGGCCGTATCGACGATCTCGTCGAGCTCGCCGTCGAGGTCGGGCTGGATGCCGACGCCACGCGTGCAGCGCTGGAGAGTGACCAGCACCTTCCCGCTGTGCGTCAGGACCAGGAGCAGGCTCGCGCCTACGGCATCCAGGGCGTGCCGTTCTTCGTCATCGACGGTCAGTACGGTATCAGCGGTGCCCAGCCTCCCGAGACGTTCGAGAACGTGCTGCGTGATCTGTGGGCCAAGCGCGGCGAGACCGATGAGGTGGCCGACCACGCCGAGGAAGCCGCGGTCTAACGGACCAGGGCGCCCTCGATCGCTTCGACGATCTCGGGGGCGTCCGGCTTCTGCTTCGGACGGAAGCGCTTGACCGAGCCGTCGGGCAGCACGAGGAACTTCTCGAAGTTCCATTCCACGCGGCCGGCCTTGCCACCGGCATCCGGGTTCTCCTTGAGCGCCTTGTAGAGCTCGGTGGCCTTCTTGCCGTTGACCTTGACCTTGTCGTTCACGGGGAAGCTCACGCCGTACGTTGTGGAGCAGAATTCCAGGATCTCTTCCACCGAGCCCGGCTCCTGACCCATGAACTGGTTGCTCGGGAAGCCCACAACGCTGAAGCCGCGGTCGCCGTAGGCGCGCTGCAGCTGCTCCAGCTGCTCGTACTGCGGCGTGAGGCCGCACTTCGACGCCACATTGACGACGAGCAGCACGTCTGCGCCGAAGTCGTCAAGCGTCGTCTCGGCGCCGTCGGCGTCTGTGAACGGGATCTTGCGCACGCTGGTTTCGGTCATATCCACAGCCTATGACGGGGTGCGGCGCCGAGGGTCGCAGGGGTGGGAGAATGGAGGGGATATGACTCTCGCTCCCGCTCCCGCCCGCGCTCTGCGCATCGGCCCGATCGACCTCGACGTGCCGGTCGTGCTCGCACCCATGGCGGGCATCACGAACACTGCGTTCCGTCTTCTGTGCCGTGAGTACGGCGCCGGTCTCTATGTCAGCGAGATGATCACGTCTCGCGCGCTGGTGGAGCGCAACGACACGACCATGCGGCTCATCCGTCATCACGAGAGCGAGACACCGCGGTCGATCCAGTTGTACGGCGTCGACCCGAAGACGATCGCCGAGGCCGTGCGCATCATCGTGGCCGAGGATCACGCCGACCATGTCGACCTGAATTTCGGATGCCCGGTTCCCAAAGTCACCCGCAAGGGCGGGGGAGCAGCGCTGCCGTGGAAGACGAGCCTCTTCGCCGAGATCGTCGATCAGGCGGTGAAGGCGGCCGGAGACATTCCGCTGACGGTCAAGATGCGCAAGGGCATCGATCCCGATCACCTCACGTTCCTCGACGCCGGCCGCGCCGCAGAGGATGCCGGAGCCGCTGCCGTGGCGCTGCACGCCCGCACCGCGAGCGAGTTCTATTCCGGTCACGCAGACTGGAATGCGATCGGCGAGCTGAAGCAGGCCGTCACCAGCATCCCGGTTCTCGGCAACGGTGACATCTGGTCGGCTGACGACGCCGTGCGGATGATGGCCGAGACCGACTGCGACGGGGTCGTCGTCGGGCGCGGATGCCTCGGCAGACCATGGCTGTTCGGCGATCTCGCCGCGGCGTTCGGCGCCGTGTCGCGTCCGGTCGACGCGACACTCGGCTTCGTCGCGGATGCGTTCCGCAGGCACGCCGAGCTGCTGGTCGACTTCCTCGAGGATGAGGATCACGGATGCCGCGACATCCGCAAGCACGTCGCCTGGTACTTCAAGGGTTATCCGGTCGGCAGCGATATCCGCACCGGGCTCGCCACCGCCCAGAGCCTTGCGCACATCGACGACCTGCTCGGTCAGCTCGATCGGGATGCGCCGTACCCCGGTGCGGATGCCGAAGGCCAGCGCGGTCGTGCCGGTCGCCCCAAGCGTCCTGCTCTGCCCGACAAGTGGCTGGAGTCGCGTGATGTCGCCGCTGAGACCGGCGAGATGCTGCGCGGAGCGGAGATCGAGAACAGTGGTGGTTGACCGCTCAGCGGGCTCAGCCGCTGCACGGACGGACGGCTACGGAGCACGCGACACCGCGCGCTTCTTCAGCGAGCAGCACCGATCTGAACGCGATGACTTCGCCCGGGACCGCGCACGCGTGCTGCACTCTGCTGGCCTGCGCCGTCTCGCGGCGAAGACGCAGGTGCTGAGCCCTGCGAGCACCGCCGACTTCGCCCGCAATCGCCTGACGCACTCGCTCGAGGTGGCACAGGTCGGTCGTGAGCTCGCCGGAGCGCTCGGTGTCTCGGCCGATGTCGTTGATACAGCCTGCCTCAGCCACGATCTGGGGCATCCTCCGTTCGGCCACAACGGAGAGCGAGCTCTGAATGAATGGGCTGAGCCGATCGGCGGATTCGAGGGCAACGCGCAGTCGCTGCGCATCCTCACGCGCCTCGAGACGAAGGTCCTCGATGACGACGGACACTCCGTCGGGTTGAATCTCACGCGCGCGAGCCTCGACGCCACATGCAAGTATCCGTGGACGGTCGACAGCCCGCTGCCAGATCCTGGCGGGCGTCTGAAGTTCGGCGTCTATCCCGAGGATGAGGCCGTGTTCCGATGGATGCGCGAAGGCGCGCCAGGGCGTCTGCGCTGCATCGAGGCGGAGATCATGGATCTCTCCGACGACATCGCCTACTCCGTCCATGACTTCGAGGATGCGATCGTCAACGGGTACCTCGACGTGGCAGCGTTGTCCGACCCGAAGGAGCACGGTGCGCTCGTCGGTCGGGTGCAGCAATGGGTCGGCTACGACTTCACGCGTGAAGAACTCGCGGACGCGCTGTACAGGCTGACGAGCCAGCCGGTGTGGCTCAAGTCGTTCGACCGCTCTCGGCCTGACCTCGCCGGGTTGAAGAACCTCACCAGCGATCTGATCGGCCGTTTCGCGCGTGCCGCCGTCGCAGCTACCCGCGAGACCTACCGCGGGCGAGTGCTGGCCCGGTACAGCGCTCACGTCGTCGTCCCGCGCGTTGTGGAGGCGGAGATCGCCGTGCTCAAGGGCATCATGGGCCAGGCGATCGTGACGATCGATGCGCGCAAGGGCGTCTACAAGGAGCAGCGGCGAGTGCTCAAGCGTCTTGCCGATGCTCTCTGGTCGACCGACGCCCTCTGGACGGCGGGAGCCGACGTGCTGGAGCCGGCGTTCGCCGCTGACTTCCATGACGCGTCGTCGGATGCGGAGCGCGCGCGTGTGGTCGTGGACCAGATCGCGAGCCTGACGGATCAGACAGCGCTCGACTGGCACAGCCGGCTCGTCGGGGATGTCGACCCCGCAGAGGTCGGGATCTGGTCTCCGCGCCACATCCGGCCGCGTCCTCGCACGCACGACGCTGAGCGGGCCGTCGCCGAGAGGGCGCACTGATGCCGAGGATCCGCCAGGCAGACGTGGATGAGGTCAAGGCTCGCACGAACATCGGCGACATCGTCGGGGAGCGCGTCGCACTGAAGTCCGCCGGGGTCGGCTCTCTCAAGGGCCTCTGCCCGTTCCATGACGAGAAAAGCCCCAGCTTCCACGTCAGGCCTCAGGTGGGCTACTACCACTGCTTCGGCTGCGGAGAATCCGGCGACGTGTACTCGTTCCTGCGCGAGATGGATCACGTCAGCTTCACGGAGGCCGTCGAGCGGCTCGCCGGCCGCATCGGGTACACCCTGCACTACGAGGATGGCGGTGCGGCGCCGGAGACCAGCGGCCGCAGTCGACTCTATGCGGCCAACGCCGCGGCGGCGGAGTTCTTCCGCAGCCAGCTGCTGTCCGCCGAAGCGGAGACGGGGCGGAAGTTCCTCGGCGAGCGCGGCTTCGATGCCGGCGCCGCAGCCCACTTCGGTGTAGGTTATGCGCCGCGCGGATGGGAAGGCATGATGAAGGCCCTCACCGCGCAGGGCTTCACCCGCGATGAGCTGCTCGCCGCCGGGCTCGTGTCGCAAGGACAGCGCGGGGTGTACGACCGGTTCCGTGGCCGCCTGGTGTGGCCGATCCGCGACGTCACCGGCCAGACCATCGGATTCGGCGCTCGCAAGCTCTACGACGACGACCAGGGGCCGAAGTACCTGAACACCCCGGAGACGATCATCTACAAGAAGGCGCAGGTGCTCTACGGGCTAGACCTGGCCAAGCGCGACATCTCCCGCGGGGACCCTCGCCGGGTCGTGGTGGTCGAGGGGTACACCGACGTCATGGCGTGCCACCTTGCGGGTCTCACGACGGCTGTCGCGACCTGCGGCACCGCATTCGGCGCTGAGCACATCAAGGTTCTGCGCCGCGTGATGGGCGACGACAACGCGTCGGGTGAGGTCGTCTTCACCTTCGATGGCGATGAGGCGGGCCAGAAGGCGGCGCTGCGCGCCTTCACAGAGGACGACCGCTTCAACGCGCAGACCTTCGTCGCCGTCGCCCCCAACGGTCTCGACCCGTGTGATCTGCGGCTTCAACGCGGCGACGCCGCCGTGCGCGGACTCATGGACGCCAAGGTGCCGATGTTCGAGTTCGCGATCGACCGCCGGCTCGCCGGTTTCGATCTCGCCACCGTCGAGGGGCAGGTCGGCGCACTGCGCGCGGCAGCCCCGATCGTGGCTGAGATCCGCGATCGACTGCTGCGCCCGGGGTACGAGCGGGTGCTCGCACGACGTCTTGGCATGGATCCGACCGAGGTGCGCGCGGAGGTCGAGCGTGCCGCCAGGGGAGCGAGCCATGCGCCGGCACGACGCGAGCCGGTGGAAGCCGCACCGGAGAGCTCAGAGCCCGTGGCGGTCGTACCGGTGACGCTGGCCAATCTGCCGCGCACGGCGGATGTGGCACTGGAGCGCGGCGCGCTGATGGGTGCGCTGCAGTATGGGCATCAGGTCGACCAGGACACGTTGACACGTGCATTCGAGGCGCCGTTCCGCCACCCGGCATTGGAGGCGATCCGCCAGGTCATCGTGGCCACCCCTGATCGCACGCGTGCCGGGTGGGCGATGGATGCTGTGAACGCTGTGCGCGAGCCATATCGATCGCTGGCAGGAGAATTGCTCATGTCGCCGTTCCCCGCGCGCGACGAGGAGGGCGCCGCCCGGTCGACAGCAGATCTCTGCCGGCGTATGATCCTGCGCAACCTCGATCGGGAGAAGAACGAGCTGCTCGGCGCTGTGCAGAGGGTACCGGCGGGCTCGGACGGGGGTCGAGCGCTGCGGATGCGGCTGCGCGGTCTCGACATCGAGCGTCAGCGCTTCACCGAGTCGTAACGGGTCGGCTCGCCGATCCGGGAGAGGATGGAACCTATGTCCCGCCGGCAACACTCCTCCCACGCGATCGACTGCTCCGACCTGGTCATCGACCGAATCGGACACGGCGCTCCCACACGCGCCGTCGACGGTGTGACGTTCGCGCTGTCTCCCGGAGACCTCATCTGCGTCGCCGGTCCTACCGGATCGGGCAAGTCGACGCTGGTGGCAGCACTCGCCGGCTCGACTGACCCGTCGGTGCGGATCGTCGGTGGCAGCGCTGAGGTCTGCGGGGTGAACGTGCGAAAGCCAGGGCGGCGACACCGTGAGCTGACGTATCTCACAGGGTTCATCCCGCAGGGCGCTGGTGCAGACCTTCCGCCCACGCTCACCGTGAGTGAGGTGATCGCAGAGCCGATCCTCATTCGCGAGAAGCGCGTCAACAGCAAGGCGCTCTCCATCCGCATCGCGACACTGCTGGACGAGCTGCATCTGCCTCTCGGCACGGCAGCGAAGTTCCCGTACGAGCTCAGCGCCGGGATGCGTCAGCGCGTGGCGATAGCGCGTGCCTTCGTGCTCGAGCCTCGAGTGCTGATCGCGGATGAACCGCTTGCCAACCTCGATCTCGAGGTGCGGCCGGTCGTGTTCGACGCGATCACCAGGCGCCGCAGGGAGCAGGGGATGGGCGCGCTGCTCGTCACCAACAATGCCGCGTTCATCCGCGAACTCAACGCCGAGACGCTGATGCTGCGCGCCGGCCATGTGGTCGCCCGTGGAGTCGGCAAAGACCTGCTGTGGGTTCCCAACGCCGAGGCGGACTCGCTCGGCCGCTGACCGCTGACCGACACGCCCGAGCGGGGCGCCCGGTGTCACGACCACCCTCGGGTGTTTGCTAAGATTGTGGAGTTGCTTCGGCGACGACGCCTGATCCCCAATAGCTCAATTGGCAGAGCAGCCGACTGTTAATCGGCAGGTTATTGGTTCGAGTCCAATTTGGGGAGCCAGTTCAGAAGGCCCCGTCTTGTACGGGGCCTTCTGCATTCCGGTCGGCTTTTTCGGACCGATGGGAGCTTTTCGCAGACTTCCGATGTTCGAGACGTGCGAGAACCTCCCGTCGACATCAAAGTGGCGCCCCGAAGTGCAGAAGAGGCTCCGTCCGTCCGGACGGAGCCTCTTCTGCACTTCAATCGATGATCAGCGTGCAGCGCCCTTGAGCGAGCCGGTGACCTCCAGCGACGCCTGCGGGTCCGCGGGGTCGGGCTCGTAGATCACGCACTGCACGAGACGGTCGTCCGCCTGCGTCCAGGTGTCTTCAGTGGGGGTGAGCCACCAGAAGTCGAGTGCGGAGTCGTAGTAGTCGATGCCGACGAACTCCGAGAATGCAGGAACGCACTGGGCCTCGACCTCTGCGGTGATCTCGTCGTCGCTCGGAAGATCGCCATCGGCGAGGTCGAACTCGAAGAAGACCTCGTCTGTGTGCGGCTCGGAGCACGGAACGACATCGGTGTCGGTGATCTCACCGGAGGTGTCGGTAGCCGGCATGCAGTCGCCCACCTTGAGCGAGAAGATGTCGATGTTCGAACCCTCGGTGACCTCCCCGGTGTCCTCATCGCGCTGAGCGTCGTTGCCGCCGCCCACGATCAGGCTGTTGATCGCGCTGCAGCCGGTGAGCGCGATGCTCAGCGCGAGAGCTGTTCCCGCGAGTGCGAGTGCGCGTCGCTTGCGCAATCTCATCATGTGAGTTCCCCTCCGAGGACTTGGTCGCCGGCGGTCACCCATGTTTCCGCCCCATCGGAACCGTACTCATGCCGAACCTGAGACGCAACTTCGAATCAGTTATGCCCGGGCTGTACGGATTCAGGCGTCGAGATCGTCGACTCCCGGCATCCAACTCACGCCCGGTTTCCCCCAGCCGCGTTTGCGAGCGATCTTCTGTACGCTCTTCCAGTCACCGTCGGAGAGGCGATCGATGTACAGGATGCCGTCGAGATGATCGAACTCGTGCTGCATGATGCGAGCGCGCCATCCGTCGACCTCGATACGCACGGACGCGCCGTCCAAGTCGACCGCGGTGACGAGCACACGATCGGCACGGCGCAACGGGAATCGCTCACCGGGAAAAGACAGGCAGCCCTCGGATTCCTCGTCCGGGTCGGGAGCGCCCGGCTCAGGCGGGGACATCCACAGAACCGGATTGATGAGCACCCCGCGCCAGGGCTGATCGTCATCGTCGACATATGAATACGTGTAGATGCGAAGCGGCACTCCGACTTGAGGGGCGGCGAGACCCACACCGGGAGCGGCGTCCATGGTCTCGAACATGTCGGCGACCAGCGTGCGGATCTCGTCGTCGATCTCGCCCACGGGCGATGCGGGGGAGTGCAGAACGGTGTCGCCCATGATGCGAATCGGTAGAACAGCCACGCCACAACTCTACTGCGAGCCCCATGCCCGGTAATGTTCTCCCTGTGAGTGTGGGGATATGGATGACAGCGGCTGACGTCAGTGAGCAACTCGTCGGTGTGTTCGAGAACCCCAAGCTTCTGCTCGGAATCCCCTTGGCGCTCGCGGGCGCTGTCTTCATGTCGCTCGGCGCGCAGTACCAGCACCGCGGTGTGGAGAAGGTGGAGAGACTCAGCGGGCAGGACGGGGCAGCGGGACTCAGCGGCCAGCAGCTCAAGCGACTGCTGGCCCGTCCCTCATGGCTGATCGGCACTCTCATGCTGGGTCTTGCCATCATCTGCCAGCTCGCCGCGATCTCGATCGCTCCTCTGATCGTGGTGCAGCCACTGGGCGCGATCGCATTGGTGATGACGACACTGCTCAATGCGCGTATCTCAGGGCACGCTCCGACCAGACAATCGCTGATCGCGATCGGCGCCTGCGTCGGTGGGGTCTTCCTGTTCGTCTTCTTCGCGGCGCTGTTCGCCACCGAGAAGACGATCACCAACACTGAGCTGTTCACGATCCTCGCGATCCTGCTCGTGGTGATCATCGTGCTCGGCGGTGGGTGGCTGATACTTCGGCATCGCATGCGCGCACTGTTCTATGTGGTGGGTGCCGGCATCCTCTACGGTTTCGTGGCGACGCTCGCGAAAGCGGTGATCTCGCGAGTGCAGGCCGGAGAGTTCGACTGGATCACACTCGTCTGCGTGATCGCTCTCGTCGCCGCATCAGTGGTGGGCGCCTACTTCGTGCAGACTGCCTACAGCTCGGGCCCGCCCGACCTGGTCATCGCCGGCCTCACCGTCGTCGACCCTCTCATCGCGGTGCTCATCGGTGCGCTCATCCTCGGCGAAGCATCCGCCGCTCCTACCTGGGTGATCTACGTCTTCGCCGTCGCCGGCGCGATTGCCGTGTGGGGAGTCGTCGGACTCGCCAGATACCACCCCCAGGTGCTCAGTGAGAGCCAGGAACTCGGAATACAGCGAGGGAGCAATGGCGGACGAGATCGAGGGGCAGGAGCGCCCTCGACCGGCTCTGGAGCGTCGCGCGGCTCCGAGGCGACCCCCGGCTCAAGAACGTCGTCCGGCTCCGGCTCCGGTCCCGCGCCCGGACAGGAGACCGGGAGCGAGTTCCGCGATCAGTAGATCTGGTCGATGAGGTCTTCAGAGACCTCTGATGCCGCTGCCTGATCGACGAAGAAGATCGTGCGCTTTCGCCCCTTGGCACCGGCTGCAGGCACGTTCGTGTAGCTGGCGCCCGCGAGGGCGAGGCCGAGCGCCGAAGCCTTGTCGGCGCCTGTGAGCACCAGCCAGACGCGCTTGGAGGAATTGATCACCGGACGGGTCAACGTGACGCGTTCCGCTGGCGGCTTCGGAGCGTCGCGAACAGGGAGCACCGCAGCATCCGTTTCGGTGACCTCTGGCCGATCGGGGAAGAGCGAAGCGATGTGGCCGTCGGGACCGACGCCGAGGAAGCAGACCGCGAACGACGGCCAGGCCTGCTCTTCATCGCCGAACCTCGCGAGTTCCGCGCCATACGCCTCTGCGGCCTCATCCAGCGTGAGTCCGCTGTCGGCGGCAGCGACTTCATGGATGTTCTCTGCAGGCACCTCGATGTGATCCAGCAGTGCCGTGCGCGACTGCAGCGCATTGCGGTCCTGATCGTCACCGGCGACGAAGCGTTCGTCGCCCCACCAGAAGTGCACCAGCGACCAGTCGATCCGGTCGGCCTTCGGGTGCGTGGCGACGGCGCGAAGTACCGTGCCGCCCATCGAACCGCCGGTGAGCGCGACGTGCGCGATCCGACCGCTTCGCGTGCGTGCTTTCACGCGGGTGATGAACCGATCTGCGACCCGCTCGGCAAGTTCCGCAGCCGTCGGCTCGACCACGACCAGCTTCTCTGCGGATGATGCCTGCATGTCGTTCACTCCCCGGTCTCGGGCGGACCCAGCTTCTCCCAGCCCTCGGTGATCACTCGACCGTACAGCACATCGGGATCCAGACGGCGCAGCTCCTCTGCCAGGCACTCCCTGAGGGTGCGGCGAGGCAGATGCAGGTCATGGTTCGGCTGGCCGGGCTGAGTGAGCACGGCATCGCCGGGAACAGGGCGCTCCAGGCGGATGTCGCCGCTCGCGCGGCTCAGCCGAACCGACTTGATGCCTTCGTCCCATTCTTCGCGCTTCTCATACGCCCAGCGGACCGGAACGTCGAGGGCGAGCTGCAGCCATGCGGCGAGCAGCGCAGTGGACGGCGAAGACGCCGCACCGCGCACCTCCACGGCCGCCACCTCTTCGAACGGGGGCTGGTCGAGCACGGCGGCGAGCTGTTCGCGCCAGTGCGTGAGGCGCGTCCACGCGAGGTCGGTGTCACCAGGAGCATGCGAACGCCCGAGGGACTCGATCTGTGCGCGCACGTCGGTGGCGGTCGCCGCGTCGGTGATTCGACGCTGCGCGATGCGCCCCAGCGGTGTGTCGGACGGCTCCTTCGGAGCGTCATCCGGCCACCATGCGACGACGGGGGCGTCCGGCAGCAGAAGACCCGTGAACAGGCTCTCCTGGTTGCTGGCCGCAGCGCCGTCCGCGCGGAGCACGACGACCTCGCTCGCGCCGGCGTCACCGCCGACGCGGATCTGGGCATCGAGACGCGCGTCGCCGTCGCGTTCGGTGAGGACGATAACGCGCATCGGATGCTCTCGCGACGCGTCGTTCGCGGCTTCGATGGCCTCTTCCACCATCTCCTCGCGTGCGGCGATGACCAGAGTCAGCACTCGACCGAGTGCGACGGCGCCGCCCTCTTCGCGCATCTTGACGAGATGTTTCGCGACCTGGCTGACAGTCGTATCGGGAAGGTCGATGATCACGGTCGTCTCCAGACTCGTCCGTCGCGGGCCAGGAGGGCGTCGGCGGAAGCCGGGCCCCAAGAACCGGGCGCGTACTGCTCGACCGGCGTGTCCTGCGATGCCCAGTACTTCTCCACGGGGTCGAGGATCTTCCAAGACAGCTCGACCTCTTCATGGCGGGGGAACAGAGGCGGGTCGCCGAGAAGCACGTCGAGGATGAGCCTCTCGTACGCCTCAGGACTCGCTTCGGTGAAGGCGTGACCGTATCCGAAGTCCATCGTCACGTCGCGCACGTTGCTGCCGGCGCCGGGAACCTTCGATCCGAACCGGATCGTGACTCCTTCGTCGGGCTGCACGCGGATGACGAGCGCGTTCTGACCCAGTTCGGCCGTGTTCGCGCGGCCGAACAGGTGCTGCGGTGCGCGTTTGAAGACCACGGCGATCTCCGTGACACGTCGGCCGAGCCGTTTGCCTGTGCGCAGGTAGAACGGAACATCGGCCCAGCGCCGCGTGTTGATGTCGAGCTTGATAGCGGCGTATGTCTCCGTGCTCGACTGCGGGTTCATCCCGTCCTCGTCGAGGAACCCTGTGACCTGCTCGCCGCCTTGCCAGCCGCCCGCGTACTGACCGCGCGCAGTGGCAAGGGAGAGATCCTCGGGAAGGGTCACCGCTGCGAGCACCTTCTCCTTCTCAGCCCGAAGGTGCTCGGCGCTGAGGCTGATCGGCTCCTCCATCGCGGTGAGCGCGAGGAGCTGCAGCAGGTGGTTCTGGATGACGTCACGGGCAGCGCCGACGCCGTCGTAGTATCCGGCGCGACCGCCGACCCCGATGTCCTCGGCCATCGTGATCTGCACGTGGTCGACGTAGTTGCGGTTCCAGATCGGCTCGTACAGTTCGTTCGCGAAGCGCAGCGCGAGGATGTTCTGCACCGTCTCCTTGCCGAGGTAGTGGTCGATTCGGAAGATCGCGTCCGCGGGGAACGCGACCTCGAGCGCCTCGTTCAGATCCCGCGCCGATTCGAGGTCGTGGCCGAAGGGCTTCTCGATCACCACGCGACGCCACCGCTCGTCGCCGTCGTCATCGCCGACCAAGCCTGAGTCCTTCAGCTGCTTCGTGACGACAGGGAAAGACTTCGGCGGAATCGACAGGTAGTACGCGTGATTGCCCATCGTGCCGCGTTCGACGTCGAGCTTCTCGACGGTCTCGCGCAACTTTACGAACGATTCGGGGTTGTCGAACTCGCCGGAGACGAATCGGATGCCCTGCAGCAGCTGCCGCCAGGTCTCCTCACGGAACTCTGTGCGCGCGTGCTGTTTGACCGCGTCGTATACGACCTGAGCGAAGTCCTGATCCTCCCAATCGCGGCGTGCGAACCCGACCAGGGCGAATCCCGGTGGCAGCAGTCCTCGGTTGGCCAGATCGTAGACCGCTGGCATGAGCTTCTTGCGCGACAGGTCACCCGTCACACCGAAGATCACCAGCGCACTGGGACCTGCGATGCGATTGAGGCGACGGTCGTCTGGGTCGCGCAGCGGATTGTGGCCGCGTGATACGGGAACGGTCATCGGCGGGGGATTCTCCTACTGACTACTTCTGGGCGGCTTCGAACAGGGCGAGTACGTCGGCCGAGTCCTCTGTGATCGTCAAGGAGACGACGGGGCGACCGTGCTCGGCGAGCACACCGGCGTCGCCGGCAGCCTGCGCCTGGATGAGCTGTCCGAACGTGAACGGACGCTCGGGGATCTCCAGATCGACATCGGTGCGTTCCAGGATCTGAAGGAACACGCCTTGAGCCGGTCCGCCCTTGTGGTACTGGCCGGTCGAATGCAGGAACCGCGGTCCCCAGCCGAACGTCGTCGGGCGGCCGGAGTCAGCCGCGACAAGCTCGCGAAGGCCCTGCAGCTGCGGCAGCTCCAGGCGGTTGACGTATGCCTGGATCGACACGTAACCGTCTTCCGGCAGCTGTGCCCACAGTGCATCCAGCACTGCTTCGATGTTGCCGGACGCCGCAAGAGCAGGATCGGACACACGGACCTCGATACCGCTCTCGACGAACGCCGGTGCCGTGGGCTCGGGGCGTGCATCCAGAAGACCACGGGTCGCGACCTTGGCGGATTCGACGTCGGGCTGGTTGAACGGGTCGATGCCCAGCAGATGGCCGGCGATCGCGGTGGCGTACTCCCAGACGATCAGGTTCGCGCCGAGCGACCCGCTCACGAGTATCTCGCCCTGGTGACGCTCACGGAGGTGGAACTCGTTCGCATCGTCGACCAGTCGCACGATCTGCAGATCAGCGGGGACGTCGTCCAGCTCCGGTGAGACGGGGAGTAGGACGACGGGCAGGATGCCGGTGCCCTCCTTGCCGGTGGACTCGGCGATGAGCTGCTCGATCCAATCGGGCAGACCGTTGATGTGCGTGCCATCGGTGATCAGACCGAGCTTGTCACGCCGCGGGCTCGTGCCGGCGATCGCTGCACCCAGTCGCAGCGCCGGGTTGTCGGCAGCGTCGACGGCGACCTGCAGCAGCGTGGCCTCGGCCTCGTCGAGCAGTTCGGAGATGTCGGCACCGGCGAGCCCAGACGGCACCAGGCCGAAGGCGGTGAGCGCCGAGTAGCGGCCGCCCACGTTCGGGTCGGCGTTGAACACCCGGTAGCCCGCCTCGCGAGCAGATGCGTCCAGCGGCGAACCGGGGTCGGTGACGACGACGATCCGCTCGACGGGGTCGATGCCGAGATCGCGGAACGCGGCCTCGAAGGTGCGACGCTGAGAATCGGTCTCGACGGTCGAGCCGGACTTCGATGAGACGACCAGCACGGTCTGCTCGAGGCCCTCGTCCAGCGCGGCCAGCACCTGACCGGGTGCCGTCGAGTCGAGGATCGTGAGCGCCACACCGGCTGTCTGCGTGATCACCTCCGGCGCGAGCGAAGAGCCGCCCATGCCGGCGAGGACGACGCGACTCACGCCTTTGGCGTGCAGCTCATCTCGGAGCGCGACGATCTCGGGAACCAGCGGACGCGACACCGACACGGCCTCGACCCAGCCGAGGCGCTTGGCTGCCTCTTCTTCTGCGGCGTCGCCCCAGAGTGTCGAGTCGAACCCGGTGATGCGGGAGGCGATGAGGTCGCCGACGAGCCTTGGGACGACCGAGTCGATCGCCGTCTTCGCGGCGCCCGACGCGTGGAGCGAGAAAGTCATCGCTGCGCCTCGAGCCCCTCGGCCACCTGGGTGAGCAGGTCGTGCCAGGAGTCGATGAACTTCGCGACGCCTTCGTCCTCGAGCACCTGGGTCACATCGGCGAAGTCGACGCCGGCCTTCTGGAGCCCTGCGAAGACCTCGCGGGCCTCCTCATAGCCGCCGGTGATGGTGTCGCCGGCGATGACGCCGTGGTCGAACGTGGCCTCTAGCGTCTTCTCGGGCATCGTGTTGACGACGCCCTGCGCGACGAGCTCGGTGACGTACAGGGTGTCGGGCAGCGCCGGGTCCTTGACACCGGTCGAGGCCCACAGCGGGCGCTGCAGGTTCGCACCGGCGTCCAGGAGCGCCTTGGCGCGGTCGCCTGCGAACATCTTCTCGAACAGCTCGTACGCGAGACGCGCGTTGGCGAGGCCGGCCTTGCTCTTGAGCGCGAGCGCCTCATCCGTGCCTATGGCGACCAGGCGCTTGTCGGTCTCGGTGTCGACGCGCGAGACGAAGAACGACGCGACTGACTCGATCGTGGACAGATCGATACCGGCGGCCTTCGCCGTCTCGAGTCCAGTGAGGTAGGCGTCGATGACTTCGGCGTAGCGCTCCAGGCTGAAGATCAGCGTGACGTTGACGCTGATGCCCGCACCGATGGACTGTGCGATCGCCGGAAGGCCGGCCTTGGTCGCCGGGATCTTCACGAGCAGGTTCGGTCGGTCGATCTTCGTCCACAGCTGCTTCGCCTGCGCGACCGTGCCCTCAGTGTCGTGGGCGAGGTCGGGGGAGACCTCGATCGAGACGCGACCGTCGACGTGTCCCGACTTCTCCCACACCGGGCGGAAGACGTCCAGTGCCGCGCCGACATCCTGGGTGGTGGCCGCGAACACGGCCTCCTCGGCGGTCGCGCCGGAAGCGGCGAGTTCGGTGACCTGCGCGTCGTAGGACGTGTCATCCGGGTTGGTGATGGCGCCGGCGAAGATCGTCGGGTTCGTGGTGACACCCACGACGTTGCGCGACTCGATCAGCTCGGCGAGGTTGCCGGAGTTGATGCGGGTGCGGGAGAGGTCATCCAGCCAGATGCTGACGCCTGCGGCTGCGAGGTCTGCGGTGGGGGTGCTCATGCGTTCTCCTTGACAGTTGCGCGTGCCGCCTCGACGACGGCCTCGGCGGTGATGCCGAACTCCTGGAACAGGGTCTTGTAATCGGCGGATGCGCCGAAGTGATCGATCGCGATGGAGCGACCCTTGTCGCCGACGATGCCGCGCCAGGTCAGAGCGGAGCCCGCCTCGACGGACACTCGTGCGGTGATGGCCACCGGCAGCACCGACTCGCGGTATGCGGCGTCCTGCTCGTCGAACCACTCGAGCGACGGAGCCGAGACGACGCGGGCGTTGATGCCTTCGGCGGCGAGCGTCTCGCGCGCCGTGACGGCGAGCTGCACCTCGGAGCCCGTCGCGATCAGAATGACATCGGGCGTGCCGTTCGGCGCTTCCGCGAGCACGTAGGCGCCCTTGGTCGCGTTGTCGGCCGATGCGAAAGCCTCGCCGGATGCTGCGCCTTCGCCGCGTGCGAACACCGGGATGTTCTGGCGCGTCAGCGCGATACCCGCCGGCCCCGCGTGGCGGCGAAGAAGCTCGAGCCAGACCACCGAGGTCTCGTTCGCGTCCGCCGGGCGCACCACCGTGAAGTTCGGGATGGCGCGCAGCGTAGCAAGCTGCTCGACCGGCTGGTGGGTCGGGCCGTCCTCGCCGAGCGCGACCGAGTCGTGCGTCCAGACGAAGATGCTGGGGATGTTCATCAGTGCGGCCAGACGCACCGACGGACGCATGTAGTCGCTGAAGATCAGGAACGTACCGCCGAAAGCGCGGGTCGGGCCGTGCAGCACGATGCCGTTGATGATCGCGCCCATGGCGTGTTCACGGATACCGAAGTGCAGCACTCGTCCGTACGGGTTGCCCGTCCACTCGTGGGTCGACCACTCGGCAGGGATGAACGATGCGGCGTCCTTGATGGTCGTGAGGTTCGACTCGGCGAGGTCAGCCGAGCCGCCCCACAACTCCGGCAGCTCGGCGGCGAGGGCGTTGATGACCTGGCCGGAGGCCGCGCGGGTGGAGACTTCCTTGCCCGCCTCGAATGCCGGCAGTGCGCTGGTGATGTCAGCGGGGAGATCTTTCGCTTCGAGCCTGTCGAGCAGCGCCTTGCGCTCAGGGTTGGCGGCGGCCCAGGCGTCGAACGACTCCTGCCAGGCGGCGCGGACCTCTGCGGAGCGGTCGGCGAGCGCACGCGTGTGCGCGAGCACGTCATCTGCGACGACGAAGGACTGCTCGGGGTCGAAGTCCAGCACCTTCTTGGTCGCGGCGAGTTCGTCGGCGCCCAGTGCCGAACCGTGGATCTTGCCGCTGTTCTGCTTGCCGGGCGACGGCCAGCCGATGATCGTCTTGAGGATGATGAGCGACGGCTTGTCGGTCTCGCCCTTCGCGGCCTCGACCGCGGCGAGCAGTTCGGCGACGTCTTCGACGTACTCGCCGCTCTTCTTCCAGTCGACCGTCTGCACATGCCAGCCGTACGCCTCGTAGCGCGCGGCGACGTCTTCGGTGAACGCGACGTTGGTGTCGTCCTCGATCGAGATCTGGTTGGAGTCGTAGAACGTGATGAGGTTGCCCAGCTGCTGGTGGCCGGCGAGCGAGCCCGCCTCGCTGGTGATGCCCTCCTGCAGGTCGCCGTCGCCGGCGATCACGTACACGAAGTGATCGAAGGGGCTCGTGCCCTCAGCGGCGTCCGGGTCGAACAGCCCTCGCTCGTAGCGGGATGCGTATGCGAAGCCGACAGCGGAGGCGAGGCCCTGGCCGAGAGGGCCTGTCGTGATCTCCACACCCTTGGTGTGACCGTACTCCGGGTGGCCAGGCGTCTTCGAGCCCCAGGTGCGCAGCGACTTGAGGTCATCCAGCTCGAGTCCGAAGCCGCCCAGGTAGAGCTGGACATACTGCGTCAGTGAAGAGTGGCCTGCGGAGAGGATGAAGCGGTCGCGGCCCAGCCAATCGGTGTCCGCCGGGTCGTGGCGCAGAACGCGCTGGTAAAGGAGGTAAGCGAGAGGAGCAAGGCTCATCGCTGTGCCAGGGTGACCATTGCCGACCTTCTCGACGGCATCTGCCGCCAGAATCCGCGCGGTGTCCACCGCGCGCCGGTCAATCTCTTCCCACTGCAGTTCCGACAAGGTCATGCCCTTTCCAACGATTACGAGGGCGCCCGAATTCCCTGCGCCTCCGCATCGTCACGGACAGGAGCACAGCGCCGGGCGCGCGAGTGTTTTCAGCATAGCGGGGTTGGTTCGTTCACATTACGTCCCGTGATATGTGAGGAAACGGACACGGCGACGTTATCTGCTCGAATACCCGTGGCGTAGACTGAAAGGGTTGTCGGAGTGTGCGCTGAGGAGGCGATCGATATCTCGACCATGTCGCATGCGACGGCGGTGAAACGGCCGATCGGTCAGACTATAAAGGCCTACGTCTCGCTGACGAAGCCCCGTGTGCTCGAGCTTCTGCTCGTCTCCACCGTGCCCGTCATGTTCCTCGCAGAAGGCGGGATGCCGAACCTCTGGCTTGTTCTCGCCACAGTGATCGGCGGCTCGATGAGCGCCGGATCCGCCGCGTCGTTCAACATGTACCTCGATCGCGACATGGATGCGCACATGCATCGCACCGAGAAGCGACCGCTGGTCACCGGAGAGATCTCTCCGCGCGCGGCGTTGATCTTCTCTTGGACTCTTGCCGTGGCATCCACTCTCTGGCTGCTGGCGACCACCAACTGGCTGACGGCGACGCTGTCGGTCGCGGCCATCTTCTTCTACGTCGTGATCTACACGATGATCCTCAAGCGTCGCACCGAGCAGAACATCATCTGGGGCGGGATCGCCGGGTGCTTCCCGGTGGTGATCGGCTGGTCCGCCGTCACCGGCGACATCGCATGGCCGGCCATCGTGCTGTTCGCGCTGGTGTTCCTCTGGACGCCGGCGCACTACTGGCCGCTGTCGATGAAGTACCGCGACGATTACCAGGGTGCAGACGTTCCGATGCTCGGCGTCACACGCAACGCTTCCCAGGTCGGCCTCCAGGTCATCCTGTACGCGTGGGCGACACTGGCGTGTTCACTGCTGTTGATTCCGGTGGCGGACATGGGGCTGGTGTACTCCGTTTCAGCCGTGGTCTTCGGCGGATGGTTCGTCTATGAGTCGCACCGGCTCTACTCGCAGGCGGTGCGTGGAACGAACCCGCGTCCGATGCGGGTGTTCCACGCCTCCATCACCTACCTGACGCTGATATTCGTCGCGGTGGCGGTCGACCCGCTGCTGCCGTTCTGATCGTCTTCGTCTACCGCCTCATCTGCGACCGTCTCATCGGCGACCGGCTCGGATTCCTCGTGCGCGGAGTTCGTCGGAGTCTCCGAGACCTCGTCGGCCTGGGCTGACCAGTCGATCGCATCCGTGACGACGGGTGCCGCGGCGGGAACGAGCGACTTGGCCGCAGCGACCGTGAGCGCGAGAAGCACGCCGATCACACCGGCACCCAGCAGAATGCCTCCCACGGCGATCAACGGCTGGCCGACGTACACCTCGACTCCGGTCGCCGTTCCATCGAGCAGGCGAGCGGTCATGGTGGCGGCGTTGTCCGAGATGATCCAGCCGCCCACTGCGGCGGATGCGACGGACAGTAGGAGAAGGATCCAGTACGGGATGCTGCGTGTGAGTGATTTCTTCATGTGCACGAGCCTCATGGAAACGCTGATGCGTCCGTTATGCGCGACCTGTGCAGAGCCTGTGCGTGCTCATGTCAACGGCTGGGTGCCCTTCTTCTCGATGACATGCGCGGTCTCGGTCGATGTGAGATTGATGCCGGAAGAAGTTCGCGGGTTCATGATGGACTCATTCCCCGAAAATCTTCCGGCACCCTTGGCAGCGCGGGCGTCAGAAGTCTCGACTGTTGTGTGCGTTCACCGTTGGTGAGGACGACCACTGGACCGCCGCACGCGCGTGCTCGTCGGTGAGCTGTCGCCCCAGGAACTCACGCATCCGCTCGCGACGCTGGCCTTCGAAGCTGATCTCCCGTGTCTGATAGCGCGCGTAGTGCCCGTTCGAGATCAGCGACCACCTCTGCGCGATATCGGCATCCTCGACCCCGAGGTCGGCTGCCCAGGCGATCACGGCGGCGTCCGCGGCAGATGACTGATCGAGCAGCGTCTCGTCGAGGTCGAAGACCACAGCGTGCGCTCTGTCGCGCACGGTCACGCGGTAGGGCGCTTCAGACGCAGTACGGTCACCGTGTACGCCGCGGCCGAGAGCGAGGCGAGCACCATGTGGATGCCGACCAGCAGCTCCGGCAGTCCGTCGCGAGCCTGCCATATGCCGACTCCGACCTGCACGAGGATCGCGATCACGAGCACGAGCAGCCACCGCCGCGGTGCGATCCGCTGCATCCACGCGATGATGGTCAGCGCGGCGACCAGGGCGGCGAGCACATAGCCGGGCCACGCGTGCACGTGCGCGAGGATCGTGGCGTCGAAGCCGTCGCGGACCACGTTCGCATCCCCGGAGTGCGGTCCCGAACCCGTGGTCAGCACACCGAAGAAGATCGTCACGCCGAGCGCGAGTCCCGTGATGTGCGACAGCATCGCGAACCATCGGGGAACCACGCGCTCGCGCGGAGCGCCGGACTCGTGCATCCGGACGAGATACGCCGCCGTGACGCACACGAGCAGGAGGGAGGATGCGTAGTGGAAGCCCACGATGTACGGATTCAATCCGGTGAGCACCGTGATGCCGCCGACGAACGCCTGAGCGACCACCCCGACCAGCACGATCCACGCGAGCAGCGTCAGGTCACGTCGATGGGTGGTGATCCGCAACGAGTGCACAGCACCGGCCACGGTGGCCAGCAGCAGCCCGAGTGAGAAGAACGGAAACGCAGGTACTCCGGCGATGGTGGCGATGACGTAGCAGACGACCCCTGCGCCAATGCCGCCGAGTGCGAACCACAGCGCGGCTTTGAGCGGTCGGCGCCCGCCGACTGCGTTGAGCGTGAGCAGCAGCACGGCGATCGCGATGATGCCGACCACGCCGGTCATCGTCCGGTTGCCGAACTCGATGACGCCATGGATGCCCTGCTCCGGTGTGGGAACCAGCGATTCGGGGGTGCACATCGGCCACTCCGAGCACCCGAGGCCGGATCCGGTCAGGCGTACAGCACCGCCCGTGGCGATGATCACCGCTTCGGCGACGAACGAAAGCCACGCCAGCACTCGCAGCGGACGACCGAACGCGGAGGGGCGACGGCCCTCGTGAGCTTCGTAGGGCGAAGTGACGACGGGCGCTGCGGTCTCGGGCATGTGTCCTCCGGCTCGCGCCCGGGCGTACGGGCGCGGCCCGTTTGTCAGGGGGAACCTGTAGAATCGGATTGTTGCGATGCCCGCGGAATGCGCGAGGTGCATCACCAACAGTTTAGGCGCGAAGAATGCGTCCGTGATGAGGCCCACCAGCGGCACCCACACCCGTCGACTCGAACGGGCCATGAGGTGTCGGGGCGGATGACACCGTTGAGGCCTGACAAGGAGAGTGTGATGTCGGATGTGCTGATCGACCGCCCGGAACTGGATGGTCTGGGGGTGTACGAGTTCGGCTGGCACGATGAAGATGCAGCCGGCGCGATCGCGAAACGTGGCCTCTCCGAGGACGTTGTGCGCGGCATCTCCGCCCTCAAGAACGAACCCGAATGGATGCTGAAGACCCGCATGAAGGGTCTGTCGCTGTTCGGGCGCAAGCCGATGCCGACCTGGGGTGCAGACCTCAGCGACATCGACTTCGACAACATCAAGTACTTCGTGCGCTCCACCGAGAAGCAGGCGCAGTCCTGGGAAGACCTTCCCGTCGAGATCCGTGAGACCTACGAGCGCCTCGGCATCCCTGAGGCCGAGCGTCAGCGCCTGGTCGCCGGCGTAGCCGCGCAGTACGAGTCCGAGGTGGTGTACCACCAGATCCGCGAGGACCTGGAAGCACAGGGCGTCATCTTCATGGACACCGACACGGCACTTCGCGAGCACCCGGAGTTCTTCGAGGAGTACTTCGGAACGGTCATCCCCGCCGGCGACAACAAGTTCGCCGCCCTCAACACGGCTGTCTGGTCCGGCGGATCCTTCGTCTACGTACCCAAGGGCGTGCATGTCGAGATCCCGTTGCAGGCGTACTTCCGCATCAACACCGAGAACATGGGCCAGTTCGAGCGGACCCTGATCATCGCCGACGAGGACAGCTACATCCACTACATCGAGGGCTGCACGGCTCCGATCTACAAGTCGGACTCGCTGCACTCGGCCGTCGTCGAGATCATCGTGAAGAAGAACGCCCGCGTACGGTACACGACGATCCAGAACTGGTCGAACAACGTGTACAACCTTGTCACCAAGCGCGCGGTCGCCCACGAGGGCGCCACCATGGAGTGGGTCGACGGCAACATCGGCTCCAAAGTCACGATGAAGTACCCGTCGATCTACCTGATGGGCGAGCACGCCAAGGGCGAGACCCTCTCCGTCGCCTTCGCCGGCCCCGGCCAGCACCAGGACGCCGGCGCGAAGATGATCCACATGGCGCCGTACACGCAGTCCTCGATCGTCTCCAAGTCGATTGCCCGTGGCGGCGGTCGCGCCGGATATCGCGGCGAGGTCCGAGTCGATGCCAATGCGCACCACTCCGCGAACACCGTGCGCTGCGATGCGCTGCTGGTCGACACTAGATCGCGCTCAGACACGTATCCCGCGATCGACATCCGGGTGGATGACGTCCAGCTGGGGCACGAGGCCACGGTCTCGAAGGTCAGCGAGGAGCAGCTCTTCTACCTGCAGTCCCGCGGCATGCCAGAGGACGAGGCGATGGCGATGATCGTGCGCGGCTTCATCGAGCCGATCGCACGCGAACTGCCGATGGAGTACGCCATGGAACTGAACAAGCTCATCGAAATGGGCATGGAAGGATCGGTCGGCTAAATGGCGGCCTCGACGACAGCGCCCAGCGAGGCGCAGCACACCAACGCGCCCCAGACCGGCGCGCACATCGACCCCGCCGCCCAGGTGGCGGCCGCCGGATACGTTCCGGTGCAGACTCGGTCCGCACGCCCGCGCTCCTTCGAGCCCGGTGACTTCGGTAAGCCGACTGGCCGCGAGGTGAACTGGAAGCACACGCCCGTCGACCGGCTCGCCGGCTTGTTCGCGGTCACCGCCGAGAACGACGGCGTGACTTACGAGATCACGACCGGTGAGCAGTACATCGCCGACTCGCTCGCTGCCGGCTCGGCGCCGCGCGGCGAGCACTTCCAGCCCGAAGATGTCATCTCCGCTGTGGCCTGGCAGGGCTCGACCGAGGGCCTTCACGTGCGCATCCCGCGCGAGGAGGAGATCGCAGAGCCGATCCTCGTCACGATCACCGGTCAGGGCGCAGACAAGCGAGCAGACGCCCACATCGTGATCGAGGCGCTCGAGCACAGTTCCGCCACGGTGATCCTCCGCCACCGCGGTTCTGCGCAGTATGCCCAGAACGTCGAGATCATCGCTCGTGCCGGATCGCGACTGACGGTCGTGTCGGTGCAGCGCTGGGACGACGACGCGGTGCACGCTGCATCGCATCAGGCTCGCGTTGACAACGACGCGGTTCTCAAGCACTTCGTCATCAGCTTCGGTGGCGGACTCGTCCGGGTGAACCCGAACGTCGAGCTCGCGGGCAGCGGCTCGGAGGGCTACCTGTACGGACTCTCGTATGCCGATGCCGGACAGCACCTGGAGAGCCAGGTCTACCTGCATCACAAGGGCGCGCACACCAAGGGCGACGTGCTCTATAAGGGTGCGTTGCAGGGCGAAAGCGCGCACAGCGTGTGGATCGGCGACGTGCTGATCGGCGCGAACGCCACGGGAACTGACTCGTACGAGGCGAACCGCAACCTGGTGCTCACCGAGGGCGCGCGCGCGGACTCTATCCCGAACCTGGAGATCGAGACCGGCGACATCCTCGGCGCAGGACACGCCAGTGCGACGGGTCGTTTCGACGACGAGCAACTGTTCTACCTGCAGGCACGAGGAATCACCGAAGAAGAGGCGCGCCGACTCGTCGTGCTGGGCTTCCTCACCGACATCGTGCAGCGGCTCGGCATCCCGACCCTCGAGGAGGAGCTCCTCAGCGCGATCGAGATCGAACTCGCGGCGGTGAGCTCATGAGCGCACATCGCGCCTGCGGACTGAGCGAACTCGAGCAGGACACCCCGCTGAGGGTGGAGCTCGACGGTGTCCCGATGGCCGTCGTGCTCGACTCAGCGGGTGAGGTGCACGCCATCGGCGACACCTGCACCCACGGCGAGATCTCGCTGTCCGAAGGTTTCGTCGAGGGCGACACCCTGGAATGCTGGGCTCATGGCTCCGCGTTCTCGCTGCGCACCGGCATCCCCCAGAATCTCCCCGCGTATGAGCCCGTGCCGGTTTACGTCGTCGACATCGACGGCGACGACGTGCTCATCGATCCGACTGTAACTAAGGAAGTCTGAATGTCTGTTCTCGAGATCCGCGACCTGCACGTCACGGTCGACACCGAGGCCGGGACGACCCCGATCCTCAATGGCATCACCCTGACCATGAACGCCGGTGAGACGCACGCCATCATGGGCCCCAACGGCTCAGGCAAGTCGACCCTGGCCTACACGATCGCCGGTCACCCCAAGTACACCGTCACCAGCGGGTCGATCACATTCGACGGGGCAGACGTCCTCGCGATGACCGTCGACGAGCGCGCGCGTGCCGGCCTGTTCCTCGCGATGCAGTACCCGGTGGAGATCCCCGGCGTCACTGTGACGAACTTCCTGCGCACCGCCAAGACCGCGCTCGACGGCGAGGCACCGCCGATCCGGTCTTGGACCAAGGATGTGAAGGGCGCGATGACGAACCTGCGAATGGATTCGAAGTTCGCGCAGCGCAACGTCAACGAGGGGTTCTCCGGTGGTGAGAAGAAGCGCCACGAGATCCTGCAGCTCGAGGTGCTCAAGCCGAAGTTCGCGATCCTCGACGAGACCGATTCCGGCCTCGACGTCGATGCGCTGAAGATCGTCTCCGAAGGCGTCAACCGTGCCAAGGAATCCACTGGTCTCGGCGTGCTGCTGATCACGCACTACACGCGCATCCTCCGCTATATCCGTCCCGACTTCGTGCACGTCATCGTCGCGGGCAAGATCCTCGAAGAGGGCGGACCGGAGCTCGCAGACCGGCTCGAGGACGAGGGGTATGACCGATTCCTCGACCCCGCAGCACCGATAGAGGCGTAGGCTGATCGCATGACCGCGACTCTTGCCCCAGAGAAGTTCGACGAGGTCACCGAGGCTCTCAAAGATGTCATGGACCCGGAGCTCGGGATCAACGTCGTCGACCTCGGACTCATCTACGATCTCGCCTGGGATGACGAGAACGACGCCCTCGTGATCCACATGACGCTCACGAGTGCTGGTTGCCCGCTCACCGATGTGCTCGAGGAGCAGACGGCGCAGGCACTGGATGCCGTGGTGGACCGTTTCCGCATCAACTGGGTGTGGATGCCGCCGTGGGGTCCGGAGAAGATCACGGACGACGGGCGCGACATGATGCGCGCGCTCGGTTTCGCTATCTAGCTCCACCGTGAGCACAACGGTCCGTGCCCTTCCACTGGAGCAACTCCGCGAGCGCACCAGCGAGAAGTGGCGGGAGTATCCCGCTGACGTACTGCCGTTATTCGTCGCCGAGACCGATTTTCCACTCGCGCCGACGATCACGCGGGCGCTCGAGCGTGCAGTGGCAATCGGCGACACCGGTTACATCGCTTCGCGAACGCCGCTGGCCGGTGCCTTCACGGCGTTCGCACAACGCCGCTACGGCTGGGCTCCTGATCCCGCGCGCATGCGCCCGACAGCGGATGTCAGCATGGGCATCGTCGAGATCCTTCGCCGCGTGACCTCACCTGGCGACGGCGTCATCGTCATGCCACCCGTCTACCCGCCGTTCTACGACCTGGTCGAAGAGGCCGGTGCCGTCGTCGAGAGAGTCCCGCTGCGCGACACGGGAAGCGGCTGGGAGATCGACCTGGACGGCATCCGGATCGCGCTTGAGGGCGGCGCGCGTGCGGTGCTGCTCTGCAGCCCGCACAATCCGACTGGAACGGTGCACTCCGCAACCTCGCTCGTGGCCCTCGCGGAGCTTGCCGCCGCTCACGGTGCGGCCGTGGTCTCCGACGAGATCCACGCGCCTCTCGCCCAGCGCGGAGCCGGTTTCCTGCCATTCCTCGCAGTCTCGGATGCCGCCCGCGAGGTCGGCTATGCCGTCGTCAGCGCCAGCAAGGCGTTCAACCTCGCCGGGCTCAAGTGCGCGCTGATGGTCACGGCATCCGATGGTCCGACGCGGGTGGTGCGCTCTCTGCCGATCGAGGTCGAGTGGCGTACCGGTCAGTTCGGGCTTCTCGCAGCCGTCGCCGCATTCAGCGAAGAGAGCGATGAGTGGCTCGACGGCCTGCTCGCGACTCTTGACGAGAACCGGCGTCTTCTCGCCGACCTCCTCGCCGAGCACCTTCCCGGCGCGCGCTACAGGACGCCGGATGCCGGATACCTCGCGTGGATCGATCTGACCGACCTCGGATGGGGCGAGAACCCCGCCAGACGGATTCTCCGTGAGGCCAAGGTCGCACTGCACTACGGACTCGCGTTCGGCGCAGAGGGGGCAGGCCACGTGCGCCTCAACTTCGGTACCAGCCCCGAGATCCTCACAGACGCCGTCATGCGCGTCTCCACGCTTCGCGACGCATGACGGACCCCGTCCCGCGTCGATCTGGGACCGGGAGCGCATCTGGGTCACGGCGGGCGCGACAGCCCTGATTTTCCTCGGCGCGATCGAGGCACTCGCCGTGACGACCGTCATGCCTGTCGTCAGCGAAGCGCTCGACGGACAGGCGCTCTTCGCCGTCGCCTTCGCGGGGACGCTCGCCACCAGCGTCATCGGCATGGTGGCCTGCGGCGCATGGTCGGATGCCCGCGGTCCGCGGGGCGCGCTGTATGCGGCCGTGTCGCTGTTCGTCGTCGGGCTGGTCATCTCCGGGTTCGCGTTCATGATGGGTGAGTGTGGGTGTCGCTGCGGATCTGCCGCCGGGCATGGGGTGGCCTGCGGCGGCAGGAGCGTTGCTGGTCATCGCATTCGCGGTGCGACGACTGCTTCCCACCGGAACGCTGCGCTCCGCACGCGGACTGCCGAGCGTCGTACTCGTGCGCGGGCTCGTGGCCGGATCGTTCTTCGCCGCCGAGGCATACATCCCGTACATGCTGATCGCCCAGTACGCATTCTCACCGACCTGGGCGGGTATCGCTCTGATGCTGGCGGCCTTCGCATGGGCGGGCGGATCCGCTCTTCAAGGGCGGTACGGAGAAGCCCTCGGAAATCGGCGGATCGCGGTGATCAGCATCACTCTGATGATCGTGGCACTCGTGGCGGTGCTCGTCACAGCACTCTCGGGTGCGTCGCCGGTCGTCATCATCGTGGCGTGGGCACTCGCCGGCGGGGGGGGGGGGGGGCATGGGGCTCATCTACCCGCGACTCAATGTGCTGATGCTGGCGTACTCGGAGCCGGGGAACCAGGGGTTCAACTCCTCGGCGCTCTCGATCTCGGACGCCACCGGCTCCGCCGTCGCCGTCGCGCTGGCCGGACTCGGCGTGGCGACCTTGGGCGGCGGCGCCAGCGCGTTCCCCGGCTGTCTACGCCTTCTGCATCGCCCTGGCGCTCGTGGCTGCGCTTCCGGGACTACGACTCGGCCACGCAGCCGAGTCGGCGTGACGCGGCCGTGCCAGTCGCAGTGAGGCGGTGAGCAGCACCACCGCGATCATGGCGGTGAGCGGCGTCGTGCCGATGACGAGCAGCCCGACGATGGCGACAGTTCCGATCGCGCTCGCTGCGAACAGTCGACCTGCAGAACGTGTCGGAGTCGGAATCCGTCGCGCCTCGATTCCGGCGAGCAAAAGGGCGATCCCCGCGGTCAAGGCCACGACGGTCACGAGCCAGAGCGGCCTCGTCATCCACCAGCCGATGCTGCTGGGCTCGGGCAGCTCGATGCCCGTAGTCATCGCGAACACGGCAGAGGCCCCGGCCATGGCGAGCAGCACCGGCATGTGCCAGAGATAGATCGTCATCGCCCGAGGTGTGACGAAGGTGAGGAACCGGCTGGGGAGCGGGAGTCTGCTCCATCTGGCCACACGGTCACGCATGAGCGACAGCAGCATGGTGTGCGCGACTCCCACGAGCAGCAACGACGCCGTGGGCGGATTGATGTTCGCGATCAGGTCGGGGGAGTACACGCCCGTGATGAAAGTGGACGTCAGGACCGCCACGGCTGAGGCGCCGATCACGATCCGCGTGCGGCGGGAGAGAGAGTCGATTCGTCCGTCGGCGAAGAAGAAGCCGAGCTGCTGCAGTGCGAGCCACACGAAGGCGAGGTTCATGAATCCGAGGCCGTCGATGCCTGTCGCGTTCCGTGCGGCGTCCACGGCCACGGCCGTGGCGATCAGCAGGGCGATCGTGATCCATGGCGCGCGACGGTGGGCGGCCGCGAACAGCGGAAGCAGGACCTGGCAGAGCAGGAACACACCCAGGAACCAGAGTGGCTGCCCGTAGCGGTACCCGGCGATCGCCACGAGGTCGGACGGAACGCCGTTGTCGAGCAGCACGGTCAGGACGACGCCGACGACGCCGATCGTGAACACGGCCGGCAGCACGAGCCGGTGGATGCGGGCCGCGACGAACTCCTTCGCCGTGCCGCCGCGCTGCTGTGCGCGCCGGAGCGACGTGTATCCCGCGAATCCGCCGATGACGAAGAACAGCGGCATGACCTGCAGCACCCAGCTCAGAGGGGTTATCCACGCGGCTCCGTCGCTCGCGTTCGCGAACAGCGGTCCGGCCTCAGTGACGGTGACGCCCACCATCAGCGAATGCAGCACCACGACGCCGAGCACGCACAGCGCTCGCACGAAGTCGATGCCGGTGTCTCGCGCCGTACCGGTAGTGGTACTGGATCGCAGTTCTGCGATGGACATGGAATCCTCCTCGGTGGGCGTTCGAGGAGGTTATTCATCCGGAGACCGGGGCCACATCAACCCACGGGGTCGTCGTGACCCCTACCGCGGTAGGGAGTTCTCAGGCGGGTTCGGCGAGTCCGGTGTCGTAGGCGAAGATCACTGCTTGCACCCGGTCTCGCGCTCCGATCTTCGCGAGCACCTTGCCGACGTGCGTCTTCACGGTCTGCTCGGCGATGAACAGGGTCGCGGCGATCTCACTGTTCGAGCGGCCCTGTCCGATGAGGACGAGCACTTCTCGTTCGCGGTCGGTGAGCTCTGCGAGCAGATTGCCGGATGCCGAGGTGCGCGGCTTCTGCGCCGCGAACTGTGCGATCATCCGCCGTGTCACGCTCGGCGACAGCAGCGCGTCGCCAGCGGCGATCACACGCACGGCGTGCACGAGCTCTTCCGGTAGGGCGTCCTTCAGGAGAAAGCCACTGGCGCCGGCCTGCAGAGCGTCGTACACGTAGTCGTCGATGTCGAAGGTGGTGAGCATGAGGATGCGGGGTACCTTGGCAGCGGGGTACCCGGGTCCGAGGATGCGCCTGGTCGCCTCGATGCCGTCGAGCTCGGGCATCCGCACATCCATCAGGATGACGTCGGGATCGAGCCTCGCGGCGAGCGTGACCACTTCTGCGCCATCTGCTGCCTGTCCGGTGACCGTGATGCCGTCATGGGCGTCGAGGAGCGCGGCGAAGCCGGCGCGCACCATCGCCTGATCATCGGCGATGAGGACTTCGATGCTCACGCGCTCTCCCGCTTCGAGATCCAGGGAAGGGCTGCGGCGACCGTCCAGCCGGTGTCCGCATCCGGACCGGCCTCAAGAGTACCGTCCACGAGCGCGACGCGTTCTCGCATGCCGCGAAGGCCGTGCCCGCTGCACTGCCCGGCACCTGACGAAGCAGCGACCTCACCGGTCGCCGCCGTATTGTGCACGCGAAGACGAACTGCTGTGTCATCGGTGCGGACGCTCACCGAGATGCGCGATCCTGGCGCGTGTCGCACTGCGTTGCTCAGCGCTTCCTGGACGATGCGGAATGCCGCGATCTGCACGCCGGCCGGAGCCGCGGACAGGTCGGCGATGACGAGTTCCAGTCCGACGTCGACGCCGGCGCGCCGGATGCTGTCGACGAGGGCCGGAATGTCCTCGATGCCCTGTTGAGGGACGAGCTCGGCCGACTGATCCTCTGTGCGCAGCACGCCCAGCAGGCGACGCATCTCGGTGAGCGATGAGCGTGCGGTGGCGGCCAGATCATCGAACTCCGACGCCGCGTCCGCAGGAAGATCGGGCAGCCGATACCGGGCGGTCGAGGCCTGCACCTGGATCACGGACATGCTGTGCGCGACCACGTCGTGCAGCTCGCGGGCGATCCGCGTGCGTTCCTCGACCAGCTCGCGCCTGGCCTGTTCCTCGGCGGTGTGCTCACGTTGGCGCGTGAGTTCGTCGCCCAGACGCAGGCGTCCCGTCAGCAGCACCGCGATCAGGTAGATCCCGCCGACAACCGACGTGGTGACGATGAGCGTGTTCGCACTGGGCACGGTGGGGAGCATGATCGACGCGACGAGTCCGGACGCCGTGCCCGAAGCGAACATGATCAGTCCGGGGCGCCACCCGTGCTGGAAGGTGAGAGCCGCCACGGTGGTGGCGAAGGCGATGAGCATCGGCACCGACCACGGCCATGGTGCGTGCAACGCAGCGTCTCTGCTGATGGTGAGGGGGATCAGCACAGCGGCGAGCGTGAACATGATGATCGCCACGTTCGGATACCGGATGCCGACGAGGGCAGCGGTGACCGCGACCGCGGCGAGCATCATCATGATCGGTACGGAGCTCGCATACACGGTGGCGTGCACGGGCACCATGACCGAGTAGAGCACCAGCGCGATCGCCGACAGGATCACGATCATGGTCGCGCGACGATCACGGAGAAGCGCAGGGCGACGCGCAGCCTTGGCGATCTTCTTCTGCGCGCGCTGCTCGCGCTTGTGCTCGCGTCTCTCGCGTTTCTGCTCGCGCTTGTCGAGTCGGGCGGCCTTCATGGGAGTCATCCTGTCACCCCAGCGCGCTCACCGGCGCGCACCTCGCTCTCGACGGACGCCCCGGTGACCTCGGTCGCAGCGGCTCGGCGCCGGCGGACGGCAGCTGCGACCCGATCGATCACGAAGCCCAGGATCAGGGCGAACGCAACTCCGAACACGGCGCTGAGCAGAGGCTGGTCCTCAAGCCAATGACCCGCGAGCAGGCCGATGCCCGCGCTGTACGCCGCCCACGTCACACCGCCCAGCATGCTGAGCGGCAGGAAGCGCCGCCACGGGTAACCGAGCGCGCCGGCGGACATGTTCAGCGCGACGCGTCCGACCGGGATGTACCGAGCGCCCAGGATGAGCGGCGCGCCGCTGCGTGAAAGAGTGCGTTGGGCGCGATCGAACACCGCAGCCACCTTGGGGCGGCGCATCCACGCGAATCGAGTCGTGCCGACGGAGCGGCCGATCGCGTAGGCGATGTAGTCGCCGATCATGGCGCCGAGGGCAGCGACGGCGATCAGCAGCGGGACGTTCGTCTCGCCGGTGGATGCCGCGACGGCGGCCGCAGCGACGAGCACGGTCTCGCTCGGGATCGGTGGGAAGAAGCCGTCGATCACCGCTGTCGCGAACATCACGAGGTAGAGCCATGGCGAGGCGGCCGCTTGGAGGATGAGGTCGTTGATGATGTCCACCCGTAGAACGTACGTATCGGCAGGGCGCGCCCACATCACCCTCTGGTATCGAACACGTCATACCGCAGAGGTGTCTTGAACTTGGTCGTGTGGGCGTCCTGACAGACAGGTCGACCTATACTGAGAGGCTGGCCCGGTGTCTCCACCATTCGCTGGCCACTCCACCCCTCCCTGACGAAACGGACCATTGCTGTGCTTGCCGTGCACGACCTCGAGATTCGCGTTGGCGCCCGCCTCCTCATGGATGGCGTGTCGTTCCGCGTCTCCGACGGCGACAAGATCGGACTGGTCGGACGCAACGGCGCCGGCAAGACCACTCTGACGAAGGTGCTCGCAGGCGACCTGCTGCCCTCCGACGGCAAGGTGACGAAGTCCGGAGAGTTGGGCTACCTCCCTCAGGATCCCCGTTCCGGCGACCCCGAGATGCTCGCCCGCACGCGCATCCTGGATGCACGAGGCCTCGGAACGATCCAGCTGGGCATGACCAAGGCCGCTGAGGAGATGGCATCCGCCGACTCGGCGGTCGCCGAGAAGGCGATGCGTCGCTTCGGCAACCTCACCGAGCAGTTCGAAGGACTCGGCGGCTACGCGGCGGAGGCGGAAGCGGCATCCATCGCCAACAACCTGTCTCTGCCCGACCGAATCCTCGATCAGCCACTGAAGTCACTGTCCGGTGGGCAGCGCCGCCGCATCGAACTCGCGCGCATCCTGTTCTCCGATGCCGACACGATGATCCTCGACGAGCCGACGAACCACCTCGACGCCGACAGCGTCGTGTGGCTGCGCGAGTTCCTGAAGAGCTACAAGGGCGGGCTGATCGTGATCAGCCACGATGTCGACATCGTCGGGGAGACCGTGAACCGGGTGTTCTACCTCGATGCGAATCGTCAGAGCATCGACATCTACAACATGAACTGGAAGAACTACCTGCGTCAGCGGGTGGCCGATGAGGAGCGCCGCAAGAAGGAGCGCGCGAACGTCGAGAAGAAGGCGACGACCCTGCAGCAGCAGGCGGCACGCTTCGGTGCGAAGGCATCCAAGGCCGCCGCTGCGCATCAGATGGTGGCACGCGCCGAGAAGATGCTGGCCGGCCTGGACGACGTGCGCGAGGTGGATCGGGTCGCCAAGCTGCGGTTCCCCAAGCCCGCCCCGTGCGGCAAGACGCCGATGATGGCGTCCGGGCTGTCGAAGTCGTACGGTTCACTGGAGATCTTCACCGACGTCGACCTCGCGATCGATCGCGGATCCAAGGTCGTCGTGCTCGGCCTCAACGGTGCAGGCAAGACCACGCTGCTGCGCATGCTCGCCGGCGTCGACGAGCCCGATACCGGACAGCTCGAGCCGGGCTTCGGCGTGAAGATCGGCTACTACGCGCAGGAGCACGAGAACCTGGACGTGGATCGATCCGTACTGCAGAACATGGTCTCGGCCGCGCCGCACATCACCGAGATGGAAGCCCGCCGAGTGCTCGGCTCGTTCCTGTTCACCGGAGACGACGTGCTGAAACCGGCCGGGGTCCTCTCCGGCGGAGAGAAGACGCGACTGTCGCTGGCGACCCTGGTCGTGTCATCCGCGAACCTGCTGCTGCTCGATGAGCCCACCAACAACCTCGACCCCGCGTCTCGCGAGGAGATCCTCGACGCGCTCGCGCACTACGAGGGCGCTGTGGTGCTCGTCTCGCACGATCCAGGGGCCGTGCAGTCCCTGAACCCCGAGCGCGTGCTGATCCTGCCCGACGGTGTCGAAGACATCTGGAGCCAGGAGTATCAGGACCTGATCGAGCTCGCGTAGCGCGCTGCGCGTGCTGTTAGCGTCGAAGCGTGCAGAAGCAGCAGTTGGCGAAGTCGTTCGAGAGCATCGGCGAGGAGTACGACCGGTACCGGCCGGGATTCCCGGCAGCCGCTGCGGCGGAGATCATCCCGGAGCTGGTCGACAGCGTTCTCGACCTCGGGGCAGGTACGGGGAAGTTCACCGAACTGCTGATCGAGCGGGCCGATCGCGTCGTGGCGGTGGAGCCGTCTGCCGCCATGCTCGATGTATTGCGGGCGAAGCTGCCCAACGTTGAGGCCATCGTCGGCGGAGCTGAGAGCATCGCATTGCCTGACGCGACTCTGGATGCCGTCACCGTCGCGCAGGCATTCCATTGGTTCGATCGGGATCCGGCGTGCGCGGAGATGGCTCGCGTGCTCGTGCCGGGCGGCACGCTGGGCCTGCTCTGGAATCATTCCGACCCGACCTGCACATGGGATCGTGCCTGCCATCGTGTCGCGCACCCCGCGGTGGCGGAGGAAGACGCGACGACCGAGTCCGCCGCGGAAGAACTGCCGGGATTCGCCTTCGATCACCACGCGGAGATCGCGTGGTCGGAGAACATCGCCCGCAGCGCGTACATCGCCCGGTGGCTCACGGTGAGCAGCTTCCTCGTCGCCGATGAGGAGACCCGTGCGCAGATGGTCGCCGAGCTGGAAGCGATTCTGGATGCTGATCCGCAGACTGCCGGTCAGTCGCAGTTCGAGCTCCCGATGTTGACCGACGTCTTCGTGTACACCGCGTCCTGACCCGTGAAACAGGTCGTGTCGGTCGAAACAGGCCCTGGCACATCCTGTCTCACGCGGTGAGTCCCATTTCGCGCACGGGGGGAGGGGGCGAGGGCTGAGAGGTCAGTTCACCCCGAGGAAGGAGCGGTCGGTGAGGATGATCGGCCCGTCCTCGGTGACCGCGATCGTGTGCTCGGAGTGGGCTCCGCGCGATCCGTCGACGCTGCGCAGCGTCCAGCCATCCGGGTCGGTGACGAGCTCGTCGGTGGTGGCGAGCAGCCACGGCTCGATGGCGAAGACGAGGCCGGCGCGCAGCGGGAAGCCGCGCCCAGCGCGTCCGTCGTTCGGGATGTGCGGGTCGCCGTGCATGATCCGCCCGACGCCGTGTCCCCCGAAGTCGGTGTTGATGGAGTAGCCCTCGCCGTGCGAGATCGCGGCGATCGCCGCGGAGATGTCGCCGATGCGGTTGCCGACCGTGGCGGCGTCGATCGCAGCATCCAGTGCTCGCTCGGTGGTGTCGATGAGACGAAGGTCTTCGTCGCGGGGCGTGCCGACGACGAACGACACGGCGGAGTCCGCGACCCAGCCGTCCACGGAGACCGCGAAGTCCAACGTCACCAGGTCGCCATCGCGCAGCGTGTAGTCATGGGGGAGACCGTGCAGCACGGCGTCGTTGATCGAGGTGCAGATGACCTTGCCGAACGGGCTGGCGCCGAACGAGGGGTGGTAGTCGATGTAGCAGGATTCGGCGCCCTGCGCGCGGATCATCTCGTGCGCCCGCCGATCGATCGACAGCAGATTCGTTCCGACTTTGGTCTCGTCGCGCAGCGTCGCCAGTGTCTCGGCGACGAATCGTCCGGCCGCTCTCATCTCGTCGATCTCGGCAGGGGTGCGCAATTCGATCATGGTGTTCCTCTCGTCTGTTCCATTCTCTCCGATGCGCCCTGTCCCTCCGATGCACGCGGTCCATGCTCACAGCGAACACCCGCCGTACGCGCAGGAGGGCGTCGTACGATCTGAACATGTGGTTGCGACGCGCGTTCTACCGATGGCTCATGCCGGCCGCCGTTGTGCTGCCGCTGTGGTTGCTGATCGGTTGGGGCATCTTCAACGCCGGCGGCTGGGCGTTCCTCTGGGTGCTCTTCATCGCGATCCCTTCGGTTTTCATCGGTCAACTCGCGCTCACTCTGCTGGTGCGCGCGCGTGCGGCGGTGCGCGAGACACGCATGGTGTCGTGGTGGGATGTGCTGGGATTCGGCGTCTGGCATACGCTGACGATCGCCGTGGGCTGCTACCCGCAGGCATGGTTCCCGCTCCTTCTGACCGGGGCGATCGCCGTCGCGCTCGCTCTGTTCTGGCTCATGCTGCGACAGCTGTGGAATGAGGCGCGCGGCGCGGGTGGCGGCATCCGTATCACGATGCCGGCATCCCAGGCACCGCCGCCGGAGGCCGAAGCACAGCGTCCGAGCCGGACGCGTGTCGACAGCGAAGTCTTCGTGATCCAGGAGAACCCGGCCTCCGAGCGCTGATCCGTGTTTTGGTGCAGTGCCGGATCCATGGCAGAATAGATCTTTGTGCCGTTACCGGCTCTGCCTCAGGGGAGCCCGCGGTCGCATCACGCGCCGTCAAGCACACATTCACGTAATCCTTCCATCCCATGCATCCGACCTGTGGCGAGTGCAGAGAGAGACGATCATGCAGATCCTGGACGCCGTCGACGCGGCTTCGCTCCGTTCCGACATTCCTGTCTTCAATCCCGGTGACACCGTCAAGGTGCACGTGAACATCACCGAGGGCACCCGCTCCCGTGTCCAGGTCTTCCAGGGCATCGTCATCGGCCGTCAGGGCGATGGCGTGCGCGAGACCTTCACGGTCCGCAAGATCAGCTTCCAGGTGGGCGTCGAGCGCACCTTCCCGGTGCACAGCCCGGTGATCGACCACATCGAGGTCGTCACCCGCGGTGACGTGCGTCGCGCGAAGCTCTACTACCTGCGCGAGCTGCGTGGCAAGAAGGCCAAGATCAAGGAGAAGCGCAGCTGATCGCTGCTTCAACTGTTGACACCCCGGGACACAGCGTCCCGGGGTGTCTTTGTTCGTCCCGGAGTGTGCGAACCTAGATGATGCCGGCATAGCGCGGTACGAAGAACCCCTGAAGGAATGCGATGACGACCGAATCCGCCGCCGACGTGCGCCCCAGGAGGCGCCGCGGATTCCTGATCTTCCTCCGAGACGTGCTGGTGATCATCGTGATCGCGGCCCTGGTCTCCTTCCTCGTGAAGACCTTCGTGGTGCGCTCGTTCTACATCCCATCCGCGTCGATGGAGCGCACTCTCCTCGTCAACGACCGCATCCTGGTCGATGAGCTGACGCCGAACTGGACCGGGTACGCGCGAGGCGACGTCGTCGTCTTCCAGGATCCCGGTGGCTGGCTGCCCGTGCATGTCAAGGAGCCGCCAGGGCCGCCGCTCGTAGAGGCCGTCGACTCGTTGCTCACCCTGATCGGCCTTTCCGCGTCGGACAGCGAAGATCATCTGGTCAAGCGCCTGATCGGCCTGCCAGGTGATCACGTCGTCTGCTGCAACTCGCTCGGACAGATCGAGATCAACGGTGCTCCCATCGACGAGCTGTCGTACCTGAACCTTCCGGATGGCGACACCGCCGCCTCGAACGAGCCCTTCGACGTGACCGTTCCGGCGGACTCGCTCTGGCTCATGGGCGACAACCGCGACCGATCACAGGATGCACGCGCGCATCAAGACCTTCCGAGCGGCGGCTTCGTGCCGCTGGACAACGTGGTGGGCAAGACGTTCCTGACCACCTGGCCGTTGGACCGGATCGGAACGGTCGACGGCCACCACGACATCTTCAACGGCGTACCGGACCCACAGAGATGACTGTCGTCGCGCCCACGCTCACCCTCGAGCGCAAGCTGCTCGCCGAGTACGATCTGATCATCTCGCTCGACGAGGTCGGTCGCGGTGCGCTTGCAGGTCCCGTCGCCGTCGGCGCCTCGGTCATGGATGCCGCCGGCTCGCGCCGTCGCGTGCCACAGGGACTGCGCGACTCCAAGCTCGTCACGGAGAAGCGCCGCCCCGAAGTTGCCGCCCGAGCCGCTGCATGGGTGCAGGCATCCGGTGTCGGCTGGGCGACGGCCGCCGAGATCGACGACGGAGGGATCATGCGTGCGCTGGGGCTCGCGGCATCCCGTGCGATAGACGCCGTCGTGGCGCTGGGAGCGTCTCTCGATGGGGCGCTCGTGATTCTGGACGGCAATCATGACTATGTCTCGCGAGTGCGCCCAGACAGTCTGCAGGTGCGCTCAGTGATCAAGGGCGACCGCGACTGCGCGTCGGTGTCTGCGGCGTCCGTGATCGCGAAGGTCGCACGGGACACGTACATGGCCGAGCTGCACGTCGAGCACCCGGCGTATCAATGGGACCGCAACAAGGGCTACGCGAGTCTTGAGCACCGCGCGGCGATCCGTGAGGCGGGGCTCTCGCCGTTCCACCGGGCGTCGTGGGCGATCGCCGATGCACCCACTCTGTTCTGAACTCGTAGGATGGACTCATCATGGACGAAGAGGCATTCGACGATTACGACCGCGAACTCGAACTCGCGCTGTTCCGCGAGTATCGCGATGTCGTAGGGCAGTTCCAATACGTCGTCGAGACCGAGCGCCGGTTCTACCTCGCGAATGAGGTGAATGTCGTCCGTCGGGACACCGAGCACGACTTCTACTTCGAGATCTCGATGACCGATGTGTGGGTCTGGGACATCTATCGCGCCGACCGGTTCGTCAAGGCGGTGCGGGTGCTGACGTTCAAGGACGTCAACGTCGAAGAACTGCAGCGGCGCGAGTTCGAGCTGCCTGAGGAGCTCTCGCTCGACGGCAAGTGACTCTTCCGGCACTGTTCATCTTTTCCGGCCGTCGTACCCAGGTCGCGTGAATCACGAGGATGCAGGCTCTACGATCGCGCGCATGCTGTCTCCATGGCAGCGAAAGACGACCTCGGGCGTGCGGGTGAAGACCGCGCCGCACAGCACCTGACGACCCACGGGTATCGGATTCTCGACCGCAACTGGCGTTGCGGACAGGGCGAGATCGACATCGTCGCCGAGCGCGACGGTGTGCTCGGCATCGTCGAGGTCAAGACCAGACGCAGCGTCGGCTTCGGGCACCCGTTCGAGGCGATCGACGAGCGCAAGCGGCAACGCCTCTGGCGTCTGGGGTACGCGTGGGCTGCAGAGCATCGTGATCTCGCGGGGCATCGGATGCTGCGCCTCGAGATCATCGGGATCGTCGGCGCGGACCCGGCAACGGGCGCCCTCGAGCATCTGGTGGATCTGCGATGAAGACGGCGCGCACCTGGGCTGTGGCGCTCACAGGCGTGGATGGCCATCTCGTCGAGATCGAGGCGGATGTGTCGAATCAGACGCCGGGGTTCAAGATCGTCGGCCTGCCGGACAAGGCACTCGGCGAGGCCGCGCAGCGCGTGCACAACGCCGTGACGAATGCCGAGTTGGAGCTGACGCGCAGACGACTGACGGTGAACCTCTCGCCGGCGAGCCTGCCCAAGCACGGCAGCGGATTCGACCTCGGCATCGCGATATCGGCGGTGGCGACCGGGGGAGTTCTCGACGCCGCGTCGATCGCTCGTACCGTGCACATCGGCGAACTCGGGCTCGATGGAAGGGTGCGCCCGGTCCCTGGCGTGCTCCCCGCCGTCTTCGCAGCCGCACGCGCGGGATTCGAGCGGGTGATCGTCCCGCACGCGAATGCGGCCGAGGCGGGACTCGTACCGGGGATGCAAGTGCGCGCCGCCACGACCCTGGCGGAGGTGGCGATGTGGCACGGCGCTGACATCGCGGTGTCCGATGTCGAGCCTGTGGCTGCTGCCGCGGCGACGCGGCCTGAAGCGGAATCGCTCGATCTCGCCGATGTCGTGGGCCAGGAGGAAGCCGTCGAGGCCCTGATCGTTGCGGCGGCCGGCGGGCATCACCTGTTGATGAGTGGGCCGCCGGGAGCAGGAAAGACGATGCTGGCGCGTCGGCTGCCAGGAATACTCCCGCCGTTGACCGAGGATGCTGCGCTCGAGGTCGCCGCGATTCGATCGCTTTCCGGTGCCGCCGTCGACGTTCTCGACGACCTGCCGCCTCTGGAAGCGCCTCATCACAGCGCTTCGGTGGCGGCACTCGTCGGCGGCGGATCGCGGGCCGCACGGCCAGGAGCGATCGTGCGGGCTCATCGCGGAATCCTGTTCCTCGACGAGGCGGCAGAGTTCTCGCGCGTCGCACTGGACGCGCTGCGCCAACCGCTGGAATCGGGGAGCATCGAGATCGATCGCGCGGGGTTCCGTGCACGGTTCCCCGCACGATTTCAACTGGCACTCGCGACGAATCCGTGCCCGTGCGGAAACTACGGTGTGCGCGGCGCGGAGTGCATCTGTCCGCCGATCGCGATCCGCAGGTACTCGGCGCGTCTGTCAGGACCGCTGAGGGATCGCATCGACATTGATCTTCAGGTCGCGCGGGTCGCTGCATCGCGTGCGACTTCACCTGAGCGATCCGGGATCACGACGGCCGATGCCAGGGATCGGGTGCAGAAGGCGAGAGCGCGTGCAGTGGCGCGATGGGCCGATACACCTTGGACGCTCAACGCCGAGGTCGCAGGCTCGCATCTGCGACAGGGGTCCTTACGGCTTCCGCTCGAGGTGCGTGCACCCCTCGATCGCGCGCTCGAGCGTGGGCTGCTCACGCTGCGCGGATACGACCGGGTGCTGCGTCTGGCCTGGACCATGGCAGATCTTGCCGGAGTGGAGAGACCTGGAAGTGACGAACTCGGTCGGGCGCTCTTTCTGAAGAAGGGACTGATCTCATGATGGAGGCTCTGCTCGCAGACACTGAGGCGTGCACCGCGGCTCGCATCGCGCGGCCGGACGATGATCCGGCGCAGACGCTGGCCCGCATCAGCTGGGGCGTGATCGCCGAGCCGGGTGACGGCGTGGCGGGGGCGCTCATCGCACAGCTCGGAGCGGTCGAAGCGCTGCGTGTCGCCGTGGAGGACTCGCGGTTCGCGCTGTCGGACCGTGTTATCGGCGAAGCGCAGCGGCGCTGGAGGCCACGCGCTCGACCCCGCGCCGTCATGGAATCGCTGCGCGGTGCGCAAGAGGTGGGAGCGCGACTGATGCTGTCGGGTGACGAGCAATGGCCGGAGTCGCTCGACGATCTGGGAGACCACGCTCCTGCACTGCTGTGGGTCCGCGGCGACGCCGGACGGCTGGTCGCGCCCGAACGCGTCTCGATCGTCGGGGCGCGTGCGGCGAGCGCCTACGGCGAATCCATCGCTGCCGAGTTCGCCGGCGATCTCGCAGCATCCGGCACTCTCGTGGTCTCCGGAGGCGCATATGGCATCGATGGTGCCGCGCATCGCGCAGCACTCGGTGTCGGGGGAGGAACCGTCGCGTTCCTCGCCGGAGGAGTCGACCGTGCGTACCCAGCCGGGCATCAGCAGCTGTTCGAGCGCATCCAGACGACGGGAGCCATGGTGAGCGAGCTCCCATGCGGCGCAGCTCCGACCAAATGGAGATTCCTCGCACGGAATCGGCTCATCGCCGCGCTCGGTATGGCGACCGTTGTAGTGGAAGCCGGATGGCGCAGCGGATCGTTGAACACTGCTGGTCATGCGGCGGCGCTCGGACGGCCGCTCGGTGCCGTGCCGGGGCCGGTCACATCCGCGGCGTCCGCCGGATGCCATCGCCTGCTCCGCGAGTACGACGCGCGTTGCGTAACGAGCACGGCGGACGTGCGAGAACTGCTCGGCATGGATGCGAGTATCGGTGGAGGTGGAGGTGGAGGTGCGGAGCGGGTCGATCCCGATCAGATCCGCCTCCTCGACGCCATGAGCACCCGCACCGCTCGTTCTTCGACAGAGCTCGCCCGGATCGCCGGATTGTCAGAAGCGCGTGTGCGTGCGCTGCTGGGGCTGCTGTCGTTGGAACGGCGCGTTGGCGACGATGGTGCGGGATGGCGCTTGCGCACGAGGTGAGGGCACCGCCCCATCGATGGCGCGGTCTGCGGGTCGTGCCGGTCCGGCGAGGCACTTCAATCTGCTGAACACGGCGGGGCATGCTGGAGACATGGATCTCGATGCCGCCGCGGATGCGTTCACCGCGCATCTCGCTCAGGTGCGCAGGCTCTCGCCGGCGACTGTGCGAGCGTATCGGTCGGATCTGCACGACCTCTCGGACGCCGTCGGGGAGAGGTCGCTCGCCGATATCGACCTCGAGACGCTGCGCGACTGGCTATGGCATGCCACTCAACGCGGCGATGCGCGTTCCACGCTGGCCAGACGAGCGGCCGCTGCGCGCTCCTTCTTCGCGTGGGCGAAGGACGAGGAGCTGATCAGCCTGGATCCGAGTCTTCGGCTGATCGCGCCGAAGCGCGGACGCACGCTGCCTGCCGTCGCGTCGCAGGACGGCATGCGAACGCTGCTCGACACGCACCGAGAATCATCGGCCGACGGTGACCCGATCCGTCTTCGCGATCATGCGATCCTCGAGCTGCTCTATGGTTCGGGCATGCGGGTCTCGGAGCTCTGCGGAATCGACGTCGACGACCTGGACCTGGATCGTGCCACCGTGCGGGTGCTCGGCAAGGGATCCAAGGAACGGGTCGTGCCATACGGCATCCCCGCGCGCGATGCTCTCGGGGCATACCTGACGCGGGGCCGCACCGTACTGGCCACCCGCGCCGAGCGGACGACGCCCGCCGTCTTCCTCGGCGTGCGCGGTGGACGCTTCGGCCCGCGGGCCGTGTACACGCTGGTCGCGCACGCGCTCGGTCCGATCATCGGTGCGGACGCCGTCGGTCCGCACGCGCTGCGACACTCAGCGGCGACGCACCTCCTCGACGGCGGTGCGGATCTCAGAGCGGTGCAGGAGATCCTCGGGCACGCGAGCCTGGGAACGACCCAGATCTACACCCACGTCTCCACTGAGCGACTCACAGCGACCTACCGACTCGCCCATCCCCGCGCGTGAAGGTGTCCGGCGAGCCGGTGTGCGAGCTGCCACTGAGTGCGTCCTCACGCGGCCCGCAGCATGGGAGAAGGATCGCCCGCGGGACATCGCCGAACTTCAGCATCGGATTGATGTAGACGTCGTTGTAGCGCACGCCGAGGTGCAACTGTTCGGCCGGAGTGTGACCACCGTGCGCGACAGTGCCGATGTCCTCGCCCGCGGCGACCGCGGTGCCCGGCGTCAGCGTCGATTCCACGGGCTCGAGTGTCGTCACGACTCCGCCGCCATGGTCGATCGTGATCAGCGGCCGGTCCACCACGACGCCGCGGAAGGCCACTATCCCGGCTGCGGGTGCACGTACGACGACTCCCGTCGGGGCGGCCATGTCGACACCGCGATGGCCGGCGCCGTAGTCGTGCGCGGGCGCGCGGAACGGCGTGATGACGGCGCGCACGCCGTCGACGGGCCAGATCCACGCCGGGTCCGGCGTCGGCGGAGCGACAGCAGCTCCTGGCAGCAGGCAGAGCAGCAGCAGGAACACGATCGGGCTTCGCGCCATGGAGATCCTCGGATTGCGGTTGCTCTGGACTCGCATCCGTCCATCCTCGAACCCCAGGCGCGGGCGCGTGACCGAGAAGCCCGCTTTCCGCGGAGAACCGCTGCCCGATGCGCCCTGTGCAGGAGCGGTCGAAGCCGACGGATCCTGTACACTGGAGGTCGCACCTCGAATATCGGGGTGACTACGCGTGCCCAGAGCGATCCGCGTCTGCAAAGACACGGTCGTGGCATCCACTCCCTCAGGTCCTGCTCGCAAGAGCGGGTGGGCGTGTGTCGGGCACCAGGCTTGCCGATCATCCGATTGGCGACACAACCTCAACGGCGCTCCACGCGCCAGAACCAGGAGACGACCATGGCTGTGGTCACCATCCGCCAGCTGCTCGACAGCGGCGTGCACTTCGGACACCAGACTCGCCGGTGGAACCCGAAGGTGAAGCGCTTCATCCTCACGGAGCGCAGCGGCATCCACATCATCGACCTTCAGCAGTCGCTGGGATACATCGACAACGCCTACGACTTCGTCAAGGAGACCGTCGCACACGGCGGCACCATCCTCTTCGTCGGCACGAAGAAGCAGGCTCAGGAGATCCTGGCCGAGCAGGCCACTCGCGTCGGTCAGCCGTTCGTGAACCAGCGCTGGCTCGGTGGACTCCTCACCAACTTCCAGACGATCTCCAAGCGTCTTGCACGCATGAAGGAGCTCGAGGAGCTCGACTACGAGACCCCTGCGAACAGCGGCTTCACCAAGAAGGAGCTGCTGCTCAAGAAGCGCGAGCTCGACAAGCTGCACAAGTCGCTCGGCGGAATCCGCAATCTGACCAAGACGCCTTCGGCTCTGTGGGTCGTCGACGCCAAGCGCGAGCACCTCGCGATCGACGAGGCCAAGAAGCTCGGCATCCCCGTGATAGGCATCCTCGACACGAACGCCGACCCGGACGACTTCCAGTACCCGATCCCCGGCAACGACGACGCGATCCGCTCCGTCTCGCTGCTGACCCGCATCATCGCCGACGCCGCAGCCGAAGGCCTGCAGCAGAAGCACAACCCCGAGTCGGGCGACGCCGAGCCGCTGGCCGAGTGGGAGAAGGAACTTCTCGAGACGCCCGCCGAGGCTCCTGCGGCTGAGGCGACCGAGGCTGAGGCGACCGAGGCTGCCGCTGAAGAGGCTCCTGCCGCTGAGGCGACCGAGGCTGCCGCTGAAGAGGCTCCTGCCGCTGAGGCGACCGAGGCTGCCGCTGAAGAGGCTCCCGCCGCTGAGGCGACCGAGGCTCCGGCCGAGGCCGACGCCAAGTAATTCCGCGTACACACCCACCACGAAGCAAGGAGCCACCACACATGGCCAACTTCACCATCGCTGACATCAAGGCGCTGCGTGAGCAGCTCGGCACCGGAATGGTCGACACGAAGAAGGCGCTCGAGGAAGCAGAAGGCGACCGCGAGAAGGCCGTCGAGATCCTCCGCCTCAAGGGTGCGAAGGGCAACGCGAAGCGCGCTGACCGTTCCACCAGCGAGGGACTCGTCGTCGCTCGCGAGCAGGACGGCAGCGTCACGCTCATCGAGCTCGCATGCGAGACCGACTTCGTCGCGAAGAACGAGCGCTTCATCGCGCTGGCCGACAAGGTCGCCGACGCTGCTGCTGCTGCCAAGGCGAACACGGTCGAGGACGCCCTCGCGGCGTCCGCCGGCAGCCAGAGTGTCGGCGAGCTGATCTCGGACGAGGCAGCCATCATCGGCGAGAAGGTCGAACTGCGTCAGGTTCGCACGGTGACCGGCGACTCCGTTGAGGTCTACCTGCACCGCACCAGCAAGGACCTGCCGCCACAGATCGGCGTTGTCGTCGCCTACACAGGTGACGACGCGGAGACTGCGCGCAGCATCGCCCAGCACATCTCGTTCGCCAACCCGTCATACCTCGATCGGGATGCTGTTCCCGCCGAGGCCGTCGAGAAGGAGCGTGAGATCGTCACCGAGATCTCGCGCAACGAGGGCAAGCCCGAGGCTGCTCTGCCGAAGATCGTCGAGGGCCGCGTGTCGGCGTTCATCAAGCAGGTCTCCCTGCTCGAGCAGGACTACGCCAAGGACAACAAGCTCTCTGTCGCCCAGGTGGCGAAGGATGCCGGTATCACCGTGACAGACTTCGCGCGCTTCAAGGTCGGCGCGTAGCAGTTGTGAAGGGGTTCGGATCCATTGCGATCCGAACCCCTTTTCCATGCCCAGAAGGCACTATCTTGAATCGGGACGAGAGGACCACCCACCAATGACTGAACGCACCGGACGCCGACGCGTCCTTCTCAAGCTCTCCGGCGAAGCCTTCGGGGCAGGACAGCTGGGTGTGAACCCCGATGTCGTCAGTCAGATCGCGCGTGATATCGCGGCGGCGGTGGATCAGGTCGAGATCGCCATCGTGGTCGGCGGAGGCAACTTCTTCCGCGGTGCGGAGCTGAGCCAGCGAGGCATGGACCGCGGACGCGCCGATTACATGGGCATGCTCGGCACCGTCATGAACGCCTTGGCCCTTCAGGACTTCCTCGAGCAGGCCGGCGCCGCCACTCGCGTCCAGTCGGCGATATCGATGACCCAGGTCGCGGAGCCGTACATCCCGCGCCGAGCAGAGCGTCACCTGGAGAAGGGGCGCGTCGTTATCTTCGGCGCAGGTGCGGGTCTGCCGTATTTTTCGACCGACACAGTCGCCGCTCAGCGAGCATTGGAGATCGGTGCAGACGAGGTGCTCGTCGCCAAGAACGGCGTGGACGCCATCTACACCGCCGACCCGAAGAAGGACACGACTGCCACACGCATCGAGCAGGTCACGTACCGTGACGCGCTGCAGCGTGGCCTCAAAGTCGTCGATTCGACGGCGTTCAGCCTCTGCATGGACAACAACATGGACATGCGGGTGTTCGGCATGGAGCCCGAGGGCAACGTGACGCGTGCGCTTCTCGGCGAGCCGATCGGCACGCGGGTCTCCGCCTGAGGCGCGCCAGACCGAGCGTGGCGGCACGCCCGGATAGAATTGTTGGAACACCCATTGCTGGAACACCCCGACGATAGGAGTCACCGTGATCGCGGATGTCCTCGCTGAAACCACCTCCCGCATGACTCGTGCGGTCGAATCCGCCAAGGAGGACTTCGCAACCGTCCGCACAGGTCGCGCGAACCCGCAGATGTTCCAGAAGGTCATGGTGGACTACTACGGTTCGCCAACCCCGCTGGCCCAACTCGCTTCACTGGCGAACCCGGAAGCGCGCTCGCTCGTGATCACCCCGTACGACAAGTCCGCGCTCAAGGCCATCGAGCAGGCGATCCGCGACATGCCGAACCTGGGTGCGAACCCGACGAACGACGGCAACATCGTGCGCGTCACCATGCCCGAGCTGACGGCAGAACGTCGCAAGGAGTACGTCAAGATCGTGCGTTCGAAGGGTGAAGACGCGAAGGTGCATGTGCGCGGCATCCGTCGAAAGGCGAAGGACGAACTCGACGCGCTCAAGAACGATGTCGGCGAAGACGAGATCGCGCGCGGTGAGAAGGAACTCGATGCTCTGACGCGTCAGCACGTCGACCTCATCGATGACGCCCTCAAGCGCAAAGAGACCGAGCTGCTCGAGGTATAGCCGAGGATGAGCGACGTACCCGGTTCGGACGACGAGCAACGCCCGCTGACGCGGCGCGAGGCTCGTGGCGGAGCGACCCCGGACGTCGGCCAACCCGTCGTCGACGAGCAGGCGATTCCTCCCCGTCCGCCGCTGCCGCCGAACCCACCGCACCCGGTCGATCCGGCTGCGGCAGTGCGTGGGCAGCTGCGTCAGGCCAAGGGCGAGTTCGAGACGCACGTGACGCAGGCTCGCGAGCATCTCGATCACGCCAACGAGCGCATCAAGGCCCGGACCGGCCGAGACCTGATCCTCGCGATTCTCGTCGGGTTGGGCTTCGGCGCGATCCTGCTGGCCTCGCTGATCTTCATAAAAGAGCTGTTCGTGCCGATCGCGCTGGCGATCGCGGTGCTGGGCATCTTCGAGTTGTCACGCGCCCTGGGCGCTGCGGGCCGCCGAGTCGACATCGTCCCTCAGATCATCGCGGGCGTCGCCCTGGTGCTGGCGGGCTATTTCGCGCCTCCGTGGCTCATCTGGGTCGCGCTGCTCTTCGCCGTGGTGTTCGTGATCGTCTGGCGCCTCCTCGCTCAGATGATCTCGAAGGACGGCCGCACATACGGAGACGTTCTCACAGACGCCATCGTGGGCGGATTCGTGCAGGTCTACGTGCCTTTCCTCACCGGCGTCGCGCTCCTGCTGCTGGCTCAGGAGGGCGGGCAATGGTGGGTGCTCGCGTTCGTCGCGATCGCGGTCGCATCCGACACGGGTGCCTACGCCGCAGGTCTCGCCTTCGGCAAGCATCCGATGGCTCCCCGAATCAGCCCCAAGAAGACGTGGGAGGGCTTCGCCGGCGCCGTGTTCGCGGCGATCGCCGCCGGTGTGCTCCTCGCCATCTTCCTGCTGAATCTCCCGTGGTGGGCCGGTGTGATCTTCGGCATCGCCATTCTGCTGTCCGCTACCCTCGGCGATCTCGGCGAATCGATGATCAAACGCGATATGGGCATCAAGGACATGAGCTCCTGGCTTCCCGGCCATGGTGGCCTACTTGATCGGCTCGACAGCATCCTGCCCTCGACGATCCCTGCGCTGAGCCTCTACTTCCTCCTATCGCCGTGGGTGACGCTTCCATGACTTCGGATACGGTGAAAGATGTGACTGAGTTCGACGAAGAAGAGACGACGCCCGCCTTCCGCACGGTGAGCGGCCGCGAGCGCGGCTACCACCGCACCGCGGTCGACACCTTCCTTGCGGCGGCGCGGGACAGCTTCGAGCAGGGCTCGGACGATCTGTCCGCCGCCGACGTTCGCGTCGCTTCGTTCCCGCTGGTCAAGGACGGCTACGACATCGCCGAGGTGGATGCTGCTCTCGGGCGCGTCGAGGATGCGTTGGCCGCGCGACAGCGTGAGCGAGCAGTCCGCGCCGAAGGAGCGGAGGCGTGGGTCACGCACGCTCGCTCCGAGGCACAGGTCATACTCGACCATCTGGCGCGCAGCCGTCGGAAGAAGTTCGCACGCACCGGCTTCCTATCCTTCGGATATCGCATCGACGAGGTCGATCATGTGGCGGCACGAATCGTGCGGTATCTGCGCGACGGCGATGAACTCTCGGTCGAGCAGCTGAGGTCCGCTGCGTTCAGAATGCAGCGCTCCGGGTACCGTGAAGAGCAGGTCGATGCGCTCCTGGATGCCACGATCGATGTGATCCTCGCCGTTCGCTGAGGGCTGCGCCGAGCATTCGGATGGAGGTCTCAGGCCCGGCTGGATACACTGGAGCTATTGTGACTTCCGGCACCGAGATAGATTCCGCCGTCGCCAGTGTGGCGCCGGCGAGGTCTGCACCCCCGAGAACGCCCGCACGCGCAGCGAATCGCTGGTCACGGCGTCGCGGAGTGGTCGGGGCTTTCGCAGCCTTCGGAGTCGTCGCATTCGCGGTGGCGATCGTCGCACCGACGGGCATGGCACTCGCAAAGCCACCGGTCGCTGATGTCGAGACGCCGTTCTCGCTGGCAGCCCAGGACACGCAGGACCTGACGGTCACGGCAGAGGGCGCGACCATCGAGCCGGCCACCCGAGGCTCCTATGACGTCTATGTGACGCCGACCCCCACTCCGACGCCCGAGCCGGAGCCGGAGGTGGCTTCGTCTGATTCCTCGGATTCCTACTCGGCGCCAGGGCCGGTGTACTACACCGGTGGCGGTGCGCCGGCGGAGTGGATGGCGGCTGCCGGCATCGCTTCAGGCGACTGGGGCTACGTCGACTACATCGTCGCCAAGGAGAGCGGCTGGAACCCGAACGCCACGAACTCGTCTTCAGGCGCGTGCGGGCTCGTGCAGGCGCTGCCGTGCAGCAAGGTACCCGGCAATGGCTACGACCCGGTCGACAACCTGCGCTGGGCCAACGGCTATGCCACGGGGCGCTACGGGAGCTGGGCCGGGGCTTACGAGTTCTGGATCAACAACCACTGGTGGTAATGCTTCACCATGCCACGCTCACACAGACGGCGCCAGGAGCGCCCTGACGCTGAGGACTCCTTCGATCGGCTGCTCGCGGGCTGGAAACGCAGCGAGAGCCGACAGGGCCGCGAGTGGACGGTGCAGCCCGTCTCTGCGCAACAGGCGCTGAAGGAGTACATCTGCCCGGGATGCCGTGGAGTGATCCCGTCCGGCACCGCTCACCAGGTCGTGTGGCGCGCGGATGGGGTTCTCGGCGATGCGGCAGACCTCGCGGCGCGTCGGCACTGGCACACCCACTGCTGGCGGATGGCGTGAGCATTCAGATTCGCGGCCCACTGGATCTGCCTGCATCGAGGGAGCCGATCGAACTGTCCACGGCCGACGAGCTGACGCTGGTGGGGGAACTGGCGCTTCCCGAAGCCGCAGAGCCGGTCGCGACTCTGGTGACGCTGCATCCGCTTCCCTCCGCAGGTGGCTTCATGGATTCGCATATCCTGCGCAAGGCCGCCGGACGCCTTCCCGCTCTGGCTGATCTCGCCGTGCTCCGTTTCAACACCCGAGGCACGACCTCACCGCGCGGCACGAGTCAGGGCAAGTTCGACGGCGGCGAAGCCGAGCAGTTCGATGTGGCGGCCGCGATGGACTTCGTCCGTGAGAGGTCCCTGCCGCGGCCGTGGCTGGTGGGCTGGTCCTTCGGCACGGAGCTCGCCCTGAAGTACGGGAGAGAGCACGACGTGGAGGGCATCATCCTGCTCTCTCCGCCGTTGCACAGGGCCACCGCCGAGGAGATCGCGGCATGGGCGGGCGAAGAGCGCCGAGTGATAGCTCTCATCCCCGAATTCGACGACTATCTTCGGCCGGAAGAAGCTCGAGAGCGCTTCGCGTCCATCCCCGACATCACACTGATCGACGTCGAAGGCGGCAAGCACCTGTGGGTCGGCGAATCTCAGACGCGCCGCGTGCTCACGGAGATCGTCGCCGTGGTGAATCCGGACGCCCTTCCACTGGCGAACGAATGGCCCGTGTGATCACCGCTCATTCATGCGAGGGATGAGCACCTGGCGGTAGATGATCAGGATGCTCGCGGCGACGGGAATCGCGATGAGGGCACCGAGCAGTCCGAGCAGCGATCCGCCGGCGAGCGCCGCGACCACGACGACAGCGCCGGGCACGGAGACCGCACGACTCATGATGCGCGGTGAGATCACGTACGCCTCGATCTGCATGTAGATCAGGTAGTAGATCCCCGCGGCAAGCGCTGTGGCCGGAGAGCCCAGGCCGGGGATGAGACACGCGAGCACGATGATCGTCGAACCAGTGAGCGTGCCCACCAGCGGGATCAGCGAGAAGAAGAACGCGACGACCGCGAGCACTGCGGCGAACGGCGCGTGGATGATGCTGAGGAAGATCGCGCTGAGCACGCCGTTGATCATGCCGAGAGTGACCTGACCCATGACGTAGTACCCGACCGAGTCTGTGATCTGCTCGGCCAGATCGATGAAACGAGGGCGGCGGGAGGCGGGAACGAGCTGGTAGACCGAACGCTTGAGCGACGGGGTCGATGCGGTCAGGTAGATGGTCAGGATCAGCACGATGAACGCCCCGAACAGGCCGGTCACCAGGTTGAGGCTCACAGCGATGACGCCGCCCGTGATGTCGCCCATGTTCGCGAGCAGCCAGTCCTGCGCCTCGGTGAGGATGCGGTCGATGTCGAGTGCGGGGAAGACCGCGCCGAGCCACTCGCGCAGATCGCCCCAGATGTCATTGCTCGACTGGACGAGTCTGGTGATCTGCTGGACGAGCTGGCTCACCTGGTCGATGATGATCGGCAGGACGATGAGGACGATTCCGGCGAAGATGCCGAGCACTCCGAGGATCGTCACGATCACTGCGAGCCAGCGGGGGAGCCTGCGACGTTCGAAGAAGGAGATGACCGGATCGAGTCCGAGGCTGATGAAGAGTGCCGTCCCGACGTACAGCAGCACGGTGGAGAGGGATTGGACGCTGCCGATGAGCAGGATGCCGAGTCCCACGCCGAGCGTGGCCACCAGGGCCGTGCGGAACGGGTTGTGAACCTTCATGCGCTCTCCTCGAGAAGACTGATCTCAGGGTAGTCGTCAAGTGGCGACCGCAATTCGCGACGTGCCGATCGCGGAAGGTTGCCGCCCCTCGTAGTCAACACTCAGCCTGTTTCGATAGTCTGAAACGTCGAGCGGAGATCTGGGCGAGGCGCCTGGATCACGTAAGGAGACTTTTCGTGCGTTTCGTGTGGGCCGTCGTGGCCTTCGTCCTGGCCACGCTTCTCATCGGAGCAGGCATCGCTCAGCGAACCATCTTCATGGGACCATCGGCTCAGCAGACTGAACTGAGCGTCGAAGAGCCCGCACCCTACATGCTTGTCGATGGGGCAGTGCTCCGCGAGAATCCGGGGCAGCAGACGCTGCTGATCCGCGGTGAGGGAGAGATCTTCGCCGCCTACGGTCGCACCGCCGATCTCGAGGCCTGGCTCTCGGATGCCACGTACAACGTCGTGTCGCTCGACTCCGACGGCGCGAGCGTGAGTTCGCTGGTCGAGCCCGAAGAGGTGGCAGACGACGCAGACGAGAGCGCGGAAGGCGACCCGGAGCAGACCGCAGGGCGCAATCCCGCCGGCTCCGACCTCTGGCTGGACTCGTTCAGCGAAGCCGACCAGCTCATCACCGACATGCAGCTGCCAGAGGGCATGAGCCTCCTGATCGCGAAGGATGGCACGGAGAACGCGCCGGAGGATGTCGTCATCTCATGGCCGCTGGATCGTTCGACGCCGTGGGTCGGTCCGCTCATCGCCGCCGGTGGGGCCGTGCTGCTGTTCGGCCTCGTGATGTACGTATTGGCTATCCGCCACCAGCGCAGGGGACGTGGCCCTCGCAGGAAAGGTCCCGGACCGTTGCCTGCCACTGAGCCGATCGATCTCGCTGTGGAGCGCGCACCCGTCCGGGAGGCGCTCGAGACACCGGACGCTGCCGAACCGGTGACAGAGGAATCCCCCGATCAGAAGAGCGCCCCGAAGACCGAACGTCGCGCGCGCTCCATCCGACGCCGCCTGCTGGTTCTGCCTGCCTTCGGTGTCGCAGCCATGCTGTTCGCCGGCTGCTCGAGTGATACCTGGCCGCAGTTCGGCGAAGCATCTCCGACGCCGTCGCCCACGCAGACCGTGATCACCCCGGAGAATCAGAAGCCGCCTGCAGTCACCGAGGCCCAAGCTTCCCGCATCCTCAAGGACATCTCCGCAACTCTTGAAGAGTCGGACTCGGCGCTGGACATCGAACTCGCCGGCACACGTCTCGAAGGTGCCGCGCTGGCAGCGAGAACCACCGACTACACGCTCCGTGCGACTCTCACGGACCGCACTCCGCCGGCCGTGATCCCGACCGAGGCGATCGAGGTGCTGCTGCCGCAGGCGACAGACGGTTGGCCGCGAACCGTGCTGGCGCTCAGCAAGAGCAAGAGCGATGACACCGTTCCTCCCGTCATTCTGACCATGACGCAAGCCGATCCGTGGTCGAACTACAAGGTGTCCAACATCGCCGAGATGCAGGCCTCGGCCGAGGTGCCGGAGCTCGCTCCTGCCTGGCTGGGAACCAGCCTCATCACCGAGAACGCGTCAGCTTTCCTCGCGCTCGCGCCTGATGAGCTCACAGCGGCGTTCGCGGATGTCGTCGACACCGGCGAGGCGAGTGAGTACCGCTCGCTCTTCGATCCTGTGAGCATCACGCTCGCGGACTCCATCGTCGCCAGCCGTGCGGCGGTGACGCAGTCCCTCGTCGACCACGGTGCTGCCGAGACTTCGAGCACGGCGTTCGACATCGTCCCGGGCACCGCCCCGGCGGTCGCCATGGCGACGCTCGACAGCGGAGCCATCGTGGCGGTGTCGATGATCGACAGCGAGACGATCGCGCCGACATCGGCCGACGCGGTGATCAAGTTCGGGGAGAACCCCGAGGCCAAGGCTCTCACCGGAGTCGAGGAGGCCGCCAAGGGCGTCGTGACCACCTACGGATTGCAGCTCTTCTTCTCCGTGCCCGCTCAGGGGTCGACGGAGCAGGTTCGTCTTCTCGCCGTGCACCAAGACATCCTCAACGTGGAAGTGATCCAATGACCGACATCTCTGCCGCAGCCCTTCGGGGCGCCGTCGACCTCTCGAGCCTGCGCAACCGCCCAGCGGCGCCCGCTGACGCGACTGCGGCGCATGCAGGCGGTGAGGGCGCCGCACCCGGAGGCTTCATCGTCGATGTGACCGACGCCACGTTCGGGCAGATCATGGAGCTCTCGCGCACCGTGCCCATCGTCGTCGATCTGTGGGCCGAATGGTGCGGACCGTGCAAGCAGCTCAGCCCGATACTGGAGAAGGTCGTCACCGAACTCGGTGGGCGCGTCGTGCTCGCCAAGGTCGACGTCGATGCGAACCCGCAGCTCGCGCAGAGCTTCCGCGCACAGTCCATCCCGATGGTGGTCGCGCTTATCGCCGGACAACCGGTTCCGATGTTCACCGGCGCCGTTCCGGAAGAGCAGGTGCGTCAGGTGTTCGACCAGCTGCTGCAGGTTGCCGCCCAGAACGGCGTCACAGGTTCAGTGCCCGGCGGCGCGGCGGATACTGAGGACAGCGGTTCCGAAGACTCCGGTGAGGCGCAGGAGGCCCCGCTGCCCCCTCTGCACGCCGAGGCCTTCGCGGCGATCGAAACCGGCGACTACGCGACCGCCATCAGTGCCTACGAGAAGGCACTTGCGGAGAACCCGCGTGACGAGGACGCGCGCGCGGGGCTCGGACAGGTGCGACTGCTCGACCGCGTACAGGGCCTCGATCTCCAGGAGTCGCGATCCGCTGCCGCCGACGCACCTCTGGACGTCAGCGCGCAGTTCGCCGTCGCCGACCTCGACATCTCCGGTGGCCATGTCGAGGACGCGTTCGGGCGCCTGCTCGATCTCTTCGCCGCGCTGCCCGCTGACGAGCGCGCGCCGGTGCGCGAGCGGCTCGTGGAGCTGTTCGGACTCATCGGCGCAGGCGATCCTCGGGTGATCGCTGCCCGGAACCGACTGTCGTCGTTGCTGTTCTGACGGCTCAGGCCCGATATCGGAGCCAGATCGTCGAAAGCGCAGGCAAGGTGATCTTCGTCTTCGGCGTGCCGTGTTCGCCTTCGACATGTGCGGCGACTCGACCGTAATTGCCCACGCCGGCGCCGCCGAATTCGGTGGCATCCGTGTTGAGGACCTCATCCCACACGCCAGCCACCGTCAGGTCGAGGGGGAGTCCTGCACGCTCGACGCCGGCGAAGTTGCTGATCACGATGACACGGCCGCCGTGCTCGTCGCGTCGCTCGAACGCGATCACGTTCGGATCCCATGACGGTGCACCGAGGCGACGGAAGCGCGTGCTGTCACCGTCTCGCTCCCAGAGCGGAGCGCTCGCTCGATACACGCCGTTCATCTCTCCGACGAAGCGCTGCAGTTGTGCGTGCGAAGGCTGATCGAGCAGCCACCAGTCCAGCGCGCGAGACTCGGACCACTCGGCCAATTGGCCGAACTCCTGACCCATGAACAGGAGGTTCTTTCCTGGATGGCCCCACATGTATGCGAGGTATGCGCGGACGTTCGCGAGCTTGTGCGCATGATCGCCCGGCATCTTCGACATCAGGCTTCCCTTGCCGTGCACCACCTCGTCGTGACTGATCGGCAGCAGGTAGTTCTCGCCGAATGCGTACACGAACGAGAACGTCATCTCGCCCTCATGGTGCGCGCGGTACATCGGATCGCGTGAGATGTACTGCAGGGAGTCGTTCATCCAGCCCATGTTCCACTTGAATCCGAACCCGAGGCCGGCGTGGTCGGTGGGTCCGGTGACGCCGGGAAAGCTGGTCGACTCCTCCGCGATCATCACGATTCCCGGATGCGTCCGGTATGCCGTCGCGTTGACCTCCTGAAGGAAGCGGATCGCCTCGAGGTTCTCTCTACCGCCGTGGACGTTGGGCTCCCACTCGCCGTCGCGCCGCGAATAGTCGAGATAGAGCATCGACGCCACCGCATCCACCCGCAGCCCGTCGATGTGGAACTGATCGAACCAGTAGAGGGCGTTGGCGACGAGGAAGCCGCGCACCTCCGGTCGACCGTAGTCGAAGATCAGAGTGCCCCAGTCCTGATGCTCGCCACGCCGGGGGTCCGGGTGCTCGTACAGCGGCAGCCCGTCGAAGCGGGCCAGTGCGAATTCGTCCTTGGGGAAGTGCCCTGGGACCCAATCGAGGATCACGCCGATGCCGGCCTGATGCAGGCGATCGATCAGATATCGCAGATCGTCAGGAGTTCCGAACCGCGCGGTCGGTGCGTAGTATCCGCTGACCTGATAACCCCAGGAGCCTCCGAAAGGATGCTCGGCGAGCGGCATGAACTCGACGTGGGTGAAGCCGGTGTCGAGGATGTGGGAGATCAGCGGATCGGCGATCTCGCGATACCCGAGCCCTTCGCGCCACGAGCCCAGATGCACCTCGTAGATCGACATCGGCTGGGCGACGGCGTGCGTCGCGGCCCGCCTCGTCATCCAGGCGCCATCGTTCCATGAATATGCGGAGAACGGCACGGCAGACGCCGTCTCCGGTGGGACCTGCGTGCGCTGCGCCATCGGGTCGGCCTTGAGGATCCAACGGCCGTCGCGGGTGAGGATCTGATACTTGTAGAGCGTCCCAGGGGTGAGGTCCGGGATGAACAGCTCCCAGATGCCGCTCACACCCATCGAGCGCATGCTGTGGCCCTCGCCACTCCAGCCGTTGTGCTCACCGACCACACGCACGGCCTGGGCGTTCGGCGCCCACACGGCGAAGGACACGCCGATCTCGCCGTCGAAGAGATGCACGTTTGCGCCGAGGACCTCCCACAGCCGCTCGTGGCGGCCCTCGGCGATCAGATGCAGGTCCAGATCGCCGATGCTCGGAAGATGGCGGTAAGGGTCGCCGACGATCTGCTCCTCCTCGTCGGCGTACACGGTCGCAACGCGGTAGGCGACCGGGGATCCGTCGTGCTGACCCTCCCACAAGCCGTGTGCAGCATGGACCAGAGGCAGCCGGGTCCCGTCTGCGAACACGGCTGACACGCTCTCGGCCAGGGGTCGTCGCACCCGGATCGTGGTCTGGGTGCGACCCGTGGCATCCTGCATCGGGTGCGCGCCGAGCACGTCATGCGGAGCATGGTGCGCTCCCGCGGCGACGGTCTCCCAGTCAGGGGATGTGATGACATCGTCGATCTCGCTCATGGTCGTCCCTTCACCTTGAGGATATGGACCGGCTCCGCGAACGCATCGAGCCTGACGAAGTTGTGATCGGACCAGGTCCATACCGCACCGGTGATGAGGTCCTCGACCTCATAGGTCGCCCCGGGCTCGACACCCCACACTCGCGTGTCGAGGTGCACAGTCGTCTCGCGCACGGAATGGGGGTCCACGTTGACGACGACGATGATCGTGTCATCCGACCCGCTGTCGGTGAATGCGGCATCCAGATGCTTCGAATAGACCAGGATGCCGTCGTCATCGCTCCAGTGCACAGCGAGGTTGCGCAGCTGGCGCAACGCGGGATGGGCTCCACGGATCGCATTCAGCTGCCGGAGGAAGGGCGCGAGCGAGTCGCCGGCGGCCTCGGCTGAGGCGAAGTCGCGCAATTTGTATTCGTACTTCTCGTTGTCGATGTTCTCCTCGGAGCCCGGGCGTGCGACGTTCTCATACAGCTCGTAGCCGGCGTAGACGCCATAGGTGGGTGCGGCTGTAGCCGCGATGGCTGCCCGGATGCGGTACGCCGCGCGACCCCCGAACTGCAGATACTCGGTCAGGATGTCGGGGGTGTTGACGAACAGGTTGGGCCGCAGGTAGTCAGCGGTCTCCTCGGCGAGTCCGGTCAGGAACTCCTCGAGCTCGCGCTTCGTGTTGCGCCAGGTGAAGTACGTGTAACTCTGCTGGAACCCGGCCGCGGCGAGGCCGCGCAGGGGAGCAGGGCGGGTGAACGCCTCGGCGAGGAACACGACATCGGGGTGCGCAGCGGTGACTCTGGCGATCAGCCACTCCCAGAACCAGAGCGGTTTGGTGTGCGGGTTGTCCACCCGGAAGATCGACACGCCCTGCGACACCCAGAGCTCGACGATGCGCAGGACCTCGGCGGAGAGGCCGGCCGGGTCGCCGTCGAAGTTGAGCGGGTAGATGTCCTGGTACTTCTTCGGCGGGTTCTCGGCGTAGGCGATCGTGCCATCCGGGAGCGTCGTGAACCATTCGGGGTGCGATGTGACCCATGGGTGATCCGGCGACGCCTGAAGTGCGAGATCGAGAGCCACCTCCAGGCCGACCTTGCGAGCCTCGCGCACAAAGAATCGGAAGTCCGCCATGGAACCGAGATCGGGGTGGACCGCATCGTGGCCACCCTCCGCTGCGCCGATCGCCCAGGGCGACCCCGGATCCCCTGGGGCGGCGTCGAGCGTGTTGTTCGGACCCTTGCGGTGCGTCCTGCCGATCGGATGGATCGGCGGCAGATACAGCACGTCGAAGCCCATCGCCGCGACTGCCGGGAGACGCCGTGCCGCGGTGCGGAATGTGCCGCTCTTGATCGTTCCGTCCGCCCTGCGCTTCGCGCCCTCGGAACGGGGGAAGAACTCGTACCAGGCGCCCACGCCCGCAGCGGTTCGCTCGACCAGCAGTGTCTGTTCGCTCGTCGCTGAGGCGAGCGAGGCCAGCGGTCGGGCCTCGAACAGCGCGGCCAGGTCGGGATCGGTGGCGACCGACATGGTGGTTGCGGCATCCGAATCCTTCAGGGACGCCGCGACGGCCTTGAGGCGCGTGCGCTCTGCTGTCGGCCTGAACTTCTCGGCAGCCGCGCGTAGGAAGTGGTGAAGGCCGAGCGCGGCCATCACCTCGACATCGACCCCCGCCGCGATCTTCACGGCTGCGGCGTGAGCCCAGGTGGCGAAGTCGTCGGCGAAGGCCTCGAAACGGTACTTCCAGACGCCCTGCAGATCGAGGGCGATCTGCGCCTCCCACCCGTCAGAGCCGTCTTCGATCGCGGTCAGGCGGTGCAGAGTCTCCTCACCGTTCGGCGAGGTGAGTCGCACATGCGCGCCGATCCGATCATGCCCTTCTCGGAATGCGACGACCCGGAACGGCACGACTTCGCCGGCGAACGCCTTTGCGGGGAACCCGCTCGGTGCTGCCGGCCGCGGCTCAGCGAGCGGGATGCGTCCTGTCAGCGTGTGAACGTGCCGGTCGGATGCGACACCCTGGGCCAACTTTCGCTCATCGGCGGCACGGAGCCGCACCGGGATCTGTGCGGGGCTTCGAAGCTCCGCGGGACGATTGCCAGAACGTGCAGCCACACCCTGAATGTACCGCGCCTCGGCGGGAGGGGACACCCGTAGCCGTGCCGTGTTCCGGCCGGTCTATTCGACGCGGAAGAGACGCATCGATGTGCCGGCGGTCGCCAGTACATCTCCGGGCGAGAAAGTCTCAGACGGTACGTCGGGATGTTCGTCAGCACTCGACCACAGGGACACGAAACGAGTCGCATCCTCGACCATGGGCAGCGTGATGTCGATGGGCGCCTCAGTGCCGTGCACGACCAGCAGGATGCGGTTGGCCTGTTCGTCGACAGGAGTGGATGCTGCGGCGTACTGCAGCGTGCGGTTGCCCGGATCGGTCCACTGCGCCTGCTCCATCGTCTCGCCGTCCTGGTTGTACCAGTCCATCACGGACGCATTCGGGGTGTGCTCGCCGAGACGTGCATATCGGCTCGGCCGAAGGGCGGGGTTCTCGCGACGCAACCGCGTGAGCGTCGACACATGCGCGCGCAGGTCGTTCTGCCAGTCCTCGTGCTCCCAGCTCAGCCACGTCAGATCCGAGTCGTGCGCGTAGGCGTTGTTGTTGCCGCGCTGAGTGCGTCCATGCTCATCGCCCGCGGTGAGCATGGGGATGCCCGCTGACAGCAGCAGTGTGCCGAGCAGATTTCGCATGGCCTTGCGCCGCGCCGCTCTGATCACCGGGTCGTTCGTCGGGCCCTCGACGCCGTGGTTGAAGGCGCGGTTCATGTCGGCACCGTCGCGGTTGTCTTCGCCGTTGGCCTCATTGTGCTTGACGTCGTACGAGACGAGGTCGCGCAGGGTGAAGCCGTCGTGCGCTGTGATGAAATTCACACTCGCAAGTGGTCCGCGATCTTCGCTGAACGTGTTCGATGAGCCGGCGAGCCGGGTGGCGAAGCCGCCGATGCCGACCGGTGCTGAGGCGCGACGGGCGTAGTCGATGTCGCTGAGCCAGAAGTTGCGGACGCGGTCGCGGTAGCGGTCGTTCCATTCCTGCCAGCCGGCGGTGAAGTTGCCGGTCTGCCAGCCGCCGAGCCCGACGTCCCATGGCTCGGCGATGAGCTTCACGTTCTGCAGCGCAGGATCGTCCCGGATCGCGGTCAGGAGCGGATGCTCCGGCGTGAACTCGTGGTTCTCGTCACGGCCCAGCGCGGCGGCGAGATCGAATCGGAAGCCGTCGATCTGCATCTCCTGCGCCCAGTAGCGCAGAGAATCGAGCGCGAGTCTGGCACCGGCATCCGTCGCGGTGTTGAGCGTGTTGCCGCAGCCGGTGGTGTCGACGTACACGCCGTCGGGCTGCTGGCGGTAGTAGTGGGCGTTGTCGATGCCGCGCAGGCTCGAGCGCGGTCCGCCGATGCCCTCTTCCGAGGTGTGGTTGTAGACGACGTCGAGGATGACTTCGAGACCTGCCTCGTGCAGCAGCTTCACCATGCCCTTGAACTCGGCGAGTACGGCCTCGGGGCCCTCCTTGCGCGCGTCCTCCGTGGCATAGGCCGCGTGCGGGGTGAAGAAGTTGAGGGTGTTGTATCCCCAGTAGTTCGTGAGTCCGCGCTCGAGCAGGCGCGGCTCCGGGACGAACGCGTGGACGGGCAGGAGCTCGATGGAGGTCACGCCGAGCGAGTGGAAGTACTCGATCATCGTGGGGTGCGCGAGGCCCGCGTAGGTGCCGTGCAGTGCGGGCGGCACGTCAGGATGGCGCTTGGTCATCCCCTTCAGGTGCGCCTCGTAGATCACGGTGCGATCGAGCGGGATGCCGGGCTTGCGCGAATCACCCCAGTCGAAGCCGTCGACGATGACGACGGAGCGCCACTCCTCGTAGCCGTCGCCCTGGGCGAGGCCCTTGGCATAGGGGTCAAGCAGCAGAGTCTCCGGGTTGAACGTGTTGCCGGGGCCGTGCGGGCCACCCACGCGGATCGCGTACCTGGTTCCGGGCGGAAGCAGATCTGTGGTCACCTCCCATACGTCGTCAGATCCGCGCTCGAGGTCGACTTCGTCAGTGACCCAGTCGAGGTCGGTCTCGTCGAAGGTGACGAGTTCGATCGATGAGGCGTTCCGCGACCACACACGCAGGGTCGCGACGCCGTCGTGCAGACGAACACCGAGATTGTCGAGGGCGGCGCCGCCGGGCGCGGTGAAGTCTTGAGACTCGGGCATGAGTACACATTAGGCGGGTTGTATTGCAGTCTCATGACAGCTCGTACTGGGTTCCATGCGCCGTGTCGCGCGAAATGAGGGAGAGTTAAGGGATGCGGTTCTATCTCGACCATGCGGCGACCACGCCGTTGCGCCCGGAGGCACGGGACGCGTGGCTGGCGGCGACGGACGTCGTCGGCAACGCATCGTCGACGCACGGCGCCGGCCAGGACGCTCGTCGGCTGCTGGAGGAGTCGCGTGAGCGGATCGCCACCGTCCTCGGGAGCGATCCGATCGAGGTCGTGCTGACGTCGGGCGGTACCGAGTCGATCAACACGGCGTTGCACGGGCTCTGGGCCGCTCGCGCGGCGGAAGCCGATGCGGTCGTGCTGCCCGACGGCGAGCACCACGCGAGCATGGACACGGTCTCGGTTCTTGCGGCCGAGGGCGCGCTGGTGCGCCGCGTGCCTTTGACGGAGAGCGGCCGCATCGAGGTGGAAGCATTCGCGGACGCGCTGGACGGGGCGGCTTTGGCGACGGCGCTCGTCGCGAACAACGAGGTGGGCACGATCAACGATGCCGCCGCTCTCGCCGGCACCGCTGCCGTGGCGCGGATCCCGCTGCACTTGGACGCCGTGAGCGCTTTCGGGCACATCCCGCTGTCGTTCCATGAGCTGCGAGCGGATGCCGCGCCAGGAGTGGGGCTCGTCGCGATGAGTGTGGCAGGGCACAAGATCGGTGCGCCGGTCGGCGTCGGCGCGCTCGTGGTGGCCCGTACAGCCAAGCTCACCGGGTTGCTGCACGGAGGCGCGCAGCAACGCGGACTCCGCGCCGGAACCCAGGACGTGGCCGGTGCGGCTGCGTTCGCAGCCGCACTGGAGCTCGCCGAGGCCGAACGCGACGCAGAGGGCGAACGGCTCTCCGCACTGCGTGATCGTCTGATCGACGGCATCCGCTCTGCTGTCCCGTCGGCAACGCTGCTGGGTGACCCGATCGACCGACTGCCGAACAACGTGCACATGCTGTTCCCTGGCGCGGTGGGGGAGAGCCTGCTGTTTCTTCTCGATGTGGCCGGGGTCGCGGCATCCACCGGCTCTGCCTGCCAGGCCGGCGTAGCCGAGCCGTCGCACGTCGTCATGGCGATGGGGCGCAGCGAGCAGGACGCCCGCAGCGTGCTGCGCTTCACGCTCGGGCGCACCTCGACCGACGCCGATGTCGACGCTGTGCTCGCGGCTATCGCCGATGCGTTTGCGCGAGCATCCGGGTCCGCATCAGGTTCACGCCCGTAGACTGGACCAATGCGAATTCTTGCGGCGATGAGCGGCGGCGTTGACTCGGCCGTTGCGGCTGCGCGCGCCGTGGAGGCCGGGCACGATGTCACCGGCGTGCACCTGGCGCTCTCAAGGGCGGGCGGCACGCTGCGCACCGGCAGTAGGGGGTGCTGCACGATCGAAGACGCCATGGACGCGCGCAGGGCTTCCGACAAGCTCGGCATCCCGTTCTACGTCTGGGACTTCTCCGAGCGCTTCCGCGACGACGTGATCGATGACTTCATCTCCGAGTATCAGGCCGGTCGCACACCGAATCCGTGCATGCGCTGCAACGAGAAGATCAAGTTCGCCGCCCTCTTGGAGCGCGCGATCGAGCTGGGCTTCGACGCCGTGTGCACCGGCCACTATGCGACGCTCGTGGACGGCGAGGGCGGTCTAGAGCTGCATCGTGCATCTGACAATGCGAAAGACCAGTCATACGTGCTGGGCGTGCTCACCGCCGAGCAGCTGGCGCACACCTACTTTCCGCTGGGGACCACTCCGTCGAAGGCGCTCGTCCGCGCCGAGGCGGCCGAGCGCGGACTCAGCGTCGCGCAGAAGCCGGACAGCCACGACATCTGCTTCATCCCAGACGGCGACACGCGCGGATGGCTGGCCGAGAAGGTCGGCGCGGAGCAGGGCGAGATCCTCGATCGATCCGGTGCGGTGGTCGGCTCGCACGACGGTGCGCACGCGTTCACCGTCGGGCAGCGACGCGGCCTGAAGCTCGGCGTGCCCGCGGACGACGGCAAGCCGCGGTTCGTGCTCGAGGTGCGTCCGGTGTCGAACACGGTCGTGGTCGGCCCCAAGGAGGCGCTGGCGATCGGTGAGATCTCGGGCGAACGCTACTCCTGGGCCGGCGCCGCGCCGACATCGTCGGAGTTCGACTGCCACGTGCAGATCCGCGCGCATTCGGAGCCTGTGCCTGCGCGCGCGACGGTGTCGAGCGCTGGTGTGGATGTCGTCCCGGAAGTGCCTCTCGACGGCGTCGCTCCGGGGCAGACCGCAGTGCTGTACGTCGGGACACGCGTTCTCGGCCAGTTCACGATCGACATGACGGTGTCGGCGGTTCCCGTCGACGCGTGAGCGCCACCGCGCAAGTCCGCCGCGGCGATGTCCGATCCCGCTCGTAGACTGAGAGGGTGCCGGAGAACATCTCGCTGGAAGACGCCCGCGTCGAAGCAGACGACCTGACAACGCGCATCCTCGAGGCGAAGGACGCGTACTACGGGCGCGATACCTCGCTGGTCGACGATGCGACCTATGACGGCTGGATGCACCGGCTCGAAGAACTCGAACGGCTGCATCCGGAGTTGCAGGGGCAGGACTCGCCGACGCAGATGGTCGGGGCGGCAGAGGCCACCGGTCTCGCGACAATCGAGCATGCCGAACGGATGCTCAGCCTCGACAACGTCTTCTCGATCGATGAGCTGCGTGACTGGGCGGCGAAGACCCAGTCGTCGTCCGGGCGTGAGGTCGCATGGCTCACCGAGCTGAAGATCGACGGCTTGGCGATCAACCTGCGCTACGAGAACGGCCTCCTCACCTCGGCTGCGACACGCGGTGACGGGCGCGTGGGTGAGATCGTCACCGAGAACGCTCTGCGTCTGGCCGATATCCCCGAGCGCCTGAGCGGTGAGGGGCATCCGGCGATCGTCGAGGTGCGCGGCGAGGTCTTCATCCCCGTCGCTGCCTTCGAGCGGCTCAATGCCGCGCAGGCCTCGTTCCGAGACCGCGCGTACGCGGACACGCTTTCGCGCTGGGATGCGCGAGGCGGCTCCAAGAAGCCGTTCGAGGAGGAGAAGGCGCGTGCCGCGGCCGCCCGGCGCTTCCCCGCATTCGCCAACCCCCGTAACGCCGCGAGCGGCGGATTGCGGCAGCAGATCGACAAGAAGAGCGGTCTCGAGCTCGAAGCGGGCCTGCTCAGGGTCAACTCGCTGTCGCTGTATGTTCACGGCATCGGGGCGTGGCCTGATCCGCCCGTCGCATCGCAGAGCGAGATATACGAACTGCTGGCCTCGTGGGGCCTGCCGATGAGTCCGCACTCGAAGGTGTGCCATGGCATCGACGAGGTCATCGCCTTCGTGGAGCACTTCGGTGAGCACCGGCACGACATCGAGCATGAGCTCGATGGCATCGTGGTCAAGGTCGATGAGCTCGCGCTGCACGACGAGCTGGGGATGACGAGTCGCGCTCCGCGTTGGGCGATCGCCTACAAGTACCCGCCGGAGGAGGTGCAGACGAAACTCCTCGACATCGTCGTCTCCGTCGGCCGCACCGGGCGCGCCACCCCGTTCGCCGTGATGGAGCCTGCGCACGTCGCGGGCTCTGTCGTGCGGCAGGCGACGCTGCACAACAAAGACGTCGTGAAGGCCAAGGGCGTTCTCATCGGCGACACCGTGGTGCTGCGCAAGGCCGGAGATGTCATCCCGGAGGTGCTGGGTCCGGTGGTCGAGAAGCGCGACGGTACCGAGCGCGAGTTCGTGATGCCGATCGAATGCCCCGAATGCGGCACACCGCTGCGCCCGATGAAGGAGGGCGACATCGATCTGCGATGCCCGAACGCCCGCTCCTGCCCGGCGCAGGTTCGCGGACGCGTCGAGCACATCGGCTCACGAGGCGCCCTCGACATCGAGGCATTGGGCGAGGTGACTGCGGCGGCGCTGACGCAGGCGGAGGCTCCGGCTGTCGCGCCGCTCGACACCGAGGCCGGTCTTTTCTCGCTCGTACTGGGAGATCTTGTGCCGATCTCGGTCGTAGTGCGGGATGCCGAGACGGGCTTGCCGAAGGAAGACGACGACGGCCTGGTCAAAACACGGTCGCCGTTCCGCCGCAACCCCACGGTGGCAGAGAAGAAGAGCGGAGTGGAAGGGCCGCAGCCGTCGTCTCAGGCGGTCAAGCTGCTGGCCGAGCTGGAGAAAGCCAAGACGAAGGATCTCTGGCGGCTGCTGGTGTCCCTGAACATCCGCCATGTCGGTCCTGTCGCGGCTCGCGCGCTGGCTCAGTGGTTCGGATCGCTCGACGCGATCCGTGCGGCCTCGCGGGAGGAGCTCGCGGCTGTCGAGGGCGTCGGAGGGATCATCGCCGATTCGCTCCTCGCCTGGTTCGAGGTCGACTGGCACATCGACATCGTCGATCAGTGGACGACGGCAGGTGTGCAGTGGACGACACCGGGCCATCCCGGTCCAGGTGCGGCAGCTGTTGAAGGCGGAGTACTCGACGGGCTCACGGTCGTCGCTACCGGCTCGCTCGACGGCTACACCCGTGACGGCGCGCAGGAGGCGATCATCCAGGCCGGCGGCAAGGCGGCCTCGAGCGTCTCCAAGAAGACCGACTTCGTCGCGGCGGGGCCAGGCGCGGGCTCCAAGCTCGGAAAGGCAGAGGAACTCGGCATCCGCATCCTGGACGCCGCCCAGTTCCACATCCTCGTCACGGAGGGGCCCGCCGCGCTGGACTCCTGATCCGAAACAGGCCCAGCCGCGCGAAACAGGGCGCTGCGCAGCCCGTTTCACTCGGGAGGACCTGTCTCAGACGGTCGGGCGGATCTCGAATCCTCGCGACGTCGGCGCCGGCACGTCGGTCACCGCCACTTCGTCGACCTGCGCACCCGGAGGACCCTGAGTCATCGCATCGAGGACGGCCTGCACGTCGGCATCCGATCCGTGCAGCTCTGCCTCCACAGTCTCGTCGCGACGGTTGCGCACCCACCCAGCGACACCGTGAGCGGACGCGGCGTCCTGGATGAACCACCGGAACCCGACACCCTGTACCCGCCCACGCGTGATAGTCCGCACCGATCTCATGCCTCAAGGATGCCAGCACGAAAAAGGACTTGCCGCACGAAACGGGCCTTGGCACGGCCTGTTTCGAGCGGCAAGTCCTGTTTCGATTTCGCTCAGTCCTTGTGACGGGGCTTGCGGTAGGGCTTGTCGTCGCGCGCGGGACGATCGCCGTACGACGGGCGCTCGCGGCGCTCATAGCCGCCACGGGATCCGCCGTCGCTGCCGCCACGTCGCCCTGGGGCTCCGCGGTCGGCCTTGATCTCGATCAGACGGCCCGAGATGCGGGTGTCCTTGAGCTTGTCGAGCACCGTGGGGCTCAGGTTCGCGGGCAATTCCACGATAGAGAAGTCAGGGTTGATCTTGATTCCGCCGAAGTCATCGCGTCCGAGGCCACCCTCGTTGGCCAGCGCGCCGACGATCTGGCGCGGCTCGACACGATGGCGGCGGCCGACCTCGATGCGGTACGGCGCGTAGTCGCTGCGGCTGCGACGCTCTGTGCGCGGGCCCGTCCCTCGCTCGGGACGATCCCCCGAATCGCGACGCGGACGGTTGTCGGCCTCGACCGACCTGGCGAGCGGATCGTTCGCCGGGTCCAGCAGCAGCGGCGTCTTGCCCTGCGCGACGACGGCGAGTGCCGCGGCGACGTCGCCCTCGGGCACATCGTGATTGCGCACATAGTGCGCGACGATGTCGCGGAACGCCTCGATGCGGGCGGTCTCTGCGAGAGCAGCGGTGATGCCGTCGTCGAAGCGCGCGAGACGCGTGGTGTTCACGTCTTCGGTGCTCGGCAGCGTCATCTGCGTCGGGGCCTGGCGGGTCGCCTTCTCGATGCTCTTGAGCAGGTAGCGCTCGCGTGGCGTGATGAAGCTGATCGCGTCTCCGGTGCGCCCGGCGCGGCCGGTGCGGCCGATGCGGTGGGTGTACGACTCGGTGTCGGTCGGGATGTCGTAGTTGATGACGTGGCTGATGCGCTCGACGTCCAGACCACGCGCAGCGACGTCGGTCGCGACGAGGATGTCGAGCTTGCCGTCCTTGAGCTGGTTGACGCTGCGCTCGCGCTGCACCTGTGCCACGTCGCCGTTGATGGCGGCGGCGGAGTAGCCGCGGGCGCGCAGCTTCTCGGCCAGCGTCTCCGTCTCGTTCTTCGTGCGGACGAAGACGATCATGCCGTCGAAGTTCTCGACCTCGAGGATGCGCGTGAGGGCGTCGACCTTCTGCTGATACGAGACCACGAGGTAGCGCTGGGTGATGTTCGTGCTCGACGCCGTCTTCGACTTCACCGTGATCTCTTCAGCGTCACGCAGGTACTTCTGGGCGAGGCGGCGGATCTGCGGCGGCATGGTCGCAGAGAACAGGGCGACCTGCTTCTCGGCGGGCGTCTGCGCGAGGATCTGCTCTACGTCCTCGGCGAAGCCCATCTTCAGCATCTCGTCGGCCTCATCGAGTACCAGGTACTTCAGCGCGGAGAGATCGAGGGTGCCCTTGGCGAGGTGGTCCATGATGCGACCCGGGGTGCCGACGATGACGTGCACTCCACGGCGCAGCGCGGAGAGCTGCACACCGTATCCCTGTCCGCCGTAGACGGGCAGCACGTGCACGCCCTTCATCTTGCCGGCGTACGACTCGAAGGCCTCGCAGACCTGGAGTGCGAGCTCACGGGTCGGTGCCAGCACGAGTGCCTGCGGCGTCTTCTGGGACACGTCGAGACGCTCCAGCACCGGAAGGGCGAATGCGGCGGTCTTGCCTGTTCCCGTCTGCGCCATGCCGACGACGTCGCGGCCGCCGAGCAGGGTCGGGATCGTGGCCGCCTGGATGGGCGATGGGGTCTCATACCCGAGGCCGCGGATCGCTGCGAGGACTGGTCCGGTGATGCCGAGTTCCTCGAATCCGGGGGTCGCGGGGGATTCGTCGGTGGGCTCGTTCAGTTCTGCATCTTCAGGGGTCACTACCTAAAGGTAGCGCGTCGGGCCGCCGCCCACCTGTGAAGACGCAGCGTCAACTGCCGCTCGTGAGTGATTCGAGCTTCTCTTTCACCTGCCGACGCAGCACCTTGCCGATCAAGGACTTCGGCAGCTCGTCCACGACGAAGATCCTGCGCGGCACTTTGTACGGGGTCAGGATGCTGCGGGCGAACTGTCTGATGGACTCCTCGTCGAGCTCCGCACCGGCGTCCAGGATGATCGCTGCGACGACTTCTTCGCCTGAGTGATCGCTGTGCAGCCCGACCACGGCTGCGTCAGCCACGGAGGGATGCTGACGCAGCGCGTTCTCGACCTCGGTCGGTGCGACGTTGAACCCGCCGGTGACGATGAGCTCCTTGATGCGATCGACGATCCGCACGAATCCCGCCTCATCGATCGTCACGATGTCTCCAGTTTGATACCAGCCGTCGACGAACGACTCGTCGGTGGCCTCCGGTTTGCCGTAGTAGCCGGAGAACACCTGCGGACCGCGGACCACGAGTTCGCCTGGTGTGCCGGGGGCGACGTCCTTGGTCGGATTCTCGGGATCGACGACGCGGCATTCGGTGCCGGGGATGGGCAGGCCGACGGTGCCCGGCACCCGGTTCTCCGCTACGGGGTTCGCCATCAGCACGGGAGAGCACTCGCTGAGTCCGTAGCCCTCGACGAGGTATCCGCCGGTGGCCTCCTCGAACGGCACGACCAGCTCATGCGGCAGCGCCATGGCGCCGGAGATCGCGACCTCGGTGCCGGCGAGCGAGATGCCCCTGGCCTCGGCAGCCTTCAGAAGGCGCTCGGCGATCGGAGGCACAAGCGGCAGGAAGGTCGCCGGATGCTTCTTCACCACGTCGAGCACCAGATCGGGATCGAACTTCGGGAACAGCACGAGCCTCGCGCCCATCGACATGGCGAACGTCAGGCAGAGCGTGAGCCCGTAGGCGTGGAACATCGGCAGCACGGCGTACACGACGCAGCCGTGTCCGCGCTGGATCGACGGCACCCATGCCTGCGCCTGCGCCGCATTCGAGAGCAGATTGCGGTGAGTGAGCGCGGCGCCCTTGGGCGTTCCGGTCGTGCCCGACGTGTACTGGATGATCGCGAGGTCGTCGGTGGCCGGCTTCGGATGTGACGCCGCCAGCGGCGTCGAGCCGACGATCTGCTTCCACGCGATCGCGCCGCGCACCTTCTCGGTGAGCGCAGCACGCGATTCCCGCGCCTTCGCGATCGGCAGCGTCAGCGCGACTCGGGTGAGCAACGGCATCGCCGTGGTGACATCGACCGACACGAGTGAGGTCACAGCGAGGTCTGCCGGGAACTCCTGCACGGTCTTCACGACCTTGCTCCACACGATCGCGTGCTTCGCACCGTGATCCTCGAACTGCTTGCGCAGCTCCCGCGGTGTGTACAGCGGATTGTGCTCGACGACGACGGCGCCGAGGCGCAGTACGGCGTAGAAGGCGATGATGTGCTGCGGACAGTTCGGCAGCACGATCGCGACCGGATCTCCGGGGCCGACGCCCAGGTCGCGCAGACCGGCGGCGGCACGATCGATCGCGCTCTGCATCTCGGAGTATGAGGTCTCCTGCCCGAAGAACTGCAGGGCGACAGCATCCGGATAGTCGCGAGCGGATGCTGCGACGATGTCGATCAGCGAGCCGTCGACCGGGGCGAGATCTTCCGGAACTCCCTCGGCGTAGCTGGCGACCCAGGGGCGAGGGGGATCGAACGTCGTCATGGCGACAGCCTATTGCGACATCTCTGCAGGGCGGCGTGCGGGGCCGTGGATGGTGCGAACTAGACTGGTGTGGTGTCTGAAATCACCCCTGATCTTGTGCGCCATCTCGGCATGCTCGCACGCATCCAGCTGAACGACGACGAGGTGACGCGGCTCACGGGCCAGCTCGACGCCATCGTCGACAACATCGCGAAGGTGTCGGAGGTGGCGACGCCCGACGTGGCAGCCACCAGCCACCCGATCCCGCTCGCGAACGTCTTCCGTCCCGATGTGGTCGGCGAGACGCTCACGCACGAGCAGGTGCTTCTGAACGCACCGGATGCCGCGGACGGCCGTTTCCGCGTGACAGCGATCCTGGGGGAGGAGCAGTGAGCGACATCATCCGCTGGACCGCTGCGGAACTCGCAGACAAGCTCTCCGCCGGTGAGGTCTCCAGCCGCGAAGCCACCCAGGCTCACCTCGACCGGATCGCCGCCGTCGACGGTGACGTCCACGCCTTCCTGCACGTGAACGAGGGAGCCCTCGCCGCCGCCGACGCGATCGACACCGCCCGTGCCGCGGGGGAGCGACTGCATCCGCTCGCCGGCGTTCCGCTCGCGATCAAGGACGTGCTGGTCACGACAGACCAGCCGACCACGAGCGGATCGAAGATCCTCGAGGGGTACATGTCGCCCTACGACGCGACGGTCGTCGCACGTGCGCGTGCGGCCGGCCTCGTGCCGCTCGGCAAGACGAACATGGACGAGTTCGCCATGGGATCGTCCACCGAGCACTCTGCGTACGGCCCGACCCGCAATCCGTGGGATCTCGACCGGGTCCCCGGCGGCTCCGGTGGAGGCTCGGCTGCCGCCGTCGCCGCCTTCGAAGCGCCGCTCGCCCTCGGCTCGGACACCGGCGGATCGATCCGTCAGCCGGCGCACGTCACAGGTACCGTCGGCATAAAGCCCACGTACGGTGGAGTCAGCCGCTATGGTGCCATCGCCCTGGCCTCGAGCCTCGACCAAGTCGGCCCTGTCACGCGCACGGTGCTCGACTCCGGACTGCTGCATGACGTCATCGGCGGCCACGATCCGAAGGACTCCACTTCACTCACCGACGCATGGCCGTCGTTCGCGGAAGCGGCGCGCGAAGGTGCGCGGGGCGACGTGCTCAAGGGGCTGAAGGTCGGCGTCATCAAGGAGCTCCCCGATTCCGGCTTCCAGGCCGGCGTCGCAGCATCCTTCCGTGCATCGCTCGACCTGCTCGAGGCGAACGGTGCCGAGATCGTCGAGATCTCCACACCGCACTTCGAGTACGGTGTCGCCGCGTATTACCTGATCCTGCCCGCCGAGGCATCCAGCAACCTGGCGAAGTTCGACTCGGTGCGCTTCGGACTGCGGGTCACGCCGGACGGCAACCCGACCGTGGAGGACGTCATGTCCGCCACTCGCGAGGCAGGCTTCGGTGACGAGGTCAAGCGCCGCATCATTCTCGGCACCTACGCGCTGTCCGCCGGCTACTACGACGCGTACTACGGCAGCGCCCAGAAGGTGCGCACGCTCATCCAGCGCGACTTCGACAACGCATTCGCCGAAGTCGATGTCATTGCGACGCCGTCGGCGCCCACCACGGCGTTCAAGCTCGGCGCGAAGATCGATGACCCGCTGCAGATGTATTTGAACGATGTCACGACGATTCCGGCGAACCTCGCCGGGGTCCCAGGCATCTCGATCCCATCCGGCCTGGCTGAGGAGGACGGCATGCCCGTCGGCATCCAATTCCTCGCGCCGGCGCACGAGGACGCCCGTCTGTACCGCGTCGGTGCGGCGCTTGAGACCGCGCTCGTCGACTCGTGGGGAGCTCCGCTGCTCACCCGCGCACCCCAGCTCCCAGGAGGGAACCGCTGATGGCTGCCGCAGCAAAGCTGATGGACTTCGACAAGGCCCTCGAGATGTTCGAGCCGGTGCTCGGATTCGAGGTGCACATCGAGCTCAACACGAACACGAAGATGTTCTCTGATGCACCCAATCCGGCGAACGAGAAGTACCACGCCGCCGAGCCGAACACGCTGATCGCGCCGGTCGACATGGGCCTTCCCGGCGCCATGCCCGCGGTCAACGAGACGGCGATCCGCTCGTCGATCAGTCTCGGACTGGCGCTGGGCTGCTCGATCGCGGAGTCCAGCCGCTTCGCGCGGAAGAACTACTTCTACCCTGACCTCGGCAAGAACTACCAGATCTCGCAGTACGACGAACCCATCGCCTACCAGGGGTCAGTCGTGGTGGAGCTCGAGGACGGCACGCTCGTCACGGTGCCGATCGAGCGCGCGCACATGGAAGAGGACGCTGGAAAGCTCACGCATATGGGAGGCGCGACCGGTCGCATCCAGGGTGCGGAGTATTCGCTGGTCGACTACAACCGCGCCGGCGTCCCGCTCGTCGAGATCGTCACCGACATCATCTACGGCACGGAGCACCGCGCTCCTGAGGTCGCGAAGGCGTACGTCTCCACTATCCGCGACATCGTGCGCAGCCTCGGCATCTCGGAAGCACGGCTGGAGCGCGGCAACCTGCGCTGCGACGCCAACGTGTCACTGCGTCCGCGTGTCGCCGAGGGCGAGGAGCCGGCACCGCTCGGCACCCGCACCGAGACGAAGAACGTCAACTCGATGCGCTCCGTCGAGCGCGCTGTCCGCCATGAGATCCAGCGCCAGGCACAGATCCTCGCCGACGGCGGGACGATCATCCAGGAGACCCGCCACTGGCACGAGGACACCGGCACGACATCGCCGGGCCGGCCGAAGTCGGACGCCGATGACTACCGGTACTTCCCAGAGCCCGACCTGCTGCCCGTGCAGCCGACCGCAGCGCTGATCGAGGAGCTGCGGGCCGAACTGCCTGAGCAGCCCGTCGCACGCCGCCGCCGGTTGAAGGCGGAGTGGAACTTCACCGACCTGGAGTTCCAGGACGTGCGCAATGGCGCACTGATCGACGAGGTCGAGGCCACGATCGCCGCGGGCGCCACGCCAGCCGCCGCGCGGAAGTGGTGGACCGGTGAGGTCTCCCGTCTCGCGAACGCGCAGGGCAAGGATGCCGCGGTCCTCATCTCACCCGAGAACGTCGCCGCTCTGCAGAAGCTCATCGATGAGGGAACGCTCACTGACAAGCTCGCACGCCAGGTGCTCGAAGGGGTCATCGCCGGCGAAGGCACCCCGCAGGAGGTCGTCGAGGGCCGCGGGCTGGCTGTCGTGTCGGATGACGGTGCGCTCATCGCCGCGATCGACGACGCTCTCGCAGCTCAGCCGGATGTCATGGCGAAGATCAAGGACGGCAAGGTGCAGGCGGCAGGTGCGGTCATCGGCGCTGTCATGAAGGCCATGAAGGGCCAGGCGGATGCCGCCCGAGTGCGCGAACTGATCCTGGAGCGCGCAGCGCAGTAGGTCGTGTTCTCGCTGGGGCCCCGTTGTCGGTGGCTTCAGCGAGAATGGAACCATGGGGCGCGGTGACGGACGAGGCAGGCTCGTCTCTCCTGACGGAGCAGACGACACCGGCACTCGCATCCTTCACGTCGACATGGATGCCTTCTACGCGGCCGTCGAGGTGATGGATGACCCGTCATTGCGCGGTCTGCCGCTGATCATCGGGGCTCCGGACGGACGATCGGTGGTTTCCAGCGCGTCGTATGAGGCGCGACGGTACGGTGTACGCGCCGCGATGCCGGTCAGCCAGGCGATGCGGCTGTGCCCGTCCGCGAAGATCGTGGTGCCGCACTTCGAGCGATACCGAGCGGTGTCGAGCCAGGTGATGACGATCTTCGAGTCGATCACGCCTCTGGTGGAACCGCTCTCGGTGGACGAGGCCTTTCTCGACGTGCAGGGTGTCAGACGGCTGTGGGGGAGTCCAGGGCAGATCGCACGGCTGATAAGGGAGCGCGTGGTGGCTGAAGTCGGCATCAGCTGCAGCGTTGGGGTCGCAGCGACCAAGCACGTCGCGAAGATGGCGTCGACGATCTCGAAACCCGACGGGATGCTGATCGTCGCCGCGGCGGACACCCTTGATTTCCTGGCACCACGATCCGTGCGCACGATGTGGGGCGTGGGGCCGAAAGCCTCGGATGCATTGGAGGCTCGCGGCATCCGCACGATCGGCGACATCCGCGACTCCCCGCAGGACATGCTCGACCGCGCCGTCGGATCCGCTCTCGGTGCGCGCATCGCGCAGCTTGCGCGGGGCGAGGATGCCAGGGCCGTCGAGACCGAGCGAGTCGAGAAGAGCGTCGGGCACGAGGAGACGTTCGAGGTCGACGTGTCCGACCGCGAGTTCCTCCGGGCAGAGCTGCTCAGGCTCGCCGATCGCGTCGCGGTGCGGCTGAGGAAAGCATCGTGGGAGTGCGCGACCGTTGCGATCAAGATCCGCTTCGATGACTTCACCACGTTGAGCAGGTCCCAGACGCTCGCCGAACCCACCTCAGTCGGTCAGAGGATCGGCGAGGCTGCACAGACGTTGTATGAGTCGATCGACCGGCGTGATCCCGTGCGGCTCGTCGGCGTGCGCGCCGAGAAGCTGCGCCCGGCGGGAGGCTCGGCCTTCGCACTCTGGGACGACGACGAGCACTGGCGCAAGGTCGAAGGCGCGCTCGACGACGCTCGCGCACGTTTCGGCACAGCCACGATCACGCGTGCCCGACATGTGGGTCGGGGCGACGGGCGCGACGCCGTGAGACATCCGAAGGATCATGGTGTCGATTGATCTCCCGAGCGCGCCATCCGTCGACTAGCGTGGAGTCATGCCGAACATCGCACTGGACCTCGGAAAGCAAGTCGCCTCATTCGGCGTGAAGAGCGCCTACGGCGAGCCTCAAGACGTCGACGGAGTCAGCATCACGCCGGTCGCCCTGACGTGGGCCGGCTTCGGCGGAGGCTCGGATCAGGATGACAACGGCGGTGGCGGAGGCGGAGGCGTCTCCATTCCGGTCGGCGTATATGTCCGTCGGGAAGAGGGCCTGCGGTTCGAACCGAACCTGGTGGCCCTGCTGGCCGTGGCGATGCCGTTCGTGTGGGTCGCGGGCCGTGCGCTCTCGCGCGTGATCCGTGCCCTCAAGAAATGACGATCCGGTCGCGCAGGCTCTTCAGCGCGCGACCGTCAGCATCATCGACGCGATCGTCGACGTCGCGGCATCCAACCCCGTCGTCCTGATAGACGGTCGCGCGGGCGCAGGAAAGACGACGCTGTCGCGCATGGTCGCGGCGAATTGGCCGCTCGCCGGTCGACCGCAGCTCATCGCACTGGACTCGCTGTACCCCGGATGGGACGGTCTCGACGCCGGAGTCGAGCGAGCGCTGCATGACATCCTGCGGCCGCATGCGCGCGGTCTGCTCAGTACCTGGCGACGCTGGGACTGGGAGTTGGCGACCGACGCGGAGGCTCACGCGGTGACCCCGGCGCTCGGCGTCATCCTCGAAGGATGCGGTGCAGTGAACTCCGCCACCGCGCGACTCGCCGACGTCAGCGTGTGGGTGGAGTCTCCGGATGCAGCGCGCAAGCGGCGCGCGCTCGACCGCGATGGCGATGGGTTCCGTCCGCACTGGGACCGTTGGGCTGCTCAAGAGGAGCGGCACCTGGAACGCGACGATCCGCGCGCGCTCGCGACGCTGCGGGTCACGGTGCCCTAGTCGGTCGGGTACCCTGCGCCGGAGACGTCGTCCTGGGCGTCCGCGAGGGCGATGAGCCCGTCCAGGCGGAAGCCGAGCCAGTCGTAGACACCGAACCGCGGATCCTCGAGATCGTGCTCGTCGTCGTCCGCAGTGATGTCGAGACGGGTGGCGATGACGAGGCGCAGCGCAGTGAGCGTGCGCAGCCAGGCGTCGATGTCGGATGCCGGGATCACGACGTCACGTGGAGCGAGCGCTTCGTCTTCGGCGAGATCTTCGGCCGCGGTTGTGAGGAACGGCGTCAGGCCACTTCTCACGACGCCGGCATCGCTGGTCCGACGGTCGAGAAGATCATCGTGGGTCGCCGCAGCGAATTCCGCGGAGGCGTCGGCGTCCTCAGGATACGGATCCGGTGTGAGCCGGGCGAGCCCAGGATCGGGCTCTTCGCCGATGCTGGTGAGCACGTCGGTGAACTCCTCGACGAGCCCGGCGAGATGTATTCCCTCCACGACGGCGAGCGGGAATCGGATGACGCCGTCGGTCATTGCGGAGCCTTCCTCACTGTGGCCCACAGGCCGTAGTCGTGCATCGCCTGGCAATGCACCTCCATGGTCTCTCGGGGACCTGTGGCCACTATCGCGTGCCCGTCATTGTGCACGGCGAGCATGAGCGTTCTCGCTCGCTCGGCCGAGTAGCCGAAGTATGTGCGGAAGACACGCGCGACATAGCTCATCAGGTTCACCGGATCATTCCAGACGACGACCTGCCACGGTTCGAGAGGTGCGGCCTGCAGATCGGTGACCTCGGCGAGGTCGGGCGTCGCGATCGGAGTGCTCATGCCCATCCCATCTCGTGCAGCTGTGTGTCGTCGATGCCGAAGAAATGCGCGATCTCGTGAACGAGGGTCGTGTGGATCTCCTCGCGGAGTTCGTCTTCATCATCGCACTCGGCGAGATGCGATTCTCGGAACAGGATGATCCGATCGGGCAGTTCGCCCATGCCGTACTGGCCCCGCTCAGTCAGCGCGAGCCCGTCGTACATACCGAGCAGGTCGAGGCTTCCGTCTTCCGGTCGATCCTCGACGACGAAGACCACGTTCTCCAAGCCGTCGACCATCTCGTCGGGAAGCCTATCGAGCTCGTCGACGACGAGCTTCTCGAAGGCCACGGCATCCATTTCCATCATCGACAAGCCTATTGCCAGGCAGGGGTCAATGGACGACCAGCAGCAGCGCGGCGACCGCGAGGAACAAGCCGCCGAAAACGCCGGTCAGGATCCGCTGACCGCGCGCGGTGCGAGTGATGCGCTGGAACGGTCGCGCCGCTGTTGCGAAGAATCCCCACATCACCAGCACATCGACGGCGATGACGGTGACGATCAGGATCAGGTACTGGGGGAGGGCCGGCTGATCGAGTCGGATGAACTGCGGGATGAACGCGAGGAAGAAGACGATCGCCTTGGGGTTGAGCAGATTCACCCAGAACCCGCGCCTGATCATCGACCAGCGACTCTCCGGGAGCCTCGGGACATCCTCCGCGGACTCGCTCGAGTCTCGAACGCGGGTGAAGATCAGCCGCAGCCCGAGGTACGCCAGGTAGGCGGCGCCCGCGTAGCGGATGATGTCGAACAGCACAGGGGAGCGCGAGATGAACAAGCCCACGCCGGCCGCCACGATGACGACGTGGACGACCAGGGCCAGCTGCTGGCCGATCACGCCCCAGATCGAGCGCCGCCAACCTTCGGCGAGCGCGTTCGACATCGTGTTGATCGCGCCGGCTCCAGGGGTGAAGCTGATGACGACGGATGCTGTGAGGAGCGAGAGCCAGACCGTCAGAGACACCAGGCAATCCTAGATGCGTGTTCAGGCGTGCATGCGCGCGCCTTTGAGAAGGCGATCGATCACGTTCTTCGGACCGCGCACCGCGACGCCGACGAGGTCGAGGTCGCTGGCCGGAACTGCTGCGACGGCCGCCCTGTTCGCATCATCGTGCGTGGTCGTGAAGAGGTCACCGGTGTAGACGGCGAGAGCGATGTCGTCGCGTGCTGCGGCCTTGCTGCGTGCTGCGGCGAAGTACTCGGCTTGTGCCGACAGCACGAGGACGGGCTGGCGGAGCATCGTCAGGTATTCGTTGTTGTCGCGGTCGCGATACGGTTCCCCGACGAGACCGGGTTCGCTGCTGGCGATCCCGCTCATGAGGAACGCCGTGACGTCGAGTTCCTGCCACGGAGCGAGATCGTCGCGCAGCACGACGGCCACTTTGGTGTCGAAACGGAAGGGCGCAGCATCCTGCGGGGCGACGGGTGCGATAGAGGTCATGCTCCGATTCTCGGCCGGCTGCGGGCTCGAGTCTTGTACGTTTCTTGCATGACCGATTCGATCCGTGCATGGCAGCCGATCGTGCCGGGGGTGCGCGAAGTGCTGCACGCGTCGTTCGAAGATCACGCGTACCCGATGCACGCGCACGAAGACTGGACAGTGCTGCTGATCGACAGCGGCGCCGTCTCCTACGACCTGGACCGCGCCCGCCATCTCGCGCTCCCGGATGCGGTCACGGTTCTGCCGCCGGAGGTCCCGCACGATGGCCGTTCTGCGACTCGCGGACGCGGGTTCCGCAAACGTGTGCTGTATCTCGAATCGCAATGGCTGCCGAAATCGGCGCCGTCCGCGGCCGCGGCGCATCCCACGTTCGCGGATGCAGGCGCGCCTGGACGGGCCGGCGCCATCTTTCGCCGACTCTCCGCTAGCCCGACGACTGCGAGTGCTGTTGGATGATCGAGTTCTCGATTCCTTCACCATCTCCGACGCAGCGGTGGAGCTGGGGGTCCACCCGAGCCACCTGACCCGCGCCTTCACCCGCGCGTACGGTATGCCCCCGCATCGTTATCTGATCAGTCGACGGGTGGGTCATGCGCGTCGCCTGCTGGTCGATGGGTGGCGGGTGACGGATGCTGCGGCCTCAGCGGGATTTCACGATCAGGCGCATCTCACCCGGCACTTCCGCCGGATACTGGGGACGACACCGGCGCGATTCAGGGCGGCGTGACCTCACGCGCGAGTCTCAGCGTGGGACAGGTCGATCCTCCTGAGCAATTGCGCGTTGAGCGCGACCACGATCGTCGAGAGCGACATCAGGATCGCCCCCACTGACATTGGCAGCACGAAGCCGATGGGTGCGAGGACTCCGGCGGCCAACGGCACGGAGATCAGGTTGTACCCTGCGGCCCACCACAGGTTCTGCGTCATCTTCCGGTAGCTCGCGCGCGACAGATCGATCACCGAGAGCACGGAGCGAGGGTCGTCTCCGGCGAGGATCACGCCTGCTGAAGCGATCGCGACATCCGTACCCGCGCCGATCGCGATGCCGACATCCGCCTGTGCGAGCGCCGGCGCGTCGTTGACGCCGTCGCCGACCATGGCGACATGGTGGTCCTCGCTCTGCAGCTCACGCACCTTGGAGGCTTTGTCCTCCGGTCGTACCCCGGCGTAGACGCGGTCGATGCCGAGCTCTGCAGCGACGGTGGAGGCCACAGCTTCGGCGTCCCCGGTGATCATGACGACCTGCACGCCACGAGCGTGAAGCTCCTCGACGGCCTCGCGGGACTCGACGCGGATCTCGTCCGCCAGGCGCAGCGCGCCGGCCACCTGACCGTCCACCAGGACGTGGAGGATGATCGCGCCTTCGCGGCGCCACGCGGCTGCGATCGGCCGCTCTTCGACACTCTCCTGCTCGAGAAGGTGGGGACCGCCCACCTGCACGGTCACACCGTCCACCGTCGCACGCACGCCGATCGCGGGAGAGGAGAAGAATCCGGAGGCTGCCGGGACATCGAGATCGCTGGCTGCAGCAGCGGCGACGATGGCTTTGGCGAGCGGATGCTCGGAGCCGGTCTCAGCCGCGGCCGCGAGTGCAAGGAGGTCATCGTCCGACAGATCTTCCGTCGTGTCCACGGCGGTCACCGTCGGTGCGCCCTTGGTGAGTGTTCCGGTCTTGTCGAACAGGACGACGTCGACGGTGCGCATACTCTCCAGCGCGAGGCGGTCCTTGACCAGCACGCCCGCGCGTGCGGCGCGCTCTGTCGCGATGGAGACGACCAGCGGGATGGCGAGCCCCAGAGCGTGCGGGCACGCGATCACGAGAACCGTGATCGTGCGGATGATCGCCTGATCCGGCATCCCTAGGGTCGACCACGCCACGGCGGTGATCGCCGCAGCGCCGAGCGCGAACCAGAAGAGCCAACCCGCGGCTCTGTCCGCGATCCGCTGCGCGCGCGATGACGAATTCTGCGCCGCAGCGACGAGTCGTTGGATGCCGGCGAGCGCCGTATCCGCGCCCACGGCAGTGATCTCGACGCGGAGACCCGAATCGGTTGCGACGGTGCCGGCGATGACCGGGTCGCCGACCGTGCGGCGGACGGGATGCGACTCGCCGGTGATCATAGATTCGTCGAGGTGTGCGCTGCCCTCGCGAATGGTTCCATCTGCCGGCAGTCGGGCGCCCGGCCTCACCAGCACGAGGTCGCCTTGGCGCAGTGCATCGGGGGAGACGGTGGTGACGGTGTCGCCGTCGATGCGCTCGGCCTCGTCGGGAAGCAGCGCTGCGAGTGAATCGAGTGCCGAACTCGTCTGCGCCAGCGAGCGCATCTCGACCCAGTGGCCGAGCAGCATGATGACGATCAGCAGGGCGAGTTCCCACCAGAACTCAAGCTCATGATGAAGGATGCCCAACGTGGCGCCCCACGAAGCGAAGAAGGCGACGCTGATCGCCAGCGCGATCAGCAGCATCATGCCGGGTGTGCGCGCGCGGAGTTCGGCGACAGCACCCGAGAGGAAGGGTGCGCCACCCCACACGTACATCACGGTGCCGAGCAGTGCGGCGATCCACACAGTCCAATCGGGAAGCTGATATCCGAGCACCATGCCGAACATCCGGGATGTCGCGACAACAGGGATCGCGATCAGCAGCATGATCCAGAACAGCCGTCGGAACTGCCCGACATGATCGGCGTGGTCATGGTGGCCGTGTCCGCCGTGAGTGTGCTCGGCATGCTCGGCCTGAGCGTGCCCGACGTGACCGGCGGTGTGATCCTGAGCGGTGTGCTCCTGAGCGGCGTGCGCGTGATCGTCGTGGCCTGGGTGCGTCATGATGTCATCCTCCCGAAGGGTTCGATGGACCACAACCGAATACCCCTAGGGGGTATTCCCGTAGCAATGAGGCGAAACAGAAGAAGGCCCGAGTCTTTCGATTCGGGCCTTCTATTCGAGATGTCGCGCCTTCGGCGCTTCATCCTCACTTGGGGTGGCTAACGGGGCTTGAACCCGCGACCCCCGCGACCACAACGCGGTGCTCTACCAACTGAGCTATAGCCACCATGTGCCGGCCGGAGCAGGCAACCAGACGATTCTATTACACGTCTGAGGTGAACGACGACACGGTGCGCTCTGCGATTGCGCGAGCATCGTCGCTGGACGGCCCTGGTTCTGCCACGAACACCGCCTCGCGGTAGTACTGCATCTCGCGGATCGACTCCAGGATGTCTGCCAGCGCGCGATGTCCACCGTCTTTGGCCGGTGCCTGGAAGAACACGCGCGGATACCAGCGCCGTGAGAGCTCCTTGACACTGGAGACATCGACGTTGCGGTAGTGCAGCCACTGATCGATCTGCGGCATGTACTTCGCCAGGAACATGCGATCGGTGCCGATCGTGTTTCCCGCCAGCGGCGCTTTACCCTCGAGCGGTACGAATCTCTTGATGTACTCGAGGGTCTGGGCCTCGGCATCAGCCAAAGAGACACCGTCGGGGATCTCATTGATCAGGCCCGATGCCTCATGCATCTTCGTGACGAAATCGTTCATGTTTGCGAGCGCCGAGTCATTCGGCTTGATGACGATCTGGAAACCAGGATCGAGCGGACGCAGCTCGAAGTCAGTGATGACGACCGCGATCTCGACGAGTTCATCCACCGAAAGATCGAGTCCCGTCATCTCGCAGTCGATCCAGACGAGTCGATCATTTTCGGACGCAGATACCATGCGATCAGTCTACTGAGGGCATGGACATCGCCATTCCTTGGTCCCCCAGGCACGATTCGAACGTGCGACCGGCGACTTAGAAGATCGATGCTCTTCCGCTGAGCTACTGGGGGTCTATATCTAGATTAGCGACACTTTCGAGGTGGTGTGTTCGCCCGACGCTGGTGGAGCCTTTCGCCGAGCGCGCCACTCACGTGCATAGGAGTTGCGTTGTTGTCGGCAAGGGTCGCAGAGGCATCCCCTTCGGCCTTTCGTGCCGCCTCCATGATGTGTGAGCACGCGACGGGTAGGAGTCGCGGGCACGATCGGTATCGGGATGCCCATCTTCATCACGTGTTTTCGATGACCGGCTCGTTCAGAGGTACGCCGACGGTGACAATTCGCCCACACGACAACGGTGACGAGCCTGCATCGCTTTCAACCGTTCTCCTTTGCTTGGCATGACTCACCCGTTGCGCAGGGCCTGCACCGCGTCATCTGGTCGCCAGAACTCGCCGACGATGCGGAAGGCGCCGGTGGCGAGATGCAGGCGCTCGGCGCGATAGCGCAGACCGAGCGGATCGGCGACGATGCGAAGGTGGCCGAGGATGCGGCCGGCGGCGTCTTGTACACGCCACAGATGCTCGGAAGCTCTGACGAGCTTCTCGCGCTTCGAGGTGAGCTGTGGTGTGGCGTACGTGACCTCTGGCAGGTGCGTGATTCGTGTATCGGACATCGGGTTCTCCTTCCGATTCGAACATATGGCCGACCACGGACATTGTGATCACCCGAGCAGCAGCATCCTTTCCTCCACTGACCAGGCTTTCGTCGCCCTATCCACCGAACGTGGATTCTGCGCTGCAGACGATTGCCGCGACCGGGCACGCTGGGGCGATCCGGGCGCATCCCGGGCATCGATGGAAGAGGAGATTGACATGAACGACAACGTGACGATCCTGGGGCGCGTCGGCGCCGATCCCAAACGGAGCGAGACCGCGAACGGGGTGGCGGTGGTGAACTTCCGCGTCGCCAGCCCTCAGCGCCGCTTCGATTCGAAGACTCAGACCTGGATAGAGACGGGCACCAACTGGTACAACGTCTCGGCGTTCCGCCAACTCGCCGATCACGTCAAGGCGTCGCTGCATCAGGGCGACGGCGTCATCGTGACCGGCAAGCTGAAGCTTCGCGAGTGGGAGAACGCCGAGCGAAAGGGGATGAGTGCCGATATCGACGCGGAGGCCATCGGGCACGACCTGCGCTGGGGCGCCAGCGCCTTCGCCAAGGCGAGTCGACCGGCCGCCGCGCAGGACTCAGTCCCCAGCGGCGTAGACCCGGTGACGGGGGAGGTGCACGACGCGGAGCCGGACACCGAATCCGACGACGGGCTCGGCGGAGACGATGGCACGTCCCCAGAACCGGCGGTGGCCATCGCCGGCGCCTGGTCGGCCGTGGAGTGAAGGATCAGCGACACCGCACCTGAGCCTCGTCCAGGAACCGCGGTGGGGAGCGCGGGTAACACGCGCATAGAATCGGAACGTGCCCCGTCGACTCCCCACCATTCGGCTGCGCGTCATAGCGGCATCGACGATCGTGCTGGTGGGGCTCGCGCTTGCAGCGTGCGCACCTGAACCATCCGAGTCGCCCTCGGCGAACCCCGAATCGACACCGGCGACGGCCCCCACGCTGGACGCCCCGGTCTTTCAGCCGGACGGCTCAGCCGACGACAATCTGCCGATCTTTGCTGCGATCACCGATCGGGTCTGGGCAACGGAAGAACGCGCTTCCGGCCGTGCATATGTCGATGCTCTCGTCGAGGCGGGATTCGACCGCACCGCGATGCAGGTGACGCCGGACCTCACCACGGTGGGCAACCCGGTCGAGAGCCTGCAGTTCTCGGTGCGGTGGGGTGAGGACAAGTGCCTGGTCGGACAGGTCGGACCCTCCACAGGCGAACCGGTCACCACGGTCCTCGATCAGCTCGCAGAAGGACGCTGCCTCGTCGGCAACACACGCCCGATCGACTGGTGATCCATAGCCGGTAGGCTGGAGTGTCGATCTTCGACGCCTACAAAAGGAGCGGTTCTTAGTGGCTGAGTACATCTACTCGATGGTTCGTGCGCGCAAGGCGGTGGGCGACAAGCTCATCCTCGATGACGTGACGATGTCATTCCTCCCCGGGGCGAAGATCGGCATGGTCGGCCCCAACGGCGCCGGCAAGTCGACGATCCTCAAAATCATGGCGGGCCTCGACCAGCCGTCCAACGGCGAGGCGAAGCTCTCGCCCGGCTACACGGTCGGCATCCTGATGCAGGAGCCGGTGCTCGATGAGACGAAGACCGTGTTGGAGAACATCCAGGACGGCGTCGCGATCAAGCCGAAGCTCGACCGCTTCAACGAGATCTCCGCGCAGATGGCTGACCCTGACGCCGACTTCGACACGCTGCTCGCCGAGATGGGCGTGCTGCAGGAGGAGATCGACGCCGCAGACGGCTGGGACCTCGACTCCCAGCTCGATCAGGCCATGGATGCGCTCCGCACTCCTCCGGGAGACGCCGAGATCGGGCCCCTCTCCGGTGGTGAGAAGCGCCGTGTGGCACTCGCCAAGCTCCTGCTGCAGAAGCCGGACCTGCTGCTCCTCGATGAGCCCACGAACCACCTCGACGCCGAGAGCGTGCTCTGGCTCGAGCAGCATCTTCAGGCCTATAAGGGCGCCGTCATCGCCATCACTCACGACCGGTACTTCCTCGACAACGTCGCGGAGTGGATCGCCGAAGTCGACCGCGGCCGCCTGATCGGCTACGAGGGCAACTACTCCACGTACCTGGAGAAGAAGGGCGAGCGACTCGCGATCCAGGGCAAGAAGGACGCCAAACTCGCCAAGCGGCTCAAGGACGAACTTGAGTGGGTGCGCTCCAGCGCCAAGGGCCGTCAGACCAAGTCGAAGGCACGTCTGGCGCGCTACGAGGAGATGGCGACCGAGGCGGAGCGCACCAGAAAACTGGACTTCGAGGAGATCCAGATTCCCGCGGGTCCGCGTCTGGGCAACGTCGTCATCGAGGCGAAGAACCTCAAGAAGGGCTTCGGCGACCGCACCCTCATCGAGGGCCTCAGCTTCAGCCTCCCGCCCAACGGCATCGTGGGCATCATCGGCGCCAACGGTGTCGGGAAGACCACGCTGTTCAAGACCATCGTCGGCCTCGAGCCGCTCGACAGCGGAGATCTCAAGATCGGCGAGACGGTCAAGATCAGCTATGTCGACCAGTCCCGCGCCAACATCGACCCGGACAAGAACCTGTGGGAGGTCGTGTCCGACGGGCTCGACTTCATCACGGTCGGCAAGACCGAGATTCCCTCGCGCGCCTACGTCTCGAAGTTCGGATTCAAGGGGCCGGACCAGCAGAAGAAGGCCGGAGTGCTCTCCGGTGGTGAGCGCAACCGTCTGAACCTCGCTCTGACGCTGAAGGAGGGCGGCAACCTGCTCCTTCTCGACGAGCCGACCAACGATCTGGACATCGAAACCCTGGGTTCGCTCGAGAACGCACTTCTCGAGTTCCCCGGCTGCGCCGTGGTCATCACGCACGACCGGTGGTTCCTCGACCGGATCGCGACGCACATCCTCGCTTATGAGGGCACGGATGAGAATCCGGCGCAGTGGCACTGGTTCGAGGGCAACTTCGATGCGTACGAAAAGAACAAGATCGAACGCCTCGGCCCCGATGCGGCCAACCCCCACCGTTCCACGCACCGCAAGCTGACGCGTGACTGACGACGCCGGCGGGGTCAGCGCCAGGCTGCACGTTCCCATCCACCTCCGATGGGGTGACCTCGACGCTTTCAACCACGTCAACAACACTTCGATGCTCAAGCTGCTGGAGGAAGCGCGGGTGCGCGCCTTCTGGAAGGCGGAGGAGGGTGAGTCGGCACCGCCGACAGCGGTCCTCAACTCCGGCGTCGAGGCGGGCACGCTGACGCTGATCGCACGGCAGGAGATCGAGTATCTCGCGCCTGTGCCCTATCAGCGGCGCCCACTCGAGGTGCAGATGTGGTTCGGCAAGCTCGGCGGATCGAGTCTCGAGGTCTGCTACGAGGTGTTCAACGATCCTGAGAGCGAGAGGCGGGTTCTCTACGCGCGCTCGACGGCCGTGATCGTACTCGTGGATGCCGGAACCGGTCGCCCCACCCGCATCACGTCCGAGATGCGTGATGCCTGGGCGCCGTACATCGGCGACCCGATCAGGTACGCGCACCGCTGAGTACGCGAGCACATCGCTCGGAGAGTCAGCGCGCCTCCGGCACCCTGATCATGATCTCCTGCGTCACGCTCGCCACGAGCACGCCGTCCTGCGTGTAGATGCGCCCGGTCGCGAGTCCGCGACCGCCGCGAGCATTCGGTGACTCCTGCGCGTACAGCAGCCACTCATCCACGCGCGCCGGGCGATGCCACCACATCGCATGATCGAGGCTCGCCACCTTCAGCCCCGGCGTCGTCCACGGCACCCCGTGGGCGCGGAGGATCGACTCCTGGATGCTCATGTCGCTGAGATACGCGAGTGCGGCCCTGTGCAGCCGGGGATCCTCCGGCATCGGGGCACGCATCCGCATCCAGACCGCCTGCTGCGCTTTGCGTTCGCCCTCGGCGGCCACGTACAACGGGTGTTCGACGTGACGCATGTCGACCGGACGATCGGTGAGCATCCGCAGCGCCTGCGGGTGCACTCCCTGCACTCGCTGTTCATCGGACGGGATATCGCCCGGTGCGGGAACGCCCTCCGGCATCGGCTGCGCATGCTCGACGCCCGGCGCCTCGTCCTGGAACGAGGCGATCATCGAGAAGATCGGAACCCCGTTCTGGTAGGCCTGCGAACGTCGCGTCGAGAAGGACCGGCCGTCATGGATGCGGTCGACCGCGATCGTGAGTCCCTGCGAGGAATCGCCAGGGCGCAGGAAGTAGCCGTGCATGGAGTGCACCGCACGATCCTCTGACATCGTCCGCTCGGCTGCGATGAGGGACTGCCCGAGCACCTGACCGCCGTAGATGCGCCCGGTCGGCATGCTGTGCGAGCGGCCTGTGAAGATGTCCTCCGCTGTGCGTGCCTGCGTCTCGTCGAGATCGAGCACCGCCAGCAGGTTGTCGACGGATGTCTGAGCCTGTGCGTCTGCGCTCATGGCGCTCCTCCCCGCGACCATCCAGTCGCCTCGTTGGTAGTTTAGAACCCGTGCCCCCTCGTCTCGTTCTCGCCGATCCCGACACCGCTCGAGATGTCCTCACGTTCCTCGGACGCGCGATGCAGGTCTCGGAGGACGGCATCCGGTTGCAGGGGAGCAGGGGCGTGTTGGCGTTGACCGCATCCGCTCTGGCCCCCAAGGGACTGTTCGATCAGACGCCGACGATCCTCGCGATGCGGATCGTGCACGCCGACCCCGAGTTGGAGTGCGACATCGTCGTCGACGAGCTCACCCGGTATCAGGATGAGCGGATGCTGACGCTGCCGGAGACCGGGCGTTCACCTGCGTGGGCGGGTGTGGCACCGCCGCGGGCAGGGTGGGAGTCGGCGGGCGAACTCAAGTCCGCGACGATCGCACAGCGCGCCCAATGGGGCATCTCCGCTGTGGCGCGCGGCGCGACGCCCGGTGCCGGTGAGGAAGCAGTGAGGGCGCTGAGGTCGGCCATCTGGGGCGAACCCGACGAGGACCTCGCGGGACTCGCCCGTGGCGTCGCCTTCGCCGCTCACGCCTTCGGATTCATCTCCGGCGAGGAGAACGTACCGGTGACCGCCTCCGGTCGTTGGACCCGGCTCGCGTTCCGACGCGGCCATGTGCTCGCTCGCGGCCCTGTGGCGACGGGGCTGACGGCCGTGCGCATCACCGGCGCTCAGACCTAGGCGGACTGCGCCGCCGCGCGACCAGCCTGTCGCCCGGAGAACAGGCAACCGCCGAGAAAGGTTCCCTCCAGCGCTCGATATCCGTGCACACCGCCGCCGCCGAAGCCGCTGGCCTCGCCTGCCGCGTACAGCCCCGGGATAACTGATCCGTCTCCTCGAAGCACCCGTCCTTCGAGATCCGTCTCGATCCCGCCGAGTGACTTGCGCGTGAGCACGTGCAGCTTCACCGCGATCATCGGGCCGGCGGACGGATCCTGCAGCCGATGCGGATTCGCGGTGCGGATGAGCTTGTCACCGCGATAGCCGCGCATGGACCGGAGCATCCCGATCTGCGCGTCCTTGGTGAACTCGTTCTCGATCTCGCGGTCACGGGCGAGCACTTCGCGTCGCACGGTCTCCGGGTCGAGCACATCATCCTCATCAGCGTGCTTCATCTGCTCGAGCAGCGAGTCGAGGTCGTTCTCCACGATGAAGTCCTCACCCTCGTCCAGGAAGGCCTGCACGGGACCCGTCGGCCCCTTCGCAAGCCGCGACTTCAGCAGAAGAGCGACGTCCTTGCCGGTGAGATCGGGGTTCTGCTCGCTGCCCGACAGCGCGAACTCCTTCTCGACGATCTGACGTGACGTGACGAACCAGGAATGGTCGTGCCCGGTCGCACGCAAGTGCTTGAGCGTGCCGAGCGTGTCGAAGCCGGGGAACAGGGGCACGGGGAGCCGCGAGCCCGTCGCATCCAGCCAGAGCGACGACGGCCCTGGGAGGATCCGGATGCCGTGCGCCGGCCACACCGGATCCCAGTTCTTGATGCCCTCGACGTAGTGCCACATCCGATCGCCGTTGATCAGGTTCGCTCCTGCGGCTGCTGTGACCGGGTACATCGACCCGTCGACGTACGCGGGCACGCCGGAGAGCATGTGCGACGGGGGAGTGCCCAGTCGATCCGGCCACGCCGCCCGCACCAGGGCGTGGTTGCCGCCGATGCCGCCGGAGGAGACGATCGTGGCACCCGCAGTGATCTCGACGTCGCCCGCGACATCGCGGGACGACCGCGCACCACGAGCGGCGAGGTCATCGACGAGACGATCGCCCCGCGCGCCGATGATGGCGCCGTCGGCGACGATCAGTTCGGTGACGCGATGGCGGGGGAGGATCGTGAGGGAGCCCGACTCCTCGGCGCGCTGCGCCGCGTCCGCGAACGGCGCGACGATGCCCGGACCGGTGCCCCAGGTGATGTGGAATCTCGGGACCGAGTTGCCGGGCCCGATCGCGCCGTATCCACCCCGCTCCGCCCAGCCGACCACGGGGAAGAAGCCGACGCCCCGCTCGCGCAGCCAGGCCCGCTTCTCGCCGGCTGCGAACTGCAGGTACGCGTCGGCCCATGCGCGCGGCCAGCGGTCTTCTTCGCGGTCGAAGCCGGCGTTGCCGAACCAATCCTGCGTGGCCAACTCGAGCGAATCCCTGATGCCGAGGCGGCGCTGCTCCGGAGAGTCGATCAGGAAGAGTCCACCGAACGACCACCATGCCTGACCGCCGAGGTTGGAGCGTGGTTCCTGGTCGACGAGGATCACGCGTCTGCCCGCGGTCGTGGCCTCGGCGGCCGCCACGAGCCCGGCCAACCCCCATCCGATCACGAGAACGTCTGCGGACAGGGGCGTGGTGGTCATGTGTTCTCCGTTGAATCCTGACTGCTGCTGCGCGTCTCGAGCGTCGATCGTCCCGCCGGTGCGGGACCGATGCCCGACGGCTCCATTGTGTTCACCATGGCATATGCGGCGCGCTCCAGGTAGTCCCAGAGAATCGCATCGTGCATTCGTGAGAGCTGCACCTCATCGAGCGAGGTGCGCATGCAGCGCAGCCAGCGGTCGCGAGCGTCGGGATCCACGTGGAACGGCATGTGCCGCATCCGCAGCCGGGGGTGGCCTCGCTTCTCGCTGTATGTCGAAGGGCCACCCCAGTACTGTGCCAGGAAGAGGGTGAACCGCTCGGCGGCCGGTCCGAGGTCTTCTTCCGGGTACATCGGACGCAATACGGGATCGAGCGCGACCTCGCGGTAGAAGATGCCGACGATCTTCTCGAACGTGGCGTAACCGCCGACTTCGTCGTAGAAGGTCATGATTCGTCCTCTGGCTTGTTCTTCGCGGCGGGCTTGGTGTCCTTCTTACGCCAGACGCCGCGCGAGACCGGCGGCACTCCGGTGACGGCATTGGGCTTCGTGGTCGGCGGGTTCGCACCGCGCACTCGACGTGCGCCTTCCGGCCCGGTGGGGACGACCGATTCGAGACTGGGGATGGCGAGCCCGAGGTCTTCTATGGCGATCTTGAGCCGCATGCGTAGCTCGCGAGCCACGTCGTCCTTCGCGTTCGCGCGAGTCTTCAGCACTACACGGATGACGAGCGCCTCACCGGTTATCGACTCGAGGCCCCACACTTCGGGTCGCTCGACGATGCGGGTGCGCCACTTCGGATCCTTCGCGAGGCCCTGAGCCGCGTCGAGGAGCGCGGCCTCGACATCCGCCACCACGGCGTCCACCGGTACTCCGAGATCGATGATCGCGCGTGCCCAGCCTTGAGACATGTTGCCGATGCGCAGCATTTCACCGTTGCGGACGTACCAGAGGGTGCCGTTGACGTCGCGCACCTGTGTGACGCGCACACTGACGTGTTCGACGACGCCACTGGCGAGTCCGGTGTCGACGACATCACCGATGCCGATCTGATCTTCGGCCACGATGAACAGTCCGTTCAGCACATCCTTGACGATGTTCTGGGCGCCGAAGCCGAGCCCGGCGCCCAAGGCGGCCGTGAGCAGCGTGAGCGAGCTGATCAGGTCAGGAGCGATGACTGCCATGACCATCAGCAGCGCCACCACGACGACCGCGACGTTGATGATGTTCTGCAGGATGCTGCCGAGCGTGCGCGTGCGCTGGATCAGGCGCATGTCGGCGAGAGGCGATCGCTCCAGCGCCTGGGTGTCATCGACGTTGGCCTTCGACTTGGCGGTGTCGACGATGCGGTGCACGACCCTGCGTACGACGAAACGGAGCGCCAGCCCGATCAGCAACGCGACGACGATGATGATCGCGATGGTTATCGCCCTGCCGCCGATCTTCGGGAGCATCTCGAGGAACGACGCCCACACCTCGTTCGGCACAGGGGCGGGGTCGGTCTCGAAGGAAAGCAGCAGCACCGTCCGATCCTAGCGATCAGGCCTCTGCGACAGCTGGATGACAGCGTGGCAGAGGCCTGATGGAGCTGATGGTCGTCAGTCGCGGCTCTCGTCTTCCTCGGCGTCGCGGGACTGCGCCGCGAGCGCACGCTCGACGTCGGCGAGGCCCTCGCTGACGAGGCGGCGCAGGGCGGGAGCCGCATCGCCGTTCGCGGACAGCCACGCACGGGTGGCGTCACGCAGCTCGGCGTTGGCCAGAGCCGTCGGGTAGAGCCCGACGATGAGGTAGCTGGCGATCTGATAGGTGCGCGATTCCCACACCGGCAGCAGCATGTCGAAGTACTTCGGCACGAACTCGCCGAGCACTCCGGTGCTGTTCGGGTGTCCGAAGCCCAGTGCCGCAGAACGCACGATCGTGTTCGGCAGCGTGTCATCGTCGATGAGCGAACTCCAGGCTGCGCGCTTGTCTGCGGCAGTCGGCAGTGCGGCACGGGCCTGAGCAGCGAACTCCGCACCCTTGGAGGTGTTGTCCGCCGCGAGTGCGGCATCGATGGAGGCGGCATCCGTCGCTCCGATCGAGGCGAGGCCGACGAGCAGCTGCCAGGACAGGTCGGTGTCGATCTCGAGTCCGGGGAGCGTCTCCTCGCCGGAGCGCAGACGTCCCACGATCCCGGCGTGCTCGGAGTTCACGAGAGTGCTCGCGAAGGCGGTGACGAACTGCAGCTGGCTGTCGCTGCCGGCTGCGGCGCCGTGCGCGAGTTCCCAGAGTCCGTCGGCGATCTTCAGACGAGCGGCGTCGCGGTCGGCTGGCGCCACGTAGAGCGTTGCGGCGGTGCGCAGCTGTGCGAGCGTGGTGCGCACGGTCGTCGACTCGGACTCCTTGCCGATGTTGCGCAGCACGAGTTCGATGTAATCGGATGCTGTGCTCTCGGCGTCGCGGGTCTGATCCCACGCCGCGCCCCAGACGAGCGAGCGGGCGAGCGGGTCTGCGATCGCGCCGAGGTGATCGATCGCCGTGGACAGCGAACGCTCGTCGAGCCGGATCTTCGCGTACGCCAGGTCGTTGTCATTGAGTAGCACGAGGTCGGGTCGCTTCCTGCCCTGCAGCTCCGGCACCTCGGTGCGGTCGCCGTCGACGTCGATCTCCGCGTAATGCGTGCGGGTGAGGACACCGTCGACCAGGTCGTAGAAGCCGATTCCCAGGCGGTGCGGTCGGATCGTGGGGTAGTCGGCGGGTGCCGTCTGAGTCACGGCGAAGCGCGTGATGACGCCATCGGAGTCCTCGGCGATCACGGGGGACAGCGTGTTCACACCGGCTGTCTCGAGCCACTTCTTCGCCCAGGTGCTGAGATCGCGTCCGCTGGTCGCCTCGAGCTCGGTGAGCAGGTCGGCCACCTCGGTGTTGCCCCACGCGTGCTTCTTGAAGTACTGGCCGACGCCCGCGAAGAACGCATCGATGCCGACCCAGGCCGCCAGCTGCTTGAGCACCGAACCGCCCTTGGCGTAGGTGATGCCGTCGAAGTTGACCTGCACATCCTCGAGGTCGTTGATCTCCGCGACGATCGGGTGCGTGGAGGGCAGCTGGTCCTGCCGGTAGGCCCACGTCTTCTCCATGGCGTTGAACGTCGTCCATGCCTCGGTCCACTCGGTGGCCTCAGCCGTGGCGATGGTCGATGCCCATTCGGCGAACGACTCATTCAGCCACAGGTCGTTCCACCACTTCATCGTGACGAGATCTCCGAACCACATGTGCGCGAGTTCGTGCAGGATCGTGACGACACGGCGTTCCTTGACGGCATCCGTCACCTTGCTGCGGAATACGTACGTCTCCGTGAAGGTGACGGCGCCCGCGTTCTCCATGGCTCCGGCGTTGAACTCCGGAACGAACAGCTGGTCGTACTTCGCGAACGGGTACGGTACGCCGAACTTCTCCTCGTAGTACGCGAACCCCTCACGCGTCTTGTCGAAGATGTAGTCGGCGTCGAGGTGCTGCCACAGGCTCTTGCGGCCGTAGACGCCGAGGGGGATGACATCGCCCGACGCGCTCGTCAGTTCGGAGAACGTGGACTCGTACGGTCCCGCGATGAGAGCGGTGATGTACGACGATATGCGCGGTGTGGGCTCGAAGCCCCAAGTCGCGGTCGCGTTCTCATCGTGGTTGATGGGCTCCGGTGTCGGAGAGTTGGAGATGACCTTCCACGCCTCGGGCGCGGTGATCGTGAACTGGAACGTCGCCTTCAGATCGGGCTGCTCGAACACAGCGAAGACGCGCCGGGAATCGGGCACCTCGAACTGCGAGTAGAGATACACCTCGCCGTCCACCGGATCGACGAAGCGGTGCAGTCCCTCACCGGTGTTGGTGTACAGGCAGTCGGCGTCGACGACGAGGACGTTCTCCTCCTGCAGTCCGGTCAGCGTGATACGAGAGTCGGCGAAGACCTCATCGGGGTCGAGCAGTTCACCGTTGAGTGAGATCTCGCGCACGTCGCGAGCGATCAGGTCGATGAAGGTGAAGCTTCCCGGTGTCGCGCGGAAGTGCACGACGCTGCGGGATCCGAAGACCTCCGCACCCTTCGTCAGATCGAGCGAGATCCCGTACGACTGGGTGTCGATGAGAGCGCGGCGCTCCTGAGCTTCGATTCGAGTGAGGTTCTCTCCAGGCACAGCTGATTCTCCCAGGGGTTCGGGTCGGCACCGAGATCCGACGCGGCTGGCGCCGACGGCAACCATGACAGCCTACGCCAGGAGCAGGAAGATGTCGGCGAGCGGGGATGGAAAGATGGAAGTGTGACTGCACTCGCCCCGAACGTCGTTCCCTTCGCATCCCCTGCTGCTGCAGACGGCCCCGAGTTCGTCGAGACGCCGGTGGCGTACGACGCCCTGGTGCTCGCCAGCTTCGGGGGACCGGAGGGCCAGGACGACGTGATCCCCTTCCTCCGCAACGTGACGAGAGGTCGCGGCATCCCGGACGAGAGGCTGGAGGAAGTGGCGCATCACTATCGACACTTCGGCGGCGTCAGCCCGATCAACGCCCAGAACCGCGCGCTCAAGGCCGCACTCGAGACTGAGCTCGCCGGTCGCGGAATCGATCTGCCCGTGTACTGGGGCAACCGCAACTGGGCACCATACCTCGACGATGCCTTCACCGCGGCGGCCGACGACGGCCACTCCACTCTGCTGGTGCTCGCGACGAGCGCATACAGCTCGTACTCCAGCGACCGGCAGTACCGCGAGGACATCGCCCTGGCGATCACCGATGCCAGTCTGGAGGATCGCGTCAGCGCCGACAAGGTGCGCCTCTTCTTCGACCACCCCGGCTTCGTGCAGCCGTTCCAGGAGGGGTTGGATGCCGCGGTCACTGAGTTCCTCGAGCAGGGGGTCGCGGCATCCAACATCCATGTGCTCTTCTCGACGCACTCGATCCCGACGGCCGATGCAGTGCGCTCCGGACCGCGCGACGTCGACTGGGGCGAAGGTGGAGCGTATGTCGCGCAGCACCGCGCGGTCGCCGCGCACATCATCGAGCAGCTTGCGACCAACGTCACCGGCGGATCAACGGTGCCGTGGCAGCTGGTGTTCCAGTCGCGCTCCGGCCCGCCGACGCAGCCATGGCTCGAGCCGGACATCAACGATGTGATCGCGGAGCTGCCCGCAGTAGGCGCGAAAGCCGTGGTGATCGTGCCGCTCGGGTTCGTCAGCGACCACATGGAGGTCATGTGGGATCTGGATACCGAAGCCATGGATGCCGCTTCGGAGGCGGGTCTGCTCGCAGTTCGCACGCAGACCCCTGGGGTGCATCCCGCGTTCGTGACAGGGCTGGTCGATCTCGTGATCGAGCGGATCGAGGGGACACCGGCATCCGAGCGCCCGCACCTGACCGACCTCGGCCCCTGGTACGACGTGTCGCGTGCAGGTGACTGCGAGAACGTTCGATTGGGTTTCAAACCCGCCGCCGCAGGCCTCGTGCCCTGACGCGGCCGTGCACCTGGACGCTTCTAGGATGGTGAGCATGCGCATCCACATCGCCACCGACCACGCGGGACTGGAATTCTCCACCAAGCTGCAGGAGCACCTGCGGTCTGCGGGCCACGAGGTCCTCGACCATGGCCCGCTCGAGTATGACGCCGTCGACGACTACCCGGCGTTCTGCATCCGTGCAGCGCAAGCGGTCGTCGCCGATCAATCCGCGGGCATCGAGGCCCTCGGCGTCGTCTTCGGCGGTTCCGGCAACGGCGAGCAGATCGCTGCGAACAAGGTGCAGGGCATCCGCGCGGCGCTGGTGTGGAACCTCTCCACGGCCGAGCTCGCGCGCGAGCACAACGACGCCAATGTGATCTCGATCGGTGCGCGCCAGCACGCTTTTGAGGAGGTCACATCGTTCATAGACCGGTTCATCTCGACACCGTTCTCGAACGAGGAACGCCACGTGCGCCGTATCGGCCAGATCGCGGACTTCGAGCGCGACGGCTCGTTGCTGCCTGACCCGCGGGCCTGACATGCCCGAGGGTCACTCCGTCCACCGGATCGCTCGGCAGTTCGAGCGCAACTTCGTGGGCAAGCAACTGCGTGCATCGAGCCCTCAGGGGCGGTTCGCTGAGGGTGCAGCGGTGCTGGACGGTCGCGAGGCCGTGAGCGTGAAGGCGGTCGGGAAGCAGATGTTCCTCGAGGCCGACGGCGATGTGTGGCTGCGCGTGCACCTCGGGCTCTACGGCGCGTGGGACTTCGCCGGCGAGATCCTGATCGATCCGACCATCGCATCGGCCAATGGGCGCATGGGGCAGACGAATCAGCGCGGCACCGATCTGGACTCACCGCTTCTGGATGCTGCACCGATCCTGGACAGCGCCGGGGAGAACTCGCTGGCCTCGATCGGTGCACCCCGACGCGCGCGGGTGCACGTGCGGATGTCGGAGCAGACCAAGGGCCTCGCGGATGAAGGCTTGGAATGGCCGCCGCCCATCGTCGGTCAGGTGCGGCTGCGCCTGATGACCGACATCACCGTGGCGGATCTGCGCGGTCCGACGGCGTGCGAGCTGCAGACTCCGGATGAGATGCTCGCGAGTGTCGCCAAGCTCGGGCCGGACCCCCTCGTGGGCGATCCGGCTGCGAATGAGGAGCGCTTCGTCCAGGCGGTGCGCAAGAAGTCGACGCCGATAGCTCTGCTGCTGATGGATCAGTCGGTCGTCAGCGGGATCGGCAACGTGTACCGCGCGGAGATGCTCTATCGGGCGCGACTGAACCCCCACACACCGGGGCGCGATGTGCCGGAGGAGATCGCGCGGCAGCTCTGGCAGGACTGGGTGCGACTGCTGTCCATCGGTGTCGAGACCGGCCAGATGATGACGATGGACGATCTTTCCCCGTCGGACTACCGGGCGGCGATGGCGAGCCGCGATGACCGGCACTGGGTGTACCACCGGGCGGGGCTCCCGTGCCGGGTCTGCGGCACCGAGATCGCACTGGAAGAACTCGGCGCGCGCAAGCTCTACTGGTGTCCGAGGTGCCAGGCCTGACTAGTCTGTCCTTCACACGCAGGACACATGAACAGGAGACGTGATGGATCTCGCAGGCTTGCAGAGCGCTTTGGAGACGTTGAGCGGTTGGATATGGGGGCCGTGGTTCCTCATCCCCCTTCTCCTCGGTACGGGGCTGTATCTGACCAGCCGGCTCGGAGGGTTGCAGTTCATCCGCCTCGGAGCGGCGTTGCGTCTCGGCCTCTTCACGCGGAGGGATCCGGGCTCGGACGGCGACATCTCGCAGTTCCAAGCACTGACGACGGCGCTGGCGGCCACTGTGGGGACGGGCAACATCGTCGGCGTCGCGACGGCGATCGGCATCGGCGGTCCTGGCGCACTGTTCTGGATGTGGGTGACGGGCCTGGTGGGCATGGCGTCGAAGTACTCGGAGGCGTTCCTCGGTGTGCGCTTTCGCACGACGGATGAGGCCGGGGAGAAGAACGGCGGACCACAGCAGTATCTCGAGCGCGGCATCCGCGGCTGGTTCGGAAAAACGCTCGCGCTGTTCTTCTCGGTCGCCGCGTTGATCGCCTGCTTCGGCATCGGCAACATGACCCAGGGCAACTCGATCGCCACCAACCTCGAATCGAGCTTCAGCGTGCCGCCGTGGGTCTCCGGCATCGTGCTTACCGTGTTCGCGCTCGTCGTGCTGGTGGGCGGCATCAAGTCGATCGGCCGCGTCACGGCAGGTCTCGTGCCGATCATGATCGTCTTCTACGTGCTCGGTGCGCTGTACATTCTGGTCGTGAACGTCGGAGGCATCCCTGCGGCCTTCGCACAGATCTTCACAGACGCCTTCACCGGAACCAGCGCCGTCGGTGGATTCGCCGGATCCGCCATCATCATCGCGGTGCAGTTCGGCGTCGCGCGCGGCATCTTCTCGAACGAGTCCGGCATGGGCTCAGCCGCGATCGCAGCCGCCGCGGCGAAGACGAGTCATCCCGTCCGGCAAGGGCTCGTGTCGATGACGCAGACGTTCATCGACACGATCATCGTCGTCACATGCACAGGGCTCGTCATCATCACGACGGGTGTGTGGAACCAGACCGATCCGGAGACCGGCGCGCAGATCAGCCCGGCACTGATGACCGGCGAGGCCTTCTCGCACGGATTGCCCGGCGAATGGGGCCACTACATCGTCACGATCGGTCTGGTGCTCTTCGCCGGATCCACGATCCTCGGCTGGTCCTACTACGGTGAGCGCAACGCCGAGCGCCTGTTCGGACGACGTGCGGTGGTGCCGTTCCGAATCCTGTTCTCGCTCGTCGTGTTCATCGGCTGCACGGTGCAGCTGGGGGTCGTGTGGGCGTTCTCGGATGTGATGAACGGCCTCATGGCGTTGCCGAACCTGATCGGTCTGCTGATTCTCTCCGGCCTCGTCGCGCGCGAGACGAAGAAGTATCTCGACAACGACCCGAAGCTGCGCGCGACTCGCGCGGAAGTCGACGCGTTCATGGCAGGGGACAAGGCTTTCGAAGACTGGAAGACTCAGACCATCCCCGTCGTGAAGACCAAGTGAGCGCGCGCGCCTAGGCTGGGCATATGCGTCAGAACCCCAGTTTCACACTCGCCGACGTCGCCGAGATACGGCGTGTCATCGAGCACAATCCGTGGGCGACGATCGTCAGCGACGGAGCCGAGGGACAGGTCGCCTCGCACTACGTGATGATGCTCGATGAGGAACACGACGACCTCACCATCGTGGGCCACGTCGGCCGTCCGGACGACCTGATCCACGGCATGGGGCAGCGCGAACTGCTGGTGGTGTTCCAAGGACCGCACGGATATGTGTCGCCCGGCTGGTACGGGTCGGAGACTCAGGCGGTGCCGACCTGGAACTACATCGCGGTACATCTCTCCGGTGTGCCCGAGATCCTCAGCGACGACGAGAACCTGCGGGTGCTCGACCGGCTCGTGGAGCGATTCGAAGGGCGGATGCCGGACCCGCGGCTCATGTGGGAACGGCCGAACGATGAGGCGTTCGTTCGCCGGCTTGCGGCAGGGACCGTCGGTTTCCGCCTGAAACCCACTCGAGTGGTGGCCAAGCGCAAACTCAGCCAGAACAAGGATGCGGCGACGGTCGAACGAGTGATCGCCGAACTGCAGGGCGATGGCGTGTACGCGAATCCGGCGTTGGCAGCCGAGATGCGCAGAGCTCAGGATGCCCGACCCGGTCGAACGGCATGACGGAGGTCGGCGCGCACATCGCGATGATCCGAGGAATCCGGGTCGCTGGCCCTGGGCGGGAGTTCCTCATCGACGACGAACCGGTCGACATCCACATCGCCGCGGGTCAGATCGTCGACATCGCCCCCACGGGCGCACTGCCGGCAGGCGGCGACATCCTCGACGCTGACGGTGCGTGGGCGGTTCCCGGGTTATGGGACAGCCACGTGCACACGGTGCAGTGGGCGCTCGCATCGGAACGCGAACAGATCGGTGACTCGGCGTCTGCGCTCGATGCGGCCTCGCGGATGTCGTCGGTCGCACCGCTGGCCGACGGCCGCCGGGTGGGTACGGGTTTCCGCGACGCATTCTGGGCCGATGCGCCGACCCTGGAGGTGCTGGACGCCGCGACCGGCGCAGCGCCGACCTACCTGATCAATGCCGATGTCCACAGCGTGTGGCTGAATTCAGCAGCGCTCGCACGTGAACGATTCTCCTCCCCGGACGGGGTGCTGCGCGAGGAGGATGCGTTCGAGATCTCGCGAAGGATCAACGCCGTCGAGCCGTCGCACGGAGACCGTGCCGTACGCGCAGCAGGCGATGCCGCCGCTGCCAGAGGCGTGACGGGCATCGTCGACTTCGACATGGCCTGGAATGCGGATGCCTGGGGTCGGCGCGTGGGCGATGGATTCGCGACGCAGCGTGTGGAATTCGCGGTGTATCCAGCCGACTTCGCACGTGCGGTCGGAGCGGGGTTGCGAAGCGGGGAGCAGCTGCCCGATGCTAATGGTCTGGTTAGAGTCGGCCCGCTCAAGATCATCACCGACGGCTCGCTCGGCACGCGCACTGCTGCGTGCACGCATGCGTACCCCGGAGACGAGGCGGACTTCGGCGTGATGAACATCTCGCCGAATGAGCTGATCGGCCTTCTGACAGATGCTGTCAGCTCCGGGTTCGCCGTCGCCATCCACGCGATCGGCGATCGTGCAGTGTCATCCGCGCTCGATGCGGTGACGGTGACCGGGGCATCAGGAACGATCGAGCACGCCCAGCTGGTGCGCCACGCCGACCTCACACGTTTCGCCAGGCTCGGGCTCACCGCCAGCGTGCAGCCGGTGCATGCTCTCGACGATCGAGATCTGGTCGATGGTTACTGGGCCGCGCAGACTGCCGTCGGGTATCCGATGGCGTCACTGCTTCGTGCGGATGCTGAACTGCGGCTCGGCTCCGACGCCCCGGTGGCGCCGCTCGATCCGTGGCAGGCGATGGCGGCGGCGGTGGAGCGCACGAATGATGAGCGCGAGCCGTGGCATCCGGAGGAGCGGCTGACCGTGGATGAGGCGCTCGGTGCGAGCGTTCGCAGCGCGATTCGTCCTGGCGACCCCGCGGACCTGGTCGTGTGCGGTGCCGACCCCCATGCGGCAGCCGGATCGACGCTGCGTACCATGTCGGTACTGGCGACGCTGCTGGGCGGACGCGTCACACACATCGGATGATCGACGCAGCGATGCGGCCTGGCGTTGCGCGTGAGTGCAGCGGGTGCACGCTACCGTTGTAGCCGTGAACTCCACAGCGCAGACTCCGCCGGCCACCCGGTCTCAGCTTCGCCGCGACCGCTCACCGGAGCATGCGGCATCCTCTCGATTCATCCCGCACGTGCAGGGGCTCAGGGCGATCGCCGTCCTCTTCGTCGTGCTGTACCACTTCTGGCCGGGGCGTCTCAGCGGCGGCTACGTCGGCGTCGACATCTTCTTCGTCATCTCCGGGTTCCTGATCACGTCTCACCTGGCCCGCGAGCTCAGCTCGACAGGGACCGTCAAGCTGGGACAGTTCTGGGCACGTCGTGCACGACGTCTGCTGCCGGCTTCGCTGCTGGTTCTGCTCTTCTGCGCTGTCGTCGCTGCGATCCCGTTCCTCACGCCGACGTCGGCTCTGCCGGCAGAGGTCAAGGAGATCATCGCCTCCACGTTCTACGTGGAGAACTGGTATCTCGTATTCAACTCCGCCGACTACCTGGCGCATGCCGGGGATCCGACGACGGTGCAGCACTATTGGTCGCTCTCGCTGGAAGAGCAGTTCTACGTGGTCTGGCCGCTCATCATGCTGCTGGCGGCGTGGGTCTCGGTCAAGTGGTTCCGCGGGGACCGGCTGCGCGCCGCGGCGATCGCGATCGGGGCGGTCTCAGTCGCGTCCTTCGTATTCTGCGTGGTCTACACGCTGACGGATCCCGCCCCGGCGTACTTCATCACCATGGGACGCATGTGGCAGTTCGGCGTCGGTGCCGTGATCGCCCTCGTGCCGCTGCTGCGCGTACGCAATGCCGCCTTGAGCTTCCTGCTCGGCTGGGCAGGAATCATCGCACTCGTGTACACCGCGTTCCGCTTCGACGGGCAGACGCCGTTCCCCGGCTACACGGCGCTGCTGCCGACGCTGGGCGCTGCGGCGATCATCATGGCGTCGAACACCGACCGCTGGTGGTATCCGACACGGTTGCTGTCGATCCCTCCGATGCGCTTCACCGGCGACATCTCATACAGCCTGTATCTCTGGCACTGGCCGCTGATCATCATCGCGCCCTCCGTGCCGTTCTGGGGCCTGACGATCTACCACCGCGTCGCGCTGCTAGTCATCTGCTTCGTGCTCGCCTGGCTCACCAAGCGGTTCGTCGAAGATCCGGCACGCTCATGGAAACCACTCACAACGCGCCCCCCGAAGGTCACGCTGTGGTCAGCTCTTGCAGCCATGGTGCTGGTCGGTGCAGTCGCGGTAGGCGGTTGGGCCGTCAACTCTCCGGCATATCAGCAGGGCGTGCAGGCGATCGAGGAGGTGCGTGAGAACCCGCCCGCGTGCTTCGGCGCGGCCTCCGTGCTGGACGAGGGGTGCGCAGGCACCGAACTCGACACGATCCTCCCCGCTCCCGGCTTCGCCGGCGTCGACCGGCCCACCGACGAGCAGTGCTTCATTCAGCTCAATGATTCGCGCCCCGTGTCGTGCGAGTTCGGCTCCGATGCCCCCGAGGCGCCCCAGGTGGCGCTGATCGGCGACAGCCACGCCTACCAACTACTCCCGACTTTCCAGAACATCGCAGACCGAGAGGGCTGGCGTCTCACGACGTACTTCAAGGGCGCGTGCCCGTGGAACGCGACGCCACTCGCAACGGGCGGCTCCTTCGGCGCTGCGTGCTCCGACTGGCGCGCGGGCGTGGACGCACAGCTCGCGGACCGCGAGTTCGACGCGGTCTTCACGTCTGCGATCTCGAACACTCCTTACTCGTCTGCCGGGTTCGACTCCGCCCACGACGCCGCAGTGGCCGGCTACCAGAAGGCGTGGTCGACCATGACCGACCGCGGCATCCCGGTCGTCACCGTCGTCGACAACCCTGTCTTCGAAACCGACCCGAACAAGTGCCTGCGCACTCGTGATCAGGCGGAGTGTTCTGGAGCTCGTGCAGACGTGCTGCTCGAGGACGATCCGCTGCGCGATGCGGCCGAAGGTGGGCAGGCTGTGACTCTGCTCGACTTCACCGACGTGTTCTGCGACGAGGAGACGTGCAAGACGGTCATCGGCGGGGCGAACGTGTATCGCGATCAGGACCACCTGACCGTGACGTTCGTCGACACCCTGGCCCCGCAGTACACGAAGGCGCTGAAAGACGCGATGGCAGCGGCGGGCTGAGCCACCGCCGCACCACGTTGCACAGGAGAAACGCAGAAGGGCACCGGACGGATCCGGTGCCCTTCTGCGTGTGCGCTGTCTATTACTCCGCGACGTGAGCCACGAGGAACCAGCGGTCCTTCTCGAGACCGCGCATGATCTCGATCGCGACGTCCTGGCTCGTGAGGTCGATCTCGTCGAGACCGTCGATCGCAGCCTTCGTGTCGACGAGGATCGCGTCGATGTCAGCGACGATGTGGCGGATCAACTCGGAAGACTGCGTGAATCCCGCCGGCACAGCAGAAGCGCCGGCCTTGGCGGCGACGGCACTGAGGCGCGCGTCGATCGGGAGGCCGAGAGCGACGATGCGCTCCGCTGCGGTGTCGGCGAAGGCGCCGGCGTTCGCGACGACGGAATCGAGGAGCTCGTGCACGCCGATGAAGTTGGCGCCGCGCACGTGCCAGTGGGCCTGTTTGCCGTTGACGGTCAGCGCCTGCAGCCCGAGTACGACGGGGGACAGGAACTGCGCCGCGGCCGCGGCGACCGTCGGGTCACTGGCGGTGGTGGAGATGGTCTGTGCCTTGCTCATTTTTCTTCCTCCAGAACGACGATTTCGAACCTGATGCAGTCAACGCTACTCAGCCTGAAACATTCCGCAAGCAAGCTGAGGCTCGGCTTATCGACCCAAAAATCCCCGGAATCACGCGGAAGTGAGGGTAGTCTCGCCTCATGAGCATCTCTTCATCAGCGTCTGTACTCGCCCTCCAGAACAAGACTCCTCATATCGCCGATGACGCGTTCGTCGCCGATGGTGCGCGTCTCGTCGGGGCAGTCACGCTCGAGGCCGGCGCGAGCGTCTGGTACAACGCCGTGCTGCGTGCGGACTCTGCCGAGATCACGGTGGGGGTGGGCAGCAACGTGCAGGACAACGTCTCTGTGCACGTTGACAGCGGCCATCCCGTCGTGATCGGTGAGAACGTGTCGATCGGGCACAACGCCGTCGTGCATGGCTGCACGATCGGCGACGGCTCGCTGATCGGGATGGGGTCGGTAATTCTCAGCGGTGCGGTGATCGGCAAGGGGTGCTTGGTCGCCGGTGGGGCGGTGATCCTCGGCGGCACCGAGGTCCCGGACGGATCGCTGGTCGCCGGAGTGCCAGCGAAGGTGCGCCGCGAACTCAGCGAGGAGGAGCGCGCCGGCCTCATCGCGAACGCCGAGATCTATCACTCCCACTTGGAAACGCACCGGGGTGCCACGGCGCGCTGATGCCGGCGACCACCGCTAGGCTATTAACCCTGCGGGGCGGTGGCCAAGTTGGTTAAGGCAGCGGGCTCATAACCCGACGATTCGTGGGTTCAAGTCCCACCCGCCCTACTCTCATTCAGCATCACAGCGGACGCGCGGTGATCGCCTCGTTCCCCAGGTCCTTGCGCGCGGTGCGAAGGCATTTCGTGCAGAGCAATTCGACCGTGCGTGGATGGTTCTCACCGCATGTGCAGTCGATCGTCACGCGCCACTTCGCGCGGCGGCCGCACGGCGCATATGCTTCTTCGTCGCCGTGATCGCACTCGCACTCCAGCGGCACATCCGCATCCCATCCGAGCGAGATGCCTTCGAACGCCTGGTCGAATGGGTCTGCGGCCGTCGGCGCGGACGGCGCGTCGGTATGAGTCTTCTGTCGCATCACATCACGTTCCCGATGTAGGAGTATTTCACGAACACCTCGGCGGCGATACCCGATTCTTCCAACACGCCCTGGAGAGCGCTCATCATGTAGTTCGAGTCCCAGCCCATGTAGAGGAAATGCTCGTCGTCCAGAGCGTCCCAGTGGCCCTTCCAAGCCATCTCGTCGTAGATGGGGCCGCCGTGGCTCCTGCTGTAGGCGAGCGCCGACGGGCGGGCGTCGGTCCATGCGCGGCGGAAGATCCGATTGAAGAGCGCGCGGACGTCCTTCACCTCCCAGTGCTCGCCCCGGTACTCGACGTAGTCGAACTCGCGGTCCCAGCCCGCCGGCCACCCACGTCGGCGCACGGCGTCGAGCACGGGGGTGAGAGCGTCGTCGTCGATCTCCGGGAGGGCGGGTCGCCGCCAGATGCGCATCAGCTGCTCGGTGAGGCGCACTGTGCGCTGCGATATGGCAGCCGTGCCCCAGGACTCCATGTCCACGAGAGCGCGCGTCTCTGCGACCGCGCTGCGCGCGTACGCGTCCCGCCGCTTGTCGCCGTAGGAGGCACCGAACACCCGCTCCGTGAGGGACTGCTCCAGCAAGGTCAGGTTGCCCAGTGTCGGCGCGAGCGCCCGGTGACTGTTGCGCTCGTCTTCCGAGTAGTCGATCCATGGCCGCGTGCCGTCGCCGGACCAGGCGTCGCTCGGCACGAGCGGCACGACGTGCTCGACATCGAAGTCTGACGTGTCCTCCACTTCTTCGATGCGGCCGAGCACGTACGCGGCGTGGGGGAGTTCTGCGTACTTCAGCACGGCGCTGACCCGTTCGTCGGACGGTGTGATGCGGGCGAACGCCCTCATCAGCGCGTCGCGGCCTTCCGTGCGTGCTCGGCACAGTCGGGCGATCAACCGCTCGGCCGGCAGGCCGACGAGCGCGCGGCGCAGATAGAGCGCCTGGATCCACTCCAGCGTCTCGATCAGCTCCGCGCGCGGGATGATTCCACGAGCATGGTCGCTGTACGCGCTCATGGCCAGGGGGTACGCCGCCCGCCCGAACGTGTTGACGTACTCGAGCTGCCTGCGGATCTCGGCATCCTCTTCGGATGATGGATCGAGCAGGATGCCGTAGATCTCGGCATAGTGGCGCCAGATGTCGGCATCCGCCTGGAGATGTTCCACGTCGACGCGGGGGAAGGAGTGCCGGAAGGCGCTGTATACGCCGTGCTCGCCGTTCGCGGCGACTTCTCGGCCGGTGGTCATCACGAGGTAGTGGCGCCAGAACGCCCCGATGGTCTCGCCGGTGTGGCGCTCGATCGGCAGCCAGTAGCGCTCTTCGACGTCCAGCTGCTCCGAGTGGGTGAGACCCATCAGGATGTAGTTGTGGATGAGCTCGTGATCTCGCAGCGGCTCACCCGTGGAGTTCAGGCTCTCGAAGATCTGCTGCGCGTTCGCTGCGGGTCCGAGTGTGATGGACACGTGCTCGATCCTCTGCAGCCCACGCCAGATCAGCGGAGCCTCCTCAGCGTGCACATGGCTGCGGAAGAATGCGTAGTTGTCGTCGAAGCGCGATTCACGGTCGGCATCGTCGCGCTGATCGAGCACGACCGATTCGTACAAGTCCGCCCATGCGTGGTGGGGGCGCAGCTTGGTGCGGGACGAGTCGTCTGCGCGCACCAGCACGCGTTCGAGGTCCGCCGCCATGGCGGCATCGGAATCGCGAACCGCGTGATGCAGGGCAGCGACGAGAAGCATGAGCGTCGTGATGCGCTGCTGTCCGTCGATGAGGATCAGATCGACCTCAGATGCATCCTGCGCGGACAGGATGGATCCGATGAAGTGACGGTGCGTCTCGCCTTCGCGGGCGACCGCGCGGATGTCGGAGAGCAGACGCTCGCATCCGCCGATATCCCAGCGATACTGGCGCTGATAGACCGGCACGACGATCGTCGTGCCCGGTGCGGAAAGCCACTCGATCGTGTTGACGGCGGTCGCTTCGACATTCGTGGCGGTTGCCATGTTCTTCGCTCTTGCTCCTCACGACGACGGAATCCCGCGCTCCGCCGTCAACGAGTCTAGCCGCCGGTGAACTCGCGACGGCTGGCCACGCTGGCTCCGCAGAACACGCTGTTAGGCTTGCCTTATCAGGGCCTGTTAAAACGTGCTGGCCCCCGATGAAAGGACATGACCTAGATCATGGGATACATCAAATCCGCTGCCCTCGAGGAAAAGGGCTTCGTCGTCCTCGACAGCTACAACCAGGACCTCGATCCCAAAGAGTGGCTGGACATCGAGTACAACGACTGGAAGTCTTCGGGAGACACCCGCTTCGCGCCGCTCGCGAGCGCCTTCGGTGACATCGAGTGCAACGGCTTCTGGAACCACAAGCCGCCGCGTACAGACAAGGACGGCGTGTGGATCGACTCGCAGGTCGCCAAGGCCCCGAACCTCACGCGTCGCGCGCAGGAGCCGGGTGCCAACGTCGGCCGCTGCCGCGTGATCGAGTTGCAGCCGACGCCTTACGGCGAGTGCCTCTACAACCTTCATCAGGACGACAACAACCGCTTGAACCCCGACGGCACCGGCTGGGTCGTCCGCGGGTTCTTCAATCTCACTGACGACAAGGACAGCTTCTTCGTTTTGCGTGAGAACCGCACAGATCCTGCGGGTGAGGTGCGGATCGCGCTCCCCGCAGGCGCGCAGCTGATCATCGACACGCAGCGCCTGTGGCACGCCGCGACCCACGTCGGATCCGAGCCGCGCTACAACCTGATCACCTCTTGGACGTCGGGCCCGGAGCTCGACGCCTACATCGAGAAGTACCACGGGACCGACCAGGTCGAGAACTTCGACGTCCCCCAGGACGTTCTCGAGGCCGGCTATGCGGAGCAGGCGCGTAAGGACGCAGCTCGCGCCGCGTACTACGCGGCCAAGGGCCAGCAGGTCAAACAGGCCATGAGCGAGGCGTAAGCAGCCCGCTCGGCGCTCGCGGAATGCCCCGGTCGAAAGGCCGGGGCATTCCGCATAATCACACGCTTGTGATTTCCGTCAGTCTGGGCGATAATCAGCGTATAACCGCATATTCTCGCCACACTTCGTTGGCTCAGGTCGTTGGGGAAGACGCACCTGAAGAAACGGAGAGATCATGGCGACGGCTTACGCACGCGGAGTGGTTTACATCCACTCTGCGCCTCGCGCGCTCTGCCCGCACCTGGAATGGGCTGTCGGACGCGCTATCGGTCGTGCGGTGAACTTCGAGTGGGCCGACCAGCCTGTACTCGAAGGCTCTCGTCGCGCCGAGTTCTACTGGGACGGCCCTGTCGGCACCGGTGCTGCTCTCGCGACCGCGATCCGGGGTTGGGAGCACCTCCGCTTCGAGGTGACGGAAGATCCGACTCCGCGCAGCGACGGCGGCCGTTGGCTGCACACGCCTGATCTCGGCATCCACTATGCGCAGGCCGACGCAGCCGGCAACATCGTCATCGGTGAGGATCGCATTCGCTACGCCATGGAGATCGCCGCCGGAAGCGCGATCGAACTGCAGCGTGAGCTCGATGTCGCTCTCGGCTCCGCCTGGGACGAGGAGCTCGAGCCGTTCCGGCATGCCAGTGATGATTCCACTGTCGTGTGGCTCCACAAGGTCGGTTAGTTCCGAGACGAGACCTGGAGCGTGGAGGCCGACTACCGGATGCCGGTGATTCATCCCGGACGCTGAGAAACGTATCCTCGCTTCAACTGACGAGACCCTCCTCTGCATTCAGAGGAGGGTCTCGTCAGTTGTCCGGTGGGTCTGACCCCGTTCGGGCGTCAACCTAGATCACCGCGGCGTGCCTCGCCTCCGCACTGCGGGTGGATGTGCCCTCGCGCACGTCGTCCCAGGCGAGCCGCAGTCGTTCCATGGCTTCGGCCGTGCGCTGCGGAGGCTGAGTGATCGGAATGCGCATGTAGCGTTCGAGCACGCCTCCACTGGAGAACCGCGGACCAGGAGGTGCGATCAGCTGGCGGTCACGGGCGGCGAGCGACAGTCGCGTCGAGACCGGTATGCCGAGGTCGATCCACGCGGACAGGCCACCGGGCGTGTGCGGCATCTGCAGGTCGCCGATCGCTGCGATTCCGGCGGACACGGCCTCGCGCCCGACCTGCAGCCGTGAACGCACGTGTGCGGTGAGTGCCGGCATCTCGTCGAGAAGCTCGACAGCGATGCACTGATCGAGCAGAGCCGTGCCGAGCTCGAATGATGGTCTCGTGGCGAGCAGCCGCGAGATGAGTACCCGCTCCGCCCTGATCCATCCCAGCCGTAGGCCGCCCCATGCGATCTTGGACATTGAACCGATCGTGATGACGCCCGGGCTGAACGACGCCATCGGCAGTGGCGACCAGCCACGGTCGATGTCGAGCTCGGCTGTGGTCTCGTCGACGATCAGATGCGTGGCCGAGTTGCGCGCCGCACTGGCGACGCGAGACCGGTCCGCATCGGTCATCGTCGCGCCGGTGGGGTTGTGGAAGTCGGGGATCAGATAGGCGATGTGTGGACGACTGCTCAGCATCAGGTCGGTCAGGTGGCGCACATCCCACCCGCTGACGCCGACAGGCGTCGGCATCGTGCGGTAGCCGTTGCGCGTCAGGGCATCGAGCGCGTGAGGAAATGACGGCTGCTCGACGAGAGCGCGCTCACCGCGCCGGCCGATCGTCGCGAGAACGAGGTTGAGCGCGCTCATCGCGCCCGAGGTGATGATGATCTCGTCGGCACTGGTGGCGACGCCGCGTTGACTGAAGCGATCGGCCACCGCGTCGCGCAGTTCTGGCAGACCCCGCAGCGAATATCCGCTCGTGCTGCGCAGTGCGGCGAGGCGAGGCAGCGACCGCACCGTCGCATCATAGAGACCAGGGGTCGAGTCCATCGAGGCGATCGAGAGGTCGATCGCGGATTCGTCTTCCGAGTCGCGCGGCACGGGCACGGCATGGGGGAGCGCGACACGGGTGCTGCCACCGTGCAGGCGTGCGACGTACCCGTCGCGCTCGAGCAGATTGTACGTGCGGGTCATGGTGGAGCGCGATCGGCGCAGCTCCAGCGCCAGTGCGCGTTCGCTGGGCAGGCGTTCTCCGACGGTCAGGCGGCCGTCCAGAATCAGCGCGCGAATCTGCTCGGCGAGCCCGGCGGCGGTGGAGCCGGCCGCGGTCGTCGCTCCGAGCTGTTGAACCAGACGAGATGCCATGCATCAAGCATTGCGCAAAGTGGACTCAGATAGTGAAGCCACTTCTCGGCCAGTGGCCTCAAGTTGCACCGCCGAGCGGCCTCCACGATGGATGGATGCAGCTTCGCTCCGTCTTCCTCCCCGTCGCTTCCACGAGTCGGCGCGACCTCATCGAGCGTCTCGTCCAATTGCTCATCGGGCTCTTCCTCTACGGCGTCGCGCTCGGTCTGATGGTGCGGGCTGGTATCGGCGTCTCGCCGTGGGACGTATTGGCGGTAGGAGTCGCGGGCAAGACTGTTCTCGGCTACGGGATAGTCACCAATCTCGTCGCCGTGGTGGTTCTACTGCTCTGGATCCCCCTCAGACAACGCGTCGGCGTCGGGACGCTGTTCAACGCGCTCCTGGTCGGGCCCAGCGCAGACCTGACTCTTGCTCTCATCCCCGTGCCGAGCTCGGTTTGGGTCGGTGCTCCGATGTTCCTGTTCGGGCTCGTCCTGCTGTCGTTCGCCACCGGTCTGTATATCGCCGCAGATTTCGGTCCGGGCCCAAGAGACGGTCTGATGACGGGGCTCGTGCGCATCACCGGCTGGAGGGTATGGATCGTCCGCACGCTGATCGAAGGCAGCGTCCTGGTGATCGGCTTTCTGCTGGGAGGACCGGTCGGAGTGGGCACGGTGCTCTTCGCACTTGGGGTAGGACCACTCATCGGGTTGTTCCTGCCGCGGATCACCCGACGACGTGAAGAGCGCTCGCGCCGGCTCGCCGCCGTTGTGGCGCGCTGATCAGCGCGCCACCTGCGCTCAGTCGTCGTAAGAGGCGAACGCGGCCACGGCGTTGTGCCCGCCGAAGCCGAACGAGTTGCTGATCGCCAGCTGCGGGCCGTCACCCAGAGGTTGTGCGTCGCCGGACACGAGCAGCGGGATCTCCGGATCCTGCGTGGAGATGTTGATGGTCGGAGGGGCGACGCGGTTCTGGATCGCGAGGATCGTGAAGATCGCTTCGAGAGCACCGGTGCCACCGAGCAGGTGGCCGGTGGATGCTTTCGTCGCCGAGACCGGGATGTCGTGGACGCGGTCGCCGATGACGCTCTTCAGTGCGGCGTATTCGTTCGGATCGCCCACTGGTGTCGACGTCGCGTGCGCGTTGACGTGGGTGATCTCATCCGGAGTGCGTCCGGCGGTCTCGAGTGCGAGCGTGACGGCACGCGCAGCGCCCTCTGGAGCGTTGGCGGTGATGTGGTACGCATCTGCGGTGACGCCGCCGCCGACGAGCTCGGCATAGATCTTGGCACCGCGGGCTTTGGCGTGCTCTTCCGTCTCGAGGATGAGCACTGCGGCGCCCTCGCCCATGACGAAGCCGTCGCGATCTTCGGAATACGGGCGGGACGCAGTCGCGGGGTCTTCGTTCCGACGCGACAGTGCCTGCATCGACGCGAACGACGCGATCGTGATCGGGTGGATGGCAGACTCGGTGCCGCCGGCGATGACGACATCCGCCAGCCCCGACTGCAGGTGCTCGTACGCGTTCACGAGAGACTCGGTGCTGGAGGCGCAGGCGGAGGCGACGGTGCGGGCGAAGGCGCGCGCGGTGAAGTGCAGCGAGAGGTTCCCTGCGGCCGAGTTCGGCATGAGCATCGGCACTGTCATCGGCATGACGCGGCGAGGCCCCTTCTCACGCAGGGTGTCCCAGGCGTCCAACAGGGTCCATACGCCGCCGATTCCGGTGGCGAAGTCGACGCCGAGGCGCTCGGGATCGACATCGGGTGAACCTGCGTCCTCCCAGGCCTCCATAGCCGCGATCAGCGCGAACTGGGAAGAAGGGTCCAGTCGCTTGGCGACCGGACGCGCGAGCACCTCTTCCGGCCGCACGATCGCCTCAGCGGCGAAAGTGACAGGCAGTTCGAGCTCCTCCACCCACTCGTGTTCGAGAGTGCGTCCTCCGGACATGCCGGCCAGCAGGTTGGTCCAGTTCTCAGGGGCCGTACCGCCAATGGCGGAGGTGGCGCCGATACCGGTGACGACGATGCGCTTGGTCATTGGGTGTGGTTCCTGTCGAAAGGGACGAGAGCGGTCTCGGGGGAGGGAAGGCAGAGGATGCCACGCCCCGCAGAGTGCGAGGGTGGCATCCGTCAGGTCTTACGCCTGGCCGGCGACGATGAAGTTCACGGCGTCGCCGACGGTCTTGAGGTTCTTGACCTCGTCGTCGGGAATCGTGACGCCGAACTTCTCCTCGGCGTTGACGACGATCGTCATCATCGAGATCGAGTCGATGTCGAGGTCGTCCGTGAAGGACTTCTCGAGCGCGACCTCGGAGCCGTCGATGCCGGTCTCGTCGGTGATGAGTTCGGAGAGGCCGGCGAGGACCTCATCGTTGGTGAAAGCCATGTGGTTTTCCTCTTTCTTGCGGGTTGTTTTCGGAACCGATGAACAGTTTAGGAGGTCGCCGGGCGTGATCAGGGGAGGACGACGACCTGCGCGGCGAACACGAGACCGGCTCCGAAGCCGATCTGCAGCGCGAGTCCGCCGGACAGTTCAGGATGCTCGGCCATCAACCGGTGGCTCGCGAGAGGGATCGATGCCGCCGAGGTGTTGCCCGTGGTCTCGATGTCGCGTGCGATCACAGTGGTCTCCGGCAGCTTCAGCTGCTTCGCGAACTCGTCGATGATGCGCATGTTGGCCTGATGTGGAATGAACGCGGCGATGTCTGCCGGCTCGACGCCCGCGACGTCGAGAGCTTCGCGCGCGACCTTGGCCATCTCCCAGACGGCCCAGCGGAACACGGTCTGTCCCTCCTGGCGCAGTGTCGGCCATGGCACCTCGCCGTCGCGGAACTGGGTGAGCGTGCCGTTCATGCCGACGGCATCCGCCTTCGAGCCATCCGATCCCCACACGGCCGGCGCGATGCCCGGAGTCTCGCTCGGGCCGATCAGAGCGGCGCCGGCACCGTCGCCGAGCAGGAACGAGATGCTGCGGTCGGCCGGGTCGACGACGTCGGAGAGCTTCTCCGTGCCGATCACAAGGGCGTAGCGCGCGGCGCCTGCGCGGATCAGCGCGTCGGCCTGTGCGATCGCGTAGGCGTATCCGGCGCACGCGGCGTTGACGTCGTATGCCGCGGCCGGGTTCGCGCCGACGCGGTCCGCGACGATCGCGGACACCGAGGGGGACTGCTTCGGGTTGCTGATGGTCGCGACGATCACGAGGTCGACGTCGGACGCTGCGACCCCCGACTTCTCGATGGCTTCTGCCGCCGCGATGGCTGCGAGGTCGATCGCGTCGGTGTCCTTGGCGGCGCGTGCACGGGTGATGATGCCGGTGCGCTGACGGATCCACTCGTCGCTGGAATCGATCGGTCCGATGAGATCGTCGTTCGGGACTGCGTTCTCGCCGCGCGCGGCGCCGAACGACAGGATCCGGGTGAACTGCGGGCCGGTGGCCTGCTTCAGGGTGGCGGTCATGCGGCTGCTCCGTTCAGCAGCTCAGCCGCTGCGTCGAGGTCTTCTGGTGTCTTGACGGCCACGGCAGGCGTGCCGCGTAGGCCACGTTTGGCGAGGCCGGTGAGGGCTCCTGCCGGCGCGAGTTCGATGAGGCCGGTGATGCTGTTGTCGGCGAAGGAGCTCATGCAGAGATCCCAGCGCACCGGCGAGGAGACCTGGTTGACGATCAGCTCGAGTGCGGTGGCACCGGAGGTGACGATCGAGCCGTCCTTGTTGGTCCAGAGCGTGATCTGCGGGTCGCTCGGTGCGATCTCGTCGACGGCGGCACGCAGCGCTTCGACGGCGGGCGCCATGTATGAGGTGTGGAACGCGCCGGCGACCTGCAACGGGATCACTCGAGTTCCCTTCACGGGTTCTTCAGCAAGCGAAGCCAGGGCGGGAAGGGCTCCTGCGACGACGATCTGCCCGCCCCCGTTGTAGTTGGCCGGGGAGAGTTCCAGCTCGGCGAGGCGGGCGAGCACGGACTGCTCGTCGCCGCCGATCACTGCGCTCATCCCGGTCGGGGTCTGTGCCGCGGCATCCGCCATCGCCCGACCCCGAACACCTACGAGACGCATCGCCTGTTCTGCGGAGACGACACCGGCGCCGACGAGCGCGGCGAGTTCGCCCACCGAGTGCCCTGCGGTGCCGTCCGGAGCGCGTCCGGCGCGCTTGGCGAGCGCAGCCGAGGCGATCAGCGATGCCGCGACGATGAGCGGCTGCGCGATGCGCGTGTCGCGGATGGTGTCAGCGTCGGACTTCGTGCCGTGAAGGAGAAGATCGACTTCTGCGGCCTCGGAGTATGCAGCGAGACTGTCGGCCACGCCGTCCAGCTCGAGCCAGGGGGAGAGAAAACCGGGGGTCTGTGAGCCCTGTCCAGGGCAGGCGACGACAATCACCTACTCAGTCTGCCAACGTTCGCGCCAGAACGGTGGATGATCCCTCACAAGATTCCGAGATTCCCTTGTGCGCGACGTACAGCGCGCGTCGACAGTTCAGCGCGTGCGACGGTTGGCTGCTCGGCGACGCACCGGTTCCGTGGCGCCGATGGAGCCGACGATCAGTGCCGTCTGCAGGATCAGTGCCTCGCGGGGACCGGTGGCATCCCACCCGATGACCTCGCTCACGCGCTTGAGGCGATAGCGGACCGTGTTCGGATGCACGAACAGCTCTCGTGCGGTCGCTTCGAGCGAGCGACCGTTGTCGAGATAGCTCCACAGCGTGGTGACAAGGTCAGTGGAGTGCGCCTGCAACGGGCGGTAGATGCGTTCGATGAGTGTCTGCTTCGCCAGAGGATCACCGGCGAGTGCGCGTTCAGGAAGCAGGTCATCGGCTTCGACGGGACGTGGAGCGGTGCGCCAGGCGCGGGCGACGGCGAACCCGGCGAGAGCTGCACGTGCGCTCTGCCCGGCATCCACGAGCGCAGCCACCGGCGGGCCGAGCACGACGTACCCGGGACCGAACGACGGCTCCAGACGCGCGGCGATGTCCTCGAAGGCGAGTTCGTCGGCGACCTCTTCGCGACCGGGAACACGCGCACGACCCAGGACCAGGACCAGTCTCGAACCCTGCACGCCGATGAGCACGTCGACCGCGAGCTTGCGTGCGGTGCGGCGCACATGATCGACATCGAACTGCGGGGGAGTCGTGCCCACCAGCACACACACCTCGCCGTGGCCGTGCCAGCCGAGAGCCGCGATGCGGCTGGGCAACTCTTCATCGGCCTCCCCGGTGAGGATGGAGTCGACCACCAGCGCCTCGAGTCGCGCATCCCACAGCCCTCGCGCCTCGGCGGCGCGGGCGTACACGTCAGCGGCGGCGAAAGCGACCTCGCGGGAGTACAGCAGGATCGCCTCGCGCAGGTCCTCGCCCTTGCCGGCGACGCGCTCCTCTGTGACCTCGACGGTCACGCGAATGAGCTGCAGCGTCTGGGTCAGGCTCACACTGCGCAGAAGTTCGCGCGGTGCGGCGGCGAAGATGTCAGCCGCGATCCACGGCGTCGAAGTGGGATCGTCGAACCACTGGATGAACGAGCTGATGCCCGCCTGGGCCACCAGCCCGACCGCAGAGCGGCGGGCCGGTGGCATGTCGGCGTACCAGGGCAGCGTGTCGTCGAGGCGCTGGATGGTCGCCGTGGCGAGGTCACCGGAGATCCGGCGCAGCCAGGCGAGCGTCGTAGCCTTGTCCATCGATGTGGGAGACGATCCGGTCACACCGGGCTCAGCTCTCGCCGCCGGCGTTTCCGCTTGTGCCGGCGTTGACGTTGTGCAGGTCGTACTTCGAGATCGCCTGTGCGATCACGGAGCGCTCGACCTTGCCCTTGTCTGCGAGACCCTGAAGCGCGCGGACCACCATCGAGGGGCCGTCGATCTTGAAGAAGCGACGTGCCGCTGCGCGGGTGTCAGCGAAGCCGAAACCGTCGGCGCCGAGCGTGTAGTAGTCGCCCGGAACCCACTGGCGGATCTGGTCCTGCACCGCGTGCATGAAGTCGCTGGTCGCGATGAACGGACCCTCGGCGCCCTGCAGCTTCTGCGTGATGTAGGCCAGACGCGGCTCTTCCTCGGGGTGCAGGAAGTTGTGCTCGTCGGCGGCCAGGCCGTCGCGGCGCAACTCGGTCCAGCTGGTGACGGACCACACGTCGGCGACGACGCCCCAGTCCTTCGCCAGCAGTTCCTGCGCCTCGAGAGCCCACGGCACTCCGACGCCGGACGCGAGCAGCTGGACGCGAGGTCCGTCGCCCTGACCTTCGGAGACGCGGTGCAGACCCTTGAGGATGCCGTCGACGTCGACATCCTCCGGCTCAGCCGGCTGCTTGAACGGCTCGTTGTACACCGTGAGGTAGTACATGACGTCGGGATCGGGGTGCGATCCGCCGTACATCCGCTCGATGCCAGCCTGCACGATTTGCGCGACTTCGTAGCCGTAGGCCGGGTCGTAGGTGATGGTGGCCGGGTTGGTCGATGCGAGCAGCGGGGAGTGCCCGTCCGCGTGCTGTGTTCCCTCTCCGGTCAGCGTCGTACGGCCGGCCGTCGCGCCGATGACGAAACCGCGTGCCATCTGGTCGGCGGCCGCCCAGAAGGCATCGCCGGTGCGCTGGTAGCCGAACATCGAGTAGAAGATGTAGATCGGGATCAGCGGTTCGCCGTGCGTCGAGTACGACGTGCCGGTCGCGGTGAACGCCGCGGTGGCGCCGGCCTCGTTGATGCCGACGTGCATGATCTGACCCTGCGGGCTCTCCTTGTAGGCGAGGAGCAGTTCGCGGTCGACGGCGGTGTAGTTCTGGCCGTTCGGGTTGTAGATCTTCGCGGTCGGGAAGTACGCGTCCATTCCGAACGTACGTGCCTCGTCCGGGATGATCGGCACGACTCGCTCGCCGAACCCCTTGACCTTCATGAGGTCCTTGAGCATGCGGACGAACGCCATCGTCGTGGCGACCTCCTGGTTGCCCGAGCCCTTCTTGGGGAACGCGTAGTCCTTGTCCTCGGGAAGGGTCAGCCCCACGTGGGTGGTGCGTCGCTCCGGCAGGAAGCCGCCGAGGTCGTGACGGCGGTCCAGCATGTACTGGATCGTCTCGTCCTGCGCTCCCGGGTGGAAGTACGGCGGACGGTACGGGTCTTCTTCGAGTTGAGCGTCCGTGATCGGGATCTGCATGGTGTCGCGGAAGAGCTTGAGGTCCTCCAGCGTCATCTTCTTCATCTGGTGCGTCGCGTTGCGCCCCTCGAAGTGCGGGCCGAGACCGTAGCCCTTGACAGTCTTCGCGAGGATGACGGTCGGCTGGCCCTTGTGCTCCATGGCGGCCTTGTAGGCGGCGTACACCTTGCGGTAGTCGTGGCCACCGCGGCGCAGCTTCCAGATCTGGTCGTCGGTGTAGTCCTTGACCAGAGCCGCCGTGCGCTCGTCGCGGCCGAAGAAGTTCTCGCGCACGAAGGCGCCGCTCTCGGCCTTGTAGGTCTGGTAGTCGCCGTCGGGGGTGACGTTCATGAGGTTCAGCAGTGCGCCCTCGGTGTCGCGGGCGAGCAGGTCGTCCCACTCGCGTCCCCAGACGACCTTGATGACGTTCCAGCCGGCGCCGCGGAAGTACGATTCCAGTTCCTGGATGATCTTGCCGTTGCCGCGCACCGGACCGTCGAGACGCTGCAGGTTGCAGTTGATCACGAAGGTCAGGTTGTCGAGGCCCTCGTTGGCTGCGACCTGGAGCTGGCCGCGCGATTCGACTTCGTCCATCTCGCCGTCGCCGAGGAACGCCCACACGTGGGAGTCGGCGACGCTCTTGATGCCGCGATTCTCGAGGTACTTGTTCGCCATCGCCTGGTAGACAGCGTTGATCGGGCCGAGACCCATCGAGACGGTCGGGAACTGCCAGAACTCGCGCATCATGCGCGGGTGCGGGTACGACGGGATGCCGTTCGGTGCGCCGGACTTCTCCTGGCGGAAGGCATCGAGCTGAGCCTCGCTCAGGCGCCCTTCGAGGAAGGCGCGGGCGTACATGCCGGGGGAGGCGTGACCTTGATAGAAGATCTGGTCGCCGCCGGACGAGTCATCCTGACCGCGGAAGAAGTGGTTGTGCCCGACCTCGTAGAGCGAGGCTGCCGATGCGTAGGTCGAGATGTGACCGCCGACGCCGATGCCCGGACGTTGTGCGCGGTGCACCGTGATCGCGGCATTCCAGCGAATCCAGTGGCGGTAGCGGCGCTCGAGTTCTTCATCGCCCGGGAAGTCGGGCTCATTCTCGGAAGCGATGGTGTTGATGTAGTCCGTGGTCGGAACCATCGGCACATTGAGGTGCAGCTCCTTCGAGCGCTTGAGCATGCTGAGCATGATTTCGCGCCCACGGCCGTGACCCTTGGAATCGACCAGCCCGTCGAGCGACTGCTGCCACTCGCTGGTCTCCTCCGGATCACTGTCGAGGGGGCCCTGGGAGTACGGATCCTGGTCGTGAACGGTCACAAGGAGCCTTTCGTCAAGCTGGCAGGTCTTGCCAAGGAAACGGGAAGCGACGCGGGGAGCCTTGTCGGCTCGGCACAACGCGCGCCGCATTCAGCCTAGCCCTCTTCACAGACTGCGTCGCGCATCCGCGACATGGATAGACTGAACACACCAGGGCCTTTAGCTCAGCTGGTAGAGCGCCACGTTTACACCGTGGATGTCGTCGGTTCGATCCCGGCAGGGCCCACCACATCAGTCTCCGCTCAGTCCCTGTCCTCTATTACGCGGATGAGGACCTTGCCGATCGTGCCCTGTTGCACGGCATCATGCGCGGCGGCCGTCTCCTCTAAGGGAAACCATGTGAGAGGGAGCCCTGCCGCCTCCCCGACGGGAAGCGCGTCGTCCTGCAGCGCGGCGGTGATGTCCTCGACCGCCGCAGCGAGCGCATCCTCGCCGACCGTGTACAGCAGAAGCCCCTGCCAGCGTGCGTTCTTCGCGAAGGTGGCGATGATGGGGACGGTGATCGTGTCGCCCTTGTCGTTCGCGTAGAACGCGATCGAACCGTGATTGGCCACCACGGCGACATCCAGCGCGGCGTTCGTCGCGGGGGAGACCTCCACGATGTGGTCGACGCCCGACGGCGCAACCTCGAGGATGCGCTCGGCGAGCCGATCATCGGGGTACCGGAACACGTGGTGTGCGCCGGCCGCGCGGGCGAGACTCTCCTTCTCGTCACTGCTGACAGTCGTGAGAACCTTCGCACCTGCCCAGACCGCGAGCTGGATCGCCGCGTGTGCGACGGCGCCGGCTCCGCCCTGCACGAGGACAGTCCGATCGGCGAGGGCTCCGGGAGAGAGGCGCGACGGGCCGAACTCGTGCACGGTCAGCGCACGATGCGCCGTCATCGCGGGGACGCCGAGGCTCGCGGCGACGTCGAACCCGATCCCGTCGGGAAGCCGGACGGCGCGTGCGGCGGGAACGACCGTGACGTCCTGAGCGGTCCCGGTCGGACGTTCGTGCGCTGCGAGATACACCCACACGCGATCCCCGACCTGCAGGTCGACGACGCCGTCACCGACAGCATCCACGACGCCGGCGCCGTCCTGGTTCGGCACGACCTGATCGAACGGCATCGGTGTGCCCGACGAAGCGCGAGCCTTCCAGTCGGTGGGGTTGACTCCCGATGCGTGGATGCGGACGCGCACCTCACCCTGGCCGGGCTGTCCCGCTTCCCGCTCGATCAACGTGAGCGTCTCGGAGCCGCCCTTGCCTGTGTACACGATTGCTCTCATGTCGGATGCAAGGCGGAGGCGGCTACGGGTATTCCGAGTTCAGGCGCCGTGTGACGGGTCGGGTCGTTCAGCGGACCGTTCCTGCGGCGGCCGCCAGCCCTCTTCTTCCCGGATGGCGCCGAGAATACGCCGACTGATCTCCCTCAGCTGCTTCGACTGCGTCGTCGTCAGCGGGTCCATGACCAATCGGCGGACGGTGCTCACATGCCCAGGACTCGCCTGGTCGACCTTGTGCAGCCCGGCATCCGTGAGAATCGCGAGCGTGAAACGGCCATCGGTGGGATCGGGCATCCGATGCATCCATCCGCGTTTCTCCATGCGCGTCGCCGCGCGCGAGAGCCTGGACAGTGAGCTGTTCGCGTAACCGGCGAGCACGCTCATGCGAAGGCTTGTCTCGGGGGCGTGGGCGAGGGCGTAGAGGATTCCGTACTCGAAGTGCGTCATGTCCGAGTCGCCGAGCAGCTGAGCGTCGAGCGCCGCCGGCAGCCATTCCAGGAGAGTGGCAAGAGACGACCAGGTCTCCAGCTCGTCGCCGTCGAGAACCGTGGAGACAGAAGGATCGGACATGCCAGCAGACTACCCGATGACTTTCTCGATCAAGTCAAATGATAGGTTATGACTTTACTGAGCAAGTGAACGGAGCATCATGGAGATGAAACTGAACGGCCGGCGAGCGTTCGTGAGCGGGTCTACGCAGGGGATCGGGTACGCGATCGCGAAGGGGCTTCTCGCAGAAGGAGCTTCGGTCGTCATCAACGGCCGAAGTCAGGAGAAAGTCGACCGCGCGGTTCAAGAGCTGGAAGCAGGGGATTCCGACGCGCCCGTCTCGGGAATCGTCGCCGACTTCGAAGACCCACAGGAGACGGCGCGGCTGGTCGATGCGCTCGGTGAGGTCGACATCCTGGTCAACAACGTCGGTCTCTTCGAACTCGCCTCATTCGGCGACATCGGCGACGACGACTGGCAGCGGTACTTCGAGATCAACGTCATGAGTGGCGTGCGACTCGCGCGGCACGCCCTGCCGAACATGCTGGAGAACGGATGGGGACGCATCCTCTTCATCGGCAGCGAGTCCGGGGTGAACATCCCCGCAGACATGGTGCACTATGGCGTCACGAAGGCCGCGATGCTGGCTCTGAGCAACGGGCTCGCGAAGCTCACCCGTGGCACCGAGGTGACGGTGAACACGATTCTCGGCGGCCCGACCTACTCCGATGGGGTCGCCGACACCGTCAGCGCGCTCTCGCAGGCGCAGGATGTTTCTGCAGAAGCTCTGAAGGCGGCCATCATCGGCGGGAACACGACATCTCTGCTGCAGCGATTCATCGAGCCCGACGAGATCGCCAATCTCGCGATCTACCTGGCGAGCCCACTGTCGTCCGCGACTAACGGCGCGGCATTGCGCGCGGACGGCGGTGTGCTGACGACGACGATCTGACGATTGGACGGATGCCGCGGCTCAGGACTCCTCGTGCGTCCTCGGGTCGGCATCGAAGAGGCGACCGTCGGGGCGCCCGAGTGCAGTGATCGCCTCCACCTCGGCGTCGTCGAGGACGACGGATGCCGCGGCGAAGTTCGCGCGCTGATGCTCCAGCGACGACGCTTTCGGGATCGCGACGCTCTCACGCGCGACGTGCCAGGCGAGCACGGACTGTGCGGGAGAGATGTCGTGAGCTGCCGCGACCTCGACGATCACGGGTTCTTCCAGCAGCGCCTTCGCACGGCCGATGGGACTCCACGCCTCGGTGATGATGCCGTGCTCGAGGTGGTACTCGAGCTGCTCCTCCTGCGGGAAGTACGGGTGCAGCTCGATCTGGTTCACCACAGGGCGCACGCCCGTCTCATGCTCGAGGCGCTCGAGGTGCTCCGGCAGGAAGTTCGACACGCCGATCTGACGCACCACGCCGCGCTGCTGGGCGTCGACGAGCGCGGCCCACGCCTGCACATATTCGTCCTGGATCGGGTTCGGCCAGTGGATGAGGTGCAGATCGGTGGCGTCGATTCCCAGCCGGAACCGGCTCTCCTCGATGCTTGTGCGCGCCTTCTCGATGGAGTGGTGGCGACCGGGGAGCTTCGTGGTGACGATCACTTCTGCACGATCGGTCGCTGCATCTGCCACGCCGCGCCCCACGGTTCCCTCGTTCTCGTAGTTGAACGCCGAGTCGATCAGGCGGTAGCCGACGTCGATGCCGGCGGCGATCGCCGCCGCGCCCTCGGCGCCGTTGAGCCGATAGGTTCCCAGTCCGATCGCGGGAAGAGTGAAGCCGTTGTGAGCGGTGCGGGTGGGCAGAGCGGTCATCGTGTTCTCCTTCAAGTTCGCAACTCAGAGTACGCGGCACAATGGATTCATGCGATGTCCCTGTCTCTCCGGCGACACATACGAGTCGTGCTGCGGCCCACTGCTCGCGGGAGACTCGGCAGCGCCGACCGCCGAGCGCCTGATGCGTTCGCGATTCACGGCGTTCGCGGTCGGGGATGTGCCGTATCTGCTGCGTTCGTGGCATCCGTCGACCAGGCCGAGCGATCTCGATCTCGATCCCGACATCCGCTGGACTCGGTTGGACATCCTCGAGACGGCGGCGGGCGGGCCATTCGACACGGACGGCTACGTGACGTTCGAATCCTTCTACCGTGAGCAGGGCGTGCAGGGATCCATGAAGGAGCGCAGCCGCTTCGTCCGCGAGGGCGGGGTGTGGTCATACGTCGATGGCGCGCCCGGCTGAACGATCCGATCGTCAGCCTGCCGCAACCGCGGGTAGGTTGGAGTTGTGAACGCCAGCCCCGAGCATCAGCGCCTCCTTCTCGACGTCGCCGACCTGGATCGCCGCATCCAGCAAGCCGAGCGCGCACGCACCACGCCGGCGCAGGGCCCGCGCATCAATGAGCTCGCCAAAGAGCGCCAGGAGCAGCTTCGCGAGCTGACCTCACTGACCGGCGCACGTGATGACGCACGCACCGAGCTCAGCCGACTCGAATCCGATGTGAAGCTCGTCGAGCAGCGTCGCACCCGCGACTCCGAGCGGCTGGCGGCCAGCACCAATTCGAAAGACGCCCAGGCCTTCGAACACGAGCTCGCGAGCCTCGCCAAGCGCGTCAGCGACCTGGAAGACATGGAACTCGAGGTCATGTCGCGTGTGGAGGAGGCCGAGGCCGCCGTCGCAGCGCAACAGGCTCTCATCGACCTGACCACGGCCGAGGGAACAGAACTCACCACGCAGGCGAAGGCCGCGGTTGCCGCGGCGACGACCGAGGGCGAGCACCTCAAGCGCGACCGCGCGGCCATCACTGCGAGCATCCCCGCCGACCTGCTCGCCGATTACGAGCGCCGTGCATCGCGCGGCATCGGCGTCGGCCTGCTGCGTCGCGGCACCTGCGAGGGCTGCCGCATGATGCTGTCGGGAACGCATCTGAACGAGGTTCGACAGGCCGCACCCGACGCTGTGATGTCCTGCCCCGAGTGCGGCGCCATCCTGGTGCGCACCGACGAATCAGGGCTGTGAAGCCGGCGTCCGCATCGGACGCGAGAATCATGCTGGCCTCCGCCGGCAGCGGTGACTTCCTCGCCATCGAGCTCGATGCCGATGGAGCAGAGCGACACCGTGTCGAGCTCGCAGGCCCTGACCTCGTCGAGTGGGTGCGCGATGTGGAGCAGAACCGTTCGCCGCGGTGGGTGATCCGCAGTGCGAGAGAGCTGTATCCGCGTCTGCTGGCCGAAGGGGTGGTCCTGACGAGGGCGCATGACCTTCTGCTGTGTCACGCGATCCTTCGCGACACCGATCGTGTCGCGCGACCGCTAGTGCCGTCAGCGGACTGGCTTCCCCGCGAGCCGGATGCCGGAGCGCCCGCGCTGTTCGACCTGCTCGCGCGGCCGTCGGGGGATTCGGCAGACGACCTCCTCGAGCAGTATCGGGAGCAGTGCCGCGTTATCGCCGCCGACAAGACGGGGCACCTGCCGCTGCTGTGCGCGGCGGAATCCGCCGGCGGACTGATCGCCGAGGAGATGCGCGCTGGCGGAGTGCCGTGGGATGCCGAGGCGCACGACCGCATCCTCGTCGACGTGCTCGGCCCACGACCGGCGGGCGGCGGTCTGCCCGCACGCATGGCCGAACTCGCCGAGAAGGTGCGCTTCCACCTCGGCGACCCGCAGCTCCACCTGGACAGCCACGTGAAGCTTCTCCGTGCGCTGCACCGCGTCGGCGTGAACGTCGAGTCGACGAGCCAGTGGGAGCTGAGTGAGGTCGCCCATCCAGTCATCGAGCCGCTGCTGGCGTATAAGAAACTCTCGCGGCTTCTGAGCGCGAACGGCTGGGCCTGGCTGTCCGAGTGGGTGCGCGATGGCCGCTTCCGCCCCGTATACATTCCCGGAGGCGTCGTCACGGGCCGCTGGGCATCATCAGGTGGGGGAGCACTGCAGATCCCTCGCATCCTCCGCCCCGCAGTGCAGGCGGACGAGGGTTGGATGCTGATCGTCGCGGACGTCGCGCAGCTCGAACCTCGCATGCTGGCGGCGATGGCCGGCGATAAGGCGATGGCCGAGGCGGCGCGCGGCCGCGACCTGTATGCCGGTGTCGTCGCATCCGGCGCCGTGGCAACACGCGAAGAGGCGAAGTATGCCGTGCTCGGCGCGATGTACGGCGCGACGACCGGCGACAGCGGGCGCCTGGTTCCCCGGCTGCGCAAGGTCTACCCTCGTGCGATGCGCCTCTTGGACGAGGCCGCGCGTACAGGAGAGGACGGGGGCGTTGTGTCGACGAACCTCGGCCGTTCCTCTCCTCGGCCGGATGCCGCGTGGCAGGCGATGCAGAGTGACGCGAGTGGTGCCGACGCCGATCCAGTAGAGGTGAAGCGCGCGCGGCAGAGCGCGCGCGAGCGCGGCCGGTTCACCCGCAACTTCGTGGTGCAGGGGACAGCTGCCGAGTGGGCGCTCATCTGGCTGGCGGAGATCCGTCATCGGCTCCGGGGGCTTCCCGAGGCTGCTACGCCGGCCGCAGCATCCGGCCCTTTCGCCCGCAACGCACATCTGGCCTTCTTCCTCCACGACGAGGTGATCCTGCACGTGCCGGCCGAGTCGGCGGATGCTGCGGCTGAGGCCGTGCGCCAGTCCGCCGCCGTCGCGACGCGCCGACTGTTCGGCGGCTTCCCGATCGATGTGCCCCTTGATCTGCGAATCGTGCAGACGGCGGAGAAGTAGACTGAGAGTGCGAATGGGTCGGCTGGACGGCCGCGTTGCGGGAGACCGCACCGAGGAACGTCCGGGCTCCACAGGGCAGGATGGTGGGTAACACCCACCCGGAGCAATCCGCGAGAAAGTGCCACAGAGAGCAGACCGCCGGGGCATGCCCCGGTAAGGGTGAAAGGGTGGTGTAAGAGACCACCGGGGGTCATGGTGACATGACCTGCCAGGTAAACCTCGTCCGGAGCAAGGTCAGACAGAGGATGTTGACGCGGCTCGCCGAGTCCTCGGGTAGACCGCTGGAGCGGCACGGCAACGTGTCGCCGAGAGAGATGGCCGTCGAAGGGATCCCTCGAGAGAGGCCCCGGAACAGAACCCGGCGTACAGGCCGGCCCATTCGCCCCACCGATGTGAAAGGGCTCGGCGACCTGTCATGGTCGCCGAGCCCTTCGTCGGTTCAGTGCGTGGGGATCAGTCGGCTGCGAGCGATGCAGCGCCGATGATTCCGGACGAGTTGCGGTGGATGGCCGGGATGATCGGCGTGTTCAGCTCGAGCAGGGGGATGAACTTCTCCGGGTGCTTCGAGACACCGCCGCCTACGACGAAGAGGTCAGGGCTGAAGAGGAACTCGACATGCGAGAAGAACACCTGCAGGCGGGCCGACCATTCCTCCCACGACAGGTTCTCGCGCTCCATCGCCGAGTACGCCGTCCACCTTTCAATGGACGCGTCCCCGACGGCCGTGCCGTTGTAGAGCAGGTGGCCGAGTTCGGTGTTCGGCAGCAGCACGCCGTCGTACAGGAACGCCGAGCCGATGCCGGTGCCCAGAGTCGCCAGGATCGTGAGGCCATCGACGTCGCGTGCCGCGCCGTGACGCACCTCTGCGACGCCTGCAGCATCCGCGTCGTTCACGAAGGTGATGTGACGGCCGAGGCCGTCCTCGAAGAATTTCTCCGCTTCGAAGCCGATCCACGCGTCCGAGACGTTCGCCGCAGAAAGCGTCTTGCCGTTCTTCACGATCGCGGGGAACGCGACGCCGAGAGGCAGATCCGATTCCCGAACTTCGAGTGTGTCGAGTACCTCGTTGACGGCTTTGAGCACGTCTTCCGGCGATGCGCCCTTGGGGGTGTCGACCCGAACACGATCCGATTCGAGTGCCCCCTTTTTTAGGTCGACAATGCCCGCCTTGATGCCTGTGCCGCCGATGTCGACGCCGATCGCTTTTGCCATGGTCAATAGCCTAGCGAGCGGCCGCGACGACAGTAGGATCGTGACAGAAGCTTACGAAGGGAGCTGCCATGTCTCGCGGTGAGGATTCATACATGTCCAGCGGGGAGCGCAAGTATTGGTACAACACCGATACCGGTGAGGTCGAGTACGGCTACATCTCGCCTGCGGTCGACAGAATCGGCCCCTTCGACACCGCTGAGGCAGCGGCAGGTGCGCTCCAGATGCTGCGCGCGCGCTCGGAGGCCTGGGCTGCGGAAGAAGCCATCGATGAGGATTGGCGCAAAGCGACCGACGTGCGCAAGACCGATGTGGATGGGAAGCACTAGTCATATGGGAATGGACAAGCAGCGAGACTTCGTGCTGCGCACGATCGAAGAGCGTGGCGTGAAATTCGTGCGTCTGTGGTTCACCGACGTGATCGGCACGCTGAAGTCCGTGGCGATCGCGCCGGCCGAGGTCGAGGGCGCGTTCGCCGAAGGCATCGGTTTCGACGGCTCTGCCATCGAAGGGCTGACGCGGACGTACGAGTCGGATCTGCTTGCGCAGCCCGACCCGACGACGTTCCAAACGCTGCCGTGGCGGGGCGAGATCGACCCGACCGCTCGCATGTTCTGCGATCTCACCACGCCCGACGGGCAGCCTGCCGTCGCCGACCCGCGGCATGTGCTCAAGCGCACGCTCGCGAAGGCCGCTGACGCCGGCTTCACCTTCTACACGCATCCCGAGATCGAGTTCTACCTGCTCAAGTCATCGCTGATCGGGCCCGACGGCCCTGTCCCCGTCGACTCCGCCGGGTACTTCGACAACGTCCCCGGTGGAACGGCACACGACTTCCGCCGGCGCTCGGTGCGGATGCTGGAAGACCTGGGCATCTCGGTCGAGTACAGCCACCACGAGGGCGGACCGGGCCAGAACGAGATCGACCTGCGGTACGCGGATGCGCTCACCATGGCCGACAACATCATGACGTTCCGCACGGTGGTCAAAGAAGTGGCGATCGAGCAGGGCGTGTATGCGACGTTCATGCCGAAGCCGATGAGCGACCAGCCGGGCAGCGGCATGCACACGCACATGTCGCTGTTCGAAGGCGACCAGAACGCCTTCTGGGAGGAGGGCGCCCAATACCAGCTCTCCAAGACCGGACGGCACTTCATCGCGGGTCTCCTCAAGCACGCCAACGAGATCGCCGCCGTCACGAATCAGTTCGTGAACTCGTATAAGCGGCTGTGGGGCGGCGACGAGGCACCGAGCTTCGTGACCTGGGGCCACACGAACCGATCCGCTCTCATCCGCGTGCCGATGTACAAGCCGCACAAGAGCCAGTCCTCGCGCGTCGAGTACCGCGGGCTCGACTCTGCCGCCAATCCGTATCTCGCATACGCGCTGCTGCTCGCCGCAGGGCTCAAGGGCATCGAGAACGAGTACGAGTTGCCGCCAGAGGCCGAGAACAACGTGTGGTCGCTCAGCGATGCGGAGCGTCGTGCGCTCGGATACTCGTCATTGCCTGCCAGCCTCGACCATGCGCTCGAGTACATGGAGTCATCGGAGCTCGTCGCCGAGACTCTCGGCGAGCAGGTTTTCAATTACGTGCTGCTCAACAAGCGCAAGGAGTGGGAAGCGTACCGCGGTCAGGTGACCCCGTTCGAGCTGAAGAGCAACCTCGAGCTTCTCTGAGCCGATGGCTCGATCGGATTCCACGTTCTCGCTGTCGTCCCTCGCGCGGGTCGGCTTCGCCGATCTGAGTACAGCCGCTGAGGTCCTTGAAGAGCTCTCGGCGCTGGTCGACATCGAGCGATCGACGCTCGTCGACGGTGCAGCGTGTGCGGATCCCGACGGCGCGGCCGGGGGGATGGTCAGAGTGGCGCGCCGCGACCCGAGCGCACTGCAGCAGGTGCTGCGTGACGATGAAGCGCGCGGCATGTGCTGGCGCGTGTTCGGTGCGTCCAACGGTCTGGCCGACTTCTTCCTCCGACACCCCGATCAGCTCTCAGTGCTCGCCGAGGTCGGTCCGCTGGTGCCGAGTGCGGTGACGCTGAGCGAGCGTCTGCTCGACTCCGTCGGTGCGAAGGACGGCTTCGCGGAGACGGCAGACGATTCCGCGCTGGTCGCACTGCGGATCGCGTACCGTCGCTCGCTCGCCGAGATCGCCGCCGTCGATCTCTCAGCCGCCGAACCCGCGCTGCGCATCGCAGCGGTGTCGGCTGCGCTCGCGGACGCAGCCGGCGCAGCTCTGGAGGCATCGCTTGCAGTGGCGCGCACGCGAGTCGCCGGCACTCGTCCACGTGACGAAGTCGCTCTCACGCGGCTGTCGATCATCGGAATGGGCAAGGCCGGCGCCCGCGAGCTCAACTATGTGAGCGACGTCGACGTGATCTTCGTCGGTGGCACCGGCGACGAGGAGCGACTCGAAGAGGGGCGCTCCATCGACATCGCCACCAAGCTCGCGATCGAGACGATGCGCGGGCTGGAGGGCATCGAGATCGAGCCGCCGCTGTGGGAGGTCGACGCGAATCTTCGCCCAGAGGGCAAGCAGGGGGCGTTGGTGCGCTCGCTCGGCTCTCACCTGGCCTACTACGACAGATGGGCGAAGAGCTGGGAGTTCCAGGCCCTCCTCAAGGCACGCCCGCTCGCAGGGGACCCTGTTCTCGGTGAGGCCTACATCGAGGCCGTACAGCCGAAGATCTGGTCGAGTGCCGCGCGAGAGAACTTCGTGGACAGCGTGCAGCGGATGCGCGAGCGCGTCACGGAGCACATCGACCCCGAAGACGCCGCACACCAGATCAAGCTGGGCACCGGCGGTCTGCGCGACATCGAATTCACCGTGCAGCTGCTCCAGCTGGTGCACGGACTCACCGATCCGAGCCTGCGCACGAAGGGAACACTGGAGAGCCTGGACGCGCTCGTCGCCGGCGGATACATCGGGCGTGAGGATGCGGCGACGTTCGCCACCGACTACCGGACCCTTCGACTTCTGGAACACCGGTTGCAGCTGCGCGAACTCTCCCGCACGCACCTCATGCCAAGAACCGCTGACGAGCTGCGGATTCTGGCCAGAGCCACCGGACTGGCTGACACCGGAGAGGGCATCTGGGCTCTCTGGGAGAGCGTTCGGCGCGAGGTGCGCGACATCCACACCCGCCTGTTCTATCGGCCGCTGCTGAGCGCTGTGGCCGCACTACCGGAAGAGGAGCGCACGCTCTCGACCGCGCAGGCCCATGATCGCCTCGCAGCGATCGGGTTCCGCGATGCTGCCGGCGCGCTGCGTCATATCGGCGCGCTCACCTCTGGCATCAGCCGCAAGGTCACGATCCAGCGCCACCTCATGCCGATCATGGTGCGGTGGTTCGCGGACGGCAGCGACCCAGACTATGCACTGCTCGCCTTCCGAAGGATCAGCGAACGGCTGGGGGACACCTCTTGGTTCCTCCGGATGCTGCGCGATTCCTCCGGCGCGGCCGAGAGCCTCACGCGCCTGCTGTCGGCGTCACGCTACATCGGCGAGCTCATGGAGTGGATCCCCGAATCGGTGGCATGGCTGGACAGCCCCGAGCGGCTTCGCCCACGCGCCGCATCGCAGCTCTACGAAGAGGCACGGGCGATCCAGACGCGTCACAAGTCGGTCGGCCCCGCACTGAAGGCCGTACGTGCGTTGAGGCGGCGGGAGTTGCTGCGTACCGCCATGGGCGCGGTATTGGACGTGCTGACCATCGAAGAGCTCGCGACCTCGCTCACCGCCATCACCGACGCGACCATTCAGGCAGCGCTGAGGGCTGTGCGCCGCGAGGTCGTGCCGCCCGAAGATGACGCGCTCGACTTCGCCGTGATCGGCATGGGGCGGTTCGGCGGTGCGGAGCTCGGATTCGGATCGGATGCCGACATCCTGTACGTCTACGACGCCAACGGAATCGATCCGCAGCGCGCGCAGACGCTCTCGACGAAGCTCGTCGCCGGTCTCCGGGAGCATCTGACCGACCATCGTGTGCCGCTCGACCTCGATGCGGATCTGCGCCCGGAGGGGCGCCAGGGACCCGTGGTGCGATCCATCGCCGCGTACACCGAGTACTACCGGCGCTGGTCCGTGTCATGGGAAGCACAGGCGCTGTTGCGCGCGCGTGGCGTGGCAGGCAGCTCGCAGCTGCTGATGAAGTTCATGCAGCTGGCAGACAGCATCCGCTATCCGGAGCAGGTCGATGAGCAGGGGCTGCGCGAGATCAAGCGGATCAAGGCGCGGGTGGAGGGCGAGCGGCTTCCTCAGGGTGCTGACCCGCATCGTCACCTCAAGTTGGGGCCTGGATCGCTCAGCGACGTCGAGTGGCTGGTTCAGCTCGTGCAGCTGCAGCACGCCCATGCGGTGCCGGCGCTTCGTACGACGTCGACTCTGGACGCCCTGCAGGCGGCCGTGGATGCTGAGCTCGTGCCGGCCGACGACGCGGAGAAGCTGCGTGGGGCATGGCTGTTGGCGAGCAGGCTGCGTTCGGCGATCACCCTTCGAACCGGGCACACGTCCGACATGCTCCCCGCCGACAGGCGTGAACTCGATGCGATCGCCCATCTGCTCGGCTATCCTGACCGCTCCGCCACGGCCGTCGAAGAGGACTATCTCGGCGTCACCAGGCGCGCACGACGGGCGTTCGAGAATCTCTTCTACGGCTGAGTTGCGCGATCGCCATCACTGGCTCAGGCTGAGCACATGACAGCGACGAAGATCGGCATCATCTGGAACCCGTCGAAGATCGACGAGGGCACACTGCGCTCGGCAGTGGATGACGCGCTGGACGGTGATGTGCAGTGGTGGGAGACGAGCGAGGACGATCCTGGGCTAGGTATGGCGAAGGAAGCCATCGCCGCAGGCTGCGAGACGGTGATCGCCGTCGGCGGCGACGGCACCGTGCGTGCGGTCGCAGAAGGGCTGGCCGGGTCGGATGCTGCGCTCGGCATCGTGCCGCAGGGCACCGGCAACCTGCTCGCGCGCAATCTCGAAGTGCCGTTGGATGACATTCCCGCTGCCCTCGCGCGGATCAGCGCCGGAGAGACCAGGCAGATCGATCTCGGCTGGGTGAACACCGGCGGCGAAGATCAGGCCTTCATGGTGATGGTCGGTTTCGGCATCGATGCGCAGATGCTCGTGGAGACGGATGACGACCTGAAGGATCGCGCCGGGTGGCTCGCCTACGTCGAGGCGATGGGGCGCGCGATGGCCGGCACCGAGATGACCGGCATCACGCTTGCTCTGGATGGGGGAGGCGCGCAGGAGGTGCGCGGTCACACTCTTCTGATCGGCAATTGCGGCATGGTGCAGGGCGGTGTGCGCCTGCTGCCGGACGCGAAGCTCGACGACGGGCTGCTCGACCTGCTGCTGGTGAGCGCAGACGGCGCACTGCAGTGGCTCGACACCGTGCGCTCAGTGGTCTGGGACAACGGCATCCGTCGTCTGCTGACCCGTGATGAGACCGCGGTGAGCACAGAGTCCACCCGCCACCTCACGGCAGAGCGCATCCGGGTCGAGCTCGAGCAGCCGCTGGCCTTCGAAATCGACGGTGAAGAAGTGGGCGAGGTCTCATCTTTCGACGTCCACGTGCAGGCCGGCGGGCTTCGCGTGCATTGAGCGCTCGCGGTCGATCCGCCTGATTCACGCGGAGACAGGGAGGGATTCAAGACGCCTCCGGTCGCGGGCCGGCCGTAGCGTGGATGTCACATCACCGAATACGCAATGCGGAGGAAAGTTCGATGACTGAGACGCCCTCGACGAAGGATGGATTCTCCGCTCAGGAGCGCGCCGCGATGAAAGAACGCGCGGCGGAGCTGAAGGCGGATGCGAAACGCGCGAAGGGAGCCGAGAAGGCCGCTGCGGAGGAGGCTGATGTGCTGGCGAAGATCGCACAGATGCCTGACGGCGACCGCCAGATGGCGGAGCGCGTCCATGCGATCGTCACGACCGTCGCTCCCGAGCTCGCTCCCAAGCTCTACTACGGTCAGCCCGGCTACGCGCGTGACGGCAAAGTGCTGTGCTTCTTCCGCAGCGGGCAGATGGACAAGGAGCGGTACTCGACGTTCGGGTTCAGCGTTCAGGCCGAGCTCGACTCCCCGGACGGATTCTGGTCGACAGCGTATGCGTTGCAAGACCCCTCCGAGCAGGCATGGGAACGTCTGAAACTCTCAGTCGGTACTCGTCGAGGCCGAGATTCCCGCCGGATCAGATCGTCTGCACGTAGGGCACCACGAGAACGGCGTCCGTGTACCCCGGTGAAGAGAAGCGGATGGTGATCGCACCATCCCAGAAAGTGGATGCGCCGATCTGCGTCTCTGCACCGTACATGAAGCCATTCATCGTCTCTCCGTCATAGCTGGAGGTTGTCAGAACCTGGGTGGTGCCTGCACCCGGCGAAGTCTGGAACGCGAAGGTCGTGTGAAGCTGATCATCTGCAGCGCCTTGCACGGTCGTCCAGCCGACGATGCCAGCGTCGCCGCCGGGAATGTTCCCCTTGTAGAGGTAGAGCCCTTCGGCGCCGGTGTTCGAACCGGTGCCTTGCCACGTGACGGTGGCCGTGACCGTCGTCGCCGCAGTGGCAGGGGAGGAGAGCGTGAGCTGCCCGCTCAGCCGGAACTCGGAGCTCCACTGCGGTCCAGTGAAGGTGAGAGTCACGCCAGTCGCGTCGATGGTGTCGCCACTCGCTGCGTGCGCGGGCACGGCCACCGCAGCGGCCACGATCGGGACAGACCAGGCTGCGGCAGCGAGAGCCGTGCGTCGCGAGATCGCGGGGAGAGGGGAGGAAGCAGAGCTTGCGTTGGCTTCGGGCACGGAGCTTTCCTTCTCGACAAGTGCGACAAGATGTCGACACCGCGATGCATCGGTGCGCGATCACTCTAGCAGCGCAATTCAAGCCGGACGGAGCATCTCGTCGCGGATTCCGATCGCAGCGATACTCAACGCACGAGAGAACCCCCGGAGTGCGGACTCGGGGGGTTCTCTCGTGCTGGAATCGGCGTTAGAAGGTCAGACTCCGTAGTAGAGCTCGAACTCGAACGGGTGCGGACGCTGCGCCATCGGCAGGATTTCGTTCTCGATCTTGTAGGAGATCCAGGTCTCGATGAGCTCGGGCGTGAAGACGCCGCCTTCGAGCAGGAACTGGTGGTCGTCACGGAGTGCGTCGAGCGAGTCCAGCAGGGAGTTCGGCACCTGGGGGATGTTCTTGGCCTCCTCAGGCGGAAGCTCGTAGAGGTCCTTGTCGACCGGCTCGTGCGGCTCGATGCGGTTCTTGATGCCGTCGAGGCCGGCCATAAGCTGGGCGGCGAATGCGAGGTACGGGTTGCCCGACGCATCCGGTGCGCGGAACTCGATGCGCTTCGCCTTCGGGTTGGAGCCCGTGATCGGGATGCGGATAGCAGCCGAGCGGTTGCCGGCCGAGTAGACCAGGTTGACCGGAGCCTCGAAGCCCTTGACCAGACGGTGGTAGCTGTTCAGCGTCGGGTTCGTGAAGGCGAGCAGCGCCGGCGCGTGAGCCAGGATGCCGCCGATGTACCAGCGAGCGACGTCGCTGAGCTGGCCGTAGCCTGCCTCGTCGTAGAACAGCGGCTTGCCGTCGCTCCACAGCGACTGGTGCGTGTGCATGCCGGATCCGTTGTCGCCGTACAGCGGCTTCGGCATGAAGGTCGCCGACTTGCCCCACTCTTCTGCGGTGTTCTTGACGATGTACTTGAACTTCAGGATGTCGTCTGCCGCGTGCACCATCGTGTCGAAGCGGTAGTTGATCTCCTGCTGCCCACCGGTGCCGACCTCGTGGTGCGAGCGCTCGAGGATGAAACCCGCCTCGATCAGCTTGAGGGTGATGTCGTCCCGGAGGTCAGCCGTCTTGTCGACTGGGCTGACCGGGAAGTACCCGCCCTTGTACGGCGTCTTGTTGCCGAGGTTGCCGCCCTCTTCGTCACGGCCGGTGTTCCAGGCGCCTTCTTCGGAGTCGACGCTGTAGAAGCTCGAGTTCGCGGTCACCGAGTAGCGGACGTCGTCGAAGATGTAGAACTCGGCCTCGGGGGCGAAGAACGCCGTGTCGGCGATGCCAGTGGAGACGAGGTACTTCTCTGCCTTCTTGGCGACCTGACGCGGGTCCTTCGAGTAGATCTCGCCGGTGCGCGGGTTGTAGATGTCGAAGAGCATCACGAGAGTGCTCGCCTCGCGGAACGGGTCGACGTACGCCGTGGTGACGTCGGGGATGAGCTGCATGTCGGACTCGTGGATGCTGGCGAATCCGCGGATCGACGAGCCGTCGAACAGCTGGCCGTCGGTGAAGAATGCCTCGTCGACCGTCGACGCGGGGATGTTGAAGTGCTGCTGGACACCGGGCAGATCAGTGAAACGGATGTCAAGGAACTTGACGTCGTTCTCCTTGATATAGCTCAGAACCTCGGACGAATCGGTGAACATTTATCACTCCAGATGATGCGGATCGGGGCCTTGAAGGCTGCAAGCAGGTTATGGCCGGAGGGTTACCCGGCCATGTCCTCTATGTTTCCGCCATGTTACAGACCGCCGGTAGACTGAGGAGGTGACGGATGCTGAGTACACGTACCCCGGTGAACATCTCGGCCTTCCCTCAACCGGCCCACGCAGCATCGCCAGGGTCGGCCGTCGCATCGGCGCTCTCGCCATCGACTGGGCCGCAGCCGTGATCATCTCGATCGCGTTCTTCCAATACGACTCGATCGCGACACTTCTGATCTTCGCGGTCGTGCAGATCGTCTTCATTCCGACGATCGGCGGCAGCCCGGGTCACCGCATCCTCGGAATGCGTCTGGTGATGCTGGGCGGCGGCTGGGTCGGCCTCTGGCGTCCGATCGTGCGCACACTGCTGCTCGTCGTCGTGATCCCCGCAGTGATCTGGGATCAGGACCAGCGTGGACTGCACGACAAGCTCGCGGGCACGGTCCTGATCCGGGCCTGACGCGGTCAGTGTCGGCCGCGGTTGCGGCGGCGGGTCTCCTTCGGCGCTCGGCCGCCCAGGAACGAGCGCGCCGGATCCACGATGAAGCCGCGCCGCAGCGCCTCGCGACCGATCAGCATGCGAAAGCCCATCTCATCGCGATTGCTGAGCGTTACCTCTGATACGACGAGCTGGTCGACGAGGCGGATCGCCAGAAGCACGACGAGTCGCTGCTGGGCGTGTCCGGAAGAGCTGCGGACCGCCCGTCTGTCGTGCACAGGGCATTCGACGATCGTGGCATCCGCGTTGGTGTGCTGCCAGGGATTCACCCGGAAGCGCACCCATGCCTCGCCCTCTCGTTCGAACTCCTCGACGTCGAACGCGTGCAACGACGAGGTACGCGCACCCGTGTCGACCTTGGCCTTGATCCAATCGACACCGGCGTCGGGCAGGCTCACCCATTCACGCCACCCCGTAAGAGTGTTTGAATGAGATGTCTTCGTCACCCGATATATCTTGGCAGGAAACACACGTGAAGCTCGCCGTTCTCTCCCGCGCTCCGCAGGCGTACTCGACGCAACGCCTCCGCGCGGCTGCACTCCAGCGCGGGCATACCGTCAAGGTGCTGAACACGCTGAAGTTCGCGATCGACCTGACGGCGGACGAGCCCGACCTGCACTACCGAGGTCGCCCGCTGAGCGACTACGACGCGATTTTGCCCCGCATCGGCAGCTCGATCACATACTTCGGCACCGCAGTGGTGCGTCAGTTCGAGCAGATGGACGTGTACACGCCGAACACGGCGAACGGCATCTCCAGCGCACGGGACAAGCTTCGAGCGAATCAGATCCTCTCCCGTCACAACATCGCCATGCCGGCGACGGCGTTCGTGCGCAACCGCGCGGATGTGCGGCCGGCCATCGAGCGGGTCGGCGGCGCACCGGTTGTCATCAAACTGCTGGAGGGGACTCAGGGGATCGGCGTCATTCTCGCCCCGCAGGTGAAGGTCGCTGAGGCGATCATCGAGACGCTGCATTCCACGAACCAGAACGTGCTGATTCAGAAGTTCATCGCCGAGAGCAGGGGACGCGACATCCGGGCGCTCGTCGTCGGCGATCGTGTCGTCGCGGCGATGCGACGTGTCGCTGCGGGCGACGAGTTCCGCTCGAACGTGCATCGCGGCGGCAGCGTCGAGCGCGTTCAACTCGAGCCAGCGTACGAGCAGGTGGCGGTGCGATCCGCGCAGATCATGGGCCTGCGGGTGGCCGGCGTCGACATGCTGGAAGGCGACGAAGGCCCGTTGGTGATGGAGGTCAACTCCTCACCGGGCCTTCAGGGCATCGAGCAGGCCACCAACCTCGATGTCGCCGGCGCGATCATCGACCACATCTCGGGACAGGTGGCTTTCCCTGAGATCGACGTTCGCCAGCGACTGACCGTGTCAACGGGCTACGGCGTGGCAGAGCTGCTCGTGCACAACGCTGCGGAGCTCGTCGGCAAGACTCTGGGGGACTCCGGGTTGTGGGAGCGCGACATCACCGTGCTGACGCTGCACCGCGGCGTCAGCGTCATTCCCAATCCGCGCAAACATGTGGTGCTCGAGGCCGATGATCGACTGCTGTGCTTCGGCAAGCTCGAGGAGATGCGCGGAATGGTCCCCGAGCGTCGCCGTCGTAGGGCGAAGGTGCGTCGTCTGCCGAAGGAGCCGTTGAGCTGACGGGCTTTGCCCCTGACGGGGTCGCAGCTCAGCGCGGACGCTGAGCGCGGACCTTCGTCGGGTCGATGCCCTTCGGGATCGGCAGCGACGACACCGACTGCGAGACCGAGTCGATACGGCGGATGACGGCAGCCATGGTCGTCTTGTTGATCGCCTTGGGGAGCTTCTTGATCGTCTTCGAGAGGTCGGCGATCGCGACTTCATCGTCGCCGTGGCCCACATAGAACACGTGCACAGGAACGCCGTTCGCGACGCGCTGAGCCTTGCTTCGCTCCTCGTTCACCAGACGGGTGAGGCGGCCGCGAGCTCCTTCGCCGACGACGACGATGCCCCCGCGGCCGACCGCGCGGTAGACGGCTTCCTGCGTCTTCGGGTTGATGCCGACAGGAGTGTCCGAGGACTGCCAGTTGCGGCCGAGGCTCGTGCTCAGCACGTGGCCGGAGGCGCCGGGCATGCCATCGATCTTGGCGTACATCGCGTTGGTCGACAGGCGCGTCATCAGGAACAGCGCGCCGAGCACGCCGAGCATGAGCCCCGTGATCGCCCAGAGCACGAGTGTCCACACTTGGAACGGCGGAATGAGATAGCCGACCACGAGGCCGAGCAGGATGCCGGCGACGAGGATCGCGATCTGAGCCCAGGGGAGCCAGCCGTACACCTCACGCGTGAACCGGAACAGGGACTTGATCTGGGAGAAGAACCCCGGACGCTTCTCGGGTTCTGGAGCACGCTTAGCCATGGATACAAGACTACCGAGTCCTCGCGCGCTCCACGTGCGCGTTCGCGCCCGGCGCACTCGCCCTGCACATTTCGGAGAACTTCCGGTCTGTCCACATTCGGCTGCTTCCCGCGGCGGGCGAGGGCGCACTGCGCTGTGATGGGGTGATGACCGAGACGGATGCTGCCGCCGACCGTGCCGCGCTCGTACCAGGGGTGCATCGCCTGATCCGTGCCGTCGATGGGAAGGAGGGCCCATTCGCCGGCACGCTCGTGGCGTTCGATGATTCCGTTGCGGTCTGCGTCGACGTCGAGCAGCTCAGAGAGTGGGCCGGGTGGGTGTTCTCTGATGCGGAGCACGTGTGCGGCGTACTCGACGTCAGGCGCCGCATGGATGGCCACGATGCTCTGTTGCCCTGGTGCACCCAGCGCGTCGAGACGTTCCTGGGGCGTCGGGACGCGTCCGATTCGCCGCTCGCACCGGGGGAACTCGGAACCCTCGTCGTCAGTCTGCTACGCGGTGTGCGTGAGCTGGGGGCGGATGCTGACGTGCTCGGCGATTGGTGGCTGACCGGCGACGGGCGTCCCTTGTTCGTGCACGGCGAGGGCGGAACCGCAAGGGCGCGCACCGCCGCGCTCCTCGAGCGGTTGGGACGGCAGCAGGCGGATCGCGCCACGGTGCGCGCCCTGGAGGAGGCAGCCACCGCAATGCGCGGACCGCGACACCCGGTCGACGACGATCGCCGCTGGGAGGAGCAGCTGTTCGCGCGCGCGGCGCCGCGCGCGCTGCAGCTTGATGTGTTCGCACCGGAGCGAGTCAGCGATGTGGCACCGCGGCTGGTGGCAGCGGATGCGGCGTCTCGCGAGGCCGAGAGCGGAAGGCGTCGGCGAAGGACGCAGGAGCGCGTGGAGTCCGCTGCTGCGGGTCTGCTGCGTTCTGTGACGGAGAGGGTGGGCGAGCAAGTCAGCCTTCTGCGCGATCGGCGCCCCGCGCGATCGGCGCGCGTCGAGCGGCCCGGCGGTGCAGGCCACGCAACGATGTCAAAGCCGTCGCGGCGCCGCTCGATGCTGGTGGCCGGCGCGCTCGGTGCGGCCGTGTTGATGGTCGGTCTGCTCTGGCCAGGGGACGATGGTGGTTCCTCTGCCGACGCGTCGTCGGAGAAGGTAGACGCAATCGCCGGCTCTGTCGAAGGTGCGGGCGACGACGAGACCGGCGCGGCCGAGACTTCGAAGCCTGCCGCGACGCCGTCGCAGCTTCCGCCCGAGTCACCGCCCGTGTCTCCACCCGAAGGGAGCGCGCCGCTGGGTGCGGTGCCCGCACTGCTTGATGCGATCAGCGCATGTGTCACGGCCGCCGCTGCGACCTGTGCCGATGCCGTCGCCGAGGGCGCCCGGACTCCGTCCGACGGCGTCGCGGTCCGTGGTGCATCCGGCAGCACGGCGACGCTGGTGGACGACTACGGTGACGTCGCGGTCATCAGGCTGACGCCCATCGAATCCGGAGCCGACGAGCAGATGATGGTTCTCGAACGCCAGAACGACATCTGGCTGGTGCGCGACGTGTATGACGTCGCGCACCAGCCAGATTAGGTGCGAGCGGTGCTCAGATCCCGAGGTCCCCCGCGAAGTTCGCAGCCTCGAGGCGGGCCTTGATCGCTCCGAGGAAGCGCGCGGCATCCGCACCGTCGATGATGCGGTGGTCGTACGACAGTGCCAGATAGACGTACGAGCGCACGGAGATCGCGTCGACACCGTCGACCTTGACCAGACCAGGACGCTTGACGACCGTGCCGGTGCCGAGGATCGCAGACTGCGGCAGGAACACCACGGGGGTGTCGAAGAGCGCGCCGCGCGAGCCGGTGTTGGTCAGCGTGAACGTGCCACCGGCAAGCTCGTCGGGCTTCAGCTTGTTGTCACGTGTGCGCGCAGCCAGGTCGGCGATCTCGTGCGCGATCTGGGCGAGGTTCTTCGACGCCGCATCGCGCAGCACCGGAGTCAGCAGCCCGCGCTCGGTGTCCACGGCGATCGACACGTTCTCGGTGGCCGGGTAGACGATGTTCTCGCCGTCGACGGTGGAGTTGACGATCGGGAACGCCTGCAGCGCCTCAGCCGTGGCGAGAGCGAAGAACGGCAGGAAGGAGAGCTTGTCGCCCGTCTTCTGCTGGAAGTCCGCCTTGACGCTGTCGCGGTAGTTGGCGACGTTCGTGACATCGACCTCCACGACCGTGGTGAGCTGTGCGGTCTGCTGCATCGACTCGACGGCGCGCTTGGCGAGAACTTTGCGCAGACGCGACATCGGCTGTGTCGTTCCCCGCAGCGGCGAGACCTCGAGCGGCGCGGGCGCGGCGGCTGGTGCTGCAGCAGCCGGTGCGGCGGTCTTGGACTCGGCGGCCTTGAGGACGTCTTCCTTGCGGATGCGTCCTCCGACGCCGGTACCCTTGACGGTGGCGAGGTCGACGCCCTGCTGCGACGCGAGACGGCGCACGAGCGGAGTGACGTAGACGTTGTCGCCGTCAGTCGACGCAGGAGCGGACTCAGCGGATGCCGGAGCCTGTGCCGCCGGTGCGGGGGCGGCCTGAGCCGGGGCTGGTGCAGGCGTAGCGGCGGGAGCCGGTGCCGCGGCGGGCGCAGCAGCTGGTGCGGCCTCGGCAGAGGGTGCCGGTGCTGCTTCCGCTGCTGGAGTTTCGGCAACAGGTGCCGCAGCTTCCGGTGCAGGAGCGGCGGGCGCCTCGGCGGCAGGAGCGGCGGGTTCCTCGGCGGCAGGAGCTGCCGGGGCACCGGAGCCCACGCGTGCAAGCACGCTGCCGACCGCGATGGTCTCGTCTTCCGCTGCGAGGATCTCCTGCAGGACGCCGGCGACGGGGGAGGGGATCTCCGTGTCGACCTTGTCGGTGGAGATCTCCAGCAGCGGCTCGTCGACGGCGATCTCGTCGCCGACCTGCTTCAGCCAGCGGGTGACGGTGCCTTCCGTGACGCTTTCGCCGAGCTCGGGGAGCACGATGTCGGTGGCATCAGCGGACGCGGACGGAGCCGGTGCTGCCTCAGCCTCAGCGGCGGGAGCAGCAGGTTCAGTAGCCGGTGCTGCGTCAGCGGCCGGAGCGGCCTCGGCAGCAGGTGCGGCTTCCGCGGCGGGTGCTGCCTCGGCAGGTGCGGCCTCAGCCTCAGGCTCAGCGGCTGCCGGAGCATCCGAGGCGGGCGCCTGAGCGCTGCCATCGCCGATGCGTGCCAGCAGGGCGCCGACCTCGACGGTCTCGTCTTCGGCGACCAGGATCTCTTCGATCACGCCGGTGACCGGCGAGGGGATCTCGGTGTCGACCTTGTCGGTCGAGATCTCGAGCAGGCCTTCATCCGCCTGCACGGTGTCTCCCACCTGCTTCAGCCAGCGGGTGACCGTACCCTCTGTGACGCTCTCACCGAGAGCGGGGAGGACCACGGATGTGCTCATGACGGAGTCTCCTTCAAGAATGTTTGTGACATGTTCAGCTTAGTGACCCTGACACCGGTTGGTGTTCAGAGAGCGTGCAGTGGTTTTCCGGCGAGTGCGAGGAATGCCTCGCCCAGGGCTTCGCTCTGCGTGGGGTGCGCGTGGATGAGCGGGGCGATGTCTTCGGGGTGAGCTTCCCAGGCGACGGCCAGCTGACCCTCTGTGATCAGCTCACCCACACGATCGCCGAGAAGATGCACTCCCACCACGGGGCCGTCCTTCAGTCGCACGACCTTGACGAGACCGGTGGTGCCGATTATCTCGCTCTTGCCGTTGCCGGCGAGGTTGTACTCGTACGACACGACAGCGTCCGCGCCGTGCTCCGCGACCGCAGCCTGCTCAGTCACGCCGACCGATGCGACCTCCGGGTTGCAGTACGTGATCTTCGGGATCTGCGATTCGGGGATCGGCGCGGGGGAGAGCCCCGCGATCCGCTCCGCGACGGCGATGCCCTGCAGGAATCCGCGGTGTGCGAGCTGCAGGCCGGGAACGATGTCGCCGACGGCCCACAGGCCGGACACTCCGGTGCGAAGCTCCTCATTCACCGTCACGAAGCCGCGATCCAGCGTGACGCCGGCCTCCTCGAAGCCGAGGTCATCCGTGACAGGGCCTCGTCCGACGGCGACCAGCAGATAGTCGCCGGTGAAGGTCTTGCCGTCCTCCAGCGTCACGGTCACGCTCGAGTCATCCTGAGTCGCCGTCTGGAAACGGGTGCCGAGCGAGTACTGGATGCCGCGCCGACGGAAGGCGCGCTCAAGGCCCTTGCTGAGGGCGATGTCCTCGTTGGGTACCAGGTGCTCCAGCGCCTCGATGATCGTCACCTCGGCGCCGAAAGAGCGCCATACGCTTGCGAACTCCACGCCGATGACGCCGCCGCCGAGCACCAGCACGCGCTCCGGAATCACGTCGAGCGCGAGGGCCTGCTCGCTGGTGATGATGCGTCCGCCGATCTCGAGCCCGGGCAGCGACCGGCTGTATGAGCCGGTGGCGAGCACCACATCAGCGCCGACGTACACATCGTCGCCGACGCGCACACTGCGATCGGCGTCGAGTCGTCCGAGTCCTGCCACCGTGGTGATGCCCCTGGCCTTGATCAGGCCCTCGAGTCCCTTGAACTTCTTGGCGACGATGTTCTCGCGGTAGGTGCGCACTCCTGCGGCGTCGACGCCCTCGAACGTCGCCGACACACCGACGGATGCCGCGTCGCGTACATGCTCTGCGACCTCGGCGGCGTGCAGCAGTGCCTTGGTCGGGATGCAGCCGCGGTGTAGGCAGGTGCCGCCGACCTTGTCCTTCTCGATCAAGGCGACTGACTTGCCGAGTTCGGCCGCGCGAAGAGCCGCGGCATAACCGCCGCTGCCGCCACCGAGTACGACGATGTCGAACGTATGCGTGGTCATCATGCCTCCTGTGCGCGAGCCTCGGCGAACGCGACGAGTGAACGCACCGTCGCACCCGTGGGGCCCTTGTCTGTGAATCCGTACGGTGAGCTGCCGTGCTCGGCTGAGCCGGCGACGTCCAGGTGCACCCAGGGGATGCGCGGGGCGTCGTCCTCGTCGCTCGTGCGACCGATGAAGCGCTGCAGGAAGAGCCCGGCGAACATCGTGCCGCCCGCCCGGTCACTCATGTTGGCGTTGATCATGTCGGCGATGGGCGAGTCGAGCGAGTCCTGCATGTACTCCGGCAGGGGCAGCGGCCAGGCGAGTTCCCCGGCCTGCTCCGACACCGTCAGGTACTCGGCCACGGCCTCGTCGTCGCCCATGACCCCGGTGTGCCGGTGGCCGAGTGCGACGAGCACGGCACCGGTGAGGGTGGCGACGTCGAAGATCACGTCGGGATGCTCGCGGCTCGCGGCGACGAGACCGTCGGCGAGCACGAGGCGTCCTTCGGCATCCGTGTTGAGCACCTCGACCGTCGTGCCGTCCAGCATCCGAAGAACATCTCCCGGGCGCGTCGCCTTGCCGGAGGGCATGTTGTCGGTGATGCACATCCATGCAGTGACGCGTACAGGCAGCTTCAGCGATGCGATCGCGCGCAGCGTGGCGAGCACCGTGGCAGAGCCTGCCATGTCGAACTTCATGCCGACCATGCTCGCTGCGGGCTTGAGCGAGAGTCCGCCGGTGTCGAAGGTGATGCCTTTACCCACGAGTGCGATATGACTGGCGGCGTCGGCCGGGGAGTAGTCGAGCCGGACGACGCGAGGTGGGCGGTCGGAGCCCTGTGCGACGCCGAGCACACCGCCGAAGCCCTGTTCGGCGAGAGCAGCCTCGTCGAGTACATCGACGGTGACGTCGAGACCGGCGACAGCTTCGACCGCGCTCTGCGCGAGTTCAGCCGGGCTCTGCCACTCCGCGGGTACGGAGACGAGATCCTTCACGAGTGCGAGGGCGTCGCCGAGGATCTGGGCACGTGAGACGTCGTCCTCCGAGAGCGAGCCGCTGTGCACGGTCACTTCGCTGGCGCGCGACTTGCCGGGCTTGGCACGATATCCCTCGAAGCGGTATCCGCCGAAGACTGCGCCCTCTGCGGCCTCGGAGGCGAACTGATCGAGATCGCCCGCGAGTCCGAGCGCGATGTGCTCGAATCCGGTCAACGTGCGCAGCGCGGCACCTGCGGCTTCGCGTACCGCCGCACCATCGGGCTTGCTGCCGACGCCGACGACAGCCAACGGCAATGGCGTGAACGACGGCAGATGGACGCGGGCGAATGCAGAAGCGGATCCGGTGAAGCCGATACCCGCGAGCACCTCAGCGAGTCCTGGATAGTCCTCCAGAGCCTCGGGGAACGCTTCTGTGTCCGGGACGACGAGCACTGCTGCGTCGGCAGCGCTCCCGGGGAATCGATTGGCGGTGTGCGAGAGCGCAGGAAGCGTCATGTCTCCATCCTAGGCTCGAAGAGACCGTCGCTCCTCGGATCTGTTCGCTGTGAGCATGACGCAGCCGCCCCTGGCACGACCCGCTGCTCGTAGCATGGGAGCATGCCCGTCTCCGGAGAGCTGTACGAACGCGTCGCCAACGCCCCTGCCGTCCCCAAGGGGCTGCCTCTCGTGATCCTGCTCACCGGATTCACGGATGCCGGAAACGCCGTGTCAGGGCTCATCGACCATCTTCGCGATGTGTCCGATCCACAGCCGGTCATCGTCTTCGACAACGATCTGCTTCTCGACTACCGGGCGCGTCGCCCGATCGTCGTGTTTGAACAGGACCACCTCACGGAGTTCAGGCCGTCGCGACTCGAGCTGTCGCTCGCACACGACACTCTCGGTCAGCAGTTCCTCCTTCTCGCGGGCTACGAACCCGACTTCGCGTGGAATGCGTTCAGCGACAAGGTTCTCGCGCTCGCTGAGGAATTCGACGTCTCCGGCGTCACCTGGGTGCACTCGATCGCCATGCCGGTGCCGCACACGCGTCCGATCAGCACGACGGTCAGCGGCAATCGCAAGGAGATCACGGCGAGCCTTTCCGTCTGGCGCCCGCGTACGCAGGTTCCCGCAACCGCGGGCCATCTGCTCGAGTACCGTTTCGCCGAACGCGGTGACCGGATCGTCGGATTCGTGCTGCTCGTACCCCATTACCTCGCAGAGACCGAGTACCCGGATGCGGTGATCGCCGCCGCCGACCGCGTGATGGGCTCGACTGGGATCGTGCTCACTCTCGACGATCTCCGGGAGAGTCGTGAAGAGTACCTCGGAAAAGTGGACGAGCAGGTCACCGGAAACGACGAGCTTCGTCAGATGGTGGAGACCCTCGAGCACCGCTACGACGCGTACATGGCCGGTCGGAATCCCGAAGACCTGGATCGCTTCGACGAAGGCGGCTTCGATGAGCGGGACCTGCCCAGTGCGGACGAGCTCGCGGCTGAGCTCGAACGTTACCTGGCTACTCGGCGACCGGGTGATGACGACAAGCGTCCGCGACCCTGAGCGGTGCGATCACGAGCGGGTGAGCACCACGGGCGCGAGATGCGTCCGTAGCCTCAATCGTGTGCGATACTGGTAATCCGACCCGTTGTCAATGATCGGCCGCAAGGCTGATGACTTGACAAGGGTCTTACTAGTGTCCGAAATGTCCCGGGGCGGGCGCGCTGCCCCGTGAAAGGCGAAACGTGACTCCTGCCGCGACCAAGAACTCCCGGACGACGAAGACGAAGACCGCAGCCGAGGCTGCCTCGACCGAAGACGTCGAGCCGGAGACGACCGCTGCTGCAAAGACGCCGGCAGCCAAGAAGGCTCCCGCAGCCAAGAAGGCTCCCGCAGCCAAGAAGGCGCCAGTACGGCGCAAGAAGGCCGATGACGTCGTCGAGGAAGACGCTCCCGATGGGGAAGTCGTCGCCGACGACGCTGACGACGACGACAAGAAGCCGGCGTTCACCGAGCCGCTTCCCACCGGCGCGATCGTCCTGACATCCAAGGACGAGGACGACGTCCCGGTCTACTCGACGCAGATCACCGGCGCCACCGCCGACCCTGTCAAGGACTACCTGAAGCAGATCGGAAAGGTCGCGCTCCTGAACGCGGCCGAAGAGGTCGAGCTCGCGATGCGCATCGAGGCCGGTCTGTTCGCCGAGGAGAAGCTGTCGAACATGACCGCGGCGGAGAAGACCAGCCAGCTCGGACTCGACCTGCAATGGGTCGCCCGCGACGGCCACCGCGCGAAGAGCCACCTGCTCGGCGCCAACCTGCGCCTCGTGGTCTCTCTCGCCAAGCGGTACACCGGTCGTGGCATGCAGTTCCTGGACCTCATCCAGGAAGGGAACCTGGGCCTCATTCGTGCGGTCGAGAAGTTCGACTACACCAAGGGCTTCAAGTTCTCCACGTACGCCACCTGGTGGATTCGTCAAGCGATCACCCGCGCCATGGCCGATCAGGCTCGCACGATCCGCATCCCGGTGCACATGGTCGAGGTCATCAACAAGCTCGCCCGTGTACAGCGCCAGATGCTGCAGGACCTCGGTCGCGAACCCACTCCGGAAGAACTCAGCCGTGAGCTCGACATGACGCCGGAAAAGGTCGTCGAGGTGCAGAAGTACGGTCGCGAGCCGATCTCTCTGCACACTCCTCTCGGCGAGGACGGCGACAGCGAGTTCGGTGACCTCATCGAGGACACCGAGGCGGTCGTCCCGGCCGACGCAGTGGGCTTCACGATGCTGCAGCGTCAGCTCGAGCAGCTGCTCGACTCGCTCTCCGAGCGCGAAGCCGGCGTGATTCGCATGCGCTTCGGCCTCGGCGACGGTCAGCCCAAGACCCTCGACCAGATCGGCGACACGTTCGGCGTCACGCGCGAGCGCATCCGCCAGATCGAGTCGAAGACGATGGCGAAGCTGCGCCACCCGAGCCGTTCGCAGTCGCTGCGGGACTACCTCGAGTGATGCAGGCGAACGACGGTAAGGCGCTCGAGACGAGCGTCGACGGCAAGAAGTACGCCCGCATCCCGCTGCGCACGCGCGTCGTCATGCCAGACGACGACATCGACCAGATCGTCACCGAGTACGCGGCCGATGCCGTGCAGCCGGGCGACCTTCTGTTCGTGACCGAGAAGATCGTGGCGATCACCCAGGGGCGCTCGTACCGTCTTGACGAGATCCAGCCTCGAAAGCTCGCGCTGTTCCTGTCGAAGTACGTCACGCGCACGCCGTACGGCATCGGACTCGGCATGCCGGAGACGATGGAGATGGCGCTTCGGGAATGCGGCACGCCGCGCATCCTGCTCGCTGCCGCCGTCGCGGCTTTGACGAAGGCATTCGGCCGTAAGGGCGACTTCTACCGCATAGCCGGCGACAAGGCTCGTGCGATCGACGGTCCGACGACTCACACCATTCCGCCGTACAACGAGGCGGTCGTGCTGGGGCCGAAGAACCCTCGCCAGGTGGCGACTCATCTCAAGTCGCTCATCGGTGGCAAGGCCGACGTCGCAGTCGTAGACATCAACGACCTCGGTGGGAACATCCTGGGCTCGACACTCGACAAGGCCGGCGAACAGCGTCTGGTGCGTATCCTGAAGGACAACCCGCTCGGCCAGGGACGCGAGTCCACCCCGATGGGCATCATCCGCACCGTCTGAGAACGCACCGTCTGACGTCGGATCACTGACGACGGGCGCGGAGGGGAATCACCACACGCATGGGACTCGGTCGCGCCAGCGCCATGATCGCGGCGGGTACGCTCACATCGCGGATCACCGGCCTGCTGCGCACTGTCGTGCTCGTCATCGCGATCAACTCGGTCGGTAGAGCACCTGATGCGTTCGCCGTCGCCAATGCGCTGCCCAACAGCATCTATCAGGTGATCTCAGCCGGAGTGCTCACAGGCGTGATCGTGCCACAGGTGGTGCGCGCTGCAACGCAGAAGGACACCGGGCACGCATTCCTTGCGAAACTGTTGACGCTCGGTGCCTTGATCATGGGCTCCGTCACGATTGTGGCGACGCTGTGCGCCCCGCTGCTGATCGACCTGTACTCGAACTTCGACTCGCCGCAGCAGCACGCGCTTGCCACACAATTCGCGTACTGGTGCATCCCGCAGCTGTTCTTCTACGGCATGTTCGCACTGCTCGGCGAGATCCTCAACGCCCGCAAGATGTTCGCCCCCTATGCTTGGGCGCCGATCGTCAACAACTTCGTCTCCATCGCCGGTTTCGTAGTGTTCATCGTGCTGTTCGGGCAGAACCGCAACACTCTCGACGGGTGGGACGGTTCGATGGTGCTGGTGCTCGCGGGTACCGCGACGCTCGGTGTGGTCGCGCAGACAGTCGTTCTGACGCTGTTCTGGCGACGTGCAGGCATCCCGTTGCGGCTCGACTTCCGTTGGCGGGGCATGGGGCTCGGCCACATGGGCAAGCTCGCGACGTGGACGCTGCTGACGACCTTGATCGGCCAAGCGGTCGGTATCGTCCAGTCGCTCACGATCACGACGGCCTCCGGCGAGCACGCCTCCACAGCGGCTTCTCAATACGCCTGGCTCGTGTACATGCTCCCGTACTCGATGATCATTCTCGCGATCGGGACGCCCTACTTCACTCGGATCAGCGAGCATTCCGCCGCCGAGCGCCACAGTGAACTTCGAGCAGACGTCGGTCAATCGATCAGGATCCTCGGACTCTTCACCGTGATCGCCGCGGCGGCCGTGATCGCAGCAGCAGTCCCGGCCTCTCGCGTCTTCAGCAATACAGCCGAGGACGCGAGTGCGATGGCGCCCGTACTCATCGCCTATCTGGTGAGTCTCGTCCCCATGGGGGTGCTGTTCGTCATCCAGCGGACGTTCTACGCCTACGGCGACGCACGTACTCCGTTCATCTTCACGATCGTCCAAGGAACGTTGGTGCTCGCGTTGACACTCGCCGTCGCTGCGAGCGTCCCGGTGGAGTACCTGGCTGCTGCTGTGGCATTCGTGCAGTCGCTGTCCGGGATCGTGCAGACGGTGATCGCGACGATTCTGCTTCGTCGCAAGATCGGGCCCCTGGGCCTGGGTGCGACATGGTGGGCGCTGTGCCGCTTCGTTCTCATGGCCATCCCGGCCGGAGCTGCGGGATGGGGAGTGTTCGTGCTCTCAGGTGGAGCGGAGGGCTGGATGCTGCAGGGGATGATCTGGGGAGCGCTCGGTTCTGCGCTCATCGGTGCGACGAGCGTGCTGGTCTACATCGGACTGCTTGCCGTGTTCCGTGCGCCCGAACTCACGGTCGCAATCGATACCGTGCGCCGCCGCCGGGGCTGATGACGCCTCGGAGCCGGGCCGGCGGATCAGCGCTTGTCGTCGACCACGTCCGCGCCGATCGCGTCGCGGTAGCGGTAGAGCAGACCGGTGCGGATGCCGGACGCTGAGGGCTTCATCTGGAACACGCTCGAATTGTGGTTCGCTTCGATGAGCGCGGGGCCGTCGGGTGTGATCGCGATGTCCCAGCCGACGTAGGGCACCGTGGGAAGCCGTTTCGCAGCATCGGCGATCATCTCCACCACCTGCGGGTAGAACGGCACCTGAAGGCCCTTGATGGTCGTGCCGGTGGTCGGATGCTGGTGGTAGATGTTCGACTGCTTGTCGACGCCCGGGTACAGGGCGACGCCGTCGTCGTCGAGCATCGTGAACATGCCGCCCGAGGCGAAATTGTCGATCACCGCGCCGTTGCCGATCCGCAGCACGGATGCGATCACGTGCAGTTCGTCCGACGGATCGCGGTACGTGATCATCCGCACGGTGTTCACACTGTCCGGGTACAGCCTGTTCAGGTCTTCGTGCTGCGTCAGCACCTCTTCGAGCAACGTCTGGTCGCGCTCGACGAGCAGTGCACGCCAGGTCGCTACGTCTGAGACCTCGGCAGTGTCGTAGATGCCGATGCCCGCGCCGCCCTCACCGGCGGCCGGCTTGGCGATCACGCGGGGGTGGCGGTCGATGAAGGCGCGCAGGTCCTCGTCGGATGCCGCCGCGGCATCGATCCACTCGCGGCGGGTGAGATCGGCGAAGTCTGCAAGGAAGCGCATCTTGTCGCCGAGGATGACCTTGGAGTCCGGGCCGTTCAGAGTCCGGTTCAGACGGAACGCCTTGGGGTGCGTCATCCATGTCGCACGCTCGCGGGCATTCAGGATGCGGATGTCCCACACGGCGTAGTCGCGGAAGCCCATCTCGTAACGGACCGAGCACCACAGCATGTCGGCGATGATGACGGGGAGAGGTGCCTTCGACACCTTCTTCACCTGGTGCGCCAGCTCGATCAGCTGCGTCGGATTGAGCCGCCGAGCCCGGTCGAGAAGATACCGGACACGCAACCGCTTCTGATCCACCGACCCAGGCTAACACGCAGGTGTCCACGGTCCCGGGCAGGTGGAGCGAGTAGCATGAGTCGTTCTGACATGCCCCTGCCGAAAGGTCTTTCCTCTTGTCTCGAGACGTCGCACTCACTGCGCGCCTGAAGTACCTCCTGAGGCGCCTCACCTCGTTCGATCCGCGACGAGTATGGGCGTTCGCGACTCAGATCGCGAAGGAGCAGGGCAAGTGGGCGCCGAAGGTCTTCGTCGACATGCTCGTCTGGGCGGCCTTTCACGACACGGCATACATCGACTACTACGAGGCCGACTTCGCGCTGCTGACGAAGAGCGAGCGGAAGACATTCATGACCTCGCTGATCCAGCATCATCTGGCGCAGGCGCTCAACGACCGCACGGACGTGCTGCAGTTCGAGAACAAGATCACCTTCAACCGCCGCTTCACCGAGTATCTCGGCCGCGAGTGGCTCGACCTCGATGAGGTGGATGCCGACGGCCTGCGCGCCTTCGCCGAGAAGAACCCGGTGTTCATCGCGAAGACTCCTGTCGGCCGCGAGGGCAAAGGCGTCTTCCGGTACGAGGCGTCAGAGGTCACTGACTGGAACGCGTTCCGCGACGAACTCCGGGACAAGGGACAGCGGCTCATCGAACAGCGCATCGAGCAGCATCCTTACCTCTCCGAGTACTGCGAGGGCACAGTGAACACGACACGTGTCGCGACGTTCTTCGACGGTACGAAGGTGCACGTGCTGATGGCCGCGCAGAAGTTCGGTCGCGGTGCGGTGAGCGATCAGTTCACCTGGGGCGGGTTCTTCACGATGATCGACGAGAACGGAAAGTCGTTCGGGCCAGGGCACACCGGCAAGCACAAGTCGCGCTACGAGACGCACCCTGACTCGGGCAAGTCGATCGTCGAGTTCGAGGTGCCGATGTGGGACCGCGTGGTCGACCTCGTCACTCGCGCTGCCAAGGAAGTGCCCACCGTGCCGTACATCGGTTGGGACGTCGCCGTCGGCCCCGACGGTCCCATGCTGATCGAGGGCAACTGGACACCGGGGCTCTACGAGACCAGGGTCAGTGCCACCGGCATCCGCACCGGCAGCCGAGCGAGGCACCGTCCGGTGATCGAGGCCAGCAGGCGGTGACACCGACCAGGAGCCTTCCGCGCGCACTCGTCTCGGCGGGAGCGCTGCGCGAGGGCGCGGGCGAGGCCGCCGCCCGCGGTGGCGAACTGGCCGATCTGCGCGGCGACGCTCTCGGACACGGCGTGCTTCAGGCCGCCGCTGTGGTGCGTGATGCCGGCGTGCATACCGTCCTCGTCGACGATGCCGACATCGCCGATCTCGTGCGTGGCCATGGCCTCCACGCCGTCACGTCGGGAGAAGCAGACGTCGACAGCAGCGTGCTCTATGGCCTTCCGGGTTCTGGAACGACGCCCGCGATGCAGCTTGTGGGGCGGATCGTCTCGACCAAGCCGCTGCGAGCCGGTGAGGCGGTCTCCTACGGTTATCTCCATCGAGCCTCCGCCGACACCACGGTGGCACTGGTCACCGGCGGCTATGCGCAGGGGATCGTCCGCGCACTCGGCAACTCCGCGTACGTCGAGATCGACGGCGCGCTGCGACCGATCGTGGGACGTGTGGCGATGGACGTGTGCGTGGTCGATCTTCAGGACTCGGCTGCCGATGTCGCCACGGGTGCGGACGTCGTCTATTTCGGCGGCAGCGGCGTCGCCTGTGATGCACTGGCGGACTGGGCCGATGTCACAGGGCTCGGCATCGCCGAACTCATCACCGTCGCCGGATCCAAGGCGGTGCGCGAATGGACGCGTTGATGACCCCGACACTCGAGATCTCGCGCACGCGGTTCCTGCAGAATCTCGCTGCAGTGCAGGATCGAATCGCTCCCGCGCAACTCATGCTCGCGATGAAGGACGACGCGTACGGCCACGGCGTGGAATGGGCCGCCTCAGCGGCGGTCGGCGCAGCGCAGCCGGTCGATTCTTTCGGCGGTTATGACGTGCACACATCATTGCGCATCCGCGAGCAGACAGGCCGGGCGACAGTGTTCGCCTGGGCGGATTCGAGCGATGATGAGATCGAGCAGGCACTTGCAGTTGGCATAGAGCTTGGCGTGGGGGCATCGGATTATCTGCGTCGCGTCATCGAGATGTCCGGTCGGCTCAGGATCACCGCGCGCATTCATCTGAAGATCGATACCGGGCTGCACCGTAACGGAATCCGCCCGGAGGACTGGCCACGGGTGATCGCCGATGCAATGGCCGCGCAGCGTGCGGGACTGATCGAAGTGGTCGGGGTGTGGAGTCACCTGGCCGAGGCGAGCGACGCGGAGGATGACGAGGCCGCCCGCGAGTTCCGCAGCGCGGTCGACGTGCTGCGTGCGGCCGGCGGTACACCTCGGGCGCTGCACCTGACCGCCTCTGCAGCGTCATGGTGGCGCCCGGAGCTGCGCGGCACAGTGTGCCGGATCGGTGCGTTCTGCTACGGCATCCGATCAGCCGACGGACCGGAGATCCCGGGCATCACGCCGATCGCGGCGTTGCGTGCGCGGGTGATCGAGGAGCGCGGCGACGACGTGCTGATAGGGGTCGGGGCGCTGCACGGTCTGCCGTCCACCCTTGCCGGCGCGATGATCGGCACACCCGGTGGTGTACGTGAGATCGTGCGGATCGACGCGACCAGTACCCTCGTGCGGGGCTGGTCCGGTGCGCGGGTCGGTGAGCCGACGACCGTGTTCGGTCCAGGGGAGCAGGGCGAATCGGATGCCACGAGGCTCGCCGAGCGGATCGGCACCGTCGGCGAAGAGATCGTCACCCGCCTCACCGCTGGGGTGCGACGGGTGATCGGGGACTGACGAATCAGTCGTACGACGAGCTGTGTCAGACAGCGTCGACGAGACGCGCGGTCTCATCGTGCCAGGAGGTGGCGACGTCGCGAAGCTTCTCCTCGTACTTGCGGCCGTGGTGGGCGCAGAAGAGTAGTTCGGAGCCGTTGACCTCAGCGGCGATGTAGGCCTGTGCGCCACATGAGTCGCAGCGGTCCATCGCGGTCAGACGGTACTCGACTGTGGAGGGCTCACGTTCGGTTGTAGCGTTCATCTCGGTGCCTCCTCGGGTATCGGCATCTCCAGTGGGGAATGTGCTCAATACAACCACGGCTGGCTGATAGTCATGCCCGATAGTCGGCGTGTTTCGCTCAGCGCGTACGCCGGGCCCACCTGAGTGGCTCTGCAGGGGAGTGTCTGCAGGGCTGGGCGCTTCCTCACGAATAGAATCGAGGATTGTGACCGCTGAGTATTCCGCCCATCATCTTCAGGTTCTCGAAGGCCTTGAAGCGGTTCGCAAGCGCCCGGGTATGTATATCGGGTCGAACGGCTCGCCCGGTCTCATGCACTGCCTGTGGGAGATCATCGACAATTCCGTCGATGAGGCCGTCGCGGGCAACGGCACGCGCATCGATGTCATCCTGCATGCAGACGGCAGTGTCGAGGTGCATGACCGGGGCCGCGGCATTCCCGTAGACATCGAACCGCGCACCGGACTGACCGGCGTCGAGGTGGTCTATACCAAGCTGCACGCCGGCGGAAAATTCGGCGGCGGTTCATACGCGGCATCCGGTGGCCTTCATGGTGTCGGCGCATCCGTCGTGAACGCCCTCTCCGAGCGACTCGACGTCGAGGTCGACCGCGGCGGAAAGACCTATGCGATGTCGTTCCACCGCGGCGAGCCCGGAAATTTCAAGGACTCGGGGGAGAAGCGTCCTGATGCGCCGTTCTCGCCGTTCGAGAAGAGCAGCGAACTGCGCATCGCAGGCAAGGCTCCACGCGGCGTCACCGGAACACGAGTGCGTTACTGGGCTGATCGTCAGATCTTCACGAAGGATGCCGCCTTCCAGCTCGGAGAGCTCGAGAACCGCGCGCGCCAGACCGCATTCCTCGTCCCCGGACTCGAGATCGTCGTGCGCGACGAGCGTGGCGAGGAGAGCGCAGAGACGTCGTATCGTTACGACGGCGGCATCGCGGAATTCGTCGATTATCTGGCCGTAGATGCGCCGATCACCGACACCTGGCGCATTCAGGGCACCGGATCCTTCAAGGAGACGGTACCCGTGCTGCAGGCGAACGGCCACATGACGTCGCAGGAGGTCGAACGCGAGTGCCGCGTCGATATCGCGATGCGCTGGGGAACCGGCTACGAGACCGTCACGCGATCGTTCGTGAACATCATCGCGACGCCCAAGGGGGGCACGCACCAGCAAGGGTTCGAGCAGGAGCTGCTCAAGGTGCTGCGCGCCCAGGTCGAGCAGAATTCCCGTCGCCTCAAGGTCGGGAACGACAAAGTCGAGAAGGATGACGTTCTCGCCGGCCTCACGGCTGTGCTCACCGTCGAGGTGCCCGAACCGCAGTTCGAGGGCCAGACGAAGGAGGTGCTCGGCACACCAGCCGTGCGCCAGGTCGTGGCTCAGGTGCTCCGCAAGGAGCTCGGTGCGCGCTTCGCGTCGACGAAGCGCGACGACAAGAACCAGGCGAGCCAGCTGCTGGACAAGGTCGTCTCCGAGATGAAGGCGCGCGTCTCCGCTCGCGCGCACAAGGAGACCCAGCGACGCAAGAATGCTCTGGAGTCGTCGTCGCTTCCGATCAAGCTCGTGGACTGCCGATCGAACGACGTCTCGCGCAGCGAGCTCTTCATCGTCGAGGGCGACTCCGCGCTGGGAACGGCGCGTCGGGCTCGCGACAGTGAGATCCAGGCGCTGCTGCCGATTCGCGGCAAGATCCTCAATGTGCAGCGTGCATCCATCGGCGACATGCTCTCGAACGCGGAGTGCGCGGCGATCATCCAGACGATCGGCGCCGGTTCCGGCCGCACGTTCGACATCGGCGCTGCGCGCTACGGCAAGATCATCCTGATGAGCGACGCCGACGTCGACGGCGCGCACATCCGCACCCTGCTGCTCACGCTGTTCTTCCGATACATGCGTCCGCTGATCGAAGAGGGACGCGTGTTCGCGGCAGTGCCACCGCTGCACCGGGTCATCGTGATGAACCCCGGTTCGAAGCCCAACGAGACGATCTACACCTACAGCGAGCAGGAACTGCACGCGCTGCTCACGAAGCTCCGCAAGGCGAACAAGCGCTGGCATGAGCCGATCCAGCGCTACAAGGGCCTCGGTGAGATGGATGCCGATCAGCTGGCGAACACGACGATGGACCGCGGCGGGCGGCTGCTGCGCCGCGTGCGCATGGAGGATGGCGAGGCCGCAGGCCGGGTGTTCGAACTGCTGATGGGCAATGAGGTCGCGCCTCGCCGGGAGTTCATCGTCGACTCGTCAGATCAGCTCTCACGGGAGTCGATCGACGCGTGACGTCGAGTAGCCGAGCCGTACAAGACGCCGCGGGGGACGCTGACCCCGTGATCGCCATCATCTCCGCCCCGTCGAATCTCGGACTCAGGCCACCGCAGCCCGGCGCGGTACCCGGCACAGCCAAGGCGCCGGAGGCGCTGCGCGAGGCCGGATTGCATGAGGCGCTGCACGGACTGGGTGCCGTCGACTGGGGCGTCGTGCTGCTCGGTCGCTACGTCGACGACGGCGGACAGCGGCCGCAGGCACCGTGCGCAATCAGGGCGCGATCATCTAAGCCTCGCAGGTGAAGACCTCGCATCCGCCATCGGGCATCATCCTCCTGAGATCGCCGACATCGACGGGCTCGGTCCGTACTTCGAGGCGCAGGCGACAGCGCACATCGGCTGCCGACCGGAGGATGAGCACGTCGCGGAGATGTCGGATCTGATCGGTCTGACGGTCCCGGCCGCGCGGGTGATCCTGCACGGTGGTGTGCGCGCAGCCGCGCAGATCCTCACTGCACCCGGTCTGGAACGTGGATTCTGGCTTCACGTCGATGTGGACGTGCTCGACCCGGAGCACATGCCCGCTGTCGACAGCCCGGATCCGGGAGGGCTGGCTCCCGACGAGCTCATCGCATTGCTCCGCGGCCTCGCTCCCCGCGCGTGGGGCGCCTCGGTGACCGTGTTCGACCCGGACCTGGACTCGGACGGCGCGTACGCCGAGACGGTCGCACGGGCCGTCGAAGAATGCCTCGGTGAGCTCGGAAGAGACGCGTTCGAGTCCCGCTGACGCCCGTCAGCCGATGAGATCTCGGGGCAGAGTCAGATGACGGGGCGACCGATCGAGCCGATCACGCCGTCGATCAGCTGACCGGAGGCGTCGCGCTTGGCGGGAGTCTCCGGAAGCTTGCGCACGGCACCGTCGGTTCCCACTGCATAGGCAGGTACGGCACCGGCCCACGCCACGGTGAGGCGATCCTCGCCCCTGAGGAACGAATGTGCGCGCACACCGCCGGTCCCTCGTCCCTTGGCAGGGAACTCGGCGAAGGCGGAGACCTTGGCGCGTCCGGCATCCGTTCCGGGGATCACGCCGTCGGCGCCGGATACCGTGGCGACGGTCACGTCGTCCGTCGCAGGCGTCGCTCCGAAGAAGAGCACCGCTGCGCCGGAGCCGAGTTTGATGCCCGCCATGCCCCCGGCGGCCGCGCCCTGCGGACGCACCGCGGATGCGGCGAAATGGAGCAGCTGTGCGTCGGTGGTGATGAAGACCAGTTCGACGTCGTCTGCAGCCTCGGCCGCGCCGACCAGCGTGTCACCGGGCTTGAGGGAGATGACCTCGATCTCGGGGCGCACTGGCAGGCCGGAGGGCACGATGCGCTTGACCGTTCCCTGAGCCGTACCCAGCGCGACGGGCGCGTCGGAGGACAGATCCACCAGCGCCAGCACCTTCTCCGAACGCGAGGTGATGCCTAGGTAATCGCGCAGCGGGGTGCCGGCGGCGAGCTGCACCGACGAGCCGGGAACGGAGGGTAGATCGACGGGGGAGAAGCGCAGCAGTCGGCCAGCGGTCGTGATGGCGCCGGCTTCTCCACGAACCGTGGTCGTCGTCGTCGAGAGGATCGCGTCGTGTTTGCTGCGCCGTGCCGGCCTCGTAAGCTCCTGCCCTTCGGCGAGGTCGACGCGCACCGCGCGTCCGGTCGTGGAAAGAGCCAGGATGGTCGGCGCATCGGCGATCTGCAGATCGACCTCGCCGGGCTTTGCGCGGCGCGGCGCTGCCGGCTTGCCGTTCATCAGCAGCGTGCGCCGGGGCGTGCCATAGGCCTCTGCGACGGCATCCAGTTCCTTGGCCACCTGCGCCCGCAGCAGTGCGTCGCTGCCGAGAAGCTCGCGGAGCTGGGCGATCTCCGTCAACAGCGCGTCGCGTTCGGTCTCCAGCTCGACGCGGGAGAACTTCGTCAGTCGGCGAAGGCGAAGCTCGAGGATGTACTCGGCCTGCGCTTCTGAGAGATCGAACACCGTCCGCAGGCGCGAGCGCGCTTGCTCGGAGTCATCCGAGGTGCGGATGACCTGGATGACCTCGTCGATGTCGAGGATCGCGACGAGCAGGCCCTCCACGAGGTGCAGACGTTCTTCGCGACGAGCGAGCCGATACCGGCTGCGCCGCGTGATGACCTCGAGCCGGTGCCCCACGTAGACGCTGAGCATCTCTCGGAGTCCGAGCGTGCGTGGCTGCCCCTCGACGAGCGCGACATTGTTGATGTTGAACGAGTCTTCCAGCGGCGTCAGACGGTACAGCTGTTCGAGCACGGCGTTCGGATCGAAGCCGGTCTTGATGCCGATCGCGACGCGCAGGCCGTGCTGACGGTCGGTGAGGTCGTTGACGTCGCTGATGCCCTGCAGCTTCTTCGCCTGCACGGCATCACGGATCTTCTCGATCAGTCGCTCCGGGCCGACCATGTACGGCAGCTCTGTGACGATGATGCCGGTGCGACGGGGGCCTATCGACTCGACCGAGACCTTGCCACGGACCTTGAAAGCACCGCGGCCGTTCGCATAGGCGTCTTTGATGCCGTCCAGCCCCATGATGATGCCGCCGGAGGGGAAATCGGGGCCTGGGACGAACTCCATGAGCTCGTCGAGGGTGGCCTCCGGGTTCTCCAGCAGATGAACGGCTGCCGCGACGACTTCGATCAGGTTGTGCGGCGCCATGTTCGTCGCCATACCCACGGCGATGCCGCTGGCGCCGTTGACCAGAAGATTGGGGAACGCGGCGGGCAGCACGGCGGGCTGCTGGAACTGCCCGTCGTAGTTCGGGACGAAGTCGACGACGTCTTCGTCGAGGTTCTCGGTCAGGGCGAGTGAGGCCGGCGCGAGGCGGGCCTCGGTGTAGCGCGATGCGGCCGGACCGTCGTCGAGCGAGCCGAAGTTGCCGTGGCCGTCGACGAGCGGAACGCGAAGTGCGAAGTCCTGCGAGAGGCGCACGAGTGCGTCGTAGATCGCGGAGTCGCCGTGCGGGTGCAGCTTTCCCATCACCTCACCGACGACGCGGGCGCTCTTGACATGGCCACGGTCGGGGCGCAGCCCCATCTCCGCCATCTGATAAAGGATGCGGCGCTGCACGGGCTTGAGCCCGTCGCGGGCGTCCGGGAGCGCGCGGGAGTAGATCACCGAGTAGGCGTACTCGAGGAATGATCCCTGCATCTCGGTGGACAGATCGATGTCCTGGATGCGCTCCTCGACGGGCTCGGCGGATTCGGTGCGGGGCATGGACTTCCTGGGGACGATGCTGGGCCTGTGAAAGACTGGCTCGGATGTCTCTGATTCTACCGTCCGCACCGACGCCCGCCCGGAGCCTGACCGGGGTGGCGAGCGACTTGCTCGCGGCGATCGAGGGCGCGGCCGGGCCGCTGAGACCCGCTCGTTCCGTCGTCCTCGTCATCATCGACGGACTCGGAGCCATCCAGCTGCGCGGACACGCGGGTCACGCTCGTCATCTCATGGCAGGGCTGGGTAAGAAGGACGTCGCCTACTCGGTGTTTCCGACGACCACTGCGGCTGCACTGACCAGCATCCTCACGGGCGTCGCGCCAGGCGCACATGGACTGGTGGGGTACCGCGTGCTGGATCGGGAGCACGACAGGCTCGTGAATCAACTCTCCGGATGGGAGAGCGATGGCATCGATCCGATCGTCTGGCAGCCGGCGCCGACGGTGTTCGAGAGGGCCCTCGCAGCGGGGCATGCCGCCTTCGCGGTCGGCGTCGCTGCATACGCTCGCAGCGGCTTCACAAGGGCGACCCTGCGAGGCGCGACATTCGTCGCAGCGAAGACCCCCGCCGAACGGGTCGCCGTCGCCTATCAGCTCGCCGCTGACTACGCGGGCTCACTCGTGTACTGCTACCTGCCGGAGATCGACAAGGCCGGGCACAAGCACGGCGTCGACTCCACGGAATGGATCACTGCGCTTGAAGAGATCGATGGGGCGCTCTCGGTGATCCCGCCGCGCCATGTCGGTGTGCTCGTCACGGCGGATCACGGCATGATCGACGTGCCTGCTCATCGGCACGTGGTGCTCGACGATGGCGACCCTCGCTTCGATGGCGTGCGCCACATCGGGGGAGAGCCGCGCATGCTGCACGTATATCTGGAGGCGGATGCCGACGCAGCGGCCGTCACGGAGCGATGGCGTGTCGCGAGCGAGGGCGATGCCGATGTGCTCAGCAGGGCGGAGGCCGTGGCTGCCGGCCTGTTCGGAGCGTTGGTGACGCCCGCAGCCCTCACTCGAATCGGTGACCTCGTGGTGATCGCCAAGGGCAACAAGGCGTTCTACGACGGGACGGACGAGGACCAGCGTGCACGCGGGATGATCGGCCAGCACGGCGCGATCTCTCCGGAGGAGCGACAGGTGCCGTACATCCGGCGCGGGGCGTTCGCCGACTGAGTGGTCGCGATCCCGTCAGTCGTCTGTTCGGGCTCCGAAGACGATCTCGTCCCAGGACGGCATGGCGTTGCGCCGACGACGACGACCGGTGCTCTCAGGATTCGAATCCTCCGGTGCACGCTCAGACGTACGCGCCGGCTTCTGCTCCACATACTCCGGTTCGAGAGACTCGAACAGCGCGATCGGACCTGAGTCGTCCGTCCGCTCGGAATGCGACGACGGTTCGTCATCCAGCAGTGGTGCGCTCTCGCGCTGGCCACGGCGTCGACGCAGGGCCTCGAGCAGATCGGCTGTCTCCGCGCTGGTGACCGAATCGTCTGGCGCGCGCTTGATCGCGGCCGCCTGAGCGGCGGCATTGGAGCGTTCAGGCTGTGTCGGCTCTTCGACATCGGCGTCCGGTGCGGGCAGCAGCCTCGGCCCGAACGCACCGGAGTCGAAGCGGCTGTCGTCTTTGTACGGAGACTCTGCGCGGTCGCTGTCGACGGCACGCAGACGGGGGATCAGCCCTTCGGGCAGCGATCCCTGACGCGACAGCTGTGTGGCATCCGCGTTCAGCGGCGACAGTGCGCTGCGGCGGGGGTCGAACGACCAGCGCGCGTCGTGCGAGACGTCGTTGGCTTCGAACTCGAGCTTGACGATCCAGCCGGAATCGTCCTTCCAGCTCGCCCAGCGCTCTGTCGATGCCTGCAGGTCTGCGAGCTTGGCGTGGATCGCGACGCCGAAGGTGGGCTGCGCATCCGGCTCGACCTCACTGCCGATGAGGACGGGGACGGCGAGCGCCTGGCCGATGATGTGTTCGCGCTCCGCGAGGACTGGTCCTTCGAATCGGGCGACGTCATCGACGCTGATGCCGAGCAGCTCGGCGACCTCGGCGGCGGAGAGTCCGGAACGGACATGCGCCTGAATCTCACGAGGGCTCACGCTGACTTTCGGCGCATCTTCCGCGTCCCGGCGGCGCGCGCGACGGATCTCGCGTTGCAGAACGTCGTCGATGGCGAGCGCGAATCGCTCGCCGGAACCGGTGGCGAGGATCAGCAGGTCGTCTTCGGTGCCGACGATAGTGACGTTTTCCATGCGAATGCCCCTCTGATGGGTTTCCGATCATGGTGTCACGGCGACACCGTGAGAGCCGGGAATACGCTGGGCGTGCCGTGAGTTTGATCTGTCGCGCGTGGGGGCATTTGCTTATTGTCTCTGCGTCGTGCAAACTATGCCCGCCGCGTACCCGACGGCGCACCGCCCACTAGCACCATGAAAGTGGAGATCTACCGCATGGCAACCGACTACGACGCCCCCCGAAAGAGCGAAGACGACTCCGAGTCGATCGAAGCCCTCAAGGAGCGTGTGCCGGACAAACTGTCTGGCACGACCGGTGACGAGGACTCCGACAACCCGTCGAGTTTCGACCTCCCGGGTGCCGACCTCTCCGACCTTGAACTCGATGTCGTCGTGCTGCCAGCGCAGCAGGACGAGTTCACCTGCATGAGCTGCTTCCTCGTGAAGCATCGCTCGCAGCTCGATCACGAAGGCGCAGAAGGTCCGATCTGCAAGGAGTGCGCTGCCTGACCACAGACGCACCGCGTTCACGCGCCCCGGCCGGATGGCTTGGGGCGCGTTGTCGTTCCCTCACCCGTCGATCATGCGCGCATCAGGCGTTCGCTGATGCGGCGACCTGTGCATCGCGGATGGCCGCCAGCAGCCGATCCGGCGTGCGCGTGGAGATGGTCCAGCCGGTCACAGGATCGTTCGGATCGGTGTTCTGGATGACCACCACGCCGTCGATTCCTCCGCGGATCAGATGCCATCCGCGCGCAGGCAGCGCTGTGCCTCGGGCTTCACGTGCGTCGTCGCCCATCAGAGCAACGCCGGTGCCGAGCCAGCGGGCATCGATATGCGCTTTGCCGGCGCGCAGCTCCGTGCCGGTCACGCGCACGGCAGGAGATGCGGCGATGAGGCCCACGATCAGCACCACTGCTGCTGCTACGCCGATGAGCAGCGCGGGCAGCGATCCCAGCGGAGTGAAGGTCAGCGCCACCATGGGGCCGGCCACCGCCGCGGTCACGAGCAGCCACAGGCTCGGCGAAAGACGTTCGCGATAGCGAACGAGCGTGTCAGGTGTGGGGTTCTGCATTAGCCTCGTGGGGTGAGCGATTCCGTTGATCTCCCCATTATCGCGTCTGTGCTGCCGCACTACGCCCATCCGGGTGATGCCGGCGCCGATCTTGTCGCTGCCGAGGCTGTGCACCTCGAGCCGGGAGAACGTGCCCTCGTGCCCACCGGCGTCCGTATCGCACTGCCCGACGGCTACGCCGCGTTCGTGGTGCCGCGCAGCGGTCTCGCTGCCAAGCACGGGATCACGATCGTCAATTCCCCTGGCACCGTGGATGCCGGCTATCGGGGCGAGATCAAGGTGAGCCTGCTCAACACAGACAGTTCGAGCGCGTACGATGTGGCGGTCGGGGACCGGATAGCCCAACTGATCCTCATGCCGGTGACGCGTGCGAACTTCATCCCGGTCGACGAGCTTCCGGAGAGCGCGCGCGGTGCGAGCGGATTCGGATCCACTGGGTATCAGGCACCGGAGCAGGTCGCCGAACAGGCAGGAACAAGCAGATGACTGAAGAGATCACCCAGCCGACTTCGAAGTCGGCGCCATCGAACCGCTCCACTGAGGGCCCGTTCGATGAATCGGAGGCGAATCCGATCCGTCCGTACATCGATCTCGGCGGAATCAAGATCCTTCCGCGCGAGGGTCTGAATCTCCGTCTCGAGGTCGAAGAGCAGACGAAGCGTATCGTCGCCGTCGGGCTCGACTACGCGGACTCCTCGCTCCAGGTGCAGCCCTTCGCGGCTCCGCGGACACTGGGTCTCTGGCACGAGACACGGATGCAGCTGGTCGATCAGGTCCGCCAGCAGGGCGGACGCGTCGAGGAGCGGGAGGGGCCGCTCGGCAAGGAGCTGCTCGCCGAGGTGCCCAGCCCCGCGTCCGAAGGTTCAGAGCTGCGGCTGGCACGATTCGTCGGCGTCGACGGCCCGCGCTGGTTCCTTCGCGGCGTCATCGGCGGCGCCGCGGCATCGGATCCGGAGGCAGCTGCTCAGATCGAGGATCTGTTCCGTTCGATCGTCGTGGTTCGCGGAGGCGCACCGATGCCGCCGCGCGACCTGATCCCGCTGAAGATGCCGGCGACGCCGGGATCCGCGTGAGCAGCGAGAAGCGCGAAGGCGACGAGGCACGCGAGCAGAACACCCCGGAGCTGCTCGGCTCCGCGCTCGGTGGAGCTGCCCGCAAAGCCGGGCTGGATCCGACTCGGGACGCCAGCACGCAGAAGGTCGTCTGGTCGGCCATCGGCGGATGGCGCGGCGTGCTGGAATCCGTACTGCCGAGCCTCGCATTCGTCGTTGTGTTCACGGTGCAGCCTGAGCCGCTCATCCTCGCGCTCGGCGTCTCCGTCGGTCTCGCCGCAGTGTTCACCATCGTGCGACTGGTGCAGAAGTCGCCGCCGTCTGCGGCGCTGGGCGGGCTGATCGCCGCCGGTGCGGCCGCAGCTCTCGCACTGTGGACCGGTCGCGGCGCCGACAACTTCGTGCCCGGCCTCGTCACGAACGCCGTGTACGGCACCGTCTTCCTCGTGTCCGCCCTGATCGGATGGTCGCTGATCGGCATCGCCGCGGGGTTCCTCATGGGGGAGGCCACGGCCTGGCGTGCGGACAAGCGCAAGCGTCGCGCGTTCACTCTGCTCGGCATCGCTTGGGCCGCGCTGTTCTTCGCGCGGCTGGCGGTGCAGCTGCCGCTCTACCTGTCGGACCAGGTGACAGCGCTGGGCACGCTCAAGCTCATCATGGGGCTGCCGCTGTTCGCCCCGTTGATCGCGGTCACCTGGCTTGTCGTGCGGGCGCTCTACCCCCGCGAGTCGCCGCAGTCAACAGCATCCCGTTCGTGATAGATTTATCTTGACATCAAGATAAATTGTGGGCTTTTGTCGATAGCTTTCACGGCGCACACTGTTAGGTGTGCCTTGCTAGCCGACAGGCCCGCACGCGAGCAAGATGGAGTCGCCTGTCGCTTCCATCAGACAAGAAGGAGACGGATTCGTGTCCACGGTGAACAGCTTCGGTGCCAAGAGCACCCTGACGGTCGGCAGTACCGACTATGAGATCTTCCGAGTTGACGCGGTTCCCGGCTTCGAGAAGCTTCCGTTCAGCCTGAAGGTGCTCCTCGAGAACCTTCTGCGCACCGAGGACGGTGCGAACGTGACCAAGGCGCAGATCGAGGCGCTCGGGTCGTGGGATGCTGCGGCCGAGCCCAGCACCGAGATCCAGTTCTCCCCGGCACGCGTGGTGATGCAGGACTTCACCGGTGTGCCCTGCATCGTCGATCTCGCCACGATGCGCGAGGCCGTGACGTCACTCGGCGGCGACCCGAACAAGATCAACCCGCTCTCCCCGGCAGAGATGGTCATCGACCACTCGGTCATCGCCGACCTCTTCGGCACCGACAACGCTCTCGAGCGCAACGTCGAGATCGAGTACGAGCGCAACGGTGAGCGATACCAGTTCCTCCGCTGGGGCCAGACGGCGTTCAACGACTTCAAGGTCGTTCCTCCCGGCACCGGCATCGTGCACCAGGTGAACATCGAGCATCTCGCCAAGGTCATCTACGATCGCGTCAACGGCGGTGTGCTCCAGGCGTACCCCGACACCTGCGTCGGCACCGACTCGCACACCACCATGGTGAACGGCCTCGGGGTGCTCGGCTGGGGCGTCGGCGGCATCGAGGCCGAAGCCGCGATGCTCGGCCAGCCCGTCTCGATGCTCATCCCGCGTGTCGTCGGCTTCAAGCTCACAGGCGAGATCCCGGCCGCGGTCACCGCGACCGACGTCGTGCTCACGATCACCGATATGCTGCGGGGGCACGGAGTCGTCGGCAAGTTCGTCGAGTTCTACGGTGAGGGTGTGGCCTCCGTGCCGCTCGCGAACCGTGCGACCATCGGCAACATGAGCCCGGAGTTCGGCTCGACGGCGGCGATCTTCCCGATCGACGATGTCACCACCGAGTACCTGCGCCTCACGGGCCGCGACGAGCAGGCCGTGGCTCTCGTCGAGGCGTACGCCAAGGAGCAGCGTCTCTGGCACAACCCGGCCACTGAGCCGGTGTTCAGCGAGTACATGGAGCTCGATCTCAGCACCGTCGTACCGTCGATCGCAGGCCCGAAGCGACCTCAGGACCGCATCCTGCTGTCTGAGTCCAAGTCGCAGTTCGAGAAGGACATCCTCAGCTACGCGGACCCCAGCACTTCCGACTCGATCGTCGATCTGGAGTCCAAGCATTCGTTCCCGGCATCCGACCCGGGAACCGTGCCTGGTGAAGAGGAACCGGACACCCGTCCCGTGCACATCTCCAGCGGCGTCAACGGAAGTTCGAAGCCGGTCGCGGTCCGCTCCGCAGCAGGAGAGCCGTACATCCTCGATCACGGTGCGGTGACGCTCGCCGCCATCACGTCGTGCACCAACACCTCGAACCCGTCGGTCATGATCGCGGCAGGTCTGCTCGCACGCAAGGCGCGCGAGCGCGGTCTGAAGCAGAAGCCCTGGGTCAAGACCACGCTTGGCCCTGGATCGAAGGTCGTCACCGATTACTACGAGAAGTCCGGACTGGACAAGGACCTCGAGGGCCTCGGCTTCTACACCGTCGGCTACGGCTGCACGATCTGCATCGGCAACTCCGGGCCGCTCATCGAAGAGGTCTCCGCCGCGATCAACGACAACGACCTCGCGGTCACCGCGGTGCTCTCGGGTAACCGCAACTTCGAGGGGCGCATCAGCCCAGACGTCAAGATGAACTACCTGGCCTCGCCGCCGCTGGTGGTCGCCTACGCCCTCGCCGGGTCGATGCACTTCGACTTCGAGACGGACGCGCTGGGCAAGGACGAGCAGGGCAACGACGTCTTCCTGAAGGACATCTGGCCCGCACCCGACGAGGTGCAGGAGATCATCGACTCGTCGATCTCGCGTGAACAGTTCATCAAGCAGTACGCCACCGTCTTCGACGGTGACGAGCGCTGGACGAGCCTGCCGACGCCGACCGGTCCGATCTTCGAGTGGGACGAGCAGTCCACCTACGTGCGTCGTCCTCCGTACTTCGAGGGCATGACGATGGATCTGACCCCGGTCAGCGATATCTCGGGTGCGCGTGTGCTGGCCACCCTCGGCGACTCGGTCACGACCGACCACATCAGTCCGGCCGGCAACATCAAGGCCGCGACCCCGGCCGCGAAGTACCTCGAGGAGCACGGAGTGCGCCAGAAGGACTTCAACTCCTTCGGTTCGCGTCGCGGTAACCACGAGGTGATGATCCGCGGCACGTTCGCGAACATCCGTCTGAAGAACCAGCTCGTGCGCGCTGTCAACGACGGTGCAGAGGTCGAGGGCGGATACACCCGCGACTTCACTCAGCCCGACGCGCCGCAGTCGTTCATCTACGACGCAAGCCAGAACTACCAGGACGCCGGCACACCGCTGGTGATCTTCGGTGGCAAGGAATACGGCTCGGGATCCTCGCGTGACTGGGCCGCCAAGGGAACCAGCCTGCTGGGTGTCAAGGCCGTCATCACCGAGAGCTTCGAGCGCATCCACCGCTCGAACCTGATCGGCATGGGCGTCGTCCCGCTGCAGTTCCCCGCAGGGGAGAGCTGGGAGTCGCTGGGGCTCGACGGCACCGAGGTCGTCTCGATCTCGGGTCTGGAAGAACTCAACAACGGGACCACCCCGAAGACGGTCCACGTCACGGCCACGCCGAGCGAGCACTCGCCAGAGGGCAAGCAGGCCGTGGAGTTCGACGCGATCGTCCGCATCGACACCCCTGGTGAAGCCGACTACTACCGCAACGGCGGCATCCTGCAGTACGTGCTGCGTTCGCTCGTCTGAGCGAGACAGACAGAGGGCCCGGGCGCTTGAGCGCTCGGGCCCTCTGCCATACCCGGGCCCATGGCGCGGCACAACCGGGTTAACCGTAAGTTCTCGGACTGCGACGATAGAATCAAGGGGTGGGACTGAGTGGGTGACCGATCCGGTTCCCGAAACCAGGAGGAGGGCGGATGCCGATTCTGCAGCGCATCAGTGGGCCACGTGATCTCGATGAACTCACCCCTGAAGAACTCGTCGAACTCGCTTCGGAGATCAGGGAGTTCCTCGTCCAGACCGTGTCCCGCACCGGCGGGCACCTCGGACCCAATCTCGGCGTGGTGGAACTCACGATCGCTCTGCACCGCGTGTTCTCCTCGCCAGATGATCCTTTCGTCTTCGACACCGGGCACCAGTCGTACGTGCACAAGCTCCTCACCGGGCGGCAGGACTTCTCCGCACTGCGCGTGCGCGGTGGTCTCGCCGGTTACCCTCAGCGCAGTGAGAGCCCGCACGACGTCGTCGAGTCCTCTCATGCCTCCAGCTCGCTGAGCTGGGCGGACGGTATCTCCCGCGCGCTGACGGCAACGGGTCGCAGCGACCGCCACGTCGTGGCCGTGGTCGGAGACGGCGCGCTCACGGGCGGCATGACCTGGGAAGCACTCAACAACATCTCCGACGACAACGACCGCAACCTCGTCATCGTCGTCAACGACAACGGCCGCTCTTACGCACCGACCATCGGAGGCATGTCCCGATACCTGAACCGGGTGCGAACCGCTGCTGCGTACAAGGATCTGCATCGGCGCTCGGATCGGCTCTTCCGCGCCTTCGGGCCGGTGGGGCGTGCCGTGTTCCGCGGGGTCCGTGGCGGCACACACGGCTTCCTGTCGCGTTTCACGAACAACGAGGCGCTGTACTCGAATCTCGACATCAAGTACCTCGGCCCGGTAGACGGGCACGATATGGGCGCACTCCTGGAAACGCTGGAGCTGGCGAAGTCCTACGGTGCTCCTGTGATCGTGCATGCGATCACCGAGAAGGGCCGCGGGTATCAGCCTGCTCGCGACGATGAGGCCGACCAGTTCCACGCGGTCAACCGGATCGATCCGGCCACGGGTGAGTCGCTTGCGAGCAGCAGCACGGGATGGACGGACGTCTTCTCAGAAGCCCTGGTGCATGTGGGTGAACGCGACCCGAAGGTGATCGCCATGACAGCGGCGATGCTGCGGCCGACAGGTCTCGCGCCGTTCGCCGAGCGGTTCCCCGACCGCGTGTACGACGTCGGCATCGCCGAGCAGCACGCCGTAGCGTCCGCTGCCGGCCTCGCATACGGCGGTCTGCATCCCGTCGTCGCGCTGTACGCCACTTTCATGGGACGAGCCTTCGACCAGGTGCTGATGGACGTAGCCCTGCACAAGGCCGGCGTGACCTTCGTGCTTGATCGTGCCGGCGTCACCGGTCCGGACGGCCCCAGCCACCACGGGATGTGGGATCTCGCGATGCTGCAGATCGTGCCGCATATCCGCATCGCCGCTCCGCGCGACGGCGCACGCCTGCGCGAGGCTCTGGACGAGGCCGTCCTGGTCGACGATGCGCCGACCGTGATCCGTTTCCCCAAGGGAGCGGTCGCCCCCGATCTGCCCGCAATGGAACGGCTGGATGACGGCGTCGACGTGCTCTCCCGCGGCGAGAGTGAAGACGTGCTCATCGTCGCCATCGGTCCTTTCGCCGCGATGGGCATGGACGTCGCGGCGCGCCTGCGTGCCCAGGGCATCGGCGCGACAGTCGTCGATCCGCGCTGGGCGATCCCCGTGCAGCCATCGGTTGTCGAACTCGCTCGGAATCACCGCCTGGTGATCACCCTGGAGGATGGCATCCGTGTCGGCGGAGTAGGAACCCGCGTGCGTCAGGTGCTCCGCGAGGCGGGAATCGACACCGCTGTGGATGAACTCGGGCTTCCGGACGAGTTCATCGATCACGCGTCTCGCGATCAGATCCTTGCGGATGCCGGACTCACGGCGCCGAAGATCGCACAGGACATCGTGGCGCAGGTGCTGGGCACGCGCATCCCCGTCGCCCGTAACGCCGGCGAGACCGGCGCGATCGACCTACCGCTGCAGGAGCGGCGGCGCTGACCCTTCTCGCACTGATCGCCACACGGTCCAGGACCATCCTGCGGTGATGGAGACGGCACATCCGGCGGCGGCATACCAGGTATATCCGACCTCGAACGCGTGGACGAGATCGCCGCGCCCGATCAGGGTCGAGACGACCGGAACCGAGAGCCCGAGCACCGCGCCGAGTGTCAGGTGGACGCCGAGATGCAGACCGATGCGGCGCGTCGATGACAGGCCGCGGGCGACTGCCCATGCCGCCGGAGCCGCGACCACCGCGATCACCGCTGCCGCGATGCCGCCGACAGGGATGCCGTACACGAGATAGATCACGACCGTCGAGTAAGGCGAACCTCACGGCGGACCTGACTGAACCACTGCAGTGAACGTCAGGAACAGGGCGAGCAGCATCATGAATACGACCCACGCAGCGACGACACCGCGCCAGAACTGCCATCGGCTGAAAGCCATCGGGGGAGTCGAGGACATGTTCAGACGGTAGCAGGCGGGGAGAGGTGCCCGGGAGGCCGCGGCGCTCAGTTCAGGGCGCTCAGTGCAGCGACGGCTGCGGGACCTCGGTCGGTCTCGCGCAGCGCCTGAGACAGCAGATAACCGTCTGTGAGCGCGTCGCCCGTGATCATGACCGAGAGGATCTCGATACCTCCGGCGGACTGTGCGCGTTCCGCGCACTGGGCGAGCACCGTCACGTTGACGTCTTCGTTGCGCGGAAGCACTGCGCCATCCGTCTCATGGATGACGTCACGCAGCGCAGCGCCGACGATGTTCGCCGCCCGTTCCTTCACGTTCACGACGTCGAGCTCGAACACGCGCAGATCCCGTCCGGAGGGAACGGGGCGCCATTCGAACGAGGCGTGGATGAGGTGCTGATGGCCGGTCGCACCGGTGAGGTGACGCGCGGGCAGATCGGTCGATCGCACGCGGACGTCGATGAGCTTGTACCAGTAGAAGAGCGGGAAAGCGCCGTGCGATCCCGAGTGGAGAACGACGACCTCGCCCGCAGTTCCTCTGCCGGCACGGACGCTCCGAGAGTTGGGCTTGCGGACGATCGGTTTGCCGTTGCGGGTCCGGATGGCCGCCCAGCCCTCATCGACGGTCACGATGAAGAGCTTCAGAAGCGCGGGGACCACGAGCAGTGTCGTGAGGACGGCGGTTCCGGACTTGACGAGTGTGCTCATCGTTCCGGTGCCCAGTGCGCTGAATATCGCATCCACACTCACACTCTGCCCGTTCACCCGCACGAGGAGCCGCGAGTTCACGGTCCAGCACGAGTTGTTCACCCGGATTTCGTGAGTGGTTGGCCGGGTAGACGCAGTGGAGGGGCCGAGTCTCCGGACTCGGCCCCTCCACTGCGAAGATCGCGGCGTCAGCTGTGCGCGATCCCGCGGATCGGCGGAGTGTGGAACGTGCCGTCGAACACGCGCTCGGATGCGCCCTCACGATCGAGGTACACGGAGGCGCCGCCGTCGATGAACGGCCAGCCGGCCCCGAGGATCAGGCAGAGATCGATGTCCTCGACCTCCGGCACCACTCCCTCGTCGAGCATGAGTTTGATCTCCTGCGTGAGCCCGTCCTGCACGCGACGCAGAATGCTCTCGGCAGACGCGGGTGTGTTCGCGACGTGGCCCTTGAGCGTCTTCTCGGCGGCCTTCGTCCATCCGGTGACGCGGCCGCCCTTGTCCTTCTCCACGACCTGTTCCAGCTCGGCGAGAGCATGGAAGTTCTCGTTCGCGTAGAAGCGGTCGGGGAAATGGCGCACCATCGTGTCCTGCACGTGCGCTGCGACCTTCCAGCCCACCAGGTCGATGAGCTGGAAGGGTCCCATCGGCAGTCCGAGCGGACCGAATGCCTTCTCGACGTCTGCGACCGGCGTGCCCTCGTAGACGGCGCGGGCCGCCTCGCCCATGACCTTCGCGAGGAGGCGGTTCACGACGAATCCGGGGGCGTCAGCGGTGAGGACGGCGTTCTTGCCCAGACCCTTCGCGACGACGAAGGCCGTCGAGAGCGTCTGCTCATCCGTACCGGGCGTCTTGACGATCTCGATGAGCGGCATGACGGCGACCGGGTTGAAGAAGTGGAAGCCCACCAGACGTTCCGGGTGAGCGAGCTTCGCACCGATCTCCTCGACCGAGAGCGACGAGGTGTTGGTGGCCAGGATCGCGTCCTCGGCGATGAACTTCTCGATCTCGCCGAACACCTGCTGCTTGACGCCGACCTCTTCGAAGACCGCCTCGATCACGAAGTCGCAGTCGGCGTACTCGCTCTTGTCGACGGTGCCGTGGATGAGCCCGCGCAGCTGGTTGGCTCCGTCGGCGTCCAGACGCCCCTTCGCCTCGAGCTTTCCGATCTCGTCGTTGATGTAAGCCACGCCCTTGTCGACGCGGGCCTGATCGATGTCGGTGATGAGCACCGGCACGCGCAGTTTGCGCACGAACAGCAGCGCGAACTGGCTGGCCATGAGACCCGCGCCGATGATGCCGACCTTGGTCACCTTCTTCGCGAGGGCCTTGTCCGGGGCGCCGACCGGACGCTTGGCCCGCTTCTGCACCAGGTCGAACGCATACATGGATGCCGCGAACTGATCGCCGGCGACGAGCTCACTGAGCGCCTCGTCCTCCCGCGCGAAGCCTTCGGCCTTGGTGCCGCTCTTCGCCTTGTCGAGCAGATCGAGTGCAACATACGGCGACTTCGGAACTGTGCCGATCTTCGACTCGAGCATGCCCCGCGCCATCTTGATCGCGATGGGCCACTTCGTCAAGCGCTCCAGCTTGCCCGGCTCGTTCTTGCGCTCCACCTTCTTGCCGCCGAGCACGGCATCTGCCCATGCCAACGAGTTCTCGAGGTAGTTCGCCGCGGGGAAGATCGCATCGAAGATGCCGAGGTCGAACGCCTGCTGCGGCTTGAGCATCCGATTCTGCTTGAGCGGGTTCGATATCACGACCTCGAGCGCGTTCTCGATGCCGATGAGGTTCGGCAGCAGATAGGCGCCGCCCCACCCGGGGATGATGCCGAGGAAGACCTCAGGCAGCGCGACAGCGGCCGCGGAGGCGTCGACGGTGCGATAGGTCGAGTTCAGGGCGATCTCGAGCCCACCGCCGAGCGCGAGGCCGTTCACAAATGCGAACGAGGGCACGCCGAGGTCGCTGAGTGAGCCGATGACCTTGTGGCCCAGCTGCGCGATGAGACGAGCGTGGTCCTTCGACTCGACCTTCGAGATGTCGGAGAGATCGGCGCCTGCGGCGAGGATGTATTGCTTGCCAGTGATGGCGACAGCCTGGATCTCGCCGGCCGCAGCACGGGCCTTCAGACCCGCAAGAGTCTCACCGAGTTCAGTGAGGGTGGCAGGGCCGAGCGTGTTCGGACGGGTGTGGTCGCGTCCGTTGTCGAGAGTGATGAGCGCCAGCACCTTGCCGGACGGGAGGCGGATGTCACGCACGGGGGAGTGCGTGACTACCTCGTCGCCGGCAAGCGCCACGACGGGGGAGAAGTCGATCTCTTCGTAGTTCGTCACGTGCCCACTCACTTCCGCTTCTTGCCGTCGTAGAAGGGGTTCTCCCAGATGACGGAGCCACCCTGGCCGAGGCCCACGCACATGGCGGTGAGTCCGTAGCGCACGTCAGGACGCTCGGCGAACTGCGCCGCGAGCTGGATCATGAGCCGCACACCGGATGCCGCGAGCGGGTGGCCGACCGCGATCGCACCGCCCCACTGGTTGACCCGCGGGTCGTCATCGGCGATGCCGAAGTGATCGAGCAGCGAGATCACCTGGATCGCGAAGGCCTCGTTCAGTTCGAACAGGCCGATGTCGGAGATCGTCAGGCCCGCCTTCTTCAGTGCCTTCTCGGTCGACGGGATCGGGCCGATGCCCATGATCTCCGGCTGCACCCCGGCGAACGCGAAGGAGACCATCTTCATCTTCGGCTTGAGGCCGAGTTCCTTCACCGCGCCGCCGCCGGCGAGCAGCGACATGGTGGCACCGTCGGTCAGAGGCGACGACGTCCCGGCGGTCACGCGTCCGTGCGGACGGAACGGCGTCTTGAGCGCGGCGAGGTCTTCCATCGTCGTCTGCGGGCGGCGGCCCTCGTCCTCGGTGGCGAGGCCCCAGGCGCCGTCTGCGCCCTTGATCGCGACTGGCACGAGGTCGGGCTGGATCTTGCCTGCGTCGTACGCCGCCTGCACCTTGTGCTGGCTCAGCATGCCGAAGCGGTCGGAGCGCTCCTTGGTGAGGTGGGGGAAGCGGTCGAAGATGCGTTCCGCGGTGACACCCATGTTCAGCGCGCCGGGGTCGACCATCTTCTCCGCGACGAAGCGGGGGTTCGGGTCGGCGTTGGCGCCGATCGGGTGGTGGCCCATGTGCTCGACGCCGCCTGCGATGGCGAAGTCGTACATGCCGATGCCGATCGATGCGCCCATGGTGGTGACACTGGTCATCGCGCCGGCGCACATGCGCTCGACAGCGAGACCCGGGACGGTGTTCGGCAGGCCGGCGAGGATCGCGACGGAGCGGCCAAGAGTCAGGCCCTGATCGCCGGTCTGCGATGTGGCGGCGATCGCGACGTCGTCGATGCGATCGGCCGGAACGTCGGCGTTGCGCTCCAGCAGGCCGATCGTCGCTTTCACAGCGAGATCGTCTGCGCGGGTGTTCCAGTACATGCCTTTTTCGCCGGCGCGCCCGAACGGGGTGCGTACGCCATCAACGAAGTAGACGTCCGAGATCTCGGCCACTCTGCCTCCAAGGTTAGGTTTGACCTCAGACTACGAGCCGCCCGATACCGCGGGGAATCGGTTGGTTCGAACCTACGACTCCGGTGCGGCGGGCTGATCAGTGGGTTGACCAGCTTCTACAAAGGCATCCACGATCTTCTGTGCAGTCTGCTCAACCTGCCACGGCCGGGCGCCGAGATCCGAAAGGGCTGCAGCGACGGCATCGGTCGTCAACGCCGGCGGAGCCCATGCGAGTCGGCGAAGGGTCTCCGGCTTCAGCAGGTTCTCTGTCGGCATGCCCAGCTCTTCAGCATGGGCCTCCACGACGGGACGGGCGAGCTTGAGCCGCGCATCCGCTTCCGGGTTCCGATCGACCCACGCCCGAGCGGGAGGCAGAGCGTCGCTTTGCCCTCGTTCACGGGGGACGGCAGGAGCCTCGCGCCCGCGCACGATAGCGTTCCACCACCGGTCGAGTTGCGATCGGCTCGCGCGGCCGTTGAACGCCTGCACTCCGGCGAGTGCCTGCTTGCTCTGCGGATTGGCGAGAACAGCCGCGACCAGCGAACGGTCGGGAACCAGACGTCCTGGAGAAGTGTCCTGCTGCTGAGCGAACTCCTCGCGTGCTTCCCACAGCGACCGCGCCACGGCGAGGCCACGGGCGCCCTTGACCTGGTGCAGGCCGCTCAAACGGCGCCAGGGGTCTTCCCTCGGCGGGCGCGGCGGCTGCGCAAGAGTGGCCGCGAACTCCTGCGCGGCGAACTCGGTCTTGTTCTGTTCCTCGAGCTCGGCGGCGATGGCGTCGCGCACGTCGATCAGATGCAGGACATCCAGCGCCGCATAGTCGAGCCAGGCGGCCGGCAGCGGACGTGTGGACCAATCGGCCGCGGAGTGCTCCTTCTTCAACGTGATGCCGAGGGTGTCTTCGACCACCGCGGCGAGTCCGACGCGTTCATGGCCGAGCAGACGGGCGGCGAGCTCGGTGTCGAAGATCGTGGCGGGCTGGAGTTCGAGTTCGCGTAGTGAGGGGAGGTCCTGGCTGGCGGCGTGCAGAACCCACTCGACGTCGCCGATCGCCTCCTGCAGCGGGGCGAAGTCGCCGATGGCCGGTGGATCGAAGAGGAAGACGCCTGCTCCCCGGCGGAACACCTGCACGAGATATGCACGCTGAGAGTATCGGAATCCGGAGGCCCGTTCGACGTCGACGGCGACAGGTCCGATGCCGGCGGCCAGCAGCCGACAGGCTGTCTGGAACTCGATCGGGTCGTCGATGACGCTGTACTCAGTCACGCCCTGCCTTTCGTGCGCCGAACACGGCGATGTTCTCTGAGCCGGGTGGGAGACCGGCGAGCATGCCGACGAGTTCGGCCCATGCTTCCACGTGCGGTCGGAACGGTTCTTCCGGCGTCCAGGACGATCGTAGTTCGATCTGAGCGCCGTCGCCTTCCTCTGCGAGGGCGCCGAATCCCTTCGAGAGGGTCTTCGTCGCGGTTCCGGATGCGGAGTGGTACGCGGCATCCCGTGAATCCAGTGCGTCGACGAGCCACGACCATGTCACATCCGCGAGCAGAGGATCGGTGCCGATCTCGGGTTCGAGAGGCGCCTGCGCGAAAGTGACGATACGCCACGCCCCGCCCCATGCCGGCGGGGCATCCGGGTCGTAGAGCAGCACGAACCGGCCGGTGCCGTATATCGAGTCGCCGTGGTCATCAGGACGGACGTCGGCTGCGAGAGCGATCGAGAACGGCGCGAGCCCCTGCGGGGAGGGGATCTCGCGGATCACGATATCGTCTCGGAAGACCGTGTCACGCAGCTCGGCTGCGGCACGTTCGAAATGCGCTCCGGCATCGGGGTGTGCGCTCACGCTGACAGGCTAGAGTCAGGAAGCGATGAAGAGTCTCAGGCACGCCGTTGCATTGCTGGTCCCTGCGCTGCTCGCGATGCTGGGCACCGCGGCCGCGCTCCTCGTGTTCGCGATCGCGCGCAGGGTGGTCACGCCTTCGATTCGCGCCGCGGACACCGACATCCTCGCGGTCGACACCGGTGCGCAGACGATCGAGCTCTCGCGCACCCCGGATACTGAACTGCCGGGCCGCTACGGCCTGTTCACGACCGGGACCCATGGCTACGTCAAACTCGGTGCGGTGCTGAGCGCAGACGCCACCCGCGTGCGCCGCAAGCTGCTCACTCAGATCGAATCCGGCGCGAAGATCGACCGCGCCGCGGGGTTCAGCGGCTGGTATTACTCGACCCCGAGCGAACTGCATCTCCCGTGGGAGAGCGTGCTGATCGGTTCACCCGCCGGCCCGTGTCCGGCATGGCTGTTCCCGGCCGAGTCATCGACCTGGGTCATCCAGGTGCACGGGCGCGGGGTCACCCGCGCAGAGTGCCTGCGCGCGGTGCCGGTGTTCCATTCGCTCGGGATGCCGAATCTCGTGGTGTCGTACCGAAACGACGGGGAGGCGCCGCGCAGCAAGGGCGGCTCCTACGCCCTCGGCGCCTCGGAGTGGCGCGACGTGGATGCGGCGATCTCCTATGCTCTGCGTCACGGAGCGACGCAAGTACTGCTGATGGGATGGTCGATGGGCGGCGCGATCGCGCTGCAGACGGCCGTGTCCTCCGCCCACAGGGAGGCGATCGCAGGACTCGTGCTGGATTCCCCCGTGGTCGATTGGCGGACCGTCCTGCGCTTCCAGGCCCGCGAGGAGGGTATCCGCGATCCGTTCCCCGCGCTGGCGATGAACGCGCTTTCTTCGCCGCTGACCGCGCGGCTGTCCGGTTCGGAGTTCGTGATCCCCTTCGACAAGCTCGACATGGTGGCGCGCGCCGACGAACTCGCTGTGCCGATCCTCGTCCTTCACAGCGAGGACGACGGCTTCGTGCCTGCCGATGCCTCGCATGCCCTCGCAGAAGCACGACCGGATCTCGTCACGATGCCCAGATTCACCGGCGCACGGCACACGAAGATCTGGAACTACGACCAGATCGGTTGGACTGCGGCGATCACCGACTGGGTCGCTGCGAACGGTTTCAGCGCTACCGCGTGATCAGTGCTTCTGGGTGACCTGGCGCTTGACGCGCATCAGCATCCCCGTCATCCCGCCGATCCGCAGCGGCGAAACGACTCGTGTGAGGCCGATGCTCTGCGGATAGTCATCCGGGATGGCGAGAACTGCGTCGGCTGTGAGGCCGGTGATGCCCTGCACGAGGATGCTGGCGAAGCCGCGCGTTGTCGGTGCCTCTGGCGGCGCCGTCGCGTGCATCGTGACGACGTCGTCGTGGACCTCGACGTAGATATAGACGGGCGACTGGCACTCGGCTACCCGCTCGTACATCTCCGGATGGCTCGCGACCTCTTCCGACACCTCCGGAAGCTCGTTCGAGAACTCCAGGAGCAGCTGGAGGCGCTCCGCCTCGGGAAGCTCGAGGAAGTCGTCGCGGATCTCCGCGAGAGAATCAGGAACGTGCGTGGTGCTCATCCCTGTCATTGTCACACGTTCAGAGCGTGCCTGGCTCGGATCCGGTGACGATCGGGACGCGCACCGCGCTGCCCCACTCAGTCCAGGAGCCGTCGTAGTTGCGCACCTTCTCGAAGCCCAGCAGGTGCTTCAGCACGAACCAGGTGTGGCTGGAGCGCTCCCCGATGCGGCAATACGCCACGACGTCATCGCCGTCCTCAAGACCGGCACCGTCGCGGTAGATCGCGTCGAGCTCGGCGCGGCTGCGGAAGCCGCCGTCCTCCGCGACGGCCTTCGCCCACGGCACGCTCTGCGCGGTGGGGATGTGCCCGGCACGCAGCGCGCCCTCATCGGGATACGCGGGAGCGGTCGTGCGCTCTCCGCTGTACTCTTCTGGCGAGCGGACATCGATGAGCGGTCCATTGCCGATGAAGGCGACCACGTCGTCCTTGTACGCCCGCAGTACCGAGTCATCGCGCTCGACGACCGGGTACTCGGTCGGCGTGATCTCGGTGCGGTCGGTCGTGATCTCGCGGCCCTCGGCGATCCAGCGATCGCGGCCGCCATCGAGAAGGCGCACGTCTTCGTGGCCGAAAAGAGAGAAGACCCAGAGGGCGTAGGCAGCCCACCAGTTGTTCTTGTCGCCGTAGATGACGACGGTGTCGTCACGAGAGATGCCCTTGCGGCCGAGCAGCGCAGCGAATCCTTCACCGTCGACGTAGTCACGCACAACGGGGTCGTTGAGCTCGGTGTGCCAGTCGACCTTCACAGCGCCGGGGATGTGACCCGTCTCGTAGAGGAGCACGTCCTCATCGGACTCGACGACGACCAGACCGGGGTCGCCCAGATGCCCTGCGAGCCAGTCGGTGGTGACGAGTCGTCCAGGCTCTGCGTACTCTGCGAACTTCTCGGATGAAGAATCGAACTCGATGGTCACGTGGCGCTCCTCGATGGGGTGCAGCGAATGCTCCGGCTGGGACGGCGTAGTGTGGAGCCGTCCCTTCGACGATAGAGCCGTTCCGTGCGCCTGGCACCCGTTCTGTAAGACTTCGACACAGGAAACGAATGACCGACACCGACAACGCGAACGTCGCACATCTCACCGAGCGCCAGCCGGTGGTCACCGGACCAGAGATGCTCGCAAGCCTGGTTCCGCCGCCGCAGTTCGACGACGCCACGTTCGAAAGCTACCGATCGGATGCCGCGTACCCGTCTCAGGCGGAGTCGAAGGCCCTGCTGGAGAAGTTCGCCGGGCGCGGCGCGCCCGCGAAGCGCGGGGGGTTCTTCGGCCGCGCGAAGAAGGAGCCGGAGCTGAAGCCGGGTGTCTACCTCGACGGCGGCTTCGGCGTGGGCAAGACGCACCTGCTCGCTTCCATCTACCACGCGATGCCGGCACGTCGTAAGTACTTCGGCTCGTTCATCGAGTACACGGCGCTCGTCGGAGCACTGGGCTACCGCAACACCGTCGACTTGCTGCGTGGTGCGGATCTGATCTGCATCGACGAGTTCGAACTCGACGATCCGGGCGACACCATGGTGATGACGAGGCTCCTCGGAGAACTCGTGAGCACCGGCACCCGTCTCGCCGCCACCTCGAACACGCCGCCGAATGCTCTTGGCGAGGGCCGCTTCGCGGCTCAGGACTTCCTGCGGGAGATCCACGCGATGTCGGACAGGTTCGAGACCATCCGCATCGACGGGGTCGACTTCCGGCAGCGTGCACTGGACGGCCACGCCGTCGCGCTGGACGATACCGAGTACGCGCAGCGCATCGCGGGCGCGGTGGGTACGGCATCCGATGATGTCTTCAGCGACGTCATCCGTCACCTTGCCAAAGTGCATCCCTCGCGCTACATCCGACTGATCGACGGACTGTCGCTCGTCGGTCTCCGCGACGTGCAGGTGCTGACCGACCAATCCGAAGCGCTGCGGTTCGTCGCATTCGTCGACCGCGTCTATGACGCGCAACTTCCGATCGTTGCGACCGGCGTGAGTCTCGACCAGGTCTTCGCGGACGAGATGCTGGGCGGTGGATACCGCAAGAAGTACCTGCGCGCCATCTCCAGGCTGAACGCGCTCACACATTCTGCGCAGCAACCCAGCATCGCGTAACGCGATGGTTACACCGGACCATGGGGTGTAACCGGCCGGAAACACTCACTGCGCTTCCCGGAAATCGGGCCTCGTCACACTGAAGCTCTCAATTACTTCGGATGTGAGGTTTTCCTATGGATGCTCCCGGTAACATCTCGTGGGCGATCACCGCGACAGCGCTGGTCTTGCTTATGACGCCAGGCGTCGCGTTCTTCTACGGCGGGCTCGTCAAAGCCAAGAGCGTCGTCAGCATGATGATGATGAGCTTCGGCTCCATCGGGCTCGTCGCGGTGCTCTGGATCCTGTTCGGCTTCTCGATGAGCGCGGTCGAGAGTCCGACGCAGTTCGCCGGCAACCCCTTCGCCGACTTCGGACTCTCCAGCCTCGCCGCTGGTGAAGGATCGAATGTCGCACTGCTCGGCGTCGCATACGGTGCGACGTTCGCGATCATCACCATCGCGCTGATCTCCGGGGCCATCGCCGATCGCGCCAAGTTCGGCAGCTGGCTGATCTTCGCCGGTATCTTCGCCACCGTGGGCTACTTCCCGATTGCCGCCTGGGTCTGGGGCGGCGGCTGGATCATGGAGCTGGGCACGACACTCTTCGGAGAGGATAGCGGCATCGGCGTGATCGACTACGCCGGTGGAACAGCCGTACACATCAACGCCGGTGCGGCCGCCCTGGCACTTGCCCTCGTGCTCGGCAAGCGCATCGGGTTCCAGAAGGGAATCCTCAAGCCGCACAACGTGCCGCTGACGCTCCTGGGCGCGGCCCTGCTGTGGTTCGGCTGGTTCGGCTTCAATGCGGGTGCGGAATGGCTCTCCGAGGACATGGGCGGTGTCGGCCTCATCGGTCTCAACACGCTCGGCGCGACGGCCGCGGCCATCCTCGGCTGGATCCTCATCGAGAAGATCAAGGACGGCAAGCCGACGTCGGTCGGCGCCGCATCCGGTGCCGTCGCGGGCCTCGTGGCCATCACCCCAGCATGCGCCAACCTGACACCCGGCTGGTCGCTGCTGCTCGGTGCTCTCGCCGGTGTCATCTGCGCTCTCGCTGTGGAACTGAAGTTCCGCCTCGGTTTCGACGACTCGCTCGACGTCGTCGGCATCCACCTCGTCGGCGGTCTGCTCGGCACGATCTACCTGGGCTTCTTCGCCACGGAGACCGGTCTGTTCGTCGGCGGAGACGCGCGCCAGCTTGCCGTTCAGGTCATCGCCGCACTGGGCGTGATGATCTACGCCTTCGCGGTCGCCTTCATCATCGGGTTCGCGATCCAGAAGACGATCGGTTTCCGCATCACCAACGAAGACGAGATCGCCGGCGTCGACTCGGTCGTCCATGGCGAAGAGGGTTACGCGCTGGTCGACGCCTGAGCCACCGGTAGGGTGACGGGGTGACCTCTTCCAAGAGCATCCTGTCTCAGCTCGCCGACATCGTTCTGAAGGCGCTGATATCTCGAACGCCCCGCTCTCCTCACAAGGAGGCGGGGCGTTCGAGCGCGTCCGTCGCCGTTTCCGAGGGCGCGGACGCGGGTCAGGCGCGGGGGAGTGAGACTGTGCGGATCGACCCCGAGCGCATCAAGGATCTGCAGGTCGGCTACAGCCCTGAGAAGAACGGCGCCCCTGACTCCGGCGAGATCATCTGGACGTGGGTGCCATACGAGGAGAACGATGGCCGAGGCAAAGACCGCCCGGTGCTCGTGATCGGACGGCAATCCGCAGACCGCGTGTACGCGGTGCGGATGACGAGCAAACCCCACGATCGTGACCGCGACTACCTCTCGATCGGCAGCGGCGCCTGGGATTCGCAGGGCCGGACGTCGTGGGTCGACATCGAGCTGCTCTACAGCGTGCATGACGGCGGTATGCGACGCGAAGCCGCCGTGCTGGAACGCGCACGCTACGACCGTGTGGCCGCGGCACTGATCGCGCGCTACGGATGGGGCCGCTGACCGCGCCAGTGCGCTCGCTACGCTTCGCCCATGGGAGTACACAGAGACGCTGCTCTGGACATCGCGAAAGCGATCGCGATCATCGCGATCGTGTTCGGGCACGTCTGGCGTGGTCTCGCCGCCTCGGGACTCATCCACGACGCTGATCTGTTCGAGACCGTCGACACGACCGTGTACATGTGGCACCTGACGGTGTTCGCCTTCACTGCTGGACTCTTCGTGCAGCACGGGATGAATCGCGAGGGCGCGTGGCGATACGCCCGAGACCGCGACCTCGTCTTCCTGTGGCTGTACGTCGTGTGGTCACTCATCCAAGGGGCGGTGAAGCTGATCGCTGGGGCATTCGTGAATTCGCAGACCTCACTGGGCGAGATCCTCCGATTGTGGGTCCCCGATGGTCAGCTGTGGTTCTTCGGCTGGATCGCCCTCATGATGATCCTCGCGGCCGCCACTCGACCATGGGTGAGCCGATCACGCGCGACTGTCGTCATCATCGGAGCAGCCGTCGGCTCCCTTGCCCTCTGGGGCGTGCAGGGGCCGTACATCGGAACTCAAGGACTGGCTTTGACGGTGTACTTCGTGGTCGCGCTCGTGTGGCGAGGCGACCGCGTCCTGGCTGCGATACGACGCGTGCCCATGTGGTTGACGACCATACTGGTCCTCACGTTGGGGGTCGTCACAGTCGTGTGCGGCGTATCCGGTTTGGCTACGCCACCGACGACGGGCGGCTCGACCCGCACAGTCATGACCGTCGCCTTCGGTGTCGTCGCCTCGACTGCCGGCCTGTTCGCGGTGCTCGGGCTCGCGCGGGTGCTCGCTCCCGTGCCCGTCGTCGCCCGCCCACTCTCGTACATCGGTCGGGAATCGATGACGATCTTCGTCGCCCACATCATCTTCGCCTCCGGGTCGAGGATCGTCTTGTCGCGCATCGGAGTGGACGATCCCACGGTTCAGGTGATCGCCGGCACCCTCATCGGTGTCGTGGGCCCCCTCGCGCTTCACTGGGTCGCCCTGCGAGTGCACTGTGCATGGCTCTTCGACGCACCTCGGTGGATGAAGGGGGCCGGTGCGGGGCGTACCTCGAAGCGCACCAGCGTCGAAGAATGACGTCTCGATTCAGGAGCGCAGCGCGTCGCTGAGCCAGCGCGCATGGAGCTGCCAGGGTTCCCCCTTGCGCCTGAGCTGAGCGACGTGGACCTCGAGCTCATTCGTGAATGTGAACCACTCGCCGCCTTCTCTCAGGGCGCTGAACTGACGATGCCGCTCCTGTTCGACGCTCCTGCCGCCGCGCTCGAAGGCGAGGAGCTCATCATGGCGGATGCTCGCGAGCCGCTGCCGTGGACGCATGCTCGTGCCGATCTTCACCCGGCGATCGAATCTCAGGTAGTAGACGACATCGATGCGGGGGAGCGGCAGGTCGGAATCAGGCACATCCCCGTAACGCCAACCGCACGCCGCGCAGTGCCATGATCCGCGCAGACGCTGCCCACGAGCGCCGCCGCACAGCGTGCAGGGGCCAGGCAGAGGAACGTTCTTGACCATCAGTTGGAGCGTAGCCGTGACCGGCGACGTTCCAGTCGGTCAAGGGGCGATACTTGACTCTCACACTGGGGAAGACGAGAGAACTGAGACATGTCATCCATCGGAGCGTTCGCGCAGATCAGCCAGGTGACCCATCGGATGCTGCGGCATTGGGACACGGCCGGTCTGCTCGTGCCGGCTCACGTGGACGAGTTCAGCGGCTACCGGTCGTATGATCCCTCGCAACTCGAGCGCCTGCATCGGATAGTCGCTTTGCGTCAGCTCGGAGAGAACCACATGTCGCAAATCGAGTTCATCGAGAAGCCGCTGCGTGCCCTCTGTCTCGCGGCTCGCCGCACCAGTGACGCGCGGTTGAAGCCGCCGCGGACTGTGGCCGGTCAGGCGGGAGTCTGCGTGAGTGTCGGCGAGAGCTCGGGGAAAGCCTGCAGCACCATGTCGACCAGGTTGCTCAATGGTCGGGTCAGCGGGTCGGTCGCAGGGACGCCGAGGTCGAGTTCGATCTCGTCGATGGCCGCCGTGATCTGAGCATCGGTGAGGTGCTCGTGATTCACGGTCACGCCGATCACGCGGGTGTCGGCGAACGCCTCGATGAGTGCGACCTCGCTGGCGACGTCGGGCATGGGCATCATCGGGAAGTCGCCGAGCACGCGCCTGCCGGGCGCGTGCTGCACGATCACACCAGCCGGCCGGCTGCCGCGAAGGATGTGCGCGGAGGTGAGGTATGCGGGGTGGCTGAGCGCGCCCTGGCCCTCCACGATGATGATGTCGGGGTTCTCGCCTTCGTAGGCCGCGACGACCTGATTCTCGACTTCGCCGGAGCAGAACTGCGGCACCAGTGCGTCGAGTGCGACGCCGTAACGGCCGCCCTGGATGATCGTGGTCTGTCCGGTGCCGACCATGATTGCATGGATGCCGCGGTCGTTGAGAGCCTGGACGAGCAGCGTCGCGGTGGTGCGCTTTCCGATGGCGCCGTCGGTGCCGAGCACGGCGATTCGTGGGCACGTGACATCGAAGATGCGTCCTGAGAACAGGTGGAGGTCCTTCTTGTCCTTCGGGCGTCGTACGTCGGTGATCGTGACACCGGAGAGAAGCGCGGCGGCGACGAACTCTGCATCGTCGTTGAGGAACTCATGCAGGCCGTTGATGATGTGCATGCCGTGGGCGACGCCGTCCAGCAGCACGACGCGCTGCGCGTCGGACAGAAGGCCGTCGGCGGGTGCAACGCCGCAGATGAGATAGTCGGGGGTCTTGCCCGCGTGTGCGATGGCCTCCGCGAGGCTCGCGAGGATCGGGATGCCGTTGGCTGTGCCGTCGAGCAGGGCGCCGGCGTCCGCGCCGGCATGGCGACTGTCGATGACGCTGAGGATGTCGTACTTCTCGGAGTGGCGAACCAGTCCGTTGGCCGTCTTGCCGTCCTGCTCGCCGAACTGAGCCTCGCAGTAGACGATCGCTGTCGAACCGACCGGAAGCACCGGGAGCGCGGTCGACGTGGCGTCTGAGCGAGAGTCAGCGGAATGGGTGTACGGGTGCACGGAAATCGGGTCTCCTCGAGATGGTCCAGAGGAGGCGACGGAAAACGAAATGGCTCGTGATGGCCCGTTGGTCGACAAGAAGTCTTCCCTGACGCCGGCAAGATGCCGACTCCGCTCACCGTAGCAGTGAAGTCTGCGCATCAGGCGTGAACCGGTTCGGGCGGTCTTCCTTTAATGATCTCGGTGTCAAACATCAAGCCCCTCACCAGCGGATCCGCACCTCGGTAGATTTGGCGATCCGATGAAGGGACACCACATGGAATATGAAGACATGAGCCGCGAGGAGAAGCGCCACGATCAGATGACGGCGGCGCCAGATGCGACCGAAGCGGACGCGGCACCACGCGTCGTGACCGAGCACGATGGGGTGACTCGGGTGGACATCGCCGAAGAGGCCGCAGTGCGGCCTGGGCCGGGCCCGGGGATGCCGGAAGCGGACGGGGGATCCGACTCCGTGTGAGACGCATTCCGCCGAGCATCCCATCCAATTTCCACGCTGCGCCGAACTCCTCTCGACAGCCGCGATCTCGCGGCCATACTCAAGGAGGAATCATGCGCTTCATTCCCACCAAGGTTCACGGAGTCCTCGACTACCTCGTCGGCATCGCTCTCATCGCGGCGCCGTGGCTGTTCGGGTTCGCTGGAGTCGGAGGACCTGCCGTCGTCATCCCGATCGTGCTCGGCGTCGGGCTCATCGTCTACAGCCTGTTCACGAAGTACGAGTGGGGTCCCTTCGGTTTCATTCCGATGCCCGTCCATCTCGTGTTCGACATCGTGGCGAGCCTGTTCCTTGCCCTGTCGCCCTGGATCTTTGGCTTCGCGGGCGAAGCGCTCAACGTGTGGCTTCCGCACGTTGTGGTCGGAGTCACGGTGATCGTCGTGGTGCTGTTCTCGAAGCCCCAGACCGGACCCACCGCAACTCGCAACCGCTGACCCTCGTTCCGACCTGCGAGGAAGCTTGCGCGTGCGTCGTGTCTATCCGACACGGCGCACGCGCAGCACCGTGTCGATAAGGACGATGTCTTCCTCGCCACGCCACTTCGCTGTTCTCTCGATCAGCGCGTTCGTCTCGACCACCCATCCGGTGGGCAGGTCGAGGGATGCCAGAACCTCATCCGGGGACGGGAACGACGGGGTCTCAGTGTCGTGTGCATGTTCGGACGTGGGCGGAAATCCGCCGTGGCCGACGACGAGCAGCCTGCCTCCGGTCGCGACCGCAGCAACCGCACGTCGAAGGATGGCTTCCCGCGGGAAATCGAAGGGGGAATGGAAGAACGCGGAGACCACGAGGTCGTGCTCGGTGGACGGATGCCATGTCGTGAGGTCGGTCTGAACCCAGTCGATTCGATCCGAGAGCCCTGCCCGCGCCGCTTCCGCTGCTCCGACAGCCAGAGCCACGGACGAGATGTCGAGTGCGGTGACGGTCCAGCCCCGGGCGGCGAGCCACAGTGCATCTGCGCCTTCCCCTGATCCGAGTTCGATTGCACTGCCCGGCGTCAACTCCGCCACCTGCTGTTCCACGGTCGCATTGACGCGCCCGCTCCACATTCGACCGTGCTCGGTGCGCCGGCTCACATACCGCTCGTCCCAGAACTGAGTCGCGTCCCGGGCGCCACCCGATCCGTCTGTCATCGCATTTCCGCTTCCAGCTCGGTGTTCACCGCTTCAGCGGCGGCTGCCACCTCTTCGGCGACGAACTCTCCGTTGAGCGCGAGAGCGGCGGTCGCGCCCGATCCCATCGCGATCGGGACCAGTGCGGCCGGATTCGCGGTGTTGCCCACGGCCCAGACACCGGCGACGCTGGTCCTACCGAACTCATCTACCGTCGGCCAAGTGCCGAACGGGGTGTCGGTGCGTGCGGCGCCGAGCTGCTGCAGTGGTTCGTCGAGCGGGACCAGTCGTGGTTCGGCGAAGACGGCATCGACGGGCACGACCGTCCCGTCTGTGAGAGCGAGGCCGGTAAGGCGATCACCGTCGGACATGACGTGTGTGATGCTCTGGTCCTCCAGACGGATTCCCCGCTGTTCGAGGATGCGACGATCGGTCTCGGGGATAGGGTCCGCGAGCGCGGTGAACACCGTGATGTCACCGGAGTATGAGCGCAGCATATGTGCCTTGTGGATGCCGGCGGCAGACCCGAGCAGTACGCCGATCCTGCGTCCAGCTGCTTCGTAGCCGTCGCAGTACGGGCATGCTACGACGTCGCGGCCCCAGTGCTCTGCGAGCCCGTCGATGTCGGGCAGCGCATCGCGGGTTCCCGTTGCGACGATGAGCCGACGTGTCGGGATCCGGGTACCGGCGTCAGTGATGACTTCGAAACCGTCCGCAACTGCACGAGCCTCGACGACGCGTGCGGTCGCGATGACTCCGTCTGCGGCCAGCACCTCGCGTCGTCCATCGGCCACGAGGTCGAGGGGCGAGTAGCCGTCACGGCTCAGCACGCCGTGCATGTGCGGGGCGAACCGGTTTCGAGGCGCCTGCGCATCGAGCACGAGAACGCGCCGTCTGGCGCGGGAGAGGATGAGCGCGGCGCTCAGGCCTGCGGCCCCGCCGCCGACGATCACGACATCCCAGCGCTCGGCCTCGAGCTGAGGTGCGGGTGCTGTGGGGTCGGGTGTGGATGCGGATGCTGTCGTTGCTCGGTCGTCACTTGTCATGATCTCAGAGTGCGCGAGTGATACCGTTATGGCAAATATCCATGCCGAAATAGCAAGGAGACCCCAGATGCCCGACGACTCGGTCGCACTCATCGGCCCGAGACTCAAGAGCTGGCGCGAGAAGCGCAGCATGACCCTCGTTGACCTTTCGGAGGCGACCGGGATCTCATCGAGCACGCTGTCGCGGCTTGAGGCAGGTAAACGGGCGCCGAACCTCGAGCTCGTCGTGCCGATCGCCAGGGCGCTGAGGCTGGAGCTCGACGACATCGTTCCGCGCAAAGCGCCGGATCCGCGTGTGGCCCGCACGAAGAAACGCATGGGAGACACCTGGTACGAGTCGCTATCGCCGGAATCGAGTCCGGTGCAGACCTACAAGGTCACGTTTCCGGCGAACCCGGCGGGCATCAGCGCGGTGCCGGAGCCGAAGGTGCACGACGGGCAGGAATGGCTCTACGTGTTGTCGGGTCGACTGCGGCTGGTGATCGGCGAGCAGGACGTCATCCTCGGACCCGGAGAAGCTGCTGAGTTCGACACGCGCATCCCGCACTGGCTGTCGGGTGTCGGCGCCCATCAGACGGAGCTGCTGTCGATCTTCAGTAAAGAGGGCAAGCGCATCCATCTGCGGGCGCGCACGACCGTACCGTCTGGTCCACCTCGATGAATGAGGTGCAGTTCCTGCACCGTGTCAGTGCACGCGTCGATAGTGCATGGTGACCACGCCGTTGTGGAGTGGCTTCGCCGAGACCAGCTCGAGTCGGCGTGTGCTGGGCAGCCCGCTCTGATAGAGGGTCGGGCCGTGTCCGGCAATCCTGGGGTGGACGAGGAACTTGTACTCATCGATCAGTTCCAACCGGTCCAGCTCGGTCGCGAGCTGGCCACTGCCGAGGAGTATGCCATCCGGGGTCGCATCCTTGAGCTCCTGCACGCCTATTCGCAGGTCGCCGGCGATCTGGTGGCTGTTGGACCACGGGAAGTCGGTTCGGGTGGACGACACCACGTATTTCGGCTTGGCGTCCAGCTTGACGGCCCACTCGCGTAGCGCCGGCGGCGCGTCCTCGTCACCGCGAGCGACGGCCGGCCAGGAGCTCTCCATCATCTCGTAGGTGACGCGGCCCCACAGCATCGCCCCGGCCTCGTCCATGAGGCGGGTGAAGAAGGCGTGAGTCTCGTCATCGGCGATCCCCACCTGATGGTCGACGCACCCGTCGAGGGTGACGTTGAGGCCGAAGGTCAAGATGCCCATGCGGCGAGTTTAGGTCCGCGATGCGGCGACGACCATGGTCATCGCTGCGAGAACGCGTCGTAGCGAGTAGCGCCAGCTTGCTGTTCGCGCAACCCCATGCTCCAGGAGCCTCAAGGGTCATAAGGTGCAGGGCATGACTTCGGTACGGACGATGGTGCGGGCAAGCGCGAAGATCGACGATGCTCCGTACCTGCTAGCCCAAGACCAGGACCTGGATGAACTGAAACGGAGCTTCGAAACTGCCATGCGGTCGGGGGGCGCATTCGTCGAGTTCACGGTCGTCGGCAACGAGAAGGTCAGCACGTTGGTGACGCCCCACACTCGCGTGGTGTTATCCGAAGCGACCGTTGAAATCGACCAGAGCGACAATGGAGATCAAGGATTCCCGTACGTCGAGACGTACGACTACTAGAACTCCACCTCGGGAACTTTCGTCGCTCAACGGCGAGTATTCTCCAATGCATGGGAACACTCGAGTACAACAGCTCTCGCCCCGCGATCAACGTCGCGGATGAAACCTTGGCGCATCTGAAGGTCGTGATCGGCACAAAGCTCCGTCGCCATGAGAGCTTCATGATGACGTGGCTGCCAGATCAGAGGAGTGCCGCCGGCCGCCTCACCATCTGGATGCACCCGAGCATCCCTCTCGTCATGGAGTTCGACGACCCGAAGATGGCCCAGATCGATCCGAAGAGACTCGAGCGGATGATGGAACACCTCAACGCTCGTGGAGAACTCGTCCTCGACCAGATGCCGAGATGAACCCCGCGTCATCGACTGCGGTTGTTTCTGGTGGGCGATACCGGACTCGAACCGATGACCTCTTCCGTGTGAAGGAAGCGCGCTACCAACTGCGCCAATCGCCCATGACCCAGGGGGTCGAGAAACGATATTACCTGAACGTTCGGCACGCTCACGACCAAACCGTGTGACACGCGCGAGATCGGGTTTCGGTTTTGCGGGAACGAAATGATCGGCTAATGTTTTACAAGTGCCCGGTCAGCCGGAACACAACGCGGATGTAGCGCAGTGGTAGCGCATCACCTTGCCAAGGTGAGGGTCGCGAGTTCGAATCTCGTCATCCGCTCGAGTGCAGGAGTCTCTTTCTGAGAGGCTCACGGCACGTGGGGTCAATCCACACGGTGGCGTGGCCGAGCGGCTAGGCACCGGCCTGCAAAGCCGTTTACACGGGTTCGAATCCCGTCGCCACCTCGTCGCTTCAACTTAATAGCCTGAACAGGCGCGATTGGCGCAGCGGTAGCGCGCTTCCCTGACACGGAAGAGGTCACTGGTTCGATCCCAGTATCGCGCACACTGAAACCCCCGGATTTCCGGGGGTTTTCTCGTTTCCCGGGGAGTGCGCTCCAAGAGTGCGCTGCGCGGCATCCGCACCGCTCGCCCTGTGAGAGAATTGATGAGTTCACGCGTCGTCCCTTCTAGACGAACGTGATCGCCGCTCCCGTGGACTTCCACTCCACGGGAGCACTTTTCTTTGACGGGTCACGGCCGAGTCCCATCGGGCGCCACGCGCGCAGACGATGCCGCGAGGCGAGTAGCCTGGAGGCGACCCAAATGGAGTGATTCAGTGCCTGAAAACGCCCAGCCGACAGACGGCTTCGCCTTGTTCTCTGACCGATCCGTCGTCGCGATGCGCGTCAACGGCGAGCTGAAGGATCTCGCGACCACGGTGACGACGACCGACGAGGTCGAGCCCGTCACGATCGACAGCGAAGACGGGCTCGCGATTCTGCGGCATTCGACGGCGCATGTGCTCGCTCAGGCGGTGCAGCGCATCAACCCGCAGGCGACCCTCGGTATCGGCCCGCCGATCACCGACGGCTTCTATTACGACTTCGGCGTCGAGACGCCCTTCACCCCCGAGGACATCAAGGCGATCTCGAAGGAGATGCAGCGCATCGTCCGCGAGGGACAGCGCTTCGTCCGTCGTGTGGTGACGGATGACGAGGCACGGGTCGAGCTCGCGAACGAGCCGTTCAAGCTCGAGCTCATCGGCCTCAAGGGCGGCAGCAAGGAAGCCGCCGAAGGCGCATCCGTCGAGGTCGGCGCCGGCGAGCTGACGATCTACGACAACACCACGAAGGACGGCGAGGTCGTCTGGAAGGACCTTTGCCGCGGCCCTCACCTGCCCAGCACCCGCATGATCGGCAACGGCTGGGATCTCACCCGCATCGCCGCAGCCTACTGGCGTGGCAGTGAGAAGAATCCGCAGCTGCAGCGCATCTACGGCACCGCATGGCCGACCAAGGACGAGCTGCGCGCCTACCAGCACCGTCTCGAAGAGGCAGCCAAGCGCGATCACCGCCGCCTCGGCAAGGAGCTCGACCTCTTCTCGTTCCCCGAGGAGATCGGTTCCGGCCTGTCGGTCTGGCACCCCCGCGGTGGCATGATCCGCGGCGAGATGGAGCAGCACGCGCGCAAGCGCCACATCGAGGGCGGCTACACCTACGTCTACACGCCGCACATCTCGAAGGAAGATCTCTTCCTCACCTCGAACCACCTCGTCACCTACAAGGAGGGCATGTTCCCTCCGATCGTGATGGATGAGGAGCGCGACGAGAACGGCGAGATTACCAAGCAGGGCCAGGACTACTACCTGAAGCCCATGAACTGCCCGATGCACATCCTGATCTACAAGGAGCGTGCGCGCAGCTACCGGGACCTGCCCCTACGGTTCGCCGAGAACGGCACCGTGTACCGCAACGAGCTCTCCGGAGCCCTGCACGGCCTCACCCGCGTGCGGGGCTTCACACAGGACGATTCGCACCTCTTCGTCACCCCCGACCAGTTGGAAGAAGAGGTCTCGAAGGTCCTCGAGTTCATCCTGTCGATGCTCCGCGACTTCGGGCTCACCGAGTTCGAGCTCGAGCTGTCGATGAAGGACGACGAGAAGTCCAAGTGGATCGGCTCGGAGGAGTTCTGGGAGTCCTCGACCGATGCGCTGCGGCGAGTTGCCGTGGCCTCAGGACTCAAGCTCACCGAGGTACCGGGCGAGGCCGCCTTCTACGGCCCCAAGATCGACCTGAAGACGCGCGACGCGATCGGGCGCACCTGGCAGCTCTCGACCGTGCAGGTCGACCCGAATCTGCCCGAGCGATTCGACCTCGAGTTCATGGACAAGGACGGCCAGAAGAAGCGGCCGATCATGATCCACCGTGCGCTGTTCGGTTCGATCGAGCGGTTCTTCGCGATTCTGCTCGAGCACTACGCCGGTGATTTCCCGGTGTGGCTCTCGCCGGTGCAGGTCGTGGGGATCCCAGTGGCCGAAGACTTCGCCGATTACCTCGGAGAGGTCATCACGACGCTGCGTGACAGCGGTGTGCGCGCCGACCTCGATGTGTCGGATGACCGGATGCAGAAGAAGATCCGCACCCACACCACGGGCAAGGTGCCGCTCATCCTCATTGCAGGGGAGAAGGACCGGGATGCCGGCACCGTCTCGTTCCGCTTCCGAGACGGGACGCAGGAGAACGGCGTCGCGATCGCGGACGCCGTCGCCCGCATCCGCGCGGCGATCGACACCCATGCCCTCGTCCACACAGTGGAGGATCTGGCGTGACCTCGATGCCGGAGCCTTCGATCACTGACGCCTCGTCGGCGACCGAGACGTCTGGCGTCGGCGCGGAGGATGCTGCGCACCTGGCCGGCATCCCCGACCAGTTCCAGCGACTGTGGACCCCGCATCGGATGGCGTACATCCAGGCGGGGCCACAGCCGCTGCGCGACGAGTGCCCGTTCTGCGAGGCCCCCAAGCATCCCGATGCCGAACGGCTGATCGTCGCCCGCGGTGAGACCGCCTACGTGCTGCTGAACCTGTTCCCGTACAACTCAGGACACCTCCTGGTGTGTCCGTACCGCCACATCGCGACGTACGACCAGGCGACGGCCGAGGAGGTCGCCGAAATCGGCGCACTGACGCAGACCGGCATGCGCGTGCTTCGCGACGTGTCGAACTGCGACGGCTTCAACCTGGGAATGAATCAGGGCGCGGTCGCGGGAGCGGGCGTCGACGGGCACCTGCACCAGCACATCGTGCCGCGCTGGGAATCGGACGCGAACTTCTTCCCGATCATCGCAAAGACCAAGGCGCTGCCGCAGCTGCTCGGGCAGGTTCGTGAGGCCGTGGCGCATGCCTGGCCGCAGGCCTGACCGACAGACCAGTCAGCGCACCTGGCGGGCGGCGAACTGCAGCTTCGGGTGCGCGTACGATTCCTGCGCCTCGATGAGCCGCAGTTCGCGCTCACCTGAGTCCAGCGTGAGCTGCAGCAGGTCGAACACGCTCGACGCCGTGCGCTCGAGAGCGGTCTTCGCGCTGCCGGTATCGACGTAGTGCGCCGTGAACAGCGCTGCCGTCACGTCACCTGAACCGTTGGCCTTCATCGGCAGGAACGGCGTCTGCACGATCCACGCTCCGGCGTCGTCCACTGCGAGCATCTCGATCGTGCCCTCTTCCCGGTCGGGCCGCTCGACGCTCGTGACGAGCACTGTCGACGGGCCCATCGCACGAGCAGCGTCCACCGACGCGAGCGTCGAATCCAACGTGTCGGGGTCAGTGCCGGTGAGGAAGCCAAGCTCGAACTGGTTCGGGGTGATGATGTCGGCGACCGGCACGACGCGCTCCCGCAGAAGCTCGGGGATCGCCGGCGCGACAAAGCATCCGGACTTCGCATTGCCCATCACCGGATCGCACGCGTAGAGCGCTTTCGGATTGGCGGCCTTCACGCGCGCGACCGCATCGATTATGACGTCTCCGATGCCCGCGCCGCCCTGATAGCCGGACAGGATCGCGTCGACGTCAGGGAAGGCGCCCCGCTCCTCGATGCCGGTGATGACGTCGGCGACATCGCTCGGATCGATCAATGGCCCTCGCCAGGCGCCGTAGCCGGTGTGGTTCGAGAAGTTGACCGTGTACACGGGAAGCACGTCGACGCCGATCCGCTGAAGCGGGAACACCGCGGCGGAGTTTCCTACGTGGCCGTAGGCGACAGCTGACTGGATCGAGAGGATCTTCATCCTTCGATCCTCTCACTGCTGAGTGTCACCACGCGCACGTCAGCGTACCGCGCCCGCGATGTCGGTCACCAGCTGCTCGGCCTCGTCTGCTGTCAGATCGTGCACAGTGAGACGGAGATGACGTGACGGGGTCTCCGCGTTCGTGAGAGAGAACCCGTCGCCGGTGCGCACCAGCCAGCCGCGACGCATAAGCCGCTCCGACACCGTCCGCGCAGGAATCGGCAGCTCGACCCAGAGATTCATGCCGTCCACGTAACGCGTCTCGATCCCGTGCGCGCGCAGCTGCTCCGCGAACGCCTCGTTGCGCTCGGCGTAGTGCGTGCCGGCGGAGCGGATCGCCACGCGCACACCATCGTCTTCGAGCAGCCCCAGCGTCAGACGCTGCAGCAGGTGACTCACCCATGTCGTGCCAGGACTCAGGCGCATCGCGAGCCGCTCCGCCGTCTCCGGATCGGTCGCGGCGACCGCGAGACACATATCAGGACCGAGGAACTTCGAAACCGACCGCAACAACGCGAAACGCTTGTGATCGGGGCCGATCAGGCTCTCGTACCCTCGGGACGAGAGCATCGAGAAGTGGTCGTCTTCGATGAGCAGAACGTAGGGATGCTCCGCCAACAGCGCCCGCAGCGCGACGGCACGCGCGGGGGAGAGACTGACCCCGGTCGGATTCTGCGCGCGCGGGGTGCAGATGATCGCCCTGACTCCTGCGTCGAGCGCCGAACGCAGTCCCTCGACGGTCATCCCCTCGTCGTCGACCGGCACCGGCACCGCTCGGTACCCACCGAGACGGACCGTGTGGATGCTGGCGAGGAAGCACGGATCCTCCAGCGCCACCGCGTCGTCGCGCATAAGCGCCTGTGCGAGCAGCCGTTCGACAGCATCCACCGCTCCGCTGGTGACGGTGATGTGGAAATCCGCCGCAGGGAGATCAGGGGAGATCCACTCGCGAGCCCACGCCTCCAGGCCGGTGTCGATCACGGGTTCGCCATAGAGCACCGGACGCCCGGCCACGGTCGCCAGCACGGGCGTGGGATCGGGGATCAGGCGCGGGTCGGGGTTGCCGGTGCCGACGTCGCGCAGCACGGTGTCGGCGGCGTAGCCCTCCTGGGCGACGACATCGTGCTCGACGAGCATGGTGCCTGCGCGCCCACGGCTGACGACGAGTCCGGCCTGCGCGAGCTGCCGATAGGCCGCGACGGTGGTGTTGCGGTTCACCCCGAGACGCGCCGCGAGCTCACGCACCGGGGGGAGCGCCGCTCCGGGACGCAGCACGCCGCGGTCGCGCAGCTCACGCACGCTCGTCGCGATGTCGGCTGCTGTGGTCCCCGTGATCTCGTCGTTCATGTCACCCCTCGACATGCGAGTCTACGGGGCGCACCGACAGTGGTATCTTTTGGCATAGATCAAAGTGCACGTTTGGATACCCGGAAGGAAACAGCTCATGGCTGCAGACCAGAATGCCACCACAGGATCGTCCCGCGTCAAGCGCGGTCTCGCCGAGATGCTCAAGGGCGGCGTCATCATGGACGTCGTCACGGCAGAGCAGGCCAAGATCGCAGAGGACGCCGGCGCAGTCGCGGTCATGGCGCTGGAGCGTGTTCCCGCAGACATCCGGGCGCAGGGCGGCGTCTCGCGGATGAGCGACCCTGACATGATCGACAGCATCATCGACACCGTCTCGATCCCGGTCATGGCGAAGGCGCGCATCGGACACTTCGTCGAGGCGCAGGTGCTGCAGGAGCTCGGCGTCGACTACATCGACGAGTCCGAGGTGCTCTCACCCGCCGACTATGTGAACCACATCGACAAGTTCGGCTTCACTGTGCCGTTCGTCTGCGGAGCCACGAATCTCGGCGAGGCACTCCGGCGCATCAACGAGGGTGCGGCGATGATCCGCTCCAAGGGCGAAGCGGGCACCGGAGACATCTCAGAGGCGATGAAGCACATCCGCAAGATCCGTGGAGAGATCGCCGCGCTCACTGCTCTGCCGAAAGACGAGCTGTTCGTCGCGGCGAAGGAGCTGCAGGCCCCGTACGAGCTCGTCGCCGAGATCGCCGAGACCGGAAAGCTGCCCGTCGTGCTGTTCGTCGCCGGGGGTGTCGCCACTCCGGCGGATGCCGCGATGATGATGCAGCTGGGTGCGGACGGCGTCTTCGTCGGCTCCGGCATCTTCAAGTCGGGAAACCCCGCAGAGCGCGCGGCCGCGATCGTGAAGGCCACAACCTTCTACGACGATGCCAAGGTCGTCGCCGAGGTCTCCCGCGGACTGGGCGAGGCCATGGTCGGCATCAACGTCTCCGACCTGCCCGCACCGCACCGCCTCGCTGAGCGTGGCTGGTAACACCACCGTCGGCGTCCTGGCGCTGCAGGGCGACGTCCGCGAACACGAGCGGGTTCTGCACGATCTCGGGGCGGACGTCGTCCGGGTGCGTCGCCCCGAAGAGCTCGCGCAGGTCTCCGGACTCGTGATCCCTGGCGGAGAGTCGACCGTGATCGACAAACTGTCGCGCCTGTTCGGGCTGCAGCATCCGATCCGCGACGCGATCCGAGAGGGGATGCCGGTGCTCGGCACGTGCGCCGGTCTCATCATGCTGGCGGACACCGTGGTGGACGCGATCGACGGACAGCAGTCGTTCGGCGGGCTGGACGTGATCGTCCGTCGCAATGCATTCGGACGCCAGGTCGAATCGTTCGAAGCCGAGCTCGATGTGTCGGCACTGGGTACCCCGAACGTGCGCGCAGCCTTCATCCGCGGACCCGTCATCGAGCACGTCGGTGTGGGCGCCACCGCTCTGGCGAGCCTGAACGACGGCCGTGTCGTCGCAGTGGAGCAGGGCGGGCTCCTGGGTATCAGCTTCCACCCTGAGATCACCGGGGAGACGCGATTCCACCGGCGATTTCTCGACAGAGTCGCCGCGCGGGTCTGATCGCGGCCGCAGTCACTCACCCCTCGACGAGCCTGCGGATCGCGGCCACCGTGCGATCGATGTCGTCGCCGTCTGTCGCCCAGGATGACATCGAGCAGCGCAGCGTGGCGCGTCCCCTCCACTCCGCGCCGGTCACGGCCGCGGTTCCGTCAACGAGGATCGCTTCGCCCAGCGCGCGCGTGGCGTCGTCGGAGCCGAGGCGGAACATGACCTGCGTGTAGTCGACGTCGTTGAGAATCTCGATCGAGCCGATCGCAGACAGACCCGCCGCCATCGCCACGGCGTTGGCGTGCAGGCCGTCGACGAGCGCCGCGATGCCGCTGCGTCCGAGGCTGCGCATGGCCGCCCACGCCGGCACCCCGCGCGCGCGGCGAGAGAGCTCCGGAGTGACATCCCACGGATCGAGGCCGGAATAGATCAGATAGTCCCCGCCCGTGCGGAACGCCGCGATCGAATCCGCAGGTTCACGCACGATGGCCATTCCGCAGTCGTAAGGCACATTGAGCGTCTTGTGCGCATCCGTCGCCCATGAATCCGCGAGCTCCATGCCTTTCGTCAGGGGACGCAGTCCCGGAGATGCGGCGGCCCACAACCCGAACGCTCCGTCGACGTGAATCCACGCCCCATGGTGCTGCGCGATCGGGATCAGCTCCGTGAAATCGTCGAAGGCGCCGGTGTGCACCTCACCGGCCTGGAGGCATACGATCAGCGGCCCCTCGCCTCCGACCAATGCACGCTCCAGCGCGTCAGCGCGCATCCGGCCCTGATCATCGGATTCGATGATCAGGAAGTCCGAACGACCGATTCCGAGGAAACGCGCGGCACGGTCGATGGAGCCGTGACGATCGGCGCCGACGACGAAGCGCATCCGCGGGGCGGAGCGCAGCCCATTCTCGGCGAGGTCCCATCCGGCACGGGCCAGCACGGCAGTGCGTGCGCTCGCGAGACACGCGAAGTTCGCGAGCTGGCCACCGGTGACGAAACCGACGCTGGCCGACGGGTGGAGTCCGAACAGGTCCAGCATCCATTCCCCGGCGACACGCTCCATCGCCACCGTCGCGGGGGTCAGCATCGACGAACCTGAGTTCTGATCCCACGCGGAGACGAGCCAATCCGCCGCGAGCGCGGCGGGATGCGTCCCACCGATCACGAACCCGAAGAAACGCCCACCGGGGATGGCGACGAGCCCGGGATCGGCGCGCTGGGCCATCTCCTCGACGACCGCCGCAGGGTCGGTGCCGTTCTCAGGCAGCGGCCCGCCGAAGACCGCCAGCATCTGATCCAGATCGGCGCGTGGCCACACCGGTCGTTCGTCAACGGTCAGCAGGAACTCGGTCGCGCGCCGATGCGCGGCGTCGAGAGCACGCTCACGAGCGTTCATGCGCGCAAGTCTCGCACCACGTCGATGCGCGAACAAGATGTTCCACGCGATGCCGCCGGGTCTCGTTCGTTAGAATGGACGACGCGCTGCGATGTCAGCAGGGCGGATACGACGAGCGGAGACATATGTCCGGGCATTCCAAGTGGGCGACGACCAAGCACAAGAAGGCGGTCATCGACTCCAGGCGCGCGAAGTCGTGGGCCAAGCTCATCAAGAACATCGAGGTCGCCGCGAAGCTCGGCGGTGCCGATATGGCGGGGAACCCGACCCTGTTCGACGCCGTGTTCAAGGCGAAGAAGATGTCGGTCCCGAAGGACAACATCGACCGTGCGGTCAAGCGCGGCGCCGGCATCGGCGGCGAAAGCGTCGAATACACCTCGATCATGTACGAGGGCTACGGCGCCAACGGCGTCGCGCTCATGATCGAGTGCCTCACGGACAACAAGAACCGTGCCGCAGCCGAGGTGCGCACGACTCTCAGCCGCAACGGCGGCAACTTGGCCGATCCGGGCAGTGTCGCCTACAACTTCACCCGCAAGGGCGTCATCGTCGTCGGCTCAGAAGGCACCACCGAGGACGACGTCATGATGGCGGCGCTGGAGGCCGGCGCCGAGGAGATCGAACCGCACGCTGAGGGCTTCGAGGTCATCACCGATGCCTCGGACCTGGTGGCAGTGCGCACCGCGCTCCAGGATGCGGGCATCGACTACGAGTCGGCTGACGTCGAGTTCGTGCCGAACCTCAAGGTGGAGATCGATGCCGACACCGCGCGCAAGATCTTCCGCCTGATCGACGCCCTCGAAGACAGCGAGGACGTGCAGAACGTCTACAGCAACTTCGACCTCAGCCCAGAGGTGCAGGCCGAACTCGAGAGCGACGACTGAGGCGCGCCCTCGACGCAGTCGCCCTCCTGGCGCATAACCTGGGGGAGTGGCGGCTTCTTCTCTGCGCGTACTCGGCATCGACCCCGGTCTCACCCGGTGCGGTGTCGGCATCGTCGACGTCGATCGCTCGCGCCGCGGCAGCCTCGTGCACGTCGGCGTCATCCGCACGCCGCCGGATATGCCGATCGGCGATCGCCTCGCTGCAGTCGCAGCCGGCATCCGTACCGTGCTCGAACAACATCGCCCGGATGCAGTGGCCGTCGAGCGAGTCTTCGCACAGCACAACAGTCACACTGTGATGGGTACGGCGCAGGCGAGCGGCGTGGCGCTGTTGCTTGCCGCTGAGGCGGGTCTGCCCGCGGCGACTCACACGCCGAGCGAAGTCAAGGCCGCGGTCACGGGCTATGGCTCTGCAGACAAGAAGCAGGTGCAGGCCATGATCGCCCGCATTCTCCGGCTCGATGCGCCGCCGCAGCCCGCTGACGCCGCCGATGCTCTCGCGATCGCACTCTGTCACGCCTGGCGACGAGACGGTGCGTCCCCGAGCGCCTCCGAATCTCTGACCCCTGCCCAGCGTGCGTGGGCGGATGCTGAGCGTGTCGCTCGAACATACATACGATCAGGCTCGTAGGCTGGGAGGATGATCTCCTCGCTGCACGGGACCGTGCTCTCCACAGGCGTCGACCATGTCATGATCGAGGTCGGCGGCGTGGGATTCTTCGTCTTCGTCCCCGGAGACGTGGCGCACACGTCTCGCGTCGGTGAGCAGTTGCGCCTGCACACCAGCCTGATCGTGCGTGAAGACGCCCTCACCCTCTTCGGGTTCGCCGAACCCGTCGAGCTGGAGGTGTTCGGGCATCTGCTGAGCGTCACGGGCGTCGGTCCGAAGTCTGCACTCGGTGTGCTCGGGCACCTCACGGTCGACCAGATCGCCGCAGCCGTCGCCGATGACGACGACGCGCCGTTTCGCCGGGTGTCCGGAATCGGACCGAAGACCGCGAAGCTCATCGTCGTGCAGCTCGCGGGCAAGCTCAAGGCGCCATTGCCGCGTGCTGCCGATGCGCGCTCGGGTACCGGCACCGATGTCATCGCACAGCTGACCGCAGCCCTTGTCGGTCTCGGTTGGTCCGAGAAGGTCGCGAACGAAGCCGCAACGGAGACCGCGGACGCGGCGAGCGACGCCGACAGGCAATCCGTGTCGGCGCTGCTACGTCAGGCTCTCGCCGCGCTGGGCCCCGCCAACGCTGGAGCGCCGCGTGGTTGACGAAGGCGCGTTCGAGGGCAGGAACGCCGAGCCCATCGACGAGGTGGAGCTCGCGATCGAAGGCGCATTGCGGCCGGGCAGCCTCGGTGAGTTCGTCGGACAGCCGAAGGTTCGCGGTCAGCTGCAGCTGCTGCTCGAAGCCGCACGGATCCAGAACCGCTCGCCCGACCATATCCTCCTCGCAGGCCCCCCAGGGCTCGGCAAGACGACGCTCGCGATGATCGTCGCACATGAGAGCGAACGGCCACTCCGCCTCTCCAGCGGCCCGGCGATCCAGCACGCGGGCGATCTCGCCGCGCTGCTCTCCAGCCTGGTGCCCGGCGAGGTGCTGTTCATCGACGAGATCCATCGCATGGCGCGTTCAGCGGAAGAGATGCTCTACCTCGCGATGGAGGACTTCCGCATCGATATCATGGTCGGCAAGGGCGCCGGTGCCACCAGTATCCCGCTCGATCTGGCGCCCTTCACGCTCGTGGGCGCAACGACGCGCTCCGGGCTGCTTCCCAATCCGCTGCGTGACCGGTTCGGCTTCACGGGGCATCTCGAGTTCTACGACGACAGCGACCTCGAGAAGGTCATCCTGCGATCCTCCAGTGTGCTGGGAGTGTCGATGCCGGGCGATGCGCGTGCGGAGATCGCCAAGAGGTCGCGGGGGACACCCCGTATCGCCAATCGGCTGCTGCGGCGGGTACGCGATTACGCACTCGTCCACGGTGAGCACGGATCGGCCTCGATCGCCGAGGTCCGGGCCGCCCTCGAGCTCTACGACGTCGATCCGATCGGGCTGGACCGCCTCGATCGTGCGGTGCTCGATACCCTCGTCCGTCGGTTCAGGGGCGGTCCGGTCGGCCTCAGCACACTGGCTGTAGCGGTCGGCGAAGAGGCGGAGACGGTCGAGAGCGTCGTCGAGCCGTTCCTCGTGCGAATCGGGTTCCTCGGACGCACGCCGCGGGGCCGTGTGGCGATGCCAGAGGCCTACGAGCACCTCGGGCTCCGGCATCCGGAGTCAGTCGCATTGTTCGATGACCTATAATCGCTGAAGGCTTCCACCCAACCCCCTCGGCGTGCCCATTGATGGCGCGCGCACTTTGAAAGGCTCCGCCTGATGGAAATCGTCCTCTTCGGACTCCTCGCAGTTCTCCTCGTCTTCATGTTCGTCAACACGCGCAAGCGTCAGCGGCAGATGAAGGCCGAGCAAGAGGAGAAGGCGACCAGGACGGTCCCCGGCGTCAAGGTGCTTATGCAGGGCGGGATCTACGGCACGATCGTTGCGTACGACGCCGAGGACCTCGACTCGCCTGCACTCGTCGAGATCGCACCCGGCACCGTCATCGAGGTGCACAGCCAGGCGATTCTGCGCATCGTCGAGCCGAAGGATGCCGTCGCGGAGGCAGAGGATGCCGACGCCGTCGACTCCGACGAGATCGTCGATGAGCCGCAGGCTCCGCTCGAGGCGCCGGCAGAGTCGTCGCTCGAGACTCCAGAGGAGACCAGGGCCCGCCTGGATCGCGACTCCGACGACAAGTAGTCCTCGGCCTCGACCGCCCGGCATCGTAGAAAGCTGAACGTACGTGGCATCCTCTTCTCCAGTCCGGCACGCCTGGAAGGTCCTTCTCAGCCTCCTCATCGTGACGGCCGCGCTGTTCGGCGTGAACGCGCTCGGCGTCCATGTGTTCAAACAGAGTTCGTGGGCACCTGAGCTCGCCCTCGACCTCCAGGGCGGCACGCAGATCGTACTCGGCGCCGTCACGGAGGACGGCGCCGATCCTACTCAGGAGCAGCTCGACCAGGCCGCTGCGATCATCCGTCAGCGCGTGGATGCCGCCGGTGTCGCCGAAGCGGACGTCGCGACCGAGGGCGGACGCAATATCGTCGTCCAGATCCCCGGTACGGCCGACGAGGAGACGCGTGCGCGGATCCAGGCCAGCGCACAGCTCGAGTTCCGCTCGGTGCTCTACGTGGGAGACCCCGCGACCGAGTTCGTCGGCGAGGACGGCAACGCCACGCCGTACCCGACCCCCGATCCCAGTGCCAACGACGTTCCGACGGCCGAGCCGACCGATGGCAGCGACATGTCGTGGATCACGGAGAAGCTGCAGTCGGAGTTCCTCGCCTTCGACTGTGCAGACCCCGACAATACGGCGGCTGACGCCCCGGAGGATGAGCCGCTCGTCACCTGTGATGACACGGGTGCGGTGAAGTACATCCTCGGCCCGATGGAGCTCTCCGGCGACGCCATCGACGACGCGACCAGCGGACGTGCACCGGACTCCGGTGCATGGACGGTGAACCTCGTGCTCGACGGCACCGGCACAGAGGTCTTCGGCAAGATCAGTCAGCGGCTCTACCAGAACCAGATCGATGGCCTCAGCCCTCGTGACCAGTTCGCGTTCGTGCTCGATGGCAAGGTGCTCTCCGCTCCGCGGATGAACGCGCAGATCCTGAACGGCAAGCCCAGCATCTCGGGCTCGTTCACTCAGGAGACGGCAGAGACCCTCGCCGACCAGCTCAAGTACGGCGCTCTGCCGCTGAGCTTCACGACCGAGAGCTCAGACACGGTCTCGGCCACCCTCGGCACGCAGCAGCTGCAGATCGGTCTGATCGCCGGGCTCATCGGCCTTGCGCTCGTCGCCGTGTACTCGCTGCTGAGCTACCGTGCGCTCGGTACGGTGATCATCGCGTCGATCGCGGTGATGGGTGTGCTGACCTATGTGATCGTGTGCATCCTCGCCTGGCGTCTCGGTTTCCGCCTCTCGCTCGCCGGTGTCGCCGGCCTCATCGTGTCGATCGGCTTCACGGCCGACTCGTTCATCGTGTACTTCGAGCGCATCCGAGACGAACTGCGTGATGGGAAATCGATCACGAGTGCCGTCGAGGACGGATGGGGCCGTGCCAAGCGCACGATCTACATCTCGAAATCGATCAACGTTCTCGCCGCCGTCGTGCTCTATGTCCTCGCCGACTCCACGGTGAAGGGTTTCGCCTTCACCCTGGGGCTGACGACCCTGATCGACGTCTTCATCTTCGTGATCTTCACGCACCCGGTGATGCAGCTGCTGGCGCGAACCCGATTCTTCGGAGGCGGCCACAAGCTGTCGGGCCTCGATCCGGACGCTCTCGGCGCGGTCTACCGCACGCGTACGCAGTACCGTCAGGTCACGCCGGCCACCGCCGGTCGTGCGGCCAGGAACAGTCGTTCGCGCGCGGAAGCCGAACGCCGACAGACCATAGCCGAACGCAAACGCGCTGAGGCGCTGGCCGGCGACAGAACCACCAACGCCGGAAGTGAGGGAGAGCGCTGATGGCCTCCATGGATGAATTCGGCAACAACCTCTACAGCGGGAAGACCTCGTTCCCGTTCGTCGGCAGGCGACGTCTGTGGTTCGTGATCGCGATCGCACTTGTCGTCGCGTCCGCTCTCGTCCCGCTGCTGCGTCCGGTGCAGTTCTCGATCGAGTTCACCGGCGGGTCGCAGTTCACGGTGCTCGCGCCGTCCGATACGGATCAGTCGATCGCGACGGGTGCGGTGAAGTCCGTCGTTCCCGAGGCCGCCGCCAAGGTGGCGATCGTCAACGGCACTGACGTGCGCGTGCAGACTTCGCAGATGAGCCCGGAGGAGACCCAGAGCGTCGCCGGCGCATTGGCCGAGGCGTACGACGTGCCCGCCGAGGAAGTCGCGTCATCTTTCATCGGCCCGGTCTGGGGCGAGAGCGTCACCAGGCAGTCGCTCTGGGGCCTGTCGATCTTCCTCGCACTGACCTTCCTGATCCTGGCGATCTACTTCCGCACCTGGAAGATGTCTGCCGCGGCGATCATCGGTCTGCTCGATGTGCTGATCATCACGATCGGTGTGTACGCGCTTGCCGGCTTCGAGATCTCACCGGCGGCGGTGATCGGGTTCCTCACGATCCTGGCGTACTCGCTCTACGACACGACGGTGGTGTTCGACAAGATCAGAGAGAACACCACGGAGGACGGTGAGAATTCGTCTCGAACGTTCGGTGAATCCGTGAACCTGGCGGTCAACCAGACGCTGATCCGGTCGATCAACACATCGATCGTCGCAGCGCTCCCTGTCGGGGCGATCCTGTTCATCGGCTCGTTCTGGCTCGGCGCGGAGACTCTCACCGACATCTCGCTGTCGATCTTCGTCGGCATCCTCGTCGCCACGTACTCCACGCTGTTCGTGGCCGCTCCGCTCTACTCGCTGTTCCGCGAGAAGGAGCCGCAGATCATCGCCCAGGACAGCCGCGTGCTCGAACTGCGCGAACGCGCTCGCGTCGACGCTTAGCACCGTCGGGCGCGAGCCGCGCCTGCTCTGCGCGCGTAGGATGTTCTGACCCGGAGGTGTAGTGATGGCGGAGGCGAACACGTCGACGCAGGGATCCAGTCTGAGAAGACTGGTGCCCCGCATCTTCTCGCGCGCCCCCCGCATAAACGACCTCGGCAATCTGGTCCGTACGGTCCGGGTGAACCATCCCAAGGGCGATCTCGCGATCATCGAACGTGCCTACCGGGTCGCGCATCAGAAGCATGAGGGACAGAAGCGCCAGAGCGGCGAGCCGTACATCACGCATCCGCTCGCCGTTGCGCAGATCCTCGCGGAGATGGGACTCGGTCCGCGGGCCATCGCCGCGGCACTCCTGCACGACACGGTGGAGGACACGGGCTACGCACTCTCAGAGCTGACCGAGGCATTCGGCGACGAGGTCGCCATGCTCGTCGACGGCGTCACCAAGCTCGACAAGGTCAAGTACGGCGAGAGCGCGCAGGCCGAGACCGTCCGCAAGATGATCGTCGCGATGTCGAAGGACATCCGCGTGCTGCTCATCAAACTCGCCGACCGTCTGCACAATGCGCGCACCTGGGGCTTCGTCCCGCCCGAGAAGGCGGAGAGGAAGGCAAGGGAGACGCTGGAGATCTACGCTCCGCTCGCCAACCGTCTCGGCATCCAGGCGATCAAGTCCGAGCTCGAGGACCTCTCGTTCGCGGTTCTGCACCCCAAGATCTACGCCGAGATCAACAGTCTGATCGCGCAGCGCACCCCGCAGCGTGAGAAGTATCTGGGCCAGGTCATCGAGTCCATCAACGAGGACCTGCACGATCTGAGGATCCGCGGCAAGGTCGGCGGTCGCCCGAAGCAGCTGTACTCCGTGTACCAGAAGATGGTGATCCGCGGACGCGAGTTCGACGACATCTACGATCTCATCGGCATCCGCGTGCTGGTGAACTCGGTGCGGGACTGCTACGCGGTGCTGGGTGCGATCCACGCGCGCTGGACGCCGCTTCCCGGTCGGTTCAAGGACTACATCGCCACTCCGAAGTTCAACCTGTACCAGTCGCTGCACACGACTGTCATCGGGCCGAGCGGCCGCACGGTCGAGATCCAGATCCGCACGCACGAGATGCACCAGCAGGCGGAGTTCGGTGTCGCCGCGCACTGGATGTACAAGGAGCGGATGAACGGGGGCAGGCCCGTCGCCGGACCCACGGACACCGACATGACCTGGCTCGCGCATATCTCGGACTGGCAGGCCGAGACGGCTGACCCCAGCGAATTCCTCGACTCGCTGCGCTTCGAGATCGGTGCGAAGGAGGTCTACGTCTTCACTCCGAAGGGGCGCGTCATCGGCCTGCCCGCCGGTGCCACACCGGTCGACTTCGCGTACGCCGTGCACACTGAGATCGGCCACCGCACGATGGGTGCGAAGGTCAACGGTCGCCTGGTGCCACTCGAGACAGCGGTGAAGAGCGGCGACGTCGTCGAGGTGTTCACCTCGAAGAACCCGGATGCCGGTCCCAGCCAGGACTGGCTCAGCTTCGTCAAGAGCACACGAGCGCGCAATAAGATCCGTGGCTGGTTCACGAAGGAGAGGCGCGAAGAGGCCATCGAGCAGGGCAAGGAGTCCATCGCCCGTGCGATGCGCCGCCAGAACCTGCCGCTGCAGCGTCTGATGAGCCAGGACTCGTTCTCAGAGGTCGCCCACCAGCTGCACTACGAAGACGTCTCGGCGCTCTACGCCGCCGTCGGCGAAGGCCACGTCTCCACGCAGTCGGTGCTGGAGAAGGTCACCGCGCTCATCGCGGCGAACGACACCACGACGGGTGCGATCGAGATTCCAGGGCGTGCGCGCTCTCGGGAGCCTCGAACGGGTGACTCGGGCATTCTCGTGCGCGGCGCCGACGACATCCTCGTCAAGCTCGCCAAGTGCTGCACCCCGGTGCCTGGTGACCCGATCGTCGGCTTCGTCACGCGTGGCAGCGGCGTGTCGGTCCATCGTTCGGACTGCGTGAACGTCAAGGCGCTCAGCGCCGAGGAGCAGCGTTTCGTCGAGGTCGAATGGGCGCCGACGACGAAGAGCGTGTTCCGCGTGCAGATCCAGGTCGAGGCGCTGGACCGCTCTGGCCTGCTCTCCGACGTCACGCGCGTGCTCAGCGAGCACCACGTGAACATCCTCTCGGCCACCGTGAACACGAACGACGAGCGTCTGGCCATCAGCAGGTTCGTGTTCGAGATGGGCGACTCCGTGCACCTGGACCGGGTGCTCAACGCCGTACGGCGCATCGACGCGGTCTACGACGTCTATCGCGTCACCTCGTCCTGAGCGTCACGTCGTCCTGAGCGCACTCATGCGCGGGCAGGGCGAGCAGCTCTGCGACGACCGACATCGCTGCCCGTTTGCCCGGCATGCGTGAGCGTGCGGCAAGCAGCGTCTGCACCTGCGGCACCAGCGACGGGAACGCTGCGGCCATCTCCGACATCCACACGGCGCACTCGTGGTATCGGCCGGATGTGAGCACGAGATCTGTCAGTGTGCGCAGCGGCGTGGTGACAGGTATCACTCCGATGACGACCAGGTCGGAGGGCGGTACCCGCCCTTCGTGGGCGATCACGTCGCTGCGCTGACTAATGCGAGGACGATGATCGACGGCGCGCTGGGTGTGATGTCGGGCCGGAGGCGTGTCTCCGACGCCGTGCACCCACGCTGCGGTCGGACCGCTCGCGGCGTAGCCGGGGGAGAGGATCGGCGAGACAGCCGCTGCTCTGGCACCGGCATCCTCCGGCAGATCGGCGGGCATGTAGCCTTCGCCGACCTCGACGAGCAGGCCGTCCAGGCGCGCTGCTCCCAGCTCCTGCTGAGACAGCAGCGCCCCGGGTCGGTAGAACAGCGACGGATCCACACATTCAGTGTGGCGCGCTGCCCTCCTCGCCGGGGCGGGCTGTGGATAAGGTCAGCCGTCGAGTGCGCTCAACCAGGCGCGGCGTGCTTCGAGAGCGTCTGCCGCTTCCTTGGCCGCTTTCTTGTCGCCGGCCTTCTCTGCTGCGGCCTTCTCGCTCTCGAGCTTCTCGATCGCATCGAGGAGCTGCTGGCTCATGTCGTTCGCACGGGCTTTGGTCTCGGGGTTGTTGCGCTTCCAGTCCACCTCTTCGCGGGACTTGAGCGACTGCTCGATCACGCGCAGCTTGTCGTCCAACGCGCGCTCGCGATCGCGCGGGAAGATGCGACCCACGTCGTCCCACTGTCGCTGGATGCGGGTGAGGAGAGCGCGCGCCTGCTTGATGTTCGGCTCATCTGCGACGGCCTTGGCCTCTTCGAGCAGCGCTTCGCGCGCCTCGATCTTCGGCGCCGACTCCGCCTCTTCCGCCGCGGACTGTTCGGCGCGTGCCGCGTACAGCGCGTCGCCGGCGGCCTTGAAACGCGCCCACAGCGCGTCATCGGCCTTGCGTCCAGCGCGACCGGAGGCCTTCCATTCGTCGAGCAGCGCGCGGTATGCGGGGATGCCGTCGACGCCCTTGGGAGCCAGCGCCTCAGCACGCTCGATCAACTGCGCCTTGCGATCGCGGGCGGCCTTGTGCGTCTCGTCGAGGTCCGAGTAGAACGCGCGGCGGCTCTTGTCGACGACCGAGCGGGCATCGCGGAATCGCTTCCAGAGCTGCTGGGAGGTACCCTTCGGCAGACGAGGACCGCTCTGCTGCTGCGCCTGCCACGTGTCGAAGAGCGCGGTGACCTCTTCGGTCACCTGCTTCCACTGCACCTTCGACAGATCGCGCGCGGCGATCCGCTCGATGCTCTCGACGAGGACGGTCCGTTCGGCGATCGCCGCGTCGACGAGCTCCTTGGCCTGCTTTGCCTCAGCCGCACTGGCCTCTGACAGCGCGGCGGTGAGTGCGTCGATCCGTGCGCGCAGCGACGCGAGATCGCCCACGGCGGCGGCGCCGGTGACCTCCTCGACGAGATGCTTGGCCTGCGTGGTCAGATCGCTGGCGGAAGCACCGCCGGCCTGGTGGCGCTGCTCAAGAGTGTGCACCTTGAACGCGAGGTCATCGAACTTTCGCACGTAGTAGGCGAGAGCCTCATCCGAGGTGCCGTCCGGGTACTGGCCGACGACGCGCCACTCTTCACCCTCACGCACCTCGACGGTGCCGTCTTCGGTGACGCGACCCCAATCGGCGGAATCGGCCGCAGCGACCGGGGACACCGGTGCAGCGGCCGCGGCGGGAGCGGGCGTGCGTGGCGGCATCGGGATGCGCGGGGGTGCAGGGACGGGCGGTGAGGGGACAGGGGGAGTCGGCTTCGAAGGCTCGGTGGCAGACACGATGTGCTCCTTGCGCGGTCAGCCCGCGGGAGGGGGAAAGGACGTTGATCAGCCTAGTACGAGCCGGGCACTGTGCGAGGGGGCTCGGATCTCACAGCGCCGTTACCGTTTTGTGAGGAGAACGTTCGACGCGCGTAACGGGAGCCGCAGGGTCCGCGAAACACCGCGCTCATAGTGTCTGGGCATTCCCGACGTGCTGGAGGCGCTGTGAACGAGAACACCGAATCGGTGACGCGGATCGTCGTGGTCGGAGCGGGAATGGTAGCGCACCGCTTCGTCGAGAGCGTGTCGAACCGAGCTGATGGAGCGCTGCTCATCACCGTGATCGGGGATGAGGGTCGGCATCCATACGACCGTGTCGGACTCACCGGCTACTTCTCCGGAACGACTCCGGGCGAGCTGACGCTCGATCGCACGGTCTTCGACGATGAGCGCACCACGCTGCTGGCCGACGATCGCGTCGTCCGCATCGATCGGCGATCGAAGACCGTGTTGACGCGCGCACGGAGGGTCATCGCGTACGACTCGCTCGTCCTCGCGACGGGCTCGTATGCCGCGCGCGTCGCCGTCGACGGCGCTGAGCTGCCCGGATGCTTCGTCTATCGCACTCTCGACGATGTGCAGGAGCTGCGCCGGTTCGTACAGCATCGCAGCGGTGAGCTCGGCCGACCGCTGCGCGGTGCGGTCATCGGCGGCGGACTGCTCGGACTCGAGGCCGCAGGGGCGCTGCAAAGCCTGGATGTGGAGTGCACCGTCGTGCAGTCCTCCGATCGTCTGATGTCAGCGCAGCTCGATCTAGCGGGAGGCGGCATGCTGCGCCGCCTGATCGAGGCCCGCGGTATCGCGGTGCGCACCGAGTCGCGCACGACCAGGCTCGACCCGGACGATTCCGGGGCCGTCACCGCGCTGGAGTTCCAGGACGGCAGCTTCCAGCGGGCGGATATCGTGATCTTCACGGTGGGTGTGCGTCCGCGCGATGAGCTCGCCCGCAACGCGCAGCTCGACGTGCATCCACGTGGGGGCGTGCTCATCGACGATCGCTGCCGTACCAGCGATCCGGCGATCCTCGCGATCGGAGAGGTCGCGAACTTCGATGGCCGCAGCGTCGGACTGGTCGCGCCAGGGTACGCGATGGCAGAGGTCGCAGCGACCCGGCTCCTCGGTGGCGACGCGACATTCCCCGGCTACGACGAATCCGCGAAGCTCAAGCTCTCCGGTGTCGATGTCGCGAGTTTCGGCGATGCGTTCGGGCACACGCCGAACGCCCTCGATGTCGTGTACACCGACCCTGTGGCCGGCGTCTACAAGAAGCTCGTGCTCTCCGACGACGCGCAGACCCTTCTCGGCGGCATCCTCGTCGGCGATGCGGCGGCGTACGGCTCACTGCGTCCGCTGGTGGGTGCCCGTCTCGGGGCGGACCCCGTCGCTTACCTGATGCCGGAAGGCGGCGTGGAGGCGCCAGGAGGCGAGCTGCCTGACGACGCGGTCGTATGCTCCTGCTCGAACGTCACCGCAGGCCGGATCCGTCGGGCGGTGCACGATGAAGGATGCACGGACGCAGGCGCAGTGAAGGCCTGCACCAAAGCCGGCGCGACCTGTGGCTCCTGCGTGCTCATGGTCAAGAAGGTCGTCGGACAGGAGCTCACGAAGCTCGGCCAGACCGTGTCCAATGCGCTGTGCGAACACTTCGACATGTCGCGGCGGCAGCTCTTCGATGCCGTACGAGTGTCGGAGCCCACGACATTCAGCACCGTGATCGAGCGATTCGGGCGCGGGCGGGGCTGCGACATCTGCAAGCCTGCACTCGCCAGCATCCTCTCGGTCCTGGTGGGGGCGCACGTTCTCGACGGCGAGAACGCGACGCTGCAGGACACGAACGATCACGTCATGGCCAACATGCAGAAGGATGGCACGTACTCGGTGGTGCCGAGGATGCCCGGTGGCGAGGTGACGCCGGCCGGCCTCGTCGTGATCGGGCAGGTCGCCGAGGATTTCGGTTTGTACACGAAGCTCACCGGCGGACAGCGCATCGACATGTTCGGAGCGCGCCTGGAGCAGCTGCCCCTGATCTGGCAGCGGCTGGTGGACGCCGGATTCGAGTCGGGGCAGGCGTACGGCAAATCGCTGCGAACGGTGAAGTCGTGCGTCGGCTCCACCTGGTGCCGGTACGGCGTGCAGGACTCGGTGGGAATGGCCGTGCGCCTGGAGCTGCGCTATCGCGGGCTCAGGGCGCCGCACAAGCTCAAGATCGGCGTCTCAGGGTGCGCACGCGAGTGCGCGGAGGCACGCGGCAAGGATGTCGGCGTCATCGCCACAGAGACCGGCTGGAACATGTACGTCGGGGGCAACGGCGGATTCACGCCGCGGCACGCCGAGCTCCTCGCTTCAGATCTCTCGGACGACGAGCTCATCCAGGCCATCGACCGGTTCTTCATGTACTACATCCGCACGGCCGACCGCCTGCAGCGCACTGCGCCGTGGTGCGAAGAGCTCGACGGCGGACTCACCGGGCTCAAAGAAGTGATCTTCGACGACTCCCTCGGCATCTGCGCCGATCTCGACGCGGCCATGGCCAGGCACGTCGACAACTACGAGGACGAATGGGCTGCGACGCTGCGCGACCCGCAGAAGCTCAGGCGCTTCGAGTCGTTCGTGAACGCGGCGGAGACGCCTGACCCCTCGCTCGGCTATGTCGCGACCCGCGGCCAGCTCCGCCCGGCCACGGCCGAGGAACGAGAGTCCGGTGGTGTGATGATCGCCGGCACCACACTGGAGGTGCGTCGATGACTCCTTCGCACGGATACGCAGCTGAAAGCGGCGCGGGCGACGCGGTGCGCGTGTGCAGCATCGGCGATCTCGAGGTGGAACGCGGCCGTGCCGCTCTTCTGGGTGACGAGCAGGTCGCGCTGTTCCTGCTGAGTGACGGCACCGTGCATGCCGTCTCGAACCTCGATCCCTACAGCGGGGCCAATGTGATCTCCCGCGGGATCGTCGGCACCAGGGGCGATGCTGCGACCGTCGCGTCCCCCATGCACAAGCAGGTGTTCGATCTCAGAACCGGCCAGTGCCTGGAGACGCAGGGCAAACCGGCCAAGCACCTCGACGTGTGGACGGTGCACATCGTGGGCGATGACATCCATTTGCAGCGAGCGGCGACGCGGACGCCGAGCGGCTCGACATTGCAGGAGGTGGGCTGAGATGACCACGATGCTCGGGGTGTCGCTGACCGGACGTCGGGTGGTCCTCGTCGGCGGGGGCGCCGTCACCGCCCGCAGACTCGGGCGGTTCCTCGCCGACGGCGCACTGGTCAGGATCGTGGCGCCTGAGCTCGCGCGGCAGACGCACGCCCTGATCGCCGCGCACAGTGCGGAATCCGACGCGGACGGTGACATCGAATGGGTTCCGCGCCGGTTCGTCCCAGACGACATCGACGATGCATGGCTCGTGCACAGCGCGACCGGCGATCCCTCGGTGGACCGCGAGGTCGCCGAGCTGTGCGAGCGACGAAGGGTGTTCTGCATCAACGCATCCGACGGTGCCCGCACGAGCGCCAGGATGACGGCGCAGACGTCATCGGGCGACGTGGTCATCGGCGTGTCGAGCGAGGTGGGCGTCGATCCTCGTCGTGCTGCCGGTGTGCGGCGGGCCATCGACACGATGCTGGTGTCAGGGCGGCTTCCGCTTCGACGACACCGCACGACACGCGCCGGCCGCGTCGATCTCATCGGTGGCGGTCCCGGTCCGATCGACCTCATGACGGTGCGCGCGCGGCGGCTGCTCGCCGAAGCCGACGTCGTCATCGCCGACCGTCTCGGGCCGACGGATGCAGTGATCGCCGAACTGGATCCCGATGTACTCGTGATCGACGTCGGCAAGCGACCGCACCACCATCCCGTGCCGCAGCACGAGATCAACGCACTGCTCATCGCGCACGCCGCGGCGGGCAAGCGCGTCGTCCGTCTCAAAGGCGGCGATCCGTTCATGTACGGTCGTGGCGGCGAAGAGGTCATCGCCTGCCGGCAGGCGGGGATCGCGGTCGAGGTCACGCCCGGCGTGTCGAGCGCGATCTCGGTGCCGCAGGCGGCAGGCATCCCGGTGACGCATCGTGGCACGGCATCCGCTCTGCACGTCGTGAACGGGCAGGGCGAGGTGTCGGCCACGACTCTTCGGTCGCTCGCCGACCCGGAAGTGACCACGACGATGCTGATGGGGGTCGCTGCCCTGTCGAAGGTCGTGCGCGCCGCGCTCGATCATGGGATCAGTCCTGACCTGCCGGTCGCGATCGTCGAAAGCGGTCACACACGCCGACAGCGCACGACGCGCAGCACTCTCGGCGAGATCGTGGCGGACGCTGCCCTCGCCGGCGTGCAGAACCCCGCGGTGATCGTGTTCGGCGACGTCGCCGGAGCACACCTCCTCATGCCCGAGCACGCGCGATCCCGGGAGTCCATCAGTTGAGTCCGCGCAGCCTTCTGGATGCCGCTCTCGCCGGCTGCACGATCGTCGTCGCCGCCGATCGTCGAGCCGGTGACCTGGCGAGCGCGCTCGAGCGGCGCGGCGCGCAGGTCTGCCGGGCGCCGGCGCTGAGCATCGTTCCGAACGCCGACGACGATGAGCTCACCCGACGCACTCGTGAGCTCATCGTCCGCCCGCCCGACGTCGTGGTCGTCACGACCGGTGTCGGGTTCCGCGGCTGGATCGATGCCGCCCACGAGCACGGTCTCGCGGAAGCGCTGACAGAGGCGCTGAGCGAGACGCAATTCATCGCCAGAGGGCCAAAGGCGCATGGCGCGATTCAGCAGGCCGGGTTCGTCGCGGACTGGGTCGCGGAGTCCGAGACGGCTGCCGAGGTGGGGGAGTACCTGCTGTCCTCCTCGCTCTCCGGCAGGCGCGTCGCTGTGCAGCATCATGGCGCGGGCTCCGACGGGTTGGATGAGCTGCTGGCGGATGCGGGGGCGGACGTCGTGAGCCTCACGGTCTATCGGTGGGGGCCTCCGTCGGACCCGCAGCTCGTGGAGCGCTCTGTCGCGCATGCGGCGGGCGGCGAGGTGGATGCCGTGCTGTTCACCTCAGCGCCTGGGGCGGCGGAGTGGTTGCGGGCTGCGAGCCGTCTGGACTCGCTGGACAGCATCCGAGAACGCGCCGAATCCGGCAGACTGCTGCTCGCCGCCGTCGGACCGATCACCGCTGTGCCGCTGCGAGAGCATCGGCTTCGTACGACGATCGCCGAGCGCGGCCGCCTCGGCTCGCTCGCACGCTGCGTCATCGGCTACTTCGGCAAGGGGGGAGCCGCCCCGGCGCTTCCGACTGCGGCGGGAGCCATGTCGATGCGCAGCGGCGGCGCCGTCGTCGACGGAGAGTTCATCGCCCTCTCGCGTGCAGGGGCGAATCTGCTGGGCGCGCTGTTCGACGCCGGCGGGCGCGTGCTGTCCCGAGAGGAGATCGCCGAGGCGCTCCCGCGCGCGGGACGCAACGCGCATGCGGTGGAGATGGCGGTCGCTCGCGTGCGTGAGGCACTCGGCACCGTCGACGTCGTCAAGACCGTCGTGAAGAGGGGCTACCGGCTCGCCGTGGAGGAGATCGCATGACCACGCTCGTCGCCTGCTCACACGGCACGAACGACCCGGCCGGACAGCATGCCGTTCGCAGACTGATCGATGACGTGCGCGCACTGCTGCCCGGTATCCGGGTCATGCCCGCCGTGGTCGACGTCGAAGAGCCGCAGATCGGTGCGGTCCTCGCACAGGAGGCATCACGAGACGACGTCATCGTCGTGCCGCTGCTGCTGTCCGTCGGCTACCACACCGCCGTCGACATCTCCCGGGCGGTCCGCACGCACGCGAACGCTCGTCAGGCAGAGCCGCTGGGGACCCACCCGCTCGTGGCGGAGGTTCTGGCCGATCGCCTGTCTGCCGCCTTACCGGATGGATGGATCCAACGAGATCACGTGGTGCTCGCAGCCGCGGGATCCAGCGACCCCGCGGCATCGGCCGACGTCGAGGCGGTCGCGACCAGGCTGCGTTCGCTCATCCCCGTTCGTGTCACGGTCGGCTACGCCTCCGCATCCATTCCGCGCATCGTGGATGCTGTGGCCGATGCGCGCCGCGACGGCGCTGTGCGAGTGATCGCAGCGAGTCATGTGCTGGCACCGGGGTTCTTCGCAGGACTCATCCGCGCCGCCGGAGCCGACGTCGTCAGTCTGCCTCTCGCTCCTGACCCGCGTATCGCACAGGTCGTGGCGGACCGCTTCCACGCGGCTCGCTGAGCTTCAAGCTTGCGCAGCAGAACACCCCGTGAGCTTCGGTCTCACCGGGGTGTTCTGGGTCGAGGGTCAGGCGATGCCGACGGGTTCGCGTTCCGACGAAGAGCTGGCCGTGAACACCGGCTGCACGATCGGCCGCGCGGCCGGGTGCGCGGTGGCGGTGTCAGCGGTGGCGGCGCCCACGGTGGCTGAGCGCTTCTGTGCCGGTGAGGCGGCCCGACCGCGACGCGTCGCTGTGCGACCGTAGGTGATGAACAGCGGGAGTCCGACGAAGAGCAGTCCGCCGACGAGGTTTCCGATAACGGTGGGGATCTCGTTCCAGATGAGATAGTCCATGATCGTGAAGTCCGCACCGAGAAGCAGACCGGACGGGAACAGGAACATGTTCACGATCGAGTGCTCGAAGCCCATGTAGAAGAACAGCATGATCGGCAGCCACATTGCGACGATCTTCGCCACGACATTGTCCGCGACCATCGAGAGCACCACGCCGGTGGAGACCATCCAGTTGCAGAGCACTCCGCGGATGAAGAGGGTCAGCATCCCGGCGGCACCGTGATCGGCGTAGCCGACCGTGCGTCCGTGGCCGATCTCGCTGATCGCTTCTCCGACGGCGCTCGGTGCTGTCGAGAAGCCGTACGTGAAGTAGATCGCCATGAGGATCGCGACCATGAACGCGCCCCCGAAATTGCCGAGGAACACCAGTCCCCAGTTGCGGAACATCGCCCCGACGGTCGCACCAGGACGCTTGTCGAGCACGGCGAGCGGAGTCAGCGTGAACACGCCGGTGAGCAGGTCGAACCCGAAGAGGTAGAGGATGACGAAGCCGACCGGGAACAGCAGAGCACCGAGCAACGGCTGCCCGGTGTTGGTCGAGACCGTGACGGCGAATGCTGCGGCCATCGTGAGCAGGGCCGCGCCCATGAACGCGCGAATGAGCGTGTCGCGAGTGGACAGCTGCATCTTGTATGCACCGGCGTCGACCATTCTGGTGACGAGTTCAGCGGGTTTGACGTAGGACACGGGCAACCTCCATGGACGTAACGGATGAGCACGGATGCCGGGCTTGGACCCAGCGTGGCTCACCGGCGTTACCGGCAGAGGCACCGATCGTTACGACTCTGAACCGAATCCCTCACATCAGGGGGTGCGCGTGCGTGAGGTGGCGTCTATTCGGCGGGCGCGTCGTCGGAGAACAGGTCTGCGAACGGATTCTCGAGGGGACCGCCGGGTGCCGAGGTTTCGGTGGGCTCTGGCTCGGGGGCGTTGACGGCGGCGTGCACCGACTGACTGGCGATGGCACCGACCACGAGGAGCCCGCCGACGACGCCGGCGATCAGATTGTCTCGCGTTCGCCGGCGGATCTGACCGTCATGCCAGGCCGTTCGCGCGGCATACACGCGCGCGCGCTCGGCCTCGGCGCGTGAGCGCTGTACGTTCTTCGGTCCGCGAGCGGCCATGGGCTCCTCCTTCGACGCCTCGCCTGAGCGCCGTCTGCGAGCCTATCGTGGCGAGCTTTGTCGGTGCCTCGCATTAGCCTGGACGGATGACTTCCGCACCTCTGCTCTCGGGACAGACGCCGCTCGCCGTGCGCATGCGTCCCGTATCACTGGACGAGGTCGCCGGGCAGCAGCATCTGCTGCGTGCCGGATCGCCGATCGTCGCGCTGGCCGACCCCGAGGCGACTTCTCCCGGTGCGGTTTCGATCATCCTCTGGGGGCCTCCTGGCACAGGGAAGACCACGCTCGCACAGGCCATCGCACGCTCCTCCGGCCGCCGATTCGTCGAGCTCTCGGCGATCACCGCCGGTGTGAAAGACGTGCGCGAGGTGATGCAGGAGGCGATCACCCAGCGCGACCTGTACGGGCAGACGACCATCCTGTTCCTGGATGAGATCCACCGTTTCACGAAGGCACAGCAAGACGCGCTGCTCCCCGGCGTCGAGAACGGCTGGGTCATCCTGATCGCCGCCACAACCGAGAACCCGTCGTTCTCAGTGATCTCCCCGTTGCTGTCGCGGTCACTGCTGCTCACCCTCCAACCGCTCACCGATGACGACATCGCCCTGCTGATCGATCGGGCGATTACGGACGCCCGCGGACTGAACGACACCGTCTCGATCGAGGAGGCCGCGCGGTCGTCACTGGTGCGGCTGGCATCGGGAGACGCACGACGCGCTCTCACCGGCCTCGAGGCCGCAGCCGCCGTCGCGATGTCGGGTGCCTCAGACGATGCTGAGGCAGAGGTAACGGCGATCACGGCAGACGATGTGGCGCAGGCCTTAGACCGTGCGCTGCTGCGCTACGACCGCCAGGGCGACGAGCACTACGACGTGATCAGCGCGTTCATCAAGTCGATCCGCGGCTCGGATGTCGATGCGGCGCTGCACTATCTCGCCCGCATGATCGAAGCAGGGGAGGATCCTCGATTCATCGCGCGTCGTCTGGTGATCTCGGCATCCGAAGACATCGGGCTGGCCGACCCCCAAGGGCTGGTCATCGCCACGGCCGCTGCTGATGCGGTGGCGTTCATCGGCATGCCGGAAGGCCGTATCCCCCTCGCAGAGGCGACCGTGTATCTCGCGACCACCGCGAAGTCGAATGCGGCATACGACGGCATCAACGCGGCGATCGCCGATGTACGGGCCGGGAGCTTCGGCCGGGTCCCGGTGCATCTGCGCGACGCCCACTACGCCGGAGCGAAGCGCCTAGGCCATGGCAAGGGCTATGTCTTCCCGCACGACAACGAGTTCGGGATCGTGCCGCAGCAGTATCTTCCCGACGAACTCGTCGGTCGCCGCTATTACGAGCCCAAGCAGCTCGGAGCAGAGCGCGACGTCTCGGCCCGACTCGAGCGCATCCGCCGCATCCTCGGTGATCGCTGACCTTCTACAGGCTCAGGGACCGCCTCGAAGAACCAGTCTGTTAGACTTGACCGGCTCGAAACACAGTTTTCGGGCATCCCCTCGTTCACACCACACCTTCTCGGCGCCCCGGCGTGCGCCCGAAGGCAGAACGGGGAGATACGTCCGTGAGGCGTGAAAGACACGTCCACGTCATCGGAAGGAAAACTTCGTGGTCACGAAGTCCCAGGACCGCCGCAAGGTCCGCCTGTCCCGCGCCCTCGGCGTGGCGCTCACCCCGAAGGCCGCCCGCTACCTCGAGAAGCGTCCCTACGCTCCCGGCGAGCACGGCCGCACCAAGCGCAAGACCGACAGCGACTACGCGGTCCGTCTGCGTGAGAAGCAGCGTCTGCGCGAGCAGTACGGCATCCGCGAGAAGCAGATGCGCAACACGTTCAACGAGGCGCGCAAGCGCGATGGCCTGACCGGTGAGAACCTGGTCGAGCTGCTCGAGATGCGTCTTGACGCGCTCGTCGTGCGTTCGGGCTTCGCCCGCACCACCGCACAGGCTCGCCAGCTCGTCGTGCACCGTCACATCCTCGTCGACGGCCAGCTCGTCGATCGCCCGTCGTTCCGTGTGAAGCCGGGTCAGCTCATCCACGTCAAGCCCAAGAGCGAGGGCACCGAGCCCTTCCAGGTGGCAGCAGCCGGCGGTCACGCCGAGGTGCTTCCCCCCGTTCCCGGCTACCTCGAGGTCGAGCTCGACAAGCTCCAGGCTCGCCTGGTTCGCCGTCCGAAGCGCGCCGAGGTCCCCGTGACCTGTGAAGTGCAGCTCGTCGTCGAGTACTACGCGGCTCGCTGATCCAGCGAACCATTTCTGCAGAAGGCGTCGGGTTCATCCCGACGCCTTCTGTCGTTTCCGCATACGATGGAGGGACCGCGCCTCGCGGCCCAAGGCAAGGATGACGACATGAAGACGTTCCTGTGGTTCCTGATCGGTGTGATCGGCGGATTCGTCGCCGCCCACTTCATGAACAAGGATCCTCGCGGTCACGACATCCTCGCCGAGGTCGACGCCAGGATCAACGGGTTCACCACGGTGCTCAGCGACGCCTATCGCGCACAGGAGGCTCGCCTGGTCGAGCCCGCCGCTCCTTCGACCACTGATCACTGACCCTCAGCGCACTGCATCGCGGCCGTCGCGATGCTCATCCTCCTCACTCAAGGACAGCCGTACCCCTATGAAAACTGCGGACATCGCGCAGCGCTACCTCAGCTACTTCGAGAAGAACGGCCACACGGTGGTGCCCTCGGCATCGCTCGTGAGCGACGATCCGACAGTGATGTTCAACATCGCCGGCATGGTGCCGTTCGTTCCCTATCTCACTGGGCTCGTGCCGGCACCGTTCTCTCGCGCCACCGACCTGCAGAAGTGCATTCGCACCAGCGATATCGAAGAGGTCGGCAAGACGGTGCGACACGGCACGTTCTTCCAGATGCTCGGCAACTGGTCCTTCGGCGACTACTTCAAGGAGGGGGCGATCACGTACGCGTGGGAGCTCCTGACGACCAGCGAGGCCGATGGCGGGCTGGGATTCAAGGAGAAGGACTTCTGGGTCACCGTCTACGAGACCGACGACGAGGCCGCTGACATCTGGCGCCGCGTGATTGGGCTTCCCGAGGAGCGCATCCAGCGACTGGGACGGGCCGACAATTACTGGCACACCGGTCAACCCGGTCCAGGCGGTCCTGATTCGGAGATCTTCTTCGATCGCGGAGCGGAGTTCGGCCGCGAAGGCGGTCCGGCTGCGGACGACAACCGCTACATGGAGCTGTGGAACCTCGTCTTCATGCAGGACCTGCTCAGCGACGTGCGCTCGCAGGTCGACTTCGACATCGCCGGCCCGCTGCCGAAGAAGAACATCGACACGGGCATGGGCCTGGAGCGCGTCGCCTTCCTCAAGCAGGGCGTGGCCAACATGTACGAGACGGACCAGATCCGTCCTGTGCTCGACCGTGCGGTCGAGCTGTCCGGTAATCGCTACGGGGCCGTCCACGAGGACGATGTCCGCTTCCGCGTGATCGCCGATCACGTGCGGTCCTCGCTCATGCTGCTCTCCGACGGTGTGAAGCCGTCGAACGAGGGCCGCGGGTATGTGCTTCGCAGGCTCATGCGCCGCACCGTCCGCGCGATGCGTCTGCTCGGCGTGGACGCACCGGTCTTCCCCGAGCTGTTCGCCACGTCACGAGACGCGATGAAGTCCGCCTACCCGGTGCTCGAGACCGACTGGACCCGCCTTTCTGGCCTGGCCGTCGCGGAGGAGGAGACGTTCCTTCGCACGCTCGCCCAGGGATCCACGATCCTCGACCTCGCACTCGCCGACACCAAGAAGTCCGGCAAGCAGACCCTCGCGGGTCCCGAGGCGTTCCTGCTGCACGACACCTACGGCTTCCCGATCGATCTCACGCTCGAGATCGCTGAGGAAGCGGGGCTCAACGTCGATCGCACGGCGTTCGACACCCTGATGCAGGAGCAGCGCTCACGCGCGAAGGCTGATGCGAAGAGCCGCAAGCGTCAGCTCGCCGATGTCTCGGTGTACCGCGATTTCCGCGCTCTCGGTGAGACCGGATTCGCGGGATACACCGATCTCGACATCGAGTCCCGTGTGCTCGGCATCCTCGTCGACGGCCAGCCGGTGGCATCCGCCGGTGAGGGCCAGGTCGCCGAGGTCATCCTCGCCGAGACGACTCTGTATGCCGAGTCCGGGGGCCAGGTCGCCGATAAGGGTACGATCGTGGGCGCCGGATTCGAACTCGACGTGCTCGACGTGCAGAAGCCGGTCGCCGGGCTCATCAGCCACACCGTGCAGGTCGTCAGTGGCAGCGTCGCACTGGACGATCGTGCGACGACGGTCGTGGATGCGGCGAACCGCCGTGCTGCACGACAGGCGCACTCCGCGACCCATCTCGTGCACGCCGCGTTGCGCGACACGCTCGGTCCGACAGCCACACAGGCGGGATCGCTCAACCGCGCGGGGTACATGCGCTTCGACTTCTCGTGGTCGCAGGCGCTGTCCGCCGACGCGCGTACCGACATCGAGGAGATCACCAACCGTGCTGTGCACGACGCCCTCGAGGTGACGACCCGCATCGTGTCGCTCGACGAGGCCAAGGAAGCCGGAGCCATGGCGCTGTTCGGTGAGAAGTACGGCGACGTCGTGCGCATGGTCGACATCGGCGGTCCGTGGTCACGCGAGCTGTGTGCAGGCACGCACGTGAACACGAGCGCAGAGATCGGACTGGTCAGCGTCGTCGGTGAGTCGTCGATCGGCGCCTCCAACCGCCGCATCGAGGCACTGGTCGGTCAGGATGCATTCCGCGAACTCGCCGCAGAGCGTGCGATCGTCTCGCAGCTCACGAGCGCCCTCAAGACGCCGCGCGAGCAGTTGCCGGAGCGGATCGCGGAGATCGCCGCGAACCTCAAGACCGCCGAGAAGCGCATCGCGCAGTTCGAAGCGAAGCAGCGCGAGGGCCAAGTGCCCGCAATCGCAGAGGCGGCCGCACGCGTCGGCGCATACCGTGTCGCCTCGGTCTCTCTCGGAGATGTCGCCTCGGCGGATGACATCCGGACTCTTGCACTGAGCGTGCGTGAGCGGCTCGGCTCGGATGCCGCGGTCGTGGCACTCGGCGGCATCGCCGCCGGTCGTCCGATCGTCGTCGTGGCCACCAACGATGCCGCACGCTCGGCAGGCGCCAAGGCCGGTGCGCTCGCGAAGCGCGCCGCCGGTGTGCTCGGCGGCGGCGGAGGCGGCCGTGACGATGTCGCACAGGGGGGCGGCACTGACGCGTCGGCGTTGGATGCGGCACTCGAGGCCGTGACTCAGGGGCTGCGCGGCGCGTGAGCGGATTTCGCCGCGGAGTGCGGCTCGGCATCGATGTCGGCAAGGCACGGGTCGGCGTGGCGCGCTGCGACCCTGACGGCATGCTCGCCGTGCCGGTGGAGACGGTGCCGCGCTCGGAGCACTCTCTTGCGCGCATCGCCGAGATCGCCGCGGAGTACGAGCCTCTGGAGTTCGTCGTCGGCCTGCCGGTGAACATGCAGGGAACGGACACGCCGTCGACGGCCGATGCCAGAGAGTTCGCGGCGGCGCTGCAGCGCCTCACTGCCGTGCCGGTGCGCATGATGGACGAGCGGCTCAGCACCGTCACGGCACACGCTGCCCTGCGCTCTTCTGGCAGAACTCAGCGAAACTCTCGTAGCATTGTCGATCAGGTCGCGGCAGTCGTGCTGCTGCAGCACGCGATCGACACGGAGAAGAGCACCGGCAACCCGGCCGGTTCCGTGGTTCCAACCGATGAGGAGCCCACTTGAGCATGCCCGAACGTGAGAATGCAGAGCGCGGGTCGAACTCGCTCTCCGACGACCTGTTCTCCAAGCTTCCCGCTCCGGAGCGTCAGGTGCCCACGGTCGATTCGACGCCGCCGGTGCCTGGTTCACGTCGCGCGCTGCGCGAAGCCGCGCACTCCGATCCAGATCAGCCCGTAACCGCACGGTCCGAAGCCGCACAGCCTGAGACCGCGCATTCCCGCGACGCCGCGGAGGCCTCAGACGAGGCCTCACATGGCGAGAGGTCTGCCGAACCAACCGCCGACCCGGTGCCTGAGTCCGCTCCTGCATCCCTCGACGATCTCTTCGCAGCCGATCATGACGAGATCGACGGCCGCGCACCGCGGAAGAAGAAGCGCCGCACGGGCTGCATCGTCGCGCTCGTCATCGTTCTCGCCCTGATCGGCGGTGTCGTCGCCGGCGGTTTCGCCGTCTGGAACGCCTATGGCGACAGGATCAGCGAGGTCATGGGCTGGGGGGAGCCGGACGACTACGAACCCGGCATCGCCACCGGTGAGGCACTGGTCACCATCCGCGAGGGCGATACCGGGTCGCCGGTCTCCACGGCGCTCTACGAGGCCGGCGTGACCAAGACCGAGGACGTCTTCTACGACTACCTCGTGAACGAGAACATCGCAGTGACCTTCTATCCCGGCGTGTACAAGCTGCAGCAGAAGATGACCGCTGCGGATGCCCTCACAGCCCTGCAGGACGACGCGAGCAAGCTCGAGAACTCCGTCAGCATTCCCGAGGGCGGCACCCTCGAATCATCACTACCGCTCATCAGTGAGAGCATGGGCGTTCCCCTCGAGGATCTTCAGGCGGCGGTGGCCGACCCCAGCGCGTATGGCGTCACGGCCCAGAGCCTCGAAGGCTGGCTGTTCCCCGCCGTGTACACGTTCGACCCCGAGGCGACAGCGACTCAGATCATCCAGCGGATGGTCGACCGCACCCGCGAATCCCTGGCGTCTGCGGGCGTGCCTGCCGGGGACGAGCAGAGGATTCTGACGATCGCATCGATCATCCAGAGAGAAGGGCGCACGGACGACTTCGCCAAGGTCTCCCGCGTCATCCAGAATCGTCTGGACGACGGGATGATGCTGCAGATGGACTCGACGTCGCAGTATGGCTACGGCGAACTCCACGCTGGTGTGGTGAGCACCTCCACCGAGGCGCAGAACGATGACAACCCGTGGAACACGTACGTACACACCGGGCTGCCGGTCGGACCGATCGCGAACCCGAACGATGCCGCGATCGACGCCGCGATGCATCCGGTCGACGGGCCGTGGTTCTACTTCGTGACGGTCAACCTGCAGACCGGGGAGACCGTGTTCTCAACCACTTACGCAGAGCACCAGGCCGCCATCGAGACGTGGCAGGAATGGTGCCGCGCGAACCCGGACCAGGGGTGTTGACGGGATGAGCGCTCGTCGCCTGGCGGTGTGGGGCGATCCGATCGCTCACAGCAAATCGCCAGCCCTGCATTCTGCCGCCATCCGTGTTCTCGGTCTGGACTGGGAGTACGGACGCCGGCAGGTGAACGCTGACGGCTTCTCCGCAGCGCTTCACGGACTGGACGATTCCTGGCGCGGCCTCTCACTCACGATGCCGCTCAAGGAGCAGGCATTCCGTGCAGCGGAGATCCTTGATCCTCATGCTGACTTGACGGGTGCCGTGAACACGTTGCTGCTCGGCACCTCGCTCGCCGGATTCAACACCGATGTCGGCGGGATCATCGATGCCTTCGCCGAGCATGACGTCCGCAGCGTGTCGCACGCGCGCATCCTCGGCGCCGGTGCGACCGCGTCGTCGGCTCTCGTCGCTGTCGCTGAGATGGGAGCGCAGCGCATCGACGTCCGCGCGCGCCGGCCGGAGCGTGCGCAGACGCTGCGCGCGCTGGGGGAGAGGCTCGGCGTCGAGGTCGGTGTGAGCGGCTTCGCCGCGCAGGTCGAGGCCGTCGATGTCACTGTGGCAACGCTTCCCGGCGGTGCGGTGCTCGACACCGCTGCCGCCTTCGCCACGGGGGGCGGCACTCTGCTCGATGTCTCCTACGCCCCCTGGCCGTCCGCGCTGGCCTCAGCGTGGACGAGTGACGACGTCATCCCGGGACTCGCGATGCTGCTGCACCAGGCCGTCCGTCAGGCACGCGTGTTCGTGCACGGTGATCCGCTGCATGAGCTCGACGATGAAGCCGGAGTTCTCACTGCCATGCGCACGGCCCTGACGGATCCATCGCCGTCCTGACCTGACCTCCGTGACATGCGGAGAAAACAGGGTCCCCGGTCGTGGGAGACTGGAGCAATGCTCCGCGTGCTCACGGCCGGCGAATCGCACGGTCCCGAACTCATTGCCGTCATGGAAGGGCTGCCGTCCGGCGTCCCTGTCTCGTCCGAGGCGATCCAGCAGGATCTCGCCCGCCGCAAGCTCGGCTATGGACGCGGATCGCGCATGAAGTTCGAGCAGGACGAGCTCACGATCTCGGGCGGCGTCCGCCATGGCCGCTCCCTCGGCAGCCCGATCGCGCTGCGCATCGGAAACACCGAATGGCCGAAGTGGATCGAGGTGATGAACCCCGAGCCCGTCGAGATCACCGACAAGTCGCGCGGACGTTCGGCACCTCTGACCCGCCCGCGACCGGGGCACGCCGATCTGGTCGGCATGCAGAAGTACGACTTCGACGAGGCGCGTCCGATCCTCGAGCGCGCGAGCGCGCGCGAGACGGCGGCACGCGTCGCGCTCGGGGCCGTCGCACGGTCGTTCCTCGGCGAGCTCGGCATCCGCGTCGTCAGCCACACACTTTCCATCGGCCCTGTGCGCGTGCCCGATGGCAGCGCGCTGCCCACTCCTGACGACGTCGACGCGCTCGACGCCGATCCGCTGCGGTGCTTCGACGCCCACACCTCCGCCGCAATGGTCACTGAGGTCGACCAGGCTCGCAAGGACGGCGACACCCTCGGCGGAATCGTCGAGGTGCTCGCATACGGGCTTCCGCCAGGGCTCGGCTCGCACGTGCACTGGGATCGCCGGCTGGACGCACGTCTTGCCCAGGCTCTCATGAGCATCCAGGCCATCAAGGGCGTCGAGGTGGGCGACGGGTTCGAGACCACGCGCCGACGGGGCTCCGCCGCGCACGACGAGCTCTTCTCCGCCGAAGCGGGTATCACCCGCGGCTCTGACCGCGCCGGTGGCACCGAGGGCGGCATGTCCACCGGCACCGTGCTGCGCGTGCGCGCGGGGATGAAGCCGATCGCGACAGTGCCCCACTCGCTGCGCACGATCGACGTCGCCACCGGCGATGCCGCGACGGCCCACCACCAGCGCTCAGACGTGTGTGCGGTTCCCGCAGCAGGCGTCGTCGCGGAGGCGATGGTCGCGGTAGAGCTCGCGAACGCCGTTCTGGAGAAGTTCGGCGGCGACAGCATCCGTGAGACGGCCCGAAATCTGCAGAGCTATCTCGACGCGATCCCCGCCGAGCTGCGCACCGCGCCCGCGTCGGAGGCGGCGCTGATCGCCAACGATGAGCACGCCTGAGCAGCTGACCGTCGTTCTCGTCGGCCCGATGGGTGCGGGCAAGACAAGCGTCGGTCGACAGGTCGCCAAGCGCTTGGGCGTCGGGTTCATCGACACCGACAAGCGCATCGCCGCCGAGCACGGTCCGATTCCGAACCTCTTCGAGAAGCACGGAGAATCCCACTTCCGCGCGCTCGAGCAGGCCGCGGTCGCAGCCGCGCTGAGTGAAGGGGGAGTGATCTCCCTCGGCGGCGGTGCCGTCAGCTCAGCGGAGACGCGCGAGCTGCTGCGGCAGCATCCGGTCGTCTTCCTGGCTGTGACGCCGGAGGCGGTCGCCGATCGCATCCGCAGCGGCGGGCGCCCACTCCTGGCCGGGGGCGAAGATCCGCTGGAACGTTGGAATCAGATCTACGAGCAGCGCCGCGGGTGGTACGAGGAGGTCGCCGATGTGATTTTCGACACCTCGCGCCGGCCGATGCAGCGCATCGCCGATGAGATCGCAGCATGGAGGAGAGAACAGGCATGAGCACGACCACGATCAGCGTGACAGGGCAGGCGTCCTACGACATCACCGTTGGCCGCCGCATCCTCGACCGGGTGTCGGCGGCACTTGACCCGGCGGTGCGCAAGATCCTCGTGGTTCACCCTCCCACGCTCGCCGCCCGCGCGGCGGAACTGCGCGACCGCCTCCTCGCCGACACGGCTGATGGTCCCCGCGAAGTGCTGTTGGCCGAGGTGCCTGACGCCGAGCAGGGCAAGCGCATCGAAGTCGCGGCGTTCTGCTGGCAGATCATGGGCCAATCCGATTTCACGCGCACCGACGCCGTCGTCGGCTACGGCGGCGGATCCGTGACCGATCTCGCCGGGTTCGTCGCCGCCACCTGGCTGCGCGGTGTACAGATCGTGCAGGTCCCCACCACGGTGCTCGGACTCGTCGATGCATCGGTCGGCGGCAAGACCGGCGTCAACACTGCTGAGGGCAAGAACCTCGTCGGCGCGTTCTGGGCGCCGCGCGCAGTGATCGGCGATCTGGACGAGCTGAGCAGCCTCAGCACGCACGAGGCCACGGCGGGATACGCAGAAGTGGTGAAGGCCGGATTCATCTGGTCGCCGGAAATCCTCGACATCATCGAGGCCGACCCCACCCGCGCCGTCGACGCGACGACCGACGACTTCCGGCGCACGATCGAACTCGCGATCGACATGAAGGCACGGATCGTGTCGGAGGACTTCCGTGAGGCGGGTCAGCGCGAGATCCTCAACTACGGACACACGCTCGGTCACGCGATCGAGCACGCCGAGCGGTATCGCTGGCGTCACGGCGCGGCGATCTCTGTCGGGATGCTGTTCGCCGCCGAGATCTCCCGCCTCGCAGGACGTCTCTCCGACGAAGCCGCCGACCGTCACCGCACGGTGCTCGAGTCTCTCGGTCTGCCGACCAGCTACCGGGCAGGCGCGTGGCCGCAGCTGCTCGCGACCATGCAGCGCGACAAGAAGAGTCGCGGGGGGATGCTGCGCTTCATCGTGCTCGACGACATCGCCAAGCCCACCGTGCTTCGGGCTCCGGACGAGTCGCTGCTGTTCGCCGCCTACCAGGAGGTCGGCGCGTGAGCATCGACGTGCGTCGCGTCCGCGCGGACGAATGGGAACGAGTGCGTGCGCTGCGGCTCGATGCCGTGCGCGACCCGGCCGCCGCGATCGCGTTCCTGCACTCCTACGAGGAGGAATCGGCGCATGACGACGAATTCTGGCAGCAGCGCGCTGCCGGCGCGGCCTCCGGCGACGCCGTCGCCCAGTTCATCGCCGAGGTCGACGGGGAGTGGATCGGCACGGTCTCGGTGCTGCGACGTCTCGCAGGCTCGATCGACCACCACGGGCGTCCTGTCACGTCTCCGCGCGGCGATGTCGTCGGCGTCTTCATCCGTCCAGAGCACCGCGGCCGCGGAATCATCGACGCACTCTTCGACGCGGCGGCGGAGTGGGCGGCCTCGTTGGGAGACGCCGGGCTCACGCTGGATGTCCATGCGGACAACACCCGCGCTCAGGCCGCGTACCGACGCGCCGGTTTCGTGGACACCGGAGTGCGGTTCATCATCTCGATCGGTCATGAGATCGAGATGGCGCGTGAGATCGCGGACGGCGATAGGGTGCAGGCGTGACTGCACAACGCCGCATCCTGCTCGTCAACGGACCGAACCTCAACCTGCTCGGCACACGCGAACCCGAGGTGTACGGATCGGCGACGCTGGCAGATGTCGAACGGATCACGACCGATGCCGCCGCAGAAGCCGGCTTCGAAGTGCGCAGCATCCAGAGCAACCACGAAGGCGTGCTGATCGACGCGATCCACGCCGCGCGTGAGGACTGCGCCGGCATCGTGATCAACCCCGGTGGGCTCACGCACACCTCCGTCGCCCTGCGCGACGCGCTCACCGGAGTGTCGCTTCTGTTCGCCGAGGTGCACGTCTCGGACGTGCACGCCCGCGAGGAGTTCCGGCACTTCTCCTACCTGGAGGACGTCGCCGCAGTGCGGGTGATCGGAGAGGGCGTGGGCGGCTATGCGACTGCCGTTCGTCAGCTCACCGCACTCATCCCGTAGAATCGACTGTCGGCCGCACTCATCGAACCCGAAACGGGTCGAACCCGAAACGGCGAGGACCGGCCCTTCATCAACGGAAACGGAACTTTCAGCGCATGGCATCCACCGCAGACATCAAGAACGGCGTCGTCCTCAGCATCGACGGACAGCTCTGGAACGTCATCGAGTTCCAGCACGTCAAGCCCGGCAAGGGCGGTGCGTTCGTGCGCACGAAGCTGAAGAACGTCGTCTCGGGTAAGACCGTGGACCGCACGTACAACGCCGGCGCGAAGATCGAGATCGAGAACGTCGATCGCCGCGACTTCACCTACCTGTATGCGGACGGCGACGGATTCGTGTTCATGGACACGACCGACTACGACCAGATCACCGTCGGAGCGGCAACCGTCGGCGACGCCAAGAACTTCCTCCTGGAGAACCAGCAGGTCACGATCGCGCTGAACAACGGAAACCCGCTGTACATCGATCTCCCCGCCTCGGTAACCCTCGAAGTGACCTACACCGAGCCGGGCCTGCAGGGCGACCGTTCCTCGGCAGGAACGAAGCCTGCGACCGTCGAGACCGGATACGAGATGCAGGTGCCGCTCTTCATCGAGGCCGGAACGAAGATCAAGGTCGACACCCGCACGGGTGACTACCTCGGTCGCGAGAAGTAAGGCGTGGGCGCCCGGACGAAGGCGCGCAAGCGCGCACTCGACATACTCTTCTCCTCGGATGTCCGTGGAGACGACCTTTCCGTCTCTCTTGCGGCGGAGGCCAAGCGCGCCGCGAGCGAACCCGCTCGCGAGGCTTCCTGGCTGTACGCCCGCGAGATCGTGGACGGAATCGTCGATCATCGCGATGAGATCGACGAGCACATCGAGACCCACAGCCGCGACTGGAAGATCGAGCGGATGCCCGCCGTCGACCGTGCGCTGCTGCGCATCGGCGTGTGGGAGATCCTGCATAACGACGAGGTGCCGACCGCGGTCGCGATCGACGAGGCAGTGGAACTCGCCAAGGAGTTCTCGACCGACGACTCCGGAGCATTCGTGCACGGCGTGCTCGCCAGAGTGGCACGCGCCACCTGACTCGCACACGTGCGCGCAGGCGCGTGCGGACGTGGAGCGCAGCGTCGGTGCTCGCTGAGAGGATGCCGGTATGCCAGCGCCGTACGTCGATCCCGTTGCCATCCGTCGCCTCACCGACGACGGCGGCTACCGCCGGGGCACCTCCTATCAGCGCTCCGGCATGGTCACCCGAACTTCGTGGGATGACGCGGAGCACGTGCTCACGTCGGTTGTCGCCGGTTCTGCAGAGCACACCTACCGCTGCGCGATCCGATTCTCCGCGGCAGGGGTCACCGCGACGGTCGCTTCGACGTCGTGCAGCTGTCCGGTTCCGCAGGCCTGCAAGCACGTCGTCGCGACGCTCCTGGTGAGCAACGACGACGCCGTGATGGCGGCGGCTGTCGCACCCGACCGGCCGTCCCCGCCCGCATGGCGAATCCTCGTCCCCGCCGCATCCGCGGATACCACAACGCCGATCGCGCTGGGGGTCGAACTGCGCCAGCGTGCGCACAGCGAAGCACACCACTGGTCTCCGCGGCCGGTGCGCCCCGTCACTGCGCGCGAGCTCGCCAAGGGCACGGGTGAATTGCTGCTCGGTATTCGTCCGCTCATGCGCAGCGCCGCGTCCGGTGCGTGGATCCAGGGCGATGTGTCCTGGGACTCTGTGCGCCGATCGGCCGGGGTGTTCGGTCGTGAGCGTGTGCGGTGGTTCGCCGACCTGCTCAGCCTGTCACGTGATTCCCTGCTGTCCGGGACGGCGGGCGACTGGCTCGCCATGGACCTGATCGAGTCCTCGCTGCTGTGGGGACATCTGCGTCAGGGCAGAGCTCTCGGGATCGAATTGATATCGACCCAGAAGAGCACGACTGTGTCGCTCGGCGATGCGGCGGTCCTGTCGGCGGCGCTCACCCGGTTGGACGATGGTTCGCTCAGCGTCGCCGCTGAGGTCGTCGTGGACGAGCGGGCGGTTCCGACAGCATCCGTGCGCGCGATCGGCCACTCGGGCGTCTACGTGGCCGAGTCGATCGGCAGCCGGATCGCCCTCACCCTGGCTGAGGTCGAGCTCAGCGAGCCCGTTCATGCCCTGCTCAAGGCGCAGGGCGCAATCACGGTCTCGAAGCCGGATGAGGCAGCGTTCCTCCGTGAGGCCTACCCTGCGCTGGCGCGGCGTGCGCCGATCCGCACAATCGGCCGGGTGAAACTGCCTGCCGTGCCGCAGCCGCAGCCGACGCTCGTCGTCACATTCCGTACCGGTGACACGATCGACTACACGTTCGAGTGGACGTACAGGGGCTTCGGGCGCTTCCCCCTTTCATCGACGTCGGATGCCGTGCGCGACGACGGTGCCGAGAGGGAGCGTCAGCGAGAACTCGAGCAGCTGTGGAGCGAGCTCTCCGACTCCATCTTCGCGGCGTCGGGCACGTTCCACGACGTCGATGCTGCGGAGTTCGTCGCGCACGTCGTTCCCGCGTTCCAGGCGCAGGGCGTGAGCGTCGTCGAGAACGGCACCCGCAAGGATTACCAGGAGCTCACCGGCACCCCGGAGATCACCGTGTCGACAGTGGAGAGCACCGACGCGGACTGGTTCGATCTCGGCGTCCTCGTGAAGATCGATGGGCGGACGATCCCGTTCACCCCGCTGTTCAAAGCGATGACCAAGGGCAGGCGCAAGCTGCTGCTCGTCGACGGCAGCTACCTGTCGTTGAACCACCCCGCGCTCGATCGGCTCCGTGAGCTGATCGACGAGGCGTCCGAACTTCAGGAGTGGGAGACCGGTCCGCGCATCAGCCGCTACCAGACCGACCTCTGGGAGGAGTTCGAAGATCTCGCGGACGAGGCGCTGCCCGCCGTGAGCTGGCGCGCCACGGCAGAGGGCCTGCGACAGGCGACCGAGGTTCCGACGACACCCGTGCCGGCGGGGCTTCGCGCGGAGTTGCGGCCCTATCAGAAGGACGGTTTCGACTGGCTGGCGTTCCTCTGGGCCCATCGCCTTGGCGGCATCCTCGCCGACGACATGGGACTCGGAAAGACGATCCAGCTGCTGTCACTGGCGCTGCACGCGAAAGAGACGGGGGAGAAGCGTCCGTTCCTCGTCGTCGCGCCGACGTCCGTGCTGGGTTCCTGGCAGCGCGAGGCCGCACGCTTCGCGCCGGGACTGCGCGTGCGCGTGATCGACAGCAGCAGCGTGAAGCGCGATGCGATGGCGGATGCTGCGCAGAACGCCGACGTCGTCATCACCTCGTACACGCTCGTGCGCCTCGACGAGAGGGAGTTCGCCGAGACGCAGTGGGCTGGGCTCATCCTCGATGAGGCGCAGTTCGTGAAGAATCCCAAGACCAAACAGCACCGTGCCGTCGCCGCCCTGCACGCCGACGTCGTCTACGCCGTGAGCGGCACGCCGATGGAGAACAGCCTCACCGACCTCTGGGCGCTGCTCAAGCTCGCAGCCCCCGGCCTGTTCGCGTCAGCCAGGAAGTTCGGCGAGGATTATGTGCAGCCCATCGAGAAGGGCAAGGTCCCGGAGAACGAGGAGGGCGGCGAGTACCGGCAGCGGCGACTGGAGCGGCTGCGACGCCGCATCCGTCCGCTCATGCTGCGCCGCACCAAGCAGCTCGTCGCCGCTGATCTTCCGGAGAAGCAGGAGCAGCACCTGCACGTCGAGCTCAGTCCAGCGCATCGCGCGCTGTACGACACGGTGCTCCAGCGCGAGCGGCAGAAGGTGCTGGGGCTGTTGAAAGACCTCGACCGCAATCGCTTCATAGTGTTCCGCTCGCTCACGATGCTGCGGCTGTTGAGCCTCTCACCGGGTCTGGTGGACCCGGAGGATGCGAAGATCGGGTCGCGCAAGCTCGACGCGCTGCTCGAGCACCTGCAGGAACTTCAGGCCGAGGGGCATCGTGCACTCGTCTTCAGCCAGTTCACGTCGTACCTGCAGGAGGCGGCGGCGCGTCTCGATCAGGCCGGCATCGCCTATGCCTATCTTGACGGCTCGACCAGGAGCCGGCCGCAGGTGATCGACGGGTTCAGGGCGGGGGAGCAGCCCGTGTTCCTCATCAGCCTGAAGGCCGGCGGATTCGGTCTCACTCTCACGGAGGCCGACTACGTCTTCCTGCTCGATCCCTGGTGGAATCCGGCCGCAGAGGCGCAGGCCGTCGACCGCACGCACCGCATCGGGCAGCAGAAGCCGGTCATGGTGTATCGGATGATCTCATCGGGCACGATCGAGGAGAAGGTGCTGGCGCTTCAGGAGCGCAAGGCGCGCCTGTTCACGGCTGTGATGGACGACGAGGAGATGTTCGCCCAGTCACTCACGGCCGACGACATCCGCGGGCTGTTCGAGAGCTGAGCGCACGACGTCCGCCTGTGTTTCGTGCACATGACATGGTCCTCACCGATGACGATCGCACGCGTGACGCAGAAGTGATCGGGCGTTAACGCGCGCCGCGGTCGCCCGAAACACCGCGCTCCTATCGTCGGTGACATACCGTCCGGGCCATCTCGGATCCGACTGTCCCAGGGAGCGCAGCCATGGTCACATCCGCCGTCTCAAGATCACAGGACCAGTCCGCGCGCACGCCGGTTCTCACCAGACGGTCGGGACGCTGGCTCGACGGGTTCGATCCGGAGAGCACCGAGTTCTGGAACACGCAGGGTCGCCCGATCGCACGGCGCAACCTCGGCTGGTCGATCTACGCGGAGTTCCTCGGCTTCATCATCTGGCAGTTGTGGAGCGTCGTGGTCGTGCTGCTGCCTGCGGCGGGCTTCGCGTTCACCAGCGCCGAGACGTTCTGGCTGCTCTCGGTGCCGAGCCTCGTCGGAGCGACGCTGCGCTTCCCCTACACATTCATGGTGCCGCGGTTCGGCGGCCGCAACTGGACGATCGTCTCCGCTCTTCTGCTGCTGATCCCGGCGTCGCTGCTGGCGATCGCGGTGGGTAATCCCGACACGCCGTTCTGGCTGATGCTGGTCATCGCGGCTCTCGCCGGCTTCGGAGGGGGCAACTTCGCCAGCTCCATGGCGAACATCACGTATTTCTTCCCTCAGCGAGAGAAGGGCTGGGCGCTCGGCCTCAACGCTGCGGGCGGCAATCTCGGCACTTCGGTCGCGCAGTTCTTCGTCCCTGTCGTGGTCTCGGTCGGTGCCGGCATCGGGCTCGGTCTGCCACTGGCAGGCTGGATGTGGGTGCCGTTCATCCTGGTCGCCGCCTGGGGCGCATGGCGGTACATGGACAATCTGTCGTCCGCCAAGGCCGATCTCGCCGGTTCCGCAGCAGCGCTGCGCGAACCGCACCTGTGGCTGCTCTCGTTGCTGTACATCGGCACCTTCGGCTCGTTCATCGGGTTTTCCAGCGTCTTCCCGAAGCTGATCGTGGATGAGTTCCCCGAGTTCTCCGCTCTGCACATCGGCGCAGCCGTCGTCTCTCTGGCATTTCTGGGCGCACTCGTCGGTTCTCTCTTCCGACCGCTCGGCGGGCGCCTGGCAGACCGGTTCGGTGGGGCGCGAGTGACCGTCGCCGCCTTCGCAGTCATGGCGGTCGGCGCGTTCGGCATACTCGGAGTGCTCGCGCTCGGACAGTTCTGGCTGTTCCTCGTCTGCTTCCTGGTGCTCTTCGCCGCCACCGGAGTCGGGAACGGCTCGACGTACCGGATGATCCCCATCGTCTTCTCCGCCAGCGCCGTCGCCCGACGCGAAGGCGACGCTGCCGCGGTGGCCCGCCGTGCAGCTGCGGCACTCGGGCTCATCTCCGGGATCGGCGCATACGGCGGCTTCGTCGTGCCCCAGGTGCTCAACGCTTCGCAGTCGGCCTCTGGCGGCTACGAAGCGGCGTTCGTCGGGTTCGGCATCGCCTATATCGTGCTTCTTCTCGTCACGGTCGTCTTCTACGCCGTGCCTCGTGCCTCCCTCGACGGACGGCGGATCTGAGCGTGTCGGAGGACGCACGCCTCCGAGTCGTGATCGTCGGTTTCGGGCCGGTCGGCGCTCGCCTGTGCGAAGAGCTGCTTCCCGCGGTGAAGACGGGGCTGATCGACCTCACGGTCGTCGGCGCCGAGAAGGAGGTGCCATACAATCGCGTCCTCGTGGCCGAGATGACGGTCGATCGGGCGGATGCCGCGAGCATCACCCTGCACGACCCGCAGGAGAGCGTCGACGCAGGCGTGCGTGTGCATCTCGGCACGAGGGTCATCGGCATCGACCGGGCGAGCAAGCAGGTCGAGATGTCGACCGGAGAGAGCGTGCCATACGACCGCCTGGTGCTCGCGACAGGGGCTCGCGCGAACGTACCAACCCTGACCGGGATCGATCGACCGGCCTTCGACCTGTCCTCCCTGTCCAGAGCGGGGGCAGGCGCCATCGGGGCAGACCCTGTGCTGCCGATGGGAGTGACCGTGCTGCGAGACCTCGCTGATGCCGAACGCATTCGTGCCGCTGTACAGGAGAGGGCACGGATCATCGTGCTGGGCGCCGGGGTTCTCGGTCTGGAGTTCGCCCTGCTGGCGGCGAAGGCAGGAGCCGAGGTCGGCGTGGTGCATCACGGGGCGACGCCCATGCCGCGCAGCCTCGATCGGGGCTCAGGCATCGTGCTCTCGCGCGCGCTGCGCGCCAGCGGGGTGACGGTGTACGCGCACAGCCGGGCCGAAGCTGTCGCCTTTCGAACGGACGGCGACAGCACGCGTACATTTGATGCGCTGGTCACGGCTGACGGCAACTACGTCCGAGGAGACCTGCTGGTGCTCTCATGCGGAGTCGGCGCCCGAGCGGAGCTCGCGACCATGTCGGGCTTGCGCACCGCTATGGGGATCGTGGTCGACGAACAGCTGCGTTGCTGGACCGATGCGGATGTCTTCGCGATCGGCGACTGCGCGCACATCGTGGAGCACACGGCCGAGACAGATGCCCTGACGCGTCTGCCGGGTGCGCCGTCCGGACTCATCGGTCCAGGATGGCGGCAGGCCGAGTGGCTCGCTCGTCGGCTCACGGCTGAGGCCTCCGGCGTCACTCTGCCCTCGGCAGCGCCGACCGAACGGGACTCGGTCGTCATGCTGAAGTCCGATGAGATCGATGTGACGGCGGTGGGAGACGTCGATGTGGATGTCTGGGAATCGCCGCTGCCCGACGAGCCCGCACCGCATCGGCATGTCGCCGAGTGGGCTGACCCGCAGCACGGTCGCTATCTCAAACTGGTGACCAGAGACGGGATCCTCGAAGCGTTCGCCTGCGTCGGGATGCCGCGCACCAGTGCCGAGCTCACCCTGCTGTACGACCGTGGCAGTGAGCTGCCCGCCGATCGCTCGCTGCTGCTGCGGTTCGACGGTGCTGATGACGGTGCGGCCGCGAGCGCAGACGCCTTCGCCCCTACGTCCACCGTCTGCTGGTGCAACGGCGTCACCGTCCAGCGCGTCGAGGACGCGGTCGCCGCGGGCAGCGACACAGTGGCATGCATAGGTCGCGACATCCGCGCCGGCACTGGCTGCGGGGGCTGCAAGCCGCGTCTCGCAGAACTTCTCGAGAGATTCGCGTCTGCAGAGCACGTCGCCCCGGCGGAACAGGCCGCACCCGCATGAGCGTGGCCACCCACACGCATTGCCCGTACTGCGCACTGCAGTGTGCGATGACGCTCACACCGAGAACAGCAGACGCCGCGATCGACGAACCGTCGCTGACAGTGACCGGGCGGTCCTTCCCGACCAATCGTGGCGGCCTGTGCAAGAAAGGGTGGACATCCTCGATCCTGCTGGACTCCGATGATCGCATCCGCACACCCCTCATCCGAGACGCTCACGGCGAGCTGGTGCCGTCGGAGTGGTCTGAGGCGCTCGACCTTCTCGCCCAGCGCATCCGCGCGCTGCAGGACGAGTCAGGACCGGACAGCATCGGCGTGTTCGGCGGCGGTGGTCTCACGAACGAGAAGGCCTATCAGCTGGGCAAGTTCGCTCGTATCGCGCTCGGCACATCGCGTATCGACTACAACGGGCGCTTCTGCATGTCGTCCGCCGCCGCAGCCGCGAATCGCGCGTTCGGCATCGACCGCGGGCTGCCGTTCCCGCTGACCGATCTGGACGGCGCGAAGACGGTCCTGATGCTGGGCTCGAACGTCGCAGCGACCATGCCCCCGTTCCTGTCGCACCTCGCCGGCGTCCGTGAGGCCGGTGGCCTCATCGTCGTCGATCCACGCCGCAGCGCGACGGCACGGCTGACCGAAGAAGGGCAGGGGATGCACCTTGCGCCCGCGCCGGGAACAGACCTGGAGCTGCTGCTCGGTCTCACGCACATCGTGATCGCGGAGGGGCTGTTCGACGCCGCGGAGATCGAGGCGCACACCGACGGATTCGACGATCTGCGTCGCAGTGTGGCCGCCTGGTGGCCGGCACGTGTGCAGCAGTTGACAGGCGTGCCCGTCCGCGTGCTGCGAGACGTGGCGAGGCGACTGTCCTCCGGAGCGGAGACCTTCATCCTGACCGGGCGTGGCATCGAGCAGCATGCCGATGGCACCGACACCGCGACCGCGGCCATCAACCTCGCGCTGATCCTCGGACTGCCCACGCGGCCAGGCAGCGGCTACGGCACTCTCACCGGGCAGGGCAACGGGCAGGGCGGCCGCGAGCACGGCCAGAAGTGCGACCAACTGCCGGGATATCGCAAGATCACCGATCCCGTCGCGCGTGCACACGTCGCCGCAGTTTGGGGCGTTGACCCCGAAGACCTTCCCGGACCAGGTCTGCCCGCTGTGCAGCTGCTCGCCTCCGTCGACGAGCCGGACGGAATCAGAGCACTGCTCGTGCACGGGTCCAATCCGGTCATCTCCGCCCCGGATGCGGGCGCCGTGCGCGAACGTCTCGGACGGCTGGAGCTTCTCGTGGTCTGCGACTTCTTCCTCTCCGAGACCGCGGCCATGGCTGACATCGTCCTCCCGGTGACGCAGTGGGCCGAGGAAGAGGGCACGATGACGAACCTCGAGGGGCGAGTGATCCGACGCAGACGCGCGACGAACCCGCCAACGGGCGTGCGCAGTGAACTGTGGATCTTCGCCGAACTCGCGCGTCGGCTGGATGCCCCTGGGCGTTTCGACGTCGATCCCGCACTCGTGTTCGACGAACTCGCCCGCGCCTCCGCCGGCGGCATCGCCGACTACTCCGGACTCAGCCATGATCTGCTCGACGACGACCGCGACGCCTACTGGCCCTTTCCGATCGGAAGCGAGGGCACTCCACGGCCGCTGCTGGGTGGATACCGCCATCCCGACGGCCGAGCCCGCATCGTGGCGGTGTCCGTCAGTGAGCGACCCGAGAGCGCGGCGACCGGAGGTGAGCTCGCGCTCATCACCGGCCGGCTGCTCGAGCACTACCAATCCGGTGCACAGACGCGACGGGTGCCGGAGTTGATGGTCGCGCGCAGTGCGCTCGAGGTGACGATGCATCCATCCACCGCGGCTGATCGAGGGCTCCGCGACGGAGACCAGGCGACGCTCGAGAACAGCCGAGGCACCGTGACGGCGAGGGTTGCGACGAGCGTCGAGATCCGGCCTGACACGGTATTCCTGCCATTCCACTTCGCCGACGCGCACAGCGCGAACCTGCTGACGAACGACGCCACCGACCCCATCTCGGCGATGCCGGAGTTCAAGACGGCGATCGTGCAGGTGCGTGCGGCCGCGGCCCACTGAAGTCAGCACTGCGATCGTCTCGCCCGGCCCGGCCTCGGCGTGCGCTCAGAGGGCCCCGGGTACAATCGTGAGGTCAATCTCAGAAGGAGCGCAATGCGGATCACGGGGCTCGGCCATGCCGGAATGTTCATCGAAACGGTCGGCGGAAGCATCATCTGCGACCCCGTGATGGGCCCTTCGTTCTTCGGCTCCTGGTTCCCGTTCCCCGACAACCGCGGGCTCGACTGGGAGAAGCTCGGGCGGGAGGCAGACTTCCTGTACATCTCCCACCGACACCGCGACCACTTCGATCCGGCGCTGCTGCAGCGCTACATCCGCAAGGACATCGAGGTGCTGCTGCCGGACTACCCGATCGACGACCTCGAGAAGGACATCCGCGCCCTCGGCTACGACAACATCACCTACGCGCCCGCAGGTGAGGTCATCGAACGCGGTGCGCTGAAGCTCATGATCACGCCGCTGAGAGCCCCGAGCGACGGCCCGATCGGGGATTCCTCGCTCAGCGTCGACGACGGCACCGCATCCGTGCTCAATCAGAACGACTCGCATCCGCTCGACCTCGAGAAGCTGCTGAGCTTCGGCAAGCCAGACGCGTACTTCACGCAGACCTCTGGCGCGATCTGGTGGCCGATGGTCTACGACCTGCCGCAGGACGCGAAGCAGAACTTCGCCCGCCTCAAGCGCGACGCGCAGAACAAGCGGGCGATGTTCTACATCGAGAAGGTCGACGCACCCCACGTGTTCCCGATGGCCGGCCCGCCGATGTTCCTGCGTGACGAGCTGTTCAAGTACAACGGCTTCGGCCAGGACGACGACTCGATCTTCACGGATCAGAAGCAGTTCCTCGCGCACCTCAGGGAGAAGGCTCCGCAGTACGACGGCCGGCTGTTCGTGCCCGGCACCGTCGTCGAGCTCGATCACGCCGACATGACGATCACCCAGACGCTGTACACGGATGCCGAGATCGCCCACATCTTCGACGAGAAGTGGGAGTACCTCGAATCTCAGCGCACGAGCCGCCAGCAGGAGATCCGCGATGAAGAGGCATCTCGGGCGGCGATCATCCCGCCGGCGGAGATGCTCGAGACGCTGAAGACATGGTGGGAGCCGCTGCTGAAGAAGTCGCGCACGATCCGCCTCGGCGTCGGGGGCAACGTGCGGTTCCGCATCGGCGACCTCGACATGGTGGTCGACTTCCCACGGGCGAAGGTCCGCGAGTACGCCGGGGAGGAGTGCATCTACTGGTACACGATCCCCGCCGATCTGGTCTCGACGAACATCCGAGACCGCGAGATCGACTGGTCGAACTCGATCTTCCTCTCGATGCAGTTCCACGTGGGCCGAAGCGGCAAGTTCAACGAGTTCCTCACGACCTTCCTCAAGTGCCTCTCGGTCGACCGCATCGAGTACGTCGAGAACTGGTACTCCGAGCAGACCGATCAGACCGAGGATGCCGAGATCGGCGACTGGGTCGTGCAGCGCCGCTGCCCGCATCTGCGCGCCGATCTCACCAAGACGGGCAAGGTCGACGAGGACGGCGTGCTGACCTGCAGCATGCACGACTGGAAGTGGGACCTGAAGACGGGGAAGTGCCTGAGCACCACCGGTCATCCGATCCGGGCGGCGAAGGTCGACGACGTCACTGACGAGGCGCTGCGCCTCGGCGCCTGAGCGTCATCGGGTGGATCACTCCGCTAAGCTGGATCAACAAGCAACCTTTAACACCGTCCAGAGAGGCGGAGAAGGGAGCGGTGGATGAGCGCACGCACTGTGCTGCACGAAGCCGATATCTCGCGGGCTCTGACCCGTATCGCGCATGAGATCCTCGAATCCAACCGAGGAGCTGAGAACCTCGTCCTGCTGGGCATCCCCACCCGCGGAGTCACTCTCGCCCACCGCCTCGGCGCACTGATCAGCAGCATCGCCCAGACGTCGGTCCAGGCCGGCTCCCTCGATGTGACCCTGTTCCGCGACGATCTCGCCAAGCATCCGACCCGGTCACCGCAGCCCACCGAGATCCCCGCCGGCGGCATCGACGGCAAGACCGTCGTGCTCGTCGATGACGTGCTGTTCTCCGGGCGCAGCATCCGCGCCGCACTCGATGCGATCCAGTCGATCGGTCGCCCCTCGACCGTGCGCCTCGCGATCCTCATCGATCGTGGACATCGGGAGCTCCCGATCCGCCCCGACTTCGTCGGCAAGAACATCCCGTCCTCCCGCCAGGAGCGCGTCAACGTGCGCCTGTTCGAGAACGACGGCGCCGAGGCGGTGACGATCGGAGAATGAGACACCTCCTCGACACCCGAACCCTCGATCGGGCGAATGCCCTTCGCATCCTCGACATCGCCGAGGACATGTCCGACACGCAGTCACGCGAGCACAAGAAGCTGCCCACGCTGCGCGGCAAGACAGTGGTGAACCTCTTCTTCGAAGACTCCACCCGCACGCGCATCTCCTTCGAAGCCGCAGCCAAGCGGCTCTCGGCGGATGTCATCAACTTCGCAGCCAAGGGCTCCAGCGTGTCGAAGGGCGAGAGCCTGAAGGACACCGCGCAGACCCTGCAGGCGATGGGTGCGGATGCCGTCGTCATCCGTCACCACGCCTCAGGGGCGCCGCGCACGCTCGCGACCAGCGGCTGGATCACGGCCGGGGTCGTCAACGCCGGCGACGGTACGCACGAGCACCCCACCCAGGCGTTGCTCGACGCGTTCACCATTCGCAAGCGCCGGTTCGGCGCTGACAGCCGTGGTCGCGATCTGTCCGGCCTCCGGGTCGTGATCGTGGGCGATGTGCTGCACTCACGGGTCGCACGTTCGAACGTCTGGCTGCTCACGACACTCGGTGCCGAGGTCACGCTGGTCTCGCCGCCGACGCTGGTTCCGCAGAACGTCTCGCAGTGGCCGGTGCGTGTGCTCTACGACCTCGATGAGGCTCTAGCCGACGGCCCTGACGCCGTGATGATGCTGCGCATCCAGCTCGAACGGATGAACGCCGCGTATTTCCCGAGTGAGCGGGAGTATTCCCGGCGCTGGGGGCTGGATGCCGTGCGTGCGGCCACGCTTCCGGACGATAGCATTGTGATGCACCCCGGACCCATGAATCGCGGCCTGGAGATCTCCGCCGAAGCCGCGGACTCGCCGCGCTCGACGGTGCTGGAACAGGTCACCAACGGTGTGTCCGTGCGCATGGCGGTGCTCTACCTGCTGCTGGCAGGAGAACGAGACGACGAACGAGGAGAAGACAGCTGATGGACACCCTCGTGATCACCGGGGCACAGCTTCTCGGAGCAGAGGCCGCCGACATCGTGGTGGAGAACGGCCTGATCGCCGAGATCGGCACGGGACTCAGCCGCACCGGCGCCCGCGTCGTCGACGCGAACGGTCTCGTCGCTCTCCCTGGACTCGTCGACCTGCACACGCACCTGCGCGAGCCGGGCTATGAGGCGTCCGAGACGATCCTCACCGGGACCAGGGCCGCCGCAGCCGGTGGTTTCACCGCCGTCTTCGCCATGCCGAACACGTCGCCCGTCGCAGATTCCGCCGGCGTCGTCGAGCAGGAACTCGCCCTCGGCGAGGCCGCAGGCTACGCCACGGTTCAGCCGATCGGCGCCGTCACCGTTGGGCAGAAGGGCGAACGGCTCGCTGAGCTCGGCGCCATGGCCGCATCTCGTGCCAAGGTGCGCGTGTTCAGCGACGACGGCTTCTGCGTCTTCGACCCGCTGATCATGCGGAGGGCGCTCGAGTACGTGAAGTCGTTCGGCGGCGTCATCGCGCAGCACGCTCAGGATCCGCGCCTCACCGAGGGCGCGCAGATGAATGAGGGCACGGTGTCCGCCGAACTCGGCCTCGCCGGCTGGCCCGCGGTCGCAGAGGAATCGATCATCGCCCGCGACGTGCTGCTCGCCGAGCACGTGGGATCGCGTCTGCACGTATGCCACCTGTCCACCGCCGGGTCCGTCGACATCATCCGCTGGGCCAAGAAGCGCGGCATCAGCGTCACCGCAGAAGTCACCCCGCATCACCTGCTGCTGACGGATGAGCTCGTGCGCGGTTACGACGCGAAGTACAAGGTCAACCCTCCGCTGCGCCGAGAAGAGGACGTGCTCGCCGTGCGCGAGGGCCTCGCCGACGGCACGATCGACATCGTCGCCACAGACCACGCCCCGCACCCCAGCGAGAACAAGGCGTGCGAATGGCAGGCCGCAGCCAACGGCATGGTGGGACTCGAGAGCGCGCTGCGTGTCGTGCACCAGTCGATGGTGCAGACCGGTCTGATCGGGTGGGCCGATGTCGCACGCGTCATGAGCGCGACGCCTGCGCGTATCGGACTCCTCGAGGGCCACGGCACGCCGTTGGAGGCCGGTCAGCCCGCGCAGATCACGTTGTACGACCCGGATGCGGCCGGCACCTTCACCGCCGCTGACCTGCACGGTCGCAGCCGCAACTCGCCGTACCTCGGACGCGACCTGCCGGGCCGTGTCGAGTGGACGATCCACAACGGCGTCGTCACTGTCGAATCCGGCGCAGTCGTGGAAGAGCTAACCGCATGAGCATGCGAGACATCGCTGTCGCCATCACCATCGTGGTGGCGGTGCTGATCCTGCTGTCCATGTACCTCGCGTGGCGGCGACGCCTCCGACGCGACGGTGTGCACGCCGCGCCGATGGGCGTCCCCGAGCACGCCGAGGTCCTGACACGGCACGAGGTGCTGTACGTCTCGACGACACGGCACGACCAGCCGCTGGAGCGCCTGGCGATCACGCCGCTCGCATACCGGGCACGCGGCGAGATCGCCGTCACCGACCGCGGCGCCGCGCTCTGCCTGGACGGCGCGCCCACCGTCTTCCTCGCATCCGCGAAACTCGTGCAGGTCGACCGTGCGACAGTCACGATCGACCGCGTCGTGGAGCCGAACGGCCTCGTCCGACTCGCGTGGAACATGTCCGACGACACGATCGTCGACTCGTACGTGCGTGTCACGACCGGCGATCCCCAGAACCTCATCTCAGAACTCCAGCGGCTCATCCCCGCGAAAGACACAGGAGCCGAATCATGACACTCCCAGATCCCGCCGTCCTCGTCCTCGAAGACGGCACCCGCCACACGGGCCGCGCCTACGGCGCACGGGGCACCACACTCGGTGAGGTCGTCTTCTCTACCGGCATGAGCGGGTACCAGGAAACACTGACCGATCCGTCCTACGCCGGCCAGATCGTGCTGCAGACCGCGCCCCACATCGGCAACACCGGAATGAACGATGAAGACACCGAGTCGCGCCGCATCTGGGTCGCCGGCTACATCGTGCGCGATCCCTCTCGCGTGGTGTCGAACTGGCGTGCGAACGCATCGCTGGACGAGATCCTCGTCCGCGACGGCATCATCGGCATCAGCGGCATCGACACCCGCTCGATCACACGCCACATCCGCTCCGCCGGTTCGATGAGGGGCGGCGTCTTCTCCGGAGCGGATGCTGCGCTGGATGCTGACGAGCAGCTGCGCCTCGTGCAGCAGGCTCCCGAGATGAGCGGCCAGAACCTCTCGGCCCAGGTTTCGGTCGACGTCACCACGGTCACGATGCCGGTAGGGGAGCGCATCGGCAATCTCGCAGTGCTCGACCTCGGTGTGAAGCAGGCCACCATCGACAATCTGGCAGGCCGCGGCTTCGAGGTGCACGTACTGCCGCAATCCGCGACGATCCAGGACATCCTTGCGATCGAACCCGTCGCCGTGTTCTATTCGAACGGGCCCGGTGATCCGGCGGCATCCGGCGATCACGTCGCTCTGCTGCGCAACGTGCTCGATGAAGGCCTGCCCTTCTTCGGCATCTGCTTCGGCAACCAGCTGCTCGGGCGCGCCCTCGGCCTCGGCACCTACAAGCTCCCGTTCGGCCACCGCGGCATCAACCAGCCCGTGCTCGACAAGACCACTGGCAAGGTCGAGATCACCGCGCACAACCACGGCTTCGCGGTGGAGGCGCCCCTGGAGGGCACCTTCGACAGCCCGAACGGCTACGGCAAGGTGGAGGTCAGCCACATCGGCCTCAACGACAACGTGGTCGAAGGGCTTCGCGCCCTCGACATCCCGGCCTTCTCTGTGCAGTACCACCCCGAGGCCGCCGCCGGTCCGCACGACGCCAACTACCTCTTCGACCGCTTCCGCGACCTGGTCGTCGCGACTGTGAAGGACGCCAAGTAATGCCAAAGCGCGACGACATCAAATCCGTCCTCGTCATCGGATCCGGCCCGATCGTGATCGGCCAGGCCTGCGAGTTCGACTACTCCGGAACCCAGGCGTGCCGCGTACTGCGCGAGGAGGGCGTCCGCGTCATCCTCGTCAACTCCAACCCGGCCACGATCATGACCGACCCGGACTTCGCGGACGCGACGTACATCGAGCCGATCACGTGGCAGGTCATCGAGACGATCATCGCCAAGGAGAAGCCCGATGCGATCCTTCCGACGCTCGGCGGCCAGACAGCGCTGAACGCCGCGATCGAACTGCACAACCACGGCATCCTGGAGAAGTACGACGTCGAGCTGATCGGCGCCAGCTTCGAGGCGATCAACAAAGGCGAGGATCGTCAGATCTTCAAGCAGCTGGTGCTCGACGCCGGTGCAGACGTCGCGAAGAGCCGCATCGCCCACACCATGGACGAGGTTCTCGCGGCAGCCGATGAGCTGGGCTATCCGCTCGTCGTGCGTCCGAGCTTCACCATGGGAGGTCTCGGCTCCGGCTTCGCCTACGACGAGAAGGACCTCCGCCGCATGGCGGGTGCAGGCCTTCACGACTCGCCGACCAGCGAGGTGCTCCTCGAAGAGTCGATCCTCGGCTGGAAGGAGTACGAGCTCGAGCTCATGCGCGACACCGCAGACAACACGGTCGTCGTGTGCTCCATCGAGAACGTCGACGCCGTGGGCGTGCACACCGGCGACTCCATCACAGTCGCCCCCGCACTCACGCTGACCGATCGCGAGTACCAGAAGCTGCGCGACATCGGCATCGACATCATCCGCGCCGTGGGCGTCGACACCGGCGGCTGCAACATCCAGTTCGCGATCGACCCGGCCGACGGCCGCATCATCGTGATCGAGATGAACCCCCGCGTCTCGCGCTCCAGCGCCCTGGCTTCGAAGGCCACCGGATTCCCGATCGCCAAGCTCGCCGCCAAGCTCGCGCTCGGCTACCGCCTCGACGAGATCCCGAACGACATCACCGGTGTCACCCCTGCGAGCTTCGAGCCCACGCTCGACTACGTGGTCGTCAAGGTGCCGCGCTTCGCGTTCGAGAAGTTCCCGGCTGCGGACACGAGGCTGACCACCACCATGAAGTCGGTCGGTGAGGCCATGGCGATCGGCCGCAACTACGCTACGGCGCTGCAGAAGGCCCTCCGCTCGCTCGAGAAGCGCGGCTCCAGCTTCCACTGGGGCGAGGAGACACGCACGGCCGCGGAGCTGCTCGAGATCGCGAAGACCCCGACCGATGGCCGCATCGTCGTGCTGCAGCAGGCGCTGCGCAAGGGCGCGACGATCGAGCAGGCGTTCGATGCCACCGCCATCGATCCGTGGTTCCTCGACCAGATCGTGCTGATCAACGAGGTCGCCGAGACAGTCCGCAACGCCGCTGCGCTCGATGCCGACACGCTCCGCTACGCGAAGGAGCATGGCTTCTCCGACGCGCAGCTCGCCCAGATCCGCGGCATCGACGAGGCCGAGGTGCGCGGCGTCCGCCACGGCCTCGGCATCCGTCCTGTCTACAAGACGGTCGACACATGCGCGGGGGAGTTCCCCGCACTCACGCCGTACCACTACTCGAGCTACGACTTCGAGACCGAGGTCGCGCCGTCGGACCGCACCAAGGTCGTCATCATCGGCTCGGGTCCGAACCGCATCGGCCAGGGCGTCGAGTTCGACTACTCCTGCGTGCACGCGTCGTTCGCGCTGTCCGACGCCGGCTACGAGACCGTGATGGTCAACTGCAACCCCGAGACCGTCTCCACCGACTACGACACCTCCGACCGGCTGTACTTCGAGCCGCTCACCCTTGAGGACGTGCTCGAGGTGCTCGACGCGGAAGCCGCGAGCGGCACCATCCTCGGCGTCGTCTGCCAGCTCGGCGGTCAGACCCCCCTCGGGCTCGCGAAGGGCATCGAAGCGGCCGGCTACACCGTCCTCGGCACGAGCCCTGAAGCGATCGACATCGCCGAGGAGCGCGAGCTGTTCTCACAGCTGCTGAACTCCGCGGGCCTCGTCGCTCCGCGTCACGGCACGGCCACCGACGTGGAGGGTGCGGTCGTCATCGCCGAGGACATCGGTTACCCCGTGCTGGTGCGCCCGAGCTTCGTGCTCGGCGGACGCGGCATGGAGATCGTGTACGACACCGCGAGCCTGCGCGACTACTTCGTGCGCACGGCAGGCGAGGTCATCGTCGGCCCAGGAACCCCGCTGCTGGTCGACCGCTTCCTCGACGACGCGATCGAACTCGACGTCGACGCGCTCTACGACGGGAACGAGCTGTACATCGGCGGAGTGATGGAGCACCTCGAAGAGGCCGGCATCCACTCCGGCGACTCCAGCTGCACGCTGCCCCCCATCTCGCTCGGACGCAGCGACATCGACCGCATTCGCATCGCGACCCTCGCGATCGCCGAGGGCGTCGGCGTGCGCGGCCTGCTGAACGTGCAGTTCGCGATCAGCGCCGGCGTGCTCTACGTCATCGAGGCGAACCCTCGCGCCAGCCGCACGGTGCCGTTCGTCTCGAAGGCGCTCGGCATCCCGCTGGCGAAGGCCGCGAGCCGCATCATGGTCGGCGCCACGATCGACGAGCTCAAGAACGAGGGCCTGCTGCCGATCTCCGATGGATCGCGCGTGCCGCTCGGTGCGCCGGTCGCCGTCAAAGAGGCGGTGCTGCCGTTCAAGCGGTTCCGCACCAAGGACGGCAAGATCGTCGACTCCGTGCTGGGCCCGGAGATGCGCTCGACCGGCGAGGTCATGGGCATCGACAAGGACTTCCCGACCGCGTTCGCGAAGAGCCAGGCAGCGGCATACGGCGGGATGCCGACCTCAGGCACGGTGTTCATCTCGGTCGCCGACGCGGACAAGCGCGCTGTGATCCTGCCCGCGCACCGCCTGCAGCAGCTCGGATTCAACCTCGTCGCCACAGAGGGAACCGCCGAGATCCTGTCGCGTAACGGCATCGCCGTCACCGTGGTGTCGAAGTACAGCGAGACGCTCGAGAACGGCGAGCAGAACATCGTCGACCTCATCAACGACGGCGAGATCGACATCATCGTGAACACGCCCTCCGGCGGGGCCGCGCGAGCGGACGGATATGAGATCCGCGCCGCGGCAGTCGCCGCAGACAAAGCGCTGTTCACGACGATGGCTGTTCTCGGTGCCGCCGTCAGCGGTATGGACGCCGCCGATGAGAGCTTCGAGGTCAAGAGCCTGCAGGAGTACGCGATCGACCGCGAGGCAGCTCTGTGAGCGGACGATTCGGGGAGCGGATCAGGGCTGCGCTGAGCGCCCATGGGCCGCTCTGCGTGGGAATCGACCCGCACCGGGCGCTCCTGGCCTCCTGGGGGCTCGATGATTCCGCCGCCGGAGCTCGCGAGTTCGGGCTTCGAACCGTGGATGCCGCGGCAGGGCGCATCGCCGCCGTGAAGCCGCAGGTGTCGTTCTTCGAGCGCTTCGGATCCGCGGGGTTCGCCGCGCTGGAGGAGGTGCTCGCCGCCGCACGCGCCGCAGACCTCGTCGTGATCGCCGATGCGAAACGCGGCGACATCGACACGACGATGGACGCATACGCCGCGGCGTGGCTCACACCGGGGTCGCCGCTGGAGGCGGACGCGCTCACGGTGAACCCGTTCCTCGGCGTCGGTGCACTAGAGAGCACATTCGCTCTCGCCGAAGGATCGGGCAAAGGCGTCTTCGTGCTCGCTGCGACGAGCAACCCTGAGGCGAGCGCCGTGCAGCGCGCACGTTCGACGGACGCGCAGACCGTATCCGCCGCGATCATCGATGAGGTCAGCTCACGCAGCGCGCGCTCGACAACGGACGGTGAATGGGCCAGCCTGGGTTTCGTGATCGGTGCGACAGTGGACTGGACGGATGCCGGCATCGCCGCGTTCACGCCGGCCGCACCGATCCTCGGGCCGGGATTCGGTGCACAGGGAGCCGGTCCCGGTGATCTCCTCGCACGATTCGGCACGCACGCCTCGATGGTCATCGCCTCCGAGAGCCGCAGCATCCTCTCGGCTGGCCCCGACGCGCTCATCGCAGCCATCGACGCCCGCGCCGCGGAGTACCGGGAGGCACTGAATGTCTGAACGCCGCGTTCCCGAAGTCGACCGCGCGGCCGCCGCGCGACGCGCTGTCGAACGACGCCGTGCGAGAGCGTCGCTCAAACGCGATCTGACCACGAGAGTCGTCGCTCCGCAGATCGTCGCCGCGCAGGCGTTCGCCGACGCGGAGTCCGTTGCCGGCTCAATGCGCATCACCGATTTCCTGCTCGCGCTTCCCGCGATCGGCGTCGGCAAGCGCGACCGGATCCTCGTCGAACTCGACATCTCGCCGGTCAAGCGCCTTGGTGGGCTCGGCGTGCGTCAGCGCGTCACCCTCCGCCATTGGCTCGATGAGCGCTTCCCGCTGCAGAGCCCGCGCTCAGGACGGAGCCGGCTGCTGGTTCTTGCGGGCCCGACGGCCGTCGGCAAGGGCACCGTCGCCGCTCATATCCGCGAGAACCACCCCGATATCCACCTTTCGATCTCCGCGACCACGAGGCCGCCACGCCCGGGAGAGATCGACGGCGTGCACTACTTCTTCGTGGACGACGCCGAGTTCGATCGGATGATCGCCGAAGACGCCCTGCTGGAGCACGCCGTCGTGCACAACCGCTCCCGCTACGGCACGCCCCGCGCCCCGATCGACAAGGCGCTCTCCGAGGGCAAGACCGTGCTTCTCGAGATCGATCTTCAGGGAGCGCGCCAGGTGCGCGCGGCAGAGCCGTCTGCGACGCTCATCTTCCTGCTGCCGCCCTCATGGGACGAATTGGTCCATCGATTGGTCGGTCGCGGCACCGAGGACGAGGAGGAGCGGGCGCGCAGACTGCGCACCGCGAAGATCGAATTGGCGGCTCAGAGCGAGTTCGATTACCGCATTGTGAACGAGGACGTCGCCACTGCCGCTCGCGAGGTCGTAGAATTGTCCGAGGCGACTGCGCGCTGAGGGTATTCGCGCGCCTGCCGATTCGACTTCGCGACGAACCCGTCGCCTGATCTGGAGGTCCCACCATGGCCGGACACCACACCAAGGGCATCATCGACCCGCCGATCGACAACCTGCTCGACCGCGTCGAGTCGAAGTACGAGCTGGTCATCTACGCATCCAAGCGCGCGCGTCAGATCAACGACTACTACGCCGACCTCCACGAGGGCAACCTCTTCGACAACGTCGGACCGCTGGTGGATTCGTCTGTCGAGGACAAGCCGCTCACCATCGCGCTCCACGAGATCAACGAGGACAAGCTGCGCCTTCGCCACGCTGAGTGAAGGCAGCTTCCTCGATGAGCGCACTGCGCCTTTTCACCTCTGAGTCCGTCACCGAGGGGCACCCGGACAAGATCTGCGACCAGATCTCCGACAGCATCCTCGACGGTCTGATCGCCCAGGACACCGGATCACGTGTCGCCGTGGAGACCCTGGTCACCACGGGCCTTGTGCATGTCGCAGGCGAGATCCGTACCGAGGCGTACGTCGACATCCCCACGATCGTCCGACAGGTCGTGAACGGGATCGGTTACACCTCGAGTGAGACGGGCTTCGACGGCGACTCCTGCGGCGTCAGCGTCTCGGTGGGGGAGCAGTCCAGCGACATCGCGCACGGCGTCGATCAGGCGCGGGAGCAGCGCGACGGCAGTTCCGTCGACGCGCTCGACGGACTGGGCGCCGGCGACCAGGGCATCATGTTCGGGTTCGCGACGATCGAGACGCCCGAGTTCATGCCCATGGCAGGTCACACGGCGCACCGCATCGCCGAACGGCTCACCGAGGTGCGTCGCTCCGGCGAACTCGCATATCTGCGACCCGACGGCAAGACGCAGGTCACGCTCGGCTACGAGGGCTTCACACCCAAGACCATCGACGCCGTCGTGCTCTCGACGCAGCACCATCCCGATATCTCGCAGGATGAGCTCAAGGAGCAGGTGCGCCGACTCGTCATCGACCCGGTGCTCGAGGGCACAGGGCTCGAGATGCCGACCGACGACCGCTACTTCATCAACCCCGCAGGACCCTTCGTCACCGGCGGACCGAAGGGCGATGCCGGGCTGACCGGTCGCAAGATCATCATCGACACGTACGGAGGCGCGGCGCGCCACGGCGGTGGGGCCTTCAGCGGCAAAGACCCGTCCAAGGTCGACCGTTCAGGTGCCTATGCCATGCGCTGGGTCGCCAAGAACGCTGTCGCCGCCGGACTCGCCGAGCGGCTCGAGGTTCAGGTCGCCTACGCGATCGGCGTCGCGCGCCCCGTCGGCCTCTACGTCGAGACCTTCGGCACCGGCAAGGTCTCGAACGAGGTGATCACGGAGGCGATCCGTCAGGTGTTCGACCTGCGCCCGCAGGCGATCATCGAGCAGCTCGACCTGCTGCGTCCGATCTATCGTCAGACCGCGGCGTACGGCCACTTCGGCCGGGAGCTCGCGGACTTCACCTGGGAGCGCACGGACCGCGCCGACGAGCTCCGCCGCGCAGCCGGACTCTGATGCACGGGCGCGGGGCGCGGATGCCCACGCGCGGAGCCCGGCGTTGAGCCGGCGCATCGCGAGGGTGCTGCTGGACTCTCCGCTGCCGCAGCTGGATCGCCTGTTCGACTACGCACTGCCCGAAGAGCTCGGCGAGGTGCCGGTCGGCGTACGCGTGCGCGTGCCGCTGCGCACCGCCGGGCGGATGATCGACGCGTACGTGGTCGAGATCGCGGAGGAGAATGACGCCGAGCGCCCGCTCTCCACGGTCGAGACGGTCGTCTCCACCGCTGCGGTGCTCCCGGAGCGGCTCTACCGTCTTGCCCGCAGGACGGCGGATCGCGCGGCCGGTTCAGCGAGCGACATCCTCCGGCTCGTCATCCCGAAGCGGCAGGTGCGCGTCGAGAAGGCATGGAAAGGCGATGCCGAGGCAGCGGTGCCTGTGCCGGCCGCGGTCGAGCGCGCCGATGCCGTGCTCGCGGAGTACGACGCTCTCACCGCCGCGCTCGACACCGGTGAACGCGCCGCTGTCGAGGCGATTCCCGGCGTTCGCGATGGCGTTCTGCGGTGGACCGAGCTGCTTGCCGCGGCCGCGACACGGATGCTGGCATCCGGTCGCTCCACGATCCTCGTCGTGCCGGATCATCGTGACGTCGACCGATTGCTGAACACGCTGGAGTCGTTCCTTCCTGCCGAGGCGATCGTGCGGCACGACTCCCGACAGACCAACCCCGATCGGTATCGCGCGTTTCTGCGCACTCTGGAAGATGCGCCCTGCGTCGTGGTCGGCAACCGCTCTGCGGTCTACTCGCCGGTACAGGCAGGGCTGGTCGCGATCTGGGACGATGGCGATTCGCTGCTCGGGGAGCCGCTCGCCCCGTACGTGCACGCGCGCGACGCCGCGCTGCTGCGACAGGAGCAGGAGAGCTCGGCCCTGATGCTCGCCGGGCATACCCGTACGACAGACGCCGAGCGTCTCGTGGCGCGCGGCTGGCTGAAGGACATCCATGCCGCGAGGCGTGTGCTGCCCAAGGTCGTGCTGAGCACACCGCAGGAGATGGAGCAGCCGGCGCAGCGAGTGCACTCCAGTGCGTTCGGCGCAGCGCGGAGGGCCACGGAAGAGGGCCCGGTGCTGGTGCAGGTCTCACGCCCCGGATTCTCGCCGACCCTCGTCTGCGCCGAATGCCGTGCTCCGGCGCGCTGCCAACCGTGCGGCGGTCCGCTCGGCGCGAGGCATCGCGGCGCCGTGCCGGTGTGCGGATGGTGCGGACGCTCGGCGCGAGCGTGGGCATGCCCTTCATGCTCCTCGACGAAGCTGCGGCTCGCGTCCTCTGGCAGTGAGCGGACCGCCGACGAGCTCGGCCGCGCGTTCCCCGGCATCCGTGTGATCATCGCCGATGGTGCTCATCCGGTGGAGCAGGTGTCCGACAAGCCTGCTCTCGTGGTCGCGACCCGCGGCGCCGAGCCGGTCGCCGACGGCGGATACCGTGCCGTCGTGCTCCTCGACGGCACGAGGATGCTGCAGGCGCCCGATCTGCGCGTCGGGGAGTCGTGCCTGCGCTGGTGGTCGAACGCCGCCGCCCTGGCAGCTCCCGGCGCGCCCATCCACCTCGTCGGCGTCGACGGCCCTGTCGGCCGGGCGCTGGCCACGTGGAACCAGGCCGGCTATGCACGCTCAGAACTCGAGGAGCGCGCTCCGCTGCACATGCCCCCGGCCGCTCGCGTCGCGCTCGTCGAGGGACTGCCGGCATCCGTCGACCGCGCTCTGGCCGACCTCCGAGCGCTGCCACTGCCCGCCGACGCCATTCTCGGACCCGTGCCCATCGAGAGCGACGAAGGCCGCGTGCGTGCTCTCGTGCGCTTCGAGTACGCGGCGGGCAACGCCGTTGCGACGAGCCTTCGCGCCGCCGTCGTCGCCGAGGCGGTCAAGCGCCGCCGAGGCCGAGGTCAGAGCAACCGCAGCCCGCTGTCACTTCGGCTCGATATCCTCGATCCTGAGCTGTGACACCCATTCCATCCGGAGAACCTTCATGCGACTCGTCTTCGCCGGCACGCCGGCCGCCGCCATACCCACGCTGCGCACGCTCGCGGCGTCTCACGAGGTCGTGGCCGTCGTCACGCGCCCGGATGCGCCACTGGGGCGCAAGCGCGTGCTGACGTCATCGCCGGTGGCGCAGGCGGCTGAAGAACTCGGCCTGCCGATCATCAAAGCCGCGCGGTTGGATGACGAGGCGACCGGCCGCATCACGGCGCTGCGGCCGGAGCTCGGCGTCATCGTCGCGTACGGCGGACTCGTCCGCGAGCCGCTGCTCTCGACGCCCGAGCACGGCTGGATCAACCTGCACTTCTCGCTTCTGCCGGCCTGGCGCGGTGCTGCCCCCGTGCAACGCGCGCTCATCGCCGGGGTCGCCGAGCTGGGGGTGAGCGTGTTCCAGCTCGTTCCCGCGCTGGACGCCGGCGCCGTATTCGGTGCGCGTGTCGTGCCGTTGCCGCCCGATGCCAACGCGGACGTCGTGCTCGACGTGCTCGCGTACGACGGTGCCGGCCTCACCGCCGAGGTCGTCGCCGGCATCGCGAGCGGCACCGCTGTCGCCGTGCCGCAGGAGGGCGAGGTGTCGCTGGCGCCGAAGCTCACGCTCGAGGACGGCGTGCTCGACTGGACCGTTCCCGTCGAAGAGATCTATTCGCGCTTCCGCGGAGTGACTCCGGAGCCCGGTGCGCACACCACCGTCGGAGCGCTGCGGGTGAAGGTGCTCGACGCCGCTCCGGCCGTCGACTCTGAGCCGCTGGCACCCGGTGAGATCGCCGCGACCACGCACGCCCTGCTGATCGGCACCGCCACGACGCCTCTCGAAGTGCGGCGGGTGCAGCCGGCCGGAAAGGCGCCGATGAAGGCGACGGACTGGTGGCGCGGCTTCCGCGGCGACGATACGATCCGAGCCGGCGCATGAACGGCGACAACAGGCGCGAGAGCCGCCGCGAGAGTGGGAAGAACCGTGCGCCTGCGCGCTCGCCCCGGCCCCAAGGATCGTCCGAGACGCGGCGGTCGACGCGGAACTCGAGAACCGTGCAGCCCGCACGCCGAGTCGCCTACGACGTGCTGCGCGCGGTGAGCGAGTCGGACGCCTACGCGAACCTGCTCCTGCCCTCGGCCATAGCCGACGCCGCGCTGAATCCGCAGGACGCAGCCCTCGCCACCGAGCTCACCTACGGCACGCTCCGCCGGCGCGGCACCTACGACGCCATCATCGCATCGGCGGCCGGACGCTCGATCGATGACATCGACGAGGCGGTCCTCGATGCGCTGCGACTGGCGACGCACCAGCTGCTCGCTACCCGTGTCGCCTCGCATGCCGCGGTCAATGAATCCGTGAACCTCGTCGCGGCCGAACTCGGCAGAGGCCCCTCCGGCTTCGCGAATGCCGTGCTCCGACGCATCTCACGCGACACGCCGGGGCAGTGGCAGGAGCACATCGAAGTCGAAGCGCGCTCTGACGACGAACGTCTCGGTCTGCGCGCGGCGCATCCGGTCTGGATCATCCGTGCGCTGCGACGCGCCCTCGCCGCCGAGAACCGGGAAGACGAATTGGAGGCGCTGCTCGACGCCGACAACGTCTCGCCCGAAGTCACATTGGTCGCGTTGCCCGGCCTCGCCGAACCAGGCAGTCCGGCCAGACCCTACGCGACGACCGCATTCGGCTCTCCTGGCGGTGACCCGCACAAGATCATCGCCGCGTCCGGCGGCACCGTGCGCGTGCAGGACGAGGGTTCGCAGCTGGTCGCACTCGCACTCGCCGGCGCTGCACCGATCAGGGCGGGGGAGCAGTGGCTCGATCTCTGCGCCGGTCCGGGCGGCAAGACGGCTCTGCTGGCCGCGATCGCGCAGCAGCACCAGGTCACTCTCGAGGCCAACGAAGTCGTGCCGACGCGTGCGCGCCTGGTGCGCAACGCCCTCAAGGCAGTGCCGGGAGAGGTCACAGTGCACGAAGAGGACGGGCGCGGGCTCACCGCAGCGAACCACGGCCGCTACGACCGCATCCTCGTCGATGCACCGTGCACGGGCCTCGGCGCCCTGCGCAGGCGGCCGGAGGCGCGGTGGCGCAAGACGCCTGCCGACGTCGCCGATCTCGTCCCCCTTCAGGAGCAGCTGCTCGCCGGCGCACTCGATGCCCTCGCGCCGGGCGGCATCGTCGCGTACGTCACCTGCTCGCCGCACCTCGCCGAGACCTCCGGCGTGGTGTCGGCTGTGCTGCGCGAGCGTGACGACGTGATCGAACTGGATGCCGCGGCCGTGATGTCCGATGTGTCGCAGAGCCCGATCGGTCTCGCGTCCGACGGCAGTGGTCGGGTGCAGCTGTGGCCGCACCGCCACGGCACTGACGCGATGTTCCTCGCGCTGCTCCGGCGCACTGACGACGCGAAGACCACCACCGAGACGGGAGAATGATCAGATGAGCCTTCCTGCTGCTCCGCGCATCAATCCCAGCATCCTGTCCGCCGATTTCGTCAACATGCAGGCGGATCTCGCCCGCATCGCGACGGCGGATTTCGTCCACGTCGATGTGATGGACAACCATTTCGTGCCGAATCTGACCTTCGGCACGCAGATGGTCGAACGGATCCAGGCGACGAGTCCCATCCCACTCGATGTGCACCTGATGATCACCGACCCCGACCGCTGGGCGCCAGGCTATGCGGAACTCGGAGCCGCCAGTGTCACCTTCCATCTCGAAGCAGCGACCGACCCTGTGGGTCTCGCCCGTCGCCTTCGATCGATCGGTGCACGCGCCGGCGTGGCGCTGAAGCCCGGCACTGACGGTGAGAGCCTCTACGAGCTGTTCGACGAGTTCGACCAGATCCTCGTGATGACCGTCGAACCTGGCTTCGGCGGACAGCGCTTCATGACCGAGACCATGCCCAAGCTGCGCGCTCTGGCAGACGAGGCCAGGCGCCGCGGATCAGATGTCTGGTTCCAGGTCGACGGCGGGATCACCGATGACACGATCGCGCAGGCTGCTGAGGCCGGTGCCGACACGTTCGTCGCCGGGTCGGCCGTGTACGGGGCAGCGGACATCGAGGCGGCTATCGGTGGGCTTCGAGAGCGCACGCGAGCCGCTAGCCTTGAATCGTGAAGACTTTCGACGACCTGTTCGCAGAGCTCAGTGTCAAGGCCGAGACCCGCCCTGAAGGTTCCGGCACCGTCGCTGAACTCGACGCCGGCGTGCACACGATCGGGAAGAAGATCGTGGAGGAGGCCGCCGAAGTGTGGATGGCCTCCGAATACGAGTCCGACGCCGAGGCGGCAGAGGAGATCTCCCAGCTGCTCTACCACGTGCAGGTCATGATGATCGCGAAGGGGCTCAGCCTCGAGGACGTGTACCGACATCTCTGATGCGTACCGTCCCCATCCTCTGATCTGAAAGTTCCCCATGCTGCGCATTGCTGTTCCCAACAAGGGCTCGCTCGCCGAGACCGCCGCCGAGATGCTCGCTGAAGCCGGCTACGCCGGACGCCGAGACTCCAAGACCCTGCACGTGATCGACGCCCAGAACGACGTCGAGTTCTTCTTCCTCCGCCCGCGCGACATCGCCACCTACGTCGCCTCCGGGGCACTCGATGTCGGCATCACCGGCCGGGATCTGCTGCGCGATGCTCCCCAGCAGGCCCGTGAGGTGCAGGCGCTCGGTTTCGCACGCTCCACATTCCGCTTCGCCGCCCCCGCCGGTCGCTACAGCGCGATCGAGGATCTCGCCGGTGTGCGGGTCGCCTCGGCGTACCCCGGCCTCGTCGACGCCTTCCTGCGCGAGCACGGCGTCGAGGCGACCCTGGTGCCGCTGGACGGTGCCGTGGAATCCGCCGTGCAACTCGGCGTCGCCGACGCCATCGCCGACGTCGTCGAGACCGGCACCACGCTGCGTCAGGCCGGACTCGAGATATTCGGACCGGTCATCATCGAGTCCGAGGCCGTGCTGATCAGCCGTCCCGGTGACGCAGAGGGCACCGAGAGGCTGCTGCGCCGCCTCCGCGGCGTCATCGTTGCCCGCCGCTACGTGCTGCTCGACTACGACCTGCCTGTCGAACTGATCGAGCAGGCCACGGCCATCGCATCAGGGCGCGAATCGCCGACCATCTCGCCCCTGCAGGACCCGAAGTGGGTCGCCGTGCGGGTCATGCTGCCGCGTACGGGCATCAACCAGGTGATGGACGACCTCTACGCCATCGGCGCACGCGCGCTGCTCGTGACCGCCATCCACGCCGCGAGATTGTGATCGGGGGGAATCAGATGACTCTCACGAGTCGTGTCATCCCGTGCCTCGACGTCGCCGCGGGACGCGTCGTCAAGGGCGTCAACTTCGAGAACCTCCGCGACATGGGCGACCCGGTCGAGCTGGCTGCGCACTACGCCGCCCAGGGCGCTGACGAGATCACGTTCCTGGATGTCACCGCCACCGTCGACGCGCGCGCCACGACGTATGACGTCGTGCAGCGCACCGCTGAGCACGTTTTCGTGCCACTCACCGTCGGCGGGGGAGTGCGCAACGTCGAAGACGTCGCGCGCCTGCAGGCCGTCGGGGCCGACAAAGTGGGCGTGAACTCCGCGGCGATCGCCAGGCCGGAGCTCATCGGCGAGATCGCCGATCGATTCGGCGCCCAGGTGCTGGTGCTCTCACTCGACGTCAAGCGCGCACCGACGACGGCATCCGGATTCGTCGTCACTACGCACGGCGGGCGCACTCAGACCTCGTTGGACGCTCTGGAATGGGCGCGCGAGGCGATCGAGCGCGGCGCTGGGGAGCTTCTCGTCAACTCGATCGACGCCGACGGCACCCACGACGGTTTCGACCTCGAACTCGTGCGCCTCATGCGCGAGGTGTCGTCTGTACCGGTGATCGCCTCGGGCGGCGCCGGAGCAGTGACCGATTTCGCGCCTGCCATCCAGGCCGGAGCGGATGCCGTCCTCGCAGCCAGCGTGTTCCACTCCGGCGCGCTCACCGTCGGTGAGGTCAAGGATGCGATGAGCGCAGAAGGGATCCTGGTGCGATGATGTCGAAAGACCTGGAGACACGGATCGCGCAGGTGGCCTGGAACGGCGACGGACTGGCGCCGGCGATCGTGCAGCAATGGGACACCCGCGAAGTGCTGATGCTCGCATGGGTGGATGCCGAGGCGCTGCGCCGCACGCTCACGACCGGCCGCGCCACCTACTGGTCGCGCTCACGCCAGGAGTACTGGCGCAAGGGCGACACATCGGGCAACATCCAGCGCATCCACGAGGCGCGGCTGGACTGCGACGGCGACGCGATCCTGCTGCTGGTCGATCAGACCGGTCCCGCGTGCCACACCGGCACCAGCACCTGCTTCGACGCGGCCGATCTGGAGGCCGTCGACGGCCTGGCCGTGCAGGATTCAGGCGCCGAATGAAGTTCCTCCGTCGCGGGCGCAGCACCGCCGTCGTCGCCTTCCTGCTCGCCGGCGCCGTCGGCATCATCTCCTCGACACAGACCTGGCTGAGCGTCATCCGCGCGGATGCGGGGGAGCCGATCCTCGTGCCCGGTGCGGATGCGCTCGCGCTGCTCGCGCCGATGAGTCTCGCCGTACTCGCGCTCGGAGCCGCGCTCGCGCTCGTCGGGAGGATGCCGCGCTACATCTTCGCGACGCTCGCGCTGCTGGGCGGTGCACTGCTGACCTGGTGGACTGCGGAGATCGCGTTCACCGCGCCGGTATCGGCGGTCGCCGCGACCGTCACCGAGACCACCGGGTTGGCCGGCGGCACGGCGGTGACCGACCTGGTCGCCTCCATCACGCCCACCGTGTGGCCGGTGCTGGCCCTGATCGGGTGGGTGCTGCTGATCGTGGCGTCCGTGTTCACGCTCCTCACCGCGAATCGCTGGAAGAGCGGCGGCAAGCGTTTCCGCACCGACGCCACCGCACATGGCGAGTCCGAGGGCCCCATCGATGCGATCGATTCCTGGGATGACCTGTCGCGCGGCACGGACCCGACCCGATGACCCCGATAGACTGAACCCGCATACCAACGACCGCTTCGGAGGAGACCATGACCAACCCGATCGCTGACCCCGGCCACGGACACTCACCTGCGGCGTGGACCGCTGTGCTGGTCATGCTGTTCGGCTTCACGCTGGGCACGGTGGCCTTCTGCCTGGCAGAGTTCAGCCCGATCTGGATGCCCATCCTCTGGGTCTCGATCGGCATCATCGTCGTCGGCCTGCTGCTCGGGTGGATCCTGACCAAGGCCGGTTACGGCGTGAAGGGCCCCAAGTACTCTCCGAAGGGGCACTAGTGGTTCTCGCCGACCTGACGGCCGGCGCAGTCGAAGACGCCGAACGTCGTGCACAGACACGTCCGCTCGCCGAGGTCGAGAAGGCTGCCCTCGCACGGCCAGCTGCCAAGGACGCGGTGGCCGCACTCGCGCCGGCCGCACGGGTGAAGATCATCGCCGAGGTCAAGCGCGCCAGTCCGTCGCGCGGGGCCCTCGCCGACATCCCCGATCCCGCGCATCAGGCATCGCTCTACGAGACCGGCGGTGCGTCGGCGATCAGCGTGCTCACGGAGGAGCGGCGGTTCGGGGGAAGCCTCGCCGATCTCGAGGCCGTGACGGCCAGGGTCTCGCTTCCTGTGCTGCGCAAGGACTTCATCGCGACGCCGTACCAGGTGCTGGAGGCGCGTGCCGCCGGCGCCGACCTCGCGCTGCTCATCGTCGCCGGTCTCGAGCCGAAGGCGTTGCGGGAGCTGTTCGCCCTCATCAACGAGCTCGGCATGACCCCGCTCGTGGAGACCCACTCCGCGGACGAGCTGGAGTCGGCGATCGATCTCGGCGCACCGCTGATCGGCGTGAACGCGCGCAACCTGAAGACCCTCGAACTCGACCGTGATCTGTTCAGCCGGCTCGTCGATCGCATCCCCTCAGACGCCGTGAAGATCGCCGAATCCGCCGTGCTGAGCCCTGCCGATGTCGCGCACTACCGCTCGGCTGGCGCTGATGTCGTGCTGATCGGCGAAGCACTGGTCACCGGCGATCCGGTCGCCACGCTGAAGAGCTTCCTGGAGGTGGACGCGTGAGTCTGCGAGACCAGCCTGGGCCGTTCTTCGGCGAGTTCGGCGGACGCTACATGCCGGAGTCGCTGATCGCCGCGATCGACGAGCTCACGGTCGCCTACGAACAGGCGATCGCCGACCCCGAATTCCGCACCGAGCTCGCGAGCCTGCTGAGCTCGTACGCCGGGCGGCCCTCCGCGCTCACCGAGGTGCAGCGGTTCGCCGAGCACGCCGGGGGAGGGCGTGTCTTCCTCAAGCGGGAAGACCTCAACCACACGGGCAGCCACAAGATCAACAACGTCCTCGGACAGGCGCTGTTGACCAAGCGCCTGGGCAAGACTCGCGTCATCGCCGAGACCGGCGCAGGGCAGCACGGAGTCGCCACCGCGACGGCAGCTGCGCTGTTCGGTCTGGACTGCACGATCTACATGGGCGAGGTCGACACCGAGCGTCAGGCCCTGAACGTCGCGCGTATGCGGCTTCTCGGGGCCGAAGTCGTCCCGGTCACCACTGGTTCGCGCACGCTGAAAGACGCTATCAACGACGCCTACCGCGACTGGGTCGCCACCGTCGAGAGCACCAACTACGTCTTCGGCACGGCTGCCGGCCCGCATCCGTTCCCCGCGATGGTGCGCGACTTCCAGAAGATCATCGGCGAAGAGGCCCGTCAGCAGCTCCTCGGTGAGACGGGCAGACTCCCTGACGCCGTCATCGCCTGCGTCGGGGGAGGGTCCAACGCGATCGGCATGTTCGATGCGTTCCTCGATGATGCCGACGTGAAGCTGTACGGAGTGGAGGCCGCCGGCGACGGCGTCGACACCGAGCAGCATGCCGCATCCATCGAGCGCGGTCGCCCCGGTGTGCTGCACGGGGCGAAGACCTACGTCCTCCAGGACGAGGACGGACAGACCATCGAGTCGCATTCGATCTCGGCAGGCCTCGACTACCCCGGCGTCGGACCCGAGCACTCCTGGCTCGCCGATATCGGTCGGGCGGAGTACATCCCCGCCACCGATGACGAGGCCATGCAGGCGCTGCGTCTGCTGAGCCGCACCGAGGGCATCATCCCCGCCATCGAGTCCGCCCATGCTCTCGCCGGCGCGCTGCGCATCGGCAGAGAGCTGGGCCCTGACGCCATCCTCGCGGTGTGCCTCTCCGGCCGCGGAGACAAGGACATGGACACCGCCGCAAGGTATTTCGATCTCTACGACCGCGAAGCTGCCGAACGGGACGCCGCCGACAAGGATGCCGTGACGCAGGCTGCAGCGGATGCGGGGACCGCGCGATGAGCCGCGTGGAAGCCGCGATCCAGAAGGCACATGATGAGGGTCGGGGTGCGTTCATCGGCTACCTGCCGGTCGGATTCCCCGATCTGCAGACCAGCATCCAGGCCGCGATCGCTCTCGCCGAGAACGGCGTCGACGTCATCGAACTCGGACCGCCGTACAGCGATCCTGTGATGGACGGCCTGGTGATCCAGGAAGCCACTCAGGCCGCCCTCGCCGCCGGGTTCCGCATGCGCGACCTCTTCACCGCTGTGCGGGAGATCACGGCCGCCACCGATGTGCCCGTCGTCGTGATGACGTACTGGAACCCCGTGATGCAGTACGGCGTCGACCGCTATGCCGACGACCTGCTCGCCGCCGGCGGCGCAGGACTGATCACACCCGACATCACACCGGATGCTGCCGCCGACTGGGTCGCCGCCAGCAAGCGCACTGGACTCGATCGCATCTTCCTCGCCGCCCCGACTTCGACGGACGAGCGCCTCGACCTCGTCGTCGCTTCGTCGACCGGTTTCGTCTACACGGTGTCCACGATGGGCATCACGGGTGAGCGTACCGAACTCGACAAGGCCGCGCGCACTCTGGTGTCACGCCTACGCGAACGCGGCGCGGTGCGGGCCTGCGTCGGAATCGGCATCTCCACCGCCGAGCAGATCGCCGGCATCACAGAGTACGCCGACGGCGCCATCGTCGGCACCGCGCTGGTGCGTGCCCTCCGCGACGGGGGCCTCGAGGCCCTCGCCGCCGTCACAAAGTCCCTTGCCGCAGGCACGCCGTCGGCAGTCACCTCACACGAGAACTAGAATCGCACTCATGTCCCTCGCGCTTCACACCGCCATCGGCGGCGTGCTCACCAGCATCCCGAGCCCTCCGGTCAGCTATTTCGATCTCGGGCCCCTGCGGATCCACTTCTATGCCCTCTGCATCATCGCGGGCATCATCGCCGCCACTCTGCTGACGAATCACCGCCTCACCAAGCGCGGAGCGGAGCCGTGGGTCGTGATCGACATCGCGATCCTCGCCGTGCCGCTCGGGATCATCGGCGCGCGCATCTTCCACGTGCTCACGCACCCGAATTTCTACTTCGGTGAGGGCAAGAACACCTGGAACCCGTTCGAGCCCGGTTCGGTCTGGGCCATCTGGGAGGGTGGCATCGCGATCTTCGGTGCGCTCATCGGCGGTGCGATCGGCGCATATCTCGGCTGCAGATGGACCGGCATCCGGTTCTGGACCTTCGCCGATGCCCTCGCCCCCGGCCTGCTGCTCGCGCAGGCGTTCGGGCGCTTCGGGAACTGGTTCAACCACGAGCTCTTCGGTCTGCCGACCGATCTGCCGTGGGGTCTCGAGATCGAGTCCGACAACGTCGCCTTCCCTCCAGGACTCGCGGAGGGGACGCTCTTCCACCCCACATTCCTGTATGAAGTCGTCTGGAACGGCCTCGGCGTGCTCTTCCTGCTCTGGATCGGTCGTCGCCTGCAACTGCAGTGGGGCAAGCTCTTCGCCGTGTACCTGATCTGGTACAGCGCCGGTCGCGTGCTCTGGGAGTCGATCCGCATCGACCCGAGCGAGATCATCCTCGGCCTGCGCAGCAACGTCTGGGCATCCATCATCGGCGTGGTCGTCGGCATCGTCATCCTGATCGTCCAGACGCGCAGGCACACGGGACGCGAAGCGGGACCTTACTCTCCCGGGCGCACGCGGAAGGACTCCGACGCTGATGTAGAATCGCAGAACATCATCGATGACTTCGTCGACGTGAGCGCGCCTCCGGTCGAAGTCACCGCCGGAGCCACCGCCACAAGCACTGCTCCCGCGAGCGAGGACAGCTCCCGATAAGCCTCCTCGTCGAGTGAGGAATCCACTGCATTGAACGAGCGGGCCGACGTCGTCCCCGGTGTCACGTGATTACCTGAGGACGGTAACCCATGTACTTCCAGCCTCCGTACGGCGCCTCCGGCGCTTACCCCCCGAAGCAGGGCATGTACAACCCGGCATTCGAGAAGGATGCCTGCGGCCTGGCCATGGTCGCGACCCTGCGGGGCACAGCCGGACACGACATCATCGAGTTGGCGCTGGAAGCCCTGCGAAACCTCGAGCACCGTGGTGCGATCGGCTCAGATGCCGGCACCGGAGACGGTGCCGGCATCCTCACCCAGATGCCAGACCAGTTCCTGCGTGAAGTCACCGCATTCGAACTGCCCGATGCCGGCCATTACGCCGCCGGGCTCGCCTTCCTTCCTCTGCAGGCCTCTGAGCGCCGCACCCAGAAGGCCGGCGTCGAGAAGATCGCCCGCGAAGAAGGACTCACGGTTCTCGGTTGGCGCGTCGTCCCCACAGCCAACGAGAACCTCGGCAAGCTCGCCGATGAAGCGCGTCCCGCGTTCGAGCAGCTCTTCGTCGCCTCGGCCCCCGGTCAGGAGGCTCTGTCCGGAATCGCCCTGGATCGGGTGGCCTACCGCCTGCGCAAGCGCGCGGGCCACGAGATCGGCGCGTACTTCGTCTCGCTGTCCAGCCGCACTATCGGCTACAAAGGCATGGTCACGACTCTGCAGCTCGAGCCGTTCTACCCCGACCTGCAGGACGAGCGGTTCACCTCCGAACTCGCAGTCGTCCACTCGCGGTACTCGACCAACACCTTCCCGTCCTGGCCGCTCGCTCAGCCGCTGCGCATGCTCGCGCACAACGGCGAGATCAACACCGTCGGCGGTAACCGCAACTGGATGCGCGCCCGCCAGTCGCAGCTCGAGTCAGAGCTGCTCGGCGACGTGCGCCCCCTGCTCCCGATCTGTACCCCCGGTGCCAGCGATTCAGCATCGTTCGACGAGGTGCTCGAACTGCTCACCTTGACCGGCCGCAGCCTGCCGCACGCCATCATGATGATGGTGCCGGAGGCGTACGAGAAGCAGACCGACATCACCCCGGAGCTTCGGGCGTTCTACGAGTACCACTCGAACCAGATGGAACCATGGGACGGCCCGGCCGCCCTCATCTTCACCGACGGCACGCTCGTCGGCGCGACGCTTGACCGCAACGGACTGCGTCCCGGCCGTTGGACAGAGACCACAGACGGACTCGTGGTGATCGGCTCCGAGACCGGGGTCCTCGAGTTCGCCCCAGAGCGCATCAAGCGCCGCGGACGTCTGCAGCCGGGCAAGATGTTCCTCGTCGACACGGAGACCCGTCGCATCGTCGAGGATGACGAGATCAAGCACGACCTCGCCACGCTTCACCCATGGCAGGAATGGCTGGATGAGGGCGCGGTCCGCCTCTCCGAGCTGCCTGAGCGTGAGCACATCGTGCACCCGCCGGCATCCATCACCCGTCGCCAGCGCACCTTCGGCTACACCGAAGAGGAAGTGCGCATCCTGCTGACGCCGATGGGGCAGAACGGCGTCGAGCCGCTCGGTGCCATGGGATCGGACACTCCGATCGCCGTGCTCAGCGAGCGCCCTCGGCTGCTCTTCGACTACTTCACGCAGCAGTTCGCGCAGGTCACGAACCCGCCGCTGGACTCCATCCGCGAAGAGGTCGTCACGAGCCTGAAGTCCGGCCTCGGACCGGAGCGGAACCTGCTCAGCTGGGGGCCGGAGCACACGCGCACCGTGACGCTCGATTTCCCGGTGATCGACAACGACGAGCTCGCGAAGATCCGTCACATCGACAAGGCGCTGGAAGGGCGCTCATCGGTGACGATCCGCGGTCTGTACCACTTCGACGCCGGTGCCCACACGATGCAGGAGCGTCTCGAGGAGATGTGCGCCGAGGTCGATGAGGCCATCGCCGACGGCGCGGAGTTCATCATCCTGTCGGACCGTGATTCCAACAAGGACCTCGTTCCGATCCCGTCGCTGCTCATGGTCTCGGCGATCCATCATCACCTGATCCGGCGTGAGAACCGTATGAAGGTCGGTCTGATCGTCGAAGCCGGCGATGTCCGCGAAGTGCACCACGTCGCGACGCTGATCGGCTACGGAGCTTCTGCCGTCAACCCGTATCTCGCGATGGAGACCGTCGAGCACCTCGTGCGCACCGGCTTCATCACCGGTGTCACGCCGGAGAAGGCCGTCAAGAATCTGATCTACGCCCTCGGCAAGGGCGTGCTCAAGATCATGTCGAAGATGGGCATCTCGACCGTCTCGTCGTACGCGGGCGCTCAGGTCTTCGAAGCTGTCGGTCTCAGCCAGAAGCTGATCGACGCGTACTTCACCGGCACTGAGACCAAGCTCGGCGGCATCGACATCGAGGACGTCTTCGCCGAGAACCAGGCGCGTCACGATTACGCCTACCCCGAGGACGCCGCTGCCCGCGCTCACGAACGTCTGTGGACGGGTGGCGAGTACCAGTGGCGACGCGATGGCTCTCCGCACCTCTTCAATCCCGAGACGGTGTTCCGTCTGCAGCATTCGACGCGCAACCGTCGCTACGACATCTTCCGCGAGTACACGAAGCTCGTGGACGATCAGGCCGCCGAGTTGAAGACCCTGCGCGGGCTCTTCAACCTGCGAACCGGTGCACGTCCTGCTGTGCCGCTCGACGAGGTCGAGCCGGTCAGTGCGATCGTCAAGCGCTTCTCCACCGGCGCCATGAGCTACGGCTCCATCTCCCGCGAGGCGCACGAGACGCTAGCGATCGCGATGAACAGCATCGGCGGCAAGTCGAACACGGGTGAGGGCGGCGAGGACGTCGATCGTCTGCTCGACCCCGAGCGCCGCAGCTCGATCAAGCAGGTCGCCTCCGGCCGGTTCGGCGTCACGAGCCTGTACCTGACGGAATCGGATGACATCCAGATCAAGCTCGCCCAGGGTGCGAAGCCGGGGGAGGGCGGTCAGCTGCCGCCGACCAAGGTCTACCCGTGGGTGGCTCGTACCCGTCATGCGACGGCCGGCGTCGGTCTCATCTCGCCGCCACCGCATCACGACATCTACTCGATTGAAGATCTCAAGCAGCTGATCTTCGATCTCAAGCGCGCGAACCCGTCCGCTCGCATCCACACCAAGCTCGTCAGCCAGTCCGGAATCGGCGCGGTCTCGGCCGGGGTCGCGAAGGCGCTCAGCGACGTGATCCTGGTCTCGGGACATGACGGCGGAACCGGTGCCAGCCCGCTGAACTCTCTCAAGCACGCTGGCACGCCATGGGAGCTCGGCCTCGCCGAGACCCAGCAGACGCTCATGCTCAACGGCATGCGCGACCGCGTGGTGGTGCAGGTCGACGGTCAGCTCAAGACCGGACGCGATGTCATCATCGGCGCGCTGCTCGGGGCCGAGGAATTCGGCTTCGCGACCGCCCCGCTCGTCGTCAGCGGCTGCATCATGATGCGCGTGTGCCACCTGGACACCTGTCCGGTCGGCGTCGCGACGCAGAACCCCGCGCTGCGCGAGCGGTTCACCGGCAAGCCGGAGTTCGTCGTCAACTTCATGGAGTTCATCGCAGAAGAGGTGCGTGAGATCCTCGCCGAGCTCGGGTTCCGGTCCCTGGATGAGATCATCGGCCGCGCCGACCTCATCGAGGCGAACGCCGCGATCGAGCATTGGAAGGCCGACGGTCTCGACCTCTCACCGGTGCTGGAGGGTCCGGTGTTCCCGGCGTCCGAGCCGCGCCGCAGCGGCCGGGCGCAGGAGCACGCACTCGACAAGCACTTCGATGTGCCATTGATCGAGATGGCACAGAGCACGCTCAACGACATGGCGCCGACCATCGTCGAGCTCCCGATCCGCAACACGGAACGCGCGGTCGGAACGATGCTCGGCCACGAGGTCACGGCACGATTCGGAGAGGCGGGACTCGCTCGCGAGACGATCGATGTCACGCTCCACGGCACCGCCGGTCAGTCACTCGGAGCGTTCCTGCCGTCCGGCATCGTGCTGCGCCTGGAAGGCGACGCGAACGACTACGTGGGCAAGGGCCTCTCGGGCGGTGACATCACCATCCGGCCTTCGCGTGGGTCGAACATCGCACCGCATGAGAACGTCATCGCCGGCAACGTGATCGGCTATGGAGCCACTTCGGGCACCATGTTCATCTCCGGTGTCGTCGGCGAGCGGTTCCTGGTGCGCAACTCCGGCGCGACGGCCGTCGTGGAGGGCGTTGGCGACCACGCGCTCGAGTACATGACGGGCGGCCTCGCCGTGATCCTCGGGTCGACGGGCCGCAATCTGGGCGCCGGCATGTCGGGCGGCGTCGCATATGTGCACGCGCTCTCCGACGAGAAGGTCAACCTGCAGTCCCGCGAGAGCGGCGAGCTGCGGTTGGAGACGCTGGATCGGGCGGACCTCGAGGTGCTGCGCAGCCTGCTCGTCGAGCATGTGGAGCGCACCGCTTCTCCGCTCGCGGCGCGGATGCTGGATGACTTCGACAACGTCGCATCCGAGTTCGTGAAAGTACTGCCGCGCGACTTCGCCGCGGTGCAGACAATGCGTCAGGAGGCGGAGGCAGACGGGCTCGACCCGGATGGCGACGTCGTCTGGAGCCGGATCCTGGAGGTGACCGGTGGCTGACCCCAAGGGCTTCTTGAAGGTGACGGAGCGCGAGCTGCCTGCTCGCCGTCCCGTTCCCGTGCGCATCATGGACTGGAAGGAGGTCTATGAGCCGGGCGACAAGACCGTGCTGCGCCGACAGGCGGGGCGCTGCATGGACTGCGGTGTGCCGTTCTGCCACCAGGGATGCCCTCTGGGCAACCTCATCCCCGAGTGGAACGACCTCACCTGGCGTGGTGAGGATCGTTCGGCGATCGAGCGCCTGCACGCCACGAACAACTTCCCCGAGTTCACTGGGCGGCTGTGCCCCGCACCGTGCGAGAGCGCGTGTGTGCTGAGCATCAACCAGCCCGCAGTGACCATCAAGCAGGTCGAGGTCTCGATCATCGACGAGGCCTTCTCCAAGGGCTGGGTAGAGCCGCAGCCGCCGGAGCGGATCACCGGCAAGACCGTCGCCGTCGTCGGTTCCGGCCCCGCCGGACTCGCCGCGGCGCAGCAGCTCACGCGCGCGGGACACACGGTCGCGGTGTTCGAGCGCGACGACCGCATCGGCGGGCTGCTGCGCTACGGCATCCCGGACTTCAAGATGGAGAAGGGCCACCTCGAATCCCGCCTGCGGCAGATGCAGGAGGAGGGCACTCGCTTCCGCGCCGGCGTCGAGATCGGCAAGGACATCAGCTGGGCCGATCTGCGTACCCGGTACGACGCTGTCGTGATCGCGACGGGCTCGACGGTGCCGCGCGACCTGACGATTCCCGGTCGGGACCTGGACGGCGTGCACTTCGCCATGGAGTACCTCGTCGAGTCGAACCACGCGATCGCCGGCGATGTCGTGCACAACCAGATCACCGCAGAGGGCAAGCACGTAATCGTGATCGGCGGCGGTGACACCGGTGCGGACTGCATCGGTACTGCGCACCGTCAGGGCGCGCTGAGCGTGACCAACCTCGCGATCGGCGTGCAGCCCGGTGTCGAGCGACCGGAGCACCAGCCCTGGCCGATGATGCCCACCGTCTTCGAGGTGTCGTCCGCGCACGAAGAGGGTGGAGAGCGCCACTACCTGGCGTCCACGGTCGAGTTCCTCTCGAACGACGCCGGCGAGGTGCGCGCCCTGCGCGTGGCCGAGACGGAGTACGTCGATGGCCGTCGAGTGCCCAAGAGCGGCACCGAGCGGGAGATCCCAGCCGACCTCGTGCTGATCGCAATGGGCTTCACCGGCCCCGAGCAGGACGGCTTCACCGACGACGTGCGGCCGGAGGCGACCGACCGCGGCGCATTCCAGCGCGATGACTCGTACGAGACGACCGTCCCCGGTGTCTTCGTCGCCGGCGATGCAGGTCGCGGGCAGTCGCTCATCGTGTGGGCGATCGCCGAGGGACGCGCCGCCGCTGCCGGTGTCGACCGCTTCCTGATGGGCGAGACGGTGCTGCCCGCACCCGTGCGCCCCACGGATGTCGCGATCGGCCTGCAGCCCGCGTAGTCTGGCTGAGGCATCGTCGCCAGTTCTGTTATCCCCCCACTCTCACCCTGGAGATTCTGTTGAGACGCGCGAAAATCGTCGCCACGCTGGGCCCGGCCACCTCGAGTTACGAGAACGTTCGAGCAATCATCGAAGCGGGGGTCGACGTCGCCCGACTGAACCTCAGCCACGGTGACTATTCCGTCCATGACGCCAACTACGCCAACGTCCGCCGCGCTGCGGATGACGCGGGTAAGGCCGTCGCCGTACTCGTCGACCTGCAGGGACCGAAGATCCGTCTCGGCAAGTTCGAGGACGGCCCGTACGAGCTCGCCGCCGGTGACATCTTCAAGATCACCACTGAGGACATCATCGGCAACCGCGAGATCTGCGGCACCACCTTCAAGGGGCTGCCGCAGGATGTCAAGCCAGGTGACTTCCTGCTGATCGACGACGGAAAGGTGCGCGTCGAGGTCGTCGAGACAGACGGCACCGTCGTCACCACCCGTGTGATCGTCGCCGGTGCGGTGTCGAACAACAAGGGCATCAACCTGCCGGGTGTCGCCGTCAACGTCCCCGCGCTCAGCGAGAAGGACGAAGCAGACCTCCGCTGGGGTCTGCAGATCGGCGCCGACCTCATCGCGCTGTCGTTCGTGCGCAATGCGTCCGACGTCGTGCGGGTGCACGAGATCATGGCCGAAGAGGGCGTCAAGGTGCCCGTCATCGCCAAGATCGAGAAGCCGCAGGCGGTGGATGCACTGGAAGAGATCGTCGACGCGTTCGACGGCATCATGGTCGCCAGAGGCGACCTCGGAGTCGAGCTTCCGCTCGAGGCCGTGCCGATCGTGCAGAAGCGCGCAGTCGAGCTCGCTCGACGCAACGCCAAGCCGGTCATCGTCGCCACGCAGATGCTCGAGTCGATGATCTCCAGCCCTGTGCCGACTCGTGCGGAGACATCGGACGTCGCCAACGCCGTCCTCGACGGCGCCGACGCCGTCATGCTCTCGGGCGAGACGAGCGTGGGGCAGTACCCGATCGTGGTCGTCGAGACCATGGCCCGCATCGTCGAGTCCACCGAAGAGCACGGTCTGGAGCGCATCGCACCGCTCGCAGCCAAGCCGCGTACACAGGGCGGTGCGATCACGCTCGCCGCTCTCGAGGTGGCTGACTTCGTCGAGGCGAAGTTCCTGTGCGTCTTCACCCAGTCCGGCGACTCCGCCCGCCGCCTCTCGCGTCTGCGCTCACGCATTCCGATGATCGCGTTCACACCGGAACCCAGCATCCGTCGTCGCATGGCACTGACCTGGGGCATCCGCTCCAAGCTCGTCGAGAACGTGCAGCACACCGACCTGATGTTCCTTCAGGTCGATGAGCACCTGCTGAAGAACAACCTCGCGAAGGAAGGGGACAAGGTCGTCGTGATCTCCGGCTCCCCTCCCGGAATCGTCGGTTCCACGAACGACATCCGCGTGCACAAGGTCGGGGATGCCGTGAACGGTGCCGCGCCGATCTACAAGGATGGCGTCTGACTCGAGTTCTCTGAGGAGGCGGGGCTTCGGCCCTGCCCCCTCAGTATCGGCAGCACTAGTTTCTACAGCCGATCATGCCGGGCTCGGTCAGGAGCATGTCGATTCCACCCGCCAAGGGTAGGTTTCAGTCATGGCGAGCCGCATACGCATCAGACCCCGTCCTGCGGATCACTCCGACCAGGTGTTTCGTGTCATCGCCACGGAGGGACCCGATCCGGCTCAGGACGCCACGGCATTCGTGCTGGTACATGTGGTATCTGACGCAACTTCGCCGCATGCTCGTCTACCCGATCGAAGACAGCGTGCGTGAACTGACGAAGCCGCTGCTCATCATCCGCGGCAGTAGCGACCCGGTCGCGGGGCGAACCTGGTGTCGACGGCTCCGTGATCTCGTGCCTGGCGCCTCCACGCTCGTGGAGGTACCAGGCGACCACCATGTCGTGCAGTTTGCGGCGCCTGCCGCCGTCGCATGCGCAATTCGTTCTCACACGGCACCACGAGCGCCAGAGACAATCGGCACGTGATGGGACCGCTGAGAGCCGCTGGTTGGTGGATTCTCGACTACGCGTACGCCCTGGTATGGCAGACCAGGGCGTTGTTCGACCGCACTGATCCTGCGTCTTACACAACCGGCACCCGCGATCCGGTGATCATCCTTCCGGGGATCTACGAGACCTGGAAGTTCATGCAGCCGATCGTCGAGGAGCTGCATAATCGCGGGCACCCAGTGCATGTCCTGGAGATGCTCGAGCGAAACCTGCATCCAGTTGCAGAGATGGCCGATCTGGTGACCGAGTATCTGCGCCGGAACCGTATGCGAGACGTCACGCTTGTCGCGCACAGCAAGGGGGGACTCGCCGGAAAGCTCGTGATGATCGGGACCGCCGGAGATCAAGTGCGAGGGATGGTCGCGGTGGCCACGCCATTCGGTGGCTCGAGATACGCGCGCATGATTCCGTCGCGCACGCTGCGTGCCCTCGCTCCGATGGACCCTGTGATTCTCACGCTCGGACGAGAGCTCGCGACCAACCGGAAGATCGTGTCGATATACGCGCGGTTCGATCCTCACATCCCTGAGGGGAGCGAGCTCTCCGGCGCGACCAACATCCGTGTGAACACGGGAGGGCATTTCCTAATCCTCGCGCACCCGCGGGTGATCGAGGAGCTGGGAACACTCAGCGGCAGGAGCTCTCCTGACGACCCGACGTGCATGGACGGCATGGACTAGGACATTCGCGCATCGCGCGAACGTCTTCTGAGTGGGGCGGAGCTTCGATTCTGCTCCGCCCCTTCGTCGTCAGAGCGCCGACGGGATCTGGCGCCTGCGACCGACGAGGATACGACCTCGACGATGGGCGATACGGAGAAGCACAGCGGTCGCGATCGAGCAGACGATCACGGCGACGATGCTCGCCTCGGGCCCGAAGTCCCCACCGGTCAACCAGCCGGGCCCCGAGGCCTCTCAGGGGTGTGGTCAGCGTCGTCCTGAACGCGATCGCGGAGATCAAGCTTGCTGAGGATCCGCGAGACATACGGCTTGACCGTCTCGTGACTGATGACGAGCGCGAGCGCGATCTCCGCATTGGAGAGCCCCTCGGCGATGAGCGTGCGCGTCACAGTGGGCGACAGCAGCGACTCGCCGGCGGCGACGGTACGGATCGCATCGAGAAGTTCCACTGGCCTGGCATCCTTCAAAAGGAATCCGCTGGCGCCCGCCCTCAGCGCGTCGAAGACCAGCGCGTCGAGATTGAACGTCGTGACGATCACCACTTTGGCTGGGTTGTCGATGATCGTGACGAACCCGGTGCGCACGAGATCCTGGTCGTCGCACACCACCACGCGGATCGGCGCGACGCCGCTCGGCGTGCTCATCCGTCGATCCGGGCATGCACGACGAACCCGGCGCCGACGTGACCTGCTTCGAATCGCCCGCCGACGAGCGCGATGCGCTCGCGCAGGCCGATGAGGCCGTGACCGCTGCCGCTCCCCAGTCCGGGCGCTGTGGCCGCCTCGGTTGTGACCGTCACGTCGATCTCCCTCTCCTAGTAACGGATGCGCACCAGGGTGGCGGCGCCGTACGCGTGCTTGATCGTATTCGTCAGGGCTTCTTGCACGACCCGGATGACAGCGAGTGCTGACGCGGCATCCACGGTGCGCAGCTCTCCCTCTCGAGCGAATTCGACCGGCTGGCCCCCCGCTCGCGCGCGTTCCACGAGTTCCTCGACATCGGTGATCGCCGGCATTCTCGCCGAGTCATCTCCTGGTGATGCATCCGCCGCCGCGTCCAACGCGCCGAGGAGGCCTCGAAGATCGGTGAGCGCGGCTCTTCCCGTCTCGCCGATCGTGGCGAGCGTCGTCCTCGTTCGTTCGCTCTCGTTCGCTGCGAACTGCGCGGCATCGGCCTGCACCACCATCGCGGTCACGTGATGCGTGATCACATCGTGCAGTTCCCTGGCGATGCGTCAGCGCTCCGCCAGGGCGGCAGCGAGCGCGGCTTCCGCACTCCGATGCCGTTGAGCCAGAGCACGACTGTGCAGCTAAGCGCCAACCACCCGCAACGACGCCAGCAGCAATCCGAAGACGACGTGGTCCAGCAGGGATGCCGGTGAGCCGACCCACGTCAACGCACTGCAGAGAAGCACATAGCCGCCTGCCGCGCACCCGATCGTCACTCGTCGGTGACGGGCGCACGAGCGCTCCGGCTCCGACGACGCAGACCAGCAGACCCAACGCAGCGAACGTCGTCGGATAGCCGAGCAACTGGTATGCGCCGAATGCGGAGCCGACGACGGCGAGACGGGCTGCAGGCCGGCGTTGCAGCAGCGCCACCGTCGCGCCCTGTGCGAGAAGGAGCATCCAACCCAGCGCGTCCATCGCCCGATCGGGCAGTTCGGCCAGATCGACTCCCTTACGCTCCACGCCGGGAACGAACGCCAATCCGACGAGAGCTGCCTCGACCAGTACATCCCAGCGGCGCCACAGGGGCGACAAGCGCGGATCCATACGGGGTGGCTGCTCCATCCGAGTCATCGAGGTGACGTGATGATCGCCTTCGCCACGATTGTGCCGGCGGCGGGACTCGAACCCGCACGTCCTTTCGAACAAAGCATTTTGAGTGCTCCGCGTCTACCATTCCGCCACGCCGGCGCGTGGTGCGTCTACGACTTTAGCGCAGGACGAAGACCGGTCCGGTGCGTTCGGCGGGTTCCTGCGACTGGTCGCCCTCAGGTCTCGACTAGAATGGAGTCGTGACCGAGCAAGAACAGGCAGAACCGGCTGAGCAGCCCACGGCATCCGCCCCGCGACGCGTCGTCGTCGCCGAAGACGAATCGCTGATCCGTCTCGACATCGTGGAGATCCTTCGCGACAACGGATTCGACGTCGTCGGTGAGGCCGGTGACGGTGAGACCGCAGTGGCACTGGCCACCGAACTTCGGCCGGACCTCGTCATCATGGACGTGAAGATGCCCCAGTTGGACGGCATCAGCGCTGCGGAGAAGCTGCACAAGGGCAACATCGCTCCCGTCGTGCTTCTCACGGCCTTCAGCCAGAAGGAGCTCGTTGAGCGCGCGAGCGAGGCCGGCGCCCTGGCGTACGTGGTCAAGCCGTTCACTCCGAACGACCTTCTCCCTGCGATCGAGATCGCACTCGCCCGCCACGAGCAGATCATCACGCTCGAGGCCGAGGTCGCCGACATGGTCGAGCGGTTCGAGACGCGCAAGCTCGTCGACCGCGCCAAGGGTCTGCTCAACGAGAAGATGGGCCTCAGTGAGCCCGAGGCATTCCGCTGGATTCAGAAGGCGTCGATGGATCGCCGTCTGACAATGCAGGACGTCGCCAAGGCGATCATCGAGCAGCTCGCGCCCAAGAAGTGACGTTCGACCTCGGCGACGGCATCCGTCTCCGTCTGGTCGAACCCGGCGACGCGGCTGCATACGCCGCCGCCTATGACGCCAACCGTGCGCATCTCGAGCGCTGGGATCCGGTACGCGACGAGAGCTTCTACACGGTCGAGTGGCACAACGCCCTGGTGACGCAGTTCCTGCGGGATCACTCAGACGGGCGTGCCGCCCGCTTCGTGCTCGCTCACGAAGACGGCCGGATCCTGGGCGTCGCCAACGTCAACAATGTCGTCAGAGGTGCGTTCCACAGCGCGGATCTCGGTTACTGGATCGATGCATCGTTTGCGGGCCGCGGAGTGATGAGCCGAGCCGTAGCCATCGTCATCGACTATGCCCGCGCTGAGCTGGAGCTGCACCGTCTGCAGGCCGGCACGCTTCTCGACAACACCGCATCGCAGCGGGTGCTGCTGCGCAACGGCTTCGAACAGTTCGGGATGGCGCCGAAATATCTGCGGATCGCGGGGGAGTGGCAGGACCACCTGCTGTTCCAGCGGATTCTCTCGGACAACTGAACCGGCGGACTCAGCGCTCGGGCATTTCCTTGATCATGTTCGTGATGCGGATGGTCGAGCAACGGCGGCCCTGTTCGTCCGTCACGACGATCTCGTGAACTGTCACGCTGCGCCCCAGATGGATCGGCGTGCACACACCGGTCACGACGCCGGATCTGGCGGAGCACGTATGCGTGGCGTTGATGTCGACTCCGACGGCCAGGCGCCCTGGACCGGCATGGAGGTTCGCGGCCATCGAGCCGAGCGACTCGCCGAGAACCACATACGCGCCGCCGTGCAGGAGACCGACCGGCTGGGTGTTTCCCTCCACCGGCATGGTGGCGACGCTGCGTTCGATCGTGAACTCGGTGAACTCGATGCCCATTCGTTCCGCCAGCGTGCCCATTCCGCGTTCCATGACCCACTGCAACCCGGGTGTCAGGGTCGTGTCACTCACGTGTCCTCCTCAGCGCGTGTCCGTCGTCCTAGTTAGGCTGACAGGGTGACGGACTCCGCAGCAAAGCCTACCCTCATGGTCGTCGACGGCCATTCGCTCGCCTACCGCGCGTTCTTCGCGCTTCCGGTCGAGAACTTCACCACGAAGGACCATCAGCACACCAACGCCATCTACGGCTTCCTGTCGATGCTCGTGAACCTGATCAAGGCCGAGAAGCCGACGCACATGGCGATCGCCTTCGACACGTCGCGGCACTCGTTCCGCACCGACGCCTACCCCGAGTACAAGGCGACCCGGTCCGAATCGCCGCAGGAGTTCCGCGGCCAGGTGCCGTTGCTGCAAGACGTTCTGGCCGCGATGTCTATCCCTGTAATCACGAAGGAGGGGATCGAGGCCGATGACATCCTCGCCACGCTGGCGGTGCAGGGCGCCGAGCAGGGCTACAACGTGCTCCTGGTCTCCGGTGACCGCGACACGATCCAGCTCGTGAACGACAAGGTCACGCTGCTCTACCCGTCCGTTCAGGGCGTCTCGCAGCTCAAGCGCTACGACCCCGCAACAGTGCAAGAGCGGTACGGCGTGCGCCCGGAGCAGTATCCCGACATCGCCGCGCTGGTCGGGGAGACCAGCGACAACCTGCCCGGTGTTCCCAAGGTGGGGGAGAAGACCGCGGTCAAGTGGTTGACCCAGTTCGGCAGCCTCGACGAGCTGCTCGAACGCTCGGAGGAGATCAAGGGCGTCGTCGGCGGCAACCTGCGCGAGCACACGGAAGCTGTGCGACGTAACCGTCAGCTCAATCGCCTGCTCACCGACGTCGAGCTGACCGTCGCGCCTGCCGACCTCGCCGTCGCTCCGATCGATGCACAGGCCGTGCGGGACATCTTCGCGCGTCTGGAGTTCCGCACCCTGCTTCCGCGGGTGTTCGACGCAGTCGGCGCCGGTGATGAGCCCGTTCACGATGAGCCGGCGGTCGCGCTGCCGGCCCCCGTCGAGGCTTCCGTGACCGACCTCGCGCAGTGGCTCGGAGAGCAGAGCGATGAGCTGGCAGTCACACTCGTCACGGCCGCCGGCGAGATATCCCGCATCGGCGTCGCCAGCCTGACCGAACTTCGCGAGACCGACTGGAGCGAGGCGACCGCAGACGCGCTGCGTCACTGGCTCGAGTCGTACGCTGCGAAGGTCCTCAATGACGCGAAGCCGCAGGTGAAAGCGCTGCACCGCGCAGGCATCCGGCTGGGTGGGTTGTCCTACGACACCCTTCTCGCCGGGTGGCTGCTGCGTCCGAGCTTCCCCGACAAGACCCTCGCGCACCTGGTCGATCGCTACCTCGGTGAGAAGCTGCCGGTGGCCGACCCGACTCAGCTCGTCCCGGAGACCGATGGTGCGACGCCGTCGCAGGAAGCCTGGTTCACGCTGCGCACCGCGGCCGCGCTGCGCGACGATCTGCCGGAGTCGGTGGCGAACGTGCTCACCGGCATCGAACTGCCCACGCTGCTCACGCTCGCCGATATGGAGATCTCAGGTGTGGCGGTGTCGCACGAGGTGCTCTCGACATTCTCGAGCGAGCTCGCCGCGCGTACCGAGGGCCTCGCCACCGACGCATTCGCCCTGGTCGGCCGCGAATTCAATCTCGGCTCGCCCAAGCAGCTGCAGGAGGTGCTTTTCGAAGACCTCCAGCTTCCGAAGACGCGCAAGACGAAGACCGGGTACTCGACAGATGCCGCGGTGCTCGCCGACCTGCAGGAGAGCCACCCGCATCCCTTCCTCGACCTGCTGCTGCAGCATCGCGAGGCGACCAAGCTCCGGCAGATCATCGAGTCTTTGGACACGGCGATACGTGACGATCACCGCGTGCACACGACATATGTGCAGACGGGCAGCCAGACGGGCCGGCTCTCCAGCACCGACCCCAACCTGCAGAACATCCCGGTGCGCACAGAGGAGTCCCGCCGCATCCGCAGTGCGTTCGAAGTGGGCGAGGGCTATGAGACTCTGCTGACCGCCGACTACTCGCAGATCGAGATGCGCATCATGGCGCATCTCTCGGGTGACGCTGGTCTGATCGAAGCGTTCAACAGCGGCGAGGACCTGCACAGGTTCGTCGGGTCACGTGTCTTCGGCGTCGAGCCGTCCGAGGTCACGTCCGCGATGCGGACCAAGGTCAAAGCCATGTCGTACGGTCTGGTCTACGGGCTCTCCGCCTTCGGCCTGTCGAAGCAGCTGCGTATCGAGCAGTCCGAGGCGAAGCAGCTGATGCTGGAGTACTTCGCGCGCTTCGGTGCCGTACGCGACTACCTGCGCGCGTCGGTCGTGAAGGCGAAAGAAGTCGGCTACACCGAGACGATCTTCGGTCGCCGTCGTCCTTTCCCCGACCTCAGCAGCCCCAACCGCGTGCTGCGCGAGAATGCCGAGCGTGCGGCGCTCAACGCGCCCATCCAGGGCAGCGCGGCCGACATCATGAAGGTCGCTCTGTACGAGATCCACGCAGACCTGCAGGCGGCCGAGCTGCGCTCACGGGTTCTTCTGCAGATCCACGACGAGCTCGTGGTCGAGGTGGCGCCGGGGGAGTGGGACGCGACGGAGAAGATCGTGCGTACCCGCATGGCAGATGCGGCGGATCTGTCCGTTCCGCTCGACGTCCAGGTAGGCCGAGGTCACGATTGGAACGAAGCGGCGCACTGAGCGTCTGTACGCAGTCCGTTCGCTCATCCGCGGCGCTACGCTGAAGTGCATGACGACTACCCCCCGCACGCCCTCGGCGATCGACAAGGTCGCAGAAGAATGGGTCGACACCATGGTGGACCTCGTGCCCACCGTCGGCACGTATATCGGACGCAACGACGCCAACGATCGCTACGCCGATCTGAGCCCTGATGGTCAGGAACAGTACGCGGCCGAGGTGCGCAAGACGCTCAGCACGCTCGAGACCCTCTCTCCGGTCGATGCGGTCGATGAGGTCACCAAGGCGGATCTCAGCAGTGAGCTGAATCTCGAGCTCGAGTTCCATGAGGCGCAGTGGCACCTCCGCGATCTCAACGTGATCGAGTCCGCCGCGCAGGACATCCGTCAGGTGTACGACCTCATGCCGACCTCTACGGCCGATGACTGGTCGGTCATCGTGAAGCGTCTGTCGGCAGTGCCGAGTGCGCTTCGCGGTTACACCGCGACGTTGGGTGAGGGCATCGCCAGGGGCATCGTCCCCGCGCGGCGCCAGGTCGTCGAGGTCGCAGACCAGATCGTGCGGTACACGGCAGACGACGGCTTCTTCGCCGCGTTCGTCGCCGGTGCGACGCCGGACGAGGGCGAGCTCCCGGCATCCCTCGCACGCGAACTCGCCGACAGCGCGTCGGCGGCGCGCGTCGCCTATGACGATTTGAAGACCTTCCTCACCGGCACCCTCGCGCCGGCCGCGAGCGATGTGGATGCTGTGGGTCGCGAGCTCTACGCACTCAACTCCCGCCGATTCCTCGGTGCCGAGATCGATCTCGACGAGACGTACGAGTGGGGCCGCGAAGAGCTCGCCCGCATGGTGTCCGAGCAGACGGCGATCGCGACCGAGATCCTGCCGGGCTCCACCGTCGAGGAGGCGGTGGCGCATCTGGAGTCCGATCCGTCGCGCAAACTGCACGGCACCGAGGCTCTGCAGCGCTGGATGCAGGAGACCAGCGATCGTGCGGTCGCCGAACTCGGCGCAACGCACTTCGACATTCCGGAGCAGATCCGCACGCTCGAGTGCATGATCGCCCCCACGCAGGAAGGCGGCATCTACTACACCGGCCCGACGGATGACTTCTCACGGCCTGGACGCATGTGGTGGTCGGTGCCGGAGGGCGTCAGCGAGTTCGACACCTGGCGTGAGCTCACGACCGTCTACCACGAAGGCATTCCCGGTCACCATCTGCAGATCGGGCAGGCGGTGTACAACCGCGCCGAGTTGAACTCGTGGCGCCGACTCCTGGCGGGCACGTCCGGACATGCCGAGGGCTGGGCGCTCTACGCCGAACGACTCATGCAGCAACTCGGCTACCTTGACGATCCAGCCGACCGGCTGGGCATGCTCGACGGACAGCGCATGCGCGCGGCCCGCGTCGTGCTCGACATCGGTGTCCACCTGGGCAAGCCGCGACTGGACGGCACCGGCGTCTGGGACGCCGATTACGCGCTCGAGTTCATGCGCCGCAACGTGAACATGTCGGATGAGTTCGTGCGGTTCGAAGTCAACCGTTACCTCGGCTGGCCAGGCCAGGCACCGTCGTACAAGGTGGGCCAGCGCATCTGGGAGCAGGTGCGAGACGCGTACCAGGCGCAGCAGGGCGATGCGTTCGACATCAAGCAGTTCCACAAGCGTGCTCTGGATCTCGGCGGGGTCGGGCTCGACACGCTTCGCACGGCTCTCGTGAGCAGGTAGCGGCACATGGCACTCGAGTTCGGCCTGGACACGTTCGGCGACATCACTCTCGACGCTGACGGGCGGCTCCTCACTGCGGCGCAGACGATACGCAACATCGTCGACCAGGCCGAACTCGCCGACCGCGTCGGCGTCGATTTCTTCGGGGTGGGCGAGCACCACCGCGAAGAGTTCGCCGTCTCGGCCCCCGAGATGGTCCTGGCCGCCATCGCATCGCGCACCGAGCGGATCAGATTGGGCACGGCGGTCACCGTGCTGTCCTCTGACGACCCGGTGCGGGTGTACGAACGATTCGCGACGTTGGACGCGCTGTCCGGAGGTCGCGCAGAAGTCGTGCTCGGCCGCGGCTCGTTCACCGAGTCGTTTCCGCTCTTCGGATTCAACTTGCGTGATTACGAGGCGCTGTTCGAGGAGAAGCTCGAACTCTTCGTCGAGTTGGCCAAGGAGAAGCCTGTCACCTGGTCGGGCACCATGCGCCCGGCCCTCGTCGACGCCGATGTGTTCCCGAAGACCGAGAACGGCCTTCGCACCTGGGTGGGCGTCGGGGGGAGCCCTGAATCGGTCGTGCGTGTCGCGCGGCATGGTGTCGGACTGATGCTTGCGATCATCGGCGGCCCTGCTGCTCTGTTCACGCCATTCGTCGAGCTGTACCGACGCTCGATCGCTGCCTTCGGCACGCCGGAGCATCCGATCGCCGTGCACTCGCCGGGACATATCGCCGACAACGACGAGGAAGCCTGGAATGCTGCGTACTCAGGGTTCGAGGCCATGAACAACACGATCGGCAAGGAGCGAGGCTGGCCGACGTACAGCCGCGCGCGGTTCCAGAACGACGTGGGTCCGGCGGGCGCGATCTACTCCGGTTCTCCCGAACGCGTCGCCGCGAAGATCGCAGACACCATCCGCACCCTGGGAATCGGCAGGTTCGATCTCAAATACTCCACCGGCACCCTCGGGCATGAGCAGATGATGCGCAGCATCGAGCTGTATGGCACCGAGGTGGTCCCTCGTGTCAGAGACCTGCTGAAATGAGCAATCCCGGCATCCCGAGCCGCGCGTCGTTGGGCGAGCGTCTCGATGGCCTCCCGTTCACGCGCCGGCACTTCAAGGTGCTCTCGGGCTCCGGCGTCGGCTGGGCCCTGGATGCGATGGATGTCGGACTCATCTCGTTCGTCATCGCGGCGCTCGCACAGCAGTGGGATCTGTCCAAGACGGAGACGGGGTGGATCGCCTCGGTCGGGTTCATCGGCATGGCGATCGGCGCGACGCTCGGCGGCCTGCTGGCAGATCGCCTCGGCCGACGGCAGGTCTTCGCCATCACACTGCTGATCTACGGGGTCGCCACTGGGGCCAGCGCCCTCGTCGGCGGATTGGCGATGCTGCTCGTGCTGCGGTTCTTCGTCGGCCTCGGGCTCGGTGCGGAGCTACCGGTCGCGTCGACCTACGTCAGCGAGTTCGCTCCGCGCCGTATCCGCGGTCGCCTCATCGTCATCCTGGAGGCATTCTGGGCGGTCGGATGGACGGCTGCAGCGCTCATCGGCTACTTCGTCATCCCGGCATCCGAGTCTGGCTGGCGCTGGGCGTTCGCCCTGGGTGCTGTGCCGGCGGTGTACGCCATCGTCGTGCGCTGGGGGCTCCCTGAGTCGCCACGTTGGCTCGCCTCCCGTGGAAAGATCGCCGAGGCAGATCGGATCGTATCGACATTCGAGGCCGACGCGGGGATCACCGGCGGCCCGCTCATCCACAAGGCTCCAGCGGCTCGGGTCATCGCAGACGACGCGGCAACACGACTCGGTACCCTCTGGTATCCCGAGTTCCGCGTGCGGACCCTGTGCATCTGGGTGATCTGGTTCTGCGTGAACTTCGCCTACTACGGCGCATTCATCTGGATTCCCAGCATCCTCGTCGATGCAGGGTACGACCTCGTGCGATCCTTCGGCTTCACACTGCTCATCACGCTTGCGCAGTTGCCGGGGTATGCCGTGGCAGCCTGGTTGATCGAGGTGTGGGGTCGCAGAACGACGCTGTCGGTCTTCCTCGCCGGCTCCGCCGTATCCGCCGTTCTTTTCGGAACCGCGACCGGCGTCGGTTCGATCATCGCGACGGGGATGGCGCTGTCGTTCTTCAACCTCGGGGCATGGGGCGCACTGTACGCCGTGACACCCGAGATCTATCCCACGTCGCTGCGCGGCACCGGAGCAGGGTGGGCGGCCGGTGTCGGCCGGATCGCCTCGATCGTCGCGCCTCTGGTCGTGCCCGTACTGCTGGCCGCCGGGGGAGCACCGCTGCTCTTCGCGATCTTCGCGGGTTTCTTCGTCGTCGCGGCGATCGTGACATGGGGGCTGGTGGATCGACGAGGTCAGGCGCTCGACGATCGATGAGCCGCCATGTCCGCGCGCGGGCATAGGCTGGTTCGGTGAGTGATGTGAGGTTCGTGGCAATCGGCGACTCGTTCACCGAGGGCGTCGGCGACGATTTGCCTGATGGCCGGGTCCGCGGGTGGGCGGACATCGCCGCACAGGGATGGGCGGATGCTGCCGGCCACACGATCCATTATGCGAACCTGGCGATCCGCGGCAAGCTGGCCTGGGCGATCGTCGAGGAGCAGCTCGAACCCGCACTCGCGCTCAACCCCACGCATCTTTCCTTCAACGGCGGCGGCAACGACATGCTACGGCCTCGGACCGACCTCGAGCACATCGCAGACGCGTTCTCCCGCGTTCTGCGCCGATGCGATGAGCAGGGTGTCACGCTCATTCTGCTGTCCGGCGCGAATCCTGCCGGACAGCTGCCGATGGGATCCATGATCCAACGACGAGGCGATGAGCTCTCGGCTGCGGTGCTGCGCCGGATAGCGAACCGTCCTGACGTCGTACGGGCTCTGAACTGGCCCGATCGCGAGCTGGCACGCAGCCCCTACTGGTCAGAGGACCGACTGCACATGAATGCGGCAGGTCACCATCGCGTGGCTGCCAGGGTGCTCGACGCGCTCGGCTACGAACCGCCGGCGGAGTGGTGGGCGCCGAGTGCGAAGAGCGTCGGGGGAGCGGTCGGGCTCGCCTACTACCGGGAGCATGTCGGCCCGTGGGTCAGGCGACGGCTGACGCGGACCTCCTCGGGCGATGGCCGTGCCGCCAAGCATCCCTCATGGGTCGAACGAGCTCCCCATTGAGGTCGCTGTGCTGTCGCAAGGAATCACGATCAACCTGCAGCTGCAGAAGGGCATCGCCGCATGAGCGACATCGAGATGGCTCACTTGCCTGCGGGAGAGGTCACGCTGCACGACGCACGGCGTGATCTTCACCGCACGGTGTCGCTCGAGTCCTTCGAGATCGGTGTGTTCGCGGTCACTGAGGAGCAGCTGGCCGAGATCCTCGGAATCGCGTCGCGTCATCCTCGTCGCCCTGCGGCGGATCTGAGCTGGTTGCGCGCGTTGCGCTTCTGCAATGCGGCATCCGAATGGGAAGGGCTTGACCCCGCCTATTCGTTCGACGGCGAGGACATCACGTGGCACGTCGACAGCGACGGTTACCGGCTGCCCACCGAGGCGGAGTGGGAGTACGCCTGCCGCGCGGGCTCGACGGCTCCGCATTACGGTCTGCTCACCGACGTGGCGTGGACGACAGCTGACGCGGTGGCCGCGCCGCAGGATGTGGGCGGCAAGATGCCCAATCTCCACGGCCTGTTCGACACCCTGGGGAACGTGTGGGAGTGGTGCTGGGACTTGCTCGATCCGGCCCGCTACGACGACTATCGCGTGTTCCGCGGTGGCGGATACGCGGACGACGCATGGAGTGTGCGTGCCTCGGTCAGACGCGGGGGAGCGCCGCGTATGCATCACGAAGACGTCGGGATGCGACTGGCACGGGGCGGATTCGACGAGAGGGATGCTGCACAGGGGTGGTCAGCGGCGGTCGACCGAGAGCGGGCAGCGTCAGACGACGCGCTGCCGTTCGGATGGACTCCGCTCCGGTGAACAGTCGGAGTCGACCTGCAGTGCCGCCTCGACGATTGGGCGCGGTGTCAACCCCCTTCGCCATCTCCTCGCTGCCTGGCATGGTCGTAACACCGAACGAGCGTTCGGCTCGTCATCGGGGTGTCGACGGTCGGCACCGGGAAGGAATGCGCACATGAGTATCGGCACTGGAGTCGTCCTCTTCGTGATCGGCGCGATTCTCACATTCGCGGTGAACGTCGAAGTGGAATGGGTGAATCTCGATCTGGTCGGTTACATCCTGATGGGAGCCGGCGTCGTCGTGTTCCTGATCGGGCTGGTGCTGCTGGCCCGGCGCCGTCGAGAGGACACCGTCACACATACGACGGTCGACCCGACAGTGGGAGAGCGCACCACCCGCCAGTCGTCGTCGTCCAACGACGCAGCATCAGACATCTGAAGGATCCACACGTCTGAAGGATCCACACGTCTGAAGGATCCACACGTCTGAAGGATCCACACGTCTGAAGGATCCACACGTCTGAAGGATCCACACGTCTGAACGGCTTCGCCGTCAGGACATCGCCCGAATCATGTAACGGTTCGGGTCGTCCGAGACGGCGAAGCCGTGCTGTGCGTACAACCCGTGAGCATCGGCCGTGGCGAGCAGCATTCGGCGCAGGCCCATCGGTTCAAGGTCCGCGATGACCCCCTGAACGAGGAGTTTGCCGATGCCGTTGCCGCGCGCTTCTGAGGCGACGAAGACGTCGCACAGCCAGGCGAATGTCACGCCGTCGGTGACGACCCGTGCATAGGCGGCCTGCTCGCCTGTGCGTGCGTCCCACACTCCGTAGTTGCGAGAGGCATCGATCGCGGCATCCTGTACTGCGCGGGTGCGCCCCTTCGCCCAGTACGACTCTTCGCTGAGCCACTGGTGCACGCGTGCGCGGTCTATGCGCTCGTCACTCTGCGCGAAGCTGAAGCGGTCGGTCATCTTCTCGCCTTTCGGTCCGGGTCGAGACCTATTCGAATACGGGTGCGTTTGCGCTCGATGAGGATGAACGCGGCGCCCACCAGCCAGATCGGTACCTGCGCCAGAAACGCGATGCGGAACGCGTCCAGCGAGTAGGTGTCAGGCGTGCCGGCGCCCTGCAGATCGAGCGCGAGGCCGATGAGGAAGATCGCGATCAGTGCGGAGATGAACCCACCGCCGTTCGTGAGGCCTGTGGCCGTGCTGAGCCGGTGCGCAGGATTGTGCGTCCTGGCATGGTCGAACGCGATCATCGATGCGGGACCACCGGTGGCGAGTGCGACTGCGAGGACGTAGAGAAGCCAGAGAGGCGCCGGTCCAGGCACGAGAAGCACGACGAGCCACACGATCATCTGGATCGCGATGGCAGGGAGCACCAGCGCGATGGATCGTTGATTCGGCATGCGTCCGGACAGGTTTCCGATGATCGGACCGAGAATCATGCCAGAAACGACATATACCGAGATGATGGTGGCCGCCTGCGCTGTGGTGACGCCCTCGCCCGCAGTGAGGAACGGCATGCCCCAGAGCAGAACGAACGCCGTGCCCGCGAATGGCGTGGTGAAGTGCGACCAGAAGGCCAACCTCGTACCAGGATGCGCCCACGCCGCGCGGATGCCCACACCGGTATCGATGGCGGATGTCACGACGCGTATGACACCGGTGTCGGTGTTGACGGTGATGTCGGTGTGGAGCTCTGGCGGGCGGTTGCGGATCACGACCCATACGAGGATGGCGAAGAGGATGGCGAGACCGGCGATGCTGCCGAAGGTGACCGACCAGGTGGTCGCGTGCAGGAGTGCGGCGAGCGGGATCAGAGCGATGAGCTGCCCCGATTGTCCGATGACGCCCGTGAACTGCACCATGACCGGACCTCGCTGAGCCGGAAACCAGATCGCAATGAGGCGCAGCACAGCGGGGAACACGGCGGCGTCGCCTGCGCCCAGGAGGATACGCGCGACGATGGCGATGCCGATGCTGGGTGAGATCGCGATCGTGAGCTGTCCGAATGCCATCAGGATCATGCCGATCGTGATGATCGGTCGCGCGCCGTACTTGTCGAGCAGCACACCGATCGGAATCTGCATGCCGCCGTAGACGGCGAGCTGCACGACAGCGAAAAGCGAGAGCGTCGACGCATCCGCCTGGAACCGCTCCGCCGCATCCACGCCGACGGCGCCGAGCGATGTGCGGTTGGTGATCGCGAGCATGTACGCCGCGACGCCGACCGACCAGATCAGCCACGCTCTCCACCCGATCGTTGAAACAGGGGAGGCGGGGGTCGTGCTCACGCGTTTCAGCTTACTCGCGGGCTTCTGCGACGATTCTCGCTTCGAGCGATGCACCGCCTGGATGGTCGTCACCGCGTGGCATGGTGAAATGGAACATGGCCGAATCTCCCTCCATCGCGATCGTCATCGAGGACCGTCCGCGGCTCGCTCCGCCGCTGCTGAAAGAGCTCTACGGCATCACAGGACGCTCGTCGGTGGAGCTGAGCTCGGCGATCCTTGCGGGTCGCGACGTGTACGCCGCCGAGCTGTTCGGAAACGACCACGTGCAGGTTGCGCCACGGTTGGAGAAGACGGCGGCATTCTGCGAACGGCACGGGCTCGTGTTCCACATCGAGGAGACCTACGGCGGCGAGACCTCGCGGATCGATCTGGCGACCATGCGCAGCATCCTGGACGCAGCGGATGAACACCGCTGACCTCGACGTGCCCACGCCGTCAGCGATGTCGGGACGTCGTGCCATCATCAGTGCATGAGCGACATCCACCTGCGCCGGTGGTCCGAGAACGACGCCGGGCTGCTTCATCGTGGGAACACTCCCGAGATGACGCTGCATATCAAGAAGTGTTCGAGGCGGGCTGGTTCATCGTCCCCGAAGCGCAGGGGAGGGGAGCGGGTTCGGCAGCATTGACGCTTCTCATCGACGACGCCCGAGCGCATGCTGATGGTCGACGCTTGCTCACTGCGTTTCCCGACGAGAACAATGCGCCGTCGAACGCGTTATGCCGCAATACCGGCTTCACGCTGACCGGGCAACGTGCCGATGTATTCCGCGCGGCGACACTCATGATGAATGAGTGGGTGTTCGACCTCCAGAGCTGATCGCGGCGATCCCGTCCACGGTCTTCAGACCGGGGAAGTCGTAATCATGGGAGACGACACCTTGCGTGCGCAGCGCAGTCGCATCGCGGTCGAGATCGTCTGTCACGAGGGTGAACGCGGTGTTCTGTGCGGTGCCGGCGAAGTCGGTCTGGTACACGAGCACCGTTGTGCCGCCGACGTCGTAGAACAGGTTGCCTGAATCGGTGTCGGCGTAGACCCGGTCGCGACCCAGAACGTCGTGCCACCAGCGCTTCGCGCGGTCGAGATCCGCCGCCGGCAACACGGCCGTCGCCATGAGGTGCTCGAACATGATGATCCCCAGTCCGGGAGCGTTGTCATTCGCGTGCCGGCCCAGCGCAACGCCACGGCGATTCGGGCGCTCGGATGTGGCTCCCAGCGAATTTAATCAGGAACGAGCGGCTGCGGGGAGAGGGAGCTCAGGGATCCTGGTGTGAGAGCATTCGGCTTCCAGGTGGATGGTGACGAGGTGACCCAGGACGTGGGGAACCGTGGCGACCGGTGGCTTTCCCACCAGCTGACATAATGTGCATTATCAGCTATAGCCGGAGCGTGCACTCGAAGAGAAGCCACGCTTGCCAATGCGGGCCACAACGTCGCGAACGGCTCTGCGCGAATGTACCGTTGACGCGCGATCCGCATTCGTGAGCCGACGATCGATCTCGGAGTTGACATGCGCCGCCATACGGCGAGATTCATGGAGTTCATATTCAGCGTCGCTGCTCAGCTCGATCTTCCGAGCTGACGCCAGAACGTGTTGACTGTCGATCAACAACTTCGCTACACGCGGCATGCGCTTCAGCGGCGGCCGCGAGCGTCTCGGCGAGGATCAGGCGCCATGTACCTCCTGAGACAGAGGCGATAGCATCATGGCTTCGCGTATCGTTGGTGCCGCCAACGTACCATATCGTTGGGGAAACCAACAGATTGATCGGATATGAGCTTGCTACACGATCTGCCGACCTGGCTGCTGGCCCAGGCAAGCCTTCGGGCCCACGACATCCTCTTGGCCAGGCTCTCGGAGGTCGGGGCGCGCGGATACGACTACCGCATCCTTGAAGTCCTCTCGGCAGCCACTCCCCTGTCTCAGGTCGCCATCGGATCACTCGCGCGAATGGATCGACGCGACGTCTCCGTCATACTGGCGGCACTCGCTGAGGACGGATTGATCGAGCGACGACCGGATCCTGATGACGCTCGTCGCAACGTCGTGGAGATCACCGACTCAGGGCGCGCTCGGCACCAGGATCTCTTGGCGGTCATGACCGCCATCCAGGAGGAAGTTCTTGCTCCGCTCGATGAACAGAGCCGAACGGCGTTCATCGACGCCCTGCGACTGCTGCAGCCGAGCAGATGAGCGCAGGACAGACGCATCCCGCTACATCCGACTGCGTTCACGCTCCGACGTACTGAGCGAGGTGTTCCCCCGTCAGCGTCGACTTCGCGGCGACGAGGTCAGCCGGCGCACCCTCGAACACCACGCGTCCGCCGTCGTGTCCGGCGCCCGGGCCGATGTCGATGATCCAATCGGCGTGGGCCATGACGGCCTGATGATGCTCGATCACGATGACCGTCTTTCCGGCATCCACGAGTCGGTCCAGGAGGCCGAGGATCTTGTCGACGTCAGCGAGATGCAGACCGGTGGTGGGCTCGTCGAGCACGTACACATCGCCGTTCTCCCCCATCTGGATCGCCAGTTTCACGCGCTGACGTTCACCACCCGACAGCGTCGAGAGCGGCTGGCCGAGCGACAGGTACCCGAGTCCGACATCTTCCAGTCGCCCGAGGATCGCGACCACCGCAGGGATCTTCGCTTCGCCGTCTGAGAAGAACTGTCGCGCCTCGCTGACCGGCAGATCCAGCACCTCAGTGATGTCCTTGCCTGCGAGCTTGTACTCCAGAACTCCGGCCTGGAAGCGCTTGCCTCCGCAGTCCTCGCACGGGGTCTCGATCGTGTCCATGAACCCCAGTTGGGTAACGATGACGCCGGATCCCTTGCACGACGGGCAGGCGCCCTCGGAGTTCGCGCTGAACAGCGCAGGCTTCACTCCGTTGGCCTTCGCGAAGGCCTTCCGGATCGGCTCGAGCATGCCGGTATACGTTGCCGGGTTGCTGCGCCTTGAGCCTTTGATCGTGCTCTGATCGATCGCCACCACGCCCTCACGGCCCGTCACCGAACCATGGATCAGCGAGCTCTTTCCCGAACCCGCGACACCCGTGACCACTGTCAGAACTCCGGTCGGGATGTCGACATCGACGTCCTGCAGGTTGTTCTCGTCGGCGCCGCGTACTTCGATCGCGCCGGTCTTCTCTCGAACCGACTCCTTCAGCGACGCTCTGTCATCGAGGTGAGTGCCGGTGAGCGTGCCGCTCGCACGTAATCCGTCGAGCGCGCCCTCGAAGCAGATCTCTCCGCCCGCTGAACCCGCACCGGGACCGAGGTCGACGACGTGGTCGGCGATAGCGATCGTCTCCGGCTTGTGCTCCACGACGAGCACCGTGTTGCCCTTGTCCCGCAGCTGCAACAGCAGAGTGTTCATGCGCTGGATGTCGTGCGGATGAAGCCCGATGGTCGGTTCGTCGAACACGTACGTGACATCCGTGAGGGATGACCCGAGATGGCGCAGCATCTTGATCCGCTGCGCCTCTCCCCCGGACAGCGTGCCGGAAGGACGATCAAGACTCAGATATCCGAGTCCGAGAGTGACGAACGCCCCCAGATTCGCGCTGAGTGCTGTCAGCAGCGGGCCGGCCTCGGGCATGTCCAGTCCGCGAACCCACGAGTCGAGATCAGTCACCTGCATCCGGCATGCATCCGCGATGCTGACTCCGGCGATCTTCGAGGACCGTGCACCTTCGGTGAGCCGCGTACCGTCGCACTCCGGGCAGGTCGCAAAGGTCGCGACCCGCTCGACGAACGCGCGGATGTGCGGCTGCAACGCATCGAGATCCTTCGACAGCATCGACTTGGTGATCTTCGGGATGAGCCCTTCATAGGTCATGTTGATGCCCGAGATCTTCACCTTGGTGATCTCGCCATAGAGGAAGAGATGCCGCTGCTTCTCCGTGAAGTCCGCGATCGGCCTGTCGGCCGGATAGAAGCCGGACTGTGAGAACCCCTTCACCATCCAGCCATCCGCTGTGTAGCCAGGGACCATGATCGCGCCCTCGTCCAGCGACTTCGACTCGTCCACGATCTGCGCGAGGTCGAGGTCGGAGACCGCTCCCCTGCCCTCGCACCTCGGGCACATGCCGCCGAGATAGATGGCATCCTTGACGATCTTCTTCTCACCCCCGGGTCCGGTCATCACGCCGCTGGCCTTCTGGGTGGGAATGTTGAACGAGAACGCCGTCGGCCCGCCGATGTAGGGCTGACCCAACTTGCTGAACAGGATGCGGAGCATGGCGTTCGCATCTGTGACCGTGCCGACAGTCGATCGCGGATTCGCGCCGAGTCGCTCCTGATCCACGATGATCGAGGTCGTGAGCCCTTCGAGCACGTCGACGTCCGGGCGTGGAACCGATGGCATGAACCCCTGCACGAACGCGCTGTAGGTCTCATCGATCATGCGCCTCGACTCGGCAGCGATCGTGTCGAACACGAGCGAGCTCTTGCCGGAACCGGACACCCCGGTGAACACTGTGAGACGTCGTTTCGGGATCTCGACGCTGACCTCTTTGAGATTGTTCTCCCGCGCGCCCTGCACACGGATCAGGTCATGGGAATCGGCGGAATGCAAAAGGTCGGCCATCGTCTTCTTTCTGCGGGTGATCGGGGGCGTCGAGGCGAGTGGTGTCAGGCGACCTGGTTGATACGGAGCAGGTTGCCGGAAGGGTCGCGCACGGCGCAGTCGCGCTCACCGTACGGCTGGTCCATCGGCTCCTGCACGATATCGGCACCGCCGGCGACGAGCTGGTCGAACAGCGCGTCGAGGTCGTCGCTCGCGAGAGTGAGCGCTCCGTAGCTGCCTTTCGCGATGAGCTCGAGGATCGTGCGCCGTTCGTCGTCGCTGATCCCCGGGTCGGTTGCCGGCGGATGCAGGACGATGGATGTCTGCGGTTGCTCGACAGGTCCGACGGTCAGCCAGCGCATACCGTCGTAGCCGACGTCCTTGCGCAACTCGAATCCGAGGGTGTCACGGTAGAACCCGAGTGCCGCCTCGGCGTCAGTGTGCGGCAGGAAGGCGTAGTGGATGGTGATGTTCATGATGCCCAGGTTAGATTGGCACCGGTGCGCGGCGCTTCTTGATTCCTGATCGGTCTCGTGACGTGTTTGATCTGGAAGTTCGGGATGCCGGACACATCAGCGGCACGCTCGCGATACACGCTCGGCGGCACTCCGACGAGTTCAGTGAATCGCGTGCTGAATGTGCCGAGTGAAGAGGAGCCGACCTCGAAGCAGACATCCGTCACGCTGAGATCGCCCCGCCTCAACAGAGCCATCGCGCGCTCGACTCTTCGCGTCATGAGGTACGAGTACGGTGATTCTCCGTACGTGGCCTTGAACTGTCTGCTCAGATGCCCCGGAGACATGTGCACTCCGCGCGCCAATGCCTCGACGTCGAGTGGCCTCGCATACTCGCGATCGATGCGATCGCGCACACGTCGCATGACTGCCAGCTCTCGCAGTCGCTGCTGGTCGACGTTCTGTGTCAGCACATTTCTGATACTCCCACGGACCGACGACATTTCGAACGGAGTGCGCGATACGCTGAGCGCATCCTTCACAGGACCTTCTCAGAAAGGCTGTACACATGTCTGAAACGCTCGCCGAGGCGAAGTCGTTCTTCAAGTCGATTCGCATCACACTCGCAATATCCGGCGCCATCGCGCTGATCGCCGGAATCGTTCTCCTTGTCTGGCCGTTGAAGACGGCCGTTCTCGTGACCGGCATCATCGCGGCATACCTAATCCTCGCCGGCATCGTCTACGTCGGCCTCGGCATCTTCTCCGGCAAGAAGGGCGGTTGGGCGCGAGTCGGTCACATCGTGCTCGGTGTGCTTTACATCGCCGCCGGTGTCATCGCCTTCACGAATCTCGCTGCCGTCACGGTCACGCTGGCGTTCATCACCGTCATCTTCATCGGCGTCAGCTGGATCGTCGACGGTGTCGTCTCGCTCACGTTGCTCAACAAGGACGGTTCGAGAGTGTGGACGATCATCTACGCGATCCTCAGCATCGTCGCGGGCATCATCGTGATCTTCTCGCCCTTGCTCGCAGCGGTCGCGCTCTGGTGGATCCTGGGGATCACGCTCGTCGTCCTCGGCATCATCCAGATCGTCCGTGCCATCACGCTCGGACGCGAGGAGAAGGCTGCAACGGCCGCGTTCTCCGAGAGCACGATCACGGCCGAATAAGGTCCGGAAACGAGAACGGCCCCGACTGCTTCAGCGCAGGACGGGGCCGTTCACACATTGTGGATGCTATTCGCCGCCGAAGCCGCTGGTGTCGCCGACGAGGCGTGTGTTGTCCGCAGGCACCGGCTCGACAGCCGCCAGGGCCACCTCAGCGGCGAACTCCGAGACGTTGTAGAGCTTGCCCGCCGATCCACGGCGCTCGGCGATCGCACCCGGATTCGCACGCTCGAGAAGCGTCGCTGTGATGGTGCCTTCGATCATGTCTCCGGAGACGACCGTGAAGCCGATCCCCTTCTCTTCGAGCGTCGGGATCAATCCTCGGAGTGCGTCCTCGCCTGCGCGCTTCGAGCGTGCGACAGGCTCGTACTCGGGCATGGTGGGCGTGGTACGGATGAAGTGGGCCTGGTGGCTGGTCACGAAAACGACGCGCGAGCCCTCACCGAGCAGCGGCAGAGCGGCGTTCAGCACGCTCAGCTGCGCATCGCGGTTGAGGGTCAGCGCGTAATCCTCCGCCATCCCGGACTCCATGCCGCCGGATGCATTCAGGACGAGCACGTCGAGCCGGCCGTACTCCGCGCGCACCTTCTCGAACATGTCGGCGACCGATGCCGGATCCGTGAGGTCTGCTCCTGCGACGAGCGCGCGGCCCCCGAGCTCACGCAACTGCGTGGCGAGCTTCTCGGCACGCGGGGCCTTGTTGCGGAAGTTGATCACGACGTCCGCGCCGGCTTCGGCGAAGTACCGGACGGTGTCCGCCCCGATCCCCCGCGACGAGCCGGTGACGAGTGCGACCTTTCCGGCGAGAGAACCTGCGGGCAGAACGTCGGACACGGTGACTCCTAGTGGTGCGGGGAACGCCACGAGCAGCGCGGCATATTCACCTTACCAATGCGGATTCGATGCCCGGATCGCATCGCGCCACCGTGGTAGGTTGACGGCAAAGGAGGGCCCATGAACGACGTATCCGTCTTCTTCGAGCTGGTCACCGAATGGGCGTGGATCGGCTGGCTCGTGCTGATCGCCGTATTCCTCGTGATCGAGATGCTGACCCTTGACTTCACGTTCCTCATGCTGGCCCTCGGCAGCGCGGTCGGTCTCCTCACCGGAGTGTTCGGCCTGCCTGTCTGGGCACAGCTCATCGTCGCCGCCGCAGCGGCTGCGCTGTTCATCCTCGTCATCCGTCCGCCCCTGCTCAGACGCCTTCACCGCAGTGAGGATCCGACGAAATCCAACGTCGACGCTCTCATCGGCCTCCGCGGCACGGCACTTGCCGACATCACACGGATTTCCGGTCAGGTCAAAGTCAGCAACGGCGACACCTGGACGGCTCGGACCGAGGCGGCAATCCCCATTCCTCAGGGCGCCTCGGTAGCGATCACTACGATCAACGGCGCCACTGCAATCGTCCGTCCCGTCAACGACTAGGAGAAATCGTGAACGATTCCTCGTTCATCCCCACTGCGATCGGTTGGATCCTCGCGATCGCCGTCATCATCTTCGTGGTGGTCACGGTAGCGCGCTCGATCCGGATCATCCCGCAGGCCACAGCCGGTGTGGTCGAGCGTCTCGGCCGCTACCACAAGACGCTCATGCCCGGCCTCAACATCCTGGTGCCGTTCATCGACCGGCTCCGTCCTCTGATCGACATGCGGGAGCAGGTCGTGTCGTTCCCGCCGCAGCCGGTGATCACCGAGGACAACCTCGTGGTCTCGATCGACACGGTCGTCTACTTCCAGGTCACAGACGCCCGCGCCGCGACCTATGAGATCGCGAACTACCTCGGCGCCGTCGAGCAGCTCACCACCACCACGCTGCGTAACGTCGTCGGTGGGCTCAACCTCGAAGAGGCGCTCACCAGCCGCGACAACATCAACGGGCAGCTGCGTGTCGTGCTTGACGAAGCAACCGGAAAGTGGGGCATCCGCGTCGGACGCGTCGAGCTGAAGGCCATCGACCCGCCCCTGTCGATCCAGGACTCGATGGAGAAGCAGATGCGCGCCGAGCGCGACCGCCGCGCCGCGATCCTGACCGCGGAGGGCACCAAACAGTCCGCGATCCTCGAAGCAGAGGGTGCTCGCCAGGCCGAGATCCTTCGCGCTGAAGGCGACAAGCAGGCCGCCGTTCTGCGCGCACAGGGTGAGGCCGAGGCGATCCAGAACGTCTTCGCATCCATCCACCAGGGCGCACCGGATGACAAACTGCTCGCCTACCAGTACCTGCAGATGCTCCCGAAAATCGCAGACAGCGAGTCCAGCAAGCTCTGGATCATCCCGAGCGAGCTCACCGAAGCGCTCAAGGGCATCGGCACTGCATTCACGCCGCGCCCCGGCACCGGCCAGCCGCCCGCGGGCACGCCCGGCGCGTGACGCACCCGTACTTCCTCAAGTCACGGCATCCTCGAGTCCTCGCCCATCGTGGTCTTCCGACCGCACCGGGCGAGGACTCGTCGTCGAATGCCGTGCTGCCAGGAGCCGTGTGGGAGAACACCGCCGCGGCATTCGCCGCCGCTCACGCCGCCGGCGCGGAATACATCGAGACGGATTGCCGGGTCACGGCAGACGGCGACGTGGTGCTCTTCCACGATGAGACATTGACACGGCTGCTGTCGGATGACCGCACGGTCGGCGAAGTCGGCACACGCGAGCTCGCAGGCCTCCTCGCACCGCACGGTGGCCTGCTCACCGTCGGCGAGATGCTCGAGATATTCCCAGAGACGCGTTTCAACATCGATGTGAAAACGGATGCCGCGACCACTCCCCTTGGCAGGATCATCGCGCCGCACGCACATCGAGTTCTTCTGACGAGCTTTTCCGATGCCCGTCGCCGACGCACCGTCGATGCCGTGCTGGCCGCCGGAGCGGCGATGCGTCCGGCGACCTCCGCGGGCAGATCGAGCATGATGCGGGTGCGACTGCTGAGTGCGCTGCGTCTCCCCTGCGCACGCGCACTACGAGATATCGATGCCCTTCAGATCCCCGAGCGATACGGCCCGGTTCGCGTGCTCACGCCCTCTCTCCTGCGCGCGGCGCACCGCCACGGCGTCGAGGTGCATGTGTGGACCGTCAATGCCTCAGACGACATGCGCCGGCTGATCGCGCTGGGTGTCGACGGTGTCGTCACCGATCGCGCCGATACGGCCCTGAACACGCTCTTCTGACCCGATTGCACGACGGACTGGGATTCGGCTGTGAATAGCGCCGAGAATCCGCCTGCGTTGAGCGTGCGCACAGGCTGAACCGCTATACCTGACAGCGACGAGAGGACCACAAAATGGCAGATCGCAGCCTGCGCGGCATCCGACTCGGCGCCCAGAGCCTACAGAGCGAAGAGGGCGTCGTTTTCATGGAACGCCGCGAGACCACCTACAAGTGCGACACGTGTGATCACGTGACCACGCTGATGTTCTCGGCCGACGCCGAGCCGCCGCAGACCTGGGAATGCCGCTCCTGCGGTGCCGAGGCCGTGCTTCGGGTCGATGGGCAGACCATCACGCCCGACGCCACCGACGAGAAGGTCGCACGTACCCACTGGGACATGCTGCTCGAGCGCCGCTCACGCGCCGAGCTGGAAGAGCTCCTCGAGGAGCGCCTCGCATTCATCCGTGCCCGCCGTGGTGCCGGTGAAGACCCGACCCGCGAGAAGATCGGCGCCTAGAGCCGACGACGGGCGCGCCACCACCCGAACAACAGTGCGCCCAGTCCGCCCCACAGCAGCAGCTGCTGCACCCAGGGGCCCAGGACGACACCAGCTGTGAGGCCGGTGCGCAACTCCACATCCTCGAGAAGCGCACCGGCCTCGTCCGCGTCCAGCGCGGCCATCGTCGTGCCATCAGGACGGATCATCTGGCTCGTTCCAACGGTTGAGATGTTGACGACACTGCGCCCGGTCTCGATTGCGCGCATGCGGGCGAACGCGAGCTGCTGCAGGTTCTCATCCGTCCCTCGGAAGTCTGCGTTGTTCGTCTGGAAGACCAGCACCTGCGCGCCGCCTCTGACGGCTTCGGTGCTGACTTCGTCATAGATGACATCGAAGCAGATCGCGAGGCCAACAGCGATGCCGTCGACGTCGATCAGCGGGGGGTTCGTGCCGTGCGTGTACTCGCGCCCGATCAGTCCGATGAGGTCGGGCACTATCGCGTTGTAGAAATCGCGGTCGGGAACGTACTCGCCGAACGGTACGGGGAATCGCTTGTCATGAGTCTGCTCGGCCACGCCGTCCTGGGTCCACAGCATCGACGTGTTGAAGAACTCGTAGCCTCGCCCTGTCGCAGCATTGGCGAGCAGCGGTGCGCCGACGCGCGTGGTGACCATCGTCATCCGACGCGCGAGCGCAGCGTCCTGGAACGGGTCGTAGTCCAGTCCGCCCTCCGGCCACACCAGCAGATCCATGCCCTCACCGAACAGAGGCTCGGTCGCATCTGTCTGCGCCTGGACGATCGAGTACGGCTCCCGCTCGTCGAAATATCCGCTGGGCCCGTTGCCCTGCACTGCACCGATCCGCATGGTGCCGACCGCGGTGGTCGGGAACGCCGGCGTCACGAGAAGCACGAGCACGATGCCCGACGGCGCGAGGAGCGCGACCGGGAGACGCCAGAGCCGTATGCGTACCGATTCGACCAGCATGGCCACCGCGAACACGATCAGGAAGCTCAGCCCGCTCACTCCCACCCATGACGACAGCGCGCCCGGCGGACTCTCCGACTGCGTCATGCCGATGCGCGCCCACGGAAAGCCCGTGTACGGCCAGGAGCCCAGGAAGAGTTCTCGCCCCACCCACAGCGCTCCGATGACCGCAGGAAGGCCCACAAGGCGTCCTACGGGCCCCGGAAGAGCGCCGGGCAGCCATCGGTAGCTCAGCGCGATGGGGATCACTGCGATGGCCGTCAGGGCCGCTTCCAGCGACGCCAGTGCGGCCCACGGAACGACGCCGAGATAGCGCGAGGTCCAAGATACCAGCAGGAAGAAGAACACCGCGCCGTAGACCGCTCCGACCAGCAGCGCTCCGCCGGCACGCCTGCCGATCAGGGCGAGCAGAAGCAGCGCCACGGCGACGAACGCCAGCGGCCAGATGTTCGCCTGCGGATAGGACAGATCCATGAGGAACCCGGAGACTGCCGCCACCACCACCGCTGCCCACAGCGGAAGCAGCGGGCGCTGCAGAACAGGTCGAGACCGACGCGGGCGCTCGGGGGCGAGCTCTGTCATCAGCTGCATTCTCACATCGACGAGTAGGAGACGATGCCGCGCCGCACACCGTCCAGCGCCTGCCGCGCCGTACGCGCGACTCCCGCGTCCTCTGCCACGATCGACAACTGGTCGAGCAGATCGATCGTCTGCTTCGCCCAACGAACGAAGTCGCCGGCAGCCATGTCGGCATCCACGAGAACCCGATCGAGCTGCGCGCCGCGTGCCCAGGCGTGCATCGCACCGGCAAGTCCGGCTGCGAGCGGCTCAGAGCCCGGCAGCTGATGATCCTGCTCGAGGTCATCGAGCTCTGACCACAGCGTCGTCGTCTTCTCGTATGCGCTGCGGAAGGCGCCGCGTGGCAGTCCGCGCTCCCCCGAGTTCGCCTCATCTCTACGCGGCTCGTACACCAGGCAGCATGCCATCGCCGCGAGCGACGGCGCATCCAGAGCTTTCCAGAGTCCCTGGCGCAGCGACTCTGCCACCAGCAGGTCACGCTCGCCATAGATACGGCGCATGGTTCGCCCGGCTTCGGTGAGGGCGGTGTCGTCAGCGGTGCCCGAGACGTAGTCCAGCGTTGCCAGCACCTCGACCACTCGGTCGAAGACCCGTGCGACCGTTCCCGTGCGCGTCTGGATCTGCGCGCGGGTGCGGTCGGTCTGGCGCTTGAGCTTCCAATAGCGCTCCGCCCAACGAGCATGCGCCTCGCGATCCGGGCAGCCGTGACAGCCGCGTCGCTGCATCTTCGTGCGCAGCGACTGGATGCGCTTCATGCGCTTGTCTCGTGCTGACCGCGGCGCATGCGAGTCCTGACGGTTCTTCTTCTCCAGGTCGCTGAGTTCGCGCCGGATCCCCGCGTAATCGAGGAAATCTCCGTGCTCGCACTGCATTGCCGAGACGTATCCTGCAAGGGATTCCTCCGCCTCGCGCACTTGGCGTGCGAGGCCGACAACGGCCCGGTCGGCCTGGAACTGGGCGAACGACGACTCGAGGATCTGGCGTGCACGGGGCCGGCCGAACATGTCGATCAGGTTGACCGCCATGTTGTAGGTGGGCCGGAAGCTCGAGTTCAGGGGGTAGGTGCGCCGAGATGCGAGAGCAGCGACCGCCTGCGGATCCATGCCCTCGGTCCACTGCACCACGGCATGTCCCTCGACGTCGATCCCACGACGACCGGCACGACCGGTGAGCTGGGTGTACTCCCCCGAGGTGATGGCGACGCGCGCTTCGCCGTTGAACTTCTCCATCTTCTCCAGCACCACCGTGCGGGCCGGCATATTGATGCCGAGCGCGAGAGTCTCGGTGGCGAAGACGACCTTGACGAGCTTTCGGCGAAAGAGCTCTTCGACGACCTCCTTGAAGGCAGGCAGGAGACCGGCGTGATGCGAGGCGATCCCCCGCTCGAGGTTCTCCACCCATTCGAAGTAGCCGAGCACTCCGAGATCCTCATCCTGCAGAGATCGCGTGCGCTCCTCGACGAGTTCCCGGATCTCGGCCCGTTCTTCCGCCGTCGTCAGCCGGAGGCCGGAACGGCGAACCTGCTGGACGGCCGCGTCGCAGCCGACCCTGCTGAAGATGAAGAAGATCGCTGGGAGCAGGTTCGTGCGCTCCAGCAGCTGGATGACCTCAGGCCGGTCCATCCGCTCGATCCGCTGCGAGTTCGCCGCGCGCACCGGACGGCGTCCACCTCGCTGCGGCCTGGGACTCTGACGCCCTGCGTGCTTGCCGCTGATGTACGACTGCGCTCGTTTGTTGCTGTCATAGCGCGACCCGGTGAACGAGCGGATGCGCATGAGCTCCTGGTTCACCGTCGCCGTGGCGACCCCTGCGCGATCATCGAACAGCGGGAGCAGGTCGTCTCGCACCAGCACGTGCTGTTCGAGCGGAACCGGCCGGATCTCGGAGACGATCACCTCGGTGTCGCCGCGCACCGTGTCGAGCCAGTCTCCGAACTCTTCCGCGTTGGAGACCGTCGCGCTGAGCGAGACCAGTCGCACCTGCGACGGGAGGTGGATGATGACCTCTTCCCAGACCGCACCGCGGAAACGGTCGGCCAGGTAGTGCACCTCGTCCATGATGACGTAGCGCAGATCGGCCAGCGCGGCGGAATCCGCGTAGATCATGTTCCGCAGCACCTCGGTCGTCATCACGACGATCCTGGCGTTGCCGTTGATGTTCGTGTCACCGGTGAGCAGTCCGACCTGATCTGCCCCGTACACGTCGACGAGCTCACGGAACTTCTGGTTCGACAGTGCTTTCATAGGCGTGGTGTAGAACGCCTTGTCCTTCGGAGTCTGCATCGCGAGATGGATCGCGAACTCTCCGACGATCGTCTTCCCCGCGCCGGTGGGCGCCGCGACCAGCACGCTGTGGCCGCGCTCGAGAGCGTGACACCCTTCGATCTGGAAGGGGTCGAGATCGAAACTCTGTCGCGCAGCGAATGCCGCTGTCTGCGGGTGAGATGCCGCGTCGCGGGCGGCAGCGTATCGCTCGGCGGGCGAGGTCATACCTCGACGTCCGGAAGCAGTCCTTCAGCCTTTGCACGCTTGGTCTTGCGACGGTCGAACAGCACGGACAGACCTGCGGCGGCGAAGAACAGCACGACGAGGATGCCGGCGAGCATCAGCATGCTGACGACGTCAGCCGCCGGCGTGGCCAGAGCGGCGAACACCGTCGCGATGAGGATGGCGACGCGCCATCCCTTGAGGATCGCACGCCCCGACATGACGCCGGCCACGTTCAACGCGACCAGGAACACCGGCAGGACGAACGAGACTCCGACCACGAGCATCAGCTTGAGGCTGAAGTCATAGAACTGCTTCGCCTCGAAGAGGTTGTTCGCACCTTCCGGGGTGAACGTGGCCATCAGCTCGATCACATGCGGCACGACGAGCGCTCCGACGTAGCAGCCGCCGAAGAAGAGCGGAACCGCGGCCGCCACGAAGGCGACCGTGTATCTGATCTCCTTGCGAGTGAGACCAGGCATGATGAATGCCCAGATCTGCCACAACCACACCGGCGCCGCGATGAAGATCCCGAGCGAGAACGCGATACGCATGCGGAGATCGAATGGCGAGGTCACGGAGGAGAACGTCAGACCCACGAGGTCGTCGCCGCGAGCCTCTGCGATCTTCCGCACCGGTTCTGTGATGAAGGCGATCACAGGGTCGGAGATGACGAACCCCAAGATCATGGCGACGAGAAGCGCCGCCGCAGAGATCATCAGCCGTCGACGCAACTCCACGAGGTGGCCGCCGAGCGACATACGGCGTTCATTGCGTGGTTTGTCACTCGCGGCCGACTTCTTGTCGATCGCGGTCACAGTCGTCAGGGGGTGGTGCCGCTGTCAGACCTGGGTGCAGAAGCGCCCTGGTCCGGTGCCGTCGACGTGTTCGCGACGTCAGCCGAGGCCTGGTCAGCCGAGGTCTGGGCGACTTTTCCGTCGTCTTCCTTCATGGCCTTCATCTCGCCCTTGAAGAGCCGCGCGGACTGGCCCATGCTCTTCGCCAGTGCCGGGAGCTTCGCAGCACCGAAAAGCAACAGGACGACGAGCACGAGTACGAGCAGATGCCAACCGGTCAATCCAGCCATGGTTCCCTCCAGGGATCGGGTCTTCGTGCAGTCTACCTGCGGATGAAGAATTACGGGTGACGGTACAGCGCAAGTCCGGCCGCTGCCCATTCTCGTGTCGCCGCGCGGGCTGTTTCCGGTTGACGCACCTCGAGGTGCCCGCCGAAACGACCTGCGATGCGCTTGATGCCGCGCGGATCAGCAATGGGCACGCGCGCGGTGACGAAACCGCCGCTGTGCTCCGCGTTGTCTGCCCGCACGTAGTCGCCGAGCAGCGGCACCAGCCGTTCGGGAAGGCGGACGGTGACCTCATCGTCGTCCCCGATCGTGCCGAATGCCTCGGGGAGGAGTTCGTCGGCGTGCGTGATCGGGATCTCGGTCAGCTCCGGCTCACTGACTCGATCGAGGTGGAAGGTGCGCATCGCCTCACGAAGGTGACACCAGCCCTGCAGGTACCACTGTCCGCCGGTGATCAGCACCTGGACTGGGTCGACCGTGCGGGTCGTGGCCGGGGCGTCCGGTGCCTGATACCGGAATGACACGGCGACTCCGCGGCTCAGCGCACTGGCGACGGCATCTCGCACCGCATCGACCGTCCCTGGCGCGATGACGACCTCGGCCGGAGCGTTCGCGGACGCGCGGGAGAGCTTCGCCAGCAATCCTGCGACCAGACCCGAATTCGACACTGCGGGCACTGCTGCGACGACCTGCAGGCCGGCCAGGAGCGCGGCAGCCTCTCGTGCGGTGAACCGCGGAACCCGGCGGAGTCCGACGTCGTTGGTGATCTCGATGACGCCTTCTTCATCAAGCAGATCCCAGTTGATGTCGAACATCTCGTGCGGCTGCTGCCAGTATCCGGCGTCGCCGGGAAGGCCGATGACGGTGAGCTTCTCGACCATGCCGCGCATCTCGTCTACCGTGATGCCGAATTCACCGGCAGCTTCTTCGAGCGAGACCTGCCCGCGCTCGAGGAGATAGGGCACCAACGTCAGATACGCACGCACCCGGTCCGATGCGAGGAAGGGTTTCGTCTTCTCGGCCATCAGCGCTCCCCTCCGTCGTGGTGACCAGAAGCGGTGCTGACAGAATCGGCAGAAGCAGACTCGGCATGGGCGGCGATCGTCGCCTCGAGGCGAGCGATCACGGCGTCCTTCAGCACGGCGGGCTCGACCACGCGCACCTCAGGTCCGTACGAGGCGAGCTCATCGGCGAAGATGTGCACATCGACGAACGGCACACTGAAGCCCTGCACCTGCGCAGTCGCACGTCGACCGAGCCGCAGCGCGGCCTCGGTGCCCGGTGTGATCTCGAGCAGAGCGGAATTGCGAGCGGCGACCGCCTCGAGACCCGCCAGCGCGCGCTCCCCCGCACCTTCGCGGAGACCCGCGTCGAACGTCTGCTTCGTCGCGCTCACGTCGCCGACGATGCGGCTGAGAAGAAAAGTGCGCTCGTCATCCGCATCGAGGTCGATGCCATAGACGTGCCAGCGCGCCTCGTAGTCGAGCAGAGCCAGAGGTTCGACTCGCCGGCGACGCGGCGACTCCTCCCCCGGCTTGAGGTAGTCGAACGTGACGACGCGGCAATCCTCGATCGCGCTCTGCAGCGGCGCGAAGCTCGCGTCGCGAACGGTGATCCGCGGCGCGAAGCCGATGATCGGCTCATCGCCGTCGATTCCCAGCGCCCGGATCTTGCGCACGCCCGCCTGCGCGTCTGCCGATGACGACTCCGCACTCCAGACGCTGCCTGCCAGCGTCAGAACGGCGAGCTCGGCGGGGCTGAATTCTATGTCGGAAGGCAGATCGTACTCGGCCTTCGGAATGCGGTATCTGGCCTCGCGGAGATCATTGGGGTCGCCGGGTTCGCCGATCGTCTCGATCGGGACACCGAGCGACCGCAACTCGTCCTTGTCGCGCTCGAACATCTTCTCCAGCGCATCCGCGCGTGTGCCGGCGTCAGCGCGCTGCCGGTAACCGGAGATGTTGTCGAGGATCTGCTGCTTCGTGAGCCCGATCTCCGTGGCCATCAGCGCCACGACGAGATTCGTCTGACGCTCTTCGGGCGGGATCCGGGCAGCCATCACTGTGCTGGAGCCGCGGGCGGATCGATGCCGAGGATGTCGACGACGAACACGAGGGTCGAGTTCGCGGGGACAGCGCCACCGCCCTCTTCGCCATACCCGAGCTCGGGCGGAACGACGATGAGCACCTGCGAACCGACGGTCTGCCCGCTCAGGCCCTGCGTCATGCCCGGAATCAGAGCGGCGAGATCGAATACGGTGGCCCCGCGGTCCCACGACGAGTCGAAGACGGTCTTCTCCGCCCACGTCACACCCGTGTAGTTGACGAGCACAGTGTCGTCGTCTGCGACCTTCTCGCCATCTCCCTTGATGAGGGTCTGCACGACGAGATCGGTGGGAGCCGCGCTGTCGGGGACGATGATGCCGGGGCGGCCGTCATCGGCGCGCACCACAGTCGGCATACCTGCTGCGTCGTTGTACTGGAGGGCGCCTTCAGCCTTCGACGGGAAGACCTTCACGACATCGAAGACAGCCACGACCGGCTCGTCCTCGTCGAGTTCGAAGCCTGCAAGATTCTGCGCGCCGAAGTCTTCCGGCGAGATCACCGAGAGCACGCGGCTGCCTTCGGTGGCGCACTCCAGCGCCTTCCCGAACTCCGGCACCCGCTGCGACCAATAATCAATGCTCACGAGCTGCGCCTGATCCTCATCGAACGCGGTGCCTGCGACGGCTTCTCCGGTCTTCCCCGAGTAGAGCGCGAACTCGAGGACAGCGCTCTGGGTCGGGCTCGTGAGAGCACGGCCAGTGCCGACGACGACGTCGCTGAATGAACTCTTCTGTGCTCCGACCGGAGTGAACAGCTCGACATCCGGCTGGGCGCCCACTTCTCCGGTGATCGTCGCGATGTCGTCGATCCCGCTGGTCGCCGCCGCACGGTCGCACGCGGCGCCGCCGAACGCGGGCGCCGTGGTGCACCCCGTCAGAGCAACGAGGGCGAGGCTGAGTGTGGCCAGAGCGGCAGACGTTTTACGCACGCGTTCCAGTCTATTGGGAACGCTGCTCAGAATCGCGCGATGCGGCGGCACGACGCGCCCCGTCTGCCGCTTTCGTGGCCTCCCGGACGCGCTTACGCAGATTCTTGTCCGTGATATCGCGGTCTCCGACTGCTCCCGGCGTCCACTGCTCGACATCCTCATCGCCGTAACTCGACTTCGACGCACGACGTTTGACCTCGGGCGCGATCGTTCCCGGGGCCAGACGGCGAGCGGTGAGGAGGAATCCGGTGTGTGCGACCATCCGGTGATCGGGACGCACCGCGAGACCTTCGACGTGCCAGCCGCGAACCATCGTCTCGGATGCATCGGGATCGGTGAACAGTCCGGCGCCGCGGATGAACTCGGCGACCCGAGACAGCTGCGTGGCAGTCGCCACGTAGCAGAGCACCACACCTCCCGGAGTCAGGGCGTCAGCGACGACATCCATGACCTCCCACGGTGCGAGCATGTCGAGCACGACACGATCCACCGAACCGGCCGGGAGTTCGGCCGGCAGCGCGTCGAGGAGATCGCCCACCACGACCCGCCACGTGTCGGGTGATTCCCCGAAGAACGTCTCGACGTTGGCTCGCGCGACCTCCGCGAAGTCGTCCCTGCGCTCGAATGACACCAGATTCCCCGTCGGACCCACCGCGCGCAGCAGCGACAGCGAGAGGGCACCCGACCCGACCCCGGCTTCGACAACGGTCGCGCCGGGGAAGATATCCGCCTGCATCACTATCTGAGCAGCATCCTTCGGATACACGATCGCCGCGCCGCGCGGCATCGACATCGCGAAATCGCGCAGCAGCGGGCGAAGCGCCAGGTACTCGTGCCCCGAGCTGTTGGCGACCACCGAACCGTCGGGCAGACCGATCAGATCCCGGTGTCGCAACACGCCGTGGTGGGTGTGCAGCTCGCCGTCTTCGCTGAGGGTGACCGTGTGAAGCCGGTTCTTGGGTCCAGTGAGCTGTACCCGGTCGCCGTCGCGGAACGGTCCGCTCTGGCGTGCAGATGCGACGCTCACCGCAGAACGCCCTCGGTCTGCGCGGCCTTCGTCGAGGCGTACAGGTCGATGATGTCATGGGCGGTCCTGTCCTCGAGCGTGGACCAGAGCGCGTGCGCGCCTGCCCCGTCGAGCGGCACCATGTGCGGAACTCCGAGAGTCACGGCGCCCGATGCTGCGCCGGCACGCACACCGGTCACGGAATCCTCGATCACGACGGCATCCTCGATGTCGATGTCGAGCAGCCCGGCTGCCTTCAGATACGGCTCCGGATGAGGTTTCGGCTGTTCGACGTCGTCCCCTGCGACGATGTGCTCGAAGGCGTCGAACTCGACGAGCTCGACGACGCTCAGAGCCATCCGGCGCAGCGACATCGTCACGAGTGCGGTGCGGATGCCGTTGGCATGAAGGTCTCGCAGCATGGCCTTGGCGCCGGGGCGGAAGGGAACGCCCTGCGTCGCCAATGCCGTGCGCACATCATCCGTGAGCTTGTCGACGATCGCGTCGGGATCCATGTCGACTCCTGCCGCACGGAGCAGCACCGCGCTGTCGAGCAGGCCGTTGCCGACGAGCTGCAGCGCCTGCTCGTGCGACCAGGTTCCTCCGAAGGAATCCACCAGCGCCGTCTCCGCCGCCATCCAGTACGGCTCGGTGTCGACCAGTGTTCCATCCATGTCCCAGAGGACCGCGCGGGGCTTTTGACTCACCGCTCCATGCTAGCCCGGCTGATGTCCCGCACCCGTCTGGCGCGGACTAGCCTGGAGGGATACCCGCGTTCGGGATGGGAGGAGAACTCGATGGATGCACTGGGCAACCGCATCGTCGTCGTCGCGTTCGATGGTTGGAACGACGCCGGCGAGGCGGCGAGCTGCGCGATCGAGATGCTGCGCGAGAGCACCGAGTACGAGCTCGTGCACACGGTCGACCCCGAGTTGTACTTCGACTACCAGTACACCCGCCCGTCGACCAAGATGGACGCCACCGGACGCCGCGATCTGCGCTGGCCTGAGGCGGCGCTGTGGCGTCCTGCCGCACCATCGACGGATCGAACGCCGGAATTCTGGCTTCTCACCGGCGTGGAACCGGCACGCACCTGGCAGGCCTTCGCCAACGAGTTCATCGACGTCGCGCTGCGCGACGATGTCACCGGGTTCATCACACTCGGCGCGATGCTCTCCGATGTTCCGCACACGCGGCCGATCTCGATCTTCGCGTCGAGCGCCAATGAACAGGTCCGTGAATCGCTCGGTCTGGAGCGTTCGTTGTACGAAGGTCCGGTCGGGATCCTCAGTGTGATCGAGCATTTCGCCGAGCGTGCCGGCATCCCGACCGCCAATCTCTGGGCGAGCGTGCCGCACTATGTGGCATCCGCGGCGCCCTCTCCCAAGGCGACTCTCGCGTTGCTCGATCGCCTGGAGGAGCTGACCGGCATCGACATGCCTCGTGAACGGCTGCGCACGGATGCTGCCACCTGGGAGGCGTCGATCGACGCCGCAGCGGCGGATGACGAGGAGATGACCGAGTACATCCATCAGCTCGAGCGCACCCGTGACACCTGGGACTCGCCGGAGGCCTCAGGCGATGCGATCGCGCAGGCGTTCGAGCGCTACCTGCGTCGCCGAGGCGACGGCCCCGGCGACCACAAGCGCTAGCCCGCGATCACTCCCATGCTCAGCAGGATCAGCAGAGTAACGCCGAGCAGGATGCGATAGATCACGAACGGCAGGAAGCTGCGCTTGGAGATCCAGTTCATGAAGAATGCGATGACGCCGAGCGCCACGACGAACGCGATGCCCGTCGCAGCTATGGTCTCACCCAGCGAGAAGTACTGGTCTGGGGCGTCCCAACTCTTGAACAGTTGGAAGAAGCCGCTGCCGAACACGGCGGGGATGGCGAGCAGGAACGCATAGCGTGCGGCGGCCGCCCGCTCGTACCCGAGGAACAGCCCCATCGTGATCGTGCCTCCGGAACGCGAGACGCCGGGGATCAGCGCCAGTGCCTGGGCGAATCCGAACAGGATGCCGTGCGGATAGGTGATCTGGTCGAGCTTGCGGCGCTTCGCGCCGACGTAGTCGGCGATTCCGAGCAGGATGCCGAAGAAGATGAGCATGATGGCGACAACCCACATCGACCGCAGCACGGTCTCGATCTGGTCTTGGAACAGCAGTCCGAGGACGACGATCGGGATGCTGCCGATGATGATCAGCCACCCCATCCTGGCGTCGGGATCGTTGCGCGGGAGCGACCCCGTCAACGAGCGGAACCAATGTCCGATGATGCGCGTGATGTCGCGCCAGAAGAACACCACCACAGCAGCTTCGGTGCCGATCTGGGTGATCGCCGTGAACGCGGCCCCAGGATCCTCGCCAGAGCCGGTGAAGGTGCCGACGATGCGCAGGTGCGCACTGGATGAGATCGGAAGGAACTCGGTGAGTCCCTGGATGACGCCGAGGAACAGCGCTTCGAGCAGGTGCATGGAGGGCCTTCTGATTCAGGGAAGCGCGTCAGTACGTGCGCAGGAGACCGGTCAGAACCTGCTGACCGAAGACAAGTGATTCTAAGGGGACGCGCTCATCGACACCGTGGAACATCCCGGTGAAGTCGAGATCGGCCGGAAGGCGAAGAGGCGCGAAGCCGTAGCCTGTGATCCCGAGCGTGGAGAGCGCCTTGTTGTCGGTGCCTGCCCCGAGCAGGTACGGGATGACCGGCACGCCGGGGTCGTGGCGTCCGAGGCTCTGCACCATGGCATCCACCAGTGCGCCTTCGAACGGCGTCTCCATGCCGATGTCGCGAACGACCGTCTCTATGACGATGTCTTCACCGACGATCTGCTGCAGCTCGGCCAGCACATCGTCCTCCGTACCGGGCAGCACGCGCACGTCGATCAGCGCTACCGCGCGCTCAGGGATCACGTTGTGCTTGTAGCCGGCGGTCAGCGCCGTCGGGTTGGCCGTCGTGCGGAACGTCGAGCTCAGGAATGCTTCAGCAGGACCGGATGCTGCCGCGAGAGCGTCCGGGTCGTCGACGGGGCGTCCGGTGAGCTCGCTGAGTCCCTGCAGCAGCGCTTCTGTCGTGGCGGTGAGCCGGATCGGCCAGCGCGTGCGCCCGATCGCTGCGACGGCCTCGGCGAGCTTCACCACGGCGCTGTCTTCGTGAAGGCGGCTGCCGTGGCCGGCGCGTCCCTTCGCGACGAGACGGATCCAGATCAGGGCCTTCTCCCCCACCTGCAGCAGATACGCGCGGCGATCGTCGACTGTGATGGAGTAGCCGCCGACCTCGCTGATCGCCTCGGTCGCCCCGGCGAACCACTCGGGTCGCTCTTTCACGACGAGCGCCGATCCTTCGACTCCGCCGTTCTCCTCGTCAGCGAAGAACACGAGCACGAGGTCGCGCTCCGGCTGTTCGCCCGCCCGCAGAATCTCCGCCACTGACGTGAGGATCATCGCATCCATGTTCTTCATGTCGACGGCTCCGCGGCCCCACAGCATCCCGTCCCGCACCTCGCCGGCGAACGGATCGACGCTCCAGTCCTCAGCCATCGCCGGGACGACGTCGAGGTGGCCGTGCACGACCAGCGCCGGCTTGCTCGAATCGCGACCGGTCACACGGGCCATGACGTTGGTGCGGCGCGGGATGGGCTCGTAGTACTCGGGCTTCAAGCCGAGGCTCTCCAGGTACGCCCCGACGTACTCGGCCGCCTCGCGCTCCCCCTTGGCATTGCCGCCGCCGAAGTTCGAGGTGTCGATCCGGATGAGGTCCTGGGCGACACGGACGACCTCGGGCAGTTCGGCGTCAGACATGCCCTCAGGCTATCGAACCGGCACGGCACGCCCGGGACGCTCCTCGGTTCGAACGCCCTCCGCCGGCGTGCTATTCTCGATCTTCGGTTGGAGACAACCTTTCATCACCTGCGCGGGTGGCGGAATGGTAGACGCGCTACGTTGAGGTCGTAGTGCCCGTAAGGGCGTGGGGGTTCAAGTCCCCCTCCGCGCACAGAACAGCTCCGGAAGATCCTGGTTCGCCCAGGATCTTCCGGAGCTTTTTGCTTCGCCCCTATTCGCGATCAGGAATCGAGACGTGCAGCGTCCTCATGACGCGCGGTTCGCAACGGAGAGAATCCGACCACCGCTGCGGCTGCGGCGAATATGACTGCCGCGACGCCGAGAGTCAGCGGATAGCCCAAGAAGGTCGCAAGCGAGCCGGCGAGCAGGGCGAGTCCGCTTGCGGCGGATATCGGAGCCACTGCAAGCGCCGCCCACGGAACGATGACGAGCAGGCGGCCCAGCAGAATCGCCCGACGGCGAACACCGTCGCGACGATGCTCTTCCCGACGAACCACACGTGGATGGAGACCGCGAGTGGACAGAGGGTTCGATGCCGATAGGTGTAGCGCATCCCCTCGACGATGTCGTCGCCGATATGGCGCCCGCGACACGAGGCGACGGCGTGGCCTCGTCGACCTTGATCCGGGACTGGAGCACGGCGGACACTGCGTTGATCACGGCACCGAACGCGAACAGGAAAGGCGCACCGAGAAGATTGAGGAGAGTTCCGCCCAGCGCGGGTCCCGCTGTGACCGCCACCGTCTCGCTCTGACCCAACCTCGCATTGGCCATCACGAGGGAGCCGCGAGGGACCAGAAGTCGAGCGCGTCGAGCAGGAGGAGCACCGGGACCGTGCCGAGGACCAGCGCGCGACCGATGCTCGTGATGATGAGAGTCCGCTGGCGCCGCCACGGATCCATGAGCGCCCCGACGATCAGGCCCAGGAAGAGGTAGGGGACCATGCTCAGAGCGCTGAGCACGCCGATCTCGAAGGGAGAAGCGGCGATAACCGTGACGATAAGGATCTGGAATGCCGCGCCCGCGATCGATCCACCGAATGCTCGGATGGTCGTCGCGCTCCAGAACAGCGCGAAGGCGGGGACCGGGAGCACTTCGCTCGCGCGGCCGCCGTCGCCGGAACCGAGTCGATCAGCCACATCGCGCCCCCGCCCAGTGTATGGGTGGCGTCACGCGGATCAGACCGCGCCGACCCCGAAGACCAGACCGAGCAGATAGGTGATCGCGGCGGCGCCGAACCCGATCGCGAGTTGACGCAGTGCGCGGCGCAGCGGCGGTCCGCCCGAGAGAATCCCGACCATCGCCCCGGTGGCAAGCAGCGAGATGCCGACCAGCACGAGAGCCGTGAGGATCGCCGTGATGCCCTGCAGGCCGAAGATCCACGGCAGCACCGGAATGATCGCGCCTGACGCGAAGAGGAGAAAGCTGGAGATCGCGGCCGTCCAATCACGCCCGACGATGTCATGATCGCTGCCGGCCGCGTGAGTGCGGACGGGCGCCGTGGCGGCGCGACGCACGCCTTCCTGCGCGGCCGAGATGATGCGGCGCGACCTCTCCAGAGCCTCGCTCTCGTCCATGCCGCGTGTCCGATACACCAGTGCCAATTCGTTCACGTCGATGTCGAGGTCCCCCGCGGAGTGCGCGGCGTCGTCATTCGCCTCCGTCGAGGCGAGCAGTTCACGCTGTGACCGCACGGAGACGAACTCCCCCGCGCCCATCGACAACGCTCCGGCGAGAAGTCCTGCGATGCCGCTGAACAGCACGAAACTCGATGCCACCCCCGTCGCGCCGATACCGAGCACGAGAGCGAGGTTGCTGACCAGTCCGTCGTTGGCTCCGAACACGGCGGCGCGGAAGGAGCCGGACAGGCGCCTCCGACCACGCGCGGCGAGGCCGCGCACGACCTCGTGGTGGATCTTCTCGTCCGCGCGCATCGCGGGCGTCGCATACTGCTCGGTGTCGTAAGGAGAACGCGCTTCCGCGCTCTGAGCCAGAACGAGCACGAAGATGGAGCCGAATCGCCCTGCCATCCAGGCGAGCAGGCGCGAGCGGATACCGGCTTTCGGGAGCTTGTTCGGCTCTCCCCCGAGCAGATCCAGCCAGTGCTGCTCATGGCGGCGCTCGGCATCGGCGAGGCTCTGCAGGATCTCGCGTTCCTCTCCCGCCTTGCGCCCGGCGAGCTTCTGATAGACCGTCCCCTCGGCGCGTTCCTCGACGAGATATCGTGCCCAACGCCGGCGATCGGCGGCGGTCGGCTCGGCGGCAGCACGCGCTGTCATGAATCCTCCAGTGAGTGATCGGGCAGCTTCAACGGTATCCAGCAGGTGCGGCCGGCATCCCCGGAATCCAGGGATTGCCAGCATTTCGGGGTTCCTAACCCTTCGACGGGCTCAGGGAGCAGCGGGCTACTTGCGCACGCGCTTGCGCAGCACCTCGATGCGCGCCTGCAGCTGTGTCACGGTCGCCTGCGCGACGGCCGGCCCTCCGCATATGCGGCGCAGCTCGGCGTGCACAGCACCGTGCGGCTCTCCCGCCTGCCGGGCGTACAGCCCGACCAGGCTGTTCAGGAGCTGCCGCTGCTCGCGCATCGTGCGGTGCAGCGGAGCCGGCAGCGTCGTGACCGTCTCCGGGCCCGCTTCGGACTCTCGCGCTTCACGCAGCTTCGACTGGCGAGTCTGGCGCTGCATGAGCAGCTCGTGCACGTGCTCGGGCTCGAGGAGTCCCGGGATGCCGATGAATTCCTCCTCCTCGGGGGTTCCGGGTTCGGCGAGCTGACCGAATTCCTGCCCCTCGAAGACGACGCGGTCGAAGTGCGCGAGCGAGGAGATCGCCTGATAGCTGAACTCCTGAGTGAGGGCGTCGGAGGTCTCCTCTTCACGGTTCGCGCTCTCCAGCAGCGAGTCGTCGAGCCCGTCCTCATCCTTGGTCTGACGATCCAGCGCGTGGTCGCGCTGCTTCTCCAGCTCGTTCGCCAGGCCCATGAGCACCGGCACGTTCGGCAGGAAGACACTCGCAGCCTCACCACGGCGTCTGGCACGCACGAAGCGGCCGATGGCCTGGGCGAAGAACAGCGGCGTCGACGACGACGTCGCATAGACACCGACGGCGAGTCGCGGCACGTCGACGCCTTCCGACACCATGCGCACCGCGACCATCCAGCGACTCGTGTCGGCACTGAACCTCTCGATGCGCTCCGAGGCTGCGGCCTCATCGGAGAGCACGACCGTCGGTCGCTCGCCTGTCAGGCTGTGCAGGATCTTGGCATAGGCGCGTGCCACCGTCTGATCGGTCGCGATCACCAAGCCACCGGCATCCGGTACGTGATGGCGGATCTCGGTGAGGCGTCGATCGGCGGCCGACAGAACCGCCGGCATCCATTCGCCCTCGGGGTCGAGAGCAGTGCGCCACGCCTGCGAGTTCACGTCCTTGGTGTTGTCCTGCCCGAGATGGGCCTCGAGCTCGTCGCCGGCGCTCGTGCGCCAGCGCATCTTCCCGGAGTACATGTGGAAGAGCACTGGCCGCACGACGCCGTCTGCCAGAGCACGACCGTAGCCGTAGGCGTAGTCCGTCGAAGACACTCGTCCACCGGATTCGTCGGGCGCGTAGGTGACGAACGGGATCGGTGCGGTATCGCTGCGGAATGGCGTGCCTGACAGCGACAGGCGGCGCTTCGCCGGGCCGTAGGCATCGCGGATCGCGTCGCCCCAGCTGAGGGCATCGCCACCGTGGTGCACCTCATCGAGGATGACCAGAGTCTTGGCGTCTTCGGTCAGGTGGCGGTGCACTGACGACTTCGCGGCGACCTGCGCGTAGGTGACGACGACGCCGTGATACTGACGTGACGGCGCCCAGTGGCTGTTGCGGAAACGCGGGTCGAGACGGATGTGCACGCGTGCGGCGGCGTCGGCCCATTGCGTCTTGAGGTGTTCGGTCGGAGCGACCACGATGATCCGGTTCACTTCGCCCATGCGCAGCAGTTCGACGGCGAGCGTCAACGCGAACGTCGTCTTTCCAGCACCGGGTGTCGCGGCGACGAGGAAGTCGCGCTGATCGCGCTGGAAGTAGATGTCCAGCGCCTCACGCTGCCACGCGCGAAGCTTGTCCGCCGTCCCCCACGGGGCGCGCTGGGGGAAGGACGGAGAGAGCATCGATTCAAGGGTAATCGGTGCCGCAGACACTGCGGCACGCTCGCATGCGGCACCGTCCGCGCGGCCCGCCCCTTTGTTCCGACGGGCGAGTAGGCTCGAAGACTGCGCGGTCGCCGTTCCCGACGCGCACGCTGCGAAGGAGTATCAATGGTCGACGAGGAATCGCCCAGAACGCCTTATGTCGCGAACGAGACCCCGCACCCGTGGCGGCGATTCGTCGCCGTCGGCGATTCGTTCACGGAGGGCATCGGCGATCCTGATCCCGCCGTCCCGGACGGGCATCGCGGTTGGGCTGATCGCGTCGCCGAGGTGCTCGGGCGTCAGGTCGACGGTTTCGCATATGCGAACCTCGCCGTGCGGGGAAAACTCATCGCCCAGATCGTCGCCGATCAGATCGAACCCGCCGTCGCACTGCGCCCCGACCTCGTTTCGATCTGCGCCGGCGGCAACGACGTCATCCGTCCTGGCACAGATCCGGACGCGATCGCCGAACAGCTCGAGGACGCGGTCGCCCGACTGGCATCGACCGGCGCTGCGATCGTCCTCTTCACCGGAATCGACACCGGGTTCACGCCCGTCTTCCGGCGATTCCGCGGCAAGGTGGCGATCTACAACGAGAACATCCGCGCGATCGCGGAGACGCATGACTGCATCGTCGCCGATCAATGGGCGTTGAAGACCGTGCAGGATTCGCGTTTCTTCGACGATGACCGGCTGCATTTCAACGCGCTGGGGCACCACGAGGTGGCCAGAATGGTGCTGCGCGCCCTGAACGTGCCGAACGATCTGCAGGCGCTGCAGCCCGAGCCGCGGCCGGTACGCACGTGGCGCGAGGCCCGTGGTGAGGACCTCGGGTGGGCTCGGGAGCACCTGGTGCCATGGGTGCTCAGGCGCCTGCGACACCAATCCTCCGGCGACCTCATCACAGCGAAGCGGCCGGAGCCAGGACCGATCTTCTTCTCCGACAGCAAGTAGTCGGCGTCGCGGCGATCACCTTGACGCTGCAGCGGTGGAGCCACCGGCGACCCGAACCACAGCGGCCCTGATGTCAGCAGCGGTCGTGATGTCAGCGGTCAGTGGTCTCCGCGAGCGATCGAAGAATGTCGAGGTGTCCTGTGTTCCAGGCGAGTTCGTCGAGTACGTGCGTGAACAGGGTCAGAATGGTGCGCGGGCTGCGGCCCGACACGACGTCGGCGAGATCAAGACCCGTGAGGTTCGATCGTGAGTGCTGATGGATCTGATGACAGTGATCTGCAATGGAGGCGATGCTGTCGGTTTTGCGGTCGCCACATTGCCGCCGGCGAGGTTTCACTCGCACGCTGGACGCGAGCGGCTGTATGTCCTGTCCGGAAGAATTCGGTTGGTGCTCTCAGAGCAGGCGACGGAACTGTCGGCCGGCGAAGCTGCGGAGTTCGATACCCGAGTCCCGCACTGGATCGGCAACGCACTCGACGACATCCCCTCCGAGATCATCGCGATCTATGGAAAGCAGGGCGGCCGGCTGCATCTGGCAGACGTCTGAGACCCGCGGCCGCAGGCCGACGCTCGTGTTCACCTCGTCGCGTGGAAGACCACGGCCGAAGCAGCCGCAACGTTCAGAGAGTCGACGCCACCCATCATCGGAATGGTGACTCTGCGGTCAAGACGGCGGTCGGTCTCGGACGCGATGCCATCGCCCTCAGTACCGAAGATCAGAGCAAGCTTCTCGTGGTCCTCTTCGACCAGCCGGTCAAGCGTGATCGCTCCCTCTCCCAGCGTCATGCCGGCAACGATGTATCCAGCCGCCTGGAGGTCGACTATGCCCGCTGGCCAGTTCTCGATCCTTGTCCACGGCACTTGGAACACCGTGCCCATCGAAACCCGTACCGCACGCCGGTAGAAGGGGTCAGCGCAGCTGGGCGTCACCAGGACCGCGTCCACGCCCAGCGCGGCAGCGTTCCGGAAGGCACTCCCGACGTTGGCGTGATCCGTCAAGCCCTCAAGCACCGCGACACGAGATCGAGCCGTTCTCTGGGACTCCGGGTGAGGTGGGACGAGCTTCACATCGCGCAGCACCTCAGCCACCGTGGGCAGCACAGGCCTGTGCATCGACGCCAGCGCGCCTCGGTGCACGGCGTAGCCGGTGACCCGCTCGGCCATGTCATCCGTCACCAGATAGACGGCGGTGTCACGTCCTGCGAGCACCTGTTCGACCTGCTCGACCCACTTGCGCTGCGTCAACACGGAGCGCGGTGTGTGACCGGCCTGGACCGCGCGCGCGATCACCTTCACCGACTCGGCGATGTACAGGCCGTGCTCGGGCTCCTTCATGCGCCGAAGCGCCGTGTCGGTGAGGTTGCGGTAGTCCGCCAATCGCGGATCCTCGCTGTCGTGGATCAACTCGAGCGGCATGACGACAACTCTGCCACCATCTCGCGGCTCCGACTGGACGTCCCTCACTCTTCGGACACGCCGTAGACTCGCTCGGGGAGGTTCTGTGAGCGTGACGACCGATGCCGTGCTGTCTGCCGGTGTGGAGCAAGCCGTCGACCTCCTCAGGGGTCGCAGGATCGCCGTTCTCACGGGAGCCGGGATATCGACCGACTCCGGTATTCCCGCATACCGCGGCGAGGGTGCGAGGACGCGGGCCGACCCGATGACCGGGCAGCGCTATCTGTCCGACGAGGCCGCACGCCGTCGTTATTGGGTCGGGGGGCACCTCGGCTGGCGCGCTTTCGCCCACGCCGAGCCCAACGCCGGGCATATCGCGCTCGCCGAGATGGAACGAGACGGCATCGCCTCGGGCGTGATCACGCAGAACGTCGATGGCCTGCACCTGCGAGCCGGCAGCAGTCGGGTGATCGAGGTGCACGGCACCATGCGTCGGGTGGTCTGCCTGCAGTGCGGACAGGTCTTCGATCGGCGTGACATCGCGACGCAGATCGAGGAGCTCAACCCGTGGATCACCGTCCCGGAGAACATCGTTCTCAATCCGGACGGCGACGTCGCACCCGAGAGCACGGATGACTTCGTCGTCCCGACGTGCACGGTGTGCGGCGGGATGCTGAAGCCGGATGTGGTGTTCTTCGGCGAGTTCGTGCCTGCTGACCGCTTCCGCGCCGCCGAATCCCTGCTGCGCGCCAGCGATGCCCTCATCGTCGCGGGTTCCTCGCTCGTCGTGAACTCGGGCGTGCGCCTCATCGAGCGCGCCCGTCGCCGCAGCATCCCGCTCATCATCGTCAATCGCGAGCCGACTCGCGCCGACGCTTGGGCGCACGTCACCCTCGCAGGCGGCACAAGCGACGTCCTCCCGGCATTTCTGGAGCTCTTAAAGTGACCTTCATCACCCTCGTCCGTCACGGTCAGACCGATTGGAACCTGGATCGCCGCATCCAGGGCTCGACCGACATCCCCCTCAACGAGACCGGCCGCGGCCACGCGCGAGACGCCGCGGCGATGCTCGCGGGCGCCACGCATCACGCGATCTACGCGAGCCCGCTCGTGCGCGCGCATGAGACGGCGCAGATCATCGCGGGCGCGATCGGGCTCGATGAGCCGGAACTCGTCCCGGATCTTCGCGAGCGTGAGTTCGGCGAGGCGGAGGGGATGCTCGTCGCGGACTACATCGACCGCTATGGGGACTGGCATGCCGAAGTCCCCAGGGCCGAGAGCTTCGATCAGGTGGGACAGCGTGCGCTCGCCGCTCTCGATGTGATCGCCCGCGCATCGCGTCGCCGTTCCGCGCCGGTCGCGGAGTCGATCATCGTCGTCGCCCACGGAGGTGTCATTCGCGCACTGCTCGATCATGCATCCGGCGGCACGATTCCCCCCATCGGCGTACCGCTGGCGAACGGATCCCTGCACCGCTTCGAAGCGGCCCCTGGCATCCTTCGGCTGCTGGAGACCGTCACCGCCTGAGCGAGTCGATTCAGCGCCCGGCGCGCGCGATCACCGAACGAGCGTGACGCAGCACGGGCTCATCGACCATCTGCCCGCGGAAGCGGAAAACGCCTCGCTCACCGTCCGCCGCAGCCAGCACGGTTTCCGCCCAGGACAAGGTCTCGGCATCCGGCAGATACGCCTCGCGGATGATCGGCACCTGACCTGGATGGATGCACGCCGTGGCGTGGAAGCCGGAAGCCACGGCATCCGCGGCTTCCGCCGCCAGTCCCTCAGCATCATCGAGGTCGATGTGCACCGCGTCGATTGCCGCTTTGCCGCGCGCTCCTGCCTCCACGAGCACCCGCGAACGCGCGTACCGCGCGACATCCCGGTAGCGGCCGTCCCGCTGTCGACTCGACGTTCCGCCGAGGGATGCCACCAGATCCTCCGCGCCCCACATGAGTGCGACGACCCGATCGTGCGCGGCGAGCCGGTCTGCCGCCGCGACGCCACGCGCCGTCTCGCACAGGGCGATCAGCGAGAACCTCTCGTCGAAGGCATCCAACGCCGTGGGATCCTCCGCCTTCGCGACCATGACCGTGCGGAACTCCGTGTCGGCCAGCGCCGCGAGGTCACTTGTGAAATCACCCGTGTCGGGCGCATTCACACGCACGATCACGCGTTCGGGTTCGACAGCAGCGTCGATCAGGCTGTCGCGTGCCGATGCTTTGTCGGCGGGTGCCACGGCATCCTCGAGGTCGAGGATCACGGCATCGGCGCGCTCGAGCGCCTTCGAGAAGCGCTCCGGTCGATCCGCAGGGCAGAAGAGCAGCGCGGGTCCGAGGTCGAACGTCATGAATCGCCTCCAGGGACACAGAGCATCAGAACCGTCCGCGCTGCGGTTGCGACGACGACGCCATCCTGATTACGACCGGTGTGAGCGATCGTGCAGATGCCCTGCCCCGGTCGCGATGACGACGGCCGCTTCTCGGTCACGATGCTCTCGGTGTAGAGCGTATCGCCGGCGAACAGCGGATGCGGAAATGCGATCTCGCCCAGCCCGAGCTGCGCCACGAGCGTGCCCTGCGTCAGCTGCGCGACCGAGGAACCCACCATAGTCGACAAAGTCCACATCGAGTTCATCAGGCGCTGTCCGAACTGCTGATCGGCGGCGAATGCGGCGTCGAGATGCAGTGCCTGCGTGTTCATGGTCAATGTCGTGAAGAGCACATTGTCGGCCTCGGTCGCAGTCCGTCCGGGGCGATGCAGATAGCGCGCGCCGACCTCGAACTCCTCGAAGTAGAGTCCGCGCTGGAGGATGTCCGTCATGCTGACACGCTACCCGGCAAGGCCCAGCGCCCGCGCGATCACGAGCAGCTGCACCTCGGTGGTGCCCTCGCCGATCTCGAGGATCTTCGAATCCCGGTAGTGCCGCGCCACGGAGAACTCGTTCATGAACCCGTTGCCGCCGAAGATCTGCGTCGCATCCCTGGCGTTGTCCATCGCCGCATCTCCGGCGACGAGCTTCGCGATCGCGGATGCCTCGGCGAACGGCTTCCCTGCATCGCGGAGCCGTGCCGCGTGATGCCAGGCGAGGCGAGCCGTGTGCACGCGGGCGCGCATGCGGGCCAGCGTGAACTGCGCGTTCTGCCTCGTGCTCAGGGCGCTGCCGAAGATGGTGCGGCTCTTCGCGTAGTCGACCGCGGCTTCCAGGCACCCCTCCGCTGCGCCCGTGGAGAGCGCGGCGATCGCGATGCGGCCTTCATCGAGGATGCTGAGGAAGTTGCCGAATCCGCGACCCTCTTCCCCGAGCAGGTTGTCCGCCGGGACTCTGGCTCCGTCGAAGGTGAGCGGATGGGTGTCGGATGCGCGCCAGCCGACCTTGTCATACGGCGCCTCGACAGTGAATCCGGGCGTGCCGTTCGGCACGATGATGGTCGAGATCTCCTTGCGTCCATTTCGGATGCCGGTGACAGCGGTGACCGTCACGAAACGGGTGATGGGCGTGCCGGAGTTGGTGATGAACTGCTTGGTCCCGTCGATCACCCATTCATCGCCATCGCGACGAGCGGTGGTGCGCGTCGCGCCGGCGTCGCTGCCGGCCTCGGGCTCCGTGAGCCCGAAGCCCGCGAGAGCACGACCGGCGAGCAGATCGGGCAGGTACTCGGCCTTCTGCGCGTCATTGCCGAAGCGGAAGATCGGCATGGCGCCGAGGCTCACGCCGGCCTCCAGCGTGATCGCGATCGACTGGTCCACTCGTGCGAGGGCCTCGATCGCGAGTCCGAGGGCCATGTAGTCGCCGCCTTGCCCACCCAGTTCCTCGGGGAAGGGAAGCCCGAACAGCCCCAGCTCCCCCATCTGGCGGACGACGTCCATCGACAGGGTGTGCGTGCGGTCAGCCTCGTAGGACTGCGGCGCGACAACGGTGTCGGCGAACTCGCGCACCATCGTGGCGAGTTCGACCTCTTCTGCGGTGAGATCTTCGATCATGCAATTGCTCCTTTTGGGGTGTCGTTCGACGTCGTCCCTGCGGTGGATGTCACGAGTGCGACGGCCTGGCCGCGCTTCGCCTGGTCTCCGACCGCCATCAGCAGGTGCACGGTGCCGTCGTGCGGGGCGGGAACCGGATGCTCCATCTTCATGGCCTCGATCGAGACCAGTGGCTGACCTGCAGTCACGATCGCGCCTTCCTCGACATGCACCGCGACGATGCTCCCCGGCATCGGGGCGCGTGCCTCCGGATGAGTCTCCATGCTGGTCGGATGCTGGGCGTCGAGACGGAGTCGCATCCGCTGCCGGCGATCCACGGGGCGAAGACGGGCGGAGTGGCCGTGTTCACTCACCCAGATCGCTCCATCGGCATCCGTCGCCGAAGCGAGGCTTGTCCGCGCATCCGCTGCTGCCTCGACGAGCTCGTCCGTGTCGGTGAGGAAGGCGACCGCGCGTGAGCCGGCGTCCGTGAGGGCTGCCCAGACTCCGCCCGAACGTCGAAACAGCACCTCCTGTGCGAGACGGGCTCCGCCACGCCCTGTTTCACGCTGCAGCTCCTGTTTCGCGGCGGCGATCATCGATGCGGACGGCTCAGCGGCCTGCACAGGCAGCAGCGTCTCGATCAGCCCTGTGTCGAGGTCGCCGCTGACGACCCGCTCGTTCGTGAGCAGTTGCCGCAGGAATGCGATGTTCGTGTCGACGCCGAGCACGACGGTCTGTGCCAGCGCCCGATCCAGGCGCGAGAGTGCCGTCGCACGGTCGGGGCCGTAGGCGATCACCTTCGCGATCATCGGGTCGTAGAAACCTGTGACGTCGCTGCCTGTCTCGATCGCGGCATCCACCCGCACGCCGCGCGGCTCGGCGAAGTGCAGAATGCGGCCCGTGGAGGGCAGGAAGTCTCGTTCGGGTGATTCCGCGTAGATACGGGCCTCGACAGCATGCCCGCTCACCGTAGGCGGCGCCGGAAGCGCACCGCCGGCGGCGACGTCGATCTGCAGTGCCACGAGATCGAGCCCGGTGACCGCTTCCGTCACCGGATGCTCTACCTGCAGCCGCGTGTTCATCTCGATGAAGAAGAAGTCATCCGGCGCATCCGCATCGATGAGGAATTCGACCGTGCCGGCGCCGACGTACGACACGCTCTCGGCCGCACGAACCGCCGCCTCGAACAGCCTCCCGGTGAGACCGTCGGGCAGACCTGCGGCCGGTGCCTCCTCGATCACCTTCTGATGGCGTCGCTGCAGAGTGCACTCGCGCTCACCCAGCGCGATGACCGTGCCGTGGCTGTCACCGAACACCTGCACCTCGATGTGGCGGGGGCGACGGATGAGCCGCTCCAGTATGAGTGCATCGTCGCCGAACGCCGCCTTGGCGACACGGCGGGCGGATGCCAGCGCTGCGCCGAGTCCGCTCGCATCCGAGACGACCTCCATGCCTTTGCCGCCACCACCGGCGCTGGGCTTGACCAGCAGCGGGTAGCCGACCTCATCCGCACGACTCGCGATCTCGGCATCCGACAGTCCCTGCGCAGTGAAGCCCGGCACCACCGGCACTCCGCGTGCGGCAACGTGGTCGCGCGCCTTCGCCTTGTCGCCCATGATCTCGAGGGCCTCGATCGAAGGCCCGATGAAGATGATGCCTGCTCGCGCACAAGCCTCGGCAAGAGCGACGCTCTCCGAGAGGAACCCGTAGCCGGGGTGGATCGCGTCCGCGCCACTCCGCAGCGCGGCACCGAGCACGGCGTCGACGACGAGGTACGACTCCGCTGCTGGCGCGCGGCCGATCAGGACGGCGTCATCGGCCTCGCGAACATGAGGTGCGTTGGTATCGGCCTCGCTGTACACCGCGACGCTGCGCAACCCGTGCTCCCGCAGCGTGCGGAGGATGCGGCGCGCGATCTCGCCGCGGTTGGCGACCAGAACTGTCGTCATCGTCTTGGAATCGTTCATCTGATTCACATCCTGAACACGCCGAAGCGCGGCTCTGGCAGTGGACTGCGGGCGACGACGTCGAGTGCGAGACCCAGCAGGTCTCGTGTCTCGTCCGGATCCACGATGCCGTCGTCCCAGAGCCGTGCGGTGGCATAATAAGGCTCGCCCTGCGTTTCATACTGTTGACGGATCGGCTCCTCGAACGCGGTGCGCTCATCGGCGCTCCAGCTCTCGCCACGGGCGGTCAACTGGTCATCCTTCACCGTCGCCAGCACGGATGCCGCCTGGTTGCCGCCCATCACCGAGATGCGGCTGGCCGGCCAGGTCCACAGGAATCGGGGCGAGTAGGCGCGCCCGCACATCGAATAGTTGCCAGCGCCGAAGGATCCGCCGATGATCACGGTGAGCTTCGGCACCCGTGTCGTGGCGACCGCTGTCACCATTTTCGCGCCGTCCTTGGCGATGCCGCCGGCCTCGGCATCGGAGCCGACCATGAACCCCGTGATGTTCTGCAGGAAGAGCAGCGGGATGCCCCGCTGATCGCACAACTCGATGAAGTGAGCGCCCTTGAGCGCCGACTCGCTGAAGAGCACACCGTTGTTCGCGACGATCCCGATCGGATGCCCGTGCAATCTGGCGAAACCGGTGACCAGCGTCGTGCCGTACTCGGACTTGAACTCGCGGAAGGAGTCGACGTCGATGAGGCGATCGATCACCTCGTGAACGTCGTATGCGGCATTCACGTCGACGGGGACCACGTCGTAGAGGCTGGGCTGATCAGCCGGTGGACGGGATGCCGATATCTCCCACGCCGGCGCGAACGGAGCGGGAAGGGTCGCGACGATGTCGCGAAGGATCTCGAGGGCGTGCTCGTCGTCTTCAGCCAGGTGGTCAACGACGCCGGAACGCCGCGCGTGCAGCTCGCCCCCGCCGAGATCCTCCGCGCTGACGATCTCTCCGATCGCCGCCTTCACCAGCGGAGGGCCGCCAAGGAAGATCGTGCCCTGCCCGCGGACGATCACCGTCTCGTCGCTCATCGCGGGGACGTATGCGCCACCGGCTGTGCAGGATCCGAGCACCGCTGCCAGCTGCGGGATGCGCTCGGCGCTCATCCGCGCCTGGTTGAAGAAGATGCGGCCGAAATGCTCGCGGTCGGGGAAGACCTCATCCTGCTTCGGCAGGAACGCGCCGCCGGAGTCCACAAGATAGAGACAGGGAAGCCGGTTCTCCAGCGCGATCTCCTGTGCCCGCAGATGCTTCTTGACGGTGAGCGGCAGATAGCTCCCGCCCTTGACCGTCGCGTCATTGCAGACGACCATCACGTGTCGGCCGTGCACGAGCCCGATGCCTGCGATCACCCCGGCACCGGGGGCCTCTCCCCCGTACAGCCCATGTGCGGCCAGCGGAGCGACCTCGAGGAACGGGCTGCCCTCGTCGAGCAGTCGGGTGATCCGCTCCCTCGGCAGCAGCTTGCCTCGCGACACGTGACGCGTGCGGGAGGCTTCAGGGCCGCCGAGCGCGGCGGCAGCGCGCCGCTCGCGCAATTCAGCGGCGAGCATCTCCTGGGTGACCGGCATCGCGGTGTCCTCCTTGACTCGCAGTGGCATTGAACAGGGATTCTCGGTTACTGTTCACTAACCAATCATTTTAGGTTAGCGAGCATTAACTGAGATGACAAGCCCCCCGACAGCGCGTGATCGCGCCAAGGCAGAACGCGCGGACTCCCTGCTGAACGAGGCCGCGCGCCTCTTCGCCGAGCGCGGCTACTCCGGCGTGAGCTTGGAGGACATCGGATCCGCTGTGGGCGTCTCCGGCCCTGCGGTGTACCGCCATTTCTCGGGCAAGCAGGCGCTGCTGGGCGCTGTTCTCGTCAAGGTCAGTGAAGACCTCGTCAGCGGCGGGAGCCGCGTCGCCGCGGCGGCGTCCGACGATGAGGGACGGATGCTGGCTCTCATCGACTTCCACGTCGACTTCGCGCTCACCCACGCCGACGTCATCCGCGTGCAGGATCGGGATCTGGCACACCTGAGCGACGAGGACCGCGCCGAGGTCCGCCGGCTGCAGCGGACATACATCGACCTGTGGATCTCGGCGCTCGCGCCGCTGCACGACGCGCCATCCGACGAGCTGCGGTTGCGTGTACAGGCCTGTTTCGGCCTCATCAATTCCACTCCGCACAGCACACGCAGCGCGAGTCGATCGAAGAAGTCGACGGCGACTATCCTCACGTCGATGGCGCACGCCGCCCTGACCTCCTGAGAGGCCTGAGGTCTTCGACAGGCTCACCGACCGGGCTGCCGGTGGATGAGCCTGCCGAAGAGCCTTCATCGCAGCAGCATCGCGCGACCGGGCTCCTCGAGGATGTCGGCGACGTCCTTGACGAACCTGGCTCCCTCCGCGCCGTCGACGACCCGGTGATCGAATGACAGGCTCAGCGTCATCACCTGGCGGAGCGCGATCTCTCCCCTGTGCTCCCACGGCATGCGTCGCACGGCGCCGACCGCGAGGATTCCGGACTGTCCTGGAGGCAGGATCGGAGTGCCGGCATCGATCCCGAAGACGCCGATGTTGGTGATCGAGAACGTGCCACCGGCGAGCTCTGCAGGCGAGGTCTTCCCTGATCGGGCGGTCTCGGTGAGCGCACGTAGCGCATCGGCGAGCTGCGTAAGCGTCATCTGATCCGCGTCACGGATGTTCGGCACGATCAGGCCGCGCTCCGTGGCGGCGGCGATGCCGAGGTCCACATAGTGCGGCTGAACGATCTCACCGGCGGCGTCATCCCAGCGCGAGTTGAGACCCGGTGTGCGGCTGAGGGCGAGGCACACGGCCTTCGCCACGACCGCCAGCGGCCCGATCCGATGCTCGGACAGCGCACGGTCATCGCGCAGGCTCGCGATCAGATCCATGGTCGCGGTGACGTCGACCGTGTGGAAGGTGGTCACGTGCGGCGCGGTGAAGGCGCTCTGAACCATCGCCGCTGCCGTGTGCTTGCGGACTCCCCTGATCGGGATCCGAGTCTCCCTCTCCCCGGTGGAGACGGCTGCCGCGGCCTCAGGAGTGCGCGGCTCCGCTGTTGCCGCCGGGCTGCCCACCCGCTCGAGATATGCGTCGATGTCGTCACGAGTGATCACACGATCACCCACCTCGGCTGCGACGAGCACGATGTCCACTCCTGACCGCTTCGCATATGCGCGCACGGGAGGCGTCGAACGCGGACGCTCACCCACCCGAGCGGTGGCGGCAGACTCCGGTAGAGCGTCGTGAGGTGCTGCTTCCAACACAGCGGTGTCGGCGGCGACGTCGACACGTGCGGCCCTCCGCGCTCGTCGCGCCGGGCGGGTTCCCTTGGCAGGCGCCGCGCCGTATCCGACGAGGTTGGGCGGCGTCTTCTCCTCGCCTGCCGATGACGCGGCGTCCGAGGTCGCGGCATCCGGAGCCGCGGCATCCGGCGTTTCCGCGCCTGCCACGTCGAAAGCGATCAGCGGCGCACCGACGGCGACCGTCTCGCCGGCCTCGGCGTGCAGCGTCGACACGATGCCATCGAACGGAGACGGCAACTCGACCACCGCTTTCGCCGTCTCCACTTCGGCCAGCGTCTGGTTCAAAGTCACCGTGTCGCCGGGCGCGACCAGCCATTGCACGACCTCGGCCTCGGCGAGCCCCTCGCCGAGGTCGGGCAGGTGGAATTCCTCGATCATGATTCGGCTCCCGTCAGGCTGTTCGGCCGATCGAGAACGCGGTCGACCGCGTCGAGTATCCGATCAAGATCAGGGAGGTGGAACTTCTCCAACTTCGCAGGAGGGTACGGCACATCGTGTCCGGTGACACGCAGCGGCGGAGACTCCAGAGACTCGAAGCAGCGCTCCGTGATGCTCGCGATAACCTCTGCCGCGACACCTGCCTCGCGGGAGGCCTCGTGCGCGACGACGACGCGGCCGGTGCGGCGCACCGATGCCGCGACGGTGTCGTAATCCACCGGAGAGATCGAACGAAGGTCGATGACCTCCAGCGACACTCCGTCGTCTTCGGCAGCCGACGCCGCATCCAGCGCGGTCGAGACCATGGCGCCGTACGTGATGATCGTGGCATCCGATCCCTCGCGAAGGACACGCGCGACGCCCATCGGCGGTGCATCGGCAAGTGACGCATTCAGGTCGACGTCACCCTTGTGGTGATACAGGCGCTTCGGCTCGAAGAAGACGACCGGATCGTCCGAGGCGATCGCCTGCTGCAGGCAGCGATAGGCATCCTGCGGATTCGACACGGTGACGACGCGCAGCCCCGCCGTGTGCACGAAGTACGCTTCCGGCGATTCCGAGTGGTGTTCGGCAGCGCCGATTCCGCCTGCCCAGGGAATCCGGATGGTGATGGGCATCTTCACGCGCCCCTGAGTGCGGTAATGCAGTTTGGCGACCTGCGAGACGATCTGATCGAACGCCGGGTACACGAATCCGTCGAACTGGATCTCCACGACGGGACGATATCCGCGATACGCGAGACCGACGGCGGTGCCGACGATCCCGGACTCCGCGAGGGGCGTGTCGATCACGCGTGTGGCGCCGAACTCGTCCAGGAGCCCGTCGGTGATGCGGAACACGCCACCGAGCTTGCCGATGTCCTCACCCATGAGCACGACCTTCTCGTCGTCGCTCATCGCCTTGCGCAGTCCGGCGTTGAGGGCCTTGCCCAGTGTCATCTCCGTCATCTCAGGCCTCCTCGAGCGACGACACGTATGCGGCGTATTCGTCACGCTGCCGGTCGATCCCGCAATGCGGCTCGGCGTACACGTTGTCGAACACGGCGAGCGGCTCGCGAGTCACCATGCCGAGGCATGCCGCTCGCATCTCGCGCGCCATGGTGTCGGCATCCGCCTGCGCGGCCGCCACGTGCTCGTCGTCGAGTTCGCCCGATGCGCGCAGGTGCGCCTCGAGCCGAGCGATCGGGTCACGTGCACGCCAGGCCTCGAGCTCGGCGGGATCGCGATAGCGGGTCGGGTCATCGGAGGTGGTGTGCGGACCCATGCGGTAGGTGACGGCTTCGATGAATGCGGGCCCCTTGCCTGCACGCGCATGGGCGAGCGCCCACCGCATCGCGGCCATGCAGGCGAGCACGTCGTTGCCGTCGACGCGGAGGCTGGGGATGCCGAATCCCGGCGCACGCCCCGCAATGGGGTACTGCGACTGCACGGCGACCGGCTCGGAAATGGCCCAGTGGTTGTTCTGGCAGACGAACACGACGGGTGCCTGGTACGACGCGGCGAAGACCATCGCCTCGTTCACATCGCCCTGGCTCGTGGCGCCGTCACCGAAGTAGGTGACGGCGACTTCGGGGGCTTTCTCGTGCTTGATGCCCATGGCGTAGCCGACAGCGTGCAGCGTCTGCGCACCGATGATGATCTGCAGCGGAGCGACGCGCATCTCGGCCGGATTGAACGGCGCGCCCTCTTCGCCTCGCCACACTCGCACGAAGTCGCCGGGCTGCGCGCCACGCGCGTAGATGACGCCGGTCTCGCGGTAGCTCGGGAAGACGAAGTCGATCGGGTCGATCGCGCGAGCGGTGCCGATCTGCGCTGCTTCCTGGCCGTTGCAGGGCGCCCACAGGCCGAGCTGCCCCTGGCGCTGCAGGGCGACGCCCTCGGCGTCGATGCGGCGCAGGATGATCATGTCGCGAAGCAGCGCGCGCAGCTGCGCGGCGTCGACGTCGGCGACGAACGGGTCGAGATCAGGGTTCTTCTGGCGGGTGCCGTCCGGCGCGAGAATTCTCTCGGACAGTTCCAGATCCTGCGTGGAGTCTGCGATCGGGGTGGTCTGCGGTGACATCATCGTCCTCCTGTCGTGTGTCTCCCTCGTGAGGAGCTGCACGCGTGCACCGACAACATAATCGGATGCTTCGAGGGTACGTCCGTTGATCAGCACGCTCAAGCATTCGAAACCTGCTTGAGCATGTTGCCCAGGACGTGCGCGGAGTGCCTGCTATGGTTTGGCACTATGCCCGCTCTCGATCGCGTCGATCTCGATCTGCTCGCCGTCCTCGCTGAAGACCCCCGCACGACGATCGTCGCGCTCGCCGAGACACTCGGCCTGTCACGCAACACGATCCAGGCGCGAATGGCGCGGCTCGAGCAGACCGGCGTGTTCCTCTCCTACGAACGCTCGTTCTCACCCGAAGTGCTCGGCTTTCCGTTGCAGGCCTTCGTCAGCATCGGGCTGCGGCAGACCGAGCTTCCTCGCATCACGGCAGAACTCGCTCGCATACCCGAGGTGCTGCAGGTGCACGGCCTCAGCGGTTCCATCGACCTGCTGGCCCGCGTTGCCTGTCGTGATGCCCGCCATCTGTTCGACACGGATGCCAGGATCCTGTCGATCGAAGGCGTCGACCGCACGGAGACGTCACTCGCGATGGGCGAGGTGATCCCCTACCGGGTCGCAGGGCTCATCGGCCTCGCGCGACGGGAACCCTGAGGAAGCGACGGATCGCTCCCGCCGCTTCTGCCGGGGTCTCATAGTGGATGAGGTGACCAACGTCGGCGATCTCGACGAGGGACGCGTCCGAGAAGAGCGTCGCAAGGTGTCGCTCCGCCGCGATCGGCGTGATGTCGTCCTTCTGCGCGGCGACCAGCAGCGTGGGGACGTCTATCTGCGGAGCGAAGACACGGACGTCATGCGAGACGCTTGCGACGAAGGCATCGCGCAGCACATCGCGATCGGCGAAGTCGGAGAAGTAGGTGTCGTGCTGATCATGGACGAAGCGGCGCAGTGCCCGATCCTTCGTCTTCGCCATCGTGATGCTCATGACACGGACGATCAGTCGATTGCGCAGCAGCGCGGTGCCGATCCGCGCGGGCAGCGCCGCTCCGAGGTCGTAGTACAAGACGGCGAGACGGGTCATCACGCCCTTGGGGCCCTCGAGCGCCGGGGCACCGATCGGGTTGATCAGGATGAGCCGGGGCGTCTCCAGCCCGTCGGCCACCGCTGCAGACGTGACGATCGAGCCGAACGAGTGCCCGAGGATGACGGCGCCGGGGGCGACGGCCGTGGCGAAGTCCTTCAACCAGTCTGCGTACGCGGCGAGATCGTGCGTACGCCCCGGAAGCGGTGGTGTCTCGCCGAATCCTGGCAGATCGGGAGCGATCACGCGCACTTCGGGGAGATAGGCCAGCACGGGCTCCAGTCCGTGGTGCTCGCCGCGGAAGCCGTGCACGGCGATCACCGTGGTCGATGAGTCGTGAGGGCCGTACACCCAGTACGCGGTCTTCGCGCCCGCGACCTCGACCTCATGGCGTTCGACCGGCAGACGGCTCAACCGGTCGGAATAGGGCGAGGGAACGGGCATGAGTAAAGTCTACGGGCGAGTCTGCGGGTCATTGTCTGAGGCCCTCCCTACCGTGGGGTCATGGCAAGCGATCTCGAACTCCCAGCCTGGCTCAGCCGCATAGGCGTCTTCGATCTTGAGACGACGGGCGTGGACGTCACCTCCGACAGAATCGTCACCGCGCACGTCGGCGTGCTCGATGCCAAGGGCCGAGAGATCGCCGCACGTTCCTGGCTCGCCGATCCCGGCATTCCCATACCGGATGGTGCGGCGGCCGTGCACGGTATCAGCACTGAGAAGGCGCGGAGCGAAGGTCGCATCGCGCGAGAGGTCGTCGCCGAGGTCACTGAGTCTCTGCGAGCACTGTTCACGCAGGGCATGCCGGTGGTCGCCTACAACGCGTCCTACGACTTCTCGCTGCTCACGCACGAGTGCCTGCGGCACGGCATCCCGCCGCTCGAGTCGCCAGGGCCGGTCATCGACCCGCATGTGATCGACAAGGCCGTCGATCGCTATCGCAAGGGCAAGCGCACGCTCGAGGTCGTCGCGGAGCATTATGCGGTGCGGCTCGATGGCGCGCACGAGGCTGCGGCAGATGCCATCGCCGCCGGTCGTGTCGCTCAGGCGATCGCCCGCAGCTTTCCGTTGGCCGCTTCAGCGCATGAACTGCACACGCAGCAGATCGGGTGGGCACGCACACAGGCCGAGAGCCTCACCGAGTACTTCATCCGGATCGGCCGGCTCGATGCCGAAGACACACTCGACGGCACCTGGCCGGTACGGCCGTCGGACGCAGCGCCCTTCTGACGAAGGTTGCACGAGAAAAGGCCCCGCCGAAGCGGGGCCTTTTCTCTGCGGGCAGAAGTTACTTGCTGCCGCCGAAGCCCTTGAAGCGCTGGTTGAACTTCTCGACACGACCGGCCGAGTCCATGATGCGCTGCTTGCCCGTGTAGAACGGGTGCGAGGACGAAGAGATCTCGACGTCGATGACGGGGTACTCGACGCCGTCGATCTCCATCTTCTTGTCGCTCGAGACGGTCGAGCGGGTGAGGAAGGTCTCGCCCGAGCCGAGGTCGCGGAACACGACCGCCTGGTAGTCGGGGTGGATGTCAGTCTTCATGCGTATTCCTTGGCTTGCGGGTGCGTACAGAGAAGAAGTCAAAAGGGTGCAGATGCACCAAGGGTCGAGTCTAGCAGACGGGATCTCATCCAGTGGCGCGCGCGGCGTACCTGCCGTCGGCAGCGCTGAGCGAGATCGGCATCCCGAAGGCTTCGGTCAGCGCATCCGCCGTCAGAGCGTCGGCGATGGGACCGGCCGCGACGATGCCGCCGTCGCGAATCAGCAGCACGTGCGTGAACCCGACCGGGATCTCTTCGACGTGGTGGGTGACCATGACCATGGCAGGGGTCGTCGGCGAGGATGCGTAGCCGCTGAGCAGACCCAGCAGCTCTTCGCGGGCGCCGAGGTCGAGCGATGCCGTCGGCTCGTCGAGCAGCAGCAGCTCAGGATCTGTCATGACGGCCCGCGCTATCTGCACGCGCTTCTGTTCGCCGTCGCTGAGCGTTCCGAACGTCCGATCGGCGAGGTGTTCGAGCTTCCACTCCCCCAGCACGCGCAGCGCTCGGCGCTCGTCGATGTTCTCGTACTGCTCGTTCCAGCGACCCGTCACGGAGTAGGCAGCGGTCAGGACGACATTGAGCACGCTCTCGTCGCGCGGGATTCGCTTCGCCATCGCCGACGAGGCGAAACCGATCCGTGGACGCAGTTCGAACACGTCGGTGCGCCCCAGCGTCTCTCCGAGGATCGTCACAGTGCCACCGCTCGGGTGCATCAGCGTGTCACCGAGCTGCAGCAGGGTCGTCTTGCCCGCGCCGTTGGGTCCGAGCACCACCCATCGCTGATCGTCTGCGACCTGCCAGGTCACATGATCGACGATGTTGCGCCCGTCACGGCGCACGACGACATCAGTGAAATCAAGAGCACTCGGCATGGTTCAAGCCTATCGGCTCAACCTGTCAGCTCCGCGTAGAGTGCCCGCGTGGTGTCGGCAATCGAACCCCAGCTGAACTCGCGGGCGGCGCGCTCACGTCCCGCCTCCCCATACGATGCGGCGCGCTCCGGATCCATCGCGACCTCGGTCAGTGTGCGCGCGAGATCGTCGACGTAGCGGTCCGGATCGACCGGTGTTCCCGTCCCGTCCGCCACCTGCTCGATCGGCACGAGCCGGCCGGTGACGCCGTCATCGACGACCTCCGGGATACCGCCCGTCGCCGTGCCGACCACGGCTGCGCCGCATGCCATCGCCTCAAGGTTGACGATTCCGAGCGGTTCGTAGACCGACGGGCACACGAACGTCGTGGCTGCGGTGAGGATCGCGGAGAGCTCGACTCGCGGCAGCATCCGCTCGATCCAGATGACACCGCGACGTGTCTCCTGCAGCAGGCGCACGCCCTCTTGGACCTCGGCCATGATCTCCGGTGTGTCCGGTGCGCCTGCGCACAGTACCAGCTGCACCTCCGACGGAAGCTCTGCGGCGGCACGCAGCAGATACGGCAGGCCCTTCTGCCTGGTTATCCGGCCGACGAAGACCACGGACGGACGAGCCGGATCCATGCCGATGCTCGCGAGGAACGCGGCATCCAGAACCGGCCGCCACTGTTCGACGTCGATTCCGTTGTGGATCACCCTCACCCGCGCCGGGTCCACACCGGGGTAGCTGCGCAGGATGTCGGCGCGCATCCCGCCGGACACGGCGACGATCGCCGCGGCGTTCTCATACGCGAGCTTCTCGATTCCGCTGGAGACCGCGTAGCCACCACCGAGCTGCTCGGCCTTCCATGGGCGCAACGGCTCCAGGCTGTGCGCCGTGAGCACGTGAGGGATGCCATGCAGCTGCGAGGCGACGTGTCCTGCGAAGTTCGCGTACCAGGTGTGGCTGTGCACCAGGTCGGCTCCGGCGATGTCGCCGACCATCGTCAAGTCGGTTCCGAGCGTCTGCACAGCCGTGTTCGCACCGGCCAGTTCCGTCGGCGTCCGATACGACCGCGTCCCCGCCTCGCCGCGATCGGCACCGAACGCGCGCACCTGCACTTCGATCGACCGACGCAGCGCGGATACGAGTTCCGCGACATGCACACCGGCCCCGCCATAGATCTCCGGCGGGTACTCCTTCGTGATCATGTCGACGCGCATGTCTGAACGCTAGTACAGCGACGCGTTCGGGATCTATGGTGGAGCCATGGCGGTCCCCAAGAAGGTTTTCGGCATCATCCTCGCCGGCGGCGAAGGCAAGCGACTCATGCCCCTGACGGCCGACCGTGCGAAACCGGCGGTGCCGTTCGGCGGCCAGTATCGGCTGATCGATTTCGCGATCTCGAACCTCATAAACTCGGGGCTGCGACAGGTCGTCGTGCTGACGCAGTACAAGTCGCACAGCCTCGATCGGCACATCTCGCAGACCTGGCGGATGTCGGCTCTGCTCGACTCATACGTCACGTCGGTGCCTGCGCAACAGCGGCTGGGCAAGCGCTGGTTCTCGGGCTCGGCGGATGCGATTCTGCAGAGCCTCAACCTGATCAACGACGAGAAACCAGACATCGTGGTGGTCATCGGCGCCGATCACGTCTACCGGATGGACTTCCGCCAGATGGTCAAGGCGCACATCGCCTCAGGAGCGAAGGCCACCGTTGCCGGCATCCGCCAGCCGCTCGCGATGGCGAACCAGTTCGGTGTGATCGATGCGGATCCCGACGGTTCGGGCCGCATCCGCGCATTCCTGGAGAAGCCGACCGACATCGAAGGCCTCGCTGATTCGCCCCACGAGGTGCTCGCCTCGATGGGCAACTACATCTTCGACACGGATGCGCTGGTCGAAGCGGTCGAGTCCGACGGCGAAGTGCCGACCTCGGCGCATGACATGGGAGGGGACATCATCCCCTACTTCGTCGAGCGCGGCGAGGCCGGCTATTACGATATGAAGCAGAACGACGTACCCGGCTCATCGCCCCGCGATCGCGCCTACTGGCGGGACGTCGGGACGATCGATTCGTTCTTCGACGCGCACATGGACCTCATCTCCACGCTGCCTGTGTTCAACCTCTACAACACGCTGTGGCCCATCCGCACGCAGAGCGTGAACGCCCCTCCGGCGAAGTTCGTGCGCGACGCCGTCGGACGGATCGGCAACGCGATCGACTCGATCGTGTCACTGGGATCCGTGCTCTCGGGAACGCATCTGGAACGCAGCGTCGTCGGTCCTGGGACACTCGCCGGCGGAGGTTCGACGATCACCGATTCGGTGCTCTTCGACCACGTCCACGTCGGACAGGGGGCTCGGATCCATCGTGCCGTGCTCGACAAGAACGTCGTCCTGCTCGACGGCGCCACCGTGGGGGTCGATCGGGAAAGAGACCTCGAGCGCGGCTTCACCGTGACGGATTCGGGGATCACGGTCGTCGGCAAGGGCGTGCAGATCGAACGGTGATGAGCGCGCTACGCTCGACCGTGTGACCTCTGCGCGTTTCCTCGTCGTCCTCGATGCCGATTCCACTCTGATCCGCAATGAGGTGATCGAGCTCCTCGCCGACGAGGCCGGCCGCCGCGACGAGGTGCAGCGCGCCACCGAGGCCGCCATGCGCGGCGACGTCGACTTCGCAGCGAGCCTTCGGTCCCGGGTCAAGGAGCTGAAGGGCGTTCCGACCGCCGCTTTCGCCCGGGTGCAGGCGCGCATCGAACCGACGCCCGGCGTCCGCGAGCTGACTGCGGCCGTGCACGAGAGAGGCGGTGTGGTCGCCGTCGTGTCCGGCGGATTCCACGAGGTCCTCGACCACATCGCGCCCGCTTTGGGCGTCGACAGATGGCGCGCCAACCGTCTCGACGTCGCAGACGGTCTGCTGAGCGGTTTCGTCGACGGCGAGATCGTGGATGCTGCGGCAAAGGCTCATGCGCTCACGGAATGGGCCGCCGAGCTCGATGTGCCCCTGGATGCCACCATCGCGATCGGGGACGGAGCGAACGATCTGCAGATGATGTCGGTCGCCGGTCTCGGCCTGGCGTTCAACGCCAAGCCGGCTGTACGAGAGGCCGCAAGCCTGATAATCGGGCCTCAGGATCTCAGCGCAGTCATCGCGCTGCTTCCGTGACCTCACGCCGCCTGACAGGTTGTTGATCCCGCTCCATCTTCTAGCGGTTGTCGGAGCCCGCGCGTAGCGTCGCTGTATGGACATCATTCTCGTACCGGGTCTCTGGCTCGACGCATCCTCGTGGGACGACGTCACGCGTGCTCTCGAGGCCGCCGGGCATCGTGCCCGTCCGCTCACGCTTCCTGGCGTCGGCGAAGCTGCCGTCAGGTCGGCCGATATCGGAATCAGCGATTGGATCGAGGCGGTTGTCGCACAGATCGATGCGAGCACCGGGTCCGTCGTGCTCGTCGGCCACAGCGGCGGCGGCAATGTCGTTTGGGGCGCGGCAGATGTGCGGCCCGACCGCGTGGCGCGCGTCATCCTCGTCGACACCGTGCCGCCGCCGCCCGGTTCGGCGATCTCGGAGTTCCCCGTCGTGGACGGCGTCATCCCGTTCCCCGGCTGGGAGCACTTCCCCGAAGAGGACGTGCACGACATCGACGCCGAGACGCGAGCGCGCACACTGCCGCTGACAGCATCGGTACCCGCACGAGTCCCGACCGATCCCGTCGTGCTGTCCGGTGACCGTCACCGCGTGCCGGTCACCATGCTGATGGGTTCTCTCGATCAGGGCGAGCTCGAGGCGCAGCTCGACCAATGGGGGCCGTACGCCGACGAATACCGCGCGATCCATGACGTCACGGTCACGAAGATCGACTCGGGGCATTGGCCGCAGTTCACCCAGCCCGCACGTCTCGCCGAGCTGATCGACGCGGCGTCGGCGCTCTGACCGTTCCGCGCAGCGGATCAGTGGCCCATTCCCAGGCCGCCGTCGACAGGGATGACAGCACCTGAGATGTACGCCGCATCGTCTCCCGCGAGCCAGGTGACGACTCCGGCGACTTCGTCGGGCGTGGCGAAGCGACCTGCCGGAATGTTGGCCTTGTACTGCTTCTGGGTGTCTTCGGGGAGCTCAGCAGTCATGTCGGTCTCGATGAATCCCGGAGCGACGACGTTCGCGGTGATGCCGCGCGCGCCGAGTTCGCGGGTCAACGACCGGGCGAACCCGACCAGGCCGCTCTTCGAGGCGGAGTAGTTCACCTGTCCGGCCGATCCGTACAGCCCCACGACGCTGGAGATGAGGATGACGCGTCCGAAGCGTGCCCGCAGCATGCCCTTCGACGCACGTTTGACGACCCGGAACGCTCCACCGAGGTTCGTCGCGACCACGCTGTCGAAGTCGTCCTCGCTCATGCGCATGAGGAGCGTGTCCTTGGTGATACCGGCGTTCGCCACGACGATCTCCACCGGACCGAGTTTCGACTCGACTTCGGTGAAAGCAGCGTCGATGGATGCCGCATCCGTCACATCCGCGCGCACGGTGAGCGCGCCTTCGGGACCCTCACCGCTGCGCGCCGTGACAGCGACGCGATAGCCGTCGCTTATGAAGCGTTCGGCGATGGACCGGCCGATGCCGCGGTTTCCTCCGGTGACGAGGACGACACGTTCTGAACTCATGATCTCTCATTCCCACTGGTGCTCGGTCGGGCCCGAGCCATCCTATCGGTGCGTCGGCATCCGTTGAGGTCCGCCCGGATTGACACCGGGACGGCCGACTGGAACTCTGGGGACGACGGAAGGCAACGCCATGAGCGACGACAGCACCACACCAGCGACTGGACCGGCTGTCCCCGCGACGCCCGTCGATGGCGGCCCGCATCCGTACCCCGGTGCCCCTGCCCAGAGCACGCCGGCGTATCCGGGAGCACCGTCATATCAGCCTCCGGCGGCATACCCGCCGGCCCAGCCGTACGCATCGACCCAGGCATATCCGCCGGCTCAGCCACACGCATCGGGCCACCCGTACCCGACGACGCAGCCGTACTCGGTCGGACAGCCTTATGCCGCGCCCCTGCCGACCAGCGGACTGGCCGTGGCTGCTCTCATCACCGGCATCGCGGGCATCGTCCTGAGCTTCGCCGTCTTCCCGCTGCTCGCGTCAATGGCGGCGATCATCACCGGACACATGGCTCTGAAGCAGACGCAGCCGGGTTCCGCGATCGGCGGCCGCGGCATGGCGATCGCGGGGCTCATCCTCGGCTACGTCGGCGTCGCGATCCTCGCGCTCATCGTCATCGTGTCGATCTTCTCGCTCCTCTTCATCGGGTCAATCGGCTTCCTTCCGCTGCTCCTCTCCTGACCCGCGATCAGGACACGAAGCGGCGTTCCGACACGTCGCACGCGGCGTAGGCTTGAACTACTGTGAATCGCTCTCGTCATGCCCCAGCCGTGACCTCCCTGCCGCAGGCTCCGCAGGATGAGGCAACTGGTCGCGTGCGCCGTTATGTGCTCACCATGGTCATCCGGATGGTGTGTTTCGGGCTCACGATCTTCGTGACGCCCTACGGCTGGTACACCTGGGTGTTCGCGATCGCCACGGCTGTGCTGCCGTACATCGCGGTCGTGTTCGCCAATGCGGTGAGCCCGACGACGACACCGGGCGCCGAGTCGCCCACGCAGCAGCTGACTGCGGCGACCACGCAGGGCACCACGGCCGATGAGCCGTCCGATGAGACCACCATCACGATCCACGAGAATCGCAGCGAGCCGAACGCAGCCGAGGCGCAGGCGAAGCCTGACGACGGCCAGGGCGACGATGAGCGCGATGCACAGAAGAAAGATGGAGACGGCGAAGCGTGACCGAGTTCGAATGCTCGCGCGCCGGTTGCCGCACCCGAGCCACCCAGCAGGTCGTCTGGCGCAATCCTCGCATCCACTCCGCTGATCGCGAGAAGATCTGGCTGGCCTGCGACGAGCACGTCGAGTTCCTGCACGACTATCTCGCGGCGCGTGACTTCCCGGTGACGGTTCGCGAAGGGCTGCCCGCATGAACAATCGTCTCGTGCGCTGGGGCATGTACGTGCTCATCGCGATCGCGTTCGCCGTGGCATGCGCGTTCCTCGCCAACTGGCAGTTCGACCGCAACGAGAGTCGGGCTGAACAGCTCTCGCTCGTCGAGCGCAACTACGACGCGACGCCGATATCTCTCGCCGATGCGATCGCCGCCGATGGTGCTCTCGATCCCGACGACGAGTGGCATCCCGTGCTGCTGCACGGCGAGTACCTCTCTGATGAAGAGGTCCTCGTGCGCAACCGCCCGCACGGCGGAACAAGCGCGTTCGAGGTGCTCGTCCCCTTCCAAGACGTCGACGGCCGCGTGTTCATCGTCAACCGCGGCTGGGTGCCACCGGGTGAAGAGGCGACCCCTGACGTCGTTCCAGATGCACCATCGGGCATGGTCGACGTGATCGTGCGACTGCGCCCGGGCGAGCCGCTGCCGACATCAGGTCGCAGCGCCCCCGAGGGCCAGGTGCCGACGATCCATCTCCCCAGCATCGCCGCCGCGGCGCAGGGCGATGTCATCACCAGTGCGTACGGTCTGCTCGTGAGCGAAGACCCTGCGCCAGAGACGCTGCTCGGCACGTTCGACTCCCCCACCGAGGATCCTGGCCCCCACCTGTCGTACGCGATCCAGTGGATCCTTTTCGCTCTGATGGGTTTCATCTTCATCGGCTACATGATCCGCACAGAGATCCAGAAGCATCGCGAAGAGGTGGAGGGCCGCCCAGCACCCGTGATGCAGCGTCGTCGACGCGATCACGATGCGGACGCCGAAGATGAGCTGCTCGACGACGTCGAAGCCCGCGTCTGAGGCCGGCGCGCCAGCGCGATCGACCGAACGGCAGATGCGAGCGTCAGTCGCTCAGCAGGTCTGGACGCCGACTCTCGGTGCGCGCCAGCTGCTGCTCACGGCGCCACGCTGCGATCGCTGCGTGATTACCGCTGAGCAGTACGTCGGGCACTGCACGTTCGCGCCATTGGGAAGGCTTCGTGTAGGACGGATACTCCAGCAGGCCATCCTCGTGCGACTCCTCGACCAGGCTGTCCGGATTCCCGACGACCCCGGGGATCAGGCGTCCGATCGCCTCGATCATCGCCATCGCGGCCACTTCTCCCCCGTTGAGCACATAGTCGCCGAGGCTGACTAGGCGCACGTCGCCGAGGGACGCTGCGTACTCGAAGACGCGCTCATCGATGCCTTCGTATCGTCCGCAACCGATGATCAGGTGCGTCCGCTCTGAGAGTTCTCGCGCCGTCGTCTGGTGGAATACTTCGCCCGCAGGAGACGGGAAGATGATCGTCGGACGGACAGAGCCCGCAGCGAGCTCGTCGAGCGCGAGTGCCCAGGGTTCGGGCTTCATGACCATGCCCGCTCCCCCGCCGTACGGGGTGTCATCGACAGTGCGGTGCCGATCGCTGGTCCAGTCACGCAGGTCGTGGATGCGCAGATCGAGGATGCCGGTCTCGCGCGCCTTGCCAAGCAGCGACAGCGTCAGCCCGTCGAAGTACGACGGGAAGATGGAGACGACGTCGATGCGCATGCGTTGATGGTAGCGATCGATCAATCGGCGGCTGCGTCGCCCTCGGCGGCCGGCTTCGACTCGTCGATATCCGCGGCATCGGCACCGGCATCCGGAAGCTCTTCGAACAGACCGGCGGGTGGTGTGATCACGACGCGACCGGCGGCGACATCGACGGATGGCACGATCGCCTTCACGAACGGGACCATGACCTCGCGCTCGGCGCCTGAATCGGAAGGACGAACGATCAGGAGGTCCTGCGCCGGCATGTGCTCGACTCGAGCCACCTTCCCGATGACCGTCTCATCGCGGACCACGTCGAGTCCGACGAGCTGGTGGTCGTACCAGGCGTCGTCCTCTGCCTCGTCAGCGTCCTGATCGATCCACAGGATCGCGCGCACAAGGCCTTCGGCTGCCTCGCGGTCCTCGATGTCTTCGAAGAAGACGACGGGGTTGCCGTTCATGACCCGATACTCACGGACCGTGACGCTCTTGCCATGCCACGGAGATGCCTCAGGCACCTGCAACGTGAACTCGGCACCCGTCACGAACCGGCGTTCGGGGTTGTCTGTGTACAGCTCCAGCTTGAGAGCGCCCTTGAGGCCATGGGCCTTGACGAGGCGCCCGACGCGCAGCTGGTTCTTGCCCTGGTTTCGGTCTTTCGACACCACGTCAGTCGTCCGCGACGTCGACGCGAACGCGACGCCCGTCCGCCAGGGCGGTGATGAGCGTGCGCAGTGCCTTTGCGGTGCGGCCGCCGCGCCCGATCACGCGCCCCCGATCGTCGGGGTGCACGCGCACCTCGAGCAGGTCGCCTCGCGGCGACGTGGAGGCGTTGATCTGGACATCTTCAGGGTGATCGACGATCCCCTTGACGATGTGTTCGAGCGCGGCGGCGAGCACGGCGATTACTCGGCGTCTGCGGCGGGAGCCTCAGCGGCCTCCGCGTCGGCAGCGGCGGGAGCCTCCTCAGCGGGAGCCTCCTTCTTCTCCGCCTTCGGCTTGACGACAGACTTCTTGGCAGCGTCGATCTCGAAAGGCACCTTCGGAGCCTTGACCTGAACGGTCGAGACTGCGTCCTTGTCACCCTTGAACTTGCCCCAGTCGCCCGTGAGCTTGAGGATGGCGGTGACCTGCTCGGACGGCTGTGCGCCGACGGACAGCCAGTACTGTGCGCGCTCCGAGTCGACCTCGATGAACGAGGGCTGCTCGGTGGGGTGGTACTTGCCGATCTCCTCGATCACTCGACCGTCGCGCTTGGTGCGCGAGTCGGCGACGACGATGCGGTAGTAAGGCGCGCGGATCTTGCCCATGCGCTTGAGACGAATCTTGACAGCCACGATTCTCCTGAATTGTGTGGAAGGAAACGAACTGGTCGCCTGGAGAGTGGGGTGCACACCCGGCGGAAGCTCAAATGAGTGGACTCGTTCTGGATAGAGGGTCGAGAACGTCGTCCGACCCTCTATTCTGCCAGATTCGGAGGCGAGTCGCGAAACGAGGCGACACACGGTCATCCGTGTCGTGGAACCTGCGTGTCAGACTGTGCACGTGACGCAAGAATTCACTGATTCCCCTCGATCCACAGTGGGACTCGAATGGGAGATCATGCTCGCCGATCCGGCGACAGGAGACCTCGTCGGACGCGCCCCCGAGCTGCTGGCCGCGCTCGAGGATGAGAGCGCACCTGAGCGCCACACTGTTACGGGAGAACTCCTCACGAACACGATCGAGGTCACCAGCGGCATCGGCGAATCGGTGGCTCATGCGATCGGCGACATCGCGAACGCGATCACGGCGGTGCGTGCGGCCACAGATCCGGCCGGCATCGAGCTGCTCTCCGCCGGCAGTCATCCCTTCGCACAGTGGTTCGACCAGCAAGTCACGGACAAGACGCGCTATCACCACCTGATCGAGCGCACGCAATGGTGGGGCCGCAACATGATGATCTGGGGCATCCATGTCCACATCGGTGTCGAGGATCGCGACAAGGTCTTCCCCATCATCAACACGCTGACCGCATACCTTCCTCATCTGCAGTCGCTCGCGGCGTCGAGCCCGTTCTGGGCGGGCGAACGCACCGGCTATGCGTCGAATCGGGCTTTGGTGTTCCAGCAGCTGCCGACAGCGGGGCTGCCCTGGGCGCTGCACTCCTGGACGGAATTCGAGCGCTATCTCGACGACATGGTCCGCACCGGTGTAATGGCCGACGCCACGGAGGTGCGCTGGGACATCCGCCCTGCTCCCCGGTGGGGAACGATCGAGGTGCGCGCCTGCGACGGACTGTCGACGCTTTCAGAGCTCGCCTCCGTCGCCGCCCTCGTGCAGGTGCTCGTCGAGCATCTGTCCCGGTTGCTGGATGCCGGGGAGACTCTGCCGACTTTGCCTCCATGGTTCCACCGCGAGAACAAGTGGAGGGCAGCGCGCTACGGGCTGGACGCCCGCGTGATCGTCGACGCCGAAGGCACGCAGCGATTGGTTCGCGAGCATCTCGTGGAGACAGTGACCGCACTCGCGCCGATCGCTGTGGACTTGGGGTGCGAGAGCGAGTTCGCCGGAATCAGTACGATCCTCGACGGCGGCGCGAGCTACGAGCGCCAGCTGGCGGTGGCGGATGCGGCTGGCGCCGACCTCGGCGCGGTCGTTCAACACCTCATACGGGAGTTCCGCTCCGGTCCCGGTGCACCCGTGATCTGACGTCTCAGTCCTCGTCGACCCAGTCGAATGTACGGGTGACGGCCTTGTGCCACCGGGCCATGAGGCGTTCACGTTCGTCTGCTTCGATGCTCGGCTCCCACCGCTCATCCTCGCTCCACAGCGTTCGAAGCTCATCGAGGTCGGCCCAGACTCCGACCGCGAGTCCCGCCGCGTACGCCGCGCCGAGTGCAGTCGTCTCGATGATGGCCGGGCGGATGACGGGAACGCCCAGCACATCCGCCTGGAACTGCATCAGCGCCGAGTTGCCGACCATCCCGCCATCGACCCGCAGCTCTTCCAGCGGCACCTTCGTGTCGGCGATGACGGCATCCAGAACCTCACGTGTCTGGAAGGCGACCGCCTCGAGAGCAGCGCGGGCGATGTGCCCCTTGTTCGCGAAGCGAGTCAGTCCGAGGATCGCGCCACGCGCGTCCGGGCGCCAGTACGGCGCGAACAACCCGGAGAACGCCGGAACGATGTAGACGCCGCCGTTGTCCTCCACCGTGAGCGCAAGCTCTTCCACCTCAGGGGCGTCCTTGATGATCCCGAGATTGTCGCGCAACCACTGCACGAGCGACCCGGTCACGGCGATCGAGCCCTCCAGCGCATACCGAGGAGCATCATCTCCGAGCCGGTACGCGACGGTCGTGATCAACCCGTTCTCGCTTTCGACGATCTCCTCCCCGGTGTTCACGATGAGGAAGTTGCCGGTGCCGTATGTGTTCTTCGACTCTCCGGCCCCGAACGCCACCTGCCCGAACGTCGCCGCCTGCTGGTCTCCGAGGATTCCCGCGATCGGGATGCCGTCCAGCGCAGTGCCGACGACCTCGCCGTACACCTCGGACGAGGAGCAGATGGTCGGGAGCATCGCGCGCGGCACCCCGAAGGCCTCGAGCAGCGTGTCATCCCAATCAAGCGTGCGCAGGTCCATCAGCAGTGTGCGACTGGCGTTGGTCACGTCCGTGGCGTGCACTCCGCCGTCGATGCCTCCGGTGAGGTTCCAGAGGACCCATGTGTCGGTCGTGCCGAACAGGAGATCGCCCTTCTCGGCACGCTCGCGGGCACCGTCGACGTTGTCGAGGATCCAGGCGATCTTGGAGGCCGAGAAGTACGTGGCGAGCGGCAGCCCGGTGATCTCGGCGAAACGGCGGACGCCGCCGTCTGCCGCCAGCGCGTCGATGAACGGCTGCGTGCGGGTGTCCTGCCAGACGATCGCGTTGTGGACGGGCTCCCCTGTCGCGCGATCCCACACCACGACCGTCTCACGCTGGTTGGTGATCCCGATCGCCGCCACTTCGGATGCTGTGACACCGGCGTTCTGGACTGCCACATCGATCACGGCCTGCGTGTTCTGCCAGATCTCACTCGCATCGTGCTCGACCCAACCCGCCTGCGGGAATATCTGCTCGTGCTCACGCTGGCCGGTGGCGACTATGGCTCCGCGGTCGTTGAAGACGATCGCTCGTGTGCTCGTTGTGCCCTGATCGATGGCGACGATGTGCATAGGTGTTCTCTCCAGCCGGTGACGGCGTTGTCCGCTTGGCAACCCAGCCTAGAAGAACGCGGCCGGATGTCTCAGTCGCCCTGCACGAATGTGCAGTGCGTGATCGTCATGAATCGATGAGCATCTCGGCGAGGTACTCATCGAGAACCAGGTCCGTGATGAGCCTGGTGGCGATCGCGCCTCGCAGGCTCGGCAGCTTCTGCGCCCCGGCGACCGCGCAGATCCGCCGGGAGGCCCTGCCGAGCACCGAGAACGCGGGACCTGTGGCCCTCTTGTTCAGTTCGATGTCCTTCCAGCTGCCGTCCTGACGGTAGAACACGGTGGCGATGTCACCGACGACCTTGTCCTGCCTGAGGCTGCGATAGTCTTCGCGGTCGAGGTATCCGCCGATGTAGACGCGGCTGGGGACCTCGGCGAACGGAGAGCCGAGACCGAACAGGATCACATCAGCGCGCGCTTGCAGGTCGAGTACCCGACGCGTACTGCGCTCGCGCCACATCGCGTCCTTGGTGCGCGGATCATCGAAGAATGTCGGCACGGGGAACTGCTGGATGCTGGCGCCGAAGGCCTGTCCGAAGCGGTGCAGGATCTCACTGGCGTAGTCGACGCCGCTCGTGAACGTGTTGCCGGCACCGTTGAGCTGCAGCACGGTCGAATTGTGCGTCTCCTTCTTCGGAAGGTGTCTGCTGATGCCGTCCAGTGTCGATCCCCAGGCGATGCCGAGGGTCATGTTCGAGTCGAAGTAGAGCGGCAGCAGACGTGCGGCGCTCATGCAGACGCGCTCGAACCGTTCGACATCCGAGAGATTCTCCGAGGTCGGGACGACGTGCGCGGCGATGCCGAAGCGGGAGCGGATCGCCTCTTCGAGTCGCAGCCCCTGCCCCTGCGGTTGATGAATCTGAATCTCGACGAGACCGGTCTCTCTCGCGTGGCTCAGGAGCCTGGACACGGAAGACCGCGACGTACGCAGCTCTCGCGCGATCGCATCCATCGTCATGTCCTGGAGGTAGTACATCTGCGCAGCTCTCAGTGCGGTGGCTGCCCTCGGATCGCTCAGCGTCGTCGCCGTCATCATGATTCCTCGCACGTTCGTGCACTCCGCTTGCGCAGGTGTGCTGTCGAGCACAGGCTATACCTTGAAGGCCGAACGAGGAGAGACGATGAGTGAGCGCAACAGCACCGTCATGGAACGAGAAGGCGTGCGCGCAGCGCGCGAGAGCGGACGCACTTCGGTCGTCGTGATCGGCGCGGGGATCAACGGGATCTCGACGTTCCGAGACCTCGCGATGCAAGGAGTGGACGTGCTGCTGATCGACCGAGCCGACTTCGCCTCTGGTGCGACTGCGGCATCCAGTCACATGATCCACGGCGGCATCCGCTACCTCGAGAACGGCGAGTTCCGTCTGGTGAAGGAATCCGTGCAGGAGCGCAACGGCCTGCTGAAGATCGCGCCCCACTACGTCAAGCCGCTCGAGACGACGATCCCGATCTACTCCACCTTCTCGGGAATCCTCACCGCACCGCTGCGCTTCCTCACCCATCGGCAGGGAAAGCCGCAGGAACGCGGCGCGTTCCTGATCAAGCTCGGCCTCACGCTGTACGACACGTTCTCCCGTGACGGCGGCAGCGTCCCCCGTCATCGCTTCCTCGGCCGCAAGAAGTCGCTCGCGCAGCTTCCGAAGCTGGATGCGAACATCAAGTACACCGCGACCTACTACGACGCGTCGGTGCACGATCCTGAGCGGCTCGCGCTGGACGTGCTCCGCGATGGTGAGTCCGCGCACTCTGGGGCACGCGCGCTCAACTATGTCGAGGCCGTCGGGCTCGATGACGATGGCGTGCGGCTTTATGATCGCGAGACCGGAGTCGAATTCCACATCAGCGCCGATGTCGTCGTCAACGCATCCGGACCCTGGACGGATCTCACGAACGAGGCGCTGGGCACCGACACGGCGTTCATGGGCGGCACCAAGGGTTCACACATCGTGCTCGACCACCCCGAGCTGCTCGAAGCCACGGGTGGGCGTGAGATCTTCTTCGAGCATTCGGATGGCCGCATCGTGCTCATCTATCCGCTCAAGGGCCGCGTACTCGTCGGCACCACCGATCTTGAGGCCGACCCGCGTGAGCCCGCGCGCTGCACGGACGAAGAGGTCGACTACTTCTTCGACCTGATCGGTCATGTTTTCCCGACGATCTCCGTCGATCGGTCACAGATCGTGTACCGCTACTCCGGCATCCGTCCGTTGCCGCACCACGACGACACCGCTCCCGGCTTCGTCTCGCGCGACTACCGGATCGAACGGCGCAAGGACGCCGGCTCCCCCGCCGTGTTCAGCCTCGTCGGCGGCAAGTGGACGACGTTCCGCGCTCTGGGCGAGAACCTCGCCGATCATGTGCTGGAGGAACTCGGGCGCCAGCGGGTGGCCAGCACGGTCGGCGTGCGCATCGGCGGCGGAAGCGGCTATCCGCGTACGCCACGTCGCCGCATCGAGTGGCTGCGCCAGAACGTCGGCGACACCGATCGCGGTCGCACGCTCTTCGTCCGCTACGGAACGCGCGCGTCAGATGTCGCGGACTTCCTCGCCGATGGCGATGACGAGCCGGTCGTCGGGGATGCGTTGTCAACCCGCGAGCTCGCCTGGATGGTCGAGCGCGAGCAGGTCTGCCATGTCTCTGACGTCATCTTCCGACGGACGAGCCTCGCCTTCACCGGAGATGCGGACGCGACGGCCGTGCAGGCGATCGCCGGCGCCCTGGCGCCGCTTCTGGGCTGGGATGCCGCGCGGACCGCGTCCGAGATCGACGACACTTCGACACAGCTGTGCGAGGCCCACGGCGTCGATCTCGCGGCCGCCGCCGTTCCCGTGGGTCGTTGAGCGAGCGCCAGCGAGACGAGATGGGTTGAGCGAGCGCCGGCGAGTCGAAGCCTGAGCTCAGCCCTTGCCGAACAGTTTCTGGATCTCGGCCAGATCCGCTTCGGTCGGCGCCTTCTGACCACCGAGGCCGAATCCCGAGCCCGTCGAGGGACCGGTCGGCAGACCGGCGTTCTCGGCAGCGCGCTTGGCCGGGTTCCCCGACCGCGATGGCCCCTTGGCCTTGCCCTTCTTGCCGCGCTTGGACGAAGCGCCGGGACGCCCCATGCCAGGCATCGAGCCCATGCCCGGGATGTTCGGAGTGCCCCCGCGCGCGACGGTCTTCATCATCTTCGCCGCCTGATCGAAGCGCTGCACGAGCTGGTTCACGTCGGTGACGGTCATGCCGGAGCCCTTGGCGATGCGAATGCGGCGCGAGCCGTTGAGGACCTTGGGGTTCTGTCGCTCGCCCGGCGTCATCGACCGGATGATCGCCTCAGTGCGATCGATCTCCTTCTCGTCGAAGTCTTCGAGCTGCTGCTTCATCTGGCCCATACCCGGGAGCATCCCGAGCATCTTCTTCATCGAGCCCATCTTCTTCATCTGCTGAAGCTGGCCGAGGAAGTCCTCAAGAGTGAACTGGTCGGTCGCGAACTTCTCCGCGACCTTCTGCGCTTCTTCCTCGTCGAAAGCCTGCTGAGCCTGCTCGATGAGGGTGAGGATGTCACCGAGGTCGAGGATGCGGCTCGCCATGCGGTCGGGGTGGAACGGTTCGAGGTCGTCCAGACCCTCACCGGTGGAGGCGTAGATGATCGGACGGCCGGTGACCGATGCCACCGACAGCGCAGCGCCGCCTCGCGCGTCGCCGTCGAGCTTGGAGAGCACGACGCCGGTGAAGTCGACGCCCTCCTGGAAGGCCTTCGCCGTGTTGACGGCATCCTGACCGATCATCGCGTCGATGACGAACAGGACCTCGTCGGGGTTGACGGCCTTGCGGATGTCGGACGCCTGCTTCATGAGGTCGGCATCGACGCCGAGCCGGCCGGCGGTGTCGATGATGACCACGTCGTGCTGCTGACGGCGGGCGTGCTCCACGCCGTCGCGAGACACCTTGACGGGGTCACCGACGCCGTTGCCCGGTTCGGGCGCGTAGATGGTGGCACCGGCCTGCTCTGCGACCACCTGCAGCTGGTTCACGGCGTTCGGGCGCTGGAGGTCGGCAGCGACGAGAAGCGGGGTGTGGCCGTCCTTCTCCAGCTGCTTCGCCAGCTTCCCGGCGAACGTCGTCTTACCGGAGCCCTGGAGGCCCGCGAGCATGATGACAGTCGGCGGGGTCTTCGCGAACTCGAGACGACGCTGCTCTCCGCCGAGGATCTGCACGAGTTCCTCATTGACGATCTGCACGACCTGCTGGGCGGGGTTCAGAGCCTTGCTGACCTCGTCGCCGAGCGCGCGCTCGCGAACCTTCGCGGTGAACTCCTTCACGACGACGAGCGCGACGTCAGCGTCCAGCAGCGCGCGACGGATCTCGCGCACGGTGCCGTCGACGTCGGCCGCGGTGAGCTTTCCCTTCGTGCGAAGGTTGCGGAATGTCTCGGTGAGCCGATCGGAGAGCGTGCCAAAGGTAGCCATGGTGCTTTCGATTCTACGCGAGCGGATGCGGCGAACGCTGTCCAGGCGTCAGGCACGCCACGGAAGATCGTGGATGCTCGCCAACGCCTCCTCGAACAGCGCCTCCGGAGAGCCGTGCCCGGCCCCTCGCTCTGCCCACACGCGCAGCGAGGACAGCACGGCGGCCGCGTGAGCGGCACCGAGGATGTCGGCGCGGATCGCGCTGATCCCGCTGCGGCACGCGGCATCCGCGATTCCCGCAGCGAGGCGGGCGTGACGCAGACCAGTGTCGCGGACCAGTTCCTCCTCAAGTCCCATGGCGGTCGCGTTGCGCAGCGCGAGAGCCAGCGGATCAGGCGCGAAGTCGCTGACCACATCAGACAGGATGCCCCGCACAGCGGCGGCGTCGGCATCCGCCCTCAGTCCGCCCAGGGCGACGATCGCGGTATCGATCCTGGCGTCCAACCCTGACCAGAGCACATCGCTCTTCGACGAGAAGTAGTTGAAGAAGCTCGAGCGACTCACGCCGGCCCGTTGCGTGATGTCGGCCACCGAGGTCGCGTCGTATCCCTGTTCCAGGAACAACTCGCACGCCGCCTCGGCAAGCACCTCGCGCGACGAGGCGCGGGGGCGTCCGGCGCGCGGTTCGATGGTCATCCACTTACCGTACCGCGCGTGCGTTCTCGACCGGGAAGAGTATTGTTAGACCGCATCCAACAATAGGTGAAAGGCGACCATGCTCGACATCCTCACTGCCGGACTCGCTCCGGCATACGTCCCATATCTCGATGGGTGGGAACTGCAGCGCGGCATCCATCGAGATGTCGTCGACGGCACGCGTCCCGACACTCTGATCCTGCTCGAGCACGAAGCCGTCTACACCGCGGGCAAGCGCACCGAGCCGCAGGAGCGTCCGCAGGACGGCACGCCCGTGGTCGACGTCGATCGCGGCGGAAAGATCACCTGGCACGGACCAGGCCAACTCGTCGGATACCCGATCGTGCGCCTGCCAGAGCCCATGGACGTCGTCGCGCACGTGCGGCGACTGGAGCTGCTGCTGATCGACATCCTGCGCCCGCTCGGCGTCGACGGTTACCAGGTCGACGGGCGAAGCGGCGTGTGGGTGCGCCGCCCTCTCTCCGAGGACAAGGTCGCAGCGATCGGCGTGCGCGTGCAGCAGGGTGTGACGATGCACGGTTTCGCGATCAACTGCGACAACACGCTCTCCGGATTCCGCGGCATCATCCCGTGCGGCATCTCGGATGCCGGCGTCACGACGGTCAGCGAAGCGGTCGGGCGTGATGTCTCGCCCGCCGACATCGTTGACGCGGTCGCTGAAGCGTTCGCCGTCGAATACGAAGGAGTTCCCGCGTGAGCGCCGCTGCCCCCGAAGGACGCAAGCTCCTCCGGCTGGAGGTCCGCAACGCCGAGACGCCGATCGAGCGCAAGCCGGACTGGATCAAGACCAAGGCGAAGATGGGGCCGGAGTACACGGCACTGCATTCGCTCGTGAAGGAAGAAGGCCTGCACACCGTCTGTCAAGAGGCGGGCTGTCCGAACATCTTCGAGTGCTGGGAAGACCGAGAAGCGACATTCCTCATCGGGGGCTCGCAGTGCACGAGGCGATGCGACTTCTGCCAGATCGACACCGGCAAGCCTGCCGACTACGACACGGACGAGCCACGCCGCGTCGCCGAGAGCGTCACCCGCATGGGACTGCGCTACGCCACGGTCACCAGCGTCGCCAGGGATGACCTCCCCGACACCGGCGCCTGGCTCAACGCCGAGACGGTCCGTCGGATCCACGCAGAGAATCCGAACACAGGCGTGGAGCTGCTCGCCAACGACCACAACGGCGACCCGGCCTATCTCGGCCAGATCTTCGATGCGCGCCCGGAGGTGTTCGCGCACAATGTCGAGACGGTCCCGCGCATCTTCAAGCGCATCCGGCCCGCATTCCGTTACGAGCGTTCCCTCGGAGTGCTCACCCAGGCGCGCGATGCCGGTCTCATCACGAAGTCGAACCTGATCCTCGGCATGGGCGAAGAACCGAAAGAGGTCGTGCAGGCGCTGCAGGATCTGCACGACGCCGGCTGCGACATCATCACGATCACCCAGTACCTGCGTCCCACGCCCCGGCACCTGCCGGTCGCGCGCTGGGTGAAGCCCGCGGAGTTCGTGGAGTTCAAGGAGGAGGCCGAGCGCATCGGATTCCTCGGAGTCCTGGCCGGGCCGCTCGTGAGGTCGTCGTACCGCGCTGGTCGGCTGTGGGCGCAGTCGATGCTCTCCAAGGGCCGCGAGATCCCCGCTCACCTGTCTCACATCTCCGACAGCGCCGATCTCGGTTTCGCGCAAGCGGTGTGACGCTCGGTTATGAGCGGCGGTTGACGCTAGTCGCCGCTCATGACCGACTGCACCGAGCCGTCTGAGGAGAGGTTGACCAGGAGCACATCGTCGGTGTTGTCCGGGTCGAGGGCATATTCGAGAACCGCGAACGGCTCCGATCCGCCGTGCTCGTCGGCGAGGATCGTCATGCTCATGAGACGCATCGAACGGATGATGTCGACCGCCGGGTCCGCGCTGACGTCGACGAGCACATCTTCGAGCTCATCGCCGTACGCCTCCTGCTGCTGCAGGATGTACTCGGTCACCTCGCTCGCGCGATCGTCCACTTCGGCGAGCATGCCGCGTCGTGCGGCACCGTCGACTTCTTCGAGTCCTGAGATCAGCGCAGCGGCGATGTCGAGCGCGTCGGGCGAGACGTCATCCTGATCAGGCGCGGTGAGATCCACTGTCACCGCCTGGTCGCCCAGGTCCACCGTCTCGGACCAGAAGATCGATCCGTCCGGCCCTGAGGACAGGAGCCCGAAGTAGTCGTGTTCGATCGCCATAACGCTATGAAACCAGTCCGATCACTGACCGACAAGAGATGCCACGAAGACGTGTGGCGTGAATCCGGTGAGGTCGTCGATTCCCTCACCTTGACCGAGGAGTTTGACGGGGATGCCGGTGCGCTCCTGCACAGCGAGGACGAAGCCGCCCTTCGCCGAGCCGTCAAGTTTGGTGAGCACGAGTCCGGTGACCCCGGCGTGCTCGAGGAAGGCCTCGGCCTGCATGACGCCGTTCTGTCCCGTGGTCGCATCGAGTACCAGCAGCACCTCGCTGATCGGCGCCTGCTTCTCGATCACACGGCGGATCTTCGAGAGCTCATCCATGAGCCCGCCTTTGGTGTGCAGGCGTCCGGCAGTGTCTATGATCGCGATCTCGATGCCCTCGCGCTGGGCGTACTCGATGGTCTGATAGGCGACGGAAGCCGGATCCTGGCCCTCCTGCTGCGGGCGGACGACAGCCGCTCCCCCGCGCTGCGCCCAGGTCGCCAGCTGATCGACAGCGGCCGCACGGAACGTGTCGGCGGCGCCGACGACCACACTGCGCTGGTATCCGCGCAGGAACTTCGTGAACTTGCCGATGGTCGTCGTCTTGCCGACGCCGTTCACTCCGACGACGAGCACGACGGCAGGACGCTCGGTGAGCTTGAGGGTCGTGTCGAACTTCGCGAAGTGCTCTTCGAGCGTCTCGCGGAGCATGCGCTGCAGATCCTGTGGATCGGTGGTGCGGTAGCGCACGACCTTCTCGCGAAGTTCTTCGACGATCCGCTCGGAGATGTCGGGACCGAAGTCGGCCGTGATCAGCGCTGTCTCAAGGTCTTCCCACGTCGTCTCATCGATCGTGGGCTTGACGAACATGCCGCGCAGCGCGCGACCGAGGGACCAGGACTTCTCCGCCATGCGTCCAGCCTACGGTGCCGGTACCATCGCGGGATGCAGCAGCTCCCAGCCTTGCGTCGCGTGTTCATCCACGGTGCCGGCCGGCGCGGTCGCGATGCCTGGCCGGATTCGGATGCCGCGGCCGGAGGCTTCGTGAGCTTCGAGCCCGGCTCGAACATCCAGGACCAGGTCGAGACGCTGATCAACGCATACCCGGGTGCGCGCGTCCTTCTCCATGCCCACTCGATCGGCGCTGTGCCGGCTGTGCTCGCGGCAGCATCCGGCCGGCTCGATGTCGCAGGGCTCGTGCTCGTCGAACCCGCCTTGTACGACATCGCCCGTGGCGAGCCCGCGATCGAACGGCACATTGCGATCGTGACGGAAGCGCGCGCACAGACGGAAGACGAGAACCTGCAGGGGTTCTGGGCGATCTTCCGGCCGCTCATGTTCGGCGAAGCATTCGATGCAGACAGCTGGGATGCGGAGCGCGCGGCTGCTCGGCAGTGGGCGACAAGCAACGTCCCGTGGGGCCACGGTGTTCGGATCGGCATGACCACCGGCATCACGATTCTCGTCGTCACTGGAGGGTGGAACGACGAATACGAGACGATCGCCGGTGTTCTCACCGGGCACGGTGCCCGGCACATTGTGCTCGAAGGCGCGACTCACCGCCCGCAGGACCTACCGGGCTTCGCGCCTGCCGTCGAGCAGTTCGCGCGCGCCATCACGGCACCGAGCACAACCTCGGATCTGGACTGAGACACTCCGCCGTATGCGGACTGTGCTCGGCATGTCGCCCCGCGGGTCCGCAGTTGTGCGCGGCCGCAGGCTCAGCTCGCTGCGGCGGCCCTGTCGCCCACGCGCTGACCGACGACCGCCGATACGCCGTCCTGGCGCATCGACACGCCGTAAAGGGCGTCGGCGATCTCCATGGTGCGCTTCTGGTGTGTGATCACCAGCAGCTGGGAGCTCTCGCGCAGCTGTTCGAACACCGTCAGCAGGCGTCCGAGGTTCGCGTCGTCGAGCGCCGCTTCCACCTCGTCGAGGATGTAGAACGGACTCGGCCTGGCCTTGAAGATCGCCACCAGGAGCGCGACGGCGGCCAGGGAGCGCTCGCCGCCGGAGAGCAGCGAGAGCCGCTCGATCTTCTTGCCGACCGGCCGGACCGCCACCTCGATGCCTGTCGTGAGCATGTTCTCGGGATCGGTGAGCGAGATGCTGCCGGCCCCGCCAGGGAACAGAAGAGGGAAGACCTCCCCGAACGCACGCTGAGTGTCTTCGAACGCGCTGGCGAAGATCGTCTGCATGCGCTCGTCGAGATCGGCGATGATCGTCAGCAGATCCTGCCTGGTCTGGGTGAGGTCGGCCAGTTGCTCCGTGAGGAACGCATGCCGCTGCTCGAGCGCGGCGAACTCCTCGAGCGCGAGCGGGTTCACACGGCCCAGCTGTGCGAGCTTGCGCTCCGACTCCGCAAGTCGGCGCTCCTGCATGCGGCGGTCGTAGGGGATCGCAGTGGGGTCGATGTCGTCGATCGCATCGGGGTCCGCCTCGGCCAGTGGATCTCGCGGCACGGGCTGATCCGGACCATATTCCGCGACGAGAATATCTTCGTCGAGCGCCAATTCGGACGCCACGCGCTCGAGCAGGCTCGTCAGGTGCAGCTTCTTCTCGTGGATCTGCAGTTCGAGTCCGTGCACGCTCTCCGTGAGGCCGGCAAGGCGCTCCCGCAGCGAGTTCTCCTGCACTCGAAGTGCGGTGAGCTCCTCGTTCTGCGCTGATCTGGCGTTCTCCGCTTCGGTCAGCCCGACGCGAGCTTCCGTGACCGAGCGATCGAGGGAGTCGAGTATCCGCGGAAGCTCTGCCGCGACGGCTGCCGCTGCTTCACGCTGCGCTCGACGAATCACGGCTCGACGGGCAGCCTCGGCTGCGGCATCTCGCTCCTGCTCGCGCTGGCGTTCCAGGCTTGCAACGCGCGCTTGGGCGGCGCGCACGCGCTCTCGAAGCGTCTCGATCTCCAGCCGTGCGCGCACCTCGCTCTCGCGTGCGGACTCGAGGGCTTCGAGCAGCCCGTCCCTGGCCGACGCGTCGAGCACGGGTCGGGGCGTCGCCTGGGCCTGTTCCAGTGCCGACGCGGCCTCGTTCGCTGCCGACTCGGCGTCGGCCACGGCCGCCTGAGCCTGAGCGACACCGGCCTCAAGCCGCTCGCATTCTGCCACGGCCGACTCATGGCGCACCGTGACCCGATTGAGCTGCTCGGCATGCGTCGCCAGCGCTGCGTCGTGCTCGCGCAGCGCCAGCAATGCTTCTTTCGCCGCACGACGCGTCACATCCACTCGCTCGGATGCATCTTCGCGCGCTTCGCGCAGTGAATCCACGATCACACGCACCTCGGAGAGTCGCTCCTGCGCGGCGTCGCGCTCTGCGGTGAGCTCGAGCCGAGAGCGCTCGCCTCCAGAACCAGTGCGCAGCGTCTGAGCGGTGACGACGTCGCCACCGCTCGTGACGATCGTCACGGTCGTGTCATCCAGCGCATCCAGCACGGCGCGCGCACGTCGCGCCGCGGAGAGATCATCCGCGATGAGCACATGTGAGAGCACACCCAATACGCCATCCGGCGCGGTGACGACCTCGGTGGCGGGTATCACGCCCTCGACCGACGGAAGGGCACCGGTGGGCCGCGGTGCGGCGGCGAGCACGAAGTCGACCACGCCGCGCTGCTGCGCAGTGGACTCCTCGGCGAGCTCGAACGCCGCGCTCGCATCGTCGACGAGGACCCCCTCAGCGAGTGGCCCGAGCACAGCGGCGATGGCGGCTTCGTATCCGGCCCTGACCTGCACGGCATCCCCGACGAGGCCCCGTACGCCCGGCCCTCCGGCGCGCACGACCTCGGCAGCTCCGCCGGACAGCGACAGAGCGCTGCTGAGCGCCGACGCCTTCGCCGTCAATGACTCCGCCTCGCGCTCTACGGAGTGCAGTCGCTCGCGCAGCTCTTCGAGGTCGCTCTCAGCCGTCGTGGCTTCGCGCTGCGCGGTCTCGTACGCCGCGGCATGCTCGGCGGCTGTGCCTTCCGGTGCCTCGGCGTCATCGATCTGCTCGAGTGCGTCGGCGGCTTCGCGGCGCCGCTCGTTCGCAGCCTCCAGCGCCGCCTCCTGGCGCAGCACGGCGGCGCGGACTGCGGCCAGGGCTGACTCCGCTGCCTCTGCCGTGCCCCGTAGCGCCGTCAGCCGCATGTCGTGCTGTGATACGAGTGCGCTCTGCTCGGCGATGTCCACGTCGAGCGTGTCGAGCTCCGCCCGTGCATCCACGACTTCACGGGTCGCTGACACCGCAGCATCCTGAGCATCGCCGAGCCCGGCAGAGATCTGCGTGATCTCGTCCTTGGCCTCATCGATCGTCGCCTGCGTGACCGTCACCGATGTGACGGCTGCGTCGTCCTCTTCGGAGCCGAGCAGGGCGAGGCGCTGGTTCGCCAGCGTGTAGAGCGAGCGCATGCGCTCCTGCGCCTGCTCGAGTCCGAAGGTCACGCGGCGAGCCTCGTCGACGCCAGCCGAATTCTGATCTGCTTCGAGTTTCGCGATGCCGGCGCGCACCGTGCCGGCCTGATCGGTGAGCACCAGGCGTTCCGTGTGGCGCTCCTGCTCGGTGCGCGTGTGGTCGGCCAGTGCGGTGCGCAACGCCACGACATCGTCGGCGAAGATCCGGGCTTTCGCGTCTCGCACGACGGCGGCGATGGTCTGCGCTTCACGGGCGATCTCCGCCTGCCGGCCGAGCGGCTTGAGCTGGCGCCTGATCTCGCCGGCGAGATCGCTGAGGCGTGTGAGGTTGGTCTCCATGGCGTCGAGCTTGCGAAGGGTCTTCTCCTTGCGCCGACGATGCTTCAGGATGCCCGCGGCCTCTTCGATGAATCCGCGGCGGTCCTCTGGCGATGCCTGCAGCACGGTGTCGAGGCGCCCCTGCCCGACGATGACGTGCATCTCGCGGCCGAGGCCCGAGTCACTGAGCAGCTCCTGCACATCGAGCAGACGACAGCTGGATCCGTTGATCGCATACTCGCTGGATCCGTTGCGGAACAGCGTGCGGCTGATCGTGACCTCGGCGAAATCGATCGGCAGAGCGCCGTCGCTGTTGTCGATCGTCAACTGCACCTCGGCGCGTCCCAGGGGCCCGCGCGTCGAGGTCCCGGCGAAGATGACGTCCTCCATCTTGCCGCCGCGCAGTGTCTTCGCCCCCTGCTCCCCCATCACCCAGGCGAGGCCGTCGACGACGTTCGACTTGCCGGAGCCGTTCGGACCGACGATGCACGTCACGCCGGGTTCGAAGACGAAGCTCGTCGGCTGCGCGAATGACTTGAAGCCTTTGAGCGTCAGGCTCTTCAGATGCATGCGGGCACCGCTCGTCCAGGGAGAATCACGCCTCAACGGTACCGAAATCGCGGCAGGAACCCGGCATCCCGCGCGGCGCACCGGTCGATCGGCGCACATCGCGACACGCCGAGCAGACGGTTGATGCTTGACGTTCCCGTTGTCGAACCAGTAACTTGTCAAATCGGATCGCTCACGAAAGGAGGACGCTCATGATCACTACGCACAACACCGCAGCCGGCTTCACGCTCGGCGCGGCGCGTTTCGCGGATCAGCCGTCCTCTTCGTTCGACGCCCTCCGAAACACGCTGTCGTAGAACCGCTGCCTGAGAACTACGGCCCTTCGTGGGCCTTCTCCGCCGGTTCCCGCCGCTGACACGTCGGTTTCTCACCGCCGTCCCGCATCGGTCGACGTCGTCGATCTGTTGCCTCTCCCCGGCGAGTGTCTCCCCATCCGAGACACTCGCCCCACGCGCCACCGATGCATCGGCGTCGGCGGACCCCCGCAGGTAATCGACAGGAAACGAGAACTCTCGTGAGTAACAACACGCTGCTTCGCAGCACTGCCCATCCACCATGTCCCGAGGAACAGGAGATCTTCGAGATCACCGTTCCCACGGACCGGACCGAACTGGCGGTCACCGACCGTCTCTCCCTTCGCATCGGCCTCTGGCTGCTGCTGAGGACCCAGCGTCCGCGCAAGGCTCCGGCCCGCGCGCTGACGCATGAAGAAGTCATGCGAATGTTCGAGACGAAGAGCGCCACCGAGCGTGAATCCCTGGCGATCCTCGCCTACCAGGTGCAGCGCCACCTGTTCTGATCGACGCGTAGACGAGGAGATCGATCATGAACATTCGACTGACAGAAACCGTGACGCTGCATCCGCTCGTGCTTCCCGCACGGGCGGATGCCGCGGCATCGCCTCGCTTCCTGGAGTACGCAGATGTGCGTAACCGATCGATCCGGGATGTCACAGGTCGCGACGACGACCAAATGACTCCCCGCGAGCTCCTCCCGGTGCTGCGCTCGAGCGCAGACACGACCAAACTGCAATGGGCCATCACTGTCGACGACGAGATGGTCGGCGTCGCACCACTGAGTATCTTGGGCGACGACGAGGGGAAGACTGCGATCCTGGTCGTCAGCCTGCTCCGATCGTTCTGGGGACGAGGCATCGGCGCCGCGACGCTGCCCCATCTCGAAATGGCTGCATATGCTGCCGGAGTGCGCCGGCTGCTGACGTGGGTCGAGCACCCAGCTTCAGAAGACGCCCCGCTGGCCTCTCCCACCGGTTTCGGCGAGATCCCGAAAGATCACGCCGCGCGCTTTCTGCTCCGCCACGGGTACACGCTGGAGCAGGTGGAACGAGTGAGCACCCTCACCTGGTCGGATCCGCTAGTGCAGCGAATCCGTAATCTGCGGGCGAGCGCCGCAGACCAGGCGAGCGGCTATCGCGTCGTCCAATGGAAGCTGCCGACACCGGACGAACACGTAGCAGGCTACGCCTGGATGAAAGAGCACATGTCGACCGACGTACCTGACGCCGAACTCGGGATGCCTGCGGAGAAGTGGGACGCTGGTCGCGTCGCACGCCACGACGAGCGATACATCCAACGCGGAACGACTGTGCTCGTGACCGCAGCGCAGCACATCGCCACGGGCGAGCTGTGCGCATACAACGAGCTCGCCATCGGTGGCGATCCCACAGCCGCCACGCATCAGGAAGACACTCTGGTGCTGGCATCGCACCGGGGCCATCGGCTCGGAATGCTGGTGAAGTCGGCAGGTCTGCTCACCTGGCACGAACAGCATCCGGATTCGCCGACAGTCATCACCTACAACGCAGAAGAGAATCGACCCATGCTTGACATCAACGAGGCGATCGGATTCGCGCCGATCGCCTACGAGGGCGCCTGGAAGAAGGAGCTGACATGAGCGAGATCATCATCACCGACCTCGTGGTACCCGAGCGCCTTGACGCACCCGAAGCGGCCGAGTTCCACGCGATGGTGGCGATCGGCAACCGGCAGGCGGAACTGGATGCCGGCATCGACGACCTCGTGGAGACCGCCGAGGAACAGTTGCCGTCGTGGAGAGATCAGACCGATCGGAGCCACCGCGGATTCATCGCACGCCGAGACGGCGAGATCGTCGGCGCCGCCTACCTGTCGACCGCCAACGATACGCAGGCCACGTCGGCGGAGATGGGCGTGATCGTGATACCGCCGCACTGGGGAAGCGGAGTGGAGCAGGCGCTGTTGGATCGTGTCGAGCGCACCGCCCGCGAGCTCGGCCGCGCGAGCGTGCTGACTTGGACGCTGCATCCGGCCACCTCGGATGAGCGGATGCTGACCCCCACGACCGGCTGGGGTCGCGTCGCGGCGACTGCACTCAGCGATCTCCTGAGCGCAAACGGGTACGTGCTCGAGCAGGTGGAGCGCAACAGCATCCTGCCGCTGAATGGACCACTGACGCTGGCAGAGGAGAAACTGAAGGCTGCCACCGCATTCGCCGGCGACGACTACCGCATCGTGTCATGGACTCTCCCGACGCCCGAGCCCCTGCGCGCCGGGTACGCCGATGTGATCTCACGGATGGCGACAGACGTGCCCAGCGGCGACCTCGACATCGACGAGGAGGCCTGGGACGCGGATCGCGTCGTCCGCCACGATCAGAACCTCGCCGCCGGCGGACAACTGCTCTCGGTCGCAGCGGTCGAACACGTTCCCACCGGGAGGCTGGTGGCGTTCAACGAGCTGGTGATCGGTGCCGACCGCGCCGGCGTCACTCACCAGTTCGGCACGCTTGTCGTGAAGGAGCATCGAGGGAAGCGGCTCGGCACGATCGTGAAGTGCGCGAACCTGCTGCGCTGGCGCGACATCGCTCCGGACTCGCCGAAGATCTCGACCTTCAACGCCGAGGAGAATCGTCCGATGCTCGACATCAACGAGGCCATCGGATTCGTACCCGCCTCATACGCGGGTGCATGGCAGAAGAAGCTCGACTGACGCACGGACTGATCGGTTGAAGGTCATCCTCGCGGTGTATCTTCGACCGGCCGGGTTCCGTCTGCAGACCGACGACACGGCGGATGCCGGCGACGAGGCTGGGGGGTATGAACACTCCTGTCCTCCATGCTCAGTCGCTGACCAAGACGTTCGGCGCCACCACCGCGCTGGCCGGCGTCGACCTCGTCGTCGGACGCGGTGAATCCGTCGCCATCATGGGCGCGTCAGGGTCAGGCAAGACGACGCTCCTGCACGTGCTGGCCGGCATCACGGCGCCTGACACCGGCACCGTGATCTTCGCTCCCGCGACGGGCGCACCGGTCGACATCACCACCAAGAATGAACGCGAGCGGTCACGGCTTCGTCGGGAATCCTTCGGGTTCGTCTTCCAGCAGGGACTGCTGATACCAGAGCTCACCGCGATCGAGAACATCGCCCTCGCCCTCATGATCAACGGCACGTCCCGGCGAGTCGCGCTCGAGCACGCAGCGGGCTGGATGGCCTCGCTCGGTCTCGCGGGGATGGAAGAGCGCCGTATCGGGGAACTGTCCGGAGGCCAGGCGCAACGCGTCGCCATCGCGCGCGCTCAGGTCACCGGCGCAGAGCTGGTCTTCGCCGACGAACCCACCGGAGCGCTGGACTCTCAGACCTCCGACGACGTGATGGACGCCCTGCTGTGGTCGACCACAGGTCAGGGACGGACCCTGCTCGTCGTCACCCACGACGGCGAAGTGGCCGCACGCTGCTCACGCACCGTGCACGTGCGCGATGGTCAGATCGTCAGCACGGCGGTGTCCGCGTGAACGCCAGGGTTCTCGCGCTCCTGCTGCGACCGACGCCAGGACAGGGAGCCGCGCTGGCGTTGCCTGCGATCGCGTTCGCGCTGGTGACGACACTTGTGCTCACCGTCGTCGGCGGCGCGCAGAAGTTCTGGAGCTGGACTGATCCGGATGCCGGGCTCTATCAGGCGCTCGCTGCCATCGCCCTGGTGCTGCTGGTCGTGCCGTTGGCGACGCTGGGCGGCGCGGCCGCGCGGCTCTCGGCCCGCAGACGTGACGAACGGCTGTCGACGCTTCGCCTGCTGGGGGTCTCCCCTGCCGGCGTCACCGGCGCGACGGTGCTCGAGTCGACGGGTGTCGCTGCCGCTGGATCTCTGGTCGGCGTTCTCGGGTATCTCGCCGTGGTTCCGTTGATCGGCCTCATTCCGTTCCGAGGTGAGATGCTCGGGGCAGCAGCGATCCTGCTCCCGCCGGTCAGCCTCCTCGCGGTCGTCGGCGGTGTCATCCTGCTCGCCGGCATCAGCGCCGCCGTCGGCCTTCGGCAGGTCGTCATCTCTCCGCTGGGCGTGCGCACGCGCTCTGCTGTGCCGCGCGTGCATTGGGTGCGCGCTGTGCTCGCCGCGGTGATCATCATCGGCGCGTTCGTGTTCGTGCAGGTCTTCCCTGGCACGGCGGGGCTCGTCGTGACCATCGCGGTGCTCGCCGGAATGTTCGCCCTGGCACTGGCGGTGCTGAATCTCATCGGTCCATGGGCGTTGAAGGTGCACGCGACGCGCGGACTTCGCCGAGCGGAGATGCCGGCCCGGCTGCTCTCCGCGCGATTGGTGCTCGACTCGCCCAAGGCCGCATGGCGTCAAGTGAGCGGCATCTCGATGGCGAGCTTCATGGCCGTCTTCGCCGGTACAGGTGTCGCACTGATGAACACCGTGAGCGCATCGGAATCGGCGGAGAATCTGACACTCGCCGCAGACATCCGCACCGGCCTGATCATCACGCTCGTCGCCTCGTTCCTGATCGTCGCCGTCTCGGTCGGGGTGAACCAGGCGGCCGGCATTCTGGACCAGCGCGATCTGCATCGCAGTCTGCACTTTCTCGGGGTTCCGTTCGGGACAGTCGATGCCGCTCGCACACGCGCCATCATGTCACCTCTGCTGTTCACCGCCCTCGGCTCGGCTGTGTGCGCTGCGGTGCTGGTGTTCCCGCTGGTCGGCATCGCCGTGGTCGTCGCACCGTTGTCGCTCGTGACCATCGCCGCGGTCGTCGCGCTGGGAATAGCGCTCGTCTGGCTGGGCGTCCGCGTGACGCGGCCGCTGCTCGGCAAGGCGTTTCAGCCCGCCTGAAGACACGCGGCGGCACTCACTCCACGAGAAATCGCTCGATCGCATCGATGGTCGTCGTGTTGTCGGAGTGCAGGAGGGCGCGGATGCCGAGCGCCTGCGCCGCGTGCACGTTCGGCGGGTTGTCGTCGATGAACAGCACCTGGTCTGCAGTCGTGTTCATCCGAGCGAGGGCCTGTTCGAACGCACGGGCGTCCGGCTTGAGCACACCCTGCTCGTGGCTGTAGCAGATCGGATCGAACACGGCGGAGAGCCCGAAGCGCCGCTCCTCCTCCTCCCTGGCCCCGTCGCCGGAGTTGGAGAGGATCGCCAGGCCGACGCGGCCATGCAGGGAGCGCGCATGATCGAGCAGTTCGGTGTTCTCCTCACCGCAGTACGCGTCCCACAACTCCGCACGCATCGACGCGACCTCCGCCTCGGAGAGGTGCAGCGCATCGGCCATGCCCTGCCAGTGCTGTTCCTCGACTCCCGCGTTCACGGTGGTGTCCGGCAGATCAGCCGCGAGCAGTCGCGCGTCATACTCTTCGGGCTTCAACCCGAATCGATCGGACCACGTGACCCGCAGCTCCGTCGGCCAGGAATGGTCATCGACGATCTCGATGACGCCGCCGATGTCGTAGAGGATCCACTTCATCCGGGCAGACTATCGCGCCGCACGCTGGCATCTCGGGCAGTAGTGACTCGAACGGTTCATGAAGGCCTCGCGCACGATCGCTCCCCCGCAACGCGGGCATGGCTGCCCTACGCGGCCATAGGCATTGAGGGAGTGGGCGAAGTATCCGGCCTGACCGTTGACGTTGACGTACTGCGCGTCGAAACTCGTACCGCCTTCGGCCAGAGCCTTCTCCAACACCAGCCGTACCTCGGAGAGCAGGCGTCGCACAGCCTGCGCTGACAGTGCACGTCCCAAGGACTCCGGATGAATGCGCGCTGCCCACAGCGCCTCGTCCGCGTAGATGTTGCCGACGCCGCTGAGGAGCGTCTGGTCCAGCAGAATGCGCTTGATCGCGCTGGTTCGACGACGCACGGCGGCGATGAACGAGGTGTCGTCGAACGCAGGATCGAGCGGATCTCTGGCGATGTGACTCACCTGCGAGGGGATCAGCTCGTCACCGTCGGCGACGAGAGCGTCGACGGCGAGCGAGCCGAAGGTGCGCTGATCGGCGAACACGACGGCAAGCTCTCCATGGCGCGGATGCTGGATGCCGAGGCGGATGCGCTCGTGCCGCTCGGCCGGAGCATCCGGAGCACGCAGCAGAAGCTGCCCGCTCATCCCCAGGTGCGCGGTCAACGCCGCCGTGCCCCCGCTGAGCGGAAGCCACAGGAATTTCCCGCGCCGCGCGGCACCCAGCACCGACGAGCCCTCAAGCCTTCCGACGAAGTCGGCGGCGCCTGCAGCATGCCGAGTGAGTGCTCGTTCGTCGAACACCGACGCGCTGACGATCGTCGCGCCGATGACAGCCGGTGCGAGGCCGGCACGCACGACCTCGACCTCGGGAAGTTCAGGCACTCTCGCTGAGGAAGCGCCAGGCGCTGAGCGCCGCCGCCATCTCGGCGGTCTTCTTGCTCGTGCCGTCGCCGGTCATGCGCACCTCGCCGACCTCGACCGTCGCGGTGAATCGACGATCGTGATCCGGCCCGCTCGACGTCACGGTATAGATCGGAGGTGTGGAGCCCAGACGGGCGGCGAGCTCCTGAAGACTCGTCTTCGGATCCATCGCGGCGCCGTAGCGCTCAGGGTCGGCGAGCAGTGGCTCGGTGAGCCGTAGCACGAGTTCGGTCGCCGCCTCCGGTCCGGCCGACAGATAGGTCGCACCGAAGACAGCTTCCATGGTGTCGGCAAGGATCGAATCCTTGTCACGCCCACCGGTCTGCTCTTCGCCGCGGCCGAGCAGCAGGTGCTCACCGAGACCGATGCCGCGGGCGACCTCTGCAAGGGCGACGGTGGAGACCACGCTCGCTCGTCGTTTCGCGAGCTGCCCCTCGTCTAGACCGGGGTGCGTCGTGAACAGCATGACGGTCACCGCCTGCCCGAGCACTGAGTCACCGAGGAACTCGAGTCGCTCGTTGTGCGGAATGGCCCCGTGCTCGTACGCGTACGAACGGTGAGTCAGCGCCAAAGCGAGCAGCTCAGGGTCGATGTCGACCCTGAGCTTCTCGGCGAGAGGTGCCGTCCCCCCTGGGACCTCTGTCACGATCGCGAGACCGTGGTTCAGACGTCGGCGACCTTGCGGCCCTTGTACTCCATGAACAGCTCGGTCCCCTGCGAGTCGGTGACGACCTTCGCCTGGTGGGGGCGGCTGTAGACGGTCTTGCCGTTCTCAACGGTCTTGACGAGCGCGATGGGCGCTGCCTTCCACTGCGCGCGGCGCGAGCGGGTGTTGGAACGGGATACCTTGCGCTTCGGGGGGTTACCAGCCATGGCTAACTCTCTTCTGTGTTCTCGGGACCACGGCTCTCTGCCGCACTCCCCTGGTCTGTGATCTGTTGGAGCGCACTCCACCGAGGATCGATGGGAGCGTCATTCTCCGCCCCGGTGCTTCTGGCCATCCGTTCGCCCGTGATCGGGTCGAGCCCCGGGCAATCCGGCTGACACACCGGCTGAAATGGAAGTGCCAGTACGGCCGCTTCCCTGACAAGAGTTTCAAGATCCACGTGGTCGTCTTGAACCTCGAAGTCAGTTTCTTCATCACCAGGATACGCGAAAAGCTCCTGGAACTCGACTTCGACAGGCTCGGTGATGTCTTTCAGGCATCTTCCGCAGACGCCCTTGTACTCGGCATCCACCGTTCCCGAGGTGAGAATGCCCTCGTGGACGGACTCGAGGCGCACGTCCACGTCGATATCGGAGCCGGCTTCGTACGAGACGATGCCCTCACCCCACTGCTCTTTCAGGGTGACGGAGAACTGGTGCTCCCGCATCTCGCCGGGATGTCGGACGATATCGCGTACGGGCACCACGAATGGGCCGTTGAGTCGGGTCTTCACGCTTTCATGCTACCCGCGGATGCTGAGAACGGGGCCGCACGTCATAGACCGCGTGCGCCGGTATCGAGGAAGGCCGCGACGGCGCGAGGTACGAATGGCGCGATATCGCCGCCCAGACCTGCGACCTGGCGCACGAGCGAACTCGAGACCATCGCGTGCGAGGGATCCGGCAGCAGGAACACCGTCTCGATGTCGGCGAGGTGGCGGTTCACGATTGCCATCGGCGACTCGTAAGCCACATCTATCTGCGAGCGGATGCCCTTCACGAGCACGCCAGCGCCGACGTCGCGAGCGTAGTCGACCAGAAGTCCCATGCTCCATGATCCGATGACGACGTTGCCGCTGATGCCGTCCTCGGCGATGGACTGCTCCAGCAGCGAGAGTCGCTGAGCGATCGGGAGCATCGCCTCTTTGCCCGGATTGTGCACCACGAGAACATGCAGTTCGTCGTACAGCTTCGCGGCCCGACGGATCACATCCAGATGGCCGAGGGTCGGCGGGTCGAATGAACCAGGGACGACGGCGATCCGGCTGCTCATGCCACCAGCCTATGACACACCGCTATGTCAGTTCTTCGCGAGGGCGGCCCTGTCGTCCTCTGTGACGCGACGGGCGATGACCTCTCGGAGACCTCGATGCGCCTCGAGCTGCGGGTCGGCTTCGAGGATGCCCTCCGCAAGCTCGCGCGCCCGTGCGATCAGCTTCGAGTCCTTCACCACCCGCAGCAGTTTCAAGGACGACCGCACACCTGACTGCGTCGACCCGAGCACGTCGCCTTCGCCGCGCAGCTCCAGATCGACCTCCGCGAGGGCGAAACCGTCGAGAGTCGCTGCCACGGCCTCGACGCGATCACGTGCCAGGGAGCCCGCTTCCGCCTCTGTGACGAGCAGGCACAGTCCAGGCACATCACCGCGGCCGACTCGCCCTCGCAGCTGGTGTAGCTGCGAGACGCCGAAACGGTCGGCATCGAGCACGATCATCGTGGACGCGTTCGGCACATCGACGCCGACCTCGATCACCGTCGTCGCGATCAGCAGGTCGATCTCTCCGCGCGCGAAGGCCTGCATCACGGCATCCTTCGTCTCTGACGGCATCTTCCCATGCAGAACAGCCCGACGGAGCTTGCCGACGGTCGGATGCGTCTCCAGAGCAGCATCCAGCTGCACGACGCCCCAACGCGGACCGGACGCGCCCTCCTCGCTGGGGACGAGTGCGGTCTGGTCTTCCTCACCGGCAGCCTTCTTCGTCGTGTCGATCGCCGCGCACACGGCGAACACCTGACGCTTCTGCGCGATCTCCTCCGCCACACGCTCCCACACGCGGCGGAACCAGTCCGGATGCTCCGCCAGCGGCGCGACGAACGACTCGATCCCCGCTCGACCGGCAGGCATGGTGCGAATGACTGACGTGTCCAGATCGCCGAAGACCGTCATCGCCACCGTGCGGGGGATGGGAGTAGCAGTGAGCACGAGCGCGTGCGGGCTCGAGCCCTTCGCGCGCAGCGCCTCCCGCTGCTCGACGCCGAAGCGATGCTGCTCGTCGACGACGACGAGGCCGAGGTCGGCGAAGGTCGTCTTCTCGCCCAGCAGAGCATGCGTGCCGACGACGATGAGCGCCTGACCGGCCGCCACCCTCAGCGCGGCCTTACGACGCGCGGGAGCGGACATCTGCCCGGTGAGGAGCGTGGGCATGAGCAGGGGCGCGAGATCGGGCCCGAGCATCTTCGTGATCGATCGCAGATGCTGGGATGCGAGCACCTCGGTCGGCGCGATCAGTGCGGCCTGCCCACCTGATTCTGCGACCTGCAGCATGGCGCGCAGAGCGACGAGGGTCTTTCCGGAGCCGACCTCGCCCTGCACCAGCCGGTTCATCGGCCATGCGCCGGTGAGGTCTGCCGCGATCTGATGTCCGACCGTCTGCTGGTCGACGGTGAGGGTGTACGGCAAGGTCGCGTCGAAGCGCTCGAGAAGTCCGCCCGGCTTCGTCTGGCGGGGTGTGGCGTTCAGCGCACGCACGGCGGCGCGCTGCTGCAGCAGCGCGGTCTGCAGCACGAGTGCCTCGTGCATGCGAAGCGTGCGAACCGCTGGATCCACATCGTTGCGCGCCTGCGGACGGTGCAAATGCACCAGTGCCGTTCGCGCGTCGAGCAGACCCTCACGCACCCGGATCTCATCGGGCAGCGGATCCGGCACGTCGCCGACGTCCGGCAGGACCTTTTCGACCAGTTCGCGGAACTGCTGGCTGGAGACGGCCGAGGTCGCCGGGTAGATCGGGATCGGCCGGTGCGCACGGTCGTCGGCACGGGCCTGTGCGCTCTCCTCATCGTCGAAGAGCTCGACCTGCGGATGAGCGAACTGGGTCGTGTCGTTGTACATGCCGACCTTGCCGGAGAACACACCTCGCCGGCCGGGGCGCATCTCGTTCGCCCGCCAGCGCGCCTGCTGGAGGTTCTTCGCGAAGAAGGTCAGCGACACGCGACCGTGCTCGTCTCCGATGATCACGTCGGTCATCGCTCCGTTGCGATTGCGCATCTCACGGGCAGACGAGGACAGAACTTCGGCGACGATGGTCACCGTCTCACCGACGGGAAGATCGCGGATCGGTGTGAGCTCGGCGGGATCCGCGTAACGGCGCGGATAGTGCCCGAGCATCTCTCCGACCGTCTTCATGCCGAACGCTCGCTCGACCTTCTTCGCCGAAGCCGGGCCGATCGCCTCGGCGAGACTCGTGTCGAGGGAGAAGACCATGCCTGAAGTCTAGAGAACGCCGCAGACAGCCATAGGCTGTTCGGGTGACGAGGATCATCGCCGGGAGTGCACGCGGGTTGCGCCTTGACGTGCCGGGCAGCGGCACCCGTCCGACGAGTGACCGCGTGCGGGAGTCGCTCTTCGGGGCGTTGGAATCGCTGGATGCCATCGCCGACGCCCGCGTCCTCGATCTGTACGCCGGATCGGGTGCGCTCGGACTCGAAGCTCTGAGCCGGGGAGCCGCGAGCGTCGACCTCGTCGAGCGTTCCCGCTCCGCCGCCGTAGTAATGCGCCGCAACATCGCAACGGTCGCACGGACGTTGGACGACGCCCCCGCCCGCGTGCATGAGAGCGCCGTACTCGCCTTCCTCAGACGCGCGACGGTCCCGTATGACCTCGTCTTCACCGATCCGCCATATGATCTCGAAGACCGGTCGATGGACGCTGATCTGATCGCGCTCGCACCGCTGCTGTCCGACGACGCCGTGGTCGTGATCGAACGCGCCCGCAGGTCGACGCCGCCCGATGTCGCCGCTGCCGGACTCGAGGTGTTCCGTGAGAAGTCCTACGGCGACACCGCGATCTGGTGGGCTCAGCCGGCTGTCGAATCCCAGTCGCGATAAGGGTCCCAGCCGTCTGACGACACCGGAACGCCGTCGCAGAGAACTCCCTCCGGACCACGCTCGATCACGGTGCCGATGATCCGGAAGCCGGGCGGGAGGACATCGGCGGGGAATGTGGCGAGCAGCGCGTGATCCTCGCCGCCGGCAAGAGCGCGCTCCGGATTCTCACCGAGGGATCCACGCGACAGCTCCAATGTGACATCGGATGCCTTCGCGAGACGCCCGGCGTCCAGGGCAAGACCGTCGGAGATGTCCATCATCGCCGTCGCACCGGCGACAGAAGCCATCACGCCCAGTCCGATCGGCGGTGAAGGTCGCAGCTGCGCCGCCAGCGCCGCCCGTTCGCCGGTCTCCAGAAGAGCGGCGTCGATCGGAACCGGTGTGTCACCGCCTCTGAAGCGGCCGAACAGGACGGCGAGTCCGCGCGCGGCATGTCCGAGTTCACCGGCGACGGCGACGACGTCGCCGGGGCGCGCACCAGCCCTGGTGACGGCATTCCGACCCTCAAGATCGCCGAGTGCCGTGACGGCGATCGTCAGCACGTCGGACACCGTCAGGTCTCCCCCGACCACCGCGCATCCGGGTGCCAGAGCGTCGCAGGCGTCGCGGAAACCGTCGGCGAGCTGCTCGACGAACGACAGCCGCAGATCGCGCGGCACCGCCAGCGCCACGAGCAGCGCGGTCGGGCGCGCGCCCATCGCCGCGATGTCGGCCAGGTTCACCGCCGCGGACTTCCACCCGAGGTCGTATCCGGTCGACCATGCGAGCCTGAAGTCGGGCCCGTGCACGAGTGTGTCGGTCGTCGCGACGACCGAGCCCGACGGCGTGGCGATGACCGCCGCGTCGTCACCAGGTCCGAGGATCGTGTGCGAGGCGGGAGCGGTACGGGCGAGGATCGCCTGCAGGATCGTGCCTTCCGACACATCTGCCAGGCGCGGGTCGTCGTCGGCTGAACGGGAGGGCATGGTGTCAAAGGTAGCCTGGAATCATGTCGCGTCGTCTTGCCCTCACCGCCGTCATCCTGCTCGGAACGGCCCTGCTCGGCGGATGCTCGAACACCGTGCACCTTGAGCCCGCTGAGGACGCCGACAACCCGTTGTGCGCGGAGGTCTCCGTCGGACTGCAGAACGTCGCGAACATCGCGGACAAGGATCGCCGATGGACCGACGCGCAGGCGACCGGCGCGTGGGGCGACCCGGGCGGACCCTCAGCGATCATTCTTCGCTGCGGTGTCGCCGTGCCCGCTCCGACGAGCGAGCTGCAGTGCGTGACGCTCGAAGGCGTCGACTGGCTCGTCGATGCATCCGACACACCGTTCCTGCGGCTGACGACCTACGGTCGTGACCCGGCGGTGCAGCTGTACATCGACACAGGGGCGGTCAGCTCCAACGATGTGATCAGCACCCGAACGTTGGTCGGGGCGATCACCGCGATTCCCGCAGACGGCAAATGCACCGCACCGGATGAACTCGACGAGGACGCGCAGGAGCTGTTGGAACTGGGCTGAGCCTCAGCGCTGCAGACCGATTTCGACGAGCTCGGTGATGAGGTCGCTGTAGCTCAGGCCGGATGCGACCCAGCACTTCGGGAACATCGAGATCGGCGTGAATCCTGGCATCGTGTTCAGCTCGTTGATGACGAGCGAGCCGTCAGGCGTGACGAAGAAGTCGACCCTCGCCAGGCCCTTGCCGTCAACCGCTTCGAATGCGCGAAGCGCGGCCTCGCGCAGTCGTTCGATCAGTTCATCGTCGACATCTGCCGGACAGACGATGTCGACGCCGTCTCCGCCGAGGTACTTGCCCTCGAAATCATAGAAGCTGCGGGATGTGAGCACGACCTCGCCGGGAAGCGACGCGCGTGCCGGCCCGCCGTCGCGACCGGCGAGCACACCGACCTCGATCTCGCGACCGTCGATCTTCGACTCGATGAGCACCTTCTCGTCCTCGGCGAAGGCGATGCGCATCGCCTCATCCAGCCCTTCACCGTCGACGACGCGAGAGACTCCGACGCTCGAACCGGCACTGGCGGGCTTGACGAACACGACGGAGCCCAGAGCTGCGATGTCCGCGCGAAGTCGATCGGTGTCGCTGTCCCATTGCGACCGGCGGACCGTGATGCCTGGTGACACCGCGATACCGGCGGCGGAGAGCGCGAGCTTCGTGAAGTGCTTGTCCAGGCACACCGCGGAGTCGAGGATCCCGCATCCGGCGTATGGCACATCGAGAACATCGAAGAAGCCCTGGATCGCTCCGTCTTCTCCGTGCAGCCCGTGCAGCAGCGGCAGCACGACGTCGATCTCGCCGTGACTGATGACGTCTCCGCTCGGCTGAGTCACCCGCAACGTGCGGTCACCGCCGGGTTCGGGCCACAGAACTCGCGTGCCGTTGTCGGCGACCTCGGGAAGGCGCGCGGCATCCAGTGCGAATTTGTCAGGACGATCCTCTTCGAGGACGAAGGCACCCTCACGAGTGATCCCGACCGGGATCACCTCGTAGCGCTCGCGATCAATCGCGTGCAGCACTCCGCCCGCCGTCGCGGAACTGATGGAATGCTCGCTGGAACGCCCGCCGAAGAGCACCACCACCGTCTGCTTGTCCATGATTGGTTCTCTCCTCCTGGGGAGTGTCGTCGTCCGTCGTCAGGTGGGGGGCGATGTCACGCGGATTCATCGTTCCGTCCAGCACCATCTTCACCTGCTCGACGATGGGCATGTGCACATCGGATTCTCGGGCCAGCTGCAGGATCGGCGCCACCGACGCCAGTCCTTCCGCGGTCTGGTTCATCTGCTTCACGACGTCCTGGTAGCTGTAACCCTGACCCAGCAGCCGCCCCGCCGTGTTGTTGCGGCTGAGGGGCGACTGGCAGGTGGCGATGAGGTCGCCGAGTCCCGCAAGGCCCTGCAGCGTCTCCGACTGCGCACCGTTCGCCACCGCGAAGTCGGTCATCTCGACCAGACCGCGCGTGATGATCGAGGCCTTCGTGTTCTCGCCGTAGCCGACGCCGTCGACGATGCCGATCGCGACTGCGATCAGGTTCTTCAGCACCCCACCGAACTCGGTACCGATCACATCGGTGTTCACGAACGTTCGGAAGTAGGAGTTGCGGGCCGCGCGGGCGACCGTCTCTGCCGTCTCCTGGCTGCGAGAGGCGATCACCGCAGCCGTGGGCTGCTCCCGCGCGATCTCGAGCGCGAGGTTCGGACCTGACGCCACCGCGATGTGCATCGGGTCGCACTGGAGCTCCTGTTCGATCACCTGGCTCATGCGCAAGCCGCTGGATCGTTCGACGCCCTTCATCAGGGAGATGATGGGCAGCTCGCGATCGGACAGCAACGGACGCAGCGCCTTGAGGTTCTCTCGCAGCGACTGGCTCGGAACCGACAGATAGACCTGGTCAGCGCCGTCGAGCGCGGTCGAGAGGTCGTGTGTCGCAGCGATCGTGCGTGGCAGGTTGATGCCGGGAAGATACTTCGAGTTGCGCTTTCCCTCTGCGATCTCGAGCGCCTGCTCCGGCCTGCGCGCCCACATCGTCACCTGCGCGCCGCCATCAGCGAGGATCTTGCCGAAGGTGGTTCCCCAGCTTCCGGATCCGACCACGGTGACCCGCGGTCCCGTCGGCGCGGGATTCTTACGAGTCAAGGCGTCCTGTCTCCCTCTGACCGTGCTCGGTGGGATTCCAGCGTGTCGCAGGCGCCTTCTCGCCACGCAGCTCCTCGAGCAGGGCCGTGATCGCGTTCATCAACCGATTGGTGGCCTCGTTCAGCGCTGCCTGCTCCCCTGCGCGACCGCTCAAGTCGGAGACGTCGACAGGATCGCCGATGAGCACCTGCACACGCTTGCGCGGTGGCCAGAGACTTAACCCCTTCTGGTATCTGCCCATGACATGCTGCGTCCCCCACTGCGCCATCGGAATGAGGGGGATGTCACCGGCCAGCGCGAGACGCACCGCGCCGGACTTTCCGCGCATGGGCCACAGATCGGGATCGCGCGTGAGCGTGCCTTCCGGGTAGACGATCACGCCGCGCTCGTTCTTCACGAGTGCCTGCGACTGCTCGATGGTCTGCTTCGCTGCAGCCGCCGAGGTCGCCCGCGTGACCGGCACCATCCCGGTTTTGTGCATCAGCCAGCCCAGAACAGGGACGCGGAACAGGCTCTCCTTCGCCATGAACCGCGGCGCGCGGCCGAGCCGCCACACTGCTGCAGCCACGATGAGCGGATCGAACTCCGAATAGTGGTTGGGGGCGAGCACGAACGCGCCCTTAGCCGGGAGTTTCTCCTTGTTGCGGATCTCGATCTTCGCCAGGTAGCCGACTGCAGGCACGACGATCGCCGCGAGCGGCCAGAACGGACTCGGGCGGGACTTCTCGGGTGACCGGGAGCCCATGGCTGTCACCGTACGACGTCGAAGTCGGCGCCGAGAGCGTCGAGCTTCGCAAGGAACTTCTCGTACCCACGGCTGAGGATGTCGACGCCGGAGACCTTCGACTCACCCTCTGCCGTGAGCGCTGCGATCACGTGGCTGTAGCCGCCGCGCAGATCCGGAACCACGATGTCAGCAGCGTGCAGCGGAGTCGACCCGGTGATGACCGCGGCCTGTTCCAGTTCACGACGCGGCACGCGGCGCGGACCGTCCTGCAGACCGTGCGGGTGCACCACGATGTCGGCGCCCATCTTCACGAGCGCGTCGGTGAAGCCCATCCGGTTCTCGTAGACCGTCTCGTGCACGACGGAACGGCCCTTCGCCTGCGTCAGGGCGACGACCAGCGGCTGCTGCCAGTCCGTCATGAATCCGGGGTGCACGTCGGTCTCCACGACCACCGGCTGCAGTTCGCTGCCGCGACGGAACAGGATGCCGTCTTCCTTCACATCGAACCAGCCGCCGGCCTTGCGGAAGACGTTGAGGAACGTGAGCATCTCCTGCTGCTTGGCTCCGCCGACGAAGATCTCGCCGTCGGTCGCGAGCGCGGCAGACGCCCAGGATGCGGCCTCGTTGCGATCGAAGATCGAACGGTGGTCGTACCCGCGCAGCTTCTCCACGCCCTCGATGAGGATCACGCGGTTGGGCTCGTACGAGATGATCGCGCCCATCTTCTGCAGCACGGCGATGAGATCCATGATCTCGGGCTCGATGGCTGCGTTGCGCAGTTCTGTGGTGCCTTCGGCGCGCACAGCGGTCAGGAGAACCTGCTCGGTGGCACCCACGCTCGGGTACGGCAGGTGGATGTTCGCGCCGTGCAGGCGCCCGCCCTGGGTCGAAAGCCGGATGCCGCTGGGCAGCTTCTCCACGATCGCGCCGAACTTGCGGAGGGCATCGAGATGGAAATCGATCGGGCGGTCGCCGATGCGGCAGCCACCGAGATCGGGGATGAACGCCTGACCGAGACGATGCAGCAGCGGACCGCAGAACAGGATCGGGATGCGAGAGGCGCCTGCGTGCGCGTCGATCTCCTCCATGTGCGCGGACTCGACGTCGCTCGGGTCGAAGACCAGCGAGCCGGCCTCGTCTCCCTCACTGACGCGAACGCCGTGCACTTCGAGCAGCGAGCGCACGACGGCGACATCGCTGATGCCCGGCACGTCGCGCAGCATGCTGGCGTCCTCGCCGAGGAGCGATGCGACCATCGCCTTGGTGGCGAGGTTCTTCGCGCCCTTCACATCGACGCGGCCGCGCAGCGGCCTTCCGCCTCGGATAGCCAGCACGTCTCCGGTCAAAGCGGGAACTCCCTCCGGAAGGTCAGCGCGCACGGTTGTCGTCATTCGAGGAGCCTCACTTCATGGTCATGGACGCGGCGTCAGCCGCTGGAGCGGATGCCCCAGGCTCACGTTGCGCTCGGTGTCAGCGGACAGGGAGCGTACGTGGCCGCCACGACTCGCGGCGGGCCTCGAACTGCGCGATCTTGTCCTCGTTGCGCAGTGTGAGCCCGATGTCATCGAGCCCTTCGAGGAGCCGCCATCTAGTGTAATCGTCGATCTCGATGGCGGCTCGGAGATCGCCGATAGTGGCGGTGCGCGCCTCGAGATCGACGGTGATCTCAGCACCGGGATTCACATCGATCTCTGCCCAGATACTGTCGAGATCAGCCTCGGAGATGGTCGCTGCCAGCAGGCCCTGCTTGCCGGAGTTGCCGCGGAAGATGTCACCGAAACGCGTGCTCAGGACGACCTTGAAACCGAAGTCGCGGAGCGCCCAGACGGCGTGCTCACGGCTGGATCCAGTGCCGAAGTCAGGCCCTGTGACCAGCACGGACGCGCCTTGGAAAGCCGGCTGGTTCAGGACGAAATCCGGGTCCTGACGCCACGCGTGGAACAGTGCGTCCTCGAATCCGGTCTTCGTGACGCGTTTCAGGAACACGGCAGGGATGATCTGGTCCGTGTCGACATTCGATCGCTTCAGCGGAGCGGCGATGCCGGTGTGTGTGATGAATTTCTCCATGATCAGGCTCCTACCAGCTCACGTGCGGATTCCAGGTCGCTCGGGCTCGACAGCGTGCCGCGCACCGCGGTCGCCGCCGCGACGAGCGGTGAGACGAGGTGGGTTCGGCCGCCCTTGCCCTGGCGCCCTTCGAAGTTGCGGTTCGACGTGGATGCGCAGCGCTCCCCCGGTGCCAGCTGATCCGGATTCATGCCGAGGCACATCGAGCAGCCGGCGAAGCGCCACTCCGCACCGAAGTCCTTGACGATCTGGTCGATGCCCTCCGCCTCGGCCTCCAGACGCACCCGTGCGGAGCCTGGAACCACCATGACGCGGACGCCGTCGGCCTTCTTGCGACCCTTGATGACGGATGCGAACGCGCGCAGGTCTTCTATGCGGCTGTTCGTGCAGGACCCCATGAACACGGCATCCACCGGCACGTCCTTCAGCGGGGTGCCCGGCGTGAGATCCATGTACTCCAGCGCACGCTCGGCGGCGACGCGCTCGTTGGGATCTGAGATGTCGGCCGGGTCAGGCACAGACGACGAGAGCGAGCTCCCCTGCCCCGGGTTGGTGCCCCAGGTCACGAACGGCTCAAGCTGGTTCGCATCGATCAGCACCTCGGCGTCAAAGACGGCTCCGTCGTCGGTGGGGAGCGTGCGCCAGTAGTCGACGGCATCGTCCCAGTCCTGTCCTTCCGGCGCGTGCGCACGTCCCTTCAGGTACTCGAAGGTGATCTCATCCGGCGCGACCATGCCTGCACGAGCACCTGCCTCGATCGACATGTTGCAGATCGTCATGCGTCCCTCCATCGAGAGGGCGCGGATGGCGCTGCCGCGGAACTCGAGCACGTAGCCCTGACCGCCGCCTGTTCCGATCTTCGAGATCACGGCGAGGATGATGTCCTTCGCGCTCACGCCGGGCTTGATCTCGCCCTCGACCGTGATCGCCATCGTCTTGAACGGCTTGAGCGGCAGCGTCTGTGTCGCCATGACGTGCTCGACCTCACTGGTGCCGATACCGAACGCCATAGCGCCGAAGGCGCCGTGCGTCGAGGTGTGCGAGTCGCCGCAGACGACGGTGATACCGGGCATGGTCAGACCCAGCTGCGGCCCGACCACGTGCACGATGCCCTGTTCCGCGTCGCCCAGAGAGTGGATGCGCACGCCGAAATCCGCGGCGTTGCGACGCAGCGTCTCGATCTGTGTGCGGCTGGTGAGGTCGGCGATCGGTTTGTCGATGTCAAGCGTCGGAGTGTTGTGGTCTTCGGTCGCGATCGTCAGATCGACTCTGCGCAGCGGCCGACCCTCTGCACGCAGTCCGTCGAACGCTTGCGGACTCGTCACCTCGTGCACGAGGTGCAGGTCGATGTAGATGAGATCCGGTTCGCCGTTCTCGCCCTTCACGACGAGATGGTCATCCCAGACCTTCTCGGCGAGCGTGCGAGGACTCGAAGAGCCAGTGGGGGCAGCTGAGGTCATGTCTTTATCTCCAGAAGTCGGTGGTCGGCCACACTGGACTCCGCGACGAGGAAGGCCTAGTTCGAGGTCTCGTCGCGGCCACTAAGGAGAAGGAACACCCGCCGCATGCCGGTCAGTTTACACCGCAGCGGCGGGTGGTCGTGTCGAGGGCGATCAGTGCGTGGGAGGCTCCGGATGCAGTTCCTCCGGTGCGCGACGCCTCTCGTTCGAGGAGGCGACGAGGCTCGCGATCGTCGCGACGCCCATCGACGCCACGATGACCGTCAATGACAGCCAGATCGGGATGTCCGGTGCCCACTCGATGTGCTGTCCGCCGTTGATGAAGGGCAGTTCATTGACATGCATGGCGTGCAGGATCAGCTTCACGCCGATGAAGCCGAGGATGACGGCGATGCCGTAGTGGAGGTAGCGGAGGCGGTCCAACAGATCGCCGAGCAGGAAGTACAGCTGGCGCAGGCCCATCAGCGCGAAGATGTTCGCGGTGAAGACCAGGAAGCTGTTGTGGGTGATGCTGAAGATCGCGGGGATCGAGTCGATCGCGAACATGAGGTCGGTCACGCCGATCGCGACGAAGACGATGATCATCGGCGTCCACATGCGCCTGCCCTCGACGACGGTGCGGAGCTTGCCCTCGTCGTACTCCTCGCTTATGTCGATCCGACGACGCAGGAGGCGAACGATGAAGTTCTCTCGTTTCGCTTCGCCCTCGTGATCACCCTCTGGCATGGCCTGACGGACCGCGGTCCAGATCAGGAACGCGCCGAAGATGTAGAAGATCGGCGAGAAGTTCTCGATGATCGCGACCCCGGCGAGGATGAACAGCCCGCGCAGGACGAGCGCAATGATGATGCCCACCATGAGCACCTGCTGCTGCAGGCGACGCGGGACGGAGAACTGCGCCATGATCAGCACGAAAACGAAGAGGTTGTCGATCGACAGGCTGTATTCGAGCGCCCAACCGGTGAGGAACTCGCCCGCGAACTGGCCGCCGGCGACGAAGTACAGCAGTACGGCGAAGATCAGCGCGAGGCCGACGTAGAACGCCACCCAGAGGCTGGATTCCTTCGTCGACGGGATGTGGGGACGCAACCGGACGAGCAGCAGGTCGCCGATGAGGATGAGGACGAGCACCACCAGGGCGGTGATCTCGAACCAGACAGGGATGTTCAAGGGCGCTCAGCACCTTTCGAGAGAGGTCGGGAATAGATCGAAAGTCTCTCCCCGCACTGAGTGCGTCACGCGCCCGGAGCAGCATTGTCGGTGCTCGTGATGACGATCGCGTGAACTCGGGATACTCCCTCTCGCTGAACCGATGTTACCGGAGCTTCCGAGGCAGGGCGAAACAGTCGAGGTGAGTCGTCGCTGAGCAGATTCGACATCGATCTGAGACGATGGGGCATCTCCTGACACTTCTCTGGTGAGAGACACCGAACGGAGCAGGATGTCTGAGCTTGTCGAAGACCAAGAGCGGTCCGAGGACCAGGACTGGGTGGCGCGCGCCGCGTCCGGTGATGAGGGCGCGTTCCGCGCGCTCTACCGTGTGCATGTTCGCCCTGTGTACTGGATCGCCCACGGCATCCTTGGGTCAGCAGCCGACGCCGAAGACGTGACGCAGGAGACGTTCGTCGTCGCCTGGCGCAAACTGCCTGGACTGCAGCTCGTCGGAGCATCGGCTCTGCCGTGGCTGGCGACGATCTGCCGCTTCCAGGCGGCGAACCGTCTTCGCCAGCGGCGTCGCGAGCAGGCGCATACGACGGAAGCCGCAGACGATGACCTCGCCGACACCGTCAGCGTCGAGGAGCAGGTCATCTCCGCAGCGCTGGCGGAGCGGATCACGGCCGAGATCGGCGCGCTCAGTGCGCTGGATCGGGAGGTCTTCCGATTGTGTGCCACGGAGGGCTACGCCTACCAGGCCGCGGCTGACGAACTCGGAATCAGCCATGGCGTCGTTCGGAACCGTCTCTCACGGGTGCGCACGCAGTTGCGGGGCGCTGTCGAGGAAGAAGCGAGAGACGCATGAACGACCAGACATCCACGGGTTCTGCGGCAGCGCTGCCCGAACTGTCCCAGACGAGCATCGAGCGCATCGAACATGCCGTGTTCGAGGACATCGCGCGCGAGCGTTCGCCCGAGCAGCATCCGGTTCAGAGGAAGAGCCGGCGGCGCGGATGGCTGACGGGCGTCGGGATCGCCGCAGCCTTCGTCGCCGGCATACTCATCACTCCTCCCCTGCTCAACACCGTCGGCGTCTCCACCGTCGATGGTGGTGGCAGCGTCGTGGGCCTCGCTGACCGGACCGGCGGCGACATGGCGGTGCCGGAGAGCGTCGACGACGCATCCTCTTCGGTGGTGGGTGCCGACGTCGACAGCGCCGACCGCGAGATCATCGCGAGTGCCCAGGCCACAGTGCGCGTCGGCGATATCGCCGGTGCCGTCGACGAAATCGCCGCACTCGCAGAGGCGCGTGGCGGTTATGTCGAGAGCACAGATGTCTCCGCAGAGCCGATGGCCGCCGACATGAGCCTGCCGGACCAACCAGAAGCCGGCTACGGCTGGATCAGCATCCGTGTGCCTTCCGCCGATCTCACCGGCGTCATCGATGATCTCGCTGACATCGGAGTGGTCGACTCGTCGTCGCTGTCCAAGCAGGACGTCACATCGACAGCGATCGACCTGCGTGCCCGAGTGGAGGCGACGCGCGCGTCGGTCGCCCGGCTCACGGAGCTGATGTCGCAGTCGGGCAGTGTGTCCGAGCTGATCGAAGCGGAGATCGCGTTGACGGATCGGCAGGCCCAGCTCGAGTCCTACGAGCAGCAGCTCGCCGCGCTCGAGGATCAGGTCGCCATGTCGTCGCTGCAAGTGCAGCTCACCCCCGAGGCATCGGCGACCACGCCCGAGCCGGACGGTTTCGGGGATGGGCTCCTCGCGGGATGGAACGGCCTGATCGTCTCGCTGAACGCTCTCGTGATCACTATCGGCTTCCTCCTCCCCTGGCTTGTCGTCGCTGGCTCCGTCGTACTCGTGATCTGGTTGATCCGGCGTCAGCGCCGCGGTCGTAAGGAACGCCAAACTCCCTGATTTTCCGGGGTATACAAGAACTCTTGTGAAGATCGCTGACCGCTCATAGCGTTGGTGGCATGGAAGAGATCCAGGCCATCACCGCTGTGCACCACCCCGTACGCCGACGGATCGTCGACTACCTCGGCCTCTACGGCGCGAGCCAGGTGACCACCCTGGCTCGCGCCTTGGACCAGCAGGTCGGCAGCATCAGTCATCATCTGCGGATGCTGGAGCGCGCAGGCATCGTGGAGCGCGCCGACGACCCGAACGAGGACAAGCGAACGAGCTGGTGGAAGCCGGCGCGTCGTGGCTTCACCTGGTCCGTCGATGACTTCGGGGACTCGCCCTCGGACGCCCTGCTGGCGCGCGAGGCCGAGCGCACGAACATCTCCACGCAGCTGCAACGGCTGAAAGGGTGGCACAGCAGCAAGCCACAGCGGCGAGCTCCGGAGTGGTCACGCGCCGCATTCAGCATCGACACGTTCACCTGGGCGACGGCGGAGGAACTCGCGACGCTCTCGGAGGCTCTTCGCACGACAGTCGATGCCTGGCGGGCGGGTATCGACACCGACGACGGTGCAGCACGCCGTCCGGTCTTCGTCTTCGCACACGGGTTCCCGACGACGCCATGAGCATCGCAGAGCCCAAACAGCTTCGAGAACCACCACGTTTCTCACGTGACTTCACCGTCCACGCCTGGATCGCCGTCAAAGCGCTGTCGGATGCCGGTGATGCGATCTGGACGATCGCGCTCGCATGGACGGCGGTGCAGACCACGTCTCCGGCGATCGCAGGCGTCATCGTCGCAGCAGGAACGATACCCCGCGCCGTCATCCTGCTGTTCGGCGGGGCGCTGGCCGATCGTGCGGACGCACGCACGATCATGATCCTGTTCAACGCGCTGAGGGTCGGGCTCCTGGTGTTCGTGGCACTGTGGGTGCTCGCTCATCCGCCGTCGGTGCTCGTGCTGCTGCTCGCAGCCATCGCGTTCGGTGTCTGCGACGCATTCTACGAGCCTTCGGCAGCCACCATCGGTCGGCAGCTGGTGCGCACGACGGACCTGCCGTCGTACAGCGCGGTCATGCAGACCGCGACCCGACTCGGAACCATGGGCGGCTCCGCGATCGGCGGGTTCCTCGTCGCCTACGCGGGGCTGAGCGGGAGCGCGTCACTGAACGCGCTGACATTCACGCTGGTGATCGCCTTCATCGCGATCTTCCTGCGACCCCGCTTCGCCCTGGCTCGCTCCGCACGCGAGTCCATACTGCGTGGCATCCAGCACGGCTTCGCGCATCTGCGCGACGCACCGACCACGCGCACGCTGGTGATCGCCCTGTCCGGACTGAATCTCGCCGTCGGGCCCGCGACGGGCATCGGAATCGCGCTGCGCGCGCACGACGAAGGCTGGGGCGCGCAGGCTGTGGGACTCTTCGAGGCGCTGATCGGCCTCGGTGCGGCGCTCGGCGCGATCTCGGTGGCCAGATGGCGTCCGCTCCACGAGGCGCGCGGCGGATTCTGGGCGCTTGTCGTGCAGGGCGCAGGAATCATCCTGATCGGTGTGGGTCCCGCGTGGGCGGCCGCGATCGGGTGCTTCGTCATCGGTCTGACTGCCGGCTTCGCCTCTGTGCTGCTCAGCGCCACGTTCGCGGCGACGATCGACACTGCGTACCTCGGACGGATGAGCTCGATCACGAGGCTTGGTGACGACGTGCTCATGCCGCTGGCGATGGCGGGCTTCGGCGCCCTCGCATCCGTGACCGCGACGTGGGTGCCGTTCGTCCTCTTCGGAGGCGCGCTCATGCTCATGATGGCGTTCCCGCTGCGCAACAGGCAGTTGAGGGAGATGACGCTGCGGTCGTGACGAGGAGACGACACGCTCTTGGCAGCGGTGTCAGCGTTGCACGAGCAGCCCGTCGAGCAGCACATCGGTCATCCGCGTTGTTCGATCTCCGGCGCTGCCAGGAGAATCCGAAGCGAGCCGACTGAGCGCGTTGATGAGATCGCCCGCCAGCACATCGGAGCGGATGCTGCCCTCTTCAGCACCGGCATCCAGGATGCCTTGCACCTTCGGAGCGAGCGTCCCGACGAAATAGCCTGGCAGCGGTTGGTATGCGGGGTCGCCGGAATGCAGCGCGCTCGCGAAACCGCGCTTGGTGGCGACGAAGTTCGCGAACCTCGCGATCCACAGACGCAGCGCCTCCGGTGGCGGATACTCCCCGGCGAGTCGCTCCGCCTCGGCTGCTGTCGCGTCGACCTCGCGACGGAACACGGCGATGATCAGGTCAGAGCGCTTGGGGTAATTTCGGTAGATCGTGCCGACGCCGACACCCGCACGAGCAGCGATGTCGCGCATCGGTGCATCGACACCCGATTCGGCGAACGCGGTCTTGGCAGCCTCGAGCACCGACTCCGTATTGCGCACAGCATCCGCGCGCTTGCGTCTGGGTGCCGCGCTGTCCTGTGCCGATGTGCTCATCGTCAGTTCCCTCTCGCGTGACAAACGGAACACAGTTCCGTATAGTTGCGGACGACTGTTCCGCTTATGCGAGTCTATCGCTCTCGGAGCTCACGCCCCACTGATCGATCCAAGGAGAATCATGCAGTACCGCACACTCGGCCGCACCGGCATCCGCGTCTCGCCCTTCGCCCTCGGGGCGATGATGTTCAGCTCGTTCGGCAACGGCGATCAGGACGAGGTCGATCAGATGGTCGCCCGTGCTCTCGACGCCGGCATCAACTTCATCGACACCGCAGACGCCTACGGAGAATCCGAGGAGATGCTCGGCAAGGCGCTGAAGGGGCGCCGGGACGACGTCGTACTCGCTTCGAAGTTCGCCCGCCCGATCGGTGATGAACCGAACCACCAGGGCGGCTCTCGTCGCTGGATCATCACGGCTGTGGAGAATTCGCTCCGGAGGCTAAACACCGATCATCTCGACCTCTACCAGATGCATCGCCCCGATCCGCACACAGACATCGAGGAGACTCTTTCCGCACTCACCGATCTGGTGCGCAGTGGCAAGGTCCGCACGATCGGCTCCTCTGACATGCCAGCGTCAGAGATCGTCGAGGCCCAATGGGTTGCCGAGCGCCGAGGGCTCGAGCGTTTCCGCACTGAGCAGCCGCACTACTCGCTTCTGGATCGTTCGATCGAGCGCGAAGTGCTGCCTGTCGCGCAGCGCTACGGCATGGGCACCGTGATCTGGAGCCCGCTGGCCAGCGGGATGTTGACCGGACGGGTCCGTCGTGGGCAGGAGACCGATCTGCGCCGCACACGTCTGTTCGCGGCGCTTCGCGACGAACGTCGCATCGATGCCGTCGAGAAGTTCATCCCGCTTGCAGCAGAAGCGGAACTCCCACTCACCCACATGGCGCTCGCCTTCGTGATCGCACATCCTGGCGTGACGTCGGCACTCATCGGCCCTCGGACGATGGATCAGCTCGACGACCTCCTCGCAGCAGCCGATGTGCGGCTCTCGGACGAGCTGCTCGATCGGATCGATGAGATCGTTCCGCCGGGCACTGGCGTCGGCCGGATGGACCAGGAGTACAACACTCCGGCGATCGAGTCGGCGGCGCTGCGCCGCAGGATCCCAGGCGAACGATCAGCTGCGTAGCCGACCGGTTCTGGCCTGACAAACGAAGAAAACCCCCGGAAATCCGGGGGTTTTCTCGTGTCGCGTGACCCCAGCGGGATTCGAACCCGCGTTACCGCCGTGAGAGGGCAGCGTACTAGGCCGCTATACGATGGGGCCGTCTTGCGGAGCGTTTCCGTCCCGCGACAACCGTTCAAGTATGCCATGGGATTTCACGCTCCGCAAAATCGACCCGAGCCTGAGAAGATCTCGGGCGCGTCATCACGGAAAGCCGCGTTTGCCGCGGAGTCCAAGAAGGAGTTGACTCTCCTCATGCGCGTCACGAAGTTCGAACATGCCACTCTCCGCATCGACCTGGGCGGCGACACTCTGGTCATCGATCCAGGCTCATTCACCAGCCCACTCGACGATCTTTCGGGCCTCGTGGGCCTCGTGATCACCCACGAGCACCCGGATCACTGGACACCTGATCACCTCGATCGCATCCTCCGCGATGCACCCGGCACCCCCGTCTTCGCGCCCGCAGGCGTTGCCGCGGCCGCAACGGACCATGACCTCACGGTGGTCGAGCCCGGTGACACCGTGACCGTCGGTCGCTTCACGCTGCGCTTCTTCGGCGGCGATCACGCGATCATCCACTCGTCGCTGCCCAGAGTGCAGAACGTCGGTGTGCTGATAAATGACGAGCTCTACTACCCCGGCGACTCGTATGCCATTCCCGAAGGAGTCGACGTCGGCACTCTCGCCGCGCCGCTCGGCGCCCCTTGGCTGAAGATCGACGAGGCGATGGACTTCGTGTTGGCCGTGGCGCCGCGTCGTGCCTTCGGAGTGCATGACATCCCCCTCTCCGTCATCGGCCGCGACATGCACCGCTCACGTCTGAAGTGGGCGACAGAGCACAACGGCGGCGAGTTCTTCGAACTCGACCCCGGCGATTCACTCGACCTGTGATCCGCCGCCTGCTGCCCGAGCCAACGGCGCGCCTGCGCTTTCGGGAGATGGACCAAGCCGATCTCGACGATATGGCGCAGATGCTCGGCGACCCGGAGACGATGAAGTTCTACCCCGCGCCCAAGACGCGCGAGGAGAGCGCCGGGTGGATCGCCCGAATGCAGGAGCGATATGTCAGAGACGGACATGGCCTCTGGGTGATCGAGACGCATGGCGGGGAATTCATCGGCGATTGCGGCATAACCTGGCAGTCCTACAACGACACACCGGTGCGCGAAGTCGGCTATCACGTGCGCCGCGACCACCAGGGATCCGGCTACGCCACGGAAGCAGCGCGCGCCTGCCTGGAGCTCGTACGCCGAGAGTACGCACCCACCCTGCTCACGGCGATCATCCACCCCGAGAACGTCGCTTCACGGAGAGTCGCCGAGAATCTCGGTATGACCCACATCGCAGATGACAGTGCTCATCCTTGGATCGTGCGCACGGTCATGGGAATGACCGTGCGTCCTTCCGATCATTCTGCGACGAGCTGAGGCTGAGCCGCCCGCACCCTGATCTCTCGCGCGAGGTGGTCGCGCTGTTCGATCACCAGGCGGCGAAGAGCCGCAGGCGCGGCCGGATTAGCCGCGAGCCATACGTCGGCGGCGTCCGTCGTCTCCGTTCCAGGGAACAGTCCGAGCACGAGCCTCCTGGCGATCTCGATGCTGCGGGAGTCCCAGACGTCGGCGATCCGGGCGAAGTACTCGTCGTCGAATCTGGCGATGAGGTCACGGCGTGCGCCGGCACGCACGCCGGCGATGACGGCGTCGAGGTGATCGTTGCTCAGGCTCGTATCGCTCCAGGCTCGATCCCACGCAGCCGCGCGGACATCCGGCGTGGGGCGGGAGGACAGTGCCCGCAATGCTGAAGTGCGCCCGTCCGCGGTGTCGTCGTGCGCGAGTTCGTCCGCGATGGCCGACTCCGACGAGTTCCCCGTCGTCGCCAGTGCCGCGATCAGGGACCAGCGCAGCTCAGGATCGAGAGGGAGACCTTTCGGCCCGCTCCCATCGAGGACCGCGCGAACCCGCTCGGCGCTCGCGCGGTGCAGCGCAGAGGCAGCGGCGAATGCCCGGGCCCAGGCCAGTTGCGCGTCACTCCCGGGAAGCGCAGTGTCCAACGCGGCCTCTGCGGTCGAGGCCCATGCAGAGCGTTCGGCTTCTCGCTGGGTCGGGAGGACGAAGTGCGCGATCGAGTACGCGGCGTTCGCGAGCACTCCGGACAGAAGCCCGATGTTCTCCTCTGACGGCGCGTGCCGACGCACGATCTCCAAATAGGTCGCGGCCGTCAGCTCGCCGTCGCGCGTGGCATTCCACAGCGATGACCACACCAGGGCCCTCGGCAGCGGTGCGAGGGTCGAGAGGGCGGTGGTCACGGCAGCGATCGAGGTGTCGTCGAGCCGCGCCTTCACATAGCTCAGGTCGTCGTCGTTCAGCACGACGAGGTCGGCCTCCGGCAGCGAGACAGGGGTCCGCTCGGCCACGATGTCGAGTTCGACCTGCTCGCGCAGCGACAGCCGACCGGCGTTCAGGTCGTAGAGCCCCACACGCAGCCGATGCGGACGAGGATCGCTCTGCACCAGCATCCGCTCGCCAGCGCCATCGGTCTCCAGCCACAGCGTGGAGACGCCGCTGGTCTCCAACCATGCCTTCGACCAGGCCCGAACGTCTCGGCCGGAGACGTCTTCGAGCTGCACGAGAAGATCCTCCAGGGTCGTGTTGCCGAACGCATGCGCGGCGAAGTATCGCCGTGCTCCCTCGAAGAACTCGTCCTCCCCCACGAACGCCACGAGCTGCTTCAGCACCGCTGCGCCCTTGGCATACGTGATGCCGTCGAAGTTGAGCTTGGCCGCCTCGAGATCCGGAATGTCTGCGACGATCGGATGCGTCGTCGGAAGCTGATCCTGCTGATATGCCCACGCCTTGCGGTTGGCGGCGAAACGTTCCCACGCATCGGTGAATCGGGTCGCGGCCGCCGAGGCATGCGAGCCCATGTAGTCGGCGAACGACTCCTTGAGCCACAGGTCGTCCCACCAGCGCATCGTGACCAGGTCGCCGAACCACATGTGCGCCATCTCGTGCAGGATCGTATTGGCGCGGGCCCCTCGCTGAGCGTCCGTGGCGGCGCCGCGAGGGATATACGCCTCGGTGAAGGTGACCAGACCCGGATTCTCCATCGCGCCGAGGTTGTACTCCGGAACGAAGATCTGGTCGTACTTGCCCCACGGATATGCGAAGGCGAAGGCATCGGTGAAGAAGTCCAGTCCCTGGCGGGTGACCTCGATGATCTCGTCTGCTTCGAGGTGCGGCGCGAGCGATGCGCGACAGAGGACGCCGAGTGCGACCTCTTGATCGCCGCGAGTCCAAGTGCCCTCGACGCGATGATAGGGACCAGCGGCGACTGCGGTGATGTAACTCGACAGCGGCAGGGTCTGCGCGAACACGACCGTCTGCGCCCCGTTCACCTCGCTCGTTGTCGCGATGCTCTGGTTCGACAGCACGTGCCAGTCGGCCGGTGCGTGCACGACAAAGGTGTAGGACGCCTTCATATCAGGCTGCTCGAAGCACGCCATCACTCGGCGGGAATCGGCCGGCTCATACTGCGTGTACAGATACGTCTCGCCGTCGACGGGATCGACGAAGCGGTGCAGCCCTTCACCGGATCGGCTGTAGATGCCCGTCGCCTCGATCACGACGATGTTGGATGCCGTGAGTCCCGTCACGGTGATTCGTGCGCCGTCGTACTCGACGGGAACCTCGACGCCGTTGACCGCGACACGTTCGACCGACTCGCCGATGAAGTCGATCCAGGTGGCGGATTGTGAAGCATCGAAGACCAGCGTCGTCGTCGTGCCGAACCCGTGGCTGTCAGGGTTCGGCGCGTCTCGAACGTCGAGTTCGACTCGAACGTCGTGCACTTTCACCGCCGTCGATCGTGCGGCGGTCTGCTGCCTGGTCAGGTTCGCTGAGCTCATGTCTTCCATCGTTTCACGGTACGACTCCGGAGCAGTCAGCATGAACCGGTGGGAATGGGCTAGACTGGGGCGACACATTCACGTTGACTTCCGGAATCTCCGGCTGTTCATCGGCCCGACTGCCTTCACATGCACGGTGGCCACTCGATCATCGTCCTTCATCTACCTCACGCTCCCAGCACAGAGACGCCGCGAATTCTCCGCCGTCGCACTGAGAGCCCCACAATCTGCCGAGCCGAACATCGTCGAGGCATTACGGGTCGAAGCTCGGCCCACGAACACAAAGGAAACACAGCATGGCCACTGGCACTGTCAAATGGTTCAACTCCGACAAGGGCTACGGCTTCATTGCTCCCGATGACGGATCTGCCGATGTCTTCGCGCACTTCAGCGCGATCCAGGGCAGCGGACACCGCAACCTCGAGGAAGCACAGAAGGTCGAGTTCGACACGGAGCAGGGCCCCAAGGGTCCCCAGGCGACGAACATCACCGCGCTCTGAATTAGAACACTCGAAGGCCTGATCCCCGCATCCCGGGGATCAGGCCTTCCTGCTGTCACCCGCGTCCCGTCACGGCACTCGATTTGACGACGCAACCATGCGCCGCATACATTACAGATCGGTAACGGTCTCGCCCGAAGGGATCGACGATGAGCAGAACGAGCCGTTCTGTACCGGAAGGATCCCTCACGACTTCAGTGCGACCCGAGCGCGCACCCGATTCCGCCTCGGCAGACCCAGATACCCTCAACGCATCTCGACCGCTCCTGCGGCGCGACATGCGTCAACGCTCGACCCCGGCTGACACGGCCCAGGAACGGACACCGCTCGAGACGACCGAGCCGCCCCACCGCGCAACACCTGCCGCACGCTCGGTCGCGACCTCGGCCGCACGCTCGGCCGCGGCCCCAGCAGCGACGACGCGACGCCCGACCCCACGCACCCGCCCCTGGGCGAGAGCCAAGGCCGTGGGAGCCGCTCTCTCTGTGGGCGCGATGATCGCCGGCGTAGCTCTCCCCTCCCTGAGCCCTGGTGCCGATCTGGTTGCGGCGACCACCGCCGCCGGCATCTCGACAACCATCGATGGTGACGCGCAGTCGTACAGATCCAACGATGAGATCCGCGCCGAGATCGCCCCGCGCGGCAACTTCTCCGCAACGACGCAGGAAGAGATCGACGAGACTCACTCTCGAGCGGTCGCCGCCGCTCTGGCCGCAGGGATGCCTCTCGGCAGCGCCGTCGAGATCCCCATCGCCGAGCAGGTCGTGATGCCGATGGTCGACGGAGCGTATTCGTTCACTGACGGCTTCGGGGCTTCACGACCAGGACGATCGCACCTCGGACAGGATTTCGCCGCCCCCATCGGCGCACCGATCAACGCTGCGATGGACGGCTGCGTCTCGCGCTCCACCGAAAGCTTCGAGGGATACGGGGTGACGATCCAGATCGAGAGCGTCATCGATGGCGAGGCCGTCAGCACCGTGTACTCGCACATGAACTACGGCACGCGCGCGGTACAGGTCGGCGACTGCGTCACGGCGGGCCAATACATCGGCGATGTCGGGGCGACGGGCTACGTCTTCGGGTCCTGCCTGCACTTCGAGGTGCATATCGACAGTGTCGCCGTGGACCCCATGTCGTGGCTCACCAGACACGTCGGCTGACGCCGTCGGAGACGCTCAGCGCTTGCGCAGCACCTTGAGCACGCATTGCTCCTCGACGGTCAGGTACTTGCGTGGGCGCATACGGCCCATCGCCCTGCGAACTTCAGGGATGGTCGCGCCGTCCTCGAAGGCCGTGAACACGCGCGGATCTATGTAGGAGTCCTTCGTCACCGTCGGGGTGTTGCCCAGGCGTTCCGCGACATCGGCAACGACGTCGCGGACAATGGCTGCATCCTCAGCATCTTCATCTTGCTCACTCGCCAGCAGTGCAGAGGTCGCGAGCAGAGTGCCACCCCAGGTGCGGAAGTCCTTCACGGAGAATTCGCTGCCCATGTGCTTCTTCACGTAGGCGTTCACCCGCTTGCTGTCGACGTCACGGATGATCCCGTCCTCGTCGAAGAAGCGGAAGATCTCGTGCCCAGGCATCTCGTTCAGCTGGCGGATGATGCGGACGATCTGCGGATCGCGCACCGTCTTGACATGCCGCTTCCCGCTCTTGCCGACGAAATCGAATGTGACCTTGCTCGAGGAGACGTCGGTGTGCTTGCGGCGCAGCGTCGTGATCCCGTAGTGGCTGTACTTGCGGGCATACTCAGGATTGCCGACACGGAAGAACTCCTGGTCGATGAGCTTGACGATGCATGCGACGACCTTGTCCTCGCTGATACGGCGCCTGCGCAGGTCATGCTCGACTTGCTTACGCAGACGCGGCAGACGTTCTGCGAACCGCAGGATGCGCGCGTACTTCTTCTTCTCCTGTCGGCGCCGGTACGCCGGGCTGTAGATGGCCTGTCGCCGACCTGCGTCATCGATACCGCGAGCGAGCACCTTGGCTGACGACGAACGCGCGATCTCGACATCGGTCCATGCCGGCGGGATCGCGAGTGCGTCGATCCTGGCGATCTCACGGGCGCTTGTAATCCGCCGCCCCGCCTCGCGGTAGATGGTGTCGTCGCCGTGCTGCTCACGGATGATGGACAAGCGTGACATGGGACCCTCACCGTTGATGACCGCTTCTTCGGATGCCGTCGCGCAGGTGTCGTGAACCACAGAAAACCCCCGCTGTCGCGAGGGATCTTCTGTGGCTGGGGTACCTGGACTCGAACCAAGAACAAAGGTTGGTCGTCGGGGTGACGACTCCCCCTTCGTGTTGCCGCATGATTCCGCCGATTTCCGCGGGTTTCATAGGCCCAGTGTACCGGCTGCCACGGGCGCAAACGGGCTGATTCTGAGGCGCTCAAGGAGTTTCTGGTCTCGTTTCTGGTCACGGCCAAGTGGCAATTCGCTGAGTGGTGGAGGTTCTCGACACCGTGCGAGTTCAACTGTTTGTGGCTATGCCGCAGCGAGTTCTGGGATGGCGATCTCCTCTTCGGTGACGTCAGGAGCTTCATGGAGTGCTCGCTGAAGTAGCGGCGGTCGGCGCCGTCCCATTCGTCGTGCTGCTCGATCAGGACGTGCCCTGCCAGGCGCAGGAGAGTTGCGGGGTTGGGGAAGGTGCCGACGATGTCCGTGCGGCGCTTGATCTCCTTGTTGACGCTTTCCAGGGGATTCATGGTCCAGATCTGTCGCCAGTGCTGTTGCGGGAATCCGCAGAACGCGAGGATGTCGTTCTTCGCGTCCTCGAGCATGTCGGCGATCTTCGGATGCGAGCGGGTGAGCATCCTGACGACCTCGTGGAACTGGGCGAAGACATGCTCGGTGTCGGGTTGCGCGAAGATCGTGCGGATGATCGATGCGACCATCGGCCCCGACGCCTTCGGGACGTTGGAGAGCACGTTGCGCATGAAATGCACCCTGCAGCTGCCAGGCAGCGCCGGCGAACACCGTCTCGATTGCGGAGACCAGCCCGGTGTGCGCGTCGGAGATGACGAGCTTCACCCCGCCGAGCCCGCGGGCCTTCAGGCTGCGCAGGAAGCTCGTCCAGAACGGCTGCGACTCGGTCTCTCCGACCTCGAAACCGAAACTTCACGGCGGCCGCGACACCGATCGCGACGACGACAGCTTGAGAGACGACCCGCCGGCCGACCCTTCCTTTGCAATAGGTCGCATCGAGGAACACATACGGATACGTGGTGTCGGCGAGGGGCCGGTCGCGGAACGCGACAACATCCTCGTCCAGGTTCGCGCAGATCCGCGACACCTCGGATTTGGAGATGCCGGTGTCCGCGCCGAGCGCTTTCACGAGGTCATCGACCTTGCGAGTGCTCACACCGTGAACATAGGCCTCCATGACCACCGCGAACACGGCCTTATCAACACGGCGGCGCCGCTCCAGCAACGACGGGAAGAAGGACCCTTGCCGCAGCCCCGGGAGCCGCAGCTCGAGATCCCCAGCCGTGGTCGTCAGGGTGCGCGGGCGGGTGCCATTGCGTTGCGTGGTCCGCGCCGGAGTGCGCTCGAACGGGGCGGCGCCGATGAACGCGGCCGCTTCCGCATCGATCAGCTCCTGATAGAGCGCTTCCGTCGCGACACGGATCCGGTCAGGTGATATCGGTGAGTTTCAGTTCCCCGAGGAGCTCGAGGAGGGCAGACTGGTCAAGAGCCATCGTGCGTTGCGTCCTTACGTTGAGATTCCTAGACAGTTCTCACTGACCATCGCACGATGGCTCACCACGTCAACGACGTGACACTCCGAGCTGAGAACTACACCACCCCATGGGACGTCACCGTTTGTCGCCGACTCCCGGGCGCGATGGGCTCGGCCGCGGTGGACGGATGAGACGCCGCGGCACGTTGGGAACTGACGGGTGGTGGGGGCGACGTGTCGCCCCCACCACCCGAGGGTCAGTCGGCGTTCGCTGCGGCGAGAAGCTGCTCGAGCTGCTCGCGTGTCGCTGATCCGCCGCTGAACGAGATCGTGCGTTCGATCGGGATGCTGGCCATCATTCGGGCCATGTCGGTGCCCATCGCATCTCCCTCAGGCAAGTCGGGCATCGGCATCGCCTGCGCGATCAGCGCGGCCGCCGTGGGGTTCGACAGAACCTCACCCATCGTTGACTCGAGAGTGAGGGGGAATGACACCTCGTCGCCGCCGAGCTCGACCTCGACGCTGGCGCGCAGATCACGGCTGGAAGATCCGAGCGTGACGACGTAGCGGCCCGATTCGAGGACGAATCGATCCAGGCGGATGTCCCAGTACTCGAGGTCGCGTCTGTCGATGTGGATCTCCACTTCGCGACGCTCGCCGGGCTCGAGGTCGACACTCGCGAAGCCAGCGAGCGCACGGGGGACGCGCACTTGAGCCGACTCGGGCACCGAGACGTACGCCTGCACGACCTCGCGACCTGCTCGTTGACCGGTATTGGTCACCTCGATTCCCACGACGATCCCATCGCCCTGCGCGCGCGCGGAGGCCGCGCCGTACTCGAACGTCGTGTAGGAGAGACCGTGCCCGAACGGGAACGCGACATCGAGGTCGCGCGCGTCGTACCAGCGGTAGCCGACGTGGAGGCCTTCGGCATAGCGCACGTGCTGGTGCTCGCCGGGGAAGTCCAGGTACGCGGGGGTGTCCTCGATCCGCAGCGGAACCGTCTCGGTGAGCTTGCCCGATGGACAGACGGCACCGAACAGGATGTCGGCGATCGCACCACCCCCTGCCTGGCCGAGCAGGTTGCCGTCGAGGATAGCCGCGGCGTGCGCGGCCACCTCACGAAGGTCGAGCGCGCCGCCGTGCGAGAGCACGACGACCGTGTTCGGCTGAGCCGCGGCGACCGCGGCCAGCAGTTCCCGCTGTTCGGCAGGAAGGTCGAGGTTCTCCCTGTCGAAGCCTTCGGATTCCTGTCGGGCGTCGAGGCCGAGGAAGACGACGGCGACATCGGCGGATGCCGCGGCGTCGACCGCTTCCGCGACCAGTGTCGACTGCGCGCCGCTCCCGTCGACGGTGAAGCCTGGCGCGAAGCCGACCTCGGCGTCTGGTGCGGCGGCGCGGATCTCTTCGAGCGGCACATCGACCCGCGTCGCGGTCACGTGCGAACTCCCGCCGCCCTGGTAGCGGGGTGTCTCGGCGAACGCGCCGATGACGGCAATCGATCCGGCCGGTGCGAGGGGCAGAAGGCCGGTCTCGTTCTTCAGCAGCACGATCGACCGCGCCGCGGCTTCACGGGCGAGGGCGTGGTGCTCGTCGCGATCGTATGTCGCTCCGATTTGAGCTGCTGCCGTCGCCGTGCGCGCGAGCGCTTCGACACGGGATGCCGCACGATCTACGACCGCCCGATCGACGACTCCGGCCTCGACGGCTGCGACGAGCGCGGCATCCGAGCCACCTCCGTCGAAGGGCATGGTGAGGTCGAGCCCGGCAGCGACTGCGGCAACGCGATCGCGGACGGCGCCCCAGTCGGACACGACGACACCGTCATAGCCCCACTCGTCACGCAGCACCTGCGTCAGCAGGAACGGATCTTCGGAGACCTGGACACCGTTGGCACGGTTGTAGGAGCACATGACGGTCCACGGCTTCGCGTCTTCGACCACGCGGCGGAAGCCGCGCAGGTATACCTCTCGCAGCGGACGCGGGTCGACATCGGAGCTAGCCCGCATGCGGTCGTGCTCCTGATTGTTCAGGGCGTAGTGTTTGAGCGACCCTCCGACGCCTCTGCTCTGCAGGCCCGAGACCCAGGCAGCACCGAGCGCACCGGACACATGGGGATCCTCGGACAGGTACTCGAAGTTGCGTCCGCCGAGCGGCGATCGCTTGATGTTGATGCCGGGCCCGAGGAGCACGTGCACATTCTCGGCCTGGCACTCGTCACCGAGCGCGGCGCCGACCCGGAAGATGAGCTCGGGGTCCCAGCTCTGGCCGAGTCCCGCCAGCGGCGGGAAACAGGTGGCGGGCACGCTGCTGCCGATCCCCAGATGATCGGCCGATCCGGTCTGCTTGCGCAGGCCGTGCGGTCCGTCCGTGACGAAGATGGCCGGGATGTCGCCGACCGCCTTGGTCGTCCAGAAGCTTCCGCCCGAGCTGAGGCTTGCAGCCTGGGCGAGAGTCAAGGTTTCGGAGGGCATGGTCGTTGTTTCCTTTCGGGTGAGAGTCACTGCTGGGCCCCGGCTTCCGCTTCAGCTTCGGCTTCGAGGATGCGCTCGCGGCGCGCGTCGAGCTCTGCCACCAGGGCGAGCCGGTCCTTCTTGAACGGCTGGTACAGCAGCGTCAGGAAGAGAGCGTTGAGGACCATGACACCGCAGACGAGCCACAGCATGACCGCCTGCAGACCGATGCTGTCGGCGAGGAAGCCTGCCGTCAGGGTCCAGATCGCGAAGCCTGCCGACTCGATGATCGAGACGAAGATCGCGAACGCGGCTCCACGCAGCTCCGGGGGAACGATCGCCATGACCAGCGGCCGATTCACGCCCGGGTTCAGCCCGATGGCAGCGCCGCTCAGACCGAACAGCACGAGGTACGGGGTGATCCCGCCATACGCGAACTGCGTGCTGAAGAAGGCCACGACGGCGAACAGCAGCTGCGCCGCCTGGAGCATCGCGACACGACCGTAGTTGACGCTCACCTTGTTGAGCCAGTCGGAAAGCAGTCCCCCTCCCATCGTGCCGACAAGGTAGCCGATGCCGAACGGTGCCATCGCCACGGCGGCGACCGCCACGTCGAACCCGAACTCGTTCACGAGCAGCACCACACCGAACGTCGGCAGAAGCAGGTGCGTGGAAAGCAGCCGGCTACCGAGGAGAACGAGGTAGCTACGGATGGTCACCAGCGAGCGGACCTTCGCCCACGTGATCTTCGAAGCCGCGTCGCGCTCCTCCTGCGTGAAGGTCCTCAGCTGGGCTTCGCCGCCACCTGTACCCGGGTCCTTGTAGAACGCGAAGATGAGGATGCCGAAGAAGACGTTGACCGCGCCGAAGAAGAAGAAGCCGTATCGCCAGCCATCCTCGATGTTGGCGAGGCTGCCGATGAGCGGTGCCATCAGGCTACCGACGGCGGCCGTGCCGCCGTACACCCAGCCCACGACGCGGCCGCGCTTCTTGTCCTCGAACGAGTCGCCGATGACCTCGGGCACGAGCACATGGGCGGCGGCGGTGCCGGCGGCCATGATGCCGTACAGGATGAGCAGCTGCGTGAAGTCCTGCGAGAGACCGGCGGCGACCGCCCAGATCCCCCAGAAGCCGGTCGCGACGGCGAGGATCGCCTTGCGCCCGAACTTCTTCGACAGGAACACCCACGCCGGGCCGGCGACGACACCGACGATGCGACCGACGGCCGCGAGGATGCCGAGCGCGCTCGTCGCGAGTCCGAGGGCCGCGGCTATGACCGGGAACAGCGTCGTGGCCATGCTGCCTTCACCGCCGTCGGCGACCATGGAGCCGCCGAGGATAACGAGGTTGGTCTTGCGGCGCGGGACGCCGCCCTTCTTGTCGAGGTCGCCATGCCGGATGGCGGCGGTCACCGTGGGCGCCGCGACGGGTGCCGGGTCGGTGGTGTTGTCGGTGGACATTCAGATCACTCCTTCGTGAGGTGACTTCGTGGGTGTGGAGGGGGTTGTCATCGGGCGGGTGAAGGCTCGGCGGCTTCGGTGAGCAGCTGAGCGAGACCGGCCAGGACCGGACGAGGAAGCAGGCCGACCATCATGGAGGCGATCTGAAGCAGCGTCATGCCCTCGATCATCCCGACCATCGGTCCATGGGCGAGCATGGGTGCCCGTTCGATAAGCACCGCGCGCGTTCCCTCGTGGGCGAGAAGTTCGCCCAGCGGCTGCTCGAGCACGACGCCGTCGGCGCCGAAGTCCTCGATGCGCGCTGCCTGCTCGAGGGAAGCCTGCAACATCGGCCACTGTCCGGCGATGAGGAGGTGCTCATCGCTCAACGGGCCGGATGCCGGGAGACCGAGCCGGTCAAATTGCTCGGCCGGAGCGTCAGAGGACACGAGGGTGTCGCGCAGCGCGGTCGCGAGGCGCAACTCGAGTTCGGCATCCTGCAGCGGGTTCTGCTGCTCGGGATCGGTCGCGAGGTCGAACAGTTGGGTGCCGAACGCGTAGGGGCTCACCCATGCGTGCGCAGGCGTCTTCAGCACCTTCAGTCCCTTGGTGAAGGGGAGGGGCTCGACGAGCTGCGCGTGCGCCAGCATCTGGTGCGGGAAGAACCCATTCATGACCGTCGGCATGAGGGTGTGTTCCGAAAGCGGCTGGTTCTGCGGTGTCGCCGACGCGCGCATGTACACGTAGCGACCGTCGGTGATGCACACGTGTCCGCCGAAGACACCGAACAGTCCGTACTCGCGTACCGGGGTGTCGTCTGCCATCACCGTCGCCAGTGACGAGCCCTGCATATCTTCGGTCGCACTGAGCCCGAAGAAGTCGAGCAGTGTGGGGCCGAAGTCGATTGTCTGCACGAGGGCCCCGCGGCGCTCGCCGGAGACCTGTGCGCGCGGGTCCCACACGAACAGCGGGTTGTGGATCGTCTCGTCATACCAGGGCTGGACGTTCTTTCCCCACCAGCCGTGCTCGCCCAGCATGAAGCCGTGGTCGGTGCACACGATGAGCATCGTGTCGCCCCACATGTCGTGCTCGTCCATCAGGTCCAAGATCCGACCGAGAGACTCATCGCACATCGTCAGTAGAGCTGCGTACTCGGCGCGTGCGTGCTCGACGGCTTCAGGGGTCTCGGTGACCTTCGCATAGTCGGGCCAGTCGAAGTGCGGCCCGTCGTACTGGGCTGCCCCGTAGTGGGTCTTGTATTCGGCGTAGCTGAAGAACGGCTCGTGCGGGTCGAACGTCTCGATCTGCACGAACCAGGAGTCATCGTCCTTGTTCGTCTCGATGAACTCGACGCCCGCGTCGAATGTCAGAGTCTGAGGGTGGTCGGCCCTGTCTTCAAGGTGAGCGCGGTTGACCCAGTCCTGCCGCCACAGCTTCGGCTTGACCTTCGCGCTCATCCCGAGGGCGTCGGGTATCTCGGGATCGGCCACCTGGCCCTTCCAGGGGTCACCTTCCTGGCCCCGGAAGAACTCGTACGTCGAGAATCGATTGTGATAAGTCGCTCCGCCGTCCTCCCAGTAGTGCTGGTGGTCGGTCGCCAGGTGGGTGTGCACGCCGGCGGCGGTCAGCATCGCCGGGACCGAATCATCGAACGGCTCGAGGGGACCCCACGACCGATGCAGGAAGTTGTAGCGACCGGTGTGCATCTCACGACGGGCCGGCATGCACGGCATAGATCCGCCGTAGCAATTCTCGAAGGTGACGGTGCGCGAGGCGAGGCGCACGAAATTGGGTGCGTGCACCCAGTCGCCGCCGTAATTCGGCAGCATCCGCCGGTTCAGGCTGTCGAACATGACCATGATGGCTCTCATGCGGTGTGCTCCTCGGAGTCGTGCCCGTTCCCGGTCTCGCGCGACGCGAGTTCGGCGGTGATCGTGGTGCGGATGCCGTCGAGCCAGTTCATCCAGCGGTCGACGGAGTCCGCCCCGAAGTAGTGCATCTGCTCGCCGTAGCGCTGGTAGCGGCCCGTGTCGAAGCCCTCGATCGGCTCAACGCCGACGAGTCCGCGCTTGCGAACTCGGCTGGCGGCGACCTGGGCTCGCCGATAGGCGAGCTCGTTCTCGACGACCCGCAGCGCTGCTTCGAGATCGAGGGCCACAGTGAAGGAGAAGCGGGTGTTGAAGTCGGCGTCCTGGAAGCGGCTCGTCGGCTCGTACGGCGAACGGATCCACGCCATCAGCACCTCCTGACCCACCTCGGTGATCCGGTAGACCTTTGCGTCGGGCTTGCCTTCGCGGGGATCGATCTCGTACTCGACCAGCCCGTTCTTCACCATCCGCGCGAGTTCTCGGTAGATCTGGCTGTGATGGGTGTTCGAACGAATGAACTGCCCCTCGACGTCGAACCACTTCATCAGCTCGTAGCCGTGGAAGGGCTTCGTCGCGAGAACCCCCAGCATCACGTTCTCGAACTTCATGTCGCCTCCTTGCGCTATGTGCAGTTGCACATATGTAACTAGTGTTATAGCCAACGATCAGATGCTGTGTCAAACTTTCGGTGTGAATCACATCAAACGGGGTGCCCCGATCCGCCCAGTTCCCGCTGGCAGCTACTTGCTGGGTGACGCGTTCGACGAGGGCTATCCTTTCGACGGCGAGGGGCCGCAACGTCACGTTGAGCTCGCCGAATTCGACATCGACGAGACGCCCGTCACCAACGCACAGTTCTCGGTTTTCGCAGACGAGACCGGGTATGTCACCGACGCCGAGCGCTACGGAGACTCGGCGGTGTTTCATCTCGCCGTCTCAGCCCCGCGCGACGGCGTGCTCGGCGCCGCAGCCGGAGCCCCCTGGTGGCTGCGGGTGCGGGGGGCGGACTGGAAGCATCCGGGCGGCGAGCTCTCCGACCTCTCCGACCTCGCCGACCATCCCGTCGTACACGTGTCCTGGACGGATGCTGCTGCCTACGCATCGTGGGCAGGACGCGCGCTCCCTACTGAGGCTCAGTGGGAGGCGGCCGCGCGCGGCGGCCTCGTCGCCGCGCGCTATGCGTGGGGCGACGAGTTGACGCCGGACGACCGGTGGATGTGCAACATCTGGCAGGGCCGTTTTCCCACGGCGAACACGAGGGAAGACGGGTGGCTTGCGACCTCGCCGGTGCGCACCTACCCGGCGAACGGTCTCGGCATCTACGACGTCGCGGGCAACGTGTGGGAATGGTGCGCCGACGCGTTCACCCCCACGCCACCCGAGCCGCCGGGGAGTCGCCCGCTGCCGATCGTGCACGAGGAGCGACGTGTCACTCGGGGCGGTTCGTACCTGTGCCACGATTCGTATTGCAACCGGTACCGCGTGGCCGCGCGCACCGGCAACACGCCTGACTCCACCACCGGCAACTGCGGATTCCGAACGGTGAGCGCGCTGTGAACCGCCGATTCCCTGCATCCGTCTTCTCTCGAGGGCAAGAGCCCGATGCGCGCTTCACGCTCGCGAACGAGCGCACGTATCTGGCCTGCATCCGCACCGCCCTCGCGTTTCTCGCGGGCGGTGTCGCGCTCGAGCTGCTGGGCCTCGAACTTCACCCCGGGCTGCGGCTCGCAGCATCCCTCGTGCTCATGGTCGTCGGAATGCTCGTCCCCGCGCTCGCCTGGATCGGATGGGCGCGTGCGGAGCGCGCACTCCGCGAGAACAAGCCTTTGCCCGCATCTCTTCTCGGCGCGACACTCGGCGTCGCCGTGACGATCGCGGGGCTCCTGCTCATCCTCGCGATCCTCCTGCGATGACCACGCCTTTCGATCCGGGCCTGCAACCCGAACGCACTGAACTCGCCTGGAGGCGCACCGCCCTCGCGATCGGCCTCGGATCGCTCGTCACCCTCCGACTGCTCCCCGCTGCGCTCGGCAGTCCTTGGTGGGTTCTGGTCGGGGTGCTCGGACTGCTCGTCGCCGTCACGCTCTGGGTGGCAGGTCGACGACGCATGCAATACGTGAACGCCGTGCTGGCCAGCCACGGCGACAGGGGACGGATGCCGGGGGCCGGCCCGCTCGCCGCCCTCGCGCTGTTCGTATTCGCCACAGCGGCCCTGGCGACAGCCGTCGTGCTCCTGGCCTGAGCGCCGCTGGATCGAGGGTGCCTTCGCGTCCGCTACCCCATGGCGCGCATCGGGTGGATGCCGCGTGCGGCGTAATCGTCGAGAACGTCCTGCCACGGGATCACGTCGTGTGCTCGAGCCCACCCCTCATACTCAGAGGCGAGCTCAGCCACCAGGCCGGGATACGACTCCGCCAGGTCGACTGATTCGATCCGGTCGCTGGCGATGTCGTAGAGCTCCCACGGCCCTCCCCACTGTCGCACCAACTTGAAATCACCACGGCGTATCGCGGCGTTGCCGACGTGCTCCCAGTACAGTGTGCGCTCGCCCGCGTCCTCACCCCCCACCTGCCACACCGGCAACAGGCTCTCGCCGTCGAAGGCATCACCGCCGAGCCCGAGCCCGTCCGCGCCCGCGCTGTCCAGCGCGCCGAGCACCCATGCCGGTCTGAAGGCTGCGGTCAAGGCGATCCTGCCCGGGAGCGGGTGGCAAAGATGCCGGGTTCATATCGCCCGCAACGTCACCCAGAAGCTCGGGTCAGCCCGCTCCAAGCCCGTCAACGCGCATGAACCGAGTTACACCACGAGAAGGGACTTGACCGCGTCGATATCGGCCTGCACGACCCACTGGCGCAGCGACTCCGTGCCTACGCCCTCCTGGCGGGCGACGGCCGCGGTCTGAGTCTTGAACCCGGGAGTGCCGACCGTCGATGCGTCCATGCACACAAGGTGCGCCGGATTATTCCGGGGCAGCCGGTACGCCACCGTGCGCCCGCGTGGGAACCGGGACGAACCTACTCCGCGAAGACGCTCGCGCGAGTATTCGGTCTCGTTTCTGGTCTCCGGGCCCTTCAGGCCTATCGGTGACCCTCTGACGAGGAGGGATTCTGTGGCGGAATCCTGCGGGATTCACTGCTGGGGTACCTGGACTCGAACCAAGAACAACGGTACCAGAAACCGCCGTGTTGCCAATTACACCATACCCCAAGGGCGAAACCTGAGCCTCGCACCGAGGTACTACTCTACCCGATCCGGACGTTGCGGCCAAAACGCCTCCGCCTCCTGCGACCGCCCGGGCGAGTCGATCGGCTCAGATCTCGACGCGCCCGTCCTGCCTATGAGCGAAGAATCTGTACCAGCGTTGCGAGGCGCTGCATTGTGGCGTCCTTGCCGATCAGTTCCATCGATTCGAACAGCGGCGGTGAGACGCGGCGCCCTGTGATCGCGACGCGTGGCGGGCCGTAGGCCACTCGCGGCTTGAGCTCGAGATTCTCGACCAGCGCGGTCGCGAGAGCATCCTGGATCTTCTCCGGAGAGAAATCTGTAACCGGCTCGAGAGCCGTGATGCACGCCTCGAGCACCTCTGCGGCGTTCGCGGGCAGGCCCTTGAGCGCGTCCGCATCGTACGAGATCTCGTCGGTGAACAAGAAGCCGAGCATGCCGGGAACCTCACCGAGAAGCTGCACGCGCTCCTGCACCAGCGGCGCCGCTCTGAACGCGAGAACCAGCTGTTCATGGGTCGGCTCATCAAACGATCCTGCCGCGGCCAGGTAAGGAATGGTCCGCTCGGCGAAGTCCTTCACATCCAGCATCCGGATGTGGTCGCCGTTGATCGACTCGGCCTTCTTCTGGTCGAAGCGCGCAGGGTTCGGGTTGACATTCTCGATGTCGAACGCCGCGATGAACTCGTCCAGCGAGAAGATGTCGCGGTCCGGTCCGATCGACCAGCCCAGCAGCGCCAGATAGTTGAGCAGCCCCTCGTGGATGAACCCGCGCTCGCGGTGCAGGAACAGGTCGGCCTGCGGGTCGCGCTTGGAGAGCTTCTTGTTGCCGGTCTCCCCCAGCACCAGCGGCATATGCGCGAAACGCGGCACGAACGTCGTGACACCCGCATCGATCAGCGCGGCATACAACGCCAACTGACGCGCCGTCGACGGCATCAGATCTTCACCACGCAGCACATGCGTGATCCCCATCAGCGCATCGTCGACAGGGTTCACGAACGTATACAACGGCACGCCGTTCGGACGCACGACCACGAAATCAGGGAACGACCCGGCCGGGAACGTCACCTCGCCGCGGATCAGATCGACATACGTCAGATCCTCATCCGGCACACGCAGACGCAGCGCCGGCTGACGGCCCTCCTCACGGAACGCCGCCTTCTGCTCATCGCTGAGGTCGCGGTCGAAATTGTCGTAACCGAGCTGCTTCGCCCGCCCGTTCGCCTCGTTGCGCGCGTCGATCTCCTCCGCGTTCGAGTAACTCTCATACAGCGCACCCGACGCGAGGAGCTTCTCGATCACTCCACGATAGATGTCGTGACGCTGCGACTGACGATACGGCTCATGCGGCCCACCGACCTGCACACCCTCATCCCAGTCGATCTTCAACCAGGTGAGCGCGTCGACGAGCTGCTGGAAGCTCTCCTCGCTGTCACGCGCCGCATCGGTATCCTCGATACGGAAGATGAGCTTGCCACCATTGTGACGCGCATACGCCCAGTTGTAGAGAGCGGTGCGCACCATCCCCACATGCGGCAGGCCTGTCGGCGAAGGGCAGAAGCGGACGCGGACGTCGGCACCTGAAGCGGTCGTGGTGAGGGGATGCGGGGTAGCCATAGCCCCTCAATCCTACGCGTGCGTCCGGCCTGCGCCTGTCCGCTCATCGAGCGCGGCTGAGGCCACCGCGGCGGTGTGATCGAGCGCGACGGTGCCACCGTCCCCGTGCTCCTCGCACAGCTGATCGAATGCCCGAGCGAACTTCCCCCGTTCGGCCGCGTCGAGCGACAGATAGAACGCGCCGGCCGACGCCACTCCGCCCTCGGCGGATCGCCAGAGCTCGTCGGTCGTGGCGCGCCAAGTCCAGCTGAGCTCGGCGACAGCGACCGAGGGCCATCCGCCGTCTGCCATCATCCGACCGAATGCCGCAGGGGTGCGCTCGAAGTCCTTCTCCGGCGCCAATCCTCCGGCCGGCGTCGCCACGAGGCCCGCACGCTGGCACACGCTCCGCCAGAACCACGACGGCGACACGACCCAGGTCGTCGCGATCAGTACCCCACCGGGAACCACGACGCGGGCGAGCTCGCGCGCAGCCTCTCTCGGGTCTGATACGTGGTTGAGGACAAAATTCGCGGTGACAGCGTCGAATGCCGCATCGGCGAAAGGCAACGAAGGCAGCGCCCCGTCGACGAGGGACACTCGCGGATGCTCCCGTGCAGCGACCGCACGCATCGTGGATTCCGGTTCGCACGCGGTGACGGTCCACCCCGCGCCCATCAGGCGTGCCGCAAGCGTCCCTGTGCCTGAGCCGACGTCCAGCAGTCGACGGCCTTCAGCAGCGCCCAGCCGTCTGAGGAGATCGTCATGAGTCCCGGCGCAGAGGGAGGCGTACGAAGCGGCATACGCCTCGCCGACGCCTTCCCATGCCTTCACACCCTGGTCCGCCCGAGCGGTGCCAGCGCCACGATGACGAGCACGAGGACAGATGCCGCGATCCCCAGCCCTGCGTACTGGAAATTCGACAGCACCACACCCGCCAGCACGGCGCCGGCCGCGGCGGACAAGCTCATGAGCGAGTCGCTGCGTCCCTGGCGACGTGTGCGCAGCTCAGGCGCGCTCGCCTCCGTGAGCAGCGCGGCGCCGGCGACCGTGGCGGCGCTCCAGCCGAGGCCGAGCAGGATCAGCGCGACCATCACGCCCCATGCCTGGTCGTTCACGAAGACGGCGAAGGCGAGAGATCCGACGAACAGCGCCTGACCGAGCATCACCACGCGCAACCGCCCCCAGCGGTCGGCGAGGATTCCGAAGATCGGTGACAGGCCGTACATACCCGCGACGTGCAGGGCGATGGTGAAGCCGACCAGCAGTGAGACGTCAGCGTTCGACGCGTGCCCTGCATGCACCGAGTGCGCCATGTGCGACAGGTGCACCGGTGTCATCGCCATCACGGAGGCCATGACGACATGCGACCCTGCGATCGCGAAGATCGCGTAGCGAGCGACGGTCGGCTGATCCGGCACGACCAGAGGCGCGGACAGCGATGCTGCGGCGTCCTTGGCGAGTCGCTGCGCGGTGAGCAGCGGATCCGGGCGCAGGGCGACGACGTACAGGATGAATGCGGCTGTCTGCGCGATCAGCGAGAAGAGGTATGCCCCGGTCTGCGGCGGCATGCCGACCGTCTGCCCGACGATCTCGCCGGGTCCGAGCAGCAGCGGACCTGTGACTCCCCCGATCGTGGTCGCCCAGACCACCACCGACAGGTCGCGTCCGCGATGCTGCGGCGCAGCGAGGTCGGTCGCCGCGAATCGGGACTGCAGGTTGCCCGCGTTGCCGGCGCCGATCATCAGGATGCCGACCAGCAGCAGAGGGAAGATGCGCAGCGCCGCAGCGAGGATGACGACGCAGATGCCGATCAGTGCGAACAGGTTGCCGAGAGTCAGAGCTCGTCGGCGTCCCACCCGGCTCGCGAGCCGCGCGAGGGGGATCGCGCACAGTGCAGCACCCAGCGTGACCGCTGCCGTCGCCAACCCCGACAGTGCATCGTCACCGGACAGGTCGGCCGCGAGCAATGCACCGAGCGAGACAGTGGCCCCGAAGGCGATACCGCCGAGCACCTGGCCGAGCGACAGCACGAGCACCGTGCGCCGCTGCACCGCCGCCTGGTCGACGGCCGGCATGGTCATCCTGCCACTGGCAGCGCGTCGCGCACGGAGTTGCGCAGGATGCCGAGACCCGTGACCTCGACCTCGACCGTGTCACCGGCCGCGAACGGGCCGACGCCAGCGGGGGTGCCGGTGAGGATGACGTCGCCGGGCAGCAGCGTGAACACGGCAGAGGCGTACTCGATGATCGCCGGTACCGAGTGGATCATGTCGCTCAGCGGCGCATGCTGGCGGACTTCGCCGTTGACGCGGGTCTCGATCGTGGCATCCGCCTGATCGAAATCGGTCTCGATGACGGGACCGAGCGGGCAGAACGTGTCGAAGCCCTTCCCGCGCGTCCACTGACCGTCCTTCTTCTGAAGGTCGCGGGCGGTGACGTCGTTGCCCACCGTGTACCCGAACACGTAGTCGAGCGCGTTCTCGGCCTTGACGTTCTTCGCGATGCGTCCGATGACGACAGCGAGCTCGCCCTCGTGCTCCGTGCGCTCGGACGATGTCGGACGCACGATCGTGTCGCCTGGGCCGATCACCGACGTGTTGGGCTTCAGGAACAGCAGCGGTTCTTCTGGTGCCACTCCCCCCATCTCGGCGGCATGGTCATGGTAATTCTTGCCCACGCAGACCACCTTCGACCGCGGGATCACCGGTGCGAGCAGCGCGGCATCCGACAGCGGAACGCGCTCGCCGGTGGTCTCGTATCCCGCGAACATCGGGTCTCCGGCGAGGACGACGAGCTCCTGCTCGTCGACGATGCCGTAGCGGATGGCGTCATTGTGGCTGAACCGAGCGATCTTCACCGCTCCAGCCTAGCGACGCCGACCGACGAAACAGGAGTTGCCGCACGAAACAGGCCGTGGCAGGCCAAGTCTCGTGCGGCAACTCCTGTTTCGGTCAGCGGAAGTCAGGCGTCCAGGCGCAGAAGCCAGTTGTGCTTGTCCTCGCGGCGGCCGTACTGGATGTCGGTGAGCTCTTCACGCAGCGACAGGGCGAGGTCGCCGGTGGGCTGGACGTCCTCGAAGTTCGCGGTGACCAGCGCGCCGATCGGTGTGACGACCGCGGCCGTGCCGCAGGCGAACACCTCGACGATGTCACCGGATGCGACGCCGTCGCGCCACTCCTGCAGCGACACCGGACGACTCTCGACCGTATGGCCGCGGTCCTCGGCGAGCTGCAGCAGGGAGTTGCGCGTGATGCCCTCCAGGATGCTGTCCGACTCCGGTGTCACGATTCGTCCGTCCTTGAAGACGAATACGACGTTCATTCCGCCGAGTTCCTCGACGTTGCCGTCCTGGTCGAGGAAGACGACCTGGTCGCAGCCCTTGTCGTAGGCTTCGGCCTGCGGCAGAAGGCTGGACGCGTAGTTGCCTCCGGTCTTCGCCGCACCTGTACCTCCCCTGCCCGCACGGGCGTGCGTCTCGGACAGCCAGATGCGCACGGGCTTCACGCCGCCCTTGAAGTACGACCCGGCAGGACTCGCGATCACGTAGTACGCGACCTTCTGGGCTGGGCGCACGCCGAGGAACGCCTCCTTCGCGAACATGAACGGACGCAGGTAGAGGCTCTGGTCCTCCCCCGACGGCACCCACTCTCCATCGACCGCGACGAGCTCGCGGAGCGACTGGATGAAGTAGTCGGCGGGCAGTTCCGGGAGCGCCATGCGCCGGGCGCTGCGCTGCAGACGCGCCGCATTCTGGTCGGGGCGGAAAGTGTGGATCGAGCCGTCAGCGTGTCGGTACGCCTTGATGCCCTCGAAGATCTCCTGACCGTAGTGCAGAACCGCGGCGGCGGGGTCGAGTGAGATCGGACCATAGGGCTGCACGCGCGGGCGATGCCATCCTCCGCGAGCCGACCAGCAGATGTCGACCATGTGGTCGGTGAAGATCGTGCCGAAACCCGGATTCGTCAGGGCTTCGTCGCGCTGCGCCGTGGAGCGCGCAGTGAGGTTCTTGGTCACGGAGAACTCGAGAGGAGCGAGTTCGGTCTCGGTCGTTGTCATGTCACATCCTGCGTTCGTTGCGGGCGGCGTTCGCGTGTCCTCAGACTACGCCGGGAGCCGTGCGATGATCGCGTCGCCCGTCTGGCTGGTGGTTCGAGAGCCGGCCCGTTCCGCGATGTCCGCTGCGATCGCGCGAGTGAGGCGATCGGATTCCTGCGTGAGCCCGAGGTGATCGAGCAGCAGTGCGACGGAGAGGATCGCGGCCGTGGGGTCGGCCTTCTGCTGGCCTGCGATGTCGGGCGCCGAACCATGAACGGGCTCGAACATCGAGGGGAACGTGCCGTCGGGGTTGATGTTGCCCGATGCGGCGAGGCCGATGCCACCGGTGACGGCGCCTGCCAGATCCGTGAGGATGTCACCGAAGAGGTTGTCGGTGACGATCACGTCGAAGCGGGAAGGGTTCGTGACCAGGAAGATCGTGGCTGCGTCGACGTGCAGATAGTCTACGGCCACATCCGGGTGCTCCTGCGCCACCTCGTCGACGATGCGCTGCCACATGCCGCCGGAGTGCACGAGCACGTTCGTCTTGTGCACGAGGGTGAGCTTCTGCCGTCGCCGTCCAGCCAACTCGAACGCATAGCGAACCACGCGCTCGATGCCGTAGGCGGTGTTCACGCTGGTCTCGTTGGCGATCTCATGCGGCGTTCCGACTCGGATGGCGCCGCCATTGCCCACGTAAGGTCCCTCAGTGCCCTCGCGAACGACCACGAAGTCCACGTCGCCGGGCGCGGCGAGCGGCCCCGGCGCGCCTGCGTAGAGCTTAGAAGGACGCAGGTTGACGTAGTGATCGAAGGTGAACCGCAGCTTCAGCAGCAGTCCGCGCTCGATGTTCGCGTCCTTCAACCGGGGGTCTCCCGGCGTTCCTCCGACAGCGCCCAGGATGATGGCGTCGTTCGCGCTGATCGCAGCAAGGTCCTCGTCGGTCAGCGTGTCGCCTGTCTCGAGGTATCGTGCGGCACCGAGCGAGAAGTGCGTCTTCTCGAAGGTGACTTCGCTGTCGGCGGTGACGGCGTCGAGCGCCTTCTCCGCCTCCGCGACGACCTCGGGACCGATACCGTCACCGGGGACGACGGCCAGCTTCACGACACGCGACATGATACTCCTTGCACCGGGATCGCCCTGGGCGCGAGAGCGCTCGGGCACGTATCGTCCAGCGTACTGGTCAGCGCGAAGCCTTCGTGCGCAGTGTGACAGCGGCGATCGTGCCGGCCGCCATCACGAGAACGGCGCCGATCACGGAGGTCACCATCACGCCGGAATCGAATGCGGATGCGGCGGCCTCCCACAGCGCGGATCCCAGCGGCCCTGGGAGATCCTGGAGTGCCGTGTACGCGCCGGCGAGCGTCTCCCGCGCAGCCAGTGCAAAGTCGGCGGGAACTCCCTCCGGAACCACGAGCGCAGAGCGGTAGAAGGCGGTGATGATGCCGCCGAGCACTGCCGTCCCCAGAACCGCGCCGAGCTCGTACGCGGTCTCCGAGACCGCGCTCGCCGCTCCCGCCTTAGCAGCGGGCGCGCTGGAGAGGATCAGCTCGTTCGAGATGGTCTCCGCTGCCCCGATGCCGATGCCGAGCACGACGAAGGCGAGGATCAGCGGAAGAGCGCCGTGGCCCACGGTCGTGAACGCGACGAGCAGGTACCCGACGACCGAGAACGCCAGTGCTGACGGAACGAGGATGTGGGGGTGGACGCGGCGCGAGATGGGAACGACGCTCAGACCTGCGACGATCACGGCGACCATGCCCGGCACCAGCGCCAGCCCCGCCACCATCGGCGAGAGCCCGAGAATCAGCTGCAGGTGCTGTGGCACGAAGTACAGGAATCCGACGAGCGCCACCACACTGAGCAGATTCACCAGGATTGCGCCGGAGAACGATCCACGGCGGAACAGCGCCATGTCGAGCATCGGCGTCTTCGCGCGCAGCTGGCGGCGCACGAACAGCCAGCCCATCGCGATCCCCAGCAGCGCCCAGAACACGGCAGAGACGCTGATGCCGTCGACAGCCACTGCCTTGATCGCGTAGACCACCGGGATCATGGTCGCCATCGACAGCGCGATGCTGATCGAATCGATCTTCCCCGGTGCCGGATCGCGGCTCTCCGGAACCAGCAGCGGTGCCGAGATCAGCAGAGGGATCAGCACCGGCACGGCGATGAGGAACACCGATCCCCAGGCGAAGTGCTCCAGAAGGAATCCTCCGACGATAGGGCCCAGCGCCGAGCCTGCGGAGAACGCCGACGCCCATACGGCGATCGCCATCCGCCGCTGGTCACGGTTCTGGAAGATCGAGCGCAGCAGCGACAGCGTCGACGGCATCAGCATCGCACCGAAGAATCCCAGCAGTGCACGCGCGACGATCAGAAGCGCCGCGGTGGGCGCGAATGCAGCGAGCACGGACACCGCAGCGAACCCGGTCGAGCCGATCAGCAGCATCCGACGGCGGCCGAATCTGTCGCCCAGTGTGCCCATGGTGACGAGGAGCCCGGCCAGCACCAGCGGATAGGCGTCGATGATCCACAGCTGCTCCGCGCCGGACGGGGCGAGGGCGATCGCGATCTCGGGTAGCGCGAAGCTCAGCACCGTGTTGTCGACAGAGACGAGCAGCACCGGCAGCATGAGCACGACGAGCGCCAGCCACGCCCGCACGCCCGCACGTGGCGCATTGATCCCGCTCGTCTCGACCCCGATCTGGGTCATCGCATCCTCTTCCGATAGTAAACCGTCCAGATGGTATAGTAACAGACATGGCCAGACCTCCCCTCGCTCGAGAGCGCGTGCTCGACGCCTTCGAGGAGATCCTGATCTCCTCGGGCGAGCGCACCGCGACCCTGGATGCGACGGCGAAGACTGCGGATGTCTCGAAGGGCGGATTGCTCTACCACTTCGCCTCCAAAGACGACCTCACAGCCGGCATGATCGAGCGATTGAAGCACCTCGTCGACGAGGACCTCGCAGATATGAGCCGCGCCCCAGACGGACCCGTCGCGTACTACGTGCGCACATCCGTGATGGAGAACGCCCCACTCGACCGCGCACTCATCGCCGTCTCACGTCTCGCACAGGGCGGCTCGAGCGCCGCCGGAGATGCGCTGCGTGAGACGCGCAGCAGCTGGGCTGATGCGATCCGCCCTCAGGTGCGCGATCAGGCCTCGCTTGACCTCGTGCTGCTCGTCGGGGACGGGCTCTACTTCAACAACTCGCTGGACGTGAACGGACCCGATCGACTCGTCCCGCGCGACCGAGAACTGAGTGCGCTCGTAGAACTCGTCGTGAGAGCGACCTCGTAGCGTCTCTTCCTTCACCGAACGCGAGACTGGTGAAGGACGGCTCGATCATGCCGACACCTGCCTCAGACGATCAGACCTCGGTGATCTCGATCGAGCGGATCACCTTCGCGTCGATGGCTTCGCCCACCTCTGCCAGCAGATCCTCCGGCACGCGCGAGTCGACCGTGAGTACGGTGAGCGCCTGGCCACCGGCTTCACGGCGCGCGACCTGCATACCGGCGATATTGATGCCGGCTTCGCCGAACTTCTGCCCGTAGACCGCGACGATCCCGGGGCGATCGGTGTACTGCATCACGATGTGATGCGTCTCGATCGGCACCTCTATGTCGTGCCCGTTGATGCCCACGATCTTCTGCACCAACCGCGTGCCGGCAAGCGTGCCTGCGACCGTCAGCACGGTGCCGTCGGCGAGAGCGCCGCGCAGCGTCGTCAGATTGCGGTACTCAGGGCTTTCCTTCTCGACGATCAGGCGCGCCTCGATGCCGCGCTGCTCGGCGAAGAGCGGTGCGTTCACGTACGAGACGTTCTCGCTGACGACGTTGGACAGCACGCCCTTGAGGGCAGCCAGACGATAGACGCTGACGTCGTAGTCGGCGAGTTCGCCGCGGACCTCGATGTCGAGGCTCGTCAGGGCCGAGGTGGTCAGGCCGCTGAAGACCTGGCCGAGCTTCTCCACGAGGGCGATGCCGGGGCGTACGAAAGGATCGATCACGCCGCCTGCGACATTGACCGCATCCGGAACCAGGTCGCCCTCGAGCGCGAGCTTGACAGAGCGAGCCACCGAGACGCCGGCCTTCTCCTGCGCCTCGTCGGTGGACGCCCCCAGGTGCGGGGTGACGATGACGTTGGGCAGATCCAGCAACTCACGCGCTGAGCTCCCCTCAGCCGGCGGCTCAGAGGTGAAGACGTCGAGGCCCGCGCCTGCGATCTCGCCGGCCACCAGCGCTTCGCGCAGCGCAGTCTCGTCGATCAGGCCGCCCCGGGCGACGTTGATGACGTAGGCGGACTTCTTCATGGCCTTGAACTGCTCGGCGCCGATCATTCCGGTGGTCTCCGGTGTCTTCGGCATGTGGATCGTGAGGAAGTCCACCTCGGCGACGAGCTCGTCGAGCGTGCGCAGCTCGACGCCGAGCTGCTGGGCGCGTGCGCTCGTGATGTAGGGATCGAAGGCGACGACCCTCATACCGAAGCCCTGCATACGGGCGGCGACCAGCGCACCGATCCGACCGAGGCCGACGATACCGAGAGTCTTCTCGAAGAGTTCGGTGCCCGTGTAGGCGCTGCGCTTCCACTGGCCGGCCGCGAGCGAAGCATGTGCGGCGGGCACGTGACGGGCGAGGCTGAGGACGTGGCCGCAGGTGAGCTCGGCAGCGGAGATGATGTTCGAGGTCGGCGCGTTCACGACCATGACGCCGGCCTTGGTGGATGCCTGGATGTCGACGTTGTCGAGTCCGACACCGGCACGTGCGACGACCTTGAGCTTCGGCGCGTGGCTCAGTGCCTCCGCGTCGATCTTCGTCGCAGAGCGCACGAGCACGGCATCAGCGTCCGCGAGCGACGAGAAGAGCGCCGCGCGATCCGTACCGTCGACCTGACGGACGTCGAAGTCGGGCCCGAGCGCCTCGATCGTGGCGGGCGAGAGAACTTCGGCAATGAGCACGACGGGCTTCGGCGCGGTTGTCTTCGGCACAGAGGATCCTTCGGGGTGAGCGTGAGTACGCGCGGGTGGGGATCGATGCGCCGCACACCGTCGGGGCGCGATCGTGTCAACCTTACCCGAGCGCGCACACCGTCCCGTGCCGTGTGACGCCGGGTGGTCAGGGCGAGAGGAACGAGGTGGTGAGCATGCTGAGTGCAGCCACGTTCATCCAGAACACAGCGACCAGTGCCAGCCCGGCGATCATGGCGATCGTGAGTTCGCCTGCGGTACGGCGCCGGCCGAGCGCGTACACAACGACGAACACCAGGATCGGGAACAGCACGGAGAAGATCAGTATGAACCACCCGTATGCGTTGATCCCGACGGGTGCCACGGTGAACACGTAGGCCAGGGCATTCCAGACCGCATAGGCGTAGAACAGCCCCGCGACGCCGACGATGACACTCTTCCACCGGCCGAGGGGCTGCCTCGAGGAAACGACGTTCTCGGTCATGCGCCCACCGCCCCGGTCATCACGAACGGCCACGGCACGAGCAGAAGCACACCGCCGAGGAGCCCGGCTACGCGCACCCAGGATGCCGAACTTCTGGTGAGTATCCACACCGCGCCGAACCAGAGCACGGGAGCGAGTACGGCGGCCCACAGGGCGATCTGGTACATCACGTCGGGTATGAGGAACATCGCGCTGCCATGCAGCGTGAGCCCACCGACAATCCAGCCGACGGTGTACAGCAGGTAGATGCCACCGACGATGCCGATCAGCAGCAGCATCGGCGTGCTGAGCGGCGGGCGCTCGGCCGGATCGCTGACTGTGCCGTCTTCTTCGATCCGCCCCACGGTCTCGCTGCGTCTGCCCACTGCTTTCCAGCCCCGCGGCAGCGCTGCCTTCTTCTCGGGTTCTGGCGCGGGTTTCTGCGTCGGCCGATCGTCATCGCCCTCCCAGGTGAGAGCGTCGTCAGCATCAGATGTCATGCCTCCAGCGTAGCGACGCCTCACCGCGACCGATATGCTCAGGGCGTTCACAGACAGAAGGGACTCACCGTGGCTGAGCGCAATGAGAAGGCCGTCGAATCATCGGCGACAGATGCTGACGGCACAGCCGCATCGGAGTGGAAGCCGACACTCGAGTCGAAGAAGAAGGCCACGACGCTGCGGTGGATCGCCGCCGTACTGTGGTTCGTCGCCATCGCGGCCGAGGCCGTGGCGATCTTCTGGCTTCTTCGTCAGCGGGAGTTCGTCGGCGAGGACGGCGGACTCGTCCGCAACCCCGACACCGGTCTTCTGGAGGAGCAGAACGTCACGGCGCAGTTCCCGCAGTGGGCGTTCATCACGCTCATCGTCGCACTCGTCGTGATCGCGGCACTGTCGATCATCGGTTCATTCCTCTGGAAGAAGGCGAACCGCCTCGACCCCGCGAAGAAGTCGGACACTGTGCGGTTCTTCGTGCAGAATCAGCTCGGCGCCATCATCGCCGTCGTCGCGTTCCTGCCGTTGATCATCCTCATTTTCCTGAACAAGGACATGGATAAAGGCCAGAAGACCACGGCCGGGATCATCGGCGTCGTCCTCGCCGTCGCGGCTGTCGCGCTCGGCATCGACTACAACCCGCCGTCGGTCGAGAAGTACACCGCCGACCAGTCGACCGTCATCCAGCTGCTCGGGCAGGATGAGGTCGTATGGGTCGATGGCGGTGCGGTCTATCACGTCTGCGACGAGGTGTCGGACATCCAGACCGGCAGCGAGAAGCGCACCGGCACCACCGCCGAGGCTATCGAGGCCGGCAAGATCCGGCTCACTCTGAAGTTCGCGTCGGAACTGAACACCTGCGGCCTGGCAGTGCCGGAGAACGCCGATGAGATCGCGGATGCCCTGCGCGCGATCCAGGGCGGCGCCACCGACACGCTGCTGCCTGCTCCGGTCTGGGCGGACCCGGCCGACGCTCCGATCCAGGTGGAGGATGCTGACACGGAAACCGAGTAGTCCTACTCCCCCGCTGCCTCCACGAGGCGTTCTTCGGCCGAACGTAGGTGTGCGGCCAGCAGCTCGGCCGCTCGATCGCCGTCACCGATGGCGACAGCATCCAGAATCTCGGCGTGTTGCCCGGCGATGACCTCGGCGTCGAGAAGTCGCCTGCCCTGCACCTGCGCCATGCACAGGCGCACTTCGTCGAGCACGCTGCGGTACATGCGTGAGGTGCGCTCGCTGGCGATGCCGTCGATCAGCGCGGTGTGGAAGCGAAGGTCGGGATCTACCGTCTCCGGGCTCGGCCCCGCCGGCATCCGCAGCATCTCCGCATTGGCGTCGGCGGCACCCGCCGGCACCGTCCTCACCGCAGCGAGTTCCCGCAGAGCAGCGCTCTCCAGTCTCGTGCGGGTGCGGTAGACATCGCGCACCATCTCCGCGTCGATCGCAACGACGCGCGCGCTGCGGTGCGCAGTGCGAATGAGCAATCCGGAGGCGACGAGCTGCTCGATGGCGGCTTTCGCGCTCGGCCTGGCCACGCCGAACAGGTCCGACACCTTCGCCTCGGTGAGCGCCGTGTGTCCGGCGATCTCCCCTGCAAGGATCCGCGCACGCAGTCGGCGGGTGACGGCGTCGACGATGCCGACGACACCGAGTGAACGATCCTCGAGGGTCATGTCATCCAGCCTAAACGAGACTATACTCTCCAGTATTCTTGTCAGACAATATTAGGAGCCTCGTGTCGACGACACTCGCGCATCCGCTGGACACTGCACTGCTGGGCACGACCACCACGCTCAGTTCCCGCTCGATCGACCGCTTTGCGCGCGCTCACGATGCATCGCACTATCTGCTCATCCCGGATGCCGTTCTGACACCCGCTGATGCCACCGGTGTGGCCGATGCTTTCGCCGCGGTGCGCGCTGCCGGCCGCACGCTGACGTTCCGATCCGGGGGCACGAGTCTGTCCGGCCAGGCCGTCTCCGGCGACATCCTGGTGGACACCCGCAGTCACTTCCGCGACGTCCGCATCGAAGACGACGGGCGCTCGGTTCGCCTCGGTCCAGGAGCGACCGTCCGCCAGGTCAACACCCGGCTCGCCCGGTACCGGCGCAAGCTCGGACCTGACCCGGCGAGCGAGATCGCATGCACGATCGGCGGTGTGATCGCGAACAACTCCAGCGGTATGGCGTGCGGCGTGACAGAGAACTCGTATCAGACCATCGAGTCGCTGCTCCTGGTGCTGCCGAGCGGCACGATCCTCGACACCGGCGCACCAGATGCGCTGTCACAGCTGCAGGCTGCGGAACCGGACATCGCCGACGGTCTGCGCGCGCTTCGCGAGCGTCTGCTCGGCTCCCCCGACGATGCGGCATTCATCCGACGACAGTTCTCGATGAAGAACACGATGGGATATGGGCTCAACGCCCTTCTCGACTTCGACGACCCCGTGCGCATTCTCGAGCACCTGGTGATCGGCTCCGAGGGGACCCTGGCGTTCGTCGCCGAAGCCCGTTTCCGCACTATCGAGATCCGCCCGCAGATCGCGACGGGACTGCTCGTGTTCGAGACCCTCGCCGACGCCATGGCGGCGCTGCCTGGCCTCGTGGCCCAGGGCCTCGCGACGATCGAGCTGATGGATGCGGCATCTCTCCGCGTCGCGCAGGGACTCAGCGACGTGCCGACTGCGATCGCAGGGATCGATGTGCACGACCACGCTGCTCTGCTCGTCGAGGTGCACGCATCCAGCGCCGAGGAGTTCGCGACGGCAAGCGATGGCGCCATCGGGGAGTTCGCAACCCTACCGCTTGCCGCCCCGCCGACCCTCACGACCGATGCCGGCGAGCGGGCGTCGCTGTGGACGGTGCGCAAGGGCCTCTACACGGCGGTGGCCGGTGCTCGCCCTTCCGGCACCACTGCGCTGCTCGAAGACATCGTGGTCCCGGTGGACCGGCTGCTCACCACGTGCGAGCAGCTCATCGCACTGTTCGCGAAGCATGACTATGAAGGCTCGGTGATCTTCGGCCACGCCAAGGACGGCAACGTCCACTTCCTGCTCAATGAGCGTTTCGACGATCCCGCGAGCGTCGCGCGATACCGCCTCTTCACCGCGGATCTCGTCGATCTCGTGCTGGCACAGGGCGGATCGCTCAAAGCCGAACACGGCACGGGGCGGATCATGGCGCCGTTCGTCAGACGTCAGTACGGCGATTTCCTCACCGACATCATGTGGGACATCAAACGTCTGATCGACCCGGACGGCATCCTGAATCCGGGCGTAGTGCTCTCCGATGATGCCGAGTCGTATCTGCAGGATCTCAAGCGCGTGCCGACCGTCGAGAGCGAGGTGGACCGCTGTGTGGAATGCGGCTACTGCGAGCCGACCTGCCCCAGCAAGGACATCACGCTCACGCCGCGTCAGCGCATCGTCCTGCGTCGTGACATGGCGTGGGCGGAGGAGCAGGGCGACACCGAGCTGCTGAACGAACTGCGCGCCGACTACGACTATGAGGGTGTGCAGACCTGCGCCGTCGACGGAATGTGCGGCGTCGCGTGCCCCGTCGACATCAACACCGGCGATCTGGTGCGCCGACTGCGCGCCGAGGAGGCTTCGAAGATCGAGGACGGCATCTGGGATGCTGCGGCGAGGGGATGGAGTGCGGTGACCCGCATCGGCGGGATGGCGCTGACTGTCGCGGATGCGCTGCCCGCCCCTCTCGTCACGGGTGTCACCCAGCTGGGCCGCGCCGTACTCGGCGCGGACACGATGCCGCTCTACGACGCCGGGCTCCCCCGCGGCGGCACGAAGGCGCCGCGGCCCACGACGCCTGCCGACGCGCAAGCTGTGTTCTTCGGCGCATGCATCGGCACGATGTTCGGTCCGGAGGGCGACGGTCACGGATCGCGTGAAGCACTGGGTACCCTGCTGGATCGTGCCGGCATCCCTGTCGTCATCCCGGAAGACGCAGGTGGACTGTGCTGCGGTACGCCGTGGAAGTCGAAGGGACATCTGTCCGGTTACGACCGGATGACCCGACGTGTGCTCGCATCGCTCTGGGAAGCAAGTCGCGGTGGGGAGCTGCCGGTGGTGTGCGACGCGGCCTCCTGCACCGAGGGACTGCACGTGATGCTGTCGAAGTCGGTGGCCGAGTACCCGGAGTACGCCGGGCTCCGCATCGAGGATGCCACCACCTATGTCGCCCGGGAGGTGCTGCCCCGCCTCACGGTGACCTCGAAACTGGACTCGATCGCGGTGCACCCCACGTGCTCCACGACAGCGCTCGGGGCGACCGGCGCGCTCACGGCGCTCGCCTCAGCTGTGGCAGCAGAGGTCTATGTCCCGGAGGGTTGGGGATGCTGCGCCTTCGCCGGCGACCGAGGGATGCTGCACCCGGAGCTGTCCGAGAGCGCCACGGCCGTCGAATCCGCCGAGGTGTCGGCTGCAGATGCCGAGCGCGACGGCTTCGACGCATTCGTGTCGGCGAACCGGACCTGCGAGATCGGCATGACTCGGGCGACCGGCAAACCCTACCGACACGTGATCGAGGTGCTGGAGGAGCTCACCCGCCCCTGACAGCGTGCGTCGCGGCGGCCACGAGCGAAGAATCAGTGACGTCGAAGCCGGTGTCACCGCCGCCGGGTCCGCTCGGTGCCGTGTTCGCCGACCGACTGCGCGCGGAGAGGTGCACGGCGTCGACGCCGGCTCCCACCAGTTCTGGAATGTCCTCGATGCGCACACCGCCGCCGGCCATGATCTGCAGCCGCCCCGCCGACTGCCGAGCAAGCGCTGCAAGCACATCGATTCCGTCGATGCTGCGCGCGGCACCGCCAGAGGTCAATATGCGATCCACACCGAGCACCGCGAGCTCATCGAGGATCGCAGCGGGATCGGCGAGCGTGTCGATCGCACGGTGGAAGACGAACTCGGCATCGCCGGCGGCATCCTTCCATCGGCGCAGCGCGTCGCGATCGACACCTCCGTCGGGAAGGAGAGCGCCGACGACGATGCCGCCCGCACCACGGCGGACGCAGTCACGGATGTCGGCGCTGACAAGGGCGATCTCCTCCGCGGCGTACACGAATCCACCCGGACGAGGGCGCACGAGGACGGCGACACGGGTTCCGTCGCCCGCCGCCTCGCACACCGCGTCTATCGTGCCGGACGACGGCGTCAGACCGCCTGTCTCGGCAAGCGCCTGACACAGCTCGACGCGGTCAGCGCCGTTCTCGAACGCCGTCCGCGCGCCCGAGGCGTCCTGAACGGCGATCTCGACGGCGATCATGGGCGCGGAACCGTGAACACCGCCACCGGCTGTGCGCGCAGCGCGTCAGGGATCGCCACGATCGAGGTGCCGTCCTGGCGGGCGCTCACGTCGACAGTAGCGCCGTCCGCCCAACGGGCATCGCCAGCGCTTGCCAACTCGGCCGGCAATGCCAGTTCGCCGACGCCCGGATCCAGAGCATGCACATGCACGCCGGCATCCGACTGCGTATAACGACGCGGAGCGCCGACCTCCTCGCCGAAGCGGATCCACGGGCGGGTGCCGTAGACGGCTTCGCCGTTGACGCTCAGCCATGCGCCGAGCTCGCGCATCGTGGCCCGTTGCAGCTCGGGGATCGAGCCGTCGGCAGCGGGTCCGACGTTGATTAGGAGGTTTCCGTTCTTGGAGACGACGTCGACCAGCATCCGGATGAGTTCGGGACCGGAGAGCGTGTGGCTGTCGTCTTCGGCCTGGTTGAAGCCGAATGAGTAGCCGAGGCCGCGCGTGGACTCCCACGGCTCAGGCAGGATCTCGTCCACGTGGGTGTATTCACGGGTGAGGTACCCGTGGTACGGAACTCCCCAGCGATCGTTGACGACGCCATCGGGCTTCGCGTCGAAGTAGCGCGACAGCAGTGCTGCCACGGCGTGATCATCGCGTCCCTTGCCGCCGTCCGGCCACTCGATGTCGTTCCACAGCACGTCAGGGGCGAAGCGCTGGATGAGCTCGTCCAGCTGCGCAGCCGAATACCGAGCGAATGCGTCATCGTTGCGCCGGAATCGGAACAGATCGGTGTCGGACTCGATCGGTGGGAAGTCGCTCACGTGCCAGTCCAGCGCGCCGGAGTAGTACACCCCGAAACGCGCGCCGGCCCGCCGCGCGGCATCGTGGAACTCGGAGATCAAGTCGCGACGCGGGCCACGCGCGGCGGAGTTGAAGCCTGTCGTCTGCGTGTCCCAGAGGCAGAACCCCTCGTGGTGTTTGGTCGTGGGGACGATGTACTTGGCTCCTGCACCGATCAGCTCGCCGACGAACGCATCCGCATCGAAAGCCGACGCATCCCAGAGGTCGGCGAGGTCCTCGTACGAGCGACCCGGCCCGTAGAGCTCCTGATGCCGCTGCCACGTCGGGCTCCCGGTGATCCGCACCGTGTTGCCGTACCACTCCGCGTACTGGTGCCATGCATAGGAGTCCTCGGTCGGGACGCCGCCCTCCGGATGAGCCACTGCCCATGCGGGCACGGAGTACAGACCCCAGTGCACGAAGAAGCCGAGTTTCGCATCGCGGAACCACTCGGGCACAGCGTTGCTCGGGTATGTCGGCGCCGCGGAACCGAGGTCCGGTCCGGTGCGCTTCTCGAAGTTCAGCATGCGTGTGACTCCTCTCCACGACGGCCGACGACCGCTGTGAGCGCCGGACTTCCGGCGGGGTCGAACGGGTAGACGCCGGCGGCGAGGTGGCGGTGTCCGAGCCGCAGAAGGTCCTGGTCGACGCCGCCGGGCGTGAGCGCCAGCGTCCAATCCGCCGCCAGGTCGTACAGCTCCGGCTCGAGGTAGCCGATCTTCACGACGACGATGTCGGCGTTCTCGGGGTCGAGACCGAGCATGCGGAAATCATCGAGGCGATGGAACGGCTTGCGTCGCTGGGTGATGATCGTGTGGAGCCCGCCGACGGCGATGACCACCTGGGTGCCGGCATCAAGATCGCCGTCGGTGATCGAGAAGATCTGGCCGGTGATCTGCAGAGGGCCGCGCGGCCCGTCATCGACGCGTGCGCCGGCTGTGAGAGTGACGGTCTCCCCCACGCCGGCCTGGACGGCGGCAGCGACGGCCTCGCTGTCGAAGATGGATGCCACGAGCGTCATGCGCGTGCCGTCGACGAGCTCCGTCCGCTCGAGAAGCTCGCCGAGCGTCCAGGTCACATCCCCTGCTCCGCCGGCGGTCGGATTGTCTCCGGAATCCGAGATCACATACGGACGCGCGGCGTCGGCACTGAGTGCCTTGGCCAGCGCGCCGTCCAACGTGGCGGTCTCCGCCACGAACACGAAGTCCTCTCGCGCATCCCAGAACATCCGCGCCACACGCTCGGATTCGCGGGTGATGACCTCCCGGTCGTCGCCGGTGACCACCACATAGGCTTGGCACCGGGGCTCATCCGCCCATGCGTAGCCGATCCACACCGATGCATCCACCACGCCGTCGAGCTTCTCGATCTCTGGCAGTTGCGCATAGATGCCGCGCGCCGGCTCCAGGCGCGTACTGGTCTTCTCGCCGGGGAGAAGGACCGGCACCGGTACCCACGCCTTCAGCGGGCGACGGCGCAGCGGATCGCCGCCGTCCGCACCGCGTAGGCGCGCGAGAAGGCTGTGGACCGCGCGTTCTTTGGTGTTCAGCCAGTCCTCGTGCGGCGCCATCCGGTAGCACGTGAGGAGATCGACTTCGTCGCGGAGCGCTTCAGAGACGTTACCATGCAGATCCATCGACGTGGAGATCAGGGTGTCTGGTCCCAGTGCGTTGCGCACGGCACGGGCGAGATCGCCTTCAGCATCCACCATTCCGATGACACTCATGGCGCCGTGGATGTCGAAGAAGAAGCCGTCGAACGGCCCCTGTTCACGGATACCCGCGACGATGGCGTCCTTCATCCGCCGGTACGTGCCGGGGTCGACCGCGCCGCCGGGAAGAGACCGGCCATGCACGAGCGGCACCCACTCCGCGGCATCGGCGAGTTCCCGCCCTGCGTCGAGGAACGGGTAGTACGCGCGCAGTTCGGCTCCGGTGCGGACGGTGAACGCCTCGTCTCCCGAAACATGCGGTGAGAATGTGCTCGATTCGATGGAGATGCCGCCGATGCCGATGCGGGGCCGGGCGAGCCCGCCTTCAGCGATGGGGCTCAGCGGCCCCATCCAGATCTGGTGTGCGTCCGGTCGTGCGTTCACGCCGCTTCTCCTTCGAGGACAGGTGTTCGTGTGGTGTGCCCTTGGGCGTTGAAGAATGCGCGACGCGCGGCGGCGGCCGCGCCGAGGGCGACCGCATCCGCGCCCAGCGTCGCTCGTTCTATCGTCATGGCGACCCCTGAGACGGGTGAGTCGGTGGCGAGCGTCGCATCGATGGCGGGCTGCAGCAGATCCCAGGCATGTACCACGCCGCCGCCGACCACTGCTGTATCCAGGTCGAGGATGCCGGCTGCGCTCACGCAGGCGAGGGCGAGGGCGCGCCCTGCGTCCGCGAACACGGCGGCGGCGATCCGATCGCCGGCTCTGGCGCGATCGGCGACCTCTCTGGCAGACAGTTCCGGCTCACCCGCACGCTCCGCGTAGCGCAGGTTGATGGATGTTCCGGAAGCCAGTGTCTCGAGATGTCCGACCTGACCGCAGGTGCACCGCAGATCGCTGTATCCCGGGGTATGTCCGATCTCCCCTGCAGCGCCATGCGGTCCATGGCGGAGTTGACCGTCGAGGACGAGAGCACCTCCGACACCGGTTCCCAGCATGACACCGAGAACGTCCGTTCCGGAGGCCGATCCATGATCCAGTTCACCCAGCAGGAACGCGTTGACATCGTTCTCGACGCGGACGGGGACGTCGAGCCGAGCGGTCAGCTCCGGGCCGAGGGGGAAACCCGCCCAATCGACGAACATCTCGGAGGCCGCCCTGACCGTTCCGCTTTCGTGGTCGATGACTCCCGCTGCTCCGACACCGACAGCACGGATCGTGAGCCCGGCTTCGTCGGAGAGCTGCATCGCAAGGGAGGCCGCGACGTCCGCCATCGCGATTCCCCCCTGCTGGGCTGGAGCCGGCACGACGCCGCGCGCGACGATGGCGCCGTGGTCGTCGATCAGCAGCGCTGCGATCTTCGTCCCCCCGATGTCGAGGCCGAGTACGGCCGCGCCCTCGGATGGGGTGCGTGCAACGGGCATGGTGGTTCCCTGTTCCTTGGTCATGGTCGAACTCAGCGCCCCCCGAGCCCGGCCATGGCGATGCCTTTGACCAGGTGCTTCTGCAACGCGATGATCAGGACCGTCGTGGGGATCATCGAGATGATCGCCGCAGCCATCTGCAGATCCCAGCGGGTGCCGGTGAGACCGGAGAAGCTCGCGAGTCCGACCGGCAGTGTGCCCAGGGCGTCGTAGTCCACCGTGACGATGAGCGGCCACAGGTAGCTGTTCCAGAACGAGAGGAAGCTGAATACGGTGAGCACAGCGATCGACGACTTCGCGAGCGGGATGATGATCTGCAGGAACGTACGGATGGGGCCTGCGCCGTCGATGCGGGCCGCTTCCTCGAGCTCGTACGGGATGCCGCGGAAGAACTGCCGCATCAGGAACGTGCCGAAGGCGCCGAAGGCGAACGGCAGGACGAGCGCCTGGTACGTGTTCACCCAGTCGAACCACTGCATGACCTGGAACATCGGGATGACGAGCACCTCGGCAGGCACCATCATGGTCGCGAGGAACAGGATGAAGACTGCGTCGCGTCCCTTCCAACGCAGGCGTCCGAAGGCGTAGCCGGCCATGGTGGACACGATGATCGTCACCGCGGTCCCGAGGATCGCGACGAGGAACGAGTTGCCGATGTACGTGAGGAACGGCCCGTAGTTGAACACGTCCACGAAGTTGCTCCACCGGATCTCCGATCCGATGAGAGTCGGCGGCATGGAGAACATCTCGGAATTCGGCTTGAGCGCCGAGAAGAACGCGTAGACGAGCGGCGAGACGAAGATGAGAGCCGCGATGTAGATGCCGACGTGCGCGAGAACGAGTCGCACCCTGGCTGCCGGTGTGCTCCCTGCGCCTCGAGAGTTCGGCGCGACCGGCGCAGAGCGTCGACCTCTCGAACGCTGCGTGACAGCCGACTCAGGGGCGACGGCGGAAGGCTGCGAAAGGATCTCAGTGCTCATAGTGCACCCACTTCTTCTGTGCGGCGAACTGGATGCCGGTGATCACGATGATGATCGCGAACAGAATCCAGGCCGCGGCGGCCGCGAGTCCGAGATCGCCGAAGGTGAAGCCCTGCTCCCAGATGTACATCACGAGTGGCTTGGTGGCATTGCCAGGGCCACCGCCCGTCAACAGCTGGGGCTGCGCGAACACCTGCAACGCGCTGATCATGGTCATGACGGCGGCGAAGAAGATGGACGGGGAGATCATCGGGATGAGGATGCTCCAGATCCGCCGGAGGCCCTGCGCCCCGTCGATGGCTGCAGCTTCGAGGACGCTGTCGGGTAGCTGCTCGAGGGCAGCCGAGAAGATCAGCATGTTGTAGCCGAGTCCTTGCCACACGCTCATAGCGACGACCATGACCATGGCCCACGAAGGGTCGGCGAGGAAGTTGGGCAGTTCGATGCCGAAGACGCTCGTGGAGACCCCGTTGACCAGCCCCTGGGGCTGCAGGATCATCTTCCACACCAGGACGTTGGCGACCATGGGCGTGACGACGGGGATGAAGAACAGCACGCGCAATGCACCACGGCCGCGGATGCGCGGACCGAGGCCGATCGCGAGAGCGAGCGAGAGCACGATGTTCAGCGGCACGTACAAGAGCGTGAAGATCGCGGAGTTGCGCAGCGCCGGCCAGAAGTCAGGGCTGTCGGTGAACAGCTTGACGTAGTTGTCCGCTCCGTTGAAGTTCCGGTCGCCGAAGGCAGGCCAGTCGAAGACGCTCATCACGATCGACAGTCCCACCGGGACGATCGTGAACAGGGCGAGCCCCACCAGGGCCGGGGTTGCGAACCCCAGCGCCTGGCGGGACTCCACCTTGGCGAGCGAGTTCCGACGTCGTGTCGTGCTCGTCATCGTGTTTCTTCCTACTTACAGGTCGTCAGGATCCAGATGGCCTGACTCAGTTGCCGAACTGGGACTGCGCATCGCTCAGCAGCTGCCCCATCTCGAGATCGCCGTTGTAGACGCTGACGAGGTTCGGAGTGATGTAGCTCTCGAGCTTCGCCCAGTTGTCCGTCATGTACAGCGGGACGGTGTTCTCGAAGGCGGCCTCGAAGACTGACTTCACCTGGTCGCGGTACTCCTCGTCGAGCGAGTCGAAGTACAGCGGCTGGGATTCGGTGCGCGCCGGGTAGGAGCGACCGGAGGACGCGATGTAGTCCTGCGCATCCGTGCCGAGCAGCGAGCCCATGACCTTCAGCGCGGCCTCTGGGTTCTCACAGTCCTTCGCTATGCCGTAGCCAGAGCCGAGAACGGGGCTTGTGCTGCCGTTCGCGCCTGCAGGCAACGGCGCCATGCCGGCAGCGAAGCCTGCGTCGTTCTGCAGATAGCTGACGGCGTTCCACGTGCCGTCGACTGCCATGGCGGCGTTCCCGCCCGAGTACTGGTTCTCACCCCATCCCATGTCCGACGCGGATGCCACCGGGGCTGCGACCTTCTTGTCGCCCGTGAGGCTCGCGTACCACTCTGCGGCCTCGACGAACGCCGGAGCGTCGATCTCGAGCTCACCGGCTTCGGACGCAGGCTGCGTGCCCGAGTACGACATCGCGAGCGACATCCACTGATAGCCGCCCATGGCGACCGCGAAGCCGTGCTTGCCGTCCTTCGTGGCATCTGCGGCGACCTGCTCGAAGTCGTCGAACGTCCAGCCGATCTCCGGTGTCGAGGCGCCCGTGGCGTCGAGCATGTCCTGGTTGTAGAACATGAGCATCGCTGACACGTCGAACGGCATGCCGTAAAGCGTGCCGCCGAAGCTGAGGATGCCGTCCGAACCGGGAGTGAACTCCGACTTGTCGATGCCGGCGGTCTCCAGATCCTCGTCGGAGAGCTCACGGAAGCCGGCGGTGTATCCGCCGAGCTGTGCGCCGCTCATGCCCGTGACGCAGGCCATGTTGCCCGAGGCCATGTTCGTGGTGAGCTTCGTGAAGAAGTCGTTCCACGGCGATGTCTGCAGCTTGATCTCGATGTCGGGATTCTGCTCCTGGGCGATTGCGATCTGCGCTTCCAGCGCCTCAGTGTCCGATTCGCTGCCAGACCACATGTCGACGACGATCGTGTCGCCGTCCCCATTGCTCGCCGAACCTTCAGTGCCGGCACAGCCGGTCATCGCAACGGCGATACCCGTGACTGCGGCCACGGCGCCAACGCGCATCTTCTTCATCGAATGTCTCCTTGGACTCAGAGAGGTTATTTCGGCCATCGAAGTAACCTAGTAGGATTTCGTATAAAGTTACCGTGTCATGATCCGGCGCGCGCCGCAAGCTGGACATCGGATGTTTACGGATCAGTGATACTTCGTAACCTGGGTGAAACCTCACTCGACCATCAGTCCGCGCCCCCGACGACCGGAGACCCCGTGACGCACCCCCAGCCCCGCACACCGGACGACGTGCACACCAGACAGATCCTCGACCTCGTCACGCGCGGACATGCCCACTCCCGCAGCGAGCTCGCATCCAGCCTGGGCATCGCCGCCTCCACTGTCGGTCTGCGCGTGCAGTCTCTGATCGACGCCGGACTGCTCCAAGAAGACGGCGTCGGCACGTCTCGCGGCGGTAGGCGACCGCGAGTTCTACGACCGGCATCCGACGGCGGGTCGGTGTTGACCGTGGATCTCGGCGGCCGACACGCTCGCATCGGAAAGCACGACCTCAGCGGCGCCCTGCTCGAGGTGCGCAGCGTCGAGGTCGATCTCGCCGCAGGCCCCGCCCCGACACTCGCGATCGTCTGTACCGTGTTCGACGAGCTCACCCAGCACGACACCTCGCCCGTCCGCGCTATCGGCGTCAGCCTTCCCGGTCCCGTGAACGTCGAGACCGGAGCGGTCGACCAGCCGTCGAGAATGCCGGGGTGGCCCGGATTCCGGGTCGGAGACCATCTTCGCGGCAGATTCACCGGCGCCACCGTCACGGTCGACAACGATGCGAATCTCGCCGCGCTCGGCGAACACCGTGCGCAGTTCGGCCTCTCCAAGCACAGCATCACAGTGAAAGCGGGCACCGCCATCGGCAGCGGGATCATCGTCGACGGGCATGTCCACCGCGGCGCGTCGTCCGCAGCCGGCGACATCACGCACACCCGTATCGACGGCAGTGGCGACATCCCCTGCTCCTGCGGGAACACCGGCTGCCTGGAGACCGTCGCGAGCGGCGCGAGTCTCGTGCGTCAGATGCACGACCTCGGCCGAACCGACGTGCGCGCCGTCGGCGACGTGCTGGCGCTCGCCCGCGACGCCGATCCGGTCGCGACGACACTGGTGCGCACCGCGGGCACCTACCTCGGCCAGGCGCTTTCGGGCGTCGTGAACTTCTTCAACCCGCACGCGGTGTTCCTGACCGGAAGCATGAGCGCTTCAGAGCCGTTCCTGGCGGCGGTGCGCAGCCGCGTGTACGAGGCCTGCCATCCCCTGGCCACGCAGAACCTGCGGATAGAAGCAGCCATGACCGGCGCCGATGCGATCCTGCACGGTGCCGCGCGCCAGGCCCTGGAGAATCTTCAACTACCGGGGGCAGCGTCTTGAGACACTGCCCCGCAACAGTCAGTCCACGACGAGGGTCAGCTCGACGACGGGGATGAGCACATCAGGACGCCGAACGGGCAGATGCACTGTGAGCGTGCCCTCCGCCTCCCCCGCAGGCGTCATAAGATCCGCTTGCTGATCCGGATCGCTGACGGACGTCTTGAGCCACGAGCCGTCGTTGAGGAGTCGTGCGAAAGCGACCCTGCCTGCGAGCTGTGGAAGGTGGACGAAGCCCATCGGCCAGGAGAACAGGTGCAGGTAGAGCCGATCCCCCCGCATCGTGTACACGCCTTCGCGAGGCGGAGCGAACGGCGCATGTCCGGCCCCGATGATCGCGTCACGGTGCAGCCGCATCCAGTCGCCGAGTTCGTCGAGCACCTGCGCGTCACGCGGCGCGATGGCACCGCGCCCGTCTGGGCCGACGTTGAGCAGCATATTGCCGCCCATCGACACGGAGTCGGTGAGCATCTGCGCCAGCAGAGTCGCCGATTTCTGATCTGTGTTGTCCCGGTGATAGCCCCACGAGCCGTTCAGCGTCTGACAGGCCTCCCAGGTCAGCGCCACGCCGTCGCTCACGATCGGCGCCGTCGGCTGGTACTGCTCCGGCGTGACGAAGTCAGCCGGGATGCCGAGTCGATCATTGACCAGCATGTTCGGCTGCAGCTCTCGGCACAGCGCGAGCAGCGTCTGCGCATCCCAATCCTCAGGACCCTTGCCATCCCAACCGTCCTTCGCCTCAGGATAGGTGAAATCGAAGAACAGATAGTCGATCTCGCCGTAGCCGGTCAAGAGCTCACGAACCTGACCGTGCAGGTACGCGCGATACTGCGCCATGTCCCGGCCGGCATTGAGTTCATGCGCATTCTCGTCATCACGGCGCGGGTGGTTCCAGTCCACCGTGAAATCGGGGTGATGCCAATCGATCACGGAGTGGTAGAGCCCGACCTTGATGCCTTCCTCTCGAAGAGCGTCGACGTACTCGCACACCAGATCTCGTCCGCACGCGGTGACCGAGGTGAAGTCAGTGAGAGCCGAGTCCCACAGCGCGAATCCGTCGTGGTGCTTCGTCGTCAGGACGACATATCCCATGCCGGTGTCCTTGGCGCGACGCGCAAGCGCCTTCGCATCGAAGCGATCAGGATCGAAATGCTCGAAATACGGGCGGTACTCTGCGTCCGTGAGCCGCTCGTAGTTCTGCACCCACTCGTGCCGAGCCGCCGCACTGTACAGACCGAAATGCACGAACATGCCGAATCGCGCCTCGTCGAACCACTGCTGCTTCATCATCGCCTCTCGCTTGGTCTCCTTTCATCCTGGCACAGACATCCGATGTATGCCGCCGAATCTCCTCAGAATACGAAGAACGGGCACCCCATAGAGGGATGCCCGTTCTTCTTGAGGAAGAGGATCAGCGCGCGGCCGAACCATCCACGTAGTCGTCGTCCTGCTGCTTCCAGGAGAAGAGCGAACGCAGCTCCTTGCCGGTCACCTCGATCGGGTGCTGCTCCTCCTTGGCGCGCAGCGCCAGGAACTCCTCGGCACCGTTGTCCTGGTCGTCGATGAAGCGCTTCGCGAATGCACCCGACTGGATGTCGGCGAGCACGCCCTGCATGCTCTCCTTGACGCGTGCGTCGATCACGCGCGGGCCCGAGACGTAGTCGCCGAACTCGGCGGTGTCGGAGATCGACCAGCGCTGCTTGGCGATGCCGCCCTCCCACATGAGGTCGACGATGAGCTTCAGCTCGTGCAGAACCTCGAAGTAGGCGATCTGCGGCTGGTAGCCCGCCTCGGTGAGCGTCTCGAAGCCGGCCTGCACGAGGTGGCTGACGCCACCGCAGAGCACGGCCTGCTCGCCGAACAGGTCGGTCTCGGTCTCTTCCGTGAAGGTGGTCTTGATGACGCCGGCGCGGGTGCCGCCGATGGCCTTCGCGTAGGAGAGCGCGAGGGCCCAGGCCTGGCCGGAAGCATCCTGCTCGACGGCGATGATGTCGGGGATGCCGCGGCCGGCGACGAACTCGCGGCGCACGGTGTGTCCAGGTGCCTTCGGCGCGACGAGGATGACGTCGACGCCTTCGGGAGCATCGATGTAGCCGAAGCGGATGTTGAAGCCGTGTGCGAACGCGAGGGTCTTGCCCTCGGTCAGGTTCGGGGCGATCGACTCGGAATAGATCGTGCGCTGGTGCTGGTCGGGCGCGAGGATCATGATGACGTCGGCCCAGGTGGTGGCATCCGCCACGGACTTGACCGGGAATCCGGCCTCTTCTGCCTTGGCTGCCGACTTCGAGCCGTCCTTCAGCGCGATCGCGACCTCGACACCCGAGTCGCGCAGGTTCTGCGCGTGGGCGTGGCCCTGCGAACCGTAGCCGACGATCGCGACCTTCTTGCCCTGGATGAGGGACAGGTCGGCGTCGGCGTCGTAGAAGATCTCAGTACTCACGTTGTGTTTCTCTTTCCTTCTGAAGGTTCTTATGGGTCTGGTGGGTCAGCCGCGCAGGACGCGCTCGGTGATGCTCTTGCCGCCGCGACCGATCGCGAGCAGGCCGGACTGCGAGAGTTCCTTGATGCCGAACGGCTCGAGGGCTCGAAGGATCGCCTCGATCTTGCCCTTGTCGCCGGTGACCTCGATCACCAGCGCATCCGTGGCGTAGTCGACGACCGATGCGCGGAACAGATTCACGATCTCGATCACGTTCGAGCGAGTGGCATTGTCGGTGCGCACCTTGACCAGCACGTGATGGCGCTGCACGGAGGTCGCGAAGTCGAGCTCCACGATCTTGATGACGTTGATCAGCTTGTTGAGCTGTTTCGTCACCTGCTCGAGCGGCAGTTGATCGACGTCGACGACGACCGTGATGCGGGACACGCCGGGCACCTCGGTGACGCCGACGGCGAGGGATTCGATGTTGAAGCCGCGGCGAGCGAACAGCCCTGCGACTCGGGTCAGCAGACCGGGTGTGTCCTCGACGAGGAGACTCAGCACATGGGTGGACATCTCAGACCTCCTCATCGAACGTGGGCGCATGGTCGCGCGCGTACTGGACGTAGCTGTTGCTGACCCCCTGCGGCACCATCGGCCACACCATGGCATCCGCCGAGACGACGAAGTCGATCACGACTGGGCGGTCGTTGGTCTCCAGCGCCAGCTGTATAGCGGCATCCACTTCTTCTTCCTTCTCCACCCGGATCGCGAGGCAGCCGTAGGCCTCGGCGAGCTTGACGAAGTCGGGGATGCGACTCGTGCCGTGGCCGGTGTTCAGATCGGTGTTCGAATGGCGACCGTCGTAGAACAGCGTCTGCCACTGGCGCACCATGCCCAGGGAGGAGTTGTTGATGATCGCGACCTTGATCGGGATGTTGTTGATCGCGCAGGTGGCGAGTTCCTGATTGGTCATCTGGAAGCATCCGTCGCCGTCGATCGACCACACGACCCGATCGGGCTCTGCGACCTTGGCACCCATGGCGGCAGGGACGGAGTAGCCCATGGTGCCTGCACCACCGGAGTTCAGCCACGCGTTGGGGCGCTCGTACTTGATGAACTGCGCGGCCCACATCTGGTGCTGCCCGACGCCGGCGACGTAGATGCCCTCAGGACCGGTGAGCTCACCGATCCGCTGGATCACATGCTGCGGGGCGAGCAAGCCATCCTCGGTGGGCGAGAACCCGAGCGGGAACTCCTCGCGCAGCCCGTCGAGGTAAGACCACCATTCCGAGATGTCCGGCTTCGTGCTTCCGACGACTCCGCGGAAGGCGGTGTCAAGATCGATCAGCACGTCGCGCACATCGCCGACGATCGGCACGTCTGCGTTGCGGATCTTCGAGATCTCCGCGGGATCGATGTCGACGTGCACGACCTTCGCGTTGGGTGCGAAGTCGGCTGCCTTTCCGGTCACACGGTCATCGAATCGTGCGCCGAGCGCCACGATGAGGTCGGATTCCTGCAGCGCGAGCACTGCCGGAACCGTGCCGTGCATACCGGGCATGCCGAGATGCTGCTGATGGGAATCGGGGAACACTCCGCGCGCCATGAGCGTCGTCACGACGGGCGCATTGGTCGACTCGGCGAGGGCCAGAAGCTCTGCCGCAGCACGGCCGCGGACGACACCGCCACCGACATACAGCACCGGCTTCTTCGCTTCTGCGAGCAGAGCGGCCGCCGCCTGGATCTGCTTGCCGTGCGCCTTGGTGACGGGACGATAGCCGGGCAGGTCGACCTTGGGTGGCCAGACGAACGGTGCCGACTTCTGCTGGGCGTCCTTCGTGATGTCCACGAGCACGGGACCGGGCCGCCCTGTCGAGGCGATCTCGAACGCCGCCGCGAGGGCGGCGGGGATGTCCTCTGGGTGCTTCACGAGGAACGAGTGCTTCGTCACCGGCATCGTGATGCCGACGATGTCGGCCTCCTGGAACGCGTCGGTTCCCATCAGATGGCTGAACACCTGTCCAGTGATCGCCACCAGTGGCACCGAGTCCATGTAGGCATCCGCGATCGCGGTCACCAGGTTGGTCGCGCCGGGGCCCGAGGTCGCGATCGCGACGCCGGTGCGGCCGCTCGCTGCCGCGTAGCCCTCTGCCGCGTGGCCGGCGCCCTGTTCGTGACGAACGAGGATGTGCCGAACGGTGTCGTCGTCGAGCAGCGGGTCGTAGACGGGCATGATCGTCCCGCCCGGGATGCCGAACACATCGGTCACTCCGAGAAGTCCGAGAGCACGGACCACAGCCTCGGCCCCGGTGATCTCGGGAGCGGCGGTCTTCTGGGATGGCGGCCGTGGAACGGCCGAAACAGAATCAGCAGTCATGTCTTTCCTTGATGATCTGAGAAGTCGTCGGCGAGAGGCCGACGAGGATCAACCGGTCGTCGCGCCTTCCGCAGCGGAACGCACGAGTCGCGAGTACTTGGCAAGAACGCCACGGGTATAGCGCGGGGGTAGTGGCTCCCAGCCAGAGCGGCGGGAGGCGAGCTCTGCCTCATCGACGAGTAAGTCAAGAGAGCGAGCTGCGATATCGACCCGTATCAGATCACCATCGCGCACGAAGGCGATCGGACCTGCGTCCACCGCTTCGGGTGCTATGTGGCCGATGCACAGGCCGGTTGTGCCGCCTGAGAATCGTCCGTCAGTCAACAGTAGTACATCTTTTCCGAGCCCAGCGCCCTTGATGGCCCCGGTGATGGCGAGCATCTCGCGCATGCCTGGTCCGCCCTTGGGACCTTCGTAGCGGATCACGACCACGTCACCCGCGTTGATCTCGCCCTCGGCGAGTGCATCCATCGCGGCGCGCTCCCGCTCGAACACGCGGGCGGGACCCTCGAACACGTCGGCGTCGAAGCCGGCCGACTTGACGACAGCGCCCTCAGGAGCGAGCGAACCGTGCAGGATCGTGATGCCGCCGGAGGCGTGGATCGGGTTGTCGAAGTCGTGGATCACCTCGCCGTCGAGCGGCTGCGGGTTGAGCTCCGCGAGGTTCTCGGCGAGCGTCTTGCCCGTGACGGTGAGTGCATCGCCGTGCAGCAGGCCCTCGTCGAGCATCGCCTTCATGATGACGGGGATGCCGCCCTGGCGGTCGACATCGTTCATGACGTACTGGCCGAACGGCTTCATGTCGGCGATGTGCGGTGTCCTGTCGCCGATGCGGTTGAAGTCGTGCAGGTTCAGTTCGACCTGGGCTTCGCGAGCGATCGCGAGCAGGTGGAGGACGACGTTGGTCGAGCCGCCGAGAGCCATCGCCAGGGCGATGGCGTTCTCGAACGACTCCTGCGTCAGGATCTCCTTGGTCGTGATTCCCAGGCGAAGCAGGTTGACGACCGCCTCGCCGGAGCGGTGCGCAAAGTAGTCGCGGCGGCGGTCAGCCGACGGCGGAGCAGCGGAGCCAGGAAGGCTCAGTCCGAGGGCTTCGGCGACGGACGCCATCGTATTGGCGGTGTACATTCCGCCGCAGGCGCCCTCTCCCGGAGCGAACGCGCACTCGATGCGCTTGAGGTCTTCTGCGCTCATCCGACCGGCGCGGTGTGCGCCGACGCCCTCGAACGAGTCGATGATCGTGATGTCCTTCTCGGTGCCATCCGAGAGCTTCACCCAGCCCGGTGCGATGGACCCTGCGTACAGGAAGACGCTGGAGAGCCCGAGGCGGGCGCTGGCCATGAGCATGCCGGGGATCGACTTGTCGCAGCCGGCAAGGAGCACACTGCCGTCGAGACGCTCCGCCATCATGACGGTCTCGACCGAATCGGCGATGACCTCTCGCGAGACGAGCGAGAAGTGCATGCCTTCGTGGCCCATCGAGATGCCGTCCGAGACGGAGATCGTGCCGAACTGCAGCGGGTAGCCGCCGCCGGAGTGCACACCCTCCTTGGCCGACTGCGCGAGGCGGTCGAGGCTGAGGTTGCACGGCGTGATCTCGTTCCAGCTGGATGCGATGCCGATCTGGGGCTTGTCCCAGTCCGCGTCGCCCATGCCCACGGCACGGAGCATTCCTCGCGAGGTCGTGGCCTCGATGCCGTCGGTGACGACTCGGCTTCGGGGCTTGATGTCGATGGGCGCGTTCGAAGAAGGATCTTGCGGGGACATGACGGCAGTCTATTCCTGTCGGGCAGTCCGCTCGGCCACGAGCGCCTCCAGAAGCGCGGCCATCTGTTGTGGGTTCTCCACACGCAGGGCGGCGGCGCTCTCCCCCGGTCCGACGCGCACCCCGAGGTCACCCGGCTGCAGCACCCGCATCGCGTCCTCGTCCGTCACGTCGTCGCCCGCGAACAGGATGCCGGTGGCATCGAAGTGGTCCCGCAGCGCGATCATCGCGGCATCCTTGCCCTCGGCTCTGGAGGAGAACTCCAGGACACGATGACCTGCCCTGCGGCGCCAGTGCGGGAACCGCTCGGCCACCAATGCATCGATCTCGGCGAAGACCGCGGCCTCGACCTCCGGCGTCGCCTGACGCGTGTGGATGCCCATGCCGAACGTCTTCGGCTCGAGTCGCACGTTCTCATAGCGCTCCACGATCGGCTGGGCAGCGGCCCAGAGCTCTTCGCGGGCGCCGTCATCGGTCTCCACCGCTGCCGCCTCGGAGTCGCCGACACCGGGGAACCAGTACTGCGCGCCGTGCGATCCGGCGAGGGCGATGAGCGAGTCTTCTGCGTGCTCGGTGATCGCCTGCAGATCGTGCATGCTGCGACCCGAGACGTAGGCGATGAAGGTGTCGGGAAGCGCGGCGAGTCTGTCGAGCTGGGCTTTCACCTCGGGCAGGGCTCGCGCAGCCATCGGCTCGGCGACCAAGGGCGATGCGGTGCCGTCGAAATCCAGCGCGATGACCAGTCGTGGGGTGCCGGCGATGGCCGTCAGTGCGTCGTCGGCGGTTCCGGGTGTCCAGGTACGGGTCACAGGGTCTCCTCGTCTGAGCGGTCGGGTCGGTGCAGGTCGGGATCAGCGTCTCATGGCCGCGAGGCGCGAGCTGCGGACAGCGCTTCCAAGAACGCCGATGACCAGGCGATCACATCGTGCTCGAGCACTCGGCGCCGCAGAGAGCGCATCCGCTTGCCCTGCTCGCCCGGGGGCATCTCGACGGCCGTGATGATGGCGTCCTTCAGGTCCTCGATGTCGTGCGGGTTCACGCGCACGGCCTGTCGCAGCTCATCTGCCGCACCGGTGAACTCGCTCAGCACGAGGACGCCGCGATTGTCCGTCCGAGATGCGACGTACTCCTTGGCGACGAGGTTCATGCCGTCCCGGAGCGCTGTGACCAGCATCACATCGGCCGCGAGGTAGAGGGCAACCATCTCCTCGCGGGGGTATCCCTGGTGCAGGTAGCGGATCGCCGTGTGCTCCATGGTGTCCGTGTCGCCGTTGATCCGGCCCACGGCGAGTTCGATCTCGTCACGGAGCGTGATGTACGCATCGACACGCTCTCGGCTCGGGCTCGCGACCTGGATGAGGATGACGTCCTCGACCTTCAGCCTCCCGGCTGCGAGAAGCTCGCCATAGGCCTTGATCCGGTGGCGGATGCCCTTGGTGTAGTCGAGGCGGTCCACACCGAGCAGAATGCGCTTCGGATTCCCCAGGCTCTCCCGGATCTCGAGTGCGCGGGCCTGCACGTCAGGCCGTGCCGCGAGCTCGAGATACGGAGAGGTGTCGATCGAGATCGGAAAGGCCTTGGCGATGACGGTGCGATCGCCGTTCTCCCCCGGCACTGCGACTGTCGTCGCCTTGACGTCGTACCTGAGCCGTCGCCGCACCGCGGCGAGGAAGTACGTGGCGTCCTGCGCACGCTGGAAGCCGACGACATCGGCGCCGAGCAGTCCGCGCAGCACCTGATCGCGCCACGGAAGCTGGGCATACAGACCGTGCATCGGGAAGGGGATGTGGTGAAAGTACCCGATGGTGACATCAGGCCGCAGCGCCCGCACCATCTCGGGCACGAGCTGCAGCTGATAGTCGTGCACCCACACCGTGCCGTTCTCCGCCGCTACGGCTGCCGCGGCCTCTGCGAAGCGTCGGTTCACCGCGACGTAGGCGTCCCACCACTCACGATGGAACTGTGGCGGCGCGATGACGTCGTGATAGAGCGGCCAGATCGTGTCGTTGGCGAAACCTTCGTAGTACTCCGCGACCTCCTGAGCGCTCAGCGCGATCGGGATCAGCCGGATGTCGTTCGCTGTGAAGGGTTCGAGTTCGAGATCCGCCTGACCGGCCCACCCGACCCATGCGCCATCGACCTGCTTCATGACGGGCTCGAGCGCCGCCACCAGGCCACCGGGTGACGTTCTCCAGGTCTCCTCGCCGTCGGCACTCACCACACGGTCCACAGGAAGCCGGTTCGCGACGACGACGAAATCAGCGGTGGTCATGGGACTCCTCATGTCGACGGTCGTTTCCCCCAGGCTATCGACTGCGCGGCCGCCTGTGGCCGAGGTACCCGTTCAGGACGCCGGCGACGAAGGCGGTCGCCGCGGCCGCCATCGGCAGCAACAACGCCGCTGATGTGCCGATCGACTCGGCGATCTCACCCGCTGCGGTTGCCCCTAGGGCCTGCCCGACGATCACGCCGGAGCCCAGCATCGTCATCACGGTCGCGGTTCTTCCGAGGGGGCTGCGCGCCGCGCCGAGGCTGAACTGCGTCACGAGGGTCGGCCCGATACCGATGCCCATGATCGCCGACCCGACCCCCATGACTCCGTAGAGCAGCCCCGCCTGTTCCGCCACGCCGCGGTCTGCCATGAACGAGGTCAGCGAGGTGAGCATCGTGCCGAAGAAGATCCCGATGCCAAGGATGCCGAGCACCACGACGAGCAGATCGGGCCGCAACAGTTCCACCGCTCTCGACGGCGCGCGCCCTCGTGCATCCCGGTGGTGGGAGACATGCCGCCCGCTGGGGTGCAGAGCGAAGGCGCCGACGAATACGACGGTGAGCGCTGCCGCGATGACCAGCGGTGCCCACGGGGCGATCAAGGATGCGAGCACTCCGACGATGAACGGGCCGAACACGAACACGGTCTCGTCTGCGGCGGACTCGTAGGCCATGGTTGCGGAGAGGGTGCGAGCGCGCACGTGTTCCGGCATCCGCTCGGAGATGATCGTGACGAGCCGCGAACGTGACATCGGAGCGACCTGCGGGGCGGTCGCGCCGATCCCGAACGCCGCGACGAGAACGAAGAGATCAGCGGCATCGCCGTACATGACGAGCGACGACCATCATCGCGAAGGGGAGACGCGCGACGAACGCGACGATGAAATAGGCGAGACCGGCCTCACGGAGCAGGTTCGGCGAGGTGGATGCGTGTGTCTGGGTCATGACTCTCGCGCGTCCGAGGACGCGGGGATCCGGTGCCGCCGTTGTCCGCCGGGGTGCCGACGGCCGGTAGATACACAGCTTCGGGCGTGCGGGCACGCCGCTGTCATCGTACCGATCGCAGCTGAGCGATTCCAGCCTCCGGAGCCGATGCGTTCGACCAGGTAGCGTGAGAGTATGCGCTACCTCTTCAGCACAGGACTCATCGCAGCGATCTCTGCAGGAGTGTCACTGCTGCGCGGCACCCGCGAAGAACCTCTCACCTGGCGCGCCGCGCTCTCCTGGGTGAGCTGGGGAATCACCCTTGCGCTCGCGATCGGCGCTGTGATCGACATGCGACGTGAGAGGCGCGGCGATCTCGTCGACGCCGATTCACCCCAGTCGGTCAAGAAGGCTAAGAAGGCTCAGCGGTTGCAGTTCCGGTCGCAGAAGGCACTAGCCGACGCGCAGGGTCATGCAAAGGAGCGCCGCTGATCGACACGATCAGCGCGTGAGGATCAGCGCTTCGCCCTGTCCGCCACCACCGCACAGGCCGACCGCTGCCGTGCCGCCCCCACGACGCACGAGTTCGTGAGCCACGTGCACGACCAGGCGGTTGCCCGACGCGCCGATCGGATGCCCGATGGCGATCCCGCCGCCGTGCACGTTGACGATGTCGTGCGAGATGCCGAGCTCCGACGTGGAGCGTGCCACCACAGCACCGAACGCCTCATTGATCTCCACGAGGTCGAGATCGGCGGCCGTGATGCCCTGCTTGTCGAGTGCGCGTTCGATCGCGCGCGCGGGCTGCGCCTGCAGCGAGTTGTCCGGTCCGGCGGTCTGGCCGTTGGCTCCGACCGTCACGAGTACCGGCCACCCGTGCGCCTCCGCGTTCTCGCGCGTCGTCACGACGACCGCTGAAGCGCCGTCCGAGATCTGGGACGAGTTGCCCGCGGTGATCGAACCGCCATCGGCGAATGCCGCTCGCAGCTTCCCGAGGGTCTCGGTCGTGGTCTCAGGGCGAATGCCCTCGTCCTTCGTGACGAGCAGTGGCTCGCCCTTGCGCTGCGGCACCTCGACGTGCACGATCTCCGCGTCGAACCCTCCGGCGTCTGTGGCCGCGGCCGCACGCTGGTGGGAGGCAGCAGCGACGGCATCCTGCGCCTCGCGCGTGAGCTCATAGCGTTCGTTGTGACGTTCGGTCGACGCGCCCATGCTCTCCTGGTCGTAGGCGTCGGTGAGGCCATCGAAGGCCATGTGGTCGAGCACCTCCACGCTGCCGTAGGTCCAGCCGTCGCGTGAGCCGATGAGCAGGTGCGGTGCACGCGTCATCGACTCCATGCCTGCGGCAACCACGGTCGTGGCGTCGCCGGTGCGGATCATGCGCGCGGCATCGATGATGGCCGTCAGCCCGGACAGGCAGACCTTGTTGACCGAGTGCGCTGGAACGTCCCACCCGATGCCGGCGCCGATGGCGGCCTGACGGGCGGCGTTCTGACCGGATCCGGCCGCGAGCACCTGACCGACGATCACTGCGTCGATCGCAGAAGGGTCGATCGCTGCCTGCGCCAGTGCGCCCTTGATCGCGAACGCACCGAGCTGCGGTGCGGTGAACGGGGCCAGCTGTCCCTTCAGCCTTCCCTGCGGCGTCCGTGCCGCCGCGACGATGACGATATCGGTCATGACTGCTCCTTGAATTCGTCCGAGATGACCAGCGGGGGTTCGGTGGCATCGATGACCTGCTGCGCGCTCACGCCGGGTGCGGTCTCCACCAGCACGAGCCCCTCGTCAGTGACATCGATCACCGCGAGGTCGGTGATGATCCGGTGAGCCACTCCCCTGCCTGTCAGAGGGAGGGAGCACTCGTTGACGATCTTCGCCGAGCCGTCCTTGGCGACATGCTCCATCAGGATGATGAGGCGGCCGGCTCCGTGGACGAGATCCATCGCGCCGCCCGGGCCTTTGACCATCTTGCCTGGGATCATCCAGTTCGCGAGGTCCCCCGTGGCCGACACCTGCATGGCGCCGAGGATCGCGGCGTCGATCTTGCCGGCACGGATCATGCCGAAGCTCGTGGCCGAGTCGAAGAACGCGGTTCCTGGAAGCGTCGTGACCGTCTCCTTGCCCGCGTTGATGAGGTCGGGGTCCACGTTCTCCTCGGTCGGATACGGACCGACTCCGAGGATGCCGTTCTCCGACTGCAGCACGAGCGTGACGCCGTCGGGCACATAGTTCGGAACGAGAGTGGGCAGGCCGATGCCGAGATTCACGTACGAGCCGTCTGTGAGCTCGGCTGCGGCGCGGGCGGCCATCTGCTCGCGGGTGAGTGCCATGTCAGGATCCTTCCTGTCCGGTGACGGTATCGGTGACGGCGCTCTGGGAGACGGTGCGGCGCTCGATGCGCTTCTCGATGTCTGTACCCACCTCGACGATGCGGTGTACGAAGACACCGGGCAGGTGCACACGATCCGGCTCGATCTCACCGGGTTCGAGGAGCTGCTCGACCTGCGCGATGCACACTCGTCCCGCCATGGCCGCGAGCGGGTTGAAGTTGCGTGCGGCCTTGTTGAAAACGAGGTTGCCATGCCGGTCCCCCGCCATCGCATGCACGAGGGCGAAGTCCGTGGTGATGGCCTCCTCGAGCACGAACTCCTTGGGCGTGCCGTTCACATCGAATGTGCGCACCTCTTTGACAGGCGACGCCACGGCGATGGATCCGTCGGCGTTGTAGCGGCGCGGAAGCCCTCCTTCGGCGACCTGCGTGCCGACCCCTGTCTGGGTGAAGAATGCGGCGACACCCGACCCGCCGGCTCTCAGCTTCTCGGCGAGCGTTCCCTGAGGCGTGAGCTCGAGCTCGAGTTCACCGGAGAGGAACTGGCGCTCGAACTCCTTGTTCTCACCGACGTACGACGACGTCATTTTACGTATGCGCTGCGCGTTCAGCAGGACCCCGAGTCCCCAGTCATCGACGCCGCAGTTGTTGCTCACGATACTGAGGTCGGTAGTCCCCTGTGCGAGCAGCGCCTCGATAAGGGCGATCGGGTTTCCGGACAGCCCGAAACCCCCGACTGCAAGGGATGCGCCGTCAGGGATGTCTGCGACGGCTTCCTCAGCCGACGCCCATTGCTTGTCGATCACGCATCACTCCTTCGTGTGAGGTCTTCTTCCAGCATCCGCCTGCCGAGAGCGAAATCGAAGCAGGATCTTGCGATGTGGTCGTTTGTCTCGGTAGCGTCCACATTGTGAACATGTCTCGAACCGTCCCCGGCGCGCAGGCCGTTGCTCGCGCCGCCAGCCTTTTGCGTCTTGTGACGGCGAGCGGTGAATCCGGGGCGAACCTGCACGAGCTGGCGCAGTCTGCCGATCTCTCCCGTTCGACTGCGCACCGGCTCCTGAGCGCGCTGCGGGCAGAGGGGCTCGTCGACCGCGATGAGGAGACGGCGAGATGGATGCCGGGACCGGAGCTGTTCCTCATGGGATCCGTCGCTGCGGCCCGCTATGACATCACCGCGCTCGCGCGCGATATCGTGCGTTCGCTCGCCGTGAAGACCGAGGAGAGCGCGTTCCTATCGGTGCGCCGGGCGGATGAGACCGTGTGCCTGGTGCGCGAGGAGGGCTCGTTCCCGATCCGCTCCTTCGTGCTCAGCGAGGGCGTACGGTTCCCACTCGGTGTCGCGAGCGCCGGCCTCGCGATTCTGGCGTTCCTTCCTGACCACGATGTGGATGCCTACTTCGAACGGCATCCTGAGCTCAGTGAGCGCTGGGGCCGCACGCATGACGTGAAGCCGCTTCGCACCAGACTCGCTGACACCAAGGAGCGCGGCTACGCGATCAATCCAGGGCTCATCGTCGAGGGGAGCTGGGGAATGGGCGCCGCGGCCTTCGATCGCGCAGGACGCCCCGAGTGGGCGCTGAGCCTGACGGGCGTGGAGTTCCGGTTCGGCCCCGATCGGATCGCACATCTCGGACGCACTCTGCTGGCCCACGCCCATCAGCTCTCGTCGCGCATCGCGAGCGCGCGGCGCTGAGACGCGTTCGACTCGACGCTGCGCTGGTTCGGTAGCGTGGGGCCATGACCGAGACGTCCCTTCCCGCGCGCAGCATCATCGTCATGCAGCATCTTGAGGCCGCCGGAGTGAATACCGAGATCACAGTGCTCCCCGACTCCGCGCGCACCGCCGCTGCAGCAGCCGCCGCGATCGGCTGCGACGTCGCAGCGATCGCCAACAGCCTGGTGCTCGTCGCCGATGGAGCGGCCGTCCTGGTGATGACCAGCGGCGGCCACCGGGTCGACTTCGATGTACTCCGCGCGAGCATCGGCGCCCAAGAAGTGGCCATGGCGCCGGCATCCGTCGTTCGGGAGGCCACCGGCCAGGCGATCGGCGGAGTGGCACCCGTCGGCCATCCTGCGCCACTGACGACATACCTAGACGAGGCCCTCGCCGCGTACGACGAGATCTGGGCGGCCGCCGGTCACCCGCACACGGTGATGCCGTTGACATTCGACACTCTTCGCACGCTCACCGGCGGTGAGGTCATCGCCGTCGCGAACTGATCGCGACTGCGCGGGAGGCTGAAGGAGAAGAGTTGCGCGACCGAAGAACCGTGGTGATCACAGGCGCCAGTGACGGGATCGGCGCGGCAGCTGCGCGCCGTCTGCACGCCGATGGACATGAGGTGGTCGTGGTCGGGCGCTCGCCGGCGAAGACGCGTGCGATAGCCGCGGACCTGAAGGCAGATCATCTGGTCGCCGACTACTCCCGGCTCGATGACGTACGCGAGCTCGCTGCGGCACTCGCTGCGAAGCATCCCCGGATCGACGTTCTCGCGAACAATGCGGGAGGCATGTTCGGCGCCAGAGCCGAAACCGTCGACGGGTTCGAGCAGACGTTCCAGGTGAACCACCTGGCCCCGTTCCTCCTCACGAATCTGCTGCAAGACGTCCTGATCGCCAGCCGCGCCACAGTCATCCAGACAGCAAGCGTCGCCGCCCGCCTGTTCGGCAGTATCGACATGGCCGATCTCAACAGTCGGCGACAGTACACGCCGATGAGGGCTTACGGCGCGGCGAAACTGGGGAATATCCTCTTCACCCGCGAGCTGCACAACCGCCTCAACCCTCACGGCGTGAACGCTGCAGCGTTTCACCCCGGTGTGATCGCTTCTGCGTTCGCCGCCGGCACGAGCAACAGGGCGATGGGCTTCCTCTACACGAACACCTTCGCGCGCAGGTTCCTCGGTACGCCCGCATCCGGCGCCGATCAGCTCGTCTGGCTCTCCGAGACGACTCCCGGTCAGGCGTGGGTGCCTGGGCTCTACTACGAGAAGCGCTCCGTCGCAGCTCGGGTGAACCCGCAGAGCACGAGGGATGATCTGGCTCATGAACTCTGGGAGCGAAGTGCGGCGATGACCGGGCTGAAGACCTGAGTGAATGGACGATCAGGCCATCGAATTCTGGGCTCAAAGCAGAAAAGCCTCGAAGACTGGCGAGAGTCTACGAGGCTGATCCGTGCACCCCCAGGGACTTGAACCCTGAACCCATTGATTAAGAGTCAATTGCTCTGCCGATTGAGCTAGAGGTGCGTGGCCCGGTTTCCCCGGCCGAGGAATTACACTACCAGTTTCACAGCGTCATGCGAAATCGAGGCGGCAGTCGTCCGCGCACGACGGCGACTATCCTGAGAGTGTGACCGACTCCCCCGCAGCCGCTGATTTCGCGAGCGATCTCACCCTCGCCCTTCGGCTGGCAGACGTCGCCGACGCACAGTCCCTTCCCCGCTTCGACGCGAGCGATCTGAGGATCTCGACGAAAGCCGATCGCTCCCATGTGACCGACGCCGATCTCGCGACGGAGCGCGCCATCCGCGCTCTTCTCGCCGAAGAACGCCCCGGCGACGGCATCCTCGGCGAGGAATTCGGAACCGAAGGCGAAAGCCATCGTCAGTGGATCATCGACCCGATCGACGGCACAGCGAACTTCATGCGCGGTGTGCCGCTGTGGGGCACGATGATCTCACTCGCCGTCGAAGGAACACCCCATGTCGGCGTCGTCAGCATGCCGGCACTGGGCCGGCGCTGGTGGGCATCGACCGGCACCGGCGCATGGACGGCGACGGATGCCGACCCCAGGCGCCTTGAGACTTCGGCGGTGGCGTCGCTGGATGACGCGGCCGTGAGCTTCCAGAGCATCACACAGTGGGCGGATGCCGGGCATCTCCCCGCACTGCTGCGCATCGCAGATCGCGTGTGGCGGGACCGCGCCCTCGGTGACGTGTATTCGTACATGCTGCTCGCAGAGGGACGTCTCGAGATGGTCGCGGAGTTCGACGTCAAGGAATACGACATCGCCGCCGCGGTGCCGATCGTGCGCGAAGCCGGCGGGACATTCACCTCGTTCGACGGCGTCGACACGATCGCAGCCCGTTCGACCCTGGCCACCAACGGGCTGCTGCACGACGCGTTCCTCGAACTCGCTCACGCGACCCAGAATCCCTGACCCGAAAGCAGCGATGATCCGCCGTATCTCTTCCACCGCGCTCGCAGCCGTGATGATCGCACTGACGCTGTCGGCGTGCTCCGCCGCAGCTGAGCCGGAAACGACTCCGACGCCGAAACCCACCAAGACGACGGCCCCGTCACCTGAGCCGACGCCCACGCCGACCGCGACGCCAGAGCCGGAGAAGACTGCCGGAGCCGCGCCTACCTGCGAGACGATCATCGCGCCCAGCACTGTCGCGGCGCTGAGCGAGCATGGTTGGACCCACCAGGAGAAGGAGTTCCGTCTCGGCGCCGACGTGATCGAGGGCGGCATCCAGTGCGTCTGGGGCGATTTCTCCGTCGCATCCGATCACGTGCAGGTCTTCGGATGGGCGCCGATCGATCAGGCGACATCGAGCGCCGCGCAGCAGAAGCTCTTCGCTGAGGGGTGGCAGCGTGCAGATACCGACGGGCACGTGTACATCACCGAGAATCCCGACTTCGCCATCGCTGTCGACGAAGAAGGCTTCGGCATGACGTACGAGTTCGGCGACGGCTGGGCGAAGGTCGCAGACACCAGGCGGCGTCTCATCCTGGTCGACTTCTAGTGAGCTGACCAGGCGATCACCGGACACAGAGAAGCCCTTCGAAACCGTGTACACGGTTTCGAAGGGCTTCATCAGTGACAGTGGCTTTGTGGAGCTGGGGGGAATCGAACCCCCGTCCAACGCCGAGTATCCACGGCTTCTCCGGGCGCAGTCTGTGCAGACGTTCTACTCGGCTCCGACCTTTGTCACAGACACCTAAGTCGACAAGCCCAGCCTGGGAAGAGTCCCGTGTGACGTCCAGACGCCGTCACACAGCAAGATTCCTAGATGACGCCAGGATCCGTATCGGAATCACATACGGCCTGACGGACTATCGGGCTCGCTTATGCAGCGAGGGCGAAGTCGTTGCGCTTTGTTTCGGCAACTATTGTTTTGCAGGGAGCGTTCACGAGATAACCCTGCATCCTCGGCCCGCTTCACGTGAATTCACAAGCACTGTCGAAACCGATCAGCCCCGTGTGTCTTCTTTCGAAGGAACCACTGTCACTCTGTGGATTTATCAGCACAGGTATCGAAACACCCGAGCATCACAGGATACAACGGATTCGGCCCGCACGCTATTCCGATGCCGGTGCCGGCATCGAGGTCCGGACGTGAGGCTGGCGTAGAGTCGCTCCCATGAGCGATGTCACCATCACCGTCCGCGGCGAGAACGAAGCACGTGTGGTCCCGGAACGCGCGACGATCCGCGTCACCGTACGCACGGAGGGGCCCGAGCGCACCTCGGTCGTCGATCAGCTCATGCACCTCGCCGAGCCGGTGCGCGCCAGCATCACTCAGTGCAAGGATGCCGGCACGGTGGCCGAGTGGGCGAGCAAGCGCCTCGCGGTGAGCGCTGACCGACCCTGGAACAATGAGGGCAAGCGCCTGGCGCTGGTCTATCGCGCGAGCGTCGACTTCAGCGCCACGTTCACGGATCCATCCGAGCTGTCGATCTGGGTGTCAGACATCTCGGCCTGGGACGGCGTCGAGGTCAGCTGGGTGGATTGGCATCTCACACCGGAGACCCGCACGCGCGTCGAGCGCGATGTCGCCTCCTCGGCGGTCAACGTCGCTGTCGCACGCGCAGAGGCATACGCCGCCGCTCTGGGACTCGCTTCGGTCACGCCCATCGAGATCGCCGACGTCGGCCTCATCTCCCACGGCCAGACGCCGGGCGCTCCGCAGACGATGAAGGCGCGGGGCGCCGCATTCGTCGCTGCCGATTCCGCGCCGTCCATGGAGTACGAGCCAGACGAGATCGTCGTGTCGGCGACGGTGGAAGCGCGCTTCAACGCGCGCTGAATCGTCCGACGAGAAGCCGTCGGGTGCGACCGCACCCGCTCAGAGCGCGAAGGGCGCCAGTTCTGCTGCCAGCCGCTCGGACACGTGCGCACGGACATCGGTGCCCTTCTCGCCGTGCTCCGCCGACAACAGCATCCCGGTCTCGTGGATGGCCGCAACGAGATCGCCGCGGTCGTACGGCACCATCGCATGCACCTCTACGGCGGGCTTCGGCAACGCCTCGTCGATCGCGGCCCGCAGCTCTTCGATGCCCTCACCGGATCGTGACGACACGAAGTGCGCACGCGGTTCGAGGCCCTGCAGCACGAGGCGGTCGTCATCTGAGATGAGATCGGCCTTGTTGAACACGACGATCTCGGGAAGACCACGCACTCCGACGTCGCCCATCACGTCGCGGACGGTCTGAAGCTGTCCTGCAGGATCGGGATGCGACCCGTCGACGACGTGCAGCACGATGTCAGCCTCGCCGACCTCTTCCAGCGTGGAGCGGAACGCCTCGACGAGCTGATGCGGCAGGTTGCGTACGAAGCCCACCGTGTCGGTGAACGTGTACACGCGACCGTCAGAGGTCTCCGTGCGCCGCACCGTGGCGTCCAAGGTCGCGAACAACGCGTTCTCGACCAGCACGCCTGCGCTGGTCAATGCGTTGAGCAGACTCGATTTGCCCGCGTTCGTGTAACCGGTGATCGCCACCGACGGAATGGTGTTGCGCTTGCGCTCGGCGCGCTTGGCCTCGCGTGCCGGCCCGAAATCGCGGATCTGCCGACGCAGCAGCGCCATCTTGGTGCGGATGCGCCGTCGATCCAACTCGATCTTCGTCTCACCCGGTCCCCGTGAGCCCATGCCAACGCCGCCGGCACCGACCTGTCCACCGGCCTGTCGGCTCATGGAGTCACCCCAGCCGCGCAGGCGCGGCAGCAGATACTCCAGCTGAGCCAGCTCCACCTGGGCCTTGCCCTCGCGACTCTTGGCGTGCTGGCTGAAGATGTCGAGAATGACCGTCGTGCGGTCGATGACCTTCACCTTGACGACGTCTTCCAGTGCACGCCGCTGGCTCGGTGCGAGCTCAGTGTCGGCGATCACCGTGTCGGCGCCGGTCGCAGCGACGAGGTCCTTGAGTTCCTGCGCCTTGCCGCGGCCGAGATATGTCGCAGGGTCCGGATTCGGGCGGCGCTGCAGCACGGCGTCGAGCACCACGGCACCTGCCGTCTCGGCAAGAGCGGCGAGTTCGCGAAGCGAGTTCTCGGCGTCCGTCTGGGCGCCCTGCGGGTACACGCCGACCAGCACGACGTTCTCGAGTCGCAGCTGTCGATATTCGACCTCGGTGACGTCTTCGAGTTCGGTCGAGAGACCGACGACGCGACGCAGCGCGTGGCGATCCTCCAGATCCCACTGGTCGCCATCGCGATCGCTGTACACGGCTGTGGCGGAGTCCTGCAGCGCTTGGGCTGTGCCGAAGACCCGGGCTTGTGTGCGCGTCTCTGCGCTCGCAAGCACGCGATCCAGCGTCTCGTCGTTGAGTGTCTCGTCTGTGGCTTTCGTCATCCTCTGCCTTCTGTGTGCGACATCTTAATCTTAACCCTGCTGTCCGGTACGCTCACCGTATGGGGTCTGATCACTACTTCACTGCGGCCCCGGCAAGTGCGGAGAATCTGCGAAGCATCCGGGTGACGCTCGCAGGTCGTGAACTCGAGGTGACGACCGCTGGTGGCGTCTTCAGCCCCGACCGCGTGGATGCCGGCACCGCAGTCCTCTTCGCCAGCATGCCTCCGCTGCCACCCAGCGGCAATTTCCTCGACCTCGGAAGCGGGTGGGGACCCATCAGCATCACGATGGCTCTCGCCTCTCCTCACGCCACCGTGTGGGCGGTCGATGTGAATGAGCGCGCCCTGGACCTTGTTCGTCGAAATGCCGAATCTCTCGGCATCACCAATATCAACGCCGTGCAGCCCGATGATGTTCCCGACGATGTCGTCTTCCGCACCATCCGATCCAATCCGCCGATCCGCGTCGGCAAGAATGTGCTGCACGACATGCTCGAACGCTGGATCCCCCGTCTCGATGAGCGCAGCGACGCCTGGCTCGTCGTACAGCGCAACCTCGGCGCTGATTCACTCCAGCGATGGCTGGCAGCGACGTTCCAGCCCGGGTACAGCGTCTTCCGCACCGCGACCGGCAAGGGCTACCGCATCCTCAAGGTGCGAAAGCATGGCACTCCCGCGACCGAGCCGATCGCCATCGCCTGAGCGAGCGCGCGCTGAACGCGCTCAGACCTTGGCCGCGTTGCGCAGGCTGTAGCCGGCACCGCGATGCTCGTCGGGCAGCCGGTCGCCGCGCCCGTGCAGCTTGTGACGGAGCGTCCCTGGAACGTACTGCGTCTGATACACGCCGCGATGCTGCAATTCGGGCACGATGAACTCGACGATGTCCTCGAACGTGCCTGGCGTTATGGCGTACGCGAGGTTGAAGCCGTCGACGTCCGTCTCTTCGACCCACTCCTGAAGGAAGTCGGCGACCTCGACGGCCGAACCCACGACGCGTGGCCCGAGTCCTCCGATGTTACCGAGCCGGGCGATGTCGCGGACCTTCCATTCCTTGCCGTCTTCGTCGGCCTGCTGGAAGTTCGCCACCGTCGACTGAATGGCATTGCTCTTGACGTTGCCGATCGGCTCGTCGAGGTCGTACTGCGACAGGTCGATCCCCATCCAGCCCGACATGAACACCAGTGCGCCCTCATCGCTCGCATACTGCAGGTAGTCGTCGTGCTTGGCGTGCGCCTTCTCGCTGGTCTCGTCCGTGATGATCGTCAGGAGCGTGTAGATCTTGGCGGAGTAGCGGTCACGCCCTGCCGCCTCTAGCGCATCTCGGATGCGCGAGACGACTCCTGCGAGCACCGCCTTGGTGGGAGCGGCGACGAAGATCGCCTCGGCGTTTCCCGCGGCGAACGCGATGCCGCGGGGAGAGGCGCCGGCCTGATAGATGACGGGCGTGCGCTGCGGCGACGGCTCGGAGATGTGGATGCCCGGAACCGTGAAGTGCTCGCCCCGATGCCCGATCTCATGCACCTTGGACGGATCGGTGAACACACCGCTCTCGCGGTCACGGATGACGGCATCGTCCTCCCACGATCCCTCCCACAGCTTGTACGTGACCTCAAGGTACTCGTCGGCCACGTCATAGCGCTGATCATGCTCGAGCTGGTCGTCGTGTCCCATGTTGCGAGCAGCGGAGGGCAGGTAGCCGGTGACGACGTTCCATCCGACGCGTCCGCCCGTGAGGTGGTCGAGGGTCGACATACGCCGCGCGAACGGGTACGGATGCTCGTAGGCGGTTCCCGCTGTCACGCCGAAGCCGAGGTGCTCGGTCACTGCAGCCATGGCGCTGACGAGAAGAACGGGGTCGTTGACCGGCACCTGGGCACCGTGTCGGATGGCGGCTTCGTTCGAGCCGCCGTACACGTCATAGGTGCCGAGAACGTCCGCGATGAAGATCCCGTCGAAGTGCCCCCGCTCCAACAGCCTCGCCAGATCGGTCCAGTAGCCGAGCTCCTTGTAGCGCGCGGACTGGTCGAGCGGATGCCGCCACATTCCTGACGATTGATGGGCCACACAGTTCATGTCGAATGCGTTGAAGCGGATCTGCCTGCTCATGTGCACCATCGTGAGCCATGACGCGCTACGGCCGCTCGTCGGGCGTCATCCGACGACTCATTCGCCGCCGATCGCGCGAATCAGACGAGGTCGATGGTGCCGCTGTAGACGAGCTGCGCCGGCCCTGACAGCGCGACGTGCTCACCATCCTCGGCCGGGAACATCCGGACGCCCAGGGTGCCGCCTGGCACCTCGACGCTCCAGTTGTGGGGCGCTCGTTCGCCCGCCCAGTAACGCACGGCGAGGGCGGCGGCTGCGACACCGGTACCGCAACTGAGGGTCTCGCCCACTCCGCGCTCGAACACGCGCATCTTGACGTGCCCGATGCCGTCGCGGACGAGCGGCTCCCCCGGTACGACGAACTCCACATTCGCTCCGGCCGGCAACTGCGGCTCGAGCTCGGGGATGTACTCGAGTTCGAGACCAGCGAGCTCTTCATCCGATGCCAGGGCGACCACGACGTGCGGGTTGCCCACGTCGATGCCGAGCCCGGGGCGCGCGACGTCGAGGCCGCGGGCCTTCGCAAGAGGGTCATCGCCGGAGAGGCGCCAGCGCCCGAGATCGACCTGATAGCCCGTACCGCTGCGCGTCACGTCGCGCACACCGGCGCGTGTGCCGATCGGCAGAGTCGCGCCCGGCTCGATGACGGCGAGTCCGGCGCCGACCAGGTAGTGGGCGAAGACGCGGATGCCGTTGCCGCACATCTCAGCGATCGATCCATCGGCGTTTCGGTAGTCCATGAACCATTCGGCGGCAGGTTCCTCAGCGAGCGATGCGGCACCTTCAGGGAGCGCAGCGGAGCGCACCACGCGAAGGATTCCATCCGCACCGATCCCGAAATGCCGGTCGCAGAGGACGGCGACCTGCTCTGGCGTGAGATCCAGCTCGCCGTCTGCATCTGGAATGATGACGAAATCGTTGCCGGTGCCGTGCCCTTTGGTGAATGCGACCATGCGAGACAGTCTAGAGAGGTCGATGACGTCGTGATAACGCGCCTCATCAGTCGAACTCGCCGAGTCGTGGGAAGCGGCCGTCTAAGCCTCGTCAGAGATGAGCCGCTTACCGGTGTTCGCCACGTCGAACCGCTCGTAGCCGAGCTGATCGGAGAAGTCGAGCGCCGCTTCATTGTCGCGCCGCACCATCAACTGCACCTTCGGGCAGCCCATCTCGAGCAGGAGACGCTCGGCCTCGGCGACCAGGCCCCGGCCGATGCCCGAGCCACGGAGCTCTGGCGTCGACGCCAGATAGTAGAGCCATCCGCGGTGACCATCGTAGCCGGCCATCACCGTGCCCACGACACGAGCCGGGTTGTCGTGCGCCTCAGGGATCTCGGCGACGAGGAACAGCTCCGACTGCACTTTCTGCTTGCGCACCCGATCGAGGCTAGCAAGCGACCGATCAGTCGCGAACCACGCGGTACCGACCGCACATGAAGTCGCGGTTGCGCGCCACGTCGAGCAGTTCGAGATCGAGCATGCGTGGCAGCAACGGCGCTCCGGAGCCGAGCGTGACCGGCGCGAACTGAACCCAGACTTCGTCGAGCAGCCCCGCGTCAGCGAACTGGCCGGCAAGGTCACCGCCGCCGACCACCCACAAGTCTTTGCCGGCGGCGGCCGCGATCATCGCGGCGTGCACTTCGGAGATCGGATCGCGGGTCAGCGTCACGTCGGCGCCGTCGGGAATCGCCAGCTCGCGATGGGTGAACACCCACGTCGGCTGGGTGTATCCCCAGCGCCCCTCCTCATGCTCGAGCACCCATTCGTAGGTGGATGCCCCCATCGCCAGGGCTCCGATCGTCTTCTCGAACTGCTGATACGCCATCGGCCCCTCGGCGTCGACGTCTTGCTTCAACAGCCAGTCGAGTGAGTGCTTCTCCGTCGCGATGAAGCCGTCAAGGCTGGAGGCAGTGAAGAAATGTGTGGTCATGTCTCCATGATGGAGCTGAGCACCGACATCGATCAGATCAGTGCTGCGGGATCGCTCCCCGGCACGAGCCAGTCAAGTCCCGGATAGCGTCTGAACCACGACACCTGGCGCCTTGCGTAGCGGCGAGTGAGCGATTGGGTCGCGGCAACAGCCTCGGCCTCGGTCATCTCCCCATTCAGCTGCGCGAGAACCTGCGCGTAGCCGATCGCCCTGCGAGCGGTGACGCCGTCCTCCAAGCCGTGCTGGCGCAGATGTGCGACCTCGTCCAGCATCCCGCTCGCCCACATCTTCTCGACACGTCTATCGAGCCGCTCGACCAACTCGGGCCTGTCGACGTGCACGCCGAGGATACGGGTGGCCGGGCGCCAGAGCTCTGGTGCCTCCGGTAAGGCGGCCCCGTGCGTCCGCTCACCCTGTTCGAGCACTTCCAGCGCACGGACGACGCGGCGACCGTTCTTCGGATCGATTCGCGCAGCAGTGGCGGCATCCGCCTGTGCAAGACGTGCGAACAGTGCAGCGGCTCCGTGTATCTCCAGATCGCGCTCGAGACGCTCTCGCACGTCCGCGTCGCGCGGCGGAAAGCGAAAATCGAAGATCACACTGGAGACGTAAAGGCCGGAGCCGCCCACCAGGATCGCGTCACCACCACGGGAGTGGATGTCTTCGATCGCCGTGCGCGCGAGCGGCTGATACCAGGCGACAGCCGCTTCGTCACGTACATCGCGGACGTCGAACAGATGATGAGGGATGCCGCGACGTTCATCCACGGAGAGCTTGGCCGTGCCGATGTCCATGCCTCGATACAGCTGCATGGCATCCGCATTGACGATCTCCGCCGGATTACCGGTGCGCCTGAGGCTCTCAGCGAGCCGTAGCGCGAGATCGCTCTTGCCGGTTCCCGTTGCGCCGACGATGGCCCACAGTCGGGGCCCGTCGATGGGCTCGGAAACCGGACGAGGGTCAGACACCGACGCGGAGCGTGGGAAGACCGAGCGACACAGCGCGCGGGGCACCGGCCTCTCCGGCCGGTGCCGGGATGCCGCATGACTCGGCCTGCGCGCGGTCCCAGGCGTCCCCACCGCGAGTACGGCGGATGCGCAGCGGCGCGCCGCTCGGGTCGTCGGCGAGGAGGTGGAAGGGCGCACCGTGCGTGATCCTGACAGTCACCACGTCGCCGGGACGAGGGACGTCCGATCCTTCGGTGACTTCGAAATGCACGAGGCGGTTGTCTTCGGCGCGACCGGTGAGACGGTGCGTCGCGGCGTCTTTCTTGCCTTCGCCGACGGAAACGAGCACCTCGACTTCGCGGCCGATCTGCTTCTGGTTCTCTTCCAGTGAGATGCGCTCCTGAAGGGCGAGGAGTCGGTTGTACCGTTCCTGCACCACCGCCTTCGGGACCTGGTCCTCCATCGTCGCTGCGGGGGTGCCCTCGCGGATGGAGTACTGGAAGGTGAAGGCGTTGGCGAATCGTGCCTGCTCCACGACGCGCATGGTGTCTTCGAAGTCCTCGTCAGTCTCCCCCGGGAATCCGACGATGATGTCGGTCGAGATCGCCGCATGAGGCATCCGCTCACGAACACGATCGAGGATGCCGAGGAACTTCGAGCTGCGGTAGGAGCGGCGCATCGCCTTGAGCACGCGGTCGCTGCCCGACTGCAGCGGCATGTGCAGCTGGGGCATCACCGATGGTGTCTCGGCCATGGCGTCGATGACATCGTCGGTGAAGGCAGCCGGGTGCGGGCTGGTGAACCGGATGCGCTCGAGGCCCTTGATGTCGCCGGCAGCCCGCAGCAACTTGCTGAACGCCTGGCGGTCGCCGAACTCGACGCCGTACGAGTTGACGTTCTGGCCGAGCAGGGTGACCTCGATCGCGCCGTCTTCCACGAGCAGACGGATCTCGTTCAGGATGTCGCCGGGGCGGCGATCCTTCTCTTTGCCTCGCAGGCTCGGAACGATGCAGAAGGTGCAGGTGTTGTTGCACCCGACCGAGATCGATACCCAGCCGCTGTGTGCGGAGTCGCGCTTCGTGGGCAGGGTCGAGGGGAACACCTCCAGGGACTCGAGGATCTCGAGCTCGGCGTCGCCGTTGTGGCGTGCGCGTTCGAGAAGTCCCGGCAGAGAGCCCATGTTGTGAGTGCCGAACACGACGTCGACCCAGGGTGCCTTGTCGAGCACTGCGTCCTTGTCCATCTGGGCGAGGCAGCCGCCGACGGCGATCTGCATGCCCTCCTTACGGCGCTTGATGGACGCGAGATGCCCGAGCGTGCCGTAGAGCTTGCCTGCAGCATTGTCACGAACCGCGCAGGTGTTGATGATGACGACGTCAGCCTCGGTGGCAGGGTCGGCACGGACGTAGCCGGCGCTCTCCAGCGAACCGGAAAGTCGTTCGGAGTCGTGCACATTCATCTGGCACCCGAAGGTGCGCACCTCGTAGGTCCGCTGACGTCCGTCGACGTCGACGGCCGCCGACGAGGCCTGGATGATCGTCGGTTCGCTGCTCAGGATAGTCATGGTGAACCCATTCTACGAGCGATCCAGCCGAGTCACTCCGAGTCGACGAATCGCACGCCGCTCGTCGGCTTTCCCGAGGACGCCTCAGTCAGTGCCGTCCGCGCCGCGCTCATCGCGACGGAGCCGCCGTATCCGCGTCGCGCGAGTTGGCCCATGAGCCGGCGCAGCGCGGTGTCGAAGTCGAGCCGCGCCATGGACCGCGCCTTGGTCCTGGCGAAATCCAGGGCGCGCTCGGCGTCGTCGTCCGGCAGATCGCCGAGCGCAATCTCGACGACGTCTCGCGGGATGCCGCGTTGTGCCAGAGCGCGCGACAGTGCGACGCGTCCCTGCCCCTTGCGCTCGATGCCCGAGATCACCAGCTGTTCAGCGAGGATGACGTCATCGAGGTAGCCGCGCCGGCAGAAGTCGTCGATCACGTCGTCGATCTGCGAAGGATCGAGATCGTGACCGCGCAACACGAGACGCGCTTCTGAGATTGACAGCGACCGCGCCCGCAGCTTGCGAACAAGAGACTCTTCGCCGATGGCGCGGACCTGATCGGGGTCATACGTCGGCTCCTGGTCGTCTGTACGATCCTGTTCATGCGCAGATCGCATCGCGCGCAGCCGGGGTGCAACCGTGTCGTTGTCGTTCGCCGCCGCCATGGAATCCGAGTCCACCGGTTCGATCGATGTGAGGCCCTCGCGAGCGGGTTCAGAGTCGCTCGGCCCTGCCTTCTCTGCTCCCTGCGGGGTGGGGAGAGCAGACGCCGGCGTGACTTTTCCGCCGAAAAGGGGAATCACGGGGGCGAGGCGGGCCTCGCCCCCGTCATCGACAGTCATCAGGCCGAAACGCGCTGCGTGAGCTCGTCCGCAGATTCAGGAGCTGCATCGGCGACCGCGCCACCGATGCCGAGCTTCTGCTTGATCTTGGTCTCGATCTCCAGAGCGACGTCAGCGTTCTTGATGAGGAACGAGCGTGCGTTCTCCTTGCCCTGTCCCAGCTGATCTCCGTCGTAGGTGTACCACGAGCCCGACTTCTTCACGAGGCCATGTTCCACACCGAAATCTATGAGGCTGCCTTCACGCGAGATCCCTGTTCCGTACAGGATGTCGAACTCCGCCTGCTTGAACGGAGGTGCCATCTTGTTCTTCACGACCTTGACGCGGGTGCGGTTTCCCACCGCTTCGGTACCGTCCTTCATCGTCTCGATACGACGGATGTCGAGGCGGACCGAGGCGTAGAACTTGAGCGCCTTACCACCGGCCGTCGTCTCCGGCGAACCGAAGAAGACACCGATCTTCTCGCGCAACTGGTTGATGAAGATCATGGTGGTGTTCGTCTGGCTCAGACCACCGGTGAGCTTACGAAGCGCCTGCGACATGAGCCGTGCCTGCAGACCCACGTGCGAGTCGCCCATCTCGCCCTCGATCTCGGCACGTGGAACCAGCGCCGCGACGGAGTCGATGACGATGAGGTCGATGGCACCGGAACGCACGAGCATGTCGGCGATCTCGAGAGCCTGCTCCCCCGTGTCGGGCTGAGAGACCAGGAGCGCGTCGATGTCGACCCCGAGCTTCTTCGCGTACTCAGGGTCGAGCGCATGCTCGGCGTCGATGAAGGCGGCGATGCCCCCGCCTCGCTGCGCGTTGGCGATCGCGTGCAGCGTCAGCGTCGTCTTACCTGACGATTCCGGGCCGTAGATCTCAACGATGCGGCCACGCGGTAGGCCGCCGACGCCGAGAGCGACGTCGAGGGCGATGGAGCCGGTCGGGATGACGGCGACCGGCGCACGCTCATCACTGCCCAGCCGCATGACTGAGCCCTTACCGAACTGACGATCGATCTGGGCGAGAGCCGATTCCAGGGACTTCTCGCGGTCTGCGGGTGATGGCATGACGTGCTCCTAATTGTTCGCGTGGTGCCGCCTGTAGGCTGTCGCGGCTACCCCGACTGGGGCGAACTCTCCGACAAGGCGTATGGCTTTAGGCCTGTCTTCACCGTACGAGCGGCCTCCGACATTGCATCGGCGGCCCCACGAATTGGGGATGACATCACCTCGAAACCACTTGTGCAGAACGTTACGCGCACTTCGAACACATCTTCGACGACACGCCGACCGGATGCAGGGTGAGCACGATCAGAGGAACGAGAACGGAACGCCGAGATCAGCGCCCGCGTGGCTCCAGACGGCCGACGCCATAGCGACGCTCAGCCGGGACATCGGTCTCCGCGCAGAGCGCCAGCCAGATCTGTCTTGGCGCTACGCCGTCGTCGAGGGCCTCGTCAGCTGTGCGATTACCCAGCGCGTCGAGTACGAGGTCCGCCTTCAGCATGGAGGCGCGTGCGCCGAACTCGAGATCGACCGCGCGAAGAAACTCGCTGCGTCGCATTGAAAGACCTGCCCGACGCCGCGGATCAGTGCAGCGAGAGCTCGGGCTCGATCGATGCGACGAGGTCGTCCGGGACGACATCAGGGAAGACCTGGATGCCCTCGAGCACCGAGATACGATCCCCTACTTCGCGCATGATCATCGAGATGGGCACATCCAGCGCTTCGGCGACTGAAGCGAGGATCTCGCTGGACGCTTCTTTCTGGCCGCGCTCCACCTCGCTGAGATATCCGAGTGCCACCGAGGCCTTGCCCGCGACCTGCCGGAGCGTACGCCCCTTCTGCAGGCGGAAGTCCCTCAGCACATCGCCGATTTCCTGTCGTACAAGAATCATCGGAACCTCCTCGCCATTCCCCTCATCGGAGCCACCTCCGAATGGATCGCCAGTCTAACCCGACTCGCTGATGAAAAAACTACTGTTTCACGCTGTGCTTTCGGTGTGAGCACATCTTTCTTCGGCACATAGATGACAACCATCTGACGGCACAGCCTATTCCCGCATCGCCTTCAGGAGCGCTTCGATCGCGGCAGCGACCGCCTGCGCTCTGATCGATGCCCGATCACCCGCGAACATGAAGGCATGCGCTCGGACTCCCGACGGTGTGGCGACGCCGATGTGCACAGTACCGACCGGCTGGCCATCGGGAGAATCTGGCCCGGCGATGCCCGTCGTCGCCAGACCCACGTCCGCAGGCCTACCTGCGATCGCCACGGCCGTGCGCACGCCCTTCGCCATCTGCTCCGCGACCATCGCATGCACGGGTCCGTGCTCGTCCAGAAGTGCAGCATCCACTCCGAGCAATGATTCCTTGACGGGTGTGGCGTACGCCACCACTCCGCCGAGCAGCGTCGCCGATGCTCCGGGCACCGAGACGATCTCGGCGGCGAGAGCGCCACCGGTGAGCGACTCGGCGACTCCCAAGGACCATCCGCGTGCAGTAAGCGCGGCCACCAGCTCGGCAGCTCCGGTCATGACCTGTTCTCGCGCGCTCCGCGCACCTGCGAGAGCACGTAGTCGATTCCGCTGACGATCGTGAGCACGAGAGCCACGTACATCAGCACGATTCCGACGCCGATCCACCAGTTCATCCCGATCAACTGGTGCAGCGGGAGCAGCCACCAGCCGAGCGCCACGCCCTGCACCGCAGTCTTGATCTTTCCGAGCCAGGCGGCCGCGACGATGTGGCTGCCGGCGACGATGAAGCGGTGAATCGTGATGCCCCACTCGCGCACGAGGATGACGATGACGATCCACCAGGGCCACTCCGCCAGGATCGCGAGTCCGACGAAGCCTGCACCGGTAAGCAGCTTGTCCGCGATCGGATCCCAGAGCTTTCCGAAGTCGCTGACGATGTCGTACTTGCGCGCCAGATATCCGTCCACCCAATCGGTGGAGATCGCCACGACGAACAGCGCACCGGCGACCCATCGGATCACGAGGTCTCCGAGTCCGTACGTCCCGCCCAGAAGCAGGAGGACGAAGAAGACGACGGCGAGCGGGATCCGGGCGATCGTGATCGCGTTCGGCAGCTGCCGAGGAATCGCCATCAGTCGCGCCCCGTCAAGCCCCAGGCGTCTTCGTCGCCGTCGTCTTCGTCGACCACAGGCAACCCACGGAACTGGTCTTCGATCGGGTCATGAACCGGTGCGGCCGGCGCCGCAGGCGAAGGAGCAGGAGCAGTCCCTGGCGGGTCATCGCCACGGAGCTTCGCCATGACGGCCGGCAGCTGCTCGGCCGTCACGAGCACGTCACGAGCCTTCGAGCCTTCGGAGGGGCCGACGATCTCCCGCGATTCGAGCAGATCCATCAGACGGCCGGCCTTGGCGAAGCCCACACGCAGCTTGCGCTGCAGCATCGATGTCGATCCGAACTGCGACGACACGACGAGCTCGGCAGCCGCGAGCAGCACTTCGAGGTCGTCTCCGATGTCCTCGTCGACTTCCTTCTTCTTCGTCGGCTCGAGTGCCTCCTGCACATCCGCCCGGTACTCGGGGCGAGCCTGTGCGGTGACATGCTTGACCACCGCATCGATCTCGCTCTCCTCCACCCAGGCCCCCTGAAGACGGAACGGCTTGGACGAGCCCATCGGCGAGAACAGCGCGTCGCCCTGTCCGATCAGCTTGTCGGCGCCGGGGCTGTCGAGTATCACGCGGCTGTCGGTGACGCTGGTCACGGCGAAGGCGAGGCGTGAGGGCACGTTGGCCTTGATGAGGCCTGTGACGACGTCGACGCTCGGGCGCTGCGTCGCGAGCACGAGGTGGATGCCGGAGGCGCGGGCGAGCTGCGTGATGCGCACGATCGAGTCCTCGACGTCGCGCGGGGCGACCATCATGAGATCGGCGAGCTCATCGACGACGACCAAGAGGTAGGGATACGGCTTGAGCACGCGCTCGCTGCCGACCGGAAGCACGACCTCACCGGCGCGCACGGCCTTGTTGAAGTCATCGATGTGACGGAAGCCGAACGACGCCAGGTCGTCGTACCGCATGTCCATCTCCTTCACCACCCATTGAAGCGCCTCCGCGGCCTTCTTCGGGTTGGTGATGATGGGCGTGATCAGGTGCGGCACGCCGGCGTAACTCGTGAGCTCCACGCGCTTCGGGTCGATCAGCACCATGCGCACGTCCGACGGACGCGCGCGCATCAGCAGACTGGTGATCATCGAGTTCACGAAGCTCGATTTACCGGAGCCTGTGGAGCCGGCGACCAGCAGGTGCGGCATCTTCGCAAGGTTCGCGACGACGAAGTTGCCGCCGACGTCCTTGCCGACGCCGACCGTGAGCGGGTGGGTGCTCTTGTGCGCCGCCGCCGAGCGGATGACGTCGCCGAGGGCGACCGTCTCGCGGTCGGTGTTCGGGATCTCGATGCCGATCGCACTCTTGCCAGGGATCGGCGACAGGATGCGCACATCGTTCGAGGCCACCGCATAAGCGATGTTGTTGCTCAGCTGCGTGATCTTCTCGACCTTGACACCGTGGCCGACCTCGACCTCGTACTGCGTGACCGTCGGGCCCCGCGAGAATCCGGTCACCTTGGCGTCGATCTTGAACTGCGAGAGCACGCTCGTGATCTGCTCGACGATCTTGTCGTTCGCCTCGGAACGGGCCACCGAAGGCGGTCCGGCGCTGAGCACACCGGGCGATGGCAACGAGTACGGCGTACTCGGCGCCTGCAATCCGCGATCGCCAGGCCCGTCGGTTCCGAAGCCGGAGAGCCCCGGCAGTTCAGGCTGCTCCCCCGTGTCGCCGGAATCGTCGAGCAACGCCGTGCTGCCTTGCGTCCCGAGCTTCTCCATGACGCTCTGCACGTCGGTCAGGATCTCGGTAGCAGCATCTGTGGGATCTGCGACGATGACCGCCTGATCGTATGCCGTGTTGTCTACCGGCATGTTCTCGCTCGGCGACAGCAGCTCGGTGAGATCCTGCGAGCCGATCCCCTCGTCCGGGTCCTCTTCGCGACCGGTCTTGTTGCGCCGCCACCAGGGAAGGACGTTCGGGTCGTGGTCCTCGTCGAACGATCCCTCCGCCTTATCAGTAGTCTTCTCTTCGACGGCAGGCTTCTCGACCCGTTCAGCGCCGAACATCCAGGCGTACAGATCTCCCAGCCGGGTGCCGATGCGATTCGGCGGCGTCTTGGTGATGATGAGGATGCTGAGCGCCGCCAGCACTCCCAGCACGATGTAGGCGACGATGTCAGTGAGATACGAGAGCGGCTCCCCCAGCATCCAGCCGAACAGTCCACCGGCGGCGCTGAGCGCCGGCATACCGGCCTTCGGCTCCGGCTGGCCACCCGCAAGGTGGCAGATACCTGCGATCGCGAGCACGAACAGGCCGAAACCGATCCCGATGCGCCCGTTGTCGTGCACGGACGAGGGATGGCGGAACAGCCAGCCCGCGAGGATCAGCAGCAGCACCGGCATGAGGAAGGCGGTCCGACCGATCATCAGCCCCACCGAGTACGCGCTGATGTTCTGCGCGATCTCGTTGCCGATGAAGAACCATTCAGTCACGGCGCCGAGACACGCCAGCAGCACCAGGAACAGGGGGAAGCCGTCGCGGCGCTGATCCTTCTCGAGTGTCTCGGGGCCGAAGGCGCGGAAGAGCCCGCCGACGCCGTGTGCCAGGCCGAGCCAGGCGCGGACGGCGATCGGGGGCTTCTCGACCTCGTCGATGTACTTCTTGGGAGTCGCCGGCAGCTTCTTCGTGGGGGCCGTCTGCGCCCTCGAGCGCGACGGAGCCTTATCAGACGCGCGCGAGGTCTTGGTGGTGCTCCTGGCCATGTCGAAAGCCTACGGCGAAGGGCGGACATCGCCGCGTAATGACGCGGCTTTCCTGTCGATTGAGACTACGCCTCGATGACGAGCGGGACGATCATGGGACGGCGGCGCAGCTTCTGATTGACCCAGCGTCCGATCGTGCGACGAACGACCTGCGAGAGCGCGTGAGTGTCGCGCACTCCATTGCCTGAGGCCTCCTTGAGCGCCGCCACGATCTTCGGGACCACGTCATCGAACACGGAGTCATCCTCCGCGATTCCTCGCGCGTGGATCTCCGGCCCGGTGATGATGCGTCCGGTCGCGGCATCCACCACGATGATGATCGAGACGAAGCCCTCCTCGCCGAGAATCCGGCGATCCTTGAGATCGGCGTCCGTGATCTCTCCCACTGTGGAGCCGTCGACATAGACGAACCCGATGTCGAGCTGACCGGCGATGCGGGTCTGGCCGTCCTTGAGGTCGATGATCGTGCCGTTGGACGCCAGGATGGTGTTCGCCTCGGGAATGCCGGTGTCCTGCGCGAGCTTGGCGTTCGCCATCAGGTGACGGTATTCGCCGTGCACGGGCAGCACGTTCTTCGGCCGCAGGATGTTGTAGCAGTAGATCAGCTCTCCAGCGGCCGCGTGACCGGAGACGTGCACCTTGGCGTTGGCCTTGTGCACGACATTGGCGCCGAGCTTGGTGAGGCCGTCGATCACGCGGTACACCGCGTTCTCGTTGCCGGGGATCAGGCTCGACGCGAGGATGACCGTATCGCCCTCGCCGACCTCGATCGCGTGGTCGAGGTTGGCCATGCGACTGAGCACCGCCATCGGCTCACCCTGAGACCCGGTCGACATGTAGACGATCTTCTCGTCGGGCAGATCGCGGGCCTTCTTGTAGTCGATCAGCACGTTCTCCGGCACCTTGAGGTAGCCGAGATCGGCGGCGATGGTCATGTTGCGGACCATGCTGCGACCCAGCAGCGCGACGCGACGTCCATTGGCGTGCGCGGCATCCAGCACCTGCTGAACGCGATGCACGTGGCTGGAGAAGCTGGCGACGATCACACGACGCGGCGCCTTCGCGATCACCTGATCGAGCACAGGACCGATCGAGCGCTCAGTCGGGGTGAACCCGGGCACGTCGGCGTTCGTGGAGTCGACGAGGAACAGATCCACGCCCTCCTCGCCCAGTCGCGAGAACGCACGGAGGTCGGTGATGCGGCCGTCGAGCGGCAGCTGATCCATCTTGAAGTCGCCGGTCGCCAGCACCATTCCCGCCGGCGTGCGGATCGCGACCGCCAGGGCGTCGGGAATGGAGTGGTTGACCGCGACGAACTCGAGGTCGAATGGCCCGACCTTCTCCTGCTGGCCTTCCTTCACGGTGAGGGTGAAGGGACGGATGCGGTGCTCCTTGAGCTTTGCCTCGACCAGCGCGAGTGTGAGGCCGGACCCGATCAGGGGGATGTCGCTCTTCAGGCGCAGCAGGTAAGGCACGGCGCCGATGTGATCCTCGTGACCATGCGTGAGCATGACTCCGACGATGTCGTCGAGTCGATCCTTGATGGGCTCGAAATCCGGAAGGATCAGGTCGACACCCGGCTGGTGCTCTTCGGGGAACAGCACACCGCAGTCGACGATCAGGATCTTGCCGTCGTACTCGAAGGTCGTCATGTTACGACCGATCTCACCGAGCCCGCCCAGCGGGATCACACGGAGAGCGCCTTCGGCGAGGGGCTCAGGGGCGGAGATGGGAATGGACATTTATGTCTCCTCAGTCGGACACTCCTCGTGCCCGTTCATGCTTATGGGCGCGCGGCGCGCCCGTCGTCTCAGCGCGTCGTGCCATGCACCTTCGGCAGCGCGCCGCCGGCGGCCGCGTTGCGGTCGGGGCGGAAGTTCGAGAAATCGGCACCGGGAACATCCGTGACGAGTGAGAGCTCGTCTTCGATGAGCGCGGCTTCCCACTCCTCCGGCCCCACCAGGGGCAGGCGGACGCGGGGGCTGGAGATGCGGCCGAGACCGTGCAGGATGTACTTCGCTGACACGGTGCCGGGAACATGGGTCATCGTGGCGCGCACGAGCGGCTCGAGTCGCTTGTGCTCCGCTGTCGCGGCTGCGAGGTCTCCCCTGTTCACCGCATCCACGATGGTGCGGTACGGGGTCGCCGTGATGTTCGCCGTCACTCCGATGAGGCCGGTCGCCCCGATCGCGAGGTGAGGCAGCGCGTTCGCGTCGTCGCCGGAGAAGTACATCAGGTCGGTCTGGTTCAGCACGCGGCTGACCTCGCTGAAGTCGCCCTTGGCGTCTTTGACGGCGAGGATGTTGGGGTGCTTCGAGAGGCGCAGAATCGTCTCGTACTTGATCGGCACACCTGTGCGACCGGGGATGTCGTACAGGATCACCGGCAGGTCGGTGGCGTCCGCGACGAGGCGGAAGTGCGTGAGAATGCCGGCCTGGGTCGGCTTGTTGTAGTACGGCGTGACGATCATGATGCCGTCGGCGCCGGCCTTCTCGCTGGCCTTGTAGAGCTCGATCGCGTGCGCCGTCTCGTTCGAGCCGCCACCCGTGATGATCTTGGCCCGGCCGGCAGCCACAGACTTGCCGACTTCCACGAGCTTGAGCTTCTCAGGGTCGGTGAGGGTCGAGGTCTCGCCGGTCGTTCCCGTCACGACGATGCCATCCGCACCTGCGGTGATGACGTCATCCATGTGCTTCTCGACGGCGGGCCAGTCGACTTCGCCGTCGGCCGTCATCGGAGTGACGAGCGCGACGAGAACCTGTCCGAAAGGATTGCCCGAGTGCGTCATTGTTCAAGCGTATCGGTTCGCGCTTGCACGCATCGCCGTCCTCTCAGCGGAATCCGCTCGGTTCCGCCGGATTTCTCAGACTCGCCCCCGCCTGGCGGCTCGTGCTGTGAGCGACGACGGGAGCACCTTGGTGAACGCCACGACCAGCTTGTAGCGCAGTGACGGGACCGAGACGGCCTTGCCGCCCGCGGCGTCGCGAAGCCCTTGACGCACTACGTCCTTCGCCTGCAGCCAGCCGATCGCGGGGATTCCTTCGTGACCGGGTTCCAGGCCCATCCGCTCGTGGAACGTCGTGTGGGTGAATCCGGGGCAGACTGCGGTCACCGTGACGCCGTCGCGTGCGTACTCCGCATTGGCCCAGCGGCTGAAGCCGATGAGCCACTGCTTGCACGCGGAGTAGGTCGAACGGGAGATGAATCCCGCCACCGAGGCGACGTTGATGATGCGCCCGCCCCGGCCGCGCATGGTGCCGAGAGCCGCGTGCATGAGCCGCATCGGCGCCTCGACGTGGATACGCAGATGCCGCACCTCTTCGTCGATGTCGTTGTCGGCGAAGTGCAGCGGCAGACCGAAACCGGCGTTGTTGACGAGCAGGTCGATCGGATGCGCCGGTGCGGCGATCCGTGCCGCCACTCGCTTCACGTCATCTTCGACGACCAGGTCAGCGGTGAGTGCCTCGGCGACGACGCCGTAGGTCTCCCGCAGGTCAGCCGCGAGCGTGTCCAGCGCGCCCTGCGATCGCGCGACGAGCACGAGATCCGCGCCGCGCTCCGCGAGCTGGTGGGCGAACTCCGCACCGAGGCCGGCGCTCGCACCGGTGATCAGCGCCGTCGGCATCAGCGTTCGTATCCGAGGAAGCGGAAGCGGATCCCCGTGCGCGAGGTCTGCCACTCCCCCTCGTCGACGAGTCTCCATCCCTGCTTGGACGGCGCGTAGGCGTCTCCTTCGACTTCGAGGTCGAGCTCGGTGATCTCAAGCCGATCGGCCTGGCCGATGACCTGAGCGAATATCTCCGCCCCGCCGATGATCCAGACCCGCTCCAGACCACGGACGGCGTCGGCGAGGTCTGCAGCGCGCCGCGCGCCGTCGGCGGTCCAGCCCTGCTGGCGGGTGATGATGATGTTCTCCCGGTCAGGCAGCGGACGGAAGCGCTCCGGCAGTGAGTCCCAGGTCTTGCGCCCCATCACGACGGGCGCTGTGAGGGTGATCTCTTTGAAGTGCGCGAGATCTTCCGGCACGTGCCATGGCATGCCGCCCGAAGCGCCGATGACTCCCCCCGCTGCCTCTGCCCAGATCAGTCCGACCCACGGGAGCTCGAGTGGCATCGCACTCATACGGCGACCGCCGCGCGGATCGACGGGTGGTACTGGTAGTCCTCGACGACGAAGTCGGAGAAGTCGTAGTCGAGGATCGATTCGGGTTTCCGCGCGAAGCGGAGTGTCGGATACGGGTAGGCCGCACGAGTGAGCTGTTCGCGCACCTGCTCGACGTGGTTGTCGTACACATGGCAGTCGCCACCGGTCCAGACGAAATCACCCGGTTCCAGACCGACCTGCTGAGCGACCATCATGGTCAGCAGCGCGTAGCTGGCGATGTTGAACGGCACACCGAGGAGCATGTCCGCGCTGCGCTGATAGAGCTGGCATGACAGCTTGCCGTCGGCGACGTAGAACTGGAACAGCGCGTGGCAGGGTGCCAGAGCCATGTCTGGGATGTCGGCGGGGTTCCAGGCAGAGACGATCAGACGCCGTGAGTCGGGGGTCGCGCGGATCTGTTCGATCACCTGCGCCAGCTGATCGATGTGCCCGCCGTCCGGCGTCGGCCAGGAGCGCCACTGCACGCCGTAGACCGGGCCGAGGTCACCGTCGGCATCCGCCCACTCGTCCCAGATGGAGACGCCGTTGTCCTGGAGCCACTTCACGTTGGAGTCACCGCGCAGGAACCAGAGCAGTTCGTACGCGATCGACTTGAAGTGCACGCGTTTGGTCGTGATCAGCGGGAACCCCTGTGACAGGTCGAATCGGATCTGCCGGCCGAAGACACTGGTCGTACCGGTGCCGGTTCGATCGTCTTTGTGAGTGCCGGACTCCAGCACGTCACGGAGCAGGTCTTCATACGGCGTCGGGACGGCTGCGCTCATGCCTGCCACGATACCCGGCTCTCGGCCATCGAAGGCGGATGCCGCGGCGAGGGTCGTGCGTCATCCTCCGTCATATCCGCCTTCGCCGCCGCAGGGCGACGTATCCTCGGGTCATGTCCGTCCCCATCGCGCTGTTCATCACCGGTGCTGTCGTGGCGCTCGCCATCGCGTGCGGATTCGTCATACGTGCACAGGACGGCCGTCGACGGTCGGGGGGGCATCTTCGGGTTCGTGCGGAGGATCTCGCAGGGCGGCCGCTGGCATCCGCGGCGACGCTCGTGCAGTTCAGCACCGAACTGTGCGCGCGCTGTCCGCAGGTGCGGCGCCTGCTCGGCCAGATCGCCGATGAGCACGCCGATGTGGCGCACATGGAGATCGACTTGACGAACCGCAACGACCTGGCCACCAGGTATCACGTGCTGCAGACCCCGACGACCTTCCTCGTCGACGGGTCTGGGGCGGTGCTGTCACGTTGGGGTGGGGTTCCGAACAGAGCCGCCATCGATCAGGCGCTCAGCTCGGCCCTCATCCTCAACCTTCAGGAGCAGAAATGACCGAACCCGTCGGCATCGACCCCCGAGGACCGCGTTTCGCCGCCACGATCACCACGGTGCTGCTGCTCGCCGCCCTTGTGCTGAGCCTGGTCGGCATCTCCACTGCGCGTGCAGGCGCCACGTGGTTCGCATATCAGCCCCTCGCCGATGCCGTGCTCGTGTCCGGTTCCGGCGGCTGGGCCCTCGACGCTGCTCCCCTGGCGCAGCGCGCCCTCGATCCCGGCTTCCTGCTTCTCCTCATCATCGCCCTGCTGTTCCTGTGGGGTGTGCTGTCACCAGGCACGGCACCGTGGGGCGCGCTCTTCCGACGCCTCGTCCGCCCGCGCCTGGCTCCCCCAAGCGAATTGGAAGATCCCCGCCCGCCGCGCTTCGCGCAGGGCGTCGGCCTCTTCGTGGTCACCATCGGTCTCGCGCTGCACCTGATCGGTGTGCCGTGGGCGCTTCCCGTCGCGGCCGGAGCCGCCTTCATCGCGGCATTCCTCAACGCCGCCTTCGACTTCTGCCTCGGCTGCCAGATCTACTTGCTCCTCCAACGTGCCGGCATCATCGGCAGGAGTGCGCCCGCTTCCTGAGTCGGCGGTTCCCCACAAGCGCCGCGGTGGGTAGGCTGGCCGCACACACCGCCACGACCTTTGGAGGAACCATGCCCGTCACCAGCGAAGCCACCGCCACCTGGAACGGTCCTCTTATGGAGGGCTCCGGCAACGTCGCGTTCTCCTCCTCGAACCTCGGAACCTTTCCCATCAACTGGAAGGCGCGCTCCGAGGGCTCCGACACGACCACCACGCCGGAAGAGCTCATCGCGGCCGCGCATTCCTCGTGCTTCAGCATGGCGCTCTCTGGCGCACTCGCCGAGAACGGCACCCCGCCGGACCGCGTCAACACCACCGCTTCGGTGACGTTCAAGCCGGGCACAGGAATCACCGGCAGCCACCTGAACGTCAACGCGACGGTTCCCGGCCTCACCCAGGAGAAGTTCCAGGAGATCGCCGAGGGTGCGAAGAACGGATGCCCGGTATCACAGGCGTTGTCCGGCATCGAGATCACCCTCGAGGCGACGCTCGCCTGATCGGTTCAGTTCTTCGCTCTGGCGAGTCGGATCGCCGTGCGGATGCTCGAACGAGCGTCTTTGCGGCGTCCCGCCGCATCCTGCACCACACCGAGTCGATAACGAGCACGCCAGTCGTCCGCGGCCGCATCGGCCTCCGACGAGAAGCGCTGGATCAGCGGTTCAGCATCACTCTTCGCGATGCGACCGCTCGGGGTGAGCTCGGTCTCCGCCTGCGGCATCCCGCCCTCGGCATCCAGCTTCGTGCCCAGCCGCTCTGCCTGAACGCCGAACTGGATCTCGCGGACGAGCGCCCAGACTCCGATGAGCGGCAGCACGATCAACGCGATGCCCATGGCGATGCCCACCGGGTCGCCACTGGCGATGAACAGGATCGCCTTCTGCCCCATGAGCACGAAATAGAGGATCAGCGCCGCCCCGATCAGAGCGACGCCGATACGCGTCATCACGAGCGGGCCCGGATCCCGATATCGATCATGTTCTCGAGTCCGACGAACACGCCACGCGCGTCGAGCGCGAACGGCACAGCGAGGCGGATGCCGGGTGCGTAGGCGTCAGCCGAATCGACGGTGTCGTGAGTGAGCGTGAGGGACTCGCCGGGACCGGAGAGGATGACCTCCTGCCGCGCGATGACGCCCGGTCGGCGCAGCGAATGGATAGGCACGCTCCCGACCTGCTGCCCACGCGCGCGCTGATCCGCGTGCGGGGCGCTGACAGGACCCTGCTGCGCACGCGCCGCAGCGATGAGCTCCGCAGTGCGCACCGCGGTGCCGCTCGGCGAATCGGTCTTGGTGTCGCGGTGCGCCTCCACGATCTCGACCGACGCGAAGAACGGCGCGGCCGCGGCTGCCAAGGCCGAACCCAGCACAGATCCGAGCGAGAAGTTCGGAATGAACACCGCTCCGGTCTCGGCTGCTTCGACAAGCGGACGCACGAGCGCGATGCGCTCTGCCGACCACCCCGACGTGCCGACGAGTATGTTGATTCCGCGATCGATCGCTGCGCGAACGACATCGACGCTCACCTGCGGCGTCGACGCGTCGACCACCAGATCTGCACCGTCGAGTTCTGACAGATCGCTCGAAGACGTCAGAACCCGCGCGACTTCGAAGCCCTCGAGCTCGTCGATCACCCGCCCGATGATCGTCCCGAGCTTTCCCGTTCCGCCGACGAGTGCCACCTTCTTGCTCATGCCCCCAGTCTATTCAGGGGCCGGTTGCCCCCGGGCCAGCGGACCTCGGCGCGGCGAGTAGCGTTGAGAGCATGCTCGAGTTGCGCCCTTCTTCCCCCGGGGATCCTGAGTCCCACGCGATTCTCACCGAATACTTCGCTCTTCGTGCCGAAGAGTTCCCAGGCGGCACGTACACCACCACTTTCCCGGACCCCGCGACGTTCGAAAGTCCAGTAGGAGTCTTCCTGCTCGCAGGTCCCGAGGGAGCTGCAGTCGGCTGCGGCGGCATCCGCCGCCTCGAGGACAGCGATGCCGGTATCCGCTACGAGGTGAAGCACCTGTTCCTCAAACCGGTGACGCGAGGCAGGGGCTGGGGACGAGCGATCCTCGAAGAACTCGAACGACGTGCTCGCGAATGGGACGCCGCCGAGCTCGTGCTCGACACGCATCACACTCTCGAGGCTGCCGGCAGGTTGTACACACGCAACGGCTTCGAGCAGATCGAGGCGTACAACGAAAACAGGAACGCGACGCGCTGGTATCGCAAGGTGCTCTGAATCGCGCTGAGGCTCACACCGGCATCGGGTCGGGAAGGCCGGTGCGCAGCTCGACCGGCAGATGCGCAAGATCGTTGTGAGTGAGAAGCGTCCACGGACGCCCTTGCTTCTGCGCGATGATGCTGAGTCCGCCGTTTGCTTGATTCATCGTCATCCACCGCCAGGCGGGCGCACCGAGGACCTCGCGGATGAACCACGAGATGACGAAATTGTGTGTGATGAGCACTTCATGCACGTCGCCTTGCTTGCGAACGAGGAACTCGTTCACAGCATCCGCCATCTGAGCTCTGCCTGCTTCGATCTCAGCATCCGTCACGGAGCCGAAGAACGGCTCGTAAGCGGAAGGCGTCTCATCGGTCATGCCGGTGGGGACGCAGTCGAAGAGCAGCGCAGAAGGCTCCGGAGTCACCGCCGGCAGCCGTTCGGCGATCGTGCGAGCTGTCTCAGTCGCGCGGATCAGAGGAGAATGCCAGACGGCATCAAGCGGAAGCCCTGAGAGCCTGTCGGCGATCAGTTCGGCCTGACGCACACCTCGCGGCGAGAGGGGTCCGTCATCGAGTCCGTGTTCCGCGTCCTGCTGTTCGCCGTGTCTGACCAGGTAAAGATAATGCGTCAAGGCCCACTCGCTTCGTCGTCGTCGGCTTTCGCCCAGGCGTCATTCCACCCTATGTCACTCCTGTGACATAGGGGTTACGAACCGTCGCGAGTCAGTTCCCGGCCCTGGTGAGTTCGGCGATCTGCGTGCGCGACAGGGTGATGCCGGCGCCCTGCATGAGTTCCTCGACGTGATGCGTCGCGAACGTGTTGACGATCGGAGCGACGATCGTGCGCTGGGCGAGCAGCCAGGCGATCGAGACGGCCGCGACGGGCGCGGCTGTCTCGGTGGAAACCTGGTCGAGTGCACGGAGGATTCGGATGCCACGGCGATTCAGCTGACCACGCAGCTGCTCCCCACGTACGCCCTGAGACATCAGCGCCTTTCGGCGGTGCCGACCGGAGAGGAAACCATGCTCGAGCGCGTGAGAGGGAGTGACGGCGAGACCCTGAGCGCCTGCGACGAGGCGAAGGTCGCCCTCGAACGCCTGACGGCGAACCAGGTTGTACGGCGCATCCAGGACCTCGATGCGGGGATAGCCGGCAGCCGCGAGGATCCTCGCCTCGACAAGACGCTCCGGAGCGAATCCGAAGGCGCCCACCGCTCGGATCTTCCCTGCATCGCGCAGCCACTCGACGGTGGCGAGAGTGTCTTCCAGGTTCGTCGTCTGATCGAGCGTCGCGTCCAGGTGAAGGACATCTATCCGCTCCACCCCGAGCCTGACGAGTGATCCCTCGACAGCGCGCACGAGGTTGATCGAGCCCAACCCTGGATTGTCGGCATGCGAGCCGACTCGCACGCTCAGAAGCGCGCGCTCGCGATGTCCGCGCGAATGCAGCCACTGCCCGATGATGTGCTCGCTGCGACCGCCGGAGAACCCGTCGGCTGTGTGCACCGCGTTTCCGCCGAACTCCACATAGCGGTCGAGGATCGCATGGCTGGTCTCAAGATCGACATTCCAGCCGAACTCGGCGGCACCCAGCATGAGCGGAAAGGTCTCGAGCCCGGTCTCGCCGAGCGGCACACGGATGTTCTCGCCGACCCCTGGACCGACCACGGGAATCGGTGCGGACGGATGCGCGAGGGCTTGCTCGTGTGGGCTCGTCTTCTGATCAGCAGCACCTGCGCTGAACAATCGCATCCTCATTCACCCCCGCACATGTCCCGTGACGTGATCTGGTGCACCCCCCGGTGCGTAATTCGAGAGTAAGCGACGACGGCAACGACTCCGGCCATTGCAGGGAACACCCGGGAAACTTTGCATAACGTTTCGATCACATCGGATACGACGAAGGCCCGAATTCCGCCCGCAATGGGCAGAATCCGGGCCTTCGTCGTTCGGCTTATGCCTCGGTGGGCTCTGCCTCAGGTACGACCTCGGTGGCAGTCGCGGCCTCAGCAGCGGCGTCATCGAGGACGGGCTCGAGCGACAGCTTGCCGCGGTCGTCGATCTTCGTGATCTTCACGAGGATCTTCTGTCCGACCGAGAGCACGTCGTCGACGTTCTCCACGCGCTTGCCACCGGCGAGCTTGCGCACCTCGGTGACGTGCAGCAGGCCGTCCTTGCCAGGCAGCAGCGAGATGAACGCGCCGAACGACGCGATCTTCACGACCGTGCCGAGGAACTGCTCGCCGATCTCTGGGTTGGTCGGGTTCGCGATCGCGTTGACCTGGGCACGAGCGGCCTCGGCCGACGGCCCGTCGACTGCACCGATGTAAACGGTGCCGTCCTCCTCGATGGAGATCTGCGCGCCGGTCTCGTCCTGGATCGCGTTGATCGTCTTGCCCTTCGGGCCGATCAGCTCGCCGATCTTGTCGACCGGGATCTGCACGCTGATGACGCGAGGCGCGGTGGGCGCCATCTCGTCGGGAGCGTCGATCGCCGCATTGAGCACACCGAGGATCGTCAGACGCGCATCTCGCGCCTGGGTGAGAGCGCCGGTGAGCACGTCGGACGGGAGTCCGTCGAGCTTCGTGTCGAGCTGGATGGCCGTGATGAACTCGCTGGTGCCTGCGACCTTGAAGTCCATGTCGCCGAGGGCATCTTCTGCACCGAGGATATCGGTGAGAGCCGCGTATCGCGTCTGTCCATCGACCTCGTCGGAGACCAGACCCATGGCGATGCCGGCGACGGCTGCGCGCAGCGGCACACCAGCGTTCAGCAGCGACAGGGTCGAGGCACAGACAGAACCCATCGACGTCGAGCCGTTGGAGCTGAGAGCCTCGGACACCTGGCGGATCGCATACGGGAACTCCTCGCGGCTCGGCAGAACCGGCATGAGGGCGCGCTCGGCGAGGAAGCCGTGCCCGATCTCGCGACGCTTCGGCGACCCGACGCGGCCGGTCTCACCGGTCGAGTAGGGCGGGAAGTTGTAGTGATGCATGTAGCGCTTGCTCGTCGTCGGAGACAGAGAGTCGATCTGCTGCTCCATCTTGAGCATGTTCAGCGTGGTGACACCCATGATCTGGGTCTCTCCGCGCTGGAAGATCGCGGAACCGTGCACGCGCGGGATGACCTGCACCTCGGCGTCCAGCGGACGGATGTCGGCCAGTCCACGGCCATCCATGCGAACGCCCTCGGCCAAGACACGGCCACGGACGATCTTCTTCGTCAGAGACTTGTACGCCCCGGAGACCTCACCGGCAGCAGATGCGGGCAGGGTACCGGCCTCGACTGCGGCGGCGACCTCAGCCTTGACGCGGTCCTTGACCTCGTCATCGGCGCTCTGGCGCTCCTTCTTGTCGGCGATCAGGTAGACCTTCTCGAGATCGGTCGTCGCGGATGCGGCGATGAAGTCGTAGGTGCTCTGCTCGTACGCCGGGAAGACCGGGTAGACGCCCGGAGCCTTCGAGGAGTGCGATGCCATCTCGGCCTGGGCCTCGACGAGTTGCTTGAGGAACGGCTTTGCGGCCTCGAGACCGCCGGCGACGACCTCTTCGTTCGGCTTGACAGCGCCGGCCTTGATGAGGTTCCAGCTGTTCTCGGTCGCCTCTGCCTCGACCATCATGATCGCGACGTCTTCGGAACCGTCGGACTTCTTGACGACGCGACCGGCGACCATGAGGTCGAACACGGCTTCTGCGACCTGGGCCTCGTTCGGGAACGCGACCCACTGGTCGGCGTTCTCGCCCTGGCCGGGGATGAGCGCGAGGCGCACACCGGCGATGGGGCCGGAGAACGGCAGACCCGAGATCTGCGTCGAGGCGGACGCCGCGTTGATGGCGAGCGCGTCGTAGTACTCGCCGGGAGCGATCGACAGCACGGTGATGACGACCTGTACCTCGTTGCGGAGGCCATCGACGAACGACGGGCGCAGCGGTCGGTCGATCAGGCGGCAGACCAGGATCGCCTCGGTCGAGGGGCGGCCCTCGCGGCGGAAGAACGAACCGGGGATCTTGCCAGCTGCGTACGAACGCTCTTCGACGTCGACGGTCAGCGGGAAGAAGTCGAATCCTTCGCGCGGGTGCTTGCCCGCGCTGGTGGCGGAGAGAATCATCGTCTCGCCGTCGAGGTAAGCCGCAACCGAACCCTGCGCCTGCTGAGCGAGGCGGCCGGTTTCGAAGCGGATGGTGCGGGTGCCGAAGCGGCCGTTGTCAAGAACGGCCTCGGCGGCAGTGATTTCAGGACCTTCCAAGAGGTCTCTCCTTCTTTGTTTAGACTCGTCCGTCCGTGTGACGGGCGAGATCATACGTAAGCGCGCACAACACGACGCGCGAACTGCATACAGCAGTCCTGCCCAAGCCTACCAGCGCATGCGAAATTCGCTGATGACCTGGGCGGCTCCCCTCAGCCGACTTCGACGCCGTGCATGGCCGATGAACGACCGATGTACACGTAGTCGTCGTGCTTGGCCGCACGGCCGTCGCCGGCGACGCGACCGCGCAGGCGCCGCCACACCCATGGCAGCGCGTGGTGCTGCCACCACGCAGCACGTGTGGTGGCATCCACATCGTGCAGCACCTGATCCAGCGCTCCGAGGGTGTCGGCGTGCGGCACGCCGAGCATCTCGCCCGCTCGGTAGGCCAGGAAGCGGTGTCCGCGACTGCTGAGGTGCACCAGGTCCTCACCCCAGTTCGGCCTGGACGATAGCACGGGATGCAGGTCAGTGTCGAGCAGAATCGCCCCTGTGCGCTGGGCGATAGCCGCCAGCCGGCTGGAGAAGTCGGCGAAGCGGCCAGTGAACAGTCGCGCGGCCCGCCGATCCGGCAGGAACGGTGTGACCAGCAGCACGTCCACGCCGTCGTCACGCAGAGTCCGCACCACCTGTTCGACCTGCCCGGCGAGCGCGGCGACATCCGCGTGGGATTTCACGAGGTCGTTCGCACCGATCAGGATCGACACGAGATCCGGCCGCAGCTCCCGCGCCCTGGTGAGCTGTTCCCCGCACACATCTCGCACGCGCCTGGACCGCACCGCAAGGTTGGCGTAGTGGAGACCACCGCGGGCGGCGAGGAGAAGGGCAAGTCGATCGGCCCAGCCGCGCAGTGCACCGTCCGGTGCCGGGTCGCACAGCCCCTCGGTCAACGAATCACCCAGAGCCACGTACCGCTGCCACCGTCGTCCCGCTGTCGGGAGCGCCAGCTCGGGTCTGCGCACGCGCGCGCTTCGCAGCTGCCGGTCGAGACTGTGCAGCTCGCGCGCCTCCTCGTAGTGGCCCATCAGCTGCTCGCACACCGCCTGCCAGCTGCGCCCCTCGACGGCGGCGCGGCCGGCGATGCCGAATGCACGGCGCTTGCGTCCGTCGCCGGCGAGATCGGCCACCCGCATTCGAAGGTCGTCGAGATCGCCGGGCCGGTACAGCCATCCGTCGATGCCCATCCGCACGAGGTCGAGAGGACCGCCTCGTCCCGTCGCGACGATCGGAACACCGCTCGCGTGCGCCTCCTGCAGCGTCTGGCCGAACGTCTCGCTCTCTCCGGGGTGCACGAAGATGTCGAACGATGCCATGGCCGTGGCGAGGGCTTCACCGTCGAGGTGTCCGAGGAACACCGCGTCTGCCAGCTCGGCCTGAAGGCGCGCCTTCGACGGCCCGTCGCCGACGATCACGAGGCGCACACCCGGCATCCGATCGAGCATGCGAAGATCCTCGACCTGCTTCTCAGCCGCGAGCCGACCGACGTACCCGACGATCACCTCGTCCGTTGTGCGTCGCTGCCAGCGCTCGTCACGGTGCGAAGGGTGGAAGCGCTCGGCATCCACCCCACGCCCCCAGCGGCGGATGCGGTCGACGCCGAGCTCGATCAGCTGATGCTCCGACTCGGTCGAAGGCGCAAGCGTGAGCGTCGCCCGACGATGCAATCGAACGATGTGGTTCCGCGCGAACGATGTCGTCGCGGCGAGTCTGTAGCGCTCGGTGTACGCGGCGATGTCGGTCTGATAGGCGGCCACTGCCGGCACGCCACGGCTCGACGCCGCCAACACACCGCGCCATCCCAACGCGAACGGCGACGCGAGGTGCACCACATCGGGGCGGAATCGCGCCAGCGACGACGCGACACGATGAGTGGTGGCGGCGCCGACCCTGACGTTGCGATAGCCGGGCAACGCGAGGCTCGCCACCGGCTCGATCGGCGCGCCGTGCGCTCGCACGGGGATGCCGACGGCATCCGGAGCGATCACATGGGCCTCATGGCCGGCGCGCTCGAGATGGCGCAGGATCTGCAGCACTGACCCTGTCACGCCGTTCATGTGCGGCAGGAATGATTCGGTCACGATTGCGACTCTCACGATCTCAGGATGCCGCCAGGACACGGACACATCCGACACCGGCGGGCGGTGCAGCCGAGTGTTCACCTGTTGCACGACTGTCCTTCACCGGCTGTCCCCGATTCCGTTTCCGTTCACCTTCGATGAGCACAGTGAGAGCGTGATTCCGGAAGCGCTGGCAGATGCTGTGACCGGCCCGTGGGCCCTCGTCGTGATGGCGCTGCTCGTCTTCGGCGATGCCTTCTTGGTGATCGTGCCCGGAGAGATCGCGGTGACGGCGCTGGGTGCGCTGTCGACGTCGACAGGAACCCCGCCGCTGTGGGCCGTGATCCTCTGCGCGGCAGTGGCCGCTGCCTGTGGGGATCTGCTCTGCTACGGGATAGGGCGCTGGGTCGGGCTCGAACGGTGGCGCTGGATGCGTGCGGAACGACTCCAGCGCGCTCAGGGATGGGCACGGCGGCGGCTCGACGCGGGAACGGCCGTGGTGCTGTTCACCGCGCGCTTCGTCCCGTTCGCACGGCTCGCCATCAATCTCGTCGCAGGGACAACGGGCATCTCGTTCGCGCGATACCTCGGGTTGGTCGCGCTCGCCGCCACCGGCTGGGCGACCTATCAGGCGGCGATCGGTGCCCTCTTCGCCGCGCTCCTTCCCGGCGCTCCCATCGTCTCGGTACTGGTGTCCATCGTCGTCGCGGTCGGGCTCGGCGCCCTGATCGATCTCGTGATCCGCAGACGCGCACACCGACGCAATCCTGTCGCGGCTCGTGTTCCGTCCGACTAGGCTGACGTCATGAGCACCGAAGAAGGCGCACCTTCCCCCTCCGAGGAGATGAAGCGCAAGTTCAAGGAAGCGCTCGAGAAGAAGAACGCACATCACCGCGACGGTGAATCGCATCTGGACGGCGACTCCGCCGTCCACGCGGCGAACGCCCCGCAGACGCGACGCGAGTTCCGACGCAAGAGCGGATGACCATCAAGAGGGCCACCCCGATCGGGATGGCCCTCTTCACTTTTCGGCACCCGTTCCTGCCGCGATACTGTGGTGCCATGCCGATCAGCCCCGTTCCAGGATCCGGCCTCCTGGGTGAGGATCGGATGCTGACGACTCCAGGCGGGCGTCGGCTGCGCACAATGGTCCGCGGCAGTGGCGATGACCTCGTGGTTCTGGAGGCCGGACTCGGCATGAGCGGTCTGTACTGGGGTCCTGTGCATGAACTGATATCTGCCGGTTCACGTGTGGTCGCCTATGAACGCGCCGGCTACGGCGGAAGCGACGCCGATACCGACCCGAGGACTCTCGAGCGCCTCGCTGATGACCTCGGCATCGTGGTCGATGCCGTCCCACATCGCCGACTCGTTCTCATCGGGCACAGCTGGGGCGGCCCGATCGTGCGCACGGCGGCAGCTCGCCGCCTGGCAGATGGTCGAACGGTCTCCACGACCGAGCCGGAGCTCATCGCCGAACAGGTGGTCGAGCTTCTGGGCTGACGCCGTGCCGCCAGCTCCTCTTCCACCCAGATGAGGAAGGTGCCGCGCGACCTCACCGGCCACGCGACACCTCGCGTCCTAACGTGATGTCGTACGTGCGCGGGCTCGGGCCTCCTTCGCCGCCAGCTCCGCGACCGCCGCCTCTTCGAGGCCCTGGGTGTCGACGGCATCCGTCGCGTTGGACATCCCGTCATGTGACGAGCCGTCGAGCATCGCCTCGTCGAACGGATCCCCACCGCCGAGCACGCGCCGTGCGCGCGCAGGATCGATCTGCTTGGTCCAGGTACCGATGAGCAGAGTGGCCACGGCGTTGCCGGTGAAGTTCGTAATGGCGCGCCCCTCGGACATGAAGCGGTCGATGCCCACGATCACGCCGACCCCGTCGACGAGGTCGGGTCGGTACGCCTGCAGACCGCCGGCGAGCGTGGCGAGCCCTGCGCCGGTCACGCCTGCTGCCCCCTTGCTCGCGATGATCATGAACAGCAGCAGTCCGATCTGCTCGCCGATCGACATCGGCTGCCCCATTCCTGCTGCGATGAACAGCGAGGCCATCGTCAGATAGATGGCCGTTCCGTCGAGGTTGAACGAATACCCCGTCGGAACCGTGATGCCCACGACCGGCTTGGACACCCCGATGTGCTCCATCTTCGCGATGAGCCGCGGGAGCGCCGACTCCGACGACGACGTTCCCACGATGAGCAGGTACTCTCGCGCCAAGTACTTGATGAGCTGGAAGATGTTCAGTCGCGTCACGAGGTAGAGCAGCGTCCCAAGCACACCGATGATGAAGACGATGCAGGTGATGTAGAACGCGATCATCAGCAGTCCCAGTCCCCAGATCGCTGCGATGCCGGTCTTGCCCACGACAGCGGCGATCGCGCCGAACGCACCGATGGGTGCGAGCCACAGGATCATCCCGAGAATGCGGAACACCAGCACCTGAAGATGCTTCACCGCAGCCATGATCGGCGCGCCCTTCTCGCCGAGTCCTTGCACGGTGAATCCGACCAGCAGTGCGATGAAGAGCACCTGCAGCACGCTCTCGCCCGTGAAGGCCGAGAAGAACGTGGTGGGGATGATGCCGAGGATGAAATCCTGCGTGGACTTGGCCTCCGTGGTGCTCGCGTCGTAGGACGCACCGGCCATGTCGAGCCCGGTACCGGGATGGATGATGTTCCCGACGACGAGGCCGATCGCCAGCGCGAAGGTCGACATCAGCATGAAGTAGATGAGTGCGAGGCCCCCGATCTTCCCCACTGTCGCGGCCTTCGCGATCGATCCGACCCCCACCACGATCGTGCAGAAGATGATCGGGGCGATCATCATCTTGATCAGCGATACGAACCCCTTGCCTAGCGGCTCGAGGCTCTGTGCGAACTCCGGCCAGATTAATCCGATCGCAGCCCCGAGCACGGCGGCTGTGAGGACCGACACGTACAGCCAGGTGTGCTTGTCCCAGGAGCGTTTGCTCTTTCGCCAGTTGTAGCCCGGGAGTGAGAAACTCGTTGTGACGGCCATGGTGTACCTCCGTGATCATGAACTGCGTCGTCGCATGACGTCCGGCGATTCGCCGGGTGAACGGGTCTCACCCTCTCGGGGTTCTCGGGTGTCCACCATTTGTGGTCGTATTGGTCGTGCCGATCCGATCGAGGAGGAAGAAGGAGCTCGCGATGACGCGTTCAGAGCGCAGCCGCAGCGCGGCATCGCACGTCTTCGTCGTCCCCCTCATCGCGGCGATCCTGATCGGAGCCGTCGCGGCCGTCATCCTCGCGCTGCAGACTCAGCGCGCATCACGGGCCGAGGCAGAACAGCTCACCAGCGCGTTGGCGCAGTCTCTCGCCGATTCGCCGAGCGTGATCGATGCGCTCGACGGTGAAGACGCCGACGCCGCCTCGGCGGCGCTGCAGCCCTACGCGACGGCGGTCGTGGCGCATTCCGCTCTGGATTTCATCACCGTGATGACCTCGTCCGGGCTGCGCGTGACTCACCCCGACCCCGACCAGGTCGGCGCGCACTACATCGGTACGATCCCCGGCACGCCGACGACGCTCACCTAGGAGTTCACCGGCACACTCGGCGCCTCGATCCGAACGATCACGCCGGTCCTGAACTCGGCCGGCGAGAGCGTCGGGTGGGTCGCGGCCGGAGTCACGGTCGAATCCGTCGCGGAGTCGTTCCTGGGGCGGCTGCCCTCGGCGGTCGCGATCTCCGCGCTCATTGTCGCCGCAGGTTCTCTCGGAGCTTTCCTCGCGCGCCGCTACACGCGCCGCATCGCGGGTGATCTGCCGGCTGGACGGGTAAGGGATGCCGTCGCGTCGTACGAGTCGGTGCGCACTCTCGGCGAGGCTCTGCGCGCGCAGACGCACGAGCACGGCAATCGGATGCACACCGCGATCGCGCTACTGGAGCTGGGCCGCACCCGTCAGGCCATCGACATCCTCGTGGAGACATCGAAGCAGAGCCAGTCGCTCGTGGATCAGGTCACGGCACGGCGCGACGGCGACCCGACAGTGGGCGCGCTGCTGCTGGTCAAGGCATCTCAGGCGAAAGAGCGCGGTGTGGACTGGTCGGCCGATATCGACCCCGACGCACCTCGCTCCTCGCTCGCGCCGATGGACAGCATCGCCGTGCTCGGCAACCTGATCGACAACGCTCTGGATGCCGCGGCTGCCGCCCCTGTGCGCTGGCTGCGCGTCATGGTCAGCGCCGCACCGAACGGCGGGGTGGTGCTCGAGGTCTCGGACAGCGGCGCAGGCGTTCCTGCCGCAATGCGCGAGCAGATCTTCCAGCACGGGTTCTCGACCAAGCCGGCCGGCGCCGAGGGCAGAGGCGTAGGGCTCGCTCTCGTGCGATCGATCGTGAACGAGGCAGGAGGGACCGTGGAGATCCTGGACGAGCCGACGACATTCCGGGTCACGCTGCCCGGTGCACGTGCCCCGCATGCAGAGATGAAGGCGCAGATGCCATGATCCACACCCTCCTCGTCGACGACGACGCGTTGACGCTCGAACTGCACCGGGACTACATCGCGCGGATCGACGGCTACGAGGTCGTCGGTGAGTGCAGCAGCGCCCGTGCCGCGCTCAACGCGCTGATCGAGAGTCCACCGCGGGATGGGATCGATCTGCTCCTGCTCGACATGACGATGCCCGACGGCTCAGGACTCGACGTCCTCCGTCATCTGCGGGCACGATCGATAGCGGTCGATGTCATCGCCATCACCGCTGTACGCGACGCCGATACCGTGCGTCAGATGGCCGCTCTCGGGGTCGTGCAGTACCTGGTGAAGCCCTTCACGTTCGCCACGTTCAGGGAGCGGCTGGACCAGCACCGCGCGTACCGCGCGCAGGCCGTCGCCGCGGCCGGTCAGGCGAGCCAGGCCGAGATCGATGCGCTCCTGGGTGCATCGCGGCCCACCGGCAGCATCAAAGTGCCGAAGGGGTTGTCCGCTGCCTCCCTCGCCCGAGTGACGTCAGCCGCACACGATGCCGGCGTGTTGTCAGCAAGCGAGGCCGCAGAGCTGCTGGGAATGTCACGGGTGGCTGCACGCCGCTATCTCGAGCATCTCGCCGACGTGGGAAGGCTGGAGCGCGCCGCCCGATACCGGGGCAGAGGTCGCCCCGAGACCGAGTACCGGTGGCGCTGAGAGAGCCCTACTCCCCCGCGAGTCCCCCGAGAAGATGGCCGAAGGAGCGCCCCTCACCCAGGTAGTTCGCCGGATCGAACGGGTCGCTCGACGTGGCGGCTTCCTTGCGAGCGATGGCATCGGCGAGTTCGCGTGCGCCCTTCTCGACACGCTTCGCCAACGGAGCGACGTCGTCGCCGGCCCCGCCCCAGTCACTGGAGGCCGCGAAAACTCCGGTGGATACGGTCTCGGCGTGGAGATACGCGAACAGCGGACGGATCGCGTAGTCGATCGCGAGCGAGTGACGCGGGGTACCCGCGTTCGCGCCGAGCAGCACCGGCTTGCCGGTGAGGCCATCCGGGTCGAGCACGTCGATGAACGACTTGAACAGTCCGTTGTAACTCGTCGAGAAGATCGGCGTCACCGCGATCAGCGCATCGGCCGAGTACACCGAGTTGATCGCCGTCTCGAGCGCAGCCGGCGCGAATCCGGTGAGCAGATTGTTCGTGATGTCGTGCGCGAGGTCGCGCAGCTCGATCATGTCCACCGTGGCTTCGATGTCGCGCTCTGCGAGCTGCTTCACGGTCTCGGCTGCCATCCGGTCCGCCAGCATCCGCGTGGAGGAAGGGTTCGAGAGTCCTGCTGAGACGACGGCGATGCGACGTTCGCTCATGATCACGCCTCCTTCCGGCCGAGGCCGAACGCGGCACCGGCAGGCGCGGGAGCGTCCTGGTAAGGGGACCCAGCCGTGAGGTTGTCACCACGGTTGGCGCCCGGGATCGCCTGGCGGGCAGGTCCGTCGCCGTAGACCGCCTTCACTCGAGCGGCGTGGGTCGGAGCATCCGGAACACTCGCGGGGCGGTTCTTCGCCAGCTCCTTGCGGAGGGCGGGCACCACCTCGCCGCCGAGGATGTCGAGCTGCTCGAGCACGACCTTCAGCGGGAGCCCGGCGTGATCGATGAGGAACAGCTGACGCTGGAAGTCGCCGAAGGTGTCGCGCATCGCTGCGTAGCGGTCGATGACCTGCTGCGGGGAGCCGACAGTCAGTGGAGTCATCTCTGTGAAGTCCTCCATGCTCGGGCCGTGGCCGTACACCGGCGCGTTGTCGAAGTATGGACGGAATTCGTTCACGGCATCCTGAGAGCGCGCGCGCATGAACACCTGGCCGCCGATGCCGACGATGGCCTGCTCCGGAGTGCCGTGGCCGTAGTGCGCGTAACGCTGGCGGTACAGCTCGATCAGGCGCTGGTAGTGCTCTTTCGGCCAGAAGATGTTGTTCGCGAAGAACCCGTCGCCGTAATATGCGGCCTGCTCGGCTATCTCCGGCGTGCGGATGGAGCCGTGCCAGACGAACGGCGCGACGCCGTCCAGCGGACGGGGCGTCGAGGTGAAGCCCTGCAGCGGAGTGCGGAACTTGCCCTCCCAGTCGACGACATCCTCGTCCCAGAGCTTGCGCAGCAGCGCATAGTTCTCGATCGCGAGTGGCAGGCCCTGACGGATGTCCTTGCCGAACCAGGGGTAGACGGGGCCGGTGTTGCCACGGCCGAGCATGAGATCGATGCGCCCATCCGAGATGTGCTGCAGCATCGCGAAGTCCTCGGCGATCTTCACCGGGTCGTTCGTGGTGATCAGCGTCGTCGAGGTCGAGAGGATGATGCGCTCGGTCTGCGCGGCGATCGCGGCCAGCGTCGTGGACGGAGATGATGACCAGAACGGCGGGTTGTGATGCTCGCCGACGGCGAAGACGTCAAGGCCCACCTCCTCGGCGTGCTTCGCGATGGTGATCGCGTCTTTGATCTTCTGACCTTCGCTGGGCGTCTCGCCCGTCACCGGGTTGCGGGTGACGTCGCTGACGGTGAAGAGTCCGAACTGGATGCCTGAGGTGTCGGCCTGCTCGCTCATGATGTGCTCCGGGATTCTCGAGGCGGATGCTGTCGGCATATCGCTTCTATTCAAATGCATGTATATGGGACAACGCAACCCACGCAACTTTATTCCCAGCCCGCCGAGGAACGGCCGGTAGCCTCGAAAGATGAGCACTGCCGCACAGACGCCGACCGGCCCGATCACCGGAGGTATCGCGCGGCCCCGCAGACGCGTGCCGTTCTGGGACAACGCCCGCTACGCGTGCATCGTGCTGGTCGTGCTCGGGCACGCCATCCAGCGACTCACCTACGATTCCAGCATCGCGATGGCGCTGTATCTGGCCTTCTACGCATTCCACATGCCGGCGTTCGCGATCATCGCCGGCTACTTCTCGAAGTCGGTGCCGCCCACCCGGAAGCAGATGGCACGTGTCATCACCGACATCCTGGTGCCGTACGTGATCTTCGAGCTGCTGTGGACCCTCACGAAGTGGCTGGTGGAGGGTCAGGCCGAGCCGAATCTCACCAAGCCGTCATGGACGCTGTGGTTCCTGCTCGCTCTCGGAATCTTCCGCCTGGTGCTGCCGTATCTCGCGCTCCTGCGCTGGCCGCTGGTGTGGAGCGTGCTGATCTCAGTGGGAGCCGGGTATCTCAGCAACGTCGACAGCACCTTCTCGCTCTCACGGACGTTGGGCTTCCTGCCGTTCTTCGTGCTGGGCTGGTGGTTGCGAGAGCACGACCTGGTCAACCGCTTCCGCCTGATCGATTTCCGTCCGTGGTGGCTGCGCGCGATCGCGGTGCTCATCTTCGCCGCAGACGCATTCGTCGCATGGACCTGGGTGGATCTGTGGGAGAGCATCAACCTCGACAAATGGTTCTTCTACAACGACACATATATGGATCTCGGCGGCGACGCATGGTGGTCCGGCGGCATCCGCCTGCTCCTCATCGCGATCGGACTGGTGCTGACCGCTGCCTTCTTCGTACTGATCCCGCGACGCGAGCAATGGTGGACGAAGTTCGGGCAATACACGATGTACGTTTACCTGCTGCACTCGTTCGTACTGTATCCGTTCCGCGAGTCCGGCATCCTCCGCGATGCCGAGCCGACCTGGATCTGGCTGCCCACCGTGATCCTCCTGTCCGTGGTGATCGCTGTCGTGCTCGCCACACGGCCCGTCCGGTGGGTGTTCCGACCACTGATCGAACCGCGTGCGCGCTGGCTGTTCTCCGATCCGTCGCTCATGTCGGACACCTCGAGGCGCGATGACCCGACCGGTTCACGCAGGTCACCGGAGCGCTGAGCGGACGCACAGCCTCGTGGAGGAAAGCGCGGTAACTCTTCGCAACACACGACGCCGGCGGCGAGAGCTCGACGTACGCTCAGGTCATGCCTGAACTGAACCTCCCGGTCCTCGACCTCTCCCAGCTCGACGACGGTCGAGAGGCCGCGGCGAAGTTCCGTGGCGCACTGGCCGCAGCCGCCCACGACGTCGGATTCTTCTATCTGATCGGCACCGGCATCGACCCCGCGCTCTTCCGTCGACTGCAGCAGGCCGCCCGTGACTTCTTCGCGCTTCCTGAGGCGCAGAAGCTTGCGATCGAGAACGTGCACAGCCCGCAGTTCCGCGGTTACACCCGCATCGGCGGCGAACTCACCCAGGGCAAGGTCGACTGGCGTGAGCAGATCGACATCGGGCCCGAGCGGGAGCCGGTACCAAGCGGCCCGGCCTTCAACCGCCTCATCGGTCCGAACCTGTGGCCCGCGGCGCAGCCCGAACTGCGTGAGGTCGTCGAGTCATGGCGTGAGCACCTCACGGGCATCGCCCGCCGGCTCCTGCGCAGCTGGGCAGAAGCGCTCGGCGCCGAGCCCACGCATTTCGATGCGGACTTCGGCGACCCCGCGAGCCTGCTGAAGATCGTGCGCTACCCCGGCACCGATGCACCGGAGCCGCAGCAGGGCGTCGGTGCGCACAAGGACTCAGGCGTGCTCACGCTGCTCTGGGTAGAGCCCGGCAAGGGCGGCCTGCAGGTCGAACGAGACGGGGCATGGGTCGACGCTCCGCCCGTCGACGACGCTTTCATCGTGAACATCGGCGAGATGCTCGAGTATGCAACCGGCGGGTATCTCAAGGCCACCAACCACCGGGTGATCTCCCCCAAGGCTCCTGCGGATCGCATCTCAGTGCCGTTCTTCTTCAGCCCCGCGCTCGACGCGAAGCTTCCGCTCATCGAACTGCCTTCGGATCTGGTAGCCGAGGCGCGGGGCGTCACCGAAGATCCGAGCAATCCGATCCACAGCCTGTACGGCGAGAACGCCCTGAAGTCACGACTGCGCGCGCACCCGGATGTCGCCGCGATCCACCACTCCGACCTCGTGGCGGCATCTGCCTGACCTGCAGGCGACGTAGACTCCGGTCAGGAGGTCGGATGCTGTTGCCCATTTTCACTGTCGGCCACTCGAATCGCACAATCGAGGCGTTCGTGGAGTTACTGCTGGCCGAGCGGATCGAACTCGTGGTCGATGTGCGTCGCCTTCCCGGCTCGCGTCGCTATCCGCAGTTCGACGAGGACGCCCTGCGCCCATCGCTGGCCTCGGAGGGGATCGATCTGGCCCGCAACACGGCACTGACCGGCCGTCGCCCGGTCTCGCACGATGTGCCGTTCGAGACCAACGCGCTCTGGCGGAATCGCAGCTTTCACAACTACGCCGATCATGCGCTGTCGGAGGAGTTCCGCGAGGGACTGGCCGATCTCCGGCAGGAAGGGCATAGTCAAAGGGTCGCGGTGATGTGCTCCGAGGCAGTCTGGTGGCGTTGCCATCGGCGTATCATCGCCGACCACCTCCTCGCCCGCGGCGAGCAGGTCATCCATGTCATTGGTGCCGGGCGCTCCCAGAGCGCCGAACTCACTCCTGGTGCGCTGTCGGACGAGGTGCTCGGAGTCGTCTATCCCGAGTCCGCCCCGTCGCGAGGAGAGTGACCTCCGAACTCCACGATCTCCTGCAGCGCGTGCAGATGTGCGGCGAAGGCGCGCTCACCCCTCCTCGTCGATCGCACCCAGGTTCGCGGCCGACTGCCGACTTCTCCCCTGCGCGTGGCGACATAGCCGGCCACATTCAGGTGCGAGATCGATTTGCTCAGTGCCGAGTCGCCCACCTGCAGGATTTGGGAGAGGGTCGCGAAGTCGAGTTCGTCCCCGTCGAGGAGCGCAGCCATGAGCGAGAACCGGATGGGGCTGGCGAAGTTGTCGTCCAGGCGCAGTCGCGGATGCTTCTCAGCCATCGCGTCCATCCAGGAAAGCACTGCCGACGTGCAGGCAGAAGACGGCAGCCGCGGCGATCGGACCGTACGCGAGAAGCGTCGTGTCGCCACTGACCTGCACGAGCAGGATCGCCGCGATGACTCCGCCAGACATCGCGAACGCCGTCCACTGCGGCCAGGCCCACACCGCTCCGAGCGCAGGCATGCGCTCGGAAACACGCGCGGCGGTCCACCAGCCGAGGTTTCCGAGCATCAGCAGCAGACCGAAGACGGGAAGCAGCACCTCTTCCCCTACTGAGAGCACCCAGATCCCCAGGGTCATCATCGCTCCGATGATGACTGTCGCGAGCCGCGCGCCGGATGACAAACGGGCTCGTTCGCTGGACACATCCGCGGGAGGGGACCTGAGGATGCCGCGCACCGCCGGCCATCCCAGCACGAGGAGCGTCAGCGCTCCAGGGATCAGCCGTACGAAGGAGGGCACTACCACGTCGGTGATGCCGGCGAAGAAGAAGACGACAAGCGCAACCAGGAGGACGACGCAGAGCACGATCACGACGACCCACCGCCGCGAGAAGCCGTAGCCGATGACTCCGTATCCCTCACGACGCTGGTTGGCGAGCTGTACCCAGAGGAGAAAGACCCCGACGAACGTCATGAACGACGACGACACTGATGCCTCACCGATGCTGAACGCGACGACAGTGATGTACACGGCGAGCGTCACGACATTCACCAGGCCGACCCATGCCGCGCCGCGCCGGTCAACACCCGCCTCCCGGCGGGCGCGGACCGCACCGAGCTCGTCGAGGTACGCCTGAGCGATCTCGAAGCTCGGAGCCGGCAATGGCGCGGCTCCCTCGATCGGCCGCTGATCCATTGCACCTCCGCATCAGCTTTCCACTTGGAAAGCACCACTCGTGAAGGAAATTACGCGCTTTCCTCCGGGAAAGCAATCTGCCGTCGCCACGGAAACGACGAAGGCCGCCCCACACCTGGGACGGCCTTCGGAAGAAGTGCGATATTACGCTGGTGCGCTGCCTTAGCGGCGAAGTCCAAGCTTCTCGATCAGCGCGCGGTAACGCGCGATGTCGATGTCCTGGAGGTAGCCGAGCAGACGACGGCGCTGACCCACCATGAGGAACAAGCCACGACGCGAGTGGTGGTCGTGCTTGTGATCCTTGAGGTGTTCGGTGAGGTCCTTGATGCGCTGCGTCAGCATCGCGACCTGCACCTCGGGGGATCCGGTGTCACCGGGGTGCGTCGCGTACTCTTCCATGATCGCCTTCTTGGCGTCAGACTCGAGTGGCATAGATGGGATCCCCTTTCAGTTCGTTGCGCGGCGCCCAACACCTGATGCGTGAGCTCTCTTTATCCGCGGCCGATCAAACGGCAACCTGTAGAGTCTACCAGCCCTTGCGCCTGCTCCTGTCCTCACCGTGAGGCACCGCTTCCGCGAACCGATAACCTCGACACGTGCAGTACATCATGAGCGACGATCGCGAAACCGATAGGGAGTCACGCGTCGAGGTCGACGCGTGAGCGGCGGTGCCCGCGGGGCACTAATCGATCTTCGCCCCTTACGCGCCAGCAGTGCGTTCACGCGGATGTGGATCGGCTCGACACTTGCCGGTCTCGGCGGTCAGCTCACCATCGTCACCGTGATGCTGCATGTGTTCGAACTCACCGCGAGCACGTTCGCCGTCTCGATGGTCGCCGTCGCCGGCCTCATCCCGATGATCCTCGCCGGCCTGTACGGCGGGATGCTCGCCGATGCCTTCGATCGGCGCAAGGTCGCACTCATCGCAGCGGTCATCGCCTTCGTCTCGACTTTGCTGCTGGCAGTGCTCACCTGGGGCCAGCTCGAAACCATCTGGTGGTTATACGCGCTGAGCATGATCAACTCCGCCGCGAATTCGGTCGGAATGGCGACGCGGACAGCGATCGTGCCGCGTCTCATCTCCCGCGATCTCCTCGCGGCGGCATCAGCATTGAACGGCATCACGATCGGGGTCATGGTGATGGTCGGTCCTGCGCTCGCCGGCATCCTGGTCGCCTTCACCGGCTACGGCTGGACCTACACCATCGACGTCGTGCTCATGCTCGCGATGTTCCTCGGCCTGTGGACGCTTCCTGCGCTCCGACCTGAAGGGAACATCGTGCGCCCAGGGCTGGAGTCTCTGGTCGATGGTTGGCGGTTCCTCAAGCGCGCGGCCAACATCCGGATGCAGTATCTGGTCGACATCGTCGCGATGACGTTCGGGCAACCACTCGCGCTGTTCCCCGCGCTGGGCACCGTGATCCTCGGTGGAGGCGCGGTGACCACCGGCGTGCTGACCGCAGCCGTGGCCGCAGGCACGTTCCTCTCCAGCCTGTTCTCCGGGCGCGTCGTCCGTTACCGCTGGCACGGCCGCGGGATCGAGCGCGCAGTTCAGGCGTACGGCGCGGCGATTCTGCTCTTCGGTGTCGTGCTCCTGATCGGAGCCTGGATGCCGGGAGCGGACGAGACCCATCCGGACTTCGCGCTCATCACTGCAGCTTGTGCAGCGCTGGCCCTGTCCGGTGCCGCAGACAACATCAGTTCCATCTACCGAAACACCATGATGCAGGCGTCGGTGCCGGATGCCATGCGCGGAAGACTGCAGGGTATCTTCATCATCGTCGTCGCCGGCGGACCGCGCCTCGGCGCTCTCTATGCCGGCGCGCTCGCGACGCTCACAGTGCTCTGGTTCCCTCCGCTTCTCGGGGGGCTGCTCGTCATCGCGCTCGTCGGCGTACTGGTGCGCCTCACCCCGAGGTTCCGCGCGTATGACGCAGAGGACCCCGTACCCTGACGGCACGGGGTCCTCAGAACCGAAGATCAGTCCTCCTGCAGAGCGCCCTGCAGGTCAAGGTTGATGGTGATGTCCTTGCCGACGAGAACGCCGCCGGTCTCCAAGGCTGCGTTCCATGTGAGGCCGAAGTCTTCACGGTTGATGGTCGTCGTCGCGGAGGCGCCGGCCTTGTAGTTGCCGTAAGGGTCGGTGCCGAATCCGCCGAAGTCGAACGCGAAGCTCACCGGCTTCGTGATGCCGCGGATGGTCAGGTCACCATCGATGAAGAAGTCATCGGACTGCACCCGCGCACCGGTGGAGACGAACTCCATGGTCGGGAAGTTCTCGGTGTCGAAGAAGTCTGCCGAACGGAGGTGGCCGTCGCGACCTTCGTCGTTCGTGTCGATGGAAGTGACATCCACGCTCGCCTCGACCTTCGCCTCGAGCGGGTTCTCCGGGGCGACCAGCGTTGCGCTCTTCATGCCGAACGTGCCGCGCACCTTCGAGATCATCATGTGGCGGACGCTGAAGGTGACTTCGCTGTGCGCGGTGTCAAGGACCCAGATACCTGCGCGGTAGCCGGGGATATCGATCGTGGTCATACGTGTTCTCCTCAAGGATTGCGCCGTCTCATAGCGTTCATCTGACTCCAACTCGTATGCGACTGCATATATTCCGAAGATCGAGAGAAAAACAGAAGGTTCTCCTCCCTGGACGGGGCGGAGAACCTTCTGAGGGAACGACTCGGATCAGCCGACGGCGACCAGGTCGATGATGAAGATGAGGGTCTTCCCCGAGAGGAAGTGCCCCGAGCCCGCGGGACCATACGCCAGATGCGGCGGAACGATCAGCTCGCGCCGGCCGCCGATCTTCATGCCGGGGATGCCGTCCTGCCAGCCCTGGATGAGGCCGCGAAGCGGGAACTGGATGGTCTCGCCACGACCCCAGGAGGAGTCGAACTCTTCGCCGGAGTCGTACTCGACCCCGGCATAGTGCACGGTGACGGTGTCGCCGGGCTTGGCAGCAGCACCGTCGCCCTCGATGATGTCTCTGGTGACGAGCTCTGCAGGAGCGGGAGCGGTGGGGGCGTCGAACTCGGGCTTTGTGCGATCAGTCATGACTCCATACAACCGGAGCGCTCCACGTCGGTCAACGCGACCGCACCTGCTCAGAGCGAACACTTCGCGTCGGCGGTACGCACGAGCGCGAAGGGTATTGACATGACGCGAACCCCGGTGCAATCTGAATACAGATCAACTCAGCGCCCGGTAGACATGCAGGCATCGCCGCAGCACCGGGCGCTGAGTCTTGCTGCGGCTGGACTCTCGGCCTCAGTACGCCAGTAGCGCTGCACGCGTCGCGCGGGTGCGTGTGAGCAGGGCCCGCTCATCCTCGGCCGCGAGCGGGTCTCGACCGAGGATCGCGCGCTGTCGTACGGCGGCGAGAGCCGCGGCATCCTTGATGAAGGTCTTCATCAGAGACCTGCGATCGCCTCGTAGGCCCGCAGCCCACCTCAACCCGACCTTGCGGCCGGCCGGGGTCGCGAGCATCGTGATCTCCTCCGGCGTGAACCACCCGGCAGCGGCGTAGTCCCCGAGCCTTTCCCTGGTGACCCGGGCCTCTTCTCTGCGCAACGCCACGATCGCGAGGATGAAGCCGATGAAAAGGGGCACCTGAAGGGTGATGTAGAGCGCGAAGAAGTCGGCGAACGTGGCTGAACCGTTCCAGAAGCCGTGCAGGATCATGGCGCCGAGCAGGCCCAGCAGACCTGTACCCAGGACCGCGCCCGTCGAGGCATGGCGGCGCGCCGCAAGCCCCATCGCGAAGCCGGTGAGAGCGGTGAACATGGCGTGCGCGAACGGCGAGAGCAACCCCCGCATCACGAACGTGGCCGTGAGCTGTTCACCCCCGCCCTCGATCAGGCTGATCGCGAAGTACTGGATGTTCTCCGTGAAAGCGAAGCCGCCGCCGACCAGCGCCCCGTAGACGATTCCGTCGATCGGCCCATCGAATGCTCGTCTGCCGATCAGGAAGATGATGAAGATGCCGAGGCCCTTGGCGAGCTCTTCGACGATCGGCGCCTGGACCACCGCGCTGAACACTTCCGAACGCAGTCCGACCATGAGCGTGATGCCGATGTCGACGAGCAGCGTCAATCCGACCGCTGCCACGGCACCCCATGCGATCGCGAAGATGATGAGCGGCTTCGGCTCTGGCTCCCAGCGGTCGATGATGTAGACGCCGAGGAACACGATCGCGAGCGGGATGAGCGCGAGAACGAGCCCCATGCCGGAGGCCACCGCACCGAGAGCCCACACGAAGTAGCCGATCAGCGCGACCAGCGCGAAGCCCAGCACCCCGAAGAGCCAGATCGACACGGTCCTGCCCTTCTTCGAAGGCACCGGAAGCGAGGGCAGCGCTCCCGCAGGCGCAGGCGCGGCAGGTGCGGGCGGTGAGTAGTGCGTCGGCTGCGCCAGCGCGGATGCGTACACCGGCTGCTGGCTGAACTGCGGCGGCGTGTAAGGCGACTGCGCGTACTGCTGCTGCGAGTACTGGGGCTGCAGAGCCGGCGGCGGCGTGTACTGCGGCTCTGACGGCCCTCCGAATGACATACCCAAATCCTAGAGGTAGCGTCCACTCTGCTCCTTGCGCCCGGGCGGTAGCGTAGAGACATGCGTTTCGCCCATCTGCGTCGGCCAGACTCCCCCGATGCCCATCTCGCAGTGATCGAGGATGCCGAGGCCGTGCTGGTCTCCGATCTGCTCGATCCGGCTCCGCCCACCCTTCAGCAGCTCATCGATGGTGGTGATGAAGTCCTCGGTGCCCTTCGCGCCGCACTCGGCGAACGCACCTCCCCGCGGCATCCGCTCGCCGGCTTCGACTTCGCATCGGCGGTGCTGAACCCTCCCGTGATCCTCGCGATCGGTCTGAACTACGCCGCCCACTCCAGTGAACTGGGCCTGAAGACCGATACCGCGCCGACAGTCTTCACGCTGTGGCCGAACTCGCTGACATCGCACGAGGCCACCACCGGATGGCCGCGCACGCTGAGCGAGTCCGTCGATTACGAGGCCGAACTCGGCGTCCTGATCGGCCGACCGGCGAAGGACGTGGTCGAGGCGGACGCCCTGGACCACGTCTGGGGGTACACCGTCGTCAACGACATCACCGCCCGTGACATCCAGTTCTCCGAAGCCCAGTGGTCGCGCTGCAAGTCGTTCGACGGGTTCACTCCGACCGGGCCGTTCGTCGTCACCGCAGACGAGATCCCCGATCCGCAGGATCTGCACATCTGGACAGTCGTGGACGGCCACACGGTGCAGGACGCCACGACCGGCCAGATGGTCAGATCTGTCGCGACGCTCATCGCGCACCTGTCGCAGTCGATCACTCTGCAGCCGGGCACGCTGATCTCCACTGGGAGCCCAGGTGGGGCCGGCTACTCGCGCGAGCCCCAGATCTTCCTGCGCGACCGCTCAACGGTGACGGTCGGCATCGATGGCATCGGCGAACTCACCACGCACTGCCGCATCTACGGCTGAATCCCCGCGTCGACGACTGAGGCCTGCACCCATCGGGGGCAGGCCTCGGCCGCGGAAGCGTCAGATCTCGATCAGGCCTTCCGGGGGGATGACGGTGACCGCGGCGGTGACGGCTTCCAGCCCGGAGAGTCGTGCCGGTGAGAGCTGCTTCATGACCTCTTCGCGTGACATCAGGCCGGCCTCGACGACGAGGTCGGCAACGTTGCGATTCGTGAGCAGGGCGGTCTTCGCGAGGGCGGCGGCGGCGGCGTATCCGATGAAAGGCGTGAGCGCGGTGATGACGCCGACTGAGGCACCGACCATGGCGCCGAGGCGATCGGTGTTCGCCGTGATGCCGTCGACGCAGTTCACGCGCAGGGTCCACATGGCCTGGCGCATCCACGTGATCGACTGGAAGATCGAGTGCGCGATGACCGGCTCGAACGCATTGAGCTGCAGCTGCCCCGCCTCCACCGCCATCGTGACGGTCATGTCTGCGCCGACCACGGCGAACGCCACCTGGTTCACGACCTCGGGGATCACGGGATTGACCTTGCCGGGCATGATGCTCGAGCCCGCCTGCTTGGCAGGAAGGTTGATCTCGCCGAGGCCGGCCTGCGGACCTGATGAGAGCAGGCGCAGATCATTGCAGATCTTCGAGAGCTTGATGGCGTTGCGCTTCAACGACGACGAGAACGACATGAATGCGCCGGTGTCGCTGGTCGACTCGACCAGGTCCGTAGCCGTCTCCAGCTCCAGTTCGGTGATCTCGCGGAGATGCTTCAGGACCGCCTGTGTGTAATCGACATGGGTGGTGATGCCGGTGCCGATGGCGGTCGCGCCCATGTTGATCTCGAACATGAGCGAGGCATTCTCGGTCAAGCGGCTGTGATCCTCACCTAGAGTCGTCGCGAAGCCGTGGAACTCCTGCCCGAGCGTCATCGGCACGGCATCCTGCAGCTGAGTGCGACCCACTTTGAGGATGTCGTGGAAGTCGACGGCCTTGCTCAGGAAGGACTTTCGCAGGAGATCGAGCTCTTCGAGCAGCGCCCGCAGCGTCAGCGACAGTCCGATCTTGACGGCTGTCGGGTACACGTCATTCGTGGACTGGCTGCGGTTGGTGTGATCGATCGGAGACAGGAACGCGTAGTCGCCCTTCTCGCGGCCGGCAGCCTCCAGCGCGATGTTGGTGATCACCTCGTTCGCGTTCATGTTCGTCGAGGTGCCTGCTCCGCCCTGGATGACGCCGACCGTGAACTGGTCGTGGAACTCGCCGTCGATCACGCGCTGCGCGGCCGCGTCGATGAGGTCGGCCCGCATGGCGTCAAGAGCGCCGATCTCCTTGTTCGCACGAGCGCTCGCCTGCTTGACCATCGCGAGCGCGCGGACGAGATCCGGATACACCGAGATCGGACGCTTCGTGATCGGGAAGTTCGCATCGGCGCGGGCTGTGTGGATGCCCCAGTACGCGTCGACAGGTATCTCCATGCTCCCGAGCGAATCGGTCTCGGTACGGGTCAGAGAGGGCGCGGCAGAAGCCATGTCACATCCTTGTGGGTGGTGGCGGATCAGAAACGGGGGATGTCACCAGTCTATGCCGCCGGCATCCTCGACCCGGCTCGTGAGTCATCCGGCCGTCGACGCGTCAGTGCCCGATGACGATCACAAGGATGCCGCCGATCACGGCGGCGGCGCACAGAGCGAAGCAGCCGTACGCGCCGACGAGCGACGCGCGCTTCTGAGCATCGGTGAGCGGGCTCTTCTTCGCGGCCTTGGCGGCCTGCTTCGCCGCACGCCGCGCTTCCTTCTCGCTGATCACAGTGATCGCATCCGTGAACTCCGCAGGGCTCACCACGGGCGCATGCCCCGAACGAACGAGCAGCCGCAACCCGAGTGCATAGAAGGTCACGATGGCGGTCGCGCCGATGAGCGCGGCAGCGAACACCTGTATGAAGGCGAACCAGTCGATCGCGACGTTCATCACACTGCCCCCTTCTTCGCGGCCTTGGACTTCGCCTTGGCATCGGCCTTAGCCTTCGCGCGCGCTTTGGCCTCGGCGCGTGCCTGCTCGATCCGCTGCTGGCGCCTGGTGGGAGGAGGCAGGTCAGGGAGCTCGACAGCATGTCCGGACTCCGCCACATCGCTCATGGCGTTGTCGGCGTTCACCGCGTCACGTCGAGAACGCAGGAACAACCCGATGATGATGACGACAGCGAGCACGGCGTCGATCGCCACTCCCCACGTTCCCAACCAGACGACGAGCAGCGCGGCCACCGCACCGACCCCTGCCGCGGCAGGAAGAGTGAGCAGCCAGCCGATGCCGATCCGCCCGGCCGTCCGCCAGCGCACAGTCGAACCTCGACGTCCGAGGCCGGACCCGATGACGGACCCCGAGGCGACCTGCGTGGTGGAGAGCGCGAACCCGAGGGCACTGGAGGCGAGGATCGTCGCCGCTGTCGAGCTCTCCGCCGCGAAGCCCTGAGCGGGTTTGACGTCGGTGAGCCCCTTGCCGAGCGTGCGGATGATGCGCCAGCCGCCGAGATAGGTGCCGAGAGCGATCGTGAACGCACAGGCGAAGATGACCCAGAAGTACGGGTCCGATTGCTCAGAGCTCTGCCAGCCGACCGTGATGAGCGCGAGAGTGATGACGCCCATCGTCTTCTGCGCGTCATTCGTGCCGTGCGCGAGAGCGACCAGCGACGATGTGAAGATCTGACCCCAACGGAAACCGTCGCGGCCATCCGGCTTGTTGTCGTAGCGGCGGGTGATCGAATAGGCGATCTTCGTCGCTATGAAGGCGATTATGCCGGCCGTGATCGGTGCGATGAGCGCCGGAAGCACGATCTTCGAGAGCACCATTCCGAAGTCGATCCCGCCGAGTCCGACGCCGACGATGGTCGCGCCGATGAGTCCGCCGAACAGCGCGTGCGATGAACTCGAAGGCAGCCCGAGCAGCCAGGTGAGCATGTTCCATGTGATGGCGCCGATGAGACCGGCGAAGATCACCGACAGGAAGAGCTCTGCGCCCGAGTCTCTGATCGCATCTTCGTTGATGATGCCGTGCGACACCGTCTTGGAGACCTCGGTGGAAAGGAACGCCCCTACGAGATTGAGTACGGCAGCCAGCAGGACTGCGGTCTTCGGTTTGAGCGCACCGGTGGCGATGGGAGTCGCCATGGCATTCGCGGTGTCGTGAAAGCCGTTCGTGAAGTCGAAGAAGAGTGCCAGCGCTATGACCAGCACGACGATGAGGGCTGCGGTTTCCACTGTTCGCTTTCGTTTGAGTGAAAGGAAGAGAGCTGCCGACGTGATCGGCGTGACGAACGAAGAGTTCACCGTGGGTTTGACTTCCGTTAACCGGCCCCGATAAATCCTCGCACCCTGCTCGGCTCCGGTCAACTCGACCTGGGCTAGCGTGGAACGGTGACCAACGCCCCCATCGCAGCCCGCCGCTCCCACATCCGCGTACATCACGGCGACACGTTCGAGGATCCGTACGAGTGGCTCCGGGAGAAGGACTCGCCCGAAGTCATCGCTCATCTCGAGGCGGAGAACGCGCACACCGACAGTGCGACAGCGCACCTCGCAGATCTGCGCGAGACGCTGTTCCAGGAGATCAAGGGCCGCGTGCAGGAGACGGATCTTTCGGTGCCCACTCGAAAGGGCGACTGGTGGTACTACAGTCGCAGCCAAGAGGGTGCACAGTACGGCATCCAATGCCGCGCTGCGGCAGAAGAAGACGACTGGACTCCCCCGGTTCTCGAGCCCGGCGTGCCCGTTCTCGGTGAACAGATCCTTCTGGATGGCAACGTCGAGGCCGAAGGCCACGAGTTCTTCTCACTCGGATCCTTCGACACTTCGGATGACGGGACCAAGATGCTCTGGGCACCGGACTACGAGGGCGACGAGCTGTACACGATCAAGGTCCGCGATCTGGTGACCGGCGAGACGCTCGCCGACGAGATACCGAAGACCGGTGGCGGCTTCTTCACGCCGGATGGCACAGGCATCGTCTACACGACCCGTGACGACGCATGGCGTCCCGACACCCTGTGGCTGCACCTGATCGGCACCGCTGTCGAAGACGACGTGAAGCTGTTCCATGAGCCAGACGAGCGGTTCTGGCTCGGCGCCGGGATCACGCGCAGCCGACGGTACCTCGTGATCGGCGTCGGATCCAGCATCACCAGCGAGGAGTATCTCGTCGACCTCGAGGGCGAGATCACCGCAGAGCCACGGCTCGTGTGGCCGCGCACGGAGGGCGTGGAGTACTCGCTCGAGCACGCCGTCATCGACGGCGAGGACCGTCTGCTCATCCTGCACAACCAGGACGCCGTCGACTTCGAACTCGTCTCGGTCGCCGCTGCCGACCCGCAGGGCGCACGTCACGTCGTCATGGCGCACGAAGCGGGTCGCCGCATCCTCGGGGTCGACTGCTTCCGCGACTTCGGTGTCGTCGGCTACCGGAGCGAGGGGCTTGAGCGGATCGGCCTGCTTGATTACGCGGACGACCGCGTAGAGGAACTCGGATTCGACGAGCCGTTGTTCTCCGCATGGCCTGCAGGCAACCCGGAATGGCATTCTCCGTTCCTCCGCCTGGGCTACACGTCCTTCGTCACCCCGAGCACGTTGTATGACCTCGATCTGGCGACTCGTGACCTCGTGCTGCGCAAACGCCAGCCGGTGCTCGGCGGATACTCCGCCGACGAATACGGTCAGGCGAGGGCGTGGGCGACGTCGGAGGACGGCACCCGGGTGCCGATCTCCCTCGTGTGGAAGAAGTCGTTCGGTGCGCCTGGCGATGAGATCCGGCCCGTTCACCTCTACGGCTACGGGTCGTATGAGCACTCGATCGACCCCGGCTTCTCGGTCGCAAGATTGTCCGAACTGGACCGCGGCGTGATCTTCGCGGTCGCGCATGTACGCGGCGGCGGTGAGATGGGCCGCACCTGGTACGACGACGGCAAGCTGCAGAACAAGCGCAACACCTTCACCGATTTCGTGGCATGCGCGGAGCATCTCATCAGCGCCGGAATCACGACGCCAGAGCGCATCGTCGCAGAGGGCGGCAGCGCCGGCGGCCTGCTGATGGGCGCGGTCGCGAACCTGGCTCCGACCCGGTTCGCCGGCATCCTCGCATCGGTTCCGTTCGTCGATGCCCTCACCAGCATCCTTGATCCTTCGCTGCCTCTCACCGTCATCGAATGGGACGAGTGGGGCGATCCCCTCCATGATGCAGACGTCTATGCGTACATGAAGTCGTACACGCCATACGAGAACGTGCAAGACGGCGTCGCCTATCCGCGCATTCTCGCCATGACCTCTCTCAACGACACCCGCGTTCTGTACGTGGAACCGGCGAAGTGGGTCGCGCGCCTTCGGGAGGCAGGCGCCGGTGACGTGCTGTTGAAGTGCGAGATGGCGGCCGGACACGGCGGCGTGAGCGGTCGGTACAACGCCTGGAAGGAGCGGGCATTCGAACTCGCCTGGATGCTGGACACACTCGGTCTCGCATCCACGAGGCCTGCCGCCTGATCAGGACCCTTGCAGATCCGGCACCTAACATGGCGCGGGATGTCAGACAGCTCAGCCAGGATCACAGGTCTCGACGGGCTCAGAGGGTTCGCCTCCCTCGCCGTCGTGCTCTACCACCTCTCGCTCATCGTGAGGCCGGAGGTGAGCGAGACGGCGTGGGCCTGGCTGACGCAGAGTCCGCTCAAGCTGCTGTTCCCCGGAACCGAAGCAGTGCTCGTCTTCTTCGCGTTGTCCGGGCTCGTCGTCGCCCTGCCTGCTCTGCGCTCCGGGTTCGCATGGTCCCGCTACTACCCTTCGCGTCTGCTACGGCTGTACCTCCCCGTGTTCGGTGCGCTGTTGTTCGCGACTGTGCTCATCATCGCGATTCCTCGCGACCCAGCCTCCGCGCCGAGCGGCTCATGGCTGCGCGACGCTCAGGCCACATCCGTCACGCCGGCCTCCTTCCTCGCAGAGGCGTCCCTGCTGCCCGCGTCGTACGACATCGACAACGTGCTGTGGTCGCTGCGGTGGGAGCTCTTCTTCTCACTGCTGCTCCCCCTGTTCGTCTGGCTCGCGATCCGTTTTCGTCGCGCGAGCCCGTACCTCGCGATGATGGCAGCGTCGGCCACCATCGCGGGTCGGATGCTCGAGATCGATGCGCTGGTGTACTTCCCGGTGTTCCTGCTCGGGACGATCATCGCGGTCAATCTCGACAGCATCCGCTCATTCGCGCAGAGCGCCCGGACCAGATTCTGGCCGGTGCTGGCCGTGCTCTCGGGAGCGATGCTCATCGCCAGCTGGCTGGCGAGACCTGCTCTCGAAGGCCGGCACAAGGTCGCTGCAGACGTGGTCTGGGGACTAGCCGGTGTGGGCGCGACGCTGATCGTCCTGCTCGTGATCGTGTGGCCTGCCCTGCGTCATGCGTGTGAACGCCCGGCAGCTCTCTGGCTGGGCAGAGTCTCGTTCAGCCTCTATCTCGTGCACGCGCCGATCCTCGGCACGCTGGGCTATCTGCTCGGCGTGGAGCGCTGGTGGCTCGTGTGCCTGATCGGCCTGCCGCTCTCCCTCGGCGTCTCCGCGCTGTTCTACCGGTGGGTCGAGCGCCCATCGCACATCCTGGCGCGACGCGTCGGCGGGTATGTCACTCAGCGTCTGGCCCGCGTCGGGTGATCAGCGCTCGAGGATCCTCGTCAACGCCCCGTCATCCACAGAACGCGTCTCCGCACGACGCCGGCGCGTCGGCGCAGTCGCACCCGCAACGGCTGATCCTGCGCCGACGCGATTCTCTTCGCGTCGAACGCTGAGCGCAGCTCGCGCGCCCACCTGCGGGTGACGGCCACGTCGGAGAACTCGGCAGCCCGAGCCATCGCGCGCTTCCTCATCGCCTCGAGTCCGGCTGCGGGCATGGACTGGAGCTCCACGATGCGTTGACCCATCATCTCGATGTCTCTCTCAGGGACGAGGAATCCGTCGAGGCCATCGTGGATCATGTCCGCCGGGCCATATCGGATGTCATACGCGATCGGGATGCAGCCGGCCGCCATGCTCTCGATCAGCACGAGCGGCAGTCCTTCGGATGTAGAGGTAAGAAGGCTGAAACCCGCGGTCTGGAACGCGGCGCGAGCGTCAGGGTCGAAACCACGCAATCGAACGTGCCCATCGACGCCGAGCTCTTCGATATGCGTGCGGATCTCTCCCTCGCGCGGGCCGTCGCCGTACAGGTCGAGGCTGATTCGCTGATCGGCGTCCCTTGCCAGTGCGATCGCCTCCACTGCGTGCTTCAGACGCTTGCGGGAATCCAGAGAGGCGACGACGACGCCGAGGGCCTCTGTACGCGGGCTCCCGGACGGTGGTAGGAACTCTGCCTCGTTCGGGATGGCGCGGATCCTGGCTGTGACATCCACGGATGTGAGATCATCGGCAAGGTCGGCCCGCTGCCTCGCCGTGAGCACGACCACGTCGTCGAAGTCGCCTGCGCGATGCAGCACGAACGCGCGGGATGATCGCAGGGTTCCGGTGCGCCCTCGCACTCGATGCGATGCGTGCACGATATGGACGGTCGTCACATTCTCCCGTCGGTAATCGACGACGGAACGGGCGGCGGTCTTCGAGTCCACCAGCAGGTAGCTCGTCTTGCCCGCGGTCATCCGGTCGAACCACCAGCGGTAGAGACTCCACTTCGATTTCCACGAGCGCAGTGGGGTGCCGTCCTCCGCGTACACCACGATGCGCCGCGACTGCGCGTCTGCACGCTCGGTGGCGAGAAGACTGCCGTCGCGACGGAATCGATCCACTGCGACCGGACCGCCATCCGCCCGGGAACGCCGCCGAGACAGGCTGATGCCGTCGCACTCGGAGACGATGTCGTCGTCGGCCGGAGTGAGCAGTTCGACCGCAGCCTGAACCTCGTCCTTCTCCCGCGGGGGACGTCGGCGCAGATCATCCCAGAGGTTGAGGATCCTGACCCCGTCGATCAGGTCGCCTGACGCGCGAAGCCGCGAGTCGAGTTCGGGATAGTCCGGTCGATCATCGAGGGTGAGGATGTCGACGTCGACGCCGCCGATCCGCTTGAATGATCGCGAACGCCGCAGCATGGCATTGGTCATACCGCCGTAATGGTCGCCGATCCCCCAAGTCAGGGCGAAGTGTCTGCCGTGTGGAAGACGGGAATCTGCGCGCATCATCGAACCGACGATAGGCGGTCAGGATTCGGCCCACCTGTGGGCCGGCCGTGCAGTCGCTGAGCGCCGGTGCCGCTCAGCCGAAGAGCGCTGCGGCCTCGTCGTAACGGTAACGAGGCACTGTGTTGAGCTCGCCGAGAGCCTCTTCGAACGGCACGCGAACGATGTCGGTTCCCTTCATGGCGACCATCTTCCCCCAGGCGCCCTCCACGATCGCGTCCGCGGCGTGCAGGCCGAGACGCGTGGCGAGCACGCGGTCGAAGCCGGACGGCGATCCGCCTCGCTGGATATGGCCGAGGATCGTCGCCCTGGTCTCGATCCCGGTGATCCGCTCGATCGCAGGTGCGAGCTGGTCGCCGATGCCGCCCAGCCGAGGACGGTTGAAGGCGTCCAGCCCTTTGTCGCTGAAGGCCTCTTCCATACCCTCGAGTTTGAACCCTTCTGAGACCACGACGAGCGGCGCGCGACCACGGTCGTGGGCGCTGGTGACGAGCTCGGCGATCTCGTCGATCGACATCGGTACCTCGGGAATGCAGATGACGTGGGCACCGGCGGCCATGCCCGCGTGCAGCGCGATCCACCCGACGTGGCGGCCCATGACCTCTGCCACCATGCACCGCTGGTGAGAGTCGCCGGTGGTGCGCAGTCGGTCCATGGCATCGGTGGCGATGTTCACGGCGGTGTCGAAGCCGAAGGAGTAGTCCGTGGCACGAAGGTCGTTGTCGATGGTCTTGGGCACGCCCAGCACATTGACGCCGTCCTTGGCGAGCCGATCAGCGGCAGCCAGCGTTCCTTCACCACCGATGGCGACGATGCCGTCGATCTTGTGGCCGTAGAGGGTCTTGGCGATGTTGTCGGCGCCGCCGCGCTCTCCTTCGTAAGGGTTGGTGCGGCTGGTGCCGAGAATCGTCCCGCCGACCTTGGACAGGCCTTTGACCTCGTGGCGGGTGAGCGGCATGAAGTCACCCTCTACGACGCCGCGCCATCCATCGCGGATGCCGACGAACTCGAGGTCGTACGAGGTCGTGCCCTTGAGTACGATGCCGCGGATGACCGCGTTGAGGCCGGGGCAGTCGCCGCCGCTGGTGAGGATGCCGATCTTCATGCTGATGCCTTCGGACGTTTCGGGAGGGGGACGGGCGACTCTGCCTGCTCTCGACCCTAGTGGGCTTCACGGATCGATGCCATTCAGGGGACGCGAAAACCAGCGATCTTGCGCACCGGGATACGCCGATTCGCCGTTCTTCAGCGTTCTCAGCGAAAATGCCCCGAAATCACCATCAAGAAGGACGAATCTTTACGGTGTGGACCGGTGACCGTCAGTCGCTGAGCGCCTGCCGCAGCAGATGCATGAGCGCCGACAGTTGCACGGACTCGCTCGCCGCCTCCGTCACTGCCTCGCCATCCAGTGCACGAGCCGCGAGACCCTGTTTCTGATCTATGAGTTCCGCGATCTTCGTGTCGATCGTGTGTGCGGCGATGATCCGCCACGCTGTGACCGGCTCGTCCTGACCGATACGGTGCACACGGTCGATGGCCTGCGTCTGCTCGGCGGCGGTCCAGCTCAGCTCTGCGAGCACGACGTTGGAGGCGGCCTGCAGATTGAGGCCGACACCGGCAGCGGTGAGCGAACACACTGCGATGCCGACGTTCTCCTCGACGTTGAAGTCATCGATCGCCTGCTGACGAGCGGGGGTCGTCTGGTCACCGCGGATCGAGACATAGCGGATGCCTGACGCTCTGAAGTGCGCTTCGGCCTGATCCATGACGTCGATGTGCTTGGCGAAGAAGACGACCTTGCCGACCGAACGCTGCAGTTGCGCGGCGTAATCCGCGGCGAGCTGCGCCTTCGCCTGCCCGATCTTGCGCACCATGGTGAAGACATTGTCTCCGCCGGTACCTGCAGCCTTCGACTCCTCCAGCTCGTTGTGCGCGACGAGACGGACGATGTCCTCGTCGATCTCGCCCGCTTCGAGCCCGCGATCGCCACGCGCTTGGACGACGCGGCGGTACTTGGCCGCGAGCCGCTCACCCAGCTCGCGCTCGGCCTCGCGGATGCTGCGGCCGAACTCGTCGTCCAGCTGGACAGGCAGATCTGCGATCAGCTTGTCGGGAAGGTCGGCGGCGACATCCTTCTTCTTGCGGCGGACGATACCCATCGAGATCACGGCGTCGCGCGCTTCGGCGTAGAAGGCTTTGTTCGCCGGGGTGAGGCCGGTGGCGTCCAGCTTCTCCATCAGCTCGGCGCCGGGCTTGTCACCAGTGGTCCAGCCCAGGAATCGCCAGATCGCGTCGAAGTCCTCGACGTCATTGATCAGAGGAGTACCGGTGAGCGCCATCATGAGCGGATCGCGGGTGCGCTCGCGAATGCGCGATGCGAGTGCGAGGACGTTCTGCGAACGCTGTGAGGAGAGGTTCTTGATGAAGTGCGCCTCATCCACGACCATGCCTTTGAGACCGATCGAGCTCAGCCACGACAGGTGCCGGTCGAGGATCTCGTAGTTCACGATGAAGACGTCGGCGAATGCATCGATGTCAGCCCCGTCACCCTGGATGACGGTTGCTCTGCGCTGCGGTGTCCACCGTTCGACTTCGCGGGCCCAGTTCATCTTGACGACATTCGGGACGACGACGAGCAGCGGGTAGGCGTCGGCGAGCGACGCAGCCAGAACGGACTGCGCGGTCTTGCCGAGACCGGGCTCGTCGGCCAGCAGGAAGCTGCGGTGCCCATGGCGCACGGATTCGAGGAATCGTGACTGGTGCACCATGACCTCGAGGCCCTTGGGCGAGATGTGGTCGTACTCCGGGGTCGGCGGAAGGTCCATGCTTGCGGAGGAACCGCCTGCGCCGGTCTCGAACGCCTTGTAGAGCGGTCCCATCAGTTCCCAGTCGTCGAGCCTGCGACGAGGCGCGGTGGGCTGCCGAGGTGTCAGGTCCGGCGCCAGGAAGGGATTGGCGAGCTGACGGGATTCCACCGCCGGTGGCGTCACCTGACGCTCGGCAAGCGCTGCGGGCACGACCGGAGCCTGCACCGGAGCGATGTCGGTGATGATGAGCTCTTCCGGTGCCAGTTCGGCGCCGGACTCGAGCAGCCAGTCGCGTCGCATGCGCTTCGCCACAGGACTGGTGGCTGAATCGGCCTCAAGCAGTTGGATGAGAGACGTGTCACGCGCCGCGGTCTTGGCGAGGATCGTCGCGACGCCGTCCAGCCGCTTGAGCAGCTCGGCTCGCGCGGAGTCCGTGAACGCAGCATCCGTCTTCACCCTGGCGCGCTCCTCACGCACGAGGAAGGCAATCACCTGGAACTTCACCCGGTTCGTGGGTCCGAGCTTGCCGCGCTGCGCCTTGGCCTCGATCTCGCGCACCTTGCGCGCGAGGATCGGGATCAGCGGGGCCTCGTCGTCACGACGGGACGTCTTCTTTCGCCGCGTAGCGGCGGTTGCCGTAGTCGGCATGCTCCTCCTGAGCGTGAGTACCGAACCGCTATGACGGGCGATTCGTGCCGTACGTGTCGTCCGCGTGTGGCGCCAGCCAGGACGGTGCGAACGTTGTGCGGTCATCCTCGTGGCGCCGGTGTGGCGCTCCGCTGAAGAAGACCTGGTCACAGTTTACGTCATAGCGGAGCATTCTCCGCCTGCACGCGCCCGTTCCTCGCGGTCCGGCACATCATCAGCACCGCAGACGCGATCACGACGTCGAACACGAACGACAGCGCCGTGAACGCGAACCAGTTCGAATCGAGAGCGAGACGTGCTACGCGTGCACCTCACCGGTCAGAAGCGCGCGAGCCGCCACCACATCGGCTGACATCTGCGCCATGAGCGCCTCGACCCCCTCGAACGCGACCATGCCTCGCAGACGCTCGGTGAACTCGACCGTGACATCGTGCCCGTAGAGCTCGAGAGAGTCCTCGTCCAGGACGTGCGCCTCGACCTGGCGCACCAGCACATCGTCGAACGTGGGGTTCGTGCCGACCGAGACCGCAGCCGGGTATCGAATGTCCGTGTCGTGATCCACGAGCCAGCCGGCATACACGCCGTCGGCGGGAACGAGCGCATCGACGATCGCCGACAGATTCGCGGTCGGGAAACCCAGTTCGCGTCCGCGCTTGAGTCCGTGGACGACCTCGCCGCGAACGTCGACCGGGCGTCCGAGCACGTCCCCTGCTGTGCGCACGTCGCCGTCGGCGAGCAGCTCGCGAATCCAGCTGGATGAGACTCGACGCTCGGAGTGATCCAGATACACGTCGTCCACGACGTCGACCGTGAAGCCATATTTCGGTCCGAGTTCTCGCAGCAGCCCCGGCGTGCCGGCTCCCCCGCGACCGAACCGGAAGTCGCGCCCCACGAGCACCGTCGACACACGCAACGCCGCCACCAGGATCTCTTCCACGAACTGCTCAGCGGTGCGAGATGCGAGCGTGCGGTCGAAGGTCAGCAGCAGCGTCGCGTCGAGACCGAGTTCGCCGAGCAGCTCGAGCTTGCGCTCCACGGAGACGACGTTCTCGGGGCAGATCTCCGGGCGCAGCAGCGCCAGCGGGTTGCGGTCGAAGGTGACCGCGACGGAGCGCGCTCCGGATGCCGCGGCATCCGCCTTCAGACGCTCGATGACCGCACGGTGTCCGGCGTGCACGCCGTCGAATTTGCCGATCGCGACAGCGGATGGGCCGAAGTCGGCCGGCACCTCGCCCTGGCCGCGGAAGACGATCATGCCGTCACCTCCGTCGCACGCGCCACGTCGACGGGGCGATGCATGCGCAGCCACCAGATACCGAACATCGGGAGCACCAGCGGTATGAAGAGGTAGCCTCGGCCGAAGACCGACCAGACGGTGTCGTGCTGGAAGAGCTCGGGAACCGCGAGGCTCAGGACGCCCACCACGATGACGCCGACCAGCTCGAAGACGATAGCGATCCAGGCGATCGTGTACCAGCCGCGTCTTCCGGCGAGCACCAGCGCCAGAGTCGCGAGGATGTACACGCCGGCAGCGATCGCCGAGAGCGTGTAGGCGAGCGGCGCCTCATCGAACTTCCGCACGATCTGCACGAAGCTGCGGCCCGTGGCCGCCAGTGCCATCACGGCATAGACGATAACGAGGACACGGCCGATGCCGGTCATCCGAGTACGGGTTGCGGTGATGCTCATAGCATCCTCCATCCTAAGCGCGCGGGCCATGCACGAGCGCCGCGGCATCAGCCGATCTGCACTGTCCAGATCACCTGCATCCGCCACAGCATGATCGCCACGGCCAGAGCGACCACGCCGAGGATGACTGTGCTCCAGCGACTGCGCTCCAGGAGCGCCCAGATCACGCCTCCGATCGGCAGCAGTGCGGCAGAGATGAGATACACCCAGAACTCCAGGGCGTCGCCGGAGGGTGGGTTGCCCGCGAACGGCGCGATGATCGCCATGACGATCTGCACGACGAGCAGCGCCTCGACGAGCGCCAGAGCGCCGACCGAGACATCGCTCGGGCGCCTGCCTGCGATACCGGCGACGGCGCAGAAGAGTCCTGCTGCGATGGCGACGACGATCTGGAGCGTCGTGAACCAGAGGATCATCGGCCAGCCTCCGGCATGTTCATGACGCTCTTGAGGTCTCCCCCGCGCTTCTCCACTATCCCGACGAGTGCACCATCGGGAGCAATGGCGGCAGCAAGGGCGCCGTCGAGTCTGAAAGCCTGATCGCCCAGGCGCTTGCCGTGCCGCAGGGCGCGTGCGTCGTCTTCAGTGACCACGAGCGGCTGCAGTATCGCCGCTGCTGCGGTGGCCGGCGTCAGCGGCGCCGCAGCAGCGAGGGAGTCGAGATCGACGGCATCCGCCACGTCGAAGGGCCCGATCCTCGTGCGCCGAAGGGCGGTGAGGTGTCCGCCGATGCCGAGCGCATCTCCCAGATCGCGGGCGAGCGCGCGGATGTACGTGCCGGACGAGCAGTCGACCACGACGTCGAGGTCGATATGGCTGCTGCCGCGTCGCTCGTCCCGTACGTCGAACCGCGACACCGTGACCGTCCGCGCCTTGAGCTCCACCTGTTCACCCGCGCGAACGAGTTCGTAGGCGCGACGCCCTGCGACCTTGATCGCAGACACGGTGCTGGGCACCTGGGAGATGTCACCGGTGAGCGCCGTGATCCCATCGCGGATCTGCGCGGTCGTCACCTCAGCCATGACCGCAGCATCCGCTGCGCGGACGATCTCGCCCTCGGCGTCGTCGGTGGAGGTCGCCTCGCCGAGCCGGATCGTGGCGCTGTACGTCTTGTCGGCGCCGACGACGTACGTGAGCAACCGAGTCGCGCCCTCTACGCCGAGCACCAGCAGGCCTGTCGCCATCGGATCGAGTGTGCCCGCGTGCCCGACCTTGCGTGTGCCCAATGCCTTTCGCGTGCGTGCGACCACGTCGTGGCTGGTCAGCCCGCCGGGCTTGTCAACGAGGAGTATGCCGGGTGCGACCATCCCCCCAGCCTATCCAGGGTTCCGCTCTTCTCTGCTTCCGCAGATGCATGCTCGGCATAGGCTAGCGAGGTGCCCGTGATCTCGACACCCTCCTCGCACCTGCCTTCGGTGCTCGCCGACTGGTACCGCTCAGACGCCAGGGATCTCCCGTGGCGCCGGCCTGAGTTCCAAGCGCAGTTCGGTCCATGGGGCACGCTCGTCAGCGAGTTCATGCTGCAGCAGACTCCGGTGACACGGGTGATCCCGCATCTGGAGAGCTGGCTGACACGCTGGCCGACGCCGACTGCCATGTCTCACGCGACGCCTGCTGAGGTCGTGCAGCAGTGGGCGAACCTCGGCTACCCGCGGCGTGCACTGTGGCTGCACCGTGCCGCGATCGAGATCACAGAGCGTCACGACGGCGCTGTCCCGCGTGATGTCGATGCGCTGCTCGCGCTGTCCGGCATCGGCGACTACACCGCGCGGGCGGTGGCGGCGTTCGCCTTCGGTGACCGGCATCCGGTCGTCGATACCAACACGCGTCGCGTCATCGCCCGCGCCATCGAGGGCAGGTCTCAACCAGGGCCTGCCGCAAGTCGCGATCTGGTGGTGATGAACACTCTGCTCCCGGATGCGGACGAGGAGTCCGCCGTCTTCAATGCGGCGATGATGGAGCTCGGCGCCACGGTGTGCACGTCTCGCGTGCCGAAGTGCGAACGCTGTCCCATCGCAGCCCGATGCGCCTGGCTGACGTCAGGATCCCCTGACACCGGCGACGAGCGCCGTCGGCAGGCTCGATACGAAGGGTCTGATCGACAGGCGCGCGGCGCTGTGCTGAAGACGCTGCGCGATTCGGACGCCGGTGAGATGCCCCTCGACGCCGTCATTCACGACTGGCCGGATGGCGTGCAACGAGACCGCGCGATCGACTCCCTCATCGCCGACGGACTCGCCGAGGCATCGGGGCACACGCTGCGGCTGCCGCGCTGACCAGCAGTGGACTACTGCTGATCGTCCTCATCGGCGCGCACATACGGATCTGCGTCGCCGGCGTGCGTGGCGGAGGATGCGAGCCTGGCCACCTCGGCGTCTCGTTCCTGCGCCTGCCGGAGCAGTGCAGTGATGTTGTCGGCGTTCTCCGGAAGCGCGTCAGGGATGAACTCCAGCGTCGGCACCAGTCGAGTGCTGAGCTGCTTGCCCACCTCACTGCGCAGCATGCCGGTCGCCGAGGCGAGTGCCGCAGCGCTCGATTCTCGCTCTTCGTCCGTGCCGAGCACGGTATAGAAGGCAGAGGCGTGCTGCAGGTCACCGGAGACGCGGACGTCGGTGATGGTGACGAAACCGAGGCGCGGGTCGCGCAGCCCCCTCTCGAGACGCTCCGCCAGGATGACGCGGATGCGATCCGCCAGACGTGCCTGTCGTTCTCCAGCCATTTCTCAATCCTTCACTCTTGCCGCTGCGGATGACGCAGGTGACGGATGAGGGGCGCCCGCAGGCGCCCCTCATCTGATCAGATCAGCCGCGAGGCTTCTCGACCATCTCTGTGGTCTCGATCTCGTCGCCGATCTGGATGTCGTTGAACTTGCCGAGCCCGATACCGGCCTCGTAGTCCGTACGGACCTCGGTGACGTCATCCTTGAACCGGCGCAGCGACTCGATGGCGAGGCCATCGGCGAGTACGACGCCGTCGCGGATGATGCGAGCCTTGGCGTTTCGCGTGATCGTTCCCGATCGCACGATGACACCGGCGATGTTGCCGAACTTCGAGGAGCGGAACACTTCGCGGATCTCGGCGACACCGGACTGGATCTCTTCGAACTCCGGCTTGAGCATGCCCTTCAGCGAGCTCTCGATCTCGTCGATCGCAGAGTAGATGACCGAGTAGAACCGGACATCCACGCCCTCACGAGCCGCGGCCTCACGAGCCTTGGGGTCGGGGCGGACGTTGAATCCCACGATGATCGCGTTGTCGATCGTCGCCAGGTTCACATCCGACTCGGTGACAGCACCCACACCACGGTGGATGATGCGCAGCTGGACGGTGTCGTCGACCTCGATCTTGAGCAGCGACTCCTCGAGTGCCTCGACGGCACCGGAGACGTCACCCTTGATGATGAGGTTGAGCGTCTCGACCTTGCCCTCTTCGAGTGCACGGGTGAAGTCCTCGAGCGAGATGCGCTTGCGGGCCTTGGCCAGCAGCGCATTGCGCTCCACCGCTTCACGCTTCTCAGCGATCTGACGAGCCATGCGGTCTTCCTCGGTGACGATGAAGACATCGCCGGCACGCGGGACCGAGTTCAGACCCTGCACCTGCACCGGACGCGACGGCGCCGCCTCTTCGACAGCCTCGCCGTTCTCGTCGAGCATCGCGCGGACACGGCCGTAGGCGGTGCCTGCGACGATCGAGTCGCCGACACGCAGCGTTCCGGACTGGATGAGAACTGTCGCGATCGAACCACGGCCCTTGTCGAGCTTCGCCTCGATGGCGACACCACGAGCGGACTTGTTCGGGTTCGCCGTCAGGTCGAGACCGGCGTCCGCAGCGAGCAGCACAGCATCAAGGAGTTCCTGGATGCCGGTTCCTGCACGGGCTGAGACGTCGACGAACATGACATCTCCGCCGTACTCCTCGGCGACGAGGCCGTACTCGGTCAGCTGCTGACGAACCTTCGCCGGGTTGGCGTCCGGCTTGTCGACCTTGTTCACCGCGACCACGATCGGCACGTTCGCCGCCTGGGCGTGGTTGAGCGCCTCGACCGTCTGCGGCATGATGCCGTCGTCGGCCGCGACCACCAGGATCGCGAGGTCGGTGACCTGCGCACCACGGGCACGCATGGCGGTGAACGCCTCGTGACCAGGTGTGTCGATGAAGGTGATGGCGCGCTCGTGGCCCTCGTGCTCGGTCCAGACCTGGTAGGCACCGATGTGCTGGGTGATGCCTCCGGCCTCACCCTCGATGACATTGGTCTGGCGGATCGCGTCGAGGAGACGGGTCTTACCGTGGTCGACGTGACCCATGACGGTGACGACCGGGGGACGAATCTCGAGGTCGTCCTCGCTCTCCTCCTCCAGCTCCTTGGCGAGATCGAGACCGAAGCCCTCGAGGAGCTCCTTGTCCTCGTCCTCAGGCGAGACCATCTGGATCTTGTAGCCGAGCTCCTCACCGAGGACCTCGAAGGTCGCTTCGTCCAGCGACTCGGTGGCCGTGGCCATCTCGCCGAGGTTGAAGAGGATCGTGACAAGCGTTCCCGGCTGCACTGTGTAGCCGGTCAGCGTCTCGATCTTGTCAGCGAAGTCGGCGATGGATGCGCCGCGGCGCATGCGGATGATCTCTCCGTTGCCGCGGGTGACATTGACGCCACCGACGACCGGAGCCGACCGCATTTCGAATTCCTGCCGCTTCGCCCTACGGGACTTGCGCTGCTTGGACTTGCCGCCTCCCTTTCCGAAGGCACCTGCGGTTCCACCGCCGGGTCCACGACCGCGGCCACCACCGCCGCCTGGGCGACCTGCGAAGCCGCCACCTGGACGAGCACCGGGACCGCCACCAGGTGCACCACCGGCACCGCCTGGACGACCGGGGCCGCCGGAGCGCTGCTGGAACGGTGCGCCGCCGGGACGACCGCCCTGACCGGTGCGCGGGGCACCGGGACGGGGGGATCCAGGACGCGGAGCGCCGGGGCGCGGTGCGCCGGGGCGAGGAGCCTGCGGACGCGGGATGTTTCCCGGCGTCGGGCGCTGGCCCATGCCCTGCGCAGAGGCGAAGGGGTTGTTACCAGGACGCGGCCCGGCGGGACGCTGACCCATGCCCTGATTGGAGGCGAAGGGATTGTTGCCAGGACGCGGTGCGCCCGGCTTCGGTGCGCCCTTGTCGTCGGACTGCGCAGCGGGCTTCGCCGCAGCGGGAGTCTCGGCAGCAGCCGGCGCCTCAGCGACCGGTGCGGGTGTCTCTGCGACTGGGGCTTCTGCGGGTGCGGGCTCAGGCGCCGGCTTCGGGCCGGGCTTAGGTCCGGGCGTCGGTGCCTTCGGTCCGGGCTTCGCCGCACCGGACTTGGCAGCACCGGGCTTGGCGTCGGCCGACTTCGCAGCGGCCGGCTTCTCTTCGGCCTTGGGCGCTGCAGCACTGTCGGCTTCGATGGCCGCACGGAGCTTTCGAGCCACGGGGGGCTCGATTGTCGACGAAGGGCTCTTGACGAACTCGCCGAGCTCCTTCAGCTTTGCGAGTGCGAATTTGCTGTCGACGCCGAGCTCAGCGGCAATCTCGTGTACGCGTGGTTTGGCAGCCACAATTCTCCTGTCTGGGTCGGTCCACCCAGGCAGGGCAGACCACTAGTTGCGGACGGGTCTCATTTCGAGCCGTTCACTTTGTTTCCATAGCCATTCAGCCGTTTCTCGATGGTCTGCGTGTCCAGTGGTTCGGACACACGGAGGGCTCGTGCGAAAGCGCGGCGCCGCAATGCGGCTTCCATGCATTCCTGCGTCGGATGGAGCCAGGCGCCCCTCCCGGTCATGACGGCACGCTCATCGATGATGAGGACGTCGTCGTGAGCCACCACTCTGAGAAGAGCGGATCGGGAAGCACGCATGCGACAACCGACGCATGTTCGTACAGTATCCATCTTACACCGCGCCGCTGGGTGCCGACTCCGCGACCCTGCCCTCAGTCCAAAATGCTGTCGGGCTGGATGTCGATCTTCGCACCGGTCAGCTTGGCCGCGAGTCTGGCGTTCTGACCTTCCTTGCCGATCGCGAGAGACAGCTGATAGTCGGGCACGAGGGCACGCACCGCCTTGGTGCCTGCATCCAGCACGAAGGAACTCGTCACCTTGGCCGGTGAAAGCGCATGGGCGACGAAGGTGGCGAGATCGGCGTCATGGTCGACGATGTCGATCTTCTCCCCCGCCAGCTCTTCCGTCACCGCACGGACGCGACGACCGAGTTCACCGATGCAGGCGCCCTTCGCATTGATCGAGGGGTCATTCGCCTTGACGGCGATCTTGGTTCGATGGCCGGCTTCGCGTGCCAACGAGATGATCTCGACGAGTCCCGCAGCGATCTCGGGCACCTCCAGCGCGAACAGCTTGCGCACGAGCCCGGGGTGCGTGCGGGAGACGGTGATCTGCGGACCCTTGAGGCCCTTCGCGACCGCGGTGACGTAGACGCGCAGTCGGGAGCCGTGCGCGTAGTCCTCGCCGGGAACCTGCTCTTCTGGCGGGAGGATGGCCTCCACGCTGCCGAGGTCGACGTGGATCATGCGCGGGTTCGGGCCCTGCTGGATGACGCCGGCGACGATGTCGCCCTCCTTGCCCTTGAACTCGCCGAGCACGGCTTCGTCCGCGATGTCGCGCAGCCGCTGGCTGATGACCTGCTTGGCAGCGAACGCGCCGATGCGGCCGAAGTCGTCCGGGGTGGCGTCCTCTTCGCCGATGATGGCGCCGTCCTCGTCCTTGACCGCCTGGAGCACCGCCACGTGACCGGTCTTGCGATCGAGTTCGACGCGAACGCCCTCGGGGATGGCGCCCTCTTCCGAGACGTGCTTGCCGTATGCCGTCAGAACGGCCTGCTCGATGATCGCGACGAGTTCGTCGAAGGGAATCGCCTTCTCCTTCTCGATCCCGCGCAGCAGTCCCAATTCGATGTCCATAACGGCCTCCCTATTCAGCTCTCGTCACGCAGGTTCACATGCGCGACATCCGTACAACGATACCCCGTGTGCGCCGCTCGGTGCCACGAGGGCGATCGCGTCGGCGCAGCGCGGAGCCGCGGCAGGAAGGGTCTGCAGGCAGACGTACGCGAGGGGCGGTCGCCGGGCGTTCCCGGCGACCGCCCCTCGTCTCAGATCACGCGCGGTACGACTGCACGACGGCAGGTCGAGGCGCGTTCGGCACGTCGCCCGGTGCGCTCGAGCCGTAGTCGGGGAAGAGGGAGTTCGGAGCCTCGAATGTGCCATCTTCACCCGGATGCTGCACCGCGACGAACACCAGACCCTCCTTGTCGTGGATGACAGGGCCACAGGTCTCGGCATCCCGAGGCACGGCCAGGAACTGCTGGACATTGCCGCGCTCTGATCCAGTGAGCGGCACCTTGAACAGGCCGTCTGCGCGCCCGATCGTGCTCGGTGCGCCGTCGGTCGAGATCCACAGGTTGCCCTCCGAGTCGAACGCGACGTTGTCCGGGCAGGAGATCGGCGACACGAGCTCCTTCGGGAAGCCCGCGAAGTATGCGTTCTCAAACGTGGCAGGGTCACCGCAGAGGAGGAGGATGCTCCAGCCGAACGTCGTGCCGGACTGTCCTGCGGTCTCGGTGAGTTCGATGACATGACCGTAGCGGTTGCCGGTGACGGGGTTCGCCTCGTCGAGCTCGCTGCGGCGGGTGTTGTTCGTCAGAGCGACGTAGACCTTCCCTGTGAGCGGGTTCGGCTCGACGTCCTCAGGGCGGTCCATCTTGGTGGCGCCGACCGCGTCGGCCGCAAGACGGGTGAACACCAGCACCTGCTCGGTGGTGAATCCGGGGACGACGCTGTTGCCGCCCTGTGTCAGGGGCACCCAGATGCCGGTGCCGTCGAAGGCGCCGTCGGAGGGAAGTGAGCCCGTGCCGGTGATCTCGGCGACCGGCGAGTTGCCGCTGAACTGCGCGACGTAGAGATCGCCCTCGCTCAGGAGATCCAGGTTCTTCTTGCGAGACCCCGAGATGCGGTTCTTCGAGACGAACTTGTAGAGGTAGTCGCCTCGCTCGTCGTCGCCCATGTAAGCGACCACGTGGCCGTCCTCTGCGACGTGCACGTTCGCACCCTCGTGCTTGAGCCGGCCCATGGCGGTGTGCTTGCGCGGCGTGGAGGTCGGGTCCTGCGGGTCGACCTCCACGATGTATCCGAAGCGGTTCGGCTCATTGACATAGTCGGGGTTGTGCGCATCGAAGCGGGGGTCGTACGCTTCCCAGCCCGTCGACGTGGACGTCGTGCTCCCATTCGAGTAGCGCTTCTGCTCTGCCGTGTCGGCAGCCCAGGCGAAGTAGCCGTTGAAGTTCTCCTCACCCGAGAGAACCGTGCCCCACGGCGTCGTACCGCCTGCACAGTTGCCGAGTGTGCCGTGAACCCAACGTCCTTCGGGGTCTGCTGCGGTCTTGACGAGGTCTGACCCGGCAGCAGGACCGGTGAGTTCGAACACGGTCTCGACCGTGATGCGGCGGTTGCGGCGTCCATCGACGACGTAGGCCCACGGCTCGCCGACCTTGCGTCGTGCGATGTCCACGACGGACATGCCCTGAGCGGCCTTGTAGATGTCGCCGCGGCGCTGCAGCTCTGCAGCGTCCGTCGTGGCCGGGAACATGAGGTTCGGATTGACGTACTCGTGGTTGTTCACCAGCACGCCGGTCTTGCCGTTCGAGTCGGGGATGATGTCGAGGTAGTCGCTGTTGTAGCCGAACTGGCCGCTCTGCGCCTCAGCGGTCTGCGCGAGGATGTCGAACGCGGGCGCCTTCGAGAAAAGCGGGTCGCCCCAACGGATCAACGGCCGCCAGGTGTAGCCCTCCGGCACGGTGAAGGCGTCGACCTCGGCAGGCACTGAGGCGATCGGGCCGAAAGAGAGTCCGGCGGTTCCCGGCTTACCGCTGGAGACGCCGAGGCCACCCACGCCGACAGCGCCAGGGGCCGAGACCGGTGCGGTGCGGTCGACGCCGACGGCGATCGCCACGGCTGCCGCAGCGGCGAGTCCGAACAGTGCGCGGCGGGAGAACACCGCCGAAGCGATGGATCGGAAGTCCTGGTTCGTCGAGGTGTTGCATTCCGGCCCGAGGCACGCGTTCGCGCACTTCAGCTCGCACGTGACAGCGGAGCGCTTGCCGCGGACGTGGTCGGCCATGGGAAGCGGGCGACGGATGTTGTCTGCAATGGTCATCGAATCCTCCTCGTCTGGTGATTCGGTCAGCATCCTCGCGTCAGGTGACGGATGCATGAACGGCCGTTGAACCGTTCCGTGCACGTCTGCATTCCGCAGCGCCCGCAGTGACATCTCGTTAGTCGCCAAGGAGCCACACGACGTCGACCGAACGGCAACCATCCGTCAACCCCTGCGCACGATCGTGAGCGAGTCACTCAGGCGCTCTCGGCTCGGCACTGGCCGATCCTCGTCGTCTCTCATCCCTCCCATTCGAAGGACACTCCCGTTGCGCTCTCCACACTCCCTTTCCATGCGCCGCGCCCGGCTGGCGGCTCGATGCACAGCCGGCGCTCTTGCCATCGGCGTCGCGACCAGTCTGCTCCTGGCGGCAACGCCGCCGGCTTCGGCGCAATCCACGGTCGACGACGGTGCCGACCTGGCGTCGCGCTTCACCTTCGCCGTCCTGCCGGACACGCAGTTCTATTCGCGGTACTCCGCCGAGCAGTTCCAGCCTCGTTACGGCACAGATCCGTTCGCCACCCAGACACAGTGGATCGCTGACAATGCGGACGCGCTGCGCATCCCGTTCACCGCTCACATAGGCGACGTCGTCGACCGCGCATCGGTCGAGGCGGAATGGCAGGCCGCGGACAACGCCATGAAGAATCTGGAAGCGGCGGGGGCGTCGTACTCGATCCTCACGGGCAATCACGACGTGCTCGACAGCAACGACGCGCTCGTCGACACCGACTACGACCTGACCGCCGAGCCGTTCCTGAGATGGTTCGGGACAGAACGCGCCGCCGCTGACCCTTCGTATCAGGGCAGCGATCCGACCGGATTCAGCAGATACCACGTCTTCGAAGCCGAGGGTCAGGAGTTCATGGTGCTGACCCTCCCCTGGCGAGTCTCCGACGCCACCCTCGCATGGGCCGATTCGGTGATGGCCGCGCATCCGACACTGCCGGTGATCCTCACCAGCCACGAGGTGCTCAACGTCGAGGCTGACGGCGCGACTCCCCGCGAGACGGCTTACGGGCTCATGCTCTGGGACAAGCTCATCGCTGGCAACGACCAGATCTTCCTCACCTTCAACGGCCATTTCCACGGCGCGTCGCGGCTGACGAAGATCAACGACTTCGGTCACGAGGTGCATGAGGTGCTGATCGACTATCAGATGGCGTACGAGGGCGGGAACGGCTATCTCGGCCTCCTCGAGTTCGATCTGACGAACGGGCAGATCAACGCCCAGACCGCTTCGCCGTGGGTGGTGTCCAAACCGCAGGAGACCCTCGCCAGCTACGATCAGCCGTTCCTGGAGGGTGCTCAGCAGCAGTACAGCATCGACATCGACTTCGCAGAGCGTTTCGCCGGGTTCAATCCGACGTTCGGTGAGGGCACCACGCCGGACGAGCACTCTCTGACGCAACGAGCCAGAGACATCCTCCTGGACGGTTTCGAAGGCCCGGATCCGATCTCGACCGAGCTTCCGGGCGACGAACGCGACTTCGTCGAGGCAGAAGGCACGGTCGCTCACTGGCGATTCAACGGGCTCGACGGCGTGGTCGACGCCGACACCGTCATCGAAGACGTCGCCGGAGACAACGACCTGCGGCGGGTGGATCCGGCCTCGACCGACGCAGTCGGTGCCGAGTGGGGTGACGTCACCGTCGAGAGCACCGACGTGCACGGCTTCTCGTCCGACGGGGCCGCCGTGTGCTTCGCCGACTCATCTGCGACCCGCTACAGCTACTTGAGCACCGCTCCCGATGCCGTCGTCAACGACGTCGATCTCTCTGACGGCTACACGATCGAGACATTCGTGAAGCTGGATGCCGATTGGAACGCGGCGCAGAACGGCTGGTCCAAGGCGCTGGTGCGCACCGGCAACCGCTCCTGGACCGAGATGCCGCCCAGCCGATGGGACTACACCGCGTCGCCGACGGCCTTGGGCATCTCGAACCTTCGGGAGTTCCAGTATTCATCTCTCTCCGCGGACGCCGCGAAGGGCGATCGCGTCAACTGGTCGGGAGAGATCATGACCGGAAGCTGGTCCCACGTCGCGATCGTGAACGACCCTGAGACCCAGACCACGACGATGTATGTCGACGGCGCCCCCGTTCTCCGCAACGCCGTGGACACCGTCGGCATGACGTGGAACGAAGGGATGCCGTGGATCCTCGGGGCGGACTGGGTCGACGATGCCGCGCGCAACGGCTGGCACGGCTGCATCGGTGAGACACGCATCATCGATCGGGCGACCACGCCGGCCGATTGGCTGACACAGCGAGCTGATCTGAGTGGGCTGCAGATCTCCTCCGCACCCAGCGGCGTGCTTCCCGCCGGGACGGAATCCGTGACCTTCAGCGGCACAGGTCTGCCGGGTGCTGACGTCGTCGTCGCCACGTCGGAGTCGGCGTCGGAGGTTGTCGCGGCCGCGGTCGCTTCGACTACCACGGCCGCCGCCACGACTGCCGCTGTCGTGGACCCGGACGGCCGATGGACGATCACCATGACCGGGCTTTCCGCAGGATCGTACGATGCGCAGGTCACGCAGTCCTTGGGCGCACGCGCGTCAGACCCCGTGACGGCGCAGTTCTCGATCACGGCGGTCGTCGAACCGACCCCGACGCCGATCCCGACCGCACCAGGAGAGGGCGGTGGATCGGGCTCGGATTCCGGGAACGGCTCCGCAGGCACGGCGGAAGGAGCACTGCCCGCCACCGGGCTCGATCAGGGTGTCTGGATGTCCTTGCTCGCGCTGGGCGGCGCGCTGCTCGCGGTCGGCGCGACGATCGCCGTCCGTGCACGTCGACGCATGCGCGTCTGATCGACCGGAGCGATGACCGATCGCCTGCTCTCGCCTTGCGTGAGGGCAGGCGATCGTCGTGATCGCGTCAGACCGCGGAATTCAGCGCGTTGATCGCGTCGATGAGGCGGTAGAGTCCGCCGACCTCACGCTGACGCAGGCGCAACGCCAGCCGCGGCAGATCCACTCGGTCACGGTCGGCCTGCTCGATCGGGAGGGCACTGATCCGTTCGATCCGACCCTCCAGGAGAAGCGACGCGAACTCGGCGTTCAGCATGTCGATCTCGGCATCCGTCGGCGAGTACTTCAGCCGCAGGACGAGCAGGTCATCCACCCAGCGCAGGGAGTCGTAGTTGCGCCAGAATCCGGTGATCTCGGCGACGGCTTCCTCTGCGGAATCGGTCACGAGCACGCGGTCGAAGTCATCAGCGGAGATGACCGCTGCCGGGATCAGGCTCTCGACGATGAACCGCTCAAGACCCTTCCAGAAGGTGCCACCCGGTTGGTCGAGGAGCACGATCGGCATGGGCTCAGCCTTGCCGGTCTGCTGCAACGTCAGCAGTTCGAACATCTCGTCCAATGTCCCGAAACCGCCGGGGAGGCAGATGAATCCGGTGGACTCCTTGACGAGCATGAGCTTGCGGGTGAAGAAGTACTTCATCTCCACGCGATGCGTGTCGTCGGCGACGACGGCATCCGGCTTCTCCTCGAACGGAAGGCGGATCGAGACGCCGAGCGCCATCTTCTCCCCCGCGCCCTCGGCCGCTGCCTGCATGATGCCGGGGCCTGCGCCCGTGACGACCATCCAGCCGCGTTCCGCGAGCACGGATGCCACCGAGCGCGCCTGCACGTATAGCGGGTCGTCCTGAGTCGTGCGGGCCGAGCCGAATACCGTGACCTTCGGCACCCCGGCATACGGCTGGAAGAGACGGAACGCATCTCGCATCTCCACGAGCGCCACGGAAGCGATCTTGAGATCGAGCCGGTCGGTGTCCTCCTGGCCGAGCAGGATGCCGGTGCTGAGCATCCGTCGGATCAGCGCGCGGTTTCTCGTGATCCCGGCGTCGGCCATGATCTCGTCGACGGCCGCGGTGAGTTCGTCCGGCTGCGCGTCGATCATGTCAGGACGTCAATCTCTCGATCGCGTCGTCCAGAGAGAGCGCGTCGCGCTCCCCTGAGTGACGATCCCAGAGTTCGACCTGACCATCGGCGGCACCGCGACCGATGACCAGCACCTGCGGGATGCCGACGAGCTCGGCGTCGCCGAACTTCACACCGGGCGAGACCTTGGGGCGATCGTCGTAGAGCACGTCGAGCCCGGCAGCCTCCAGTGCGGCCGAGGCCGTCTCCGCGACGTCGTATGCGATCTGATCGCGACCCGCCGCGACGACGTGCACGTCGAAGGGCGAGACCGAGGCCGGCCAGATGAGGCCCTTGTCGTCGTTATGGAGCTCGGCGATGATCGCGAGGATGCGAGTGATGCCGATGCCGTAGGAGCCCATGGTGACGGTGACGAGCTTGCCGTTCTCATTGAGAACCTTCAAACCCAGTGTTTCCGCGAAGAAGCGGCCGAGCTGGAAGACGTGTCCGATCTCCATGCCACGGGCGAGTTCGACAGGGCCTGACCCGTCCGGGGCGGGGTCACCGGCGCGCACGTTGGCGATCTCGACGATTCCGTCCGCGAAGAAGTCCCGGCCGGCGACGACCGAATGCGCATGCTTCTGGTCGATGTTCGCCCCGGTGATCCAGGTCGTGCCCTCGCTGACGCGGGGGTCGACGAGATAGCGGATGCCGGTGGCAGAGTCTTCGCCGAGTACAGCGCCCGTCGGTGTCCAGGGACCGATGTAGCCCTTCACGAGAAGCGGGTTGTTCTCGAAGTCGTCATCGCTCGCTGTCGAGACCTCGGCGGGAGCGAACGCCACCTCAGCGCGCTTCTCGTCGACATCGCGGTCGCCAGGGATGCCGACGACGACGAGTTCGCGTGAGCCATCGACATGGGTGAGTGCGAGCACGACGTTCTTCAACGTGTCGGCAGCGGTGTACTCACCATCCAGGACGGCGTTCGAGTGTGCAACGAGCGTCTCGATCGTGGGTGTGTCGGGTGAATCGAACACGACCGGAACAGCATCAGCATCGAAGGCGACGGCATCCGGCACAGCCGTCGTGAACGCCTCGACGTTCGCGGCGTATCCGCCGTTGCTGCGCACGAAGGTATCTTCTCCCACCGGGGTGGGGTGCAGAAACTCCTCGCTGCGTGCGCCACCCATCAATCCGTTGTCGGCATTGACGATCACGTACTCAAGACCGAGCTTCTGGAAGATACGCTCGTAGGCATCGCGCTGTTGCTGGTAGCTGACTTCGAGTCCGGCATCCGAAGAGTCGAAGGAGTAGGCATCCTTCATCGTGAACTCGCGGCCGCGCAGCAGGCCGGCACGCGGTCGCGCCTCGTCGCGATACTTGTCCTGGATCTGATAGATCGTCAGCGGAAGATCCTTGTACGAGGAGTACAGATCCTTCACCAGCAGCGTGAACATCTCCTCGTGCGTCGGCGCGAGCAGATAGTCAGCGCCCTTGCGATCGTGGAGGCGGAAGATGCCGTCGCCGTAGGATTCCCACCGACCGGACAATTCGTAGGGTTCACGTGGCAGCAGCGCCGGGAAATGCACTTCCTGCGCACCGGCGTTCGCCATCTCGGCGCGGACGATCGCTTCGATGCGCGCCTTGACCTTCAACCCGAGCGGCAGCCAGGTGAACACTCCAGGCGCTGCGCGACGGATGTACCCGGCGCGCAACAGCAGCTTGTGACCTATGACCTCCGCTTCAGCGGGGTCTTCACGGAGCGTGCGGAGGAAGAATTTCGAGAGACGAGTGACCACGCGCCAAGTCTAGTGACCGTGGTCACCCGTTCTCAGCGATCAGTTCAGTGCACGGGTGCCGGCGGGGATGACGCCGTCCGCATACAGGTCGGCGGCGACATCCTGCAGCGCGGTGAGCGCGACTCTCTGAGTCATCGGGCCGTACGAGATGCGCGCGACGCCCAGTGCTTCATACTCTGCGGCGGTCAGGGCGCCGGGAACGCCGATGACGCTGATCTTGCGCTCGCCGATCCCTTCGACGAGCTGGCGGGTGACATCGGCATCGAGCGGGCCGGGGATGAACACGCAGGTCGCACCGACATCGAGGAAGGCACGGCCACGCTCGATGGCATCCGCGATGCTCGCCTCGACGGGGCGGTCGCCGCCGCGCACGAATGCATCGGTGCGGGCGTTGAGAGCGAACGGCACGCCCTCGGCCTCGCCCGCCTTCACGATCGCCTCCATGACGGCGACCGACTCTGCGAGCGGCTTCAGGCGGTCTTCCACGTTCGCGCCGACGATGCCGGCCGCGATCGCGAGGCGAGTGGTCTCACCCGCGTCGTCGTAACCGTCGTCGAGGTCGGCGGAGACGGGCAGCTCGGTGGATGCTGCGATCCGGCCGACCATGTCGATCATGAGTTCGCGCGGGATCTGGCCGTCGGCGTAGCCGAAGGACGCGGCGATGGAGTGCCCCGCGGTGGCAAGGGCTGTGGTCTGTGAGACATCGGCGATCGCTTTCGCGGAGATCACATCCCACACGTTGACGACGCGGAGGATCTCCGGTGCGTTGTAAAGGGAGATGAGGCTCTGAGCCTTGTGTGCAGCGGTCATCCCACCACGCTAATGCCGCTGGAGAGAGCACGGGGCGGCTTAGGGTGAAGACATGCCTCAGCGTCGATCACATATCGCCCCATCCGCCGTCGAGAGCGAACTCGCCGCCGCGCTCACCGCGCTGCGCGAAGACCTGGACGCGCCGACGGAGTTCTCCCCCGAGGCCGTCGCCGAAGCCGAGGCTGCCACCGCACCGGAACCCGATCTCGATCTGAGGGATGTGCCGTTCGTCACGCTCGACCCGCTGGGCGCGAAGGATCTTGATCAGGCGATGCATCTCGCTCGCCGCGGTGCGGGGTATGAGGTTCGCTATGCGATCGCGGATGTCCCCGCATTCGTCGTACCCGGTGGCGCGGTGGATGCCGAGGCCCGACGACGAGGCCAGACGCTCTACGCTGCCGATGGGTCGATCCCGTTGCATCCCCGGGTACTGAGCGAGGATCGCGCATCTCTGCTGCCGGAGCAAGATCGTCCGGCGCTGGTGTGGACGTTCGAGCTGGACGCGGCAGGCGTCGTGTCGGAGTTCCGACTGGAGCGTGCACTGATCCGCTCGCGTGCACAGCTGGACTACGTCAGCGCGCAGGACTCGCTCGACCGCGGCGAGGAGTCGGCCCTGTCGCTGCTTCCCGTGATCGGCGGCCTGCGCCAGGACCTCGAAGCCCAGCGCGGAGGCGCCAGCCTGAACCTTCCCGACGCAGAAGTCGTGCAGCGTGAGGACGGCACCTACGGAATCGACCGTCAGCATCCGCTGCCCCTTGAGAACTGGAACGCGCAGCTTTCGCTGATGACGGGGATGGCCGCGGCATCGCTCATGATCGACGCGAAGGTCGGTGTGCTTCGTACGATGCCGGAACCCGACGAGAAGGCGTTCACGGCGTTCCGCCTGCAGATCGAGGCTCTGGGAAGGCCGTGGAAGGACGGCGAGTACGGCGAGTACCTCCGCTCCCTGGATCGCGACGACCCGCTCACGCAGCCTGTTCTGGAGGCGGCGGCGTCGCTGTTCCGGGGCGCGGGCTACGTGACGTTCGACGGGTCGGTCCCCACCGAAATCGAACAGGCCGCCATCGCAGCGCCGTACGCCCATGCCACCGCTCCGCTGCGGCGGCTGGTGGATCGTTGGGCGCTCGCGATCTGCCTCGCCGTGTCTCGCGGTGAAGAGGTGCCCGCGTGGGCGCGCGAGTCGCTGGGTGAGCTGCCGGCACTCATGCGGGAATCGGGTCAGCGCGCCTCGCGGCTGAACGCCGACACCGTCAATCGCGTGGAGGCCGCTCTGCTCACGCCGCTGGTCGGTTCCGCCATCGAGGCCACCGTCATCGAAGTGCGTGAAGACCGCGCGACGATTCAGATCGCGGATCCTGCCGTGACGGCATCCGCTCCGCTGCCTGCGGGCGCGAAGCCGGGTGACACCGTGTCAGTTCGCTTGGTGCGCGCTGATATCGGCAAGGGCGAAGTGGAATTCGCCGGCGCGGATGCTCTGGTGGCGGGTCCTTGACGGCCGACTGGCGGGATGCTGACGTGGTGCTGACGGGAGATATGAGGCGAGCATGAATTCCGTGAACAAGACACGAATCATCGAACTCCGACAGGCACAGGGCTGGACGCAGGAACGGCTCGCGAACGAAAGCGGCGTTGGCATACGCACCGTCCAGAGGTTGGAGGCTGGACAGGATGCTGTGGCTCGAGACCGGCGCGGAAGACAGTTTCACAGCGGCCCGCAGCCTCTATTTCAGCGAAGGATTCGTCGAATGCGAGCCTTTCGCGGACTATGTCGATGATCCGCTGTCGGTCTTCATGACGCGTTCGCTGTGATCGCGTCGTCTCAGACCGCTACGCCATCGACCGTCGTCGTCATCACCAGCAATTGCGGGTCGCTGAGGTCGAGCGCGACGGAGATCTGAGCGAACTCGGCGAGCGACGACACATGAGTCCCGCCGCAGAGGATCACCGCCTCGCGTTCGGGCAAGTCGCAATGCCACCGGCGGCGATCCACGATCGTGGGACCGTCGACCTCGATCCGACTGTCCGCCCCCGACGCCACCCACGTCGCCAGCTGTGCGTTGATCTGCGATTCACGATCGGCCAGGCTGGCAGCGAACCCCTCAGTGTCGAATCCCGCTTTGCGAAGGCTCTTCCCGAGCCGATACTCGTCGACGCTGGCGTCCTCTTGGATGCGGCTGGTCTGACTCGCGCGACTCTCGAAGTCGGGGCTGCCGAGCGCGTCCGCACCGGGATCCTTGCGCCACAGGTCAGCCACCGCGAGGTCCAACGCCAGCGAAGCGAGATGACACGCGGTGTGTCCTCGGCTCAGGCCGCTGCGGCGCACGGCATCGACCTCGAGTCGCACCGCGTCGCCGTCGACGAGCCACGCCGGTGCATCACCGTCGAGGCGATGGCCGACGAACCACGTCCACCCTTCAGCGCCGCGCCTCACCGGGATGTCGACACCGACTGCGAAGTCACCGGTATCGCTGACCGCCGCCATCACGGCTTCGGTGATGGCGACCTGCTGACCGTTCGAGCTCAGCACGCCGGCATCCCCTGGCTGATCCGGCCATGTGTGATCCACGGGGTGGAACGGTGTCGTGTCCACGACGACGATTGCGCCCGCCGGCGTCCGCTCGACGCGTGTGACCAGCCCTTCGCCGCTTGTGACACCAGTCGCGAACGTGACGTTCGTCGCCCTCATCAGTGCGCCGGAGGGATCGTGAAGCTCGCCAGCTTGTCACCCTCGACGACGAAGATTCCGTCTGACTCTCCGTTGAAGACGCTGCTGGACCACCCGAACCGGATGCGCGTCGTATCGCCCTCCGTCTCAGCGGACAGCACCGTCATCTTCGCACCGGCTCCGATTGCATCGGACCCGGCCCAGGCGCGGACTCCGTCGGGGCCGGATCTGACCGTCCCCCAGTCGCTCACGAAGCCTTCGGGCGTGAACGCATCGACGAACGCCTCCGTGTCTGCGGAATTGATCGCGTCCACGAGCGCCTGTGCGGGCGCGGGAAGGATGGTCTCAGCCATGGGGTCCTCTTCTCAGTCGGGTTCGTGTTCGCCTGCGCGGATCACACCGTGACGACCTGGGCGGTGCCGGGCTTGGCGTCCGGTCCCATCTCGGCGGCGATGCGGTTGGCCTCTTCGATCAACGTCGCGACGATGTCTGCCTCTGGGACGGTCTTGATGACCTCGCCCTTGACGAAGATCTGACCCTTGCCGTTGCCGGATGCCACGCCGAGGTCCGCCTCGCGCGCCTCACCCGGTCCGTTCACGACGCAGCCCATCACGGCGACCCGCAATGGAACGGTCATGTCCTTGAGACCTTCGGTCACGTTGTCGGCCAACGTGTACACATCGACCTGCGCCCGCCCGCACGACGGACACGAGACGATCTCGAGCTTGCGTTCGCGCAGATTCAGCGATTGCAGGATCTGGTGTCCGACCTTGACCTCTTCGGCCGGCGGGGCTGACAGCGAGACGCGAATGGTGTCGCCGATGCCTTCGGACAGCAGGATGCCGAACGCGGTCGCCGATTTGATCGTGCCCTGGAACGCGGGTCCGGCCTCGGTGACGCCGAGGTGCAGCGGCCAATCGCCCCGCTCGGCGAGCAGACGATAGGCCTTCACCATGACGACCGGGTCATTGTGCTTCACCGAGATCTTGAAGTCGTGGAAGTCGTGCTCCTCGAACAGCGAGGCTTCCCACACGGCACTCTCCACCAGTGCTTCAGCGGTCGCCTTGCCGTACTTCTGCAGGATGCGCTTGTCGAGCGAGCCTGCGTTCACGCCGATGCGGAGGGATACGTCTGCGGCTTTCGCCGCTTCAGCGATCTTGCCGACGTTGCCGTCGAACTCTCGGATATTGCCCGGGTTCACACGCACGGCACCGCAGCCCGCATCGATCGCCGTGTAGATGTAGCGCGGCTGGAAGTGGATGTCGGCGATGACGGGGATCTGGCTCTTCATCGCGATGATCTTCAGCGCGTCCGCGTCATCTTGGTGCGGCACCGCGACGCGCACGATCTCGCAGCCGGAGGCCGTGAGCTCTGCGATCTGCTGAAGCGTGGCATTGATGTCGGTCGTCTTCGTCGTCGTCATCGACTGGACGCTGACGGGGGCATCACCGCCGACGAGCACCTTCCCCACCTTGATCTGTCGGGACTTGCGTCGAGGACTCAGGACGTCGGGGACGCGCGGCATCCCAAGATTCACTGCAGGCACATCTCAAGGTTACGCCGCCCTGGTCGCCGGAGGCTGGAACCCGGCTCCATGCGCCGGATTTCGGATGCCGCAGCGTCGGAGCCGGCCGTCGCATTGTGATAGTTTCGGCCCATGCTCGCGAACTTCACCTGGTGGCCCGCCTCTTAGGCGGTGTGTTCGCGATCCCACGAATCCAGACCGCCTCCGGGGCGGTCTTTTCGTTGAGCCGAGCCGGAGCCCTGCACAGGAGACCTCGATGACCGATACCGCAGCCCTGCTCGCCGCACTCGTGTGGAATCCGGACGCATCCTTCGTGCTGATCGCCCGCGACGGAGCGCAGAGTGTCGAACTGCTCACCGGCGATGTCGAAGATGTCGACCTGCTCGCTGACATCCCGCTCACGGTCGACGGCGCCGCTCGCGAGGTCTTCGCGATGGTGCCTTATCGTCAGGTGCGCGAGCGGGGCTTCGAGGCACAGGATGACGCTGCTCCACTGCGCTGTCTTCTCGTGGACCGGCACGAGCACCTTCCGCTCGGCGCGGTCTTGGATGCACTGCCTCAGGATGCCGTGCCGCTGAAAGACGCCGGTTTCGACATCAGCGATGAGGACTACGCGCAGGTGGTCACCCGGGTGATCGCCGACGAGATCGGACGCGGCGAAGGGGCGAACTTCGTCATCCGCCGTGACTACACGGCGACCATAGACCTCGGATCCGACGACCCGGTGCGCGACGAGCGCACCGCCGCACTCACCTGGTTCCGCGCGCTGCTCACCCATGAACGTGGCGCCTACTGGACGTTCGCCGTCATCACGCCAGGGCACATCGCTGTCGGCGCCAGCCCTGAGGCGCACGTCGTGGCGCGCGACGGCATCGTCACCATGAATCCGATCTCCGGCACGTTCCGCCACCCTGCAGGCGGTGCGACCAAGGAGACTCTGGTCGAGTTCCTCTCCTCGACCAAGGAGACCGAGGAGCTCTTCATGGTGGTCGATGAAGAGCTGAAGATGATGAGTGCCGTCTGCTCGGACGGTGGCCGGATCACCGGACCGCATCTCAAACAGATGTCGCGCCTCACCCACACCGAGTACATGCTGCGCGGGCGCAGCCGTCTCGACCCGCGCGACATCCTCCGCGAGACCATGTTCGCCCCGACTGTCACAGGCTCCCCCATGCAGAACGCCTGCGCGGTCATCCGTCGCCACGAGACCAAACCGCGCGGCTACTACTCGGGAGTCGCAGCACTCTTCGCTCCGAACGCCGAGGGCGGCCACGACGTCGACGCGCCCATTCTGATCCGCACCGTGTATCTCGAGGGCGGGCAGCTCCGTGTACCGGTCGGCGCGACGCTCGTGCGGCATTCCGATCCCTACGGCGAGGTCAGCGAGACCCACGGCAAGGCCGCCGGTGTGCTCGGCGCCATCGGCGCGATCGCCCGGGATATAGCGGCGGAGATCAAACTCGACCCTGACGCTCCGGCCGTCGAGACCTCTCTCGCAGACGACCCCGAGGTCGCCGAACTGCTCGCTTCACGCAATTCCCGCCTCGCCGAGTTCTGGCTGAATCCGCAGGAAGACGGCACCGCTGGGCCCTTCGCCGGGCGAAGCGCGCTCGTCATCGACGCCGAGGACCGCTTCACGACGATGCTCGCTCACCAGTTGCGCCATCTCGGGCTCGACGCGAGGATCATGCCGTGGAACGACGTCACCGATGCAGATGTCGATGCCGCAGAACTGCTCGTCGCAGGTCCGGGCCCCGGAGATCCTCGTGATGCCACGATCGGCCGCATCGCCCGCATGCGTGAGATCGTCGCCCGTCGCCTCGCGAGCGACGCGCCGCTTCTCGCCGTATGCCTCAGCCACCAGATTCTGGCGGACCAGCTCGGAATCGATCTCGCCCCTCTCGCCGCACCGCACCAGGGACTGCAGAAGGTCGTGCCGGTGTTCGGAGAGGATGCCTCGATCGGGTTCTACAACACGTTCACCGCTCGAGTCTCTCCCGGAACGACCACCGCGGGTGAGGCCGAAGTGTCAGCCGACCCGACGAACGGCGATGTCTACGCCTTACGCGGATCGTCGTTCGCGTCGGTGCAGGGGCACCTCGAATCCATCCTGTCTCGCGACGGCATCCGCACGCTGGAGCGCCTGATCAGCAACGCATTCGCCTGATCGGTGCATTCGCCTGATCAGCAGAGGACATCGGCGAACCGACCATCACCAGGCGTTCCACACGGGTTCGTGAGCTCGTTCCTCCACCAGTGATCCGATAAGGCAGCAGACGCGCCAGCCGAAGGCGCGGACGCGTCGCTAACCCAGCAGATCCATCGGATTCACGACATCCGCGATCATGAGCAACGCGCCCATTCCGATCAACAGAACCGCCACGATCACAGTCAGCGGCACCAGACGCGTAGCATCCACGGGAGCGGGCGGCGGAAGACGGAACAGCTTCGCCCACGCGCGCCGGATCCCGTCCCACAGGGCGACGACGACGTGCCCGCCGTCAAGCGGCAGCAGCGGAATCAAGTTGAAGACGAACAGGGCGATGTTGAGCGAGCCGAGCAGGTTCAGCAGAACGACGAAGCGGTTCAGTACCGGCGCATCCGTCGCGGCTACCTCACCGGCGAGCCGGCCGACACCCACCACGCTGAGCGGGCCGTCCGGATCTCGATCCGTGCCGGTGAACAGCGATACCCCGACATCCCACAGCTTCACCGGCAGCGTTGCGATCAGACCCACAACGCGGCTCACGTTCTCGCCCGCGAGCTCGGGCCCCACCCCGAGCGGCTGCGGGACGTAGCCCATCTGGGAGAGCATTCCGACGTAACCCACTTCGGCGACGATCTGTTCGCCGTCCTCGTCGAGCAGCGGCTGTCCTGAGGCATCCGTGAGTTCGCGTTCCGCGGGGATGGGAGTGATCGTCAGATCCACGTTCTCGCCGTCACGCGAGACGACCATGTCCAAGCGGTCCCCCGGAGCCGCCTGCACGATCTCGGTCGCCTCGGCGAACGTCGACACCGGTGTTCCGGCGATCGAGACCAGTACGTCCCCCGGCATCACGCCGGCCTCCGCAGCCGGAGTCGCCGGATCGCCTGGTTCGCACTCGGTCTGCGACGTGCCGGCCGGAAGCACGCACTCGTTGACACCGGCGATCGTCGTCGTGCCCTGCTGAAGGCCGATACCCGATGCCAGCACGGTGAAGATGATGACGGCGAGGATTAGATTCATCACCGGTCCACCGAGCATCACGACGATCCGTTTCCACATCGGCAGCTTGTAGAAGACACGCTCCTCCGCTCCTTCCGCGATCGTCTCATCGTTCGCGGAGCGCGCGTCCTGCACGAGGGTGCGGAACAGTCCACGCACCGGTTTGCCGTCGGATGCCGGGTACATGCCGGACATCGAGATGAATCCCCCGAGCGGCAGAACCTTGAATCCATACTCGGTCTCGCCGATCTTCTTGGACCACAGCCGAGGCCCGAAACCGATCATGTACTGACCAACGCGCACGCCGAACAGCTTGGCCGGCACCAGATGGCCGACTTCATGCAGACCGATCGACAGACTGAGCCCGACCAGCATGAACAAGATGCCGGCGACGTACAGCAGGATTTCCACGTCCCAACGCTACTGCGCGCGAACTAGGAATCCGCCGCATAGGCTGGAGTCGTGACCTCTCGGCAGCTGCGACTCCTTCGTGGAGCCGCTGCATCGTCGATCGCGACGATCATCGCCGCTGTCTCGCACACGATCGGCGGCGGCGCTCCCCCGCACCCGCTGCTGATCATCGCCCTGAGCGTCTTCCTCACTCCGCTTGCAGCACTGATGGTCGGGCGTACGCAGCGCATCGGTCGGTTGAGCGCCACGGTCCTGGTGTCGCAGACGGTCTTCCACGTGCTGTTCGTGGCGCTCGGCGCCACCGCGTCGTCCGCTGTCGTGACAGGGCACCATCACGTCATGACTCTGGAGCCACTGTCGTCGACAGTCACGCCGGATGCCGGCATGCTCGGTGCGCACGTCGTGGCCGCCGCCCTCACTATCGCTGTGCTCTGGCGCGGCGAACAGCTTGTGGGCGTCATCCGACGTTGGGTTCGCGCCGCACTGCGCACGCGCATGCCGCGAGTGCACGCAGGCTGGCTCGTTCCGGCATCCTTGCCCATCACGGCGCGTTGCTTCACCTCGCGCGTCCATACCGGCGACATATCTCGCCGCGGACCGCCCGCGCTCTCCTGCGGCTGACAAGCCGCACGTGCTCACTGCCGTATGAAACGACACCGTCTCACGGCTCACCACCCGCGGTTCCGCGCGCCGTCGGCGCGCCCGCACGCAGAATCTGATCTGCACCTGAACACAGGAGAACTCATGTCTCGAATCACCCGTCGCGGCGCACTCATCGCCGCCCTCGCTGCAGGCCTCGTCTTCGCCGCGCCTACCGCAGCGCAGGCGCACGTCGGAGTCAGCCCCGATGCCATCGAACCCGGCGGCTCCGCCGTGCTGACCTTCTCGTTCACCCATGGTTGCGAGGACTCACCGACCACAGCACTGCGAGTCACGATGCCGGAAGGGTTGACATCCGTCTCCCCGACAGTCGACGGCAACTGGGACATCGCCGTCGAGCGCGCGGACAACGGCCTCGTCTCGGCAGTCACCTACACCGCCGTCTCCCCGATCCCCTCGGACTTGCGAGGAGCCGCGAGTATGGCCGTCCGACTCGGCGAGGATGCCCCGGATTCCCTGGCGTTCCCCGTGAAGCAGACATGCGAGAGCGGCGTCAATGAATGGGTGGAGATCGCAGAGGACGGCGCCGACCCGCATGACCTCGACTCACCGGCGCCGGTCGTGGCGATCACCGCCGACGGTGAGGGCACAACGGATGCTGCGCATGCAGAGCACTCGGACTCACAGGCCCAGGGGCAGACGCAGGAGCCGACGGCCGCGGCATTCCCCGCAGGCGCCGTTCTCGGTGGCGCCGGGCTGCTGACCGGCATCGCAGCCCTCGTGGTCGCAGTGCTCGCCTACCGTCGCTCGGCGTAGGTTCTCACGGCTGCCAGGGGCGCGCCTGAGCGCGTCCCTGGCAGCCGCTCATGAGATCATTGGTATGCCATGTCGACCACACAGCCCAGCCTTCCTCCCGTGCTCCGTCCGGATGCTCCGCCACAGCGGAATCTGACGGATCTCGCCGCCCTTTTCGCCACCGACACCCGCGGAGACACCGCGAATGTCACTCTGACCGGCATCACCCTCGCGACCTCCGATCTCCGCGCCGGAGAGGCATTCGTCGCCATCCAGGGGGTCAACCAGCACGGAGCGGTGTTCGCCGCCGCTGCCGCAGAGAAGGGCGCCGTCGCCGTCATCACCGATGAGGCAGGCGCCGACATTGCAGGCAACATCGGGCTGCCGATCGTGATCGTGGAGGACCCTCGCGGGGTGCTCGGCGCGCTCAGCGCCTGGGTGTACGGCACCGGCGCCGATGACGACCTGCCGCTGCTCTTCGCCACCACCGGCACGAACGGCAAGACGAGCGTCTCTCATCTGCTGGAGGGCATCCTCGATCAGCTCGGCGTCGTCACCGGACTGTCGTCCACTGCCGAGCGGCATATCGCCGGCGAGGTCATCGTCTCGCGGCTGACCACGCCGGAAGCATCCGAGATGCACGCACTCCTCGCGCTCATGCGAGAGCGCGAAGTCGAAGCGGTCGCTGTCGAAGTCAGCGCACAGGCCCTGTCGCGCAAGCGCGTCGACGGACTCGTGTTCGACGTCGCCGGCTTCACGAACCTCAGCCACGACCACCTCGACGACTACGCGGACATGGAGGAGTACTTCGCCGCGAAGCTCCCCCTGTTCAAGCCCGATCGCGCTCGACGCGCGGTGATATGCCTCGATTCCGCCTCCGGCGTCGATGTGGTCGCCGCAGCTGAGATCCCGGTCGTCACCGTCGGCACACCCGCGATCGCCACGGATGCGTCGGTCGCTGCGGGCGCCGACTGGGTGGTCACGATCGATGAAGAGCGTCAGCGCGGAACCCGCTTCACCATGGCCGGTCCCGGGGGTCGCACTCTGACCACCGTCGTTCCGGTGATCGGCCCGCACATGGCAGCGAACGCCGCCCTCGCGATCGTCATGCTGCTCGAGGGCGGATACGAGTGGGAGCGCATCGCCGCCGCCCTCGAGCGCGACGGCCGCATCGACGCCTACTTGCCGGGGCGTACCGAACTCGTCTCCGGCGAACGGGGCCCGGCAGTATTCGTCGACTTCGGCCACTCACCAGACGCCTTCGAGAAGACCCTCGCGGCGATCCGCCGTGTGACGCCTGGCCGCACGCTGATGCTGTTCGGCGCCGACGGCGACCGCGACGCCACCAAGCGGCACGACATGGGGCGCACAGCCGTGCTGGGTAGCGACGTCCTCGTCATCACCGACCACCACCCCCGATTCGAGGATCCGGAGTCGATCAGGGCGATGCTCATCGAGGGCGCGCGAATGGCGCGACCGGATGCCGAGATCCATGAGTACTCGCCGCCGGAGAAGGCGATCATCGCCGCGGTGGACCTCGTCGGCGACGGCGACGCGATCCTCTGGGCAGGTCCCGGCCATCAGGACTACCGGGACATCCGCGGCGTCCGCACCCCGTACTCCGCACGCGAACTCGCCCGCCGGGCACTGCGTGATGCAGGATGGCCCGTTCCCGAGCCGCACTGGCCGGTGCCGTACCCCGACTGAGGCTGATCAGGACGCGGCGATCAGGCGGTCTGCTGTCGCACGCGCCCAGGTCTCGGCCTCCGCGAGCGACTCGATCGTGAGCTGGTCGGGCCCTTCATGGGCATCTACGACCCCGGCGATCGTGTCGACGATCCCCAGGAACGGCAGCCGGCCCTCGTGGAACGCATCCACAGCCTGCTCGTTCGCGGCGTTGAAGACGGCGGGAAAGGTGCGTCCGGCGCGCCCGACGCTCTTCGCCAGGGCCACGGACGGGAACGCCGTATCGTCGAGCGGCTCGAAGTCCCAGCTGGCCGCCTTCGTCCAGTCCAACGGACGGCCGACGCCCCCGATGCGGTGCGGCCAATCCAGTGACAGCGAGATCGGCAGCCGCATGTCAGGCGGCGATGCCTGAGCTATCGTCGAGCCGTCGATGAACTCGACCATCGAGTGCACGATCGACTGCGGATGGACGACCACCTGGATGTCCTCGTACTCGACGTCGAAGAGCAGGTGCGCCTCGATCACCTCGAGCCCCTTGTTCACGAGCGTGGCGGAGTTCGTCGTGACCACGCGCCCCATCGCCCAGGTCGGGTGCGCGAGCGCCTCAGCGGGCGCGACCGCCGCCATCTCGTCACGCGTGCGTCCGCGGAAAGGGCCACCGGAGGCCGTGACCACCAGGCGCCTGATCTCACCGTGCATACCTGAGCGCAGCGCCTGGGCAAGAGCGGAATGCTCGGAGTCGACCGGCACGATCTGCCCTTCAGCCGCGGCGGACTTCACCAGCTCGCCGCCGACGATCAAAGACTCCTTGTTCGCGAGCGCGAGCGTGCGTCCGGCTTTCAGCGCTGCGAGCGTGCACCCCAGCCCGATCGATCCGGTGATCGCGTTGAGCACGACATCCGCTTCGACGTCGCGGACCAACTGCTCGGCCTGCTCAGCGCCCAGCGCCGTGTCCTCGACCTGGAACTGCTCGGCCTGCTGGCCGAGCATCTCGGCGTTGCTGCCTGCAGCGAGTCCGACCAGCTCGAAACGACGAGGATTGGCGCGGATCACATCCAGTGCCTGTGTGCCGATGGAACCGGTGGAGCCGAGGACGATGATGCGACGCATACCGCCAGCCTATTGTGCGGGTGCGCCCTTCGCCGCGAGGCCGGGATCGCTTACGCCGCGGCCGGGTGCATCGTTGCGAGGATGTCGATCACGAAGACCAGCGTCTGGCCCTTGAGATCCGCATCGTTGATCTCGCCCTCGCCGTATCCTGCCGCCGGCGGGATGACGACCAGCACCTGAGAGCCGACCTTCTGCCCTGCCAGCGCCTGGACGAACCCGGGAACGTAACCGTTGCCCTCACTGGTGATCGGCGCGCCATTGGCCCACGAGGAGTCGAAGGTCTCGCCGCTCTCCCAGCCCACGCCGTGGTACTGGAGGAGCGTCGTGTCGCCGTCGCCCACCGCGATTCCGTCGCCCTGCTTGAGCACTGAGATCTGCACCTCCGTGGGAGCGGCAGCATCCGGGATCTCAACCGTCGGGGCACCGTCGTCATCGAGCGTGACGGCCGGCATGCCTGCGACCGGCGCCTGCTCCTCGCCCCATGCCGCCGTGGGGACGATGTCGAGCACGTCGAGGATGTAGTACTGCGCGGCCGCTTCTTCCGTCGTCGGGAAGACGACGGACAGTCGCGAACCGACACTCGCGCACCCGATGAGCTGCCCGAGCGGCGCGTCTGCGGTGAGCGCGGCCGGGAGGAGCTCCCCTTCCGTGTAGCCGGCGTCGCCGAGGCGTTCGCCCGTGTCGCCGTCGAACGCGCTCAGCGCGTAGCTGACGTAGTCGCCTTCGGCGATCGTGTCTCCGTCGCCCTCGCTGAGTACAGTGCGCTCGGCCGCGTCGACCTTCGTGCCCAGCTCGAAGGTCGCTGTCGAGGCGGTGCCGAAATCGCCCTCGACACTCACGCCGTCAGAGGCGTCGCCTGACTCGACTGCCGCCGAGCAGAGATCCGCAGCAAGCGTCTCGGCGTCGTCGCCTGTCGAGCCCTCGGTCCCAGCGCACCCGGCCAGCAACATGGTCGCGACGGTGATGGTGGACAGAGCGATGATCGAGCGATTGCGCACAGTGAGACCTCGTGATCGTGGGGAGGGACACTCCATACTGTCGTATTCGCCTTTGCCCGCGCTGAGAAGCGCCTGCACTCGACGCACCACCACAGCGATGCGGTCGCATTCCACGGATGGCATGAATCGCGGAGTAGCCTGATCTGATGACCTCTGAGCAGTCTGCCCTCCCCGAGCCGACCGAAGAATCGGACCAGGAGCAGACAGCTGAAGCATCATCCGGCCCTCGCCGCGCAGGTGCCACGTATGCCTTCGGTCGTGCGGTGATCGGCTCGCTGGCACGGTTCGTCTACCGGCCGCACATCGAAGGACGTGATCGCGTTCCGCTCGACGGCCCTGTCATCTTCGCGAGCAATCATCTGTCGTTCATCGACTCCATCGCGATCCCGGTCGCAGCTCCTCGTCCCGTGCACTTCCTCGCCAAGTCGGCATACTTCGAAGGCACTGGGTTCACGGGCGCCGTCTCGCGGACGTTCTTCCAGTCCATCGGTGCCATCCCTGTGAACCGCGGCGCCGGTCAGGCCGCGCTCGACGCCCTGGATCAGCAGCGCCAGCTGCTCGATGACGGACTGGCCGTCGCGCTCTATCCCGAGGGCACCCGCTCTACGGATGGCCGCCTGTACAAGGGTCGGACCGGTGCGGCTTTCCTCGCCCTGCAGACCGGCGCGCCAGTCGTGCCGGTCGGCCTGATCGGCACCGACAAGGCCATGCCGAAAGGCGCGAAGGTTCCGTCCCTGAGCGAGCGCATCACCGTGCGATTCGGCGACCCGATCGACGTGACGGTGCACGGTGCGGCCGGCAGCGGCAAGGCGAGACGACTCGCGACCGACCAGATCATGACGGCGATCCACGCGTTGAGCGGTCAGGAGCTCGCCGGTGTCTACAACGAGCCGCCGGCCCAAGGGCCGATCGAGAAGCTCAAGCAGGCTCTTCCGCACGAGCGGCGCTGACGCTCGCCTCATGGCGGACGGGGAAGTTCACGGAGTTCGCGATGAAGCACATCCGGTGCGCGTCATCGTGCGCTCGCTCTGCCGCCGCGACCATCGATTCCTCAGCCACCACCACCTCCGGCCGCAGCAGCACCTCGGTGAAGGCTCCCCCGCCTCTGCCGTCTTCGCGCATCACGCCGCTCGCGCTGTCGCTATACGAGACGACGACGACGCCCGCGCTCACGCACGCATGCAGGAACGAGAGCAGATGGCACTCGGAGAGCGACGCGATCAGCAGATCCTCCGGATTCCAGCGGGCGGGGTCGCCCCGGAAAGGCTTGTCCGCTGAGGCCAGCAGCTCCGGCTTGCCGTCGATCTCGATCGTGACGTCCCTGGAATAGTCCCGATAACCGCTGGTTCCGGTTCCACGGTTGCCGTGCCACGTGGCTGTGAGTGCGTATCGGTGCTCGCCGAGGGTCATGGACTCAGTCTGACACGGTGCGGCTCGGCGCCGATGCGGACGTCGGCGATAGGCTGGTCGGGCGCTGGAGACTCTCACTGTCGCGGATGCCGTCGAACTCGCCATCGTCGAGCGCAGCGGTTTCATCGAATCGCGCCATGCCGGCTCGGCCATCGTGCTCTCGCCGGATGGAGATGTCGTCAGGCGGCTGGGCAACCCGGACGCACTGATCCTTCCCCGCTCCAGTCTGAAGCCGCTCCAGGCCGTGGCGTGCGTCACGGCAGGAGCGGAGCTTTCCGGTGAACAGCTCGCGATCGCGACAGCGAGCCATGTCGGAACGGATCGTCATGTCGAAGTCATCCGCGAGATCCTCACCGCGGGCGGTCTGACGGAGGACCATCTCGGCTGCCCCTCGGTATGGCCCCGCGACACCGCGACCCGCGACGAGCTCGTGCGTGAGCACGGACAGACCGCGCGCATCCGGATGGACTGCTCAGGCAAGCACGCGGCGATGCTGCGAGCCTGCGTCGCGACCGGCTGGCCGACCGAGGGATATCTCCACCCGACTCATCCCCTGCAGTTGCACATCCGCGAAGTCGTCGAGCGGCTCACCGGCGAGAAGATCGCGCACACCGCCGTGGACGGATGCGGTGCTCCGGTCCACGCGATCACCCTTGCCGGCCTCGGCCGAGCCATCCACCGCATCGGCTCCGCCTCCGAACGCTCTCCGTTCGCACTGCATCGCGTAGCCGGCACGCTCGTGAGAGCAGTCAAGGAGAACCCGTGGACGATCGAGGGCCGAGGACGACCTGACACGATCGCGATCGAGACCCTCGGTGTCTTCGCCAAGAGCGGTGCCGAGGGGATCATGGTCATGGTCGCCCCTGACGGCACCACCGTCGCGCTCAAGATGCTCGACGGCAGCGCTCGGGCCCTCACGATCGTCGCGGCGACGCTGCTCGCTCGCGCCGGGGCTCTGAGTGAGGCCGATCTGGCTACGCTCGCCAACGCACTTCCCCTCGCCGTCCTCGGCGGAGGGAGCGACGTCGGGATGATCCGTCCTGGCGCCGCCGTCTGATGCCCTGACCCGGGGTTGTATTCCCTCAATGCCGAGGGAGGAGAGGAGCCACGATGAGGATCAGCGTCCCCACCGAGGTGAAGAACAACGAGTACCGCGTCGCCCTGACGCCGGCAGGAGTGCACGACCTGGTGCGCTCCGGACACGAGGTGTTCGTGCAGTCAGGAGCCGGTGCGGGCTCATCGATGCCTGATGCGGAGTATGCCGAGGCCGGCGCCACATTGCTGGATGATGCGGCTGAGGTCTGGTCCCGTGCCGAGCTGCTGCTGAAGGTGAAAGAGCCGATCGCGAGTGAGTACGACAACTTCCGCGACGACCTCACTCTGTTCACCTATCTGCACCTTGCGGCGGATCGACCGCTGACCGAAAGACTTCTCGCTGACGGCGTCACGGCGATCGCCTATGAGACCGTGCAGTTGCCTGGCGGCGGACTCCCCCTGCTCGCGCCCATGAGTGAGGTGGCCGGACGACTGGCTCCCCTCGTCGGCGCGAACACCCTGTTGCGTTCGAACGGCGGGCTGGGCTTGCTCATGTCAGGTGTGCCCGGCACGCGGCCGGCCACCGTGACGGTGATCGGCGGTGGCGTGGCCGGAGCGAATGCGGCGGTCATCGCCAGCGGGATGGGCGCCGACGTCACGATCTTCGACACGAACATCCCCCGCCTCCGCATGCTGGACGATCACTTCGCCGGCCGGGTCAAGACGGCGGCTTCCAATCCATTGGATCTGCGTCGCGCCGTGATCGGCTCCGACCTCGTCATCGGCTCGGTGCTGATTCCCGGGGCGCGCGCGCCGAAGCTCGTCACCAATGAGATGGTCGCCCAGATGCGACCGGGCAGTGTGCTCGTCGACATCGCCGTCGACCAGGGCGGCTGCTTCGAGGACACGCACCCGACCACGCATGACGACCCGACGTTCCCCGTGCACGACACCGTGTTCTACTGCGTGGCGAACATGCCGGGCGCCGTGCCGAACACCTCGACGTCGGCGCTCACGAATGCGACGCTGCCCTACGTGCGTCAGATCGCGGGTCGCGGATGGCGGGATGCGTTGAAGGCCGATTCTGCGCTCGCCGGCGGCCTCAACACGGCGAAGGGTGTCGTGGTCAACGAGGGCGTCGCAGTGGCACACGGCTTGACGGCTCGCACCGTCGACTCCGTGATGTGACGTCGCGGCGTATGCTCATCGCGCTGTCGCATCGAGCTCGGGGATGACCACCCGCCGTGGCGTGAGGCCCTCATGGATCGTCCAGGCCCGACCGACGTGGGGCTTCGCATAGGGTGGCAGCTCGCGGCTACCGGCGAAGGAGCGCAGCTCCCCCGCGCACTCGGCGAGGAACAGCATCTCGCCTTCGAGTCGGATCCGCTGCCACAACGGCCACTGCCGCTGCCAGCTGTCTGCATCTCCGACCAGGATCGTCGGCGCCGGGTCGGGCGCGTGGGCGAGGGCCGATGCGCCTGCCTGAGGTGCTGACGTCGGCGGCTCCTGTGCACGGTCGGTGACCGGCACGACGGCGTGGTCGGGATAGGCGCCTCGCAGCCCCTCGACGACACGCCGGACTCCCAGGGCGATCACACCGACGACCTGTGCCGCGGGCGTCCAGCGCTCCACCCCTGCGACTGCGGCCTCCACCCGCGCGGCCTCATCCGTCCAGGCCACCTGCACCTCATGCCGTCCGACCCTCGCTCTCCCTGCTGGACGGTCGCGACGGTATCCGTCAGCGTCTCCACCTGCTGCAAGGTGCTCCATCTTGGTGCCCATTCGCAGCAGCATCCGCGTGGGCAGCGCCTCGATCACGCGAGCGGTCTGGCCGGATGCCCGTCCCGTGGCGACGACCACTGTGCATCCACGTGCCGCCGCCGAACGCACCAGCTTCTCCATGCGCTCCAGGAACACCTGACCATACTCCACTGGAAACGACGCGACGAGCTGGTCGAGATCGTCGCACAGCACGAGCTTCGGCGTGTCTCCTGCAGCATCGAGCACATCGGCCAGCACGTCCCACGCACGCTCCGGATCTGCTCCCAGCAGCACGGGCTGCGCAGCCTGCTCGGCCAGGGTCCGCAGAGCCGCCGTGCGCCCTGAACCGCTGCCTCCGATCACTGCGAGGCCGCGGTCGATGCCGGGCCGCAGCAGCATCGGCGTCTGGCATTGGCGCTCGGGCACATCCGTGAGTCCGACCAGCAGCGAGGCTCCCGGTGGGTGCGCGGCCGACAGCGCGGCGAGATCGAGACGCAGGGGCAGCGCAGGATGCCAAGGGCTCGCCGGAACGGCGGCATCCGGCCAGCGTGACCCGATGTCACGCAGATCGGCCGCGCCGGTCAGCGCCACGCGCACGGCCACGGCTGTCATGTCCTGCGGTCGCCGGACGAAGGCGAGGCCACGTGAGGATGCGCCGCCGGGCAGCTCTGCTGCGTCATCCGATCCGATGACGAGCCGGCTGTCCGCAGGTTCCGTCACGCGCAGGCTCACTCTCAGAGGACAGTTGGCGGCGAGTCCGTCGCGGATCACACCGGCCGCGCGCTGTGTGCCGAGAATCAGGTGCATACCGAGCGCGCGTCCTCGAGCGGCGACATCGGTGAACACCGCACCGAGATCGTGATGCTCCTGCAGCAGGGCGGCGAACTCGTCCACGACGATCACCAGCCTCCCCAGTCGCCCTGCTGCCTCCGTGATGTTCCTCGCGCCACACTCGGCCAGCGCCGACTCACGGCGACGAAGCTCTGCGGTCAGGCTCTCGACCCCACGGCGCGCCCCTTCCTCGTCGAGGTCCGTCATCACGGCCGCAACATGCGGGAGCGCGCGCAACGGGTCGAAAGCCGTTCCTCCTTTGAAATCGGCCAGCACGAACGACACCTCATCCGGCCGGTGCGTGCGCGCCATCGACGTGATCCAGGTCACGAGGAGTTCGCTCTTGCCCGAACCGGTCATCCCCGTCACGATGGCGTGCGGGCCGTCCTCCACCAGGTCGAGCACGATATCCGCGCTCTCCGTGCGGCCGATCACCGCAGCGAGGCCGGAGATTCCCGCACCATCGGGTGGTGTCAGCTCCCCCAGCGTCACGGTGTCCGGCAGATGCGCAGACTCACCTTCGCGTTCGATGCTGCTCGCGGCGATCGCCGCAGCCTGCGCACGAGAGAGGCACTCCACCGCGATGTCCTCGACACCGGCTGACGTCCGCAGCCGTGCGCTGCTCGGGTCCACGCAATCGATGAGCGTCGTCACGCCCTCCGGTACCTCCTGCCCCGTCTCGCAGACGCGCACCTGAGCGGCGGCATCCGTGCAGTCCTCATCCCCCATCACGACGGCGAGGCGCCATGCTCCGCGTCGCGGTCGTCCGGCATGCGGGAAGTCGGCCAGCCCCAGAGTCTCCAGTCCCCCGCCGACGAGTGCGAGCTGCCCTGGCGCATGACGCAGGCACAGCTGAACGACCAAGGCCCTCGCGGCAGCGGCCACCACGGGCGCCGGCCCTCTGAGGCAGATGCCACGCCCCATCGGCACGCTGATCGGCACATCCGTCACGTGGGCCGCGCGCTTTCGGAACCCGCGTGCGCGTTCGCTGTCGTCACCTGTCACCCTCAGCGCGCTGCGTCTGGCACCGGAACCGACGACGATCGGTGTCGACTCGTCGACAGGCTGCAGGTCTCTCAGAGGTGCGTCCTGGAGGCAGGCCGCGGCGTCGGGATGAGCACGTCGCAGCTCGCGGCGCTCGCTCTGATGCCGACGCAGCAGGTCTTGCTCGGCACGGCGCCATCCCGCCGTCTCATCATCCGCAGCGGCGCGCCGCTCTCGACGTCGGTTGCGCAGCCCGTCCAGCAATGAGGCCCCGATCATCAGCGGGCCGAGAGCGGCGAAGCAGAGCGAGAAGATCGATCCTGTGACGAGCCAGAGGACGACCCCCGCCACGATCGGCACGACGGCGGCGAGCACCGGGATCGGCTGGCGATGCGGCTCCGCGGCAGCTGCGGGGAGCGTGAGAGGCTCGAGATCCATGGCCCCATTGCACGGCATTCACGAACCACGGATGCCGTTATCCACAGCTCGACAGACTATTCGGCCGTGTTCTCCACTGTGGAGGACGACTCGGCTGAAGTCTCGTCGGCCGGGCGGGAGTGACCGGTGCGCTCCACCTGCACGATGATGAGTGTGACGTTGTCCCGCCCACCGTTCTCAAGGGCGGCGGCCAGCATCGCGTCAGCGGCCACCGCGGGGTCGGATTCCTCCCGCAGGAAGTGCTGGATGCCGTAGTCGGTGAGTTCCTTGGTCAACCCGTCGGAGCAGATCACGAACCGGTCGCCGTCCTGCACCTCGATCCCGAGATAGTCCGGCGGCGTGAGTTCGCTCGCCCCGACGGCGCGTGTGATGACGTTGCTGTACGGGTGGCTCTCCGCCTCTTCCGCGCTGAGCCGGCCCGAGCTGATCAGCTCCTGTACAACTGAGTGGTCGGTGGTGACCTGCACCAGTCGCTCATCGCGCAGCAGATAGACACGAGAGTCGCCGATGTTGAGCGACACCCACCTGGGCTCGTCGTCGGAGACATCGAAGAAGACGCCGGTGAGCGTCGTGCCGGTGCCCTCGTCTGTGGTCTCAGGATGCGCAGCGATGTCGCTCACTGCCTGGGCGAGGGCGTTCTCTATGGCGGCAGTGCCCACGGCATCCGCATCGACGACGTCCTGCAGGCGGGCGATCGTGCTCTGGCTGGCGATCTCCCCACCCGCGTGGCCGCCCATTCCGTCTGCGACGACGAACAACGGGTACTGGGCCAGGAAAGCATCCTGGTTGTTATCGCGGCGACGCCCGGTATCCGTCACTCCAGCCCAGGTCAGAACGATCTCGCCGCCGTCCGGGGCCGCGACGCGATGGGTCTGCGTGGACGTCTCAGACAAAGGGTTCCTCCGGGTTGGATGCGGCGATACGAACGGCCGCAGGATTCTCACACATCGTAGTGGAACTGCGTCACACCCGCGCGCCGGGGTCGACGGGAAGCGGGAAGATCTTGTCGATGGATTCGAGATCGTCCGCCGTGGGTGCCCAGGCTTCGGCGGCTTCCGCGTTGGTCTCTATCTGAGCGGCCGACGTGGCCCCGGCGATGACGCTGGAGACTGTCGGTTGCGCGAGGAGCCATCCGAAGGTCGCTTCGATCATGGTGACTCCCCGGTCGGCGCAGAATTGCCGGTACGCGTCCAGCGCATCCCACGACGCGTTCTCCCACACATGCCGCCGGGTGGACATGATCCGGCTCTCCTTCGGCCCGCCCTCGCGCGAGAACTTGCCGGTGAGCAGACCGTTGTGCAGTGGGAAGTACGGGAAGAACCCGAGGCCGTAACGCTCGACTGCCGGCAGAACCTCACGTTCTGCGGCTCTGGCGAGCAGAGAATACTGATTCTGCGCCGAGACGAATCGTCCCGTCGAGCGAAGCTGCGACGTGAGCTCGGCTTCCGCGATCTGCCAGCCGGGGAGGTTCGAATGGCCGTAGTAGCGGATCTTGCCTTCGCGAATGAGTTCGTCGAGAGCATCCGTCGTCTCGGCGATGGGCGTCTCGGGATCAGGAAGATGAAGCTGATAGAGGTCGATCCAGTCCGTCTGCAGACGGCGAAGCGATTCCTCGACCGCACGGCGGACGTACCTGCGTGACCCGCGCCCTGCCGGGAAGTCGTACCCCATGTCACGCTCCTGGCCGAACTTCGTGGCCAGCACGACCCGGTCACGGCGCCCCTGCAAGGCCTCCCCCATCAGCGATTCGCTGAGCCCGGGGTCCCTGCCGTACATGTCGGCGGTGTCGAAGAATGTCACCTCATTCGCGAGCGCCGCATCGATGACCTCGCGAGTGCCCTCACGCGTCTCAGTGGGTGTGCCAGCACGTCCGAAGTTGTTGCATCCGAGACCGATCGGAGAGACGAGAAGACCGGATGCTCCGACCCGACGCAACGACATGACCATGTGTCCACGCTATCGGAATCTCGTCCGTCCACGACGAAGGGCCCCCGATCATGATCGGGGGCCCTTCGGTCAGCTCATCAGGCCGGGGGCCGCGGCGGGTCCGCAGGCGGTGCCGGCGGAGCAGTGGGCGGCGGGGTCGGAGCCGCGGGCGGCGTAGACGGCGCGGGCGGTGGCGTCACAGGCGAAGCCGGTCCGGCAGGGGGCGTCGCGGGCGCTGCCGGCGGCTGGTAGCCGGGAGCGGGCTGCTGGTAGCCCTGGGGCGGTGCGTATCCCTGCGGGGCTGCGCCGTAACCGGGCGCGGCACCGGGCGCGACCTGTGCCGAAGGCTGCACGGGGATGCCGTCCCAAGCGGTGCGGTCACCGAAGAAGGCGTTGCCTGCCCAGGCTGCTGGCGGGATCTGCGGGTTCCAGCGTGATTTGTCGAAAGCCATGATGCCGAGCCAGACAAGTGACAGGAAGATGTACAAGACGACCCAAGCGCCTTCCTTCTGCAACTTCTGACCGACCCGGTATGCCGCGAGGACCATAAGCACCGCGGATGCGAGGATCACAAGCTGTCCGATGAACGGTATCCAGCCGAGCAGGAGCGATGCACCGATCCCATAGAGGATCAGCCACGGGCTGAGGTCACCGAGCTTGAGGAAGATCATGCTGTTGTACACGGGCACCCATGCACGCCATTTGCCCTGCACGCCCGCCTTTTCGAAGATCTTCATCAGGAAGAGCGAGGTGAGAACGTAGCCGACAGCGGCGAACAGCAAGCTGACAAGGACAGTCACAGCGAGAAGTCCGGCGCTCAGGCCGGAATAGTCGGAATAGGCGGAATAGGCGGAATACATGAGACTCACATTCCTTTTGACAGAGGAAGCGTACCTCGCCCCCCAAGAACGAAGCCTTCGCTTCGCGCATTGGCCATGGTAGCGGGGTCGTTCGCCCGCTGGCAACGACACGCGCACCGTTGCACGTCATGTGCCGGCGCAGCGGTCACGTCTCCGTAACGAGCTCGACTACGCCGATATGCTCGCCCCGCCGCATCGTGATGGACCGCTTCGCCGCCCATTCACGGAGGGTCGAGAACGAACGCACACGCGGTCGGTCCTCAGCCAGCGCTCGCACGAGTTCGCCCTTCGCCTTCTTGTTGAAGTGGTTGAGTGCGCGCCCCTCGGTCGTGACCACGCGTACGTAGGCGGAAGGCACGGATGCCGGTACTGGACCCAGCGCGACATAGGCCTCGCTGCGCAGGTCGAGGACGAACGGCGGTGCTTCCTGGGCCATCGCCTCTGACGTCGCACGTGCCCAGTGTCGCCGCAACGGCGCGATCCCGGGAAGCGCTGTGCCTGCGGCGAGCCGATACGTCGGGATCGCATCGAGCGCCGCGATCGGACCGAACGGCGCCGAGTGGATCCACACGTGTGCGTTCAGCCATCTTCTGGCCCCGGCATCCAGTGACGCCGCGTCGAGCGCGTCATAGAGAACGCCGGTGTACCTGTCGACCGCAGCCATCGTCGGCGCCGATCGCAGGGCCGCGTTGTGGTCGATGTCGCCGAGCTGACGCTCGCTGAGCTTGTGCACGCGTGCGGCCGCGGCCGGATCCGCCGCGAGTGCCACGAGCGCCGCCGCCGCCGCGTCTCGCTCAGCGGCGAGAGCGGGGAGCGCGAGGGCGCCGAGCGACACCGGCGCGCCGGTTCCTCCGGGACGCTTCGTCTCGGAGGGAGGAAGAAGGATCTTCATGGGGCTCATGGGCTCCGAGTGAGAACAGGCGAGAACGCGCCCACCCATCAGCTCTCGGCTGACAGGTGGGCGCGTCCGCGATATGTGTTCAGGCGATGAGTGCCGCGTTGCCTGCGACGATCGTGAGCTGGCTGCCCTCCATGGAGAGGAAGCCGTCCTGCGCGTTCGCGAGCACCTTGCTGCCATCGGCCTGCGTGATGCGGACCTGCCCCTCGGCGAGAATCGCCAGAATCGGTTCGTGACCGCTCATGATGCCGATCTCGCCCTCGACGGTCTTGGCGACGACGAGCGTGGCCTCCCCCGTCCAGACCTCCGCATCAGCGGAGACGAGGCTGACATGCAACGCCATGATCAGCCGTTCTCCTTCTGGATCTGCGCCCAGCGCTCTTCAACGTCGGAGATGCCACCGACGTTGAAGAAGGCCTGCTCGGCCACGTGGTCGAGCTCGCCCTTGGCGATCGCGTCGAACGACTCGATCGTCTCCTTCAGCGGGACGGTCGAGCCCTCGACACCGGTGAACTTCTTCGCCATGTAGGTGTTCTGCGAGAGGAACTGCTGGATGCGACGTGCACGCGACACGACGATCTTGTCCTCTTCGGAGAGCTCATCGACACCGAGGATCGCGATGATCTCCTGCAGTTCCTTGTTCTTCTGGAGGATCTGCTTGACCGTGGTGGCGACGCGGTAGTGGTCCTCGCCCAGGTAGCGGGGGTCCATGATGCGCGACGTCGAGGTCAGCGGGTCGATGGCCGGGTACAGACCCTTCGATGCGATCTCACGGCTGAGCTCGGTCGTCGCGTCGAGGTGCGCGAACGTCGTCGCCGGGGCCGGGTCGGTGTAGTCGTCAGCGGGAACGTAGATCGCCTGCAGCGAGGTGATCGAGTGACCGCGGGTCGAGGTGATGCGCTCCTGGAGGACGCCCATCTCGTCAGCGAGGTTCGGCTGGTAACCCACAGCGGAGGGCATGCGGCCCAGGAGCGTGGAGACCTCGGAGCCGGCCTGCGTGAAGCGGAAGATGTTGTCGATGAAGAGCAGCACGTCCTGCTTCTGTACGTCGCGGAAGTACTCCGCCATCGTCAGCGCCGAAAGGGCGACGCGCAGACGCGTTCCCGGCGGCTCATCCATCTGGCCGAAGACGAGGGCGGTCTTGTCGAAGACACCCGCCTCTTCCATCTCTGCGATCAGGTCGTTGCCCTCACGGGTGCGCTCACCGACACCGGCGAACACCGACACACCACCGTGGTTCTGTGCGACGCGCTGGATCATCTCCTGGATGAGGACGGTCTTGCCGACCCCGGCGCCGCCGAACAGGCCGATCTTTCCACCCAGCACGTACGGGGTGAGAAGGTCGATCGACTTGATGCCGGTCTCGAACATCTGCGTCTTCGACTCGAGCTGATCGAAAGGCGGAGCCGAACGATGGATCGGCCAACGCTCCGTGATCTCGATCTGCTCGCCGGGCTCGGCGTTGAGGACCTCACCGATGACGTTGAAGACCTTGCCCTTGGTGACGTCGCCGACGGGAACCGAGATCGGTTCGCCGGTGTCGCGCACTTCCTGGCCACGGATGATGCCGTCGGTGGGCTTCAGTGCGATGGCGCGGATCAGATCGTCACCGAGGTGCTGCGCGACCTCGAGGGTGATCTCGGTCGATGCCTCGCCGATGACGATCGTGGTCTTCAGCGCGTTGTAGATGTCAGGAATCGAGTCGTGCGGGAACTCGATATCGACGACCGGGCCCGTGACGCGTGCGACGCGCCCGACGACCGCGGTCCCAGCCTCAGCTGTGGCGGTGGGGGTCATATCTTCGTCTCTTTCTTGTGGTCTATTTGCTCGACGAGAGGGCGTCGGCGCCGCCGACGATCTCAGCGATCTGCTGCGTGATCTCCGCCTGACGCGCGTTGTTGCGCAGACGGGTGTAGTCGGTGATGAGCTTGTCGGCGTTGTCGCTCGCAGACTTCATCGCCTTCTGCGTCGCGGCCTGCTTGGCAGCAGACGACTGCAGCAGTGCGTTGAAGATGCGGCTCTGCAGATACACCGGCAGGATCGCGTCCAGAACAGTCTCGGCATCCGGCTCGAACTCGTAGAGCGGGTACACCGTTCCACCTGGCTCGGGTGACTCGGCGCTCTCGACGATCTCCAGCGGAAGCAGACGAACCGTCTCGGGCGACTGCGTCATCATGCTGACGAAGCGGTTGTAGACGAGGTGGAGTTCGTCGACACCGCCATCGTCACCGCCGCGGTTGAACGCTTCGAGCAGTGTGGCCGAGATCTCCTCAGCCGTCTTGAATCGCGGGGTGTCGGTGTCACCCGTCCACTCTGCGGCCGCCTGGATGCGGCGGAACTGGAAGTACCCCACGGCCTTGCGACCGACGAGATAGTACACCGGCTCGCTGCCCTGAGAACGGATCAGCTCGCCCACCTCCATAGCCTCGCGGAGGATCTGCGAGTTGAAGGCTCCTGCGAGACCGCGGTCGGAGGAGAAGACCACGACGGCGGACCGGCGGATCGTCTCCGGCTCACGCGTGAGCGGGTGGTCGACATTGGAATACGTGGCCACGGCGGACACAGCCTGTGTCACGGCCCGCGCGAAGGGCGACGACGCGCGCACGCGCGCCATCGCCTTCTGAATGCGCGAAGCCGCGATGAGCTCCATCGCCTTCGTGATCTTCTTGGTCGTCTGAGCAGAACTGATCTTCTGCTTGTAGACCCTGAGTTGAGCGCCCATGTTTCAGTACCTCACGCGATTACGCGCGACGACCCTTGACGATCTTCTCCTGGTTGACGTCGTCCACATCCTGGGCCGCGTGCTCCTCATGGCCTACGGCGCCGATGGACTGGCCTTTGCCGCCCTGGAACTCGAGAAGGAAGGCGTCGACCTGCTTCTCGAGCTCAGCAGCGGTGTCGTCATCCAGGACATTCGTCTCACGCAGGGTGTCGAGCACCTTGGTGTTGCGTCGCAAGTGGTCCAGAAGCTCTCGCTCGAACCGCAGCACGTCGGAGACTTCGAGCTTGTCGAGCTTGCCCTTGGTGCCGGCCCAGATCGAGACGACCTGGTCTTCGACCGGGTACGGCGAGTACTGCGGCTGCTTGAGCAGCTCGGTCAGGCGCGCACCGCGGTCAAGCTGACGACGCGAAGTCGCGTCCAGGTCGCTCGCGAACATCGCGAACGCCTCGAGCGAGCGGTACTGCGCCAGCTCCAGCTTCAGCGTTCCGGAGACCTTCTTGATCGACTTGACCTGAGCGTCACCACCGACTCGCGAGACCGAGATACCCACGTCGACCGCCGGACGCTGGTTGGCGTTGAAGAGGTCGGACTGCAGGAAGATCTGGCCGTCGGTGATCGAGATCACGTTGGTGGGGATGTACGCCGAGACATCGTTCGCCTTGGTCTCGATGATCGGGAGACCGGTCATCGAACCGGCACCGAGCTCGTCGGACAGCTTCGCGCAACGCTCCAGCAGACGGGAGTGCAGGTAGAAGACGTCACCGGGGTACGCCTCGCGTCCCGGCGGACGACGCAGCAGAAGCGACACGGCACGGTAGGCCTCGGCCTGCTTCGACAGGTCATCGAAGATGATCAGGACGTGCTTGCCGCCGTACATCCAGTGCTGACCGATCGCGGAACCAGTGTAGGGCGCGATGTACTTGAAGCCGGCCGGGTCAGAAGCGGGAGCAGCGACGATCGTGGTGTACTCCATCGCGCCGGCATCCTCGAGCGCACCCTTGACGGAGGCGATCGTCGAGCCCTTCTGGCCGATGGCGACATAGATGCAGCGAACCTGCTTGTCGACGTCGCCCGACGCCCAGTTGTCCTTCTGATTGATGATCGTGTCGATCGCGATGGCCGTCTTACCGGTCTGGCGGTCGCCGATGATGAGCTGACGCTGGCCACGGCCGACGGGGATCATCGCATCGATGGCCTTGATGCCGGTCTGCATCGGCTCGTGCACGCTCTTGCGCTGCATGACGCCGGGTGCCTGCAGCTCGAGCTCGCGACGACCCTCCGAGGCGATCTCGCCGAGACCGTCGATCGGGTTGCCGAGCGGGTCGACCACGCGTCCGAGGTAGCCGTCGCCCACAGCGACCGAGAGGACCTCGCCTGTGCGGCGAACTTCCTGACCGGCCTGGATGCCGGCGAAGTCGCCGAGCACCACGGTGCCGATCTCGCTCTCGTCGAGGTTGAGCGCGAGGCCCTGCGTGCCGTTGTCGAACGTCAGGAGCTCGTTCGCCATGACGCCGGGCAGGCCCTCGATGTGGGCGATGCCGTCTGCCGCGTCGATGACGGTGCCGACTTCGGTCGCTGCGGCGCCGGTGGGCTCGTACGCAGCGGCGAAGTCCTTCAGCGCGTCACGGATGACGTCGGGGCTGATCGATAGTTCTGCCATTGTCTTCCCTTTGTATTGAGAGAGTCTGCGCGGTTCCCCGCGCGAAGTCGTATTAGCCCGCGAGCTTCTGTCGAAGATCGGCGAGCCGCGCGGAGATGCTGCCGTCGATGATGTCATCGGCGATCTGCACGCGCAGTCCGCCCACGACGGTGGGGTCGATCACTTCGTTGATCGATACCTGGCCGCCATAACGCCCGGCCAGCGCGTCGCCGAGTCTGGTGCGCTGCGCGGCGGAGAGCGTCGCAGCCGTGTGCACGGTGGCGACGATGCGATCTCCCTGCGCCGACACGATCTTCATCGCACGATTGAGCAGCTGGCGCACGCGGCGGCCGCGGGGCTGACGCACGAGCGATGAGACGATCAGCGTGGTCGGTGCACTCGCCCTGCTGCCGATCAGCTTCTCCACGAGCACGCCCTTCGCCGCGTCATCACCCAAACGGGTTCCGAGAGCGAGTTCGAGCTCAGGATTAGCCGCAACGACCCGAAGGAACGAGAACAGCTCTCCTTCGATATCCGTCGCTGGCTCGGCGATGGCTGCGGCGCGGATCGCGAGTTCCTCGATCCCGGAGATGAGGCCGTCCTCGTTGGACCACCTCTCGCCGACAGCGGCCGACAGCACCTGACGCGTGGTGTTCGACAACCCGCCGAAGACCGTCGCGACGACCTGCTCACGCAGACCCTCAGGAGCAGCAGGATCCGCCAGCGCGCCGCTCAGCTGACCGGATTCGCCCAGCAGACGCGCCACGGTGAAGAACTCACCGGCCGTGTCGAGGGTGACGTCCTTCGCCTGAGCGAGGGCCGCCGTCGAAGCCGCGAGTGCCTGAGTGGTCGCGCTGCCCATTACTTGGCCGCCTTTTCTGATGCCTCGAGGTCTGCGAGGAAGCGATCGACGACAGCGGTCGCGCGGGAGTCATCGGAGAGCGTCTCACCGACCACGCCACCGGCGAGGTCGATCGCGAGCGTTCCAACCTCAGAGCGGAGCGCGACCAGCGTCGTCTTGCGCTCTGCCTCGATCTGCGCCTGCGCTGCCGCGGTGACGCGTGCGGCCTCGACGGTCGCGGACTCCTTGGCCTCTGCGACGATCTTCTTGCCGTCCTCACGGGCGGCCTCACGGATCTCACCGGCTTCGGTGCGCGCCTCGGCGAGCTGGCGGGTGTACTCCTCAAGAGCCGCCTCCGCCTGCTTCTGCGCTTCGTCGGCCTTGGCGATGTTGCCCTCGATCGCGGCGGACCGCGCGTCGAGCATCTTCGCCACGTTCGGAAGCGCGACCTTCCAGGCCACGACCAGGATGATGACGAAGCAGACCGCGGACCAGACGATGTCGTACATCGCCGGAAGAAGCGGATTGTGCTCCGCCTCCTCGGCTGCGAGCGTGACAAGAGCGTTCAGCATCCTGTCTCCTTACGTGTGGGTGAGAGGATCAGTAGCCGAAGAGGAACGCCACGCCGATACCGACGAACGCAAGCGCCTCGGTGAAGGCGATACCGATCCACATGGTGCCCTGAAGCTTGCCGGACAGCTCAGGCTGACGAGCGATGCCCTCGATCGTCTTGCCGACGACGATGCCCACACCGATGGCCGGGCCGATGGCTGCCAGGCCGTAGCCGACGTTGGCGATCGAGCCGGTGATGTCGATGTTGATGGCTGCAAGAACCGAGTTGGGATCCACAGGTGTTTCCTTTCATTGAGGGGTGCTGGCGCGCCCCGATTAGTGTTCGTCCGCGACTGCAAGCTGGATGTAGACCGCGGTGAGGATGGTGAAGACGTATGCCTGGAGGAAGGCCACCAGGATCTCGAAGGCCGTGAACGCGAAGCCGAAGGCGAGTGTGCCCGCTCCGAGAACCGTCCAGAAGCCGCCCATCGAGAAGATGAAGAACTGAGTCGCCGCGAAGAACAGCACCAGCATGAGGTGGCCGACCATCATGTTCATCAGCAGTCGCAGCGTGAGCGTGACCGGTCGCACGATGAAGGTCGAGATGAACTCCAGCGGCGCGACGATGATGTACAGCGCAGGCGGGACTCCGGGCGGGAAGAGTGAGTTGCGGATGAAGCCCCATGGGCTCTTGCGCAGTCCGGCGTAGATGAACGTGACGTAGGTGATCACTGCGAGCATCAGCGGCACGGCGATGATGCTCGTTCCTGCGATGTTCAGGAACGGTATGACGCCGGTGATGTTGAAGAACAACACCATGAAGAAGATGGTCGTCAGCAGCGGCAGGAAGCGATCGCCGTCCTTCTTGCCCATCATGTCGTGTGCGACGTTCACTCGAACGATGTCGAAGAGCATCTCGATGATGCCCTGGCCGCGGCCGGGGATCAGCTTGAGCTTGCGTGTGCCGAGCCAGAGGATCAGGACGACGACGATGGTCGCGAGGAACTGCACAAGGTGGATGCGGTGCACCGAGAGCGGGCCGATGCTGAAGAGGATCTCCGGGAAGAACTCTGCGATCGACGGTGGGTGGAATTCATCCGTGGCGAGACGGACGAGGAGGCTCGCGGCGTGAGTCAACGTTGCTCCAGCTTCGGGGCATCGACCGAGATCGACGCGACGATTGGGTGGGGAGTTCTAGCTGAGTCGGAGCATCTCGCACAACGCGGAAGCTCGCCCAGCGAACCCGGATTCACACTATCAATATTTTTCCATCGTCACGAATCCTCGCGGTCTTCCGGGTCGGTTTCCGGCAGCGCGATCTCCGACACGTAAGGCATGCGCATCCGCGTGAACACGACGGCATCGATGACCAGACTCACCACGATCCCCGCGACGAGCGCGAGGAAGATGACGAGCGGAACCACCCAGTCCTGTCCGCGAAGGATGACGATGGCGACGACGAACACCACGAGCTTGAGCAGCCAGCTCCCCATCACGATTCCGAAGAAGACCGTTGCGAACATCTCTCTGCCGTACCAGCGGTTCGCGATCAGCACGCTCAGCGGAGTCAGCGCGAGGAACACGATGGCCAGTGCGACGCCGGCCAGCCCACTCCACAGACCGTCCGTGCCCGCTGCGAGGTAGCCGATGCCCCCGCCGAGCACGACGAGAGCAATAGCGGCGATGCCGGTCCAGATCAGCACCTTCCTCAGCATCGAGGTGATTGCGGGCATCTGACGTTCTGGTGTATCGCTCATCGGGTCTCCGCAGACTGTGTCGGCTCGGTGGGCGCTCGCTGAGCGCGTGGGGTGGGCAGCAGGGTGACGACGAGGCAGGCTGCGACGCCGACCACGCCGAAGGCGACTCCAGGAAGGTACTGGCCCGGCCAGTCCTCCCTGGAGCCGATGTACATGAGAAGGACGGCGAGAGAGATCACGGCCGTCCACGCGTAGAAGATCAGGACGGCGTCGCGATCCCGATGCCCCAGGTCGAGCATCCGGTGATGCAGATGCTTCCGGTCGGGCGAGAACGGCGACTTCCCGGCCCGCATGCGGCGGAACACGGCCAGGCCGAAGTCGAGCAGCGGCAGCATGACGACCACGAGCGGGAGCAGGATCGGGATGAACGCTCCGAGCAGCTGCGAGCGACCGAATTCCTCCGGATCCAACGCGCTGGAGGACATCTGGCCAGTGAGAGCTATCGCGGAGGTCGCCATCAGAAGGCCCAGCACCAGAGCTCCGGAATCGCCCATGAACAGCTTCGCCGGGCTCCAGTTCAGCGGCAGGAAGCCGATGCAGGCGCCGATCACGACAGCGGCGAGGAAGGATGCCAGGTTGAAGTAGCTGCTCGTGCCGGTGTCACGCGTGAGGATGTACGAGTATGCGAAGAACACGCCGTTGGCGATGAGGCAGACGCCGGTGACGAGTCCGTCGAGCCCATCGATGAAGTTAATGGCGTTCATCACGACGACGATCGCGAACATCGTCACGGCGATGCTGAGCCAGCTGGAGACGATGACCATCTCGCCGAGCGGGAGTGAGAGTATCTGCAACCCCCCGAACACTGTGATGATGCCGGCCGCAAGGAACTGCACGCCGAGTTTGATGAACCAGTCGATGTCCCACAGATCATCGATCACACCGATTATCGCGATGAGCAGTGCCGCCCCCAGCACGGCCCACATGGTCTGGGGCGGCACCCACATGATGCTGAAGAAGGGATTGGCCGCAGAGACGGCGATGGCTGCGGCGATGCCGAGGAATATCGCCACGCCCCCGAGCCGTGGCGTCGGCGTCGTGTGCACGTCGCGTTCTCGGATGCGGGGGTAGAGCTTGAAGCGCAGACTGAGCTGCCAGACCGCCCACGACATCATGAGCGTGACGGTCGCCGTGAGGATGATCGTGAAGAGGTACTGCTTCACGCCGCGCCGTCCGGCGCGTCAAGCAGTTCACCGACGACGCCGCGCAGCTGCTCCATCGTCACCGCACCTTCGCGCAGAAGCCGGATACGCGGCTCTCCCGCGTCGTCGCCGCGACGCACGAGCGACGTGGCGTCGATGATCGTGGATGCCACGCCCGTCTCGCTCATGCCACCGTCGAGATACACCGAGACGCTGTCTCCCAACATCCGCTCGGCGTCCTGCGCTGAGGTGGCGGCGGGTTCGCCGGTGAGGTTCGCGCTCGAGACAGCGAGAGGCCCGGTCTCCTCGAGGAGTTCGAGCGCCACGCGCTGGTCCGGCATCCGCACTGCGACGGTGCCGAGCGTGTCCCCCAGATCCCATGCGAGCGACGGCTGGGCAGGTAGGACGATGGTCAGTCCGCCGGGCCAGAACGCGTCGACAAGCTTCTGCACCGGCTCAGGGATCTCCTCCACGAGCGCTGCGAGAGCTGCCTGGCCTGCGACGAGCACGGGTGGCGGTTGATCGCGGCCGCGTCCCTTGGCATCGAGCAGTCTCTGCACCGCAGCGGGTGTGAACGCGTCGGCGGCGATGCCGTAGACCGTGTCGGTGGGCATGACGATGAGCTCGCCTCGGGCGATCGCCTGACGAGCATGGCGCATTCCGGCGAGCAGCTGTGCCTCATCGCGGCAATCGAAGACAGAGGACATGACCACACCATTCTAGGTGTATGCGCGGGTGTCGACCTGCGGGTCGTCAGGGCCGCAGTGCGGTCGTCGCCCTGTCTCGATGCGTCAGATCAGGATGCGTTCTCGGTGCCCGCCATCCGTCACTCGCCAGCAGACTGCGAATCGCCTCGCCCTGGAGCTCGCCGTGCTCGATCACGAGCAGTCCTCCTTGGCGCAGGAGCGCCATGGCTCTGCGACTGAGCACTCGCACGATGTCGAGGCCGTCCGCTCCGCCGTACAGCGCCATGGCTGGGTCGAACAGTCGGACTTCCGGATCCCGGGGAATCGCGTCGTCCGGCACGTACGGTGGATTCGAGATCACGACGGACACCGTGCCGTCGAGTTCTCCCAGCGAATCGGCGAGATCGCCCTGCACGAGCGTGAGGTTCTCGGCATCCGCCGTGTTGCGGGCGGCCCACGCATGCGCGTCGGGCGAGAGTTCGACCGCGAAGACGCGGGAGTGCGGCACCTCGGTGGCCATCGCCAGCGCGATCGCGCCGCTCCCGGTGCAGAGGTCGACCCCGATCGGCTCCGGGTCCGGGGCATTCGAAAGCGCATCGATCGCGAACTGAGCGACGGTCTCGGTCTCGGGCCGCGGAACGAAAACGCCGGGTCCCACCGCGAGTTCGAGGTGCCTGAAGGGCGCGACGCCGGTCAGGTGCTGCAGCGGCTCGCGCGCCTCGCGACGGACCACGAGCGCGTCGAGCGCTGTGACGTCCTGCTCGCCGATCGTGTCACCACGCACGATGGCGGCCTGCACCTCGCCTCGGCGCAGCCGCCGTACGTGGCCGGCGAGCAGCTCGGCATCCACGAGGGGGTCGGGCACTCCGGCTGCGGCAAGACGCTCTGCTGCGGCGCGGACGACTGCTGCAAGGGTCACTTCGGCCATCCCTTCAGCGTACGGTGTCGCACTCGCCCTCCCCCGACACATTGTCCCGGCGGTGCATCGACTCGAATAGGCTTGCGGTGCAACGTTCCGCGTACGAAAGGCCAGCACATGTCCGGCATCCATTCCGACATCACGACCGCTTTCGGCAACACGCCGCTGGTTCGATTGAACCGCGTCACCGAGGGCGTCGGAGCGACTGTCCTGGCGAAGCTCGAGTACTACAACCCTGCATCCAGCGTGAAGGATCGCATCGGCATCGCGATGATCAACGCGGCCGAGGCATCCGGTGAGCTGAAGCCGGGCGGAACGATCGTGGAGTCGACCAGCGGCAACACCGGCATCGCCCTCGCGATGGTCGGTGCAGCACGCGGTTACAAGGTCATCCTGACGATGCCGGCGTCGATGTCGAAGGAGCGCCGAGTGCTGCTCAAGGCGTTCGGCGCCGAGATCGTGCTCACCGACCCGACCAAGGGCATGAGCGGTGCGATCGAGGAGACCAAGAAGATCGTCGCCGACACACCGGGTGCCGTCTGGATCAAGCAGTTCGAGAACGCCGCGAACCCCCAGATCCACCGCGAGACGACCGCGCAGGAGATCCTCCGCGACACCGACGGCGACATCGACATCTTCATCGCCGGCGTGGGCACCGGCGGTACCATCACCGGCACCGGCCAGGCGTTGAAGGCCGTGAAGCCCGATGTGAAGGTCATCGCCGTCGAGCCGAAGGACTCCCCCGTCCTCAGTGAGGGACACCCCGGCCCGCACAAGATCCAGGGCATCGGTCCGAACTTCGTTCCGGACGTGCTCGATCGTGATGTGCTCGACGAGGTCATCGCGGTGGAGTTCGACGAGTCGCTGCGCCTGGCGCGTGAACTCGCCGCCAAGGAAGGCCTGCTCGTCGGAATGTCTTCGGGTGCCGCGCTGTCCGCGGCCCTTCAGGTCGCCGCGCGGCCTGAGAACGCAGGCAAGACGATCGTCGTGGTCATGCCGGACACCGGCGAGCGATACATCTCGACCGCGCTGTTCGAGGATCTGCGCGAGAGCTGACGCGCACATGGGCACGATCGGCCGAATGCGCGAGGATGTCGCGGCTGCGCGCCTTCGCGACCCCGCTGCGCGCAGCGGAGTCGAACTGGTGCTGCTCTACCCCGGACTGCACGCGATCTGGTGGCATCGCGTGTGGCACCGGCTCTGGCGGCGTGACATCCGCCTGCTCGCGCGTGCCGGCTCGCAGATCTCGCGATTGCTCACCGGGATCGAGATCCACCCAGGGGCGAAGATCGGAAGGCGCTTCTTCATCGATCACGGGATGGGCGTCGTTATCGGCGAGACCGCGGAACTCGGCGACGATGTGATGCTGTACCACGGGGTCACCCTCGGCGGGCGCACGCGCGACGCGACCGGCAAGCGCCACCCGACACTCTCGAACGGCGTGGTGGTCGGAGCCGGCGCGAAGATCCTCGGGCCGATCACGGTCGGCACCAATACCGTCATCGGCGCCAACGCTGTCGTCACGAAGGACGCGCCGAGCGAAAGCATCCTCGTAGGTGTCCCCGCCAAGGCGCGGCGGCGAAGCGATCACGACGACTTCTCCGACCTGCGCGTCGTGTCCGACTATTCGATCTGAACAGGTCAGGCCTTCCGTCGCTCCTCGGCGTCGCGCTTCAGGAAGATCAGCGGAAGAAGAACAGTGCCGAGCGCCGAGGTCAACCAGACGATCAACACGCCGAGCAGCCAGCCGGTGAGGTCGATGATGCGCAGGCCGCCGATCCGGCAGCAGCACGACGACGATGAGCGCCACGAGCGTCGAGAAGACGCCGATCCCGCCCATCAGCACCGGTGCGTAGCGGTCGGCGAGCTTGGCGATCAGAGGACTCAGGATGCTCTGCAGAATCGCGAAGATTACGATGCAGACGACGAAGCCCCACCACTTGTCCCACTGGATCTGGAAACCCGGCTTCACCAACCCCGTCTATGTGGCACGAACCTCCGCTTCATCGAGGAAATGCGGAGGTTAGCGCCGCATAGACGGGCGGGGATCGGAAGCCGCGGCACGCGCTTGTCGGATCCTGCGAACCGCCTCGGACGGAGCTCGGAAGACGTGCACCAGGGTGAGGCGCACGACCGTCCACCCCGCTTCCGCGTACGACTGGTACTTGTCGATGTCCCGCTGCAGCTGCTTTCGGACCAAGTGTCCGTCACTCTCATACTCGATTGCGATCTTCAGATCGGGGTACGCAAGCTCGCTGCAACCGAGAAACCTACCGAACTCGTCGTAGACGTCGAAGTCGAGAACGGGTTCCGGTAGTCCCGCGTCACGAATCAGCAAGCGAATTCGGGTCTCAGGCGGTGACGATGCGCCGATGCGCGCCAGTTGCAACGCATCACGCAGCTTCGGTGCACCCGGTCGACCCTTTCTCTCACTCAGCGCGAAGAGCTCTTCACGAGTGGCCATCGGACCGTCGGTCACCGGTCTGAAGCCGCCCGGATGGCGCGGCACCCTGAGCACCGCGTCGGTTGCCGCGATCAGATCGTAGAGCCCCAGACGATTGCCGAGCGTCGCCCATGTGCTGGCAGCATCCGTCACGGGGAAGCCTGCGCACTCGCCCAGGTGGATGAAACCGCGCGTGAACTTGTGGCCTTGGACGTCCGGTCGGCGCGGTGCACGCTCGGGCCGGTGAGTCCCCACGTGCACGTGCGTGTCCGGCCACGCATACGACGGCAGCGGGATGTGCCATGCCACTGCCGCACTCGGACCGCAGAAGAACGCGTTCGGTGCGAGAACCGGGAGGTAGGCGGTCATCAGTCGGAGGTGTGCATTGCGACGTTGCTCCCACAGGTCGGCATCGCCAGGCGCGTCCGCTGCTACCACGATGCGCGCTCCGCGAAACGGCGCCTCCAGATCGATACCGCGCAGCCTTCGTTCAGACACCCCACGCATTCGCGCGTCGGCGATTGAGAACGACTCGGGAAGGCTTTCTGGAAGTGGTGGAGTTGGCCACGGCATCCCCTCACCCTGCCCGACCCGCACGACGCCGGCTCCAGTTCTCCACAGCCTCCGTCTATGTGGCGCAAACCTGCGCTTCAGCGGGAAAATGCGGAGGCTTGTGCCACATAGACGGGCTTGAGGGTGCGATCAGGAGTCCTGACCGACGGCGGCGAGGCGAGCCTCTTCGTCTGCTGCGATCGCGCTGTCGATGATCGGATCGAGCGCGCCGTCCATCACCTGATCGAGGTTGTAGGCCTTGAACCCGGTGCGGTGATCTGCGATGCGGTTCTCGGGGAAGTTGTACGTGCGGATGCGCTCTGAGCGGTCCATGCCGCGGATCTGCGACTTGCGGGCATCGGATGCCGCAGCATCCAGCTCCTCCTGTCGCCTGGCGAGGATGCGTGCGCGCAGCACGCGCATGCCGGCCTCACGGTTCTGAAGTTGCGACTTCTCGTTCTGCATCGACACGACGATGCCGGTCGGAAGGTGGGTGATGCGCACGGCCGAGTCCGTCGTGTTGACCGACTGCCCACCAGGGCCGGATGAGCGGTACACATCGATCTTGAGATCGTTCTGGCTGATCTCGACCTCGTCCGGCTCGTCGACTTCCGGGAACACCAGCACACCGGTGGTCGAGGTGTGGATGCGTCCCTGCGACTCTGTCGCCGGCACCCGTTGCACACGATGCACGCCACCCTCGTACTTGAGGTGCGCCCACACGCCCTGCGCGGGGTCGGAAGATGAGCCCTTTATCGCGATCTGGACGTCCTTGTAACCGCCCAGGTCGGATTCATTGCGATCCAGAAGCTCGGTCTTCCAGCCCTTGTGCGCGGCGTACTGCATGTACATACGAAGCAGATCGGCGGCGAACAGCGCCGATTCGGCGCCACCCTCCCCCGCCTTGATCTCCATGATCACGTCGCGCGCATCGTCAGGATCGCGCGGGATCAGGAGTCGGCGCAGCCTCTCCTGAGCCTGCGCCAGGCCTGCTTCCAGGCTCGGCACCTCCTCGGCGAACGCGTCGTCCTCCTTGGCCAGCTCGCGTGCGGCCTCGAGGTCATCGGTCGCCTCGACCCACGCGTCGTACGCGGAGACGATGCGGCTGAGCTCGGCGTAGCGACGGTTGACCCGCTTCGCGCGAGCCGCATCGGCGTGCACCGCCGGGTCGGAGAGTTCCTCCTGCACCCGGCGGTGTTCGTCGATGAGGGCCTGGACGGATTCGAACACGCGCCTATGCTCCGATCAGCGTCGGATCAGCGGATGTTGTTCTCGTGGCTGTGGCTCGAGCCGCCTGCGACGGGTGCAGGCATCGACTTCTGCATCTGCACGAGGAACTCGACGTTGGAGTTCGTCTCCTTCAACTTGCCGAGGACGACCTCGAGAGCCTGCTGCTGGTCGAGACCCGCAAGGGCGCGACGCAGCTTCCAGGTGATCTTGACCTCGTCTGCAGAAAGGAGCATCTCCTCGCGACGGGTGCTCGACGCGTTGACGTCGACGGCCGGGAAGATCCGCTTGTCCGCCAGCTGACGCGACAGGCGCAGCTCGCTGTTGCCGGTGCCCTTGAACTCCTCGAAGATGACCTCGTCCATCTTGGATCCGGTCTCGACGAGAGCCGTGGCGAGGATCGTGAGCGATCCGCCGTTCTCGATGTTGCGCGCGGCTCCGAAGAAGCGCTTCGGCGGGTAGAGCGCCGAAGCGTCGACGCCTCCGGTGAGGACTCGACCGGATGCCGGGGCGGAGATGTTGTAGGCGCGGCCGAGGCGCGTGATCGAGTCGAGCAGCACGACGACGTCGCGTCCCAACTCGACCAGGCGCTTCGCGCGCTCGATGGCGAGTTCTGCGACCGTGGTGTGGTCTTCGGCCGGGCGGTCGAAGGTCGAGGCGATGACCTCGCCCTTCACCGTGCGCTCCATGTCGGTGACCTCTTCGGGGCGCTCGTCGACCAGCACGACCATGAGGTGGACCTCGGGGTTGTTCTGAGCGATGGCGTTGGCGATCTGCTGCAGCACGATCGTCTTGCCGGCCTTCGGCGGCGCGACGATGAGGCCGCGTTGGCCCTTGCCGATCGGCGCGACCAGGTCGATGATGCGCTGCGTCAGCTTCTCGGGCGCCGTCTCCAGGCGCAGACGCTCCTGCGGGTAGAGCGGTGTGAGCTTGCCGAACTCGACGCGCGTGGCGGCGTCCTCGACCGAGAGGCCGTTCACCGAATCGACCTTCACCAGGGCGTTGTACTTCTGACGGCCCTGCTGCTCGTTCTCGCGAGGCTGCTTGATGGCACCGACGATCGCGTCGCCCTTGCGCAGGTTGTACTTCTTCACCTGGCCGAGCGAGACGTACACGTCGCTGGAGCCGGCGAGGTAGCCGGTGGTGCGCACGAAGGCGTAGTTGTCGAGCACATCGAGGATGCCGGCGATCGGGATGAGGACGTCGTCCTCGCCGATCTCGGTCTCGAACTCGTCGGAGGTCGTGCCACTGCGACGCTTGTTGCGCTGACGTCCACGACCGTTGCCGTTCTCGTCGTCGGAGGAGGGGCCGTTCTGCTGCTGCTGCGGTGCGTCCTGACCACCGTTACGACCACGGTTGCGACTGCGGTTGCGGCCCCGTCCACGGCCGGTGCCCTCTTCACCCTCGCTGGATTCAGCGCCGTTGCTGTCGCCGGAGTCGGCCTTCGCGGCCGGCTGCCTGTTCTGCGACTGCTTGCTGTCGGACTGGGTGGCGTCGGAATCCTTGCTGGCCGGCTTCTCGTCCTGAGCGCCATCGGCGGGCTTGTCCGTGGCGGAGCTGTCGGACGATGCATCTGCTGCTGCAGCCGCGGCTTCTGCCGCGGGTTCAGTCTTCTTGGCACCGCGGCGTCCGCGACCAGTGGTCTTCGGCGCAGCCTTCGCCGGTGCACTGTCGGTCGGAGCGGCCTCTGCCTGCTCGGTCTTGGCCTCCGCGGACGCGGTCTGTTCGGCGTCGGCGGGTGCGTCTGATGGGGGTGCGGCGTCAGCGTCTGCCTTCTTCGCACGGCTGCGGCGGGGGGCCTTCGCCTTTGGCGCGACGGGCTCGGCAGGCGCCTCTGCGGCAGGGGCAGCTTCGGCCGGCGCGGTTTCAGCCGCCGAAGCGGCCTCTGCCTGCTCGGCCTTGGCGGCCGCGGTCGCGGTGTTCGCCCGGCGAGGCGCACGCTTGCGCGGCGGTGCCTTCTCGGCCACGGCGGTCTCAGAAGCTGCGGGCGCAGCGTCTGCTACGGCAGCGGGCGCCTCAACAGCGGTCGATGCCTGGTGGTTCTGGGTCTCGGAGAAATTCTCCACGAGTACTCCCTCATATGTCGTGGGAAATGAGCATGTCTCGCGCACAACGGGTGCTGCGCGCGATCGCACGGGCAGATGCTCGGCACCTGCCGGCCAGGACCAGGAAAGAGGTTCTGGCGGTTGCGTGCGGATCTCGCAGAATTGCGATGGGGGCCAGATTCACGAATTACGTGGAGCCCTCCGCTCGATCCCTTACTGTACCACCACGCACGTCGACGGCGAGCATGAGAGCCTCCCACGGGGTGTCGACGGCGGATGCGGCGAGTTCAGCGGCTTCGAGTCGGCTCCCCGGCCCGTCCGCGAGCACGAGGACGCTGGGCCCTGCCCCGGAGACGACCGCGGCGAAACCGGCTTTGCGGAGCGTCTGGACCAGGGCGTGGGTCTCGGGCATCGCCTCCGCCCGGTAATCCTGGTGCAGGCGGTCAGCTGTCGCGTCGAGCAGGAGTTCGGGGCTCTGGGTGAGCGCAGCGATCAGCAGGGCTGAGCGGGAGACGTTGAACACGGCATCCTCGCGCGACACCTGTGGCGGCTGCAGCGAACGCGCCAGAACGGTGGACATCGTGCGCTCGGGAACGAGCACGAGCGGTGCGACGCCACGGTGCACGAGCAGCTTCTTGTGCTGTGGACCGCGCTCCCCCGTCCAGGCGATCGTGAGCCCGCCGAACAGCGCCGGCGCGACGTTGTCCGGATGCCCTTCGAGTTCGGTGGCGAGGCGCAGGAGGTCGATGTCCGAGAAGTCGACTTCACCCTCCAGCAGCCCTTTGGCCGCAAGGACTCCCGCTGTGACAGCGGCGCCGGAGGAGCCGAGTCCACGGCCGTGCGGCACGCCGTTGTGCGCGGTGATCCGCAGCCCCGGCATCACGCGCCCCACGTCGTTGTACACGTGCTCGATGGAGCGGACGACGAGGTTCGACTCGTCGCGGGATATCTCGGAGGCGCCGGATCCCGTCACCTCGATCTCGAGACGGTCGTCGGAGAGAACGGAGACGGCGAGCTCGTCATAGACGCTGAGCGCGAGGCCGAGCGTGTCGAATCCAGGACCGAGATTCGCACTCGTCGCCGGTACCCGCACTGTGACGGTGCGCCCTTCGACAGGCTCAGAGACCGCGACGACCATCATTCGCCTTCCACGCGCAGAACCGAGACGACGCGCTCGACGACAGCGCTCGCAGCGAGCTGCGCGACGGTGTCGCTGAGCGCCTGCTCGGTGGCCTTGTGGGTGCCGATGATGAGACGCGCGGTCGCGTCTTCGTCGCCCTCCCCTTCGACGGTCTGCACGACCGTCGCCACCGAGACGCCGCCCTCGCTCAGGATGCCGGCGACCGCCGCGAGCACGCCAGGCTGATCGTCGACCTCGAGCGTGATCTGATAGCGGGTGATGACGTTGCCGATCGGAACCGTCGGCAGGTTCGCGCGGGTCGATTCGCCCACGCCGACGCCGCCAGCGATGTGGCGACGTGCGGCAGAGACGACGTCGCCGAGCACGGCTGACGCGGTCTGCACGCCGCCTGCGCCTGCGCCGTAGAACATCAGCGAGCCGGCGGCCTCTGCTTCCACGAACACCGCGTTGTTCGCACCGTGCACCGATGCGAGCGGGTGCGTGCGTGCGACCAGCGCCGGGTAGACCCGCACCGAGATCGACTCGGCACCACCGACGTCGAGGCGCTCGCATACGGCGAGCAGCTTGATCACGAACCCGGCGGCGCGGGCTTCCTCGATCATCGACGGCGTGATCTGCGTGATGCCCTCTCGATGCACGGCATCCAGCGGAACCGCCGTGTGGAAGGCGAGCGAGGCGAGGATCGCGGCCTTCTGCGCGGCGTCATAGCCGTCGACATCCGCAGTGGGGTCCGCCTCCGCGTAGCCCAGGTGCTGCGCATCGGCGAGCACCTCGCCGAAATCGGCACCTTCGCCGTCCATGCGGTCGAGGATGTAGTTCGTGGTGCCGTTGACGATGCCCATCAGGCGCACGACGCGGTCCCCTGCCAGAGAATCACGCAACGGACGGATGATCGGGATGGCGCCGGCCGCTGCCGCCTCGTAATAGACGGAAGCACCGACCTGATCGGCGGCCTCGAACAGTTCAGGGCCGTGCGTCGCGAGCAGCGCCTTGTTGGCGGTGACCACGTCAGCGCCGGACTTCAGCGCCAGCAGCAGGTTCTCGCGTGCGGGCTCGATCCCGCCCATCAGCTCGATCACGATGTCGCTGCCGACGATCAGGTTTTCCGCGTCGGTCGTGAACAGCTCCTTGGGGAGATCGACGTCGCGCTTCGCATCGACGTCACGCACTGCGATGCCGGCGAGTTCGAGGGAGGCTCCGGACCGGTCGGCGAGTTCGTCACCGTGCTGCAGCAGGATGCGGGCGACCTGCGATCCCACAGCGCCCGCGCCGAGCAGCGCCACCCTCAGTCGTCGGTACTGCCCTGAACTGCTCCCCTGGAGGTGGGTCATCGTGCTCCTTCGTTCGCGCTGATCCCGGCATCCCGGGCCAACAGGTCGTCGATACTCTCTCCGCGCACGATCACGCGGGAATGACCGCCTGAGACCGCGACGACCGGAGGTCTGGGGACATGGTTGTAGTTGCTCGACAGCGAGGCGCAGTACGCGCCGGTGGCGGGGACGGCGAGAAGGTCACCCGGTGCGATGTCGGCGGGAAGGTACTCGTGGTCGACGACGATGTCGCCCGATTCGCAGTGCTTGCCGACGACGCGCGCCAGGGCAGGACCACCAGATCCGATGCGGGACGCGAGACGCGCGGAGAACTGCGCTCCGTAGAGGGCCGTGCGCGCATTGTCGCTCATCCCGCCGTCGACACTGACGTAGAGGCGGCTCGCACCGGAGTCGAGACGCACCTCCTTGGTTGTCCCGACCTCGTACAGCGTGACGCCTGCTGTGCCGACGATCGCGCGTCCCGGCTCGAAGGCGAGGCTCGGCAGAGCGATGCCTCGCGCCGCGCAGCCCTCTGCGACCGCAGTGACGATCTCGGCGGCGAGCTGTTCGATCGGCGTCGGGTCGTCGACGCTCGTGTACGCGATTCCGAAGCCGCCGCCGAGGTTCAGCAGCGGGATGTCGCCGCCGGCGAGCAGCTTCTCATGCAGCTCCAGCACCCGTGACGCGGACTCGCGGAATCCGGCGACCCCGAAGATCTGCGACCCGATGTGGCAATGCAGACCGACGAACTCCAGTCCAGGCAGCTCTCTGATGCGGGCGACCGCCACCTCAGCATCCGCGAATGTCATGCCGAACTTCTGATCCTCGTGGGCCGTCGCGAGGAAGTCGTGGGTCTCGGCGTGCACGCCGTTGTTGACGCGTACGAGCACGCGCTGCACTGCGCCGGTGCGCACTGCCACCGCGGCGATGCGCTCGATCTCGATCGCGCTGTCGACGATTATCGAACCGATGCCGACCTGCACCGCCCGTTCGATCTCGTCGACCGACTTGTTGTTGCCGTGGAATCCGATGTTCGCGGGCTCGACACCTGCCGCGAGTGCGACCTCGAGTTCGCCCCGGGTGCACACGTCGACGTTGAGGCCCTCTTCGGTCACCCAGCGGGCGACCGCGGTGGAGAGGAAGGCCTTGCCCGCGTAGTACACCCGCGCCGTGGTCTCATGCGCGGCCGCTGCCGCCGCGAACGAGTCATGGAATGCGCGAGCACGAGCACGCACCTCTTCCTCATCGAGGACCAGCAGCGGAGTGCCGTACGAGCGAACGAGCTCGGTCGCGGACATGTCGCCGATCGCGAGCACGCCATCGCGGTCGCGACGAGCGGATGCCGGCCACACCGACGGCGCCAGCGCATTCGGGTCTTCGGGCGCGATGAGCCACTCAGGGGCGAGCGAGACAGCAGAAGGATGCACCACACACCAATCGTCGGGAGGGATCCTCGGGCAGGATCGCGCCATACGAGGTTGCCCCGATTCTAAGGCACCTAGAACGCCCGGCCCGCATACGCAAGCCCTTCCCGGACGCAGATCACGAATCATTACGGTGGAGTCATGCAGAGCGCGCACAAGACCGACTCAGACAAGAAGCCGAGCGGGATGGCAGGACTCATGAAGTCCGTCATCGCCTGGGCGTTGGAGCGGAAGCTCGTACGTGCCGCGCTCCTCTACGTCGAGCGGCGCGGTCCGATGCTCGCCGACAGCGTCACATACCGCGCGCTCTTCAGCGTGTTCGCCGGCCTGCTGCTCGGATTCTCGATCGCCACCATCTGGCTCGCGGGCAACGATGAGGCGTGGGCGGCCATCATCACGGCGATCGACTCCGCGATTCCCGGCCTGGTGGGAGAAGGGGGCGTCGTAGAGGATCCATCGGCGATCGACGCCGTCGGAGGACTCTCGATCGCGGGAATCATCTCACTGATCGCGTTGATAGGTGCCGCGCTGGGCGCGATCGGTTCACTGCGCACCGCCGTGCGCAGCATCGCCGGCACCGTCCTCGACGACGTGTTCTGGCTCTGGGTCATACTTCGCAACCTCGCCCTGGCGATCGGAATCGGGTTGTCCTTCCTGGTCGCGGCGGCGATCACGTTCGTCGCCCGCATCGGAATCGGCTTCGTCACGGATCTGCTCGGCCTGCCCGAGGATGCCGTGCCGGCGGTCTGGGGCATCCGGACCGTGTCGCTTCTCATCGTCTTCGCGCTGGATGCACTCCTGATCTTCGGCGTGTTCCGGCTGCTGTCAGGGCAGCGCGGTTCGGCACGCGTGATCTTGCCAGGCGCACTCCTCGGTGGGGTGGGCCTGCTCGGGCTTCAGGAGCTGTCGAGTCTGTTCGTGGGAGGTGCGACCTCCAACCCGCTGCTCGCATCCTTCGCTTCGCTGCTCGCGCTGCTGATCTGGCTGAACCTCAGCGCTCAGGTCATCCTCGTCGCCTGCGCGTACATCGTCACCGGCGTCGAGGAGAAGCACGATCGCGTGTCGGCCAGGGAGGGCGCACGCACGTTCGCGCAACGACGAGTACGGCGCGCCCAGCAGGATGTGCAGATCGCAACGGATGCGCTGCGCGCCGCGGAGAAGGCCGCAGCCGCCGAGCGCGAGGCCTAAGGGCAGACGCCGTTCTCCTGCAGCGTCTCGTCGGTCACGATCGCGCCGTCGACCTGAACGTCGACCACCACCTCGTTGCCGTCTACGGCGAGGCCGGTCATGGTGAGTCCCGCCGGAAGCTGATCTGCGATGCAGATGCGCTGCGTCTGAGTGAGCTGCTCGGCGATCGAGCCGAAGCGGTCGGCGACCTGCTGGGCGTTCAGCGTGGTGCCCGCCACCTGCAGCGAGACGGGAGTCAGCAGCAGTTCTCCTGCATCTGCGCCAGGCGTGACCGTCAAGGCGAGCGGCAGCAAGATGCCGAACACGGGAACGCTGCCCGATACGGTTACGTCGGGCTCGTCGAATTCGACAGTATCGATCGGCAGATCGGATGCCGCGACGAGCGCAGTGAACTGCTCGTCGTCGATACGTACCGTGCCCCACGCGTCTTCAAGATCTCCCCCGCGCAGCGGGATTCCGGTCGCTGTGACATCAGCCGCCCCGGTGACGCCGCCGATCGTGACGGACCCGGTGGTGAGATGCAGCTGGTCGAGCCTGCCGCCGATCAGCTGCGGCAGCAGGATGCCGGCTGCATCGACGTCGAGCTGCTGGTCGGCCGGAAGCTCGAGCTGCTCGATGACGATGCCGCGTACGACGCCTGGCAGGACGGCGCGTGCGATCAGCTCCGCGGCGACGACCAGCACCGCAAGAATCACGACGACGAGCAGAACCCATGGCCAGCGCGCGCGGCGGGTTCGTTCGGCCGAGATCACATGCGTTCCGGAGCAGACACGCCGAGCAGGCCGAGCCCGTTGCGCAGAACCTGGCCGGTGGCGTCGTTGAGCCACAGGCGCGTACGGTGCACGCTCTCGATCGGGTCGTCGCTCAGCGGAGTTACGCGGCAGTTGTCGTACCAGCGATGGTAGAGCCCCGCGAGCTCCTCGAGGTAGCGGGCGACACGGTGCGGCTCGCGCACCTGCGCGGCGAAGGCGACGATGCGCGGGAACTCCTGCAGCGCACCGAGAAGCGCCGACTCGGTCTCGTGAGTCAGTGTCTCGGGGGCGAACTCGGAGCGATCGACGCCGGAGTCTGCGGCGTTGCGCCCGACGTTGTGCGTGCGGGCGTGCGCGTACTGCACGTAGAAGACAGGGTTGTCGTTGGTGCGCTTCTGCAGCAGCTCAGGATCGAGGTCGAGCGGTGAGTCCGCAGGCGAGCGCTCCAGCGAGTATCGCAGCGCGTCGGTGCCGAGCCAGTCGAGCAGATCGTCCATCTCGATGATGTTGCCCGCGCGCTTCGAGAGCCGGGCGCCGTTGATCGACACCATCTGGCCGATCAGCACCTCGACATTCTTCTCCGGATTCTGACCTGCGGCACCGGCGACCGCCTTGAGACGATGCACGTACCCGTGGTGGTCGGCGCCCAGCAGGTAGATCTTGTTCTCGAACCCGCGGTCGCCCTTGTTCAGGTAGTACGCGGCGTCGGCGGCGAAATACGTGTACTCGCCGTTGGACCGGCGGATGACGCGGTCCTTGTCGTCGCCGAAGTCGGTGGTGCGCACCCAGACGGCGCCCTCCTCGTCGAAGACATGCCCCTGTTCGCGCAGGCGATCCACCGCCTGATCGATGAGGCTCACGCCCGCGGCATCCTTCTCATGCAGCGTCCGCTCCGAGAACCACACGTCGAAGGGAACGTTGAAGCGGTCGAGCGAGCGCTTGATCTCAGCGAGCTGGAAGTCGTACGCGAAGTCCTCGGCGACCTTGAGCTGCTCTGCATCGGGCAGTTCGAGCAGATCAGGGCGCGCCTCGACCACGCGCTCCGCGAGCGTCACGATGTACTGGCCCGGGTAGCCGCCCTCGGGGGTCGGCTCGCCCTTCGCCGCCGCGACTATCGAGCTCGCGAAACGCTGCATCTGCGCGCCGGCATCGTTGATGTAATACTCGCGGATCGCGTTCGCGCCGCTGGCGAGCAGCAGGCGGACGATCGAGTCGCCGAGTGCGGCCCAGCGGGTGTGGGCAATGTGGAGCGGACCTGTCGGGTTCGCCGACACGAACTCGACGTTGACGCTGACGCCGGCCTGCGAGTCGTTGGTGCCGTACGCGATGCCGGTATCGACGATCGTCTTGGCGAGGACGCCTGCCGCAGCGGCATCGAGGCGGAAGTTGATGAACCCTGGGCCGGCGACTTCTGCGCTCTTCACGCCGTCGACGGCGACGATCTCGTCGGCGATGCGCTGTGCGAGTTCACGGGGGTTCGTGCCGAGCTTCTTCGCGAGTCGCATCGCGATGTTGGACGCCCAGTCGCCGTGGTCCCGGTTGCGCGGACGCTCCAGCGCGATGTCGGATGCATCGATGCCCAGCGCCTCATCGGGTCGCAAGGACGCGGCGATCGGCGTGACAACGGCGAGGAGGGCTTCGGCGAGGGTATCGGGGTTCATATCCCGTCAAGTCTACGGCGCGTCGCACGCCGGAATTTTCCGTTCGGGCCGTCGTCGCTTACCCTCATGCCATGGCTTTGGGGAGGATGCGACGGCGCACCCGCGCGACGGCGCTGTTCGTTGTGTTCGCGGCGGCAGCCACGGCCATCGTCCTCGGCGTCTGGCGCCCTTGGGTTCCTGCGCCGATCGAATCTCCTGTTCTCGCGTCTGAGGAGGTCGTCACTGTGGCTCCTGCGCCGCTCGTGATGCCGGAGCATCCGCGTGTCTTCGTCTTCGGAGACTCATGGACCTACGGCTCCGCGGCGAGCGACCCGACGCTCGGATATGCGTACCTGCTGGCGGATCTGCTGGGCGGCGAGACGACGGTAGACGGCGTGCGCGGAAGCGGATATCTGAAGCCTGGTGTCGACGGGCCCACCTTCGGTGAGCGAATCGCTGCGCTTGATCCATCGCTCGATCCCGACCTCGTGATCATCCAGGGGTCGATCAACGATCGCGCCGCGGGCGCTGCGGGATATCGCGAGGCCGTGACTGCGGCGTGGGACGCGCTGGCTGCGACGTATCCGGACGCCACGATCGTGGTGCTGGGGCCGGCGCCGCACGAGCTGCCAGTCGGCGACGCGACAGCGCGCATCGATCAGGATCTCGCAGCTCTCGCGGGCGGCCGAGGCTGGTGGTACATCTCCCCCGTGCAGGAGGATTGGATCACCGATCAGAACTACCTCGCCGTGATCGACGTCGACCTCGGCACGAAGCATCCGTCCACCGACGGCCATCGATACCTCGCTGAGAGCGTCGCTGCGGCGCTTGCCGAACTCGTGGCCGCTCCCGTGACCGAGGCCGGCGGTGCGGAGACGTCGCCAGAGCAGTGATGCGCAACGTGTCATGGCCGCAGGACCGCAACGCGCGAGGCCCGTCCATCTGGACGGGCCTCGCGCGTTTGATCGTGCCCCCGACAGGAGTCGAACCTGCGACCTACGGTACCGGAAACCGGCGCTCTATCCACTGAGCTACGGAGGCGTACCGAACGACGATATCACTGGTCGGGAGTCATCAATTCACTCGTCCGCATACTCGGGTCTTCTTCAAGCTCCGCCTGCCGGGCGCGAAACCGAGACAGGATCGTGGCGGTCAGAAATCCCGCCAGCCTGTTGAAGCTCCATGCCAGGCACATGAGAACCCCGACTCCGACCATCACGCTTCCCACGAGCAGCCCCAGTCCTAGTGGCAGACCGAAGAACGCGAATACGATCGAGCCGTTGTCCATGTGGTCAGAGTACGGCCGATCTCACCTGGTGCGGGATGATTCCCGCACGCGCTTGACCTTCAGCCAGGGTGAGAGTCGATCATGGGACCATGAGGCAGTCCCAGGAGTCCGACCGCCGCGAGGTCGAACAGCCGCCGTTGCAGACGATCAGTGCGTTCGCTCGCTCAGCCGGCCTGAGCGCGAGTGCGCTGCGTCAGTACGGGGAGACCGGTCTGCTCGCACCCGCCGACGTCGAAGAGCGAACTGGATACCGCTACTACTCGCTGGATCAGCAGCAGCGCGCGATATGGATTCGACGCCTGAGGGATGCCGGGCTCTCCCTTGAACGCATCAGGGCGGTGTTCGAGAGCGACGTCGCCGACGCAGAGGGCATCCTGAACGATTGGCGCGTCGATGCGCGCGAGCGCTCAGAGGTGATCACCGCGCTCGTGGACGATCTGACGCTCGTCCTGCGCGCGCAGATGGACAGCAATCCGGCAAGACGGACGACGGCTCACTTCGATGCGGCAGCCCTGGCATCCGCCATTCGGCAGATCGCGACTGCCAGTGCGGATGCCGATGGGGACGGCAACCATGACGGGGTACTGATCGAGGTCGGTCCCGCATCTGTGTCGGTCGTCGCAACAGACTGCTACGTACTGATGGCTCGGACAGACGTCCCCTCTGTGATCGATGGTCCACCCGCAAGAGTGCGACTCGCGCCGGCGCCGGTGCTCGAGTGGCTTGGACGTCGCAGATCGGCGGATCTCGTCATCGATGTCCCGGCCGGGCGTGACGGCGATTCGGCGAGCGCCGTCAGTCGATTCTGCGACGAACACGGTCAAGAGCTTTCGCTGCCGACTCGAGCGGACCTCTTCCCCAGCGTGGATCGAATGCTCCAGACGGCTGCGTTCTCGCCTACCAAGGCGCTCTTCCTGCTGGATCGAGTGCGGCGCCTCACTTCCGCGCAACAGCGCGACGCTGTGCTCCTCTCTGTCGAAGAGAGCGCGGCACGACTCACCTCGGCCGGCCGCAGTCTCTCAGGAGCCGGCATCGGGGCGCCTATGGCGATCACACTGTCTCGGCCCGTTCTGCGCCGCATCGCCGACGCCGCCGTCGGCCAGGAACTCACGTGCGACATGCACGGCTCCGACCGTGCATTGGTGTGGCGCGCCCCCAGCCAGCCGGACTTCGTCGCACTGGTGATGCCCTGGGCATGACCTCGCTCAGAACGCCGCGTGGATTCAACGCCTGGGTCGCGGCGACGGTCGGCTCAGAACTCGGCTCCGGCATTCTCGCGTTCGCCCTCACCTGGACAGCATCCGGGCTCGGTCCGCACGTCGCGTCGGCGGTGCTCACGCTGACCGTTGCCCCATCCGTAGCGCTGGCGCTTCTCGGCGGCGCAGTCGCTGACAGGTTCGGACCACGTCGTGTCATGATCGTCGGTACGCTCACGATGGTCCTCATCAGTGCGGGCCTCGGCGTCGCGGTGATCCTCTGGACGCCGGCTGCCGCTCTCCTGATGATCACTGCAACGCTTATCGGCACCGTCGCCGCCTTCCAACGGCCGGCAGCGGGCGTCTTCCCACGCCTGTTCGTCGCGGACACTGACCTCGGAACCGCGATGGCTCGAGTCGGGATGGCGAGCCAGTTCGCGCGCACGATCGCTCCTCCGGTCGGCGGGCTGCTGGTCGGACTCGTAGCACTGAGCGGCGTGGCATTCGTGGACGTGCTCGGAGGGATCGTGATGCTGGTCGTGTTGCTGCTGATCAGACCTCCGCGCGCGCATCACCCGGCCCGTGAGGCGATGACTCTCCGTGGGATCGTCACCGGCGTCACGACAGCTCGCAGCACGAACGGTGTCCCAGCACTGCTGGCATGCGTCGCGATCGTCGCAGGCGCCGTCATCCCCGCAGTCCTGCTCGGGATACCTCTCGCCGCACGAGAGCGCGGATGGTCAGCTTCCGATGCCGGTGTCATCGAGGCCGGCTGGATCGCAGGCGGCCTCGCCTGCGGCGCATGGTTCGCGTGGCGAGGGACGGCGGCGAAGGCGTGGCGTCCCATGGCGCTCGGTCCGTTGATCATCGCCCTCGGTCTCGGGCTGCTCGCCGTCACCTCCGACTGGTTCGTCGCGTTGGCAGGCACAACCGCCGTCGGAGTCGGCGTGGTCGTGTTCACCGCTCATGTCTTCCCGACGTACGTTCTGCTCGCACCGTCGCCGATGGTCTCGAGGTTTCAGGCTCTGCTGATCCTCGTGCAGCAGGCGCCGCAGCTCGTCGTGAGCCCGATGATCGGGTTCTTCGTCGCACCGGTCGGGACGGGGCCGGTGCTCGCCGTGTCAGGATTGGTCGCAACGCTCGCGACGCTCATCGTCGTCACCGACAGGGCGTTGCGGACCTTCACGATGAGACGATGACGCAGGGATCATGACGATCACAACTGTTCTGTTCGATCTCGACGGGGTAATTCGGCACTTCGATCCGGATGCCGTGGGCGAGATCGAACGCCGCCATGGCATCGACCCCGGAACCATCGAGGGCTTCGCCTTCGCCGCTCCCCTGCTGCGGGAGGTCACGACCGGGAAGCTGCGCCGGGCGGAGTGGGTCGATCGGATCGCCGAGCACCTCGGCAACCCTGCAGCAGCCGAGGAATGGTCACGGCAGCCGTATCGAGTGGATGCGGAGGTGGTCGCGATCGCAGACCAGCTGCGCGCGGCCGGGCTGCGCACCGCGATCCTCACCAACGGCACGGACACGATCCCTGCCGAGGCCGAGCAGATGAGACTCCATGATCACTTCGAGGCCGTGTTCAACTCCGCCGAGATCGGCCACGCGAAGCCTGACGCCCGCGCATTCCACGCGGTTCTCGACGAACTCGACGTCGTCCCGCACGAGGTCTTCTTCACCGACGACTCACCCGGCAAGCTCGTCGGAGCCAAGGGCTTGGGCATCTGGACCCACCTCTACCAAGGAGTCACAGGACTGCGCAGGGTGCTCCAGGCGCACGGCATCCTCGCCCCGCTGCTCGAAGCGTGACGACCCTGACGTCGTTCGATCAGATTCACTCTGCCCGAAGACGATCGAGCGCGGCTTGGGTGGCAGCCGCTGCAGCACGCGCCTCTTCGACGCGCGCCCCCGCCTCGGCCAGACCGCCGTCGAGCGCATCCCGCTCTCGCCTGGCACGATCTGCTTCCTGACCAGCTCGCGCGAGCTCCGATTCGAGCTCGCCAACCCGGTCGTCCAGCCGATCGACCTGATCGCTCAGTTTCTTCGAGGTGCGGTCGAGTTCATCTCTCTCGCGCTCTGCCTGGGCGAGCGCAGTCTCCGCTGTGCGCAGTGCGCGTTCGGCGTCCTTGCGCTCCCTTCGCGCTTTCACCTCATCCACGGGGATGCTCGGCGAGGTCACGGGAGCGTCCCCAAGACCTCCAGCGACGGCATCCACGAGTTCGGCCGAGTCGCCGCCGACCTCGAGCGGTCTCACCAGCCTTCCGGATGCCACCGCTGCTGCCGCATCGGCGTCGAACATCGCCGCGTTCAATGTCTGTTCCACGGCATCCGCCGTCGACCGCGTGATGGACTCGCCATGCTCTGCAGCAAGCTCTTCCGCCTGCTGAGCGAGGGCACGGATGAGCGCGCGTCGCTGACGATTCAATTTCGTGAGCGCCGCTGCATCCAGCTCGGCTTGTGCCTCGCGCAGCTCGCCGGCGAGATCGAGCGCCTCTCGGAGACTGCTCACGCGCTCGCGCGCGAAGAGGTTCACCACCCACGCGGCCAGCAGCGGTTTGCGGAGAGCGCGGACCTGGGCGGCCAATCGCGCATCGTCCAGTTCCTTGGCGCGAGCATTTCGCGCCTGCGTGAACTCCTGGGGCGGGAGCGCATAGAGTTCGCCGGCGATGTCGTCAATCGTCATGTGCGCCTTCGCTCCCATCGCCCCATTGTGCCCCGAACGGCTGACCGGCAACCACCGATGTAACGTCGCCCGCCTCACGCTCTACGATGGAACCGACGATCCCGACACCCACCCACAGCACAATCGAGGTTCGAGACTTGCAGTACATCTCCACACGCGGCGGCACACTCGGACAGTTCAGTGATGTCCTCCTCGAAGGACTCGCACCCAACGGCGGCCTCGCCGTCCCTGAGACGCTGCCACAGCTCAGCGCAGACGACCTCGAGCGCCTGCGTCCGCTCAGCTACTCAGAGCTCGCGACCGAGATCATCGGCCTCTTCGCCACCGATATTCCGCGTGAAGACCTCGCCCGCCTCACCGCGGCGGCATACGGTGGAGGCAAATTCGCGGCTGAGGAGATCGTCCCGCTCAGCGAGATCGGCGAGGGCATGACGCTCGTCGGCCTGTCAGAGGGTCCGACGCTCGCCTTCAAGGACATGGCGATGCAGTTCCTCGGTGAAGCGCTGGAGTATGTGCTCGAGAAGAGCGACCGGGTGCTGAACGTGCTCGGCGCGACCTCGGGCGACACCGGATCAGCCGCCGAGCATGCCCTCCGCGGCCGTGACCGCGTCTCGATCTTCATGCTCTCCCCGCAGGGCCGGATGAGTGCGTTCCAGCGCGCACAGATGTACTCGCTGCAGGACGAGAACGTGCACAACATCGCCGTCGAGGGTGTCTTCGACGACTGCCAGAACCTCGTCAAGCGCCTCGCGACCGACCTCGAGTTCAAGCGCGCCCACAACCTTGGCGCCGTCAACTCGATCAACTTCGGTCGCATCTCGGCGCAGATCGCCTACTACGTGTGGGCGTGGCTGCGCGTCACGGATGATGTGGCCGAAGGCGAGCGTGCGGACTTCGAGGTCTCGTTCGCGGTGCCATCGGGCAATTTCGGGAACATCCTCTCCGGCCACTACGCGAAGAGCATGGGCGTCCCGATCCGCAAACTCGTGCTCGCCTCGAACGAGAACAACGTCCTCGACGAGTTCTTCCGCACCGGACACTACCGTCCGCGCAGCGCCGCGAACACGCTGGCGACGTCGAGTCCTTCCATGGATGTCTCTCGCGCCTCCAACCTCGAGCGGTTCGTCTTCGATCTGCTCGGGCGCGACCCCGAGCGCACGGCCGCGGCCTGGCACGAACTCGAGGAGCGCGACGAGATCGACCTCTCCGGCGAACTCGACCGGTTCGCGTCCGAATTCGGAATCGTCAGCGGCACCAGCGCGCACGCCGACCGCATCACGACGATCCGCGAGTTCTCCGAGAAGAACGGAGTGATCCTCGACCCGCACACCGCAGACGGCGCGAAGGTCGCCCGCGCACACGTGGAACCCGGCATCCCGATGCTGGTGCTCGAGACGGCGAAGCCCGCCAAGTTCGCAGATCTCATCATCGAGGCGATCGGCACGACGGTCGAGCCGGATGCTGAGACGCAGTCGATGCTCGACGCCCCGCAGCACGTGACGAAGATGCCGCACGACGAGCAGCAGCTGCGGGCGTACATCGCAGAGCGTGCCCTGGGCTGATCCTCAGCATCCGACTTGACATTGCCCGTGATGAACCCCCGAAATCCTTCTGTCAAAGGCTCGGGCTCGCTCCGAGGGCGCCCTATCCTCGGATCATGCCGGACAAGACCGACTTCAAGAAGACGATCGACGCCTACCGCGCCCGAAAGGGCCGCTTCGACATCATCGACGTGCCCGAACTGAACTATCTCATGATCGACGGGCACGGCGACCCGAACAGCTCGCCCGAGTTCAGCACTGCCGTCGAGGCCCTCTACCCGCTCGCCTACACGCTGAAGTTCGCCAGCAAGCGCACTCTGGATCGCGACTACACGGTCATGCCGCTCGAGGGCCTGTGGTGGGCTGACGACCACGCCGCGTTCACCGACTCCCGCGACAAGTCGAAATGGGATTGGACGCTGATGATCATGCAGCCCGACTGGATCGATCACGAGATGTTCGCGGATGCCGTCGCCACCGCCTCCGCGAAGAATCCCGACGCACGGGTGCACGAGGTGCGGTTCGGCTCCTACGCCGAGGGCCGGTGCGTGCAGACGCTCCACGTCGGAGCATTCGATGACGAGGCACCGGTGCTCGCCGAGATGCACGACGTGTTCATCCCCCAGAACGGCCTGCAGCTGACGGGGAAGCATCACGAGATCTACTTCAGCGACCCCCGCAAGGGTGCACCAGAGCGACGACGCACGATCCTCCGCCAGCCGGTTGCCGCTGTCTGAGCCGGTCAGTTCATCGCGACGGCCACCGCGGTCACGACGACCGCGAGCAGCGGCAGCCCGCCCTGCATAGCCGCGGACTTCGCCATCTTCACATTCGACAGCACCAGCACGAGCGCGGCGGCGAGCATCATCGCGGTGCCTGCGAACACAAGGGTGAGCCCGACCGTCGTCAGCCCGGAGAGCAGCAGGGCGATACCCAGCAGCGTCGCGAGAGCGAGGAACAGGTTGTAGAAGCCCTGGTTGAAGGCCAGCGACTTGGTGGTCTCAGCATCCGCTTCGCTGGCCACGCCGAAGATCTTGCGCGTCTCGGGCTCCGTCCATCTCAAAGACTCGAGCGCGAAGATGAAGACGTGGAAGGCAGCGGCAGCCGCCGCGAGGACCAGACCGAAGATGAGCATGGGTTGATTCTTCCACCTGGCGCCGTCAGATGAGGAAGATCGGCAACAGCCCCGGATTGTGCGCGTGCACGAGCACCGCGAACACCACGGCGTCGAACAGCAGATGCACCGTGACCACGTAGGCGAGCGAGTGGGTCCGCAGGAAGATGTACCCCTGCAGCAGTGCGAACGGAATGGTCAGCACCGGCCCCCACTCGCGGTACCCGAGCTCCCACAGGAACGACACGAACACGATCATCTGCAGCACGTTCGCGAGCGCATCGGGGAAGTGCCTTCGCAACAATGCGAAGACCGTGCAGATGAAGAACAATTCATCCCAGATCCCCACCGCACCGACGCCGACGAAGAGCCGCGCGATCAACTCCGGGCTGTCGACGACCGGCCAGTTCAGATATACGCCGCTGGTGATGAAGTAGAACGGCAGGATCAGCCAGCCGAGGACGAGCACGGCGATGAGCCATCCCCACTGCAGCCGTCCCCACCGACGATGCGTACGCCATGGGAAGCTGATCGCCCTGTCGCGAAAGACGAACCGCGAGATCGCATACGGCACTGCCACTGCACCCCCGAGGGCGAGTGTGAATCGCAGCATCGCCATGTTGTCGAGCTCGGCAGCGAGCGGGATCACGCTGACGATGAGCAGTCCGAGCGCGATCAGCGAGAGATCGCGAGTAAGCGAAGGGGCGGATGCCGTCACCGCTCCTCGCTCGATCAACCAGGCCGTGCCGACGCCGGCCGCGAGCAGCGCCCAGCCCAGCCAGGTCCACTCCGCGACGAAGAATGCCGGAGCCGCGAGGCAGACGAGCAGCGCCGGGACCACCGATGGCGCCCAGGCGACCGCGGTACGCGTCATGCGCGCGTCTTACGTCGATACAGGAGTTCGCGGATGTCGCGTCCCTTGGCGATGCCCTTCCGTTCGAACGCCGTCATGACCCGTCCGTCGAAGCGTTCGGCCCATTCGCCCTCGAACGCACGCTCGAACTCCGGCTCGGCATCCAGCACTTCGCGCATCTGCAGCGCGTAGTCCTCCCAGTCCGTCGCGAGCCGGAGCAGGCCGCCGTCCTCCAACGCGCGTGCGGCAGCGTCGCCGAAGCCCGCACGCACCAGCCGCCGCTTGGTGTGGCGCTTCTTGTGCCAGGGGTCCGGAAAGAAGATCCAGACCTCGGATGCCGAGCCCTCCGGCAGGTAGGAAGCGAGGATCTCAGGGGCATTGGCCTCGACGAGTCGAAGATTGCGAACCCCGACCTTGTCCGCGTCGAGCATCGTGCGGGCGAGTCCGGCTCGGAACACCTCGATCGCGAGGAAGTCGTCGTCCGGCCGTGAGACGGCCGCGGAGATGATCGCGTGCCCCTGCCCTGACCCGATCTCGACGAACAGGCGCGCGTCGCGGCCGTATTCGGCCACCGGATCCATGCGTGCATCGGCGTGCACGCTCGTGGAGGCGATGCCACGCGGGACATCCAGCAGATACTGCGGGGCGAGCTCATCGAAGGCACGATCCTGTGCGTCCGACATCCTCCCGCTCCGGCGCACGAACGAGACCGGTTCTTCACGGAAGACGGGGGTTTCGGGCATACCTCGATCTTAACCGGCGGGCCTGCGTGTCTCAGCGCCCGGCGGGCTCGGTGACGAAGTCGATCAGCTCCTCGACCCGGCCGAGCAGCGCCGGCTCGAGATCGCGGTACGTGTGCACTTTGCTCAGGATGTGCTGCCAGGCGCGACCCGTGTCACCCTGCGCCTCGTGCGGCCAGCCGAACGAGCGACAGATGCCCGTCTTCCAATCCGTGCCGCGTGGAATCTCTGGCCAGCGGGAGATGCCCAGCGTCTTCGGCGTCACGCACTGCCAGACATCGATGAACGGGTGCCCGACGATCTTCAGGTGCCGGCCATGCGGTCCGCGCATGATCGCATCCGCGATCCGTGATTCCTTGGACCCCGGCACAAGATGATCGACCAGCACGCCGTAGCGTCGTGTGGCGCTCGGGGGCTCATCGGCCAGCATCTCTTCGAGCTTGTCGAGACCCTGCAGGAACTCGACGGCCACGCCCTCGACCCGCAGATCCGCGCCCCATACCTTCTCCACGAGTTCGGCGTCGTGCTTGCCTTCGACCAGAATGCGGCTGGGCAGCGCGACGCGCGCGCGCTGGTCGGCGACCGCGAAGGATCCGGATGCTGTGCGCTTCAGCGCCTGCTTCGACGGAGCCGGTGGAGTGAGGCGCACTGGTTCTCCGTCGATCAGGAACCCGCCGCCGAGAGGGAACAGACGCTTGCGGCCATGGAAGTCCTCGAGCTCGACGTTGCCGCCCTGAACTCGTGTCACTGCTCCGCAGAAGCCGTCCTGAGCCACCTCGACCACGAGGTCATGCTCGGCGGCGACGTCCGGAACCTGCTTGGCTCCGCGGTTTCGCCATCCGTTCGCGAGCACATCCGAGCCGTACCTGTCGTCCATGCCTTCCAGCGTATGTGCCGTCACGTTGCTTCCCGGCGGCGACACAGACTCTTTCCCTAGAGTCGCTATCGTCGGTCGCCGGTAGTGAATAGACTCGATGCGCATGGGGCAGCGAGCAGCCCCGGAGGGAGCACAATGCGGACTCGTATGACGGTCATGCTGGGGTTGATCGTGGCGATGTTCGCTTCGGGGTGGGTCGGATCGGTCGCAGTCGCGACGCCCCCGGTGACGCTGAGCTCCGAATTCGTGACCGATGAGGCCGGCGTGCTGACATCCGGCGAGCTGGATTCGGCCAACGCGCGCCTGTCTGAACTCTCCAACGCGGGCGACCGCGACCTCTACGTGGTGTTCGTCGATGAGTTCACGGATCCCTCCTCCAGTAGCACCTGGGCCGACGAGACAGCGATCGACAACGGTCTTGGCGTAGAGCAGTACCTCATCGCCATCGCAGTGGACTCGAGCCAATACACGATCTCTGTCGATGACAATGCGTCACTCAGCGACGCTCAGCTCGACAGCATCCTTGAGGCCATGGAGGCACCTCTGCGCGCAGGCGACTGGGACGGCGCCGTCATAGCGGCCGCAGACGCCTTGCCCGGTCAGTCCGGCGACGCGGGCGGATTCCTCGGAATCCTCATCGCACTCGTCGTGGTGGCGATCGTGATCGTCGTCATCGTGCTGATCGTCCGATCGCGCAGGACGAAGCGGGATGCTGCGCGCCCGACAGCCCCAGATCCGAACGATCCATACGCCGCTGTGAGCGACGAAGACCTGGCGACGCAAGCCGGCAGCGCCCTCGTGCAGGCCGACGATGCGATCACATCGAGTCGCCAGGAGGTCGGCTTCGCGGTCGCCCAGTACGGCGAGGATTCGACCGCGGCGTTCACACAGGTCGTCGATGCCGCACAGGCGAAGATCGCGGAGGCATTCGCACTGAAGCAGCAGATCGACGACGAAGTGCCTGACACCGCCGAGCAACGCCGCGCCTGGCATATCCAGATCATCCAGTTGTGCGATGCGGCAGACGATCTGCTCGACGAGAATGTCGAAGCCTTCGAAGAACTGCGCAAGCTCGAAGCGCAGGCGCCCCAGGCTCTCGAGCGGCTCACGGCCCGTCGTGCAGCGGCCGGGCAGGCGCTCGCCGCTGCCCCGGTGGCTATGGCCGCCCTCTCGCAGAACTACGACGCGGCAGCTCTCGCGACCGTCGCGGAGAACCCCGCACAGGCGCAGCAGCGGCTGTCGCTCGCCGATTCCGAGATGGCCGCGGCTGCTCAGCTCATCGCCGCCGGCAAGAACGGCGAAGCGGCCTTCGCCATCCGCACCGCAGAAGCCGCTGTCCAGCAGAGCGAAGAGCTCATCGCCGCAGTGACGCATCTCGGCGCCAACCTGGCGGCTGTGGAAGAACAGGCACGTGCGCTCATCGCCGATCTCGAGGCTGATCTCGCCGCAGCGGCGGCGATGCCCGACTCGCAGGCGCAGCTGGCGCCGCTCATCGCACGCACCAGGACGAACATCGACAGCGCGCAGGAGAACCTGCAGGCGGCCCAGCGCAACCCTCAGAAGGTGCTCGAGACCCTCGACTCGGCGAACACGCAGATCGACGCCGCGCTCGGACAGGCCCGTGAAGCATCCGCACTCGCACAGCGCACACAACGGATGCTGCAGCAGAGGCTGGCTCAGGCTCAGGCACAGATCTCCGCAGCCAACGACTTCATCTCGACGCGCCGCGGTGCGATCGGCGCAACGGCCCGCACCCGGCTCGCGGAGGCGAACGCGGCATACTCAGAGGCTGTGGCGGCCCAGACTACGGATCCGGCGTTGGCCACCGAACGCGCGACCCGCGCTGCGGCCCTCGCCGGTGAAGCGATCTCGTATGCACAGAGCGAGGTCTCCTCTTTCAACAGTGGCGGCTGGGGAGGCGGCGGGTGGAGCGGCGGCGGCTACAACCGTGGCAGCGATCTGGGCGGCGACATCCTCGGCGGCATCCTCGGCGGCCTGATCAGCGGCGGCGGCTCGAACCGCAGCAGTGGGGGCGGGTGGAGCGGTGGGAGCAGCAGCTGGCGCTCCAGCGGCAGCAGCCGCAGCAGCCGCCCGTCGAGCTTCGGCGGCTCGCGCAGCGGCGGATCCCGCAGCGGCGGGCGCTCACGAGGGGGGCGCTTCTAACATCGCTCCCCTGTTCTCACGACGTAACCGACCCCAGACCACTCCGTCTCAACCGAAAGGAAACATCATGACCAAGCAGTCCATCTTCGGTCGCATCTCCACCCTGGTGAAAGCCAACGTCAATGCGATGATCGATTCTGCCGAAGACCCGCAGAAGATGATCGACCAGCTCGTCCGCGACTACACCAACAATGTCGCAGACGCAGAGGCGGCCATCGCCGAGACGATCGGGAACCTGCGGCTTCTCGAGCGCGACCATGAAGAAGACATCCAGTCCGCGAAGGACTGGGGCAACAAGGCCATCGCCGCGAGCCGCAAGGCCGACGAACTGCGCTCGGCAGGAGACGCCGCCGACGCGGACAAATTCGACAGCCTCGCGAAGATCGCGCTGCAGCGTCAGATCGGTGCAGAGCGCGAGGCGACCGGCGTAGAGCCGACCATCGCCGCGCAGACCGAAGTGGTCGACAAGCTCAAGAGCGGCCTGAACGGTATGAAGGACAAGCTCGGCGAGCTGAAGAACAAGCGCAGCGAACTGCTCGCCCGCGCCAAGGTCGCAGAGGCACAGACCAAGGTGCAGGACGCGGTGTCCTCGATCAACGTCCTCGACCCGACCAGCGAACTCGGTCGTTTCGAGGACAAGGTCCGCCGCCAGGAGGCGCTGGCCCAGGGCAAGGTCGAACTTGCAGCTTCCAGCCTGGATGCGCAGTTCGAGAGCCTGGACGATCTCGGCGAGCTCACTGAGGTGGAGGCTCGGCTCGCCGAGCTGAAGTCCGGCGCGCGACAGTCGCAGCTCGAGTCCTGAGACTCCTGATGCCCCGGGCCGTCGCGCCCGGGGCATCCCCATTCACCTCTGGAGGTCCTCGTGGCCAGATTCCTCGTGGCACCGCAGTGGCAGGGCTCCCCTGCTCCTCGGGCGATGCTCCTCGTCGACGGCGCATCCGCCATCTCCGGCGACCTTCCACGCAAGGCGACGACGGTGCTCGACGTTCCTCTGGAAGCCGGCGATTCTCTGGGCACCCGCGTGCATCGACTGAGCTCGCTCCGGCGGGTTCGAGAGCTGATCGCCACGGAGATCACAGCTGACACGGTTCTCATCGGCGGCGACTGCAGCGTGACGGTCGCAGCGCTGGAAGCGATCGACCGCGAAGACCTCGCCGTCGTCTGGTGCGATGCGCACCCGGATCTGCACACGCCGGACACCTCGCCCTCCGGCGCTTTCTCCGGAATGGCGCTGCGCGCGGTGCTCGGCGAAGGAGAACCTGAGCTCGCACTGTCCCCCGGCATTCCGCGCGATCGCATCGTGACAGTCGGCGCTCGTGTCGTCGACGACGAAGAAGAAGAGTCCCTCGCAGGGCTGTCACAGCTTTCCGTGGACGATCTCGACGATGCGGATGCTCTGGCCGACGCCGTCGCTGCGACCGGCGCGAGCCGCGTCTGGGTGCACATCGATGTGGACGTGCTCGACCCGGCCGAGCTCGCAGGAGTCTCGTCGGCCGCTCCCTTCGGGGCCAGCACGAGCGCGCTCACCGCGGCGATCCGCGCACTTCGCACGCGGGTGCCTCTCGCGGGCGCGACCATCGCCGGCTTCGCGCCGCGGTCGGCCGGCCATGCCGCGGAAGACCTGGGTGCGATCCTCCGTCTCGTCGGCGCTGTCGCGTGAGTGAGGACTGGCGCAGGAGTGCGGATGCGATCCTCGCGCGAGGACGGCGCTTCGACCGCCGCATCCCCGCGTTCCTGTTGCGCTCCCCTATCAGCCGCCTCGGCTACGCCTGGGGAACAGCTGTCGGTTGGACCTGGGGATCGCTCTGGAGCACAGGACCGGTCGAACGACGCGGCGGCCTCTGGGTCTTCCAAGGCATGCCGAAGTGGACGTTCAATCGTGGCGGCGTGTGCGTCGGCGGTTGCTTCCTGACCGGCGATGCACGCCCGAGCGACGCCATCCTGCGACACGAAGCGGTGCACAAGGCGCAGTGGCTTCGCTACGGGTTTCTGATGCCGGTGCTGTATCTGTTCGCCGGCCGTGATCCCATGCGCAACCGCTTCGAGATCGAAGCAGGATTGGAAGACGGCAACTACGTGCGGCGCTCGCGGAACCGTCCAGAACCGGTCTGACGCGTCAGCGCTCGAGCGGAAGCAGTCCGAAGCGCTCCGGAGCGTGGATCATGGACGCGGGGATGCCGAGTGCACTCGTGAGGTGCTCGACGATGTCGGCAGTGCCGAGGTAGCCGCCGAGCAGGGTCACGTGCGTCGGATTCTCGCCGTCGCACAGCATTTCATCCGCCCAGGCGCACGTCGCACGTGCGATGGCCTCACCCGGAGCGCAGGATCGTCCGCTGCCCGGCGCCCCAGAGCGGGACGAACGCGTGAGCCAGGTCACCGTCATGCGAGCAGGGGCATCGACGACGCCGACGCCGCTCGCGTCAGGCACTTCGATGAAGATGCGCCCGGATGCACACAGCGGAAGCGTCACGAGGAACGCTTCGAGCTCTGCCAGCGAGTTCTCGTCGGCCGTCACCAGATAGTGCGCGCTCAGTCGCTCTGCGCGGCGACGAGCCCGCCCTGTGCGAACTTCGATGGAGGTCGTCATGATTCCTCCATGTTAGCACCAAAGAAGGGTTGCCTTACCTATGCACGGCTGAGCCGTCCACCAAAGCCCGCCGCAATGCCTCCAGCTCGGCATCCGTCATCCCGTTCGCCTCGAGGTATCCCGCAGCCGATCCCCAACGAGCATCCACCTCGTCGAGAAGCCGCCGCATCACATCAGCAGGCGACTGCGTGGCCAGCGCCACAGCGTGCTTCGCCTCCGGATGCTGCACTTCGAGGAAGGCGATGATCCTGCGGTTGCGCTCTGGCGGCAGCATCGACGCCGTCAGCGCATAGTCGGTGATGATCGCCTCGCGATCTGCGCCCACGGCCGAGAGCGCGAGAGCGATCGTCACGCCGGTGCGATCCTTCCCGACCGTGCAGTGCACGAGTGTCGGCTCACCACGAGCGATGATGCGGATGGCGTCGACCAGCCGTTCGCCACTCTCCGCGAGCAGTTGGAGATACATCTCGTCGAGACTCATGTCGTCTTCGAAGAACGACGCGACGGAGCCGAGGAAGAGCGGAAGATGCGTCGTAGCGATCTCGGTCGTCGCCGACGGCGCGCTCGCGACCTCCTGATCGTCACGAAGATCGACGATGTGGGAGACGCGCCGCTCGAGTTCGGCGACCGCTGCAGGAGTGGCGGCCACCAGGTTGCCCGACCTGAGCAACCGCCCTTCGCGGATCGCCCCGCCTCCCGCTGGGATGCCGCCGACGTCACGGACGTTGAAGACGCCGTCGAGACGGATCAGGCTCACGCCGACGCCTGTACGGCAGCGCGGGGCGGAACGGGATACCGGCCCGCCACGACGATCCGGTTGAAGGCGTTGATCGACACGCATGCCCAACTCAGCGCTGCATACTCCTTCTCAGTGAACACGCTTCCGACGCGGTCGTACACGTCGTCGGGAATTCCACCGTCATGGATGAAGGTGAGCGACTCCGCGAGCTCCAGCGCCGCACGCTCGCGGTCGGAGAACACGCCGCTCTCGCGCCAGGTCGGAATCTGCAGGAGCGTGTCGGCGTCGATACCGGCGGACGACGCCCGGTCGAAGTGGATCCGCGTGCAGTATGCGCAGCCGTTCAACTGCGAGCAGTGGATCATGACGATCTCTTTGAGACGATCATCGATGCCGTTGGCCGCACATATCTCACCCACCGTGCGAGAGAATGCATCCAGAGCCTTGTAGGCGGTCGGTTCCGTCTTCGAAAGGTGCACTCGTTTCTCGCTCATACTTCAATGATACGTGCGGACCTCGACACGTCGTCGAGAGGTGAGCTATGCAGATAGTGCGTTTCAGACATACTGAATAGTGCGAAACGAGAAGCGTTATCACTGAATCACTTGTCGTAATGCTCTCGCATTTCGCGCGAGCATGGACTGGGGGCAGAATATGGTCGTGGCGACAGAGACCAGTGAGTTCAGCTATCTTCCGCATCAGGCGCAGGCGCTGAACGTGCCTGTACCTCCCGTCGAACGCGTGGTTCTCCGCCTCGCTGACGGACGCGAGCTCAGCGCCCTCCGCTTCGGCGACGCGCCACCCGTGGTCACTCTGCTGCACGGAGCAGGGCTCAACGCGCACACGTGGGATACGACGGCGCTGTTGCTTCAGCAGCCGGCGCTGCTGATCGATCTGGCAGGGCACGGCGATTCCAGCTGGCGAGCCGATCTCGACTATTCGCCACGCGTCCTCGCCGGGGACGTCATCTTCGCTCTCGAGAACTGGACCGTCGAGCCGCAGGTCCTCGTGGGGCAGTCCCTCGGCGGGCTGACGGCCGCGGCCGTGGCATCCGCTCGTCCCGATCTGGTCCGCGAGCTGATCACCGTCGACATCACCCCCGGAATCGACACCTCCGCAGGGCCGGCCGCTCTTCGCGAGTTCTACGCCGGGCCGACCGATTTCGCCTCCCGCGACGAACTGGTCGATCGGGCCATGTCGTTCGGCCTCGGCGGCTCGCGCGCTGACACCGAGCGCGGTGTGTTCTTCAACTCACGCATCCGCGCCGACGGCCGCGTAGAGTGGAAGCATCACTTCGCCCATCTCGCGGCCCAGGCGATGGCACCGGCAGGCGCCTCCTCGACCGCACCCGATGGCGCAGCAGCACCGATCCTGGACGCGACCGGCTGGGACGACCTGACCAATGCCGCGGCCCCGATCACCCTCGTGCGCGCAACCTCGGGCTTCGTCAGCGAGGCCGACGGAGATGAGATGCTGCGACGTGTGCCCGCTGCCCACGTGATCGCCGTCGACGCCTCACACAACGTGCAGGAGACTGCTCCCCTCGAGCTCGCGGATCTGATCCGCGCTGTGGCTCACTCGCCAGCCTGAGGAATGTGTCACCGCATTCCGCTGTTCTCACCCCTCTGACCGCCCCGCTCTACGCTCTATTGCATCGGCACACAGCATCTGCCGCACCGAGAGGATTCCTCAACTCCATGTTCCGACGAAAAAGACGCCTCGCCGTCCTGTCCGCACTCGCTGCGACCGCTGTCATCCTGAGCGCCTGCGCCGGGTCACCTGAGCCAGTGGAGACCTCGACCGGTGAGCCCGATCTGAACGCGACCCTCACCGTCGGTCTCGTCCTCGAGCCGAGCAACCTCGACATCCGCCACACCAGTGGCGCGGCGATCGAGCAGATCCTCGTCGACAACATCTATGAAGGACTCGTCACCCGCAACCAGGAGAACGAGATCGAGCCCCGTCTCGCCTCGGAGTACGAGGTCTCAGCAGACGGCCTGACCTACACGTTCACGCTGAATCCCGACGTCACCTTCCACAGCGGCACCGCACTCACATCGGCCGATGTCGTCGCATCCTACGAGGCGGTGCGCACCGACGCGACACTGCAGGGCAACGCAGAGTTCGCGAACGTCGCGTCAATCACGGCACCCGACGCGTCCACCGTCGTGATCACTCTCACCGAGCCGAATCAGAACTTCCTGTTCACCCTCACCGGCCCCGCCGGCCTCGTGTTCCAGACCGGCGACACGACCGATCTCCAGACCGCGGAGAACGGCACAGGCCCGTTCACACTCGAGAAGTGGAGCAAGGGAAGCACCATCACGTTCGCACGCTATGACGCCTACTGGGGCGAGCCGGCCAGCCTCGCCGAAGTGGTGTTCGAGTACATCCCCGACTTCACCGCAGGTGTCAATGCCGCGCTCGACGGCAGCCTCGATGTGCTGACCGCAGTCGACCCGAATCTCGCACCGCAGGTGGAGGAGTCGGGCGATTTCGCCCTCACGACCGGCCGCACCACCGACAAGGCGACACTCGCATTCAACAACACGAAGGCTCCGCTCGATGACGCACGAGTGCGTGAGGCGCTGCGAATCGCGATCGACCATGAGGGGCTCGTCGAGGCGGTCGGCGCCGGAGAGACACTCTACGGCCCGATTCCCGAGCTCGATCCCGGGTTCGAGGATCTCTCGGATGTCGCCGCCTACGACCCCGCGCGTGCAGAGGAACTCCTCGCGGAGGCAGGCCAGGAGGATCTCGACCTGACCCTCACGATTCCGTCGTTCTACGGCACCACCGTGCCGCAGGTGCTCGTCTCGGACTTCGCCAAGGTCGGCGTCACGCTCAAGGTCGACGCAGTGGAGTTCCCGACCTGGCTCGATGATGTGTACACGAACAAGGACTACGAACTGAGCTTCGTGCTGCATGTCGAGCCTCGAGACTTCGGCAACTTCGCCAATGCGGAGTACTACTTCAATTACGACAATCCTGAGGTGCAGTCGCTCTATGCCGAGGCACTCGCCGAGGTCGACGAAGATGCTTCCGCCGAGCTCCTCGCTGAGGCTGCGCGCCTCGTGTCAGAAGATCACGCCGCGGACTGGCTGTACAACGGCGCCACCATCACTGCCGTGAGCCCTCTGGTCGTCGGCTTCCCCGAGGACTCGATCAACTCGCGCATCAACCTCGCCGGCGTCACCAAGGCCGCCGAGTAGCCACGGCGTGATCCGCTACACGCTGACACGAGGGGTCCTGCTGATCGCAGGGCTCCTCGTGTCGAGCGTGCTGATCTTCCTCACGCTGCGGGTCTTCCCCGGCGACGTCGCCCAACTCATCGCCGGCACTCAGGCCTCCCCCGCCACAGTGGAAGCGCTGCGGGAGTCGCTCGGGTTCAATCGCCCGCTGAACGTGCAGTACGGCGAATGGATCGGCGGCGTGCTCACCGGAGACCTCGGCACATCTCAGCTCAGCGGCGCATCCGTCGGAGCCGAGCTCGCCGAGAAGGCGCAGGTGACCGTGCCGCTGGGAGTGATGGCTCTGGCCATCGCGCTGCTGATCGCCGTACCGTTCGGCATCCTCTCCGCGCTGTGGCGCGGCCGTGCATCGGGTACCGCACTCAGTGTCAGCGCGCAGGCTCTCGCCGCCGTGCCGGTGATCTGGGCGGGCATGATGCTGATCGTCGTTTTCGCCGTATGGCTGGGATGGCTTCCGGCTCAGGGCTTCCCCCGCGGCGGGTGGGAGCACCCCTGGCAGGCGCTGCGAGCACTCATCCTGCCCGCGCTCACGATCGGCATCGTCGAGGGCGCCATGCTGCTGCGCTTCGTCCGCAGCGCCACTCTCCAGGCGAGAGGGCAGGACTTCGTCCGCACCGCCGCCGCCAAGGGACTCAGCCGCAACAGGGCGCTCGTGCAGCACGGCATCCCGGCCGTCGGCCTGTCGATCGTGACCGTCCTCGGTCTGCAGGTGGCAGGCATCATCGTCGGCTCTGTCGTCATCGAGCAGCTGTTCACCCTTCCGGGGATCGGACGGATGCTGGTGGCCGATGTCGGCACGCGCGATCTGATCAAGGTGCAGAGCGAGCTGCTCGTGCTCACGGGTCTGGTGCTGGTGATCGGCTTCATCGTCGACCTGATCCACCACTTCGTCGACCCGCGCCAGCGAGAGGCCGCCTGATGCCGCACTGGCTGCGAGATCTGTGGAAGAGCACCACGGGACGCTTCGGTCTGATCACCGTGATCGTGATCGCGCTCGTCGCGCTCGTCTCGGTCTTCTGGACGCCGTTCGATCCGCTCGACGCCGATGTGCGCGATCGTTGGGCTGCCCCCAGCTGGCCGCACCTGCTCGGCACGGACAACACCGGCCGCGACATCCTCAGCCTCGTCATGGCAGGGACACGCACGACCGTCTTCGTGAGCGTCGGGGCCGGAATCGTCGCAACCGTGGTCGGGATCGCCCTCGCGGCACTCGGCGCACTCACCGTGCGGTGGATGCGCGAGACCATCGCCGTGCTCGTCGACATCCTGATCGCGTTCCCCGTGCTGATCATCGCCATGATGATCTCCTCGGTCTGGGGCGGATCGCTGTGGGTCGTGATCTGGGCGGTCGGCATCGGATTCGGTGTCAACATCGCCCGCGTCACCCGCCCGGAACTGCGACGCGTGCAGCAGAGCGACTTCGTCCTCGCCGGCAGAGCGGCGGGCCTGACGGCGTCTCAGAACCTTCTGCGGCACCTGCTGCCGAACGTCGCGCCGGTGTTCATCGTCCAGCTGTCGTGGTCGATGGCGGTCGCGGTCCTCGCCGAGGCCGGTCTGTCCTACCTCGGCTTCGGCGCGTCGGTCGTCGAGCCGTCCTGGGGCATCCTGCTCGCCGATCTGCAGCGGTACATCAGCATCCATCCCCTCTCGGTGCTCTGGCCGGGTCTCGCCATCACCATCACCGTGCTCGCCCTCAACCTGCTCGGCGACGCGGTGCGCGAGGCAACCGATCCGACGCTGCGTCACCGCAGCGCGGAACTGCACACGCCGGAAGTGGTCGCATGAGCCTCTCCGTCAAGGACCTCGTCGTCGACATCGACGGGCGTCGTATCATCGACGGCATCTCCTTCGACTTGCCGGATGGCGCGCGTCTCGGTTTGATCGGCGAATCCGGCTCCGGAAAATCTCTCACGGCGCTCGCCATCCTCGGGCTGCTGCCGGACGGGGCGAAGGCGAGTGGAAGCGTCCGCTGGGATGACACCGAGCTGCTCGGGATGCCGGACCGCGAGCTCGCCCGATTCCGCGGCGACGACATCGGGATCGTCTTCCAGGAGCCGCGAACAGCGCTCAACCCGATCCGCACCGTCGGACGCCAGATCGCGGAATCCGTGCGGATCCACACCGGAGCCGGGAAACGCGAGGCCCGCGAACGCGCCATCGCTGAGGCGGCGCGCGTGCATCTGCCGGACCCGGAGACCATCGTGCAGAAGTATCCGCACCAGCTCTCGGGTGGCCAGCGTCAACGCGTCGCGATCGCGATGGCACTCGCCTGCAGGCCGCGGCTGCTCATCGCCGATGAGCCCACCACCGCTCTGGATGTGACGATCCAGGCGGAGATTCTGCGGCTGCTGCTCTCACTCGTCGAGGAGCAGGGGATGTCGCTGATGTTCATCACCCACGACCTCGCCGTCCTCGCTCAGGTCGCGACGCACGGCGTGGTGCTCGAGCGGGGCCGCGCCATCGAGGCCGCGCCGGTCTCGACGCTGCTCACCGCACCCTCATCGCCGATCACTCAGGGGCTGCTGCGCGATGCCACCGCGACGCTCTGGCGCCCGGAGGGCGGTGACCGATGAGCCTGATCTCGGCGCGCGGCCTCGCGCGCGACTTCCCTGTTCCGAAACGGACGATGTTCGAGCGCGCCGGAACTCAGACCGCCCTGCATCCGACGGATCTCGACGTCGAAGCCGGTGAAGCCATCGGTCTCATCGGCGAATCCGGTTCGGGCAAGTCCACACTGGTCCGTTTGCTGCTGGGGCTCGATCGTCCGACGTCGGGCACCGTCTCGATCGACGAGAAGACGGTGGATGCGACGGGTTCCGCACGCTCGCTGCACTGGCTCCGGCGCCAGACCGGGCTGGTGTTCCAGGACCCCTATGCCTCACTAGACCCGCGGATGAGCGCGGGGCAGATCATCGCCGAACCGCTGTGGGCACTGGGAATCGAAGGCGACCATCGAGCGCGTGTGCGCGAAGTGCTCGCCCAGGTGGGTCTGGAGCCCGAGATGGCCGACCGCTATCCGCACGAGTTCTCCGGTGGTCAGCGCCAGCGCGTCGCGCTGGCGCGTGCGATCGCGCATCGGCCGCGCATCCTCGTGGGCGACGAACCACTGTCCGCCCTCGACGTCACTGTGCGGGCGCAGATCCTCGAGCTTCTCCACGGGCTTCTGCAGACCGAGGATCTCACGCTCATCCTGGTCTCGCACGACATCGGCGTGGTGCAGAACCTGTGCGACACGGTCGCGGTGATGAAGGACGGCCGCATCGTCGAACACGGCGCGACGCAGGATGTGCTGCTGAACCCGCAGCAGGATTACACCAGACGCCTGCTGGCCGCGATCCCCGTCATCGGTGACGGAACAGCCCGCGACGATTCTTCGGCGTGAGCGACTTCTGCAGATAGACCGTTCCGAGCGAGCGGCCGAATTTGAAGCCGACCCGCCCCATCCGCCCGACCTCGACGAAGCCGAACCTGTTGTGCAGCCTGATCGACGGTTCGGCGCCGCTGTCGCTTATCACCGCAACGATCTCACGCAACCCGATCTTCTCGCACGCGGCGATGAGCGCCTGCAACAATGCGGAGCCGAGCCCTTTGCCGCCCGCACCGGGGCCGAGGTAGATCGAATCCTCCACCGTGTAGCGGTACGCCGACTTGGTCGCCCATGGCTGGACGAGGGCGTATCCGATCACCTGGTTCGACGGTGTCACCGCGACGAGGAACGGCAGGCCGAGCTTCGCCAGCATCGTGAACTTCTCACGCCAGTAACGGTGCGTGCTGCGCTTCTCGTCGAAGGTCACGACAGAGTTCGCGACGTAGTGGTTGTAGATCTCACGCACGTCGGGGAGGTCGCGCAGCGTGGCAGGCCGGATCGTGAACGAGAATGTCCCGGGGTCGGGCTCAGGATCACGCAGATGACGCGGCAGTCGACGACGTCGGTCGCCGGGTTCGAACTGCATGCGCCCAGCTTATAGTTCGCCGTCGACGCGCCAGTCCACCGGGTCAGCGCCCTGTTGCTCGAGCAGGGCATTGACCCGGGAGAAGGGTCGGGAGCCGAAGAAGCCGCGATGAGCCGACAGGGGCGATGGATGCGCGGAGGCGACCACAGGGGTGCCGCCGAGCATCGGCTGCAGGTTCGCGGCTTCCTTCCCCCACAGGATCGCCGCCAGCGGCTGTGCACGCGCGACCAGCGTCCTGATCGCGAGCTCGGTGACCTTCTCCCAGCCCCAGCCGCGGTGTGATGCCGGCGCGCCGGGGGTGACGGTCAGCACGCGGTTCAGCAGCAGCACACCCTGGTCGCTCCACGCCGTCAGATCGCCGTGCGGCGCCGGCGGGATGCCGAGATCGCTCTCGCGCTCCCGGTAGATGTTGGAAAGGCTTCGCGGCAATGGACGCACGTGTCGGTCGATGGCGAACGACAGGCCGATCGGATGACCCGGTGTCGGGTACGGATCCTGTCCGGTGATCAGCACCCGCACATCAGCGAGCGGTCGTTGGAACGCTCGCAGCACGTGATCCCCGGCGGGAAGGTACCCACGACCCTCTGCCTGCTCGACCCGCAGTCGCTCGCCGAGGCTGCCGATGACGTCAGCGACCGGTGCCAATGCTGCGGCCCAGCCCTGGTCGATCAGGCCCTCATCCGCCAACTGCGCAAGTGAGCGTCCCGGCATCCGTACTCAGTCCTCGCCACCGCGCACGCGCAGCGGTCCGCGTGCCAGCAGGTGCTGCGCGGACTGTGCGACCGGACGCATCGTGATCAGGTCGAGGTTCACGTGCCCTGGCGCGTCGAGGGCATATCCGATCACATCGGCGACATCGTGCGCGGTCAGCGGCTTCTCCACTCCCGCGTAGACGGCTTCGGCTGCGAGGCTGTCGCCGCCGAGACGGTTGAGGGTGAACTCCTCGGTGTGCACCATGCCCGGCGCCACCTCGACGACCCGGATCGGCTCGCCGTTGAGCTCCTGCCGCAGCACCTTCACGATCATCGACTCGGCCGCCTTCGCCGCGTTGTAGCCGCTGCCGCCGGGGTATGCGGTCTGCGCAGCGGTCGACGTCACGAAGATCGCGTCGGCGTGACCGTCGGATTGGGCGGCGCGACGAAGCTGCGGGAGGATCCCGGCGACCAGACGCTGCGTGGCCAGCACGTTGACGTCGTACATCCACTGCCAGTCGGCGACGCTCGCATCCTCCACCCGTTCTGTGCCGCGCGCGCCTCCGGCGACCTGAACGAGGGCGTGCACCGGGCCCGATGCCTCGAGTTCAGCGAGGAGCGAAGCCACGGCACCCTCGTCCGTCAGGTCGCAGGCGATGGCCGATGCGCCGGTCTCGTCCACCAGGGTCTGCAGGCGATCCGCGCGTCTCGCCACGCCGACGACTTCCCAGCCGCGCGCGCGGAGGTCGCGGACGGTCGCCTCCCCGATTCCCGAACTCGCACCTGTCACCACTGCACGTCGCATCACCATGCCTCCACCGTACGACGTTTCGTCTCGGCCCATCGCGTTCTCATCGCGGTTCGGGCGCGCCGGGATGTTACGTAACATTTCCCGTACGTTGTTGACACAGAGGCCGTTGCGTACGCTCTCATCAACGGCATCCGCCGCACCGACCTCAATCCGTTCCAGGGGGAACACATGTCCGCACCTGAGACCTGGCGTTTCGAGACCAAGCAGATCCACTCGGGCGCCGCTCCCGACCCCGTCACCAAGGCCCGCGCCACACCGATCTACCAGACGACGTCGTACGTCTTCGACAGCGCAGACCACGCAGCGAACCTGTTCGCGCTGGCCGAGTTCGGCAACATCTACACCCGCATCCAGAACCCCACGCAGGATGTGCTCGAGCAGCGACTCGCAGCGCTCGAAGGTGGCACCGGCGCTCTCGTCCTCGCCAGCGGCCAGGCTGCTTCGACTTTCGCCGTGCTGAACATCGCAGAGGCCGGAGACCACTTCGTCGCGTCCAGCTCGATCTACGGCGGCACGTACAACCTCTTCAAGTACACCCTCGCCAAGCTCGGCATCGAGGTCTCCTTCGTCGAGAACCAGGACGACGCCGAAGAATGGCGTCGCGCCATCCGTCCGAACACCAAGCTCCTCTTCGCCGAGACGATCGGCAACCCGCGTATCAACGTGCTCGACATCCGCACTGTCGCCGACATCGCACATGAGAACGGCGTGCCGCTCATCGTCGACAACACGATCGCGACGCCGTTCCTGCTGCGCCCGTTCGAGCACGGCGCTGACATCGTCGTCCACTCGGTCACCAAGTTCCTCGGCGGCCACGGCACCACGATCGGCGGTGCGATCATCGACGGCGGCACTTTCGAGTGGTCCAAGAACGTCGACAAGTTCCCCGGTCTCACCGAGCCGGACCCCTCGTACCACGGTGCGAGCTACACCGCGGCGGTTGGCGACCCGCTCGCGTACATCATCAAGGCTCGCGTGCAGCTGCTGCGCGACCTCGGTTCGGCGATCTCCCCGCAGAGCGCGTGGAACCTCATCCAGGGCATCGAGACCCTCTCGCTGCGCATCGAGCGTCACGTGCAGAACGCGCAGGAGGTCGCCGAGTGGCTGGACGGTCGCGATGACATCGCCTCGGTCAACTACTCCGGCCTTCCCACCTCGCCGTGGTACGCCAAGGCGAACGAGTACCTGCCCAAGGGCGTCGGCGCCGTGCTGTCGTTCGAACTGAAGGGCGGGGTGGAAGCGGGTCGCGAGTTCGTGAACAGCCTCTCCCTGTTCAGCCACCTCGCCAACATCGGCGACGTGCGCTCGCTCGTCATCCACCCGGCATCCACGACGCACTCGCAGCTGACCCCGGAGCAGCAGCTCACCTCCGGCGTGACGCCTGGCCTGGTGCGTCTGTCTGTGGGCCTGGAGAACATCGACGACCTCAAGGCCGACCTCGAGCAGGCTCTCGACGCCGCCCGCCGCGTCTCGGAGGCCGCTCGCGCCTAGTTTCGCCTCAGCGTCCCGCCGTTGATGGGAGGAACGTGCCGGTCATTTCATAGGGCGTTCCATCGGCACTTTCCTCCTTCATCATCCGCCAATCTGCCGGGGACTCCTGGATCAGCGGCGCGCAGAGAGGGGGCCTCGGCGGGTCGTGACAACGCGAACGCGTAACCTTCGCCGCCTGCGGCCGGATCCACGCGACAATGGGGACATGGACTGGCAGAGCACCTCCGAGGACACCGTGCCATCGGCGCGCGTGACGGAGGCGGACACCCGGCTGCTGCGTGCACGTCCACCCGTCACCGGCGCGTGGCGCGACGGCGACCCGGCAGGACACCGCAAGTTCGCCGCGTCCGGACCTTTCCAGACTGAGAGCGGTGTCGAGCTTCCCAGCATCCGCATCGCCTACGAGACCTGGGGCGAGCTCAACGCGACGCGCGACAACGCGATCCTCGTGCTGCACGCCCTCACGGGCGACAGCCACCTGCGAGGAGAGGCGGGCGCAGGTCATCCGACGGCCGGATGGTGGGAGGAGATCGTCGGCCCTGGTGCCGCGATCGACACCGACCGCTGGTTCGTGATCGCTCCGAACATGCTCGGCGGTTGCCAGGGCTCCACAGGGCCCGCCAGCGTAGCCCCGGATGGATACGAGTGGGCCTCGCGCTTCCCTTACCTGACCGTGCGCGACCAGGTGGCAGCCCAGGTGCGTCTCGCCGACGCCATCGGCATCGACCGCTGGGCGGGCGTCGTCGGCGGATCCATGGGCGGGATGCACGCCCTGGAGTGGGCCGTCACGCATCCGGAGCGCGTCGAGCGTCTCGCCGTGCTGTCCTCTCCCCCGGTCAACACCGCCGATCAGATCGCACTGAACTCCGTGCAGCTCGAAGCGATCCGCATCGACCCGCGATTCCAGGGCGGCGAGTACTACGACCTCAGCGATGGAGAAGGCCCGCACCGTGGCCTCGCGCTCGCCCGTCGCATGGCCCTGCTCAACTACCGCAGTCCGATCGAGCTCAACCAGCGCTTCCAGCGCTCCTGGCAGTCAGGTGTCTCCCCCCTCGGCCACGGCGGACGCTTCGCCGTCGAGTCGTACCTCGACTTCCACGGCAACAAGTTCACCCGCCGCTTCGACGCGAACAGCTACCTCACGCTCGTGGAGGCCATGAACTCGCACGACGTAGGCCGCGGCCGCGGTGGAGTCGAAGAGGCGCTGCGCGCGGTCACCGCCAAGGCTCTCGTGCTCGGAATCGACACGGATCGGCTGTTCCCCGTCGATGGGCAGCATCGGATCGCACGCAGCATCCCGAACACGCTCGACGGCCACGAGGCTGTCGTGCTGACCAGCGACTTCGGCCACGACGGATTCCTCATCGAGACCGAAGCCGTCGGCTCGCACCTGCGGCGGCTGCTCGACGCCTGAGAGCTGCGCGTGATTCAGTCGCGCAGGTAATTCCACGGAAGCGCGGCCGTCTCCAGCCTGTGCCGGCCCTCGCCGCCCTCCGGATGCTCGGCGTCACCGCCCCAGACGAACACCCCACCCGCCACGATGTGTGTCGCGTAGAGTTCGGGAACGGATGCCGCGGCCAGAGCATCCGCGACGCTCGAGGCCTGAGCGAGCATCTGCAACGTCACCCACGTCGGCGGGAACAACCTCAGCTGCCCTGAAGCGTGCAATTCGAGCGCCTCTGAAGTCGTCAGCCACCGTGCGTCGATGACTTCGTCAGCCGCGAGGACCAGCTCGGCGGATGGAGCAGGAGCGAGGAAGAACCAGGTCCGTACGCGTTTGGGCGCCTCGACCGGCGGCACCCAGCAAGACAGCGCGATGAGGCCGTCAGGGCGGACCCCGACTTCCTCCTCGCACTCACGCATGGCCGCGAGCGCCGCGATTCTCTGCTCGTCCGAACCGTCGTTCCCGAGTGCGCCGTCCGCGTCCTCGACGACGCCGCCGGGAAAGACCCATCCACCAGCGAACGATCCATGGTCGGGGCGACGGATCAGCAGCGTCTCGATCCCGCCACCCTGACAGTCGCGCAGCAGCACGACGGTCCCGCCCACCGGCATCATCGCGTCCATCCCCTCACCATACGCGCGAGGCCTGGGATCACCGGCTCAGACGGCGACGGTCACCCGTTCCGCGCGGAGGGCGACCGCGGTGATCGCGAGTCCGATCATCGCGAGCACCGCGCCCACCCACGCGGGCGCGGTGAAGCCCCAGCCGATAGCGATCACAACCCCGCCGAGGAAGGCGCCGAGGCTGTTGCCGATGTTGAGCGCGGAGTGGTTCATCGCCGCGGCGATGGACTGGTTGTCTCCGGCCACATCCATGAGCCGTGTCTGGATCGCGGGGCTCAGCACCGAGGAGACCAGCCCCACCGCGAACGCGAATACGGCGAGCAGGATGATCTGGAAGGACAGCAGCGCCAGCATCCCGAGCACGATCGCGAGACCGGCCATTCCGATCAGCAGCGTCAGGCGCAGATCGCGGTCTGCCAGATATCCGCCGAGCAGGTTGCCGACCGTCATACCGAGACCGACGATGACGAGCACGATGGGCACTGCCCACTCCGGTGAGCCGGCGACCTCTGTGACGAGCGGGGCGATGTAGCTGTACACCGCGAAGAATCCGCCGAACCCGATCGCTCCGATGCCGAGGGTGAGCCAGACCTGCCCCACGCGGAACACGCCGAGTTCAGAGCGCAGGGTGCGTCCGGCATCACCAGGATGCTTCGGGACGAACTTCGCGATGCAGACCGTGGCCAGCGCGAACACGACGGTGACGACCATGAATGCGCTTCGCCACCCCCACTGCTGCCCGAGGAATGTGCCGAGCGGCACGCCGACGACGTTCGCGATGGTGAGTCCAGTGAGGATGAACGCGACGCCCTTCGCGCGCTTGCCAGGGCCCAGCACATCGGCTGCGACGAGCGCGCCGATGCCGAAGTACGCCCCGTGCGGGAGTCCGGCGAGCAGACGGGAGGCACCAACGAGTCCGAAGGTCGGCAGCACCACCGTGAGCGCGTTGAACACGGTCAGTGCCAACGCGAGTCCGATCATGACGCGATGACGCGGGAAGCGCGCGACCAGCCCCGCGATCGTCGGCGCACCGATCACGACACCGAGCGCATACAGCGAGATCAGTACGCCGGACTGCGCTATGGCGTCTTCATGGCTGGTCTGCCAGAGGCCGGGCAGCAGGTCCTGTGCGATCTGCGGCAGCAGGCCCATCATGACGAACTCGGTCATACCGATGCCGAATGAGCCGATGGCGAGGGAGAGGAGCGCCCACTTCGCCGCACCCCTCGAATTGATCGAGGGATTCACCCGTCCATGTTACTGGTCGCCGGACTCCTCGATCGCCGCCTCAAGGCGCTCGATCTTCGCGTCGAGCTCTCCGCTGTAGCCGGGACGGATATCGGCCTTCAGCACCAGAGAGACGCGGGAACCGAACGGCATGACAGCCTCGGTGGCCCGCTTGACGACATCCATGACGGTGTCCCAGTCTGGCCCTTCGATCTCGGTGAACATGCTTGTCGTGCGGTGCGGGAGCCCAGAATCACGGACGACCTTGACGGCGGCGGCGACCGCATCGTGCACGGACCCGTCGGTGTTGCCGGAGCCGCCGGGGGCGACAGAGAAGGCGATGAGCATGAGGATTCCTCTCGTTGAATGGTTGGAGTCAGGTTCGGCGCGCAGGACGGGCGGCCGGCACGCGCGCCAGCGCTCGTACGCCGATGACGAGCAGCACGACGAGCAGCAGATTGCGAGCGGTCAGCAGCAGGACTGGAACCAGCTCAGCACGAAGCAGCGCGTCGTAGGTCAAGGGGTAGATGAGGCACGTCAGGGCGCACAGCACGAGCACGACGCCCGCCGGCACCCCCGCTCGCGTGCGGTCGAAGATGATCCAGAGGATCATCGGGGCGATCAGCCAGGTCTGGAACTGCGGCGAACCGACCTTGTTCGTCACGATCAGGGTGACGACGAGCGCGAGCGCCAGCGGCGGGAACAGCCGGAGAAAGGATGCGCCCCGCATCACTTTGACGATGCCGAGCACGAGCACGGCCGCGACGGCGAGCACCATGACCGGCGTCATGAGCCCCGCCAGCACATCCGCACCCGCCGCCTGGATCTGGAAGGTGAGGATGTCGAAGCTGTAGCCGATGGATGCTGCGCCGAATTGCGCCAGCCACAGGAACGGCGTCGCGGCCACGGCTTCGATCTGCAGGCCCCGTCCGGTCTGCTCGGTGAGGAATCCGAGGAGATGCCCGTCGGCACCGAGGAGGAACAATGCGAGCACGATGACCGCGCACGTGGCCGCAGCGGCGATCAGCATCCGCACGCGGCCTCTGGCCGCCACGATCGCGGCCAGCACGAGTGCTCCCGGCCAGATCTTGATCCATGCTGCGATCGTGAGCAGTGCCGCGGCGACGAGAGGTCGCCTGATCAACCAGAGTCCGCCGATCACAGCCAGCGGCACAGTGACGGCGTCGATGCGGTACATGGCGATCGGTCCGAGCAGCAGCAGCGCCGCGGTCCAGAACCACCCCGCCGAACGCCGTGAAGCGGTGCCTCTGCGGCCGACCAGCACGCCGAAGGCGACAGCATCCGCCGCCGTCACGAGCACCGCCCACCCGATCAGATACGCGCCCGACACCCCGACCAATCCGACCAGCGGCCACGCGAGCAGCTTCACGAGAAGCATCGGCAGCAACGCCGGCTGCGGATACACCCATGCCTCAGTGATCCCGACGATCGCGCCGCCGCTCACCGCCGACGTCGACCAGGGCTCGTACACGAGCACCACATCGCCCATCGGCTGGCTCGGATACACCCAGCCCTGCCACGCGACCAGCACGTGCACCGCAAGGAACGCAATCCACAGAACCGCCGAGCGAGGCCTCACGACAGCAGGTCCTCGATGGCCGCTGGCAGCGCCGCGGCGACATCGAGCGCGACGATGGGATGACCCGAAGAACCCGCCACCGCGCCGGAGGCGAGCGTCGCCGCATGCCCGTGCAGCCATGCTGCCGCGGCGGCGACCTCTGCTGTCGATGCCTCCGGGCCGGCCGCCAGCAGGGCGCCGAGCGCGCCGGCGAGCACGTCCCCCGCGCCTGCCGTCGCCAGCCAGCCAGGGGCGGATGAGACCGAGAACACGCTGCTGTCGGGTGCCGCGATCAGAGTCGTCGAACCCTTGAGGAGCACAGTGCAGCCAAGGGCGTGCGCGGTCTCCGACAGGTCGCCGACGCGGTCGCGTGTGCCGTTCGTGGGCGATCCGATGAACTCGCGCAGCCGGGCGAACTCGCCCGCATGCGGGGTGAGGACGAGCGGTGCTGCGGCGTTCGGTACGAGGTCCAGCGCCCCTGCGTCCACGACGACGGGGACGGAGCCTGCGAGGATGTCGCGCAGCGCGACGGCCTCTTCGCGGGTGCGCTCTGCGGCATCCGTGCCAGAGCCGATCACCCAGGCATCCACGCGCGTGCGGCCGATGTCATGCGCGGCGACGGTCTCCGGTCGGCGAGCGATCACGGCATCCGCTGCCCGGCCCTCGCCGACGTACCGGACGTATCCGGCACCGGCCCGCCAGGCGGCTTCCACACCGAGCACTGCCGCACCGGGATACGCGTTCGAACCGGTGCGCAGTGCCACGACTCCACGCGAGTACTTGTCATCGTCGACGCCAGGAATGCGCAGCAGGCGTGCGGTGTCAGCGCTGGACCATTCGCAGACGTCGACCATGCCTCCACGCTAGCGCGCCGGGTGCGCTCGAGCGGCACTACGGTCGAAGGGTGAGTCTTCTCTTCTCCCCACTCAGCATCCGCTCCGTCACCTTCCCGAACCGCCTCTGGGTATCCCCCATGTGCATGTACTCGGCCGTCGACGGTGTCGTACAGGAATGGCACCACACGCACCTGACGCAGTTCGCTTCCGGCGGCGCCGGCCTCGTCATCGCCGAGGCGACCGGTGTCGTCGCAGACGGGCGCATCTCACCGCGAGACACCGGCATCTGGAACGACGCACAGCGCGATGCGTGGGCGCCGATCGTGCAGGCGATCCACGATCGCGGCGCGCTCGCCGGTATCCAGCTCGCACACGCCGGACGCAAGGCCTCGACCTGGTGGCCGTGGGCCGAGCAACGCGGGTCCGTGGCGGCCGCGGACGGCGGTTGGACGACCGTGGCGCCGTCGGCGGTGGCTTTTGCGGGGTTCGACGAACCTGCGGCCCTGGATGCTTCCGGCATCGAGCGGGTCGTCGACGGTTTCCGTGCGGCGGCGCGGCGTGCTCTGGAGGCAGGGTTCGACGTGCTCGAGCTGCACGGCGCACACGGCTACCTGCTGCATCAGTTCCTCTCGCCGCTGTCGAACGTCCGCACGGACGAGTACGGCGGATCGCTCGAGAATCGCGCACGACTTCTGCTGCGCATCGTCGATGCGACGCGCGAGGTCGCGGGCGACGCGGTCCCGATGTTCGTGAGGATCTCCGCCACCGACCATGCCGAGGGTGGCTTCACTCCCGAGGAGGCAGCGATCGTCGGCGGCTGGGCAGTCGAACACGGCGCCGACCTCATCGACGTCTCCAGCGGCGGGCTCGTGGCGCATCAGCGGATCGACGTGCACCCTGGATACCAGGTGCCGCTGGCCGAGACAGTCCGCCAGGGCGGTCGGATCCCGGTCTCCGCCGTCGGGCTCATCACCGCTGCGGAACAGGCGGAGCAGGTGCTCGTGGACGGAGCCGCCGACGCGATCTTCGCCGGCCGGGAGTGGCTGCGCGACCCGCACTTCGGTCTGCGGGCCGCGCACGAACTCGACGACACCGTCGCCTGGCCGCCGCAGTACGTGCGCGCTCGCTGGCGCTGAGACCGCGACAGCCCGCCACTACCTGCCGTGGACGCGTCGGGTCGCGTCCTGCACCTCTCCGACGAGCTCCTCCAAGATGTCTTCGAGGAACAGCACGGCAGTGGTTTCTCCGTCGACGTTGCGGACTCTGGCCAGGTGGCGCCCGGCGCGGCGCATGACCGCGAGGGCGTCCTCCAGGTCGGTGTCCTCCTGCACCGGCACCATGTGGTGGATGCGCTTCGAGGGGATCGGCGCGGCAGTGGTGGTCGCGGCATCCGCCCCCTCCGATGCCCGGAGGATGTCCTTCAGATGCACGTAGCCGACCGGCGCGTCCTCTTGATCCACTATCACGTACCGGGAGAAGCCGTAGCGCGCGACCGCACGCTCGATGTCATCCGGCGTCGTCGTCTCCGGCAGCGTCACCAGGTCTCCCAGCGCCACGGCGACGTCGCGTGCCTTCTTGTCGGTGAACTCGACAGCCTTCGACACTGTGCCTGAGGCGTCCGTCAGCACGCCTTCCCGGCGCGACTGATCGACGATCGTCGCGACCTCGTCGATCGTGAAGGTCGACGCCGCCTCATTCTTGGGTTCGACGCGGAACAGGCGCAGTACAGCGTTGGCGGCGGCATTGAGCAGCCAGATGACAGGGTGGAAGACCTTCGAGACCCACACCAGCGGCGGGGCCAGGATCAGCACCGCCCGATCCGGCAGCGAGAAGGCGAGGTTCTTCGGCACCATCTCGCCGAAGACGACGTGCAGGTACGACACCAGCAGCAGAGCGATCACGAACCCGGCGACGTCGACGACCGCATCCGCCCACCCGAGCGCGTGCATCGGAATGCCGAGCAGGTGGTGGATCGCCGGCTCGGAGACGTTCAGGATCAGCAGCGAGCAGATCGTGATGCCGAGCTGCGATGTCGCGAGCATGAGGGTCGCGTGCTCCATGGCGAACAGCGCGGTCTTCGCCGCGCGCGAGCCCCGCTCAGCGCGCGGCTCTATCTGCGAGCGACGTGCCGAGATCACCGCGAACTCCGCGCCGACGAAGAAGGCGTTCGCGATGAGCAGGATCACGAGCCAGACGATTCCCATCCAGTCGCTCATCGCGTCACCTCCTCACTCGCGACGTCGACCGGCACCGGCGTGTACCTGATGCGGTCGACGCGGCGGCCGTCCATACGGACGACCTGCAGCACGCCAGAGTCCAATGTGACCTCGTCGCCGTTCGCCGGAACCCGCTCGAGCACACTCATGATGTAGCCGCCCACGGTGTCGTACACGTCTCCCTCCGGAACGAGGACGCCGGTGCGACTTCGCAGTTCGTCCGGACGCAGCTCGCCCGGGAAGGTGATGGAATCGCGGCCGCGGACCACGCCTGCCCGGCTGCGGTCATGCTCGTCCGCCACTTCCCCGACGATCTCCTCCACGAGGTCTTCGAGCGTGACGATACCAGCGGTGCCGCCGTACTCGTCTACGACGACGGCGAGCTGGTAGCCCTTGGCCCGCAGCTCCGAGATCAGCACATCCAGGTGCACGGTCTCAGGGACACGGAGCGGCTCAGTCGCCAAAGCGCCGACCGGCACCTCGGCACGGCGCTCACGGGGCACGGAGACGGCGGCTTTCAGATGCACGACACCGGTGATGTCGTCGAGGTCATCGTCGTACACGGGAAAGCGGCTGTGGCCGGTGCGGCGCGCCAGCTGGATGACGTCTTCCGCCGAGTCGCCCGCGGCGATGGCGTGCATGCTGGGCCGCGGCGTCATCACGTCGTCCGCGGAGAGCCGCGAGAAGGTCAGGGTGCGGTCGAGCAGACTGGCGGTGTCTGCTTCGAGCACGCCGGCGAGGGCGGAGCGGCGCACCAGGGATGAGAGCTCCTCGGCCGTGCGAGCGCCCGAGAGCTCTTCCTTGGGCTCGACTCCCATCGAGCGGAGGATGCCGTTGGCGCTGCCGTTGAGCAGCACGATGGCGGGTTTGAAGACCGTCGTGAACGCCACTTGGAACGGCACGACGAGCTTCGCCGTCGCCCGCGGCACCGCGAGCGCGAAGTTCTTCGGAACGAGCTCGCCGAGGATCATCGACACCACAGTCGCGATGAACATGGCGACGACGGTGGCGATCGGGCGCACTGCGCCTTCCGCGATACCCCATCCGGTGAGGACAGGGCTCAGCAGGTTCGACAGCGCCGGTTCCATCGTGTACCCGGTCAGCAGCGTGGTCAGCGTGATGCCGAGCTGCGCAGATGACAGGTGCGTCGAAGTGTGCCTCAGTGCGCTGATCGTGATCGCGAGCCGAGTCTCGCCTTTCGCCTGCCGCGCCTCGAGCTCAGCGCGGTCCAGATTGACGAGCGCGAACTCGCTGGCGACGAACAGGCCCGTCCCCACCGTGAGCAGGAGCCCCACGCCCAACATGATGTAATCCATCAGTGTCTCCCCTCCTCATCCAAGAGCAGGGGCCGGCAGTGGGGCGATGTACTACAACTGGGAGGGTCGTCCATGGTGCATCGATTCTACAGAGTCACCGGGCACCGCATCGTTGATTTCGCTGTGAGCTGGCGAGCGCTCTACCAGCTCACGGGCAGCGCCTTGCCCTCTTCGTACCCGGCGGCGGACTGACGTCCGACCAGCGCGCGGTCGTGGAACTCGGGTACGGATGCCGCGCCCGCATAAGTGAACGACGATCGAACGCCCGAGGTGATCATGTCGAGCAGATCCTCCACTCCGGGGCGCAGGGGGTCGAGGTAGATCTTCGACGAGGAGATGCCCTCGGCGAACAGCTCCTTGCGCGCGCGCTCGTACGCATCCAGGCGTCCGAACCGCGCCTGCACCGCCTTGGTCGAGGCCATGCCCCACGACTCCTTGTACACGCGACCGCCAGCGTCCGCCTGCAGTTGGCCCGGCGCCTCGATCGTGCCGGCGAACCAGGAGCCGATCATGACGGATGCCGCGCCGGCGGCGAGTGCGAGTGCGACGTCTCGCGGATAGCGCACTCCCCCGTCCGCCCACACATGCACGCCCAGCTCGTGCGCGGCCTGAGCCGTCTCCAGCACGGCGGAGAACTGCGGGCGCCCGACGGCCGTCATCATCCGGGTGGTGCACATGGCCCCTGGGCCGACTCCGACCTTGAGGATCGACGCGCCGGCATCCACGAGGTCGTGCACGCCGTCAGCGGTGACGATGTTGCCGGCGACCAGCGGGATGCCGAGGTTCAGCTCCGCGACCGTGGCCAGTGCACGCAGCATTCCTTCCTGATGACCATGCGCGGTGTCGATGACGAGCACGTCGACGCCCGCCGCGGCGAGCGCCTTCGCCTTCGCTGCGACGTCGCCGTTTATCCCGACTGCGGCGCCGACGGCCAGGCGGCCGTCGGAGTCGACGGCAGGCGAGTAGAGAGTCGAACGCAGCGCGCTGAGCGCGCTCAGGGTACCGACCAGATGCCCGTGACGCAGGACCGTGACGAGTTCGACTCCCGCCTCCGTGATGACGTCGAACGCCGCGCGCCCGCTCGTGACGTCCTCAGCGTCCAGTGCCGGGGTGCCGGAATGCACCAGGTCTCCCAGTTGGGCGTCGGGCAGGGCGGTCGCGAGTCTGGCGGCGGGAAGGATGCCGCGCACAGCGGATGCCTCGATGACCGAGCCCGCTGCGCCATCGGCGACCACGATGCCGTGACCAGCAGTGGCCGGCATGAGACGCAGCGCCTCGGCGACGGATGCCGATGGCGCAAGTACCACAGGTGTGTCCCATGCGACCGGCTGACTCTTCACGTCACGGATCGCTGCGTCCAGATCCTGCAGGGGCATGTCCTGCGGAAGGATCCCGAGCCCGCCGCGCCGGGCGAGCACGGCAGCCAGCCGAGGCCCTGTGACCGAGTTCATGTTCGAGGCGACCAGCGGGATCGTCGCGGCAGTGCCGTCCCGAGGGGCGAGATCGACCTCGAGTCTGCTCGTGATGTCAGAACGACGTGGCACCAGGAAGACGTCCGAGTAGGTGAGATCTACGGCAGGTTGCTCGCTGACGAACTTCATATCTCCACGGTAGCTTCATCCCTCCAGATCGGGCAGGCGCGCTCGCGTATCCACGCGTGAGAACACGTTAGGCTGGAGGGCAGAGCGCGCTGACCCGGGGGCCTCCCGTTTCACGCGTGGACAAAGCTTCAGCGATGAAAGAGGGCGATAGCGCGTGGCGAACCAGGTGGCCGGCGTCGAAGGTTCGGACGACGGAGATTTCGGAGCCAACTCGTGGCTCGTCGACGAACTCTACGAACAGTTCAAGATCGATCGGAACTCCGTCGACAAGGAGTGGTGGCCGATCCTGGAGAACTACAAGCAGGATGCCGCGCCCTCACCCGCTGCGTCAGCGCCTGCAACGGGTCCTGCCGCCACGACATCCGCAGAGCACCCGGTGACCGCGCCGATCCCTGTGATCGGCTCGCAGCCCGTCGCGCGCACCACGGCGAAGCCGGCAGCTCCCGCCCCGATTCCCGCTCAGGCGCCGAAACCCGAGGCCAAGTCCGCCGAGGAGTCGGCTGACGAGGACAAGGTCACTCCCCTTCGCGGCATGACCAAGAGCCTCGCCGCGAACATGGACCAGTCGCTCACTGTTCCGACCGCGACCAGTGTTCGCACCATCCCGGCGAAGCTGATGATCGACAACCGCATCGTCATCAACAACCACATGTCGCGCTCACGCGGCGGCAAGATCAGCTTCACGCACCTAATAGGCTGGGCTCTGATCCAGACGCTGAAGGAGTTCCCGAGCCAGAACGTGTTCTACGCCGAGATCGACGGCAAACCTTCTGTCGTCGCACCGGCCCACGTCAACCTCGGCATCGCGATCGACCTGCCCAAGCCCGACGGCACCCGAGCACTCATGGTGCCGAGCATCAAGCGCGCCGACACGCTCACCTTCACCGAGTATCTCGCCGCCTACGAAGACCTCGTCACCCGCGCACGGGCGAACAAGCTCACCGCTGCCGACTTCACCGGCACCACCGTCTCACTCACGAACCCCGGCGGCATCGGCACCGTGCACTCCGTACCGCGGCTCATGAAGGGCCAGGGCTGCATCATCGGCGCCGGCGCACTCGAGTACCCTGCCGAGTTCCAGGGCGCGAGCGCGAAGACGCTCGCCGAGCTCGGCATCGGCAAGACCATCACCCTCACCAGCACGTACGACCACCGCGTCATCCAGGGTGCCGGTTCCGGCGAGTTCCTCAAGAAGACGCACGAGCTGCTCCTGGGCGAGCGAGGCTTCTACGACGACATCTTCGCGGCTCTCCGCATCCCGTACGCACCGATCCGCTGGAACGCGGACATCGCAGTCGACCTCGCCGAGCGCGTCGACAAGCAGTCCCGTGTGCAGGAGCTGATCAACTCCTACCGCGTCCGCGGACATCTGATGGCCGACATCGATCCGCTCCAGTACGTGCAGCGCTCACACCCCGACCTCGAGATCGAGAGCCACGGCCTCACCTTCTGGGATCTCGACCGGGAGTTCGTCACCGGCGGTTTCGGCGGCAAGCGACTGATGAAGCTGCGCGACATCCTCGGCGTGCTCCGCGACTCGTACTGCCGAACGCTCGGCATCGAGTACATGCACATCCAGGACCCAGAGCAGCGACGCTGGTTCCAGGAGCAGGTCGAGGTCAAGTACCAGAAGCCCGGTCACGACGAGCAGCTGCGGGTCCTCCGCAAGCTCAACGAGGCCGAGGCGTTCGAGACCTTCCTGCAGACCAAGTTCGTCGGGCAGAAGCGCTTCTCACTCGAGGGCGGCGAATCGCTGATCCCGCTGCTCGACGAGATCCTGCAGGGCGCCGCAGCCGGCGGCCTCGAGGGCGCCGCGATCGGCATGGCCCACCGCGGCCGGCTGAACGTGCTCACCAACATCGCCGGCAAGACGTACGGACAGGTGTTCCGCGAGTTCGAGGGTCTTCAGGCCACAGGGAACAAGCGCGGCTCCGGCGATGTGAAGTACCACCTCGGCACCCAGGGCACATTCGTCGCCGACGATGAGTCGGAACTGCCGGTCTACCTCGCAGCCAACCCCTCGCATCTCGAGACCGTCGACGGCGTGCTCGAAGGAATCGTGCGTGCCAAGCAGGACCGCAAGCCGATCGGCACCTTCTCGTGGCTGCCGATCCTCGTGCACGGTGACGCGGCCTTCGCAGGCCAGGGCGTCGTCGTGGAGACGCTGCAGATGGCGCAGCTGCGCGGTTACCGCACCGGCGGCACGATCCATGTCGTCGTCAACAACCAGGTCGGCTTCACCACGACGCCGACGGATGCGCGCACCTCGGTGTACGCGACCGACGTCGCCAAGACCACGCAGGCTCCGATCTTCCACGTCAACGGCGATGACCCCGAGTCGGTCATCCACGTGGCGCAGCTCGCCTTCGAGTACCGTGAGCGCTTCCACCGCGACGTCGTGATCGACCTCGTCTGCTACCGCCGTCGCGGTCACAACGAGGGCGATGATCCCTCGATGACGCAGCCGCTCATGACCGACCTCATCCAGGAGAAGCGATCTGTTCGCAAGCTCTACACCGAGGCGCTGGTCGGCCGTGGTGACATCACCGAAGAAGAATACGACCAGGCCAAGGGCGACTTCCAGCGCCGCCTCGAGGTCGCGTTCGCGGAAACCCACGCGGCAGAGACCGGCGCGACGCCGATCGCTCCGGATCTCGTTCCGGTCGACGAGATCACGGGCGAACCCGATGTGACCGGCGTCTCCGCCGAGGTCGTCAGCCTCGTCGGCGAAGCGTTCGCGAACAAGCCAGAAGGCTTCACGGTGCACCCGAAGATCCAGCAGCTGCTGGACAAGCGCGTCGAGATGACGCGCAGCGGCAACATCGATTGGGGCTTCGGTGAACTCCTCGCGTTCGGATCTCTTCTCGTCGAGGGCACGCCGGTACGCCTCGCAGGTCAGGACTCGCGGCGCGGAACGTTCGTACAGCGCCACGCCGTCATGCACGACCGCGCGAATGGGCAGGAATGGCTGCCGCTGGCCAATCTCTCCGAGAACCAGGGGCGATTCTTCATCTACGACTCGCTGCTGAGCGAGTACGCGGCGATGGCCTACGAGTACGGCTACTCGGTCGAGGCGCCAGAAGCGCTCGTGCTGTGGGAGGCGCAGTTCGGCGACTTCGCGAACACCGCGCAGGCGGTCATCGACGAGTACATCTCCTCCGCCGAGCAGAAGTGGGGCCAGCAGTCCAGCGTCACGCTGCTGCTCCCCCACGGCTACGAGGGTCAGGGACCGGATCACTCGTCGGCTCGCATCGAGCGCTTCCTTCAGCTGTGCGCGCAGGAGAACATGACCGTGGCACGTCCGTCGACGCCGGCCTCGCACTTCCACCTGTTGCGCCGCCAGGCGTACGCCCGCCCGCGTCGTCCTCTCATCGTGTTCACACCGAAGGCGATGCTGCGTCTTCGCGGTGCGACCAGCAAGGTCGAGGACTTCACCCAAGGACGATTCGAGCCCGTCATCGACGACCACCGCGACCTGAGCCGCGAGAGCGTGAAGCGCGTGCTCGTGCACTCGGGCAAGGTGCACTGGGATCTTCGCACCGAACTCGACAAGAATCCGAACCCGGAGATAGCCCTGGTGCGGCTGGAGCAGCTGTATCCGACGCCGATCGATGCTCTCAAGGAGATCACCGACTCGTACCCGAACGCAGAACTGGTCTGGGTTCAGGAAGAACCGGAGAACCAGGGTGCGTGGCCGTTCCTCGCCCTCGCTTTCGCAGACGTGCCGGGGGACCGTCAGTTCCGCACGGTCGCCCGCGCGGCCTCCGCGTCGCCCGCGGCAGGGTCTTCCAAGGTGCATGCGGCAGAGCAGGCCGACCTGCTCAAGCGCGCACTCGGCGCCTGATCGTGACGCTCCGCTGCTCAGTACCAGATACCGAGCAGCGGAGCCGCCGCCGCACGGAATGCGTCGTCGATGGATGCGGCGACTTCTGCCGTGGCATCCAGCAGTCCCGCCGCTCGCAGCTGCACGGCGCTCACTCCCCCGACGTACAGCGCTGACAGCGTCGCCACATCAAGGCGGACGTCTGCCGTGGCATCCGGCTCCGGCGTGACGGTGCCGCGCCCGCCGTCGACGGCGAGGCGCCAGGAGCCGTCTGCGAAGCCGAGCGTGTCTACCACGCGGAAGACCAGCTCGATCGGCGCCCGGTACGTGCGCGACGAGAGCGCTGTCGGTACATCCAGGATGCGCAGCCAGCCGTGATCGTGCACGGCCACCTCGACACCACGCCGGTCGGCCACCAGCCATGGAAGCGGCTCGTCGATCGGGCGCAGGTCGACGCTCACCTTGTCGACCAGATCATGCTGAAGCGCGAAGCCCCAGAGTGCCGTGAGCGCGTCGGACGTCACGGCCGACAGGTGGAAGACCGTCATCTCGAAACGGAATGCATCGGGGATCTCGGCGAGCTTGTACGCCATGACTCCCCGCACCGAGCCATGCTCGTCGAGGTAGCGGACACCGCGCACTGCTGCTGCGGACGGATGGTCCGGCGTGAGGCCGGCCACACGCTCCCAACGCAGCTTCCAGCCCGCGATCTGCCCGGAGCGCTGCGCGCGTTCGACCTCGTGCAACGCCGACAGGTGATCCCTCAGCGTCTCCTTGTCGACGTACTCGATCCTGCCGACCGGCGCTGACGCCGCCCATCCGGCACGGTGCGTGTCGATCGTGATCCGCGCGACCGGAATCGCCGACGCGAAGCCGTATCGGCCGTAGATCGTCGCCTCCGATGCGGTGAGTCCGGCGACGGGGACACCGGCGGATGCTGCGGCCCGCAGCTCTCCCTCCAGAAGCGCCCGAGCGATGCCCCGCCGGCGATGGGTGCCGGAGACGGTCACAGAGCTGATCGCCCACATGTCGACCTCGCCGCCGGGAACGGTGAGTGGGGTGATCCACGAGTTCACCGTCGCGACCGGCAGCGTGCCTGTGTCTGCACCGGCCTCGAACACACCGAGGTTCCGACGTGCCTCCAAGGCGGCGATCGTCGTGGACACCGCCTCGGCGGTGGGCTCGGCATCGAGGAACCCGCGTGCGTCGGCGCGGAAGAACGCCTCGGCATCCGCAGGTGATGACATGTCGATCGTTCGATACGTCAGCTGCTGGCCGGCCAGTCGCTCGGCGGACGTGGGGTCGACAGGGATGCTGCGCGCGTCGGTCATCTCTCCACCCTAAACGCAGCCGTCGACGCGGCGTCAGAACGCGGTCTCAGTGCGCAGCGACCTGCGCGGCGCGCAGCTTCGCGAGCACCAGATCACGCAGCTCTTCCGGGGCCGTCTCCTTGCACGCACGAGCGACGACTTCTGTGAGGGTGCTGGCGACGAGCGCCTCACCCTGGCAGGAAGGGCAGTTCTCGATGTGCTCGCGGATCTGCGTGTGCTCGGTCTTGCACACCTCGTTGCGGAGGTACTCCTCCAGGTCCTGACGCGCCTTGTCGCAGCCGCAGTCGCTCATTTCTTGCTCCTCGTACCAGCCGCGGCGATTCCTCGCTCAGCGGCATATTCGGACAGCATCTCACGCAGCATTCGCCTGCCACGATGCAGGCGGCTCATCACGGTGCCGATGGGGGTCTTCATGATGTCGGCGATCTCCTGGTACGCGAATCCCTCCACGTCGGCCAGGTACACCGCCAGTCGGAAGTCCTCCGGGACCTCCTGCAGGGCGTCCTTAACCACGGACGCCGGCATACGATCGATCGCCTCGGCCTCAGCCGACCGGCTGTGCGTCGCCGTCGTCGACTCCGCACCGCCCATTTGCCAGTCCTCGAGCTCATCGATCGTGCCCTGGAACGGCTCGCGCTGCTTCTTGCGATAGATGTTGATGTAGGTGTTCGTGAGAATCCGGTACAGCCACGCCTTCAGGTTGGTCCCCTGCGTGAACGACGCCCACGATGCGAACGCCTTCACGAAGGTCTCCTGCACGAGGTCGGCCGCATCGGCGGGATTGCGCGTCATGCGCATCGCCGCCGCATACAGCTGATCCATGAAGGGGATCGCCTGCTCCTCGAACTCGCGCCGAGCGTCGCCGATCGTGTCGGCGGGTACCATGTCATCCATCACGGGCCAGTCTAAGCCGGTGATATCTGTGATCCCGCTTTCCAGCGTTGCGAGCATTCGGACTCCTTCTCGGCGCGTGCCTCGCCGTTCACTAAGGTGGAACCGATGAGCGACACGCGATATTCCACCTCCCCCGCCCGGGGCGCATACAGTGCGCCCGTAGCCGCCGGCGCTGTGCACTCGACGCTGACCATTCCGGGGTCGAAGTCGCTCACCAACCGCGAGCTGATCATCGCGGCGATCGCAGACGGCCAGGGTCGTCTGATAGCACCGCTGCATTCGGACGATTCCCAACGCATGGTCGAAGCGCTGCGTGCTCTGGGCGTAGGCATCGAAGAGATCGCCGGCGAGGGCGAGTTCGGCCCCGACCTGCTCGTGACACCCGGCCATCTGCGCGGCGGGGGCACGGTCGACTGCGGCCAGGCCGGCACCGTCATGCGATTCATCGCCCCGATCGCAGGACTCGCGGCCGAGGATGTGCACCTCACGGCGCACGAGACGGCGCTGCACCGGCCCATGGGCGCGATGATCACAGCGCTGCGTGACCTCGGCGTCGACATCGACGATGAAGGCACCTGGTCCCTCCCGTTCACGATCCGCGGTCATGGCCGCATCCGCGGAGGCAGGATCGAGATCGACGCCTCGGCATCCAGCCAGTTCGTGTCCGGCCTGCTGCTGGCCGCCCCACGTTTCGACGTCGGCCTGCACCTGGTGCACACCGGTGAGCACCTGCCGAGCCTGCCGCACATCGACATGACGATCGAGTCGCTGAGCCGCCGCGGCATCCGCATCGAACGCCCCGCGGTCGGTGAATGGCTCGTCGAGGCCGGTGTCCCCCGGGCCAAAGAGATCGCCATCGAGCCCGACCTCTCCAACGCCGCGCCGTTCCTCGCTGCGGCGATGGTGAGCGGCGGCGAAGTCTCGATCACCGGCTGGCCGCTGCACTCCACTCAGCCCGGCGCTCTGCTTCCCGACATCCTGCAGGCGATGGGCGCGCACGTCGGACGCCACAGCGGCACGATGACCGTGCGCGCCGGCGACGGCATCCGCGGTCTCGATCTCGATCTCTCCGCTGCCAGCGAGCTCTCACCCACGATCGTCGGACTCGCGGCTTTCGCCGACAGCCCGACGACGATCCGCGGGATCGGGCACATCCGCATGCATGAGACCGACCGCATCGCTGCGCTGATCGGCAATCTCACCGCCCTGGGCGGCGAAGTCCAGGAGCTCGCTGACGGACTCAGGATCATTCCCCGCCCCCTGCACGGCGGCGTCTGGTCTGCGCACCACGATCACCGCATCGCGACGACCGGTGCTCTCGTCGGCCTGCGCGTTCCGGACGTGGAGATCGACGACATCGGCACGACGGCCAAGACGCTGCCGGAGTTCACCCAGCTGTGGGATCGGATGCTGGGAGGCACCTCCGCGTGAGCTGGCTCGATCCTGACGACGACCTCGACGGCGACTTCGAGGACTTCGACGAGACCAGCATCCGGGTGCGCCCCAACCCCAAGGCCAATCGCCCTCGCACCAAGCGTCGCCCCGCGCATGAGGATGCGCAGATCGGGCGGGTCCTCGGAGTCGACCGTGGTCGTTTCAGCGTGATGATCGATGAGGACACCGACGACGAACGCACGATCACGACCACACGCGCCAGAGAGCTCCGCCGCGCTCCGATCGTCAACGGCGATCAGGCCCGCGTGGTCGGCGACACGTCCGGCGATGAGGGCACGCTGGCGCGCATAGTCGGAATCGTCGAACGCACCTCACTGCTGCGTCGCAGCGCGGATGACACCGATCAGGTCGAGCGCGTGATCGTGGCCAACGCCGATCAGATGCTCATCGTCGTCGCCGCGGCCGATCCCGAACCGCGTGCCCGCCTGGTCGACCGGTATCTGGTCGCGGCTCTGGATGCCGGCATCCGTCCGCTCCTCGTCGTCACCAAGACCGACCTCGCCGACCCCGCGCAGTTCCTGTCGCACTTCGACGGACTGGACCTGCGCGTGTTCACCAGCGCGCAGGAGGAGATGCCCATCGACGAGATCGGCGCGGCACTCATCGGGCACTCGACGGTGTTCGTCGGTCACTCCGGAGTCGGCAAATCGACACTCGTGAATGCGCTCGTGCCGTCCGCCGGCCGCGCGACCGGCCATGTGAACCAGGTGACGGGACGAGGCCGACACACCTCCTCGTCGACCGTCTCACTGCGGTATGTGAGCCCCGCGGGCACCGGATGGGTGATCGATACTCCGGGAGTGCGCTCCTTCGGCCTCGGGCATGTCGACCCGGCCAACATCCTCGCGTCCTTCACGGAGCTCGCCGAGATCGCTGAGAACTGCCCTCGAGGCTGCACGCACCTGACCGATGCCCCCGATTGTGCGCTGATCGAGGCTGCCGAACGCGGCGAGCTCGGTGCGGCAGCGCTCGCGCGTCTGGACTCGCTGCAGCGCCTGCTGCAGACCTTCGCGGACAAGGCGGAGGCGAACCAGGGGTCTCCCGGTCGATAGGCTGGGACCGTGACGAATCTGCGCCTCGAACCCGGTACCGCCGCCCCTGATTTCTCCCTGTCGGACCAGGATGGAGAGAAGGTCGCTCTGTCCGATCTTCTCGGTCAGAGGACGATCCTCTATTTCTATCCGGCGGCGATGACGCCGGGGTGCACGACGCAGGCGTGCGACTTCAGGGACAGCATCGCCTCGCTGCACGGCGCCGGTTACCGTGTCGTCGGAATCTCGCGTGACGAGCCGTCGAAGCTGGCCGAGTTCCGCGAGCGCGACGGTCTGACCTTCACCCTGCTGAGCGACCCTGACCACGCAGTGCACACCGCCTACGGAGTCTGGGGCGAGAAGATGAACTACGGCAAGGTCGTCGAGGGAGTGATCCGTTCGACGTTCGTGCTCGACGAACACGGCACGATCACGCAGGCGCTGTACAACGTCAAGGCCACCGGTCACGTCGCCCGCCTGCGGAAGATGCTCGGCGTCGACGACTGAGCGTCAGTCGCCTGCCAGATCCTCGGATGGCTCGATGCTCTCTCTGCGCGCACTCGCGAGGAGTAGGACGAGGCCGGCCGACGCAGGTGCTCCGACTCCGAGCACGAACGTCCACAGCACCGGCTGAACCGTCAGCGACGCCAGAGCGAGGCCCAGCGCGAGCACCTGCAGGACCACTCCGCCCGAACGAGCCCATGTGCGCCCCCGTCGGGTGCCGACCGCGAATGCGAACAGCGCCACCGCCCCGATCAGGGTCAGCACGATCAATGCGATCGCAGTGGGCAGCGATGCGGCCTCTCCGGCGCCGAGACCGAGCATCTCGACGAGGGCGATGACTGTGAGGGCTGCGCCTTCCAGCGCGAGCACCGCCGCTGCTGCGGCCGCCAGACGGGGTGATTGCAAGGCGTCTCCTGGGAAATCAGATTTGTAGGCACAAAATCCTTGATTTCGCGCTCGTGCTGTAACACAATGTTAACAGTCATGTGCTCCCACAGCGGCGTGGGGCGAGCAACCGCTCGCATCACTTAAGGGCGGACGACACCCCGAATTCGCCGCCCATCACCGAGCCATCGCCTTGCGACTGCTCACGAGAATCCATACCGAGGAGCCCCCATGGACTGGCGCGACAAAGCTGCCTGCCTGACTGTCGACCCCGAGCTGTTCTTCCCTGTAGGGAACACCGGACCAGCCGTCGACCAGATCGAGAAGGCGAAGACCGTCTGCGCCACCTGCACCGTGACCGAGGTCTGCCTGCAGTACGCGCTGGAGACCAGCCAGGACTCCGGAGTATGGGGCGGTCTCTCCGAAGACGAACGTCGCGCCCTCAAGCGCCGCGCTGCGCGCGCTCGTCGCGCTTCCTGAGTTCTTATGAGAGCGGCCGGCCTGCACATGCAGGCCGGCCGCTCTCATGTCAGTTCTTCAACCAGCGCATCGGGATGTCGATCAGCACATCCGTGCCCTCGGTGTCGCTGCCGCGCCACTCTATGCTCCCGCCCAGTTCCCCCTGGATGAGGGTGCGGATGATCTGCGTGCCCAGCCCCTGACCGATCCGTCCTTCAGGGAGTCCGTGACCGGTGTCGTGGACCGAGACGTGCAGCTTCTCGTCGGTGCGCACCGCGTCGATCGTCACGGTGCCCTCCTTGCCCGCGAGTCCGTGTTCGACGGCGTTCGTCACGACCTCTGTGAGGGCCAGCGCGAGCGGCGTCGCGTATTCGCTCGGAAGCACGCCGAAATGTCCTGTCGACATCGTGCGGGCACGCGTGTTGGGTGCCGCCGCGACCTCAGCCACGAGCTTGAGCACGCGGTGGAACACCTCGTCGAAGTCAACGGTCTGCGTCAGCCCCTGCGCCAGCGTGTCATGCACGACGGCGATCGCATCGACTCGCCTCATGGCCTGAGTCAGCGCATCTCGCGCCTCGTCCGAATGCGTGCGCCGCGCTTGGATGCGCAGCAGCGAGGCCACCGTCTGCAGGTTGTTCTTCACCCGATGGTGGATCTCGCGGATCGTGGCGTCCTTGGTGATCAGCTCCTGCTCCTGGTGGCGCAGCTCACTCACATCGCGGCACAGGATGATCGCGCCGATGCGTGTGCCGTGGTCCTTCAGCGGGATGGCGCGGAGCGAGACGGTCACGCCCCGCGCTTCGATGTCGGTGCGCCAAGGTGCTCGCCCTGTGACGACGACAGGAAGGGCCTCATCGACCTGCCTCGTCGACGGCAGGATGCGCGTTGTCACCTCAGCGAGCGACTCCCCCTCGAGCTCGTCGTCGAAGCCCATCCTGTTGAAGGCCGAGAGCGCGTTGGGGCTGGCGAAGGTGGTGATCCCGTCCACGTCGATGCGGATGAGCCCGTCCGATGCGCGCGGGGCGCCTCGACGAGGAGACGTCGGTGCGGCCAGGTCGGGGAACTCGCTCGACGCGATCATGCGGAACAGGTCGTTCGCACACTCGTCGAAGGTGATCTGCTGCCGCGACGGTGTGCGCGTCTCCCCCAGGTTGCTGTGCCGGGTGAGCACCCCGATCACCGGCGGTGGGTTGCCGTCCTTGCCGCGTTCACGCACGATCGGCACGGCGCGCAGCCTCGTGGGGGTCTCCTCGAACCAATCCGGTGAAGACGAGTCGACGATCTGGCCGGAGTCGAACGCCCCGCGCACCTGCGTGCGCCACTGCTGCCTGACGCCCTCCCCCACGATGTCGCGATAGAACAGCGTGGCAGCCCCGCTCGGGCGGGCGTGGGCCACGGCAATGAACGATCCGTCGTTCGTTGCGACCCAGAGCACGATGTCCGCTGAGGCGAGGTCCGCGAGCAGCTGCCCGTCGCTCGCGAGGCGATGGAGCCATTCGACATCGTTGTCGGTAAGACAACCCTGGGCAAGGACGAGATCACTGAGGGTGGACACCCCACAAGCCTAATGGCGTGCGTCGTACTGCTCAGAGCACAGCGAAGGAGGTGGCGCGCCAGCGGCGATCGAGACCTTCCAACCGGATGGCCACTGCCCTCGTACGACCAGGCCCGGCGACGATGACCACCGCTTCCACCACGCCGTCTGCCGGCACCGTCTCGCGGATGGAGAGGACCTCGAACACCGGTCTCGCCGGAGGGACACCTCGCGCGCTGCGCGCCCGAGCAGACAGGTTCGCCCTCGCCCCGAGCTTGCGGAACGCCTCCTCGCTGAACCAGCGTGCGAGCTGATCGAGCTCTCTCACTCCGGCGAACACCTCGAGCACTCCCTGAGTGAGACTTCGCAGCAGCTGCGTCGGATTGGGCAGGTCTGCTGCCGGAGTCGGCTGCGGGGCGAAGTACTCGTGAAGCGTCATCGTATTCACTTTCGTTTTCGATGCGAGCCAGTAGACCACGCGCCACGGGTCCCGCGCCAGGTCGGAAGCGCAAACTGTGGATAACTCATGCGGGTCCAGTCACTGTCCCCTACGCTCGATCGCGTGCAATGGGATCGTCTGTTCGAAGACCTGGAAGGGCAGCTCACCGCCGAATGGGAGGCGGAGCGCGCGGTTCTCGATGCCGAGTCGGAGCGACTGCGCATCGCGAAGCTCGCCCTGCGCACCCGGCTGCGCCGGCTCGAGCAGGATTCCGCGCTGATCGGTCTGCGCCTTGCAGATGGGGACCGTCGATCCGTTCGCATACGCGCCGTCGGCATGGACTGGATCGCAGCGCAGACCGCTGACAGCTCAGGCGCGCTGATCGTGCCGATGGTGTCGATCACCAGCATCGAGACCGCGCATGGTGCACTGCTGGCGACGCTGGAGGATGCTCTGCTCCCGGCCGATGAACTGCGCGAGCGGATGACACTCGGATTCCTGATGCGCGACCTCGCGCGCCGGCGCACACCGCTGCACGTCGCACTGCGCGATGGTGAGCGGGTGCACGGAACCATCGACCGTGCCGGTGCCGATCATCTCGATCTCGCGATCCACGACTCAGGTCAGGCCCGACGCGCCGAAGCCGTGCGCGCCTTCCGCCTCGTCCCGTTCGCCGCGATCATGTCGGCCAGGGTGGATGGCACGGTCATCTAGACCCCTATGACGCCGCGAGCTGAGCGCTAGTGCGTCGGCCGTTGGATTCCCCAGACTTCCGGGAAACTCGCGGAATCGGCCTGCTGCCACAGCGCCATTCGCCTGGCCTCTTCGGTCTGCTCGGCGAGATAGTCGGCGATACTGTCCTCCGCCACGCGCCAGCGCGGAGGAGTGCCCACCTGCGCACCGCGCAATCGGCCGCTCATGACGAGCGCGATCACCTCGTCGACTTCGATCGCAAGCAGCTCGGCCACCTGCGCGGGCGCGAGGAGACGAGGAGCTGATGCGGGCGAATCGGCCATGCATCCATTGTCTCGCGACCAGGACGCATAAATGCCCGAGCGGCATCACGTTGTGGATAACTTTCGACTCGACGACGGCGATTCTGTGACGATATGTGCATGATGACCCAACCACGCGCACGGCGTGCCTTCTGGGGTGACATCCGATTCCTCATCGGGGTGGCCCTGGTGATCCTCTCCATCGTCGGTGTCTGGCTGATCGTGTCATCAGCACGTCAGACGACACCCGTGCTGCAGGCGGATCGCACAATCGCGCAGGGAGAGGCTCTGATCTCGGACGATTTCCGCGTCGTGGAGGTCAGTCTCGGCAGCGTCGTGGACGGCTACCTCGCCCCGCAGGATCTCGAGCCTGGCATGGTCGCTTCGCGAACACTGGCCGACGGAGAGCTGCTGCCGGTCGCAGCGGCCGCCGACGCGCTGTCGAGTCGCACGACCAGCATCGTGATCGAAAGCAGCGTCGGTATCCCCGAGAGCGTGGACGTCGGCACTCCCGTCGAACTCTGGTTCGCGCCCCCGCTTGCCGAGACCGACGAGTTCGACGCTCCTCGCATCCTCGTCGCCGATGTCGTCGTCGCGTCGATACCCGAGGCCGACGGCATGCTCGCACAGCGGAGCGCGACGCTCGAGATCGTGATCGATCGATCCGATGTCGCCGACGTCCTCGCGGCGATCACCGCGGGCGCGGCACTCTCAGTGGTGCCGCTCGGGCACAGCTCATGACGTCGGTGCTGATCGCTCTGGCCGAGCCCCGTGCGTCCGCTCTCGGCGCGGACCTCGAACGCGACGGCATCCGGGTCGTCGACGTCGTCCATCCTGCGAAGCTGACGGCGGCACTGCTGGCCGAGGCGGATGCCGTGATCCTGCCCGCCACACGAGCGGCTCTGACGAGCGAGTTGGTGGAGGCCTGCGACCGCTCAGGTGTGCGGATCATCACACTGGGGACGGGTGACTCCCGTCTGCTCGGCCGCTACGGGCTGCCTGAAGCACTCCCCGAGGACGCCGACGCCTGGCAGATCGCCGACGCGCTCTCCGATGAGGTACCTGTCACTGCGACTCCGGCGGCCTCGTCCCGCCGCCGCGTGATCGCGGTGTGGGGACCGCACGGCGCGCCGGGACGATCGACCGTCGCCATCCAGCTGGCCGTGGAGCTGACCCGATCCGGTCAGTCCTGTGCGCTCGTCGACGCGGACACCGTGGCTCCCTCTTTGGCGCTGCTGCTCGGGCTCGGCGATGATGCACCCGGAATCGCCGCGGCATGCCGGCGTGCCGAGCTCGGCGGACTCGATGCCGCAGAACTGGGCCGGCTGGCCACGAGGGTCGAGACCAGCGGAGGCGCTCTCGAGGTCCTCGGCGGGCTCAATCGTCCTTCCCGGTGGCCCGAGCTCGCCGCAGGACGGCTGAGTGCGACCCTTCAGATCTGCCGCGAGTGGGCGGACGTGACGATAGTCGACGTGTCGGCGGCCTTCGACGCTGATGAGGAGATCACCGACGACCTCTCGGGTCCCCGGCGAAACGCCGCCACCACGACCGTGCTCCGCGAAGCGGACGTCATCCTGGCGGTCACGGCGGCCGATCCGCTGTCGGTGTCACGATTCCTCCGGGATCATGCCGAACTGCGCAGGCTCGTCGGACCCGAGACACGCATAGCGGTGGTCGCGAATCAGGTGAGACCCGGGCCACTGGGAATCGATGCCCGCGGCCAGATCCGCGGCGCGCTGGAGAGGTTCGCCGGCATCACCGACGTCGCTTTCCTGCCGCTGGATCAGCGCGCGGCAGACGCCGCTCTGCTGCATGCACGGCCGATGGCGGATGTCACGCCGCGCTCGACTCTGGTGGCCGCAGTGCGGCGCCTCGCTGCGACCCTCGAACCGCAGAGACCGGTCGCAGCGGCGGGCGTCACTGCCGGTAGTCGGCGAGGAAGTTCCCGAGCCGCTCGATGGCTTCGCCCAGCACGCGGGGCTCGGGCAGCGTCACCACTCGGAAGTGATCCGGAGTGGGCCAGTTGAACCCGGTGCCCTGCACGAGGAGGATGTGCTCGGAGACGAGCAGGTCGTAGACGAACTTGCCGTCGTCATGGATCTCGTGCACGTTCAGGTCCAGACGAGGGAAGGCGTAGAGCGCACCGAGCGGCTTCACGCATGAGATCCCCGGAATCGACTCCAGACCCTCCCATGCGACATCGCGCTGTTCGTGAAGGCGGCCGGTGGGTGAGATCAGAGCATCGATCGACTGCACACCGCTCAGCGCGGCCTGCACCGCATGCTGGGCAGGCACGTTCGGGCAGAGCCTTGTCGACGCCAGCAGTGTGATGCCCTCGAGGAACCCTTTCGCGTGATCCTGCGGCCCGGTGATGACCAGCCACCCTGAGCGGAAGCCGGCTACTCGATATGTCTTGGACAGACCATTGAAGGTCAGGCAGAGCAGATCGGGGGCGAGAGTCGCGGTGGGGATGTGCACGGCGTCATCGAACAGGATCCGATCATAGATCTCGTCCGAGAGGATCAGCAGCTCATTCTCGCGGGCGATCTGGACGAGGCCCTCCAGCACCTCGCGCGAATAGACCGCGCCGGTGGGATTGTTCGGGTTGATGATCACGATCGCCTTGGTGGCGGGCGTGATCTTGGATCGGATGTCTTCCAGATCGGGTTCCCAGCCGCTGAGCTCGTCGCAGATGTAGTGCACCGGCGTTCCGCCGGCGAGGCTCGTCATCGCCGTCCACAGCGGGTAGTCGGGCGCGGGGATCAGCACTTCGTCACCCTGATCCAGGAGCGCCTGCATCGTCATGGTGATGAGCTCGGAGACGCCGTTGCCGAGGTAGACGTCGTCAGGATCGACCGAAGGGAAGCCTTCGATCTGCTCGTACCTGCTCACTACTGCGCGACGCGCGGAGATGATGCCACGGCTGTCGCTGTAGCCGTGCGCAGTGGGCAGCGCCGCGAGCATGTCGTGCACGATCTGATGCGGCGCCTCGAATCCGAAGATCGCAGGGTTCCCCGTGTTGAGCTTGAGGACGTTGTGGCCCTCCGCCTCCAGCCGCGCCGCCTCGACGAGCGCTTTACCGCGAATCTCGTACAGGACGTTCTTGAGCTTCGACGACTGGTCGAAGTGGCGTGAAGGAGTCATTGAGAAATCCTACCGGCACTCGCCGGGCGCTGAGCGCCGCACAGTCGGCGGCGCTCAGACCGCGATCACTTCTTCTTCTTGCCCTGCGCCCGTCGCTGCTCGCGGTTGCCCGCAGCCGGGGCTGGGGCATCCGTACGCTGCCCGAAAGCACCGCGCGGTCCCTGCTCGGGTGCTGCCGGCGCTTCGCCTTCGGATGCTGCGGCCGCAGCGGCCGCCTGCTGAAGGCGATCCGTCGCCGATTGCTGAACCTGACCGCGGTCGTTGCGGACTTCCACCTCACCGGCGTCGTTGGGCGCGGAATACTCCAGCCGCTGGTCGCCGCCGTCGGTCGCGAGGCCCTTGGCTTCGACCTCGGTGGTCTGCGAGTCGCCTGCGCGTCGCACCTCGACCTCGAGGTTGTAGAGGTAGCCGACCGACTCCTCCTTGATCTGGCTCATCATCGACTGGAACATCGCGTAGCCCTCACGCTGATATTCGATGAGTGGATCCCGCTGCGCCATCGCCCGCAGGCCGATGCCGTCCTTGAGGTAGTCCATCTCGTACAGGTGGTCGCGCCAGCGACGGTCGAGGACCTGGAGCACCACGCGGCGCTCCAACTCCCGAGTGGCCGCCTCGCCGAGCTTCGCCTCTCGCGTCTCGTACGCGATCTTCGCGTCGGAGAGCAGCTCGCGGGTGAGCCCCTCGGCGTCGATGCCGCCCTTGCGGCCGCTGGCTTCGGCGACGACCTCGTCGATCGTCACACTGACGGGGTACAGCGTCTTCAACTCGGTCCACAGCGCGTCGAAGTCCCAGCTCTCGTTGTGCCCTGAGCTGGTGTGGTCCGCGACGACGCCGGTGATGGCATCCTCGATGAAATGCTGAACGCGTCCGGCGATGTCATCGCCGTGCAGGATGTGCCGGCGGTCGGCATAGATCGCTTCGCGCTGACGGTTGAGGACGTCGTCGTACTTCAGTACGTTCTTGCGCATCTCGGCGTTGCGCGACTCGACCTGCGACTGTGCACTGCGGATGGCGCGTGAGACGAGCCCGGATTCGATCGGAACGTCATCCGGGAAGTTGGTGCGTGCGAGGATCGCCTCGGCGGCACCCGACTGGAACAGGCGCATGAGGTCATCGGTGAGGCTGAGGTAGAAGCGGCTCTCACCGGGGTCGCCCTGACGACCGGAGCGGCCGCGGAGCTGGTTGTCGATGCGGCGCGATTCGTGGCGCTCGGTGCCCAGCACGTACAGTCCACCGGCTTCGGTGACCTTGGAGCTCTCCTCTGCGACGACCGCCTTCATGGCCTCGTACGCCTCATCCCAGGCTGCTTCGTACTCCTCCGGGGTCTCGGCGGGATCGAGCCCCTTGGCCTTGAGCTCCTGCACAGCGAGGAACTCGGCGTTACCGCCGAGCATGATGTCAGTACCGCGACCGGCCATGTTCGTCGCGACGGTGACGGCACCGAGGCGGCCGGCGCGTGCGACGATCTCCGCTTCACGCGCATGGTTCTTCGCGTTCAGTACCTCGTGCTTGATGCCCTTCTTCGCCAGCAGGCGCGACAGGTACTCGCTCTTCTCCACGCTGACCGTGCCGACGAGCACCGGCTGCCCGGTCTCGTGGCGTTCGACGATGTCCTCGACGACCTGCGCGAACTTCGCCGTCTCGTTCTTGTAGACGAGGTCGGCGTTGTCCTTGCGGATCATCGGCCTGTTCGTCGGGATCTGCACGACGCCGAGCTTGTAGGTCGACATGAACTCCGCGGCCTCGGTCTCGGCCGTGCCGGTCATGCCCGCGAGCTTGTCGTACAGGCGGAAGTAGTTCTGCAGCGTCACGGTGGCGAGCGTCTGGTTCTCGGCCTTGACCGGCACACTCTCCTTGGCCTCGATGGCCTGGTGGATGCCCTCGTTGTAACGTCGGCCGACCAGGATGCGCCCGGTGTGCTCATCGACGATCATGACCTCGTCGTTCATGACGACGTAGTCGGTGTTCTTCTTGAACAGCGCGAGGGCCTTGATCGAGTTGTTCAGGAACGAGATCAGCGGAGTGTTCGCCGACTCGTACAGGTTGTCGATGCCGAGATAGTCTTCGACCTTCTCGATCCCGGGCTCGAGCACACCGATGGTGCGCTTCTTCTCGTCGACTTCGTAGTCCTCGCCCGGTTCGAGCGTGCGGGCGATCTTCGCGAACTCGGTGAACCAGCGATTGGCCTCACCGGAGGACGGGCCGGAGATGATGAGCGGCGTGCGGGCCTCGTCGATCAGGATCGAGTCGACCTCGTCGACGATCGCGAAGAAGTGCTCGCGCTGGACGAGATCCTCCTTGCGCCACGCCATGTTGTCGCGCAGGTAGTCGAAGCCGAACTCGTTGTTCGTTCCGTAGGTGATGTCTGCGGCGTACTGCTCACGGCGCACTGCAGGGGTCTGACCCGAGACGATGATTCCGGTCTTCATGCCGAGGGCACGGAACACACGTCCCATTAGCTCGGCCTGATACGACGCGAGGAAGTCGTTGACAGTGATGATGTGAACGCCCTTGCCGGCGATCGCATTGAGGTAGGCCGGGAACGTAGCGACGAGCGTCTTGCCCTCACCGGTCTTCATCTCGGCGATGTTGCCCATGTGCAGGGCGGCGCCACCCATCAGCTGCACGTCGTAGGCACGCATGCCGAGTGTGCGCTTGGCGGCTTCGCGGACGGCCGCGAAGGCCTCCGGCATCAGCTGATCGAGCGTCTCGCCCTTGTCGAACCGCTCGCGCAGCTCAGCGGTCTCGTTCGAGAGTTCCTCATCGGTGAGTCTCTCGAAGTCCTCCTCCAGCGCGCCGACGGCCTTCACGACCTGGTTCAATCGGCGAAGGATGCGACCCTCGCCGGCACGCAGCAGCTTCTCAAGAGGATTCGCCACTTAAGTCATCTCCCTGTTGTGGGTCTGAACCCGGCGGCCCAGATCGGGCTTCGGTACCGGGGCATACCTCACTATGTTACCGGCCGGTGACCTTTGCATCGTCTGGATACGTCATTCCGGCGACGTTGCCGAGTATCTATATGCTGAGAAAGCACTTCGGGAGGTCGCCATGTCAGTACGTCAGAGCCTGCTCGCCATCCTCGACCAGGGTCCCTGCTACGGCTACCAACTGCGCCACGAGTTCGATCGTCGCACGGGGTCGACTTGGCAGCTCAACGTCGGCCAGATCTACAACACGCTCGAAAGGCTCGAGCGCGACGGATTCGTCGACCGTGGCGAGGCTGATGATCAGGGCCACGTCTACTGGCGGATCACGGATGCCGGCTCGGCCGAAGTCGCCAGATGGCTCTCCTCCCCCGTCGTTCGCGGGCCGGCGGCACGTGACGAGCTCGCCATAAAGCTCGCCGTGGCCGCGACGCTGCCCGGAGTGGACGCCGGCGCGCTGATCCGTGCCCAACGAACCGAGTCGCAGACCAGGGTGAAGTCGCTGCGCGAAGCGTCACCGAACGGGTTGGCCGCTTCTCTGATCGCTGACGCCATGCTCTTCACCGCCGAAGCCGAACTGCGCTGGCTCGATCGCGTCGAACAACGGCTCGCCGAGCATCCGCACCACGCGATCGGCGTCGAACTCTCCGCCGAACGTCCCAAGCGCGGGCGTCCGGTGAAGCGGGCCGCCAAAGCGGCGACGCCCGCCTGAGGTTCGCCCCGAGCGGATGCTCAGCCTCCTGATCGCCATCGGTCACTAAGATCGACCCATGGCCGGATTCTGGGGTAAGCGCAAGCGCGAAGAAGAAGCTGCGCAAGCAGCACAGGACGCCGATCTCGCTCGCAAGGCGGAACAGGCACTGGTCGCAGCAGACGAGCGCATCCGCACCGCGGGCGACGAGCTCTCCTTCGCCGAGGCAGAGTTGGGTCTCTCGCTCACGAAGGACCTGAAATCGGCTCTGGATGCTGTGCGCACCCACCTGCGCGAAGCATTCCAGCTGCATCAGCTCAATCACGACGAGATCCCCGACACCGATGAGGAACTCCGCACGCGCAACGCCCGGATCGTGCAGCTGTGCGACTGGGCCGAAGACCTGCTGGATGAGAAGACCGCGGCACTGGCCGAGTCGATCGCCAAGGTCCGCCGAGCACCGCAGGTGCGTGAGAAGGTGCGCTCGGACTCCGAAAGACTGTCGGCGCGTCTGCCGCAGGCCCGCAGCATCATCGAGCGGCTCTCCAGCCGCTACGCCGAAAGCGCGCTTCAGCAGATCCGCAACAGCGCCGATGAGGCCGAGCAACTCATCGCGTTCGCCACGCACGGTGCTGACGTCGCAGAACGTCGTCGTGCGGCCAGGCAGAACGAAGAGGCGAATCTCGCGCTCGAGACTGCTACCGAGGCGATCCGTCGCGTCGGGGCCCTCCTGGACGCGGTCGAGGACTTCGAGATCGAGGCGCTGCGCGCCGAATCCACACTCGCCGAGGTGGTCGCCGATTCACGAGGCGACGTCATCGCGGCGCGCACCGCGCCCAAGGTCCCCGCTGTCACCGAGGCCACGGCCGAACTCGAGAAGGCACTGGACTCTCTGGAGCCTGCCGGATCGCGCAATGATCCATTCGCCGAGCTGACCCGGTTGCGCACCGCGAACTCGGCGCTCCACGATGCGATCGCCAAGGCGCATTACCGCCTTCAGAACCCGCTGCCGAGCATCGCGCAGGTGCAGCACGCCCTCGACGATGCCGACCGTCAGCTCGGCGTCGCACGCGGGCTCATCTCAGGACACCGCGGCTGGATCGGCGCCGATGCCCGCACCCGCTTCGCCGAGGCGGAGCGACTGCGCATCGACATCCCTGAGCTCATATCAGCAGAGGACACACGTGAGCATGCTCTTGCCGGCGCGCGCCGCGTCGCCCAGCTGGCCGCGGAGGCGCTGCAGCTCGCGCAGCGCGACATCGATTCCGCACGTCCGCAGCAGCAGCAGGACTGGGGCGGCGGTTGGGGCGGCGGACGCCGTGGCGGCGGAGGCGACGTCATGGGCGGCATCATGGGCGGCCTCGTCATCGGCAGCATCCTGGACGGCATCTTCGACTGAGCACCGACATGGAAATGGCCCGGCATCACGATGCCGGGCCATTCTGCGTCAGGACGCGAGAGCTTCTGCAGGTGGCGCCTGAGCCGTCAGGGAGATCACACCGTAATCCCACCCCTTGCGCCGGTAGACGACGCTCGGGTGATCCGTGCGGACGTCGACGAACAGGAAGAAGTCGTGTCCGACCAGTTCCATCCGGTCGACAGCCTCCTCAACGGTCATCCACTCCGCGTCGAAGTTCTTGGTGCGGATGACGACCGGCGAGTAAGCCTCTTCCTCGTCGTGCTGCACCGGGACCGTTCCCGTCGCGACGGCATGCAGGACATCTGCGGATGCGGGTTCGACGTCGATCCCTTCCAGCGAGCCGCTGCCCTTTTCGAAATGCGCCCCACGAGGATGCTGACGTCCGTCGACCCGCTTCTCCTTCGCACGGCGCAGCTGCTGCGACATCTTGTCGATGGCGAGATCGAGAGCCACGAACTTGTCGCCGTCGACGGCCTCCGCCCGCACCACCGGACCCTTGCCTACGAGAGTGAGTTCCACAGTCTCGTCAGGAACACGCCCGCCGCGATAGGCGCGATGCGTGACTTTCACATCCAGTCGCTGCACCTTGGCGGCAAGCGGCTGGACGCGGGCGATCTTCTCCTCGACAACGGTTCGGAAGCGATCGGTGATTCCCACTCCGACGCCAACGATGCTTGTTTCCATTGCTGTCTCCTTGTCCCGGTCCTCCCGGCCAAGGGCGGACCGTGGTCGCCTTGTGTCCCCCTACCGTAGTCGCCGCTGCGATGGATGTCACGGTTCATTCACGATGCGTTTACCTGGAATCGACTGTGCCGTGGCGTGGCGGCGAGCGCCACCGCTCCGCACACCCGGAATCCCGCCGCTCCCAGGGCACGCGCGGCTTCGTCGAGAGTGGCACCCGTGGTGACGACGTCATCGATAAGCAGTGCGTCACCCGCATCCCGGGCGTGTCGCGCTCGCATGCTTCCTGAAACGTTCCGTCCGCGCTCGACGACCCCGAGTTCGCGTTGATCGGCCGTGGCCCGTGCGTTCATCAGCATCCTGCTCACCGGAAAGCCCGCGCGCCGGATCAGCAACTCGGGCACCCGATACCCGCGACGACGAAAGGCTGCTCGCCCGGTGGGCACCGGCACGATCAGCGGCGACCGCATGCCTTCGAGAATGGTCTCAGCGACCACCGCGGACAGCGCAGCGCCGAGCGGGCGGGCGAGGCGCGTCTCCCCCGCCTCCTTCAGCCGACGGATGCACCGGGCGACCACGCCCTGGTACTCGAGCGCCGCGATCACCGACAGCCCGCCCGGTGTCACCCTCCGCACCGGTGCAACGACCAGTGATCTTGCGCATTCGTCGCACAGCAGCGTGCCGAGTTCATCGCATCCTGCGCAGCATCCGGACAGCAGGAAGGCGGCGATCTCGTCGGCGAGCGAAGCCCATCGGTTCGACATGCATCCGACTGTGCGCCTCTGAACCGCTCGGCGGCTGCCGAGAAGCGCGACCGGTGGAGAATCGGTTCAGATCGGGAGTCGTGGAGGACTATTGACCGGCACGCGTGCCCAGCACCAGTACATCCGTGAGTCCCATCTGCCACGTGGTGCCGCGCTGTGCGAACAGCACGCCGTCGGCATTGAGGATGCGTACCGCGGACGCCGAGTTCCCACCGGATATCGAGGTCGCCGCGCCCGGAGCGGCGGCGAACGAGCTCATGCCGCCGACGTCCTGCGTCAGCACCACCCGGCTTCCATCCGTTTCCATCAGCACACTGAGGTCGTTCTCGTCCACCCAGCCCATGCCGAGGGCGACGCCGTCCAGCCGAGCGATCGTGTGCACTGGTCCGAGCTCGACGGGCACGTGATCCTGATCCCGGACGATGGCGGCGACCACGAGCCAGGGCTGGCTTCCGATCGACGCCACCGCGGCGATGCGCACGCCATCCGGTGCCACTCGCAGGTGAGAGATGGATGCCGCATCCGGGAAGGCGTTCGCGATGCTGACCGGTGTCACGTCGGACTCCCACGCGGTGAGCGCGCGAGGATTCGCCGATGGCACTGACCAGGTGTAGCCGCGCGGGTCCATCGACGGCTCGACCAGCCCCGACCTGGTGTCGAGCTGGTCAACTCGTCCAGCTGCCACGGTATACACCCCGCCGTCCTCGAACTGCACGGCCGCACGCGTCTCATCGGCAGCGACATCGACGGAGACGACGGAGGACGCGAGTTCGACGAGTTCATCGGAGATGCCTGCGTACGGGGTGATCTCGTCGCCGAGGTAGAGCCCGAACGCGGACTCGGTGAGCACGACGGTCCCTGTTTCGGCACGCGGCGATTCGACCGTCGCGCGGCCGGCGTTCAGATCTCGCGCGTTCACCAAGAGCTCAACCTCGGTCACGCCCGCCGGCCGCAGCGTCTCCTCGAGCTGGGTGCGCATGCGCGCCAGTGCGGTGGCATCAAGCGCCAGGGCTGCGGGGGTCAGCTCGACAGTGGCCACCTTGTCGGTGTCGACGGGGACGGATTCGCGCGCGAGGGCCACATCGCTCGGGAACGCGCTGCGCACTGCGGGCGCCAGCCACCCGCTGGGGGCTCCGGAGAGCAGCGACTGAGTGAGCGTCGTCACGATCTGGCCCCGTCGCGGATACCACCGCACGTCGGGGATCAGATGCGTCCAGCTCTGGTCGTAGAACTGCAACGCGAAGCTGCGGTACACCTGCGGGAAGGCCTCGGCGTCGAGGATGACGCCATCGGCGGCGGCGGTGATCCGCCATTCGCCGTCCGCGTTCTCGGCGACCTCGAATGAGACGACCGACGTGTCTCCCGACAGCTGTGTGTAGGCACCGGACTCGTCCACGTGAGCGGTCTGGTCCAACAGGACGCGCACATCGCCCTCCTGCGCGGTGTCGTCCGCGCTCGTGACGTCGGCGGTGAACTCTCTGGCGGCCGCGCTGGAGTCGACCGTGACCTGAGCGTTGGGACGCCATGTCTGGGCGAGATCGGGACTCAGGAACTCGCGAGCCGTCTTCCATCCGTCGGCCGGCGTGAGGGCGGCGTCCATGAAGCCCTCCACGATCTCCTCCGGGCTCGCTCCTTCCAACGGACCGGCTGCGATCTGGCTGATGTCCGGCGCCAGGTCGACATCGTCCAGCACGAGCCCCGATTTCACCTCACCCGACATCGGCAGCCCTGCGCATGCCGAGAGCAGCACTGCGAAAACGGCGACCGCGCCGATGAAGAATCCCCGACGTCTGCGTGTCATGAGCGATCGTCCTCTCCGGTGGAGACGGGGTCGATGAAGTAGAGCTCGCGCAGCTCCGTTAGCTGAATCGGCTGGGTGGCAGGTGTGACTTCCGGCAGTGCCGCCTCCGGCTCGAGCGCGACCGGCGACGGGCCCTCGATGTCTCCCGGCTGGCGCGGCAGAGTGAGGACGAAGTTCGTGCCGACCGCGATCTCTGACCAGACCGCGAGAGTCCCGCCGTGCAGCCGCGCATCGCCCAGAGCGATTGACAGGCCGAGCCCCGTGCCGCCGATCGTGCGCTGCCGGGAGGGATCCGCCCGCCAGAACCTGTCGAACACGCGTTGGGCGTCTTCGGGATCCATGCCGAGGCCGAAATCGCGCACTCCGACCGCGACGGCGTGCTGGTTGCTGTCGACGGTGACGACAACCGGCCGCCCCTCGCCGTGCTCGATCGCATTGCCGATGAGGTTGCGCAGCACACGGCGCACTCGTCGCGGGTCCATGTCAACGGGCGTGTATCCGCCTGGCGCGACGAGGCGGAGTTCGGAGCCGTGCCCCTCCGCAAGCGGCAGCATCTGATCGATGACATCTTCGGCGAGGGTCGCGAGACTTGTCGCCTCCAGCTCCAGTTGGACGGATCCCGCGTCGTACCTGCTGATCTCCAGCAGGTCGGCGAGCAACGTCTCGAACCGCTGCACCTGCGTGTGCAGCAGTTCGGCCGTGCGGTTCGTGGTCGGGTCGAACTGCTCGCGCTGGTCGTTGAGCATGTCGGCGGCGAGTCTGATCGTCGTCAGCGGCGTGCGCAGCTCGTGCGACACATCTGAGACGAACCGCTGCTGCACGAGCGACAGCTCGCCGAGTTCCTTGATCTGGGACTCGATGCTGTCCGCCATCGCATTGAACGAACGAGCCAGCGTCGCCAGCTCATCCTCGCCGTGCACTGGCAATCGCACTTCCAGATCGCCCGAGGCGAGTCTCGCGCTGGTCTCGGCGGCTTCGACGATGGGTTTGGAGACCGTGCGCAACACGATCCACGAGATGCCGGCGGTGATCGCGATGAGGATCATACCAGCCGCCCACAGCGTGCTCTGCACGAACTGCAGGGTCTGTTCGGAATCGGCGAGGTCGTATGCGATGTACACCTCGAATGCGCCGACCTCCGGCACGAGCAGCTGCTGTCCGACGACGATGCCTGGCGCGGTCGCCCCATCCCCCATCGGGAGCGCGACCGACTGCCACGCCTGACGATCCGGCAGCGATACGACGCGCTCGCGCAGCCCCGCGCTCAGCAGGTCCGCGCTGAGCCCGCCGATCGTGAAGCCGCGCACTCCTGTTCCCACCGGTGGCACGTCGATCGCATAGACCGCGATGAGCGACGACGATGACACCCGCGGAATGGACTCCTGCACGTCCTGCCACAGCGCGCGCAGTGCTGATCGGTCATCCGACACCTCGGCGGAATCGAGGGTCCGCTGCGCAGCGCCCACTGCGCTGCGCGCATCGCTGAGCACTTCGTCCCGACGGGATTCGAAGAGATTGTTCTGAATGACGAGCGACATCGTGAGGCTGGTCACGAAGATCGAGAACGAGGTGAGCAGCAGCGTGATGGAGATGATGCGGAACCGCAGCGAGCGGCGCCACAGCGTAGCGATCGTCTCCGGCCAACCCCGCCAGTCACGCCACAGCGCGACGGTCGTGGGCGTCGCGCTCGTCGCGGCCAACGCAGTCCCCTAGCCGACGCTCCCGGCCCGGTAGCCGACGCCACGGACCGTCATGACGATCTTCGGCAGATCGGGGTCGAGCTCGACCTTCGCCCGCAGCCGCTGCACGTGCACGTTCACCAGGCGGGTATCCGCCTTGTAGTGATAGCCCCAGACCTGTTCGAGCAGCATCTCCCGCGAGAAGACCTGCTGCGGTTTCGATGCGAGAGCGACCAGCAGCTGGAACTCGAGCGGCGTCAGCGGGATCGATGTCGTGCCGCGGCGCACCTCATGCGCCTCGACGTCGACGACGAGGTCGCCGATGCGCAGCACCTCGCTGGTCGCTGCGGTCACCGGTCGTAGACGAGTGCGGATCCGGGCGACGAGCTCTTTCGGGTTGAAGGGCTTGACCATGTAGTCGTCGGCGCCGACTTCGAGTCCGCGCACCACGTCTGCCGTGTCGCCGCGCGCGGTCAGCATGATGATCGGGATACCGGACTCGGCGCGGATCTGCGTGCAGATCTCGATCCCGTCCATTCCTGGCAGCATGAGGTCGAGCAGCACGAGGTCGGGTCGCTGTGCGCGCCACTCTTCGACGGCCTTCGCGCCATCGGCACAGAACACCGGCTCGAAGCCCTCGGTGCGCAGCACGATCCCGATCATCTCGGCGAGCGCGGTGTCGTCGTCGACCACGAGGATCCGTGAGGTCATCTGATCCCAGCCTCATCTTTCTCAGCATGTGCGCGGCGCCCGCGGGTCGCGGTGGAGCGCAGCCCTTCTCAGCGTACTTCATGACAACGTTTCGATCACGGTAGCGCGCCCTCGGCATCTTCGTCGGGAGGCCGCGGTGTGACACGATGGTTTCGCACCGGAGGAGGGAGCGCTGTGAGCGCACAGGGTTGGACGAACGCGCAGAGCTGGACGCCTGCCGTCAAGCGCGGGCTCATCCCCCTGCATCCCCTCACGTTCGGCGTGCTGCTCGGCAAGCCCTTCGCCACGCTCCGCCACAACCCGAAGGTGCTGTTCGGTTTCGCGATCGTCATCCAGCTCGTCGTGGCGGTCATCACGGCGCTGGTCGTCGGCGCCGTCGTCTTCGCGACGTTCCTGCGCCTGGAATCCCTCTCCCCCAGCTCACCCGATTTCTTCCCCGTCATGTGGGGCGCCATCGCGATCAACGCGCTGGTCGTGCTCGCGATGGGCTTCGTGAGTCTCTCGTTCACGGCGATCATGCAGGGCGTCGTGGCCGCGAACGTCGGTCACGCCGCCCTGGGTGAGAAGCCTGCCCTCGGCAGGCTCTGGCGTCTGATGCGTCCGGCTTTCTGGCGGCTCGTGGGCTGGAGCGTCATGCAGGCTCTGGCCGCGCTCGTACTCATGGCCGTGATCGGCGGCATCATCGCGCTCGGCGTGATGGCGGGCGTCGGCGGATCCGCAGAGGGCGTCGGCCTCACGGTCGTGATCGGCATCCTGCTGGTGCTCGGCATGATCCCGCTCTGGGTCTGGTTGGCCACCAAGCTGCTGCTCGTGCCGTCGATCCTGGTGCTGGAGCACTCAGGCATCCGTGCCGCGCTCGTGCGCTCGTGGCGGCTGACCCGTGGCCGGTTCTGGGTCGCGTTCGGCGTCATCTTCCTCGTCAACCTGATCATGGGCGCTGCCGTGAGCGTGGTGAGCATGCCGCTCTCGCTGCTGGGTTCCCTGTTCGGAACCGTGATCGCGCCGACCGGCCCCAACGACACCTCGGGGATCGCGCTCTACCTCATCACCGCACTCGCTCCGCAGCTGCTGATCTACGCGCTGCAGGCGGTCACCGTCGTCGTGCAATGCGCAGCAGGTGTCTTCATCTACCTCGACTGCCGGATGCGATACGAAGGCCTCGATCACAGCCTCATCAGCTATCTGGAGCGACGCGATCTCGGCGCGGGCGAAGACGAACTCGGCGACCCGTTCGCGGTGGATCCCGCTCGCGCTGTCAGCAGCACACCACCGCCGAAACCTGCGCCCGCGTATGCGGCAGCGCCGGTCGGCTGGGGCCAGTATCCGCCTCCGGCGCAGCAGGCGCCGTATCTCGCGCCACCGCCGCCCGCGGCACCCCGGCCACAGCAGAATCCCCGGGTGTCAGCACAGCCGATCCCGCCGGAGGGCGAGAGCCCGTGGGCCCCGCCCGGATCAGGCAGGGCATGATCCGGCTCGACATCGATCCTCACGCGCCCGATGGTGACGACGCGCGGCGTTGGGCCGAACAGGAGCTGCAGGATCCGCGCTACGCCGACGCCAAGCCGACCTGGTTCGACTATCTCGCCGAGGATGTAGCGGAGTTCATCGGCAGCCTGTTCTCGCCCGACACGGGCCAGCAGGTCGGAAACGTCGCACTCATCATCGTCACCGTCGTCATCGTGGCAGCACTCATCACCGTGCTGATCCTCTGGGGTCGACCGCGCGGGTCACGGAGGGTCAGGCGGCGCGAGAGCGATCTGCTCGGCGAGCGTGACCACCGCACGGCGGCGCAGCTCCGGGCGGATGCCGTTCGCAGTGCTCGCGACGGGGACTGGGACTCCGCGACAGTGCTGCGCTTCCGAGCGCTCGCTCGGGCGCTGCTCGAGCGCGACATCATCGATCCCGCTCCCGGCGCGACGGCGCAGGCGATCGCACGCGAAGCCGCACTCGTCTTCGGTGCGCAGCGCGCCCTGCTGACCGGTGCCGCCGGAGCCTTCGACGATGTGCGCTACCTCCGCCACCCGGCATCCGAGCAGAGCTACCGCGCACTCGCAGACCTCGACGATCGCCTGGCATCCCTGCATCCGGACGTTCACGACCGCGCGACGGCCGAGGTGGTGCCGGTATGACTCTGACTGCAGCATCGGATGCCTCGGCACCGGACCTCGCGCCAATCACTGCCGTGCGAGAGCGGGGACGCCTGCGCTCTGCACTCTGGTGGGTGGCCATCGCCGCCCTGGTGATCGTCTTCGCGCTCTTCGTCGGCAGCATCACCACCAGCGCACCCGGCGCGCGCGGCGCGCTCGATCCGGAGAGCGCAGACGATTCGGGGGCACTGGCGCTCGCCGAGCTCCTGCGCGATCAGGGCATCGAGATCACCATCGCTCGCACTCGTGCGGAGGCCACGGCCGCGCTCGATGCCGACAGCACGCTCGTGATGGCCGACCCGTTCGCGCTGTCCGATCAGGCGGTCGAAGACCTCGTCGCTCCTGCCGATCGCACGGTCATCCTCTCCAGTGCGAGCCGATTGCTTCGCATCCTCGAACTCGGCGAGAACGCGCCAGCCGCGTTCGACGCAGATATGAGCGCGCAGTGCGACCTGCCCGAGCTCGCCAACGTCGGCACTGTGCGTCCTGACCGATTCTTCACTCCCGCTGCCGGCGTCACAGGCTGTTACACCGACGCCGACGGCGCCGACGGGCTGCTCGTCGATGACAGTGGAGACCGTCGTGTCGCACTCATCCAGGGCAGTGCGCTGTTCAGCAACGAGCACCTCGCCGAGAACGGCAACGCCGCACTCGGGCTCGCTCTGCTCGGCCAGGGCGATCACGTCGTCTGGTACGTGCCCTCATTCGAAGACAGCGACATCGAGGCGCAGAGCACCGACACCCTCGCCACGCTCACGCCGCCGTGGGTGACTCCGGCCATCCTCCTCCTGCTGCTCGCAGGAGTCGTCGCCGGCATCTCACGAGGCCGGCGCTTCGGACCTCTGGTCGCCGAGACGCTGCCGGTGACCGTCAGAGCGTCCGAGACGATGCACGGGCGTGCCAGGCTCACAGCGAATGCCGCCGACGCCGCCCACGCCGCAGAAGCGCTGCGCGACGGATCGCTGCGCCGCCTCGCCGCGCGACTCGGTCTCACGACGCGGTCGACGCCGAGCGAGATCGCCGACGCCGCCAGCGATCGACTGCGCATCCCGCGCGGCTCGCTCCACCAGCTGCTCGCCGGCGCACTGCCCGCGAACGATTCCGAACTGATCGACTCCGCACGGCGTCTCGCCGAACTCGAAGCAGCGGTCGATGCCGCTGTGCACGTGGAAAGGAACACACCGTGACCGACACCTCCCCCTCCCTCGCTGCGGCCACAACCGATGAGGCGCAGCTGCGTGCAGCGATGCACCGTGTGCGCGCCGAGGTCGACAAGGCCGTCATCGGTCAGGCCGGCACCGTCACCGGACTGCTGGTCTGCCTGCTCTCACGGGGGCATGTGCTGTTGGAAGGCGTGCCAGGCGTCGCGAAGACGTTGGTCGTCCGCTCGTTCGCCCGGGCGCTCGGTCTCGACACCAAACGCGTGCAGTTCACCCCCGACCTGATGCCAGGTGATGTGACCGGCTCCCTCGTCTACGACGCACGCACCGGAGAGTTCGAGTTCCGCCAGGGCCCCGTCTTCACGAACGTCCTGCTTGCCGACGAGATCAACCGCACCCCTCCGAAGACGCAGGCGGCACTGCTCGAGGCGATGGAGGAGCGGCAGATCTCTGCCGATGGAACCAGCCGCGACCTGCCCGATCCGTTCCTCGTCGCTGCGACGCAGAACCCGATCGAGCACGAGGGCACCTACTCGCTGCCGGAGGCCCAGCTGGACCGATTCCTCATGAAGCTCGTGGTCGGAATGCCCGAACGCGATGCCGAGGTGACGGTGCTGCGACTGCACGCGGGGGGCTTCTCGCCCCGAGAGCTCACCGGCGTCGAAGCAGCCGTCACGGCCGACGAGATCCGTGCGGCGCAGGACGCGGCATCCAGAGTCGAGGTGACCGACGAGGTGCTCGGCTACGTCGTGGATCTGGCCCGCGCGACTCGTCAGTCCCCCTCCGTTCAGCTGGGCGCGAGTCCACGCGCTTCGACGGGTCTTCTGGCGGCGGCGAAGGCCTGGGCGTGGCTGAACGGATCGACCGCCGTGACACCTGACCATGTGCAGACCATGCTCGTGCCGGTCTGGCGGCACCGTCTGCAGCTGCGGCCGGATGCAGAGATGGAGGGTGTATCGGCGGATGCCGTGCTCGCCAGCGTGATCCAGCAGACGCGGGTGCCGATCTAAGGTGTTCGTCTCCGGCCGACTCGCCGTCGCCCTCGGGCTCGGTGTCATTCCCCTCGTCGCGTTCACCGCGGCGGGGCTTGCGGTGTGGGCAGTGCTGTCCGGATGGATACTCCTGTGCACCGTCCTGCTGGTCGTCGATGTCGCGTCCGCTGCCAGCGCGCGCACTGTGACGGTGACCAGACGCGTGCCGGCGCGGGCGCGGATGGGCGAACCGCTCGATACGAGCTTCGCTGTGCACAACCACGGATCGCGGACCATGGACGCGTTGCTGCGCGACGCCTGGCAGCCGACCGCTGGAGCGAGCCAGGCGCGACTGCGAGCGAGGATACCGGCGGGTGAACGACGCCGGATCGAGGTTCCCCTGCTCCCTCGTCGACGCGGAGAGCTGGTCAGTGAGTTCGTTTTCATCCGGTCACGCGGTCCGCTGGGGCTCGGTGGCCGCCAGGCTCGGCACGAGGTGCGCGGAGCGATTCGGGTGCTCCCTGCTTTCGCCTCCCGCAAGCACCTGCCGTCGCGGCTCGCGCGCCTGCGCGAACTCGACGGCAACACGAGCATCCAGGTGCGAGGGCAGGGCACCGAGTTCGATTCTCTGCGCGAGTACGTGCGCGGCGACGACGTGCGTTCGATCGACTGGCGCGCCACGGCAAGGGCAGGCACGACCATGCTGCGCACCTGGCGCCCTGAGCGCGACCGTCATGTCGTGATCCTGATCGACACCGGACGCACCGCCGCGGCACGCGTCGGCGACGGCACGCGGCTCGACGCGTCTCTTGAGGCTGCACTGCTGCTCGCGGCCCTTGCGACCAGGGCGGGAGATCACGTGCACATGCTGCTCTACGACCGCGTCGTGCGTGCCCGCGTGACCGGTGTCGACGGCGTCGGGCTCCTTCCTGCCATGATCGACGCGATGGCGCCAGTGCACGCGCGGCTCGTCGACACCGACTGGTCCGGCGCGTTCGCCGCGATCCGCACGCTCACGACGCGGCCCTCGCTCATCGTCGTCCTCACCGCACAGGATGCCGCTGAGTCGGCGCGTGGATTCCTGGGTGCGTTCCCCGTCCCTTCGAGGGCGACCACGATGCTGGTCGGCTCCGTCACCGACGACGCCGTCGAGGATTTGGCGAGAAGACGCGGGTCTCGTGAGGAGATCTATCTGGCTGCAGCAGCGGAGCGCACCCTGCGTGATGCCGAGAACGTCGCGGACGCCATCCGTCGCGCGGGCGGAGAGGCGATCACTGCGGATCCGGAGGCTCTGCCTCCGAGGATCGCCGATCGCTATCTCGAGCTGAAGGCCGCCGGGAGACTCTGAATCGACCGCGCGCGCTGTCTCACCCGCATTCAGCGAGAGTGACGAAGCCTGAATGATTTCTTTTTGCGAATGATTCAGGAAAGTGCGAGAATAGGGCGATGGACACGTCGACCGCTGCACTCGCCGCGCCCGAGCGACTGCGGGCCGCCGGGTTGCGCGTCACTGTCCAGCGGGTCGCCGTTCTCGATGCCCTCAGCGCACGTCCGCACGCCTCGGCTGAGACCGTCTACTCTCGCCTTCGCGGCGAGCTCAGTGGCGTCGCGCTGCCCACCGTCCACGGCATCCTGAACGATCTCACCGGTGCGGGGATCGTCCGTCGCGTGAGCCTTCCGGATGCTGGCAGCGCATTGTACGAGGTGCAGCACGAGAGCGACAACCACCACCACCTGCAGTGCATCGAATGCGGTCGCGTCGAAGACGTCGCATGTGCTGTGGGGGCCGCGCCATGCCTGCATCCGTCCCACGACCATGGGATGCGAATCCTCGAAGCCTCTGTGACCTACCGAGCCATCTGCTCTGATTGCGAAAGGAAGAAGTGAATGACTGACAAGACTTTCACCACAACTCAGACCGGCACTCCGGTCGCCAGCGATGCCCATTCGCTGACGAACGGCGCTGACGGCACCACCGCGCTGCACGACCGTTACCTGGTCGAGAAGCTCGCCTCGTTCAACCGTGAGCGCGTGCCGGAGCGCAACCCGCACGCCAAGGGCGGCGGTGCGTTCGGCGAGCTCATCATCACCGAAGATGTGTCGCAGTACACCCGTGCAGCCGTCTTCCAGAAGGGTGCGAAGAGCGAGACTCTGATCCGCTTCTCGTCCGTCGCCGGCGAGCAGGGCTCCCCGGACACCTGGCGTGACGTCCGTGGCTTCTCGCTGCGCTTCTACACGACCGAGGGCAACCTCGACATCGTCGGCAACAACACCCCGACGTTCTTCCTGCGCGACGGCATGAAGTTCCCCGATTTCATCCACTCGCAGAAGCGCCTCACCGGTTCCGGCCTGCGCGACGCCGACATGCAGTGGGACTTCTGGACGCTCTCGCCAGAGTCCGCACACCAGGTCACCTACCTCATGGGCGACCGCGGCCTTCCGCGCTCATGGCGGCACATGAACGGCTACGGCTCGCACACGTACCAGTGGATCAACGAGGCGGGTGAGCGCTTCTGGGTGCAGTACCACTTCATTTCGAAGCAGGGCGTCGAACCGATGTTCGCCGATGAGGCCGAGCGTCTCGCCGGCCAGGACGCCGACTACTACCGTCGCGACCTGTACGAGGCCATCGAGCGCGGCGAGAACCCGTCGTGGGACGTGTACGTCCAGGTCATGCCGTACGAAGAGGCCAAGACCTACCGGTTCAACCCGTTCGATCTCACCAAGACGTGGTCGAAGAAGGACTACCCGCGTATCAAGGTCGGCACCTTCACACTGAACCGCAACCCGCAGAACTTCTTCGCCGAGATCGAGCAGGCCGCTTTCTCGCCGGGCAACCAGGTACCAGGCACCGGCATCTCGCCCGACAAGATGCTGATGGCCCGCGTGTTCTCGTACCCGGATGCACAGCGCTACCGCATCGGCACCAACTACAACCAGCTGCCGGTCAACCAGCCGCATGCCGCAACAGTGAGCAACTACATGCACGAAGGCAACATGCAGTACCACTTCAACACCGCAGAGCACCGCGTGTACACGCCGAACTCCTACGGTGCAGCCGGTGGCCCTGAGGCCGACCCGGCACGTGGCGTGGAGGCCAGCTGGGAGGACGATGGCACACTTCTGCGCAGCGCGGCGACCCTGCACTCCGAGGACGACGACTTCGGCCAGGCGCGCACGTTGTTCAACGACGTGTTCACCGACGAAGAGCGTGCGCGCTTCATCGAGACTCTCGTCGGCCAGTACAACGGTCTGACAGTCCCCGCCATCCAGGAGCGCTTCTTCTGGTACTGGGGTCAGGTCGACCAGGCGCTCGCTGACAAGGTTCGCGAGCTGGCCGGTCTTCCGATCGGCGAGCCCGAGCCGGTGGGCGTCGGCGCGTAGTCGCTCGATACCGGAGGGGTCGGATGCTTCTGCATCCGGCCCCTCCGTCGTCTGTGCCGCCAGATTGCTGGGAGAACGCTGAGTGCCCGTCGGCGCGCCTCCGCCGCCCCGGACGGCGGAGCGTGGAGAATGTTCCGTGAATTCGGTCGTCTCTGACTCGAACTGATGAGAGGGAATCCCATGAGTGAATCACTCGCCGAAGCTGCGCCTCCGACACCGTCGGTCGGCTCCAAACTCACCGCCGAGGCCCTCGGCACCTTCCTGCTGGTGTTCGGTGGCGTCGGCACCGCGCTGTTCGCCTCCAACCACTTCACCGACCCGGGATCAGGCTCTGCCGTGTACGTGGCCGTCGCATTCGCGTTCGGACTCACCGTCGTCGTCGGCGTCTATGCCTTCGGTCCGATCTCCGGCGGACACTTCAACCCGGCGGTCAGCCTCGGCCTCGCCGCGGCCGGCCGCCTTCCCTGGCGCGACGTTCCCGGCTACATCATCGCGCAGGTCGTCGGCGGCCTGATCGCCAGCACGGCGCTCGTACTGATCGGACTGTTCGGGCCTGAAGGGTGGCTCACCACCGCACAGGATGCCGGCTTCGCCAGCAACGGTTGGGATGAGTTTTCCCCAGGTGGATTCGGCATCTGGGCGGCTATCATCATCGAGGTGATCCTCACAGCGGTGTTCCTGTTCGTGATCCTGGGCACCACGCACAAGCTGCGCCCGACGCCGTTCGCAGGACTCGCGATCGGTCTCACGTTGACGCTGATCCACCTCATCAGCATCCCCGTCGACAACACCTCGGTGAACCCGGCCCGCTCGATCGCCGCGGCGGTCTACGGCGGCGTCGGACCGCTGTCGCAGTTGTGGGTCTTCCTGGTGTTCCCGGTCGTGGGCGCGCTGATCGCCGGCTTCGCGTACAAGACGCTGCTCGACGGCACGAAGAAGTTCTGACCGCGCCTTCGCAACGCCGCACGAAGAAGATCCCGCCTCCGATTCGTTCCGGGGGCGGGATCTCTCTGTCAGCCGGCGACGAGCTGGGGCGTGCCCGCCTCGTACTCGAGAAGGTCTCCGCGTTCGCCTCGGCGGTAGGCACGACCGCCGAGGAGCAGCATGTAGGCGAGGAAGACGGCAAGTGCGGCAGCGCCGATGCCGATCTTTATGGGCCATGGCAGCGACCACCCCGTCACAAATCCCTCGACGAGTCCAGACAGGAACAGCGCGAACACCAGGCCGATCGCGACAGTCGCGAGGGAGCGGCCCTCCTGTGCGAGCGCCGTCGCGCGACTGCGCCGCCCAGGGGCCACCCACGCCCAGAACAGGTGCAGGCCGCCGGCAGCCGCGACGAAGATGCTCGTCATCTCCAGCATCCCGTGCGGAAGGATGTAGAGCACCATGACGTCGAGCCGGTCGTGCGCTGCCATGACGGCAGCCGAGACGCCGAGCCCGAACGCATTCTGCGCGATCACATAGATCGGCCAGATCCCGGTGACTCCGAAGAGCACGCACTGGGCGGCGATCCAGGCGTTGTTCGTCCACACCATCCCGGCGAACACTGCCGCCGGGTTCTCGGTGTAGTACTCGGTGAAGCTCTCCTCGGCGTACTGCTCGAGGAAGTCAGCGGGCCCGAGGGTCGCGACGAGCGCTGGGTTACCGGAGATCCACGCTGCGACTCCGGCGGTGATCGCGATGAAGACGAGCGCGACCACGAGCGTCGTCCAGCGCAGCCGGTAGAGAGCCGCAGGCAGCTGATCCGAGAAGAACCGAGCGATCTGGGTGAGGATGCTGTCGGACGTGCCCGTCAGGCGCAGTCGCGCCTTCGCGACGATCGACGACACATATGCCCCCTGAGGCGACTCCCCCACCGAGGTCTTCAGCTCGGCGAGGTCGGCAGAGGCTGCCCGGTACCGCACGATGAGCTCGTCGACGCCTTCGCCGTCGAGCCGCTGACGGCTGAGTTCGTCCAGGCGTTCCCACTCGGCACGGCGAGCATCGCTGAGAGCATCGGCATCCACCTGATTTACTGTACTCATGTCCATGCCGATCGACACCGCTGACGAAGTGCTCTCGGGCGAAGCCGTCGCGATCGACGTGCAGCCGCTCAGCTTCTTCATGCGTGCGCTCGGTGCTCTTATCGACATGATCGTCAGTTGGGCGCTCTTCCTGCTGTTCCTTTGGCTGCGAATGTGGCTTCTGGGCGTCGGGATCATCGACGAGTCGATCGACGGCATCATGAACGTGACCGCCATCGTCATGTGCTTCGTGGTGGTGCCGATCGTGGTCGAACTCGCGACGCGGGGACGCAGCCTCGGGCGCCTCGCCGTCGGGGGACGGATCGTTCGACTGGACGGCGGAGCGGCAGGGTTCCGGCACGCGTTCATCCGTGCGCTCATCGGCGTGCTGGAGATCTACATGACATTCGGCGCGATCGCCATCCTCGCCGGTGCCTTCACCGCCCGCTCGCAGCGCCTTGGTGACATGGTGGCCGGAACCTACAGTCAGCGCGTGCGCACTCCCGCACTCGTCCCTCTCGCCCCGGTGATGCCTCAGGCGCTCACCGGGTGGGCTCAGATCGCCGACGTCGCGCGGATGCCGGATCGCCTCGCCCGACGCATCTCCCAGTTCCTGCAGCACGCAGAGCGGATGTCACCGCCCGCACGCGCGCGCATAGCGCAGGAGCTCGTCGCCGAGGCCGCCGGATACATCTCACCGCAGCCCGCTGCCCACCCTGAGCAGCTGCTCATCGCGATCACAGTGCTGCGCCGCGAACGCGAACGCCGGGCTCTGGCGATCGCCGATGCACGCGCCGAGAAACTCACCGGACGTCACGTCGGCGTCTGACGCCGCGCCCGGCCCAGACCCTCCCGGCGACTGCTCAGAACCGGATCGCGTCGATCACCTTCACACGCAGCGCGACGAGCGCGGGGATGAAACCAGCGATGGCGCCGACGACGGCGGATGCCACAAGCCCGGTGATCGCGGCACGCATCGGGAAGGGCGGCACATCCTGCATCCCCTGGAACATGGTCGGAATGACCCAATCCGAGCGAAGCACGGCGACGACGATCGCGATGCCGATGATGCCGGCGACGGTGGTCGCCACCAGGCTCTCCAGCAGCACTGAGACGAACACGCGCGCAGCGGTCGCTCCGAACGCGCGTCGCACGCCGATCTCCCGCACGTGCTGCCGCATCGCGACGAGCTGGATGTTGATCAGGCTCAGAGCTCCGAGCGCCAGGATGAGAACGGCGATGCCGCCCGTGACGAGCTCGAACGTCTTCATGGATTCAGCCATGCCCGGCGTCGCACCCCAATCGGTGCGACTGACGGAGACGACTTGCCCTTCGGGCAACCCCGCACGCAGATCCATCACCAGCACCGGTCCGATCTCGGCCGACTGATCGGCACCGACCCAGATCTCGTACTGCGGCCATGCGCCTTCCGGCAAGCTGTCGACACGAGCGCGATACGAGTCGTACAGCACGTCGACCCGCAGCTCCTCATCGCCGAATCCCTGACGAGGTGCGACGCCGATGACCTGAAAGGTGCCACCTGCGTCGCCGGTGATCGTGATCGTCGGATGCTGGTCCATCGGCACACGACCGGTCCGCTCCCACAAAGCTTCCGTCACGATCACGGGAGGCGCCAGAGCCGCGACATCACCTTCACGGAACCAGCGCCCTTCCAGTAGCTGCTCCCGATGGATCTGGGAGTAGGCCGGATCGAGCAGGCGCCCGCTGACCTCGACGAGACCGTCCGGCAACTGCGCGCGGAACATCACGCCCTGCGCGACCCTGGCGGTATGGCTGAACCCGAACCGTTCCGAGTCCCGCTCGAACCGGTCGCCGAACGCATCGAAGTCGACCGGTTCGCCGTTCTCGGTGCTGACGCTCACGACGATCGTCGCCGGCCTGCCGCCCCAGCGGTCGGATTGCTCCGTCTGATACTGCTGCTGGTACTCGGAGAAGGCGATGACGGCGGTGAGCGCCGCGACCGAGACCCCTGAGCGAGTGTGGACGCCTCGAATGCACGACTGAGGTCTGTGGGCGCCAGATGCCCCGCATCCAGCCGGTAGTGCCTGCGAGCGCGCGCCGCCACATGAAGATCGTGCGTGATCGTCACAAGCGCCGCATCGGTCTCGGTCGCCACCTCGTCCAGCAGCGCCCTGATGGATGCCCCTGTGTCGATGTCGAGCGCACCGGTGGGCTCGTCGGCGAGGATGAGCACCGGCTCGCGCACCAGTGCCCTCGCGATCGCGACCCGCTGGTGCTCGCCGCCGGAGAGCCGATCGGCGATCTGGTCGATGCGGTGTCCGAGCCCGACGCGCTCGAGCATGTCCGTGGCGATCGAACGCCGCTTCCAGAACAGGCGGCCCTTGGCGTGCCCGAGCGGCATCATCACGTTGTCCAGTGCGGTGCGTCCTGCCAGGAGGTTGAACTGCTGGAAGACGAACCCCACGTTGTCTCCGCGCACCCGGTCGAGCATGCCGCTGCGCATCTTGCGCACCGGTCGCCCCTCGAATGCGACCGTGCCTGTCGTCGGTGCATCCAGCATCCCGAGAATATTCAACAACGTGGACTTGCCGGATCCGGAGCGCCCGACGATCGAGACGTGATCGCCCGCGCTGACCTCCAGAGTGATGCCGCGGAGGATCTCGAGCCGGGAGTCGTCCGCGAGGAGCACGCTCTTGGTGACGTCTTCCAGAGCGACCATCGTAACCAGCTGGTTCCGCTCTCGCACTGCTCGACGCCGGGCGCGACCTCGTAGCAGAACTCCTCGACCGGGGCCAGGAACCCGGGCACGAACTGCCGGATCATCTCGCCCTCCTCGACCACTTCCACCATGGCGCCGTCGTTCACACCGAGAGTGACAGCACGCTCCACGGCGTCGCTGCCGTCTCCGGCGTCCACCCACACGTTGCCCGTGCCCAAATCGCCCTGCACTGCCGTGATCGGGACGATGAGAGCGTCATCGACCTGGCCGAGCGCGAGGTCCATCTGTGCGAGAAGGCCGGCGAACACGACCTGATCGGTCGGAATGGAGCAGCGCACACTCGCCGTGCCCTCCGTGCTGACCTGCACGCGCACCCCGGTGCGTCCGAACAGGGCTGGGCCGCCGGTGATCGTGACGGTCGCGTCGGTGGACGCACCGACGCGCCGGTAGAGCTGTCGCAAGCAGGTGGTAGCGGGCAGGCGTGAGGGTCGCCACCTCGGCGCCGACGGTAAGGACTGCCCCTTGACGAGGGCGATCTCAGACAGATCTCCCGCCTCCGGTGCGAGGATCTCGACGCTCTTCTCGGGGTAGTCCTGTTCGACAGTGAACAGGAGCTGGCCCGCCGCGACCGCCGCGCCGTCGGCGACGTGCACATCCGTCACGGTGCCGTTGATCTCTCCCCGCAGCGGAAGGCCTCGTCTCGAGCGATGTTGCCGCTCAAGGTGAGCGCGTTGACCACAGATCCGCGTTCAACGGCGAGCACGGGGGTCAGTGATGCCTGCGCCAGGGCCGACCACCGCCTCTGCGGTGTCGGCGAAGAACGCCAGCTTGACGAGAGCAGCGGCACACAGTCCGAAGTTGACCACGAGAAGCAGTGGGAAGACCCATCGACGCCAGACGATCACGAAGGCCTTTCCGGCTGCGCCACCGTGACGCGTCCGGGATCAGCATAGCCAGGCGTAACTCAGGCCCGCATCGCCTCGTGACGCACGACGATCCAGCCGGTCGGAACGGACACCCGCTGCGCATGCTGAGCGCAGAGATCATGCGCGTTGGGGTGGTCAGCTCCGCCCAGTGGGCCCAGCGCTGCCATCTGATCGCCGTAGTCGTAGGTGAGCGTCGCCACGGCCTCACGGGCGCAGGTGACCTTCGAGCAGAGTCGTTCGTCCATCTCGGCCAGCGTAGAACGCCCGGCGGGCCAGGGTCGGTCGCCGCGCGGAACACCATAGACTTTGACCATGCCCCGCCATCGGTCCGCACGCAGTGCCCAGGCGCCCCGCCGTGGCGCACGGCACGGGCGCCACGGACGTCTCGGCCGCAGCGAGGTCGTGCGTCCGCCTCTGCCGCCGCTGGAAGGGCGGGTGGAACGATTCGATGTCACGATCGGCACAGCGGTGGAGTTCCTGCGCGGCACGTGGCCGGAACTGCAGGAAGTGCGCTTCGAGATCGGCGCGCTGCCGCTGAACCCTGACCCGACCGGCATCCCCCGCTGGCTGATCGATCGCGAAGGCGGCCGCATCGTGCTGTTCCGCGTCCCGATCGAACGGCTGCTTCCGCCGGGGCACGACGACGCGATGCACCGTCGAATCGCTGTCGAGAGCGCCGTCTTCCGCGCTGCCGCCGAGTACGTCGGCAAGGATCCTTGGGAGTTCGGCGCCGATCAGGCATGAAGTCAGGGGTAGACCGTGATGGCGTCCTGCGCGGCGGCACCGGCCCAGATCGGCCAGCCTGCCATCGCGTTCGTGCCCGCCAGTGCGACCGCGGCATGCAGCGGAGTGTCGGTCGTCAGCGAATACGTCGTGTCCTCGGACACGTCGACCACGATGGATCCCTCCGCCGGCACGGCGAAGCTCTCGCCTTCGCCGCCGGTGACCGGCGTGAGGGTGACGGATGCCTCGGTACCGGCGGGGTTGACGATATGGATGCGCGGGTCCGGCCCGTTCGGGACGGCGAACGCGACTTCCCCTGAGAGCGCGGGAGCCGGTGTCATCCACGTGAAGTCTGCGCCCGCGCCGATGCCGGTGACCTGCCGCACCGCCCCGACGACGGGCGCCTCGGCCACGACATCGACGGTGTACGTTCCCGGTGCCAGCTCGTCCAGACTCACTTCTGTGGGGACGGTCGCATCCAACGGCACGGAGATCTCCTGCGCCGGCCCGTCCTCTGGGCGGATCGTGAGCGTGGCCTGGGTGGCCTGGGCTGTCGCCATCAGGCGCAGCACCGTGACGGCTGAATCGGCGCTCTTGGTGAGAACCTGAACACCAGCGAAGGTGAGTTCCGTGCGCGGAGCACCCGCCGTGTCCTGCACGTCGATTCCGGACGGATCGAGGGTGCGGATGAGCGACGACTGCAGCACGGCACGCAGCGGGGCGCCGGCGGCGGTCACACGCACGACGGGCTTCTGAACTCCCGCCGCGACGGACGACAGCGGCACCGCGAGCTGAGTACCCGCAGGCACGAGGGTCTTCGTCGAGGACTGCTCGATCCCGAACACCGTGATCGTCGCGGTGGCCGTGACGTCACCGGGATTGGACAGGATGACGAGGTCGCTGGTGCCGGTCTCGACCGTTCCGCCGATGAGCCACGACTCGGTGCTCGGCTCACGGCATGCGCTGGCGGCCAGACCGGAGAGGTCTTCGGCAGCCAGGGAGACCGATTCGGCGGCGGCGATGGTCGCGGTGGACCCTCGCTCGGCCGCGCCGACGAGCTTCAGCGGGCCGGCGGCAGGACCGCCGAAATCGGCGGTGAAGAGATCGGATGCAGTGAGTTCGGTCCCCTCACCTGTCTCGCCGCGCTCGGCGGTGAGGGCAGCCCCTCCGGCCGATGACATCTGGCCGGCGTTCTGTGTGTTCCTGCCGATCGCTCGGAACGCGCCGTTGCACACGAGTGTCGTGTCGCCCGTGGTGGGCGTGACTGACACCTGTGCCGGTTCGTTCACGATTCCAGGCCACGGCAGCGCGACCGCAGCCGTGACTCCCAGGACACAGCCGACAGCGACGACGGCTCCGACCAGGAGACGGGCACCTGTCGCGACGACGCGGATCGCTCGATTCTGAGTCATCGCTTCTCCTCGGAGTCGGTCGTCAGTTCACGATCTGAGTCATCCGGCATATCCGCGGAGAATTCCTCCGCGGCATCCGACTGCTGCGCCGTCGCTCCATCGCCCTCGTCCGCGTCACCGTTCTCATCAGCGTCACGGTTCTCGTCAGCGTGACCGTTCTCGTCAGCGTCAGCGTGCTCGCCGTCGATCGCTTCGGCCTCTTCACCGAACTGCTGCTCATCGTGAGGCTCGTCATCCAGCCGATCGTCCGCACGTCTGGGGAAGACCATCGGCTCCTCGGGCGAGCGTCCGACGATCCGTGACTGCGCGCGCGCGGCCCGTCGCGATGCACGAGTGGGAATGGCCAGCAGGAGCGCGGCGAGCAGCACGATCAGCTGCAGCGCGGTGACCGCTGTGGCTGTGCCCTCTTGAACGTTGCTGAGCGAGGCCCGCTCGGAGGGCGTGGCTTCGAGGCGCCACAGAACGCCCTTGTCGGTCTCTCCGACCTTCACGAATCCTGCGCGCTGGTCGAGCGCGGTGACCGCAGCCACACGGAACGCCCGCGCCGCATCGGTCTCCTCAGCGTCGATCTGGTCGAGCAGCACGAAATGGATGCCGTGGGCGGCGAGTTCGCCGGGTGCGTCGAAGGTGCGCGTCGAAAGCAGATCCACCGAGAGCGCGCTGATGTCGGTTCCCTGCGGCTCGGTCGCGGTGCTGAGCATGCTCGTCTGCGCTCCGAGGGTTTCGCTCGCACCCCATACGACTTCTGCGGCCAGGCCGCCGTCGTTCTGCGGGGTGAGGACGAGCGTCGCGATCTCGCGATCGCCCTTCGCCTCGGCTGCCACGAACGCGGGGAGGGTGCTCTCCGGACCGTCCGTGAGGACGGTGCGGTCGGTGTGCAGTGCTGTGAGCGCCGGTACGGCGCATACGGCGAGTGCGAGCCCGGCGACGGTCACGGCGGCCACACGCAGCCGTGGAAGCGTCACAGCGGTATCGAGCGTGACGAGCGCCGCCCCGACGACGCCGACCCAGGCGAGACTCAGACCTGAGCCCGGCCAGATCTCCACCGGCACTCCCTGAGAGAAGCTCACGGTCACCCCGACGCAGAGGAATGCCGTCGCAAGGCCCGTCATGGCGACGACGAGCAGCGTGATGCCCGCGCCCCACCGTGGCGCGACCGCCGCGGCGAGAGCCAGCAACACGAGCGGCGCGATGAGCAGCGGTGCCCACACCGCGATCGCAGGGGCGATCACGTCGGTCCACCCTGCGAGATCCGCGGTGGGGAAGCCTGTCGCCAACAGCATCCGACCAGCGCTGTCCGCGGCGACCTGAGGGCCCGCCCATACCAGCCCCGGGTCGGCGAAGATCGCCCAGAGGTTGCCGCCTCGCACATGCCAGATCACGAGTGGCGCGAAGAGCACCGCGGTCGGCGCGAGCAGCCAGAGCAACCGAACCGCGCCGTGGAACCACCCGCGGATGAGCACGATCACGAGCGCGACGGCCCAGAGCAGTCCGAGGCCAGGGGCGAGAGCCGGCGCACAGGCCAGCACGGCGGCGAGAAGGATGGATGCTGCACCGGCGGCGCCCCACGAACGGTGTGCGACGACAGCGGCGTGGAAGAGCCAGGGCAGCAGCAGATGCAAGAGCACAGCGGCCGGGCGCCCTTCCACCAGGGCCGTGAGAAAGGTCGGCGCCAGCGCCCATGCGACGCCACCGAAGATGCGCAGCCCGCCACGATCGGTGATGCGGGTGGCTGCGAACCATCCGCCGAGCACGGCGAGAGGCAATGCGAGCAGCCAGAGCAGCACCACGGCGAACGACGGCGCACCCGCCCACAGCGTGCCGAGCACTGCCACCACGCCGGAGAACGGGTCTGCGGGACCGATGATCCCCACACCGATGCCGCGCTGTCCCCACGCGGCATCCTCCCAGAGCGCCGCGACGGTGTTGCGCAACGGAAGCAGCGCTCCACCGCCGAGCGCCGGCCACGCCAGAAGCGTGAAGAAGGACGCGACGCCGACGACGAGAGCGCCGAGCACCGCCCAGGCGCCGCCGCCCGAGAAGAAGTTCAGGGCGCTGAGGGCGCCGCCTTCGCTGCCGTGGCCGTCGTCGAGGCGCCGATGAAGCTGCGCGCGCGTGATGCGCAGCGGCGCGATGCTGGACCAGTTCGCCGTGCGAGAGGACCGGATGCTCTGCCGCGACCGCGCCACGGCGCCGACACGCACCATCGCCATGACCGCCGCTCCCCATTCAGGGAACACGGATGCCGGACGTTTGCCGATCAGATGCACGATTGTGCGCCACAGCGCGAGCGGCAGCAGCGAGAGCCAGTGCAGCGGCACCGCGGCTGCCGGCGCGTAGGAGAGGCGCCGGTGCAGCTGTGCGAGTCGTGTGGCGTAGGCACGCTGAGATGCGTTTCGCGGGAGTGCTGCCGCGCCGTCCGGGCTCACGGACACGCGTGCGCTCGGGGCGAGCACCACACGCGCACCGGCGAGACGCGCGCGCACTCCGAGGTCGAGTCCTTCATCGGCGCCGGCGAGCGCGGGGTCTGGCCGCAGTCGATCCCGCATTTCGCTGCGGACCAGGATGCCGCGGATGTCGGCGCCGAGAGCGTCGTCGTTCCTGTCGTGCTGACCCTGATCGAGCTCGCCTGCCGCCAGCTCGACCGAGCGGCCGAGCGTGGTCATGGTCACCCCGAGAGAGACTAGCTCGCGCTCGTTGTCAGCATTCACGAGCTTCGGGGCCGCAAGGGCCGCGGATGGCGAGCGCTCCAGTGCACCGGCGAGCTGCGCGAGCGCCTGCGGATGCGGCGCGGTGTCCTGGGCGAGCAGCCACATCGCGGCACCGTCGGCGACCCTCGGGAGGGCAAGCTCCACGGCGTCCGCGTACGAGGTTCCGCCGCGGGCTTGAATGATGCCCTCGACAAGGCCTGCGACGACGTCGCTGGCGCGCACGTCAGAGCCGTCGCCACACACGACGAGGGTGATCGCATCGGCGCGTCGGGTCTGAAGAGTCAGGGCGTCAAGCGTTCGCAGCAGCTGCGCACGCGCGGAAGAGCCGGGGCGCGCAACGATGATGGCATGAACTGGGGTAGGCATGGCCTGGTCAGCCTATGCGCTGAGTTCGCCGACGATCGTCATCGCGCCCGGCGAGCCTGCCAAGCTATGCAGGATCAGCCGACGTGTCGCTTGAGCTTGCGGCGTTCGCGCTCGCTCAGACCGCCCCAGATGCCGAAGCGCTCGTCGTTGTTCAGTGCATACTCGAGGCATTCGCCCCGCACGTCGCACGACGAGCAGATCCGCTTCGCATCACGGGTCGAACCGCCCTTTTCGGGGAAGAATGCTTCAGGGTCGGTCTGGGAGCAGAGAGCATCCGTCTGCCAAGCGAGGGTGCCATCGTCATCAGGCTCGACTCGCCTGACCCCGGGGACCCCGAGATTGACCGGATCAACAAACCAGTTCTCGGGAACGTCGGAACGGTAACCCGTCATGTCGCTCTCCTTGCCCTTCAGAATGCCCCCCACCGGGCCTTGCTGAACTAATTACACCCGTGTCATTCGCTGCGGTCAAGTCGCAGATACTAAAGCCTCAATCGGCGATTGAAGGTTCACGGCGTGTCTACGGCGTGTCGTGTCAGGCGGGACTCAGCGCTGCGGCCATCCGGGCGTGTCGAATCGTCGAGTGAACCGCAGGGTTGCCAGCGTGAACTGCAGGTTGCCAAGGAGGGGATGTCAGGAGAACTGCACGTGGGTCTGCGGGTGATCGATGAAGACGTCGCCGTGCGGACTGGTCCACTCGATCCGTCCGCCGGAAAGCTGTCGGGCCGCCCATCGATACTTCGCATCGACGTCCGGATGCTTCAGCGAATGATGTCGCCGGCACAGGTGACTGAGGTTTCCGCACGACGTCGGCCCGCCTCTGCTGTGCTCGCGAGTGTGATCGAGATCGCATCGCCGCACCGAACCGGCGCAGCCCGGAAAGCGGCAGCGGCCGTCTCGTGCTCTGAGATATCGGCGCATCTCGGCGGTGGGTCGGTAGCGGTCCGTCGCCATCACGATGCCGGAGCATCCGTCGAGGTACAGGCGATCCCAGCCCGGCGCGACGCTCGCGATCTCTCGGATGAGGTCGGCATCAACCGGACCGCAGCCTGGCAGATCGGCGGGAGCATCGGAAGCACCCGCCAGTGCCGCTGCGGGAATCGTCACCTGGATGTGACCCCGTATCGCTTCGGCACCTGCGGCGGCCACCGTCTCGGCAGATGCTGCGAGCAGCAGATCCATCATGACGTCGGCTCGCGCCTGATCCATCGTGCGCGGGTCGTCATGGGGCGCACTTACCCCATCTTCTGCATCGTGGACGAGGTCTTCTGGGATCAGCGACACGTCTTCCCACGTGATCGGTTCCTTCTCCGCATCACCCAGGCAGGCGCGGATCTCGGAGGAGTTCGGATCCCTCGCGAGACGCGCGAGCCTGCTCGCGCGGTCCAGCGCGGCATGCGCGAGCACCGAGGAAGTCATGATGTGCAGCTCTGCCTGACCGTCATCGAAGTCGTCCACCCAGACACGGCGCGCGTCGTGCCCCTTCTTCCTTCTCTCAGCAGCAGTGACACCTCCGTGCTTGGCCGCCAGCATCCGCGCCACAGACCTGACCCGGTTCGGGCTCTCTCCTGATGCATAGTCCACCGCGGCGATCTCGTACGCGAACCGATCCGTCTGATCCGAGATCTGAGCCCCGGCGTCGGTGATGATGCGCGCGTGGGTGGGACTGATCTGCGCGCTCTCCAGTGCCTGGAACGTCACGGGGAACTTCGCCACCAGCGCGTACCCGTTCCACATCGCCGATTCCATCGTGCGAGAAGAGATCCTCCCCGCTGCACTGAACTCCGCCACGAGTGAGCGCACGGGGATGTCGCGCATGTCTTCGGCACCCGTGCGCTTCTCGCGTTCGTCCAACGCTTCGGCGAAGGCATCGTGAAGGAGCGCGGCCTCGCGTGCGTGAATTCGCGCCTTCTCTGCCTGGATCTCCAGCCACGCGGCCATGCGTCCTGACGCCGTGTCCGGCGGGGTCGAGGTAGTCAACGTTGACATGACTCCAGAGTAGTACATATAAACGATACTTGTCCAGAGTTTGCTCGAACTTTTATTCGAGCAAATGTCAGATGCCTGACTGTGCGATGAACGCCTCGCCCGTACCGTTCAGCTGCAGGGAAGTCTCGTCGGTCGCGAAGACCGCTGATCCGACCGGCACGGCCAAGGCCGCGCCATCCGCGCCCTTGACGGCGATCTCTCCCCCGGTGGCGAGCACCATCGCCGGACCGGACACATCCAGCGACATCGGCGCGCCGTCGAGCACGACGCGTCGCAGCGCGAAGTCGGGAACGTCGACCGGATACTCGGTCACTGCCTCGGAAGACGGCGCCAGCACCGGCACGGCGGCGGGCGCTGTATCGAGCACCGAGAGCAGTTCAGGCACATCGATGTGCTTGGGCGTCAGCCCTCCACGAAGCACGTTGTCGCTGGCTGCCATGATCTCCACGCCCAGACCGGAGACATAGGCGTGCAGGAGACCTGCACGCAAGAAGATCGCCTCGCCGCGGCCGAGCACGATGTAGTTCATCAGCAGCGCTACGACGACGCCGGGGTCACCTGGGTAGCGGTCGGCTATCGCTCGCACTGCCGAGAGCTCTGCGGCGAACTCCTCCGACGACGCCCCGGCGAGCGCGGCGATGATCTCGTCGACCTCGGCCTGTGCATCGCCGGAAAGCAGCCACCCCACAGCATCCCTCAGCACGTCCTCGTCGCTGCCGCCCTCAAGATGCTCACGGAGGGCACGCACGCCGGACGACTCGCCCAGCGAGGCAAGCAGGCGGAGGGTGTCGGCGACGGGTCGCAGCCCGCCGAGCGCTTCGAAACGGTCGCTGAGGGCGACGATGAGCTCAGGCTTGTGGTTCGCATCGCGGTAGTTGCGGGCCGGGTCGTCCGCGTCGAGCGACTGCTCCCTGCTCCAGCCGTCTCGCGCCTGCGCGATGGTCGGGTGCACCTGGATCGAGAGCGGAGAGCCGGCGGCGAGCAGCTTGAGCAGGTAAGGAAGCGTGCCGCCGGTCACGACGTCGAGCGTCGATCCGTCAGCCACCTCGGCGGGGTCACCGGGGTGGTCACCGAACCACACCTCGGCTTCGGGCGCGCCGGTGGATTCCCGTCCCTCCAGATCGGCGAGGAGCGAGGTGGACCCCCAGGCATAGTCACGAGGGGCATTCGACAGACTCAGAAGCATGAGGCCAGCCTATCGATCCGAGCCGTGGCGCAGCGATCTGACGGTGTCGGGGCGGTAGCCTGAAACCGATGGCGCAGTACACGAAGCATCCAGTGAAAGCCCCGCCCACCGCGCCGGATCGCGAGTCGACGGGGCATCTTCTGTTGCGCGGCTACGTCATTCTCGTCTTCATCGTCGCCTTCGCCCACACCGCGCTGTACAACCTCGTCGGAGTGAACGGCGCCGGTGCCGTGATGATCGTGCTCACGCTGGCGGCTCTCGCGATCGGGATACCGATGATCGCGCGCGCCGAACCACATCCGTTCCCGTGGCGGCGCCTCCCGTGGTCTGCGCTCGGATATGTGGCCCTCGCATTGGTATCCGTGGCGTGGTCGCAATGGCGACTGCCAACGATCATCACCTGGCTGCTGCTGGCTGCCGTCACCGTGAACGCCCTGCTGATCTCGCACGCCTTCAGCTGGCAGGAGATCGTGCGCGCGCTCGCGTCCGCGTTCAAATGGATCCTCGGCCTGTCGCTCGCGCTCGAGTTGTGGGTGTCGCTGGTGGTGCACGCACCGCTGCTGCCGAACTTCCTCACGCTCCCCGACGGTGAGGTCGACCCGCACTGGTACTGGGTGCGGGACAACCTCTTCGACGGCGGGCGCATCCAGGGCATCGTCGGCAACTCGAATGTGCTCGCGATCATCAGCCTGTTCGCGATCGTGACCTTCGGTGTGCGCTTCGCACTGCGCGCGCGCTGGCGCACCACCCTCGTGATGTGGATGCTGCTGGCGGCCTATCTGATGTTCAGGGCGTCTTCCGCGACCACTTATGTCTGCGCGCTCGCCGCCGCCGTCGTGCTGATGGTGGCACTGCTGATCCGCCGGGCGCCCACACCCGGCGCGCGCGCCCGGATCTACGCGATCTGCGGCGGGGCCGTCGCTGTCGTCGTCACCACAGTGATCGTCTTCCACCGGCCGCTGTTCGAAGCGCTCGGGCGCAGCGCCGACCTCACCGGCCGCACCGACAAGATCTGGACGAAGGTGCTCGAACGCGCCGGCACTCACCCCGTGTTCGGCAACGGATTCTCCAGCCCGTGGATTCCTTCCGACCCGGCGTTCGACGGCTGGATCACCGACCACGGCATCACCGTGTTCCACGCCCACAACATGTGGCTCGACGTTCTGCTGCAGCTCGGTGCGGTCGGCGTCGTGCTGATGGCCGCCGCATACTTCGGCCTGCTGTGGCGCGCGTGGTTCTTCGCTGCTGATCGACCGCGCTGGAATCTCCGCGCTGACCGCCCGTACTCGCCTCTGACGCTGCTGCCGCTGCTGTTCACCGTCATCCTGCTCGTCCAGGGACTCGCCGAGTCCACTCCGATCATGCTCTGGGGATGGCTGATGCTGGTGCTGTTCTCGTTCAAGATCAAGTCGGTGCCGCTGGTCGGCGTCGGTCTCGACGAGCAGTCCCGCGTCACTGAGCGTGGCAGCAGGGCCCGGCGCATCCCGTGACCCCCACCCAGGAGCGATTCGGCCGGCTGCTCGGCTCTGTCGAGATGGCGCGCGCCTACACGCTGGCGGCGCTCACCGCCACGTTCGGCTCGTTCATGATCGAGCGCATGACGTCGACGACCACCTACGCCACGATCATCGCGCTGCTGTGCGTACTGGGCGTCGCGATCCTGTTCGTGCGGCGCGAGGAGCTCTCGCTGCTGCGAATCGCACCCTCTTCACTGTTCGCGTTCCTCGCGCTCGCCCTCGCCAGCGTGTTCTGGACGACGGATGGGTCGGACACGCTGGTCGGCTGGGCATGGACGTTCGGCTTCGCGATCCTGGCGATCACGATCGGCCATATCCGCGACACTCTGCAGACCGTCCGCGCGATCGGCGACACTCTGCGGGCGCTGCTGCTCGTCTCCCTCGGAATGGAGGTGCTCTCCGGAATCCTGATCGACGTGCCGATCGCTTTCCTCCAGATCGAGGGGAATCTGGCGCTCGGCGGGCCGGTGCCGGGCATCTTCGGCACCCGCAACATGCTCGGCTTCATCGCGGTGATCGCGCTCATAACCTTCTTCATCGAGTGGCGCACGCAGTCCGTCATCGCCCCCATCGCGATTCCATCGATCGCTCTCGCAGGTTTCCTCGCTCTGGTCTCGGCGTCGCCGACCGTGCTGGTGCTGGCCGTCGCCGTCGGCGTGGTGACTGCCGCACTGACGATCGTGCGCCACGCGCCTGCCGCGCATCGCAACCTCGTGCAGTGGATGCTGGGGGCCCTGGCGGTCACGTCGCTCGCGGTGGCCTTCGCGTTCCGGCATCCGATTATCGCCTGGATGGGCGCAGGATCCGATTTCTCGATCCGCGCCGATCTGTGGAACCAGATCCTCGACTTCGTGGCGATCAGGCCCATGCAGGGATGGGGGTGGTTCGGTGCTTGGCAGCGCGGCGAGTATCCGTTCACCTACATCAACTACCTGCTCGACGACCAGCATGAGACGGCGTTGAATGCCTTCTTCGATGTGCTGCTGCAGCTGGGAATCGCCGGATTGATCCTGTTCCTGATCCTGGGCGGTGTCGCTCTGATCAGATCGTGGCTGGTGGCCAGCGTGCGGCACTCCGTCGTATACGCCTGGACGCCTCTCGTGCTCGTGACCCTCGCCGTGGACTCGATTTTCGAGAGCTTCACGCTCGCGGGCGCCGGATGGTTTATGCTCGTGCTGTGTGCGCTCCGCGCGGGGCAGTCGCGGTCATGGCGCGAGAACATCGACGCAGCGAACACGGGGGTCATCCCTACGCTGCGGCCGCAGGAGTGACCCGGCACTGAATCGAGGCCGTTGCACGGTCGGATGGGCGCGCTCTGCGTCGTTCCACATGACCGGAAGGTAGGCTACTCGGTGCCCGCTGAACCAGCCGAGCGCCCATCCGGGCGGGGCGAAGCAATCCCGGAGATCTCGCCCGTGACCAACGTTCTACAGCACGTCGTCTTCCCTCTCGACCGCGACCCCGACCTCCTACCGCTGTATGTCGATCCGGAGACATGGTCTGTGATCGACGAAAAGCCGGTACGTGTCTCCAATCGTGCGCACCTGGGCAATATCTTGAGCCGACACAGTGCACGTATCGTCGCCGGTCAGCGCGACTCGTTTGGCACATATTTCAACGCATTCCCGGCGTCATACTGGCAGCACTGGACAAGCGTTCGCCGAATACGGTTGACGGTTCGAACGACCGGTTCGGCAACAATTCTCGTGTATCGCTCGAATGGATCGGGCGTGCGCCAGCGCGTCGACACGTGCGAGGTGGTCGGCGACGCGGAGACGTCATTCGATCTTGCTCTGACTCAATACAGCGACGGCGGCTGGATCTGGTTCGACATCGTCGCCGATTCGCAAACCGCTGTCCTTGAAGGCGCAGAGTGGACTACTGAACAGGAACCGACGCGCGCAGGCAAGGCATCGCTCGGCATCACGACCTTCAACAAACCGGATTACTGTATCGAAACGCTGCGAACGCTGGCAGCTTGGCCTGAAGCTCTTGAGTTCGTCGACCGAATCTTCCTCATCGATCAGGGCACCCAGCTCGTGGCCGAGCAGGAAGGCTATGCCCAGGTCTCGGACGACCTCGGCGACACGCTGCAGTTGATCCACCAGCCGAACCTAGGTGGCTCCGGCGGTTTCGCGCGAGCAATGTACGAGACTCTGCAGCGGTCGGGAAACGACTTCGTGCAACTGCTCGACGACGACGTACGGCTCGAGCCGGAGTCACTACGACGTTCGATCGTCTTCGGCCAGTATGCGACAGATCCCTTGCTGGTGGGCGGTCACATGTTCGATTTGCTCGATCGTTCCAAGTTGCACGGATGGGCAGAGGTTGTCGACGAGGCGCCGTTCATGTGGCGCGGTCTCTATCAGGAGAAGATGCCTCACGACTTCGGTAAATCGAATCTGCGTCAATCGACGCTGCTTCACATGCGGATGGACGCCGATTACAACGGCTGGTGGATGTGCTTGATCCCGCTCGATGCGATCCGACAGCTGGGTCTACCTCTGCCGGCTTTCATCAAGTGGGATGACGCGGAGTTCTGCCTCCGTGCCAGCAAGGCTGGATTCCCCACGGTCTCGATGCCGGGCGTCGCCCTGTGGCATGTCTCATGGGTCAACAAGGACGACACGATCGATTGGCAAGCGTACTTCCATGCGCGCAACCGTATTGTGGCTGGGCTCTTGCACTCGAATATTCCACGCGGGGGCCGACTGCTAACACATAGCCGACGTGTCGATCTCAAGCACCTCATGATGATGCAGTACTACCCCGTCGCCCTTCGCGCTCGTGCACTTCGCGACGTGCTGTCGGGCCCGGAGCATATGCGTCAGAACCTCTTGACAGCCATGCCCTCGGCCCGCGCGCTAGCCGCGAAGTTCCCCGAAACTACGGTGCATCGAGACCCCTCGACTGTCTTGCGGTCACGCCATGGCCGGCAGGTGTTCGAGCCGCAGAAGCCGACCGACGGCCCGAGCGGGCTGCGTCTTCGCTGGTTCACCCTTTCCGCGCTCTTGTCTCACTGGTTGCGCGGACCGAGCGCGTCCAACATCGATCAGCCTCAGGTAGAGTTCGGCAAGGAAGACGCATACTGGTGGCGAGTGCCTCACTTTGACAGTGCGCTGGTCAGCGCCGCCGACGGATCGGGCAAGAACGTATATACGCGTGACCGCGCAAAGTACCGATCAATGCTGCGTGAGACGATGCGTCTGCACGCAGAGCTCAAGCGCCGCTGGCCGGAACTGCAGGAGCAGTATCGGCACGCGCTCCCGGAACTCGTGTCCCCCCAATCCTGGCAGCAGATCTTCGAGGAGAAGGCATGACCGCGGCGCCCGCTGCATTCGACCCCGCGTCGGCGACGATCGTCATCGTCACATACAACCGCTCGCATCTGCTCACCCGCCTGCTTGAAAGCATTACCGGGATGAATCCGAAGCCAGGGCACGTCGTGATCATCGACAACGCCTCGGCCGACGACACCACAGAGGTCGTGGATTCGTTCCGCGAACGCGTCGGCACGGAAATCGTCTACCGCAAGCTCGAGACGAATACCGGTGGCTCCGGCGGCTTCAGCGAGGGCATGCGCACGGCCTACGAACTCGGGTCCGAGTGGATCTGGATGATGGACGACGACGTCGAGGTGCTCCCCGACGGCCTTGCGCGCATGGGCAAATGGACGCCGCGGTTCAAGAGCATCCAGGGACGTAGATACGACTACGACGGCAGTGAGTTCTACTGGCAGTACCGGATCGCCGAACGGATGGGCATTCCGATCCCGTTCGCGCCGGCCGGGTTCGACGCGTCGGGATTCAAGGAGATGAACAGCGGATGCTTCGAGGGCATGTTCATCCACCGCTCGATCGTGAAGCAGATCGGGCTCCCCGATCATCGCTTCTTCATCTACTGGGATGACCAGATGTACGGGTGGCTCGCTTCACGGCTGACCACCGCAGTGATCGTTAATGAGTTCGTGCTGCGCCGCACCCGCGAGATCAAGCAGTGGGACATGGGCGTTCGCCATATGAACGCTTCGAGCAACGCCTACCGTTACTACATAATGCGCAATCGAGCGTACCTGAAGCAGTACTACCGCGTGCACGATACATATAACCCCGTGCTGTTCGGCCTGGGTACGACCGCGACGTTCTTCAAGGAGCTCATCCGGCTGCTCTTCGTCGAGCGCACGGTGCGCGGCACCAGCAACCTGTTCCGCGGCATCCGCGACGGCGGGAAGATCGGTCGCGACCGCACCTGGGCGCCCATGCCTGCATTGGAGAACTGATGAGCGACGAGCAGCCCCGGGCCGAGTGGATCTTCCCCGAAGAGAAGAAGAGCAACAAGGGACGCGTGTGGTTGATCGTCGTCTTGTCGAGCATCGCGGTGGCGATCGTCGCAGCGCTGCTTTTCTTGTTCCTGCCGCGCCAGGATGCTGCTCCTGGAGCGACAGCCAGCCCGTCTCCATCTTCAACGTCGGCCCCGTCGCCTTCGGCACCCGCGACTGCTGAGCCGACACCGACGACGCCCGTCACTGAAGCACCCGCACCACCGGATCCGGACCTAGGCACGTTTCGCGAGAAAGTGAGCAACCTGCTGAGCGACGCGGACACCGGACTGGGGTTCGTTGCAGGAACGAGCGGGTCCGACACTGTAGGGCTGATCGATCAGCTCCTCCAGGATGCGCAGCGGCTTTCCGACGCACAAGCCCCGTCTTCGATCGCGCCTGACTGGGTGGCAGGCGTCGACGAATATGCGGCGGAGCTTCAGAGAATGCGCACCGACGCCGCCGACGGCGGATCGCCAGGAACCTCTGTCGCCAGCGAGAAGGTGGCAGCACTTCGGGGCCTACTGGGCGAGTAATCGCGAGAGCGGTCTATCGAGCTTCCAGGCGACGCAGCCGCTCTTCGTAATGCGCAGCGAGCTCCAGCCGCAAGCGTGCCCGCTCATGCTCAAGACGGGCCTGCACGAGTGCGTCAGCATCGTCCCTCGCGGCATCACCAAGCTGTAGTCGCACCCATTCGAAGCGCTGCTCGAGAGCCGCGACTTGCGGTGCGATCCGGTCGAATTCGGACCGGAGGAATGAGAAATCCGCTTTGCTGCCATCAAGGCGGGCCTCATAGTCCTTCTGGGCTTGTTCCAGGCGTGCAAAAAGTTCCTCGGACCGCAGGTTGAACCTCTCGTCGAACCTGGCGTCCACCCGGCGGTAAACGGCATCGTCGAAGCGGCGACGGAGTCGATTCAGCATTAATTCCTCAATCACTCGGGTGATTCAACGATGATATTCAATGCGACCGGAATCAACCCACGACTTCACAAGCCTGGATTCGAGTTCGATCACGTGTTCGATCCCCACTGGGGACGAGTCTCCGTATGCGTGGTTCCACGCCGTCTGTTCAGGCTCATCGATGAACGAGAAGCCCGCGATATCCACGTGCGCGTCGGGGAACAACCGTGTGGCAATCCAAAGCATTACCGTCCCAGTCGTCGCCCATTGCCCACCAGTGCGCGGATCGAGTCCCATCGCCCTGCCCAAGGGGAGCACCACTTCACGATTCGGGATGGTCAGGCATCCGAGATCTCTCGGCCAGAACTCGGGTAGTTTCGGGTTTTCAAACAACAACCGACCCGGCTCAATCATGAGGTACAAGCGGTCGCCGTACTCGTGAAAGAACCAGGGTGTGGGGCGAACTCCACGGTTGAAAACGACGATGTCCGCCCGCTTGCCGACCGCTGGCGGAGCATCTACGTCGTCCACCCGGAAGCCGTTCACTCTGAACACGACGTCGGCATTGTCGATGGTCGCCGCCCGTTGGGCAGACGCCGCCAACGGTTGATTTCCCACTACAGCTATCCGGCGGACCGGCTCAGCTGACGCATACGTCAGGGCAAGAGGTCGGATTGAGTCGTAGAACGTCCGTTCCGCCGCCGCCGCCGCCGAATCCTCGCCTTCGAGGAGTTCTTCAGAAGTTCGCATAGCTTCTCAGCTTAGAGCACGGCGCTCCCCCGCCGTAGACGGCGCGTCTAGTGTTGTAGTCGTGAACTCTATGCGCACTATCTCTCTCTCCAACGCGTCCATCGGACGCGGGCAGCCGGTCTTCACAATCGCCGAAATGTCCGGCAATCACAACGGGAATCTCGACCGCGCACTCCGCATCGTGGACGCGGTTGCAACGACGGGCGCTAACGCGCTGAAGATCCAGACATACACGCCGGACACCCTCACGATTGATTCCGATGCGCCAGCATTCCGTGTCGCCGGCGAGCATGGATTGTGGGGCGGTCGGAACCTGTACTCCCTGTACGAAGAAGCGCACATGCCGTGGGAGTGGCACGACGCGATCTTCGCCCGTGCTCGCAGCCATGGACTGATCCCCTTCTCGACGCCGTTCGACCCCACCTCGATCGAGCTGCTCGAGGGCCTGGGAGTCGAGATGTACAAGACCGCTTCCGCAGAGATCGTTGATGTGCCGCTACTGCGTGAGGTTGCCCGAACAGGAAAGCCGATGATCGTCTCGACAGGAATGGCGTCGTTGTCTGAGATAGACGCAGCCGTCAGCGCAATCCGGGACGCTGGCGGCACACAACTCGTGCTCTTGGCCTGCACTGCCGCGTACCCTGCGCAGCCAGAAGAGGCACGGCTGGGAAACATCCAAGTGTTGCGGGACGCCTTCGACGTACCAGTGGGCCTCTCCGATCACACGCTCGGGATCGGTGTCTCGGTCGCCGCTGCTGCGCTCGGCGCCGTCGCGATTGAGAAACACGTGACCCTTGACCGCAGCGATGGCGGAGTGGATGCAGATTTCTCCTTGACTCCGAGTGAGTTCAGCGCTCTCGTCGTCGCTGCAGAGCAAGCGCGTGTGGCAGTCGACAGCGGGGTGAGGTTCGGCCCCACAACGGATGAGCAGACCGTCCTCGCATTGCGACGTTCACTGTACGTGGTTGCAGATGTGACGGCCGGGGATGCCGTGACCTCTGAAAATGTTCGCTCGATTCGTCCTGCGGGCGGTTTGTCGGCCGATAGCTTTGCGCTCATCGAAGGGCGCATGTTCACGCGCGACGTTCAACGGGGTACAGCTTTGACCTGGGATCTGCTCTGACTACCAGAGCTCATCCAGTGGGAAGTCGCCACTTCGCACGACGCTCGAATCCGTCCGCATCTGGCGGCGCCTGCGGAAGATAACCGGCGGCGCTAAAGAGGCGTCTTGATGCACCGTTGTCGATGTGGATGTCAGCAACCATCCGGAGCGGAGGATCGAACGTCAACGCCGCCTCTGCCTCCGAAAGCACGCGACGACCGTATCCCTTCCGGCGGTGCTGGGGCGCGATCGTGACCGAGACTTCCCAGTCGATCGGCGCTCGACGATCCCACCGGACGGTGGCGATCGGCTCGTTCTCCGACTCCACGATGAGCAACTTCCGATGAGGGTCGGTGATCGCCTCCTGCAACCAGGAGCGATGAGTATCCCACTCAAGCGCCTCACGCGTCCGAGACTGACGTCTCGCACTCTCATCGTTACGCCAGTCGAACAACAGTCGCGCGTCTCCGATTTCGGCTGGGCGAACGGCGAAGGGCTTCGATGTTCGCTCAGTCGGCTCTTGGGCTGTGTCTAGCAGTTGCTCCCACGCTGAGACGATGCGCCAAGCACCTCTCCCGTCCAGCGCTTCTCGGAGCAGGCGACCTTGCTGATCAAGCCCTTCAGAGTCCGCCAAGAACGTCGCCAAGTCACCCACACGATCGTCGAGGTCGTGATGCGGCGGAAGCCCGAGGCCGATCGCGAGACCGGCGCCTATCACGGCTTCGTAGCCCCCGCGCTGGTTGTCCGCCACGCAGATCAACGCCATCGGCAACCCCATACAGGCGAAGTCCCAGACCGAAGTTCCGGCAGCGCTGATCACCAAGTCATGCTGACGCGCGAGAGCAGGCAGATCCTCGACGAAGTCGACGATCTCGACGTTCTGCCGCGATTCGACTGCAGCTTCTGCAACGCTTGCGCCTGCCCCGACTGCAACGACCGTCACATCCAGTGGGAAGGAAACCCGACCGAGCGAACGAATCACGCGTGGGGTCAGTCTGTGAGGGTCCGTTCCACCCATGACGACGAGTACCCTCGGCCTGGAGCCGGCGGACTTCTCAGCGTCACGAGAACTCAGTACCTGACGACGAACGACGGCAAAGTCGACGCCGACGAGATGAGCGATACTCAGAGACGGTCGGGAGAAGGCGCGTTCTGCGCCCAAGTTCGAGTCGATCGCGAGGTCTGCGGGTCGCACACCATAGGGACCGTCCTGCATGTTGCTCACCAGGACTTCGTTGTCCACGATGGATGGGAAGTCGTCGTACGAATCCAGGTGAAGCACGTCAACGCCAGCAGCGAGCGCTGCACGAATGTCATCTTCCAGAGTCCGTGCGCTCGTACGGACGATCTCGACTTCTGGGCACAAGCGTGCGAGAAGGGACGCCGCTGGATCGTCGAGGTCGCCGATCAGACTCGCATGCCATCCCCGAGATACCGCCATCTGCGCCAGCCCAAGGCACCTCATGAGATGCCCCATTCCGACGTCAGCGCCCGCGTTGCAGTGCAGAAGCACTCGCCGATCCTTCATCTGCCCAACGATAGGATAGATCTGCGGCGCAAGCAGGAAAGCGCACACATCGCATGACGGTTGAGGGAGACAGAGTGTCGATTCTTGAGGGTTCGAACATCCTCGTCACAGGCGGCACCGGCTCGTTCGGCAAAGCCTTCATCGACTATGCACTGAAGCACCTGGCGCCCCGGCGCCTGGTGGTCTTCTCCCGCGACGAGCTGAAACAGTACGAAGTGCGCCAGCAGTTTCAGAATGACCCTCGACTGCGGTGGTTCATCGGCGACATTCGCGATGAACGTCGCCTCGCGCGGGCATTGCACGGGGTCGATTACGTCGTGCATGCCGCCGCGTTGAAGCAAGTGGATACGGCCGAGTACAACCCATTCGAGTTCGTCAAGACGAACATCCTCGGCAGCCAGAACGTCATCGAGGCGTCGATAGACGCGGGTGTGAAGAAGGTCGTCGCGTTGTCCACGGACAAGGCATCGAGCCCCATCAACCTGTACGGTGCGACGAAACTGACCGCCGACAAGCTCTTCATCACAGGCAATCACTATGCCGCTGCGTATGACACGCGATTCGCAGTGGTTCGCTACGGAAATGTGATGGGGTCTCGCGGTTCCGTGATTCCTTTCTTCGAGAAGCTCGGAGCGGCTGGCGAGCCCCTACCGATCACTGACCTCCGTTGCACGCGGTTCTTCATCACACTCCCTCAGGCCGTTCGCATGGTCATCGACACTTTCGACCTCATGCAGGGCGGAGAGCTGCTCGTGCCGCGCATTCCTTCCATGAAAGTCACCGACCTTGCGCGCGCGGTCGCCCCAGATGCAGAACTCGTCGATGTCGGGCTCCGTCCAGGAGAGAAGCTACACGAGGAGATGATCAGCCCTGAGGAGGGTCGACGAGCGGTCATCGTGCAGAACGGCGACTACTTCATCATCCAGCCTGACCTCGCGTCGTGGGGCTATGCCATTCCCAGCGACGCCAGTCGTGTGCCGGAGGGGTTCGCATATCGCTCGGACAGCAACGATCAGTGGTACACCCGCGAGCAGATCGCCGACATCATCAAGGCTGGCATCTGACGATGTTGCCCTATGGCCGGCAATCCATCTCTGAAAGCGACATCGCGGCGGTCATCGAAGTCCTCCGCGGCGACTGGCTCACTACCGGGCCAGCGGTCGCGATGTTCGAGGCTAGAATCGCTGAGATAGCCGGTGGCCATCGGGCTGTCACGACGACATCCGGCACCGCGGCGCTGCACGCCGCCTACGCCGCTCTCGGGGTTTCTACCGGTGACCGAGTCGTCTCGACCCCGATGACTTTCGTCGCAACCACGTCGATGGCCTCGATCCTCGGAGCGACGATCGACTTCGCGGATGTCGAAGAGGACACTGCCCTGATCGATCCGAACGCGGTCGATGCTGTCCTCGACGAACGGACGAAGGTGATCGCGGCGGTGGATTATGCGGGACATCCTGCAGACTACGACCGGCTTTCTGCGTCCGCTTCCAGAGTCGGTGCGCGAGTACTCGACGATGCCGCGCACTCGATCGGCAGCTTCTACAAGGGGCGTCCGGTTGGCGACCTCGCAGATATCACCACCTTCTCGTTCTTCCCGACGAAGAACCTGACTACTGGCGAGGGCGGGGCCGTTGTAGCCAAGGATCCCGTTCTGGCGCGACGTGCGCATGAGTTTCACACCATCGGGCTGGTGCGCGACCCCAAACGGTTCCGCATCAGTTCCGAAGGAGCATGGCATCAAGAAGTGCATGAGTTCGGTGTGAACTACAGGCTGACCGACATCGCCAGCGCACTCGGCGTAGCGCAGCTTCGTCGCCTGGACGAGTTCAAGCGACGCCGTGCGGAGATCACACGACGATACGATCGAGCGCTCGGAGAGCTGGATGGCGTGCGACTTCCGGTGCAACGCGGTGACGTGGATATCGTTCGCCACCTCTATCCCGTCCGAATCCTTGATGGACGACGGCGCGAGATCTTTGACAAGATGCGCCTTCAGGGGATCGGTGTTCAGGTGAACTATATGCCCGTCTACTGGCACCCTGTGTACGCGGACGCCGGATACCGGAGAGGGATGTGCCCGAATGCCGAAGCCTTCTATTCCGAGGAACTGTCCCTTCCGATTTACCCGGATCTCACCGATTCACAGGTCGATCAGGTAATCGATACGCTTGGCAGGGCGCTGCGTTGACCGGGATCGGCATAATCACGCAGGCCCGGATGACGAGCACTCGTCTACCTGGAAAGGTGCTGCTCACCGCGGACGGTCATTCCATGCTCGCCCATCAGCTGCACCGGTTGTCCTCACTTAACCTCATAACGGTTGTCGCCACCACGACCAACGCTACCGACGACCCCATCGCACAGGCAGCGGCCGACCTGCGGGTCGAGTGCTTCCGCGGAAGCGAGAGTGATGTCCTCGGGCGATTCGCGGGCGCGGCTGAGGCCTCCTCGCTCGATGTCGTCGTGAGAGTGACGGCTGATTGTCCATTGATCGACCCGAGTGTCATCGGCCGTGGTATTCGTCGCTATCTGTCGGTTGACGATGTTCATGCATATGTTTCCAACGTGCTGGATCGGACATACCCGCGTGGCTTCGATTTCGAAGTGTTCTCCACGCAGTCGTTGCGCGAGGCCGCTGAAGGGGCCACGACGCCGGCAGAGCGCGAGCACGTGACACCTTATATCTACACGAATCGATCCGGTCACACGACTCTGCACAGCGTTCGACGCGAGCATGACGCGTCCGCGTACCGGATCACACTTGACACTTCAGAGGATCTGACACTGATCCGGCGCTTGATCACAGAGCACCGGGCGCACGAACTTAGCGCGGAGCAGATCATCAGAGTCCTAGATGCTCATCCCGAACTTGTTCAGATCAATGCACATGTCGAGCAGAAGAAGCTCGGACAGTAAAGCTACTGACTACGCCGCCGGTGTCGAGTCCTTGTTGTATCGGTCCAGCACCTCGTTGATGCCGCCATCCAGCACCAGTGTGCCCTTGTTGAGATAAAGGCCACGGGTGCAGAAACGCCGCAGGTCTCGTTCGTTGTGGCTGACGAAGAACAGCGTGCGCCCCTCGGCGAGTAGCTCATCGATGCGTTTGTAGCACTTGTCACGAAAGGCCTTGTCACCGACGGCGAGCACCTCATCGACGAGCAGGATCGGCTCGTCGAGCTGCGAGACCACGGAGAACGCGAGACGCACCTTCATGCCATTCGAGAGATGCTTGTAGGGCGCGTCCTGGAAGTCCTCGAGTTCCGCGAATACGATGATGTCGTCGTAGCGTCGGCTGACCTCGGCTTTCGACATGCCATGCAGACCCGCGGTCAGGCGTACATTCTCCCGCACGGTGAGGTCGCCGACGAAGCCACCGGTGATCTCGATGAGTGGCGCGACGCCACCGTTGACAGTGACCGAGCCCTCATCAGGGAGGAGCACCTTCGCGACGAGACGGAGCAGCGTGGACTTTCCCTGCCCGTTGCGCCCGACTACGCCGATCGACTCCCCCGGTTGGACCGTGAACGAGACATCTCGTAGAGCCCAGAATTCGCCGGACGACTTGCGGCGTGAAGCGTTGGCGAACAGATCTTTGAAATTGCGGCGGCCGCGCCGGTTGCGGCGAAAGCGCACACCCAGTCCGTTGACCTCGATCGCAGCAACCATCACAGCTCCTTCAGCACGGAACGCTCGAGAGAGCGGAACACCCACAGCCCGAGCAGGAAGATGCCGATCGTCATGACAACGCTGATCAGGATCGTCGTGGTGTGCCACTGGTCAGGGAAGAAGCCGACGCGGTACAGCGTGAAGATGCCGGCAAGCGGGTTGAACGCGCCGATCGTATCGAACGGAGCCGGCAGGTCATTGACGCTGTAGATCACAGGGGACGCGTAGAACAGCGCTCGGAGGATCAATGCGGTGGTGCGCTCCAGGTCGGCGTAGAGCACACACAGCGGTGCGACGAGCAGGCCGAGGCCCACGAGCAACACCATCTGCAGAAAGATGGCGACGGGGAACCACAGCAGCGACCAGCCGATGGTGATCTTGTCCGCGTTGAAGATGATGAACATGGCGAGCACGGGGATGGAGAAGAGGAACTCCATCCCCTTGCTCAGCACGATGCGATTGACCCAGATCGAGCGTGGGATCGAGGTCGAGCGCACGAGTCTGGCATCCTTGCGGAAGGCACGAGTGAAGTCTGAGACTGACGTGTTGAACCACACCCACGGCAACAGCGCGAGGATGAGGAAGACGATGTACGGCTGTTCACCGATGCTGCTCCGGTTGAACACCTGAGTGAACACGAACCAGTAGATCGCACTCATCACGAGAGGATCTAGCACCGACCACAGGTAGCCGAGCCAACTGGTGGCATAGCGGACCTTCAGGTCACGCGCGGACAGCAGCCACAGCGAATGCAGATATCGCCGGGGCGTACCCGGCGCCCCGACAGCAGCGTGACTCACGATTCCGAGTTTAGGCGAGTGTGTTGTTCCACATGGTCAACGCCGAGCCGATCGCCATGTGCATGTCGAGGTACTGGTAGGTGCCGAGGCGTCCTCCGAAGTGAACGTCCTTCTCACCCTTCTGCAGCTCGCGATACGAGAGCAGTCCTTCGCGGTCTGCGGGCGTGTTGACCGGGTAGTACGGTTCGTCAGCCTTGTCCGCGAAGCGGGAGTACTCGCGCATGATGACCGTCTTGTCATCCGGGTAGATGTCCTTGCGCTCCGGGTGGAAGTGCTTGAACTCGTGTATCCGCGTGAACGGGACATCCATGTCCGGGTAGTTCATGACGGGAGTGCCCTGGAAGTCGCCGATGTTCAGCACCTCGCGTTCGAAGTCGAGCGTGCGCCAGCTGAGCTCGCCCTCGGCGTAGTCGAAGTAGCGGTCGACGGGACCGGTGTAGACGATCGGCACCTGTCCGACCAAGGCCTTGCGATTCAACGGCTGTGACTCGTCGAAGAAGTCGACGTCGAGCTTCACCTCAATGTTGGGGTGATCGGCCATCCGCTCCAGCCACGCGGTGTAGCCGTCGGCGGGCAGGCCCTCCCACGTGTCGCTGAAGTAACGGTTGTCGTAGTTGTAGCGCACAGGGAGGCGACTGACGATATCGCCGGAGAGCTTGTGCGGATCCGTCTGCCACTGCTTGGCGGTGTAGTCACGGAAGAACGCCTCGAACAGAGGGCGCCCGACGAGAGCGATGCCCTTCTCCTCGAAGTTCTGGGCCGACTTGACGTCGTACTCCCCCGCCTGCTCCTTGATGAGTGCGCGAGCCTCGTCGGGCGAGTACGCGGCCTGGAAGAACTGGTTGATCGTGCCGAGGTTCACCGGCATGGGGTACACGACGCTCTTGTGGTTCGTGTAGACCCGGTGCACGTAGTTCGTGAACGTCGTGAAGCGATTGACGTACTCCCAGACCGTCGCGTTCGAGGTGTGGAAGAGGTGCGCGCCGTAACGATGCACCTCGATCCCGGTCTCGGGATCCGCCTCGCTGTAGGCGTTCCCGCCGATGTGCGGGCGGCGTTCGATGACGGTGACCTTGCGGCCGGCATCCGCGGCGCGCTCAGCGATGGTGAGGCCGAAGAAACCCGAGCCTACGACGAAAAGATCCATGTTGCTGCTTTCTGCCCTTCAGGGCGTACTGGCGCTGCGCGCCCCTGTGATTGTACTGTGCGGCGCGAGGCCCGGGCCGTCACCATCGGAACCCTGAGGCCGTCAGCTTGTCACCCAGCATCGGTGCCAGAGTTCGGCCGTACGTCGCAGAGATGTGATTGTCGTCGATGAAGACGGCGACGTTTCCCACTTCTCCCGTGCACGTGTCATCCGGGCAGAGCCAGCGATTGAAGTCGACGAAGATGACTCGATCGGCGAGATGCTTGAGCTCTGACGTGTCGATTGCCGGGGGCGTCACGTCGCACGACTCATCGGACAGAGCGCATTCATACATGTCGAAATCGAACCGCGGATTGTCGCGGACGCCGATCACGGAGATGCCCTCGCGCTCCAGCGAGTCGACGACCTCCGATATCCCCTCGACCACGACTTCTTCAGCGTCCGGCCCAGCGCGGGTGACGACGAGATACACGGCGTCCGGCTTGAGATTTTTTGCATACTCGACGGCCGCTTGGCGCCACTCTTCGCACGGAACTCCATCGGCCGACCAAGACGGAGCGCCGATCCCGATCGGGCACCCTCCCTTGAGGAGCGCGGTGACCCCCCAATCCCTCTCTTCAGCTAGCACCTGAAGCGGTGCAGACAATTGTTGCGCGTGAGAGTCTCCCATCACCAGGATCTGGGGGCGATCTCGCTCGGCGACCATGTCGTTCTGCTGGCAGCTCCCTGCCAGGAGGGCGTCTCGCGGCGCGAAGGCTCCGGAACAATCGTCCCCGAATGAGACCCATTCGTCGCCCAAGGTCGTCGCCACCGGTTTCAGCGGCACGTCGATCGACTCCAGATCGATGGGATCGTCGACCTGAGCCGCTCCGGGGTACGCCGAGCCCGTCGCTTCAGCAACAGCGTCTTCGTGTATTTTCTGCGCCACCTGCCAGGACGCCAGCGGTACAGCCACGAGCAGCGCGGCGCATACGATGACGAGCAGCCCCGACCTCGGAGACCGGTCGAACACCGGTGCATTCCGCAGGGGATTCTCGACGAAACGTGAGATCAATCTTGCCAGCACCATGGACACGAGGATGATCGCCAATCCAGCGAACCATCCCGGTTCCGCCCTGCCGCTCGTGATCATCCAGGTGACGAGAATCGGCCAGTGCACGAGATACAGCGCGTATGCGTCGCGTCCTACGAAAGCGACGATCCGTGAGGAGAGCAGCCGCCCTGGCCCGCCACGAACATCCTCATCTCCGCCGATGATCACGAACGCCGTGCACACGACCGGCCACAGGGCGAGGTATCCGGGAAACCCACCCTGCACATCCAGCACGACGCCGCACATCACGATTCCCAGGACACCGGCCCAGCCCAGCACGACTCGCACCAACGCGGGGAGTCGAACGAATGGGAGCGCGATGGCCACGAGCGATCCGGCCGCGAACTCCCACAGCCGGGTCCGTGTATCGAAGTAGGCAAAGGACTGTGACGTATTCGTCTCGTATATCGAGAAGGCCAACGAGACCGCAAACACGAGGGTGAAAGCGATGAAGAGAGCGGGGACGATTAGCCGTCTGCGCGTTCGGAGAACAAAAGCGATCATCCCGATCAGCAGCGGCCACAGGAGGAAGACCTGACCTTGAACGGAAAGTGACCAGAAATGCTGGAACGGGCTAGGCGTCACCGCATCTCGGGCGTAGTAGTCAACTTCCGAGGAGGCCAACGCCCAGTTCTCGCTGTAGAACAAGCTCGCCCATGCCTCGCGCCACACACGGGGCCACTCGGTCTGCGGATACACAACAATCGCCGTCGCCAGGACGCCGACGATCGTCACGGCTGCCGCGGGGAGCAAGCGACGGAATCGACGTGCCCAGAATTGGCCAAGCCTCATCGGAGTCCCCGATTGCACTCGGCGAACAAAGGATGCTGTCAGGAAGAAGGACGAGATCATCAGAAAGACGTCAACGCCGCCTGACACTCGCCCCAGCCACACGTGGTACACGACGACCAGCAGGATCGCGAGGGCCCTGAGGCCGTCGATATCTGCGCGATACTTCATCGCCTTCGATCCGGCAGAAGCTTCGGCGATGCTCTGATCTGATTCTGTGGTCTGGAGCATAGGTCTCGACTCGCGTCTACGACTTCGGGTGCCGGTGATACGGGAACTGCAAGCTTATCCCCTCAAGCTGAGAAGCTCGTCCGCGGCAGCCTCGAGCTGCGGACGCATACCCTTGGCGAAGTCGAGGTTGAGATGATCCGCATCGAAATATACGGGGGTCTTACCGACGACCGCATAGCAGAGCTGGGCGTCGCAAAAGCTGTCGGTCACATCGAGCGCGCGGATGCTCGAGACGTCTGTTCGGGCATCGGCCTCCAGCACCGGATCCGGCGGCTGTGCCTCGGCTCGTGGACGTGCACACGTTTCCGGGTCCGACGGGTTGAACAAGACGCACTCGGGACTGCGAACCTCTGCGTTGAACGGCGGGTCGGCGATCGCGAGCACACGGGTGCCGTTCACGGCCCATGGTTCCCAGTAGGCCAGCATGCCCGCGACCATCTGATCATCCTTCGATGTGCCGTTGCCGTCAGCGAGCAGCTGTTGCCGCGATGCCATGGCAGTGAGCACGAGATCAGGCGAGTTCCCGAGGATCTCCTCATTAAGAGCATGCGACCAATCTCGGCAGCGTTCAATATCCGGCGGGCCCCACTCAGCCCGGAAGCCGACAAACTCGACGTCTGCCACTGGACAGCCGCCCATGTAACTCGTCGTCACGACCCAGCCTCTGTCTCGAGCGATGTCGAAGACAGCACCCTGCCACTGCTGTGCGTGCGAATCGCCTACCAGCCAAACCTCCAGCGCATCTTGCCGGCCGTCTGAGAAGTCACACCTGTGGGTCGTACGCGTGTCCCCGTAAGCCAGAATCGGCAAGAACTCGCCGCACTCTTCAGGAGCGATGTAGTAGGCATTTCGCGGCGTCATCACAACGTTGTCCGCCGGGCCGAAGGGATCGTCGCAGTCCGCCCCCGGCGCGGTCGCGGCCGGCCCCGCGCAAACATCTCGCTCGATGGCGGAGGCATCCTCCTGCGCGCCCAGGCGCGCCTGAGCGACGATGATGACGGCGCTGACGGCGATCGCGACGACTACCATGCCCGCCAGCATGCCGACCAACGCTGCGCGAGTCGATCGATGCCACGCACGCCAACGCTGTCCGTTGTCCTCGACGAGACGCTTGGTCACCGCGGCAAGCGCGAGAGAAGTCACGAGAACGGCGAGTTTCGAGAGTGTTGTCGCTTCGGAGCCGATGACGAAGGGTGCGACCACGATGAGCGGCCAGTGCCAGAGATAGAGCGAGTACGAGACGTTTCCCACCCACTGGATCGGACGAATCGTCGTCACTCTCGCATGCCAGAGCGTCACTTGATTACACCCGGCGGCTATCACGGCCGCGGTTCCCAGAACGGGGAGCGCTGCTGCATATCCGGGGAATGAAGTGGTCTGATCGTACGTGAACGCCGAGAACGCGATCGCCCCGAACCCGACAATGCTCAAGATATTCGCGCTCGACGGTGTAAGGCGGATCCGGCGCGCGAGGACGGCTACCGCACCACCAACGGCAAACTCCCATCCTCGAGTGAAGGTTGCAAAGTAGGCCTGCGAAGGAGAGGCGAGCGTGAAGACGATGCTTGCGATGCCTGACAGCAGACCGACCCCGAGGACCACAACGGCGATCGCGACCATCCATCGCCCTGTCCCCGACTGTCGGGGCCGCTTCCGCTCGATGCGCACCGCGATCGCTGTGGCTGCCAAGAGGAGTATCGGCCAGAAGATGTAGAACTGCTCTTCCACCGAGAGCGACCAATAGTGCTGGACCGCGCTGGCCGCGTCGTTCAACGCTGAATAGTTCACCGACATCGCGGCGAGGAACCAATTCTCGACATACCCCGCGCTGGCCGCGATCTCCCAGGCGTTACGCTCCCATCGCGGATACGGAAGTAAGATCACCACGAGCACGAGCGAAACGAGGAGCACGAGAAATGCTGCCGGGAGCAGACGACGGATGCGGCGGGCGTAGAAGGCGCCCAGACGTATGCTGCCACTGCGCGCCACCTCGCCGATGAGGTGGCCTGTGATCAGATACCCCGAGATCACGAAGAAGACGTCGACTCCGACGTAACCACCCGTGAGTCGCGTCGGCCAGAGATGGTTGAGTACCACCAACATGATCGCCAGCGCTCGGAGCGCCTGGATGTCGGTCCGGAAGACGCGCTCTCTCAGCGGTGCTTTCGAACGATCAGCGGTGACCTGCGCGCTCACTGAGCGAGATATTTCCGAAGCTGGGCTCGCCCGTCAACCGGTACGAACCCCGTGGCGATGACACGGGAGAGGTCGAGCACGCTGTTGCGCGGTCGTGGTGCGACCGTGTCTGTTGAGTCGGCGAAGTAGGTTTCCGTTGATACACCGGCCACTCGTGCGGCGTCATGTCCCCTGAGTGTGAATACGTCACGCGCAACGTCCGCCCAGGTCATCGTGTCGCCATCGGACGTGAAGTTGTATGTGCCATACTGCGGTCTTTCGGTAACGAGGTGGCGAATGAATCGCGCGATCTCGCTCGCGAAGCTGAGTCTGCCTTGCTGATCATCGACAATCTTGGGATCGACTCCGCGCTCCGCGAGTGAAGCCATCGTGCGAACGAAGTTCTTACCTTCGCCGATAACCCAGGAAGTACGGACGATGTAATGAGCGGATGCGGTGGCGACCGCGATGTCGCCCGCGGCCTTGCTCTGTCCATACACACCGAGCGGACTGAGGACATCGTCTTCTGTATACGGGCGCTCCGAGATCCCGTCAAATACGTAATCGCTGGACACATGCACCAGCGTGATTCCGAAATCCGACGCGATCCTCGCCAGGGCCCCGGGCCCCGTGGCGTTCACAGCCCAGGCGTCTCGGCGACCTTCAGCGGTCTCTGCCCCGTCCACGGCCGTGTACGCCGCAGCATTGATGATCACCGCGTAGTCCTTCCAGCGGCGTGACCCGTTCAGATCCGAACTGGCGATGTCGAGATCGGCGCGGGTGGCCCATTCGACATTCGTGGCGTCTGCGAACTCTTTGCGCAGAGCCTTCCCGAGTTGTCCGTCGGCTCCGACGACAAGCAGACGTGCCGGGGGAATCGGAGTCACATCGGAGAGGCGAGGATGCGCACGATCCTTGTCGGACAGCTCAGCCTCGGACAGCGGAATCGGCCAGTCGATCGCGGCCGTCTCATCGGCGAGATTGAGGAACGAGTACGACGCGTCCGGCGACCAATGGTCGTTGACCAGATATGTGTATGCGGTGTCGGACTCGAGCGTCTGGTACGAGTTCCCCACGCCTCTCGGTACGAAGATGGCCTTCGCAGGATCCAGTTCCGCTGTGAAGACGGTGCCGAACGTCGGGCCCTCACGTAGATCGACCCAGGCGCCGAAGACTCGACCAGTTGCGACGGAGACCCACTTGTCCCAGGGCTCGGCGTGGATACCTCGCGTCGTGCCGACGGCATCATTGAAGGAGACGTTGTTCTGCACTGGGCCGAAATCGGGCAACCCGAGCGCGGTCATCTTCTCCCGTTGCCAGTTCTCCTTGAACCAGCCGCGCGAGTCGCCGTGCACAGGAAGATCGAAGATCACCAGCCCGGGGATGGAGGTCTCCGTCGCGTCGAGCGCCTTGCCGAACTCAATCCTGCTCACTGGGTTCACTGACCTTTCGAAGCGTAGAACGCCTCAGTGGCGTCTTTGGCGGGCGCCCACCATGCCTGATTGTCGCGGTACCACTCGATCGTGGCTGCGAGGCCTGCGTCGAAATCAGCGAACCGCGGTGTCCAGCCAAGCTCAGTACGGAGTTTGGTCGAGTCGATCGCGTAGCGAAGGTCGTGCCCTGCGCGATCAGTGACATGGTCGTACGCGTCGCGGGGCTGTCCCATCTCCTGCAGGATCAGCTCGACGACTTGTTTGTTGTTCCGTTCGCCGTCCGCGCCGATCAGGTACGTCTCGCCGATTCTCCCCTTCTCGAGGATGGTCAGCACAGCCGAGGAATGGTCGTCCGCGTGAATCCAGTCGCGCACGTTCTCGCCCGCACCGTAGAGCTTGGGACGGATACCGAGTATCACGTTCGTGATCTGCCGCGGGATAAACTTCTCGATGTGCTGACGGGGCCCGTAGTTGTTCGAGCAGTTCGAGATCGTCGCCTGAACCCCGAAAGAACGCACCCACGCGCGGACGAGAAGGTCGCTGCCCGCTTTTGTCGACGAATAAGGCGAAGAAGGGTTGTAGGGAGTCTGCTCCGTGAATCGTTCGGAGTCATCGAGCGCGAGGTCGCCGTACACCTCGTCCGTCGAGATGTGATGGAACCGCGTGCCATGCTTCCGCGCCGCTTCCAGCAGCGTGTACGTACCGACGATGTTCGTATCGAGAAACGGTCGCGGGCTATGCAATGAGTTGTCGTTGTGAGATTCTGCGGCGTAATGCACCACCGCATCCGCCTCAGCCGTCAGCCGGTCAACGAGCGCGGAGTCGGTGATGTCGCCATGCACGAACCGGACACGTTCTCCTTCGACCCCGGCCAGAGACTCCCGATTCCCGGCGTATGTCAGCGCATCCAGCACTGTGACGTTGTGATCCGTGTTGTCAACGACGTGATGGACGAAATTCGAACCGATAAAACCGGCGCCGCCTGTGACTAGCAAGTTCGACATCATCGACCTCTCTCCAAAGTCTCAAGCAGGTACGTGCCATATCCCGATTTCACGAGATTCTCCGCGCGTTCGCGAAGCTCATCATCCGTGAGAAACCCGCGGCGCCACGCCACTTCCTCCGGAACACCGATGCGAAGCCCGGTCCGCCGTTCCATCGTGCGCACGTAGTCACCCGCATCCGACATCTGATCGAACGTCCCGGTGTCGAGCCATGCCGTTCCACGGGGCAGCACCTCGACATGCAGATCGCCGCGTTCGAGGTAAGCACGGTTGACATCAGTGATCTCGTACTCTCCACGCGCGCTCGGACGTAGATTTCGTGCAATTTCGACGACGTCGTTGTCATAGAAGTAAAGCCCCGGGACCGCGTAATTGCTCTTCGGGTGCTGCGGTTTCTCCTCCAGCGAGACCGCACGTCCTTCGCTGTCGAACTCCACCACTCCGTACGCATTCGGTTCAGCCACCCAGTAGGCGAACACCGCGCCGCCATCTACCTCTGTATAGCGCTTCAGCTGTGTGCCCAGGCCCGGCCCGTAGAGAAGGTTGTCGCCGAGCACCAGCGCCACCTTCTCGTCGCCGATGAAGTCCGAACCGATGACGAAAGCCTGGGCCAGGCCATCGGGCGAAGACTGCTGCGCGAATGTCAGATTGATCCCGAACTGCGATCCGTCGCCAAAGAGGCGTTCGAACTGCTCGGCATCGTGCGGGGTTGTGATGATCAGAATGTCTCGGATCCCGGCGAGCATCAACGTGGACAACGGGTAGTAGACCATCGGCTTGTCGTAGACGGGGATGAGTTGCTTCGAGATACCGAACGTGATCGGATGCAACCGCGTCCCCGAACCACCGGCGAGAATAATGCCCTTCACCCCCACATCGTGCCACATCGAGATGTGGATCTCGGACCAGAGATCCACATCTGTCACATTGACCACACTGGCATCATCGGTGTATTTCCGTCACAATGAGCAAGTGACCGGCTCAAAACTCCCACGTCTGCGCGCACTTGTTGCGACCGCAGCGTCAATCACGTTCGCCGTTTCATTGCTCATCGCCACTCCAGCGAGTGCAATCGACGGTGCAACAGCCTCGAGTGCGCAGCTGTCTTCGTCCTCATCCGCAGTCACGAGTTCCGCGTCAGGCATGGCGAGAACAGCGAATCTGAGCTTGTTCCGCGCAGGAAACATCATCTCTGACGCCGCCTTCTTCAACTCGTCGACGATGACCGCGGGCCAGATTGACACGTTCTTCCGTGGGAAAGTGGCATCGTGCCAGCCCGGGTATGTCTGTTTGAAGGACTACCGACAGAACACACCCAACCGTGCTGGCGACCAGTACTGCAACGGCTATAGCGGAGCAGGGAACGAGTCTGCCGCAACCATCATCTATAAGGTCGCGCTCTCCTGCGGGATCAACCCGCGGGTGTTCATCGTGATGCTCCAGAAGGAGCAGGGTCTCGTGACTCACACGTGGCCGAGCTCCTGGCGATATGACATGGCACTCGGTCAGGGATGCCCGGACACAGCTCCATGCGACCCGGCGTTCGCCGGATTCTTCTACCAGATCTATGGTGCCGGGCGACAGATGAAGATCTACACCGAGGGACGCTGGTTCACGTACTACGCACCCGGGAGGACCTCGAACATCCGCTACCACCCGAACTCTGCATGCGGTACCGCGCCGGTGTACGTCGAGAACGCGGCGACGGCGGCGCTCTATTACTACACTCCGTACCAGCCGAACGCCGCAGCTTTGCGTGCCGGCTACGGAGAAGGCGATGGTTGCTCGAGTTACGGGAACAGGAACTTCTTCCAGTACTTCTGGGATTGGTTCGGCAGCCCGCAAGGAACCACGGTATCGGGAGTGATCGCAGATGTGTGGAATGCGAACGGGGCAGGTTCGGGTTGGATCGGAGCGCCCACTGGGAGCATGCGCGGATGGACCACAGGCCCCGGTTGGTCGCAGCGGTTCGCCAATGCTGACATCTTCGTGAAAGCGGGCCAACCTGGGCACACAGTCACTGGGCCCATCCGCGCGGAGTACCGACTGGTGGGTGAGGTCGCGAGTGGGCTCGGCTGGCCGACTTCGGATCGCGTCGTGGTCGCCGGCGGCGCATATCAAGACTTCGAGGGCGGGCGCATCTACCAGCGATCCGATGGGCGCGCATTCGCTGTCGCCTCGCCTATGTTCACACTCCACGAATCCGTGGGCAATGTCTTCGGATCATACGGCTGGCCGACCAGTCGCGCGTATGCCGTTCCTGGTGGTTCAACTCAGACCTTTGACCGCGGTGCGGCGTATCAATCGACCACCGGCGTGTATCTCCTGAACGAAGTGTGGAACAACTGGCTCAAGGGAGCAGGCGGCACCGGCGGCGCGTACGGATTCCCGCTTTCCGGCGTCACTGACGCCGGTGACTCGACACAAAGGGTTCTGCTCTCGAAAGCTGTCGCGTATCGCAAGGGAACCGGTGTGACTATCGTCACTGAGCCCTTCCTGGCGGCTTTCGCGGCACAGAAATACGAGTCCGGAGCTCTCGGCCGCCCCACCTCTGCTGCCACCGCGATCCCCGGCGGCCGACTCCAAGAGTTCGCGGGCGGCAAGATCTACTCGTCGACTGCGGGCACATACGCGGTCACCGATTTCTCCGGTGCGCTCGCTGGAGCTGGCGGTACCCCGAAAGCTGGGTTCCCCGCAGGGCCAGCTCAGAGTTCCGGGTCTGCATCTTCGCAGCGCTTCACGAACATGACCTTCACATCAGGCAATGCCGGAGCGCAGATCGTGCGCGGAGCCATTAAGTCGAGGTTCGATTCGCTCAACGGCGCAACCAGCTTCCTCGGTGCCGCGAAGGGTCCCGAGCGCACGGTCGCGGACGGTTTTGTCCAAGAGTTCGACGGTGGACGAATCGTATGTGCACCTACCTCGCTCGTCGCGCTCAACGCGTCGACCGCTGCGGAGTGGGACAAGCTCGGCGGTCAATCTGGCAGGCTCGGATGGCCGGTCGGCACCAGCACTATCACCGACGGCGTCGGGCTACAGTCTTTCCAAGGCGGCCTTCTTATCACTGACAAGCAGGGAACAACCCACGCTGTCTTCGGCGCGACGCTCAGTGCCTTCCGGCATGCCGGCGGAGTAACGGTGCTGGGCGCCCCGATCGAGGCAGAACAATCATCAGGATCGGGCTACTCACAGAGATTCGAGAAGGGCGTCGTGTTCGTACCATTCTCGGGATCTGCCTCCGCTGTCGCACTTGAAACGCACGATGAGTATCTCCGCGGTGGGGAGCTCGCAGGTTTCGGATTCGCGACAGGACCAGCGATCCCAGTCGGAATCGGCAAGGCTCAGCCGTTCGAACTCGGGTCGATCGCGACGAGTCAGCTGGGAACATACGCCATTCGCGGAACGACGTGGCGGGTGTTCGCCGCCAACGGCGGATACAACGGACTGCTTTCGTTCCCCATGGAGAGCGAGGCGAAAGTCAAGGACGGGTACATTCAGCCGTTCGTCGGCGGCACCGTACACGTTTCGCCGTACGCCCTCGCCGTGACTCGGGGCGTACTCCAGCGCGAGTATTGGAAGCGCGGCGGTCCAGAGGGCGCCCTGGGTTGGCCGCTGGCCAACGAGACCAGTGCCAATGGGATCTGGCAGCAACGATTCCAGAACGGGACGATCTATCTGTACGCCAACGGCACAGTTGCGGTACGCTAACCGGCGCGCTGGATCTCGGCGTCGTTCCTGCACCGGATAGACTCGAATCACTATGACGCGCGCGCATGATGCCGTGCTGGTGATCGTGCCAGCCTGGAACGAGTCCCGAAATGTGGGGAAGACGGTCCGGGAGATTCTCGCGGTAGACGCCGGCTACCATGTCGCCGTCGTCGATGACGGCTCTGTCGACGATACCGCTCAAGTAGCAGACGAGGCGGGCGCTACTGTTCTCCGGTTGCCATTCAATCTCGGCGTCGGCGGAGCTATGAGAACAGGATTCACGTACGCACACCGGAAGGGCTATCGACGCGCGATCCAAGTCGACGCAGACGGGCAGCACAACCCCGCAGACATCGAGAAAGTCCTCGCCGGGTTGAATGATGCCGACATCTCTATAGGCGCGCGCTTCAGCGACGTCGGCGACTACGAAGTACGCGGCCCCAGACGCTGGGCGATGGTCGTCCTTGCACGCATCGTGTCCCGAGTCGCCAAGACTCGGCTGACCGACGTAACCAGCGGTTTTCGCGCGGCCAATGCCAAGGCGATCGCGCAGTACGTCTCGTACTATCCCTCCGAATACCTGGGCGACACGCTTGACTCACTTGTCGTCGCCTGCCATGCAGGCCTCACCGTTACCCAGGTTCCTGTGGCGATGCGCCCTCGCATGCACGGAAACCCAAGCCAGGGCCCGATCGGATCCACCGTTTACCTCGCGCGATCCGTGCTCGCACTGGGCCTCGCCCTGTTGAGAAGACCTCGGCGCCTTGCTCGTTCGGAGGACGCCGCATGACCATCGCCATCACGGGAGTTGTACTCGCCACCGTAATGCTCATCGTGGTGTTCGCGTTGCTCCTCAGCCGACGACTCCGCGAGAAGTATGCCGCACTCTGGATCGTCATCGCCTTTGCGATGCTGATTCTCGGTCTCTTCCCGCAGCTGCTGCTCGGCCTGACGTCGCTATTGGGAGTCGTACTCCCTGCCAATCTCCTGTTCGCGATGGCGATCCTGCTCCTCCTGGGTGTCGCCCTCCATCTCTCGTGGGAACTCTCCCAGGCTGAGGACGAGATCCGACGTGCTGCTGAAGAGATAGCGATCCTGCGCGCGGATCACAACGAGCTCTCCGCACGCGTGGCCGAGATCGGCGACGGAATATCAAGGGGGCCAGAGGACGAGTCGCTGCCGGGCGAAGACAAGCATGGCTGATGGCGCAACAGAGTCGCCCTCACCCGGCGGACTTCGTCATATATTGATCGCCACGGTCATCGCAGGGGCGATCGGCTACCTCATCCAGTTCGCGATTCCGATTCTCGCGCCCGATTCCTACTTGAGCTTTGCGACCACGTGGTCGGCAATCTACTTGGTCGTGACCTGCCTGTCCGGGCTGCAGCAAGAGCTCACGCGTGCTTCCCGATCCGAGGCCACCGGTTCGGGGTTTCGAACCTGGATCTCTTTCACTCTCATCACATCACTCGCGGCAACCACGATCGTCTTCGTCATCTTCAGCTTGAGCGGATCAACCCTCTTCCCCGCCGATGCAGGGCTTCTCATGAGTGCTATCGCGATGGCGGCATTCGGCTACTCTCTCGTCGCTGCACTCAGCGGGGCCGTGTACGGGTTGAAGGATTGGAATGCGGTCGCTGGGCTGACCATCGGTGATTCGGTCATTCGCTCCCTTACGATCGCGGTTGCACTGGTCGCCGGCGGGAGTGCCGTGCTACTCGGCTGGGCCGTCGCGGTCCCTTTTCTCCTGGCCGCCGTCGGCGTCTGGATTTGGGTCGGTCGGCGTATAAAGTTGCGACTTTCGGTCGACGTGGGCCTGCGTAGGCTCTTCCGGAACTCAGTGGCGACCGTTATCGCCTCGCTCTCCACCGGTGCGCTGATTAGCGGGCTTCCTCTGCTGCTGAAGGCGTTCGCGTCCGACGCTGGCCCCGAACTGCTCGCGTCGCTGATTCTCGCGTTGACTCTTACAAGGGCGCCTCTCGTCGTTCCGCTTCTAGCCCTCCAGGGATACCTGGTCGTATCATTCCGCGACCATCCGAATCATGTCTCATCCCGCGTGCTGCGGTGGGTGGCGCTGGTGATCGGAGGCGTGATCATCCTCGCAGGAATCGCAGCGTGGTTCGGGCCCACGCTGATGCGCTGGCTGTTCGCAGGGTTCGTGGTGCTGTCTCCGCTGGATCTGGCGCTCATTGTCGTGAGTGCGGGGCTCACGGGAGTGATGTGCATCACCGGTCCGGCTGTCCTCGCAGCGAATCGACACAAGTGGTACACGGCAGGCTGGGCTTCAAGTGCCGCCATCAGCATCGCGATGCTGCTGCTCCCCATCGACGCGCACCTGCGCATCATGGTTGCGCTCCTGGCCGGCCCGATCGTCGGCTCCATGGTTCATGTGCTGGCCATCCGATTCCGCTCGAACGTTCCCGCAACCGATAGCCGGCCGACGATCTGAATCAGCGGGCAGCCAACGCCCGCGCGAAGACCTCTCGAGTCTCGCGAGCAGTACGCTCCCAAGTGAACTCCGCCGCGCGCAGATATCCGGCTGCGCTCATCTCCTCCGGGAGAGCGGCGTCAGTCGAGACACGTGCAAGGAGATCGGCGAGAGCCTGATCGTCTTCTGGTTCGAAGAATCGTGCCGCATCGCCACCTACGAACCGGTGAACTTCGATATCGCTGAGCAACGCCGGCACGCCGGCACCCATCGACTCGAGTGCGGGCAGCGAGAACCCTTCTGCGAGCGATGGTATGGCGAGTGCTGTCGCAACGGAGTACAGGTGAGCCACTTCGGCATCATCAACCCACCCGCGAAGCTTCACCCATGAGCCCATCCCCAACGATTCCACCAGCGGGGCGAGCGGGTCTTCACCGCGTCCGCCGGTGATCACGATCTGAGGGCGCACATCCGCCGGAAGCAACGAAACGGCCCGAATCAGGGCACCCCAGTTCTTGTGCGGGCGTCGATTTCCCATGGCGAGAATGAGCGGCCCCTCGGAGCCCGCGAGCGATCGGTCAACACCTTTCGGAGCGGAACCAGCGAGCGGGATCACGTCGATACGTTCTCCATCGACTCGGAGGTATTTGGCGATCTCACGCTTGGAGGTCGGGCTGATGGTGATGACGCGCTCAGCATTCGCCGCGGCCTGCCTCTCCATCCACTTCACCGGAGCGGTGTAGAGCGGTGTGCTCATCAACTCAGGATGGCTCCAGTAGAGCATGTCGTGCATGGTGACGACGGTCGGCATACTTGTGCGTCGAGGGCCAAGGGTGGCGGGGGCATGAACGAGATCAGCACTCTCACGTTCGGCAGCTCTTGCTACTTGTGTGAGCTCTCCCCATGCCCAGGCGAATCGGTTCTCACCGCTGATCCCGGATCTCACGATTCTTCCGGGAAACCAGCTCAGATCGAGTTCCTCACCCTCAGCTGAGATGTATCCGACATACTCCCAGGCACCGGGTAGCGCGCCGAGCGCACGGTACAGCTCGCGGGTGTATGTCTCCATGCCGCCCTTCGTACCGGTGTGGGACAGCAGGTCAACGAATACACGGGGCACTGAACAAGCGTAATGCATGCACCCGAAGGCTCCGTTTTCTGCTGTTCAGCGGACTAACGCCGGACGATGCCGACGGATCCGCGCCATGGCAGGTCGCTCGATGACGACCCAGCTCACCCACGCGAGGGAAAACGTGATGAGGATCGCCACGAGGTCGTAGACGATCAGCCCGAGGACGCCAGCGCCGACTCCGACGCCGACGAGGGCCAAAAGCTGCTGAACCGGCCATGCGTAGATATAGAACCCGTAACTCACATCGTTAGTGGCAATCCAACTCGGCTGGCGGACCACGCTGGATAACCAGAGCAGTCCGTATGCGAGGAAGGGCGATGACACCTGTCCACCCCACCCTGGCAGCACCAGGATCATGAGCAGCGCGACAATCAAAGACGAAATGCCCAGAACCGTTTTGATCCCGTGACGCTCGATGAAGTAGTAGGCTACCGCTCCCCCGAGGAAGAACGGTGCGAGCTTCAGGAACAGGAGAAAGCTCCCGTCCAGCCCCGCAGCGACGACGACTGAGCTCAACGCGTGCGCGACGGTCACGATCACGAATGCAATCAATGCGAGGATCTCGTTTCGTCGGAACCACGCCAAGCTGCCCAATACCCAGACGACGATGTAGCAGAGGAACTCGTAGAACAGCGTCCACAACGACCCGTTCCACACTCCGGGATATGGCACATCGGACAGAGTCGAGCCGATCGTGTACTCATTCATATAGAGCGTGATATTGCTCCACACGAACTGAAGAGGCGTGACCGCGCTCGTCGCATACCCAGAGAGAGTCCCGTGCTCGAGCAGCGCCGCGATGGGTCCGAAGACGAAGGCAGTGACGATCAGGCAAACCAGGAATGCGGGGAAAATACGCACTACCCGATGCAGAAGGTAGTCACCCGCCTGAGTGCGCAAGCGTGAGCGTGTGATCAGGAATCCACTGATCACAAAGAATCCAGCGACTGCCCATCCACCAAGGTTCTCGCCCCGCACATGCGGGCCCTCCCCGTTCCCGGTCGTGTAGAACGAATGGGCCAACAGCACTATCCCGGCCAGGACGAGTCTGAACAGATTGAGGCTGTTCTCGCGGTACGGGAATGGCTCACCTTGGATCGCGGCGGCGAGCCTCACTTAAGCAGCTTCCGCTCCGCCATCTCACGCAGAGACTTCTCGTATTCATCGCCTTCGATCGGCTCGGTCAGCACCCATTCGGCGAACCGCTTGACCCCATCTGTGAAACGCATCGCAGGCACGAACCCCAGTACCTCACGGAGTTTGGTCGTGTCGGCGACGTTATGTCGAATATCGCCGAGCCTGTACTGGCCGGAGACCCTTACCGGAACCTCGATGCCGTAGGCGTCCTGCAAGGCCGCCACGACATCGAGCACCGTCGTCGCGACCCCTGAGCCCACATTGAATATCCCTCCCGCTGCCGCCGGCAGAATCGAGGCCAGGAATGTGGCTTCGACAACATCATCTATGTAGACGAAGTCACGGCTCTCGAGTCCATCCTCGAACACGTTGATCTCCTTGCCCTGACGAATCAGGGTCGAGAAGATCGAAAGAATTCCGGTGTACGGATTCTTCAAAGACTGGCCGGGCCCGTAAACATTCTGATACCGCACGGAAACGGCTTCTCTGCCCAATGTCGGCAGCACCGTCATCACGAGTGACTCCTGCATCTGCTTCGTGATCCCATACACGCTTGATGGGTGAAGCTTTGCGGTCTCGTCGGTCGGGATGAGAGTCAGTTCCTGCTCGCCAGGCACATGGACCTCGAAATCGCCCGCAGCCATATCGGCGTTTGCGCGATGCGCCGGATACACGGTACGCGCATCTTCAGTACGGTACGCGCCTTCCCCATAGATCGACCTCGACGAGGCGATCACAACGCGGCGCACGTCATTGTCATCGTTCGCCAGCAGGTCGAGCAGCTTGGCGGTACCGCCCACATTGGCCTCGACATACCGGTCGATCTCGTACATGGACTGGCCCGTACCGGTCTCCGCCGCGAGATGGATCACGATCGTGGCGCCCTCGAGTGCGCGACGAAGATCGTCGGTTGAGGTGACGCTGCCCTCGATAACCGTCGCGACGCCTTCGAGCGAGCGAAGCAGGGGGGAAGTATTGGCCGGATCGTGACCGTGAACTTGGGGAATGAGCGAATCGAGAACGGTGACAATGTGTCCGTCCGCAGCGAAACGAGCAGCGAGTCGCGAGCCGATGAAGCCCGCACCCCCTGTGATCAGCACGTGTTCGACCATGCGAACGCCTCCAGAACTCCAGCTCGACGCGACGTTCGCGCCGGGCGCGCCGCTCAGAGAGCGAAGATGTGCGCCAGAGTCGATTGTAGTCCAGCGCGATTTCCGTGCCTGAGGACACCCGGCAGTTCCGTCACAGCGTGCAGTCGCGACATCGTGCGCATCCGCGCGGTCCGCGCCGTCCGCGACCAGCCCTTGGCCTTCGCAAGTGCGACGGCCTGTCGGTAGTACGTGCGCTCGTCAGCGAAGCGTCGGCCATCCAGCAGCGTCTTCTGCGATGCGCTCGATCCGTGGCGCCGGTACGAGAAGACGACATCGGGGACGAACACGAGCGACCCATCGTCGAACGCGACGTCCATGAGCAGCGCGAGGTCCTGGATGATCGGCAGACCGTCGCGGAAGTCGATGCGCTTCAGCGTCTCGGTGCGGAACGTCAGCGAAGGCCAGTACAGCCAGTCGCCGCGGATGAGGCTCGTCGCCATTTCAGATCCGCGCAGGACAGCGATGCCGTCCACCGGCTTCGGGGCGAGCAATCGCTGTTTGACGTGGTCGACGAGTGGAAGGCCCTCGACGCCGTGCTCGTCGATCACCACGACACCGGGCTGGATGACGTCGGCGTCGGGGATGCGCACCATCGCGCGCTTGATCACACGCAGATACTCGGGATGCATGAGGTCGTCGCACCCGAGGATCGTGATGTACGGGCTCGACGCCCGGCGGATGGCCTCCCGATAGTTCTCGGTGATACCGAGGTTCACCTCGTTCCGCACATAAGTCACTCGCGGGTCGTCCAGAGCGGCGAAGTAAGCCGGAACGTTTTCATCCGGATAGCAGTCGTCGATGACGATCATCCGCCATTCCGGATCGGATTGTGCAAGGACCGAGGCGACTGTCTCGTAGAGCAGTTCCGGATCCCCCCAGAACGGGACGAATATTTCGTGTGTCATCTCACCAATCCACAAGCAATCACTTCGTACAGTCGCGCCCCGGCCTCCTCTGCCACGAGCCGCACGTACGGCGACCTCGATAGCTTCTCGACGCCTTCAAATCCGCCCTGATTGTCCATGAACGGCCCGCCGGCGAAGTCGAGGATGTAAGTGACGCCGGTCTCCTCCAGCGCCTCACAGAGAGACGGATCGTCAGCGTCGGTCGCGAAGCCGGTGTTGATCCTCTCAGCAGCGGAGGTCTCGTCCATGAGGAGGTGCGGCATCAACACTCGTCGTCCGCTCAGCGCATAGGCGAAGGAGGTTCCTGTCCAAGGATCGCCCGCGATGACAGCATCCTTCGGAGTATGCTCATCCAGTTCCAAGAGCAGGTCGTACTCCCCGACCGAGAGGATGGGACCATCCACTTCTCCATTCGGCCCGTATACGTACTCGATATCGGCCGCCGCCTGACGAACTGCAGCACCCTGAGTCAGCAGCAGGAGGACTACGCCGAGTGCGCCGAGTGCCGGCGCGCCCTGGAATCTCGACATGCCGAACCGCATCGTCTTCGAGCGACGACGTATCCATCGCGCGAGAACAGTAGCGCCGCTCGCTGCCAATGGCAAGGCTGCAATCGCCCAAATACTGGCCAGCCGTGGCGGGTTGTTGTACCAGGGACCGGACAGCCAAGTCCGCAGTATCTCAACCGGAGACCCAGCGACCACGATGTACAGCGCCGCGCCTACGATTCCCATACCGAGCGCGACACTCCGACCGTAGCTCGGGTGTCGTATGGCGGCGACCACGCCGATCAGACCGAGAACCGCGAGCATTGCAGCGACCGGATAGTTGAAAACTGCGGCCGATACGACCTCGCCGATCGCATTTGCAAGACTTCCCGAGACCGGCCAATAGATCTCTGTGGCCGGCGGTCGCAGGAACCTGAGTGTCAAGACACCAAGTGCGAGCAGGAACGCGGCGCCTGCGACGACACTGATTCGCGTGCGACGTGCGGGAAAGGCGCGCCACAGCCACCACCCCAACATGACGACAGCAGGAACGCTGAGTGCCAGCATCCCGAGCAATGCACCTGGATGCGCTACCGAGATCCCTGGGACGAGCAGCACCAGCAGGAGCACGAGATCATGTCGCCGTGGGCAGCGATGCGGTCGCGATGCCCTGATCATCGCCGCGATACCGACCGGAACAAGTGCAAGCCCGAGGAAGAGCGGGTACAGAGTTCCGTAGTGCAGCGGGAGATACGGGAACGCCGGAGTAGCAGCCGAAAGCACTCCCGCTACTACCGTGATGACCGCACTGGCACCGAACAATGTACGGGCCAGGACGATGAGGCTCAGCGGCCACACGAGCGCTGCGACGACGAGCACCAGTGCATTGCTGGCTGCCGGCACACCGGTGCCCGCGAGCTGCGCGATGAGCGAACCGACTGCGTGCCACCCGGACGGATAGAAGAGCAGATTGCCCGGTGCCGTCATCGATCCGACCCAGAACGGTGAAGCGTTCCCCGTGTCGAGCACGTACTGAATCGCGTTCAGGTGAAAGAAATTGTCGTAGCGTTGGGCAATCCGTGTCGGTTCCCCCATCCCGCGCGCGAGGATGAACCCGATCACCAACCCAGGCAGCGTGACGCCGATCGCCGCAGCCCACCGACGCGAGGGGCCCACGGGGCCCCGCCGGGTTCGAGGTGCGCGCACGCCTACCCATCGCTGCCACGCCACTGCCGCAACGACGGCGACGAGTGTGAGCCCTAGAACGGGCAACACAGTCCACGGCACGGACAGCCAGCCCCCGACGATCGAGGCAACTGTGATCAAAGAGACCGAAAGAGGTGCAGCGGCAGCCGCCAGCCACCAGCCTCGCAACCGCAACGCGAGTCCGAGCGCCAGACCGGGCAACCCGAGCAACGTCACGGTGAGCAGCAGTGTGGGAAGGAACGCGAACCAGTCGCCGAGAAGCTCCATCATCGAGGACTCACCGAGTCAGGCATCGGCGTCGACATGCGCAACGAGCGGGTTGAAGGTAATTCCCCGCAACCACTTCGCTAGCAATCTCGCGCGGAGGTCAAGTGGCACTCGTCCACGATGAAGGCTGACGAACAGGCGCGCTCCGAATTCCAAGAAGTTCAGGAAGCCGCGGTGGTGCAATTGCCAAGAGGCCTCGTTGCGCACGCCGTACGAGAATTTCCACAGGCTCTTACGATCCACCATCGCGAAGTTGACTCCACGGTTGTCACCCATGTCGTGCACGACGCGACTGTCCATCACCTGAACCCCAGGGCAACGCTCCGTCAGCCGCAGAGTATATTCACGGTCGTCGAACCAGATGAAGTACTCCGCATAGGGAAGCCCGTACTCTGCGATGGCCCAACGGGGAATCAGAACGGACACGAACGAACAGGCCGTGACCATGACGTTATTCTGTCCCTTGACCAGCAATCGCGCCCAGTCCCAGGTAGGGACGGGGTTGTTCATCTCGCAGATACTCCCGTCGGTGAACTCGACGACCGAGCATGCGAACGGCACATCCGCGCCGAGTTCCTCGACCGCGCCTTCGAAGCCGGAGATCAACGTGGCAAGAGCGTCCGTCTTCGGATAGCAGTCGTCATCCATGATCCAGACGTGGTCCGCGCCGGACGCATAACCACGCAGCATCCCCTCAGAGAACCCACCTGCCCCGCCGGAGTTCTCCGTCATCGTGACTACTTTCAGCGGAACCGTCGAGGTCAACGCTGCGAGATAGTCCGCAGTGCCGTCGGTGGACGCGTTGTCGATGACGAAGAGAGTCTCGACAGGGTGGCTCTGCGCCTCGATCGACGCGATAACTGTCTTCAGCTTTTCCAGCCGGTTGAATGTGACGACGATCGCCGCAACGCTCACCACGAGCCCACCTCTTTCTCGAACCATGCACTCGCAGATGGGTTCGCCAGCAACTTCTTCTCGGCCTTTCGCTCGACCCGCCACAGACGCTCTCTCGCAGCTTCATCGTCTGCGTATCGCTCGACGATGTCGGCGAGTCCGCGTGCGGCTGCGTGGGCGTATCGCGGCACGAGAGCCTCGCGCGGCACTATGTCACTCTGGGCTCCGACATCCGTTGAAATGACGGGAACCCCGTGAGCGATCGCTTCGAGCGTCGTCAGCGTAAGTCCCTCGTTGTGCGACGAGATGACGAGCAAATGTGCCTCATCAAGGGTCTCGGCGACAGGGGTCTTCGAGGTGCGACGTATGATCTCCGCGGTGAGCCCTGCCGACTCGATGACATCGTCGAACCACGTGTTGAGGTCGCCGTCGCCGTGCAGGATGAAGCGTATCGGTCGACCCGACCGCTTGAGCTTCTGCGCCATGGCGACGAACACCTCAGGCGCTTTCTGCCGTACAAGCCTGCCGATGAAGACGACGGTGAATGGCTCATGACCGCGAGAGCGGAAGCGTGCTTCTTTGACAGATACCGTGAGGCCTCCGAGCGGGGCCATTACGACACGGTCGGCCGGGATCTTCTGAATTTCGGTCATCCACTCAGCAAGACTCGGCGAGATGACGTGATGAATGCTGACCGCATCCGAGACCCGCACGCTACTCAGCGGATATCCCCCGCCGCGATGCTCCACGATGTGCGTGCTGTCGATGATGGGGATGCTCGGGCGCGAACGCGCGACCCAATGCAGACGATCGTACAACCACTGATTGTGATGGACGACCACTCCCCGCACATCGAAGGTGCGCAGGATTCCTCGGAGAACTTGCTCGGTCCCCGGTGTCTGCGACTCCACCGTCGGTTCGGAGAACGGAATAACAAGCGCACCCTCGAGTTCCGGCCGGGCAATCCACGGATGCTGTGAATCCTTGTTCGTGAGCACGATCGGGAGGAATCCGGCCTCGCGAACGAGACGCACCGACTCGAAGGCCCAGAGTTCCGCGCCTCCGAGCTCGAACCAATGAAGGCCGAGGATCACGGCTCTAGGCGCACCCTTCTCGGCCGGCATCGCTGGAACGATCGTCGAGTCTTCGTGCAGTCCCCCCGCCTGGAACTCTTCCTCGTACCGGCGCCGCGGTGCCGCTGTGGATATACGACGCCGATGACGCAGAAGTACGAGATCGCGCAAATCGTCGTAGATGAGCGGCGCCGCAGACTTCACCCGACGCGCGACGCGCCCGATGAGGTCTGATCTCGGTGGGCGGTAAGGATCCTGGGACAGGACTTTGTCGGGCGTGATGATCAGGTGACGGGTGTCGCTCCCCACGAGCGCCTCTGCCGTGGCCTCCGCCGCCGCCGACGGGCGCGCCTCTGGTGAGACAAGGCTCTCCAGCCGAAATGACGCGATGCGGCGGCGGAAGTCGCGCGAGAGTCCGTCGAATGTGGCGTCGTCTGTGGTGTGCGGCGTTGACTCCTCATCGCTGTCGTACAGATGAACGGTCAAAGTGCGCCCCGGTGCCATGAGGGCGTGAAAGTTGAGTGCGCCGACCAGCAGCTTGCGCTCGCGAGGCGAAAGATCATGCGCAGTGCGCGGGTTCACGAATCGGAACAGCGCAGGTTGATCAAGTACTTCGTGGAGTGTCACCGATGCATTGTGCTTTCAGACGAGATGGACGCGCGTAAACCTAGGGGAGCCTACCAGCGGACCTTCAGGAAAAGCTGGGATCCGAGTTGTCCATGGCTCTACGGCCAACCGCCACGTCTCATCGATGCCCCAGCGTCGACCTCGTATGATTGCTGAGGCGCTCGAACTGACCGAGCGTGGATGAAGGGTGGCGATGCTGTGCACAAATCTCGCACAGACGATGACCTGGGACTAGCGGTTCCCGGCGCTAACAATGGTCTTCTGGAGGTCTTTCGCCAGCGATACCTGCTCGCGCTCATTGTTCGCAAAGAAGTGCAGATCCGCTATCGCGGCTCGATCTTCGGATGGCTGTGGTCGTACGTCAAGCCGTTAGTGCAGTTCGTCGTATTCTTCGTCGCAATCGGTGTGTTCCTAGGCATGAACGGGCGTGTCGATTACTTCCCGCTCTATCTGCTCTCTGGCATCACCGTCGTGACGTTCTTCAATGAGGCCTTCTCCAACGGCACGCGTTCGCTGGTCGACAACGCCGCTCTCATCAAGAAGATCTATCTTCCACGCGAGATGTTCCCCGTCGGAAGCATGCTCATCGCCGCAGTCAATGCCGTTCCGCAGATCATCGTCGTGATCGCGATCTCCCTCTTTTTCGGTTGGGCACCGAACCTGCTCTCGATCGCTGCGATCGTCCTCGCCCTGGTCATCGTCGCCGTGCTCGCCAGCGGCCTCGGGCTGCTCTTCGGCGCAGTCAACGTGACCTTCCGCGACGCGCAGAGCTTTGTCGAGATCATCGTCATGGTCGCCGTATGGGCATCACCCGTGATGTACGTCTGGACCCAGGTCGCGGAGGCAGTGCCTGACTGGCTATTCGTGCTGTATCGGCTCAATCCGATAACGGCAGCCGTCGAGCTCTTTCACTATGGGATCTGGCTGCCGCTCGACCCCAAGGACGCGACGATCATCCCAGACATGTGGCTGTTTGCAGCGATCGCGTTGGTCACGTCCGCTCTTGCGCTGGTCATCGGCCAGCTCGTTTTCCGCCGACTGGAGGGTCGTTTTGCCCAGGATCTCTGATGGCTCACGAGCGCCACGGATCGTCATCGACGATGTGCACAAGAACTTCAAGTTGCGGCATACTCACTCCATCAAGGAGACGGCGCTTGCAGCGCTTCGACGCAAGCCGCTCACGACCGACTTCCACGCGCTCGATGGTGTTTCCTTCGCAGTCGAAGAAGGCGAGTCCATAGCATTGCTCGGCATGAACGGCTCTGGCAAGTCAACGATGCTGAAGCTCATCTCGGGCGTGCTCACTCCGGACCGCGGCCGTGTGCGGACCCGAGGACGAGTCGCCGGCCTTATCGAGGTCGGGGCAGGATTCCATCCGGACCTGTCCGGACGCGAGAACATCTTTCTCAACGCTGCGATTCTCGGCATGAGCAAGAAGGAGACCGAGTCACGCTATGAGGAAATCGTCGCATTCAGCGAGATCGAACAGTTCATCGACACGGAGGTCAAGCACTACTCCTCCGGCATGTTCCTTCGCCTCGCGTTCTCCGTTGCGATCCACACCGAAATGGACATACTGCTCATCGATGAGATCCTCTCTGTAGGCGACGAACCTTTTCAGAAGAAGTGCATCGCTCGCGTACGTCAACTGCATGAGCAGGGAAAGACTCTCGTGGTGGTCAGCCATGACCTGAACATGGTGTCGAACCTGTGTGATCGAGGTGTTCTGCTTCGACACGGCAAGTTGCAATTCGATGGTGACAGCCATACAGCCGTCGAACTCATGCGCGCGTAACTCACAGTTCGGAGTGCAACGCCCACACTCTCTCGGCCGAACTCGCCCACGAGAACGCCCGCGCCCGGTCCCCCGCGAGCACCCGCAGTCGCGCAGCACCGGCACCGACGGCATCCGTCAGCGCATCGGGAAGCTCCGCCGATGAGACCAGCGCACCCCCCTCGGCGATGACGTCCCGATGCACACCGCTGTCGACGGCGATGAGCGGCACGCTCAGCGACATCGCCTCCATCGCCCGCCACGGCCACGCCGACAGGCTGCTCGTGACGACGAGGGCAGCTGCGCCGTCCAGCAGAGCCGCACGATCCTCAGACGAGAGCCTCCCGCGAATGTGCGCGCGTCGCTCGGGCAGCCCGACAGCGGACGCGATCTCTGCGAGCCGCGGCTCAGCGCCGTCGGCGGCGTCTATCACGACAGCATCGACATCAGCGGCGGCGGCAGCTCGGAAACCGTGCTCGAGACTCTCCGCCGAGCCGGTGAGCACCACATAGCGCTCTGGCAGCGACAGCGCGGTCCGTCGTTCCGCAGCGTCGGACGGCACCGCGAACCTTTCCGGCGCCGCGCCTGCGATCACGCGCACCCTGTCCCCCAGCTTGGCGAACGACGTGATCCGCTCTGCCATCGCGTGAGCGGGAACGACCACGACATCCGCATGTCTGGCTGCGCGACGCAGCATCCCGCGCTGCCAGCCGACTGCGCTCTTCGACAGCAGCTCGGGTACTTCCCACGCGCGCAGATCCCACACGGTGACGGCGACCTGGTCATCGTCATGCAGACGATCATGCTTCACCAGCGGCGCCATCAGCGTCGGCGCATGGATGAGTCCGCCGCCCACTCCGGGAACGATTCCCAGCTGCCACGACCCGGCGAGCTCGCGTCGCGCAAGCGGAAGCACGCGGGTTCCGGCGAGTCCAGGCAGATCGGCCGCTCCCCCGGCAGGAACGATCGCCTCGACCGTGCACCCCGACGGCGTCGTGGCGATCAGCCCTCTGGCCAGATCCAGTGAGGCCGCTGCCTGATCCGGATCGATGACCTGCGTGATCTGGTCGAGAACGACACGCAACTGGGCACCCATATCCAAAGAATAACCGCGGCTGAGAGAAAACCTGTGAGTGACGCCGGTCCATGCTTGAATGCAAGGGTGAGCGACGGTCGACTTCCCGTGCAACGTCGGTGGATCCGATGGCTCATCGGCGCGGTCGCGGTCTTTCTCCTGCTCGCGACCAGCTGGGTGCTCATCCGCGGTGTCAGCGCCGTGAGTGAACTGCAGAGCATCGCACGAGCCACCTCGCAGATGCGCACCTCGATCGCGCACGGCGAACTCGAGCGAGCTGCCCTCGTCGCGCCTCGCATCGCGCAGCATGCGGCGACCGCCCATGATCTCACCTCCGACCCGTTCTGGCGCGGGTTCGAGTTCATCCCGTGGCTCGGCTCCGACTTCACCGCGATGCGCGAGATCGCCGAGATCGCGGACAGCACCGTGTCGGATGCCGTCGCTCCCGTCCTCGAGATCTCGAGCGAGATCGACCTGGCGACATTCGGGTTCGCCGGGTCGGCAGTCAACCTCGCGCCTCTCGCCGATACCCAGGCGCCGCTCGCCGCCGCCGAAGCGACCCTCAGTGCCGCGGAGACGCGCGCGCAGCAGATCGACACCGACGCCATGCTCACCCCGCTGGCGGATGCTGTGCGCGAGATGCGCGACGTCGTCACGGAAGCCGCGACTCTCGTCGGTGCCTACCACGGCGCTTCCGTGCTGCTGCCGACCATGTTCGGGGGTGAAGGCCCGCGCGACTACGTCCTCGTGATGCAGAACAATGCAGAGCTGCGCTCGAACGGAGGCGTCGTCGACCCGCTTGCACTGCTGCACGTGGAAAGAGGCGCGATCACCATCTCGCAGTGGGCGTCCACCCGAGACTTCCCGGCGCTCGAGACGCCGCTGCCGCTGAGCTACTCCACGGTCGCACTGTTCGAAGACCGTCCCGGCCGTGTCCTGCAGGACGTCACCAGCATCCCCGATTTCGCCGAAGTCGGCGCGATTCTGGCTATGCGCTGGCAGCAGCGATCCGGGCAGAGCGTCGATGGTGTGATCGCGATCGACGCCGTCGTCGCCCAGCATCTGATCGATGTCACCGGGGATGTGTCGTTCGGCGCGTTCACGGCTGATGCCGACAGCATCCTCTCGATCCTTTTCTCCGAGATCTACACGAGCATCCCCGGCGCTGATCAGCAGGATGACGCTTTCCGCCAGGCGTCGAACGCCGTCCTCTCCGCAGCGCTCGGCGCGACTGAGCCTCAGAATCTGATCGGAGCACTTGCCGCTGCGGCCGAGGAGAACCGCATCCGCATCTGGAGCGCGCACCCGGACGAGCAGGATCTCCTCGCCGCGTCGAGCCTCGGCGGCACACTCCCTGTCGACGGTGAGCGCGGCCCGTACATCGGCGTGCTCTTCAACGACGCGACCGGCGGCAAGATGGACGTCTACACCGCGGCCTCCATCAGCACCGCCGTGGGCGTGTGCCAAGGAGAGCCGACCACGCAGGTACGGGTCACCTGGACCAACGATGCCCCCATGGACGCGGCTGAGGCATTGCCGGAGTCAGTGACCGGCGGTGGTCTGTTCGGGGTGGATCCGGGCGACGTGCGCACGCTCATCGCGGTCTACGGTCCCGAGGGCGCCACCCTCAGGCTCGATCGCGACAGCGAAGACGACGGTTTGCAGACCACCAAGCTCGGCACGCGTGACGTCGTTCAGCACGACGTGCTGCTGGCGCCCGGCGAGTCGACCACGATCACCGTCTCCTTCACCGGGTCTGGTGCCGGAGATCGCCTCACGAGGGTGCACCACACACCCATGATCGACACGCCGGAGACGACCAGGGTCGACCTCAACTGCCCATAGCGGCCACAGCCGTCACCCCGAGTCCGGAGGTCGTCACGGCGTCGGTGTGGGCGTCTCCGTCGGCGGATGCAGCGTCTGCTGCGTCAGATCGCGGATGAAGGCGTAGTCGGGTTCGAACTCGTCGACGCCGTTCGCAGGCACGAGCTCGATCGGCGTGACAGGCAGCTCCTTCGCCTTCAGCATCAGATCGAAGAACTCCGACAGCTTGTCCCTGGGCAGGTCGGTGTCGACCAGCACCGTACCGGCCGCCGCGATCTCGTTGAACCGCGTCAGAACGGTGTTCGGCGTGAACTGGTCGAGGAGCGCGATCTGCAGCTCGCGCTGGCGCTGCATGCGGTCCCAGTCGCTGGTCGTGTACCGCGAGCGGGCGTACCACTGCGCCGTGTCTCCGTCCATGTGCTGCTGTCCGGGCTCGATCCAGCCGATCGCCCATTCATTGACGTCGGTGCCGCTCCAGCCCTCTGGCGGGCCGCCCTTGGGCAGACGCTCCGTGACATTGATGTCCACGCCGCCGAGCGCGTCGATCATCGCCGCGAACCCGTGCATATCGATGAAGATGTAGTACGGGATCTCGATACCGAGAATCCCCTCCGCAGCATCCTTCGTCGCCTCGATGCCCGGTGCGGAGCCGTGCGCTGCGGCATCCGGATACAGCTCGGCGCCCCCGTCATCGCGACAGACCTCGGCCGCGTGGCGGATGTGATTCACCCACCCGTTCCAGCCGCAGGTCGTCGACGAGTGCCCTTCGAAGCCATCCGGATACAGCGCCTGCATGGGACTGCCCTCGCTGAACGGCGCGTTCGGCAGCTCACGCGGAATTCCGAAGATCGTTGTCGCTCCGGTGGTCGCGTTGACCGACACCACCGAGATGCTGTCGAATCGCATGGAATCGCGCCCGTCACCGCTGTCCGCACCGAGCAGAAGGATGTTGTAGTAACCGTTGCTGGGTTCCACGCTCGGCCCGCTCTGGCCGAAGATGTCATCGATCGCTCCCTTGCTGGAGCCGGCGACGCTGGCCGCATAGCCTGCTCCCCCGCCGAGCAACCCCACGAGGATCAGCGCCACGACCGGGATCGCCAGGCGCGAGATCGGTGGCACCTTGACCAGGCGCACGAGGCGCAGAGTATCGAAGGTCAGCACGATCCACAGCAGTGCGTACGCCACGAACAGCACCTGGAGCAGAGTCAGCACGAACCAGTTCGTGGCCACGGATATGAGCGCCGAACGCCAGAACAGCGCGGAGACGACGGCGAGCAGTGCGAGGAACCAGCTCAGCAACGTCGCCGCCAGGCCGATGCGGCCGAGCCGGCGGTTGCCGCCGGCGAGAACCTGCGCGGAGCCGGGAACGAGCACGTTCATCACAACGAGCCACCACCCGCGGCGGCCCATGAAGGCGGGGTCGGCCGCATCCGGATTGCGCAGCGGACGCGTCTCGATCACCTGGCGTCCGCTCCGCTGCACCGTGCTCGGAGCGGCGATCGTCACAGGGAGTCCTTCAGCCGTTCGTTCTTCTCGGCGACCTGACCCTCGAGCGTCCTGGCATAGTCCTCGAGTCGGTCCGCGATCGCTGCATCCGATGCGCCGAGAATGCGAGTCGCGAGGATGCCGGCGTTGCGAGCACCACCGATCGACACGGTGGCGACGGGGATCCCGGCCGGCATCTGCACGATCGAGAGCAGCGAGTCCATGCCGTCGAGATACGCGAGCGGCACCGGCACCCCGATCACGGGGAGAGGAGTCATCGACGCGAGCATCCCTGGCAGGTGAGCCGCTCCTCCGGCCCCCGCGATGATGACGCGGATGCCTCTGGTTCGCGCGTCACGCGCGTACTGCATCATCTTGTCCGGTGTGCGGTGTGCCGAGACGACCTCGACCTCGTGGGGGATGCCGAACTCAGTGAGCGCCTGAGAGGCGTCGCTCATCACGCGCCAGTCGGAGTCGGATCCCATCACGACGCCGACGACGGGCGCGGCCGAAGATTGCAGTGGCTCAGTCACCACACCAGGCTACTTTCTGCTCCCCGGTGTTCTGCTGAACGGCGCGCGCTTCCCCACCCGCAATCACGGAAACTCAGTCGAAGTGTGCGGCCGCGGCGCGTGCGATGTAGACCACGTCGTCGAGGTCGTATCCTGCAACGTTCACGTGACCGACCTTGCGACCAGGGCGCGCAGCTTTGCCGTAGGTGTGGATCTTCGCCGCAGGCTGCTCCGTCATCGCCGCATCGAAGCGGTCTTCGAATGTGCCTTCGGCCGGACCGCCGAGAATGTTCACCATCGCCGCCCACGCCGCACGCGGCGACGCATCGCCGAGCGGGAGATCGGTTACGGCGCGCAGGTGCTGCTCGAACTGACCGGTGACGGCGCCGTCCTGGCTCCAGTGGCCGCTGTTGTGCGGGCGCATCGCGAGCTCGTTGACGAGGATGCGCTCGTCGTCGGTCTCGAACAGCTCGACCGCCAGCATCCCGGTCACGCCGAGCCCCTCTGCGATCTGCCGTCCGATCCCCTCTGCGACGCGCGCCAGCCTTTCACTCGCGCCCGGCGCGGGCGCGAACACCTCGGCGCAGACCCCGTCGCGCTGCACGGTCTCCACGACCGGATACGACACCATCTGCCCGCTGGGGCGGCGTGCGACCTGCTGGGCGAGCTCCCGGACGAACGACACCAGTTCTTCGACGAGCAGCGCGTCACCTGCACCGGATGCGGACTCGGCCGCGAGGTTATCGAACCAGTCCGATGCATCGGCTGCGTCGCGCACGACGCGCACACCCTTGCCGTCGTAACCGCCACGCGGAGTCTTCACGACGGCTTTGCCCCCGTGGTCGTCGAGGAATGCCTGCAGCTCGTCGACGTTCCGCACGGCTGCCCAATCCGGCTGCGGCACGCCGAGTTCGGCGAGACGCGAACGCATCACGAGCTTGTCCTGCGCGAACTGCAGCGCGTCAGGGCCTGGATGCACGGCGATGCCTTCGGCGACGAGCGCCCTGAGCACCTCCTGCGGGACATGCTCGTGATCGAACGTCACGACGTCGACGTCCTTCGCGAACGCGCGCACTGTGTCGAGGTCGCGGTAGTCCCCTACCGCCGTGGCCGCCAGCTGCGCTGACATGCCCTCACCCTCTGCGAGCACTCGAAGATCGAGTCCCAGCTCGACCGCCGGAGCGATCATCATCCGGGCCAGCTGTCCGCCGCCGATCACGCCCACATGCAACGCCATTGAGATCTCCGTTCGTTTCGTCCATTCTCGCGCATGACGTACGACGTTTCGACTCGCCTGCAGCTCGCTCGACTACCCGCGAAAGCGCGCACAGTCAATCGCCCGCGAGAGTTGGATCGCTCAGTGGCCGGCCTTCAACGGTCGGTGTCGGCGCCGGACATCGACTGCGCATCGCGATGAGCCAGGATCTGGTTGACCTCGATCTGGTCCGCGAGTGCCTCATGGATGAGAGTGACGTTCGGCACGTTCACGAGCCGCAGTGGCGTGTCGACCCCATTGGAGAGGGTGATGGTTCCGGCCCCCCACATGCGTTGAACGATGCCGCGGCGCACGCCGATGGAATACCCGCGCACGTGGGACATCTCGCGGCTCTTGCGTGCGCCGATCCCCTGACGCACGAGGACGCGTCGCGTCGTGACCGCATAGCTTCGAGAAGCCCAGATCATGAACGGGATCAGCACGCCGAACAGCACCAATGCCCCGGCAGCGGAGAGAAGCATCCAGTCCTCGAAACCGTCGGGAAGATTCCCGTAGAAGAACGCCGTGGCGCCCGACACTGCGATGAGCAGCAGCGCCGACCAGAACAGCGCACGGGCGTGTCCGCGAAAACGCGCGATGAGAAGCTCTTCGGCTGGCGCGCCCGGCGGCGGCATCACCGGCCGGCCTCCGAGTGTCACGGGCTGGGTCACCCCTCCATTGTGCCTGGAGCATCCGACATCACTCGCCAACGGGCGGCGTGTCCGCTGCCGGTGTCCGTTCCGGAAGCATGGTGGCCGTTCACATCAACCGCGCGTGCACCACATCGCCCGCCGCGATCAGATGCTCGGTGCCTTCGCTGCGGACGCAGAGCCGCCCGTCTGACTCGAGCCGCAGTGCGGTGCCGTGCAGAACCGTGCCGTCCGGCAGCGAGACGTCGACTTCTCGTCCGAGGCTGGCGCACTGGGCCGATACGGCATCGTGCACGCCGCTGCGCGCGGCATCCCCCCACGTCGCAAGGGACGAGACGAGATCGTCCAGCCGGCGGACATACGCGGCAACCAGCAGATCAGCATCAGCTGTCTCGTCGAGCACGGCGAACGACGTCGCCGTGGGGACAGGGAGCTGCTGCGCGGTCATGGCGGTGTTGACGCCGGCTCCGATGATCACCGCTGTACCGGTCGATTCGGCGAGGATGCCGCTGATCTTGCGCCCGTCCACCAGAACGTCGTTCGGCCACTTCACACCGACCTCGTGTTCCGGCAGCTGCGCGGCGACGGCCTGCGACATCGCCACACCGGCGATGAGCGGGATCCAACCCGTCAGCTCGGGTGAGGCGGGCAGTTTACGCAGCAGGACCGAGATCGCCAGCGCCGAACCGGCCGGCGTGACCCACGAGCGATCCAACCGCCCCCGGCCGGCGGTCTGATTCTCGGTGAGCAGCACGGAAAGATGCGGCCATGCCTCAGCGTCCGAGGACAGCGCGTGCAACGCCGCGTTCGTCGATGCGGATACATCGATCGCCTCGAAACGTGATGCGACGGCTTCAGCCTGTGGGAAGTGCATGCCGGTCAGTCTACGGAGCGGCACTGCACATCGTCCGGCTCAACCGTGAAGCTCGTCGTCCTTGTCCTCTTCGTCGTCGTCGTCCTCATCGGGCTTGACGGTGCCCATCTCACGGATGCGCCACTCGTCCCACGCCCCCATGAGCTGCTCGATCGCGGCATGGAACTTCGCTGTCGCGACGCCAGGCGTCGTGTCGCCGAAGTAGCGCTGCACCCACATGTGCAGCTTCTTCACGGCATCCGCGTCACCACGGACGCGATCGATCTCGCCCGCGACATCTGCTGCGGCATCCGCGGTCAGCCACTCGCAGTCGGAGAGGTATCCGCCGGTGTCGACCGATGCACGCTCGTCGACCGGTCGGGTGATCATGAGCGGCTTTCCCGCTGCGAGGCGGTCGTAGACCATGGCGGAGATGTCGACGATCGCGACGTCGGCGGCGGCGAGCTGCCAGCCGAGCTCCGGACCGTCATCGTAGATGTGGTGTGCTCCGGAATCGTCGCTGTTGGCCGCAGCGATAGCCGCGATGATGCGTCGGTGTGCGGCACCGTACTCGTCGTCGACCACGCCGCTGCGCGGGTGGGGCCGGTAGACCACGCGGTGCCTTCCGGTCGCCAGCAGCGCGTTCACAAGAGCCTCGCCATGAGTGACGATGGATCCGTAGTGCGCGCTCGGGCGATCACCCTCCCACGTCGGCGCATACAGCACGACCGTGCGCTCATCTGGCGTGTACGGCAAGGTGCCGGAGAAGTGGTCCGCCTGAGGGCGGCCGATCTCGATCGTGCGCCGGTCGACGTCGAAATCCCAGAGCGTGCGGGACAGACGATCACGTGCGGCCTGACCCGCCACCAGCGAATAGTCGTAGGCCTTGTACTGGTTGGTGGTCATGTACATCTTGTCGGACTCGCCGTGGTTGATGAACACGTGCCAGCGGCGTCCGTACCGGAACATCTGGAAGTTGCGCGTGTTCTGGTTCACGTACAGGACGATGCGGATGTCCTGGTCGCGGATGAAGCGCTCGAGGTCTCGCACGGTCGGCACGAAGGCGACAGGCGGTGCTTCCTCGGCGATGAGTTTCTCCGCACCGATCGGATTGCGGGCGAGGACGACAACCGGCCAGAGCTTCTCGAGCTCAGCGAGCGGGCGGTACCACTGGCGCATCTGATACATGTTCACCGCACCATCGGCGAAGTAGACGGCGATCTTGTAGTGTCCCTCCGGATGCGGAGGAAGTGTCTCGAGGGTGCGCCTGACGCGCTGCACCGCCATGCGCGTGCGCACCGCCTTGCGCAGCAGACGATAGGCCTTCTTGACATCCTTCGCAGCACCCACATCTCCAGAGTACGCAGGCGCCGCCTCCTCTCCGTGACATGATCGGGGGGTGGTAGAGAACGATTCGGCAACGCCTGCAGAAGGAGTGTCGTTCGTGATGCCTGTGCTGAACGAGCGCGCCTACCTCGAGCACGCCATCGCCTCGGTGCTGGAGCAGCAGTTGGAGGTTCCGGCCGAGCTCGTCCTCGCCCTCGGACCTTCGACTGACGGAACGACCCAACTGGCTCAGCGTCTCGCCGCAGACGATGATCGCATCCGCCTGGTCGACAACCCTGACGCGCACATCCCCGTGGGCCTCAACGCTGCGATCCGCGCCAGCCGCTATCCGACGATCGTGCGCGTCGACGCCCACTCCGAGCTGTCCCCCGGCTACGCGCAGCGGGCACTCGCGACGCTGCAGCGCACCGGCGCCGCGAATGTCGGCGGTGTGATGCGTGCCGACGGGCGCACGCCCTTCCAGAAGTCGGTGGCCAGGGCGTACAACTCCCCCATCGGTCTCGGAGGGGGCGCCTATCACGGCACCACGCACGAGGGCGAGGCCGAGTCCGCGTACCTGGGTGTCATGCGCCGATCCGTGCTCGATGAAGTCGGGCTCTTCGACGAGTCGATCCGTCGCGGTGAAGACTGGGAGTTGAATCTGCGCATCCGACAGGCCGGACACAAGGTCTGGCTCGATCCCCAGCTGTCGGTGACCTACTGGCCGCGTGAGAGCTGGTGGAGGCTGGCACGTCAGTTCCGTGCCACAGGCGCCTGGCGCGGCGAACTCGTGCGGCGGTTCGGACGCAGCAACGGTCTTCGCTTCTTCGCGCCGCCTGCGCTGCTGCTGAACGTCGCAATCGCGCTGATCGTGGCTGTGCTGCAGCTGACCGGTGTGCTCGCCGGCGTCGCTTCCGCTGTGGCTTCCGTCATCTATCTGCCGCTCGTCGCCTACATCGTGCTAATGATCGCAGTGGCGCTGCAGCCGGGAGGCGGCAGGACCGCACGCGAGCGGATCTGGACCCTCGCGGTGCTGCCGACCATGCATCTGGCCTGGGGCGCCGGGTTCCTCGTCGGTGTGCTGCGCGGCGCGCGCGGAACGGTTGACGCCTCCAGACTCGGCACGCAGAACACGCCGCTGCCATGATCCTCGCTGCCGCAGCTGATTCAACCGGTGATCAATCAGCCCCGAGCGCGGTCTCCAGCGCCACGATGACCATGAGTACCAGGAGGTCGTCCTGGCCTTCGGCGATCTCGATGCCGTAGCCGTCGGTGATCGTGATCCAATCCCGTGAAGCAGTAGCAATCGTCTGCCCTTGGCCATCCTCGAGCGTGAAGGAGTGGTTCCTCAAAGTTCCGCTGAGTTTCCAGCGCTCACCAGAGACGAGGACGATGTCGATCGCGGCTCTGAGCAGTGCCAGTGGCTTGGGCGTGACCTTCGCGGCCGCCTGGCCCTCGATCTCAATATAGAACGATTTCGGAAACTCGATGAGTCTGCTATGAAGAGTCGCGACTACGTTTCCGAGACCATCGAGCATCTTGACCTTGTCGGTCAGGTTGAAAAAGCGGCCCTCATTCTGATATATAAGGTTCCCGAACTCGTCGTAGATCACTCCCTTGTCGCCGATCGCCAGCAGCCGCTGTGTCATCTGGTAACGCATGGCATCTCCTCGAGTATTCGAGCCTCCTGCCGGTGCGGCGACGGGGCGTTTGACACACTATCGAATCGGGCCGCTCGCCTAGCGGTGCACCCGTATGCTCCTTTACATGATGACTGACCCAGCCCCGCACTCCTCCCGACGCGGCCTCGCCATCACCTCGATCGTGGTGGGTGCCGTCGCCACCTTGATGATCATCGCCTTCTGGACGGTCGGCAGAGCAGTCGATGGACAGGGCCTCACGGATGCCGCCGTCCTCGTGGTCATATCGTTCTATGCCTCGGTCATCGTCGGCGCCGTCGCGGTTCTCCTCGGCATCGCGGCCGTCGTCCTCTCCCGACCGCGTCTCCTCGGTGTCATCGCGATCGTCCTCGGGCTGTTCCCCATCGTCGCCGTCGCCGTCTCGCTGGCCACCCTCGCCGTCTGACCGACGAGGCGCCGTCAGCCGATCTGGTTGATCAGCGCGTCCAGTCCCATGCCGTAGTCGATGCGGACGACCGGCAGTGCGAGCTTGTCCGTGCCGATCTGGACGCGCCCCGGCTCGATCGTCCTCGCCAGCTCGTATCCGGCCATCGCCACGCCCTGCTTGGCCGTGTCGTTGTGGTGGCCGTACGGGTAGGCGATGACTTCGCGCACGCCGAGGACATCGCCCGACGTGTTCAGATCCGCCGCGATCTCCTCGGCCGTCCAGTTGACCATCCGACCTTCACCGTTCGCGCCGGCCTGATGCATGTCATGGGTGTGCGAACGACGCAGCACGAAGGGAGAAGGCGCCGGATCCTGCCGGTAGGCCGTGATCATGAACGAGGTCGACAGCACCTGATACTTGTCCACGACGGGAACCGCGAGATCGAACCAGGTCTGATCGGCGTCATCGTCGGTGACGATCACAGACCGGTTCGGCAGGAAGAGACGGCCGTCGATGAAGGCGCTCAGCTCGTCCCAGGTCGGCATGTAGAAGCCCGTGGTCGCGATGTGGTTCATCTGCGCCTCGAAGTCACCGATGTATGCGTAGTTGCCTCGGAGCCACCCGTCCTCCCCCTCGGGGCGCGTGGTGAACTGGTGGTACATGAGGATGGGAACCTGTGTGTCGGCCGCGGCGTTGTCCTCCGGGCTCATCCACGCGCCATGCAGCACCATCCGCTGATCGGTGCACGCCACCAGCTCGGCGCCGTTCACGCGCGCGTCGGTCTGGTACGCGACCGCGGCTTCGGCACTCGTGTACCAGCCGGCGAACACGCGTCCGTCCTGCGCGGGGATGGGCAGCGGGGCGTACAGCGCGTTCTGCGATTGCAGCATCGGCTCCTGCGCGATCGCCTCTCCCTCGAAGCTCACCGCGCAGGCGAGCGGATCATCGGCGTCTGCGAGAAGCTGCTCCTCGGCGGACAACGGCGTCGGATCCGGAGTGGGCGCCGTCGTCTGCTCTGTCGTGTCCGGCGCATCCGCCGACACGGCCGAGGTGTTCAGCGAAGTGATTGCAGCAAACGCCCCCACCCCGAGCACAAGCGCAGCCACGGCCAGGAGCGCGACGAAGAGGCGTCGGCGTCGATACATCCGCTTTCTGGATTCCACGTTGGCGCTCCTGCGCGTAGAACCGGAGTGTCTCATATCCGTCATTCCTCACGCATCCTCGGGCGGGCCGAACAGCCCCTTGCCCTTCGAGTGCAACAGCTCGTAGGCCTCACCGAAGGTCTGCGGCTCTTCGTTCTCGGAGAGTCCGTGACGGGCCAGCAGCAGGCCCAGTAGCCCGCGGGCCGGCGGTGTGAGCGGCTTTTCCTTGTGCGCATGCGCAGGATGAAGCGGCTTCTCCTCGGGGTTCGGCGGCGTGAAGGACGGGTTCGTCTCCGGCCAATCGGCGGGGTGACGGGGCTGATCGAGATTGATGATGCTGAACAGGTCGTTCGCACCTGCATCCCGCTTCGTCAACGGCCGAAGCCCATGCAGGCGGTTCAGGGTTGCGATCACCGAACCATGATGCATCTCGTCATTGATCACCGTACCGCTGCGGGTGTAGGCGGAAACGGCGATCGCCGGCACACGGCATCCGAGCCGGTCGAATCCGAATCCCATCTCCCCCGCGCCGGATTCATCGGGCGGTGTGGCCGCGGGTGGCGGCACGTGGTCGTAGCAGCCGCCGTGCTCGTCGAATGTGATCAGGAGCAGTGTGTTGACCGCGTTCGATCCGTCGGGTGTCCTGCTCGTGCGGACAGCCGTGTAGATGTCGTGGATGAGCTCATCACCCGCGCGCACGTCGGAGTACGCGCTGTTCATGACCTCTGAGCCGTCCACATCGCTCTCATGGCGATGGCCGAAAGGCGGATGGAAGTCGTTGTGGTTGTACACCATGCGCGGCTCGATGAAGGCATATGCGGGCAGCTTCCCGTGCTCGGCGTCGGCGTAGAAGTCGTCCATCGTGCCGAAGTGCTCGGTGCGCCAGAACTTCTCCAGCACCGGAGCGTGAAGCACTCCGGTGAAGGAGACCATCTGAAGTTCGTCGAAGTAGATCTTCCAGCTGAGGCCCTCATCCTCGAGCCGATTGAAGATCGTGGGCGACTGCTCAGCGTCGAGCCACTTGTCATACCCTCCGCCGTGCTTGTTCGTCACGAACCCGTGCGACGTCGAAGCGTGAAAGAACGAACGATTGCAGAACGTCTGCGACGGCACGGCGCAGAACCAGTTGTCGAAAACGGCGAACTCGCGCGCCAGCATCGACAGGGTGGGCAGCATCTCCGGTGAGAACGAGCCCATGATGTGCTTCGCCTCGTCGGTCGTGGGAGGCGTGCCCTTCTTCAGGCGCTCGAAATTGATGATGTAGTCGTTGAGGAATCCGCTCATCGTCGGCTGCTCGCCGTTCTGCGGCGTGTTGAACGGCGACTGCATGCTCTCCACGAAGAGCCTCGCGTTGCTCGCGGGTTCGACGGTGTTGAAGATCTGAGTGTTGACGTGCGGATACTCCTCACCGGGGTCCGGGTCGGGGTGCGCCATGATCTTGTCCGTTGCGCCCTCATAGACATGCGCGGCGATACGAGTTCCATCCGGTGCCTCGTTGTAGTACTCACCGAACGCGAGACCGTCGAAGCTCTGCCCGTCCGGCAGATTCTCCTTGGAGTAGAGGTAGCCGAGCAGGTTGTCGAAGGACCGGTTCTCGCCCATCACCACGACCACATGGTCGAAACCCGGGGCGTGCCGTGGCGCGAGCGCACCGTAGTCGTTCTCCGCAGCGAGGAACCCCGAGCGTTCGCCTGCTGCGAATCCGATGGTTCCGCCCACCGCGCCGCCCAGTAGCGCGCCCGCCGCTGCCGTCCCGCCGTATCGGAAGAAGTCACGCCGAGATCTCTTCGCGGCGTCCGCGGCATCCTCAGAAGCGGTGGCGCCGTCGTCCGACCCTGCTGCGGAGGCGTCTTCCGATCCGGTTCGCTGGTTCGTATCCGGCTTCACCGATCGTCTGCGCATGCGGACATACTATTGGTCGGCGGCTGCTCGAGGCAGGACCCGCTGCCGGTGGAGCTGCCATTCGCGCGTCGTCAGGATAACGATGAAGAGATCGAAGATCGTCAGCGCGAACATCCACCAGCCGAAATGCACCACGAGCTCGTAGCACTGATACGCGATGAACAGTCCCAGGGCGACGAGCATCCACGGATACGCCCACAGCTTCTCCCGCAGCAGTGCCCACACGAGCAGGATCTTGATGACTCCGTGCAGGATCAGATACCAGGCAGCGAACGCTGTCGCATCAGCGCCCATGCGGTCGGCCAGGTGCTCGATCCACTGCGCGAGCGCGGAGTGCCGATGCGCCACGAGGGCGTGCGCACTCACCCAGGCCAAGACATGACGGACCTGGTCAGCGCTTATGAAGAAGAGAGCCGCGCCGCCGAGCAGTTCGAGCACTCCGTTGATTCCCTTGAGAATGATGCTGGCATCGAACACGCGATCGAGCAGCGTGTGATCACGTGTGGCTCCAGCGGTCACTCGGTCACCGCTGCGTCGGCCGTCATCGTTCCGCGAAGAACTCTCTCGTGCGCGCCCCCGTCCACAGGAGCGCGACGATCATCACGGGCAAGGGCAGGGTGTAGATGCCGTGCCAGACCTCGGTGCCTGACGTGGCGATCCCCACCACGCCGCTGATGATCGTGAGGACCTGCACAATCGCGATGATCGCGCGTGCGACACGATTGCCCCCGGAGTATCCCGAACGCGAAGACCACGTTCAGAACGGCGGCGACGAGGAGGAATCCGAACAGGAGCGCGAGTCCGGTGCTGTCCAGGGTCACGCCCTCAATCGACTGGGGTGCCGCGCTTGTAGACCCGATGAGCCCGAGGAATCCTCCTATGATGCCGACGATCCCGGACAAGAACAGTATGGCTGCGACCAGGATGACGCCGGCTGGACGGCGCGATGCAAGGCTCATGATGCTCCATTGTGCGTTGAGAACGGCGGTGTGTCATGCGTGCTGCAAACAATCACGCTCAGCGAATCGTTGTGCGCGCTCACGAACGTAGCATCGAGGGTCGGCGTTCATGGACACGCCGCGGTGCCATCGGATCTCCGTATGGGCCGGAGCGTCCGTATATTATGGTCGATTGCTGGCCAGTGCGGACATGGCTCGCGTTTCTTCGTGTGGTTCCCGGTCATCGCAGATCGGTTTGTGGATGGGGGGAATCCGATGGTCTTGAATCGGTCACGAATGAGCGCGCGCAAGCGCAGTGGTGCAGTGATCGCGATCGCTGTGGTGATCGGGGCTCTTCTCACCGGATGCATGTCCCAGAATCCTCAAGACGGGCTCTCACGACACGTGGTCGTCCCCGCTCCGCAGCTACCTGTCAACACTCTGACCGCTGCACGGAGAATCGAGATCACCGAACAGCAATGTCCCGCCGCCGTGACCCAGGAAGCATTGCGTGCGCTCCCGGAATCGGCGGCGAACGCCGTCGACTTCCTCGCCTCATCGGCACAGTGCGCACTGATCAGCACTGTTCTGCAGGCCCCGGTGCAGCCCGAGACCTTCATCTCGCCGCTGCAGTACACCGCGCCATGCACCTCCCCCGCAGCCGTTTCAGCGTGGGCGCACTACGACGACGATCTGATCTTCGGCAGCCCCACCATCCCGAACGCCATAGCGGCAGGACAGTGCATCCGCACGCTCTTCATCACCGGGTCCGACGCGGGCATGGGCGCGGAATACGCCTTGGAACGAGAGCGGGGCATCCGCGCGGCGTATGACGTGATGCGCGGTGTCACAGGCGAGTGGGTGGATGCCGCTGTCACTCTGCGCAGCGGGGTCACGATCACGACGACCTCGCCAGTGGACAATCCCGGCATCATGCTGCTTCTCGTCCGACTGCCCGACGGTGGCCTCGACGCCGGCGGATTCAGCGCCACAGGTCATCAATCACTCCCCCAGCTCCTGTCCGGCGCCCTCGCGGAGATGACGACGACGGACACCGGGCAGCCGATCACGCTGCCAGCGTTGGAAGCCACGATCGCCGAAGTGGTGCAGTCATATGCGCCGCAGTCGGTGCTCGCCCACCTTCCCAAGCTCGATCCGCGATCGGAGGGCGACCATCCCGATCACTCCGCGACGGGGAACCTCGTGGCGGGGCTCGTCGACAACGGGCTCATCGACGGCGCCGTCGTCCAGTATGCGATCGGCTACCCGAGTGATCACAACGCCGTGAATCTCGAGGGCGACGAACTGTGGAAGAAGCTCGAGGCGTTCGCCGCATACGCCTCGCACGACTCCGTACTGCACTGCTCCACCCCTAAGAGCTGCCTCGGTGTGCGCAAGTTCGGCGAGTGGCTGCAACGCCAGTACCTGGTGCCCGACGTCGAGATCCCCGCGCCCTGACGCAGCTGCCGGGCGCGGGCCTTTCCTCTTATGCCTCGACGAAGCCCAGATCCAGCAGCCGGGACACCACGCGCTCGGCCGCACGACCATCGTCCTGGCCGTTGAACTGCTTCCGCCACGCGGCGTAGCGTTCAGCGAAGAATCCGGGCAGCGAGTCATCCATCAGCGCGTCGGCGAGTTCGTCCTGCGTCGTCACCAACGGCCCCGGAGCGCGTTCGGCGAGATCGAAATAGAATCCGCGGAGCTCTCCACGGTAGTGATCCAGGTCGGGCACCATGAAGTACATGGGCTTGCCCGTGACGCTGTAGTCGAACATCACTGAGGAGTAGTCGGTGATGAGCGCATCGGCGACGAGCAGCAGTCGTGCCGTATCCGGAAAGCCCGTGACATCGATCACGCGCGCACCCGACTGGTCGCGCCCCGGTCGCAGGGTGCGCGAATGTCCGCGAACCAGCACCACAGCATCCGTCTGCTCTGCCAGAAGCTGGGGGTCGACGAAGTCGACGATCTCGCTGCGGTCGTCGCGCCAGGTCGGTGCGTACAGCAGCACCTTCTCCTCTGCACCGATGCCCAGCGCCTTGCGCGTCGCCGATCCATCATCCGTGGTGAGCACGTCGTTGCGCGGATAGCCGTCGGTCCAGATCGGCTTGCCGAAGAACGCGTATGCCTTCTTCAGGATGCGCTCGGAGTAGGTGTTCTGCGCGAGCAGGATGTCCCAGCGACGAGACTCCTTGACAACGGCGGCCATCCGTCTCGGATCGAACCCGCGCCGATGCAGCGCGAGTCGCTTGAGCGGCGTCCCATGCCAGGTCTGCAGCACCTTCTGCCCGCTCTTGCGTGCGAAGCGCCGGCGCATCCAGTCGTTCACGACGAGCAGTCGAGCAGAGCCGCGTGCACGCCACCATTCCGGGCTGCCCTCGATGACCGCGATCGCGCCGTCGGGTACGGCTATCGACAGGTCGACCACGCTCCAGTACCTCGTGACCTTCGGCGCGCGTGCGGCAAGCTCACGGTCGATCGCGCGCGGATTGCAGCCGACGCTCTGCCCGTAGAAGCTCTCGAAGAAGACGGCGTTCTCATCGCCGCCGGCCTGGGCGACGTAGCGCTCCTCCAGCGTCGACTGCCCCTCGCTCGTCTCGTAGATCAGCGCGAGCGGTGCCGCGATCTCGACGTGTGCACCGTGCAGCGCGATGCGCATGCTGGCGAGCAGTTCGGGACCGATCTCGATGTCGTCGAGATCGACGCCGTCGACGCGCAGCTCATAGGAACCCGATGGCAGCGGCAGCGCCTCTCCCGTCCAGCGGACACCGCGCAGCGGAACCACCGCTTTCCACGTCTTGCCGCCACCGGTGATCTTCGCCACCACCCGCGCCCGTGGACCCTCGAGGGTCGCCGAGCCCGGCTTGGGCCCCGTGCCTGCGATGATCAGCGTCTCCGCCAGCTCATCGATCCGGGCAGTCGTCATCGTGCTCCCTTCGGCGAGGGGATCCCCCGCGCGCGGATCACCTGGTACACACGACGGCTGTTATGCCCATCGCGATATGCGTGCATCTGTGCGCTGAGCGTACTGGAGCGCTCCGAGCGCGCGGTGAACACACCGTCGTCCGTGAGCAGCAGTTCCAGCTGCGCGAGAAGCGCGGCCCAATCCTTCACCGCGTCAGTGCCTGCGACATCCTCGTATCGTCCGTAGAACCCCCGAGTGCGGGCGTATTCCTCGGCATCCGGTGCGAGATACAGCACCGGCATCCTCAGCAGCCCCACGTCATACGCCAGCGACGAGTAGTCGGTGATGAGCGCGTCGATCCCTGGCAGTGCGGGTGTGACGTCGGCGACCAGGTCGGAACCCAGCATCCGCACGCGCCTGCTGGGCAGCGGAGGCTGATACGCCCCGGCACCGAGCGGATGCGACCGCACGAACAAGACGGCGTTCTGAGCCTCGAGCAGGGCGATGATCTTCACCCATTCCGCCGCGGTCGGCACGGCGACGTCATCGGCGCCGTCACGCCAGGTCGGCGCGTACAGCAGTGTGCGAGCGCCCTCGGGAATGGAGCCGGTCGCCTCGATGAGAAGAGCGGATGCCGTCTGCCTACGCTCTTCGTCGGTGCCGGCGGAGAGCACGTCCACGCGGGGCTCGCCGGTGACGACAACGCGGGCATCACCCAGCGCGAACGCGGACTCGAGCCGCCCGCGCGATCGATCGGATGCCGCCGGCAGTATCCTGATGCGCTGTGCAGTGCGGCGGTACAACAGGCCGACCACACGTTGCAGGAGCCCGGCTCCTGGAACGTTCGGCACCTGTGTGGTCGCGGGAGAATCGAGTCCGATGCGCTTGAGCGGGATGCCGTGCCACAGTTGTACGACGAACCCGCCGGCGACCGCGTAGCGGTTCACATCGCCGAGTCCGTGGGTCACGACGAGCACACCGGCCCGCGCCGTCGCCCACCAACCGCGGGGCGACGACTTCGAGATCGTGCGGATGCCGAGCGCCGCCGCATCCGTGCGCTCACGCGCAGAAGAGGTGAGCCACACGGCGTCGTGCCCCTCAGCCAGCGCGAGCTGCCAGAGCGCGAGTGCGCCATCGCCGATCCCGGCGCCGCAGCCGAACACCCAACGATGCCCGCGCGGCACGAGCCGAGCGCCGATGCCTCCGACGGCATACGACGGAATGCGCATGAGCTTCGCCGCATTGCCGGAGCCGAAAGAGAAGGACGCCACCCCGCGAGCCTATCGCGGGGTGGCGTCCTTCTCTGAGTATCCGGTGGTTCCAGCCGACCTTCGTGTGATCAGAGAGCGAGTTCGCCCAGTGTCACACCGATGTCGTACGACTTGCCGTCGCGGACGTACGTGAGGGTCGCATCACTGCCTGCGGCCGCCGCACGGACCTGGGCGGTGAGGTCGCTGGCGCTCCCGATCGGCGCGCCGTTGAACGACGTGACGATGTCGCCCTCGCGCAGACCGGCGGCCTCCGCCGCCCCGCCGCTGACGGGCGCGTCGGCGATGTACGCGCCGGCGACCTCGGCCCCCTCCACGGAGGAGGCGTTGCTCACAGAAGCGCCGAGCAGACCATGCGTCGCAACGCCGTCTTCGATGATCTCCTCGGAGATGCGCTTCGCGACGTTCGACGGGATCGCGAAGCCGACGCCGATCGAGCCGGACTCCTCCGCACTGCCAGCCGTCGCAATGGCGACGTTGATGCCGATGAGCTTGCCCTCGCTGTCGACGAGCGCGCCGCCGGAGTTGCCGGGGTTGATCGCCGCGTCGGTCTGGATCACTGCGATCGAGATCGACTCCGTCGCGCCCTGAGTCTCGGCACCAGGAAGGTCGAACTGGAACGGACCGCCCTCCTGCTCGGACTCGTCGCCATTCTCCTGATCCTGCTCCGCCGAATCCGGCAGAGCAGCCGATGCGATCTGGATGCTGCGGTTGAGCGCACTCACGATACCGGTGGTGACGGAGTTCGACAGACCGAGAGGCGCACCGACAGCGACAGCCGTGGACCCGACGTTGAGCGCGGACGAGTCGGCGAAGTCGATCGGCGTCAGGTCTTCCGCGCCCTCGAGCTTGATGACAGCGAGGTCGTAGATCGGGTCGGTGCCGACGATCGTGGCATCGTAGATGTGGCCATCGGAACCCGTGACCCGGATCGCAGGATCGGCGGCGGCGCCACCGAGGGTGACCACGTGCGTGTTCGTGAGCACGTAGCCGTCCTTACTGATCACGACACCCGAACCGCTGCCGGAGCCGTTCTGAGCGGCGACCTCGATCGTGACGACCGACGGCAGCACCGTGGTCGCGATCGCCGTGGTCTCATTCACAGAGCCAGGGTTGTTCACGGTGATCGTGTCGGTGCCGGTCGCGGTCGTGCCGTTCGGCTGTGCCCAGAGGTTGCTGCCGAGGTAGCTGCCACCGAGTCCTGCCGCGCCGCCGACGAGCGAGGCGGCAACGATGAGAGCCGCGACCTTGCCTGCGCCGAACGGCTTCTTCTCCTTGGTCTTCGCCTGGGCCGGCGTGCCTGTGTCGCCGGAGTCGCCTGCAGTTCTTGCGGCACGCTCTCCGAACAGGGGTGTGGTCGGCTGGTCGGTGCGGTTCTGATCGGCGTGGTGCACCGGGTACGTCGGCACGGGGATCCCGAACGCCGCACCCTGGGGCGATGGATGCCTGCGCGATGCTTCCTGGGGCGATGAGGGCGTCGGTGCTTCCTGGGGCGTCGGGGCCTGATGCGACGCGAACGACGCAGGCATGTCGTGGCCGGCCACGCTGCCGACCGGCTCCTGCGGCGCAGGCTGCTCAGACGACGCGGACTCGTTGATGTTCTTGTCTTCGTTCATGGTCTGCTCCTTCAACAAGTTCAGAGTGCCGCTTGTAGCTGTGCGTTCGTTATGGTCAGGGTGAGCGCCGGCTATGGCCTTAGCCTGGTTTGCATGAGTGCTATTCCCGGCGCCTGGCGGCGCACTGCAGCAGGGGCAGGCCTGCTTTCTCCTGACGGCGCTGTCGCGCCCACCATCTTCGCAGAGATGTCTGCGTCCGCGATGAGAACCGGCGCCATCAACCTCGGGCAAGGCTTCCCCGATGAGGACGGTCCCGCCGAGGTGCTCGAGGCCGCCCGCGAGGCGATCTCGCAGGGGATGAACCAGTACCCACCCGGGCGCGGGTTCGCCGACCTGCTCGAGGCGATCAGCGAGCACCAGCGCAGGTTCTACGGGTTGGAGATCGACCCGGGGACTGAGGTGATCGTGACCGCCGGGGCGACGGAAGCACTCACGGCCACGCTCCTCGCGCTGATCGACGGTCCCGATGACGAAGTCGTCGTGTTCGAGCCGTATTACGACTCATACGCGGCTGCCGTGGCACTCGCCGGTGCGCGGCTGCGCACCGTTCCCCTGCGCCTGCCGGATTTCCAACCGGACCTTGACGTGCTCGCGGCATCCGTCACCGATCGCACACGGATCATTCTCGTGAACGATCCGCACAACCCGACCGGCGTCGTGTTCTCGCCGGAGGTGAAGGCCGAGATCGTTCGCCTCGCCCAGCAGTATGACGCGATCATCGTCACCGACGAGGTGTACGAGCACCTCACGTTCACGTCTCCGCACGTGCCGATCGCGACGATGCCGGGGACGGCCGAACGGACAATGACGATCTCGTCCGGTGGCAAGACCTTCTCGGCCACCGGATGGAAGATCGGCTGGGTCCACGGCCCTGCCGACCTCATCACGGCGGTGCTGACCGTCAAGCAGTACCTGACCTATGTGAACGGCTCGGCTTTTCAGCCGGCGATCGCCGTCGGCCTGCGGATGCCCGATGCGTTCTTCACGGAGGCTGCGGCCACAATGGCCCGTAAGCACGCGATTCTGGAGGCCGGGCTGCGCGACGCGGGATTCGAGGTGATCGCACCGCAGGGCGGATACTTCACGGTTGCCGACGCATCCACTCTGGGCGGGGCGGATGCTGCTGCCTTCTGCCGTGCACTGCCGGACAAGGCCGGCGTCGTTGCGATCCCGCTGGAGGCGTTCGTCAGCGCGGAGCACCGTGGCGACTACGCCGGCCTCGTGCGCTTCGCCGCCTGCAAGCGCGTCGAGGTGCTCGAGGAAGCCGCGCGGCGGTTGGCTGCCGCGCAGTTCTGAGGTCTCGCGCGGGGCGGGGGGGGCACCTGGCGCGCAGCCGCGTTTGGTCTCGCGCGCGCGTCGCAGGTGGCCTGACGCAAGTCACGTGTGGGCTCGCCGAAAGGAGCTTCTCGCACGTTTCCCGGTGATCGGAGATGCGAGAAGCTCCCATGACTCGTCCTGCACAGGTGCGAAGTCGAAGAAGTTCTCCTCCGAACGCGCTTATGCGGCATCCGGCGGGACGTTTCGTGGCGAGGATGGCCGCATGCGCCATCGAACGCCTCTGCCCCGTCGCCTCGGCGACGTCTTCCGCATCTCGGATGCTGCGACAGCCGGCGTCGGGAGGGGCAGGGCGAACGCCGGCGATCTGCATCGCCCGTTCCCCGGCATCCGCGCCGTGGAGACTCCGACGGCCTTCCTCCAGCGCGTCGAGTGCTTCGCGCCGCGTATGCGGGACGGACATCGATACTGCGGTGTGACGGCCGCGCGCGTCTGGGGTCTTCCATTGCCGTGGCATTGGACGCCATCCGAGTCGCTGCAGATCACCGTTCCCGCCGATGCCTCACCGCCACGCGTGTCCGGCGTACGCGGGCAAAGGGTCGCCGCCGACCGCGGGCAGACCTACGCAGTCGGCGGTCTGAGCACGATGGATCCGGTGTCGACGGTCGCACTCCTCTCGCCGCGACTCGACGTCGAGCACCTCGTGATGCTGGATCCGATCGTCACACGGTCGCAGCGGTACCCCGGACTGCGAATGGTGCGTCCGTTCTGCTCGATCGACAGCATCCGCTCGCAGCTCGACGCGCTCGGCGCTTTCCCTGGAGTGCGGAAGGTAAGCGAGGCGCTCGAACTCGTGAGAGCAGGAGTCGATTCCCCGAAGGAGACGCAGGCTCGAATCGCGATCATCGACGCAGGGCTGCCGGAACCTGTCGTGCAGCACGCCGTTCACGATGCGGGCCAGCTCGTGGCGACCGTCGATCTGGCCTATCCGAAGCTGAAGATCGCGATCGAGTATGAGGGTGACGGTCATCGCACTGACCGTGATCAGTGGCGCATCGACATCCAACGTCAATGCAGGTTGGAGGAGCTCGGGTGGATCGTCATCCGCATGACCGAACTCGATCTGACGTCGGGCCGCAGCGCATTCCAGAGCCTGCTCAGCCGCGCCTTTCACGCTCGCTGCCCACTGATCATGGGTCACGGCGTCATGCATCGAGCGGGTCGCTCGCACGAAGGAGCTCTTTGCATCCCCGGGAGCTGATCTCACGTGCGAGAAGCTCCCATCGACGCCACGTGCGGGAGACGAATCCGCTCAGCGCGGGACGACGCCGTATCGGCGCAGCCGCAGCACCGGATTCACCTCGCGCACGTCGGTGACGGCATCCTTCGTGAGATCCGCAACGGCGATGCCCTCTCCTGTGCCCGCCCCCGCGAGTACGACGCCCTGCGGATCGACGATCTGCGAGTGCCCGACGCCGATCGGCGGCGGATGGTCGGCCGAGACCACGTAGACCGTGTTCTCGATCGCGCGCGCAGCGAGCAGCGTCGTCCAGTGGTGCTCTTTGAGAGGTCCGCGAACCCATTCCGCCGGAACGACGATGACGTCGGCGCCTGCATCCACGAGCGTGCGAGCGACCTCGGGGAACCGCAGGTCGTAGCAGGTCATCATCGCGATGCGCAGTCCCCCGGTCTCGAGTGTCTGGGGAGCGCCCAGCTCCCCCGCCTCGATCCAGTCCGACTCGGTCTGCCCGAACGCGTCGTACAGGTGCTGTTTTCGGTACGTCGCGCGCAGGCCCGTGGCATCCACTGCGACGAGAGTGTTGCGCACCCGCTCCCGTGCCGATTCCACGAGGCCGGCGACGATCGTGACATCATGAGCGGACGCCGTCGCCTGCAGCGAGGCGACGAAATCTCCGTCGAGCGGTTCTGAGTTCTCAGCCAAAGTCGCATCCATCGGGTCGACGAAATAGCTCGAGTACTCAGGGAACACCACCAGGCGCGCGCCCCTCGCTGCGGCATCCGCCGTGAGCTGCGCGATGCGGCTGCGATTGTCCGCTCGCGAGGCCGTGGGGCTGAACTGGCAGACGGCGACGGTGAGTGCGGGGATCTCGGACATGCTTCCATCCTCGCGCAGTTTGCCCGTGGTTAACCAGCGCCGAAACCCGTGTTAGGCTAGTAGACGTGCCGCGGGGTGGAGCAGTTCGGTAGCTCGCCGGGCTCATAACCCGGAGGTCGCAGGTTCAAATCCTGTCCCCGCAACGAGAAGCGACACAAGAAAGGCCCCTGATCAGGAGAAATCCAGATCAGGGGCCTTTCGCCTTCCCTCCTCCGCCTTCCCTCCAGGCCGGAGATGACCGCTGATACACGAAACGGGCGCCCCTCGCGGAGCGCCCGTTTTTCGTTGTGTCTGGCCTACTTGGCGGACTCCAGAGCCAGCAGCTCGGTGATCGCGGCCGTGAGGCGCTTGTCGGCTTCGGCGAACGCGGTGAGGTCACCGGCCTTCAGAGCCGCCTCGCGGTCGGTCAGCGCTTGCTGCGCGTCGGCAAGGGCCTCAGCGCGGGCGTCCGTCCCGGTGCCCGGATCGGGCTCCGTGGTTCCTGGATCCGTCGTCCCCTCTTCCGGCGGGTCCGTGCCGTCACCGGGATCGACCGGCGCCACTTCCTCGTCGCCACCGCTCGCGCCGGAGTCTCCGCCGAAGATCACGTCGAGCGCCGCGGAGAGAGTGTCCTCGAAGGCGATGCTGTCTCCGAACGTGACCAGCACCTTCTGCAGCAGCGGCAGCTGAGTGCCCTCGGACGACTGCACGTACACGGGCTGCACATAGAGCAGACCGCCACCGACGGGCAACGTCAGCAGGTTGCCGTACTTGACCTCGGACTTGCCCAGCGTCAGCACGTTGAGCTTGTCGGCGATCGTGGTGTCGGAGTCGAAGGTGTTCTGCACCTGCCCTGGACCCGGGACCGTCGTGTCGGCGTCGATCTCGAGCATCCGCAGCTGTCCGTAGCCTTCTGCCTTCTCGCCCTCGGTGGCTCCGGCATCCGAATCGACCGCGAGGTAGCCCATCAGAACGTTACGACTCGTCGTGCCCTGCGAGGACGCGGGGATGAACGTGGAGAACATCGAGAACCGCGGCGAATCCTGCCCCGGCATCTGCATCGACAGGTAGTACGGCGGCTGCAGCTGGGTGTCGTTGCGCGGATCGTTCGGCGTCTGCCAGCGGTTGTCCTGCTGGGCGAACGAGCCGGCGGTGTCGACGTGGTACACACCGAGGATCTCGCGCTGCACCTTGAAAAGGTCGGTCGGATAGCGGACGTGGCTCATCAGATCTGCCGACATCTCACTGATCGGCTCGACGGTCGACGGGTACACCTTCTGCCACGCCTCGAGGATCGGGTCCTCGTCGTCCCACGCGTAAAGGGTCACCGAGCCGTCGTAGGCGTCGACAGTGGCCTTGACCGAATTGCGGATGTAGTTGATGTCGTCGATCGCGAAGTTCGGCGCAGCCGTGTTCGAATCAGCGATCGCATCCTGCAGGCTCACGCTCGTCGAGTACGGGTGCGTCGAGCTCGTCGTGTAGCCGTCGACGATCCAGACGACGCGACCGTCCACGACGCTCGGGTACGGGTCGCTGTCGAGCTCGAGGTACGGCGCGACCTTCTGCACACGGGTGATCGGGTCGCGGTCGTAGAGGATCTGCGAATCAGAGTTCACGAGGTCGGAGAAGAGTATCTCCGCCTCCTGGAACTTCAGCGCGTACAGCAGCTTGTTGAATGTGCCGCCGACGCTCGGACCGCCATCGCCCTCGAAAGTGTTCTTCGTCTCGTTCGCGCCGTCGGTGCCACGCGGATAATCGATCTCGACCGGATCCGTGCCTTCCGGCGCTCCCACGATCGAGTACAGCGGCGAGCCTTCGCCGAAGTACACCCGCGGCTCATAGTCCTCGCTCTCCGTGAGGAAGCCGGAGGACGGGATGCCGCGTTCGAGGAACACCGGCTCACCCTCACTGGTGCGCTGGTTGCCCGCGGCGGCCACGAGTCCGTAGCCGTGGGTGTAGACCGCCGTGCGGTTGTTCCAGCTGTTGCTGTCACCGAGCTTGTCGACGTTGATCTCGCGCACCGCAACGACCGTGTCCTGCGTTTCGCCGTCGATGTTGTAGCGGTCGACATCCAGGGTCTCCTGGAACTGGTAGTAGTTGCGGAACTGCTCGAGCTGCTGCACCGTCGGGCTGATGATGCTCGGGTCGAGGATGCGGATGGATGCCGTGGTCTCAGCATCGTTGCGCAGCTGCCCCGCCTCGGCGGTGGTCTCCGCCTTGAACGGCGTCACCTCGAGATCGGCGATGTCGTAGGCGCTCTTGGTGCCGTCGATGTTGCGCTGGTAGAACTCGGCCTGGAAGCTGTTCTGGTTCGGACGCACCTGGAAGGTCGTCACGACCCACGGGTAGCCGATTCCGACGACGAGGGATGCCACGATCAGCAGGCCGGTCGCGACGAGCGGGAAGCGCCAGCGACCGATGATGGCTGTGACGAAGAAGAGGATGGCGACGAGCGCGGCAAGGATCGCGAGGATCGCCATGCCAGGGATCGTGGCATTGACGCTCGTGTACGCGGCACCGGTGATGCGGTCCTCAGTGGTGACGAGCGTCTTGTAGCGGTCGAGCCAGAGACTTGCGGCCTGCACCAGCAGGTAGAGCCCGGCGAGCACGGCCAGCTGGATGCGTGCCGGCTTCGAGATGCGCAGCTCTCCCTGGCCGATTCGCACAGAGCCGTACAGGTACGACACCAGCGCCGTGACGATCAGCGACAGCAGGAGGACGGCCGAGACGAACGCCAGCAGGATCGAATAGAAGGGCATCGCGAACAGGTAGAACCCGGTGTCCATGCCGAACTGCGGGTCGACTTCCCCTGTCGCGCCGCCGTTGAACCACAGCCAGACGGTCTCCCAGTTGCCCGCGGCAGCGAACCCTGCGAACAGGCCGAAGAATATCGGCATGCCCCACATGGCGAGGCGGCGCAGCGGCTCGATGACCTCCTGGTACCGGTCCAGCTGCGAACTCAGTCGCGCGTAGACCGGGCGCAGGCGGTACGCCAGCTGGATCACGATGAACAGCGGCACCGCCATCCCCAGGAACCCCACGACGAACATCGACGCGGTGGCAAGCCACTGCGTGGTGAGAACGTTCGCGAACTGCAGCTGGTCGAACCAGAGGAAGTCCGTGTAGAGAGACGCGAAGACGAAGAAGGCAGCGATGATCGCTGCGATGATCACCAGCGATATCGTGATGATCCGTCGTGATGTGCGGGGCGTGGCCGGATTCGGCGCCGAGGTCGTGGTCACGCCTCCATCCTATGCATGGCGCGTGGATGAGTGCTGTGCCTGGGCTGTCGGTCGGGTCACGATCCGCTCTCAGCGCAATGTCACTGCGCAGGCGCCGCACATGTGGGCAGTGCGTCGACGTCGCCGTCGTTCGCGATCACCTCGAGCGCATCGAGGGACTCTTCGAGCGTCGCAGTGCTGATCGCCTGCAGCCCATCCGGGACATGTCCGACGACCTCGTCGCAGTTGGATGCCGGGGCGAGGAAGTAGTCGGCCCCCGCGTCGACCGCTCCGTACAGCTTCTGCCTGATGCCGCCGATCGGACCCACCGTGCCGGCCGCGTCGATCGTGCCGGTGCCTGCGATGTCGTTGCCACCGGTCATCTCCCCCGGCGTGAGCTCGTCGATGATGCCGAGCGCGAACATCATCCCCGCGCTCGGCCCACCCACGTTGTCGAGCTGGATGGTCACGTCGATCGGGAAGTCGTACTCGGTGGTCAGCGTGATGCCGATGAGCCAGGTGTCGACGCCGCCCTCGGTGTGGAGCTCCGGCGTGAGTTCGACGCCGATCGGCTGCTCGTCGCCGCGGAGCACAGTGAGTTCGACAGTCGTCCCCTCGGCATCCTGGATCGCAGCACGCAGTTCGGCCGCACTGGTGACCTTCGCGCCGTCGATCTCCGTGATGACATCGCCTTCTTCGAGCACTCCGTCCGCCGGGGAACCGTCGACGGCATCGACGACCTTCACCTCGGCGCCGGTGTCGTAGCCCAGTTCGTTCAGTGCCGCGGCAGTCGCCTCATGCTGTGAATCGACCATCAGCGCCGCGTTGCGCTCATCGCGATCCTCGTTCGTCACGCCCTCGGGGAACACCGCGTCGATCGGTATCACGGCGCGAGACGAGTTCATCCAGGCGAGCGCCAGTTCGAACCACGACGGCGTGCGCTCCCTGTTGCCCACGACCTGCACCGTCAGCAGGTTGAGGCTGCCGCTGGTCTCGAACGTCGCTGCGCCGTCGATCGCGATGAGCGGCACCTCTTCACCGTCCTCGCCCGCGGCACTGCCGAGCGTGTCGTACACGGGGCCGGGTCGCTGGATCACGTAGGGCGTGGGCAGGAAGGTGAGCACCACGAGAGCCATGAGCGCGACGATGAGCGCCCAGACGCCCAGGCCGACCCTGGGAATGCGCGTGTGAGCCAAGTGGATCCTCCGTCGTTCGCGACCGGCGTACAGCGATCTGCTCGCGTCGGGGTCGCGTGCAGAATCCTGCAACTAGCGTAGATGTCACGGCTAGCGACGTGCTGAGAGGCGACCGACATGGCAGACAACGACCCGAACCCAGAGGACTTCCACGAGTTCCTGCGAAAGATGATGTCCGGCGCGGGCGGCGGAGACTTCGATCTGAGCGCCCTTCAGAACGCCCTCGGCGGCGCTGATGGCCTCGAGATCGACCCGGCGATGATGGCCGGGCTCATGCGGCAGCTGCAGGGCGCATTCGGAGGCGACCCGTGGGAGAACACCCTGCGCCAGGCACTGCACATCGCGAATCGCGAGGGCCAGAGCATCACAGACGGCTCGCGTCACTCTCTCGTCGATGCCTTCGCGCTCGCGAATCTGTGGCTGGGCGAGGCGACCACGATCTCCGAGCTCGCCGAGAACCCTCAGGCGATGACGCGCGGCGAATGGGTCGAGAAGACGCTGCCGGTGTGGAAGGAGATCGCCGGCCCGGTCTCCACGAGCATCGCCGACGCACTCACCAGCGCGCTCGACACGCAGGTGCCCGACGACATGCGCGAGGCCATCCAGGGCGCAGGCCAGCTCATGCGCGGGCTCGGATCGTCGGTGTTCGCCGCCCAGTTCGGGCAGGTGCTCGGCAATCTCTCTCTTGAGGTCGTCTCGGGCGGTGACGTCGGCATCCCCGTGCTCCCGGCCGGCACGGCCGCGCTGGTCCCCCAGAACATCACCGCGTTCGGTGAGGGACTTGAGATTCCGGAAGATCAGATCGCCCTCTACCTCGCGACCCGCGAACTGGCCTACGCCCGTCTGTACCGGCACGCGAAGTGGCTGCACCTTCACGTCATGTCGCAGATCACCGACTTCGCCCGCGGCGTGACCGTCGACGTCGAGGCGCTCGAAGACGTCGCGAGCCGTCTCGACCCCTCGAACCCGGAAGAGCTGCGTGCGGCGATCGAAGGAGGCGCACTCCTGCCCGCACAGACCGAGGCGCAGCGCGAGGCGCTCGCCCGCCTGGAGAACATCATCGCGACGATCGACGGCTGGGTGGACGTCGTCACCGCAGAAGCCACATCGCGTCTTCCCGACAGCGTGCGGCTCGCAGAGGCCGCTCGCCGGCGCCGCGCGGTCGGTGGACCGGCGGAAGACGCACTCGGCGCGCTCGTGGGTCTCAAGCTGCGTCCGCGTCGGATGCGGGAGGCATCGGCGATGTGGCGGAAGGTGACGGATGCTGTCGGCATCGCCGCCCGCGATTCACTCTGGGACTACCCCGACCTGCAGCCGACGGCTGCCGACATCGACGACCCGACGGCGCTGATCGAACGGCTGCAGGCGCGCGCACGGGGCGAGGAGCCCGTGGCCGATGAGTTCGACGAGGCACTGACGCGGCTGCTGGCTGGAGATGACTTCCCCGAAGGCGACGACAAGGGCGACGACGACGGTGCTGCGGGCGACGACAAGAAGCCCGGGGACGACACGAAGTCCGGGGACGACAAGGGCAAGGACCCTGGCGCGAATCAGGGCGGCGAGACGCCGGTCTGAGCGACGGGCGTCCGGCAGGCCGGCCTCTCGTCCTGCACACCAGCCGACGTCGCGAGTTTGTCCACTGATCCGGTCCGGGACCCCCGCTGTGAGCCGCCCGTAGGCAGAATCGGTGCATGTCGCCGATCACACCTCCGACGCTGACGCGTCTCGATCCCGCCTATCCCCTGCTGTGGCGCGACGTCGACACCGTGCAGTTCGGATTGGAAGACGTCGTGCGGATCCCGGTGAGCGAACCGTGGGTGGACAGGCTGCTGCAGTCCTTGCGCGACGGATTCCGCCCGAGTGCCTTCGATGTGATCGCGCACGGCGCCGGCGCTCCCCGTGACGCTGCCCGAGAACTGCTCTCGGCGTTGAAGCCCGTGTTGCGCACCGACGAGCCGCCACTGCCTCGCATCTGGATCGAGAGCCTGAACATGGTCGATTCCCGCATCGCGGCTCGCACCGAGATCGCTCTGGTCGATGAGGGCTTCCGCACAGCCGATCGCGGAACCCCGCAGGCCGTGGCGGTCGTGCTGGTGGAGGGCGCGGCATCCGCTCGCCAACTCTCGAATCACCTGCGAGACGACGTCGCTCACCTTCCGATCGCTTTCGAAGTGGGCGGCACCACAGTCGGTCCGCTCGTCGTACCGGGTCGCACGCCCTGCCTGGCATGCCGCGACGGCCATGAGCGCGAGCGCGACCCGGCATGGCCGATGCTGCACGCGCAGCTGGTCGGCGCAGCATCCGGCCACATCACCGCCGCGCGCACTGCCGAGGCTGCGGCCCTCGCCGCACGTATCCTGGCAGAGCCGGGGCGCATGAGCAGATCCGTGCGGATCAGCCCCGACGGCCGCCGCGTGTGGCGTTCGCTGCGCTTTCACGCAGAATGCCGGTGCCGCGAGCAGTCGTTCCGATCTCCTGAAGGAAGCGAGACGGCTGCCGCTCCCCTCTCCCTGCCGCATGAGACCACGACAGGGACAGCGTACGAGCGGCGCGCGTGATGCCGACGTAGGCGAGACGTCGCTCCTCGTCGATCGCATCGAAACCGGTCGCGTACGAGATCGGCAGCGAACCTTCCGTCCACCCCGCCAGATGCACGTGCGGCCATTCCAAGCCCTTGGCCGCATGCAGGGTCGACAGTGTCACACTCTGGATCGTCGGTTCATGCTGGTCTTTCGCCCTCGCCATCAGGGTGTCGCTGAACGACCGGAGCGTGGTCTCACTCGGCGCCTCCTCCGCGAGGCGCAGAATGGCGCGGCGCGCCTCCCAGCCGTCGCGCTGGGCACCTCCCGCGGCCGGCGGCTCGTCGCTGAGACCGAGCTCGCGCAGCACCTTCTGCACGTTGGACAGGAATCCCCGCTCAGTCGGCGCGACGGATGCTCCTCGAAGTGCGAGCACGGCCTGACGCACCTCCGGCATATCGAAGAATCGTTTGCCGCCGAGCACGCGCGAAGCGATACCCGCCTCGCCGAGCGCCTGCTGGATCACGCCGGACTGCGAGTGCGCCCTGTAGAGCACCGCGATCTCGGACGGCGAGGCACCCGCGGCGATCCGGGCGGCGATCGACGCGGCGATACCGGCGGCCTCTTCCGTCTCGGTGCTGTATGCGGTGACGGTCGGCGCCTCAGCGGTGAGCGACTCACGAGCGGCAACGAGTTCGAGCGCACCGGCACGGCCGTTCATCAGCGCGTTCGCGGCCGCGAGAATGGGCGGCTGCGAACGGTAGTTCGTCTCCAGCCGCACGATCGTGGCGTCGGGGTAGCGTCGTCCGAACTCGAGCAGATACTTCTGGTCGGCGCCGGCGAACGAATAGATCGTCTGGCTGGCGTCGCCGACGACGCAGATGTCGCGCCGGTCACCCAACCACAGTTCGAGCAGCCGGTTCTGCAGTGGCGAGACGTCCTGATACTCGTCGACGGTGAAGTGCCGATACTGCTCATGCACGGATGCCGCGACGCGCGGCTCGGCCTCCAGCATCCCGGCGCACGCGAGAAGCACGTCTTCGAAGTCGAGCTGACGACGATCGTCCTTGAGCACCTCGTAGCCCTGCTGCAGCGCGGCGAGCTGCTCGGTGCCGATCCTCCCCACCGAGCGTCCGAGAGCGGCATGCTGCTCGATCGAGAGCATTGACACCTTGCGCCATTCGATCTCGCTGGCGACGTCGCGGAGCGTCGCGGTATCAGGGCGAAGCCGCAGCTGCTCGGCGGCCTGGCCGAGCACTCGCACCTTGTTGTCGATGATGCTCGGCGCGGGAGAGCCGGCGAGGGTCGGCCAGAAGAAGTTCAGTTGAGCGAGCGCTGCTGCGTGGAAGGTTCGGGCCACGACGCCCTCGATGCCGAGGCCGCGCAGGCGTCCTCGAAGCTCGCCGGCCGCCTTCGCCGTGAATGTGACGGCCATGACACGGCTCGGCGAGTACGCCCCCGTGTCGACGCCGTGCGCGATGCGGTGCGTGATGACCCGTGTCTTGCCCGTACCCGCACCGGCGAGCACCGCGACAGGGCCGCGCAGCACAGACGCCGCTTCCCGCTGTCGTTCGTCGAGGGCGTCGAGCGCACTCACTTGGACTCTGCGTTTCGACTCGTCGCGCTCACTCGACGACGCTCTCGCTCAGTGCAGCGGGCACCCGATCCTCGTACCAGCCTTGGATCAGCGCTCTCGCGATGGATGCCGGCCCCGGCAGTCCCACCGGGCCGTCGCCGCGGAGCGCGCTGCCGATCTCATCGCGCGTGAACCAGCGCACATCGATGATCTCCTCGCCATCCGGACGCGCGCGACGTTCATCGGATGCTGTCGCGCGGAAGCCGACCATGAGGGAGCGCGGATACGGCCAGGGCTGCGACCCGACGTAGCGGACGGAGTCCAGCCGCACGCCGGCCTCCTCCTCGATCTCGCGGTGCACGGTCAACTCCAGCGACTCACCAGCCTCGACGAACCCCGCGAAGCACGAGTACATCCGGCCGTGCCAGTTCGCGTTCGCGCCGAGCAGCAGCTTCTCGCCGTCCTCGCTTTCGACCGCGACGATCACGGCGGGATCTGTGCGGGGGAAGATGTCGTGCTGACACGTGTGGCATCGGCGCGACCAGCCGCCCTGACGCAGTTCGGACTCGGATCCGCACCGCGCGCAGAAGCGTGCATCGCTGAGCCAGCCGGCGAGCGCGATCGATTCCACGAGGAGTTCGGTGCTCTCCGGGTCGAGGACACCGCCGGCATCGCGCAGTCCGAACCATGTCTCGGCCGGCGCCGCATCGATCGAGTCTGCGGACACCACCTCAGCGGCGAGAAGGAGCGGGCCTGTGTCGCTGTGCCTGCCGAGCAGAGCCCACTGCGCTTCCGACACCTCGTCTGCGGCGACGGTGACCAGCCTGCCATCGTCGATGCGTACGCGACCGTCACGCACGACGATCACGCGCACATCACCGGATTCGCGCAGCGCCTCGAGGATTCCGGGCTCGTCGCGCAGGTGCGCGGCGCGGTCGAACAAGGCACGGCGGACAGTCATCGACTCCCTCTCTCGCAGGCGTGGCGTAGGCGCAACCGCACCCGAGCGGACCTAACCTGGGGGCATGGCACGGTCTCCCTTTACTCTAGCGGCGGCGGTCACAGCCGCACTGTCCGGGGCGGAGGTCGTCGGCGCGCGAACTCTGACGACCGACGGCGACGGTCGGTTCGATTCCGCGGTCGTGACTCTCACCGACGGGCGGGAACTCGCGATCCGCGTCGGCGACGACGACGAGACGGCGCGAGAGCTCGCTGCCGAATCCCTGGCACTGCGGGCACTGACCGCCGGCGCGCGCGCCATGCTGCCTTTCCGGGCACCCGAGTACATCGGGGAGACTCGCCTCTCCGACGGACGTGCACTCGTGACCGAACTGCTGCCCGGGTTCCAGATCGAGGCTGGACACGTTCCCGCCGGGCGCGGAGCAGCCGAGTCGATGGGGGCGTCGATCGCAGCCGTGCACGCGCTGCCGGCATCCGTCGTACGCAGCGCAGGCCTCACCGCCCGCACCGCTGAGGAGGCCCGGGAGGAGATCCGTCAGCTCGTCGATCGCGCCGCGGCGACGGGCCGGGTCCCCGCTCGACTCACCGTGCGCTGGCGTGAGGCCGTGGAAGACGACGAACTGTGGCGCTTCGAATCGGCGGTGACGCTCGGGGGGGTGCAGGCGACGTCATTCCTGTTCGACGACGACTCAGAGCTCGGTCCCCAGGTCATCGGCGTCGTGCACTGGCACGGCCTCTCACTCGGCGACCCGGCAGTGGATCTCGCCTGGCTTTCCTCCGCGACGGACGCCGCAGGCGACGTGCATGCGGCGTATGCACACGCGTCGAACCGCACACCGGATGGCGCCTTGGCGCTGCGGGCACGACTTCTGGCTGAACTGGAGTTCGCTCGTTGGCTGGTGCACGGCGACGCGATGCACCGCGAGGACATCATGGATGACGCGGCAGCACTGCTCGAGGCTCTCGCCGAAGGGCTCCGCGAGAACGACCTCTCGGTTATCGCTCAGCGCAGCGACGGGGTCGACTCGGCGCTCGACGCGCTGGGGCGAGTGCCGGAGACAGCGGCGACGCGGATCCACACCGCGATGGAGACGGACGCGTACAACCCCGAGGACCTGATGCCCGGTGAGGACGACGAGGTATCGGAAGCCGACGCGACCGGCAGCGACAGGCCAGAGGGTGATGCGAACGTCGGCGAGCCGACCGCCGACCTCAGCGAGGTCACGAGATCAGGTCTGCTGCAGCCGGGAGACGCCGAGCCCGTCGACGAGCCCGTCGACCGTGCGGGCAGCGATCCATCAGACGCCGATCCCGCAGACGAGGCTCAGCGCGCCGCGCGCGCCGCGCTCCAGCGCTGGACGAGTTCCTCTTCCGAGTAGACCCTGTCGCCGCGGATGACGAGATCGTCGGCGACGTAGTACAGCGCGACGTCGATCTCCTCGAGCGGCACGCCGAAGCGGCGGTGATAGGCGAGGCGGTACAGCGCGAGCTGCAGCATCCGCTCTTCGCGCTCCGCGGACGTTCGCGGTGCCTTCCCGGTCTTCCAATCGACGATCTCGATTCGTCCACCGCGATCGTCGCGGCGGTACACAGCATCCAGCTTGCAGATGACGATGTGCCCTTCACCTGAGGTGCCGCCCGGTTCCGCGCCCGCACCCTCACCCAGCGCGAAGTCGATCTCGATCTCGACCGCGATGGGCTGACGCGTGGCCCATTCACTCCTCTCGAAGATCTCGCGCAGGCGCTCGAGATCGGCCTCGTCTGCGACGGAGACGCTCCACGGATCCGGCTGCTCGTCATCCGAGTCCCATAGCGCGCTCTCCGGGCCAGGGCCGGCGCCGACGAGGCCGGAGCGATGTTCGACCCAGGCGTGGAAGAGCGTGCCGAGTCGGGTCTGGCGGTAAGGGCGTTCCGGCATGGGCCTGCTGAGGGCGCGCACTGTGCCGTCGAAGTCGGTCACATAGTCCTTGAACTTCGAGGCGGGCACTCGAGTCGGCGGGTCGGCGCGAATGCCCCGCTGACGCTCGGCCCGCTCGACGAGCAGCCGTTCCAGCTGCCGTGTGGGGGCGGGCTGTCCATCGACCGAGCGCACGAGCGCGGCAGCGGATTCGACCACCGCACGCCGGCCGCCCAGGGGATCGAGTGGCCACAAGCTGGTCTTCCCCTCCCCCTCGTACGGATTCTCGTCGTCGTCGATCGCAGCGATCGGATCGAGCCCCAGCACCTCGAACGCCTCGCGCAGGTACGGGCTCGCCTCGCGAGGGCTCTTCTGCCCCGCCCAGTGCGCCCCTGTGAGGAGCAGGTCGGTGCGCGCGCGGGTCACCGCCACATAGGCGAGGCGGCGCTCCTCCTGCTGCTGGTAATCGCGGTATGCGTCCTTGAACACCGTGAGGGCCCCGGGAGCGGCCTTGCTCTTGCTCGTCAGCGACGCCACACCGGCTTTGAGCCGCTTGTCCGGATCGAGGGCGCCATCCGCCGGCGCCTCCCATACGAATTGCGGCAGCGCGGCGCTGTCACCGCGCAGTGCGAACGGCAGCACCCCGAATCCGAACCAGCCCGACGTGTCTGTGGGCCTGGAGGGAAGCTCTCCCTCCACGAGACGCACCACGGCGACGGCATCCCACTCGAGTCCCTTGGAGCCGTGGATCGTGAGCAGCTGCACCACACCGGGCTCAGGGGGTTCGGGCCGAGGCATCAGTTCGTCGGTGCTCTCCGCCTTGTCGAGCCAGGCCAGCAGCGATCCGATCGAGCCGCGGTCATCGGCGGAGAGGAAAGCGCGCACCTCATCGGCGAAGGCTCGCAGTTGAGTCGCAGCGACGCGTGCAGGACCGCGAGTCTCGTTGGCTGCGAGTTCGATGTCGAGGCGGAGTTCCACCTCGATCATGCGGATGAGCTCGGGAATGGGCTGACCGGATGCCCGCCGCAGTCGTTCCAGCATCTCCCCCGCTGCCCGTATCCGCGCTCGCCCTTCCGCCGTGATGGCGTCGATCAGCCGATAGTCATCGCGAAGTCCGCGCACGACGTCGACGGCATCCACGATCGACACCGCTTCATCGGCGCCGCGTGAGGAACGGACGCGAGCGCGCAGCTCTTCCGGCAGCGGCAGCAGTGCGCTGTCGCGTTTCGAGAGCTCAGAGGCGAGGTCGTACAGCGCACCCATGTCGGCGAGGCCGACGCCGAATCGCGACCCCACGAGCAGGCGGATGAGCGCGGAGCCGGAGTTCGGGTCGTGGATCACGCGCAACGCGCTGACGACGTCGACCACCTCCGGCGTCGTGAGCAGACCGCCGAGGCCGAGGATCCGGTGCGGGATGCCCCGCGCCGCGAGCGCCTCCGCGAACGTCTGCATGTGGCGCTTCGATCGGAACAGGATCGCCCCGGTGTGGGGTGTCACCGCAGCGTGCGCGCTGCGACGCTCGGCGAACCACTCAGCCACCTCAGCAGCCTCTTCATGCACCGTGAGCGGATAGCGGATGCCGACGGCGCCGGTCCCTGCGCCGGGGCGCGGTTCGAGCGGTGGGACGTCGAGCCCTGGGCGTCGAAGCGGCTCGAGCACTCGGTTGGCCACGTCGAGGATGGCGCTGTCGTTGCGCCAGCTCGTCATGAGGCTGAAGGTCTCAGACGGCGCATCGCGGGCGAACGTGCGAGAGAACGCATAGAGGTTGTCGGCGCTCGCACCGCGCCAGCCGTAGATCGACTGGTGCGGGTCGCCGACCGCCATGACGGCGGAATCTCGGAACACCTCGGCGAGGAACTGCGTCTGGATCACAGAGGTGTCCTGATACTCGTCCAGCAGGACCACACGATGCTGCTCGCGCAGATCTGCACGCACATCGGGCGATGCCTCGATGATGTCATAGGCGCCGCTCACCTGGTCGGCGAAGTCGAGCACGCCTCGGCGCTGCTTCTCGGCGATGTACGCGCGCACGAGGGCGAGGAGCGTCGGCAGCGCGAGCAGGTTGTCGGCGACCTTGGCGATGTCGCTGTTGCTGCGGTACGGCTCGAAAGCCTTCGCGTACTCCCGCGCGATCTGCTCCGCCCGTCCCAGATCGGCTCTGTGATCTAGTGCATCGCCGGCGAGTCGCTGCACCGCATCGACCACGGTGCCGACGGCGTATTCGATGCCTTCGAGCTCCGGCAGGTCGGCGCGAAGCACGACCTCGCGTGCCAGCATCCAGGACGCCGCCTGGCTGAGCATGGCGACGTCGGGGTCGCGGCCGATCCGCGCGGCATGCTCTCGCACGATCGAGTCGGCGAACGCGTTGTACGTCGAGACGCGAGGACGGATCATCAGGTCGTCCGCCGTCCGCGGCGACGTCGGATCCCATCCGGTATCGAACCGCTCGGCGAGTTCGCCCAGGACCTGGGAACGCACCAGCACCCGCTGTGCGCCTGGTGACGCTTCGTCGACACGATTCAGCATCCCGGATGCGACGATCTCCGGAACGTGCGGCAGCAGACCGCGCTGACCGTACTCGTCGATCACAGCGAGGCGAGCGGCGATGCGCTCGGACAGTTCACCGGCGGCTTTGCGGGTGAAGGTGAGTCCGAGGATCTCATCACGGCGCACATATCCGTTGGCGACGAGCCAGACGACACGGCCGGACATGGTCTCCGTCTTCCCGCTGCCTGCGCCGGCGACGACGAGTGCGGGGGTCGGCGGCGCTTCGATGACGCGCTGCTGCGCAGCGGTGGGCGGGGGCTGTCCCAGCGCCGCGGCCACGTCGAGTGCCGAGAGCCCCGAGCCCTGGTCTTTCCATGACGTCATGCGCTGACCGCCGGCACGGTGTGGATGCGGCACGGATGTACACGCCACTGCACGTCGGCGCAGTGCGCTTCGACGTGAGCCGTGAAGCGGTCGCCCGACATCCCCCTGGCTGCCGATGCGAGACGCTTCAGGAACCTGCTGCGCGCCTCGCCCTCGAGCGTGTGCTGATGGGCGACGCGGTAGTCGCTGCCCGACAGCGTGTTGGCGACGAGCAGAAGCCGGGCCCCGGCGAGCGCACCGGCATCGGCGCCGTCGATCAGTCCCTGTTGCACGGCGACCTGATACGCCGCCAGCTGCGCGTGCTCCTCGCACTTCGCATCCGTCGTCGGCTCGTTCTTACCGGTCTTCAGATCCACGACGACGACGCACTCGCCGCTGAGTCCTTCTGCCATGCCGGTCCACCCACGACCACGAGCGGCAGCGTGCTCGCCCGCGCCGCTCGGGTACGCCTCGACGCGATCGATGAAGCCGTGCACCACGGCTCGGTGCGGGCCGTGAACCTCGTCACCCACGTGCACAGCCGGCACGGCAGCCGAATCGTCCTCTGCGCTGCGCGCCTCATCGGCCGCCGCGACATCGACGGCGAAGCGGAATTCCACTTCACTGGCGAGCACGCGCCCGCGATCGCTCGACACCTCCCAGATGTACGAGTGCAGGCGCTCTATGTAGAGATCCGCGCGGCGGCGCTCCTTGCGCCCGATCCACTCGGTCTCGAAATCCAACTCCGGCCAATGCTCGGCGACGACAGCGCGCAGCTTCTCAAGATCCCCATCGGGAACCGTCTCCATCGCCTCGTGGATGATCGTGCCCATTCCCGCGGACGGGGGCAGGACCGTGTCGCCGCCGAGCGCCGCGATCGCCCAGTTCAGTTCGCATTCCTCGAACGATTCCATCTTCGACGGCGAGACTCGCGCGGCCCCGGTCGACAGATCGTGCAATGGAGCTGACGTCGACGGCGCGGCGACCCCGTACCACTCCCCCGGATCGGCTCCCGGGATGCCCTCGTGTGCCAAGACAGAGAGCTGGCCCGCGGCATCCGCACGGGTGTCGGGGTCGATCGAACTCGTGAGAGTGCGCCGATGACGCGCCACGAGTCCTCGCAGGGTGAGCGGATGCTCCGCTGCCGGATGCGCGGATGCGGGCGGCGGGTCCGGCAGGAAACTGAAGAAGGGACTGGGCCCGGTGGCGTCGTCGTCCACCGCGGTGACGACGATGCGCGAGCGCGCCCGCGACAGCGCCCTCACGAAGAGACGCAGTTCGTCGTGCAGGGCATCGCGGCGCCGATCGAGCACGCCGGGCGCCGTCTCAGGTTCGCCCGTGCGCGCGGCGATGACGGCATCGGCGAGACGCCATGTCTCCAGCAGCCCTCCGCGCAGCCGAACGTTGGGCCACACGCCGTCCTGCACGCCGGCGACGATGACGGCGTCGAACTGGGTGCCCAGCGCCGTCGCCGGCGTGAGCAGCGTCACGAGCCCCGGCCGTTCGGGGGTAGAGAGCGTGTCTTCGGGAACTTCGCTGTCGAGGATGTCTCGCACGAACACCTCTGGACGCTCGTTCGGTGTGCGCTCGACGAAGCGCTTGGCGGCATCGAACAGCGCGACGAGCGCATCGAGCGCCCTGGCAGTCTCGCCGCCGCCTGGCTGTTCGGACGCCGCGCGCCAGTACTGCTGCAGCTTGGAGCCGTCGAGAGCGCGCGCGTTATCCCAGATGCGCCAGAGCAGCTCGTGGATCGTCTCCCCCGCGTCGGCCGCGGCGGCGGTCTCGGCCAGTGTCGTGGCGAAACGGGAGGCGACCCTGGCCTCCGGCGCGTCGACGAATGTGAAGTGCGCGGGAAACGCCATGGCCTGGCGGAACAGCTCCGACGCCGGCGTAGATCCGCCGTCTGCGAGCTCGACGTGACGCAGCCGCGCACGCAGGCGTCGGAGGCCGACGGCATCCATCCCTCCGAACGGCGAGCGCAGCGCGTCGATGAGCATCTCGGGTTCACGATCTTCGACCGGGGTGAGTGCGAGTCGAACGATGCCGACGATGTCGCGGACGACGCCCTCGCTGCCGAGCGGCCTCTGCACGCCTGCGGCCCGTGTCGGCACCTCGCGTGCCGCGAGCTCGGTCTCGAGCGACGTCACCTGCCTGGTGTCATGGGCGATCACAGCCATGTCGCTCCATGCGATGCCATGGGTGAGATGCCAGTCGCGGAGCGTGCCGGCGATCCGGTCGGCCTCCTCATACGGAGATGGGGCGAGGAACGCCTGCACCGGCGCGTCGAAGGGCACGGCCGGTGTAGGGATCTCAGCCGCTGGGCCGGGGGCGCGACGGTGTTCGACGCGACCGGCGACACCGATCGCCTGTGTCACAGTGCGGGTGAGATCGGTGAGTGCCCGCTTCTGACGGTGCGGGGTCTCCAGCACGAACACGCGCTCGAGCACACCCGACAGGTCATGGAACAGCTGGGGGCTCGCGCCCCGGAAGGCGCCGGAGGAGATGTCGGGATCGCCGAAGGCGAGGACGGCGATGCCCCTGGCGCGCAGCGCGCGCACCATCGTGATGCCTCCCCTGGTGATCTCCTGCGCGTCATCGATCAGGACGACGCGCAGCGGTGCGAGCGGTCCGAGCACCGCTGCATCCGCGTCGCGAAGGATCGCCGCCGCCTCGCTCACAAGATCGGCCGCGTCTCGGTACGCGGTGCGCATGCCACCGAGGACGGCGCGGTACTCGTCGATGAAGGCGCCCACCGCGCGCCAGACCGGCCGCTCGGATGCCTGCAGCTCGCGCGGTTGCACTCCCAGCTCGGTGCATTCCGCGAGGAACGCGCGCAGCTCGGATCGGAACCCCTTCGAGGCGCGCACGCCGGCGCTCAGAGATTCCGGCCAGCGCGACGGACGACCGGCGGCCTCGTCTTCGACGTCGCCGGCGAGCAGATCGGCGATGATGCGATCCTGATCGGCACCGGTGAGAAGCGCAGGGGGCTCTTCTCCCGCGTGGACCATCGCGCCGCGGACGAGCTGGAATGCGAATGATCCGAGCGAGCGAGCCAGTGGCCCTGGCGTCGCCTGCCCGATGCGTACGCCGATGCGGTCGCGCAGCACCGTCGCGGCCTGACGGTTCGGTGTCAGCACCAGTACTTCCTCCGGCGCGAGCGCGTGTGCGCCCAGGAGCACGGCGACCCTGTCGATCAGCGTCTGTGTCTTGCCCGTTCCCGGGGCGCCGATGATCACTCCGGATGCCTCGACAACCGCGTCCACGACTGCGCGCTGTCCGGCATCCTCTGTCATGGCATCCACGCTATCGGGATGCCCGGACACTGCCGAACTGCTCCGCGGCTGCGCAGAGAGATGCGTGTGCGCCCACGGCGAAACCGGCCGCCAGGCCCGATCCGCGTCGGCGCTGCCGGGGTAGAGTTGGGCGCAGTCCCCGAATCTTCAAGGAGCACGCGTGGAAATCCGCATCGGCATCATCAACACCGGCCGCGAACTGAACTTCGAGACCTCCACCAGTGCGGACGACGTCCGCACCCAGGTGACCGCGGCTCTCGAGCAGAGTGCCGCGCAGGTGAGCTTCACCGATGTGAAGGGCAACTCCTACATCGTCCCGACCGCGAATCTCGCCTACATCGAACTGGGCACCGAGGAGTCGCGTCGCGTCGGTTTCGTCGCCTGATCCGCGATGTACATCCTTCTCGCGCTCATCGCCGCGTGCGCGCTGGGCATCGGCGTGCACTATCTGCTGCCGCACCGCGCGTTGCGCGGCGTGGCGGTCGTCCCGGCGATCTCGACGGCCGTCGCCGCTGTCGTCTACACGCTCATGCAGTGGGCGGGCGTCGGTGAGGACAGCGGCTGGCTGTGGCTGGCGAGCGTCGGCGGAGCCGTGGTGATCTGTGCCGCGGCCGGCTACGCGATCACTTCTTCTCGGCTCCGCTCAGACGCCGAGAAGAAGGTCGCGCTCGGGATCTGACCGGGTCCGCTCTATGCGGCGAGGCCCATCGCATCCATGCGGCGCGCGTGCGCGCCCATGAGTTCGGTGTAGACGGGCTCCACGCGGTCTTCCTCTTCGGCGAGACGCTCGGGCCGCAGCGCCTGGCGTGCCACGAGAACGGTGTCGCCGACGAGCCGGCGTGCCCACATCGACAGCAGCGAACGCCACTCGTCGTCGGACTCGATGGTGCGCTTGAGTATCTCGACGATCTCTCCGGTGTCGTCGTCCTCGCGGAGGATGTCCGCGATCCGGCGTCCCGTCTCGCCGTAGCTGGAGGCGAGGGCGAGGTAGAAGTCATCCAGCATCCCGGCCGTGATGTAGACGGCCAGTAACGTCTCGCGCGGTCGTACGCCGATCGTCTTGCGTCGGAAGGCGTCGAGATGCTCGCGGAACGGCAGCATGAGCTCAGTGGCATCCTCCCCCTGCTCGCGGATGACGTCGACGATGCCGCGGTGTTTGCTGAGAGCGGCGCCCGCAGCACGCGTGATCGCGGCCTTCTCCTCAAGCTCGGGCGTCGCTCTGATCAGTCGCGTCAGAGTCTCGAAGTAACCCAGCTGCAGGTACGCCGCCTGGCCGAGGAAGCGATTCAGTTCGGGCGCGAGTTCGGCGAAGTCGACGCGCATGGCCCCGCCGTCGTCTCCGCGAGTGCGGAGAGTCAGAGTACGCCGGGGAGCATCGCGTTGCCAGAACCACTTCACCACAGTCTCAGACTACCCGCGCTGCGCCCGGGAACACCGGCCTTTCAACCGTTTCGCTCTGCTCGGGTAGTCTGGAAGAAGCCCTGCCGTTGGAGCGGGGCCCCGCGCCTGTGGCACAAGAGACGGCGTGGATCCGTAACGTGGCGCTCTCTTCACTCTCGAAGGCCCGCCGGACAGGCAATAGAACAAGTGACAACTTTCGCTGATCTCAACGTCGATCAGGACATAATCGACGCGCTCGCCTCCAAAGGCATCGTCGACGCGTTCCCCATTCAGGAGCAGACCATCCCCCTCGGCCTTCCCGGCCAGGACATCATCGGTCAGGCCAAGACGGGTACCGGCAAGACCTTCGGATTCGGCATCCCCGTCGTGCAGCGCCTGGGCAAGGATCCGGAGCACGGTGTCAAGGCGCTCATCGTCGTGCCGACGCGCGAGCTCGCGGTGCAGGTGTACGAGGACATCGACCTGCTCACCAGCAACCGCCCCACCAGCGTCGTCGCCATCTACGGCGGCAAGGCGTATGAGGGCCAGATCGATCAGCTCAAGGCGGGCGCGCAGATCGTCGTCGGCACCCCCGGTCGTCTGATCGACCTCGCCGGCCAGCGCCTGCTCGATCTGTCGAACGCGACCGAGGTCGTGCTCGACGAGGCCGACAAGATGCTCGATCTCGGCTTCCTCGCCGACATCGAGAAGATCTTCCAGAAGGTGCCGGCAGTGCGGCACACGCAGCTGTTCTCGGCGACCATGCCAGGACCGATCGTGGCTCTGGCTCGCCGGTTCATGTCGAACCCGATCCACATCCGTGCCAACGACCCTGACGAGGGCCTGACGCAGGCGAACATCAAGCACCTGGTGTACCGCGCGCACTCCCTCGACAAGGACGAAGTCATCGCTCGCATCCTGCAGGCCGAAGGCCGTGGCAAGACCGTGATCTTCACCCGCACCAAGCGTGCGGCTCAGCGACTGGTCGACGAGCTCGGCGACCGCGGCTTCAACGTCGGCGGCGTGCACGGCGACATGGGTCAGGAACAGCGCGAGCGCTCCATGGCAGCGTTCAAGGCAGGCAAGCGCGACGTGCTCGTCGCGACCGATGTCGCTGCGCGCGGCATCGACGTCGACGACGTGACCCACGTGATCAACCACACGATCCCTGACGAGGACAAGACGTACCTGCACCGCGCCGGCCGCACCGGCCGCGCGGGCAAGACCGGCATCGCCGTGACATTCGTGGACTGGGAGGACCTGCACAAGTGGGCCCTCATCAACCGTGCTCTCGAGTTCGGTCAGCCCGACCCCGTCGAGACGTACTCGTCGAGTCCGCACCTGTTCGACGATCTCGACATCCCCGCAGGCACCAAGGGCCGCCTGACGACGGCGCCCAAGACGCAGTCGGTCAAGACCCAGCGGGCTCCCCGCCCCGAGCGCGCTGCGGATGCCGCCGCCGAGCAGGGTTCGGCAGACGGCTCCACCCGTCGTCGTCGCCGTCGCCGCGGCGCGGGCGACAAGGTCGGCTCGACGTTCACCGAAGGTGCAGAGGCGAGCACGCCGGCATCGTCGGATGCCGCGCCGACGGTCGACCGCGATGCAGAGGGTGCAGGCACGCACGATGGCAAGGGCGGAGAGCACCACGACGGCAAGTCCGCTCCCCAGCGCCGTCGCCGCCGTCGCCGTTCGGGTGGCGCCGCGCCGGCAGGCGCGTAGGTCTTTTCTTTCAGTGGGGCGGATGCTGCGGCATCCGCCCCACTGTCGTCTGCAGCACGCTGCTCAGGCGTAGCGCGGCTCTCAGGCGTAGCGCGGCCCGGTTCCCGTCGCACGTTCGATGATGCGCGCGACCATCTCGTCTGAGGTCGTGTTCTCGCCGGGCACATTCGGCTTGCCCGCTCCGTGATAGTCGCTCGACCCGGTCACGATGAGATCGTGCGTGGCGGCCAGGTCACGCAGGACCTTCTTACCCGCCTCCGTGTTCTCACGGTGGTCGATCTCGAAGCCCCCGAGGCCGGCGGCGACCAGTCGCTCGATGAAAGGGATCGGCATCATGCGGTCGCGTCCCGAGGTGACGGGATGCGCGATCACCGCCACTCCCCCCGCGCCGGTGATGAGGTTCACCGCAGTGAGCGGATCGGGGGCGTAATGCGGCTCATAATACCCTTCCCGCGGATGCAGGATGCCGTCGAATGCCGCACTGCGGTCGCTGACGATGCCACGGGCGACGAGGGCATCGGCGATGTGCGGGCGTCCGACCGTGGCGTCCCCTGCCGTCTGCGCGAGCACGTCATCCCACACGAGGTCGTAGTCGCGGCCGATGCTCCGCACGATCCGCTCCGCCCGACCGATGCGGTCGCCTCGGATGCGATCGGTCTCGGCACGAAGCGGGTCGTCGTCGGGATCGAACAGGTACCCGAGCACGTGCACGCTGCGCCACTCGTACTTCGCGGACAGCTCCATTCCAGGGAGGAAGGTCATGCCGAGGGATGCCGCGGCACGCGCCGCCTCGTCCCAGCCCGTGCTGCGGTCATGGTCCGTGAGGGCGACCGTTCGGACCCCGTGGGCGTGCGCCTGCCGCATCACCTCTGCCGGAGTCTGGGTGCCGTCGGAATGATTGGAGTGCAGGTGCAGATCGTTGGGCCCTGAGAACCTGTTCGCACCGGGGCTCGGCACCGCGTCATCCGTCATCCTCTGAGCGTATCGCGGCGCCCGATGCCGGTCGGCGGTCCTGGCAGCGGACCCGCGACGCGCGTGCCGTCGAACCAGAAGATTCACAGCAGGCGGCCGTACGCTCGGAGGGATGTTTCGACTCTTGGGGATCCTGCTGACGGTCCTGTTCGCGATCACGACGGCGATCGTCGTATGGCCGCAGTTCTTCCGCCTCGAACAGACCTTCCCGTTCGCGCAGCTGGTCGCCGTGCGGGGCGCAGTGCTGGCAGGTCTCCTCGCGATCGCGGTGCTGTCACTGCTGCTTCTGTTCGCCAGGCCGCTGCGCGGATTCGCCGCCTCCATCCTCGTCGTGGCGCTGCTGGGGTCGGCGGCGATCGGCGGAATCGGCCTCATCCGCGGGTTCGGCACCGGTGAACTCCCCGCCAAGTCCGATACGAGCGTTCGAGTGCTCACCTGGAACACCGCCGGAGAGGCCGTCTCCGCCGAAACCATCGCCGATGCGATCCTCGAGCAGGAGGTCGACGTCGTCACACTCCCGGAGACCGCGGAGTCCGTCGGCGAACGCATCGCGGTGATGCTGCGCGAGCAGGGCCGCCCGATGTGGGTGCACCACGTGCAGTTCGGGGACGTCCCGAACGGACCGCAGGCGTGGGAGACCACGATCCTCATCTCGCCGGAGCTGGGCGACTACTCGGTGATCGGTTCATCCGAAGACGGCACGAGCAACACGAGTTCGGTGCCGAGTGCCGTCGTGATGCCGGTAAACGGCGAAGGGCCGACCATCGTGGCCGTGCATGCGATCGCGCCGCGCGTCGAGGCGATGGAGCGCTGGCAGTCCGACCTGGAGTGGATCGCCGATCAGTGCCCTGCCGGAGACTTCATCCTCGCCGGAGACTTCAATGCGACGATCGATCACATGGCCGCGCTGGGCATCGACGGCGGCGACATGGGCAATTGCCGGGATGCGGCGATCCGCACCGGCACGGGCGTGACCGGCACCTGGCCGGAGTCGTTCCCCGAGCTGCTCGGCGCCCCGATCGACCACGTCATGGCCAGCCAGAACTGGGAGCCGACCGGGTCGCTCGTGCTGGATGCCGCCGGCAGCGACCACCGCGCGCTGGTCGTGCAGCTCGACCCCGCCGGCTGAGTGCGGTCTGGGCTGCTCGCCGTTCACAACTCCTCAAAACCACGACTGTCGAGCATCTGATTCCGCGGAGTTCCGGCCTCCCCCGGCGAGTGCCGGCACTTCTTGAGGAGTTATGAACGTACTCGGCCGCGCACCCGCCGGACGAGGGCGACGATCGCGCGCCATCCGATGAGGAAAAGCGCGAGCGTCAGTGTCGCGACGATCATGAACGCGAGCGCGGTCCCCTGACCGCTGAGCGCACGCAGCACGAGCCCGACGACGACGGTGACGGCCCAGATGACGACGCCCGGCAGTAAGCGGTCCGCAGAAGTGCGGCGGAGCAGCAGGACGGCATGCGCGGCGAGGACCGCGACCAGGAACGGCCAGATCGTGCCCAGGAGCCCCGGGATGTCACTGAACACTCCCTCGGCGTGTGAGAGACGGCCGATCACGCAGAACACCGCCACGAGGATCGCATCGATGACGACGACGAGGGCGACGGGTAGGCGGGTCTCAGTCATGTTCCCCAGCCTAAATCGGAGTGAGAGACTGGGTGCATGAACACCGGAGAGAGCGACACGATCGCCGAGACCCCCGTCACGAACCGCAAGCAGCCTTTCCCCAGTGGATTCCTTGACACGATCTCCACGGGCTGGGCAGAGCGAACCGAGTCGATGCCGGTCGCCCGACCGCAGGCGGCATATGCGGCCGCACGGCGTGCGAAGGTCTCCGAGGCATTCCCCGGCAAGCGCCTCGTGATCGAGGCCGGCTCGCTCAAGCAGCGCAGCAACGACACCGACTACCCCTTCCGTGCCCACTCCGCGTTCGCGCACCTGACCGGCTGGGCGGCCGATGCCGAGCCGGATTCCGTGTTGGTCTTCGAGCCTCGTTCTTCAGATGCAGAGGATGCCGGGCACGATGTCACCCTGTACTTCCGCGAGCGCGCGGATCGCACCACCACCGAGTTCTACGCGGATGCCACGGTCGGCGAGTTCTGGATCGGGCCCCGACCCTCGCTGGCCGGCGTCGCCGCCGATCTGGATGTCGTGACCGACCACCTCGCCGTTTTCGAGACGGGTGCAGACGATGTGGCGCTCGGAGATGCCGATCTCGATCGGGTCGTCTCCGAGCTGCGTCTCGTGAAGGACGAGTACGAGATCGCCGAGATGCGCCATGCAGTGGACATCACCGCACGCGGATTCGATGACATCATCCACGCTCTACCGGAGGCCGCGAAGCATGCCCGAGGCGAGCGGGTGGTCGAGGGCGTGTTCCATCGCCGTGCGCGTGAGGACGGAAACGGCGAGGGCTACGACACGATCTCGGCATCCGGCCCGCACGCCTGCTATCTGCACTGGACGCGCAACGACGGTGCTGTCATGCCGGGTGACCTGATCCTGGTGGATGCCGGTGTCGAGGCCGACAGCCTGTACACCGCCGACATCACGCGCACGCTGCCGGTGAACGGACGATTCAGCGACGTGCAGCGCAAGGTCTACGAAACGGTGCTGGAGGCTGCGGATGCCGCGTTCGCCGTCGCACGCCCCGGCGTGAAGTTCCGCGAAGTGCACGAGGCTGCGATGAAGGTCATCGCGAAGCGTGTGGCCGAATGGGGCGTGCTTCTGGTCAGTGCCGAGGAGGCGCTCGATGCGGATGCCGGTGGTCAGCACCGTCGGTACATGGTGCACGGCACCTCGCACCACCTGGGCATCGACGTTCACGACTGCGCCCAGGCGCGCCGCGAAATGTACTACGAGGGCGTGCTCGAGGCGGGCATGGTCTTCACGATCGAACCCGGACTGTACTTCCAGATCGATGATCTGACGGTTCCCGAAGAGCTGCGCGGCATCGGCGTGCGCATCGAGGACGACATCCTGATGACCGAGGATGGCCCTGTGAACCTGTCGGCAGACATCCCGCGCACCGCGGACGACGTCGAGGCATGGATCGCGCAGGTGCAGCAGGGCTGATGCGTTCCCGCCGGATGCTGTTTCGACTGCTCCGCGCCGGTGCCGTGATCTATGCGGCGCTCGCGGTGTGGGCGGAAGTCGCGCATTGGCGATCGAGCAAACGGATGCTGGGCACGAAGTCGGGTACGGGCGGATCCCAAGCCGTCGTGGTGCTCGGCTTCCGCAATCGCAGGTCGACCGCGAACGTCATCAATCGCTACCGGGTGCGCGCCGGCATCCGTTCGTTGCCGCGGACGGAAGACGGTGTTCTCGTACTGAGCGGCGGGTCGGTGGCGGGGGACGTTGCGGAAGCCGTGCTGATGGAGACGTATGCTCGCGAGGTGCTCGGGTACACAGGTCGCATCCTGCTGGATGCCGACAGTCACTCGACATGGCAGAACATCGCGAACTGCGTCCCGCTGATCGAGCACGCCGACACCATCAAGATCGTCTCCAATTCGCCGCATGCCGAGGTGGCCCGTGAATATCTGTGGGCTCATGCGTGATCCGCGCTCCCGCTCTCAAGGCCAGGACATCGCTCATCACTGACGCCCGCGAAGCGGTCGTCCGATCGACGTCAGTAGCGCGCCGAGAAGCCGCCATCGGCGTGCAGAAGCTGACCCGAGACCCAGCGACCGTCATCCGAGAGGAGGAACGATACGAGGGCGGCGATGTCGCCCGGTGTGCCGATACGACCCAGTGGATGTGCCGGAACGAGTTCTGCCGCGAACTCCTCCTCCATCCATCCGGTATCGATCGGACCGGGATTGAGTGCATTTGCCGAGATTCCGAGCGGTCCCAGTTCGCGTGCCGCGGAGATGACCAGGCGGTCCAGCGCCCCCTTGGAGGCACCATAGGGGAGGTTGCCAGTGGTGTGGTCGCTGGTGAGGGCGACGATCGCGCCACCGCTGTCAGGGATCTGCCGCGCGAATGCGGCTATCAGCAGCAGACTCGCGCGCGCGTTGACGGCCACATGAGCGTCGAAGCTCTCTGCGGTGGTGTCCAGGATGCCGGAGTTCACATCGCGGGCATGACTCAGCACGAGCGCGCTGATCGGCCCGCGATCGCGGGTGACTGCGGTGATCAGTTCGTCCGGCCCCGTATGCGTGGACAGGTCGCACGGGAAGTCGGCGTCCGAAAGGTCGCTGGTCGCCACCTCCCAGCCATCGGAGACGAGTCGTGGAACGATGCCTGCGGCGATGCTGTTCGCGCGAGCCGCGCCGGTGACGAGTGCGAGGGCCATATCGCCATGCTACGAGAACCTAGGCCGCGGCGAACTCCACCACCAGCGGCGCCAGAGATGCGCCAACGACCTCGGGCGCGCGCTTGTGCCCCTTCACCTCGAACGAATGGCCGCCGCCTTCGATCCACTGCACACGAGCATCGGCACAAGTCGAGAGGACCTGTTCGAACTGCGAAAGCGGCTGGATGAACGGGTCGTTCGTTCCCTCGATGAACAGCTGCGGCACTGCGATGGCAGGAAGGTGGTCAGCGCGCAGCTTCTCCGGTCTTCCCGGCGGATGCAGCGGGTAGCCGAGATAGATCAGCCCGTCGACACCCATCCCCTCGGCGACCCCCATCGACGCCATCCGTCCTCCGTAAGACTTGCCCGCGGCCCACAGCGCGGCATCCGGATCGAGGGAACTTGCCTGTGCCACGGCGGCACGCCATGTCGCGATCGCGTGCGCTGCGGGACCCGGCATGCGCCGGCCCTGCTCGCGGTACGGGAAGTTGAAACGCAGGGTCGAGAAGCCGGCGGCGTTCAGTGCCCCGGTGAAACCGACGAGGAACGGATGCTCCATCCCCGCACCTGCCCCATGCGCCACGACGACAGTTCCGCGGCCGGATGCTTCGGCCCACTCCGCCGAGACGGCCGCCGTGCCGTTCGGCAGCTCGACGTCGAAGTTCACGACCGGATGTAAGGGATCGCGAACGGTACGTGCAGGACCTTGCCGCCGGACGCCTTCACCGTGCCGACGATGACCAGCACCACGTGGAGGATGGAGACGGCGAAGTACAGTGTGATCGGAATGCCGAGCGGGAAGAAGCCTCTCATCCCCTCACTACCGGCGAAGGCGATGAGCACGATGACGTGGACGATGAGCAGCACTATCGACACGGTCAGGTAGGTGAGCGCCCAGTTTGCCGCGGAACGCGCGTTCTGCCGCGCGATCTCACCCTTGCGCGCGACCGAGCGATAGACGGATGCCATCACGACTCCCGACACGATTCCGCTCAGGAACGGGATGCCGATGAAGATGAGGAAGCCGAGCGCCCATGAGAGCGTGCCTGTCGACGGCTTCGCCTGCGGCATCGGATAGCCGTAGGTGCCTGGAACAGGAAATTGCTGAACGCCGGGAGCGCCATACTGCTGCGGGGCAACCGGATAAGGCGGAGCTGCGGAGTATGGCTGCTGCGGGGCTGCCGGATACGCACCCGGCGCACCGTAGGGCGGTTGTGCCGGCGCACCGTAAGGCGGTTGTGCCGGCTGCGGCGGAACGGGCGGGACAGGTCCGTGCTGAGGATCGTTCGAAGCATCAGGCGTCCTCATGTATGTTCCTCCCGCGGCTCTGACCGCGTCGTATGTCAGGCTTTGTCGTGCGTGTCGTCGTCGGCGGGGTGCGACTCCGCCTCTGGCACGGATTCCTCTGGATCGACGGACTCCTGCTCGGGCGTAGCCGGCCCCGCAGCGTCCACCCGCTCGCCGAAACGAGGCGCGGCCTCCGCCGCCGACGGGGCGACAGGAGTCGGGTCTGCCGGACGCGGCGGGATCACGTGCCCGCCGATGCGCTCGCGCGCGGCGGCATTCTGGTCCGGTTCCTGTATGACGCGCTCACCGTAACGGGGCGGCTCGTCGAGGTTCGCCGGTGGACGCACAACGGTCGTGCGCTGATCACCGACGACCTCACGCGCCTTCGCCAGCGACGAGGCCAGCACCGTCACCTCATAGTGGTCTGCCGCGAGCTGCGTGACGCTCGCGAAGTCACGGCGCCGACGCACGATCGCGTAGGTGATGAGGCTCATGATCATGCCGAGCGCAACACCGATGAACACGAAGCCGACGAAGAGCTGGATGGGCGCGTCGGGGTTCCCGATCACCAGGATCGCCGACAGCAGCAGTCCGATGAGTATGCCGTTCACCGCACCAGAGCGGGCGGCAGCGGCGTATCCGAGCCGACCGGTGATCCGCTCGATCGTGCGCACACCCTGCCCCACGATCGCGATGTCGCGCGCGGGGACCTCGCCGGCGATCAGCTTCGAGACCGTCTTCTGTGCGGCCTCGTAATCGCGGACAGACGCGACGGTCTCCCCCACGGCTGTGCCGGCGGCTGGGCGGTTCAACATGCTCATCTGCCCATTGTTCCACGTGACGCCTTGACAAGCCCGAGATCCGCGGACCGCGGACTACTCTGGAAGCGTGAGCACACAACGGGTTTTCGTCGCGCGCCTGGCCGGCTGCGCCGTCTTCGACCCCGTGGGCGACCGGCTCGGCAAGGTCCGGGATGTCGTCATCGTGTACCGAAGTACGGGATCGCCGCGAGTGATCGGACTCGTCGTCGAGATCCCTGGTCGTCGGCACGTCTTCATGTCGATCGGACGCGTCACCTCGATCCGCTCCGGTCAGGTCCTCACCACCGGTCTGATCAATGTGCGCCGTTTCCAGCCGCGACCGGGAGAGGTGCGCGTGCTGGCAGAGCTTCTCGGCCGCCGCGTCGAGTTCGCCGACGGCACCGGCAGAGCGGTCATCGAAGACGTCGCGATCGAGCCGAATCGCCTGGGCGAGTGGAGCATCAGCCAGCTGTTCCTGCGCAAGCCGAAGACCAGTGCCTCGCCGTTCGCCAAGGGCCCCACGACGTTCGCCGCCTGGAACGAGGTCGCCGAGAAGCGCGCTCCTGGCGAGTCGCAGTCCGCCGAACAGCTCATCGCCTCGTACTCCGAACTGCACGCCGCCGACCTCGCGACGACACTTCTCGATCTGCCGCAGCAGCGGATGATCGAGGTCGCCGGTGAGTTGTCCGACGACCGTCTCGCCGATGCTCTGGAGGAGATGCCGGAAGAGGAGCAGGTCCACATCCTCGATGGTCTCGGCGACGAACGCGCCGCCGACATCCTCGACCAGATGGAGCCTGACGACGCGGCCGACCTGCTTGCGCAGCTCCCGAAGACGCGCCTCGAGCAGCTGCTCGGACTCATGGAGCCCGAAGAGGCCGAAGACGTCCGCACGCTGCTGCGCTACGGCCCTGACACCGCCGGCGGTCTGATGACGACCGAACCCATCATCCTGTCCGCGGATGCGACGGTCGCCGAAGCGCTCGCACTGATCCGTCGTCACGAACTGCACCCGGCACTGGCCGCAGCGGTGTTCGTCACCCTCCCGCCGTTCGAGACGCCGACCGGTCGGCTGCTGGGCGTCGTGCATTTCCAGCGGATGCTGCGGTATCCACCGCACGAACGTCTCGGCGCGATCGTCGACGAGACGATGGAGCCGATCTCGGTGACGGCATCCGCCATCGACACGGCTCGCCTGTTGGCCAGCTACGACCTCGTGTCGCTGCCGGTGGTGGATGCCGCAAGCCGTCTCGTCGGTGTGGTGAGCATCGATGACGTGCTCGACTACCTGCTTCCCGATGACTGGCGCACCCAGGATGCCGATGCCGACGCTGTGCCAGAGGGAGGTGCGCGATGATGGCCAAGGCCGACCGCTCCGCGCTCGACGCGCCGCTCGGCCGCGGAAGCACGAGGCAGCGCCCCACCTCCCGGGACCGGTTCGGCCGATTCACCGAATGGGTAGCCCGAGCCATGGGCACACCAACGTTCCTCCTGATCCTCACGCTGTTCTGCGTGGCGTGGATCGGGTGGAACACGCTGATGCCGGACGCGTTGCGCTTCGACGCCGCTGCACTGGGCTTCACGGCACTGACGCTGATGCTCTCCCTGCAGGCCTCCTACGCCGCTCCCCTGATCCTGCTCGCCCAGAACCGACAGGACGACCGCGACCGTGTGCAGATCGAGCAGGACCGTCAGCGCGCAGAACGAAACCTCGCCGACACCGAGTACCTCGCCCGCGAGATCGTCGCGCTGCGCATGGCCTTGGAGGAGCGCAACAACCAGGCCGTGACCCGCGACGTCCTCAGGCAGGAACTCAAGTCGCTGCTGGCCGGTCTCGACGACGAGCGCGAAGACGACGCCACCGACCCGGACGACGGCTCCGCTCCGACCACACGGAACGGCCGGCGCAGATGACGCTCGCTGACCGTGTGCGTCAGGCGGTCGGCGCCGTGTCGGATCCCGAGCTGCGCCGTCCGATCGGCGACCTCGACATGCTGCGCGAGATCACGGTCGACGGCGAACACGCGCGAGTGGGCATCGCCCTCACCATCGTCGGATGCCCCGCCGCAGATCGCATCGAGAGCGATGTGCGGCGCGCTGCGGAATCCGTCGCCGGAATCGCCGAGGTGACCGTCGACGTCGGCGTCATGACGCCCGCAGAGCGCAAGGCGCTCACCGAGAAGCTCCGCGATGGCCGGCCGGCGAGGCAGATGCCGTTCGTACCCGATTCTCTGACCCGCGTCATCCTCGTCTCCAGCGGCAAGGGCGGTGTCGGAAAGTCGACCGTCACCGCGAACCTCGCGGTGGCGCTGTCCGCACAGGGGCTCGCAGTCGGCCTGGTCGACGCCGACGTGCACGGGTTCTCGATCCCCGGGCTGCTCGGCATCCCCGCGGGAACGCAGCCGACCCGCATCGATGACCTGATGCTGCCGCCGGTCGCCCATGGCGTGAAGACCATCTCGATCGGGATGTTCCTCCGCGACGGCGAAGCGGTCGTCGCCTGGCGAGGGCCGATGCTGCACCGCACGGTGCAGCAGTTCCTCACCGATGTGTTCTTCGGCGACCTCGATGTGCTGCTCATCGACATGCCTCCCGGCACCGGCGACATCGCGATCTCGATCGGCCAGATCCTTCCCCACGCTGAAGTCCTCGTCGTCACGACGCCTCAGGCGGCAGCATCCGATGTCGCGATCCGCAGCGGACTCGTGGCCAGGCAGACCGGTCAGCGTGTGATCGGTGTCGTCGAGAACATGGCGGCGTTCACGCTTGCCGACGGAACCGTCGTCGACCTGTTCGGTACGGGCGGAGGCGCCGAGGTCGCCGCCGCTCTCTCGAAGTCCTCGGCCGGCGCGGATCCGATCCCCCCTGTGCCGCTGTTGGCCTCCATTCCGCTCAGCCCTGCGCTGCGCGCAGGCGGCGACAGCGGCATACCCGTGGTACTCGGCGACCCTTCGGATGCCGCGGCACAGGCCATCCGCGCGCTGGCGGACACCCTCGCTCACCAGGGTCGCGGGCTCGCCGGCAAGTCGTTGCCGATCTCTCTGTCGTGAGAGTGCGGCGCCGCTGTCGTGAAAGACTTGTGAGGTGACCAGCGATTCCCGACCCCGCTCGATGACCGTCGATCCGGAGCTCCTTCGAGGCATGACGGGAGATGCGACGATCTATTCGCTGACCAGGCCGCTCGCGCTCATCGCATACGCCGCGTTACTGGCAGCTTTCATCCTCAACGCGATCGTCCTCTCGATCGTCGGCGGAGCGGACGAGGAACAGACGACGACGCTGACCTGGACGCTGGTCGCGATCGCGGCGTTCGCGATCGCCTCGATGGTCTTCACCCGCGCGCAGGTGCGACGGGCGATCACGACGGCGATGCCGTCGGGGTCGTCAGTGGGTGTGAGCCTCGAAGACGAGACGATCAGGCTGTTCGCGAAGAACGGCGTCTCCGACATGGCCTACTCGACGTTCCGCGCCGTGCGCGTGGGGCGGCACGCCGTGATCCTGCAACTCCGCGGCGCCTCGATCGTCACCGCGGTGCCGCGCGCCCTGCTGAGCGATGCAGACATCGCCCGGCTCAAGTCGAAGATCTGAGTCAGGTCGCCTCGAGGTCGAACGGCGGCGGCGCATCGCTCGTGAACGCCGGCCGGACCAGTGGCGAGCGCGGCGGGTCGAGCACCGGCGTCGCTGCGCTGACTGCCGCCGCAGCGCCTCCCGCCGCAGCGGAAGTGGCCGCCGTCGACGGCGTATCGTCCATCAGGGCGTCGCGGATGATCCTGCGGGGGTCGTACTGACGCGGATCGAGCTTGCGCCAGTCGACATCGTCGATCTCGGGCCCGATCTCATCGCGCATCTTGCTCTTGGTCTCACGCACATACTCGCCCGCTCTGCGAACGAACCCGGCGAAGGTCTCGGCAGCCTTCGGCAGGCGCTCCGGACCGATGATGAGCGCTGCAATCACACCGATGAGCAGCAGCTTCTCGAAGGTGAGCCCGAAATCCATGTACATAGGCTACTCGCCGCGCCTGCCTCCGTCTTACACGGCATGCGAATACTCTGAGTGAAGCAGCGAATCCACTGGGAGCAGGGTCATGAGCGAGAACGACGCGAACGCACGATATATCCGCGAGGCCATCATCGAGCCCTCCGCCATCGCACGCGCACGAACCCACGCGATCGAGCTGGGCGCGGCGCCGGTCAGCGCCCCGGTCGGCGCGCAGCTGGCTGTGCTCGCCGCGGCATCCAATGCCCGTTCGATCGTCGAGATCGGCACGGGAGCGGGCGTATCGGGGCTGTGGTTGCTGCGCGGTGCGCCGCAGGCCGTGCTCACGTCGATCGACAACGAGCCAGAGCACCTCGCCGCCGCACGCCGCAGCTTCAGCGAGGCGAAAGTGGCGCCGACCAAGGCAAGGTTCATCACCGGGCGCGCCGCTGACGTTCTGCCGCGCATGAATGAGAATTCCTACGACATCGTGCTGGTCGATGCCGACCCCGAGAACGTCATCGAGTACGTCGAGCACGGGTTGCGGCTCGCTCGCACCGGTGGCCTCGTGCTCGTCCCCCGTGTGCTCGCGGGTGGCCGGGCCGCCGATCCTGTGCAGCGCGACGCAGTGACCAGCGCCTATCGCTCTCTCGTGCAGGAGACTCAGGAGTCACCCGCCGTGCTCGCCGCGATCTCGACCGTCGGCGAGGGACTGCTGCAGCTCGTCAGCATCCACAGGGACTGATCCGAAGAACCACGAAGGGGCGGCGGATCAGAAGATCCGCCGCCCCTTCGAAGTGAAATCGGAAATCAGCTCACGACGCCGGCAAGCACGTCGTGAAGCTCCTTCGCTTCGGCATCGTTCACGGAGACGACCAGACGGCCGCCGCCTTCGAGGGGAACGCGCACGATGATGAGTCGTCCCTCCTTCACGGCCTCCATTGGCCCGTCTCCGGTCCTCGGCTTCATCGCTGCCATCGTGGCTTCCTTTCCTCCGGTGGTATGCATCAAGTTTATCGGTATGCTTCCGCCTCGGAGCACACGGCGGAAGAATACGTCGTGAACGCCTGGTCACGGCACCTGCCAGTATGTGTTTCCGAGGGCATACATGTGATAGATCCACACCCACTGGCCGAGCAGGCAGAGCGCCAGCACTCCGATGCGATAGGGCCGTGACCGCGGTACTGCGACAGCTCCCCAAAGCGGAGTGATCGGCATCAGCAGTCGGAACGTGCTCGACTGCGGGAAGAAGACCGCGAGCAGGTAGAGCAGGTAGCTCGCACTCCACAGTCGCAGGTCGGGTCCGATCCGGCGCACCTGCGGTGCGAACAGCAGCGCTGCAGCGACACCGCTCACGAGCAGGAGGAATGCGACCAGACCCCACCACCCAGGCATGCCCCACTGCGCGAACCAGAACTGCGCGGCCTGCCACCAGCCGTCGAACGGGATGAACCCTTCGCTGTCGATCCCCCAGTTGCGCCGCCACGAGAGCTCCGTCGCGAGGTATGCGCCGGGGTCGCCTGTCACGATGCCCGCGATCGCCTGCCAGGCGAAGCCGGTCGCGGTCGCCACCGCCCCGAGTGCGACGATGTGGACGATCTGTCGTGCGGGCAGCGGATCCGTGCGCCGTCGTATCCATCGCAGGATGCCGTAAAGCCCGAGATACAGCGCGAAAGCGAGCACGCCGGGACGAGTGAATGCCATCAGCGCGATGACGAGGTAGAGCCAGCCGAACCGGCGCCGCGAGACGAGATCCAAGGCGATGAGCAGGAGCAGCACGAAGAGCACCTCGGCATAGCCGACCTGGAACAGCGCCGCCAGCGGTCCCCACGCGAAGAACGTCGCCGCCCACAGCGCCGCCGAATTGCCGATGCGCGCATGCAGCAGCCCGTACAGCATCACGCACGCGAAGAACCCGGCGACGAGTGAGATCACGAGTGCGCCCGCACCCCAGGATCCGAACAGGATGCCGACCACCTGCGCCGCGTACGCGTAGAGCGGCATGAACGCCCACGCGTTCTCGGCCACCTGACCGGATTCCGTCAACGGCAGGACGGATGGATAACCCTCCCATGCGACCAGCCAGTACCACTGCGCATCCCAGCCGAGGATGAAGCTGCCGATGCCGGCGTCCTGGCCGAAGCGCGAGCCAGGGCCGGAGAGCTCGGCTGCGATGGTCAGGAATCCGGTGGTGACCAGACGTCCGAAGACGTAGATCACCGCGATGCGCAACATGACCGGGACGCTCGCCCACCGTCGCGCGACCGTGATCACGGCGCGGTGAGCCACGCCCGCAGACCCTGCTCGACCGCGTCGATCTGGGCGAGCGGCACGCGCTCCTCGTCGTGGTGCGCGAGATGAGGATCGCCCGGTCCGTAGTTGACCGCAGGGATGCCGAGCGCGGAGAAGCGCGCGACATCCGTCCAGCCGTACTTGGGACGCGGCTCGGCCCCGACGGCGGCGACGAACTGCTGCGCGATCGGCGCGTCAAGGCCGGGCCGGGCGCCATCGGCCGCGTCGGTGATCTCCACCTCGAAGCCTTCGAGCACTCCGCGCACGTGCGTCGCCGCGTCCGCCGCAGTCTTGCTCGGCGCGAACCGGTAGTTGATCTCGACCTCGCAGAGATCGGGGATCACATTGCCCGCGACGCCGCCGACGATGCGAACGGCGCTGAGGCTCTCGCGATAGGCGAGGCCCTCCACCGTGACCTCCTTCGCGCGGTACTCGGAGAGACGGGCGAGGATGGGAGCTGCGCGGTGGATCGCGTTCTCGCCGATCCAGGCACGTGCGCTGTGAGCGCGGACGCCATGGGTCCTCACGATCGCACGGAGCGTGCCGTTGCATCCGCCCTCGACCTGGCCGTTCGACGGCTCACCCAGAATCGCGAAGTCTGCGGCGAAGAGATCGGGACGATCGGCGGAGAGCAGATTCAGGCCGTTGAGGGATGCGGCGACCTCTTCGTTGTCGTACCACATCCAGGTGATGTCGACCACGGGAGCGGTGAGCTCTGCGGCAAGCTTGAGCTGGACCGCGACGCCGGCCTTCATGTCGACGGTTCCGCGACCCCAGAGGTGCGGCTCGCCTGCCACGGCGATGTCGCGCGTCGGGACGTTGTCATTGATCGGCACGGTGTCGATGTGCCCTGCGATCACGACGCGCTGTGCGCGCCCCAGGTTCGTGCGGGCGACGATCGTGTTGCCGTGCCTGATCACCTCGAGGTGCGCGAGCGGCGCGATGGACGCTTCGATCAGGTCGGCGAGCGTCGCCTCATCGCCCGAGACGCTGGGAATGTCGCAGATCGCACGGGTGAGATCGACGGAGGAGGCGGTCAGATCGAGCAGCATGTCCTCCAGCGTAGTCTTCGCGCCGATGTGCTTTCGGAAGTTCGGTAGCGTTGAGACCATGAGCAACGCGCGCACTGCATGGGGTGTCGGACTGTCCACGATCGCAGGAGACGGCACCGTCCTGGATGCCTGGTTCCCCGAGGTCTCCGCCGGCGAGATCCACGCTGCGGAGGCCGCGGTCGTCGCCGAGACTCTGGAGCCGCTGGCCGACGTCGACGATCGGCGCAACGTGCGCACCGAATTGGTGCAACTGCAGATCGACCTCGATGCGGCTCCGGCGTCCACCGCAGATGCCTACCTCCGTCTGCACGCCCTGTCCCACCTCGTCGTGCGCCCGAACGAACTGAACCTGGACGGCATCTTCGCGCATCTGCCGAACGTCGCCTGGACCACGGCCGGACCGATGCTCCCCGCCGATGCGGCGCGGCTGCGCCCAGTGCTGCAGCGCCACAGCATCCAGGTGCAGGGCCTCGACAAGTTCCCCCGCCTCACCGACTATGTGCAGCCCCTCGGAGTGCGCATCGCCGATGCCTCCCGCGTGCGGCTCGGCGCACACCTCTCCCCCGGAACCACCGTGATGCACGAGGGCTTCGTGAACTTCAACGCCGGCACTCTCGGCGCCTCGATGGTCGAAGGTCGCATCTCGCAGGGCGTCGTGGTCGGCGAAGGCAGCGACATCGGCGGCGGCGCATCGATCATGGGGACGCTGTCCGGTGGCGGCACCGTGCGCGTGTCCATCGGCGAGCGCACACTGCTCGGCGCGAATGCGGGCCTGGGCATCGCCCTCGGCGATGACTGCATCCTCGAAGCCGGCGTTTACCTCACGGCCGGATCCAAGGTGGTCCTGGTCGATGGGCCGAACACCGCCGACGGCGGCAAGCGCATCGTGAAGGCCGCGGAACTGTCGGGCCGGAACGGTCTGCTCTTCTGGCGCAACTCGGTCACGGGCGCCATCGAGGCGAAGCAGCGTGCCGGTGTCGGCGTGACGCTGAACGAGGCGCTGCACGCCTGACCGGCGCGCCGGTCGGGGTCGCATGCAGCCTGAGGCATGCACCTCCTGGTAAGGTTGAACAGTTGTCCAGAAAGACTTGAGGCAACTGCGTCGTCGTCACGGGGTCTTTCCAGACCGTAGCGAGCTCAACGGCTCCTCCACCAGTTGGCGTTTCGAACGGCGAACCTCTGCGCACTTCCTGTGCGCGGTCGCCCATCACACGAATCAGACGCGCTGACGCGCGCTCATGGAGTATTCCTATGCCTACCTTCCTCGAACTCGGCGTGCCAGCGCCCCTCGCTTCGGTTCTCGCCGCAGACGGCAAGACCGAGGCGTTCGCCATCCAACGCGACACGCTTCCCGACTCGCTCGCCGGACGCGACCTCCTCGGTCGCGGCCGCACCGGCAGCGGCAAGACGATCGCTTTCGCCATCCCGCTGGTGGCGAGCCTGATCGCCTCTGGTCGCAAGAGCCGTCCCGGCCACCCGCGTGGGCTAGTGCTCGCACCGACCCGCGAGCTCGCCACGCAGATCGCCGCGGTCGTCGCCCCTCTCGCCGAGGCCGTCGGCCTCCGCGTCACCACCGTGTTCGGCGGTGTCAGCCAGCGTCCGCAGGAGCAGGCGCTGCGCAGCGGTGTCGACATCGTCGTGGCCTGCCCCGGCCGTCTCGAAGACCTCATGAAGCAGAAGGTGGTCTCACTCGACTCCGTCGAGGTGGCCGTGCTGGACGAGGCCGATCACATGGCCGACCTGGGCTTCCTGCCCGGCGTCACCCGCATCCTCACCGCGACTCCTGCCGGCGGCCAGCGTCTGCTCTTCAGCGCGACGCTCGACCGCGGCATCGACTCGCTCGCCCGCCGCTTCCTCTCGAACCCGATCAGCCACGAGGTCGACGAGTCCAGCGTTCCCGTCGGCGAGATGACCCACCGCGTGCTGGTCACCACCTCCACCGAGCACAAGACCGGCCTCGTCCGTGATCTCGCGTCCGGCACCGGTCGCCGCATCCTCTTCACCCGCACCAAGCACCAGGCGAAGAAGCTCGCCAAGCAGCTCACCGCCGCCGGCATCCCCGCCGTCGATCTGCACGGCAACCTGTCGCAGAACGCCCGCGAGCGCAACCTCAGCGCGTTCTCCGCCGACCCCGTCGACGGCGGCGTGCGCGTGCTCGTGGCCACTGACGTCGCAGCGCGCGGCGTGCACGTCGACAATGTCGATCTGGTCGTCCACGTCGACCCGCCGATGGAGCACAAGGCGTACCTGCACCGCTCCGGCCGTACCGCGCGCGCCGGCGCTGCGGGCACCGTCGTCACCGTCGTGCTGCCCGAACAGCGCCGCGACGTGAAGGATCTTCTTCGCAAGGCGCAGATCAGCGCCGCACTCGAAGACGTGAACGCCGGCATCGTGACCGAGCTGGTCGGAGAGCGCGCAGCACATGTGCGTCCTGCTCCCGCGCAGCCGGTGCAGCAGCAGCAGCAGCCGCGGAAGCCTCGGCAGACGCAGCAGAGCGGTGGGCCTGCCTCCGGTTCGCCGGCCCGTCGTCGTCGCCGCCCGCAGGGCGCCGGCGGGCAGGGTCAGTCCGCGGCTCAGAGCCAGCACGGCGACGCTCAGCGCTCAGGCCAGCAGGGTCAGCGCTCCCGTGGCCTGCAGGTCGGCCAGCGCGTCGACACGCGCGGCTCACGCCGCGCGCAGGGCGGCGGATTCCAGGGCCGCTGAGCCCTGCCCCACGCCGGCCTCACCAAGTACGCAGAAGGCCCCGAACTCCTCCGCAGAGGATTCGGGGCCTTTCGCGCATCCGCTCAGCGGGTGGGGAACTGACGCTCGGGCGACCCGGTGTACAGCTGCTGCGGGCGGCCGATCTTGGTCTGCGAGTCGAGGTTCAGCTCACGCCACTGAGCGAGCCAGCCCGGGAGGCGGCCGATCGCGAACAGCACGGTGAACATCCGCGTCGGGAAGCCCATGGCCTTGTAGATCACGCCGGTGTAGAAGTCGACGTTCGGGTACAGCCGACGTTCCTTGAAGTAGTCGTCCGCGAGAGCGAGCTCTTCGAGCTCCTTGGCGACGTCGAGAAGCGGATCGGTGACGCCGAGCTCGCGCAGCACCTCATCAGCGGCTTCCTTGACGAGCTTGGCGCGCGGGTCGTAGTTCTTGTACACGCGGTGCCCGAAGCCCATCAGCTTCACGCCGTCTTCCTTGTTCTTCACACTCTCCACGAAGCGCGAGACGCTCTGACCCGAGTCGCGGATCTGTCCGAGCATCGTGAGAACAGCCTCGTTCGCGCCGCCGTGCAGCGGGCCGGAGAGGGCCTGGATGCCGGCGGAGATCGACGCGAACTGGTTCGCCCCGGTCGAGCCGACGAGCCGGACGGTCGAAGTGGACGCGTTCTGCTCGTGGTCCTCGTGCAGCATCAGCAGCAACTCGAGCGCCTTCGACATGACCGGATTGACCTCATAGGGCTCCGAGTGCACGCCGAAGTTGAGCTTGAGGAAGTTGTCGACGAAGCTCAGCGAGTTGTCCGGGTAGAGGAACGCCTGCCCGACGCTCTTCTTGTGCGCATAGGCAGCGATGACCGGCAGCTTGGCGAGCATGCGAACCATGTTCAGCTCGACGTGCTCGGGGTTGTTCGGGTCGGTCTGGCCCTCGTAGTACGTCGAGAGCGCGGCGACGGCCGACGACAGCACCGACATGGGGTGAGCCGTGTGGGGCAGCGCGGAGAAGAAGTGCTTCAGGTCTTCGTGCAGGAGCGTGTGGCGACGAATACGGTCGTCGAAGTTCGCCAGCTCGTCGGCCGACGGCAGCTCACCGTAGATGAGCAGCCATGCCACCTCGAGGTAGCTGCAGTTCTTCGCGATCTGCTCGATCGGGTAGCCGCGATACCGCAGGATGCCCTTGTCGCCGTCGATGAAGGTGATCTCGGACTTGGTGGATGCCGTGTTCACGAAGCCGTAGTCGAGCCCGGTGTACCCGGTCTGCTTCGTCAGCGTCGAGAAGTCGATGCTGTCGTTGCCTGCTGTGCCACGAAGTACTGGGAATTCCGCTGTGGTTCCACCGATCGTGAGAGTCGCCTTCGCCTGCTGATCTCCCGCTGCACTCACGCGGTCCTCCTTGTACGTCTTGCTCGACCTGTCGGTCTGATTCGTCGAGGGCGATGCATAGCGCTGAGCGCCTGGTCGGATCTCGACCGAATCGCCTTTACAGCCTAGTCGCCGTATCGGCCTACTGTGACATCCACCAAGAGATGGCGGCCCGTCACCGTGGGAATCTACAGAGATGCTCCATGCAACCGGCTCGCCGCTGCTTCGACACGCTCGAGCGGCGCCGTCAGCGACAACCGCACGTGCTGACCGGAATCCGCGCCGTAGAACGGTCCCGGTCCTGCCAGGATGCCGAGATCAGCGAGGCGCCTCATCGACTCCCAGGCGTCCTTCCCCTCGGTCGACCACAAGTACAGTCCCGCCTCTGAGCCGTCGATCCGGAACCCGGCCGCCTGCAGCGCGGGCCGCAGCAGGTCGCGTCGCGCCCGATAGAGCTCCTTCTGCGCAGCGACGTGGGCATCATCTCCGAGAGCCACGGCCATGGCTTGCTGCACCGGCGCTGGGGGCATGAGCCCGAGGTGCTTGCGAGCGGTGAGCAGGTCGCCGACGACGCGCGCACATCCCGCCACGAAGGCCGCGCGGTAGCCGGCCAGGTTGGACTGCTTACTGAGCGAGTACACGCTGAGCAGGCCCTTGCGCGTTCCGCCGGTCACGCGCGGATCGAGCACTGACGGCACCGGCTCTTCGGCCCACCGACCGTCCCAGCCGAGCTCGGCGTAGCACTCGTCACTGGCAAGCACCGCACCCAGCTCTCGTGCCCGACGCACCGCGTTGGCGAGCTCGTCCGTGGTCCAGGTGCGACCATCCGGGTTTCCAGGGGTGTTGATCCAGATGAGCCGTGCGCCTTCGGGCCACCGGGCGGGATCGTCTTCCGCAACCGGTGTCGCACCGGCGACGCGAGCGCCCACCTCGTAGGTCGGATATGCGACCCGCGGGAACACGACGATATCTCCATCGCCGAGTCCGAGCAGCGTCGGCAGCAGCGCGACCAGTTCCTTCGAACCGATCGTGGGCAGCACATTGTCGACCGTCAGATCGGGTACTCCGCGGCGACGCGCGTACCAGGCGACGATCGCTTCTCGCAGCGAGCGTGTGCCGACGGTCTGCGGGTACGAGTGGGCATCTGTCGCCTCGGCGAGCGCCTGACGGATGATCTCAGGGGTCGGATCGACTGGAGACCCGATCGAGAGGTCCACAAGCCCTTCCGGATGCTGTGCCGCACGCTCACGGTAGGGGCCGACTGCATCCCAGGGGTAGTCGGCGAGATCGTGGACGCCCACAGCCCTTTACTCTCCCTGCGGGGGAAGAGCGGCGATGATCGGGTGATCGTACTTGATGACGCCGACCTTGGCGGCGCCGCCGGGTGAGCCGACCTCATCGAAGAACTCGACGTTCGCCTTGTAGTAGTCGGCCCATTCTTCGGGCAGGTCGTCCTCGTAGTAGATCGCCTCGACCGGACAGACCGGTTCGCACGCGCCGCAGTCCACGCATTCGTCGGGATGGATGTACAGCGAACGCTCGCCCTCGTAGATGCAGTCAACGGGGCACTCGTCGATGCAGGCACGATCCTTGACATCGACGCACGGGAGAGCGATCACATACGTCACCGCTCCAGTCTACGACCCGTCGGCCATGGTCCGGCTCGGCGGACGCTTCAGGTTCGGCCACGCGATCACGAGCAACGCGATACCGGCGACGAGGTACATCCAGATCTGCCCTATCGGCGTGTTCGGCACGATGACAGAACCGCCGGGGCCCGGCCCGGAGATGATCATCACCATTCCCAGCATCCCGAGCGCCGTGGCGACCGTAGCGCCGCGATCGTGCGTCAACGCCCGCACCGCCACGAGCAGCGCGGCGCAGGCGATGGCTGCCACGATCATCCCGATGGGGATGACACCCCACATGAGGCTGTGGGCGATGGTTCCTGCCGTCCCGTAGACCACGCCGACGAGGACGGCCGCAACCCAGGACAGTCCTCGGGAGATCCAATTCGGCACTCCCCCACTTTACGCGCCGCGCCGTCGATGCCCGTGCAGGTCAGGCAGCCCAGCCGACGAGCCGCAGAAGTGCCGCGACGCCGGCCGCGGCGATCACGACCACGAGGAACGACTGACGCAGATACAGCAAGCCGGCAGCAACCAGCACGGCGGGGAACCTGGCGTCTACCACGACGGCCTGGCCGCTCCCGAGCGTCTGCACGGCGACGAGTGCGGCGAGCAGCGCCACGGTCAGCAGATCGGAGATGCGGGCGGGGCGCGGCGCTTCGAGGAAGTGCGCGGGAATCAGGTACCCGAACGCCTTCAGGACGACGCAGATGCAGGCGGCGAGAAGCACCGCGCTCCAGACGCTCATGCTCTCGCCTCCGTCGCCGCTGCCGATGGCCGTGTGTCGTCACGCCCCAGCCAATTGAACCAGCCGACGACGATCGCGACCACTGCTGTCACCAGCACCGGCAGGCCGGGCATCATGACGGGCGTGAGGGATGCCGCGATCACCGCTGCAGCGACGCCGACGGCGATCGCCTGCCGCTGTTTCAGCCGCGGCCACAACAGCGCGAGGAAGGCCGCTGCAGCCGCAGCATCCAGCCCCCATGACTTCGGGTCGCCCAGCACGTCGCCGAGCATCGCGCCGACCAGGGTGGTGATGTTCCAGCCGATGAAGACGCCGAGCCCGGTGACCCAGAAGCCCAGCCGGCTCAGCGAGGGCGAGCCCTGTGAGATCGCCACAGCGGTGGATTCGTCGATCGTGACCTGTGCGGCAGCGGTGCGTCGCCAGAAGCCGCCTCCGATGATGGGCGACATGCGCATGCTGTAGGCGAGGTTGCGCACTCCGAGCAGAGCGGCCGAGGCGATCGCCGAAGGCAGCGCTCCGACGCCGCCCGCTCCGAACACTCCGATGAAGGCGAACTGCGATCCGCCGGTGAACATCAGCAGGCTCAGCACGCAGGTCTGCCAGATGTCGAGGCCTGATGCCACGGCGAGCGCCCCGAACGAGATGCCGTAGGCGCTGGTGGCGATGGCTACACCGAACCCCTCGCGCCAGACTTCGCGTCGCTGTGACATGTGATGCAAACCGTTCGCTTCGATGGATACCTGGTGCCCATTGTGAGCGCTTGACGCTCGCTAGTCAAAGCAAACGATCGTTTGACATACTGAACACATGGAACTCGCCTCCCGGATCGGACGTGCGCTTCGCCGTGAGCGCGAATCCGCGGGTCTCAGCATCTCCGAACTCGCGCGTCGCGCCGGCATCTCGAAGGCGACGGTGTCTCAGCTGGAGACCGGCACGGGAAACCCCAGCGTCGAGACCCTATGGGCTCTCGGCGATGCCCTCGGCATCCCATTCGCTGTCCTCGTCGACCAACCGGCGAATGCTCCGACGCTGATCCGAGCCGATGAACTCGACGCAGTGCCCTCCGCAGCCGCACCGTACGGTGCGACGCTCCTGTCCGCGAGTCCCCCCGGCGCGCGACGCGACCTCTACGTGATCAGGGCGGAGCCCGGTGAGCCGCGTCGTTCCATGCCGCACCACAACGGCACGACAGAGCACGTCATCCTCATGACAGGCGCTGCGCACATCGGCCCTGCAGCTGCGCCTGTCAGACTCTCCCCCGGCGACTATCTCTCGTACCCGGGCGATGCCCCGCACGTGTTCGAGGCGCTCGAACCCGGCACGAGTGCGGTGCTCGTCTCAGAGCTGCGCTGAGCAGCATCCGCTTCTCCCGCTTCCACGCACGTCGACGCCCCCTCCACGCGTCGACGCCCCCTCCGCCGAACGTGGCTGAGAGAGGGCATCGGCGGCCAGAGGGGGCGTCAGCGCGAAGGCTGTTACGCGTTGGCGTCCTGACGCTTCAGACGCGAGGTCTCGCGACCGCGGACGTTCGCATCGAGGTTGACCTTGCGGATGCGCACGACCTCAGGCGTCACCTCGACGCACTCGTCGTCACGGGCGAACTCGAGGCTCTCCTCGAGCGTGAGCTGGCGAGGAGGCGTCATCGACTCGAACGAGTCGGAGCTCGCTGCACGCATGTTCGTGAGCTTCTTCTCCTTGGTGATGTTCACGTCCATGTCGTCGGCGCGCGAGTTCTCGCCGATGACCATGCCCTCGTAGACCTCCTGGGTGGGCTGCACGAAGAACGACATCCGCTCCTGCAGGGCGATCATGGCGAACGGGGTGACGACACCCTGACGGTCCGCGACGATCGAGCCGTTCTGGCGGGTGGTGATGTGGCCGGCCCAGGCGTCGTACCCGTGCGAGATGGCGTTGGCGATGCCGGTGCCGCGGGTAGTGGTGAGGAACTCGGTGCGGAATCCGATCAGACCGCGCGAGGGGACGATGAACTCCATGCGCACCCAGCCGGTGCCGTGGTTGATCATGTTGTCCATGCGGCCCTTGCGGGCTGCCAGCAGCTGAGTGATGGCGCCGAGGTACTCCTCCGGAGCATCGATCGTGAGGTGCTCGTACGGCTCGTGCGTCTTGCCGTCGACCTTCTTCGTGACCACCTGGGGCTTGCCGACGGTGAGCTCGAAGCCCTCACGTCGCATGTTCTCCACGAGGATGGCGAGGGCCAGCTCGCCGCGGCCCTGCACCTCCCAGGCATCGGGGCGTCCGATGTCGACGACCTTGAGCGAGACGTTACCGATCAGCTCGCGGTCGAGGCGGTCCTTCACCATGCGGGCTGTCAGCTTGTGACCCTTGACCTTGCCCATCAGTGGCGATGTGTTCGTGCCGATGGTCATCGAGATCGCGGGGTCGTCGACGTGGATCTGCGGCAGCGGGCGCACATCGTCAGGGTCGGCGATGGTCTCGCCGATCGTGATGTCCTCGAAGCCGGCGATGGCGACGATGTCGCCGGGGGCTGCGCTCTCGGCCGGGTAGCGCTCCAGAGCTCGGGTCTTCAGCAGCTCGGTGATGCGGGCGTTCTGGTGGGTGCCGTCGGCACGGACCCAGGCGACAGTCTGGCCCTTCTTCAGCGTGCCGTTGAAGACGCGAAGCAGCGCGAGGCGACCGAGGAACGGGCTGGAGTCGAGGTTCGTGACCCAGGCCTGCAGCGGCGCCTCGTCATCGTAGGACGGTGCGGGGATGTGCTCGAGGATGGCCTCGAACAGGGGCTCGAGATCGGCGTTGTCCGGAAGCGAGCCGTTCTCAGGGCGGTTGCGCGACGCGGCACCGGCGCGGCCGGATGCGTACACGACCGGCACGTCGAGGAGTGCGTCGACGTCGAGGTCGGGCACATCGTCGACCAGGTCGGAGGCAAGGCCCAGCAGCAGGTCATGGGCTTCTTCCTCGACCTCGGGAATGCGCGCGTCAGGACGGTCGGTCTTGTTCACGAGGAGGATGACGGGCAGCTTGGCCTCGAGCGCCTTGCGCAGCACGAAGCGCGTCTGCGGCAGCGGACCCTCGGATGCGTCGACGAGCAGCACGACGCCGTCCACCATCGACAGGCCCCGCTCGACCTCGCCACCGAAGTCGGCGTGGCCGGGGGTGTCGATCACGTTGATCGTGATGTCCTGACCGTTCGCGTGAGCGCCCCTGTAGGTTATCGCGGTGTTCTTCGCGAGGATCGTGATGCCCTTTTCGCGCTCGAGGTCGTTCGAGTCCATGGCGCGTTCATCCACGTGCGCGTGCTCGCCGAAGGAGCCCGTCTGGCGAAGCATCGCATCGACGAGCGTGGTCTTGCCGTGGTCGACGTGCGCGACGATAGCGACATTGCGGAGGTCTGAGCGAAGGGCGTGCGCCATGCAAGTTTCCTAAAAGGGAGGGGAAATGCCGGGATGCCGACGGTACAGGATATCGCACGATCGCTGATCGCTCTCTGAGCGGACATCACAACCTCCCGTAGCATCAGGCTGTGCACTCCTCGACGGCCACCCTCAGCCCTGCGCCTTCGCGTGCGCGCATCCGGTGGGAGACCACCATCGTGCTGGCGCTCGGCCTCGGCGAATCCGCTGTGTACGCGATCGTGCAGCTCGCGTACCGACTCACTGATTCCGTTCCGCTCGCCGACCAGACCGCAACGCTGAACCCCTCACGCAGCGACCGCGAGATCTTCGATCTCATCTACCAGGTGCTCGGGATCGCCTTCTCGATCGTGCCGGTGCTGCTGGTGTGCTTCCTGCTGTGGCGGGTCTCGCGCCCGCACCTCGGCAGGCTCGGACTCGACGGCACCCGAGTGGGCCGCGACATCGGCCGCGGCATCCTGCTCGTCCTGGCCATCGGCCTCCCCGGCCTCGCGCTGTATACCGGCGGTCGGATGCTGGGACTGTTCGTCGCCGTGAATCCCGGAAGCCTCGACAACTACTGGTGGACGGTGCCCGTTCTGCTGCTCTCCGCCGCCCGTGCGGCACTCATGGAGGAGTTCGTCGTGCTCGGGTACCTGTTCTTCCGCCTTAAGCAGCTCGGCTGGGGCATCTGGCCGATCATCATCGCGACCTCTGTGCTTCGCGCGAGCTATCACCTGTATCAGGGGCCCGGCGCTTTCGTCGGCAACCTCGCGATGGGGCTGCTGTTCGGCTGGTTCTTCGCTCGCACCGGCAGGCTGCTGCCGTTCCTGGTCGCGCACTTCCTGATCGACGCGCTGGCGTTCGTCGGCTATCCCTGGGCCGCGGCGACGTTCCCGGCGCTCTTCGGCCTGACCGGCTGAGTTTCGCTCTGCCTCAGAGATGTCAGCGTGTGGCGACGACCGCGATGACCGCCCAGACGGCGACGACCCCGAACGCGATGATCGACGGCCAGTCCCAAGCGCGCACGACAGCGGCATCCGACGGCCCGTCCGCCGCCAGACGCAGGCGCTGAAGCTTCGCGATGCCGTCTTCCGCCCCCTCGTCTGCATCCTCCCGGGTGCGTCCCGGTCCGAGGCGGCGCGGCCGCGAGCGGGACGGCCCGCCGAAGCACCTCACGACCCCGCCGTGATCGAGCGTCAGTTCAATCTGCCAACGCATGGCGATCCGCTTCACTCGGCTCCACGGCACCCAGGTGCGGCGGAGGAGATTCTGGACGCCGACTCCGGCGACGTCAGCACGGACGTCCGAGGCGATGCCCACGACGTAGATCACCCAGAGCACGAGCAGCAACCATGGCGCGAGCAGCAGAGCGCTGACGGGGCCCGTTCGGACCGCCGCCTCGAGCAGCAACGCCGCAGCCATCGCAGCTGTGATGCCGAGCAGCCAGGCAGCCCCGGTGACCCGGAAGACCCGTGACGGCCTGGCCCTCGGCATCAGCCGACGCCGCCCAGCGGCAGCGAGGCCCCGGGGATGGCCTCGAGCAGTCTGCTCGTGTACTCCTGCTGCGGGTTGCTGAAGATGTCGTCTACCGTGCCCTGTTCGACGATGCGTCCCTTCTCCATCACGCACACCAGATCCGCGGCGACGCGGACGACGGCGAGGTCGTGCGTGATGAACAGGTAGGTCAAGCCGAGTTCCGCTTGCAGATCGGAGAGCAGATTCAGGATCTGATCCTGCACCAGAACGTCCAGAGCGGATACCGCCTCGTCGAGCACCACGATGTCAGGCTTCAACGCGAGTGCACGGGCGATCGCGACGCGCTGCCGCTGACCTCCGGAAAGCTCGTTCGGGTAGCGCCACGCGAGTTCCTGCGGAAGGGCGACCTGCTCCAGCAGTTCAAGCGAACGCTGATGCTGCTCTTCCCTGGTGCCGATCCCGTGCACGTGCAGAGGCTCTGAGATGAGGTTGCCGATGCTGCGCAACGGATCGAGGGACCCGTACGGGTCTTGGAAGACCGGCTGCATCCGCCGGCGCAGCCGGAAAATGTCAGCGCGCGACATCGTGCTGGTCGCATGCCCGTCGACGAAGATCTCACCGTCAGTGGGCTTCTCCAGCTGCAACAGCATCTTCGCCACGGTCGACTTGCCCGATCCCGATTCGCCGACGAGCGCCAGCGTCTTGCCGCGCGGAATCGAGAACGACACCTCGTCGACGGCGCGGAAACGCTCATGGCGGAGTCCGCCGGTGCGGATCGAGTATTCCTTGACGAGATCACGCACCTCGACGACCGGGGCCGCCGTGTCGACCGGCTCCTCGCTCGCATGCGCCGTGATGCCGATGCGCTTGGAGGCGAGGCTCGGCGCCGCGGCGACCAGCCGCTGGGTGTACGGATGCTGCGGGTTGGTGAGGATCTCGGCGCTGGCTCCCGCCTCGACGATCTCACCCTGGTTCATCACGAGAATGCGGTCTGCACGCTCTGCCGCAAGACCGAGGTCGTGCGTGATCAGCAGCACAGACGTGCCCCGCTCGCTGGTGAGCGATGCGAGGTGATCCAGGATCACACGCTGCACCGTGACGTCGAGTGCGCTGGTGGGCTCGTCGGCGATCAGCAGCTTCGGGTCGGCCGCCAGGCCGATTCCGATCAGCGCCCGCTGGCGCATGCCTCCGGAGAACTGATGCGGGAACTGGTGCATGCGTCGGGCCGCGTCGCTGAGACCGGCTTGGACCAGCACCTCCACAGCACGGTCGTGCACCTCTCTACGACCCTGCGCCAGACCGTTGGCGCGGACCGCCTCCTTGACCTGGAAGCCGATCGACCAGACCGGGTTGAGGTTCGACATCGGGTCCTGCGGCACGTAACCGATCTCGCGTCCGCGGATCCGCTCCATCTCCCCACGGCTCGCCTTTGTGAGGTCCCTGCCGGCGAGCATGATGCTGCCGCCGGTCACCGAGCCCGTGCCGGGCAGCAGATCGATGATCGCCGCGGCGGTCGTCGACTTGCCGGAGCCCGACTCCCCCACGATTGCGAGCGTCTCGCCCTCGAGGATGTCGAAGCTCACGCCGTGCAGCACCTCTCGGGACTGCTTGCCGCTGCGGAATGCGACCTTGAGATCGCGGATGCTGAGCAGTGGCTCGTTCATCGCTGTGCCCTCGCCTTCGGGTCGACGGCGTCGCGCAGCAGCTCGCCGAGTGTGATGAATGCCAGCACCGTGAATGTCAACGCCAGCGACGGCCAGAACAGTGCCATCGGCGCGGTGCGGATGCTCGTCTGCGCCTGGCTGATGTCGTTGCCCCACGACATCGTGCTTCCGCCGAGGCCGACGCCGAGGAACGACAGCGTCGCCTCGGCGACGATCGCCGCGGCGAGGCTCAAGGTGGCGACGACGATGACCGGGGCCATCGCGTTCGGCAGCACGTGCGAGATGAGGGTCCGGAATCGGGAGAGTCCGACGGCTTCCGCGCCCATCACGAAGTCGGCCTGCTTCACGCGCAGCACTTCGGCGCGCATGATCCTCGCCGTGGATGCCCAGGCGAAGCCGCCGATGGCGAACGCGAGCACGATCTCGTTACGCACCGGCATCACCGACATCACGACGATCGCCGCGATGATGTACGGGATGGTGAAGAAGATGTCGCCGACGCGCGACAGCAGCGAGTCGAGCCATCCGCCGTAGAAGCCCGCGAAGGCCCCCATCGCCATCCCGAGGATGGTGCTGATGAGCGTTGCCAGAACGCCGACGACCACCGAGGTGCGAGTGCCCCAGATGATGCGCGAGTACACATCGCACCCCTGACGGGTGAATCCGAGCGGATGCCCCGCTGCGGGTCCTCCGTTGCTGTTCGCGAGCTCACAGCCGTTGTTGGGCGCCACACTCGTGAAGAGCCCCGGCCCGAGCGAGACGATGATCACGAGTAGCACGACTGCAGATGAGATCCAGAACAGCGGCCGACGACGGAGATCGCGCCAGGCGTCGAGCCAGAGGTTGCTGCGCTTCGGGTTGATGCGGACGACGTCGACCGACACCGAGGTCGTGTCGACGGGAGCGACGAAGTGCTCTGCGTGCGCGTCAGGACGGGACATAACGGATCCTCGGATCGAGCAGGCCGTAGAAGAGGTCTACGACGATATTGATTAACACGTAGACGACGACGAACACCGTGACGAACGACACGACCGTCGGATTTTCACCGCGGATGATCGCCTGGTACAGGGTGTTGCCCACGCCGGGCACATTGAAGATGCCCTCCGTCACGGTGGCGCCGACCATCAGGATGCCGAACACCGTGCCGAGGTCGGTGACCATCGGGATCAGGGAGTTGCGGAGTACGTGCACGGGGATCACGCGCCCTCGTGACAGGCCCTTGCTGTAGGCGGTGCGCACCCAGTCCTGATTGAGCGTCTCGATCGTCGAGGCTCTGGTGAGGCGCATGCTCGTGGCGTACACGCTCAATCCCAGCACTATGGCCGGGAGCCACAGATCACCCCAGTCGTTGCGTGCACCGACCGTCGGTCTGAACCAGCCGAGCTGCACCGCGAGGAAGTATTGCGCCAAGAATGAAAGGACGAAGATCGGCACCGCGACGAAGACGAGGGCGATCACCAGCATCGAGTTGTCGAAGATGCCGCCCTTGCCGAGCGCGGAGAAGAGGCCGATCACGATGGCCAGCGCGAACGCGATCCCGACAGCCATCACCGCGAGGCGCAGCGTGACAGGGAAGGTCCTCGCCAGGATGTCGATGACCGGCTGACCCGAGAAGCTGATGCCGAAGTCGAGCCGGAAGATGCCTGCGATGTAGTAGAAGTACTGCACGATGAACGGCTGATCGAGATGGTACTGCGCGCGCAGCCTCTCAAGCAGAGCCGGGTTCGGTTGACGGTCTCCGAACAGCGCGGCGATGGGATCGCCGGGCATCGCGAAGACCATGAAGTAGATCAGCAGGGTGGCGCCGAAGAACACCGGGATCGCCTGCAGGATCCGTTTGAGGATGTAAAGAGCCACCCTGGATCTCCCTTCGAGTGCGCGTACGCACGCGCGACGAGGCGATGGTGAACACCACCGCCTCGTCGCTTGTCGTTTGTCAGCTGACCTTGGTGATCTGCTCGAAGAGCGGCACCGAGTTCCAACCGAACTCAACGTTGTCCACGGTCTCGCCGTAGCCGCCGACCACGTTCGAGTACCACAGCGGCGTTGCGGGGAGGTCCTGCAGAAGCACTTCCTGTGCCTTCTGGAACAGGCCGTTCGCCTCTTCGGCGTCCGTGGCCGAGATGCCCTCCGACAGCAGCTTGTCGAACTCGGGGTTCGAGTAGTCACCGTCGTTGGAGCCGGCGTTGGTCGCATAGAGCGGGCCGAGGAAGTTGTACAGGCCGGGGTAGTCGGCCTGCCATCCGGTACGGAATGCCGACTGGATCGTGCGCTCGGTGACCTCACCGCGCAGCTCGGCGAAGGTCGGGTACGGTGCGCCCGATGCCTCGATGCCGAGCGTGTTCTTGATCGAGTTCACGGTCGCGTCGACCCATGCCTGGTGGCCGCCGTCCGCGTTGTAGCCGATCTGGAACTCACCGCTCCACGGGCTGATCGCGTCAGCCTCGGCCCACAGCTCCTTGGCCTTCTCGGGGTCGTACGCCAGAACCTCGGCGCCCTCGAGAGAGTCGGACCAGCCGTCGATGACCGGCGAAGTGAAGTCGCTGGCCGGCGTGCGGGTGCCCTGGAAGATCACGTCGGTGATCTCCTCGCGGTTGATCGACATCGAGATCGCCTGACGACGCAGCACGCCTTCTTCGCCGCCGAAGTGCTCGAGGCGCTCCGGGATCGTGAACGACTGGAAGATCGCTGCCGGCTGGTTCACCGCGCGGTCGCCCAAGTCGGACTCGAAGGTCTCGAATGCCGAGTCCGGGATCGCGTCGAGGACGTCGAGCTCACCGGCGAGCAGGTCCGCGTATGCAGAATCCTGAGACGCGTAGAACTTGATGTCCAGTCCGCCGTTGGCCGGAGTACGGGGGCCTTCGTAGTCCGGGTTGGACACGAGGTTGATGCCGACGTCATGCTGCCACGCGCCTTCGCCCTCGAGCATGTACGGGCCGTTGCCGATCGGGTTCTCGCCGAACGCCTCGATGTCGTCGAAGGCGACGTCGGGAAGCGGGTAATACGCGGAGTAGCCAAGGCGCTGCGCGAAGTCGGAGGCCGGCTTGTTCAGCGCGATCGTGAAGGTGTACTCGTCGACCTCCTCGAGGCCCGTGAGCTCGGAGTCCGCGTCGTAGCTGAAGCCTTCGATGTCTTCGAAGAAGTAGCTGGAGAGTTGCTCGTTCGAAGCGAGTGCGCCGTAGTTCCACGCCTTGATGAAGTTGTCGGCGGTGACCTCTTCGCCGTCGGTGAAGGTCAGACCCTCACGGATCTTGACAGTCAGGTTCTGCGGGTCCTCGACCGTGATCTCCTCGGCGACGTCGTTGAACACCGCGCCGTCGGCTGCGTAGCCGATGAGCCCTGCGAACATCGCGTCGAGGATCTTGCCGCCGCCGACCTCGTTCGTGTTGGTCGGGATCAGGGGGTTCTGCGGCTCGGAGCCGTTCACCGTGATGATCGCCGAAGCGTCGCCTTCGACGGCTTCGCCTTCGTCGCCGGAGTTGTTCGAGCCTGCGCAACCGACCAGCACAAGGGCGCTGGCGGAGAGCAGACCGACCCCGGCCAGGGTGATCTTGTTTCGCTTCATGTCTATGTCCTCCTGTGGACAGGTGCAAGTGCGTCCCGCGTTCGGGTCGCAGATGAGTTGAGACTAACCGCGCGCAAGCACTTTGAGCCCCTGTGTTAATCAACCGTTACTGAGTGGTGACCTTGTCGCAACATCCAGACGTGCTATGCGAACGCCTCGACCGGCGGGCACGCGCACACCAGATTGCGGTCGCCGTACGCCTGATCGATGCGGCGTACCGGCGGCCAGTACTTCCCTGCGACGAGCGAATGCACCGGATATGCCGCATCCTCGCGGGTGTAAGCGTGGCTCCACTCCCCCGCGATCAGGGAGACGGCGGTGTGCGGGGCGTGCACGAGCGGGTTGTCATCGGCAGGCCAGCGACCGGATGCCACGGCATCCGCCTCGGACTTGATCATGATCATCGCCTCGATGAAACGATCGATCTCGCCGAGGTCCTCCGACTCGGTCGGCTCGACCATGAGAGTGCCCGGGACGGGGAACGACATGGTCGGTGCGTGGAATCCGTAGTCGATGAGTCGTTTGGCGACGTCGTCGACGGTGATGCCAGTGGCTTCCTTCAGCGGACGAAGATCCAGGATGCACTCGTGCGCCACCCGATCGTTCTCCCCCGTGTATAGCACCGGGTAATGATCGCGCAGCCGTGCGGCGATGTAGTTCGCCGACAGCACTGCTGCTGCGGTCGCATCCCGCAGACCGTCGGCGCCCATCATCCGCACGTACGACCACGAGATCGGCAGGATGCCCGCCGAGCCGTATGGCGCTGCCGAAACCGGTCCACCGGTGAACTCGTACCCTCCGGCGTACGTCCGGCGCTGCGCCAGTGGGTGGGAGGGCAGATGCGGCGCGAGGTGCGCTTTGGCCGCCACCGGGCCGATGCCGGGGCCGCCGCCGCCGTGCGGGATCGCGAAGGTCTTGTGCAGGTTCAGGTGCGAGACGTCGCCGCCGAGATCGCCGAAACGTGCATAGCCGAGCAGTGCGTTGAGGTTCGCGCCGTCGACATACACCTGCCCGCCGGCGTCATGCACCGCAGTCGTGATCTCCACGACGTCGTGCTCGTACACGCCGTGCGTGGACGGGTACGTGATCATGAGAGCCGCGATCTCGTCGGCATGCGCAGCGATCTTCGCGCGCAGGTCTTCAAGATCGACGTTGCCGAGCTCGTCGCACGCGACGACGACGACTTTCATGCCCGCGAGTACCGCTGATGCCGCGTTCGTGCCGTGCGCTGACGACGGGATCAGGCACACCGTGCGGTGCTCGTCTCCGTTCGCGAGGTGGTAGCCGCGGATCGCGAGAAGACCGGCGAGCTCGCCCTGCGAACCGGCGTTCGGCTGCAGGGAGACGGCGTCGTAGCCGGTGACCTCGGCGAGCCAGCTCTCGAGCTGGTCGATCATGTCGAGGTATCCCCCGACGTCGGATTCCGGTGCGAACGGGTGGATCTGTGCGAACTCGGGCCAGGTGATCGAGGCCATCTCGGTCGCCGCGTTGAGCTTCATGGTGCACGAGCCCAGGGGGATCATGCCGCGATCCAGCGCATAGTCGCGGTCGGCGAGGCTCTTCAGGTAACGCATCATCGCGGTTTCGCTGTGATGCACGTGGAAGACCGGGTGGGTGAGGTACTCGTCGGCACGCATCAGCTCCTGCGGCAGTGCGCTGCAGGCTTCGTCCCGAAGCGGGCCGAAGGCGGAAATCTCCGCACCGAACAGGGACGTGACGGCGTCCAGTTCTGCAGACGTGGTCGTCTCGTCCACCGATATCGCGATCGTGTCCTCGCCTGCGAGGTGCAGCAGGATGCCGAGTTCGTCATGCGCGCGTGCAACGAGGTCGGAGGCGTCCGCTGCACGCACCGTGAGCGTGTCGAAGAACGCATCATGTACGACGTCGACGCCGGCCTCCACCAGCCGGCTCCGAAGCAGCGACGCCTTGGATGCGACATCACCGGCGATCTGACGCAGGCCGTCGGGGCCGTGATACACCGCGTACATCGCCGCCATGACGGCGAGCAGCACCTGCGCCGTGCAGATGTTGCTCGTCGCCTTCTCGCGGCGGATGTGCTGCTCGCGTGTCTGCAGCGAGAGCCGGTAGGCCGGCTTGCCATCGGCATCCACCGAGACGCCGACGAGGCGCCCGGGAAGCTGTCGCTCCAGGCCCTGACGCACGGCCATGTAGCCCGCGTGCGGACCACCGAAGCCCATCGGCACGCCGAACCGCTGCGTCGTGCCGACCGCGACGTCGGCGCCGAGCGAGCCGGGCGATGAGATCAGCGTCAGCGCCAGCAGGTCGGCTGCGACGACGGCGAGGCCGCCGGCGACGTGCGCGGCATCGATCACTGCACTCGGGTCCCAGACGAGACCGGATGCTGCGGGATACTGCACGAACACGCCGAAGAGCTCCTCCGGCAGCGCCTCGCCTCCGGCGAGATCACGTTCGACGAGTTCGATGCCGAGAGCTGCAGCGCGCGTGGAGAGCAGCGCCTTGGTCTGCGGGAACGCCCCGGCATCCACGACGAACGCCGCGGACTTCGCCTTCGAGGCGCGCCTGGCCAGCAGCATCCCCTCGGCGACGGCCGTGGACTCGTCGAGCATCGAGGCGTTCGCCGTCGACAGGCCGGTGAGGTCCGCGACCATCGTCTGAAAGTTGATCAGCGCCTCGAGGCGTCCCTGCGAGATCTCGGGCTGGTACGGCGTGTAGGCCGTGTACCAGGACGGATTCTCGAGCACGTTGCGCTGGATCACACTGGGTGTGAGAGTGCCGTAGTACCCGAGGCCGATCATCGACCTGTTCACGCGGTTGTGGGAGGCGAACGCGCGCAACTCGGCGAGCGCCTCGGCTTCGGTGGCGGCCGGCGGGATGATCGAGGTCGCGGAGGGATCGGCGAGAATCGATGCCGGCACTGCGCCGCGCATCAGCGTCTCGAGCGATGTGGAGGGATCGGACGTGTCGATGCCGAGGGCATCCAGCATGACATGCTGGGTCTCTGCGGTCGTCCCGATGTGCCGATCGGAAAAGGATGTCACTGCGGTATCAACCCTCTGTCAGCACGACGTACGCGGCACGGTCGAGCAGCCCGTCTGCCGCACCGTCCGCGATGGACACCTTGATGAGCCAGCCGCCCTCGAAGGGCGCGGCATTGACGAGTGACGGGTCATCGACCGCCGCATCGTTGATCTCGACCACGGTGCCGGCGACGGGAGCGTAGAGCTCTCCCACCGACTTGGTCGATTCGATCTCACCGACGACAGCGCCCGCAGCGATCTCGGTGCCGACCGTGGGGAGTTCGACGAAGACGACATCACCGAGCTTCTCGGCGGCGAAGTCCGTGATGCCGATGGTGGCGACACCGTCGGCGATGTTGAGCCACTCGTGCTCTTCGGTGTAGGCGAGTGCGTTCAGATCGGTCATTTCGTCCTCCGGTAGAAAGGCAGAGCGGTCACGGTCGCGGGGATCTTCGTGCCCCGCACATCCAGGAATACGGTTGTTCCCGCTTCTGCGGAAGCGGGATCGATGTAGGCCATCGCGATCGGGTGGCCGAGTGTCGGGCTGAGCGCCCCGCTCGTGACCTCGCCGAGCACGGCGCCATCCTCGGCGACGACGGCGTAGCCGGCGCGTCCGGCCCTCTTGCCGTCGGCAGAGAGCCCGACGAGCACGCGCGCACCGTCAGTGGGCACCACGGCGTCCTTGCCGACGAACGCATCCTTGTCGGATGCCACGACCCGGCCGAGGCCGGCCTGGGCGGGCTTCGTCGTGAGTGAGAGCTCGTGCCCGTACAGCGGCATGCCCGCTTCGAGGCGGAGCGTGTCGCGCGCAGCGAGGCCAGCGGGGACGATGCCGTGCGACTCGCCTGCTGCGAGAACCGCGTCCCAGAGCGCTGCGGCATCCTCGCTGCGGACGAGCAGTTCGAAACCGTCCTCGCCCGTGTAGCCGGTGCGCGCGATCAGCAGCGGTGCGCCGTCGAAGAGGGCGTCCGCCCACGCGTAGTACTTCTGCTCGTCCCACGCCGTGCTGACATCTGTGATTCCTTCGGTCGCCGAGACGATCGCTTCGGATGCCGGGCCCTGCACCGCGATGAGCGCATGGGCGTCGGAGACGTCCTCCACCGAGGTGGCACGCTCGCCGACGCGCTGCGCGAGCGCGGCGGCGACCGCATCCCGATTGCCGGCGTTGGAGATGATCAGATAGCGATCCTCGGCGAGCCGGTAGACGATCACATCGTCGATGATGCCGCCGTCTTCCGCGAGCAGCAGCGAGTACTTCGCCTTTCCGGCTGTCATGGTCGAAAGACGTCCGGCGAGCGCGAAGTCCAGGTAGGACGCGGCGTCCGCGCCCTCGACAGTGAATTCGGCCATGTGCGAGATGTCGAACAGCCCGGCGGACTGGCGCACGGCGTGATGCTCGGCGAGATCTGATGTGTAGCGCACCGGCATCTGCCAGCCGCCGAAGTCGGTGAAGGACGCGCCGAGCGACTCATGCCGCTCGCGCAACGGAGTGAAGCGGGCCTCTGTCATGGAGCTCTCCCGTGATGATCGGAAGGATGCCGTACGGAATGCACGGTATCCGAGAACTCCCCCTCTGTCATCGGCCTGAGAGTTTCACCCCTCGCTTGCATGCAGGGGTTTTCACCGTCGGCGGATGCATGAGCATCGCTTTTCAGAGTGGCCTGACCGGCGCGGTACGCGGTACCTGAGAGATTGGCGGGGAGACTTGCTCCTTCGGTGCCCGGTCGCATTCACCGGGGCTCTCCCGCACGGGTCGTGGGGCCTGTCTTCAGTTATGAAGACAGCTTAGCGTGCCGGATCGATGCCGCCTCGCACCCCGAAGCTCGCGGTTCCCCGTCACACGAGCGTCACGATGTTGACCTTCGTGTCAATGTGACACTAAGATCGAACAGAGGAGGTTAGAGTCATAATGACCAGAACTCGGGAACCCGACATCCGCGTCGCCGTGTCGACAGTGATCCTGACGCTGCGGCGCGCGCCGGGCGATGAACTGCCATCGCTCGCGTTGCCGCTGGTGCTCCGCACGCGCGATCCCCACCAGGGCGATTGGGCGCTGCCGGGCGGTTGGCTCGAACCGGACGAGAGCCTTGAAAACGCCGCGGCGCGCACTCTGCATGAGACCACCGGCCTCTCCCCCAGCTACCTCGAGCAGCTCTACGCGTTCGGCGCCGTCGATCGCTCCCCGAGCCGCGTCGTCTCGATCGTGTACTGGGCGCTGTTGCGCTCGGACGAGGTCGATGCGCAGAGCGCCGCGCACGTCGCATCCGGTCTCGCCCCGGAGAACGTGGAGTGGTTCGGGGCCGCAGGGCTGCCCTCAATGGCCTTCGACCACACGCAGATCATCGATTACGCCCTGTGGCGACTGCGCAACAAGGTCGGATACAGCCGCGTCGCGCACGGATTCCTGCCCCCGACCTTCACGCTCGCCGACCTGCGCGAGGCATACGAGGCGATCCTCGGCAAGCGCCTGGACCCCGCGAACTTCCGCCGCCAGGTCGAGACGTCGGGGACGCTGCTGCCGACCGAGGAGTTCCGCACCGGCAACCACCGCCCCGCCCGGCTGTACCGATACGACGACGCCGTCGAGCTGGCCGATCGTGGCCCGCTCGCCGTCGAGGAGAAGAGGACCCGATGACCATCCTGCCATTCCCCCAGCTCATTGATCCCCCGCACACCGACCCGTCCGTCGATCACGCCATCCAGGCGATCGTCGGCGGCGCCTCGACCGACGCCACGTGCACCACCGACCTCGCAGAGGGTCCGTGGACCTTCGACACTCGTCCCGGCTACGGCCCTGGCTCGTCCATGGGCGATGTCATCCCCACCGGCGCTCCACGCCAGGGCGAGTTGCCCGTCGAATATCGCGAGGCCGACGAGGATGAGCTCGACGCACGCGTCCGCGCCGCGAAGGCGACCCTCGGCGATCGCGTCGTCGTGCTCGGGCACTTCTACCAGCGCGAAGAGGTGGTGCAGCACGCCGACTACGTCGGCGACTCGTTCCAGCTCGCGAACGCCGCGCTCGAACGTCCGGAGGCAGAGGCGATCGTCTTCTGCGGCGTGCACTTCATGGCCGAGACCGCCGATCTGCTGTCTCGGCCGGAGCAGTCGGTGATCCTGCCGAATCTCGCCGCCGGCTGCTCCATGGCAGACATGGCCGACATCGACCAGGTCGAGGAGTGCTGGGAGCAGCTTGCCGATGTGCTCGGTCCGCTCGACGTGGCAGATGACACCGGCCGAGTGCCGGCGATCCCGGTCACCTACATGAACTCCTCCGCCGCGATCAAGGGATTCGTCGGCCGCCACGGCGGAATCGTCTGCACCTCGTCGAACGCCGAGACCGTGCTCGAGTGGGCGTTCGAGCGCGGCCATCGCGTGCTGTTCTTCCCCGACCAGCACCTCGGACGCAACACCGCCAAAGCCATGGGCGTGGCTCTGGACCGGATGCCGATGTGGAACCCTCGGCGTCCGCTCGGCGGGTCTTCCGCGGAGCAGCTCGTCGACTCGCGTGTGATCCTCTGGCACGGCTTCTGCTCGGTGCACCGCCGCTTCACGGTCGCGCAGATCGACCAGGCACGTGCTGAACACCCCGGCGTGCGCGTGATCGTGCATCCCGAGTGCCCGATGGAGGTCGTCGACGCCGCAGACGAGGCCGGATCCACCGACTACATCCGTCGGGCGATCGACGGCGCCACCGAGCCGACCACTTTCGCGATCGGCACCGAGATCAACCTCGTCAGACGTCTCGCGGCTCAGTACCCGCAGCACGAGATCTTCTGCCTGGATCCTGTGGTCTGCCCGTGCTCGACGATGTACCGCATCCACCCCGGCTACCTGGCCTGGGTGCTTGAGGAACTCGTCGCCGGTCGCACCCCGAACCGCATCCAGGTCTCCGGAGACGTGGCCGCTCCTGCACGTGTCGCGCTGGAGCGGATGCTGGCAGCGAAGCCGCGCGCATGAACATCGTCGTCTTCGGCTCCGGGATCGCCGGCCTCACCGCGGCGCTGCACGCGTCGGAGGACGGGCACATCGTGACGCTCGTGACGAAGGGCGCGCTGGGAGGCGGCTGCACTCCCCTGGCTCAGGGCGGCGTTGCAGGGGTCTACGGACCGGGCGATTCCCCGACCGTGCACGCCTCCGACACGCTCAGCGCCGGCGCCGGTCTCGCGGACGCCGCGGCGGTCGACGTGCTGGTTCAGGACGGCGCGGTGCGCATCGCCGAGCTGATCGCCCGCGGAGTGGCGTTCGATCGTGCACCAGACGGCTCGCTGCTCCTCGGCCGCGAGGCGGCGCACAGCCACGCGCGCATCGTGCACGCCGGCGGTGACGCCACGGGCGCGGAGATCTCCCGTGCCCTGGTCGCCCAGGTGCGACAGGCCGCGATCGAGGTCATCGAGCACGCCTTCCTGGTCGATCTCGTTGTCGACGGCGGCCGCGTTCACGGCATCCGGATGCTGCGCCATGGCGGGCTCGTCGACCTCGAAGCAGACGCCGTGATCCTCGCGACCGGCGGCGCCGGCCAGCTGTACGCCCACACGACCAATCCACTCGGCGCGACCGGCGACGGTATCGCCGCGGCGCTGCGCGCTGGTGCTGCCGTGACGGATCTGGAGTTCGTGCAGTTCCATCCGACGGTGCTCGCGGCCCGGCCCGCGTTCCTCATCTCCGAAGCCGTGCGCGGGGAGGGCGCGACGCTGCTCGACGACGAAGGTCGACGGTTCGTATTCGACAGCCATCCGGATGGCGAACTCGCGCCTCGCGACATCGTCTCTCGTGCGATCGCCAGACAGGCGGCAGCGCAGGGCCGACCCGTGCAGCTGGACGCGACGATGCTCGGCGCCGAGCGGCTCTCCGCGCGTTTCCCCACGATCGACAGGGTCACGCGCGAGCGAGGATTCGACTGGGCGCGCGAACCCATTCCCGTGACACCCGCCGCACACTATCTGATGGGCGGGATCGCCACGGATCTCGACGGGCGCTCGTCGCTGCCGGGGCTGTTCGCGGCCGGCGAGATCGCGCGCACCGGTGTGCACGGCGCGAACCGCCTGGCGTCGAACTCGCTGCTCGAGGGCGCGGTGTTCGGGGCGCGTGCCGCCGCGGCGCTTGGCGCGCCCACTCGCGCTGCTCTCCCGTTCAGGTCGCACTTTCTGTCGCTTTCCGCCGCTCAAAGCGACAGAAAGCGCGACCTGAACGAGCAGTTCTCCCGCGAACAACTCCAGCAGCTGATGTGGGACCACGTCGGGCTCCTGCGCACCCAAGCCGGTCTCGCGGAGGCGCTCGGCACGATCCGCGCGTTGCGCGCCGCGGGGCCCGTACCTGCCACCCTCGCCGAGCACGAGGACGCGAACCTCCTGCTGATCGCCGAAGCCACGGCATCCGCCGCCCTCACCCGCACCGAATCGGTCGGCGCTCACCACCTGACCGTCGCCCCCGCCCTGATCGGAGCCTGATGCTCACCGCAGCCGCCCTCACCCGCATCGTCGGAGCAGCTCTCGAGGAGGACGCCCCGTGGGGCGACCTCACCAGCGCGACGCTGCTTCCTGCCGACGCGACCGCGACCGCAGACCTCACGGCCCGCGAGCACGGCGTCTTCAGCGGCGGCGACGTCTTCACTGCAGCCTTCAGCCTGACTGATCCGACGCTCACGATCGATCTGCACGTCGGCGAGGGCGACGAGTTCGCTCCAGGCGATGTGCTCGCGTCCGTGTCCGGCTCAGCTCGCAGCATCCTCACCGCCGAGCGCGTGGCACTCAACTTCACGCAGCGGATGAGCGGGATCGCGACGCTGACCGCGCAGTACGTCAAGGCCGTCGAGGGAACCGGTGCCCGCATCGCCGATACGCGCAAGACGACGCCTGGGCTGCGCGCGTTCGAGAGGCACGCCGTTGTTTCCGGCGGCGGCAGCAATCACCGCTATTCGCTGTCGGATGCTGTGATGGCCAAGGACAATCACCTCGCGGTTCTCCAGCGCACAGGGGCCGATCTCGCGACGGCACTGCGCGAGGCGCTGTCCCGACTGCCGCACACCGCGCATGTCGTCGTCGAAGTCGACCGGCTCGATCAGATCGAGGCCGTGCTCGCCGGAGGTGCGCACACCGTGCTGCTCGACAACTTCTCGCTCGAGGATCTGCGTGCCGGTGTCGCCCTTATCGACGATAGGGCGACGGTCGAGGCATCCGGGGGCGTGAATCTCGACACCGTGCGGGGCATCGCCGAGACCGGCGTCGACGTCATCTCCGTCGGTGCACTCACCCACTCGGCGCGCGCGCTGGATCTCGGGCTGGACGTGCGGATCGTCTGATGCTCTATCTCGATCACGCCGCCACATCCCCGGTGCGTCCGGAGGTGCTGGAGGCCATGCGGCCCTACCTGACGGGGGTGTTCGGCAATCCGTCGAGTCATCACACCGCGGGCGAGGCCGCAGCGAGCGCACTGGACGACGCCAGAGCGCGGGTCGCCCGGGTGCTGGGCATGCGCGCGGGCGACGTGATCTTCACCGCCGGCGGCACAGAGGCCGACAACCTCGCGGTGAAGGGCATCGTGCTCGCGGCGCTTGCGCGCGGTCGCCGCCACCTCGTGACGTCGCCGATCGAACACGAGTCGATCCTCGAGTCCGCAGAATTCCTGCGTCGATTCCACGGCGTCGAGGTGACGTACCTGCCGGTCACCGGTGAGGGGCGCGTCAGCGCGGATGCGGTGTCCGACGCCCTTCGCGACGATACGGCGCTGGTCTCCCTCGGACATGCGAACAACGAGATCGGAACGGTGCAGGATGCCGCATCCATCGCCGCAGTGACCGCAGCCGCCGGGATCCCCCTGCACCTCGACGCAGTGCAATCGGCCGGCTGGTTGCCGCTCACCGGTCTCGGCGTCGACGCGATCTCGATCGCGGGACACAAGCTCGGAGCTCCCAAAGGCATCGGCGCATTGGTGGTGCGCGGACGTGTTCCGCTGGAACCGCTGCTGCACGGTGGCGGGCAGGAACGCGGACGCCGGTCCGGCACTGAGAACGTGGCTGGCGCGGTCGCGCTGGCCGTGGCACTCGAGCTGGCCGAAGCGGAGCGAGAGTCAGCCACCGCTCGTGTCGGCGCACAGACGGCACGGTTCGTCGCCGGGGTCCTCACGGCAGTGCCGCAGGCAGCACTCACCGGCGACGCCGTGAACCGCCTCCCCGGAACAGCGAGCTTCACATTCGCCGGGACGAGCGGCGAGGCGGTTCTGCTGGAGCTGGAGCGGCGGGGCGTGATCTCATCCAGCGGGTCGGCGTGCGCGGCGGGAAGCGACGAGCCATCGCATGTGCTGCTGGCGTGCGGAATCGCACCGGAGGTGGCGCAGACCTCGGTGCGGTTCACGTTCGGACGGGATGTCCTACCCGACGAAGCCCCTGAGCAGCTCGCAGCGCTGGTCACTGCCGCGGTCGCCGCGGTATCCGGTTCATAACCGAGCCGTAGACTCGAGGGGTGCTGAACGCCCCCGACCCGATCGTGACACTGATCGTCCCCGGTCGAGACATCGAGGAGTTCGCCCCCGCCGCGATCGCGTCACTGCTGGTGCAGACCGAGCCGCGCTGGCGAGCCATCCTCATCGACGACGGATCGACGGATGCCACCGCGGAGATCTTCGCGACTGCCGCGGCATCCGACTCTCGATTCGCCTTCGTCCGGCACGAGGCGTCCCGCGGCTTGGGCGCCGCCCGGAACATCGGGCTCGGCCGCGTCGAGACCGAATACCTCGGCTTCCTCGACGGTGACGACGAGCTGACTCCGACGGCGCTTGCACGGCTCACGGGCACGCTCGACGAGACCGGCAGCGATTTCGTCGCCGGCGCCTACGTGCGCTCACGCCTGCAGGGTGATGTCTACGTGACAGGCCGCGTGCAACCGTGGACGGCCGCCGCGACTGATCCCCAGCGTCTGCGCACGACGATCCTCGAGCATCCGCGAGCATCGGGCAACATCGTCGCGTGGTCGAAGATCAGCCGTACGGACTTCTGGAACGATCTGCGCTTCCCCGAGGGCGTCACGTACGAAGATCAGACCGTCGCGCAACAGATGTACACCCGTGCGGTGGCGTTCGACGTGATACCCGACGTCGTCGCACACTGGCGCATCAGGGCAGATGGCACGTCGATCACCCAGGGCAAGGCGAGCCTACCGGTGCTGCGGGACTATCTCGCCGCCCTCCGCGGCGGCATCCGCGTGCTGCACGAGGCGGGTGCGGCGGCGGCCGCCATCGCCAGGCTCGACCTCATCCTCGCCATGGACCTGCCGCCCCTGCACGAGATCGCCAGCAGCCATCCCGACCCGGCGTACGCGGCCGAGGTGACGGCGTTCCTCGGCGAGCTGCGCGCCCTGCCGGAGTTCGCAGGAGTGCACCCCGATGCCAACATCGCGGCCGCACTGGCCTGGTGAGCGCGAGAAAGACCATACGGAGGTCCTGACACAGTGAACGACTACATCGCCGAGCTCTTCTCGCTCCAGGGGCGCACCGCCGTGGTGACAGGCGGCAGCTCCGGCATCGGCCGCGGCATCGCAACCGCACTCGCGCGATCCGGAGCATCCGTCGTGATCGTCGCCCGCGGCGGCGAGCGCATCGAGGAGACCGTGCGCGAACTGGAGGATGCCGGATGCCGCGCTGCCGGCGTCGTCGGCGACCTCGCCACTCGCGACGGCATCCGCGCGGTCGCCGAGGCCGCAACCGAGCCTTTCGGAGAACCCGACATCCTGGTGAATTCCGCAGGCATCAACATCCGCCCGCCCTACGCGGAGATCACCGAGAGCGATTGGGACGCCACGATGACGGTGAATGCGTTGGCACCGTTCCTGCTCGGACAGCGCTATGCGCAGAGCATGGCAGAACGCGGGTACGGACGTCTGATCCACATCAGCTCGCAGCAGGCGCACCGTGCGTTCGTCGGCAGCGGCATCTATGGCGCCTCGAAGGGCGCAGTGGAGTCCCTCATGCGCTCGGAGGCCGAGGCATGGGGCCCGCACGGCGTCACCAGCAACACGCTCGTTCCCGGATTCGTGCTCACGCCGTTGAACGCCCGCCTGCAGGAGGATCCGCAGCAGGTCGCCGCCCTCGCCGCGCGGACGATGATCGGCCGCAACGGCCTGCCCGCGGACTTCGCCGGTGCCGCAGTCTTCCTCGCCGGCGCCGGTTCCGCCTATGTGACCGGCCACTCCCTGTTCGTCGACGGCGGAATGTCCGCGCACTGAGCGGGCGGCGTTCTAACCCTCCGCGGGGTACACCCGCTGGTCCGCGCCCTGCCCGTCGAGCAACGGCACCGGTGCGGTGAGCGCGGCCACGGCATCGGCACCGGCGGAGTCGTCCGGCGCTCGATCTGCCCGCCGCTCCGCGAACGCCGCCGCTACCCCGCCGCCGATCGCGTTCTCCACGATCGCCTCCGTCTCGAGCACTCGGGATGCCGCGACCTGCTGCGCTGCGAGCTCTGCGTACAGCCCGCCCTTGGCCAGCAGTTCGGCGTGCGTTCCCGACTCGACGATCTGCCCTGCCTCAAGCACATGGATCACATCGGCGCCCATGACGGTGGAGAGCCGGTGCGCGATGGAGATGGTCGTCCTCCCTCGGGCCGCCTCGTCGAGCGCCTCCTGCACAACCCGCTCGGACACGGTGTCGAGCGCCGAAGTCGCCTCATCGAGCAGCAGCACCGGAGGGTCCTTGAGCAGCACTCTGGCGATCGCGATGCGCTGCTTCTCGCCGCCCGAGAGCCGGTAGCCCCGCTCACCGACGATGGTGTCGTAGCCGTGCTCGAACCCGGCGATGATGTGGTGGATGTTCGCGGCCGTGCACGCCGCGATGACTTCGTCCTCCGAGGCATCCGGCTTGGCGTACATGAGGTTCTCACGGATCGTGGCGTGGAAGAGATAGGTCTCCTGCGACACGATGCCGACATTGTCGATGATCGACTCCTGCGTCAGCGTGCGCACATCGGCTCCTGCGAACAGCACCGCACCGCCGTGCGCCTCATACAGCCGCGGAGCAAGATACAGGATCGTCGTCTTCCCGGCACCCGACGGCCCCACGAACGCCACGTGCTGCCCGGGTTCCGCGACGAATGAGATGCCCTGCAGCGTCGGCCGGGTGTCGGCCGCGGCATCCGGGTATCGGAAGACGACCTCGTCGAACTCGACCCGTCCCAGAGGTCCGGGCGCCTCATCGACCGTGATCGCATCCGCGGCATCCTCTATCTCCGGGACCAGATCGAGGTACTCGAAGATGCGCGCGAACAGCGCCTGCGAGGTCTGCAGATCCAGTGAGACGCGCATCAGGCCCATCAGCGGCTGGAGCAGCCGGGCCTGCACGGTCGTGAAGGCGACCACGGTGCCCGCGGTGACTGCCCCAGCCCCGCCGGCGATCAGGTAACCGGAGACGAGGTAGATGACCGCAGGTACCGATGCCATCAGCACCTGCACGACGGCGAAGAAGCCCTGACCGCTCATCGCGCGCCTGACCTGCAGCTTCACCTGATTGCGGTTCTCACGCTGATACCGCTGCGACTCCGCACGCTGACGGTTGAACGACTTCGACAGCAGCATGCCCGAGACGCTCAGTGTCTCCTGGGTGATCGAGGTGAGCTCGCTCAGCGACTCCTGCGTCTCCCCCGCGATGCGCGCGCGCACCTGGCCGACCTTGCGCTGCACGATGATGAGGAACGGCATCAGCACGACCGCGATGAGGGTGAGCCGCCAGTCGATCAGGATCATCGCGACGAGCGAGGCGATCACCGTGACGACGTTGCCCAGGATGCTGGTGACGGTGTTCGTGAGCACACCGGAGACGCCGCCGACGTCGTTCTGAAGGCGGGACTGGATGACGCCCGTCTTGGTACGGGTGAAGAACCCCAGCTCCATCGCCTGCAGATGTTCGAACAGCCGCACGCGCAGGTCGCCGGTGACGCTGTTGCCCACGGTCGAGGTGAGCCATGTCTGGCCAACGCCGAGTCCGGCGGAGAGCAGGAAGAGGGCGACCATGATCACGACGAGGCGGATGAGCAGGCCGATCTCGGGACCGCCTCCGTCGACAGGGAAGAGCGCGTCATCGAAGATGCGTTGCACGATCAGCGGTGGGATGACGGCGATCCCGGCTCCGGCGACGACGAGGATGCCGGTGAAGACGATGCGCGCGAGGTAAGGACGGAACAGACCGACCACTCGCTGTCCGAGTCCGGTGATCCGCGGAGCCTCGGCGTTCAGGCGCTTCTGCGCTGCTTCGTCAAGGCCGCGGAAGCCGCCTCCACCGCCGCGCCCGCCACCCATGCTCATGCGGTCAGCCTATCTCCGAATAAATTCGCCGGACCGGGAATGCCGTATCGCGAGACTGCGTTACCATGTTTCGTTGTCCACGAGTGGGTGCCGCATCTTGGGCTCCGTCGTCGGCCTTCCGCCACCCCCATCCACTGAGGAGACGCTTTGGCCACCACATCCACCGGTTCGGTTCCCACCGTGAAGTCCGTGAAGCCGGAACCCTTCATCGCACGCTCGGACATGCGCGTCATCTGGCTGCTGCTCGTGGCTGCCTTCGTCGCGATCCTCAACGAGACGACGATGGGGATCGCTATCCCGCACCTGAACAGGGATCTCGGCATCCCGCCGGAGCTCGGCCAGTGGCTCACGAGCGCGTTCATGCTCACGATGGCGATCGTGATCCCCACGACGGGATTCCTGCTGCAGCGCTTCACCACGCGGCAGGTGTTCATCGCCGCGATGACGGCGTTCTCCCTCGGGACTCTGGTCTGCCTCATCGCGCCCGGTTTCCCGGTGCTCCTGCTCGGCCGTGTCATTCAGGCCGGTGGCACCGGCATCATGATGCCGCTGCTCATGACGACCATGATGAACGTCGTCCCGCCGCAGTCGCGTGGCCGGATGATGGGCCGCGTCGGTCTCGTCATCTCACTTGCTCCCGCGATCGGCCCGACCCTCGCCGGTGCGGTTCTCGAGACGCTGAACTGGCGCTGGCTGTTCGCGATCATCCTACCGATCGCGCTCGTCGCGCTCGCCATGGGCGCGAAGTGGATGACGAACCTCGGCGAGACGAAGGATGCTCCGGTCGATGTGCTGTCGATCGTGCTGTCGGCGTTCGGCTTCGGTGGCGTCGTGTACGGTCTCAGCCAGTTCGGCGGCGATGTCGAGTCGAACGGCGCGACGATCGGTGTCATCGCGCTGATCGTGGGCGGCATTGCGCTCGGGCTGTTCGTGTGGCGGCAGCTCGTGCTGCAGCGCATCGATGACGCGCTGCTCGACCTGCGCGTGTTCCGCGCCGGCAACTACACGATCGCCGTCATCGTCATGGGCATCCTGGCGCTGTCGATGTTCGGAACGCTGACTCTGCTGCCGCAGTACCTGCAGAACGTGGCTGGTCTCGATGCGCTGCAGGCCGGCTTGATACTGCTCCCCGGATCGATTCTGATGGGGCTGCTCGGCCCGATCATGGGTCGCGTCTACGACGCCCGCGGCACACGCACACTGCTCATCCCCGGAACCATCCTGGTGTCGGCTGCGCTGTTCTTCTATGCCACGGTCGGCGAGCAGACCCCGTGGTGGCTGCTCGTGATCTCGCAGACCTTCATGTCAGTGGGCCTCGCGATGTCGTTCACGCCGTTGTTCTCCGCGTCGCTGGGATCACTGCGGCGTCATCTGTACTCGCACGGTTCCGCTGTTCTGAACACGATCCAGCAGGTCGCCGGCGCCGCCGGCGTCGCGTTGCTGACGGTGACCTACTCGTCGATCCTCCACGCGGGTGAGGCCGAAGGACTGTCGACGGCCGCTGCCGGTGCCCCTGGTGCACGCACGGCGTTCCTGATCGCTGCCATCATCTCGCTGGGATCCGTGGCGTTGAGCTCGTTCATCCGCAAGCCCGCGGACGATGTGGGCGACGGAATCCACGGCGGTCACTGACCGCCGTTCAGGGAGCTTGTTCGGCGGTACTTACTCGGCGATCGAGCAGGAGCCGCCGCAGCAAGCGCCCGCGCTGTCGTCGCCCAACAGGTTCAGTCCGGCAGGAGCGACAAGCGTGTCGGCCACTGGGGTCGATTCCGGAACCTCGCGAATGCTCATGGCTCCATGCTACGCCCGCGCACGCAGCATGGCGCCGCACGAGTCTCTGGACACTTCGACACGAGTGCTCAAGACTCTGATCATGGACGACTCTGCTGACGCGAGAACCGACGCGACGGGCGTGAAGAACATCGATGCGAAGCCCGACGGCCGCGACGAGACACCTGACGAGCGCGCGGATCGCAATTGGGACGAGCTCATGCAGGAGCTGCGGGTGATGCAGACGGGCACGCAGGTGCTCTCCGGCTTTCTGCTCGCGGTGGCCTTCGCGCCGCGGTTCACCGAACTCGACGATCTGCAGCTCACGCTGTACGTCGTACTCGTCTGTCTTGCCGCACTGGCGACCGTGCTCGCGCTGACACCCGTCGGGATGCATCGTTCGCTGTTCGGTCGGCGCCGCAAGCCTGAACTCGTCCGATTCGCCTCGAGGATGGTGCAAGCCGATCTCGTCGTGATCGGCTTACTGAGTGTCGGCGTCACCACGCTCATCGTGGACTTCACGGTCGACCGCACGACAGCGATGATCGTGCTGGTCGTCATTGCCGTGGTCGTGCTCGCGCTGTGGGGACTCCTGCCGCGGCTCATCGACCGGAGGTGAATGACCTACGGTTATGAGGTGAAACGATTCCTCGCCCGTGTCTTCTGGAGGCTCAGCAGGTGGACCCTCAAAGGCGATGAGGTTCCGACGCGTCCGACCATTCTCATCGGAGCGCCGCATACCTCGAACTGGGATTTCGTGCTCATGATCGCGATCGCCTGGCGACTCGGCATCGACGCGCACTGGCTGGGCAAGAAGAGCCTGTTCGCGGGATGGCGCGGCCCGATCATGCGGCGCATCGGCGGCGTGCCGGTCGATCGGGCAGACCCCGGCCGCGTCGTCACGGACGTCGTCTCGCAGGTCCGCTCCGGCGAGGTGTTCGCACTCGTCGTGACGCCGGATGGTACACGCGGCGACAACGAATACTGGAAGTCGGGCTTCTACCGGATCGCCAGGGAGACGGGGATGCCGGTGACCCTCGGCTACGTCGATCGCACGACGATGACCACCGGCCTCGGGCCGACGCTCGAATTGACCGGCGATGTCGCAGCCGACATGGACCGGATCCGGGCGTTCTACGCCGACAAGGCAGGGGTGCGACCGAGCAGACGCGCCGAACCTCGGCTGCGGGAAGAAGGCGGCACCGCGCCGTAGGGCTCGCGAACATGTGAGGACCCTCCGAATAGCGGCGCCCAGGTTGAACCTGCCCCCATGAGTGCGGAATCGTGGCCCGGACATGTTCTGTCCGGAGCATGTCCGCAACCGGAAGGAGAGCGCTGTGCTCACCCTGACCGAAAATGCAGATGCCGTCGTCACCACGATCGTCGGCCGCGAGGAAGCCAGCGCAGATGCGGGGCTTCGTATCCAGACCGCGGAGGGACAGGGCCCGAACGGCGAAGCGCGTTTCGCCGTTCACGTCGTTCCCTCCCCGGAACCGGCCGACGTCGTGATCGACGGTGTCGCCAGCCGCGTATTCCTGGAAGAGAACGCCGCTGAGGTGCTCTCCGACAAGGTGCTCGATGCCGGTGTCGATGACGAGGGCGCCGTCAGCTTCACGATTCTCCCGCAGCAGGCCTGACGCGCGGGCAGAGAATCACGGGGGTGGGATGCCGCGGCATCCCACCCCCGATGCGTTCCCAGATTCCGAGTCCGCCCTGCACGCGTACGCTGAGTAGCGGCCGCGATCGACGCGGGCAAGGAAGGCTCCAGTGAACATCACCCTGCTTCGACGTTTCGTCGCCGTCGCCGAGGAGCTGCACTTCCCTCGAGCAGCTCACAACCTCGGCATCCCGCTCGCTTCGCTCTATTCATCGATCGACAAGCTCGAGGAAGAAGTCGGCCAGCCCCTCGTCACCCGCGACGGAGAGACCAGGCTGACCTCGGTGGGGCTGCTGCTGCTTCCCGATGCGCAGAAGCAGGTCGCTGCAGCGCCCGCCGAGACGAAGAAACCGGTGAAGGCCGGCGGAAAGGCGAAAGCGTCGAAGGGTCGGGGTCGCGCACCGGTCGTGAAAGGTCAGCCGAAGCCGTACAAGAAGCGTCAGGGACGCTGAGAACTCACAGCTCCGTGACCTGACCGGCTTCGACGCGCCAGCGCCGATCGGTCTGTACCGTGTCGAGCATCCGTCGATCGTGGGTGACCAGCAGCAGCGTTCCCCGATAGGACTCGAGCGCCTGCTCCAGCTGTTCGATGGCCGGCAGGTCGAGGTGGTTCGTCGGCTCGTCGAGTACGAGCAAGTTGACTCCTCGCGCCTGCAGCAGCGCGAGCGCAGCTCGCGTGCGCTCCCCCGGTGAGAGTTCGTCGACAGCACGATCGACATGATCGGCTCTGAGGCCGAACTTGGCCAGCAGCGTGCGCACCTCGCCGGATGCCATCTCGGGCACGAGCTCTTCGAACGCGGCAGCGAGCGGTTGGACACCGGTGAGCAGCGAACGCGCCTGATCGATCTCTCCGATCCGGATGCTGGCGCCGAGGCTCGCGGTGCCTTCATCCGGATGCTGCTGGCCTAGCAGCGCGCGCAGCAACGTGGACTTTCCCGCGCCGTTCGGGCCGGTGATGCCGATGCGCTCTCCTGCATTCACCTGCAGCGAAACAGGGCCCAATGTGAAGGACCCCTGGCGGAGGACCGCGTTGCTGAGCGTCGAGACCACTGAGCTGGAACGCGGTGCCGAACCGATCGTGAACTCGAGCTGCCATTCCTTGCGCGGCTCCTCCACCTCGTCGAGCTGGGCGATCCGGCTCTCCATCTGACGCACCTTCTGCGCCTGCTTCTCGCTGGATTCGGCAGATGCCTTGCGCCTGATCTTGTCGTTGTCGGGCGACTTCTTGATCGCATTGCGCACGCCCAGGCTCGACCACTCGCGCTGCACACGGGCGCGAGAGACGAGATCGGCCTTCTTGTCGGCGAACTCGTCGTACTTCTCGCGCGCATGACGGCGGATCGTGGCACGCTCCTCCAGATACGCGTCGTAGCCACCGCCGTAGAGGCGGTTCGAGTTCTGCGCGAGATCGAGCTCCAACACACGCGTCACGCTGCGTGCGAGGAACTCACGGTCGTGGCTGACGAGCACGACGCCGCCACGGAGTCCATGCACGAACGCCTCCAGCCGCTCCAGCCCGTCGAGGTCGAGGTCGTTCGTCGGTTCGTCCAACAGCGCGATGTCGAACCGCGACAGCAGAAGTGCTGCCAGGCCGACACGAGCAGCCTGTCCGCCTGAAAGCGACGTCATGAGCACGTCCTCGGCTCGCGCGCGCTCGAAGACGAGGCCGAGGTCGGCGAGCACTGCGGGGATGCGCTCCTCGAGGTCGGCGGCGCCGCTCGCGAGCCACCGTTCCAGCGCAGATGAATAGGCATCGGCGGGGTCGACGCCGTCCGCAGCGAGCGAAGGATCGCCGAGAGCCTGTGCCGCGGCATCCATGTCTCGCGTCGCCGCAGTGCAGCCGGTACGGCGACCGATGTAGTCGACAACGCTCTCTCCTGCGACGCGTTCGTGCTCCTGCGGGAGCCATCCGACGAACGCATCGGCCGGCGCCAGTGCGATAGAGCCGGACTGCGGCTGGTCGATGCCGGCGAGCAACCGCAGCAGCGTGGATTTACCGGCGCCGTTCGCACCGACGACGCCGACGACATCACCGGGTGCGACCGTGAGATCGAGTTCGTCGAAGAGCGTGCGGTGGCCATAGCCTCCGGCGACGCCTCGAGCCACGAGGGTTGCGGTCATCATCCAATCCTGCCACCGGATCACGCAGTATCCGGACTGCGCGACAATGATGGAGTGGATGATCTGCGCGTGCCTCCAGGACCAGGCGCTCCCCGCGGACTCACGATTCCGGCGAGCGAACTGATCGAGCAGTTCTCCCGCTCTTCGGGGCCCGGTGGGCAGGGCGTCAACACCACGGACTCGCGCGTGCAGCTCAGTCTCGATCTGGGCACGACGACCGCATTGAGCGAGGTTCAACGCGCGCGCGTCATCGATCAGTTAGCTTCGAGACTGGCCGGCACGGTGATCACGATCAGCGCCGCCGAGCACCGTTCTCAGCGGCAGAACCGGGTCGCAGCGAGGGAACGCCTGGCCGCTCTCATCCGAGAAGCTGTCATGCCACCCAGCATCCGTCGCTCCACCAAGCCGACTCACGGCTCACGGCGTCGTCGACTGGATGAGAAGCATCGGCGCTCCGAGACCAAGTCAGGCCGCAGACGTCCCACGGGTCAGGACTAGCGGCGACCCGCTCTCAGCTCTTCGGAAGCCGCGATCGCAACGTGTCGAGGCTCTGCTGCGCCCCGCGGCGGACTTCGACCTCTGGGTCCTTGAGCAAGGCCCGGATGCGGTCGATGTCTCCTGTAGAGCCGATGGCGCCCAACGCCCTGGCTGCAGCCGCGCGCACGCGGGGAACCTCGTCGCCGAGCAGGTCGGCGAGTTCGGATGCCGCGTCGAGGTCGCGTGCGGCGGCGAGCCTCGCGCCCATCTCGCGTACACGCCAGGCGGGGTTGCTCAGTGTGCTGATCAGAAGCGCGGTCGCGGATTCGTCGACGACCGAGTCGTCCCAGACGTGCAGAAGCGCGCGCGCGCCCCAGAGCTCTGGCCAATACAGGACCGGCGCGCCGTCCAAGATGCCACGCGCATGCTCTCCACCGACGAACAGCAGAAAATCCGACCCCTCGTTGTTCCCCGCGAGCAGCGAGAGGGAGCGCGACACCACAACCTGCTCGCCGTACCGCTCGACGGCGACCGCCAGACGACGCTCAAGAGGAAGCTCGACGGGAACGGGGGCCGGGGATGCAGGTGAGTTTCGGGACACCCTTCAACCATAGGTGGGATGCGCGGTGCCGTGATCCTCAATCCCAGTCGAGGTACTCCTCGATGATGACGGCGGTCTCGATCGGATGCGTCGCCGGGAACAGATGGTCGGCGCCGTCGACGGTCTTGATGCTCGCGCGTTCGGGAGCGGTGGACTGCAGAGCCTCGGCATTGGCCGACGGCGTGACCGCGTCATCCGTCGCCTGCACGATGAGCACCGGGATGGCCGGCGCCAGCGGAATCTCGTCGTCCTCGACGCCGAGCAGCAACAGGCCGTTGACCCGATCGGTGTGATCTGCGGCGAAGATGCGTGCGGCGGTGCCACCGAACGCGTGGCCTCCGATCCAGGTGTGATCGAGTCCGATGTGGTCGATCACCCGGACAGCATCCTCGACCCGCTCGCGCAGCGTAGCCGCACGATCCTGACCGCCTGCTTCGGCACGAGGGCCGATCCGCACGACATGGAAGCCAGCCTCTTCGGCGAGATAGTGCGCGACCACTCCGAGCCCGTCGCCGTTGAGTGCGCGGCCCGAGATCAGCACCAATGGGACGGGGCCCTCGCCTTCTTCGATGTACGGAATTGCGCGGCCTTCCGGCTCAAGAATGCTCTGCTGCGTCATAGTCGTCTTTCTCTGGTGCTGGTGGCGGCCGGCTGTGCCAGGTTCGTCGCTGACATCCACGATACTGTCCGATCTTGTGTCCAGAACCATCGCTGCGAGCAGGTCGTGCTGACCGTCCCGCTCATCGTGCCGAACGAGACGTCGTTCCACGTCGAGGACTGCACGACAGACTCCGACCCGGCGATCCTCGCTGGCGTGCAGGACAATCCTGGCTCGATCAGGTCGCGCTCAGCGGTAGTCGACGAGTTCGACATCGTCCGCACCTCCGTTTCTAAACGGACGCCGTCATTAACGCTAGGCGTTAAATCGGAACTCCACCGCATTTCGCCACGGATAGGCATCTCACCAGCTGGCCCCGACCTCTCCCTACTTCGCATCGAGGCAGGACACGAGCGCGTCTGCGACCTCATCCGCCGTTCGTGCTGTCGTGTCGAACTCCAAGACCTCATCGGACCACGCCGCGTAATCGGCACGACGCCGCTCAACGTCCGCCCAGGTAGGGTCGCCGACATGCACGAGACCGCGATCCCTGTTGCGGAGTCGCTGCTCGTGCGTTCTTGCGTCCTTGATCACGAGGTACACGAAGACGAGCCGTCCGCCTGTGCGCGAAGCCGCAGTCCGCCAGGTCTGCCGAGCCTCGTCACTATCGTTCACCGCATCCACCACGACGCTGTGACCGAGGTGCAAGTTCAACTCGGCCATTGCGCGGGCTGCTTCGTAGGCGGCGACTCCGACTCGCCAACTCGCAGGCAGTCCGCAAGCGAGCATCGATTCCTCCACCGCGTCGATGGATAAATGAAGTGAGCCCATGAGCGCGGCGGCGATCTCAGCAACACTGGTCTTTCCGACACCGGGAAGGCCGGAGATCACGACGAGATGAGCACTCAAGCGATTCGCAATCCGGTATCGCCCGCGATCGTCGACAATCTCCACCTCCAGGCCGTGACTGGATTCCAGCCTACGTTGCCGCGTTTCGTCTCGTTTCGCTGGCTCAACGACCGGGGCAGGTCACACGTTGAAGCGGATCTCCACCGAATGCCCACACGAAGCAACCTATACGTTTCACGCAGCGGACTCTCCGGTCATCCAGCCCATCACGGATCCGTTGATCGGAGGACGCGACTGAGCCAGCCCGGACGGCGCAGTGAAGCGCGTTCCGAGCCAGGCCCAGCCGCGTCAGAGCGCGGGGCTCAGGAAGTCACCGAGCGGACAATCTCGGCGATGCGTTTCTCAGTGGGTTCGTCGATGGTCTCGAAGTACCAGGCTGCGGGCATCAGCGTTCCGTCGGAACCACCTGCAGGGACGAGCTCGACCTTTTCGGTGAGAGCGAGGTTGACGCGCTCGTCGTTGCGCAGCGTCACCAGCGCAGGAGTACTCGCAGAGAGCGCGTAGGCGGGCATGCCGTACCAGATCCGCGGCTTCAGCCTGGGCTCGGCAGCCACGATGACCTCGTGCACTCGCTGCACGAGTGACCGCTCCGGTTCGTCCATCTTCGCGATCTTGTCGAGCACCTGGGCGAGGTTCTTCTCGTCTTTCGATACCATGTCATGTCCTTTCCTCAGCCGATGCCCCGCATCGGCAGGTGAAGTCGGCGCAACGATGCGCCGCACCTCATCCGGACATGTCCTGAGCGAGTCAGGCCTCTCCGCGATGTTTCAGACGGTCCGCGCCTGGAAGTGCAGTCGGCAGCGTCTGCTGCCACGCCAAGGGTACCGCAGGCGCTTGCAACGGCGCGAGCCGAAGAAGAGCGGAACGGACCGCGTTCTCGCCCCTTCGGTCACACGTTGAAGCGGAACTCCACGACGTCGCCGCGCATACCAACCTCTGAGTGGACAGCTTCACGGACCCGCCATGCCATCTCGCCGCAGCCTAGTCGCGAAGGTCGATCCACCTCTCGTGCTCGCGCAGACTTCTGAGACCTCGCACCCGCGCTCGTATGCATCCAAGCGCTCAGAGGTAGAGGCAACTCTCGACCAGTAGGTAGACTGACCTAACTACCATACGGAGGGCAATTTGAATCAAGGTTCCGCGCGAGAGCGGCTGCTCGGTGCTGCGGCGAGACGCTTCTACGAGGACGGTGTGCACGCGACAGGAATCGACACGATCACTTCTGAGGCCGGGGTCGCGAAGAAGAGCCTCTACAACAACTTCTCGTCCAAGGCAGAGCTCGTCAGTGCCTATATCGACGCCCGCCACAAGGAGTGGCTCGGCCTGCACCAAGCACGTGCAGCGAAGGCCTCCACGACGACAGACGACGTGTTGGCAGTGTTCGATGCCTACATCGACCACGCGAACGATGTCTACAGCAAAGGCTTCCGGGGATGCGGGCTACTCAATGCGGCCGCCGAGTTTCCAGTCGGACACCCCGCCCGCTCAGCCGTGGGCGCGCACAAGGAGCAGGTGGAGCGGATTCTCGCCGAGAGCCTGGGAACCATGGTCTCCGAAGCCGAAGCACTGGAACTGGCCGAGCACTTCAGCTTCCTCCTCGAAGGGGCTGTCGCACGGGCAGGTCTCGAGGGCACCCCGGAGCGCCTCGAGCATGCACGGACGATCGCATCGCGGATGCTGGCCGCATTGTGAGGCGGGGATCCCTGACCGGCATCTTCGCGGTGCTCGCTGCCGCCTTCCTGTGGGGTACGACGGGGACTGCGGCGACCTTCGCGCCGACAGTGGGCCCGCTGGCCATGGGCGCGGCCGCGCTTGGCATCGGCGGGATCCTGCAGGCAGCGATCGCCGTCCCGTCGCTCCGCCGGGAGGGTCCCGCGCTGGCTTCGCATCGTGGGACAGTGATCGCCGGAGCCGCAGCCGTGGTGATCTACCCGCTGGCCTTCTACAGCTCGATGCATCTGGCTGGCGTCGCAGTCGGCACGGTCGTGTCCCTCGGATCTGCGCCGATCGCCTCGGGGCTTCTGGAGCGGGTGATCGAGCGACGCAGGCTCAGCGTCTGGTGGATGCTCGCATCGGTTCTCGGCATCGGGGGTAGCACAGTGCTGTGCGTTGCGAAGATGCACCACGCGCCGAGCGAGACGCTCCCCACGGTCGCCGGCGTCATCCTCGGTCTGGTTGCTGGCGCGACCTACGCCATGTACTCGTGGAGCGCTCACCGCCTCATGAACCGCGGCGTCGGACGCGCGGCAGCGATGGGCGCAGTCTTCGGCCTGGGCGGCATTGCCTTGATGCCCGTACTTCTGCTCACCGGCGCACCGCTCATCGCTTCCGCCCAGCCCATGATGGTCGGGGTCTACATGGCACTGATCCCGATGTTCCTGGGATATCTGCTCTTCGGGTACGGCCTCACGCGCGTCAATCCAAGCGCCGCGACAACGCTCACCCTCACTGAACCCGCGATCGCCGCCATCCTGGCCGTGGTCATCGTCGGAGAGCGCCTCCCCGTCATCGGATGGGCCGGGCTCGCGGGCATCTGCGCCTCGCTCCTGGTCCTCTCGCTCGCACCCGCGACACAGGCGCGTGCCGCTGAACCGTCGCGTTCGAGCGAGCTCCCGATAGGTCAGGAAGTCTGAATCAGTCAGCCAGAGATGGACGTCGGGCAAGACTTGGAGATCCGCCCCAGTACCGGGATCGAAACACTTGGTGCGGCCCAGAAAGTTCCGTGGAGAGGTTACAGCGCAAACCGAAATTCCACCACGTCGCCGTCCTGCATGACGTAGTCCTTGCCCTCGAGGCGCGCCTTGCCCTTCGCACGGGCCTCGGCGACGGAGCCCGTAGCGACGAGGTCGTCGAACGAGATGACCTCGGCCTTGATGAAGCCCTTTTCGAAGTCAGTATGGATGACACCGGCGGCCTGCGGCGCTTTGGACCCCTTGGGGATCGTCCACGCGCGAGCTTCTTTTGGACCAGCAGTCAGATAGGTCTGCAGGCCCAGCGTGTCGAAGCCGATACGCGCGAGCTGGTCGAGGCCGGACTCGTCTTGGCCAGTGGAGGCGAGCAGCTCCGCAGCATCCTCCGGGTCGAGGTCGATGAGCTCCGACTCGATTTTCGCGTCAAGGAAGATCGCCTTGGCCGGCGCGACCAGCGCTTCGAGCTCGGCCTTGCGCGCAGCATCCGTCAGCACAGCCTCGTCGACGTTGAAGACGAAGATGACCGGCTTCGAGGTGAGCAGGCCGAGCTCCTTGATCGGTGCGAGGTCGATGCCACTCACCGAAAGCAGGATGCCGCGTTCCAGCGCATCCTTCGCGGCGTTCGCAGCCTCGAGGACCGCAGGATCGGCCTTCTTGCCACGCACTTCCTTCTCGATGCGCGGAAGTGCCTTCTCGACGGTCTGCAGATCGGCGAGCATGAGCTCGGCGTTGATCGTCTCAAGGTCGCCCTTGGGGTTGATCGCACCCTCGACGTGCACGACATCGTCATCGGCGAAGCCGCGGACGACCTGGGCGATGGCATCCGCCTCGCGGATGTTCGCGAGGAACTGGTTACCCAGCCCCTCCCCTTCGCTGGCGCCGCGCACGATACCGGCGATGTCGACGAACGACACGGCTGCCGGGAGGATGCGCTCGCTGCCGAAGATCTCGGAGAGCACATTGAGTCGTGAATCGGGCAGGTTCACCACACCGACATTCGGCTCGATCGTCGCGAACGGATAGTTCGCTGCGAGCACGTCGTTCTTGGTGAGTGCGTTGAAAAGAGTCGACTTGCCGACGTTGGGCAAGCCCACGATCCCGATAGTTAGAGCCACGGGGAACGAGTCTACCCGGCGGGGATGCTGCGATCCTGCGGGAGCGCGAGCGACACCACCCGACCGAGAGCCGGGTCGAATCGACGCTCAACTGCGCACAGCGCGATATGCCGTCGTCACATACGGCAGGTCGATCGTCGCCCCTGCGTCACTGAGACCGAGCTCGTCGAAGAGCTCGTCCATCGCGCGTGCGATGCCGACGCGCTCCTCTGCCGACGCGGTGATGAGATAGCTGCGTGACGACGCCATCTGATGCAGTTGTGCCCTGTTCATCGGACGCTTCCACTCCCACCGACCCGTCTCGATCTGACCAAACGGTTCTGTGATCTGCGGCCCCAGCGAATCGGGACCGTTGACCATGTTCTCCGCCGGGCTGCTGTGCATGACCTCGGTCAGGCGCCGCACCCACGCCTCTCGCTCGTCGCGGATGTTCCAGATCAGTCCGAGCACTCCCCCGCTGCGCACGACGCGACCGATCTCGACCGATGCCGGGACCGGGTCGACCCAGTGCCACGCCTGACCGAGCACGACAGCGTCGAGTGCTGAATCGGGCAGAGGCAGATGCTCGGCGGTGCCGGCGAACGTCGGCACTCCTGGAACACTTTCGCGCAGTTTCGCGAGCATCGCGGGGTCTGGGTCGATCGCGACGACCTCGGCGTCCGGCGCCTCGACGAGTACTCGGGTGAGCTTGCCCGTGCCCGCGCCGACGTCGGCGATCCGGCGGGATCCGTGCGGCAACTTCTCGAGCATCCACGCCACAGCCTCGAACGAGTAGTCGGGCCTGGCCGCCTCATAGTGGTCGGCCGCCGCGCCGAAGGATGTCGCTCGCGCATCGCTCATGTCGCCAGCCTACGGCGAGTCTGCGACGTCACCCAGGTCGGCGGAGAGAAGGTGGACACGTGCCATTGGACTTCACCGCAATCGACTTCGAGACGGCGAATTCCAGCCCCGCCTCTGCATGCTCCGTCGGACTCGTCCGTGTTCGCGACGGCGAGGTCGTCGCCGCCACCGGATGGTTGATCCGCCCTCCGGCAGGACACGATGAGTTCCAGCATTGGAACATCAAGATCCACGGCATCCACCCAGAGGATGTACGCGACGCTGCAAGCTGGGAAGAGCAGTTCGACCGCCTGTGCTCTTTCGCTGGCGCCGACGTCCTCGTCGCGCACAATGCCGGCTTCGACACGAAGGTGTTGCGCAGCGCATCCGAAGTCACCGGACTCGAGTGCCCTCCGTATCGCTCGCTGTGCAGTTTGCAGGTGGCACGCAAGACCTACGAACTCGAGTCCTATCGCCTGCCGATGGCGGCAGCGGCCGCCGGATTCGCCGAGTTCTCGCACCATGACGCGCTGGCGGATGCTCGGGCATGCGCCCAGATCGTCATCGACGCGGCCGCACGGTCGGGTGCCGCCGATGTCGATGAACTCGCGCTGGCTCTGAGTCTGCGGGTCACTGATTCTCCCGCGCGCGTCCTGGAGCGCGAATCGACCGCACGAGTGCTGGAGCGCGCGGTCGCCTGATCACGCGCTGGTGCACCGGACGCGCCTCTCGCAAGGCACAATGAGTGCATGACGAATCCCGCCGGCGCCTCCCCCGTCAGCCTCGAAGTCATCGAGGGCACCTTCGATCTCGCTCGCCAGGGTCGCACCGGGCCGCTCGGCGAGATGATCGACGCCGGAGTGCCGATCGACGTGCGCAACCCGCGCGGCGACACCGTGCTGATCGTCGCGACGTACGCGGAGCAGGAGCACACCGTCGCGGATCTCGTGCGACGCGGGGCCGATCTGAATGCGTTGAACGCATCAGGTCAGACGGCGATCTCCTGTGCGGTGTTCCGGAAGAACGAGACTCTGCTGCGCATGCTGCTCGACGCGGGCGCCGATCCGGATGCCGGTCCGCTCTCCGCCGTCGCGATCACCGAGCAGTTCGCCCTTCCTGAGATGCGCGCGATCCTCGACGAGTACGCGACCCGCTGAACTCCGCCCTCCCCCGAGCGGAGCGGCGTGCGGCCGATGTCCGTGGCCGGGTGCACGCTGGATCCATGGATGCTCCGCTGATCGCTCTCTTCACCGTCGCTGCCCTTGCAGTCGGCCTCGTCGTGGGCTGGTTCGCGCGTGCGGCGCGTGATGCCGCAGAGCACCTCGGCAGCACGACCGAGCTCGCTCGCACACAGGCAGAACTCGCCGCCGCTCGGGATGATCGCGACCGGCAGTACGACCTGTATCGGGATGCTGTGGAGCATGCCCGTACTGAGCAGCGGGCCGAGGCGCAGCGGGTGCACCAGCAGAATGCTGTGCTGACGGCGCTCGCTCCGGTACGCGAGTCGTTGCAGCAGATGCAGACCAAGGTCGCCTCGCTCGAGCAGGAGCGGCATGCGCAGTTCGGCTCTCTCACCGAGCAACTGCGTCGAGCTCAGGAATCCGATGAGGCGCTGCGCGCGACAACCGAATCGCTCGCCGGTGCCCTCCGTTCGACGTCGACCCGCGGAGTGTGGGGTGAGACACAGTTGCGCCGCGTCGTCGAGGCGGCGGGCCTCACCCGGCACGTCGACTTCGATCTGCAGTCGACGATCTCGTCTGATCGCGGTCAGGGACGCCCCGACATGGTCATCCGCCTCGCCGGCGGCACCTCCATCGCAGTGGACGCGAAGGTGCCGCTCGACGCGTATCTCGAGGCGAGCGCGCTGAACGGCGGTGATGCGCAGGAGGCGCAGCGCCGCCAGTTCATGCAGAAGCACGTCAAAGCCGTGCGCGCACACATCGATGCGCTGGCGAAGAAGGCGTACTGGTCGGGGCTGGACGCCAGCCCCGAGTTCGTGATCTGCTTCCTCCCCAGCGAATCACTGCTCGCCGCCGCGATCGACGAGGACCCGACCCTGCTCGACTACGCGTTCGGCAAGCGTGTCGCGCTCGCGTCGCCGGTCAACCTGTGGGCGGTGCTGAAGACTGTCGCATTCACCTGGAAGCAGCAGGAGGTCTCGTCCGAGGCCCGAACCCTGCTCAACCTCGGCACGCAGCTGTTCGACCGTCTCGGCGTCGTCGCCGGGCACGCCGATGACTTGCGGCGAGCCATCGAGCGCACGGTTGAGAGTTACAACCGCTTCGCGGGTTCGCTCGAGAGCCGTGTGCTGGTCACCGCGCGTCAGTTCCCCGGAATCGACGCTTCGACCTTGGAGGCCGCCCCCCAGCCGATCACGACCTCAACGCGCCGGTTCACCGCACCTGAGCTGGCCGAGAGCTTAGAGCGGGCCGATCACATGCAGCAGGTCGAAGACTCTCATCTGAACGAGATCCAGGCTGATCTCGACGCCGTGCGTCAGCGAATGGATGAGCGCTAAGCGCTGTACGGCACCCAGCTGAGCAGGGCGATCACGAGGCCGGACGTCACGACGAAAGCGCCGATCATCCACCACGAGCTGAGCTCGTGCCCCTCGGGACGGCGCACACGGAACAGCACGTCGGCACGGCGAGCAGGATCGACGTTCGCCGGAACCGCCGTCGCAGCTGCGGCAGCGGCGACACGAGCCGCTTCATCTTCGGGCGTGACTCGAAGGATGCGGCCGGTATTCGTCGTGACCATAGCCGTCGCCCGCGACTCGGTGTCCCGCGTCTGCTCCGTGGTCATCTCACCCTCCTGGATGCCGTCGTGATCTATGACGGCGACGAACCCAGGCACTATTGTGCCAGCAAAGCCTGAGTATGGCCGGATGCGGGCCATGCGTTGGCATACCGGGTCGATAACGATCAGGGCAGCGCGAACAGGGGAAATGCCCCTTCGTGCCTCAGAGCCACTTGGAGACGAGGTGCTCCGAGGCGATACGACGGAGGGTCCCTGACGCGCCACGCAACACGACCGATTCCGTGTACACGTAGTTGCCTTCGCGACGGACGCCTGCGACCAACTGCCCATCGGTCACTCCGGTCGCGACGAAGATCGTGTTGTCCCCCTTCACGAGCTCATCCGCTTCGTAGACGTAATCCATCTGCAGCCCTGCGTCGATGCCCCGCTGACGCTCGTCGTCGTCACGCGGCCAGAGCCGCCCCTGAATGTGGCCACCGAGCGCCTTGATCGCGCACGCCGTCACGATGCCTTCCGGGCTGCCTCCGACACCGACGCACATGTCGGTGCGGGCGCCGTGCCGCGCGGCGTTGATGCCGCCGGCGACGTCGCCGTCACTCATCAGACGCGTGCCGGCACCGGCAGCACGGATCTCTTCGATCAGCTTCTCGTGGCGCGGACGGTTCAGCACGGAGACGACGATCTCGTCGACCGGTTTGCCAAGAGCCTTGGAGAGCAGACGGATGTTCTCACCGATGGGCAGCCGGATGTCGACGACGCCGACACCCGCAGGCCCGGTGACGAGCTTGTCCATGTAGAAGACACTCGATGCGTCCAGCATCGTGTCTCGATCGGAGACCGCGATGACGGAGAGTGCGTTCTGACGACCCGCCGCGGTGAGCGACGTGCCATCGATCGGATCGACAGCGATGTCGCACTCCGGGCCTCGACCGGCACCGACGGTCTCGCCGTTGAACAGCATCGGGGCGTTGTCCTTCTCGCCCTCGCCGATGACGACACGGCCCTGGAAGTTCACGGTGCCGAGGAACGCGCGCATCGCGTCGACCGCCGCGCCGTCCGCGGCTTCCTTGTCGCCGCGGCCGATGAACGGCACTGCGCGGATCGAGGCGGCCTCGGTCGCACGAACCAGTTCCAGCGCGAGGTTTCGATCAGGACGCAAGGGGCTCATATCGGCCGTCAGACTCACCATGTGGTCAGCCTAGCCAGCAGATTGCTCGGAACCGCTGGTGTTTCACGCGAATTCACACGAAGGAATCGCGTTTCTTAACACTGGCGAAGAGTGCACGGAGAGTGCCGGCGCCTGGGCCCGCGGCATCCGCTCGCCCGCACCGATAGAGTGAAAGCTGTCCCGGCTTCATCTATCGCAGGAGTTTTCATGCCCGTCGCCACTCCGGATCAGTACGCAGAAATGCTCGACCGCGCGAAGGCCGGTGGCTTCGCGTATCCCGCCTTCAACGTCTCCAGCTCGCAGACCATCAACTCCGTCCTCCAGGGGCTGACCGAGGCCGGCTCCGACGGCATCATCCAGGTCACCACCGGTGGCGCCGACTACTTCGCCGGCCACACCGTGAAGGCCCGCGCGACCGGCGCTCTCGCATTCGCGCGCTACGCCACCGAGGTCGCCAAGAACTACCCGATCACCGTCGCCCTGCACACCGACCACTGCCCGAAGGACGCCCTCGCCGGCTTCGTCGAACCGCTGATCGCAGCCTCCGAAGAAGAGGTCAAGGCAGGTCGCAATCCGATCTTCCAGTCCCACATGTGGGATGGCTCGGCTGTTCCCCTCGCGGAGAACATCGAGATCGCGAAAGACCTGCTCCCCCGTATGAAGGCGATCAACGCCATCCTCGAGGTCGAGATCGGCGTCGTCGGCGGCGAGGAGGACGGCGTGAAGCACGAGGGCTCGAACGAGGCGCTCTACACGACGATCGCCGACGTCACCCAAGCCGTTGAGGCGCTCGGTCTCGGCGAGCACGGCCGCTACATCGCCGCCCTCACGTTCGGGAACGTGCACGGCGTCTACAAGCCGGGCGGCGTCAAGCTGCGCCCCGAGCTGCTCGGCGAGATCCAGGAAGGCATCGCGGCGAAGTTCAACACCGGCGCGAAGCCGCTCGACCTCGTCTTCCACGGCGGCTCCGGCTCCACCGACGAGGAGATCGCACTCGCAGTCGCCAACGGCGTCATCAAGATGAACATCGACACCGACACGCAGTACGCCTACACGCGTGCGATCGCCGACTACATGTTCAAGAACTACGACGGCGTCCTGAAGGTCGACGGCGAGGTCGGCAACAAGAAGCAGTACGACCCGCGCGCGTGGGGCAAGGTCGCTGAGTCGGCGATGGCCGTTCGTGTGGTCGAGTCGACCCGCCAGCTGGGCTCGTACGGCCAGTCCAAGAGCTGAGCCGCGAAGTGTGAGACTGCCTCGGCCCGGTTTCGGGTCGAGGCATTCTCATTGCCAGCACGCCCGCCGCAGGAGGCCTTGCCACTGGTCGCCACAAGGAGCATCGTTGAAGCATCCGATCCACGAGGAGGGGTGTGATGGCGATGCAGGCGAAACCCGGTGACCGGTTGATCGTCGAAGGGCGCACCGATACCGCGCACAGGCGAGAGGGCGAGATCCTCGAGGTCCATGGCGAGAACGGATCCCCGCCCTACATGGTGCGGTGGGACGATGGGCACGAGGGCACGGTGTATCCCGGATCCGATGCCCATGTCTCGGAGAGCTGAGGCGCATTTCGCTCATCGAAAGTGCCTACGACTCACTCCGCCATGCGTTCCCCGTCCGGTGACAGCACCCACCACACGTCGTTCACGCCCTGACCCGCGACGTCACCGGCTGCGGCATCGCCTGCGAAGTAGTACAGCGGCCAGCCGTTGAGCGTCACCTGGGTGGAGCCGTCCACCCCCGTGATCGTGCCGAGTTCGCCGGTGACCCCATCACCCGCCACCGGGTCGCCATCTGTGGTCACCGCCGGCCAGCTCGTCGCACACTGCCCTCGCAAGTGCTCTCCCCTGCGCCTTGTGTGTCGCTGTCGAACATGTAGACGGTCATGCCTTCGGCATCGACCACGATCTCACCGAGCTGGGAATCGGCGACCATGAGCTGAGCGCCCTCTTCCGTCATGCCGTATCCGTCGCCAGGGTCGGGTGCCGGGTCCGCCGTGTCGGACGTGCCGCCTGCGCAGCCAGACAACGCCAGTGTGAGCAGAGCAGCCATCGCGGCGGCCTTGCCGATCTTCGTGAACATGGATCGTCCCTTCCTCTGCGATCGCAACTGCGGTCACCGGGGAAACGACGCCGACGCGAGAAGGGTTCAACCGGACAGTTCGACGCGCATGAGCACCTGCCCCGACCCGACGGCGCGGATCTCCAGCGTCTCGATCCCTCCGAGATCCAGCGCCGTAACCGCGCTGAGCTGAGCCGTCGTCCTTGGACGCGCACGCCAGCTGGAAACGGCCTCCTCAGCGCCGTCCCTGCCGATCACGTACAACTCGTATGGCCAGTCGGCATATCCCCCGCCTGAGCCGCCGTAGATGCACTCCAGATCGATGCGCGTGCCCCAACCGACCTCGGTGAGCTCAGCGGTCGCTTCGAGTGGGATGTCCGAGGTGGCCTGCACGTGACGACTGTGGTCTCCTCGGGTGCCGGCGCAAGCGGCAACGTCACGCGACGAGACGGATCCGGTCCCGCGGGAGTCTCTGCAGGATGGGACTCCGCGTGTCTACGCTCGATACGTCCGAGCAGACCGATCACCGGCGCGAGTTCGGCGACCGCACGGCCGCACGCCTCGCAGTCGTCGAGATGCTCCTCGAAGCGGCGGCGATCCGCCGAGTTCAGCGCGCCCATCAGGTACGCCGCGTCCCATTCGGCGAAACGCGTGTGATCGGCGTTCATCGCGTCACTCCCTTCTCCTGCAGCGCGAGTCGCAGGGACCGGATGCCGTAGTGCAGACGCGACTTCACCGTTCCCTCCGGAACATCGAGTTCCGCTGCGATCTCGGCGATCGTGCATCCGCCGAAGTACGCGCGCATGATGACCTCACGGTGATCATGCGTCAGCGTGGCCAGCGCATCCTCGATGAGGATCGACTAGAACAGCGCGTCCGTGGCATCCGTCCACGACCGCGTCGTCGACGTCTCCTTGGGGGTCATGAGCCGAGCATGACTTGGCGGCGCCGGTCACGGCCGGTGAGTGCCGGCTACCGGGCCCGATACACTTCGAGGATCGTCGGCGCGTCAGCCGGACGCTCCAGCACGGTGATCTCGTCGCCGGCCTCGATGCGCCCCGTCGAGATGACGCGCAGATAGGCGCCGAGCCGCCCCGCCAGAGCGAAGCGCTTGACCCAGCCGCGCTCGTCGTCGCCACCGACCCACCGCGCGAACGTCTGGCACGGGTGGCGCGATGTCGTCACCTCGACGATCACGCGCCTGCCGATCTGCCACCGCTCCCCGACCTTGGCCGCGTTCACGTTCATGCCGTCCACGCGCAGGTTCTCCCCGAACCATCCGGACGGCAGCTCGCGTCCCAGCTCGTCTGCCCAGTACTCGGCATCCTCCTGCGAGTACGCGTACACCGCCTGATCGAGCCCGCCGTGGTTCTTGCGGTCGGCCTGCACATCGGCATTGACCCCGTACGCGCCGACGCGGACCGAGCCCGACACCGGACGCTTGTCGATCGCCGTCGTGCCGACGGGACCGGCATCCGGTCGGAGCTGATGCACCACGCAGACAGCGAGAACGCTCGCGGCGCTCAACGGCCCGACATCCCGTCGACATACGCCATGAACGCCGGATCGCCCATCATGGGCACCATGATGCAGATCGACACGATCAGCATGGTGACCGCTGCACCGACCAATGGCACCCACCAGGTGAGTTTGCCGGTGCGCAGGCGGCGTATGGAGAGCCAGGCAGTGATCACCCAGCCGATGACGAGGAGAACCGCTGCGATCGTGCCCCACAGCCTGCCCTGAGCGAAGTTCGTGAACTCTCCCTCGATCCCGAGGATCTTCATGCTCCCGTTCATGACCGTCGGCAGGTCGAGATACGAGATCCCGGTCATGATGACGTTGATCACGCCGTAGGCCAGCAGCCCGATCGTGATGACTCGGTCCCATGGCCGTGCCTTCATGACGGCTCCAGCGGATGCCTGCGGCGCCCGCTGATCGCTCACCGACGCAGCGGGCGGTGCGGCGGGCGGCGCTGTGCGCGACGCGGCAGGCGGTGCCGCGTCCAGCGGCGGGAGTCCTGCGAGCCGTCGCTGTTCATCCGGGGTCGCATACTCGCCGTACTGGGGCCGCTGATCGGTCATCCCGACATGCTAACCGGCTCGTCATTGAACAGATCGCAGGAAGACGAGCGTCGCACGCAATGACAGCCCGTCGTAGAGATCTCGACGGCCCCAGAGGAGTGGGGACTACTCTGGGGCCGCCGAAGCGGAACGCTGGGGACGCTCACACCTCAAGATGAAGATGCGCTGGGGACGCACTCTCCATCTGCAGCACCGTGATACGAGTGCTGCGCGACAAGCCTAAATCAACTGTCGCGCCGAGCGCGCGCGGTCGCCGTTCAGGAAACGGAGGAATCCGCCGTCGCACGACCACCGAGCGCACGAGCGTCGCGCTGTCCGGAGGCGTCCTGGCGCAGCTCCTTGGGTAGGGAGAACATCAGGTCCTCCTCGGCGGTGCGGATCTCCTCCACATCGCCGTAGCCTGCGGCGGCCAGTGTCTCGAGCACCTCGCGCACGAGAACCTCTGGAACGGAGGCCCCGCTCGTCACTCCGACCGTGGCGACGCCGTCGAGCCATTCCTGCTTGATCTCCTCGGCGTAATCCACCCGGTACGCCGCCTTCGCTCCGTACTCCAGAGCCACTTCCACCAGTCGCACGCTGTTCGACGAGTTCGACGAGCCGACGACGATCACCAGCTCGGCGTCTGCCGCGACCTTCTTGATCGCGACCTGACGGTTCTGGGTGGCGTAGCAGATGTCATCCGACGGCGGGTTGTGCAGTTCAGGGAAGCGCAGGCGCAGCCGATTGACGGTCTGCATGGTCTCGTCGACCGAGAGCGTCGTCTGAGACAGCCACACGACCTTCGAAGGGTCCTTGACCTGGACGGTGTCCGCTTCCGCGGGAGAATTCACGATCGTGACGTGCTCAGGAGCCTCGCCAGCCGTTCCCTCAACCTCTTCGTGACCCTCATGGCCGATCAGCAGGATCTCGAAGTCGTCGCGGGCGAAGCGAACGGCCTCGCGGTGCACCTTGGTGACCAGCGGGCAGGTCGCGTCGATCGCGTGCAGTCCTCGATCGGATGCCGCGTCGACGACCGCGGGAGAGACACCGTGCGCACTGAACACGACGTGCGCACCGGTCGGGACCTCGTCGACCTCTTCGACGAAGACCGCGCCCTTCTCCTCGAGCTCGGTGACGACATGGATGTTGTGCACGATCTGCTTGCGCACGTACACCGGGGCGCCGTAGCGCTCGAGCGCCTTCTCGACGGCGACGACGGCACGATCCACACCCGCGCAGTAACCACGCGGTGCTGCGAGCAGAACCCGCTTCTGTCCGTCCACCGGGATATCCTGAAGCCGCGCCCCGCGCGATCGAGGGATGCGGGGAACGGGGAGATGTACGGTGGCCTGGCTCACACTCCGATCCTACCTTCGAACGGTCATGACAGGCCTGGACGCACGCTCAGGCGCACAAGCACGAAAGGGGGCCGGATGACGGTCTTCGAAGCGACACCGGCGAAGGGCGAGGCTCCCCCGGCCGACGCCGTCGCACCGCGCGACTCGACGGCGGATGCTCCGACCTCGGTCGCCCGGCTGAACACCACGATCCGCGACTTCATCGCGCGCTGGAACGTCGTCTGGGTCGAAGGCGAGATCACCTCGTGGAACGCGCGCGGCGGCAACGTGTTCGCCCGTCTGAAGGACACTCAGTCCGACGCGCAGATCTCGATCCGCATCTGGTCGAGCGTGCGAGCGCGCATCCCTGCCGATCTCGGCATCGGCGACCACGTCGTCGCTGCGGTGAAGGCCGACTACTTCGTCAAGGCCGGCGATTTCAGCTTCACGGTGTCGTCCATGAAGCACGTCGGGCTCGGCGACCAGCTCGAGCGCCTCGAGAAGCTGCGTGTCCAACTGCGCCAGGAGGGACTGTTCGATGCGTCCCGCAAGAAACCCTTGCCGTTCCTCCCGCACACCATCGGCCTCATCACCGGCGAGAAGTCGGATGCCGAGAAGGATGTGCATCGCAACTCAGAACTGCGCTGGCCTCAGGTGCGATTCCGCACCGAGTACGCCGCGGTGCAGGGCGATCGCTGCGTTCCGGACACGCTCTCCGCACTGGCCAAACTCGACGCCGACCCCGACGTCGACGTCATCATCATCGCCCGCGGCGGCGGCGATCCGCAGACCCTGCTCGGGTTCAGCGATGAGCGTCTCGTGCGGGCGGTGGCCGCAGCATCCACGCCCGTCGTCTCGGCGATCGGGCATGAGAACGATCACCCTCTTCTCGATGATGTCGCCGACCTCCGCGCCTCGACGCCGACCGATGCCGCCAAGCGCGTCGTCCCGGACGTCGGAGAGCAGCGCGCGCTGATCGGGCAGCTGCGCTCACGCGCGACCACTCGGCTCACGCAGCGCATATCGCACGACATCCTGCAGCTCGAGCAGCTGCGTACGCGCCCGGTGCTGCGATCCCCCGATCCGATCATCGCGAATCGGGCACAGGAGATCTGGCTGCAGGTCTCGCGCGGACGCGACACGATCACGCGCCGCCTCGACGCCGCCACGCGTGCGACCAGCGAGTTGCGCGCATCTCTCCGGGCGCTCTCGCCTGCAGCGACGCTGGCCCGCGGCTACGCGATCGCGCACCTCGACGGCGGTGTGATCCTGCGAGACGCCGCGGATGCTCCGGCCGGCGCCGCACTGACCATCACCGTCGACCGTGGGTCGCTCGCCGCCCGCTCAGAGGGCGAGATCGCGGAAGCCCCCGCCGGCCCGGCCGGTGCCTGAGCCCGACGCGCGCTGGACGTAGAATGGAAACTGTGACTGCGCCGACCGACTCCCCCGTCGAGACCCTGTCGTTCGAGGCCGCTCGCGATGAACTGGTGCGTGTGGTCGCCGAACTCGAACAGGGTGCCCCGACCCTCGAGCACTCGCTCGCCCTCTGGGAGCGCGGCGAAGCGCTCGCGGCGCGCTGCGAGGAGTGGCTCCTGGGCGCGAAGCGCCGCCTCGAGCAGGCGCGTGCCGCGGCATCCGACTCGTCCGACTCGTCCGCAGGGGAAGAGTCGTGAGCAAAAGCGCTCCGATCGTCGCCGAGTTGGGCAGGCCAGAGACGCCCGAGGAGACCGCCGCGCGCAAGGCGGAGTTCAGTAAGAGCTACCGCGCGAGCCAGAACTTCCGCAACCTGATCGCAGCACTTCTCGCCACGCTGGTCGTGGTCGCTATCGTGATCTTCGCCGTGCCGCGCGGGGAGCGGGCGTCCGAGACGAAGGTCGACGTCGCCGCGATCGCGCAAGACGTCGAATCGACCATGGACAGCCCCGCGATCGTCCCCGAGCTGGGTGATTTCTGGCGCGTCAACGCTGCCGAGCTGCAGGGCGGCGCCACCGTCGTCTGGAACATCACGCTTGCGCCCGCAGCGGAAGACGAGCGCGGTTTCATCCGCGTCGCGCAGGCGTTCGATGACGATGCCTCCTGGGCGCCGCAGATGCTGAACGGCACCGCGGCCACAGACACCACGCGGATCGGCGGGCTCGAGTGGGACGTGTACGCGCTCGGCGGCGATTCCGCCGACAACGTGACGTATGCGATCGGCACGCAGGCCGGCGACGATTACATCCTTCTCTACGGCTCACGCTCGGCAGGCTCGACGGCCGAGCTCGCTGAGTCGCTCGTTCCTCAGATCAACGCCATCGCGGAGGCCTCATGACGACTCTCACCCCCACAGCGGCCTGGCAGCAGATGCTCGACGGCAATCGCCGGTTCGTGAACGGGGAGCCGCGACATCCGAATCAGGACGTCGAGCGGCGCCACGAACTCGCCCACCAGCAGAATCCGGTCGCGACGCTGTTCGGGTGCTCGGACTCTCGCCTGGCCGCAGAGATCATCTTCGACCTCGGACTCGGCGATCTGTTCGTGGTTCGCAACGCCGGGCAGGTGATCGGCGAGTCGATCGTCGGAAGCCTGGAGTACGCCGTCGAGATCCTCAAGGTTCCGCTGATCGTCGTGCTCGCGCATGACGAGTGCGGAGCTGTGCGCGCAGCCATCGACGGCACTGCGATCGACGCCGACCCGCTTCCGCCGCACATCTGGAAGCTCATCGCGCCGATCATCCCCGCCGCCCGCAAGGTTCTGGCGGAGAACGGCGGAACATCGCCCGCCGACATCGACGCCGAGCAGGTCGGACGCGAGCACTTGCGCAACACGGTCGCGAATCTGCTGCAGTCATCCGAACTGATCAGCGACGCGGTCGCCGAGGGGCGACTGGGCATCGTCGGCGCCAACTACCGTCTCGCCGAAGGCACGGCCGTGCCCGCCATCTCTGTGGGGATCGACACCAAGGGGATCGAAGACGTCCCCGCAACCGAGGAGGGATCGCAGTGACCGATACACACCAGCGCAGCGGCGAAGAGTCGCAGGGCTACCGAATCGAGCACGACACCATGGGCGAGGTCCGTGTGCCGGTGAACGCGCTGTACGGCGCGCAGACGCAGCGTGCCGTGGAAAACTTCCCGATCTCCGGCAAGGGCCTGGAATCGGCGCAGATCGCCGCCCTCGCGCGCATCAAGAAGGCCGCGGCCCTCGCGAACAAGGAACTCGGCACTCTTGACGGCGCCATCGCTGATGCGATCGCGGCTGCTGCCGACCGGGTGGCCTCGGGCGTGCATGACGGCGAATTCCCCGTGGACACCTACCAGACCGGTTCCGGCACCTCCTCGAACATGAACATGAACGAGGTGCTGGCGTCCATCGCGTCCAGCATCCTCGGCTCTGCCGTGCACCCGAACGATCACGTGAACGCCTCGCAGTCGTCGAACGACGTCTTCCCGACCTCGGTGCACATCGCTGTGACCCAGGCGCTCATCGACACGCTCATCCCCTCGCTGGACCACCTCGCAGTGGCTCTCGAGGCGAAGGCAGAGCTGTGGAAGGATGCCGTGAAGGCGGGCCGCACGCACCTCATGGATGCGACGCCCGTCACCCTCGGCCAGGAGTTCGGCGGCTACGCCCGTCAGATCCGGTTGGGCATCGAGCGCGTGCAGTCCGCACTCCCCCGCGTGGCAGAGGTTCCGCTGGGCGGCACGGCCGTCGGCACCGGGATCAACACGCCGCTCGGGTTCCCGCAGAAGGTCATCGCGCTGCTCGCTGAGGAGACCGAACTGCCGATCACCGAGGCGAAGGACCACTTCGAGGCTCAGGCCAACCGCGACGGCCTGGTCGAGACATCCGGAGCCCTGCGCACCATCGCCGTCTCGCTGACGAAGATCAACAACGACCTGCGTTGGATGGGCTCGGGCCCCAACACCGGTCTCGGCGAGCTGCACATCCCCGACCTGCAGCCCGGTTCGTCGATCATGCCCGGCAAGGTGAACCCCGTCGTGCCCGAGGCCGTGCTGATGGTCTGCGCCCGCGTGATCGGCAATGACGCGACCGTGGCATGGGCCGGAGCATCCGGCGCCTTCGAGCTGAACGTCGCCATCCCGGTGATGGGCACCGCGCTGCTCGAGTCGATCCGCCTGATCGCCAACGCCTCGCGCGTGCTCGCCGACAAGACGATCGACGGACTCGTCGCCAACACGGAGCGCGCCGCCGCCTTCGCCGGGATGTCGCCGTCGATCGTGACGCCGTTGAACAAGCTCATCGGCTACGAGGCGGCCGCGAAGATCGCCAAGCATGCGGTCACTCAGGGCATCACGGTGCGCGATGCCGTGATCGACCTCGGCTACGTCGAGCGCGGTGAGCTGACGCTGGAGCAGCTGGACGAGAAGCTCGACCTGCTGAGCATGACCCACCCGGGCTGAGCCCCGGTACACCTGCACGACCCGGATACATTTGCACGACCGCTCTTCGGATCGGCTCGTGCATTCGTACCCGGGTCGTGCGTCTGTACCCGGGGTGACTCCTCCTCCACATCAGTCGTATGCGCCAGGTTGTCCCCAATCGCCCGGTGCGAAGCCCGGACTGGCGGCAATTGCGTCACAGTCGTCGCATGCTCGATCCGGTCACCGTCATCAGCCGCATGGGCGGCATCGCCCGCGGAACTCAGCTGCAGAAGGTCGGCGTGTCGCGCAAGCGGATTGCCCAGGAGGTTAGCCAAGGGCGCATCGACAGGGTGCGCTCAGGCGTCTTCGCCGCCCCGCGAACGGATGCCGCGATACGCGCGGCGGCGGCTCACGGCGGCGCTCTGACGTGCGGATCCGCACTCCGGCTGCACGGAGTCTGGGTTCTCGACGACACCGACCCGCATGTGTGGCTCGGTGACAACGGGCGAAGGCACCCTCACCTCGACTGTTCCTGCACTGACCACCATTTTCAAGGGCGCACCCGGTTCGGTGTCGTCGACGTCGAGACAGCGCTTGTCCATGTCTTCGCCTGCGCAGGAGACGAGGCCTTCTTCGCGGCGTTCGAGTCGGCATGGCGCAAGCGACTGCTGTCTAAAACCGCTCGCTCGCGCGTTCGGGCGGCGCTTCCAGCATCCGCTCGCTGGCTTGTCGACATCGCTCGACCGGATGCCGACAGCGGCCTCGAGTCTCTCCTACGTCTCAGGCTGCACATCCTCGGCATCGGGCTCGACTGCCAGGTCGTGATCGATGGCGTCGGCAAGGTCGACTTCGTCATCGACGGTCGACTCATCCTCGAGGCAGACGGCAAGGAGAATCACGACGGCGAGACGATGCGCCATAAGGATCTGGTCAGGGATGCCGCGGCATCCCGTCTCGGATACGAGGCGCTGCGCTTCGACTATGCGCAGATCGTCCACGACTGGCCGACTGTCCAGGCCGCGATCGTCGGCGCTCTGTGTCGGATGCGTCACTGACGGGTACAGACGCACGACCCGGGTACACCTGCACGACCGGACGGATGAAAGGCTCGTGCATCCGTACCCGGCTCGTGCAGGTGTGCTCCGATCAGCTCAGTTGAGCTCCCCGCCCTCCAGCAGTTCTGTGACCAGTGCGGCGATCGCCGAGCGCTCCGAGCGCATCAGCGTCACGTGCGCGAAGAGGTCATGCCCCTTCAGCGTCTCGATGACCGAGGCGATGCCGTCGTGGCGGCCGACTCGGAGGTTGTCGCGCTGTCCGACGTCGTGGGTGAGCACGACGCGGGAGTTCTGGCCCATCCGGCTCAGCACCGTCAGCAGCACGTTGCGCTCCAGCGACTGCGCCTCGTCGACGATCACGAACGCGTCGTGCAGCGAGCGGCCGCGGATGTGCGTCAGCGGGAGCACCTCGAGGATGCCGCGCTCCACGACCTCCTCCATGACATTGCCCGAGACCACCGATCCGAGCGTGTCGAACACCGCCTGTCCCCACGGGCCCATCTTCTCGCCCTGGTCACCGGGAAGGTATCCGAGTTCCTGCCCTCCGACGGCGAACAGCGGACGGAACACGATGATCTTCTTCTGCTGCTGCCGCTCGAGCACGGCCTCCAGCCCGGCGCACAGCGCGAGGGCCGACTTGCCTGTACCGGCACGCCCGCCGAGGGAGACGATCCCGACGTCGGGGTCGGTGAGCAGGTCGATCGCGATGCGCTGTTCGGCCGAGCGACCGTGCATCCCGAACACGTCCCGGTCTCCGCGCACCAGCCGGTACTCGCCGTCACCGGTGATCCGACCGAGCGCAGATCCGCGTTCGGAGTGGATGATGAGCCCCGTGTTCACCGCAAGGCCGCGGGCCTCCTCGCTGATGCCGACCTCGCTCTCGTACAGGTCGCTGATGTCGTCGCCGGAGAGGTCGAGATTCGCGATGCCGGTCCACCCCGAGTCCACAGCCTGCTCGGCGAGATACTCCTCGGCGGAGATTCCGAGAGACGCAGCCTTGACCCGCATCGGCAAGTCTTTGGAGACGATCGTGACGTCCTGCCCGTCGTCTGCCAGGTGCATGGCCACCGCGAGGATGCGGCTGTCGTTGTCGCCGAGGCGGATGCCGCTGGGCAGCACCGCGCCGTCGGTGTTGTTGAGCTCGACGCGCAGCGTTCCTCCCTCACCGATGGGCACTGGGAAGTCGAGGCGTCCGTGCTCGATGCGCAGCTCGTCCAGGTGCCGCAGCGCCTGCCGAGCGAAGTAGCCGATCTCCGGATCGTGACGTTTGCCCTCCAGCTCTGTGATCACCACGACCGGAAGAACGATCGAGTGCTCGGCGAAGCGGAAGAACGCCTGCGGATCCGACAGCAGCACCGAAGTGTCGAGCACATAGGTGCGAAGGTCCTGATCAGGCTTCCCTGAGGATGCCCGACGCGAAGACTGACGGGTGGACTGCTGTGCTGTACGTGTGGTCACGACCCACTCCCGACCCGGGATGTTTCCCGGCTATGCCACGAGTCGACCAGGGGCCACGAGTCGCGATCCGAAGGCCGACTCGAACGGGCACTGTGCCCGATGCCTAGAACGTACGACCCGGGCCGCCGACCCGCGCGCGCGACACGCCAGCGCGGCACGTTAAGCACAGATGAACTATCGGCGGATCCGCCTACACGCCTACGCGCCGAGCGTGCCCATGGCATCGTCGAGCATCTGCAGCGTCTCGTCGCTCGTGCCCGCATGGGCCGCCAGACGCACAGTCGCGCCACGCGTCGTGGCGACGATTCCCGCGTTCGTGAGCGCGGCGGACAGAACCGCCGGTCCCTCAGGGGCAAGCGTGACGATGCCAGCGCGCTGATCCCTCGCGCGCGGTGTCAGCACCGGGATGCCGTGGCGATCGGAGATTTCGAAGATGCGGTCGACGCGGTCGCCGATGGCAGCGTCGATGGCCGCCACTCCAGCGACGCGCACGTCGCGCAGACCGATGGCCAAGCGGGCGACGGCGAGCTGATCAGGACTGTTCACGGCGTACGCCCGAGCGGATGCCGCTGGTGCCGGCAACTCGTCGACGGGCAGCCCGCCCTCCACACCGGCGAAGCCGGACAGCACGGGTGCGATGCGCTCGCGCGCCTTCGCCGAGAACGACGTGAATCCGGTGCCACGCGCGGCACGCAACCACTTGCAGCCGTGTCCTGCGACGACGTCGGCCACCGAGTAGTCCTCATCGACGACGCCGAACGACTGCACGGCGTCGACGATCAGCAGGCGATCCGGGCCCAGCACCTCGCGGAGGGCAGCGAGGTCGACGCGGTAGCCGGTGCGGAAATCGACATGGCTGACCGCGAGGGCGGTCACGTCATCGTCCAGAGCCTCGGCCACGGCATCCGGCGTCACGAAGGTGTGCTCGGGCTCGATCCAACGCGGGGAGAGCTCGCCCGCCGACGCCTGCGAGGCGCGCTCGAGCGTCATGCTGATGCTCGGGAACTCCGCCGACGATGCGATGACGGTCCCCTTGAGGCCGTAAAAGGCGTGCATGAGCCCGTGGGTCGACGACGGCTGCAGCGTCACGGTCTCGGCCTCGACGTCGAGCAGCTCGGCCGCGAGTTCGCGTGCCTCGCCGAACCGCTCGCTGACCAGCGCCAGCGACGAGGGCCGGCCGCTGCCCAGCAGATCGGCGTCGGCGAACACCTCGGCGCGCACTGTCGGCGAGATCGGACCGAATGCCGCCCAGTTGAGGTAACCGGGGTCGCCATCGAAGGTGGCGAGATAGTCGTCGAAAGTGCTCACCGGACGATTCTCCCATGCGAGCGCCGCTTCGACGGGTCAGCGGGCGGAGCGGGCCGGCACCGCTCAGCGACCGAAGCGCCGATCTCGGTCGACATAGTCGCGGATCGCCCGCAGGAAGTCGACCTGCCGCAGGTCGGGGCCGAGCGCTTCCACGAAGTAGAACTCGCTGTGCGCACTCTGCCAGAGCAGGAAGTCGCTGAGCCGCTGCTCTCCGCTCGTTCGGATGACCAGATCCGGGTCGGGCTGGCCGCCGGTGTAGAGGTGCTCGCCGATCATCTCCGGGGTGAGGTGCGCCGCGAGATCCTCCAGCGTGCCGCCGGAGGCATCGTGTTCGGCGATGATCGAGCGCACGGCGTCGACGATCTCATTGCGTCCGCCGTATCCGACCGCGAGGTTCACATGCAGCCCTGAATGGCCGGTGGTGCGATCCTCCGCGTTGCGCAGCACACGTGCCAGCTCATCAGGCAGGATGTCGGAGCGGCCGACGTGTTTGACCCGCCAGTCACCGTTCTGCGCGAGAGTCTCAGCGAGTTCGGCGATGATCTCGATGAGGTCGGCGATCTCCTTGGAGTCGCGCTTTCGCAGGTTGTCACTGGAAAGCAGATACAACGAGACGACGCGCACTCCGATGTCATCGCACCAGCCGAGGAACTCCCGCATCTTGGCCGCCCCCGCGCGATGCCCGTCAGCTGGGGAATCGAGACCCAGCTGACGCGCCCAGCGTCGGTTGCCGTCGATCATCATGGCGACGTGATCCGGGACGGATGCCGGATCCAGCTGCCGCCGGAGCCTCTTGCCGTACAGCCGGTACAGCGGCCCCCGGCCCTCGCTCACACGTGCATTCACCTGCTCACGTTATCGCGCCGACCGGCGTCTGCCCTGTGAGCGCGCAGGTTCTTGCGCATGTACTCAGAACGGCATGGAGAGCGGCCTAGAGTGAGCACGTGAGCACTTCAGACGACGACGGCACCTCTGTGCCCGAGCTCCCGCTGCTTGAGGACGCGCGGGCAGACGCCGCCATCGAGGTCAAGCCGACCTGGCGCGGCTGGCTGCACGCGGGCACCTTCCCGGTCGCGATCGTCGCCGGCATCGTGCTCATCATGCTCGCCGAGGGCGCTGCAGCGAAATGGGCGGCCGCCGTCTTCATGGCGAGCTCGCTGCTGCTGTTCGGCAACTCCGCGCTGTACCACCGCGTCAACTGGGGACCGAAGACCAAGCTGATACTCAAGCGCATCGACCACGCGAACATCCTGCTTCTGATCGCCGGCACCTACACGCCGCTGGCCGTCAACGCCCTGGTACCAGAGAAGGGCACGCTGCTGCTGATCCTGGTCTGGAGCGGCGCGCTGCTGGGCATTGTGTTCCGTGTCTTCTGGATCAACGCACCGCGCTGGCTGTACGTCGCGCTCTACCTCGCGCTCGGCTGGGCGGCGATGATGTACCTGGTCGATCTGTGGAACGCGAATGCCGCCATGATGGTGCTGGTCGTCGTCGGCGGGCTGCTCTACACAGGCGGAGCCGTCGTCTACGCGATGAAGAAGCCCAACCCGTGGCCAGGCCATTTCGGCTTCCACGAGATCTTCCACCTCTGCACTGTGCTTGCGTTCCTGTGCCACTGGACCGCCTGCCTGTTGATCTCGATCGCCCCCTACGCGCCATCGCTGGGCCTGCCCGGTTGATCACGGGCAACAGTCCGCAACAGGATGCGCTCAGGGGAGCATCCGCGGATAGATTCAGGATGCACACCTGAAAGTCGTGCGCCCTGAACGCCGAAGGAGATCCCCATGGCCGATGTCGAGAGCTTCACGCTCGATCACACCGCCGTCCACGCCCCGTATGTGCGCCTGATCCAGACCGAGCACGGGCCCAAGGGCGACGCGATCTCGAACTTCGATGTGCGCTTCGTACAGCCGAACGAGGGCGAGATCCCGACCGCCGGTCTGCACACCATCGAACATGTGCTCGCCAGCCTGCTGCGTGACCACCTCGAGGGCGTCATAGACATCTCGCCGTTCGGATGCCGCACGGGCTTCCACCTGATCACATGGGGCGAGCCGAGCGTGGCGGCGGTCGTGGCGGCCGTCCGCGTCGGGCTCACCGCCATCGCCGAGGACATCACGTGGGACGACGTTCCCGGAGTGGATGCGATCAGCTGCGGCAACTACCGCGACCACAGCCTGCACAGCGCACGGGAGTGGTCCAAGCGGATCCTCGAGCAGGGCATCAGCCTCGACGCGTTCGAGCGCGTGGGCGTGTGATGTTCGCCGAGCTCCGCTCGCGAGTGGTCTTCGTCACCGGCGGCGGCAGCGGCATCGGCGCAGGAATCGTCGACGCGTTCCTCGGCGAGGGCGCGATAGTCATCAGCGCCGATCTGAGCGCGCCTGAAGGCCTGGATCAGATCGGTGAGCGCTCGTGGACGGTTCGTCTCGACGTCAGCGACGAGACCGCCGTGGAGAGCGTTCTGGATGCTGTCTCCGAAGCCGTCGGCACGGTCGATGTCGTCGTGACGGCGGCAGGCACCTCGACCATGGGCTTTGCGATCGAGACGACGGGCTCCGACTGGGACCGCAACCTCGACGTCAACGCGAAGGGGTCCTTCCTCGTCGCTCGCGGCGTCGCGCGCAGGCTCGTCTCCGCGGAACGGAACGGCCGGATCATCTTCATCTCATCGCAGGCAGGCAAGAACGGCTACCGCGGCATGACCGCGTATGTCGCCTCCAAGCACGCGGTGCTCGGTGTCACGAAGACCATGGCCGTCGAGCTCGCGCCGCACGGCATCACGGTCAATGCGATCTGCCCCGGCATCATCGAGACGCCGATGAAGCATCGTGAGCGCATCGAGGGCGGCGCGATCCGAGGCATGACGGCCGAAGAGGTCGCCGCCGAAGACCGCTCACAGGTGCCCCTCGGCCGCACCGGCACGACGCAGGACGTCGCCGCCGTCGCTCTCTTCCTCGCCAGTGACCTGGCAAGCTACATGACCGGCCAGGGACTGAACGTCACCGGTGGCATGACAATGCATTGAGCAGGCTCAGCGCTCTGGGTCGTCTTTCCCGGATGCTGCGCCGCCTGTCTCATCCTCATCGACAGCGGTGCCGGCATCCGACGCCTGCGCGTCCCTGCCTGCAGCCTCTTCCGCGTCGAGCTCCTCGCGCACCTCTTCGCGGTAGCGCACGCGCCTGATACGGCGATTCATGTCCCAGATCAGCAGCACAACCGCGATAACGACCAGAACGATCACGAGGAATCCGGCAGGGCCGGGTGTGACGGAGTTCGGGTCGACGGTCATCGTCGGCGTCGGAATCGGGGTCTCAGTTCCGAACAGCACGAGCATGTGTCCGCCTTTCCTGCGCAGGTCGCATAACCTGGAAGTACAAGCCTAACGACCGAAAGCCCCCACCCGTGACGACTGCACCAGAGCTCGACGAACGATACGGTCGCGGACGCCGCAGTCGCACGTCATGGATCGTCGGCGGCGCCATCGCCCTGGTGGTGATCGTCATCGCCTCCTGGATGACCGTCTCGCAGTCGATGAACGCGGTGGATGCCGATGACCTGAGCTACGAACTCGTCGACGAGCACACCGTCACTGTGCGTTTCCAGGTCACGGCGCCCCAGGGAAAAGACCTCGCGTGTGCTGTCGAGGCGCTCGACGAGGAGTTCGGCGTCGTGGGCTGGAAGATCGTCGAGATCCCCGCCGGAGACAGCCACATGCAGCAGCTGACGGCCACCATACCGACCGTCGCTGAAGCGACGACAGGTTTGGTGAACTCCTGCTGGGCCTTATAGACTCCCCTGATACGATCGACGCCCTGGCCAATTGCCGGGGCGTCTTGGCATATCCCCACCGCCCCTGACGGGCGTTCGACAAAACCGCCCTGAAGGGCGTTCGACAAAGGAGCACGCTGTGTCCACAGACGCTCAGGTACCTTTCCTCACTCAAGAGGCTTACGATCGGCTCGTCGCTGAGCTCGAGATGCTGTCCACCACGGGACGCGATGAGATCGCGAAGCGCATCGAAGCCGCCCGGGAAGAGGGCGACCTCAAGGAGAACGGCGGATACCACGCCGCGAAGGACGAGCAGGGCAAGCAGGAGGCGCGCATCCGCACGCTCGAGCAGCTTCTGAAGACCGCGAAGGTCGGCGAGGCTCCGGCCAGCCGCGGCATTGTCGAGCCCGGAACCGTCGTCACGGCACTCGTCGCCGGTGGCGAAGAGGTCTTCCTCCTCGGCAGTCGCGAGATCGCGGCGTCAGGGAGCGACGTGGATGTCTACAGCGAGGCCAGCCCGCTCGGTCAGGCGATCCTCGGACTGAAGGTCGGCGAGAAGACCAACTACGAGGCCCCGAACGGCAAGTCGATCTCCGTCGAGATCACGAACGTCGAGACCTACGCCGGCTGACCCCGCCCGCTCGCGATCAGTCCGGCACGACCACCGGGTCGTAGCCGGCCTGGCGGAGCGTGTCGAGTGTGAGCTCGGTGTGTTCCGCTCCCCTGGTCTCGATGCTCATCTGCAGGATCACCTCGCTGATCTGCAGCCCCTGGCCGTGGCGGGTGTGCATGACCTCCATGACGTTCGCTCCGGCCTGCGAGACGAGCTCTGAGACTCTGGCGAGCTGGCCTGGACGGTCGGGCAGCGGGATGCGGATGGTCAGGTAACGACCGGATGCCGCGAGGCCGTGCGAGACGACGCGCTGCAGCAGCAGCGGGTCGATGTTGCCGCCGGACAGCACCGCCATGGTCTTGCCAGTGCCGGAGACCTTACCGGCGAGGATCGCGGCGACGCCGACGGCGCCTGCGGGCTCCACGACGACCTTCGCCTGCTCGAGGAGTATGAGGATCGCGCGGGCGATGTCGTCGTCGGTCACGGTGACGACCTCGTCGACGAGGTCCTTGATGATCTCGAACGGCACTGCTCCCGGCTTCGCGACCAGGATGCCGTCTGCGATGGTCGGTTGAGTGACGATCTCGACCGGGTGACCTGCTTCGAGCGACAGGGGCATGGCTGCGGCGTTCTCCGCCTGCACGCCGATCACGCGAATGGTGCGCCCCGCCTGCGCTGCGGCAGCCTTCGCCGCGGCGGCCACGCCCGCGATCAGTCCGCCGCCGCCGATGCCGACAAGGATCGTGTCGATGTCTGGGGCGTCGGCGATCAGCTCCAGACCGAGGGTGCCCTGGCCCACCACCACGTCGCGGTGGTCGAACGGATGGATCATCACCGCGCCGGTGCGCTCGGCGAACTCGGCGGCGAGCCGCAGCGATGTCGCGACGGTCTCCCCGTCCAGCACGACCTCAGCACCGTACCCGCGGGTCGCGAGCAGCTTGGGCACCGGAACCCCGAGCGGCATGAAGATGGTCGCCGGGATTCCGAGTGCCTGAGCCGCGAGAGCGACTCCCTGTGCGTGGTTGCCGGCGGATGCCGCGACCACACCGCGCGCACGCTCCTCGGCCGTGAGCCGTGAGAGCCGATACGCGGCACCGCGGATCTTGAACGATCCGGTGCGCTGCAAGTTCTCCATCTTCAGCACGACGGGCTCGCCGAGGATGTCGGACAGCGCCCTGGATGGCAGGGTCGGCGTGTGCGAGATCACTCGCTCCAGCCCCCGTGCGGCGTCCTCGAACTCGGCCAGGCTGGGGACTGCACTCATGTATTCCTCCGACGCCGCTCGCGCGGCACTGTACTCCAGATCAGATCACCGGCAGGTTGCCTGCCGGTCCTCCACGACCCGCTGCTGAGGGTCACGGCGACGACGTTCACGAATGCGGCCAGCGGCACCGCGAACAGCGCACCTGGGATGCCGGCGATCATCGAGCCGCCGGCGACCACCAGCACGACCGCGAGCGGGTGCACCTTGACGGCCGTTCCCATCAGGATCGGCTGCAGGATGTGGCCTTCCAGCTGCTGCACGCCGATCACCACGACCAGCATCCAGAACGCGTTCCACGGGTCGTTGTAGACCAGAGCGAGGAACACCGCCACGGCCCCCGTGGCCACCGCACCGACGATCGGGATGAACGCACCGAGGAAGACGAGCACGGCCACGGGTATCGCCAGAGGAACCCCGAGCAGGAAGGCACCGATCCCGATGCCGATCGAGTCGATCGTGGCGACGAGCGCCTGTGTCTTGGCGTAGCTCACGACGGTACGCCAGCCATTGCGCGCTGCGGCATCGACCGCCGGGCGCGCATCACGCGGGAACAGCTTCGTCGTCCAGCGCCAGATACCTGCGCCGTCGGCGAGCAGGCAGACCAGAACGAAGAGCGTCAGCAGCGCGCCGACGATGACGTGGCCGAAAGTGGAGCCGATCGCGAGTGCACCTGACCAGAGCAGTTGAGCCTGCTCCTGGATGAGCGCGAAGCCCTGATCGATGTAGTCCTGGATCTCCTTCTCGGAGAGATGCAGAGGCCCGCTGATGAGGTATTGCCGGAACTCCTCGACGGCCGCCATGGACTTGGTCTGCACGTCTTCCCACTCCAGGGAGACCTGCCATGCCACGAGCCAGAGCAGGCCGGTGACGATCGCGAGAGTGCCGACGAGGGCGATCAGGATCGCCAACCATCGCGGGAAGCGCTTGCGCAGCATCAATTCGAAGCCCGGCCAGAGCAGGGCTGTGATGAGGATGCCGATCAGCAGCGGGATCACGAGGAGCTTCAGCTGGATCACCAACCAGATGATGACTCCTGCGGCCGCCGCGATCAGCAGCAACCGCCACGCGTAGCCGGCCGTGACCCGCAACGACAGCGGTACGGCGTTGTCCGCCTCCGTCGTCACCGTGCGGCCTGTCGGCATGCGACCCCACAGAAGATCGCGCTTGCGAGGGCGCTGCTCATCCGTCATGCCGTAAGTCTAGTTGCGGGCTGGGCGGATGCTGCGACGGGGCTGCGCCCATGTCGGAGGCGGGCGATACGCTGACGACGTGACCGAGACTCTCAGTGCCGCGCAGGCTCGCCGTGTCGCCTTGGCAGCCCAGGGGTTCACCCGACGCCGCCCGACCACCACCGTCTCCACACGACACGTGCATCGCACGATGGAGCGTCTCGGCGTGCTGCAGATCGACTCGGTGAACGTGTTCGCGCGCAGTCACTATCTGCCGCTCTTCTCGCGATTGGGCTCTTATGAGCCGGCGCTGCTCGATCGGGTCTTCCTCTCGCGCACCACGCACTACGTGGAGTACCTCGCGCACGAGGCGACGTTCGTGCCGGTCGAGGACTGGTCGCTGTGGCGATTCAGAATGGAGGCGTTCCGCGGTCGCTGGGAGCGCGATCCGGATTCGTGGTTGAGCAGGAATGCCCGCACGGTCGCCTGGGTGAAAGACGAGCTGCGCACCCGAGGTCCCCTGCGACCGGCGCAATTGCGTGAGGATGCGCCACGCGAGCGCGGCACCTGGTGGGACTGGGACGATGTGAAGCTCGCGCTCGAGCACCTCTGGCGCACCGGTGACGTCGCGATCAGCGGTCGTCGCGGGTTCGAACGGCAATATGCGCTGGAAGAGCAGGTGATCCCGGCCGAGGTTCGCGAGCGCGTCATTCCCCGAGAAGACGCGATCCGCGAGCTCGTCCACCGCGCTGCCCGTTCCTCCGGAGTCGCCACCGAATCCGATCTCGCCGACTATTACCGCCTTCGCGACCGCGCTGCCATTCGGCAGGCGATCGATGAGCTCGTCGACAACGGCGATCTGCAGCCCGTGAGCGTGCGCGGGTGGGAACGCGGCGGTCGTCAGGTGCCCGCATGGCTGCATCGTGATGCCGTGCTTCCCCGGCGGGTCGAGGCCGTGGCGATCCTCACCCCGTTCGACCCTGTGGTCTGGTTCCGAGAGCGAGCGCTGCGGGCGTTCGACCTCGACTACCGCATCGAGATCTACGTGCCGGCGCACAAGCGGCGCTACGGCTACTACTCGCTTCCGGTGCTGGTCGGAGACCGCATCGTCGCGCGCGTCGATCTGAAGGCCGACAGGGCCTCGTCCACGCTTCAGGTGCAGTCGGCGTGGTGGGAGCCGCAGGCCCGCACGGAAGATGCCGAACCGATCGCACGCGAACTGGCGCTTGCTGCGACCTGGCAGGGGTTGGAGAACGTCTCGGTCTCGGGCTGGGGTGATGCCGCGGAAGGCGTGGCCGGGGCTCTGCACGTCGAGCGCGGAGGCGTCGCGCGCCACGTGCACGCGCGCGAGGTGTCGGCGTGAGGCACCGGTCGTGAAGAAGCGCGCGGCGTGGATCGCCGCCGGCGCGACCGCGGCGGTCGTGGTCGCGGCGTCGCTCGTCTGGTTCCTGATCCCGCGCGGCAGTGCCGAAGACCAGGCACTGGCTTACCTGCAGGCAGTCGCCGACGGTGATGTCGCCGCGGTGGAGACGACCGGCCTCGACGTGCCGGCGACGACAGCATCCGCGTTCGCCGACGCGAGCGACCGCCTCAGTGAAGGCGCGATCGTGTCTTCGACGGCAGACGACCACAGTGCGGTCGTCACTGTGTCCTATGAGCTCGCGGGCACACGCCACGAGAGCACACTGAAGCTGTCGCAGCGGGAAGGGCGCTGGGTGCCCGATGCTGCCACGGCGTTCGGTTCGGTACAGTTCAGCGTGCCGGCCGGAATCGCCGGCACGGTCCTGCCTGCGGACAGAGTTGCGCTGCTTCCCGCGGTGTACGAGGTGAGCGCTGCACCGGCGGAGTTCCTCGACGGCAGCGCGACGGTCGAGGTGCTTCCCGGCGTCACGCAGGAAGTCGACGTGGACGCGACTCTTCGCCCCGAAGCCGCCGACGTCGCGCAGGCACAGCTCGATGAGTACCTCGCCACCTGCACGAAGCCGGCCGCAGAGACGCTTCCCTCCTGCGGCATCGCGATCCCCTTGGCTGCAGACTTCTCCGCGGTGAGCGAGATCCGCTACCGCATCGAGCAGACGCCCGTGGTCGCGCTCACTCCGTCTGCGTTCCAGGCCGACGGCGGAGTTCTCGTCGCCACCGTCACGGGAACAGCGCTCGACGGATCAACGAAGACTCTCACATATCGATCGACGAACTGGACCGTGCGTGGCGATGTCTCCTTCACCGACGACGACATCGTGCTGTCGGTCTGGTGAGCCAACGGCGTCCTGTATCAGAACTGCACGCGTGGCGGCTCTGAGATCGCCGCGTTGTCTGCGACCTCGAAGAACTCCCGCTCGGTGAAGCCGAGCCCCCGGGCGAACAGGTTGTTCGGGAAGACCTTGATCTTGGTGTTCAGTTCGCGCACGCCGCCGTTGTAGAACCTGCGGGCCGCCTGGATCTTGTCTTCGGTGTCGACGAGGGCATGCTGCACCTGAAGGAAGTTCTGGCTCGCCTGCAATTGCGGATACGCCTCAGCGACCGCGAACAGGCTCTTCAGAGCCTGCTGCAGGTGGCCCTCAGCGATTCCGGCCTCGCCGGGGCTCGTCGCGGAAAGAGTCTCAGCACGAGCGCGTGTGACGTTCTCGAACACGGCCTTCTCGTGGGATGCGTACCCCTTGACCGTCTCGATGAGGTTGGGGATCAGGTCGGCGCGTCGCTTGAGCTGCACCGTGATGCCGCTCCATGCCTCATCGACGCGAACGTTCAGTTGCACGAGGGAGTTGTAGGTCGCCCAGAAGTAGATGCCGATGAGCACCAGGACGGCGACGACAATCAGAACTGGAATGAGCCATTCCATGGCACATGACCCCCTTCATGAGTTTTATTCATACTAACCACCGAGCCTGCGCATGAACTGGGCGACGCGTCACTCCCCGAGCACTCGGTCGAGATACCGGTTCGCGAATCGCCGATCGGGATCCAGCCTGTCGCGCAACGCCAGGAAGTCGTCGAATCGTGGATAGCGCTCACGCAATAGTGCGGCATCCAGAGTGTGGAGCTTGCCCCAGTGCGGGCGCCCGCCGTGTTCCAGACAGATGCGCTCGACGGCCTCGAAATACGCCGTGGGATCAGCGCGCCAATAGCGGTGCACGGCGATGTAGCCGCTCTCGCGGCCATACGCAGTGGAGAGCCAGCGGTCATCCGCTGCGGCGAAACGCACTTCGATCGGGAACTCGATCTTCCAACCGCGTACGGCGATGAGTTCCCGAATCGCCTGAAAGACAGGAATCACCTTCTCGGCAGGCAGGGCGTATTCCATCTCTCGGAAGCGCACATTGCGGCTCTGCGTGAGCACCCGGTGCGACCGCTCGATGTAGTCGCGGTCACCGGTGAGCTTCACTGCCAGGCGACTGAACGGCGGCGTGATGGCCGGTAGCACCTGGCCCGCAGCGCACACCATCCGGTATACGCCGTTGGAGAGCAGCGCCTCGTCGATCCACTTGCCCACTCGCGGCAGCGGCTTGCGCGGAGTCGACTCCGGCAACCGGGTCTGTCGCTTCGTGAGTGCCACGTCGGTGTGCGGGAACCAGTAGAACTCGAAATGATCGGATGCCGAGACACGCTCCTCGAGCGTCGCCAGCACGTCATCGAGCGGTACCGGCTCATCGACGGCATGCATGACGAAGGTGGGAACGCACTGCAGCGTCACATCGACGAGGATGCCGAGCGCGCCGAGCCCCAGCGCGACGGCCGGCAGCAGCTCCGCGTTCTCGATGTCGCTCACCCTGAGGAACTCTCCGTCGCCCGCGATCACCGTCGCACCGACGACCTGCGTCGCGAGCCCACCGAAGCGCGCACCCGTCCCGTGTGTGCCGGAGGAGATCGCGCCGGAGATCGATTGACGATCGATGTCGCCGAGGTTCTCCATCGCGAGCCCGTACGGAGCGAGCAGGCGGGGGATCCTGTGCAGCCGGGTGCCCGCGAGGAGCGTCACACGTGCCCGGTCGGTGTCGACTGAAACGAGTCCCTGCATGTCGTCGAGCTCGAGCAGCACGCCGGGAGCGGCAGCGATGCCGGTGAAGCTGTGGCCAGCGCCGACGGCCTTGATCTGAAGGCCGTGCGCGATCGCCGCCTGTACCGCCCGCTGCACACCTTCCGGCGTGCGAGGACGTTCGACTCTGGCCGGTCTGATCTTCACCGAGCGCGACCAGTTCTGCCAGGTGCCACCAGGACGCGTCACAGGAACGCCTTTCCCTCGCCGCGATACGTGGGCAGCTCGTCGATCACCTCGGTGCCGGAGACGAGATGGTACGCGTCGATGCGTTCGGCGGGCTCTCCGCTCTTCGCATGACGGAACCAGACGCGATCGCCGATCCGCAGCTTCCGCGACGCGTCACCCTGTAGCGGCGTCTGCACCTCTCCTGCGGCCTCGCGCGGCATCGTGCGCAGCCCCTGCGGCCAGACTGCACGCGGCTGACGCGAGTCGATCGCAGGGCCAGAGGCGATCCAACCGCCGCCGAGCACCGTGGCGATGTCATCTGCCGGCCGTCGGACGACATCGAAAGCGAAAGCGCTGGCGGGTGCGGGGTGGAAGGAACGGTAGCCGTCGAACAGATGTCCGCCGAGCAGGCCGCTGCCCGCCGACGCCTCGGTGACCGATTCGTCGCTGCCGGTGAACTCCAGCGATCCTGTACCGCCGCCGTTGAGGAACTCCAGCGGCGCGACATCGGTCAGAGCATCCGCGATCTCGGCGCGACGCCTGCGGAGCTCGGCGCGCGAGCGCGCCTGCACCATGCGGATCAGCGGTGCATTCGAGCCGTTGTCTCCCTGGCCTGCGATCTGGGCCTCATACATCTGAAGGCCGACCAGGTGGAAGCCGGGTCGACGTACGATCGCACGAGCGAAGCCGGCGACGTCGGCTGGGGTGAACAGCGGCGAGCGGCGCACGCCGATGTGGCCGAGGGCAGCAGACCGCCACGAGGCGTCGGCATCGATGGCCACTCGTATCGGCTCGCGTCGGTCGGGCGACGCGATGGCATCGATCAGGTCGAGATGAGCGATGTCGTCGACCATCAGGGTGATGCGGGATGCAGCGACCTCGTCGTGCACCAGCCGCTCAAGACCCGCTCGATCGACCGTCGGATATCCGAGCACGATGTCGTCGTGCGTTCCGGCGAGCCAGAGCGCCTCGGCGAGCGAGAAGGAGAGAATGCCTCGATACCCGGGTATGCGCAGCACCGCGTCGAGGACGGCGCGCACGCGCACTGACTTCGAGGCTACGCGGATCGGGATGCCGCCGGCACGCACCAGCAGATCCATCGCGTTGTGACGCAGCGCATCGAGATCGATCACGGCGACCGGTGCCGCAAGATGCGAGGTGGCATCCGACAGCCTCGGCCACCAGTGGGCCGGGTTCTCCCAGTCACGAGAGCGGACGGCTGCAGGGCTCAGGTCAGCGGTGAGGTCGAGCACTCCCCCACCCTACGACGTCGGCTCGCCTGCGGCCGCGAAGCTAGGCTGTGAGTGCACGCCCCCATAGCCCAATGGCAGAGGCAGGCGACTTAAAATCGCTTCAGTCTGGGTTCGAGTCCCAGTGGGGGCACCTCCAGAAGCCACCCGTGCGGACCACGAGACCGATGCGTCCGATGCGGCAGAGAACAGAATCGGCCCATGCCGCGCAGTCAGCGCGGCATGGGCCGATTCTGATGGAAGCGTGCCCTACTTGGCCGAAGCCTTCGTCGTGGTCTTCTTCGCAACAGGTTTCTTCACCGGTGCAGCCTTCTCGGTCTTGTCATCGGCGGCGTTGTCCGCTACGGCGGCCTTCGCGGGAGCCTTCCTCGCGGCGGCCGGCTTTGCCGCAGCAGCAGGCTTCGCATCCGACTTGGCTTCAACGGGCTTCGCAGCGGCAGCAGGCTTCGCAGCAGCAGCGGGCGCAGCATCCGCCGCCGGACGCGGACGCGCGGCGAATTCCTCGAAGACGTAACGAGGATTCTGCACGGTCTGCAGGTTCACGAGGTCACGGCCGAGCCACAGGTTGTTCCACCAGTCCCACAGCACGCGCCACTTGCGCTCCCAGGTCGGCATCGCCAGCCCGTGGTAGCCACGGTGCGCGATCCAGGCGACGAAGCCCTTGAGGGCGAGGTTGCCCGACTGGAAGACGCCGTTGTAGAGGCCAAGACCGGCGACCGCTCCGAGGTTCTTGTGGAAGTAGTCCTTGGTGCCCTCGCCACGGATCACCGCGACCAGGTTCTTCGCGAGAAGCTTCGCCTGACGCACCGCGTGCTGGGCGTTCGGCACGCAGTAGCCGCCGACTCCACCGCCCGAGAGGTCAGGAACAGCCGAGACGTCGCCAGCGGCCCATGCGCCCTCGACGAACTCGTCCGCCGTGCCGACGCGCAGGTCGGCACGGGTCTGGATGCGACCACGCTCTTCGACGGGCAGGTCGCCGCCGCGTACGACGGTCGGGTTCGCCATGACACCGGCGGTCCAGACGATCAGGTCGGTCGGGATGACCTCGCCCGTGGAGATGGCGACGTTTCCGTCCACAGCTCCCTGCACCTGGGTGTCGAGGTGTACGTTGGCCCCGCGCTTGGCGAGATCCTTCAGCACCCACTCGCTCGTCTTCAGCGAGACTTCGGGCATGATGCGACCCATGGCCTCGATGAGGTGGAAGTGCGTGTCCTCGAAGCGCAGCTGCGGGTACTTCGACAGCAGCGACGATGCGAGAGAACGCAACTCGGCGAAGACCTCGATGCCGGCGAAGCCACCACCGACGACGACGGTGGTGAGCAGACGGTCGCGCTCGGGTCCGGCAGGCAGAGAAGCGGCCTTGTCGAAGTTCGACATCAGCTTGTCGCGCACCGCGACTGCCTCTTCGATCGTCTTCAGCCCGATCGCGTTGTCAGCGATGCCCGGAATCGGGAACGTGCGGGAGACGGCACCCGCGGTGACGACGATCTGGTCGTACTCGAACTCGTAGGGGTCGCCCACGGGAGGGGTGATGGTCGCGACCTTGTTCGCGTGGTCGATGCCCGTCACCTTGGCGGTGACGACATGCGTCCGCTTCAGGTGGCGACGATGCGCGACCACTGCGTGCCGCGCCTCGATCGAACCTGCTGCGACCTCGGGGAGGAACGGCTGGTACGTCATGTACGGCAGTGGGTCGACCATGGTCACGTCGGCTTCGTGCTTGCGGAGATGCTTCTCGAGCTTCCAGGCCGTATAGAAGCCCGCGTAGCCACCGCCGACGATCAGAATCTTGGGCACAGTGCTGTTCTCAGGCACAGAGGGACAACTCCTAGTCAGGGGGCTGGCGTGCTTTGCTTGCGCGCCGATCGGATGCGCCGGGCAGCAGCGGTGACGCCTAGCGCGATAAGAATACCAGGCACAGTGAGTGCGATGAGCGGAAGTGTGCCATAACGCAGTGAATCCACGCTCGGAAGCAGTGGCGAACCGGGCTCGGTCGGCGGGTCGGCAGCCGGCAACGGATCGATCTGCACAGGCGTGATCTCCGGCTCGGGCGCGGGCTCCGCATCCGCCCGCCGGTAGAGACGCACCCACTCCGCGAGGTCGCCCATCGGGTTCTCGTCGACGAGCGGGACGGATGCCGTCACCGCAGCAGACGCGTCCAGCAGACCGTAGCCGTACAGCGGGTCAGGCAGATCGGTCACACCCGGCACCGGAAGCGCGGTCAGGATGATGCGGTTGATCACGTTCGCGGCGTCCAGGTCGGGATGCGCCGAGCGGATCAGGGCCGCAGCCCCCGCGACGATCGGCGCCGCGCCGCTCGTGCCCCGCCACCACTCCAGCTTTCCGTCGGCCGAGATTCCTCGAAGCCCTTCACTGGGGGCAGAGATGGCGATCGTGATGCCCTGCGTCGACGCCTCGACGCTGGCGGTGCCGGTCTGATCGACGCCACCGACGGTGAGAACTCCAGGGATGGTGGCAGGTGCACCGATGACGTCGGTACCGCTGCCCCGGTTTCCGGCGGCAACGACGACCACGACGTCGTGCTCGAACGCGTAGAGGAACGCATCATCCCAGCTCTCGTCCCAGTCGAGCGTGTTGGTCGTGAACGACATGTTGATGACATCGGCTCCGTGATCGACCGCCCATCGGATGGCCGCCGGTACCTGCTCGACGAACGGCACCGCCGCTGCCGCGCCGAAGCCCACCGAGATCGAGAGCAGATTCGCCTCCGGTGCCACGCCGATCATGCCGGTTCCGTCGGCCTTGCCTCGACCCGCAGCGAGCGAAGCCACCCACGAGCCGTGGTCGCCGTCCACGGCGCCGACGGGTGTGCGCCCATCCGGCGTGCCGCTGCCTGAGACGTCGGTGCCGTCGACGACGGCGTCGCCGAACACGGAAGTCACCTTGCCGATGCCGGTGTCGATGATCGCGATCGTCACGCCTTCACCGCGTGTGGTGTTCCATGCCTCACGGATGCCGGCTCCGTCGAGCCAGTACTCCGATGCGCGCACCGGGTCCGTCGGGTCGTCCGGGACGGGCCCCGGCGTCGGAGACGTCGTCGGCGTGGCCGTTGCGCCCGTGAGCAGAACGGATGCCGCCACCGCCGCGACTGCGACGGTGCTGCGCAGCATCGCCTTCAGCTTCATGCGGTTGCGGCTCCCGGCATCTCGCACTGGCATCGCTCGGGCGACCATGTGGACCGTGCGAGAGCGGCATCGCCGATCGGGTTGACTCCGGCTCCGGCGGCGAGTGCGTGCCCGGCGAGTGCGTGCAGACACTTCACACGAGTGGGCATGCCGCCGGCGGAGATGCCGTCGATCTCGGGGACTTCACCGAATTGCGCGCGGTCGGCGATGTAGGCGTGATGTGCGGCCGAGTACGCGTCGGCGACGGCTTCGTCCTCCTCCAGCAACGCCGCCAGTTCAGGCATGACCTGCGTGGCCTCGAGTGTCGACATGGCGGCGGTCGCCGCCGGGTGCGTCAGATAGTAGAACGTCGGAAACGGCGATCCATCCGGCAGACGCGGGCTGGTCGCGACCACGGTCGGGTTTCCGCACACGCACCGTGCCGCGATGCCGATGACACCGCGCGCCGAACGACCCAGCTGCGCGGATACGACGTCGATCTCGGCAGACGTGGGCGGAGCGAAGGGCGGTGTCGTCACGCCTTCAGCCTACGGGAGGAGTCCCTGTGGAATCCCTCAGTGGGCGCGTGGTCATTGACCGGAGCTGGCATTCTGAGCGAGGCCCGCTCCGGCGATGGTGCGCAGCAGCTGCGGCATCCAGTCAGACGACGTCCGCTCGAGCTCGTCGCTCACCGGCGTCTGCTCCTGCGGGAGCGAGGCGGGGTCGAGATCATTGTCGACGAGGTAGACGACCTCGCCCGGCTTGACGTAGTAGAGCCGCTCGCGGGCCTGAGTGGTGATGTAGGCCGGGTCCTCCCAGCGCTCCTGCTCCTGCTCGAGCGCTTCGATCTCTTCGGCGCTCACCTGCACCGACGCCTCGAGTGCAGCGATCTTCTGCCGCTGATCGATGTAGGTTCCGAGCGTCGGCACCAGCACCCATGCACCGAGCACCACCAGCGAGAGCATGATGACCATGAACCCGGAGAGTCGGATGCCGGAAGCCCATTCCCGCACGTCGACCTCTCGCGCGACCGCACGCGTCGATCGAGCTGCCCGTGTCGAGCGCGACTTCGCCGCACCAGCGGTCGGCCTTCCGCTCGGACGGGATGCGGAAGGGGGAGTCGGACGTCTCGCCATGACTCCCCCTTCCGCGATTCTGTCTCAGCTGCGCTCAGCCCTAAGGCGCTCAGCCCTGGAGACGGGGGAACGCCGAGCGACCGGCGAACACCGCCGCGTCGCCGAGCTCTTCTTCGATGCGCAGAAGCTGATTGTACTTCGCGACGCGCTCGCTGCGAGCAGGCGCACCAGCCTTGATCTGACCGGAGTTGGTCGCGACCACGAGGTCGGCGATCGTCGTGTCCTCGGTCTCGCCTGAGCGGTGCGAGAGCATCGCCGTGTAACCCGAACGGTGCGCGAGGCTGACCGCGTCGAACGTCTCGGTGAGCGTGCCGATCTGGTTGACCTTGACCAGCAGCGAGTTGGCGACGCCGCGCTTGATACCGTCGGCGAGACGCGTCGGGTTCGTGACGAACAGGTCGTCGCCGACGAGCTGCACCTTCGAGCCGAGCACGTCGGTGAGCGCCTTCCAGCCGTCCCAGTCATCCTCGGCGAGGCCATCCTCGATCGTGATGATCGGGAAGTCGTTCACGAGTCCGACGTAGTACTCGGTGAGCGCTGCGGCATCCCAGTCCTTGTTGTCGAGGCGGTACACGCCATCCTTGAAGAACTCGGTGGCAGCAGCATCCAGGCCCAGCGCGATGTCGGTTCCGGGGGTGAACCCGGCCTTCTCGATCGCCTTGACCAGGAACTCGAGCCCGTCGCGGTTGCTGGGCAGATCAGGGGCGAAGCCGCCCTCGTCGCCGAGGCCGGTGGCAAAGCCAGCAGCCTTCAGCTCGCCCTTGAGCACGTGGTAGGTCTCTACGCCCCAGCGCAGTGCCTCGCTGTAGGTCTCCGCACCGATCGGCGCGAGGAAGAACTCCTGCATGTCGATGCCGTTGTCGGCGTGCGAGCCACCGTTGATGACGTTGAACAACGGGACGGGCAGGACGTGCGCGTTCGCGCCGCCGAGGTAGCGGAACAGCGGCAGGTCGGCGCTGTCCGCGGCCGCCTTGGCGACCGCGAGGCTGACGCCGAGGATGGCGTTCGCGCCGGTGCGCTGCTTGTTCTCGGTGCCGTCGGTCTCGTTGAGGATCTCGTCGACGATGCGCTGCTCGCTCGCCTCCACACCCTCGAGTGCCGGGCCGAGCTCGTCGATGATGGCGTCGACGGCCTTCAAGACGCCCTTGCCGCCGTAGCGGCTCTTGTCGCCGTCACGCAGCTCGTATGCCTCGAATGCGCCGGTGGATGCGCCAGAGGGGACGGCCGCGCGCTGGACGATTCCGTCGTCGAGGAGCACCTCCACCTCGACGGTCGGGTTGCCGCGTGAATCCAGAATCTCGCGTGCGCCTACAGCCTCGATGAGTGCCACGTATGTGCTCCTTGCTCAGGGAAAGGGTTGTGGTGGAGCGTCGTCGATCCAGGGTCAGTCTAGTGCGCGGCATCCGCCGTTCACATGTCGTGTCAGTCCTGAAGCGCGAACTGCGCGGAGCGCACGTCGGTGATGATGACATCCGCCATACCGGAGCGCAGCACTGCACTGACTGCACGTTCTTTGCCCGCGCCGCCGCCGATCGCGACCTTCAGGCCGATGTCGCGCAGCTGCTCCTCCGAGATGCCGACGAAGCGATCTCCCAGGCCCGGCACCGTGCGGCCGTCCGCATCCAGCAGCGACGTTCCGTACTCGGCAATGACTCCTCTCTGCGCGAAGCCATCCAGCTCGCCGGTCTCGATGAGGTGATCGGCCAGCAGCGACGCGCTGGGCCAGCCTCCGATCGTGAGAAATGCCTTGGTCACGTGATCGAAGCGCCCGAGTGTGTGCTGGATCGCAGGATGCTTCAGGATCACCCGCGCCTCAGGCTCGATCACGATGGGCGCGTACAGCGGGTACGTCGCTCCCCCGGCCGCACGCCCGATGTTGGATATCACCTCGACGCCGTCTTCGAGTCGTGGCCAGCCGATGCCGGTGAGCTGCACGACATCGGCGCTGGGCAGTTGCGTGATCGCTCGGGAGGCCAGCACCAGGGTGCGCCCCGGCGTGAAGCCGACCACGTCGTCTTCCTCGATGGTCTCGACGATGACGCGGGCGGTGACAGCGGCGATCGCCTCGCGCACCTTCAGCTCGTGGGTCGAGTAAGCCGCGACGACGAGCGCCGACTGCAGACCGAATCGTTGCGCCAGCCGGGCTGAGAGTTCTACGTCGACGGGATCTGCGACCGTCGCGCGCACTTCGACGAGCCCGAGTTCGCGTGCTCTGCGGACCATTCGGGCCGTCGCGAACCTGGAGCGACCGATCTCGTCGGCGATGTCGTTGACCGCACGTCCGTGAGCGAGATTCTGCAGTGCGACGTAGACGTGGAGTACCTGCTGATCCAGAGGAAGCGATTTGCTCATAAGAGCACCATACGATGACTTATGAGCGTCTCGCCATAGCCTTGTGACGTCGTCGGCACCACGCCGGCCACGACAAGGAACGGACACTGCATGAATCGCCTCACCACTCTCACTGCCGCTCTGCGACGGGGAGAGCCGATCGCGATCGACGGCGCCCTGTTCGACATGGACGGCACGATCGTCGACTCGGTCCGCGCGGTCGAGGGCGCCTGGCGGATCTGGGCGGCCGAGCACGGCATCCCCGTGCCGCCGGCGAGCATGCACGGCAAGACGGCCGGGGCTGTCGTGCGCGCATCCGGGCTCGCCGTCTCCGATCGCGCGCGAGCAGAGGCGAGACTCGCCGAGATCGAAGCTCGGCCAGGGCAGACGCTCAAGTCTCTCCCTGGCGCGCAGGCGCTGCTCGACGCCCTGCCCGACGGGCGATGGGGTGTCGTGACATCCGCGGCGCGAACCGTGGCCGTCGCCCGTCTGGAGGCCACCGACCTGCCGACGCCGCCCTTCCGGGTGACCGGAGGGGACGTCACGCAGAGCAAGCCGGACGCAGAACCGTTCCTCCTCGGCATCCAGCACCTCGCCGATCGCGGTCATACAGGCGTCGTGATCGCCTTCGAGGACACCGTGGCCGGGGCGACCTCTGCGGCGTCGGCAGGATGCCTGGTGATCGGTGTTCTCGGCACGGATGCCCGCGAGCAGTTGGAGCGCTGCGCCCATCTCGTCGTCGGCTCCCTCGAGTCGATTCGCGTCGAGAGCAGTGGCGATCACCTGCTCCTACGACTCAGGTGAGGACATGACCGTGCTCGTCGAGCTGTACTCGGAGACGACTCTCACCGAGATCGCGCTGCTCGCCATCGCGTTCCTGCTTTCGGCGATCATCGGCGTCGAGCGACAGCGAAAGCTCAAGAGCGCCGGCCTGCGCACTCACACCCTTGTCGGTCTCGGCTCCGCCGTCTTCACACTCGTGTCTGCCTACGGCTTCAGCAACGTCGTCGGCGCGGATGTGATCCTCGATCCGTCGCGGATCGCCGCGCAGATCGTGTCGGGCATCGGTTTCCTGGGCGCCGGCGTGATCTTCGTGCGCAAGGGCGCCGTCAGCGGTCTCACCACAGCGGCATCCATCTGGGTGACCGCCGCGATCGGCATGGCGTGCGGCGCAGGGATGCCGATCATCGCGGTGGTCGCGACCGTGCTGCATCTGGTGACAGTCGGAGTGCTCACGTTCGTCGGAAGACTCATCAGCCCCGAGATTCCCGATCCCGTGCTCACCATCCGATACCGTCGCGGCAACAACGTGCTGCGGCAGGTGCTGGAGATGTCGGCGCAGCAGGGCTACCACTCCGCCTTGGAGGAGGCGACGAGCGATGACGACTCGAAGCTGCGCGAGCTGACTCTGCGTTTCACCGGAGACCTCACTGAATTCCCCGCCCTGGTCGGTCAGCTGGCCGAGATCGACGGCGTGGAGTCGGTCATATCCGGCGACGATCCGGACGACTGAGCAGCGCACAAGTGAAGGCGGGGCCTGCGATGAGCGGGTCCCGCCTTCACTGCTTCCGCAGACTCACCGCGCGGCGACCCCGTTCTCAGCGAGAATCTGGTCGCGCCATGCGATGGCCTGGGCCGGATCGTCCGAGGTCGCGCCGTCGACACCGAGACGGAGTGCCTCACGCGTCTGCTCCATCGTGCGCAGCGGCCAGACATGCACCTCGATGTCCCGAGCATGAAGCTGCTCGACCAGCTCGGGAGTGAGGCCGGCGAATCCGCTCGCGAAGCGCGTCACCTTCGCGTGATCCAGGAGCGCCCAGAGTCCGCCATCGAATTCCTGGGCCTTGGCGATCTCGGTGACGATGACCTGTCGCCCGATGTGCGGCATCGCCTCAGCTGCATGTCGCACGGCATCCGCGTCGAATCCTGTGAGCACGGTGCGCGCAGCATCCTCAGGGCGTCCCTCGAAGAAGCGGGCGAGATGCGGGACGACCGCCGGATCCTTGATCTCGAGCTGGATGAACGTATGCGTCGCGTCGTACATCTCGGCGAGCGTCACCACTGCCCTGCCCGAGTCCAGCGTCGCCCCCTGCAGTTGAGCGAGCGTGAGCGCCGCTGCGGGTCCGAGGCCCCGCGCCGAGTCATCACCGGCCGTTCGGTCCAGCGTTGCGTCATGAAGCAGGAACAGCTGCTGATCCTTGCTGAGGCGCACGTCGAGTTCGATCTCGTCGACGCCGATGTCCTCGGCGAGCGCGTACGAGGCCAGGCTGTTCTCCGGCAGGTGGGCCATCGCGCCGCGATGTCCGACGATGAGCAGACCCATCAGGCGCCAACCTTCGCGTCGTACCTCGCGCGAACCTTCTCGAGCGCGGGCTCCAGGTTGGCCTGCACCGTCTTGAGCGTCTTCTCCGCATCGGCACCTGCCGAGTAGACGGCCTGGATGGCACCCTTCATCTCCGGCACGGCCTCCGGCACGAACTTGCGTACGACATCCGGCCCATGTGCGATCTCGAGCTGGTCGATCGCGACCTGGTAGTTCGGGTTCTCGCCGGCCTTCGCCTTGACCTTCTCCGACTCCAGTGCGGCCTTCGTGGTCGGCATGTAGCCCGTGCCGAGAGTCCACTCGATCGCTGCGTCCCCCGAGGAGAGGAACTTCAGCACCTCCCACGCCGCCTTCTTGCGGTCGTCCGAGGCATAGCCGAGGATCGACAGACCTCCGCCACCGGTCGGGACTCCGGTGCCCTCTTCCTTGGGCAGGTAACCGCAGCCGAACTCGAACTCAGCGGACGCTGCGATACCGGTCAGCGCGCCCGTCGATTCCGTGATCGAGGCGGTGGCTCCGGCGATGAAGTCGCCGCCGGGATCGGCCGAGAGGTAGCCGGACTTGTCGTCGTGGATGAACGCGCGGTCGAACTCCAGCGCGTTGATCGTCCCCTCGGACGCGAACGTCATGTCCAGGCCGTCCGAGTAGCCGCCGCCGAATGCCCAGGACGAGCCCTGGAAGTACCAGTCGTCGTTGCCGGTGTACCCGCGCATCGCCACCTTGGTGCCGTTGCGGGAGTAACCCGCCAGCGCCTTGCCCCAGTCGCGGTACTCGGAGTACGTCTTGGGTGCACGGTCGGGCAACCCGACCTCGGCGAAGATCTCGCGGTTGAAGTAGAAAAGCGGCGTCGAACGGCCGAACGGCACCCACCAGATCTTGTCCTTGAGAGTGCCCTCCTTGAGGAACTGCTCATGGAAGGAATCCGTGCCGAAGGAGTTGTCGAAGTAGCCGGAGAGCGGCTCGAGCGCGTCATTCAGGTAGAAGCGGTTCCAGACGATGTCGCTCATCACCGACAGGTCAGGAACCTGTTTGGCCTGGAGGCTCGCGGCAAGCTTGGACTCAACTCCGTCATATCCCTCGAAGATCTGAACCTCGCAGAAGATCGCGTCCTGCGATTCGTTGAAGGCGTCGATGTTCGACTGCAGGATCTCGGCGTTGTGCGCCGTGAACGGGCTCCACATCACCACACGCTGGCGGTCCTTGTACTGCTTGGGCGTGTCACCGCTCGGCTGGCCGTAGACGGTGCCGGAACCGCCTCCGCCGTTGAAGCAGCCCGCCAGCAGCGGCGTGCTGGCTGCGAGCAGGCCCACTGCCAGCGCCTGCCTGCGCGTGATGTTGAGGGAGGCGATTCTGCTCTGCGGCGAGGACGGCCGATCGAACAAGTGCATGATTCTCCTTTGGTGGTGTGGCGAATTGTTGAGATCAGTGGCGAGGTCAGCGGCCGCTGCCGGCGGCAGCGCCGGTGAGACCGGTGACGATGAAGCGCTGAGCGAAGAGGAAGACGATGAGCATGGGCAGCACGACCACGAGCGTGCCCGACATCAGCACGCCCCACGAGGTGAGGCCGTCGTTCGCCTTCAGATACATGAGGCCGATAGGCAGAGTGCGCATGTTCACCGAATTGGTGATGATGAGCGGCCACACGAAGCTGTTCCACTCGTCGATCACGGCGATCAGTCCGACGGTGGCGACGGCCGGGATCGACATCGGCAGTGCGAATGAGAACAGTTTTCGCAGATGCCCGGCACCGTCGACTTCGGCGGCCTCGAACACCTCCTTCGGAAGCGACAGGAAATGCTGCCGGAGAAGGAAGGTGCCGAAGGCGGATGCCACACCCGGCAGGATGAGTCCCGCGTAGGTGTTGATCAGCCCCATGTTCCCGATGGTGATGTAGTTCACCAGCAGCGTGACGTGCCCCGGCACCATGAGGGCGCCGAGCATGACGAGGAACAGCACGTTCTTGCCGGGGAACGGCAGGTACGCGAAGGCATACGCCGTGAACACGGCGAGCACGATCTTCGCCGTCGCACCGATCACCGTGACGATCACGGAGTTCGTGATGAATGCGTCGAACGGCGCGAGCTCCCACGCGGCGACGAGGTTGTCCCAAGTGAGTTCCGATGGCAACCATTTCATCGGCCAGATGTAGATCTCGCCATTGGTCTTGAACGCGGTCGTGACCAGGATGTAGAGCGGCAACACGAATGCCAGGCCGGCGGCGATCAGCAGCAGGTACCCCCACCAATTCCGCGCGAAGTTCGCCTTGCGGCGGTGTCTCTTACGGTCGCCGGTCGTGACGCCTCTGGTGCTCGCGGTGTCGTCGGTGACCGCCTGCTCCTGCAGTGCACTCATGATCGTGGCCATCAGTAGTGCACCTTCTTCTCGATGAACTTGAATTGCAGCGCGGTGATGACCATGAGGATGACGAACATGACCGTTCCCGCCGCGGCCGAATACCCGACGTTGGAGCGCTGGAACGCCTGGTCGTAGATGAACCAGCTCAGGGTCGTGGTTGCGGATGCGGGGCCACCGCCCGTCATCACCGCGATGATGTCGAACGCCTGGAACGCGCTGATCGTCTGCGTGATCACCAGGAAGAACGTTGTCGGCGACAGCAGCGGCAGTGTGATGCGCCAGAACGTCTGCCATCGGTTGGCGCCGTCGATCCGCGCTGCCTCGAGGACCTCGGACGGGAGCCCCTGCATCGCGGCCAGATAGACGATCGCGACGAAGCCGACGCCCTTCCATATCGACACGATGAGCAGAGCGGCGAGAGCCCAGTTCGCGTCGGTCGTCCACGCCGGCGAGTCCAACCCGAGCATGTTGAATGCGACCCTGGCGACACCGTAGTTATGATCGAAGATGAACAGCCACACTGCCGCGATGGCGGCGCCGGAGACCACGTGCGGCGCGAAGACGATGCCAGTCACCGCGGTCGTGCCGGGCAGTTTCATCGAGAACAACGAGGCGAGAGAGATACCGAGCAGCAGACTCGCGCCGACGACGACCACCACCCATATGACGGTGATCCAGAGGACGTTCTGGAAGGACTCCGAGGCGAAGAGCGCCGTGTAGTTCGAGAAGCCGACGAAGAACGGCTCCGGCGAGATGAAGTCCCAGCTGGTGAGGCTGAGATACAGGTTCTCGATGATCGGCCAATATGCGAACACCGCGATGAGGGCGAGGTTGGGGAAGGCGAACAGCGCGAAGAGTGCGTATCCACGGCGGCGCCGACGCCGGATGGCGGGAGAACTCCGCTTGGAAGACGCACGGCTCGGCGCCTCTGGGGGCGTGACGGTTGCGGAGGACATCAGCGGGTGGGGATGCCGTTGGGGTAGACGACGGCTTTGAGCGAGTCGGGTACGTCTGCGGCGAGGGTGAGCGCTGATTCGGTGTCGTCGAGGTCGAACCGGTGTGTGACGAGTGACTCCACATCGATTCGTCCGCTCGAAACGAACGCGATCGCGGTCGGCCAGGTGTGCGCGTAGCGGTTCACGAGTGAGATCGAGATCTCCTTGACGTTGAGCCGCGACAACGCCAGTGTGACGTCCTGCTTGGGCAGGCCCACCATTGCTGCTCTACCGCCATTGCGCAGGCGCCAGAGGCCCTGCGCGAGAGCGTCAGGAGCACCCGAGCACTCCAGCAGCACGTCGGCGTCCTCGTGGCCAGGCCCCTCGGGGACATCGCCGGCCTTCTCGGTGCGGAAGCCGAGTTCCTCGGCGACGCCGAGGCGGAAGTCGGAGATGTCGGAGACGACGACGTCGGCCGCGCCTTCGGCCCGGGCGACCTGTGCGGCGAGGATGCCGACGGGACCGGCGCCGGTCACCCGCACCCGATCTCCAGGAAGGAGACCTGCCCGACGGCATGCCCACAAGCCGACGGAGAGCGGCTCGCACAGCGCCGCCGCCTCGAACGACATCGAATCAGGGATCGCGAACAGATTGCGCGCATCGATCGCGAGGTTCTGCACGAGCGCACCGTCGTACGGTGGAGTCGCGAGGAAGATGAAGTCGGGGCACAGGTGATACCGCCCGGCGAGGCACTCTTCGCAATTGCGACACGGCGTTCCAGGTTCGATGGCGACGCGGTCGCCGGCCGCGACGTTCGTGACGCCCTCGCCGGTCGCGATGACTGTGCCGGATGCCTCGTGCCCGAGGATTATCGGGCCATCGACCTTCCAGTCACCGATGTAGCCCACGCGGTAGTACGCCGTGTCGGAACCGCAGATGCCGACGGCTTCGATCCTGACGACGGCTTGGCCGGGGAGCGCATCGGGAAGCGGCACCTCCTGCAGTTCGATCGCTCCGAGAGCGGGCATGACCGCTGCGAGATTCGCCATCTTCGGTGTCCTTCCGTCAGGCGCCGGAGCGCCCGTTCGTGATCAGAAGTCACGCTAACCGGAGGACGCGCACCAGAAACCGCACCGCTCAAAGGAGCGCGATGCGGTCACATAGGAGCAAGAATTCACGCAAGGTGAAGCGTCAATACACCTGTCGTTCAGACCACGACGGCAAGAGCCACGCCATCCCAGCCCTTGAGCCCGACGGTCTGCAGCGCCGTGGCGTCGAAGCGGGGATCTTCTCCGAGCATGCGGAGTGCATCACGTGTGCCGATCACCCGCGGGTCGGTGGTGTCGTCGCGGACGATCTCGCCTTCTCGCCCGATGTTGTCGAGTACGATCACCGTTCCTGGGCGCCCGAGCCTCGCCGCCCAGTCGAGATAGATCGTGTTCGACTCCTTGTCGGCGTCGATGAAGACGAGATCGAACGGCTCAGAACCCTCGAGGGTCGGCAGTACGTCTGCAGCGCGCCCGATGCGGATCGCGACGCGCTCCCCCACTCCCGCTGCGTCGATGCTGGCACGGGCGATGGCGGCATTGGCCGGTTCGGCCTCGATCGTCGTCACCGTGCCTCCCTCGCCGACCGCTCTCGCAAGCCAGATCGTCGAATAGCCGCCGAGCGTGCCGATCTCGAGCACTCGGCGTGCCCCGCTCATCCGGGCGACGAGGTTCAGGAGCTTGCCACTGACCGGCGCCACCTCGATGTCCGGCAGGCCTGCACCACGCTGCGCGGCGAGCGCCGCCTCCAGCGCGGTGTCATGACCGACTAGGGTCTCGGCAAGGTATTCGTCGGTGCGGCGCCAGTTCTCGGCGGTCGGTTCAGCCATGGCTCCACCCAACTCCCCTGGCCTTGCGACGTCAAGGTCTCACTGACGCGGTGCGGACAGCATCCGCCCCACTGCTCCATCCAGTTCGGGTTGCCGGCGGAACTGCCCGGCGAGAACCAATACGACCACGACGATCGCACATGCGATCCAGCCCGCGACTCCGAGTGGCCCAGCCAGCGCCATATCGAACGTGGTACCGGCAGCGAACAGCAAGGTGATGAGGGCTCCGGCGGCGTTCATCGCACCGTGCGCGAAGACCGCCGGCCACAGCGACGCCGACCGCAGTCGCAGCCAGCCCAGCAGCACACCCCACGCGAGGCACCCTGCGGTCATCAGCAGCACGCCGGTCATGTCCGTCCGTCCGAAGTTGTACCCGAGCAGGATGACCGGCGCATGCCACAGCCCCCAGATCAGGCCGCTGATGACGAGCGCGGGCCAGGTGCCGTACTGGCGCAGCGCCGGCACGAGGAAGCCCCGCCAGCCGAGCTCTTCGCCGAACGCGAGCGCGGCGTTGATGGTCGCGGCCGCGAACGGGATCATGAGCAGCTGCGAGAGGATCACGGCCATCACCGGCGGCGCGGGCACACCGGCAGGCAACGACGCCTCGAGCTGTTCAGCGAAACCCGAGAAGTGCACGAGGTCCAGTGTCACCCAACCGCATAGCGCGGCGACGACGACGCTGAGGGCTACGAGGAGCACGGGCCCGAAGAGTCCGAGCACCATCATCCACACCACGCGCTTGGCAGGTCGCAGCGGCCACATGCCGAGAAAGCGGAGCCGCTCGCCCTTGGGCACGGGACGCATCGTGAGCATCACGACCACGACGGCGAGCGCCGGTGTGAACATCATCACCGGGATGAGCACTGTGGACAGCGGATTGGTCAGCCCCCGGTCGAGCCACATCGGCAGGGCGGCCAACCAGGCCAACCCGCAGGCGAGCAGGATGAACGCGATCGTTGCGGCTGGGCGGATACGGGTCATGAGACGGTTCCCTTCATGGCACTGATCAGAACGGATGCCGCGGTGCGAGCATCATCGATCGTGACGACGAACACGCGTCCAGTGGTGCGCGTGACCTGCAGTGCTTCGCCGGCGCGAAGCACGACGCCCTTACGGCCGTCGACGGCGATACGCAGACCCCATCCGCCGAAGTCGGCCATGGGGTTGACCTGAACGACCTTCACATCGGCGATGTCCGACACGGGGGTGTCCCATCGTGGCCACCCAGCGATCGAGCGCACGCGAAGGCCTGAAGCGTTGACGCGCACTCGGAAGACGAGCGTCGTGAGGATCAAGGCGATCACCAAGAGCGTGACGACTGCGAGAAGCCAGCCTGCTCCCGAATCGAGCACCATCGTCCACGCGGTGGTCGCGATCAGAAGCAGCACGGAGATCACCAGCGCGATGACACCGGGTCGCGCCATCGCTGCCGTGCCGAACCACGCCGCACGCTCGCCCGCTGCGAGCTGGAGCCGACCTGTCGCGTCCGGCCCTGATGGCGGCGAAGTGATCACCCTGGGTTGCATGAACCATCCGATCACGCCCAGCAGGACCATCCCGGCGACGGCCATCGTTATGACCGTCCCGATGCCGAATCCGACGTCGACCGATTCGCGCTGCATCGCGGCAGATCCTACGGACGAGACCGCGATCAACACGGCTGTTCCGAGTGACGTCGACGCGAGAAAACGGCAGACCGGACCCCAGGCGCTGCGCATCATCAGCAGGACGGGGATGGTCATCAGCAGCGGAACCGCGATCCCAAGGCCGAGCTGCATCCAGAGCAGGAGCATCGGTCCGGCGAAGCCGTCGGGCCCGTCCGGACCCCAATGCGTGGCGATCCGCTCCGGAAGATCAGGCAGCCACGCGAGCAGGAACGCGACACTTGCGGACGCGATGAGGATCGGGACGACGAGTCCGACGATGAGGAACGCACGGCGGGCGCGGCGGACGTCTGCTTCGATGGTGACGGCGGTGTTCATGATTCGATCTCCGTGACGAGGGCGGCAAGCGTGGCGGGCGAGATTCCCAGCGAGGCGGCGCGGCGCACGAGCGCTGCGACATCGCTGGCCAACTCGGCGAGCGGGGCGGCTGAAGCCGACACCATCGCTCCCCGACCTCGACGCAGGTCGATGAGCGACTCATCGCGGAGCTGCTGATAAGCACGCAGCACGGTGTGCAGGTTGATGTCGAGCGCTTCCGCGACTTCGCGCGCAGAAGGCAGCCGGTCGCCAGGCGAGAGGCGCCCGGCGAGGATGTCGCCGCGAACGGATGATGCGACCTGCTCGAACAGCGGCCGCGAACTCTCCGCATCGATTCTGATCAGCATCCGACACCCGACTTTCCAATTACAGTAATTCTAGTTCAACTAGAACAGTTGTCACAACCCTCCACTTCACTTTGTGCCGCGACAGCGCTGCGCCACACTGACCACATGCGCATCACTCCCCGTCGCCTCGCCACCGGCATGAGCCTGTGGGCTCCGAATCTGTTCAGCGGCATCCGCATCCTTCGGCGGGTCGATATCGGCGATGACCGCCCCCTACTTCTTCATGCTCGTGATGCACCAGCTCGGCCGCGACTACGTCGTGTGGGACACCCGCGGCGAGATCGAGTTCGTCAAGCCGGGGCGCGGAGTTCTGACCGCGGAGTTCCATGTCTCTCCTGAGAAGGCGGCCGAGCTCCGCGCGCGCGCGAAGGACGGCGCCAAGGTGCTCGAGTGGTTCGAGACGGTGATCACCGACCGCGACGGCGACGTCGTCGCGAAGGTCCGGCGCGAGGTCTACATCCGCGAGAAGAAGCGCATCACGGCGGCGCGCCAGCCCTGAAACCCATTCGTTCACCATCGCGTGCCACGATGACCGGGTGGAACTCGCACGTCGCCTGACGCTCCCCGATGCTGTCGCCATCGGCCTCGGTTCGATGATCGGAGCCGGTGTGTTCTCCGTGTGGGGCCCTGCGGTCGAAGTCGCCGGTTCCGGGCTGCTGGCCGCGCTCGCGATCGCCGCGATCGTGGCATTCTGCAATGCCACCTCGTCCGCACAGCTCGCCGCGGTACATCCTGTCTCCGGCGGCACCTACGCCTATGCGCGCGCAGAGATCGGCCCGTGGTGGGGATTCATCGCGGGCTGGTGCTTCGTGATCGGCAAGATCGCCAGCTGCGCTGCGATGGCGCTGACGTTCGCCGCGTACGCCGCGCCAAAGGGCTGGCAGGTGCCGGTCGCGATCGTCGCCGTCGCAGCCCTGGCCACAGTGAACTGCTTCGGAGTGACTCGAACTGCGCTTCTCACCCGCATCCTCGTCATATCCTCGCTGCTCGGGCTCGCCATCGTGGTCGCCGCCGGCTTCAACGTCGCGCCTTCCGCGTCGCCCGCTCCCCTGCCGGACCTCACTGCCTATGGGGTGCTGCAGGGCGCCGGGCTGGTGTTCTTCGCGTTCGCCGGTTACGCCCGCATCGCCACGATGGGCGAAGAGGTCGTCGACCCCGCGCGCACGATCCCCCGAGCGATCGTTCTCGCTCTATCCGGTGCGGTCATCGTGTACGCGCTCATCGCCGTCGTGGTGTTGCTCACGCTCGGCGCGGATGCCACATCGTCCACTGCGCCACTCGCCGCGGTCGTGGATGACGCGGGCTGGTCGGCACTCGCGCCGGTCGTTCGCATCGCAGCCTCGGCGGCATCCCTCGGCGCGCTGCTCGCCCTGCTCACGGGAATCGGTCGCACGACGCTCGCGATGGCGAGAGAATCCGACCTGCCGAAGTACCTCGCCACCGCGCACCCGCGGTGGCAGGTGCCGCGTCGGGCGGAGATCGCGATCGCCCTCATCGTCATCGTCATCGTGCTGTTCGCCGACCTCCGCAATGCGATCGGATTCTCGTCCTTCGGAGTGCTGCTGTACTACCTGATCGCGAACGCCGCGGCGTTCCGTCAGTCCGGGGCGGCTCGACGCTATCCGCGCGCTCTGCAGGTGCTCGGGGTGCTCGGCTGCCTGGTGCTGGTGAACACCCTGCCGATCCTCGCGTCACTGATCGGCACAGGCGTCGTGGTCCTCGGGGTGGTGTATCGGAGGCTGCGGCTGCGGGTCGCCAGCTGAGTAGGTGCCGCACCGCCAGGGTTTCCGCGTCAGGACGACCGGTAGGCGCTCGGTGCGATGCCCAGTACCGTGCGGAAGTCATTCGCGAGATGAGCATGGTCTGCGTATCCGAGCTCGGCTGCTAGCGTCGACAGATCGACATCCGGAAGTTCACGAACCCGCTGCGCCGCCTCCTGCAGGCGTCGACGCCGGATCATGGCGGCGGGCGGCAGCCCGACATGCCGGTGTGCGAGCCGCTGCAGTGTCCGCAGCGACATCGACAGGCGCGCCGCTGCGTCCTCAGCGGTGATCGCGGCATCCGCCATTAGAAGCGTCGCCATCTCGTTCGCCTGCCGAGCGGACGCTGCCACGTGCCCGATCCTCTCGATGAGCCAGTCGGCGAACACCTGCGCCGCACGCTCGCGATGCATGTCCTCCCCGGCCTCCATCGCCTGCGTCACCGCGGCGAGCAGCTCTGGAGCATGGAAAGTCGTCGAGTCGTCGCGGAGCGCCGACGGATCGTCGACGAGCACCGCCACGGATGCCGACTTCAGCAGCGCGCCGACAGCCCATCCCCTCCCGACCAGATCGCGATGCGTCGCCTTGGTGGACGCGCCGACGAGTTCGACGCGGCCCGGCTGTACGACGAGGTTGAGCGCGGGATACGCGACGACATGCTGCCGCGATGTGCGACCGGGTTCGATGTTCCACTCCGGGATCCAGAACCACTCGACGAGTTGCGCGGCCTCCGCCGGCGGCGGAAGCCTGTGAAACTCCGGCATCCGCGCCGGATACAGGATCCCCAGCTGAACGTCGATCATATCCTGACGATAGTCACGGCATACGACATCGTGTCGTGAATCTCCAAGCGCCACCTCGGGCCTGCTTCGTAGCGTGAAGGCATGAACATGACATCAGGCCTCACCGGCACCCACACCACGAACGGCCGCCCGAATAACGCGACCTCGCTCACTCCGTTCCTCGCGATCCCCGAAGCAGCCGGCGCGATCGAGTTCTATCGCGACATCTTCGGGGCGACGGTCATCGACATCACCGAGATGGGCGGAGTCGTCGTCCACGCGGATCTCGACTTCGGGTCCGGACTGCTCCAGCTCGGCGAGCCGAGCCCGGACTACCAGCTCGTGCCTCCGCCCTCTGGCGAGAGCGACTGCTATTCGCTCGGTCTGTATGTGCCCGACGTCGATGCGGTCTGCGCCCGCGCCGAGGCCGCCGGAGCGACCGTGCGGGAAGCGCCGTCCGATTTCGTCTCGGGAGACCGCTTCGCGAGCATCCGCGATCCGTTCGGCGTCCGCCGGTCGCTGATGAGCCGCGTCGAGGATCTGTCTCCGGCCGAGAGCGCCGAGCGCGTGGAGGAATGGGCAGCGACATTCAGCGCGGAGCAGCCAGCGGAGTGAGATCGGCGGCGGACTTCAACGCCGTCACCACCGCCGGCAGCAACGCGTCGGCCGTGGCACGATAGCCCGCGGCACTGGGATGGAATCGGTCGAGGCTGAACATCTCGTCCGGCTGATCGTGGAAGGTCGGGCCGAGCACCTGCCGCAGGTCGACCGGAACTGCTCCGGTGCGCCACGCAACCTTGGTCTGCTCCAACGCCAGGCGGCGCGACATCCTCGACAGCAGCGCTCGCAGCGGCTGCGGCACCGGCTGGAGCGTGCCGAGATCGGGGCAGGTGCCGACGACGACTGCTGTGCCAGCGGCCCGGAGCCGGATGATCGCCTGCTCCAATCGCTCGCCTGCCGCAGATGGCGAGATCGTGTGCGTGACGTCGTTGCCCCCGACGACGATCACCGCGACGTCGGCCCGGTAGTCCTCGGGGAGCGCATCGAGCTGCGCCGCGAGTGCGGACGATTCCGAGCCGACGACCGCCGCCGTCCGCAGTCGCACCGGGGACTGCATCCGCTTCGCGAGTCCCTTGGCGACGCGTCCGCCGAGCGTCTCTTTGCGGTGCTCTGCGCCCAGTCCTGCCGCGAGAGAGTCCCCCAGCAGCAGCAGCTCGATCGGTCGGCCGTCGAGCGCCCGTTTCCACACGCGATCGGCGACCAGGGACTGCTCCCCGAGCGGCTTGCCGATGCGCCTCCGGGCGATGGCTGCCTGATGCGCGAGCAGCGACCGCCCTCCCAGCACGATCGCAGAGGCCACCACCGTCGCCAGGGCGATCGAGATGCGCACTCGTGCCATGCGCAACATTGCACCGTGCGGGAATGAACGCGGCGTGAACGTCGATGGTCAGGTCAGCGGCTTGAGCTCCAGCGAGCCGACCTCGGCACCGGCCGAGACCGTCGCGAAAGCGGTGTAGCCATCGGCGGCAGACCGCTCGAGCAGCGCCTTGAAGTTCTTCACCCGACGCTCGAGGCGCACGCGGGAGCCGGAACGGATCAGCGCGGCCTTGTGCGCGACGAGTTCCGCCACGGGTACATCGGCGTCGTGTACGAGCACGACGGCCTGAGCATCGGCATCCGTTCCGAGCTCGACGAGATCGACGAGACGCTCGAAGCCGAGCGAGAACCCGACCGCAGGCACCTGCTGGCCCAGGAAGCGGCCGATCATGCCGTCGTAGCGTCCACCACCGCCCAGCGAATACGGCACGGAAGGATGCGCGAGCTCGAAGATCGTGCCGGTGTAGTAACCCATCCCACGCACCAGGAACGGATCGAACACGAGCGGGATGTCGCCCTCGATCGCGCGTCCCGCTGCCACAGCATCGCCGATGCCGACGAGGTGTCCGACGACGTCATCCGGGGCGTTGTCCGGCAGCGCCTTGCGGATCTGGCGTTCGCCGAACGGGTTGTACTCCATCGTCTGCGGGCGACGCAGGAACGCGTCGAAGGCCTCCACCGCGGATGCCGTCGCGCCGCGTTCGCGGAGCTCTGCGACGATGCCGTCCGCCCCGATCTTGTCGAGCTTGTCGATCGTGATCAGCACGCCGGGGCGCTCGTCGGCGGCGAACCCGAAGGCATCCAGCATCCAGTCGAGCACGCGACGGTCGTTGATGCGCACGCTAGCGCCGTCGAGGCCGAGCGCATCGAGAGCATCGAGCGAGGCGACCATCAGCTCGGCCTCGGCACGCGAGGAATCGTCGCCCATGATGTCGATGTCGCACTGCACGAACTGGCGATACCGACCCTTCTGCGGGCGCTCCGCTCGCCAGACCGGACCGATCTGGATGGCGCGGAAGACCCCGGGAAGCTGCCCGCGGTTGCTCGCGAAGAATCGTGCGAGCGGAACCGTGAGGTCGTAGCGCAGACCGAGATCGGCGAGCGCGGCAGGGTCTTCTGCGCCCTGACGGATCGACTCGGCGTCCAGTCCTCGGCGCAGCACGTTGTAGGCGAGCTTCTCGTTGTCGCCGCCCATGCCGGAGTGCAGACGCGAGTACTCCTCCAGCGCCGGCGTCTCGATCTCGTCGAAGCCGTGCGCGAGGTAGCGCTCGCGGATCACGGCGAGTACACGCTCGCGGCGGGCCTTGTCGGCGGGGAGGATGTCGCGCATGCCGCGCGGCGCGTTCACAGTAGCCACGGATTACATCTTTCCAGGTCTCGAGCGTGTTCCGGATCGGGCGCGGTCGACGACGTGCGGCTCGTACGCACCGGATGGGAAACCCAGGACCGGTTGGCGTGTCACCGGCGTGTCAGCGTGCGACGCGCCATCGACACACCGGATCGTCCGGGTTTTCCCGCAGGTGGACGTGCTCAGCGGGATTCGACCGCGCGGACGTCGTCCTCGAGCAGGCGCAGACGCTCGCGCAGTGCGCGCTCGGCATCCCAGCCGTTCTCGCGGGCCGTGGCTGTGAGCATCAACAGCAGGTCGCCCAGCTCCTCCTCGGATTCCGGTGCCGCTCCGACCTCGGCAGCATCGTGAGCGGCGAGCGCGACGTCGTCGCCGGCCCCGACCCGTGCCGCCCGACCAAGCACTTTCTGCGCGAGCGCGAGCGCCGGCATGCCGCGCGGCACGCCATCCAGAACGCTGATGCGCGACCGCTTCTCCGCGGACTTGGCCGCGTTCCAGTGCACCAGCACCTCCTCGGGCGTGGTCGCCACCTCGTCGCCGAAGACATGCGGGTGCCGCCTGACCATCTTCTCCGTCAGCGTCTGTGCCACGTCGTCGATGCCGAAGGGATCGTCGGGGTCCTGCGCGGCGATCGCGGCGTGGAACAGCACCTGCCAGAGCAGATCTCCCAGCTCCTCGCGGAGGTCTGCGCGCGTGCCGTCTTCGACGGCGTCGATGACCTCGTGCGACTCCTCGATCAGGTACGGCACGAGATCTCGATGGGTGATCTGCTGCGACCACACGCACCTTTCTCGCACCGCGCGCATCGTCTCAGCCGCTTCGCGCAGCGCATCAGAACTCATGGTCATCACTGCTCCTGTGTTCAAGAACTGGCTGACGCCGTGCGCCTATACCACGCGGCTCTCGACGAGACGACGATGCCCGAAAGGACGACAGCGATCAACGACCCGACCAGCACACCGAGGATCGCCTGGTCACGGACTCCCGTGTCGTCAGCGAATGCGAGGTTCGCCAGCAGCAGCGACACCGTGAAGCCGATGCCGCCCAACGCACCGGCGGCAAGCAGGTCGGTTATCGTGAGCGCCGGCGGGCCGTTGCGCGAGCCGATCCGCACGGCGACCCACCCGAAGAGCATGATGCCGATGATCTTGCCCGCGGGCAACGCGACGACGATGGCGAAGAATGCCGGAGAGAGTTCCGACGGCGACACCGCAGGAATGACGACGAAGGCGGCGGCGAAGGCGAATATGGGCAGGATCGCGCCGTTCACCCACGGTTCCAGCGCGTGCCTCGTAGGCATGGCGGGCGCCTGCGCCATCGCGAGTCCCAGCATCACACCCGCGATCGTGGCGTGGACGCCGGACAGGAGGACGAGCCCCCAGACGAGGACGCCCACGATGACCATCGCGGTGACGGCGAGCCGGGAGCGTTCGTCTGGCAGCGTCCTGGACAGCACACCGAAGATGATCACGCCGACCAACGCGAGCAGAAGATACAGCCAGTTCAGATCGTGTGCGAAGAGCACCGCGATGAAGATGATGCCGATGATGTCGTCGAGGATCGCGAGAGCGAGAAGGAACACTCGTACGGCCGGCGGCAGTCCCTTGCCGAAGACCGCGAGCACTCCGAGCGCGAAGGCGATATCGGTCGCCGTGGGGATCGGCCAGCCGGATGCGGTCTTCTCGCCACCGGCCATCACGAGATAGATGGCGATCGGAACGATCACACCACCCGCCGCGGCGATCGCCGGCTGCACCGCCTTGCGGAAGGAGTTCAGCTCACCGTGTGTGAGCTCGTATTGCAGCTCCATCGCGACGATGAAGAAGAAGATCGCCAGCAGCCCGTCTGATATCCAGTGCGCCACCGAGAGATCGATACCGACCACCGGGATGGTGAGATGAGCGCCCAGCACCGCATCGATCGCGCCGAACGTGGGCAGGTTCGCCAGCAGCAGCCCTAGACCGGCCGCGATGAGAAGGAGCACCGCGGGAAACTGCTGGGTGCGCAGAAGGTTTCTGGAATCGGACATCGTTCCTATGCTATGCCCGTCGTTGCGGCCGCCCCCGGCCGTCACATGGTCAGGAGCCTCCCCGCTCGGCGATAACCTCTAATGGTGACTCCTGAGCCCACCAACACAGAAGCCATCCGCGTCATCGGTCGATTCGAAGCCGGTCGCGGGATCCCAGACGAGATGCGTGCCGATGTGCGCATGCTCGGCGCACTGCTCGGTCAGGTGCTGCGCGAGAGCGGGCGCACCGGGCTGTACGACGACGTCGAGCGGCTGCGGCTGGCGACCATCCAGGCGTACGAGGAAGAGAGCGCCGACGCCTTCGAGCGCGCCAGTGAGATCGCTGACTCGTTCACCGTCGAGCGGGCCGACGAGGTCGCACGCGCGTTCACGTGCTATTTCCATCTGGTGAACCTCGCCGAAGAGCACCAGCGTGTACGCATCCTGCGTGAGCGCGCCGGTCAGCCAGGGCGCGAGGATGCTGTGGACACGGTCGCGACCGCATACGCGCAGCTGCGCCGCGAGATCGGCGACGAAGAGGCCACGCGCCGTCTCAAAGATCTGCGTTTTCATCCGGTGTTCACGGCGCACCCCACCGAGGCGCGGCGCCGCGCCGTTTCTGCCAGCATCCGCCGGCTCTCCGAGCTGCTCACGCAGCACGACGGCGCGAGCGACGACGGAGCCGAGCAGCACCGCGCCCGACGGCGCATGCTCGAGGAGGTCGATACGCTCTGGCGCACTGCGCCGTTGCGCGCGCAGAAGCCGTCACCCACCGACGAGGTGCGCACGGTCATGTCGGTGTTCGACGAGACCCTCTTCACCACGGTTCCGCACGTCTACCGCCGCATCGACGACGCCCTGCGCGGCGATGACTCCGGGGCGAGCGCTCCGGTCGTTCCCGCGTTCGTGAGGGTCGGTTCGTGGGTCGGCGGCGACCGCGACGGCAACCCCTTCGTCACAGCATCCGTCACCCGCGAAGCTGCGCAGATCGCCTCCGACCATGTGCTGCACGGTCTGGAGCGCGCCATCGAGCGCATCGGCCGCGGTCTCACACTCGATGCGGAGGGCACTCCGCCCAGCGCGGCAGTGGTCGCGTTGTGGGAGTCCTTCGTCGAGACGGACGAGAGCGCCGCAGCCGAGATCGCCGCGCGCTCACCGGAAGAGCCGCACCGCCGCGTTCTGCTCGCGCTGGCAGGCCGCATCGCGCGCACCCGCTCGGGTCGAGACGGTGCCTACAGCGACCCGGAGCAGCTGCTCGCCGATCTGCGCGCCGTGCAGGAGTCGCTGGCTGCATCCGGGGCGAACCGGCACGCGTTCGGCGGCGTCCAGCACCTGATCTGGCAGGTCGAGACCTACGGTTTCCATCTCACCGAACTCGAGGTGCGTCAGCACTCGCAGGTGCACCGGGAGGCTCTGGCCGAGCTCGACGCCGGCGGAGAGCGCAGCGAGAGGACGCTTGAGGTTCTGGACGTCTTCCGCGCGATCGCCGATATCCAGCGCACGTACGGGCCGCGAGCGGCAGGCCGCTACGTCGTCTCGTTCACGCAGTCGGCCGAAGACCTCGCGAACGTGCACCGCCTCGCCCGTCACGCGCTCGGTGATGACGTGCCGGTGCTGGACGTCGTGCCGCTGTTCGAGACTTTCGCCGACCTGCAGGCAGCCCCCGGCATCCTCGCGGAGGTCGTCGGATTCCCGGAGTTCCGCTCTCGTATGGCCGCCACCGGCAATCGCCTCGAGGTGATGCTCGGCTACTCCGATTCCTCGAAGGACGTCGGCCCTGTGGCCGCGAACCTCGCGCTCTACGAGGCGCAGGAGAAGATCGCCCTGTGGGCGAAGGAGGCCGGTATCGCCCTGACCCTCTTCCACGGCCGAGGCGGCGCGCTCGGACGAGGCGGCGGGCCGGCGAACTCCGCGATCCTCGCGCAGCCGCCGCACTCGGTCGACGGACGCTTCAAACTCACCGAGCAGGGCGAGACGATCTTCGCCCGCTACGGCGAACCGGCGATCGCGATGCGCCACATCGATCAGGTCGCCGCCGCCACCCTGCTGGCGTCGTCACCGAGTGTCGAGGAGCGCACCAGCGGCGCTGCGGCCCGCTTCGCCGAGGTCGCGCGTGTGATGGATGAGACCTCGCGCGAGAAGTTCTTCGCGCTGGTCAAGGCCGAGGGCTTCGCGCCGTGGTTCGCGACAGTAACGCCTCTCGAAGAGATCGGGCTGCTCGCGCTCGGTTCGCGCCCGGCACGCCGCGGCCTCTCGGTGGAATCGCTGGAGGACCTCCGGGCGATCCCGTGGGTGTTCGCGTGGACTCAGGCCCGCATCAACCTCGCCGGCTGGTTCGGTCTCGGAACGGCTCTGGAGAGCGTAGGAGACGAGGCGCTCCTGAAGGACGCCTACCGCGATTGGCCGCTGCTTCGCACCATGATCGACAACGTCGCGATGAGCCTCGCGAAGACCGACGAGCGCATCGCCCGTCGTTACCTCGCGCTCGGTGACCGCGACGACCTCGCGCAGCTGGTGCTCGACGAGCTCACCCTGACGAAGGAGTGGGTCATCCGTCTCACCGGCGGTAACGGACTGCTCGAGAACAAGCCGATCCTGCAGCGCGCCGTCACGCTGCGCAGCCCGTACGTGGATGCGCTTTCGCTCCTGCAGCTGCGTGCACTGCGCGAGCTGCGCTCGGCGGCTCCCGGATCCGGATCAGACGACGAACAGCGACGTCTGCTGCTTCTGTCGGTCAGCGGCGTCGCCGCCGGCCTGCAGAACACCGGGTGATCGACCGTGGTGCGCATCATGGAAACAGCCGCGATAGGGTGAAATCTCGTGCCCGACCCGGCACGCCTTCTCTCGCGACACGATCGCCCCTTCAGCCACACTCTTCAGAAAGCCGTCCCGCGTGACCGCAACCCACACCGAATTCCACCCGCTCACCGCGTCCGTCCAGCCCGTGTTCGACACTGTGCTGGCACGCAGCCCGCACGAACCCGAGTTCCAGCAGGCCGTGCACGAGGTGCTCGGAACGATCTCCCCCGTCCTCGAGCAGCACCCGGAGTATGTCGAGGCCGGCATTCTGGATCGCATCGTGGAGCCGGAACGCCAGATCATGTTCCGCGTTCCGTGGGTGGATGACGCCGGGAAGATCCAGGTCAACCGCGGCTACCGCATCCAGTTCTCCTCTGTGCTCGGCCCGTACAAGGGCGGACTGCGCTTTCACCCCTCGGTGAACCTGTCCATCATCAAGTTCCTCGGTTTCGAGCAGATCTTCAAGAACGCGCTCACCGGTCAGGGCATCGGCGGCGCGAAGGGCGGGTCGGACTTCGATCCGCATGGTCGCTCCGATGCGGAGGTCATGCGCTTCTGCCAGTCGTTCATGAGCGAGCTGTACCGCCACCTCGGCGAGCACACCGACGTTCCTGCGGGCGACATCGGCGTCGGCGGCCGCGAGATCGGCTACCTGTTCGGCTCCTACCGCAAGATCACCAACCGTCACGAATCCGGCATGTTCACCGGTAAGGGCACCGGCTGGGGTGGCGCCGAGGTGCGCACCGAGGCCACGGGCTATGGCGCGGTGTTCTTCGCACAGGAGATGCTCGCGGTGCACAACGAGTCGCTCGAAGGCAAGCGCGTCGGCATCTCGGGTTCGGGGAACGTCGCGATCTACGCCATTCAGAAGGCCACTCAGCTCGGCGCGACGGCGGTCACGGCATCCGACTCCTCGGGCTATGTCGTCGATGACGCCGGTATCGACCTCGATCTGCTCCGTCAGATCAAGGAGGTCGAGCGCGGTCGCATCGTCGAGTACGCGAACCGCCGCTCCAGTGCACGTTTTGTCGAGGGCGGCAGCGTGTGGGACGTTCCGGTCGACATCGCAGTGCCCTCCGCCACGCAGAACGAGGTCAGCCTGGCCGATGCCGAGGCCCTCATCGCGAACGGCGTTCGCGCCGTCTCCGAGGGCGCCAACATGCCCTGTGTTCCGGATGCGGTCGCCGCGTTCCAGCGCGCCGGCGTGCTCTTCGCACCAGGCAAGGCCGCGAACGCCGGTGGTGTTGCGACCTCCGCGCTCGAGATGAGCCAGAACGCATCGCGCCAGCGCTGGAGCTTCGGCGACAGCGAGAACAAGCTGCGCGAGATCATGGCCGACATCCACGACGCCGCATTCCAGGCCGCCGAGAAGTACGAAGTGCCGGGAGACTACGTGACCGGCGCCAACATCGCCGGCTTCCAGCGGGTCGCGACGGCGATGCTCGCCCAGGGCGTCATCTGAGTCGAAGTACACCCGTCAGTTGTTTTGCACAGATGTCGGCCGATTCCTCGCGATTCGGCCGACGTCCGTGTTTTGAGCTGACATGTGTAACTGCGGATGCCGCGCCTCAGGCCGGGCGGTCGTCAGCGTGCCGCGCCAAAGAACGGCCGTAGCGCTCTGTGAGCTGCACCATGACATCCGGGGTGTCGCGATCCACCCCGAACACGTAGCCGGGGAAGTCCAGCTCACGCTGTGCTGCCCAGATCTCTTCGTGCTTGTCGGGTGAGAGCACGAGCAGCGGCTCTCCGACTGCGACCCAGCCGATCGGGACGACCGTATCGTCCGGCACGGTCGTGCGCAGGTGCACGACGGCGTTGATGCGCACCTCTGCGCGGTCGCCGATCTTCGCACCGTTGAACACCCGCGTTCCAGTCGCGAGGAACACCTCGTTCCCGATCACCGCACCGGACACGGATGCCCCGGGGCCGATCAGCACGTGGTCTCCGATGTGCACGGGGTTCGCCGAGCTGGCACGCACGATCGCGTTCTCCATCACGATGACGGTCTCACCGAGAGTGATCGGGCCGCCCTCCGCAGTAATCACGGCGCCGTGCAGCACTTGGCAGTCCGCTCCGATCTCCACGTCACCGGAGATGACGGCGGTCGGAGCGATGACTGCGGTCTCGTGGATACGTGGTCTGGCGCCGAGGTGCTCGTACAACATGCCGTCAGCGTACTCCGCTCGAGAGTCAGGATGCCGAGGAGGGCATCACCGGCTCGGGGAACAACGCGGTGAACAGCTGCGCGACCCACTCCAGCAGGCCCGCGTCCGTCGGCGGCTCGCCACCTGGACGCGGCAGCGGCACGACGAGCGCCTCTCCCCCGCCGACGAGCTTCGCCGCAGGGTACAGACGCTGCAGCCGCACCTTCATCGAGTCCTCGAGACGGGCCGGCGCCACGCGAAGGTTCGACCCCATCGCGACGACATCTGCGAGCCCGGCGCGAGCGGCCCGTCGGCGTAGGCGCGCGATGGCGACGAGACCCTCCACCTCTTCCGGCGGGGTGCCGTAGCGGTCGGTGAGCTCCTCGATCACGAGGTCGATCGCATCGTCCTTCGCCGTCGCGGCAGCCGCGGCAGACAGCTTCTGGTACGCCTCGAGGCGCAGCCGCTCGCTGTCGATGTAGGTCTCCGGGATGCGTGCATCCACCGGCAATTCCATCCGCAGCTCGTTGCCTGTCTCGACTTCTTCGCCGCGGAACGTCGCGACAGCCTCGCCGACCATGCGCAGATAGAGATCGAACCCGACGCCCGCGATGTGTCCGGCCTGCTCGCCGCCGAGCATGTTTCCTGCGCCACGCAGCTCGAGATCCTTCAGCGCCACCTGCATGCCGCTGCCCAAGTCGTTGTTCACCGCGATCGTCTGCAGACGATCCGCCGCGGTCTCCGAGAGCGGCTTCGAGTCGTCGTAGAGGAAGTACGCATACGCACGCTCGCGACCGCGACCGACGCGTCCGCGCAGCTGGTGCAGCTGGCTGAGACCGTATTTGTCGGCCTTGTCGATGATGATCGTGTTCGCGTTCGAGATGTCGAGGCCGGTCTCGACGATCGTGGTCGAGACGAGCACGTCGAATTTGCGCTCCCAGAAATCGTCGACGACCTGCTCGAGCTGGTGCTCGCCCATCTGACCGTGGGCGACGGCGATCCTCGCCTCTGGTACCAGTTCGGCCAGCTCCGAAGCGACGCGCTGGATCGACTGCACGCGGTTGTGCACGAAGAAGATCTGCCCCTCGCGCAGGATCTCACGCCGGATCGCCGCGGCCATCTGCTTGTCGCTGCGCGGACCGACGAACGAGAGAATCGGATGCCGGTCCTCGGGCGGCGTGGCGAGAGTCGACATCTCGCGGATGCCGGTGACGGCCATTTCGAGCGTGCGCGGGATCGGCGTGGCGCTCATGGCGAGGATGTCCACGTTCGTCTTCAGCTTCTTCAGCTTGTCCTTGTGCTCGACGCCGAAGCGCTGCTCCTCATCGATGATGAGCAGCCCGAGATCCTTGAACATGATCTGATCCGTGAGGATGCGGTGTGTGCCGATCACCATGTCGACCGAGCCGTCGAGGAGGCCCTCGAGAGTGAGACGAGCATCTTTGTCGGTCTGGAAGCGCGACAGCGCACGCACCTTCACCGGGAATCCGGCGAAACGCTCGGCGAACGTCTCGAAATGCTGCTTGACCAGCAGCGTCGTCGGCACGAGCATCGCGACCTGCTTGCCGTCCTGGATCGCCTTGAACGCCGCGCGCACCGCGACCTCGGTCTTGCCGAAGCCGACATCGCCGCTCAGCAGCCGATCCATCGGGATGGGCCGCTCCATATCGGCCTTGATCTCGTCGATCGTCTGCAGCTGGTCGGGCGTCTCGGCGAACGGGAACGCCTCTTCCAGCTCACGCTGCCAGGGGGTGTCCGGTCCGAACGCGTGTCCCTTCGCCGACATGCGTGCCGAATACAGCTTCACGAGCTCGACGGCGATGTCGCGCACGGCGCGGCGGGCCTTGCCCTTGGCCGCCGACCAGTCGCTGCCGCCCATCTTCGAGAGCGTGGGCGACTCGCCACCGACGTACTTCGAGAGCAGGTCGAGCTGGTCGGTCGGGACGTACAGCTTGTCGCCCGGGTAGCCGCGCTTGGAAGGCGCGTACTCCAGCACCAGATAGTCGCGCGTGGTCTTGGTGGCATTTCGCCCGCCGGTGGAGACCTCGCGCTGCGTCATCTCTATGAACTTGGCGATTCCGTGCGTCGCATGCACGACGAAGTCGCCGTTCTTCAGCTGCAGTGGGTCGACGACGTTTTTGCGGCGCGATGCGAGCTTCTTGACGACACGCTGGTCGCCGCCGATCGTGCGGCCGTAGAACTCGTTGTCGGTGAGGACGGCGAGCTTCGCCTCCGGCACTTGGAACCCCGCCTCGAGCGCGCCGAGAACGAGTGTCGCGACGCCGGCCTCCGGCGCGTCGGTGAGGGAATCGACGATGCGAGCGGCGAGGCCGCGATCTGACAACACGTCTCTGGCGCGGTCGACGAGGCCGGCGCCGGATGCTGCGATCACGAGCCGCCACCCGTCGGCGAGCTTGCCTTCGACGAAGTCGATCGCACCGTCGACGTTGCCGTGGAACGACGGGATGATCGAGGCGTCGATGTTCGCCGCCTCGTCATCGTCGGTCGCGAACGGGCTGAAACGCCACCACACGCCGTCGCGCTCGCGCGCGATCTCGCGGAGCCTTGCCACGCTGATGAAGTCGCCGGCTCCGAGGTCGATGGGCGCCGAAGCACCCGAAGTGGCGGCGCTCCACGCCGCATCGAGGAACTCCCGGTTCGTCTCGCCGAGACTCAGGGCCCTGGCACTCGAGCGCTCGGGGTCGACGAGGGCTGTTGCAGTGCCCTCGGGGAAGTACTCAGCGAGGGCCTTCAGCGGGCCGGAGACCGCAGGCAGCAGCGACTCCATCCCCTCGACCGGGATGCCCTCGGCCATCTTCTCCAGCATCCCGGCGATCGCGGGGAATCCGGAGATCAGTGCGCGCGCACGGTCACGCACATCGGCAGTGAGCAGCAGTTCGCGGGTCGCCGGCAGCTCGACACGATCGACACCGCCGGGGAGCGAGCGCTGGTCGGCCACAGAGAAGGCGCGGATCTGGTCGATCTCATCGCCGAAGAACTCGACACGGTACGGATGCTCGGATGTGGGCGGGAAGACATCGAGGATGCCGCCGCGCACCGCGAACTCGCCGCGGCGCGACACCATGTCGACACGGGAGTATGCGCGCTCGACGAGCTGCTCGATGGCGCTGTCGAGTTCGAGTCCTCTGCCGCCGAGCACGAGCTCCAATGGTGCGGTGTCGCCGAGGTTCGCGGCGATCGGCTGAAGGGCCGCGCGCACCGAGGCGACGACGATGAGCGGACGCTCGCCTGACCAGGTCGTGATGCGGCGAAGCGTCTCGAGGCGCCGCCCGACCGTGTCCGGGCTCGGGCTCAGTCGCTCGTGCGGCAGAGTCTCCCATGCCGGAAAGCTCAGGATCTCGGCATCCGGCACATATGAGCCGAGCGCCGCCGCGAGCGATTCCGCGCGACGCCCGGTGGGCGCGATGACGAGCAGGGATGCAGGATGGCCCGAACTCGCACGCTTGTCGAGCAGCCCTGCGATCGTCGGGGCATCGAGGCCGTCGACGAGCCCGAGATCGGCATCGGTCTGCGCCCAGGCGAGGGCGTCATGGTACAGAGTCGCCTCTTCCAAGGCGCGCAGAATCCCCGGAACAGTCACCTGACGAGCTTAGTGCGCCCCACAGACAGTGCGGGTTGCCCATCGTCGTTCTGCCCCGCCATAGGATTCCGGAATGGAACCGATCGTCCTGCACACCGACCGCCTCGTTCTCCGCGCCCCGACGACAGTAGATGTCGATGCGATCACAGCCGCGTGCCAGGATCCGGAGATCCCGCGTTGGACGACCGTTCCGAGTCCGTACACGCGTGAGCACGGTGAAGGCTTCGTGAAGCTGGTCGCCGAGTGGTGGGAAGACGGCAGCCAGACGGTCTGGGGCATCTTCCACGACGGCGTGCTCGTCGGAGTCGTGGGCCTGCATCACATCACGCCGCACTCCAGCGGCGGGTCGACCGAGCTCGGCTACTGGGCGACCGCGCATGCCCGCGGGCAGGGTTTCATGGTCGAGGCGTGTCGCGTGGTGATCGATTGGGCGTTCGCCGAGCTGGATCTCGCCCGCGTCCGCTGGCAGGCCGTCGCCGGGAACGTGCCATCCGCCCGCACCGCGCGTGCTCTGGGCTTCCGCTACGAAGGGCTCCAGCGGCAGGCGCTCACGAGCCCGCGCGGCCGCGATGACGGCTGGGTCGCAGGGTTGCTTCCCACCGACGACCGCACCCCTGTCGAGTGGTCCGTTCTGGCGTGAGGCGGATTCTCACCAGCTGCTGCGCGTGTCGGATGCGGGTGGCAGGATGGGCGCATGCCGGAGATGCCTGAGGTGCAGGGGCTGGTCGCGTTTCTCGGCGAGCGCGCGGTCGGTCGAACGGTCACGCGCACGAGCGTGGGCAACATCGCCGCATTGAAGACGTTCGATCCTCCGAACACCGCTCTGCACGGGGCCGAGATCACGGCATCCGCGCGCCACGGCAAGTTCATCGTCCTCTCCTGCGGTGACGACCTGCACCTCGTGTTCCATCTCGCGAAGGCCGGGTGGCTGCGATGGTACGAGATGCTTCCGACGACGCTCATCAAGCCGGGGAAGTCCCCGATCGCGCTGCGCGTCGCGTTGAACGACGACAGCGGCTTCGATCTCACGGAAGCCGGAACGAAGAAGTCGCTGGCGGTCTATGTAGTGCGCGATCCGGAAGAGGTGCCAGGCATCGCTCGGCTCGGACCCGATCCGCTCGAGGATTCATTCGACCACGCCGCGTTCGCCGCGCTGCTGGAAGGTCGGCGGATGCAGATCAAGGGGCTGCTGCGCGATCAATCCGTCATCGCCGGCATCGGTAATGCCTACTCCGACGAGATCCTGCACGCCGCACGCATGTCGCCGTACGCGATCGCCGGGACGCTCGGCGAAGAAGAGGTCGATCGTCTGTTCACCGCGATGCGGACGACACTGACGGATGCGGTGGCCGAAGCATCCGGCAAACCACCCGCCGACCTCAGAGACGCCAAACGCCGAGGCATGCAGGTGCACGCGCGGCGAGGAGAGCCGTGCCCGGTCTGCGGCGACACGGTGCGCAGCGTCTTCTTCGCGGACAGGTCGCTCGAATACTGCGCCACGTGTCAGACCGGTGGCAAACCGCTCGCCGACCGACGGCTGTCGCGATTGCTGAAGTGATCCTGCGCGGTCATGGAATGAAATGCGCGCGGGCACGTTGACTACACTGGGCATCAACGTGCTCCGGGGTCGGTGTGAATCCGAACCGGCGGTGACAGTCCGCGAGCGTCGAGGGAAACCGAGATGCCGATCCGGTGGAATTCCGGTACCGACGGTGATGTGAGAGAGATCTCGCTAGTCCGGAAGGGAGGCAGCACGATGCGCGTACGCGCGCCGTCTGTCATCCCCGGAGCGATAGCAGAAGGACGACGGATGACAGTGCATGAGGCGGAACGCCGCGCGATGTCGCGTGCGCTCGAGCTGGCTGCACGCGGGCCACGCGGCGCGAACCCGCAGGTGGGCGCCGTCATCCTCTCCCCCTCGGGCGAGATCCTCGCAGAGGGCTGGCATCACGGAGCCGGCACCGCGCATGCCGAAGTCGACGCTCTGTCCAAGCTTCCGGGTGACGCCGCCCGCGGCGCGACCGCCGTCGTCACGCTCGAACCCTGCAACCACACCGGTCGCACCGGCCCCTGTGCTCTCGCGCTCATCGACGCCGGGATCGCGCGCGTGATCTACGCTCTCGACGATCCGGGTGACGTGTCAGGCGGCGGCGCCGAACGACTGCGCGGCGCGGGTGTCGAGGTCGAGGCCGGCGAACAGGCCGACGACGCCAGGTCGCTGATATCCGACTGGCTGACCGCGCAGCGCCTCGGACGCCCGCACATCACCGTGAAGTGGGCGCAGAGCCTCGATGGCCGCGCTGCGGCGGCCGACGGCACGAGCCAGTGGATCACCGGACCTTTTGCACGCGCCGATGTGCACCGTCGCCGCGCGGCGGCCGATGCGATCATCGTCGGCACCGGCACCATGCTCGCAGACGACCCCGCGCTCACCGCGCGCGACGGCGACAGTCCTTACGATCACCAGCCGGTCCCCGTGGTGATCGGCTCGCGCGAGACGCCGGCGGATGCCGCAGTGCGCCGCCACCCGCATGACGTGCTGTTCTACGAAACCCGTGATCTGCACGCCGTGGTCGCAGATCTGCATGAGCGCGGCATCCAGAGCGCGTTCGTAGAAGGCGGACCGACGCTCGCCAGCGCATTCATATCGGCTGGACTTGCGGATCGGGTTCTCGCTTACGTCGCGCCGGTGCTGCTCGGCGGCGATCGACTGGCCCTGACCGACGTCGGCGTGCCGACCATCTCGGCTGCACGTCGCATCGTGATAGACGAATGGGTGCCACTAGGCACGGACATGCTGGCGATCGCCAGACTCGAAGACAACGAAGGAGTCCGCTGATGTTCACCGGAATCATCGAGGAGATCGGCGAGATCACCGCCATCGCACCGGCCGGCGACGGCTGGCGCCTGACCGTGCGTGCGCCGAAGGCCGCACACGACGCCGCGCACGGCGAATCCATCGCCGTCTCGGGAGTCTGCCTCACTGTGGTCGGCTCCACTCCAGACACCTTCGACGCCGACGTGATGAAGCAGACGCTCGACGTGTCGGCTCTGGCGACGGCATCCGTCGGCACGCGCGTCAACATCGAGAAGGCCATGCCCGTCGGCGCGCGCCTGGGCGGACACATCGTGCAGGGTCATGTCGACGGGGTCGGAGAGGTGGTCGACGTGCGACCTGGCGCGCAGTGGAGCGTGCTGCGCGTCTCGCTGCCCGCAGAGCTCGCCCCTCTCGTCGTCGACAAGGGATCCATCTCCGTCGACGGCACCTCGTTGACGGTCAGCGCAGTGAGCGACCCTTCCGCCGCAGCGGCATGGTTCGAGATCTCGCTCATCCCCGAGACCCTCGCCGCCACGACACTCGGATCCCGCGGCGTCGGCGATCGCGTCAATCTTGAAACCGACATCCTCGCCCGCCATGTGGAGCGCCTGCTCGCATTCCGGGCTGTCTCGGAAGGAGGCTCACGATGAGCCTTGCCACCATCGAAGAAGCTCTCGAGTCGCTGCGCGCCGGCCGTCCGGTCATCGTCGCCGACGATGAGAATCGTGAGAACGAGGGCGACGTGATCCTCTCTGCCGAACTCGCCACCCCCGAATGGGTCGCGTGGACGGTGCGCTGGTCGTCCGGCTTCATCTGCGCGCCGATGCCGGCCGACCTCGCGGACAGCCTGAACCTGCCGCCCATGGTGGAGGCCAACGAGGACGCCCGCTCGACCGCATACACGGTCAGTGTCGATGCCGCTGAGGGCGTCACGACGGGGATCAGCGCGTCCGATCGTGCGCACACGCTCAATGTGCTGGCGAACCCGGCATCCACCTCCACGAGTGTGATCCGGCCAGGACACGTGCTTCCGCTGCGCGCCGTCGACGGCGGCGTGCGCGAGCGCGGCGGGCACACGGAGGCTGCAGTCGACCTGATGAAGCTCGCCGGACTTCAGCCCGTCGGCGCGATCGCAGAGGTCGTCGCCGAAGACGGCAGCATGATGCGCCTGCCGGGGCTCAAAGATCTCGGTGCACGCGACGGCGTGCCCGTGATCACGATCGAGCAGCTGATCGCGCACCTCAACGAGATCGATCCGCAGGACGGACCGGTCGTGTCGTCACGCGCAGGCAAGCGTCGTGTGAGTCTGCGGGCGGATGCCACGGTTCCGACCGATCACGGCACATTCCGCTTCCTCGCCTACAAGGACCGCGTGACCGGCACGGATCACATCGCAGTCGTCTCCGGTGAACTCGAAGAGACGGCTCTGGTGCGCGTGCACTCGGAATGCCTGACCGGTGAGGCGTTCGGATCACTCAAGTGCGAGTGCGGGCCGCAGCTCGATGCGGCGCTCGACGCGATCGAACAGGAAGGCGGCGTCGTCATCTACATGCGCGGTCACGAGGGCCGCGGCATCGGGCTCATCAACAAGCTGCGCGCCTACAGCCTGCAAGAAGACGGACTCGACACCGTCGACGCGAATCTTGCCCTCGGGCTGCCGGCGGATGCCCGCGAGTACGCGGCTGCCGCCGGGATCCTCAGCGATCTCGGCGTCTCGAAGGTGCGCCTGCTGACGAACAACACCGACAAGGTGAAGCAGCTGCGCGCGCTCGGACTCGATGTCGCAGAGCAGGTGCCGCTCATCGTCGGCGTCGGACCGAACAACCATCAGTATCTCGAGACCAAGCGAGACCGCATGGGCCACATCATCGGCGAGGCCGAATTGGCCGAGGCACTGGCGCAGGGGAAGGACAAGGCATGAGCGGCGCAGGAGCCCCATCGACCGCAGAGCAGATCGACGCGACCGGCATGAATGTCGTCATCATCGCCGGCACCTGGCATGAGGTGATCACCGACGGGATGATCGCGGGCGCTGAGCGCGTGCTCAACGCCGCCAACGCGACGCACCGCCTCGCGCGCGTGCCAGGATCGTTCGAGCTCGCGGTGGCGGCGCAGGCCGCGTTCGCAGGGGGAGCGGATGCCGTGGTCGCCCTCGGCGTCATCATCCGCGGTGGCACCCCCCACTTCGAGTACGTGTCGTCGGCGACCACCGACGGCCTCACCAGGGTTGCACTGGATGCCGGTAAGCCGGTCGGATTCGGTGTGCTGACAGTCGACGACGAGCAGCAGGGGCTGGATCGCGCGGGTCTCGAGGGCTCCAAAGAGGACAAGGGCGCCGAGGCAGCGGATGCCGCGCTGCGCACCGCGCTGGTGCTGCGGGAGTTGCGCGGCTGAATCTGAGGCTCCCCTATCTGGCGAACGGTGACGCCGCTGGCGTACGGTGAGGGCATGGAGACCCTGCGCCACATCGTCCTGCTCGTCCACCTCATCGGCTTCGCCGTACTCTTCGGATCGTGGGCCGTGCAGGCCTTCGGAGGCCAGCGGCAGTTCGGGAAGATCATGGAGTACGGCCTGTTGATCGCCGGACTCGCCGGACTCGCCCTTGCAGCTCCGTGGGGCCTGCCGGAAGGCGCCGAGCCGAACTACGTGAAGATCGGCACCAAGCTCGTCATCCTGGTCGCCATCGGGGCGCTGGTCGGATCCGGGTTAGGGCGTCAGAAGCGCGGAGCGACGGTTGCGCCCGTGGTGTTCTGGCTCGTCGGCATCCTCACGGTGACGAACGCAGGCATCGCGTTGCTCTGGCGCTGACCCTCAGCGGATCCGCAGCGGCGCCGAGCTGCCGCGGATCACGAGCTCGGTGCCCATGAGCGGCGTCCGCAGCCGATCGCCGCCGTCGAGTTCGCTCAGCAGTGCATCCACGGCCAGCGCACCGACGCGCTCGGGATGCTGCTGCACCGTGGTCAGCGGAGGTCACAGCTGAGCGGCATCGGGGAGACCGTCGAATCCGACGAGGCTGACGTTGCCCGGCACATCGAGTCCCGCTTCGCGGAACGCCCGCAGCACGCCGATCGCCATCTGGTCGTTGGCGGCGAACACGGCTCGGCCGAAACTGGCGAAACGGGCCGCAGCGCACGCTATACATCCCATCGTCGGCGGCGCGGCGGGGGCGAACCGGCTCATGGTGCTGGAGCTCGAACACCTTCTGACGCCACGAGCGCATTTCCTTCCTGGCCTCGGGCTCAGCGTCCGCGAGGAATGACGACCAGCCAGCGCTCAGCAAGGCCTGAACTCCCGGAGGTGCTCCCCCGCCATGAGCACACAGAACGCTAGGAGATCATGAGTACCGCCGCCACACCCGCCAACCCCCGTTCGCGCGTCATCCTCGCGAGCCTCGTCGGCACCACCATCGAGTTCTACGACTTCTACGCCTATGCGACGGCAGCGGTCCTCGTCTTTCCCCTGCTCTTCTTCCCCAGCGACAACGCCACCGCGTCGCTGCTGGCATCCTTCGCCGTGTTCGGCGCAGCGATGGTCGCCCGTCCGATCGGCGCGATGGCGTTCGGGCACTTCGGCGACAAGTACGGACGCAAAGCGACGCTCGTGGCATCCCTTCTCACGATGGGTATCGCGACATTCATCATCGGCGTGTTGCCGACGTTCAAGTAGATCGGTTGGGTCGCACCCCTCCTATTGCTGATCCTGCGTCTCGCCCAGGGCTTCGCGTTGGGCGGCGAATGGTCGGGGGCCGCGCTCGTCGCGACCGAGAACGCGCCGAAGGGCAAGCGCGCCTGGCGGCGAGAACCCCGCGCTGCAGTCGGAGGCCTTCCTCGCCTGGGGCTGGCGCATCCCGTTCCTGTTCTCCGCTGTCATGGTCATCATCGGCCTGTGGGTCAGGCTCAACTCGTCGAGTCCGACACCTCAAGCGGGCGGAGCAGAACGGCGTCATCCGCAAGATGCCGCTTGCCACCGTGTTCCGCCACCACTGGAAGCACCTCATCCTCGGCACGTTCATCATGCTGGCCACCTACGTGCTGTTCTACCTGATGACGAACTTCACGCTCGCATACGGCACGGCCTCGATCGACGCCGACGTGCCGGGGGCAGGTTTCGGCTACACCGACTTCGTACTCATGCAGATCGTCGGCGTGGTCTTCTTCGGCATCTTCACGCTGCTCTCCGGCCCCGTCGCCGATGCGATCGGACGTCGCAAGCTCCTGCTCTCGGTCACCGGAGCGATCATCGTCTTCGGCCTCACCTTCAACGTCTTCCTGATGCCTCAGGTCGACCCGCAGTTCACAGGTGCGCTCACGCAGGCGTTCCTCGTGTTGGGCTTCATGCTGATGGGGATCACGTTCGGACCGATGGGTGCGATGCTGCCCGAGCTGTTCCCGACTAATGTGCGCTATTCCGGATCCGCCATCGCGTACAACGTCTCGTCGATCCTCGGTGCAGCCATCGCACCGCTCATCGCGCTCAAGCTGTGGGAGTTCGCTGGCGGCGAGCCGTGGCTCGTCGGACTGTACCTTTCATCGATGGGTGTGCTGACCTTCATCGCGTTGATCCTGACGAAGGAGACGAAGGACGACGACTATGACGATGACTTGGGACTGGTTGCAGCCGTCGAGCTGTAGGCGCTCGCGCCAAGCGTCGGAATCGCCGGTCAGAACTTGATGATCTTGCCCACGTTCATGAGCGAGTCGGCGGCTATGACGCCTGCTCCCATCAGCGCGATCTCCTGCTCGCCCTTCGCGCCGCGGTACTTCATCCAGATCACGCGGAACAGCAGGGCGGCGAGCACGAGCCAGCCGGCGTTCGCCGTCGCGACCAGCAGACCGGTCGCAAGCAGCACGCCCATCTGTCGCTTGGAACCGCCGAGCAATTGAACAAGCGCTCCTGGAATCGCCCACAGCGCCATCGTCAGGATGACCTGAGGGTCGGATATGCCCACGGCGATCGTGTCAGCGAAGACCTTCGAAGACGGCGGGATCTTGCCATCTCCGAACAGCCCCTGCCACGACACGGCGACCACGCCGATCGCGATGATGATGGCGACAAGCGAGGCTTTCAGCTGTTCACGGCGGCCGGCGAGCTCGTACGCCTTCCACGGGCGTCCCTCCCTGCGCAGGATCCAACCCGCCTTGTAGTCGTACCCCATGTCCGCGAACGCGGGCCCCGTGGCCGAGCAGTAGGCGACCAGCACCAGCAACGGCACCTCCGGCATCTGCAGGAACAGGCCGAGGACCAGGAAGATCAGTGTGACGGCGAACGCAGGGAACCACCCCGCGTGCATAGCTGCAAGCCCCACGATCAGTTCGTGGACGATGGCGGCGAAGCCTGCGAAGAGCACGAAACCGATCAGGGCGGGGATGGATAGGTCGGTCGCTGCGCCTCCGATCAGAGCGATCAGCAGCGCGCCGATCACGAACGCGATGTACCCGCCGCCCAGTGCACGACCGAGGCCGCGCCGGGAGACCGAATAGTCGAGCGTCTCATCGAGCTTGATCGCCTCGGTGTGGCGCATCTCTTCGGCGCGCTGCCGCTTGGTCCGCGCCCCGACGATGATCCACACCACCTGCAGCAACGCGACGAGGCCGGCACCGATCATCACGCCGTGCGGGATGTACAGCGCGCCGAGGTCGACGTCGAGGAGCACAGGAGCGTACTGCGAGATCAGCAGGCCGACCGCGAACATGAGCAGCGCCCACATGTTGCCGATCAGCGCGACGCCCGCGGCCGACATGGGCAGGGCGAACAGCGATCCGATCACACCGACGACACCTCCGCCGACGAGGATCAACGCGCGTCGACCGCCCTCCGATCCGGCGCGGATCGTCTCGGCCGCGGCGACCCCTGGAGGCCACGCGGCGGAGGCCGGCAGGAATTTCGAGCCGAATGCCTTGAAAAGCACGAAGACATCGATCAGCACGCCGAGCGATGCGCCCAGCAGCATCGGCCAGACAAGCTCCGGCCTACCCATCGCCCAGGGGATCGCGATGGGCGCCAGAAGACCGTTGGCTGCGGCGAACGTGGCCGCAGAGACGGCGGACTGGACGAGGTTCTGCCGATGCCTGCTGCGGAACTTCGCGAAGCCGAAGAACGTGATGCGCCCGAGCAGCATGGCGATCACGGCGCCGATGACGCTGGTGTTGGCCGAGATGCCAAGGGTTGTGATCAGGTGCACGCCGATGATGGCGCCGAGCACGCTCAGCGCGATCGTGACGATCAACGTGAGCGGCTCGAACGCGCGGGGATGCTTCGTGGGAGGACGTTCCTCACTGGCGGATGAAGTGGTCATGAACGGACTTTCTGATGAGTGTCGGACGCGGGCTTCGTCGCCCACGGGTGCCCCCCATCGGGCGCGGTCAGCTCTGGAATCGGGTGAGCTCGCCGTATTGGTCGACGAGGCTGTCGTACTCGTCGGCGTCGAAGAAGGAGACGCGACCCTGGGTGAACTGCTTCGCGGCCTCGACGACGAAGCGGGTGGCCTCGAGCAGCGCCGGCTCGTAGCTGGCGCCCGTTGATGATCCGGGAACGACAGCCGCAGCTGTCAGCGCCACGCCGACGACCGGAGCGCTCGTGGCGACGGTCGGCTGCATGATCGAGTTGAAGTGCCGGTACCCGTTCGAATAGGGCGTGATGTCCTGCAGGGCCAGCGGGAACGTGTGCGCGGGCGCACCGGTCGCCTGCTCCAGAATCGAAAGGAGTCCCGGGGCGACCGGCAGCAGGTAACCTGCCTTCGCAGTCGGAGAGATGGCCACGCCGGGGTGGTTGATGAGTCGGTTGCCCTTCGACGCGTCGATCGACAGGATCGCTTCCATCCCGGCATCGACCTCGTGCTCGTTCATGGTTTCAGAGGACACCGGCATGCCCATGAAATCTGCGGGCTCGCGTGGAGTGATGCTCACATGGGTGGCGATGTGGGTGGTAACGATGACATCGCCGGGTAGCTGTGCGCCGGCAGCCGCGAGGCGCAACAGCCGCAACGCCGCCGCGATCGCGACGGTGGAACCGTCAGCATCCGAGACGTAGCCGATGCGATCGGGTTGTGCCTGCTGGGCTCCGAGCCGTCCGACGATGCCGAGAGTCGGGGCGTCTCCGCCTGCGAGGGCACCGCGACCACCGGGCAGAGTGACGCGCACGAAGTCGCACGTTCGGGCGATGTCCTCCGGAGCCTCGTACGGGACAGAGGTGACCTCGATGCGCGCATCCGCCGCACCGGCGCTGAGGAGCAGGGCGGCGATGCGCTCCCCATCCAGTCGCGGGTCGTCCATCAGCTCGGTGATCTCAGTGATCTCTCGCATGCCCATCAGAGCGCTGCCTCACGGATCGAGGACAGCGGGAACGACTCCCCTGGTGCGATGGATCGCACCTCGCCCTCCTGACTGAACACCAGGCCTTCGCGTTCGCCGACGATGCGCGCATGGTCGCCCGTGACCCATAGGGCGCAGCCTTCGTACAGCGCGAGCACCTCCTCGGACGGATTGAGGTCGATGAACTCGCGCAGCCGCTCTTCGCGGCTCTCACCGTTGTGACCAACGGGCTTTCCCGGGATGAAGTGCGGGTTCATCTGGAACGGCACCAGGCGCAGTGCGGCAAAGGACGGCGGCTCGACGATCGGCATGTCATTTGTCGTACGGATCGATGGGGTGGCTACGTTGGTGCCGGCGCTCCAGCCGACGTAGGAGGCGGCGCCTGAGGTCACGCGCTCGCGGATCGCGTCGACCAGGTCCGCCGCATACAGACGATTCAGAAGGGCGAACGTGTTGCCCCCTGCCACCGCGATGACCTCCGCTTCGCGGATGGCCTGCACTGGGTCGGCCATGCGGTGAATGGACGTGAGCTCCACGCCATGCGCGGCGAAGGCGGGCTTGGCGAGTTCCTCATATGTCTCGAACGTCGTCGACACGGCGGCATAGGGAATGAGCACCGCACGGATGGGCTTTGGCCGGTCATCCTGCTCGCCGAGCACGAGGGCGAGCTGTTCGCCCGCGTGCTCGAGGTAGCCGAGGTTGTCCTTGCGCGAGCTGCTCATCAGGAGTGCGCGGATCATGCTGCTTCCTTTCCGGCGAAGGCCGTGATCTCGGCGACGAGACGGTCGATCTCGTCCGTGGTGTTGAAATAGTGCATCGAGGCACGCGCCATCGCCGTGATCCCGTAGGCGTTGAGGATCGGGGTGGCCATGAAGTGGCCGGCCTCGACGATGATGCCGCGGCTCTCCAGATGGTCGGTGAGTTCGCGTGGGTCGACTCCATCGATGTTGAAAGGGATGATGCCAAGCCGATTCTGGTCGATGGGACCGTAGACCGCGGCGCCAGGGATACCGCGGATGCCGCGGACGGCCCTATCCGTGAGCGCGCGAACGCTGCGGTGGATGTTGTCGACGCCGATCCGCTCGACGACCTCTACGGCCGCGCCCAGTGCCAGGATTGCCGGCACATTCGGCGAGCCGGCCTCGAAACGCTTGGCGGTGTCCGGCAGTGTGATGCCGTCGCCCTCCAGAGCGGTGTTCCACCAGCCGGCGAGAGCCGGGGTGAGGGCGGGGATCAGATGCCCGCGTACGGCGAGGATGCCGGAGCCTTCGATGCCACGCAAGCCCTTGCGACTGCATGCCGAGATGAAGTCGGCCTGCCAGGTGCGGAACCCGAGTGGCATCATACCGACGGCCTGCGCGGCGTTCACGTGCGTGAGCACATCGGCCTCAGCCGCGACCCGGCAGATCTCGGCCACTGGCTGCACAGCACCTGTCGCGTTGGACAGGGCCACGAAGGTGATCAGACGGGTGCGCGGGGTGATGGCGGCGCGCAGGCGCTCCGGGTCGAGCATCCCGTCGGAGTCGGCCTCGAACGGGACGACGCGGATGCCGGCGTCCGACTCCAGCATCCGCCAGATGGCGACATTGCTGAGCATCTCGGTGTCAGGAACGACCACTTCGTCGCCGGGTTGCCAGCGGATACCGCGGGCGACCAGGCTGATGGACTCCGTGCCGTTGCGAGTGAAGGCGATCTCCGAAGTCTTCGCCTCGAGGAAGCCGGCGACGGCGGCACGGATCTGCTCGAGCTTCTCGTAAACCTCACGCCGGAAGCTCGGCAGATATGGACCATCGATGGCCGTGCGCTGCAGGTACGAGACAGCAGCCTCCACAGCTTCAGGCACGGGCGGTGCCGCCGCTGCGGTGTCGAAGTACGCGTACTGCGGCGACGCGCCTGCTGCCTGCTCAACCAGTGCCATCTACTCAGTCCTCTCCATCGGGATACTCAACACAGATTCGAGCCTGGGACGAGAGGGGACAATACTCATCCCGCTATGCGGGATAATGCCTTCATGTCCGATCGGCTCAACAGCGTGACGCGAGCACTGGAGGCGCTGCAGCTGTTCGACGGTGCGCGGCACTCGCTGAGTGTCACCGAGCTGGCCGACCTACTCGGATGCTCCACCTCCACCGCGCAGCGAACGATTGCGACGCTCACTGAGCAGCACTTCCTGCGCCGGGACGACGAAACCCGCACATACCGGCTGGGTGCGTCGGTGCTGCATCTCGCGCGTGCGTGGCGCAGCACCGCGTCGCTTGCCAGCATCGCCCGCCCCGTGCTCGAGCGTCTTGCCGCGAGCACCCAGCTCAACACCACATTCGCGGTGCCCGACCACGCACACATGCGAGTGGTGCTCTCCCTCGACGGGATCGAGGGTCCTTTGCGCGACTATCCCATGACCAGCGAGCTCTTCCCGGCACACGCTGGCGCGATCTCGAAGGCGTACTACGCCCAATTGCCCCACGCCCTGAGAGCGCGATTCATCGGGGACCGTCCGATGGCACGCTTCACCGCCGAGACAAAGACTGACCCGCAACAACTCGAAGAGGAGTTCCTCACCATCCGGGCCCGCGGGTACTGCCACTCGCAAGGTGAGTACGACACGAACGTGTCGGCGCTGGCCGCGCCAGTCTGGATGGGCAAAGAACCCCTGGGAGCGATCGCGCTGTCGTCACGCTCGACGCTCATCGTCGAGCAGCCACTCGTCGATGCGCTGCTCGCCGCGACCGGCGAGCTGGGTCGGATGCTGACACGCGAGGGGTGACTTCGTGGGCCAGGCGGAGACCTCGGCGCCTCAGTAACGGGCGAACACCCTCTGCGCGGCGCCGTCGAGCACCATCCGTCCGCCGTACGGCACGATCCACTGCGGACGCGTGTGCCCGAACGGCACACCGATGCACACCACAGCATCCGGGTTGTAGCGCGCGACGGTCTCGACCACGATGTCGCGCTGCGCATCGCGGAGCGCCTGCGCCTCATCGGCCGATGGGTGGAAGTCGAAGTCGCTCACCGGCGGACGTGCGAAGATCACACCGGCCGCGGCCGCGAGGATTCCGCGCTCACCCAGGCCACGCAACCAGCGGGCGACCCAGCCTGCGGGTGGACGCTCCTCGCTCGTCTCGAGCATCAGGATCGCGCCGTCGAGATCGGATACCGCTGGCAGGCGATCCGCGAACGCCAGGCCGTCGAGCACCTCCAGACAGCCACCCCAGGTGCGCCCAGTGACGCGGCGCTCGGACCCTGCCCATGTCCAAGGTTCAGTCGGCACGCGGTCTCCGTACTCGGCGAGCGCGCGCGGGTCCTCCCATCGGCGGCCGATATCTTCCGACTCCCCCGGTTCGGTGAGCTCGAGTTCGCCACCGTCCAGCAGTGCCGCGCGCAACGACCGCAGGTGGATATCGTCGACGGCGGGGCCGGGGCCCAGGTGCACAGCGGTCGAGCCGCCATAGAAGCCAGGGACACCGTGCTTCCACAGCCAGTTCAGGATGTTGGTGTTGTCGCTGTAGCCGACGAACGGCTTCGGGTCGGCCTGAGCGAGCGCGGCATCCAGATGCGGAACGACGAGGATCTGATCATCGCCGCCGATCGTGGCGACGACCGCGCGGATGCCGGGGTCGGCGAACGCCGCGTTCACGTCAGCGGCACGCGCCTCAGGGCTCGCTCCGAGCTGACGCGTCGTCGGGTACTCGACCGGGACAAGACCTGTCGACTCCGTCAGCCGTCGCAGCGCCTGCTCGTGCAGCGCAGGTGCCACGGCAGGAGCGGCGAAGGCGGGCGAGAGGACGGCGACGCGATCACCGGGAACAAGTTTTGGCGGCATGACGCCATTCTGCCGGACGGCCACCCCTGGCTCACGATCAGGACCACGCGGTCCACACCCCGAGGGTCAACATTGGTTGCCACCAGATCAACGTCAAGCTATGTTGACGAACATGAGCATTCCGACCGCGCAGGCACTCGATCCCCAGGGCGAGCCGATCGCCGAGCTGCACCGGCTGACTGAACTCCGTCGCGAACTCTCACGCATCGAGGAGTCTCAAGTACGCCGGGCGCGCAATGCGGGCTACTCCTGGCAGGCGATCGCCAGCGCGCTCGGCGTGACCAAGCAGGCCACCCATAGGAAGTACGGTCGTAGGTAACCCCTTTTCTTCAGATCGAGGTCCCACATGTCTCGTACGGCGCCTACCCGCCGCCGCGGACGCGGTGCGCCGCAGGATGGCCCGCGCGCCACGTTCCGTCAGCTCCTTCCCTTCCTCTTCGAACATAAGAAGACGCTGATCGTCGTCGCGATCCTCAGCGTCTTCGGCGCAGCGACATCGCTCGTTCAGCCGCTCCTGGTCGGCCAGGTGATCACGGCCGTGCAGTCCGGAGGCACTCTGGGGATCCTGGTGTGGATGCTGGTCGGTTTCGTGCTCATCTCCTCCGTGATCTCCGGATATCAGCACTACCTGTTGCAGCGCACCGGCACTGCAGTGGTGCACTCCAGCCGTCGCCAGCTGATCGCGCGCATCCTGCATCTGCCGATCCGCGAGTTCGACGCGCGCCGCACCGGCGACCTCGTCTCGCGCGTCGGCACCGACACGACACTCCTCTACGCCGTGCTCACTCAGGGGCTCGCGGATGCCGTCGGCAGCGCGATCCTGTTCCTCGGAGCACTGATAGCCATGCTCCTCATCGACCCGATCCTTTTGCTACTGATCGTGGTGGTCGTCGGAGTCTCCCTCGCCGTCGTCGTGATGCTGAGCGGGCGCATCCGCACCGCGTCGAGCGCGCAGCAGGTCAAGGTCGGCGAACTGGCCTCGGCGGTCGAGCGCGCCGTCGGATCGATCCGCACCGTACGTGCCTCTGGCGCCACGGAGCGCGAGACGGCATCCGTGTCGGCGCTCGCGGGTGAAGCGTACGGCCTCGGTGTGCGCATCGCAAAGGTCTCCGCACTGGTCGTGCCGATCTCCGGCATCGCCATGCAACTGTCACTGCTGGCCGTGCTCGGTGTCGGCGGGTTCCGAGTCGCCGCCGGTGCGATCACGGTCGCCTCGCTCATCACCTTCGTGATGTTCCTCTTCATGCTGATCATGCCGCTCGCGACGACCTTCGGCGCCATCACCTCGGTGAACCAGGCGCTCGGCGCGCTCGGGCGCATCCAAGAGGTGCTCGACCTTCCGACGGAAGACCAGGAGGATGCTGCGATCGCCGCGTCTCTGCCCGCCGACTCAGCAGTGGATGCAGCATCCGATCTCACGGCGCTCTCGTTCCACGATGTCCGTTTCCGCTACCCCGACGCCGTCGTCGCCGCGCGCGAGGCGGCGGCGACAGAGGCGCGCACCGTGCTCGTCGACGCGCATCTCGAGCGGAAGACGAGCGACGCGGATGCTGACGCGCGCGCCGACCGCGACGTTCTGCGCCGCGTCTCCTTCGCCGTTCCTCGAGGAGCACGCATCGCACTCGTCGGTCCGAGCGGTGCGGGCAAGAGCACGATCCTCGCGCTGATCGAGCGGTTCTACGATCCGACCGGCGGCTCGATCCGCCTTGACGGTCACGACATCCGCACCTATCCACGGGCCGAGCTGCGCGCGCGGTTCGGTTACGTCGAGCAGGACGCCCCGACCCTCGCGGGCACGCTCGCCGACAATCTGCGTCTCGCCTCTCCCGACGCGACGGATGCGGATTGCGAACGGGTGCTGCACGCCGTGAACCTGGGTGATGTACTCGAGCGAGGCACGCTGGGACTTCAGACCCCGGTCGGCGAGGACGGTGTGATGCTCTCCGGCGGCGAACGCCAGCGTCTCGCGATCGCCAGGGCGCTGCTCACCGAAGCACCGATCCTGCTGCTGGACGAATCGACCTCCTCGCTCGACGGCGTGAACGAGCAGCGCATGCGCGAGGCCATCGATGCCGTCTCTGCCGATCGCACGCTCATCGTCATCGCGCATCGCCTCTCCACGGTCGTCGACAGCGACCTGATCGTCGTACTGCAGAACGGCGAAGTGGTGGGGCAGGGCACGCACACCGAACTCATCGAGCAGGTGCCGCTGTACCGCGACCTCGCCCGCCACCAACTCCTCGTCTGATCTCCGAGTCTCAGAAAACCCTCGCCCGTCACTACGCTGAAGAGGTGACGAGCATGCGCGATATGGTCCCCATCCCCGGCGGCACATTCCGAATGGGCTCCGAGGAGTTCTACCCGGATGAGAAGCCTGTTCATGAAAGAGAAGTCGCACCATTCTTCATCGATCGCTATGAGGTGACGAACAAGCAGTACGGCGAGTTCGTAGCGGCGACCGGTTACGTGACGGTCGCTGAGCGGGAACTCGATCCGGCCGCCTTTCCCGGCGCAGACCCCAACGATCTCTTGCCCGGGTCGATGGTGTTCACCCCGACGACGGGGCCGACGGATCTGCGCGACTGGCGCAGCTGGTGGCGTTGGCAGCCCGGTGCGTGCTGGCGACGCCCATTCGGACCCGACTCCTCAGTCGACGATCGAAAGCGGCATCCCGTCGTGCACATCGCATTCGAGGACGCCATTGCCTACGCAGATTGGGTCGGCATGCGACTGCCCACCGAGGCCGAGCACGAGTACGCGGCTCGTGGCGGAGTGGACGGTGCCCGCTTCGCGTGGGGCGATGAGGCATATCCGGACGGAGTCGCCCAGGCGAACTCCTGGCTGGGCCGCTTCCCGTACAACAACCAGGGCGTCGGCGATGCTGCCCCCGTCGGCTCGTACCGGCCCAACGGTTACGGACTCTACGACATGATCGCCAATGTGTGGGAGTGGACCTCCGACTTCTACACCCCGCGACACCTACGGCTATCGGACAAGCCGGTCGATGCGGGCAAACGGACGAACCTTCTTGCCGCGGCGAGCGCCCAGGAAGCGTTCCCGGATACCCCGCGGCGGGTGCTCAAGGGCGGATCGCACCTGTGCTCGCCGGATTACTGTCTGCGGTTCCGTCCGGCCGCTCGTTCTCCGCAGGCCGAGGACACCGGGATGTCGCACATCGGATTCCGTCTCGCCCGAGATTTATGAGCCTCGTCGTCAAGACGCAGTACGCCGCCGGGCGACGGAACCCCTCGCGCAAGACGATAGCGCTAGGCGCGTCATAACGCGATGGCAGGATGACGGGACCACTCAGCCACGGGTCTGTCCCAGTCATCCCGCCATCGCGGGTCTGAATCCGGCGCTACTTCGCCTGCGCGAGCCGGTACCGCAACGAGGCGAGCTCGGCGCGGAGCGCGGCGGGCATCGTGTCGCCGAAGGTGTCGAAGAACTCCTCGGTGGAGTCCGCTTCCTTCGACCAGGCATCCGCATCCACCGCGAAGAGCTCGGCGAGATCCTGCGGCGAGATGTCGAGCCCGTCGAGGTTGAGGTCTTCGATCAGCGGGAGCCGCCCGATAGGACTTTCGACGGCTGCGACCTCGCCGCTGATCCTGCGGATGATCCAGTCGACGACGCGTGAGTTGTCACCGAATCCCGGCCAGAGGAAGTGACCGTCCTCGCCACGGCGGAACCAGTTGACCTGGAAGATGCGCGGTGCGCGGTCGAACCGCAGCTGACGGCCGACCTTCAGCCAGTGAGCGAAGTAGTCGCCCATGTTGTAGCCGCAGAACGGGAGCATCGCGAACGGGTCGCGGCGCAGTTCGCCGACCGTGCCTTCGGCTGCCGCCGTGCGCTCGGAGGAGATCGTCGAGCCGAGGAATACCCCGTGCGTCCAATCGGTGGCCTCCACCACGAGCGGAACGTTCGTCGCACGCCGTCCGCCGAACAGGATGACGTCGAGGGGCACCGCCTGCTCCCAGTCGTCCGAGATCTGCGGGCACTGCGCGGCCGAGACGGTGAACCGTGAATTGGGATGTGCGGCGGGACGGCCAGAGTCCGGTGTCCAGTCATTGCCCTCCCAATCGGTCAGGTGCGCCGGTGGCGTATCGGTCAGACCCTCCCACCACACATCGCCGTCCGGGCGCAGCGCGACATTGGTGAAGATCGTGTTGCCCCACAGCGTCTCGACGGCCGTCGCGTTCGTGGATTCGCCGGTGCCAGGGGCGACACCGAAGAACCCGGCCTCGGGGTTGATCGCCCACATCCGGCCGTCCTCCCCAGGCCTGATCCAGGCGATGTCGTCACCCAGAGTCTCGACCTTCCAACCGGGGATGGTCGGGCGAAGCATGGCGAGGTTGGTCTTGCCGCACGCCGATGGGAACGCCGCGGCCACATGGTAGGCCTTGCCCTGCGGATCGATGACGCGGATGAGCAGCATGTGCTCTGCGAGCCAGCCCTCGTCGCGGGCGATCACCGAGGCGATGCGCAGTGCGAAGCACTTCTTGGCGAGGATGGCGTTGCCGCCGTAACCCGAACCGTACGAGTAGACCTCGAGCGTGTCAGGGAAGTGCACGATGTACTTCTCGTCATTGCAGGGCCATTCGACGTCCGGCTCGCCCGGCTTAAGCGGAGCGCCGACGGAGTGCACAGTCTTGACCCACGGGGCGCCTTCGGCGATCTGCCGAGTGACGGCATCGCCGACGCGCGTCATGATGCCGATGGATGCCACGGCGTAGGCACTGTCGGTGATCTGCACGCCGATGTGCGACAGGGGTCCGCCGACTGCTCCCATCGAGAACGGCACGACGTACATCGTGCGTCCGCGCATCGACCCCTCGAAGATCTCGGTCATCGTCTGGCGCATCTCGGCGGGATCCGCCCAGTTGTTCGTGGGTCCGGCATCCTTCTCGTGTTCGGAGGCGATGAAGGTGCGGGCCTCGGTGCGGGCGACGTCGCTGGGGTGCGAGCGGGCGAGGTACGAGCCGGGACGCCACTCGGGGTTCAGCTTGATGAGCTTGCCCTCCGACACGAGGCCGCGCAGCAGCGCGTCGTTCTCTGCCTGCGAGCCACCCACCCAATGAACGGATGCCGGCTGCGTGAGCGCGCGGATCTCTTCGACCCATGCGACGAGCTCATTCATCGCCGGCGTGTCATACGTGGGGACGGCGCCAAGCTTGCGCGCCGCGGAGACGGTGGGGACGCGGGGTGTGAAGGTCTCGGCCATAACCATGTCTGCTCCCTCGAAGAGTCGGTGTGTATGTCCATTCTGAGTAACATCGCCGGTACATTTCCCACCAAACGACGTATAAGAATCGGATTTCTTTCGATATGCTCAAGGAATGAGCGGCTCCGGCATCCATCTCACGACACTCGGCCATCGCATCCGTCACCACCGTGTGGCGAAGGGGTTCACCCTCGACGAGCTCGGCGCGCAGGTCGGCGTCGCCGGCTCGCAGCTGAGCCTGATCGAGAACGGCAAGCGCGAGCCCAAGCTCTCATTGCTGCAGGCCATCGCTCATGCCACCGCGACCGACGTCTCCGATCTCATCTCGGGCGAGCCGCCCAACCGCCGGGCCGCGCTGGAGATCGAGCTGGAGCACGCGCAGGCGAGTCCGGTCTTCCGCCAGCTCGGAGTGTCGCCGGTGCGCGTCTCGAAGGGGATGCCGGATGAGACGATCGAATCGATCCTCGGCCTTCATCGCGAGCTGCAGCGCCGCGCGCGGGAGGCCATCGCCACGCCGGAAGAGGCGCGGCGCGCGAACACCGAGCTGCGCCTGCGCATGCGTAGCCAGAACAACTACATCGGCGACATCGAGAAGCTCGCAGAGAAGCAGCTGAAGGCGGCGGGCCACGTCAGCGGCGCGCTCACCCACCGCACGGTGAGCATCATGGCTCAGAAGCTCGGCTTCGAGCTGCTCTACGTCAATGACCTGCCGCACTCCACGCGCTCGGTGACAGATCTCGAGAACAGCCGCATCTATCTGCCCCCTGCATCCATTCCCGGCGGTCACGGCCTGCGGTCCATGGCGCTGCAGGCGATGGCCCATCGGCTCCTGGGGCACACTCCCCCGACCGACTACGCGGACTTCCTGCAGCAGCGCCTGGAGATCAACTACTTCGCGGCGAGCTGCCTGATTCCGGAGACTGCGGGTGTCGCGTTCCTGCAGCAGGCCAAGAAGGAGCGGAACCTCGCCGTCGAGGACTTCCGTGATGCATTCGGCGTCACGCACGAGGCCGCCGGCATGCGGATGACGAACCTCATGACCGAGCATCTCGGTATGAAGCTGCACTTCCTCCGCGTCGACGAGACGGGCGCGATCACCCGGGTGTACGAGAACGATGACCTGCCCTTGCCGATGGATGTCACCGGCGCGGTCGAAGGACAGCCGGTGTGCCGTAAGTTCCAGGCGCGTGCCGCGTTCACGCAGCAGAACCGCACGACCGAGCACCACCAGTACACCGACACCCCGTCGGGCACATTCTGGTGCGCGACTCAGACCGGGGCCGCCAGCGACGGCGAGTTCTCGGTCACGGTCGGCGTGCCGTTCGACGATGCGCGCTGGTGGCGCGGGCGCGAGACGAGCGACCGCGCGGTGTCGACCTGCCCGGACGAGGCGTGCTGCCGTCTTCCTGCCCCCGAACTCGCGGATCGGTGGAGTGCCAAAGCGTGGCCGAGCGCCCGCGTGCACACGCACATGTTCTCCCCGCTCCCTCGCGGCGCATTCCCTGGGGTCGACGAGAACGAGGTCTACACCTTCCTCGCCCGGCACGCGGCGGAGTGAGGATCCGATCGCGACGGAGTAGCCCCGGCGCGGTCAGCCGGCGATGAATGCCGCGTAGCGGTCGAGGGCGGTGATGACGTCGGCATCGTCGGCCCCAGCCGCCGTCATCAGCTCCGGTATGGGGTCGTCCGTATGCCGCCCCACTGCGGTGGAGTGCCGCCAGGTGCCGACCACGACGCCGTCCGCGAGGATGATCGGCCGCACCATGCCGTTCTTGCCCGGCCCGATCGCACCCAAGAGCTCTGGAGGGCAGGTGACGGTGCGATCGATGTAGGAGATGTAGTACTCCTCGAATGATCCGAGCGCCACGACGGCTGGCGCAGCCGCGTTCCGTCGCGGCATCGAATCTGCGACGAACACTCCGTCATCGACCTGTCGGATGCGTTCGTCATCGGCGGATACCGCGGCCGCGACTCGGGCCACGCCGAGAGTGACGCCGGCCCACCAGGCGAAGTCCTCGGCAGTCGCGGGGCCGTGCCCGACGATGTAGCGGACGAACATCTCCGCGGCCGGTTCGCCAGGCGCTGTTGATTCGGAGATGTGTTCCTCCGTGAGCACGAAACGCTGCTCCCTGGAAACGCCTCCCGGTCTCGGAACGATCGGCCCCTGGCAGATGATGCCGCGCAGCGCGAGGTTCTGCACTGCGAACAGTCCACGCTGTCCGCTCGGCTCGATTCCGGCTCTCTGCAGCACGTCGAACAGCTCGACACGGGTCAGGCCGTTGCCGCCGCGCAGCGCGCCCCTGATGACGCGCTCAGATGTCGCGAGCTCCTCGACGCCGAGACCGAGCTCCCGGTAGCGCGGAGCCGCCTTCTGCAATTGCCGCTCCCCTGTGACGCTGAGCATCCAGGCGAGATCTTCAGCGGCGACGATGTGCAGCGTGCCGCGCTGCGTCCACCCGCGCACGAGCATTCTGCGGTTGAAGAGCCGGTCGACCGCCCGCAGCGTCGGCGCACCCGTCGTGCGCGCGGCGAGCGCCCATCGCCCTGCCCAGAACTCCTGAGCCTGGACAGCGAGCATGTGACGCGCAGCATCCGTCACCGAACGGGTCGGCGCCGTGAGTCGGTGAGCACGCAGGCGCGCAGCGCGCAGCGAATGCGGATCCATGACCCCATACTGCCGCGTGCCGCAGACGTTCGTCGGGATAGCCTGAAGGCATGACGACGACCCTCACTGCACGCGCTGTCCTTCTCGATATGGACGGCACGCTCGTCGACTCCACCTCGGTCGTCGAGCGCCTCTGGTTGGAGTGGGCCGAACCGCACGGTCTCGACCGCGACACCGTTCTGAAGACCGTGCACGGCCGCCAGGGCTGGCAGAGCATGGCCATCCTCCTGCCGGAACGCGATCATGCGATCAACCTCGAGGAGAATCAGCGGATGCTGGCGCGCGAGAGCGCGGAGACCGACGGCGTTGTCGCGATCCCCGGCGCCGCCGACCTGCTCCGATCACTGGGAGGAATCCCTCACGCGATCGTCACCTCGGCGGACATCGCGCTCATGACGGCGCGGATGGGTGCCGCGCAGCTGCCGATCACCGAACTCGCGATCACCGCCGAGCGGGTGTCCCACAGCAAGCCGGACCCAGAGGGTTTCCTGCTCGCAGCATCCGCTCTGGGCGTCGACCCCGCCGAATGCGTCGTCTTCGAAGACTCCGGAGCCGGCATCCGGGCCGGTATCGATGCGGGGATGACCGTGATCGGCGTCGGTCCGCACGCACCGTCCTTCACGCCGGCGCATCACGTCGACGACCTGACGCAGATCGCGATCGAGTCGAGCGACGAAGGATTCGAGATCCGGATCAGCTGAGCGCTGAGATCGCTTCGCGCAGGATGCCGTCGGCCTCCGCCAGGGCGCGCGTCGCACGCTCCGCGTCTGCTCCGGTGGCGAGGATGAGCAGCGCGAGCTTCACTGAGCCGTCCGCCGTCCGCAGTGCCGTCGACGCCTCGTCGACGCCGACGCCGGCGAGCTGCGACACCGTGCGCACCGACCGTGCATGCAGTTTCTCGTTGGTGGCGAGCAGGTCGACCATGACGCCTCGGTAGGTCTTGCCGAGTTTGATCATCGACAGCGTCGTGAGCATGTTCACGACGAGCTTCTGCGCGGTTCCGGCCTTCAGCCGAGTGGAGCCGGAGATGAATTCCGGACCTGTGACGACCTCGATCGCGATCTCGGCGGCGGCGCCGATGTCGGAGTTCGGGTTCGACGCGATCGCTGCGGTGAGCGCGCCGATGCCCCGTGCGTAGTTCAGGCCGCCGATGACGTACGGCGTGCGACCGGATGCGGAGATGCCGACGACGGTGTCACGTTCGGTGAGCTCCAGCTCGCGCAGCGATGCCTCGGCGGCCTCCGCGTCATCTTCGGCGTTCTCGACAGCCGAGCGGATCGCTTCCTCGCCTCCTGCGATGAGGCCGACGACCATGGACGGATCGGTGCCGAACGTGGGCGGGCACTCGCTGGCATCGAGCACTCCGATGCGTCCGGCGGTGCCTGCGCCCATGTAGATGAGGCGCCCGCCGCGGCGGAACCGCTCGGTGATGCCGTCGACCGCACGCGCGATCTCGTCAGCACACTCGGCAACAGCGAGAGGCACGCGCTGATCTTCGGCATTCATCCGGCGCACCAGCTCTGCGGTCGCGAGCAGGTCGAGATCGCCGCGCTCGGTCGTCGAGGCTTCGGTGGAAAGACCGGACAGCACGTCCAGCAACTCAGCGAGACGCGTGTTGTCATTCGGCGGAGTGTCATTCGGCACGGTGCACGAACCTTTCATGGGGCATGTCGGTACGGCGCGCAAGGAGCGCAGCGCCGTCAAGGGCGTCGCCGACGGTGGGAACGATCGTGCGGCCGGCATTCGTGAGTGCGCGCTCGAGCTCGGCGCGGAACCAGCGGTGATCCGTGAGACCGCCATGGACGGCGACATCGAAGGCGCGATCGGATGCCGCGATGGCGGATGCTGAGAGCAGCCGCACCCCATCGGCGACGATCTGCAAGGCAACGGTATCGCCCGCGGCTGCCGCATCGAGCACCAGTGGTGCGACGGTGGCCAGTTGTCGGGCAGTCGGGATGTCGCTCGCCAGCCAGGTGATGGGATCCGCTGCCGGTGCGATATGGGCGCGCACCGCGCTGCTGAGCGTCGTGGAGGGGCCGAGCGCATCACGTGCGCGCAAGGTCGCCCGGACGCCTTCGCGTCCGATCCAGGATCCGCTGCCGAGGTCGCCGAGGTCGGGCCCCCAGCCATCGACGAGCCGCACGTCGTCAGCGTCGATTCCGAGAGCCGCGGCTCCTGTGCCGGCGATCAGCAGCGTGCCCTGAGCGCCCTGCAGCGCCCCGGCATGCGCGCTGACGACATCAGAGGTGACCGCGACGTGCGCGCCGGTCGCGTCGGCGAGAGTACGCGCGAGGGCGGCCGCGGCATCCGGCGACGCCCACGCCCCTGCCGCGCCGACGCCGATGCTGTCGATGGATTCTGTCTCCTCGAGCAGAGGCAGGATCGCGGCAAGTGCGGCGGCGATGCCATCGGCGGCGGCGAGGCCGGGCGTACCGGCATCCGTGCGCACCGTACGCCCGTCGGCGCTGATCATGGCAACCCTGCAACGGGTTTTGCCGAGATCGACAGCGGCTGTCATGGGCTCGATCGGCATCTCTCAACTCTCTCATCGACGGCTCTGCGTGAAGGCTCGACGGCTCTGCGCGAGACATCACGGAAAGAGTCTACAGTCAGCGTAGTCTTGCTGAAAAGAATTTACCTGCGGACGAGACCGCTCCCAGGACATACTGTAATCCCCTACCCGAGGAGCACGGATGAGTATCCAGTCGACCATCGAAGCAGCTGCCTCGACGCTTCCGCCTTCGCTCGCCCGCATCGCGGCGGTCGTGCGGGAGAACCCCTCGATCGTGATCGACATGACGATCAATGAGCTCGCGCAGGAGTGCAGCACGTCCGTGGCTTCCGTCGTGCGGTTCTGTCGCGCCATCGGTCTCAGCGGCTACGCCCCGTTGCGCATGGCCCTCGCGACCGAACTCGGCAAGGAAGCCGCGCAGTTCTCGCCGAGAGGGGCGTTCGGATCCGAGATCTCAGACGAGGATTCTCTGCGCGAAGCCGTGTCGAAACTGGCAGCCCTCGAACTTCTTGCCATCGAGGAGACCGTCGGCCAGCTCGACTTCGAGGTTCTCGACGCAGCCATATCCGACATCGACGGGGCCGAACGAATCCTGCTCTACGGCATCGGCGCCAGCCAGTTCGTCGCCGAGGACCTCGCCCACAAACTGATGCGTGTCGGCCGCAACGCGCACGTGCTCACCGATCCGCACGAGGCGATCGCGGCGACGGTACTGAACGCGGGTCCGACAGTCGCAGTGGGGTTCTCGCACTCGGGCACCACCGTCGAGACAGTGCGCTTCCTCCGCACAGCAGGCGGCAACGGCGCCTCGACGATCGCAGTGACCTCCGCGAAGGGCTCCCCTCTCGCCCATGCCGCCGACCACGCGCTGTTCACAGAAGTACGGGAGTCGGCTTTCCGAGCCGGGGCGATGGTCAGCCGCATCGCCCAACTGGCCCTCGTCGACTGCCTGTTCGTCGGCATCGCCAAGCGCCGCTTCGCCGAGACCGTTGATGCTCTGCAGCGCACTCGCGAGGCGACTCGCGCGTTGCGCGGCTGACGAGCGGTCACGCCGTGGGCGGCAGACCGAGGTCTTCCTCGCGCACCGTGCCCTGGAACGACCACGGGAAGTTGATCCACAGATCCGTGTCCTTCCAGGCGTAGTCGGGCTGGATGATCGTCGACGGCTTGGTGTAGATCGTCACCGACCGCACGATGGCACCCTTGGCCTGCAGCAGCTCAACTGCCAGCGCCAGCGTGCGCCCCGAGTCTACGACGTCGTCGACCAGCAGCACTCGGCGACCGTCGAGGTAGGCCATGTCGAGCTCGGGCGGCAGCACCTCCGGAGCATCCAGGACCGTACCGATGCCCGTGTAGAACTCCACGTTGATCGCGCCGCAGTTCTTCGCACCCAGACCGTAGGCGATAGCGCCGGCGGGGAGCAGCCCGCCTCGGGCGATCGCGACGACGACCTCCGGCTCGAATCCGCTGGCGACGATGCTGCGCGCGAGGTCCCGCGTCGCCGCGCCGAAGCCGTCCCAGGTGAGTGTCTCGCGCTCGATCGCAGCATCCGTCATGCGTCTATTCTGCCGGTAGAATCGAAATCGTCCGGACTCGCTCCCCAGAGGGCGCCGGTGCCCGAAAAAGGGGCACGAAGCATTCGCTGCGATGCCGCGCGAAGCGAGACACACACGGAATCCATCCGTCGTCTCGAAAGGCATTCCCATGCCCACTGTCTCCGCCCACGTCGCCCTCACGCTCGCCCACCACATCGACGCCGTCTTCGGCGTGATGGGCAACGGCAACGCTTACTTCCTCGATGCTCTTGAACGTCAGACCTCCGTGGAGTTCACCGCGGTGCGCCACGAGCAGGGCGCCGTGGTCGCCGCAGATGCCCATCACCGCGCCTCCGGCCGGATCGCCGCAGCCACCAGCACGTACGGCGCCGGGTTCACGAACACGTTGACCGCGCTCGCCGAGGCCGTGCAGGCGCGCATCCCGCTCGTGCTGGTGGTCGGCGACGAGCCCACTTCCGGCCCTCGCCCGTGGGATGTCGACCAGATCGCGCTCGCCAGCGCCGTCGGCGCCCGCACATATACGGTCGGGCGAGCGGATGCCGCGGCCACCACGATCATCGCGATCGAGCACGCTCTCACCTATCGCGTGCCCGTCGTGCTCGCGATCCCCTACGACGTCGCCGCCCTTGAGGCGGGCCCGGTGCCACCGGCACCATCGCCTCGCATCCTCGCGCCGCTTCATCCGAAGGGCGAGTTCGCCGACGGGATGCTGGATGACGTCGCGTCCGCGCTGCGCGACGCCGAGCGGCCGTTCCTCCTCGCCGGCCGAGGCGCCTGGCTGGCACACGCAGGAGCGGCGTTGGGCTCCCTCGCCGAGGCGACCGGGGCGCTCACGGCATCGACCGCTCTCGGTCGCGGCATCTTCCCCGCGGCGCAGTACGACCTCGGCGTCACGGGTGGGTTCGGCGCCGAAGGCGCCATGCAGCTGGTGCGGCAGGCTGATGTCGCCGTCGTCTTCGGCGCCTCGCTGAACCAGTTCACGATGCGCTTCGGCGAGCTGTTCGCCCCAGGCACGCGAGTATTCCAGGTCGACGTGGCCCCAGCGGCGACGCACGCGCACGTCGGCGGGTTCGTCCGCGGTGACGCACAGGTCGTGGCGGAGGAGCTCGTGGAGCGGCTGCGGGAGGGACGTCCCGGCGTACCCGTTCTTCGGAGAAGTGCGCGTTCTTCGGAGGAATCCGGCGAGAGTCTCCGAACGAAGCGCACATCTCCGAGCGAAGCGCGCGCGTTGTGGCGCGAATCCGTGGATGTCGAGGCGGCCCGCGCCTATGAACTCGGCGACGAACTCGCTCCTGACGGGCGCCTCGACCCGCGCTCGGCAGCCCGACGCATCGCCGAGCTGCTGCCCGAGGACCGCGTCGTCGTCTCCGACGGCGGACACTTCATCGGCTGGGCGAACATGTACTGGCCGGTGTCCTCTCCCGACCGGATGATGATGATCGGCACAGCATTCCAGGCCATCGGCCAGGGCTGGCCGAGTGTCGTCGGGGCGACGAGGGCGCGGCCGGACTCGACCATCGTGCTCACCTCTGGCGACGGCGGCGGGCTCATGGCGATCGCTGATCTCGAGTCGGCCGTCCGCGCCGCCGGCGGTCACGGCTGCGCGGTGATCTGGAATGACGCCGCCTACGGCGCCGAGGTCCACCTGTACGGGCTGAAGGGTCTCGCCGAGGAGCCCATGCGCATCCCTCAAGTCGATTTCGCCGCCTTCGCCGCAGCCGTGGGCGCCGAGGGCGTTGTCGTGAGCACCCTCGACGACCTCGATCGGCTCGGCACCTGGGCCGCCGAAGACCCGATGACCCGGCGGTTCCTGCTTCTCGATCTGCGCATCTCCGCAGACATCATCGCGCCGTATCAGCAGGAGATCATCCACGTGAACTCCTGAGCGCCTTTGCCGGCCGAGGCGCCCTGCGCGTCAGTCCGGGTGCGGCGGTTCGATGTCCAGGCGCACGCGCTGCGCGGCGAAGCGCGTCACCAGGTACTGCAGCGGCGTGCCGTCCGGCAGGGTGTCGAGCGCTTCGGCTACCAGCACGATCGCGCCCGGCCGGAGTGCGAGAACCTCTGCCTCCGCTGTCGTCGCATGGCGTGCTCCGACGACGGTCGACGCACGAACGTAGTCGTCGATCCCGTGCTCTCGCAGTGCCGCCGTGATCGACCCGGTGCGTCGGAGGGAATCGGCGATGTCCGGCAGGTCCTCGGCGGCGAACCAGTGCGTGCCGACGGAGATCGGCTGACCGGCGGCTGACCGCGTGCTCTCGATCCTGACCACTTCCCCGGCGTCGATGCCGAGCCGCTGCGCCACTTCCTCCCCCCCGGCCGATGCTGAGGTCGAGCCCGTCGACGGCCTTCACCGTGCGCTCGCCCGACCCGTAGTGCCGGCGCAGTCCCTCGATGGCGACGGCCGTGTCGGATGCTGTGTCAGTTGTCCTGATCGGAGTCAGAGTGTCCGCTACTGTGCTCATGCCTCCAGCCTGGCGGCGGCGCGCTGCCGAATCCGGAAGGCGCTGTCACCTCATTCGCATGACACGTGTCATGCAGATCGATTCCGTCCCCACCGGGGTTCCGGTCATCCGGTCATCCGGTCATCCGGTGGGGACTCCACCGAAGGTCCCACCCACATATGTCGTCCCATCCGCGTCGAGGGATCCCAGGACGTACTCAAGCGCATAGCCGTCTACGTCGGCATCTGCCAGGCGGGGGTCGCGAAGTCGCGCATCCACTTCCTGGACCTGCGCGGGAGTCAACCTCGAGACGTAAAGGGTCGGGTACTGCTCTCCTGAGGTGGGAGCTTCCAGGAGGACCTCCGCGCCGGGGAATTCTCGCGCGATCTGGATGATCTCGATGATGGCCTCGTCCGTGGTACGGCTCGGGACGTGGACGATCCGAAGATGTTCCTCCAGCGCCTGCAGAGTGTACGTTCCTCCGTGCGTGAACAGAGGCGTGGATGACACCTGAATGAAGACATCCTCGAACTGTTCGAGATTCTCGACGGTGACGTAGTGCCAGCCGCCGGCGCCGACGATCCTGGTTGCACCGGGAACGGCTGCGGCTGCCAATGTGCCTGCGAGATCGGATGTGAACTGATCTGAACCGCCAGGTTCCAAGGTGACCTCCCATCGGGGCAGAGGTGCCACCTCTGGGTCCAACACACGGGAATCGTCGGATTCGGCCCGAAGCAGAACCGTCTCCGACTGAGCTGACGCGGCGACGGCCAGACGATCGGCGAACTCGGTGACGTCCTCGTCCGAAGCGTCGTCGGTGTTGATGACGATCGGCTGCGTGATCCCTGTATCGCACGTGAGGACCATGGGATCTGGGCAGATGTCTTCGATGCTCTCCTCGGCACCCGGTGCAGTGCACCCGGCCAACAGCAACGCTGCGATCGACAGGATCGAGACGTGTGTGATGTGCCGCACGCTGATGCTCATTCGACGTCAGACAGTCACGCCAGGGGTGATCGCGACGTCGATGGATCCGAATGGGAATGGAGCGAATACGGTGCCGGTGCCGTCCCATTCTGTGATCGGGATCATCCTGAACCAGACCCAACTGATGACGATGGAGACGATCACCAGGATTGCGATCGCCGCAGCCGCACGATCGAGCGAGCGCACTGCGGTTGTCTCATCGCTCGCACGGCGCAGCACCCGCGTGAGAACGCCGATGACGATTGCGATGATCGCAACGTAGATCAGACCACTCGGGCGAAGCACGAGGTTGATGCAGGTCGGTGCCACCTCGGTGACGTTGCCACTGGCGTCGAGGAACTCGTCATCCGAGTTCATCCCGCCAGGGCAATACCCCTTACTCCCAGTCAGGAAGGCACCGTACGCGAACGCGGCAAGCGCCGCGACTATCACCAGACGACGGATGTTGGTCACGATCCGCACACCCGGAAGACCTGTCTTCGGTGTCAGGTCAACCGTCGATTGCGACATTGGACTCCTTCGATCGGCTCGTTTCACCCTACCGAGCGCATGGCGACCAGTCGATGAACGCGTCCACGCCGTCGACACGCCGCCTGGTCTGGGTTTTCCGACTAGGCCGGCGCCAACGCGAGCGCACCTGGCTCAGGCGGGCAGGAAGACGCCCGACAGGAACTCCTCCAGCTCGGACACCGCATCCAGCGGCAGCACGGCAGCCACGTACTGGTCGGGGCGCACGACCACCACGACCCCGTCGCGGCTCAGCTCGCGCTCGTCGAAGATGTCGGTCATCGACCAGGCGTTGGGCGCCGCCGTGTACACCTTCTCCCAGTCGGTCAGCCCCAGCGGGCCGGTCTTCGGCAGGAACAGCGGCGGGGAGGACATGATCTCGATGTCCTCGAAAGCCGGCTGGTGGATCGCCTTCACATCGAACACGGCATCCACGTCAGCATCCGCCGGCGTGTACCGGGCGATGACCGACGAGACGGCCGACGCCCACTCACCGAGGCGCGCGCCCGACGTGTCCGCGAAAGCGTACACGCGCCAACGCCCGTCAGCCTTCGCATGGTGTCCGAGATGCACGACGTTGCCGTCGCACACGCGAACGACCTCTGCCGATTTGAAGCGCTTGCCGATCGGGAACCCGGCGGCGAGCGCCTGATGCGCATTCGAGCCTGTGATCGCCGACTGCGTGTACTGCGTCATGAATCCTGAGGGGAACTCGGCCGTCGCCAGGTAGTAGTTCGCGAGCTCCTGCGGGTCGGAGATCTCCCCCGGCTTGCGGGCCATCAGCGATGACCATTCGCGGTCGAAGTCGATCAGCTGCTGCGCCACCGGCTGCCGCTCGGCGGAGTACGTCGACAGCAGCGATTCCGGGCTGCGCCCTGTGAGCACGCTGCCCAGCTTCCAGCCCAGATTGAACCCGTCCTGCATCGAGACGTTCATGCCCTGCCCCGCCTTCGCACTGTGCGTGTGGCAGGCGTCGCCGGTGAGGAACACGCGCGGCGAGCGCTCCGAATCGAGGGCGTCGTCGAACCCGTCGGTGACCCGATGTCCGACCTCGTACACACTGTGCCAGGCGACCTCCTTCACATCCAGCGTGTACGGATGCAGGATCTCGTTCGCCTTGGCGATGATCGTCTCGATCGGGGTCTTACGCACCTGGTGATGGTCATTCTCCGCCACCTCACCGAGGTCGACGTAGACGCGGCTGAGGTAGCCGCCTTCACGCGGGATGTGCAGGATGTTCCCGGCCTCCGCGTTGATGGCGCACTTGGTGCGCCAATCAGGGAAGTCCGTGTTGACGAGCACATCCATGACGCCCCAGGCGTGGGCCGAGAAAGCCCCCATGTGGGTGCGGCCGATCGCCTCGCGCACACCGCTGCGAGCGCCGTCGCTGCCGACGACGTACTTCGCACGGATCGTGCGCTCCTCACCCTCACGCCCCTCTGCCGTGTGACGCACCCGCACCTCGACGGGGTACTCGCCGTCGTCATGCACGCTGAGGCCGACGAATCCCACTCCGTAGTCGGGAGTGATGCGCCCCGGGCCATCGGCAGCCGCCTCGGCGAAGTAGTCCAGCACCCGCGCCTGGTTCACGATGAGGTGCGGGAACTCGCTGATCTTGAGCCCGTAGTCCTCGGTGCGCGTGGTGCGGATGATGTTCTCGGGGTGCTCCGGATCGGGCCCCCAGAAGTTCATGTACGCGATGTTGTAGGCCTCGGCGGTGATGCGCTCGGCGAAGCCGAAGGCCTGGAACGTCTCGACGCTGCGCGGCTGGATACCGTCTGCCTGACCGAGGACGAGCCTTCCATCCCGCTTCTCGATGATCCGCGTCGTGACGTCCGGGAACTGCGACATCTGCGCGGCAAGGAGCATGCCGGCCGGTCCCGATCCGACGATGAGCACGTCAGTCTCATCCGGCAGCTCAACGGGCCGATCGACGCCGGTACCTGTGGCCGCGACGATGCGTGGATCCTGCGAGACATAGCCGTGGTGATGGAACTGCATCGGAACTCCTTCTTCTTGATCGCGGGGGCGGATGCCGCAGCATCCGCCCCCCCACGGGAGGCGTCAGGCCTTGGCGAGACCGTAGATCGGGCTGACGGTCTGCTCTTCCTCGTGATCCGGGCCCAGCGGGATGCCGCTGCGGTCGCGGAGCAGGAGGGTTGCGATCAGGCCGATCAACGTCATGCCTGCGAGATACCAGGTGACCATCTCTGTGGAGCCGGTCGCGGCGACGATCGCCGCGGCGATGGTCGGGGCGAACGCGCCTCCGACGATCGCGCCGATCGCGTACGAGATCGAGACGCCGGAGAACCGGATGGATGCGGGGAACAGTTCGGTGTACAGCGCCGCCTGAGGACCGTATGTGAATCCGAGCCCGATCGTGAGGATCGCGAGGGCCGCGAAGATCGACCCGACATTGCCGGTGTTGACGAGTGGGAAGAGGAGGATCACACCGCCGAGCTGCATGATCCATCCGGCGATGTAGGTGTTGCGGCGGCCGATCCGATCGGAGATCCAACCGGCGAAGAGCGTCGTGAGCAGCCACGTGACGGCAGATCCGGTGACCGCCCAGAGCACAGGACCGCGCTCAAGGCCGATCGGCCCCTCGGGGTCGGTCGTGTACCCCTGGATGTAACCACCGGTGGTCATGTACCCGATCGCGTTGTTGCCGGCGAACACCAGGGCGGCGATGACGACGAGCAGCGTGTGCTTGCGGAAGAGCTGCACGATGGGCATCTTCGCCTTCTCCTTGCGCTCGGCGAGCTCGGCGAACACCGGGCTCTCCTCGACGTTGCGGCGCACGTAGTAGCCGATCAGGATGAGCACGACGCTGAGCAGGAACGGGATGCGCCAGCCCCAGGCGAGGAACTGGTCACCGGGGGCGATCGCGGTCATGATCGCCATGACGCCGGATGCCAGCAGCAGACCGAGCGGCACGCCGATCTGCGGGGATGCGCCGAAGATGCCGCGCCTCTTCCTGGGGGCGTGCTCGACGGCCATCAGCACGGCGCCGCCCCACTCACCACCGGCCGAGATGCCCTGCAGGATGCGCAGGAAGACCAGCATGATCGGGGCGCCGATGCCGATGACCTCCGCCGTCGGCAGCACGCCGATCAGCGACGTGGCCACACCCATCAGGATGAGCGTCCACATCAGCACGCGCTTGCGGCCGAGTCTGTCGCCGAAGTGGCCGGCGAGGAAGGCGCCGAGCGGGCGGAAGAGGAAGCTGATGCCCACGGTGGCGAACCCGAGGATCACGGTGTTCGTGCCGAGCGCAGCGAAGAACAGCTGCCCGAACACGAGGCCGACGGCCGTGGCGTAGATGAAGAAGTCGTACCACTCGACGGTCGTGCCGACCACCGTGGCGAAGACGACGCGGCGGCGATCTGCCGCGCTGGCGATGGTGCCTGTCGGCGTGAAGCCGGGCTGATCAGTCATTGAAAGCTCCTTGTGTGACGTCGTTGTCCGGGGGCGAGGTCTCGCGTCGAAGCGATGCTTGCCACCCGATGTCAGGATGATATACGATTTCAAATACATCGCACAAGAGCGATGCTCATGACGCAAGGAGGCGCCTCACGTGACGGACTCGATCACCCGCCCCGGCAAGATCATCGCGGTGCACCTCAGCTATGTCTCCCGCGCGGATCAGCGCGGCCGGCGGCCCGCACACCCCTCCTACTTCTTCAAGGCTGCAAGCTCTGTCGCGGCATCCGGCGGCACCGTCGAACGTCCAGCGGGAACCGAGCTGCTCGCTTTCGAGGGTGAGATCGCCCTCGTGATCGGCGCGCCCGCTCGTCACGTCGGCATCGCCGAAGCCTGGTCGCATGTGGCGTCCGTCACCGCCGCCAACGATCTCGGTCTGTACGATCTGCGGGCGAATGACAAGGGCTCGAACGTCCGATCCAAGGGCGGCGACGGGTACACTCCGCTCGGTCCGAACCTGATCGACGCTCGAGACGTCGATCCCACCGACATCCGTGTCCGGACCTGGGTCAATGGCGAGCTTCGCCAGGACGACACCTCCGCAGGACTTATCTTCCCGCTCGCCCAGTTCGTCGCCGATCTCTCCCAGCACTTCACGCTCGAGACCGGAGACGTCATCCTCACCGGCACACCTGCGGGATCATCCGTGATCGTCCCCGGCGACGTCGTCGAGGTCGAGGTCGATGCCCCGAATGCGCCGGGCGCGCCGTCATCAGGTCGTCTGGCGACCACCGTCACGCAGGGCGATGCGCCGTTCGACGAGACTCTGGGGTCGATGCCGAGCGTCGACGACACCCAGCGCACCGAGGCGTGGGGATCCGCCGAAGAGGCAGGGCTCGAGCCCGCGGCATCCGGCCTCTCCCCCGAACTGCGCGCCAAGCTCGAGATGGCGCCGACCGCCGGCCTCTCCTCCCAGCTGCGCAAGCGCGGCCATCACGCCTGTTTCATCGACGGCGTCTCCGCCAACATCCCCGGCACGAAGATCGTCGGCACCGCACGCACGCTGCGGTTCATCCCGGCCCGCGAAGATCTCTTCACCAGTCACGGCGGCGGCTACAACGCGCAGAAGCGCCTGTTCGACGCTGTCGGCGACGGCGAGATCATCGTGATCGAGGCACGGGGGGATGCCGCGACCGGCACCCTCGGCGACATCCTGGCCCTGCGTGCGAAGACCCGAGGCGCGGCCGGCGTCGTCACCGACGGCGGCGTGCGCGACTTCGACGAGGTCGCCCGTATCGGTCTGCCGGTGTTCTCGCAGGGCGCGCATCCCTCGGTACTCGGCCGCAAGCACGTGCCCTGGGAACTGGACGTCACGATCGGCTGCGGCGGCGCAGCGGTGCAGCCCGGCGACATCATCGTCGGAGACAGCGACGGCGTGATCGTGATCCCGCCGTCCATCGCCGCCGAGATCGCGGACGCGACCCTCGCACAGGAGGACGAGGATGCCTGGATCGCCGTGCAGGTGGAGGCAGGGCATCCGGTCGACGGCCTGTTCCCGATGAACGCGGAGTGGCGGGCGAAGTACGAGGCGTCGCGCGCCATGAGGGAAGGCGATCGCGCATGACGAAGATGCTCAGCAAGTCGCAGCAGGCGTACCAGTGGATCAAGGAGCGGATCGCTGGCCAGACCTACACCCCGGGGTACCGGCTGGTGCTCGGCACGATCGCCGGCGAGCTCGACATGAGCGTCGTGCCGGTGCGTGAGGCGATCCGACAGCTCGAAGCCGAGGGACTCGTGCACTTCGAGCACAACGTCGGCGCCAGGGTCGCCATGGTCGACGACACCCAGTACCGGCACAGCATGGAGGCGCTCAGCATCCTGGAGGGCAGCGCCACCGCGATGTCGGCGCGACACCTGACCGCAGACGACCTGCGACTGGCTCGTGCGATCAACGCGCAGATGATCGACACCCTCGACCACTTCGATCCGCCGGCATTCACACGGCTCAACCAGCAGTTCCACGCCGCGCTGATCGCCCCCTGCCCGAACCCGCGGCTGCACGAACTCGTCACGCTCGAGATGGCACGGCTGAACAGACTGCGCGATTCGACGTTCAGCTTCGTACCGGGGCGCGCTCATGAATCGGTGCGCGAGCACGAGCACATCGTCGCGCTGATCGAGAACGGCGCCCAGATCTCAGAGATCGAACGTGCCGCGCGCGACCACCACTCGGCCACACTCGATGCCTATCTCACGAAAGAGCACCCCGACGAAGCCGTCGACATGCACGTCCACTGACACCGGAGGAACCATGACAGATTCACGCATCCCCGCTGATCTTCCCGATCACATCCAGCACTACATCGACGGCGCGTTCATCGACTCCGTCGACGGCGACACGTTCGACGTGCTCGATCCGGTGACCAATGAGAACTACACGACGGCGTCCGCCGGCAAGAAGGCCGACATCGATCTCGCCGTCGCAGCCGCCAAGCGCGCGTTCGACGACGGCCCCTGGCCGAAGATGCTCCCCCGCGAGCGCTCGCGCGTGCTGCACCGCATCGCCGACATCGTCGAGTCACGCGACCAGCGTCTCGCCGAGCTGGAGTCCTACGACTCCGGCCTGCCGATCACGCAGGCACTGGGCCAGGCGCGACGTGCTGCGGAGAACTTCCGCTTCTTCGCCGACCTGATCGTCGCGCAGGCGGATGACACGTTCAAGGTGCCCGGTCGTCAGATCAACTACGTCAATCGCAAGCCGATCGGGGTCGCCGGCCTCATCACGCCGTGGAACACGCCGTTCATGCTGGAGTCGTGGAAGCTCGGCCCCGCACTCGCGACCGGCAACACCGTCGTGCTGAAGCCTGCCGAGTTCACGCCACTGTCGGCGTCGTTGTGGGCAGGGATCTTCGAGGAGGCCGGACTCCCGAAGGGCGTCTTCAACCTCGTGAACGGCCTCGGCGAGGATGCCGGCGATGCGCTCGTGAAGCATCCCGACGTGCCGCTCATCTCCTTCACCGGAGAGAGCTCGACCGGGCAGCTGATCTTCGCCAATGCCGCCCCATACCTCAAGGGGCTGTCGATGGAGCTCGGAGGCAAGTCGCCGGCGGTCGTCTTCGCCGACGCCGATCTGGATGCCGCGGTCAACGCCACGATCTTCGGGGTGTTCTCGCTCAACGGCGAGCGCTGCACCGCAGGCAGCCGTATCCTCGTCGAGCAGTCGATCTATGACGAGTTCGTCGAGAAGTACGCCGCTCAGGCGAAGCGGGTCAAGGTCGGGTTGCCGAACGACCCGACCACCGAGGTCGGCGCTCTGGTGCACCCCGAGCACTACGAGAAGGTCATGAGCTACGTCGAGATCGGCAAGACCGAGGGACGTCTCGTCGCCGGTGGCGGGCGACCGGAGGGCTTCGAGACCGGCAACTATGTCTCCCCCACAGTGTTCGCCGACGTATACCCCGACGCCCGCATCTTCCAGGAGGAGATCTTCGGCCCCGTCGTCGCGATCACCCCCTTCTCCTCCGACGAGGAGGCGCTGGCTCTGGCGAACAACACGAAGTACGGTCTCGCCGCGTACATCTGGACGAACGACCTCAAGCGCGCCCACAACTTCGCGGGCGATGTCGAAGCGGGCATGGTGTGGCTTAACAGCAACAACGTGCGCGACCTGCGCACGCCCTTCGGCGGTGTGAAGGCGTCCGGCCTCGGCCACGAGGGCGGCTACCGATCGATCGACTTCTACACCGACCAGCAGGCGGTGCACATCAACCTCGGCGAGGTCCACAACCCCGTCTTCGGAAAGCAGTGAGGACGCTGACATGACCAATCGTGAAGACATGACTCTGACCTCCTCGGGCTACTATGTGAGCCAGGAGGCACCGATCGAGACGGACAACCCGGTCTCGACGCCGACCAGCACGCCGCCGGACATCCTCCGCTGCGCGTACATGGAGCTCGTGGTCACCGACCTCGCGACATCCCGCCGGTTCTACGTCGACGTCCTCGGCCTGTACGTCACGGAAGAGGACGACCAGGCGATCTATCTGCGCTCGACCGAAGAGTTCATCCACCACAACCTCGTGCTGCGCAAGGGGCCGATCGCCGCCGTCGCCGCCTTCTCGTACCGCGTGCGCACGCCGCAGGATCTCGACCGCGCCGTCGACTTCTACACGGAGCTCGGTTGCGACGTCCGCCGCGAAGCGGACGGCTTCGTGAGGGGCATCGGCGACTCGGTACGCGTGGTCGACCCGCTCGGATTCCCCTACGAGTTCTTCCACCAGGCCGACCACGTCGAACGAATGTCCTGGCGCTATGACCTGCACAAGCCTGGCGAGCTGGTGCGCCTGGATCACTTCAACCAGGTCACCCCCGACGTGCCCAGAGCCGTGAAGTTCATGCAGGATCTCGGATTCCGGGTCACCGAGGACATCCAGGACGACGAGGGCACGGTGTACGCCGCATGGATGCGCCGCAAGCCCACCGTGCACGACACCGCGATGACCGGCGGCGACGGACCGCGGATGCACCACGTCTGCTTCGCCACGCACGAGAAGCACAACATCCTCGCCATCTGCGACAAGCTCGGGGCGCTCCGCCGATCTGATGCGATCGAACGCGGGCCGGGCCGCCACGGCGTCAGCAATGCGTTCTACCTCTACCTGCGCGATCCGGACGGGCACCGCGTCGAGGTCTACACGCAGGACTACTACACGGGTGACCCCGATAACCCGGTCATCACGTGGGACGTGCACGACAACCAGCGCCGCGACTGGTGGGGAAACCCCGTCGTGCCGTCGTGGTACACCGACGCGTCGCTCGTGCTCGATCTGGACGGCAATCCGCAGCCCGTCACCGCCCGCACCGACGAGAGCGAGATGGCGGTCACGATCGGCGCCGACGGGTTCTCGTACACTCGCAAGGACGAGGGCGAAGAATCGATGCCCGAGTACAAGCAGGGCGAGTACAAGCTCGGTCACCAGCTGTAGGAGGACGGATGCTGTCACCCGATGTGATCGAGCAGATCGCCGACGAGCTCGCGGACGCCGAGCGCACGCACGGCGTCATCCAGCGGATCACGGCGCGGTTCCCGGATGCCACGATCGAGGACTCCTATGCCATTCAAGGCATATGGCGGGACAAGAACCTCGCTGCCGGGCGGAAGCTGGTCGGCCGGAAGATCGGTCTGACATCCAAGGCGATGCAGCAGGCGACCGGGATCAGCGAGCCCGACTACGGCGTGATGTTCGACGACACCGTCTATGAGTCCGGTTCGGACATCCCGTTCGACGCCTTCTCGAACGTGCGGGTCGAAGTCGAACTCGCGTTCGTGCTGAAAGCACCTCTCGAAGGTCCGGACTGCACGCTCGAGGACGCTCTCGCCGCGATCGACTACGCCGTTCCGGCGCTCGAGGTGCTCAACTCGCACATCGAGTTGGAGGGCCGCACGATCGTGGACACGGTCAGCGACAACGCCGCCTACGGTGCGATGGTGCTCGGCGATGTGCGCAAGCGTCCGGATGAGATGGATCTGCGTTGGGTGCCCGGAGTGCTCTCCCGCAACGGCGAGATCGAGGAGACCGGCGTCGCCGCCGGTGTTCTCGGCCACCCCGCGACCGGAGTGGCGTGGCTGGCGAACAAGTTCCACCAGCACGGCGCCAGACTCGAGGCCGGGGAGATCATCCTCGCCGGCTCGTTCACACGCCCGATGTGGGTCTCGAAGGGCGATCAGGTGCTGTGCGACTACGGACCGATGGGAACAATCACATGCCGCTTCATCTAGAACCTGCGCCGTCGTTCCGAGACCGGTTGACTGCGGCCGATCGTCCGCTCGTTGGCGCGTGGATCTGCTCCGGCAGTCCGATCGCCGCTGAGATCGTCGCCGGATCCGGGCTCGACTGGACGCTGATCGATGGGGAGCACAGCCCGATCGGATTGGAGTCGATGCTGTCGCTGCTGCAGGCCGTCGCGCCGTATCCGATCACGCCGGTGGTGCGGGTGGCGAACAACGACCCTGTCCTGATCAAGCAGACTCTCGACCTCGGCGCGCAGAACCTGCTCGTGCCGATGGTGAACACGGCCGACGAGGCCCTCGCCGCCGTCGCCGCCACGCGCTACCCGCCGCGAGGCGTCCGCGGTGTCGGCAGCGCACTCGCGCGCGCCGCGCAGTTCAACAGGATCGAGAACTACCTGCAGCGCGCGCACGAGATCACCTCCCTGACCGTGCAGATCGAGACGGATGCCGCGGTCCGCAATGCCGGCGCGATCGCGGAGGTCGACGGCGTCGACGCGGTCTTCATCGGCCCCAGCGACCTCGCGGCGTCGATGGGTCTTCTCGGGCAGCAGGAGCATCCTGACGTCATCGCCGCCGTCGAGCAGACGATCGCGACCGTGCGGGAGACGGGAAAGCCCGTCGGCGTCAATGCGTTCACCCCTGCGACCGCCCGTCGCTACCTCGACGCCGGGGCATCCTTCGCCCTGGTCGCGGCCGACGTGTCGATCCTGGCGCGCGCGACCGAGAAGCTCGCAGCAGAGTGGATCGCCGGCGTGGGTTCGACGGAGCACGCAAGCTACTGAGCTTCCCGCGCGCGTCGAGGGAGCGAGCTCTCGTCACGCGCTGAGTGCGTCGAGTGCGCGCGCCGGATCCGTCAGGAGCGGTGCGAAAGCCGCTTCTGCGGCGCCGATCAGGAGGCGATCGGCGCCGAGCGCCGCAGCGCGGATCTCCACCTGCTCGCCGGGCGCCGCGAGCGCATTCGCCCGAACGTCGGCGGTGAAGCCGTCGGCGTTGCTGTCGCTCAGCATGCCGAGGAACCCGCCGAGCACGATCATCGACGGATTGAGCACGTTCACCGCGTTGGCGAGCGTCGCGGCGAGGATCCGCCGTTGGCGATCGATCTCGTCGGCGACCTCAGAGGACTCCACGTCGGACAGCGCGGCGGCGAGAACCGGATCGTCGACTGCCCCGAGTCCGGTCACCTGCAGCAGCCTCGCCCTGTTCACCTCGTCCTCGAGGGTGCCTGCGCGGGTGCGCCGGTCGGCCTCGACTGCGATGCTCGGACGAGTCTGGCCCCATTCACCCGCGTAGCCGCCCGCGCCGGCGATCAACGTGCCGTCCAGAATGAGTCCGCCGCCGATGCCACTGGCACCGCCGTTGAGGTAGACGACGTTCCTGTGCTCGCGCGCCGCCCCGAAGAGCCGCTCCGCACGCGCGCCGAGCGAGGCGTCGTTGTCTATAGCAGCTGACAGCCCGAGACGCTGCGTGAGCGGTGAGCGGATGTCGGCCTCGTGCCAGCCCAAGTGGGGCGCAAGTCGCACCAGGCCGTCTTCGACACGGACGAGACCGGGAACGGCCACACCTATCCCGACGAATCGGCTCCCGGCCAGCGCACCTGCCTGCCAGCCCTCGACCACCCGCGCCACGACACCGACGACATCCTCTACGCTCGGCGGCCGCTCGCACTCCACGCGAATCCGCTCGCGAACCCGACCGGAGAGAGCTACGGCTCCGACCTCGATCGCGTCGACCTCGGGGTTGACGGCGATCGCCATCACGGCGTCGCCTGTCGCGACGATCGGCGAAGGCCTGCCGACTCTCCGTGTGGGATCCGGCTCCTGCTCGACGACCAGTCCCCTCGACGCCAGCTCCGCCACCAGGTCGGCGACCGTCGAGCGGTTCAGTCCCGTCTCCGCAGTGACGACGGCACGCGAGCGCGGACCGAGCTGGTGGACGAGTCGCAGCACCTCTCCGAGGTTCGCCGCGCGCACGCGCTCGACGCTCGATGCCCGCTCAGCCATCGTGTCCCCCGCCGCTCCCGATTATGTTGCTCATGCCACGATATCCGGTCGGCGCCGACCCATCAGCGCGCGGCGACGGCCATCGCCTCGGATTCCACTGCGTCGGATGCCGCCACTTCGCACGTCGCCAGACGCGAATCCGCAGTCGTGAGCACATGCACGGCACCGGTGACGGCCAATGTCGCGCGCGAGGTGGCCGTGCCCGCTGCCTCGGTCGCCGCCGCATCGGCACCGACCCAGACCTCGACATCGCCGGGCTCCACCACGCGTGTCATCGATCGATCGCTGAAGGCGAATCGCTGCGTGGGCACCGAGAACCTCACAGTCACGGACTGCCCAGGCTCCAGCGTCACCCGCTGGAACGCGAGCAGTTGTACGACCGGCCGTGCGACCGAGGCCACGACATCGCGGCCATAGAGCTGCACGACGTCATCCACGGTGCGCGCGCCGGTGTTGATGACCTCGACCGATGCGGCGAACGCCCCACCGGCGGTCACCGCCGAATCCACTACCAGATCGCGATACGCGACCGGCGAGTACGACAGACCGAATCCGAACGGACGCACCGGAGTGGGGTCGGTGGCGGTGACATCCGATGCTCCTCCGAGCCGCGGATGCAGGTATGTGTACGGCTGCGCCCCTGCCGCACGCGGCAGCGAGACGGGCAGCCGTCCCGATGGGTTGACACGTCCGGTGAGCACGCCGGAGAGCGCCGCCGCACCCTCCTCACCGGGGAAGAACGCCTGCAGCACTGCCGCCGGTCGGTTCTCGCCGTCCAGCGCCCAGCTGATCTCGTACGGCCGGCCCGTCAGCGCGATCATCACCACCGGCGTACCGGTCGCGACGACCGCCTCGACGAGCTCGCGCTGCACACCTGGCAGCTCCAGCGTCTCGGAGTCGTTGCCCTCGCCGACGGTGCCGCGGCCGAAGAGACCCGCCTGGTCCCCCACGACGATGATCGCCACATCCGATGTGGTCGCGGCTGTGACGGCCGCGTCGAATCCCCTGCGGTCATCGCCTTCGACATCGGCGCCCTTGGCGTACACGACCTCCGTGCTCGCGCCGGTCTCCGCCTCGAACGCCTCCAGGAAGGTGGGGATCTCGAACCCGAGCGGGAACTCCGGATGATGCGCGAGCACGTGGTTCGCGAACGAGTAGCACCCCATCAGCGCCTCAGCACGATGAGCGTTCGGACCGATCACGGCGATCCTCGACGGCGAGCCCGAAGCGTCGGCGAACGGAAGGATGCCGTCGTTCGACAGCAGCACGATCGACTCCTCCGCGAGACGCCGCGCGATGTCGCGGTGACGCGGCGAATCCAGGTCGATGTGAGTGGGCGGCTCATCTTCGAACGCATCGGGCTCGAGCAGCCCGAGCTCCTCCTTCTGCGCCAGTGCGCGCAGCACCGCACGATCCACGAAGGCCTCATCGAACTCGCCTGCGCGGATCCGCTCCGCGAGCGGGACGAGGTACGCATCGCCGGTCGGCAGCTCGATATCGATCCCCGCAGTCAGCGCGGCGGCAGCGGCACCGCCGCGGTCAGCGGCGATCGCGTGCATCACCTCGAGGAACGCGACCGCGAAGTAGTCGGCGACGACGACGCCGTCGAAGCCCCAGCGTTCGCGCAGCAGGTCGGTCAGGTACTCCTCGCTGGAGCCGAGCGGCACGCCGTCGATCTCTGCATAGGAGTTCATGACGGAGCGGGCTCCGCCATCGAACAGCGCCATCTCGAACGGCGGCAGGAACACGTCGGCGACCTCTCTCGGCCCTGCGGACACCGGCGCGTGATTGCGCCCTGCACGCGAACCCGAGTAGCCGACGAAGTGCTTGAGAGTGGCGTGCACCCGTGCGGACTGCAGACCAGTGACGTATGAGGTGCCGAGCACGCCGACGACGTAGGGGTCTTCCGCGATGCACTCGTCCACCCGCCCCCAGCGGGGATCGCGGATCACGTCGAGCACCGGTGCCAGGCCCTGATGGATGCCGAGCTCGCGCATGGACTCCCCGATCGAGGCTGCCATCTCGTGCACGAGATCCGGGTCGAACGCCGCTCCCCACGCCAGCGGCGTGGGGAAGGCCGCTGCCTTCCACGCCGCCAGTCCGGTGAGGCACTCCTCGTGCACGAGCGCAGGGATTCCCAGCCGCGTCTCGCGCTTGAGCCGCCGCTGCTCACCCCACAGCCACGCCGCACGCTCTGCCGGGTCCACCGGCCGGGTGCCGTACACGCGGGTGTAGTGCCCCAGCCCGTTCCTGGTCACATCCTCCAGCCGACCGGCATCCTGCTGCCCGGCCGCCATCTCGGACTGCATCGGGGCGACCACCCCGTTCTGATCGAGCCAGTACCCGACGATCTGCGCGAGCTTCTCGTCGAGGGTCATCTGCGCGTGTAATGCGCGAACGCGCTCAGACGTTTCGGGCATGGCGGGAACTCCCGCTGTCGAATCCGACACGGATCTCTCTTTCATTCTGTGCTCAACCCTTGACCGCTCCGGTCAGGCCACCGACGATTCGACGCTCGAACAGGCTGAAGAAGATCAAGGCCGGCAGCATGGACAGCGACGTGTACGCGAGCACCCTGGCGGTGTCGACCGAGTACTGCGATGAGAAGTTCTGCACCCCGAGCGGAAGGGTGAACAGGCTGGCGTCATTGAGGATGAACAACGGCAGCATGTACCCGTTCCAGGACCCGATGAAGGCGAGTATGCCGACGGTGATCACGCCGGGCAGGCTCAGCGGGATCACCATCCTCCAGAAGAAGCCGAGCCTGGAGGCACCGTCGATGGATGCCGCCTCCTCGAGCTCCTTCGGGATCGCCCGCAGGAACGGCACGAGGATGATGATCGTGGTCGGCAGGGCGAAGGCGATCTGCGGCAGGATGATGCCGGCGAGGCTGTTCACGAGACCGAGGTTGCGGATCAGCAGGTACAGCGGTGTGATGGCGACCGTGATGGGGAACATCAAGCCCGCGGCGAAGAACGAGTACATGATGGCCTTGCCGCCGAAGTCGTAACGGGCGATCACATAGCTGGCCATCACCCCGAGGATGACGGCGCCGAGCGTGGTGCCGACGGCGGCGATCGTGGAGTTGACCATCGCGGTCCAGAACTCGCTGCTGCCGAGGACGTCGGTGTAGTTGCCGATCTGCCATGGTGCGGGCCACCCCGACGGGTCGGCGGTGATCTGCGAGTTGGTGCGGAACCCGCCGACGATGATGTAGAGCACCGGAGTGATGCAGATCGTGATCAGGATCACCGCGAGCAGATAGACGCCGGGACTCCCCCAGCGCACACCGGATGCTGCGCGACGACGTCCGCGCGGCCCGATGGCTTGGATGGCCACAGAGGTCTTCAGAGTGTCGGTCATCGCCGGCGCCCCTTTCGGCTGTCCCCCGTCAACGCCCCTTCGGTGTCGCGGCGGAGAATGAACCGCTGATACACGAGGGCGACGACGAGTGAGATGAGGAAGAGCATCACGGCGACCGCGTTGCCGTAGCCGTAGCTGCCGGCCAGGTGCCCGTTCTGGTACATGTAGGTGGCCATCGTCGAGGTGCCGGCGGTCGCTGCGATGTACTGGCCCCAGATGATGTTGACGAGGTCGAACAGCTGCAGAGAGCCGATGATCGACAGGAAGGCCCAGATGCGGATGGTCGGCCCGAGCAGCGGCAGCGTGATGCTCCACTGCGACTTCCAGAATCCGGCGCCGTCGATCGCCGCAGCCTCATAGAGCTCTTCGGGGATCGACTGCATCCCGGCGAGCATGAGGATCACGGCGAAGCCGATGTACTTCCACGTGATGATGATCATCAGCGACCACATCGCGATCGCCGGATCCGCGATCCACGAGTTCTGCAGCGCGCCGAGGCCCACCTTCTCGAGCAGGGAGTTCAGCGCCCCGGCATCCTGGAGCATGAGGCTCCAGCCGGTTCCGACGACCACCTCGGCGATGACGTACGGCGCGAAGATCAGCACGCGGATCACGGAGCGACCGCGGATCTTCTGATTCAGCAGGAGAGCGAACAGGATCGCGATGGGCCCCTGCATGAGCAGCGAGAGGACGACGATGGTGAAGTTGTGTCCGACGGCTGCGCGGAACGTGTCGTCCTGCAGCATGAGGGCGTAGTTGTCGAGTCCGACGAATTCGGTGGGCCAGCCGTAGCCGTTCCACTTGAAGAAGCCGTAGAACGCGGCCATCATCACCGGGAAGATGACGAAGCCGACGAAGACCAGCAGTGCGGGTCCCGCAAGGAGCACGATCTCGCCACGTTTGCGCCAGTCGGGACGCCGCGGCGCCCGTGTCGGGACCGATGAACGATCGGTCCCGACACGGTTGCTCCTCGCAGGCGCAGTGGATGACATCAGCGCCTGAGATTCAGTCATGTCGCTGTTCAGCCCCTCGCTGCGGCGTTCGCGATGCTGTCGACGAGCTTCTGCGGGTCGCCCTGACCTGCGAGCATTTCGACGACCCCGGTGTTCAGTGCGTTTCCGACGTTCTGTCCGAGCGCGGTGTCGAGCCACAGCGACACGTACGGCGCCTTGCCGTACGCCTCCATCAGAGGCACCAGCGACGGGTCGGTCACAGCTCCGGTGGCGTCCTGGTTGGCCGGGATCGTCTGGAACGCGGTGGCGTACTTCTCCTGCCAATCCTTCGAGGCGACGAAGTTGAGGAACTCCTCGCATGATGCCGGCGAGTCGGTCGAGCACGAGTACCCGTCGACGCCGCCCATCATGGCTCCTGGTGCACCGTCGCCGCCGTCGACCTCAGGGAACGGGAACCAGCCGAGGTCTGCCAGCGGCTCCCCGTCGGGGGTGAGGCCGGCGATGACGCCGACGTCCCAGGCGCCCATGAGCTCCATGGCCGCCTGGTGGTTGGCGACGAGTCCGGCGGATGAGTTGGCGCCCTGCTGGGCTGTCGTCGTCAGGAAGCCGTCGTTGTAGGGCTCGGTGGCGGCGAAGTCATTGAGGTTGTCTGCAGCATCCAGCCAGCACTGATCGGTGAAGTCCGGGCTGGTGGCCAGGTTCTCGATGACGTCCTGCCCACAGGCGCGCACCGCGAAGAAGTAATACCAGTGCGCCGCGGGCCAGGCATCCTTCGCACCGAGCGCGATCGGAGCGATCCCTGCGTCCTTGAGCTTTTCGACCGCGTCCTCGAGTTCGGCGACAGACGCCGGCTCTGATTCGATGCCGGCCTGCGCGAACAGGTCCTTGCTGTAGAAGATTCCACCGGGGAGCACAGCGCTCGGGACACCGTAGACCTTGCCGTCGACCGTGAACGCGCTGAACGGAGCCTCGCCGAAAGCCGCCTTCACATCGTCGTCGATGAGATCGGTGAGGTCCTTGACTTTGCCCGCGTCGACGATGTCAGCGAGCTTGCCGCCACCGCGGGCCATGAAGACATCCGGCATGTCGCCGGAGTTGACGGCGGTCTGCAACTTGCCGTCCATGTCTTCGTTCTGGATCGAGGTGACCTTGACGGTCACCTCGGGGTTCGCCTCGTTGAAGGCGGCTGCTGCATCTTCCCAGTACTGCTTGCCGTCGCCGGTCGTCGAGTTGTGCCACATCGTGAGCGTGGTCTCGCCGCCTTCGCCTTCGCCGCCGCCACCGCTGGTGCCGCTGCAGCCGGCCAGGACGAGCGATCCCAGTGCGACGACCGCAGCGCCTGCTGTCAATGCCTTTCGGATCTTCATGCTGTGTTCTCCTCTTCTTCGAGTTCTCGTGCAGCGCGACACGACATTTGTTGTCAGCCACACCAATGTGTTCGTGTGCTTACTCTGACACCGCTCCCACGAATGTGTCAAACGATATCGATAACGTTTTCAATAACCCGGATATCATGAGGGCATGAACCGCCGGACCACGATCACCGATGTCGCCCTCGCTGCCGGAGTCTCGGTGGCGACCGTCTCGAAAGCCATCAACGGTCGCTACGGCGTATCCCCCGAGACGCTCTCGCACGTGATGAGCGTCGTCGCCGACCTCGGGTACGAGAGCTCGATCGTCGCCACTTCCATGCGCCGGCGGCGCACGCAGGTGATCGGCGTCCTCGTCGCCGAGTTCGAGCCGTTCGCACTGCAGCTGCTCAGGGGCGTGTCCGGTGCCCTCGAGAACACCGAGTACGACGTGCTCGCATACGCGGGCAGCGTCTCGGCCGGCAGCCACCTCGGCTGGGAGCGTCGCTCGCTGTCCCGCCTGGGCGGCACGCTCATCGACGGCGCGATCCTCGTGACCCCGACGGCCGCACCGTCCGAGACGTCGGTGCCGATCGTCGCCGTCGACCCGCACGTCGGAGCCGACGATGCCGCAACCGTGAGCGTGGCGAATGTGGAAGGCGCCAGCGCCGCCACACAACATCTCATCTCGCTGGGCCATCGACGGATCGCCCACCTCCGCGGACGAACCGATCTGGAGTCCGCCAGAGAGCGCGAGCAGGGGTACCGCGATGCATTGGAGGCATCCGGCATCCCGTTCGATCCCGCCCTCGTCATCGACGGCGGCTACCGAGCCAGCGACTCGACGGCCGGCGCGCATGCGATCCTCGATCTCTCCGACCCCGCCACCGCCGTCTTCGCCGCCAACGACCTCTCCGCCATCGAGATGATGCGGGTCGCATCCGAGCGCGGCCTGCACGTGCCGACCGACCTCTCCGTCGTCGGCTTCGACGACATCATCGACGCTGCCGCCCACGTGCCCCAGCTCACGACAGTGCGCCAGCCGCTGCCCGAGATGGGTGCGGCGGCAGTGCGGATGCTTCTCGACATCCTGCAGGGCGCTGAGCCCCAGCCCGTGCAGATGGCGACGACCCTCGTGGTCCGCGAATCCACCGCGCCGCCGCGATCCTGACGACACAGCGTCGCGTTGCGCGGCGTCGATTGCGAACCGCCATCGCATGCTATATGTTGTGAAACACAACTTATATTTCTCACTTCGCCTGCAGAGGAGCAGCCATGCCCACCCCCACCCGTGAAGACAAGTTCTCGTTCGGTCTCTGGACCATCGACTACAACGGCACCGACCCGTTCGGCGGCCCGACGCGTCCTCGACTCGACGTCGTGCACGCAGTCGAGAAACTCGCCGAGCTGGGCGCGTACGGACTCACGTTCCACGACGACGACCTGTTCGCCTTCGGCTCCACCGATGCTGAGCGTCAGAAGCAGATCGACCGTCTCAAGGGCGCTCTGTCCGACACCGGCCTCGTCGTGCCGATGGTCACCACGAACCTCTTCAGCGCGCCGGTCTTCAAGGACGGCGGGTTCACGTCCAACGATCGTGACGTCCGCCGATACGCGCTGCGCAAGGTGTTCCGTCAGCTCGACCTCGGCGCCGAGCTGGGCGCGAAGACCTTCGTGATGTGGGGCGGCCGCGAGGGCGCGGAGTACGACTCCGCCAAGGACGTGCGCCAGGCCCTCGAGCGCTACCGCGAGTCCGTGGACCTGCTCGCCGACTACGTCACCGACAAGGGCTACGACATCCGCTTCGCGATAGAGCCGAAGCCGAACGAGCCCCGCGGCGACATCCTGCTGCCGACCCTCGGCCACGCGATCGCCTTCATCGGCTCGCTCGCACGTCCCGAGCTGTTCGGCGTGAACCCCGAGGTCGGACACGAGCAGATGGCAGGGCTCAACTTCGCCGCGGGCATCGCCCAGGCGCTGTTCCACGAGAAGCTCTTCCACATCGACCTCAACGGTCAGCGCGGCATCAAGTACGACCAGGACCTCGTGTTCGGTCACGGCGACCTGCACAACGCATTCGCGCTGGTCGATCTGCTCGAGAACGGCGGCCCCGGTGGCGTTCCGGCGTACGACGGTCCCCGCCACTTCGACTACAAGCCGAGCCGCACGGAAGACGAGAACGGCGTGTGGGAATCCGCAGCCGCGAACATGCGCACCTACCTGCTCCTCAAGGAGCGCGCCGCGGCGTTCCGCGCCGACCCCGAGGTGCAGGAGGCCCTGGCTGCCTCCAAGGTCCCCGAGCTCGCCGAGCCGACCCTGAACCCCGGCGAGAGCTACGACGACTTCCTCGCCGACCGCAGCGCCTTCGAGGACTTCGACACCGACGCCTACCTCGGCGGCAAGGGCTTCGGGTTCGTCCGTCTGCAGCAGCTCGCCACCGAGCACCTGCTCGGCGCCCGCTGACCTGTGCCGACCAACACCATGTCGACCAGCACGCAGACGCTCGTCGCCGGTGTCGACTCGTCGACGCAGAGCTGCAAGGTCGTCGTGCGCGACCTCTCGTCCGGAGCGGTGATCCGCTCCGGACGGGCAGGTCACCCTGATGGCACCGAGGTCGACCCTGCGGCTTGGTGGGACGCACTGCGCAGCGCCATCGCCGATGCCGGCGGGCTGGCAGATGTGGCCGCCGTGGGGATCGGCGGACAGCAGCACGGTCTGGTCGCTCTCGATGCCGAGGGTCGCGTCATCCGCCCCGCCCTGCTGTGGAACGACACCAGGTCGGCGGATGCCGCGACCGCACTGACCGCCGAGATCGGCGCCGAGGAATACTCCCAGCGCACCGGAGTCGTGCCGGTCGCGTCATTCACGGCGAGCAAGGTGCGCTGGGTGGCGGATGCCGAGCCGGAGAAAGCCTCCCGCATCGCGGCGATCGCTCTCCCCCACGACTGGCTGACGTGGCGTCTGCGTGGTTACGGCCCCGCAGACGACTCGCCGTTGGGCCCTGTGCTCGACGAACTCGTCACCGATCGATCCGATGCCAGTGGCACGGGGTACTTCGATTCGGTTCGAGGCGAGTACGACCGTGAGCTTCTCGCCGTCGCACTGCGCCGAGACGCGAGTGACGTGGTGCTGCCGCGAGTGCTGGGTCCCGCCGAGCACGTCGCCGGGCAGGATGGCATCCTCGTCACGGCCGGTGCGGGTGACAATGCCGCGGCCGCGCTGGGAATGGGCGCGGGAAGCGGAGATATCGGCGTCTCGATCGGCACCAGCGGCACGGTGTTCGCGGTGACGGACGTCGCAGTCGCCGATCCGAGTGGCACCGTGGCTGGATTCGCGGATGCAGCCGGTGGCTTCCTGCCCTTGGTCGCGACGCTGAATGCCGCGCGAGTGCTGGATGCCACGGCATCCCTTCTCGGTGTCGATCACGCCGAGTTCTCCCGACTCGCTCTGAGCGCAGAGCCCGGTGCCGATGGCCTCGTGCTGCAGCCGTGGTTCGAAGGCGAGCGCACGCCCAACCTCCCGGATGCCACGGCATCGCTGTTCGGCATGACTCTGACGTCGACGAGCCGCGAGAACCTCGCGCGCGCGGCCATCGAAGGGGTCCTGTGCGGCCTCGCGGAGGGACTCGATCGCATCCGCGCCCATGGAGTCACGGCCGAGCGCATCCTGCTCGTCGGCGGCGCCGCGCAGAGCGAGGCGGTGGCGCGCATCGCGGCGCAGGTGTTCGACGCACCTGTGGTAGTGCCGGCACCGGGCGAGTACGTGGCTCTCGGAGCGGCTGTGCAGGCCGCCTGGGGACTCCGCGGCACCGCACCCGAGTGGCCGGTGGAGGTCACCACCCGCTTCGAGGCTGACACGCGAGCGGTCATCCGCGAGCAGTACACCGCCCGCCTGCCCTGACCACTCGCCCGCTCGTCGTCGACGCACACGACCCCGTTTCGTACCGGGTCGATGGCGGGCGGGCTTGCTCTTCGTGGCGCGGCGCAGGTGGCGGAATCATAGGATTCCAGGCCAGACTGGGACCATGACCTTCGCAGCCCTGCAGCCTCTCGCCGACCGCGCAGCATTCTTCGCCGCACTCCGCCAGGACGCACTCACCACGGCCGTCGATGCGCTCGGCGAACACCGCTGGGACGCCGACATGGCCGCAGGCACCCTCACCTTCACGTCGAACTCGAATCCTTCGCATCAGCTGGTGACCCGCCCCCACCTGATCGCGACGATCGCACCGGGCCCGCGATCGCTGCTGTGGGCATGGGCTCACCCCCAGGGCGACGCGCAGGGGATCGCCGCACAGCTGCGCGACTACGGCACCCAGTACGGCATCGCCGAGCTCGGCCAGCAGGAGCTGCCATTCCCTGCCGACACCGGCGCAGATCTCGACAATTGGATTGAGCAGGCCGCGCACCAGATCGGGGCAGTGGCCGTGGAGATCACGGGTCGCTCCCCGTACTACTCAGCACCGATCGGCGGCGGGACTCGGGCCGTGTTCGTACTGGACGCGCCGCTCGCACCGCTCACGGTGCGCGATGCTGTCATCTCCGCACCCCGCATCCTGTCGGAACTCGCTCTGAGCGACGCGCGCTCGTCCGTGTGGGATGCCGCGCGACTGGCCGGGTGGAATCTGCAGTGGACCGATGAGGCCTTCAGCGGCGCGATCGTCACCGACGCCTCCGGCTCGGCCACCTTCCGCTTCGATGAGCACGCGCGCATCGTCGGGGTAGACGCGCCGGGCCTCACCGGCTGACCGCCGTTTCTTCCCCCGCGGCGACGCATCGCCTTAGGCTGACGACATGAAGAACTGGATCGTCCGCGCCGTCTCCCTGTACGTGTTCAACGTCGTGGTGCTGCTGCTCATCGGCCTGCTCATGTCAAGCGTCAGTGTCGGATGGAATGCACTGTGGGCTGCCGTGATCCTCACTGCGGCCACGCTCGCGCTCAAGCCGACGCTGCTCAAGGCGTTCCGCGGGGCGGCCTCGAAGTCGGCGCAGACCCGCACGAGGGTCGGCGAGAAGGTCGTCCGGTACGTGCTGGTCTTCATCGTCGAGCTGATCGTCTGGGTTCTGACGGTGTGGCTCAGCGGCGTCGACGTGCGCGGCTGGTTCTGGGGCTACGTGCTGCCGCCGCTGTACCTGCTGATCGCCTGGGTCATCTACGATCTGGTCGATGACCGGATCGAAGCGCGAGCGGGCGCGGTGTTCGACACGGTGCAGTCCAAAGTGAAAGGCGGTCGTACCTCGACGGCCCGGACGTCGGATGCCACGGCATCCGGCACGCAGACCGCCGCGACCGGCGCCGCCCGGGAAGACCTGAACGACGGGCTCACTCCCGAGCAGCGGCGGATGCTGGCCGAACTGTAGCTCAGCGCTCGCTCGCGAGCCGTTCGGCGGCTTCGACGACGTTCGTCATGAGCAGCGCGACGGTCATCGGACCGACGCCGCCGGGGTTCGGCGAGATGAAACCGGCGACGGATGCGACATCCGGGTGCACATCGCCGAACACCTTCGACTTGCCGCCCTCCGGGGCGTCCTCACGGGTGACTCCGACGTCCAGCACCGCGGCGCCCGGCTTGACGTCCTCCGCACGGATGAGGTGCTTGACGCCGGCCGCGGCGACGATGACGTCCGCCTCGCGGAGGTACTTCGGCATGTCGACCGTGCCGGTGTGAGTGAGAGTGACGGTGGCGTTCAGCTCGCGGCGCGTCAGCAGCAACCCGATCGAGCGGCCGATCGTGACACCGCGGCCGACGACCACGACATGCTTTCCCTTGAGGTCGTAGTCGTTGCGCAGCAGCAGCTCGATGACGCCGCGAGGCGTGCACGGCAGCGGGGTGTGGATCGGCCCGTTGACGTTCAGTACCAACCGGCCGAGGTTGGTCGGATGCAGGCCGTCGGCATCCTTGTCCGGATCGATGCGCTCGAGGATGGCGTCGGTGTCGATGTGCTTCGGCAACGGCAGCTGCACGATGTAGCCGTGGCACGTCGGGTCGGCGTTGAGCTCGTCGATCAATGCCTCGACCTGCTCCTGCGTGGCGTCGGCGGGCAGTTCACGCTGGATCGAGTTCATCCCGATCGCCTCGGACTGCCGGTGCTTCATCCCCACATACAACTGGGATGCCGGATCCGCGCCGACGAGAACCGTGGCGATGCCGGGGACGATGCCGCGTTCGCGCAGCGCTGCGACCCGTTCGGTCAACTCGCTCTTGATCGCCGCGGCCGCGGCCTTGCCATCGAGGACGACAGCGGTCACTGCTGCAGCTCCGGGTAGAGCGGGAAGGCACCGGCGAGCGCATCGACACGCGCCTTCAGCGCAGCGACGTCCGCCCCGGGCTGCAACGCCAGGGCGATGATGTCGGCTACCTCGGTGAACTCGGCGTCGCCGAATCCACGCGTCGCCAGCGCCGAGGTGCCGATGCGCAGACCCGAGGTGACCATGGGCGGACGAGGGTCGTTCGGGACGGCGTTGCGGTTCACGGTGATGTGGATGTCGTGCAGGAGATCCTCTGCCTGCTTGCCGTCGATCGCCGCATCGCGCAGGTCGACGAGCACGAGGTGCACGTCGGTGCCGCCGGAGCGCACCTTGATCTGCGCGTCCGCGACGTCCTGCTGCGTGAGCCGATCGGCGAGGATATGAGCGCCGCTGATCGTGCGCACCTGACGGTCCTTGAACTCGGGTGTCGCTGCGAGCTTGAACGCGGTCGCCTTGGCGGCGATCACGTGCATGAGCGGGCCGCCCTGCTGACCCGGGAAGACGGCGGAGTTGATCTTCTTGGCGAGGTCGGCGTCATTGGTGAGGATGAAGCCGGAGCGGGGGCCGCCGATCGTCTTGTGAACCGTCGAGGAGACGACATGCGCGTGCGGGACGGGGCTGGGGTGCACGCCTGCGGCGACGAGACCGGCGAAGTGCGCCATGTCGACCCAGAGGAGCGCGCCGACCTCATCGGCGATCTCGCGGAACTTCGCGAAGTCGAGGTGGCGCGGGTACGCCGACCATCCGGCGATGATGACCTTCGGCTTGTGCTCGATGGCCAGGCGACGCACCTCGTCCATGTCGACGAGCGAGGTCTCGGGGTTCACCCCGTAGGCGACGATGTCATACAGACGGCCGGAGAAGTTGATCTTCATGCCGTGCGTGAGGTGGCCGCCGTGGTCGAGCGACAGGCCGAGCAGCGTGTCGCCGGGGCGGGCGATCGCGTGCAGCACTGCGGCGTTGGCGGTGGCGCCGGAATGCGGCTGGACGTTCGCGAACTCGGCGCCGAAGAGGGCTTTGACCCGCTCGATGGCAAGGGACTCTGCGACATCGACCTCTTCGCAGCCGCCGTAGTAGCGGCGACCAGGGTAGCCCTCGGCGTACTTGTTCGTGAGCACCGAGCCCTGCGATTGCAACACGGAGACGGGCACGAAGTTCTCGGATGCGATCATCTCGAGGAACGTGCGCTGACGGTTCAGCTCCCGGTCGAGGACCTCTGCGATCTCTGGGTCGACCTCGGAGAGCGGGGCGTTGAAGTACGGATCGGTCATGTCGTCCTCTTTCGTTGCGGAATGAAATGTCATCGGTGATGGATGTCATCGGCCCAGGCGCGCGGTCGAATTCCGTAACGGTCGCTCCCCGGTGGTGACCCACCCAGACGCCAGTCGCGACCGTTCGAGCATAGCGGAATCCCGACGCCCCAGAGTAGCCCGCAGCCCTGGCCGCGCTGGTCGTCGCGCGGTAGGTTTTGTTCATGGTCCTACCTCTTGTTCCGCTGCCCTCGTCCATCACGGAGTCGACCGGTGCGCTGTCGCTGACGCCGGCCACCCGCATCATCGTCGAGCAGGGAGCGGATGCCGCGGCATCCGTCCTCGCCGACGGAATCGCCGAACGTACGGGACTGCACCCCGCGATCGCTGTCGATGCGGCTCGGCCGGGTGACATCGTCGTGCGCCGAACCGCGCGCCAGAGCGAGCAGTACACGTTGCGCGTCGGCGAGACGGCTCAGCTCGAGGGCGACGAGGCCGGCCTCTTCTACGCCGTCCAGACTCTGCGTCAGCTGCTCGTGACCGACGGTGAGGCGTGGGTGCTCCCCCACGCCGAGATCGACGATGCCCCGCGCTTCGCCTACCGCGGCGTCATGCTCGACGTCGCCCGCACCTTCTTCGACGTCGACACCGTCAAAGCGTTCATCGACCGCGCGTCGTCGCTCAAGTTCAATCGGCTGCACCTGCACCTCACCGACGATCAAGGCTGGCGACTGCAGATCGACAGCCGCCCGCTGCTCGCCGAGCGCAGCTCCACGACGGCAGCTCTGGGCCGCCAAGGCGGGTACTACACGAAGGACGACTTCCGCGAGATCGTGCGCTACGCCGCCGCGCACCACATGGTCGTGGTGCCGGAGATCGATCTGCCGGGGCACACGCACGCGATCGGCCTGGCCTATCCCGAGATCGTCGAGGAGCCGGTGATGAACGATGGACTCCTCGCCCAGGCGGAAGCGCTCTCCCAGCCGCTCCCGGTCGCCGGCGAGCCATATCTCGGCTGGGGCGTCGGACACTCTTCCGTGAAGATCCATGATGATGCGACGTGGGAGTTCCTGCGCGATGCGCTCACCGAGCTCGCCGAGCTCACCCCTGGTCCGTATCTCCACGTCGGGGGCGACGAATGCCTCGGCACGGCACAGGCCGACTTCGGTGCGTTCATCGAACGTGTCACCGCTCTCACCATCGAGCTCGGGAAGACTCCGATCGCGTGGCACGAGGCGGGCGCAGCCGAGGTCGCCGAAGGCACGATCGGCCAGTACTGGGGCAGCACGACCCCGTCGGGGGCGCACGCCGACCATGCGCGCCGCTTCGCCGAGCGCGGTGGCTCCGTCATCATGTCGCCTTCGAACACCGCGTACCTCGACCAGAAGTACGACGCCGATTTCCCGCTCGGACTCGATTGGGCGGCGTTGATCGACCTGCAGACGGCTTACGAGTGGGAGCCGACCGCCATCGTCGATGGTCTGCCCGCTGAGGCTATCCTCGGCGTCGAGGGTCCGCTGTGGTCGGAGACCATAGAGACGCTGAATGACATCGATCAGCTGATCTTCCCGCGCGTCGCTGCGATCGCGGAGGTCGCGTGGTCGCCTGCTGAGACGCGCGAGTGGGCGTCGTTCCGCGAGCGCGTCGGCGTTCTCGGAGCTGCCTGGGAAGCCGCAGGATGGGCTGGCCACCGTCCTGCCGAGATCGTCTGGAGCAGCCGATGACCACGACCCTGATCCACTCGGCCCGTCTCGTCACCGATGGCATCGAGACAGCGGACGCCTGGGTGAGGTTCGAAGACGGCCTGGTTACTGAGACCGGCGTCGGTGCAAACTGGGCCGATGCCGACACTGTGATCGACGCGTTTGAAGTTGCGGGCGACGGAGCGATCCTTACGCCGGGGTTCATCGACATACACGGGCACGGCGGTGCCGGGGCATCCTTCGATGACGGCATCGACGCCATCAGGACCGCGCGCGAGTTGCACCGCGCGCACGGCACGACGCGTGCCGTCATCTCGCTCGTGACCGCGCCGCTCGACGACCTCGCACGTCGAGTCGGCGAGATCGCCGATCTGATGACGACGGATGCTGACATCCTCGGCTCGCACCTGGAGGGCCCGTTCCTCGACCCCGGCCATCACGGCGCGCATGAGCCTTCACTGCTGCGTGAACCGGCAGCGGCCGATGTGCAGCGTCTGCTCGACGCCGGCCGTGGCACCGTGCGCCAGGTGACGATCGCCCCGGAGCTTCCCGGCGGACTCGAGGCGATCCGGCTGATCGTCGCTTCCGGCGCCGCCGCGGCCGTCGGTCATACGAATGCGGATGCCGCGACCGCCCTCGCCGCGTTCGATGCAGGCGCGACGGTCCTGACGCATGCGTTCAACGCGATGCCTGGCATCCATCACCGCGCCCCTGGTCCCGTGCTCGCGGCCGCCGCCGACCGCCGCGTCGTACTGGAGGCCATCGCCGACAACGTGCACCTCGACCCACACGTGATCAAGCTGATCTTCGACGCGGCTCCCGGCCGAGTAGCGCTGGTGACGGATGCCATGGCCGCCGCGGGCAGCGCGGACGGCAGCTACGACTTAGGCGCGGTCAAGGTCACCGTGACCGATGGCATCGCCCGCGCCGACGACACCGGCTCGATCGCCGGTTCGACGCTCACGCAGGACGTCGCCCTGCAGCGCGCGGTGGGCGCAGGCGTGCCTCTGGCCGAGGCGGTGCTCGCGCTGACGCAGACGCCCGCCGCGGCCATCGGCCTCGGTGCGCGGCTCGGACGGCTCACTCGCGGTCACATCGGCGACGCAGTGCTGCTGGACGCCCACCTGCGCGTCATGCACGTGCAGACCGGCGCACGGCTCGCGTGAGCGGATGAGCGCGAGGTCGCCGCTCCCCCGCGCGGCGACCCCGTCTCTGCCCGGAAGGTGAGAGCGGGTGACTCGATGCTCCTCCCCCGAGGCGCCGAGTCACCCGACCGATGCATTGCCCCTTCACCGGTGCCGAACTCCGCCCCCCGGTGGAGTTCTGATGGCTGCTCTCATTGATGAGACGGCGACGACCCCGTTTCATCACGCGGTTCCGAGAAATACTTTTGAGAGTTGGCTCCGAGTTGTCCACAGGGCTGGCCTCGCTGGGAATTTAGAGGGAGAATGGTCCGGGCGCGTGAGGATCGACCGGATCACGCGTCTCTTCATGTGAGGGGTCATCCGACTCTCACGACAGATGGAAGCCAGTGCAGAACCACGACCACACCGCAACCGGGGCGTCAGCCGATGCCGACCTGATCCTGCGCACCCGCTCGGGTGATGCAGACGCGTTCGGTGAACTCTGGCGACGCCACTACTCCTCCGGCGTATCGGTCGCCCGTTCGATCACTTCGAGCCTCGACCCCGATGATCTGGTGCAAGAGGCCTACACCCGCATCTATCAGGCGATCATCAAGGGCGGTGGCCCGAACGGGTCCTTCCGCGCATACCTCTTCACCAGCATCCGCAACACGGCTGCGGCCTGGGGCCGCTCCCGTCGCGAGACCGCGATGGACGAACTCGAGACCATCGCAGATCCGGACAGCACAGAGCAGGCAGCCGACGAGGCCCTCGATCGCAGCCTGACCGCACAGGCGTTCCGCGGCCTCCCCAGTCGGTGGCAGGAAGTGCTCTGGTACACCGAGATCGAGCAGATGAAACCGGCGGAGGTCGCTCCGCTGCTCGACATGAAGGCCGGCGCAGTCTCGCAGCTCGCCTTCCGCGCACGCGAGGGTCTGCGTGAGGCCTGGATCCAAGCACACCTGAAGAGCGCCGAGCCCGGCTCTGAATGCCAGTGGACGATCGAGCATCTCGGCGCCTACTCACGCGGCAACCTCAGCGCCCGGGACCAGAGGCGTCTCGATCAGCACATCGAGGACTGCGCGCGTTGCATGATCCTCGTCGCCGAGGCGAAGGGCGTTTCGGACCGCCTCGCTCTCGTTCTGCTTCCGCTCGTTCTCGGCGTCGCCGGCGCCGCCGGATACACCGCCGCGCTGCAGACGGGCGGCGCTCCGGTCGTTGCTGTGGCGGCGATGCCGTCGAGCGTCATCGAGGGCGGAGTCGTCGTCTCAGGCGCTGGCGCGAGTGGCGCGGTCGGCGATCTCGCAGGCAAGGCCGGCGGGGGGTCCACGACCGGAACTGTGACAGGCATCGGTGCTCTCGTGGGCGTGGGTTCAGCGGCGCTGGTCGTCGCCAGCGTGGTGGCCGCGACGACGATCGTTCCAGGGCTGCTGGAGGCGAGCCCCGTGACTTCATTGCCGAGCGCGAGCGAGGTCGGCGATTCCTCGATCTCCTCCGAGCTCACGCCCGGCTCCGAGATGAACGAAGAGAAGTTCATCCTCGAGATCCAGGAGAAGAATCCGAGGACGCCTGACGACGTCGATGATGCACCCCAGGTCAAGGTACCCGTGGTCGACAACACCCCCGCGACCGAGGTCGCGCCTCCGGTGGTGGCGGAGACGCCGACCACTCCCGGCGCCGGCAGCGGTGCGGATGGCGACCCGGAGACGACTGAACCTGTCGATCCGACGGAGCCCACGGACCCGACGGAGCCCACGGACCCGACGGATCCCACGGACCCGACAGAGCCCACGGACCCGACCGACCCCACAGATCCGATGGAACCCACAGATCCGCCAGCCCCCGAACTCCCCGACGGCACGCCCACGGTCGGAGCGACGTCGGTCCGGGTCGATCCGGCTACATGGATAACGCACTACACGGTGCCACTAACGGGTATTGCCGACGCCACTGTCCGTGCAACTTACGTCGGTTCAAGCAGCGCGGTCGAGACAATTCTCGTGGCGGACGACGTCACGGTCCTCGCAGCGGAAGACCGGCCGGGCCATGGCAGCATCAAGCTTCGGCCGACCCTCGATCAGCTCTGTGATGATGCGACGGTCGAGTTCGCGTACGTCCTCGGCGACAAGATCGGTGAGTCCATCTCGATGACGTTGAGCGAACTCGGTGAGTTCCCCTACCCAGGGCTCCTTCAGATCGCGTGTGCGTTCAAGGTCGATTTTGCGGCGGCTGCGGATATGGCTCCGGCGCCGCCCGACCCTTCAGATCCATCAGCTGTCATCGAATCGCCCCGCGAACCAGTCGCAACCTCCACGGAAGCCGAGCTCGCCGACGAAGCTGTGGCTCCCGTCCCTTCCGCACCCGCTGAAGAGCTAGGCCCGGCGGAAACGGACCCCAACGAAGCTCCTGCTGCCGAACCCGTCATCCCGGCTGCGGGGCCGCACAACGACGCCGGCCCCGCCGCGACCCCGACCGAGGACACCACGCCCGCCGAATAGACTGGGTGCATGCCCGAAGCCCCCGACGCAGTCCCCGGTGTCAACCGTCCGAACATCACTCCGCTCGACATCATCCGGGCCGTCATCCTCGTCGCGGCGATCGCTTCGCTCGCGCTCTGGGGCTTCGCCACGTGGCCGTTCCCCTGGAACATCGTGATCGGCATCGGTGCTCCGCTGCTGCTCCTGCTGGTGTGGGCGCTCTTCCTCTCCCCGCGGCCGGTGCTGAGTCTGCATCCGTTCGTGCGCGCCGCCGTCGAGCTGTTGATCTACGCGGGCGTGACGCTCGCGTGGTGGTCGATGGATCAGGCCTGGGTCGGACTCGGCTTCGCGGTCGTCGCCGTGACTTCCGGGCTCTTCGCCGGCAGGCGAGACTTGCGATGACTGTCGCCGCGGCCCTGCGGAGCACGCTCGGTGACATCGTCGATGTCACCGAGGACTCCCTGGAAGCCGCGAGAGCAGATAGCTCCGGACATTCCTCCCCTGGTCGCCCGCTCGCCGTCGTGCACGCAGAGACGATCGAGCACGTTCAGCAGACGATGCGGATCGCGGCTGAGGGGCGCACTCCGGTCGTCGTACGCGGCGCCGGCACGGGGCTCGCCGGAGGCGCCAACGCCGGCCCCGGCGAGATCGTCCTGTCGACGATGCGGATGAACCGTGTGCTCGAGGTGCGGCCGGATGACCTGTTCGCCGTCGTCGAGCCGGGCATCCTGAACGCCGAGCTGAACGCCCTGCTGGCAGAGCGCGGCATGTGGTGGCCTCCGGATCCCGCGAGCCGCGACATCTCCACCGTCGGCGGCAACATCGCGACCGGCGCCGGCGGACTGCTGTGCGCCAAGTACGGGGTCGTGCGCGATGCCGTGCTCGGGGTCGATGTCGTGCTGGCTGATGGACGGCTGCTCCATCTCGGCCACCGCAGCGTGAAAGGCGTCACGGGACTCGACCTGACCTCGCTCATGATCGGCTCTGAGGGCACGCTCGGTGTGGTCGTCGGTGCGACGCTGAAGCTTCGGCGCCTCGTCGTCGGCGAGATCTGCACTCTCACCGCGCTGTTCCCGACCGTGCGCGCGGCGGCCGCCGGATCGGCAGCCGTCACGGCATCCGGCGCCCAGCCCGCGATCATGGAGCTGATGGATGCGAAGGCTCTCGCCGCCGTCCACGCCCTCCTGGCCCTGCCTCTGCCATCGGCGGGCACCTCGCAGCTGACGATCCAGACCGACGGACCTGCGGCGCAGCCGGAGGCCGATCGCATCGCGGCGACCCTGCGTGAGTGCGGCGGCCAGGTGACGCTGACGTACGACAGCCACGAAGGTGAGCGCCTGCTGGCCATCAGGCGCTCGATGCACGGTGCGATGGCCGCTCTCGGCACCACGCTCATCGAGGACGTCTCCGTACCCCGCAGCGCGCTGCCGGCGATGTACGACGAGATCACCCGCATAGAGCACACCTACGCTCTCGATATCCCCACGGTCGCGCATGCGGGCGACGGCAACCTGCATCCGAACTTCATCTTCGAGGGCGATGTCGTGCCGGAACAGGTCTGGGCTGCCGCCGACGATCTGTTCCGATCGGCGATCCGGCTCGGGGGCACACTCACCGGCGAACACGGCATCGGCATGCTCAAGAGCCGCTGGCTCGCCGAGGAGCTCGGCGACGCCCAGTGGCAGCTGCAGCGTCAGATCAAGGCCGTGTTCGACCCGCTCGGCATCCTCAACCCCGGAAAGGTCTTCGTCAGTGCCTGACATCCACGTGAGCGCAGCGATCATCCATGACGCGGACGGCCGGGTCCTCGTCGTACGCAAGCACGGCACGACGAAGTTCATGCAGCCCGGCGGCAAACCGGAAGCCGGAGAGAGCGCCGCGCAGACCCTGGCCCGTGAGCTCGACGAGGAGCTGGGCCTCAAGGTCGACGAGGCCGGGCTGCGCCCGCTCGGCCGGTTCATCTCCGCCGCCGCGAACGAACCGGGTCACCGTGTGATCGCCGATGCGTTCGCCCTCACGATCGAGGCCGACGCCGTCGCCGTGCAGGCGGAGCTCGCCGAACTGCGCTGGATCACGCCGGCCGACGTGAACACGATGCCGCTGGCACCGCTCAGCCTGGAGCATCTGCTGCCCCTGGCATGGTCGGAGGCGCGTTAGGTCCGGCTCAGAGCCCCTGCCACGCCGGCTTGTTGTCGAACGTGTAGCGGTAGTAGTCGGCGAGCGTGAGCTTAGAGGCAGCGGCCTCATCCACGACGACGGTGGTGTGCGGGTGCAGCTGGATCGCCGACCCGGGGATCATCGCGGTGACCGGTCCTTCCACGGCCGCGGCGATCGCCTCAGCCTTGCCCTCACCGAAGGCGAGCAGCACGAGGTGGCGCGCCTGCAGGATCGTGCCGAGGCCCTGGGTCATGCAGTGCATCGGCACCTCGTCGATCGAGTCGAAGAAGCGGGCGTTGTCCTCGCGGGTCTGCGCCGTGAGCGTCTTCACGCGGGTGCGCGATGCGAATGACGAGCCGGGCTCGTTGAAGCCGATGTGCCCGTCGGTGCCGATTCCGAGGATCTGCAGGTCGACGCCGCCCGCCGCTTCGATCGCAGCCTCGTAGTCGTCGCCCGAATGCTCGATGCCGGATACGGCGCCGTTCGGCACGTGGATCTGGTCAGGATTCAGACCGAGCGGCTCGACGACCTCGCGGGTGATGACCGAGCGGTAGCTCTCCGGATGCTTCGGGTCGATGCCCACGTACTCGTCCAGCGCGAAGCCTCTCACCCGAGACACATCAGTGCCGGCGAGCCGTCCGTGCAGCGCCTCGTAGACGGGCAGCGGCGTGGATCCGGTCGCGAGCCCCAGTACGGCATCGGGACGGGCCACGATGAGTCGCACGATCTCGTCGGCGACCAGTGCACCCGCGGCTGCGGCGTTCTCGACGATGATGACTTCAGCCATGGATGACGATCTCCTCTTGAGGTGTGTGCGCGCCGACCAGCGCGGCTCCGAGAGCAGCCGCAGGGGAACCGGGCGGGAGCAGTTCGATTCTCTCATCCAGGTGCAGCGACAGCAGAAACGGTGAACCAGCCGCGTCCGCGATGAGAGCATTGCGGATGCCGTCGCCGAGGCGATCGCCGAGAGAGGTGAGGCCGCCGCCGATGACGACCGTCTCGACATCGGCCGTGAGCACCAGTACGCGCACCGCGGCCGCAGCACCGCGGGCGAGGTCGGCGCGCAGCAGCACGGCATCGGGTTCGCCGCGATCCGCGGCATCGAGGATGTCTCGCACCGGCAGAGCGCCGGGACGTCCCCATGCGCGGGCGAGAGCGCCGCCGCCGCAGAGCGTCTCGATGCAGCCGCGCTGGCCGCAGGTGCACAGTCGTCCGTTCGGGTCGACGGAGATGTGTCCGACCTCGCCGGCGGTGCCGCGCGATCCGCGCGAGATGGCGCCGTCGATCACGATTCCGGCTGCGACTCCGGTGCCGAGATTCAGGTACGCCATCGACACGGCCTCACCGCGCAGAGCCGCGGCGCCGAGCGCCGCCGCCTTCACGTCGTTCTCGACGACGACAGGCACGTCCAGTCGCTCAGAGGCCCTGGCCGCGAGATCGAGCGATTCGACGCCGAGGTTCACGGCGTGCAGCACGCGGCCGTTCGCAGTGTCGACGAGGCCGGGGATGCCGACGCCGACGCTCAACACCTCGCTGGCAGCCATCCCGATCTCCGATCGCAGCGCCTCCACGCTCTCCACGACGCCGTCGACCACCGCCTCGTCACCGTGCCCGGTGGGGCGACGCGAGCGCGCGATGATCTCTCCGCCGTCCGACACCGCGACCACATCGGTCTTCGTACCGCCGATGTCCAGGCCGAAGCGAACGGACCGGCCGACGCGACCGGTCTGCACTGCCGATGCCACTATGAGACTCCCAGCTGCCCGGAGAGGACCATGACCGCGGCGCCGCGCAGCACGATGTCCTCCTGACCGGTGAGTCTGATCACGACGTCGTCGAAGACGCCCTCGAGGGTGCGCTCGCGCAGGGTGGCGGTGGCGGCATCGATGAGCGTGCCGTCGAGCAGATCCGCAGGGCCGGACAGCACGACCTCAGAGAGGTCGAGTGCCGTCACGATCGGCGCGATCGCGATGGCCATGCGCGTGCCGGCGTCGCGCAGGATCTCCTCGCGCGCGGCGGGCTGTGCGTCGACGGCATCCCGAAGGCGCGTGACGCTCAGCCAGGCTTCCAGACAGCCGTCCCTGCCGCAGACGCAGCGCGGGCCGCCGTCCGTGCCGACGACGACGTGACCGATCTCGCCGGCGGCGAAGCGGCTGCCCAGGAGCGGCTGGCTTCCGGCGATGAGTCCGGCGCCGACGCCGACGCCGATCTTGATGAGCATGAAGTCGGCCCTGGCATCGCCGAAGGTGTACTCCGCGAGCACCGCAGCGTTCGCATCGTTGCGGGCGAGCACGGGCAGGTCGAGGTCGTGTCCGAGCTGCGCCTCGAGTCGGAAGTCCGTCCAGCCGAGGTTCGGAGAACTCAGCACGAGACCGTCCGGGCGCACCACTCCCGGGGTGCCGACACCCACTCCGAGCAGGGGCGCTGTCGCGGCGGCGACCAGGATGCGGCTGAGTTCGAGCAGAGCGGCGTATGCGGCCCCGCCGTCCGGCAGTTCAGGACGGGCGACCTCGCGTCGCTCGAGCACGTCCCCGTCGAGGCTCAGCACTGCCCCACGGAACGCCTCGGCATCCGAGAGATCCAGGCCGATGATCTGGTGACCGAGACGATTGATGTCGATGAGGATGGGCGGTTTGCCCGGGCCGGCCGTTTCGCGCACGCCGAGTTCGACGACGATGCCGTCGGCGACGAACTCCGCGACGAGGTCGGAGATCGTCACCCTGGTGAGCCCGGTCTCGCGTGACAGGTCGGCGCGGCTCATGGCGCCGGAGTGGTAGAGCGTCTGCAGCACGAGGGCGCGGTTGTGTCCGCGAGCGTGCTCCGGCAGCACTTTGGTGCGCGATCGCAGATGACGAGAGGGTCCGAAAGCATGCGAACTGGCGCCGGCGTAGTCAGTCGGTGACTGTGGACTCAGATCCGATTCGGACATATTTGTTAGTAGACCTTACGAACAAAAATTTCGCAACCTGTGACCCACCGGAGCGGTGGGAGGGTTACCGAAACGTTATTTTGAATTCTCGCCGTGTTCCGACGATTCCAGAGGTTCCGCTCGCAGCCCTTCGACGAGATCGGCGACGATCTGCTCGCGCGCGGCGACCGACATCGGCTTGCCAGGGATGCCAGGTCGCCGCTGTTCGAGCGTCGGCCCATCGAGAGGACGATATCGCACACCGGCCGTGGCCAGACGCCGCAGCTGCACGACGAGGCGGCGCAGGAACCCGTCGGTGTCTTCGGGCTCGCCCCCCGCCCAGAGCCGCTCGGCGATCGCACTGAGCCGGGGGAACATGGCGAAATCGACGCGATCGCGGGTCGGCAGATGCTCGGTCCAGACGTTGGTCTGGCCGCCGACGACGCCTACGGGAAGCCTCAGGGTGTACGCGCGCTCGAGCGTCAGGGGCGGCCCCACCGGCACCGGCTCGTCGACGGACTCGGATTGCCGATAATCGAGGTAGGTCTCAAGGTCGGGACAGCCGACGACGGGTATGCCGCGGCGAATGGCCTCTTCGAGCGCGACGGGCCCGCGCCACGCGAGAATCCGCACGCCGTCCGGAACCTCCCCTTCGAGCACCTCATCCCAGGCCAGCGCCGTGCGCCCGCGCGCACGAACGTGATCGACGAAATGCGCAGTGAACCACGGCTGCACGTCGCGAGGCGACGCGAGTCCGAGCTCTTGCATCCGCTCTGCGGCGGCGGCGCTCTCAGCCCACTCCGTGACCGGCACCTCGTCGCCGCCGATCCCGATCCACGGCGAGTCGAAAATGTCGCACAGCGCATCGATCGATGCGCGCCCGAACGCCAGCGATTCCTCGGTCGGTGCGAGCGTGCGGGGGTTGACGCCGAAGCGCTCCCACGGCCCGGTGACCGGCCCGTCCGTTCCGGGGAGGTCGGTGTTTCCGAGCTCGGGATATGCGGCGAGCGCGGCCTGCACATGCCCTGGCAGCTCGACCTCGGGCACGATCGTGATGAAGCGCGCGGCAGCGTACTCGACCAGCTCTCGCAGCTCGGCGGTCGAGTAGTACCCCTCGTGCACGCCCGGTTCGACTGTGGCGAGCGGTCCGTGACCGCGCTGTGTCGCCGCTCGGCGGGAGCCCACCTCGGTCAGCCTCGGGAACCCTGGCACCTCGAATCGCCAGCCCTGATCGTCGGTGAGGTGCAGGTGCAGGATGTTCAGCTGATGCAGCGCCAGCAGGTCGATCAGGCGGCGGATGTCATCAGCGGGCCGGAAATGCCGTGCGACGTCGAGCATCGCACCGCGCCAGCCGTAAGCAGGCGAGCCGTGCCAGCCACCGGCGGGGATGCGAGCGATGTCGTCCTCTGGCGCGTGCAACTGGCGCAGGGCCGTGGTGCCGCGGAAGACACCTTCCGCGGTCGCGCCGCTCACTTCGATGCCCTCGGATGCGACGGTGATGCGGAACGCCTCCGCGCCGATGCGGCCGTCGGCGTTCGCGCTCTCCCCCACTGCCGGGTCCACGGTCAGAGTGATCGCGGGTGCATCAGTCGGGCCGACGAGGGAATCGGTGGCGCGAGAACGCCCGTCTCCCCTCAGCAGCTCGGCGACGGGCGCGAGCTCGGGCGATGCGTGCACCGGTGTGTCCTGCGTCCAGACGAACGGTGCCGCCGCCGGATCGATCCTGGAACCGATCAGAGGCACCGTCGCACGGTGCGGTGTTGGCGGCATCCTGAGTGCGCGTCCTGGTGTGTCGCCGGTGATGCGGCCGCCTTCGACGACCGGAATGCCGTCGATCAGCACCTCGACGACCCCGACCGGATCGGTTCGCGGCTCATCGAATGTCGCCCCTGCAGCGATCCTCTCCGGATCGAACAGCACGAGGTCGGCGGTGGCACCCTCGCTGATCACCCCGCGAGGGGCGTCACCGCGCTGCAGTCCGAGACGAGCTGCCGGCGTGCCGGAGAGGTGGCGGACGGCCTCCTCCAACGTCAGCACGCCGGCCTCGCGCACGTAGTGACCGAGGTAGCGGGCGAACGCGCCGAACCCGCGTGGATGCGGCTTCGCGCCGATCAGGATGCCGTCGCTGCCGCCGGTGTGACGCTCGTGCTGCATGATCGCCCGCACGTTGTCCTCGTCGCCGATGTGCATCAGGATGCCGGTGGCCCCGGCATCCTGCACGATCGTGTCGAGCACGACGTCCACCGCGCGCTTTCCGTCCTCCTCGGCGATCTGCGCGATCGTCCTGCCGACGAGCGGGGAGAGTGCGGAATTCGCGGTGCCGACGATCTCGATGCTCGACCAGTCGGCTCGCTCGCCGTGAAATCCGTCGCAGCCGATCTCCTCGAGTTCGACGCGCACCCGCTCGCGGCCGTCGGCATCCAGCTGTCTGATTGCGGCGATGAGGTCGCCCCCCTCCGCGAGCCGGCTCGGCAGCAGTGCTGTCAGCGTGGTCGCACCTGGCAGATACGGGTAGGTGTCGAGTGTGACGTCGACGCCGTCGGCGATCGCCTCGTCGATCAGCGCGAGCAGTTCGTCGGCGCGACCCTTGTTAGGGGCGAAGTTCATGGTCGCGTGCGTGAGATGGATGGGACATCCCGTGCGACGCCCGATGTCGAGCGCCTCACGATACGCATCCAGCGCGGTGGCGCCATAGCTGCGGGTGTGCGGCGCCCAGTAGCCACCGCGCTCGGCGACGACGTGGCAGAGCGCCTCGAGCTCAGCGGTGGAGGCGTACATGCCCGGCGTGTAGGTGAGCCCGCTGGACATGCCGAATGCGCCGGCGTCGAGCGCCGCGCCGAGCAGCTCGGTCATCTGCCGCAGTTCGGTGCGAGTCGCCGGGCGGTTCTCATGACCGACCGCGATCATGCGCAGATTGCCCTGCGGCACGAGCACAGCGACGTTCGCGACCGTCGCGGCGTCGATCTCGATGAGCAGATCGTCCATCGTGCGCCAGGGCGCGGCTGCGGGCAGCCCGTTCCAGCCGGCGATCTGCGCGGGGATGACGGATGCCGTGGTGTCGTCGAGCGGTGCGTAGCCGAGGCCGTCCTGGCCGATCACTTCGGTCGTGACGCCCTGCAGGATCTTGGCGCGATGCTCCGTACCCTCCAGCACGGCAAGGTCGCTGTGCGCGTGCATGTCGATGAATCCGGGGGTCAGCACCAATCCACGCGCGTCGATCTCGACGGCTTCGAGGTCGACGGGTCCGCTTTCGATCTCGATCTTCCGTGCATCCTCCTGGCCCACGATGGCGACGATCCGCGACCCCTCGATCGCCACATCGGCGACGTGACGTGACGCGCCGGTGCCGTCTATCACCGTCGCTGCTCGGTAGACGCGTACGCGCCCTGCTGCGGCCTGCTCCGCACTGAGGAGCACGCGCCCAGGCAACGGGTCCGAGATTTGTTGAGGCATCTAACAAGGCTACTAGGCTGGTCGGATGAGCACGAAGACGCGAATCACGACCACTTCCGCCCCCGCACCGGCGCACACCTTCTCACAGGGAGTCCGCAAGGGCGGATTCGTCCAGGTCTCGGGACAGGGGCCCGTCGACCCTACGACCAACGAGTACCTCTTCCCTGGTGATGTCGCAGCACAGACCACCCGCACCCTCGAGAACGTCAAGGCCATCGTCGAGGCATCCGGGGCGACGTTCGATGACGTCGTGATGCTGCGCGTGTACCTCACGAAGCGCGAGGATTTCGCGACCATGAACGACGCCTACGGCGAGTTCGTCGGCGCGCACACGCCCAGTGGTGTGCTGCCCTCGCGCACCACCGTGTTCACCGGACTGCCTCGGGAGGAGATGCTCGTCGAGATCGACGGCATCGCCATCGTCTCCGAGTGATCGGCGCGCGACCAGCGCGGCCCCATGGGTCCTTCTCCCCGTCGTCACACGAGCACGAGTTGTGTTTGACTGGTCGCACGACCGGAGAATCGCACCGCATTTCGCGGTGCGATGATTGAGGGGAAACCTATGAACCACCGTATCGCCGCATGGACCATCGCCGCTGTCGCCGTGCTCGGCCTGACCGCCTGCTCGGGCTCACCCGCCGCTGAGGACGACACGTCCAACGAGGGCGGCGATTCCGCCCCCGTCGAGGAGACGAACACCGACCAGTCCGTCGAAGAGGCGTGTGGCATCGTCCTCCCGAAGCTGCAGGAGGCCAGCGAAGCGGCCGGCGAGATCGACACGACCGGCGCCACCGACCCGCAGACCACCGTCGACCAGTTCAGCACCGTCGTCGACGCATTCGGTGAAGCCGCGGACAGCGTCTCCAACACCGAGGTGAAGGAAGCGACGACCGCCGTGCACGAGGACTTCGTCGCGCTCGGCGACGTGCTCTCCAAGGTGCTCATCGACGAGGACCTCGATGCCGCATCCGACATCGGCACGATCACCAGCGACGTCACGGCATCCGCCACGGCGCTGCAGGAACTCTGCAGCTGATCTCTGCGTAGCGAAAGCCCCGCAACCCCGATCGGTTGCGGGGCTTTCGCCGTTCTTCCACGACAACCGTTGCCTTGCCGTTATCTGTCGCCCGGTATGATAAGGGAACATGTCACGCTGAATCACGGGGGGGTGAGTAAGTGACCGGTCTTATCGAAGCACCTGACGCGAACACCGCGCAGACCGCTGTCGTCCCGCCTCTCGAGGGCGGAAGATCTCTGGAATGGGCACCGCGCGAGCCCGCTCCGAAGAAGCGCAGGGTCGGCCTCTGGGTCGGCGTCACAATGGGGGTTCTCGTACTCGGCGCCGCAGCCGCGTCGACGATCCTCATCGCGCCCGGCACCGCGATCGCCGGTGTCCCTGTGGGTGGACTCACGCCAGGCGCCGCAGCAGACGTCGTCACCGCACACCTCACCAACACCGAGATCACACTGACCGGCGCGGGTGACGATCAGGTCGTGACCGGTGCCGACCTCGGCGCGTCGATCGACGCACGTGCGCTCGCAGACGAGGCGTTCGCCTCACACCCGATGTGGAACGTCGGCTCCTGGATGCCGGAGCCCATCGCCGGCGTCATCACCCTCGACACGGATCTCGCACATGACACGTTGCGCGAGATGATCCCCGCCAGTTACGTGGACGCTGTCGACGCCGGAGTCGCCTTCGACACCGCCAGCGCGACGTATGTCACGACTCCTGCCGTCCCCGGCACCGGAGTCGACCTGGATGGGCTCACGAGCGCCATGACTTCCGCTCTCGCCGACGGCCGAGATTCTCTGACCTACACGGGAGACCCGGCCGAGGCCCCCGCACCAGTGAGCGACGACGAAGCCGCAGGAGTCGCGGAACAGCTCAACACGATGCTCTCCTCGATCGGTTTCTACGTCGGCGAAGAGCGCACTGTGCCGATCGCCCCCGCAGTCGCCGCGACGTGGCTCAAGATCGTCGATCAGGACGGCGAACTGAGCGTCATCGCCGACGAGGCCGCCATCCAGACCACCGTGGATGCGTTGCCCGCTGCCGTCGACCGCGCCCCGGTCAACGCCGAGTCGATCACGAACGCCGGCGGAGATGTTCTCCGAGAGCTGACCGCCGGTGTCACCGGCCGCACGCTCGGCGACACCGGCACTCTTGCATCCGACTTCGCCGAGAAGCTGGAGGCCGGCAACGCCGTCCAACCACTCGAGGTCACCGAGGTCCCCTTCACGACCACGACTCTCGCGCGCGAGATCGACATCAATCTGTCGACGCAGACCGTCTCGGCGATCGAGAACGGCGTCGTCGTCGATTCGTGGAGTGTCTCCTCCGGAGCGGGCGAGTTCCCCACGCACACCGGCTCATTCCAGATCGGCTGGAAGACCAGCAGCCAGAACATGGGCAACAGAGACCTCACGCAGCCGCCCAACTACTTCCAGCCGGACGTGCCGTGGGTCATGTACTTCAACGGCGACGAGGCCATTCACGGTGTCTACTGGCACAGCAACTGGGGCACTCCGATGAGCCACGGCTGCGTGGGCATGCCCGTGTCTGCCGCGCAGTGGCTCTACAACTGGTCACCCGAAGGCGTCAACGTCTACGTCCACTACTGAGACTCAACCGACGAGAAAGGCCGGATGCTCACAGCATCCGGCCTTTCTCATGTCAATGTCAGATCGCGTCGATGATCTCGTTCAGTGTGGCTGACGGGCGCATCACCTTCGCGACCTTGTCGACATCGGGGCGGTAGTAGCCCCCGATGTCGACAGCCGCACCCTGTGCGCCGTTGAGCTCGGAGACGATCTCCTGCTCCTTGGCAGCGAGGTCTGCGGCGATCGGCGCGAATGCCGCAGCGAGCTCGGCATCCTTCGTCTGCGCGACGAGCTCCTGCGCCCAGTACAGGCCGAGGTAGAAGTGGCTGCCACGGTTGTCGATCGTGCCGAGCTTGCGTCCGGGTGAGCGGTCCTCTTCCAGGAACGTCCCGGTCGCAGCATCCAGCGTCTCGGCCAGCACGCGGGCCTTCTCGTTGCTGTTACGGTCGGCGAAGTGCTCGAGCGAAGCCGCCAGCGCGAAGAACTCACCCAGCGAGTCCCACCGCAGGTAGTTCTCCTCGACGAGCTGCTGCACATGCTTCGGGGCGGATCCGCCCGCACCGGTCTCGAAGAGTCCGCCACCGGCGAGCAGCGGGACGATCGAGAGCATCTTGGCGCTCGTGCCCACCTCGAGGATCGGGAACAGATCGGTCAGGTAGTCGCGCAGCACGTTGCCGGTCACCGAGATGGTGTCGAGGCCGTGGCGCATGCGGGCGAGCGTGTAGCGGGTCGCCTCCTCGGGGGCGAGGATCGAGATCTGCGCCCCTGTGGTGTCCAGCGTCGCCAGAGCTTGGTGCACCTTCGCGATCAGCTGTGCATCGTGCGCGCGGTTCAGGTCGAGCCAGAACACTGCCGGCGATCCGCTCGCCTGTGCCCGCGTGACGGCGAGCTTGACCCAGTCCATGACGGGGATGTGCTTGGTCTGCGTTGCACGCCAGATGTCGCCGGCTTCGACCTGGTGCTCGATGACGACAGTTCCCTCGCCATCGACGACCTCGACGCGACCGGCCGAGGCGATCTCGAAGGTCTTGTCGTGGCTGCCGTACTCCTCGGCTGCCTGTGCCATGAGGCCGACGTTCGGCACGGTGCCGATCGTGGCCGGGTTGAGCGGACCGTTAGCGATGACGTCATCGATCACGGCCTGGTAGACGCTCGCGTAGGACGAGTCGGGAATGACGGCCAGAGTGTTGTCCTCACCGCCGTCAACACCCCAGAGCTTGCCGCCGTTGCGGACGAGCGCGGGCATCGAGGCATCCACGATGACGTCCGACGGCACGTGCAGGTTGGTGATGCCCTTGTCGGAGTTGACGTATGACAGGCGCGGGCCGCTCTCCAGCGCACGAGCGAACTCGTCGGCGACATCCTGGCCCCCGTCGATGCCGGCGAGCCCGGAGAGGATCGAACCGAGTCCGTCATTGGCGCTGAGGCCTGCTTCGGCCAGCTTGTCGCCGAAGCGAGCGAACACATCTGCGAAGAACGTCTTCACGACATGGCCGAAGATGATCGGGTCGGAGACTTTCATCATCGTGGCCTTGAGATGCACCGAGTACAGCACGTCGTCGGCCTTGGCCGCGTCGAACGTCTCCGCGAGGAAGGCGTCGAGGGCGGATGCCGACATGAACGTGGCATCGATGATCTCGCGCGGCAGCACCTTGAGGTTGTCCTTGAGCACGGTGACCGTGCCGTCCTCGGCGGTGTGACGGATGGTGAGCACGTCGTCGTGAGCCGCGACCCACGACTTCTCGTTGTGCTTGAAGTCGGCGGCGGTCATCGTGGCGACGCGGGTCTTCGACCCCTCGGCGAACGGCTTGTTGGTGTGCGGGTGCTTCTTCGCGTAGTTCTTCACGGCGAGAGGGGCGCGACGGTCGCTGTTGCCCTCACGCAGCACCGGGTTCACGGCGGAGCCCTTGATGCGGTCGTAGCGGGCGCGGATGTCCTTCTCCTCGAGCGAGGAGGGCTCATCCGGGAAGCTCGGGATGTCATATCCCTGCGCCCGCAGCTCGGCGATGGCCGCCTTCAGCTGCGGAATGGATGCCGAGATGTTCGGCAGCTTGATGATGTTGGCCTCGGGGAGGGTCGCGAGACCTCCCAGCTCGGCAAGCGCGTCGGACACTTCCTGATCAGCGCTGAGCCTCTGCGGGAAGGCGGCGAGGATACGCCCTCCCAGCGAGATGTCTCGGGTCTCGATCTCGACCCCGGCCTTGCCTGCGTAGGCCTGAACGATCGGGAGGAGCGATGCGGTGGCCAGAGCCGGTGCCTCGTCCGTGTAGGTGTAGATGATGGCGTCGTCGGTCACCGGGAGATTCTCCGTTCACGAGTCAAATCTGTCTCGATACCAAGATACCTGAGTGGCCAGGGCCACGTTCGCAGTCATCTTTCCGCGCGCGTGACGTCCGGAGCGGTTACCCTGGGCGTATGACGGAACTGCGCGTGGTCGAACTCTCTGCAGCGACGATCGTCGCCGTGAACAACCTGTCGCTCAAGCCAGGGCAGGAGCAGTACCTCGCTCCGGTCTCGTACGGGATCGCGGCGACCGTGATCAACCCGCAGACCTCGTGGCAGCGTGTGATCCTCGATCGCAATGAGGTCGTCGGATTCGTCAGTGCCAGCTTCGACCCTCAAGCGGAGGACGAGCACTTCCGCTCGGTGCTCTGGCGCATCAACGTCGACGCCGACGATCAGGGTCGCGGCGTCGGACGCTTCGCCGTCGAGAGTCTTCTCGACGAGGCCCGCCGGCGCGGGATGGATCACGTCAATGTGATCTACGAGGCCGGCGACAACGGTCCTGAGGCGTTCTTCCAGCGCGTGGGTTTCACTCCGGTCGGCGAGACCGAGTACTCCGAGGTCGTCGCGGAGATCCGTCTCGCACCTTGAGACCGGCGGCGGGGTCTCGGATCCCCTCCCCCACCGAGGCCACGTCGTCTTGGGTGCCTCTCGATTCGTTGACCGAGCCCGCAAAAAGGTTGCGCTCATAGGTGTCGTTGTCTAGCATCGCTGAAGTAGCGTCATCGAAACGCTTCGATCATGTCACCGCAGACCTCGAGGAGATCACCGAATGACACCCACCACGGGTTCCGCAGACTACCGCGACTCCGGTCTGATCTTCCCACCGTCATTCACGTTCGGCTCGGCGACCGCTTCGTACCAGATCGAGGGTGCCGCAGCGGAGGACGGCCGCGCGCCATCCATCTGGGACACGTTCGCGAAGACGCCCGGAAAGGTCTGGAACGGCGACACGGGCGACGTCGCATGCGACCACTATCACCGCGTCGACGAAGACCTCGATCTGATGAAGCAGCTCGGGCTCGAGGCGTACCGCTTCTCGATCGCGTGGCCACGGATCCAGCCCACCGCCGACGGCCGGATCAACCAGGCCGGCATCGACTTCTACTCCCGCCTCGTCGACGGGCTGCTCGAGCGGGGCATCCGCCCGGTGGCGACCCTGTATCACTGGGATCTGCCGCAGTATCTGGAAGACGAAGGCGGCTGGACCTCCCGCGCCACGACCGATGCGTTCGAGCGCTACGCGGAGATCATGGGGGCGACGCTGGGCGACCGGGTGCACACCTGGACGACCCTGAACGAGCCGTGGTGCTCGGCATATCTCGGATACGGTCAGGGCGGGCACGCGCCCGGCCGCACGGAGCCCGCGTCGGCGCTGTCGGCGGTGCACCACCTGAACCTCGCTCACGGCCGCGCCGTGCAGGCGCTGCGTGCGACATCGACCGGAGATCCGGACTACTCCGTCACGCTGAACTTCCATGTGCTGCGCGGGCAGGGCGACGGCTCAGCAGAGGCGATGCGCCGCATCGACGCCCTCGCGAACCGTGCGTTCACGCATCCGATGCTGCGCGGTGAGTACCCGGCTGACCTGCTGGCCGATACGGCCGAGTTGACCGACTGGTCGTTCGTACAGGACGGCGACCTGAAGACCATCACCCAGCCGATCGATGTGCTCGGCGTGAACTACTACTCGACCGCGACCGTTCGGCTCTGGGACGGAGTCTCGGAGAAGCAGCAGAACGACGGGCACAAGGGCACATCGGCCGGCACCGCATGGCCGGGCAGCGACCAGGCCGTCGAGTTCGTGCAGCAGCCGGGCCCTTACACGGCCATGGGCTGGAACATCGCGCCGGAGGGGCTCGAGGAGCTCCTCGTCTCGCTGTCGGAGCAGTTCCCCGAGCAGCCGCTGATGGTGACGGAGAACGGTGCCGCGTTCGAGGACGAGGTCGCCGAAGACGGCTCAGTGCCCGACCCTGAGCGCACCGACTACCTGCGTCGCCATTTCACTGCCGCACATCGAGCGATCGAGCGCGGCGTCGATCTGCGCGGCTATTTCGTCTGGTCACTGCTGGACAACTTCGAGTGGGGATACGGCTACGCCAAACGGTTCGGGATCGTCCGTGTCGACTTCGACTCTCTGGAGCGCACGGTCAAAGAGTCGGGGCATTGGTACGAAGAGCTGGTGCGCACCCGCGCGATCCCGGCATAACCGTCAGGAATCGCGCCGCGGCACCGGCCAGATCCTCGACGGCTTGGGCTTCGGCTCTTCTGTCGCAGGAGCGTCGGGCTCGGCATCCGCATTCGGCCGGCTACGCGCATTCCAGGCGGCGAATGCGGACGCCGCGGCACCGGCCGCTTTGTCGAGCACATCGGCCGACCGTGTGAAGACCTGCTGGGCGGTGTCCTGCCAGATCGGTGCCGCGTTCGGGTCTCTGCCCGCAGCGCGCGCCTTGGCAGCATGCTCGGCGACGTCGAATGCGCGCTCGAGCTGCGCCACGGCATCCCGATACGCCGCGAACTCCGCTGTCGTGGTGCGCGCTCCCGCCGCCGGCCGCAGATCCTGGGCATTGCGCGCTGCACTGAGGAACGCCGACGTCGCAGGATCCTTGGCATCGCTCATGCTCGGATAGGCGATGAGCTTCGCCGGGTCGGTCTCGTAGTCCATCCAGCGCGCGGTGATCGCATCGTGCGCGCGATACAGACGCGCCACGGGATACCGCTCTGGTTTGGATGCCAGCGGGATCTCCGCGCGCGCCACGTTCAGGTGCACGCGGCGTGCCCGCACATCGGCAGTCGCGGCCCTGGCATCCTGTTCAGCGGTCTTGAGTACGCGTCTGGCGCTCGCGACATCTGAGGCAGAGGCGCGTGAGGCGGTGCGCTCGGCCACCAGGCGCGCATACTCCGCGCGAGCGAGCTTGACCGCGCGCCGGGACTCCGCTGCCCTGTACTGCGCCTCTTTCAGGTCTTCTCTGGCGGCGTCGAACGCCAGACGTCGCCCGCTGGCGCTTCCGCGCCGATGCATCCCCGCCGCAGTCACGGCACCCGCTCCGACCACGGTGGGCGCGATCCACCACCACTCGGCTGCCAGCATGAGGGGATCCACTCCTTCATGCTAGTCAGCTTGCCACCGTACCGACCCCAGCGCATCAACTTCAGCAGCCGGACTCAACTCTGGCGGCCACGATCCGAAGATATGGCCGCCAGAGTTGCCGCTGCCCGCCGGAGTCGGCGCGCACGCCGGCCTAGACCAGCGTCTCCTGCCATGCCGCGTGCAGTTGCGCGAACTTGCCGGTGCCGCTGATCAGCGTCTCGGGTGTGTCGTCCTCGATGATCTTCCCGTGCTCCATCACGAGCACGCGATCGGCGATCGCGACGGTCGACAGACGATGCGCGATGATGATGGCCGTGCGGTCGGCGAGCAACGTCTGCAGCGCGTCCTGGATGAGGCGCTCGGACGGGATGTCGAGCGACGCCGTCGCCTCGTCGAGGATCAGCACCGCGGGGTCGGCGAGGAACGCCCGTGCGAACGAGATCAGCTGCCGCTGTCCCGCCGACACGCGACCGCCGCGCTTGTTCACGTCGCTCGCGTAGCCGTCCGGCAGCGCCGAGATGAACTCATCAGCGCCGACGGCCTTCGCCGCTGCGCGGATCTCGTCCATCGTGGCGTCCGGCTTTCCGAGCGCGATGTTGTCGGCGACCGTTCCACTGAACAGGTAGGCCTCCTGCGTGACCATGACGATCGCACGCCGCAGGTCCTTCGGATGCAGCGAACGCAGATCCACCCCGTCGAGGGTGACGCGTCCGAGCGACGGGTCGTAGAAGCGCGAGATGAGCTTCGCCAGCGTCGACTTTCCCGCTCCGGTGGTACCCACGAGCGCGATCGTCTGACCCGCGGGGATGTCGAGGGTGAAATTCGGCAGGATGGTCTTCTCCCCCGAGTACCCGAACGTGACCTCGTCGAAGTTCACGTGACCGCGCGATTCCCACAGGTCGACCGGCTTCTCGGGATCCGGCACCGTCGGCACCTCGTCCAGCACGCCGGAGACCTTCTCCAGCGCCGCCGTGGCGGACTGGTAGGAGTTCAGGAACATCGCGATCTCCTGCATCGGCGCGAAGAAGTTGCGCACGTACAGCACGGCAGAGAGCAGCACACCGACGGTCAGTGCTCCGGTCGAGACGCGGATGCCGCCCCAGAGCACGACGATGCCGAGAGTGAAGGCCGCCACGGTCATGAGCCCCGGTTCGAACGTTCCGAACAGCATCATCGACCGACGGTTGATGTCGCGGTAGTCGCCGGCGACCTTCTGGAAGGTCCCGTCGTTGCGCGGCTCCTTGCGGAATGCCTTGACGGCGCGGATGCCGGTCATGGTCTCCACGAACTGCACGATGACCTTGGCGCTGATGACACGCGACTCGCGGAAGATGACCTGCGAACGGGAGTAGAACCAGCGCATGAGCAGGTACAGCGGGATGAGCGCGATCAGCAGGATGACACCGGACTGCCAGTCCCACACCACGAGTGCGATGAACGTGAAAGCACCGAACAGCACGCCGGAGACGAGGTTGTTGAGCCCACCGTCGAGCAGCTCGCGGATGGAGTCCAGGTCGCTCGTCTGCCGCGAGATGATGCGTCCGGACGTATACGTCTCATGGAACTCGAGACTCAGCCGCTGGGTGTGCAGGAAGATGCGCTTGCGCAGGTCGATCAACACAGCCTGCGTGATGCGTGCGGCGATCACGACGTACCAGCCGATCAGCGCCGCGGCAGCGCCGCCGGCGACCAGGTAGATGAGCACGATGCCGAATGTCGGCATCCAGTCGGCGTTGTCGATGACGGCCGGCAGCGCCCAGTCGAGTCCGATCCCGATGAGGATCGGGCCCGCGACCTGCAGCGCCGTCGAGATGACGAGCACGATCGCCGCGAGGACGATCTGTGCGCGCAAGGGATTCACGAGAGAGCCGAGCAGTCGCAGCGAACGCTGGCGGATCGCCTTGCTCTCCTCGCGGGTGTAGTTGGAGCGGTCTTCGCCCTCGGTGCCGGTCAGTGTCGCGCTCATGCCTGCACCTCCTCTTCCTCGGTGGCGAATGCTTCGTCTGCAGCGCCCGCCGCTTCCAGGTCTTCATCCGTGATGATCGGAATGGTTCCCGTTCGTGCGGCCTCCTCCGCCTCGAGGCTGGAGATCACGTGCCGGTAGTGCGAGCTCGTGCGCAGCAGCTCGGAGTGCGTGCCGACGGCGGTGATCCTGCCACGTTCGAGCAGTGCCACCCGGTCGGCGAGCGCGACCGTCGAAGGACGGTGCGCGACGATCATCGCCGTGGTGTCGGCGAGCACACGGCGCAGCGCCTCTTCGACGAGTGCCTCGGTGTCGACATCCAGCGCGGAGAGCGGGTCATCCAGCACAAGGACCCGGGGATTCGCGGCCACGGCGCGTGCGAGCGCAAGACGCTGACGCTGCCCGCCCGAGAGGCTGAGTCCTTCTTCGCCGATGACCGTCTCCACACCGTTCGGCAGCGCGTCGACGAAGTTCGCCTGCGCGACGTCGAGGGCTTCACGCAGCACACGCTCGCCCTCCTCGCTGTGGATGTCGAGCTCGGCGCGGCCGAGCAGCACGTTCTCACGCACAGATGCCGAGAACAGCGTAGCGTCCTCGAACGCCATCGCGATGTGGCGACGCAGCTCGACGAGGGTCAGGTCGCGCACGTCGACGCCGTCGAGCGTGACACGCCCACCCGTCACGTCGTACAGACGCGTGGGCAGCGTGGTGAGCGTGGTCTTGCCGCTGCCGGTGAGTCCGACGAGGGCCATGGTCTCGCCGGGGCGCAGCACCAGGTCGATGCCGTCGAGCAGGTCGCGCTCAGCGCTGCCTGCATCCTGGTACCGAAAGTGGGCGTTCTCGAAGACGAGCTCGCCGCGGGGCTCTTCGATGTGCACCGGCTGCTCCGGATCGGTGATGCTGTTCGTCTCCGAGAAGATGTCGAACACGCGGTCTGATGCGGTGCGCGCATCCAGCATGAACGAGAACAGGAATCCGATCGACTCGATCGGCCAGCGCAGCACGGTCGCCATCGCGAAGAACGCGAAAAGCTCCGGCAGCTCGATCGCACCCTGTGAGATCAGCCAGATGCCGGATATCAGGCTGAGACCGAACGCGATCTGCGGCATGAGGTCGAGCCAGAACCAGATGGATCCGACGGCGCGCGCCTTGCTGAGCTCGGTCGTACGCAACGACTCGGCCTGAGTGCTGAAGCGGGTGAGCGCGTGCTTCCCGCGACCGAATGCCTTCAGCACGCGGATGCCGTGCACGCTCTCCTCGACGCTGGTGGCGAGGTCGCCGGCCTGGTCCTGGCTCTGACGCGCGAGGCGCCCGTAACGCTTCTCGAAGCGGTAGCCGGTGATCCACAGCGGGATCGCCGTGACGATGAAGATCGTCCCCAGCAGCCAGTGCCAGCGGAACAGCAGGACCGCTCCGATGATGATGGTCAGCAGGTTGACGACGAGCAGGATCAGCCCGAACGCCAGCCAGCGGCGGATGAGGCCGATGTCCTGCATCATGCGGCTGAGCAGCTGACCCGACTGCCAGCGGTCATGGAACGCGACCGGGAGGGTCTGAAGGCGCGAGTACAGCAGCGTGCGCATGCGGTACTCGACCTCGGTGGACGGCTTGAGGATGAACCAGCGGCGCAGCCACACCATGAGCGCCTCGCCGAAGCCCAGCACGAGCACGACGACGGCGCCGAGGACGATCAGTCCGACCGATCCGGTGCGGATGGGCCCCTGCACGATCTGCTCGAGGACGAGCGGGATCATGAGGGCGATGACGGCCGCGCCGAGCGCGCTCGCGGCACCGCCGACGAACCGCCAGAAGACGGGTTTCACGAATGGGGCCAGGCGCCAGAGCGCGGCGGGAGTGGACAGCGAAGAGGGCTGTTTCTGCGATGACGAGGAAGACATGACTCTCAGACGAGTTTCAATGCGGAAGAGGAGTGAGACGGGCTCGGCCGTGCGGCCTGGAGCCTGGAGCCTGGAGGCTTTGTGCGGGGTGGAACGCTAGCCGCGGTACACCGGGTTCGAGCCAAGAACGGTGATCTGCGCAACGGCGATCGAAATCATGGTGTCCTCCTCAGGCTCGGCATCGTCGCCCGGTCGGTGCGACAGCCCTCCAGCCTATTGCTGTGAACGAGCTGGGCGCAAGAGTCATTCCCTCGACGTGTCGACGTGGCGCAGCGGCCTCAGGCCGCGGCCTCCCGTGCGAGCAGCGATTCCTTCACCGGCAGGCCCCATGCGAAGCCGCCCAACGATCCGTCTGAGCGCAGCACGCGATGGCATGGCACGAAGAGCGCCGGCGCGTTGCGCGCACAGATGGATGCCGCGGCACGCACCGCCTGCGGATTGCCGAGCCCTGCGGCGAAGGATGTGTAGGTCAGCGGCTCCCCCGGTGTGATCCGGCGCAGTGCCTCCCACCCGGCCTGCTGCATCTCGGTGCCGAACTGACGCACCGGCACGGTGTCGATGGCGGCGAGGTCGCCGTCGTAGTACGCGCGGACGGCGGCCGCGGCATCCGTCTCGCCTTCTCTGATGTCGGCGGGACGAGTGCGCTCCGCAAGCCGGGTGATGATGGCGTCGTGTTCATCGGTCCACCCGGAGGCGAGCACGCGCTGTTCGCTGTCGACGAGAAGGGTGAAGGCGCCGTCTGCGGTGTCGATGGTCTGGATGAGAGCGGTCATGAGAGCTCCTTTGTCTTGGTCTTCTGAGTTCTGGATGGACGCACCGGGGCCGCGCGCCACAGGTGCGCGGTGAGGTAGCTGCGCCAAGGGGCGGTGCGCTCCGTCCAGGCGGTGAGCGGCTTCGGATCGGCGGGGAGGCCGGATGCCGCTGCTCCGGCTCGCACGGCGACGTCTCCGGGGAGGAAGACGTCGGGATCGCCGATCACGCGCATCCGCACGTAGTCGGCAGTCCACGGCCCGATGCCCGGCATGGCGAGGAGCGCCGCGCGCTGGGCGGCGCGGTCATCGCCCACCGTGAGCGTCAGCGATCCGTCGGCGAGTGCTGCGGCCGCACCTGTGATGGCTCGGATGCGCGCGGCAGGACCCCGCAACACTTCTGAGCCGTGTTCGGCGATCGCCGCCATGGTCGGGAAGAGGTGGTGTCCGCCGTCGATCTCCTCCCCCAGCGCCTCCGCCAATGCAGTGAGAGCCGTGCGGGCGGCGACCACTGTGATCTGCTGCCCGACCATCGCACGGATGAGCATCTCGTGGGGGTCGGCGGAGCCCGGTACCCGGATGCCAGGAATCCGCGCGACGAGCGGGGCGAGCTCCGGATGCGACGACAGCGCGGCGTCGACGGCCGTGGGGTCGGCGTCCAGATCGAAGATCCGTCGGGCTGTGGCCACGAGCGGGGCGAGGTCGCCGAGGTGTGCGACGCGAGCACGCAGGTGCAGCGTCGAACCGCCGTCCTGGCGCACTTCGAACCAGGCGGGGCCACCCGGCATACGCAGGTACCTGGAGAAGGAGTTGTCGATCACGTTCTCCACACCAGGCAGGGCGCGCGCGGCCATCCAGGCGAAGATGCCTGCGGCATCCATCGGCTCGCGGTGCGGCAGGAGCAGATCGATCGCCCCCGGTGACGCCACCGGGGTGATCCTTCGGCGGGCACGCAGTTCGGTCGGCGTCAATCCGAAGACCTCTCTGATCGTGTCGTTGCACTGACGGATGCTGGCGAAGCCCGCAGAGAAGGCGATGTCCGAGATCGGGAGATCCGTGCCGACGAGCAGCATCCGCGCGTTGTGCGCTCGGTGCGCGCGAGCGAGCGCGAGAGGGCCGGCACCGAGCTCTGTGGTGAGCAGCCGGGTGAGATGGCGAGACGAGTAGCCGAGCCGTGCTGCGAGCCCTGAGACGCCTTCGCGTTCCACGACACCGTCGGCGATCAGGCGCATGGCACGCGCTGCCGCGTCGCCGCGAACGTCCCATGCGGGGGAGCCGGGCGCAGCCTCCGGCAGGCAGCGCTTGCAGGCGCGGAAGCCTGCTTCATGAGCTGCAGCACTCGTCGGATAGAAGCTGACGTTCTCCCGCTTGGGCGTGCGCGCCGGGCACGAGGGGCGGCAGTAGATGCCGGTGGAGTGCACCGCCGTGACGAACTGCCCGTCGAAGCGGATGTCGCGCGCATCGATCGCCCGGTACCGCTCGTCGAAGCTCATGGCGCTGAGTTCGGGGACGGTCATGCATCAACTCTGACACGTCCGAATGCCGCTGACTCGCGGAAATCGGACATAGCAGTCCAGAGGGCCACAGCGTTCCTCGAAGCGTCGTGTTGAATTCGATAATCATTCTCAGTAAGGTGAGCGCTTGTGCCCCACCTCACTGCGCCGTCATCCAAAGATGTCGATGCCTCGCGCCGTGTGCGTTCGCTGCACCCGGGGAGACGGCTGGCTCGCCGCTCATCGGCGCTCAGCATCACGCTTGTGATCGTGATCGTTCTGCTCGTGATCGTCTCGGGAGCGGTCGGCGCCGTAGAGGTCGATCCGGCGCAGGCCGCGCAGATCGTTCTGGGGCATCTGCTTCCCGGAATGGCCTGGATGTCCGACGGCTCTCTGACTCCTCTGCAGGATCAGGCCGTCTGGCAGTTCCGCCTGCCCCGCGCACTTCTGGCAGGTCTCGCCGGCGCAGGGCTCGCTCTCGCCGGGGCGCTCATGCAGGTCACCGTCCGCAATCCGCTCGCTGAGCCGTACATCCTCGGAGTCTCCTCCGGTGCGAGCGTCGGTGCCGTGCTGGTCATCGTGCTGGGATCGGCGACGCTGGGTGGGCTTTCGCTCAACATCGCAGCTTTCATCGGCGCGGTCGTCGCCTGCGCCTGCGTCGCTGTCATGGCGAGGAAGGACGGAGCGCTGTCACCGACGCGCATGATCCTCGCCGGCGTCGCGCTCGGAACGCTGTTCAGCGCCATCACGAGCTACCTCACGATCTCGACAGACGCGCAGAACGTCGTGAGCGTGCTCTTCTTCCTCCTGGGCAGCGTGTCGGCCGCCACGATGCCCAGCCTGCTCGGACCGGCCATCGCGCTCGGAATCGCCTTCGTCGTGGCGATGTTCCTCTCGCGTTCACTCAACGCCCTCATGACGGGGGATGAATCGGCGATCTCCCTCGGTGTGAACCCCTCCCGATTGCGGGCGCTGATGCTCGTCATGGCATCGCTCCTCACTGGATCCGTCGTCGCCGTGGCAGGAGGCATCGGCTTCGTCGGTCTCGTCATCCCGCATATCTCCCGCATCGTGGTGGGTTCTGATCACCGACGGATGCTGCCGGTGACGCTGCTCGGCGGGGCGGTGTTCCTGATGATGGCCGACCTTCTCGCGCGCACCGTAGCGATGCCGACCGAGATTCCCCTGGGGATCCTCACCGCTTTCGTCGGCGCGCCCTTCTTCCTCTGGCTGATGCGCCGAAGCGGAGCCGAGCAGGCGGGATTCGGCCGATGAAGGTCGAGTTCGACGATGTCACCGTGGCCCTGGGTGGCCGCGACATCGTGCACGGGGCATCACTGACCGCGGAATCCGGAACCGTCGTGGGACTGATCGGGCCCAACGGGAGCGGCAAGTCCACTCTGCTGCGTGCCCTCTACCGTGCCGTGCGCCCACGTGAAGGACGGATACGCGTCGACGGCACCGACGTGCATCGGCTCAGTGGACGACAGTCGGCCCGCACGGTCGCAGTAATGTTGCAGGACCCGCACACCGATTTCGACCTCACCGTCCATGAGCTCGTACTGCTCGGACGCGCTCCGTACCGCGCGTCGTTCGGACGCGACACCGCTGAGGACCTGCGGATCGTCGACGAGGCGATGCGCAGTGTCGACGTGAGCGACCTCGCGGAGCGGATGGCTGCCACCCTCTCCGGCGGTCAGCGGCAGCGCGTGATGCTGGCCAGGGCACTCGCCCAGCAGACACCGGTTCTCGTCCTCGACGAGCCGAGCAACCATCTCGACATCCGTCACCAGCTCGAGCTCATGTCGATCGTGCGAGGGCTAGGACGTACAGTGATCGCCGCGCTGCACGATCTGAATCTGGCGCTCCAGTACTGCGACCACGTCGTGGTGCTCGCCGACGGTCGCGTGGCCGCTGAAGGCCCGCCGAGCGAGATTCTGACTCCCGATCTCATCCGCGCGACATTCGACGTCGACGCACGCCTCGTCGGCGATCCCGACGAAGAGGTGCTCGCGTTCCGTCGCCCGAAAGCAGAGCGGCACGACTGCGTGCCGTCCACATCCCGAACAGAAAGTGTCCGATCATGAAATCCGCTTCTTCCCACGCTGCCCGGATCACCGCGGCATCCGCCCTCGCTTTCGTGGCGCTGCTGGCCACAGGCTGCGGCACTTCCGTCGCGTCGACGCCCGGTGACTCCACGGACGCCGACGCTCACCGGACGACCCTGCAGAACTGCGGCCGGGAGATCGTCGTCGACGGCGTACCCGACGCTGTCGTCGGTATGCACCCCTCCCAGACCGAACTCCTGCTCCGCCTCGGGCTGGCGGATCGGCTCGTAGGGCAGGCGCAGGCGACGGCTCTGGCACTGCCGGACGACGTGGCAGCTCTTGCCGCAGATGTGCCGGTGCTCGCGGGGCTCACCCCGCCGAGCCGTGAGGATCTTCTGGCTGTCGCGCCTGACTTCGTTTACTCCCCCACGACCTACGAGTTCACCGCAGAGCAGGGCTTCGCGAGCATCGAACAGCTCGAGGGAGCAGGGGCGTCGGTCTACGTCGCAACCGGCGGATGCTTCGAGCGGCGCATGAGCGGCGAGGTGGCAGACCTGTTCGTCGACCTGAAGAACCTCGGCGAGATCTTTGCAGTGCAGGATGCGGCGGCCGAGCTCATCACCGACGCGAAGGCGAACCTCGCCGAGATCGCCACCGCGATCGAGGACGTCGACCGGCTTCGAGTCGCAGAGGTCTATGTGGAGGGCACGACGATGTCGGCGATCGGCGCCGGCGTGGAGCACGACATCCTGACGCTCGCGGGTGCGGACACCGTCTACTCACCCGACCAGCCCGCGTTCTCCGATTTCTTCGCAGCGACGATCACGCCGGAATCGCTGGCCGCGGAGCAGGCGGATGCACTCGTCTTCTCGGTGCACGACGACGAGCACGAGGCTGCGGTGCGCGCCTATCTCACGTCGACCTTCCCCGACATGCCCGCCGTCAAGGAAGACCGCCTGATCGCCGTCGCCAGCGCCGACATGTTCCCCGGGACGCTCGGGAACATCAGCGTGGTGCGTCAGATCGCAGAGCACCTCTACCCCGAGAAGTTCTGACCTGTGATCCACCGACGTCTCCTTCAACTCGCCGGCGCGGTTCCGGGCGCGATCGCGGTGCTCGCTGCTGTGGGAGTACTCATCTCGGCGTTGCATGTGACGTTCGCCTTCGTCACGGCGACGGTGATCGCCGCGCTGGTACGTGGGGAAGGAGATGTCGGCTTCGCGCTGGTCATGCTCGTGGTCGTGGCACTCGCGAGGGCTGTCGTGATCTGGCTGCGCGAGCCGCTCGCCGCACGGATCGGCGCGTCCGTGCGCATCGCACTGCGCAGTCGACTGCTGGCGCGGACGGCCGACATCCCCGCCGCTGAGCGCCGCTCCGGGGACACGGCCGCGACGGTGATCGACGGCGTCGATGGCCTCGACGCGTACTACACGCGCTATCTGCCCCAACTCGTCGTGGTGCTGGTGGCGCCGGCGACGATCATCGTACTGGTGTGGATTCAAGATGCCGGTGCGGGTCTCGTGCTCGCGGTAGCCGGCGCCGCAGCGGTGATCGTCCCGCGGTTCTGGGACGCACGGCTGCTGCGCAACGGGCGTTCCCGTTGGACCGCGTTCGCTCGATTGTCCGGCGACTATGTCGAAGCGCTGCAGTCGATCCCGCTGCTGCGCAGTTTCGGGGCCGCCGAGCGGATCGGGACCGAACTCGAGCAGCGGGCCGAGGCGCTGCGTCGGTCGACCATGGCGCAGATGCGCGTGTCGCTGGTGGAGAGCGGAGTGAGCACGCTCGCGATGCATCTGGGGACCGTTCTCGCCGTCATCGCCGCGGCATCTGCCGTTCTCACGGGAAGCCCTGCGACGACCGCCGTCGTCGTGCTGCTGCTCTCGCGCGAGTGCTTCCGTCCGCTCTCCGAACTGAGTGGTCACTGGCATGCGGGGTATCTCGGGCTCACAGCCGTCGATGGCCTCGACCGACTCCTCTCACTGCCCGCGGCCGTGCCCGATGAGGGCACCGTCGCCACGCCGGCACCGCAAGGTGCGGGCCTCAGCATCCGCAATGTCACGTATCGATACCCGGGCACCGACAGTGGCATCTGCGACATCACGCTCCAAGTCGAGTCGAGTGAGACCGTCGCCATCCTCGGTCCATCAGGGTCCGGCAAGAGCACACTCGGACGGCTGCTCGAGCGCGAGATCGATCCCGACGAGGGCGACATCCTCCTCGACGGCATCCCGTTACCCCAACGCACCAGGGCTGCTCTGGCGCGGAGCGTCGTGACCGTCGCGCAGGATCCCGTGCTCTTCGCGTGGCCAGTGCGCGAGAATCTCGTGCTGTACCGGCAGGACGCCAGCGACGCCGACATCCGGGATGCGGCGATCGCCGCCGACATCGACCACGTCATCCGCGCCCTCCCCGAAGGTTACGACACCGTCCTCTCGGAGAACGGCGATCAACTGTCCGGCGGCCAGCGGCAGCGCCTGGCGATCGCGCGTGCCCTGATCGCCCGCGCCCCGGTTCTCATCCTCGACGAGGTGACGTCCGCGCTCGACGCCGACACCGAACGACGCGTCATGGACGGCGTCGCCGCCCACGATCCGCATCGCACGACGATCCTCATCGCGCACCGGGAGACCGCATGCACACATGCCGACCGTTGGATCGCGCTCGACCAGGGTGAGATCGCCGCGACAGGAGACGGAGCTCCCGGGCGCGACCTGCTGCAGAACCGCGTCCGGGTCGGCGGCGCTCGATGAGAGCGATACGCCGACTGCTCCCGGTCATCGCCACGTACCGTGGCCGGTTCGTCGAGACGGTGGTCTGGAGCGTCGTCGCGCAGGGTGCCATCCTCGCGATCGCCCTCGGCCTCGCTGCTGTCGTCGGCCGTGTCGTCACCGGCTCCGGCGATGATCTGCCCTCATTCGCCGTGGTCCTCGCTCTGCTCTGCACGGTGGTGGCCGCATCCACCTGGCGTGAATCCTGGGTCTCGCACGACCTCGCCTACCGACTCATCGTCGTACTGCGGGGGCGCGTCTTCACCTCACTACGGCGTGCGCTGCCCTCACGCAATCGTCCGCGGCGCACCGGGGATCTCGTGTCGACCCTGGTCACGGACATCGAGACTCTGGAGTGGTTGTATGCGCACACGGTGGCGCAGACCCTCTCCGCGGTGCTGGTGCTGTCGGCAAGCGCCGTCGCCTCGCTGATGGTCAATCCCATGCTGCTCGCGGTGTGGCTCCCGCTGCTGCTCGTCGGCATCGCTGTGCCGTTGTGCACAGCGCGCATCGCCGCGCGCGACGGTGCCGCGCTCGCGGCAGGGTCTGGTCGCGTCCGATCCGAGCTTCTCGACACGATGCGCGGCCTGCGTGAGCTGCGCGGTGCCGATGCACTCGAGGCGCGGATGGACCACATCAGCGGCGAGGTGCGGACGCTGGCGCGTGTGCAGGTGAGAGATGCCTCCCGTGTGGGCATGGAGCGCGGCATCGCCGATCTGACACTCGCCGCTGCCGCGATCGGGGCCGTCAGTATCGCTCTCCTCGCAGGCTCGCATCTCGACCCGGCCGATATTCCGTTGGCGGTCGCCGTGTCCGTGGCCGGGTTGGGACCGGCCGCCCAGATCATCGAACTGCTCCGCGGCGCCGGGATGCTCCGCGCATCGGCCGAGCGGATCGTGGAGACCTTCGACCAGCCTCCCTCGACGGGGGCATCGCTGCCCTCCGCGGAGCCCCGCGACGAACGCGGACTGGTACTGGACGGCGTCTGCTTCAGTTACGACGGCACGACTTCCGTGCTCGACGGGTTCGATCTGCACGTTCGCCCTGGCGAGACCGTCGCGCTTGTCGGGCCGTCGGGCGTCGGCAAGACGACTGCGGCCCGGTTGATGCTGCGCCTCTGGGATCCGGATGCCGGCGCGATCCGCGTCGACGGGATCGACATCCGTTCTCTGCCGGATCGGGATCTGCGCCGCCTCGTCGCCGTCGTACCGCAGTCATCGCCCCTGCTGCGAGGGACGATCGGCTCCAACATCACGTTGGGTGATCCGGATGCCACGCAGCAGTCGATCCGGCGCGCGGCGACGGCGGCAGGGCTGCTTTCCGCCGAATCGGCGTTGCCTCTCGGGCTGGAGACTCCGATCGGCGAGCATGGCACTGGTCTCTCCGGCGGTCAGCGGGCACGCGTCGCGATCGCCCGTGCGCTGCTCAGAGATCCGCGTGTGCTCGTGCTTGACGAAGCCACGGCTTCCCTGGATCCAGAGGCTGATGAGGCCATCCTCGAACTTCTGCGGCGCGATGAGGACAGAGCGATCCTGCTGATCGCGCACCGCCCCGCGACGATCGCCGCGTCGGATCGCCAGGTGCGTCTCTGACGATCCGACGCGCGCGACGGGCTGCGGGTCTCAGTGGAAGAAGTGCCGCTCGCCCGTGAAGAACATCGTGATGCCTGCAGCCTCGGCCGCGGCGATGACCTCGTTGTCGCGGACGGACCCGCCCGGCTGGATGATCGTCTTGACACCAGCATCGATCAGGATCTGAGGTCCGTCTGCGAACGGGAAGAACGCATCGGATGCCGCGACCGATCCTTTGACGCGATCGCCTGCGCGCTCCACTGCGAGGCGGCACGAGTCGACACGGTTGACCTGGCCCATGCCGATGCCGACCGTGGCCTTGCCCTGTGCCAGCACGATCGCGTTCGATTTCACTGCGCGGCAGGCCTTCCACGCGAAGATGAGATCCGACATCTCCTCTGCTGCGGGACGCTCACCGGTGATGAGCTGCCAGTTCTCGGCCACTGCGCCGATCTCGTCGGGGAAGCGGTCGGCGTCCTGCAGCAGCAGACCGCCGGAGACCAGGCGCACATCCATCTGCTCCTGCTGCCAGTCGTCGGGCAGCTGGAGCACGCGCAGGTTCTTCTTCGCCTTGAACACCGCCAGTGCCTCCGGCTCGAACGAAGGAGCGACGATCACCTCGGTGAAGATGTCCTTGAGGTTCTCCGCCATCTTCAGCGTGACGGTGCCGTTGGTCGCGATGACGCCGCCGTAGGCCGACACAGGGTCGCACTCGTGGGCGCGCAGGTGCGCGCTCGCGATCGGGTCGAGAGCGTTCGGCGCCGTCGTCGCGATGCCGCAGGGGTTCGCGTGCTTCACGATGGCGACCGCCGGCAGCACCATGTCGAACGCGGCGCGCAGCGCGGCATCCGCGTCGACGTAGTTGTTGTACGACATCTCCTTGCCCTGGAGCTGCTCCGCCTGGGCGATGCCGTGGCCTCCGACGCGCGTGTAGATGGCGCCGCGCTGGTGTGCGTTCTCGCCGTAGCGCAGTGTCGACAGGCGCTCGGCCTTGATCGTCAGGTGCTCCGGCAGCTCTCCGCCGTCATTGAGCGTGCCCTCGGCGAACCACGCGGCGACAGCCGTGTCGTAGCTGGAGGTGTGCGCGAACGCGCGAGCGGCGAGTTCGCGGCGCTGCGACAGCGTGGTGCCGCCCGCTGCGACGGCCTCGATGATCGCGGGGTACGACTCCGGAGACACGACGATCGCAACGTTGGCGTGGTTCTTCGCCGCAGCACGCACCATGGCTGGACCGCCGATGTCGATCTGCTCGACGGCGTCGTCATCTGATGCGCCGGACCTGACGGCCTCGACGAAGGGGTACAGGTTCACGACGACGAGCTCGAAGGGGTCGATCTCGAGGTCGTCGAGCTGTCGCGCGTGGTCTTCGAGTCGCAGGTCCGCCAGCAGGCCGCCATGGATGCGAGGATGCAGAGTCTTGACCCGTCCGTCGAGCATCTCGTCGACACCGGTGACGGCGGCGACGTCGGTCACGTCGTGGCCTGCTTCACGGATGGTCGCGGCCGTCGATCCCGTCGAGACGATCTCGATGCCGGCTTCGGCGAGCGCCGCTGCCAGTACCAGGAGATCGGTCTTGTCGCTGACAGAGACGAGTGCGCGCCGGATCGGCACGGTGTCGCGTTCGCGGTACAGGGAAGAGTCGTGGCGCGGGCCGGCCATGGAGGGCTCCTTCGTGCGATTTTCGTAGGCGGTTCAGGGATATCAGTGGGTCAGTGCGAGCTCGCCGGTGGCGATGCGTCGCACGACGTCGATGAGCAGACGTCGTTCGACGGGCTTGATGCGCTCATGCAGCGTCTCCTCGGTGTCGTCGGGCATCACCGGGATGCGCTCCTGAGCGAGGATGGGGCCGCTGTCGATGCCGTCGTCGACGACGATGACGCTGGCCCCGGTCTGCTCGACACCTGCGGCGAGCGCGTCGCGGACACCATGGGCCCCGGGGAACTCAGGCAGGTACGCCGGATGCGTGTTGACGATCCGAGGACTGTAGCGCGCGACCAGCGAGCCCGGCAGCAGTCGCATGAGGCCGCTGAGCACGATCAGGTCGGGACTCCAGCCGTCGAGTCGGCGGCCGAGCTCCTCACCCCATGCCTCGCGATCGTCGTAGGCACGGAAAGGGACGGTGAAACTCGGGATGCCGAACTCCTCGGCGTGCGCGAGCCCCTCGGCGTCACGATCGGCACCGACCACGACGATCCGCGCGGGGAAGTCGGGGAGGCGAGCGGCTTCGAGCAGAGCGCGGAGATTCGAGCCGGTGCCCGAGATGAGAACGGCGACCGTGAGCACCCGGCCAGTCTAGCGGTGCGTCGGAGCGCTGCCGTCCCCGAAGAAGCCGTGGTCATCCAGCGGCGTCGTATCGTTCGCATCCGGGTCTTTGGAATTCCATTCGGCGGCCGGTCTCGAGCCCACAGCGGTGGCATCGGCAGCCGCTGTCGGCGATGCGCCCATCTCCGCGACCCAGCGGTCGGTGCGCTCTTCTGCGAGCTCATCGCGATGCCGCGGTGCGAGCAGCAGGATGGCGGAGCCCACCAGCACCTCCGCACCGATCGCGAGCGACACCCATCCGGCGTGCGGACCGGCCTCAGCCAGTCGAGCGGGCCCGATGGACCCGGAGGCGAGTACCGATGCGATCGCGGCGATGCCCGCGCTGCACAGCGCGATGCCGGCGGTGATCGCGACGCGTGGAGCGAGCGGACGGGCGACGTCCTCCCAGACGAGCCTGGAACGGACGATCCAGCCGGCGAATGCCCCGGCTCCCACCGGCAGCAGCACGACGATGAGCACCCAGATCGAGTCGTTCTCCGGCAGAAGGCCGAACATCGGGATGCCCGGCACGACGCCGAGCTGCGTCCCGGCAGGCGAGACGGCGGTGCCTGCACCCACGGCGATTCCCGGACCCGCCAGCCAGGCGACAGCCCACACGAGCAGCGTCGGCAGGTACGCGAGGTGACCGAGGGTGAGGATGGTGACGCCCGTGGCGTCCACGTGCGCAGCTTCGAAGAGCGCGATCACCTCTCCCCCACGAAGCATCACCGCGACCGCGACGGCGACGCCGGCGATGCCGGTGAGGCTGACGATCACCACCGCCGTGCCGCGCACGATCTCAGCCGGCAGCACTCCCCATTCGCCCCAGCCGTCCACGGCGTCGTGCACGCGGTCGATGAGGCCGCCGTCGCCCTCGCGCCAGGCATAGCAGACGGCGCCGCACAGCGTGCCGACGAGATAGACGACGGATGGCAGCACGATGGCGAGCGCGAACGACGCCTGAGCGCCGGCGGTGTGCGAAGTCGATGCCACCCCGGTCGCGATCAGTGCGAAGGTCGCTGATCCCGCGATGACACCGAGCAGCCACGCTCCGGAGCGTGCAGCCCTGGTGCCGGAGCGAGCAGCGAACAGCAGGGTGAAGATCAGGAAGGCCAGCGGTGTGAGCGAGAGCGTGAACCGCGCAGCATCCGGTGAGATGCCGACCGCCATGACGATCTCGTCGGAGATGACGATCTCCAACGGTACGCCGTGGCCGAACTGCCAGAGAGTCCCGGAGACCGGCCAGAGGGCTCCCCAGTCGGCAGCCGCACCGAAGGCGAGCGTCCACAGCAGAGTGAGCGGCGCGAGCAGCACGGCGAGGCCGACGGCGGCCGCGATTGCGGCATCGACCGCGGCGAGGATCGCGACGAGGAGGCGTTGCATGACTCAACGAGACTACGACGAGAACGTGACTGCCTCACGGTGGCGCGCGCGGCGCCGTGGACGCGATATCGTCTCCACGGAGGTTTCCCGATGACAACTGCCCCCTCGCCAAACCCTGAGCGCACCGCTGAACCGAAGAACGCGCTCGATCGCTTCTTCGAGATCAGCAGACGCGGCTCCACGATCGGCACCGAGGTGCGCGGCGGCGTTGTGACCTTCGTCACGATGGCGTACATCGTGATCCTCAACCCGATCATCCTCTCGACGCCTGACGTCGACGGCACAGTGCTCGACGGGGGTGCGGTCGCAGCGGCCACTGCGCTGACCGCCGGTGTCATGACACTGCTGTTCGGCATCATCACCCGCCTGCCGTTCGCGTTCGCGGCTGGGCTCGGAATCAACGCGTTCCTCGCGTTCTCGGTCGTCGGGTCGGTCACCTGGCCCGAAGCCATGGCGCTGGTCATGATCAACGGTGCCGTGATCGTGCTGCTCGCAGCCACCGGCTTTCGCAAGATGATCTTCGACGCAGTGCCGGTGCAGCTCAAGCTCGCCATCACCGTCGGCATCGGACTGTTCATCGCCTTCATCGGCTTCGTGAACGCCGGCTTCGTCACCGCGACCGGCAATGACTCTCCCCCGGTCGACCTGGGTGTCGGGGGCTCTGTGGCGACTCTGCCGACACTTCTCTTCGTGATCACGCTTCTGCTCGGCGGGGTGCTGATCGCCGTGCGACTCAAAGGCGCCATCCTCATCGCTCTCGTCGGAGGCACGGTCCTCGCGGCGATCATCAATCTGATCTGGCCCTTCGGTCTCGACTTCGGCTTCGCCGGCGGCATCATGAGCCTGCCCGATCTGAGCCTGATCGGCGCCGTCGACTTCGGCTTCGATTTCACCAAGGTCAGTTTCGTCGCACTCGTCATGTTCGTGTTCACTCTCGTGTTCTCGAACTTCTTCGACGCCATGGGCACCATGACGGGCCTCGCCAAGGAAGCGGACCTCGCGGATGCGAAGGGCGACTTCCCTCGCATCAAGTCGGCGCTGGTCGTCGAGGGTGTCGGCGCGATCGTCGGTGGCGCGACATCATCGTCGTCCGCGACGGTGTTCGTCGAGTCGGGCTCCGGCATCGGTGAGGGCGCACGCACGGGACTGGCGACATCTGTCACTGGTGTGCTGTTCCTGCTCGCGATGTTCTTCACCCCGCTCACCTCGCTCGTTCCCGGCGCCGTCGCCGCGGCCGCGCTGGTGCTGGTCGGTGCGATGATGCTCTCGCAGATCAGGCACATCGACTTCGGCGACTTCCGTGTGCTGCTGCCGGTGTTCCTCACGGCGACCGTCATGCCGATGACGTACTCGATCGCGAACGGCATCGGCGCCGGTTTCGTCAGCTGGGTCGTCGTGAACGCGCTCTCCGGCAAGGCGAAGACGATCCACCCGCTGCTGTGGATCGTCGCCTTCGGCTTCGTGCTGTTCTTCGCACGCGGACCGATCGAAGCGCTGTTCGGCGTGGGTATCTGACTTCGTTACTGCAACTGAGGCGGGTGCTCCGGCACCCGCCTCAGTTCTGCGCGCTGTCGAAGCTCTCGCGAGCGCGTTCCACCTCGGGCAAATGGGCGGTGGTCCACAGCAGCAGTGCGTCGATGAGGTCCTGCAGACCCTGGCCGACCGGGGCGATGCGGTACTCGACCGCTACCGGACGATCGCTCACGACGACGCGTTCGACCATCCCGTTGCGCTCAAGGCGCCGCAGCGTCGCCGTGAGCGACTTCTGCGTTATCGCCGGGATCGCGCGGCGCAGAGCATTGAAGCGCAACGCGCCGTGCTCGCACAGCTGATCGAGGACGTGCAGCGACCACTTGTCGAGGAGCTGATCGAGCAGCTCGCGGTGGGCGCCGGTGATGAGGGGACGGTCGTCGGTTACCTGCATGAAACCTAGTCTCGTTGAAGTGGCTCTTATATACCAGGTAGACATGGGATACCGCCGACGAGAGGACCCATCGAATGACCGTGAACACATTCAGCCCTGACGGACTCCTGCAGCCCGTTCCCTACCACCACGTGTCCGTCGCAACCGGCACCCGACACGTCCACGTCGCCGGTCAGATCGCGCGAGATGCCGACGGCGGGCACGTGGCCACCGGCGATCTGTCCGGTCAGGTCGAGCAGGCGTTGCGCAATGCCGCCCGCGCGCTGGCCGGAGCCGGTGCGACCTTTGCCGATGTTGTGCGGCTGCGATTCTTCGTCACGCAATGGCGCCCTGAGCACATGGATGCGTTCATGCAGGGAGTCGAGAAAGTCGCGGAGGATATCGGACTCGAGCTTCCTCTGCCGCCCGCCTCTCTCATCGGCGTCGACATTCTCTTCGAGCCGGACGTTCTCGTCGAGGTCGAGGCATACGCGCTTCTCGACTGAACTGCCGAAGCCCCTCTGCCCTGGCGGCGGGGCTCCTCATCTTGGCACCACCGCATCGAGCAGTGCGTCGAGCGCTTCGTGAGCTTGGCTGCGGCTCGAAGCGTCCGAGGGGCGCTCTGAAATCCACAACGCGAGCTCGTTCATCGCTCCGGAGAGCGCCGCCGCAGTCGCCACAGCGAGCTCGGCCTGGACTCCGATGGCCCTCAGTGCGTCACGCAGGTGCGCGGCCGCGCCCTCGTCATCCATGCGGCGCCATGTCGACCAGCTCAGCACGGCCGGGGCGTCCACCAGCAGGATCCTGACCGTGCGGGCCTCGGTGATCGTGTCGAGGAATGCATGACTCCCGGCCCTCAGCGCCACGGAGGGATCGGAGCTCGCTGCGGCCGATTCGACGGCATCGGCGACGTGCAGTTGCAGACCGGAGGCGACGGCCTCGAAGAGTCTCGGCTTCGAGGCGTAGTGGTGATAGACCGCCCCACGCGTCACATCGGCCGCCTTCGCGATGTCGTCGACCGAAGTCGACGCGTATCCGTGCTCGGCGAAGTGTGCAGTCGCGGCTACGAGGATGCTGCGCGCTGTTTCAGCCGCATCAGCGGCGGTTGCTCTGGGCATGGTTCCCTTACGTACGGTGTGTATGTATTCTAGTGATCACGATACAAACACGCTGCATGTAAAGGGAGAGCATGAAGATCACGAGCTTCTATCCGGTCCTGATGGTCGACGACGTCGCATCCTCCGCGCAGTTCTACCGCGACGTCCTCGGGTTCGAGACGACGTTCGAGATGGACTGGTACGTGAGTCTGCGTTTCACAGACGGAGAGCTCGCCATCCTCGACCGCACGCACGACACCATCCCGCACGGATTCCGCGAACCCGTGCGCGGCCTGCTGCTCAACATCGAGGTCTCGGATGCCGCGGCCGAGCATGTGCGAATGGTCGAGGAGCTGCACCTCGTCGAACGCCTGCCGTTGCGTGACGAGGCGTTCGGACAGCGGCACTTCATCGTCGAGGCGCCGGGAGGCGTCCTCCTCGATGTGATCGAGCCGATCGACCCGTCACCGGAGTTCCTCGAGGCGTACGCGGAAGGATGATGCGTGGGGCACGATGAAGGCCCCCGACCGGAGCCGAGGGCCTTCATGTCACGCGTGACTCAGATCAGAGCGCTTCGACGATCGCGCGCATCAGGTCGGCCGTCTCGGACGGCGTCTTGCCGACCTTGACGCCAGCAGCCTCGAGGGCCTCCTTCTTCGCCTGGGCGGTGCCAGCGGAACCGGAGACGATGGCGCCGGCGTGGCCCATGGTCTTGCCCTCTGGTGCGGTGAAGCCCGCGACGTAGCCGACGACCGGCTTGGTGACGTTGGCCTTGATGTAGTCGGCGGCGCGCTCTTCGGCGTCGCCACCGATCTCGCCGATCATGACGATGGCCTTGGTCTCGGGGTCAGCCTCGAACGCTGCGAGAGCGTCGATGTGCGTGGTGCCGATGACCGGGTCGCCGCCGATACCGATGGCGGTCGAGAAGCCGAGGTCGCGCAGCTCGAACATCATCTGGTACGTCAGGGTGCCCGACTTCGACACAAGGCCGATCGGGCCCTTGCCGGTGATGTTCGCCGGCGTGATGCCGACGAGCGCCTCACCGGGCGTGATGATGCCGGGGCAGTTCGGCCCGATGATGCGGGTCTTGTTGCCCTTGCTCTGCGCGTAGGCCCACGCCTCGGCGCTGTCGCCGACGGGAACACCCTCAGTGATCACGACGAGCAGCGGGATCTCGGCATCGATGGCCTCGATCATGGCGTCCTTCGTGAAGGCGCCCGGCACGAAGGCGATCGACACGTCAGCGCCGGTCTCCTTGATGGCTTCGGCGACCGAGCCGAAGACGGGGAGTTCGATGTCTGCCCCGTCCTTGTCGGTATGTGCGACGGTCGTGCCGGCCTTGCGCGCGTTCACGCCGCCGACGACCTGGGTGCCGGCCTTGAGCATCAGCGCAGTGTGCTTGGTGCCCTCGCCGCCGGTGATGCCCTGGACGATGACCTTGGAGTCCTTGTTGAGGTAGATCGACATATTCTTCAGTCCTTGTGTCTCAGCGTCGGATCAGGCGTTCGCCAGCTCGGCGGCCTTGTCAGCGCCCTCGTCCATGGTGGCGGCGAGGGTGACGAGCGGGTGGGCGTACTCGGCGAGGATCGCGCGACCCTCATCGACGCGGTTGCCGTCGAGGCGCACCACGAGCGGCTTGGATGCGGTGTCGCCGAGCGTCTCGAGAGCGCCCTTGATGCCGTTGGCGACGGCATCGCACGCCGTGATACCACCGAAGACGTTCACGAACACGCTCTTGACCTGCGGGTCACCGAGGATGACGTCGAGCCCCGCCGCCATGACCGCAGCGGATGCTCCGCCGCCGATGTCGAGGAAGTTCGCGGGCTTGACGCCGTTGTGGTTCTCGCCGGCATATGCGACGACGTCGAGCGTCGACATGACGAGTCCTGCGCCGTTGCCGATGATGCCGACCTGGCCGTCGAGCTTGACGTAGTTGAGCCCTGACGCCTTGGCCTTGGCCTCGAGCGGGTCAGCGGCATCCTTGTCCTCGAGCGCCGCGTGCTCGGGGTGGCGGATCTCCGAGGCATTCTCGTCGAGAGTGACCTTGCCGTCGAGGGCGACGATGTCGCCGGCTTCGGTGAGAACGAGGGGGTTGACCTCGACGAGCGTGGCATCCTCGCCCTTGTAGACCTCGTACAGCTTCACGAAGACGTCGGAGACCTTCTCGATGAGCTCTTCGGGGAAGTTCGCTGCGCGAGCGATCTCGACGGCCTTGTCTTTGTCGATGCCGGTCAGCGGGTTGACGTCGACTCGTGCGAGCGCCTCGGGCTTCTCAACAGCGAGGATCTCGATCTCCATGCCGCCTTCGACGGAGCACAGCGAGAGATAGGAGCGGTTCGCGCGGTCGAGCAACACTGAGAAGTAGAACTCCTCGGCGATAGCTGCCCCCTGAGCGACCATGACGCGCTTGACGATGTGGCCCTTGATGTCCAGGCCCAGAATGGCCTTGGCTGCCTCGTAAGCCTCGTCAGGAGTCTTGGCGACCTTGACGCCTCCGGCCTTGCCTCGACCACCGGTCTTGACCTGCGCCTTGACGACGACGACACCGCCGATCTTCTCGGCAGCCGCTTTCACCTCCTCGGGAGTGTCCGCGACGATACCGGCGAGGACCGGCACTCCGTACTTCTCGAAAACGTCTCGTGCCTGGTACTCGTACAGATCCACTGTGCTTCCTTCACTGGGTCTCGGTCCGGAAAGTCTCTCGATGTCGAGACATCGACCAGTCCTAAAGCCTACTACCTCCGACTGAACGCTCCGAGTCGCGCGGTCACGCCAGGGGGCGCCGTTGCTCTCATCGCCAGACGCGACGCTCGTCGTATCTATCTACGAATCGATTGCCATGTAGTGTGGCTTTGTTCGAACTTATCGGCTATTATGGATACATGGAGCCTTGGTTCGATGATGTGGATGATCGGCCGCGTGATGCGGCGTTCTTCGTTGAGTCGGCGCTGGATGATCTGCAGTGTGCGGATGTTGATCTGAATCGGTATGAGGCGAGGCGATCCGCTCGGATTGCGGATACTGTCGCTTTGGTGCGTCGTAATCCTGAGGTCTATGTTCACCACGCGACGGACAAGGATGCGCTGGAGCAGGCGGAGCGTGCGGCGATCTTCGATATCGCGTTGCGGCTCAGGTGTTCGGAGGATTACGTGCGCGGTGTGCTGTTCACGGCGGAGCAGGCGATGGCGCATCTGCCGTTGCTGTGGCAGCAGGCCAAGGATGGTTTCGTGTCGATGTATCTCGTCGGTCGCACCGTGGGTGCTCTCGCACGGGTGCGGGCGGACTTCGGGGCGTCGGAGGACGAGCTGGACCTCGAACGCGACGCGATGCGGCTGATCGATCAGGCGGCGGCGGAGTGGGCGCTGTCGTGCCCGCCGGCGGCGTTCCTGCGCCGGCTGCGCAGGTTGGTCGACCGGCTCGACCCGGTCGGGGCCGCGGAGCGGCACACCCGGAAGGTGCGGGATCGTCGGGTGGTCGTCCAGGAGGATGAGGACGGGATGAGCTGGTTCATGGCGTACATCCCGACGATCGACGCGATCGCAGCGAAACGCCGGTTGACGTCCGCGGCCAAGCACGCGCAGAAGAGTCCGGACGAGTGCCGCACCCGGGATCAGATCCGTGCTGATCTGTGCTCTCAGTGGCTGCGGGGTATCGGTACGGACACGGCCGTGAAGACGAAGATCTTCGTCACCATCCCCATCGAACTCCTCGCAGACACACCCGCTCCACCGCGTGAGGCCGAGCTCGTCGGTCACGGTCCGATCGACCCGCTCACCGCGAAGCAGCTGTTCCTCGACACGACCGCGTTCCGCCGGGTGATCATCGACCCGGTCCGCAGCGTCGTCATCGACATGGACCGCCGCTCCCGCCGCGCCACCCCGGCCCAACGCGAATGGCTCATCCTGCAACACGGCACCTGCGCCAGAGACGGCTGCAACCGCCTCGCCCAAGACGCCGACATCGACCACAAGACCCCATGGGCACAAGGCGGCACCACCGACATCGACGAACTCAGACCCCTCTGCCCCCGCGACCACGTGCACCGACATCTCACCCGAGCGATCTACCGCAGCCGACCAGACAACACGATCCAGGTCATCACACCCACCGGGCACGAAAGCAAGCCGCCATCTCGTTCTTCCGTGACCGCCCCACCATTCTGAGCAAGCACCCGCCTTCTCCGCACGCGCACGCGCACGCGTCATTGACGGATCCGTCTAGGCTTCTCGCTATGCACCAGAACGCAGAACCGCGCACCGGCGTCGTAGCCGCAGCGCTTGACCTGTTCCGTGCCCAGGGCTTCGACCAGACCTCGGTGGAGCAGATCGCCAAAGCGGCCGGCGTCTCACGCTCCACCTTCTTCCGCCAGTTCGGAGGCAAGGAAGATGTCGTCTTCACCGACCACGAAGTGCTGCTCGAAGAGCTGCGGGCCTTCCTCGCCGAAGGACACCGCGACCCGTGGGAGGCCGTCTGCCAGGCATCCCAGCACGTCTTCTCCCATTTCGCCCGCGATCCGGATATCGCCCGGCTGCGCTACCAGGTCGTGCGCGAGGTGCCGGCGCTTCGCGAGCGCGAGATCGTGACGGTGTTCCGCTACGAGCGCCTCTTCGACGAGTACCTGCGCAGCGCACTTCCCGGGATCGACCCGCTGGATGCCGTCGGCTTCGCCGCCCTCGTCACTGCCGTGCACAACCACGTGCTGCGCCAGCTGCTCCGCGGCACGAAGCGCGTTGCTCCTTCGGTGCTGCAGACGGCCTTGGACGACGTGCGGCGTAGATACGGTGTGCTGCCCGATGCCTTGGACGAAGCGCCCGATGACATGGTGGTCGCGGTATTCCCCCGCGCCATGCCGATCGCCGAGATCACCCGCCGCCTGCAGAGCGACCTCAGCTGAGGCGGGCGATCGGCGCGCTACGCCGCGCATGCGGCTCAGTCGCAGCTGCACCCGCCCGAGGCGTTGCGAACCATGAAGCAGACATCGCACGTGCCGTAGTCGCGTTCGTTCGTCTTCGTGGGGCGCGGTGCGCTGACTGCCGAAGCCGCCTTGCGTGGCGCACGTGCCGACGGAGCCTTCTCCACGATCGGGCGGAACTCGCTGGGGTGCGTGGCGTAGAAGAACGGCGCGCGACCTTCGCTCGCCCGCAACCGTAGGACGGTCCCACCGACGACGACCTGCTCGTCCTCCGCGAAACCGTTGGTGTAGGTCTTGCCGATGTGCAGCGGCGCACCTTCGTCGTTGCGGATCGCTTCGATGTATCGTCCGCGATCGATGAACGAAGAGATGCCGATGGCATCCGTGATCGCGGTGATGTATTCGTGGTTCTGCGCGTCGATGCGGTGTGCACGCAGCGCGTCGGTGAGATTTCGGTAAGGACGGGAAGTGCCTGCGGGGGTGGGCCCCTGTGTCTCATTCATCCTTCTCAGGATCGCACGTCTGGCTGGGAGTACCAGACCATCCTGCGTTCCGCACCGCGCCCTTCCGCGACAGAGCGCGTACGGCGAAGATGGACGCATGCCCTATGAGATCCCAGCGCCGATGCTCGCGAAAGCGGCAGCATCCGTCCCCGACCCGGCGAAGACTGCGGGCGGGGTGCTGTTCGAACCGAAGTGGGACGGCTTCCGAGGCTTGATCGCGTGGGACGGCGAAACCCTTGAGATCGGATCCCGCGGTGCGAAGCCTCTCACGCGATACTTCCCCGAGCTCGTCGAGGCGCTCCCGAAGATCCTCCCCGGCCCCTGCCTGCTCGACGGCGAGATCGTCGTCGCCACCGGCGAGCCCGGTGCGCAACGGCTCGACTGGGAGGCCCTCAGCCAGCGCATCCACCCCGCCGCGTCCCGCGTCGAGCGCCTCGCAGCCGAGACGCCAGCGATGTTCATCGCGTTCGACCTGTTGGCCGAAGGCGATGAAGACCTGCAGCAAACACCGTTCCGCGAGCGCCGTGCGCGCCTGGAGAAACTGCTCGCCGATGCCCAGCATCCGCTCCAGCTCACCCGCACGACCGAAGACGCTGCCATCGCCAGGAGGTGGCTCGCCGAGTTCGAGGGTGCCGGTCTCGACGGCGTCGTCGCCAAGCCGCTCGACCAGCCATACGCGCCCGGCAAACGCACGCTCATCAAGATCAAGCACGCCCGCACAGCGGATGTCGTCGCACTCGGATACCGCATCCACAAGTCCGGCTCCGGCGTCGGCTCGCTGCTCGTCGGCCTCTATGACGACGACGGCGTCCTCCGCCAGGTCGGCGGCGTCGCCGCCTGGAGCGACAAGAGACGCCAGGAACTCGTCGACGAGCTGGCACCTCTGGTGGAGCGTGATGAGTCCGGCGAGGCTGTCAAGGCCGAAGGCGAGCGGAGCCGCTTCACCGGCTCCAAGGACGTGTCGTTCGTGCGACTGCGTCCCGAACGCGTGCTCGAGGTGCGCTACGACCAGCTCGAGGGTGCACGCTTCAGGCATACCGTGCAGTTCGAGAGGTGGCGTCCTGATCGTGACGCCCGTTCATGCTCGTACGACCAGCTCGACACCGTCGCCGGCTACGATCTGGCAGACGTCCTGGCCTGACCGCCGCCGGCCGGCGTCACTCCTCGATGCGGTTGCCTTCGGCGTCCCAGTTCTCCGCGACCATCTTGCTGGGTTGCACGCGTGGCGGCTCGCCCGGCATCTTCGGGAAATCCGGCGGGAACGACAGCTCGCCGAGACCGTTGTCGAGATCGCGTTCCCACCAGCCGAGCAGCGTATCGATGCGGCCGGGCTTGTCCTGGATGCGCGCCCACGGATCGCCGACGTCCTCCAGACGCTTCGGGATGCTGCGCACGGTGAATCCCATCGGATCGAGGCCGTCCAGCTCATCCCATTCCACCGGGGTCGACACGGTCGCGGCAGGAAGGGCTCGCGGGCTGTAGGCGCCGGCCATCGTCCGGTCGCGGTTGGCCTGATTGAAATCGACGAAGATCCGCTCGCCGCGCTCTTCCTTCCACCAGTTCGTGGTGACCTGCTTCGGCATCCGTCGCTCCAGCTCGCGCCCGGCGGCGATCACGGCGTGGCGCACGTCGAGGAACTCGTGCGAGGGCTCGATCGGGCAGAACACGTGCAGCCCGCGATTGCCGCTGGTCTTGATGAAGGGCTCGAGCTCTGCCTCGCGCAGCACCTCGCGCAGACCATGCGCGGCGGTGACGGCATCCGCGAAGTCCGTCCCGGGTTGCGGGTCGAGGTCGATGCGCAGTTCGATCGGGTTGTCCGTATCGGTCGCGAGCGACGCCCACGGGTGGAACACGATCGTGTTCATCTGCATGGCCCATATGATCGCGCTCGGACGATTGAGGACGATCTGCGGATGCTGACGCCCGCTGTTGTACGTCACCATCACGGAATCCACGAAGTCAGGAGTGCCCTTCGGCGGATTCTTCGAGAAGAAGCTCTCCCCGCCGATGCCGGCGCGGAAGCGCTCGAGCGACACCGGCCGATTGCCGTTCGCATTGAGGAACGGTTCCGCGACGGCCTGGAAGTAATCCGCCAGTTCTGCCTTGGTGATGCCGGGTTCCGGCCAGATCACCTTGCTCGGGCTGGAGAGGTCGATCTCCCGCTGCCCTTCGGGATCGGAGACCGTCAACGTCACGCGCTCAGAAGCCATGCTCCGAGACTAGGGCGAGCGATCCGAGCGCGGTAGTGTCAGTCGCCGAGATCGACCGCGAGCACCAGCACGGCACCCAGCGCATCGCGCTCCACGATGAGCGATGGGCCCGCAGAGTCGACCAGCACGCCGGCGATTGCGGTGTGGCTCGTGAGCACCTTGGCGAGCTGCTCGGGGGTGAACGGCAACGGCTTGTCGCCGCGGCCGAGAGCGACGACCTCGAGCGGATGCGAGAACACCTGCAGGAAGCGACGACCGTCTGGTGTCCGCGCCTCGGCGATGCCGACCTGTCCGCCACCGGTACCGTCGTTCACCGCGACCCAGACCTTGGTCTTGGCGAGGGCGTCACCGACCTTCTGCGTCGTGTCCTGCTCGCGGGGAGCGGCCAGGAGAGATTTGATCGTCATGTCGACGTCGGCCTGTTCGAGCGCCTTCGTCAGGATCTCGATCGGGAAGACCGCACGGTGCACGCCGGATGCGTTGTCGATGATCAGCCCGCTGAAGTTGCCGGACACGACCTGCTGCAGCACGGCCGTGACGGGCTGTGCCACCGCCGACGTCGCGGTCGGCTCTGTCTCGCGCTGCACGGAATCGCGCACCGCGATGGCCGAACTGAAAGCGAGCATGAACGCGCGCTCACCGTCACGGACGACGGCGACCGACAGCGGTTTTCCCTCACTGATCTGCGTACGTGCATCGCCGTTCACGCGCAGGAAGAGGTGTCCCTGCAGCATCTGACGCAGAACGCCGATCAGCTGCTCGTTGGTCGCGCCCTGCTCGATCTCGGCGAGCGCCGTGCGCAGCAGCACGTTGTCCTTCATGCCGGGAACCGATTCGGTCTGCGCCGGCGGCAGTGCAGGTGCGAGTGGAAGTGTGCGCTTCTCGGGCGCCGCGGGCGCGGAAGCCGTCGGGCGGGGAGCCGCGACAGGACTGCTCGGCTTCGGCTCCTCCGGATCGGGGAGCTTCACCTCTGGGCCGGCGGCCGCGCCGACGCCGCGGAATGCCTGAACCGAGATGCCGATCTCTGGCACCGGTTCGCTGGGCGGCTGCTCCTGCTCGGGTACCTCGTCCGGAGCATCCGCCTCGATCGGCGTCTGCGACTCGGACAGCGCGTCGTCGGTCTTCTTGCGGCGAGAGAACAATGCCATATCGATCAGCCTATCCCGGGCCCGTGCCGGCGAACATCTACAAGGACGCTCCTGGGGATCTGTCGCGCCGGGCCGGCCGTAGCATGGGCCCATGGCAGCCCCAGAGAAGCTCTCCGACATCGTCACGTCCTTTCTCGACGTCGTGCATGATCGGCTCGTCGTTGACAGACGAGGTGCGGTCGCCGACTACATCCCGGAACTGGCGGGAGCCGACCCGGAGCAGTTCGGGATCGCCCTGTGCGGGCTCAACGGCCGCGTGTATGAAAGCGGCGACACCGGCGTGGAGTTCACGATCCAATCCGCCTCGAAGCCGTTCGTGTACTCGCTGGCTCTCGACGATCAGGGGCTGGATGCCGTGCACGACAGGGTCGGAGCGGAGCCCAGCGGGGAGGCGTTCAATTCCGTCAAGCTCGAGGCCGGCACCGGTCGACCGCCGAACCCGATGGTCAACGCGGGCGCGATCGTCACGACGTCGCTCGTCACAGGGCTCTCCCCCGAGGAGCGCTTCGGACGGATCCTCGCTCGTCTCAGTGCTTTCGCCGGTCGCGAGCTGAGCGTGGATGACGCAGTGCTGGCCTCGGAGCAGGAATCGGGCGATCGCAATCGTGCACTCGCCTACCTCATGCGCGGCGCCGGCTCCCTCACTGCCCCGGTGTCTGACACTCTCGACACGTACTTCCGGCAGTGCTCTGCGCTCGTCACGGCGCGCGACCTCGCCGTGATGGGGGCGACCCTCGCGAACGGCGGAGTGAACCCGCTGACGGGTATGCGTGTGACCAGCGCAGAGACCTGCCAGCACGTCATGACGATCATGGCCACCTGCGGAATGTACGACTACGCAGGTGAATGGCTGCTGAGAGCCGGGCTTCCGGCGAAGTCGGGGGTGGCGGGCGGACTCGTCGCGAGTTCGCCTGGCGAGTTCGGTCTCGGGCTGTTCAGCCCGAGACTGGATGCGAGTGGTGCGAGCGTGCGCGGTGTCGTGGCTGCTCAGCAGCTCGCGACGCGCTTCGGGCTTCACGTGCTGCATCGTCCGCTGACGCTGTCAGCCGCGGAGGTGACCGCCGCGAACGACGAACTCGCCGCAGGACTCGGCGCCGAGCAGGATGCCGTCGCCGCCCGGATCCTGCAGGAGAACGCCGATGACCTGGCCGTGTGGCGTCTGCGCGGCTACATCGACTTCGACGGAGCCGAGCGGCTGCTGTTGGATCTCGACGCGTGGCTCGATGCGCGACCGGCCGATCGCGATTCACCGGCGGTCATCGTCCTGGATCTCACCGAGGTGACACAGCTGCAATCCGTCGCGGTGTGGATGCTCGCCGCTCTCGCCACCTGGTGCGGCGCGCGTGGCATGCGAGTCATCGCGAGCGACCCGCAGGGCCGCAGTCTCGGAGTCGCCGGCTTCGCACAATCTGCCGCTTTCGACGACGCCGTGCGTGATGCGGCGGCCATGACCGGTGCGAACCCGAACGACTGAGCCGTTACAGCTTCTCTATCGGCGCGATCTTGATGAGGAGCTTCTTCAGCCCCGCCGTCTCGAACCGCACATGGGCGATGCGCTTCGCGCCTTCTCCGGTGACAGCGTCCACCCGCCCCTCGCCGAAGTCGGAGTGGCGGATGCGGTCGCCCGCGGTGAGTTCGAGGTCGCCGTTGTCGCGCACCTTGCCCGTGACCCTGTTGGGGAACTTGTCCATCGAGGTCGACAGCGGCTTGAGACTGTCGCGCGGGGCGAGCGGCTTGACGCCGAAGCGGTCGCCGCCGCCGCCGAAGCCTCCGCTGCGCCTCGCATTGAGCGCGCGGGACTGCGTGCCGCCGCGGGAGTTCACGTCTCCAGGCGACTGCCGCCAGTCGACCAGGTCGCCCGGAATCTCCTGCAGGAACCGGCTCGGCATCGCCACCGTCACCTCGCCGAACTGGGCGCGGGTCATCGCGAGGGACAGGTGCAGGCGCTTGCGCGCACGCGTGATGCCGACGTAGAACAGCCGGCGCTCCTCCTGCGGCCCGCCGGGCTCTCCCGCCGAGATGCGGTGCGGGATGAGATCTTCCTCGACGCCGGTCACGAACACCGCGTCGTACTCGAGCCCCTTGGCGGTGTGCATCGTCATCATCGACACCGAACCGGATTCGTCGTCCAGATCATCGGCGTCGGCGACCAGAGCGACCTCGGTGAGGAAGTCGACGATCGTGCCGTCGGGGTTGTTGCGTGCGAAGTCGCGGGTGACGGCGACCAGCTCATCGAGGTTCTCGACACGCGCTTCGTCTTGGGGATCACGACTTGCGCGCAGCGCATCGAGGTAGCCGCTCTTCGCGAGCAGCAGCGTGAGACCCTCAGCCACGGAGGTCGACGGCGGCACCTCGCCGGACGACGGCAGCAGGATCTCCGTCGCTTCTTTCAGCACAGCATCCAGCTGGCCGATGCCCGCCTGGATCTTCGGGCCGACGCCGAGCTGGCCAGGCACCGCCAGCGCCTCGCGGAACGAGATGCCGTGATCCTCGGCGAAGCGCGCGATCGCAGTCTCGGTCACATCGCCGATGCCACGACGCGGCTTGTTGAGGATGCGTCGCACCGACATCTCGTCGGCGGGGTTCGCGACCGCGATGAGATACGCCATGGCGTCTTTGATCTCGGCGCGCTCGTAGAACTTCGTGCCGCCCATGATCTTGTACGGCACGGCCGAGCGGATGAAGATCTCCTCCAGCGCGCGCGACTGCGAGTTCGTGCGGTAGAACACCGCCATCTCGGAGTAGGGCATGCCGGAGCGGTGCAGCGCCTCGACCTCGTCGGCGACGAACTGCGCCTCATCGTGCTGCGAGTAGCCGGTGAACCCGACGATCTTGTCGCCCGCTCCCCTGTCACTCCAGAGCTTCTTGTCCTTGCGATCGAAGTTGTTGCCGATCACGGCGTTCGCCGCCGAGAGGATGTTCTGCGTCGAGCGGTAGTTCTGCTCGAGCAGCACGACGCGCGCCCCGGGGAAGTCGCGTTCGAACTCGCTGATGTTGCGGATGTCCGCCCCGCGGAACGCGTAGATCGACTGATCCGAGTCGCCGACCACCGTGAGTGATGCCCCCGCGAGCTCGGGAGTCGTCTCGGGTTCGAAGATCATCATGCCGTTAGAGGCATATGGATCGGGAGCGTCGGCCGAGACGGGGCGCGTGAGCTCGTGAATGAGTGCGTACTGGGCGTGGTTGGTGTCCTGGTATTCGTCGACGAGGATGTGCCGGAACCGGCGACGGTAGGTGTCGGCGACCTTCGGAAACGCCCGGAAGAGGAACACGGTCTGGCCGATGAGGTCGTCGAAGTCGAACGCGTTGGCCTTGCGCAGCTGCCGCTGGTAGTCGGAGAAGATCTCGACGAACTTCCGCTCGGCGGGGTCGGACATATTGGCCTGGCGGGCGAACGACTCGGCGTCGGACAGCTCGTTCTTGAGCTTCGAGATGCGCGACTGCGTGGATGCCGGAGTCAGGCCGTACGCATCTGCCTCGTGCTCCTTCACCAGCCGCTTGATCAACGCGCGCGAGTCACCGGAGTCGTAGATCGTGAACGACTTCGTGAAGCCGAACTGGTCGGCCTCACGGCGAAGGATGCGCACGCAGGCGGAGTGGAACGTCGAGATCCACATACCGCGAGCGGCGTCACCGACGAGATCGACGACGCGCTCGCGCATCTCGCCCGCAGCTTTGTTGGTGAACGTGATCGCGAGGATCTGGCTCGGCCAGGCTTCCCGCCCTCGGAGCAGCGAGGCGATGCGGCGCGTGAGCACGCTGGTCTTGCCCGAACCGGCACCCGCGACGATGAGCAGCGCCGGGCCGCGATAAGTGACGGCCTCGAGCTGCTGCGGATTCAGCCCGGCGAGGAGGTCGTCTTGCCCCTCCGCGCCGGAAGAGCGGGGGCCGGTCGATCCGGGGACGATGAGAGCTTCGGTCATGACCTATTGAGTCTAAGCCGCGCCACCGACGTTGAACCCTCACTCATACAGCGCACGTGCATCCAGCGCACTCCCGGCTGGGACTGCCACAATCGGCCTCATGCGCACGATCCTCAACGTCATCTGGCTGGTCTTGTCGGGATTCTGGCTGTTCCTGGGCTACATGCTCGCGGGCATCATCCTGTGCATCCTGATCGTCACGATCCCCTGGGGCATCGCCTCGTTCCGCATCGCCGGCTACGCTCTCTGGCCGTTCGGTCGCCAGATCGTCGAGAAGCCCAAGAGCGGCATCGGCGCCTTCCTCGGCAACGTGATCTGGGTCGTGCTCGCGGGCTGGTGGCTCGCGATCGCTCACATCGTCTCGGGCATCGCGTTGTGCATCACGATCATCGGCATCCCGATGGGCATCGCCGACTTCAAGATGGTGCCGATCTCACTCATGCCGCTCGGCAAGGAGATCGTCTCGACCCGCAGAGGCCCGTTCGACTCGAAGCGCTGACCAGTCGGAGCGGATACCGAAGGCGCGTGGAGCGTCCTGCTCCACGCGCCTTCGGCATTCAGGCCGCGTGACGCCGCCGTCGCACGGCTGCGGACACTGCTCCCGCAATCAAGAGTCCCAACGCGAGCACGAGGGCGCCCACCGGGAGTTCCGCGCCCGTGGTCGCGAGCCCAGCGCCACCGGCGGCCTCTTCCGTTGCGCCCGGTCGGCCTTCACCGTCACCGGAACCGCCGGTGCCCTCTCCCGAACCCTCACCCGGTCCTTCGCCCGGCCCCTCGCCACCACCGGCTGCAGCCGGCAGAGTGCCGGTGCGCAGCGCCTCGGAGGCGAAGCCATCGGCGAACCACCACACCGGACGCTGACCGTTCGAGGCGAGCGAGGCCGGCGCCGTCGCGAAGCCCTCGTTGTTGATGTCGGGCAGGCCCGCTGCGCGCGCGAAGTGAGCGATGCCGGGCTCTGCCGTGCCGTTGAGCGTGATCTGCGCCGACGCCCCGTGGCATCCGTCATCGCACACAGCCCACATCACGCCGAGCACCGAGTCGTAGTCGAGCGCCATGACGCCTGCAAGACCCGGGTCGATCGTCGAGACGAGCTGCGCCGAGCCGTCGGCGCTCAGCGCGAACGCGTACACGCCGCCGTTGTCCTCGACCGCGACGAAGAAGAGGCCCGCGTTCTTGCCGGCGTACTCAGCCGGGTCGTAAGCCGCCTGGGCCTCGTCATCGAAGAGCTTGCCAGTGAGCGCGGCATCCGGCACCCACTCGACCGCCTCGATGCCGAGGTTCGCACCGACGGCGGGCAACAGAGCGGTGAGATCCCATTCGGTCAGTGCCACGAGATCGGGGCCCGGACCGTTCGGGTCGACCTGCAGGATCTTGTTCTCGTTGACGCCCTTGGCACTGTTGTCGCGCTCGGATGCGACATAGACAAGGCCGTCGGCGTCGGTCGTGATCCCCTCGGTGTCGGGACCTGCGGCGCCGGGGTTCTCGGCGTCTTTCTGGAAGCGCACGCGCTTGCCCGCTGCCCAGCCGTCGACCATCGAGACCGAACCGTCGGCTGCGGCCTTCAGCTTCCAGATGCGTCCCTCGCCGTTGTCCACCGCCCAGAGGAAGGTGCCGTCCGCGGTCTCCTGGATGTCGAGACCCGAGCCGTCCTCGAGGAACATCGGCGCGGTGTCCAACACCCGCACGTCTGCGGATCCGGGCCACGTGGCGAGGTCGATCTCACCGCCGCCGTCACCGCCGCCTTCGCAGTCGTTCACCACGGCTTTGGTCGAGACGGGGACATCCACGAACTCGCCGCCGCAGCGCGCCCAGACGCCGTTCGCATGGTCCGCGTAGACGTGCTCGTCGACGGTCGTGCCGTTCGCATCGCGCACCGTGACGGTGTCACCGCCACCGAGGCCGAACACGAAGTTCGTCGGCTGGTCGAACACGAAGTATCCGCCTGCCGCGAGCAGCGTGCCTGCAGGCAGCGGCGTGGTCTCGGCCTCGTGACCGGCCGGCTTGTCGTCCATCACGGTCCAGCCGGAGATGTCGACGGCAGCCGTACCCGCGTTGTACACCTCGACCCAGTCGGTGGCGTCGCCGTTCGACTCGATCTCATTGATCACGACTGCAGGGAGCGCGCAGGCGTTGGACGCTCCGGATGTCGGCGTCGCGAGCGCGAAGGCACCCTCGCCGTCGATGCAGCGGGCGAGCGTCGCCGCGGCGAAGTCGCCGTCGATCGCGGCGTGCCCCTCCCACGGCTGGGTGTCGTCGATGAGTGCACCGGATGTGTCGAACAGCCGGATGCGGTCGGCCGAGCCGATGCCGATCGGGTCGCGGAATGCCGTCTCGACGCCGTCGACGATGCCGATCGTGCCCTCCTCGACGACCAGGAACCCGCCTGCGGGAATCGAGGTGCCGGGCGCGAACTGCCAGCGGTGGTCATCGGAGTTGTCGCGGATCTCGTATTCCGACACGTCGAATGCCGTCTCGCCCGGATTGTAGAACTCCACCCAGTCAGCGGGCTGCGAGTCGACCTCGTTTATGAAGACCGAACCGGCGACCGGCTCCTCCGGCTCCTCGGGTTCTTCAGGAACCACCTCGAAGGTGTTCTCCGTGCCCTTCGTCGAGGCGGCCGTGATGCCCCAGACCAGCTCGCCGTTCACATCCTGCGCGCCCCAGCTCGGCACAGCATGCGTGCCTTCGGGCCAGGTCGTCTGCAGCAGAGGCTCAGCGCCATTGGCGTCGCCAGGTGCGAACACGCGCACGCTGTCGCCCTTGCCGAGCCCGAAGTCGAAGTCGCCCTCTCCGGAATCGGACAGCGTGTCGATGACGAGATACTCGCCAGGCGTCACGATCGTCCCCTCGGGGAACGTATACGGGTTCTTCTCGCTGTTGTCCTGGACGATGTACCCGCTCAGGTCGACGTCAGCGTCGGAGTGGTTGTAGAACTCGATCCAATCGTCGGGGCTGCCGCTGTTGGACACGACTTCGTTGATCCGTACGCCGAGTGGCGCCTCGGCATCAACAGCAGTGGCGCCGAGGGCAGAGGTGGGGACGGCGAGCAGCAGGGTGGCGCTCATCGCGCACACTGCCGTCGTCGCGAACCCGCGTTGCAGGCGAGACATGTGACTCCAGGGTCAGAAGAGGGACGGGATGCGTCCAGACCATCGAGTCGCGCTTAAATTTCTGAGTCGGGAAGGTGTACCCCGCGTGAACGGGCCATGGCCGACAAGCGCTCGTATCCGAGCGTGCACGCGTGTTCAGCTGCGGAAGAATGCGACTCCGAGATCGGGATGGTCCACGAACACCCCATCGATGCCGGAGTCCGCCAAGACCGTCCACTCCGACTCGTAGTCGCCGAATGCCGACTTGCCGCCGTCACCGCGGAACTCTGCAGCGAGGAAGGAGTTCTCAGGTCGCGCCGTCCAGGTGAACACCTTCAGGCCCCTTGCGTGCGCATCGGCGACGATCGTGTTGCCCTTGGCCAACAGCATCCGCTTGTTGACGCTGATGCCGTCGACCTCTCCGACCAGTGCGTCCAGTCCCTGCGGCGTGACCGTCGCCTTGTACGTGGCGGCGGCCTTGCCGTGCGCAACGAGCTGATCGTACGGACGACCGGATGCCTCGATGAGATAGATGTAGGACGCGGGTATGTCCCTGTCGCGCAGCTGCGCGAGGACTGTGGGCTCGAAAGCCTCGATGATCAGGGGAAGCTCTCCTTCGGCCCAACCTGCCGCCTGAAGGTCGCGGACGATCATGGGCACCAGATCCAACCCGATGCCGGCGAAATAGGTGGCATGCTTGATCTCGAGCACGACCCCGATCTCGCGGCCGTGCTCGGCAGAGGCGTCGCGCACGATGTCGAGCACATCCGTCAACCGCAGCACACCCTGCCCGCCGTTGAAGGTCGCGCTCGCTGCACGCACTGCCGGAATTCGCTCCGTCGTGCGCAGGGTGGCGATCTCGTCCCAGGTGAAGTCTTCGGTGAACCACCCCGTCAGCGCCTGCCCGTCGACGCGCTTGGTCGTCTTGCGATCGGCGAACTCCGGATGATCTGCCACATCCGTGGTGCCGGAGATCTCGTTCTCGTGACGCACGACCAGCATGCCGTCCTTCGTGGCCACGATGTCGGGTTCGACCGCGTCCACACCCATCGCGAGGGCGAGTTCATACGAGGACCGACTGTGCTCCGGCCGGTAACCGGGTGCTCCACGATGGCCGATGACGAGCGGTGACCTCCTGGGCATGCTCTCAGCGTAGAACACCCCATACATCACAAAGCCCGGGTATCGTTGAGGAAAGCGACCTTAAGACCCACTCGGAGTGAGGCCCACCATGAGCAATTTCGCATTCAACAACCCGGCGTTCCAGAAGCAGGATCCGCGGAACGTCGCGACCTATCCCGGCGCGGCTGGCGCCCAGGGCGCGCAGACTGCATCGCTGGCACACGCGGGCATGGATGCTGCCGCCAACGCACAGCTCGAAGGAATGTACGCCGCACCGCCGGCAGGCGCCATCGAGACCGACCGCATGAGCGTCGAGGACACCGTCTGGAAGACCGCGGGTCTCTTCGCGATTCTGCTGGTCACAGCGGTCGTCGGCTGGGTGTGGACACTGGGCGGCGTCAGCGTCGACCCGAGGGCCGGCGTATCGATGCTTCCGATGATCGTCGGTGGTCTCGGCGGCTTCGTTCTCGCCATGATCATCACCTTCACCTCCCGTAAGAAGGTGCGCCCCGCGCTGATCTTCGCCTATGCGGCATTCGAGGGTGTTTTCGTCGGTGGCATCTCGGCCTTCTTCGAACTCCTCTACCCCGGCATCGTCGTGCAGGCCACTCTCGCGACCGTCGCCGTCGTCGGTGTGACCCTGGCGCTCTTCGCGAGCGGCAAGATCCGCGCGTCCAAGAAGATGACCAAGATCTTCATGATCGCCATGGTCGGCTACCTCGCCTTCTCGCTGCTGAACCTCGTCCTCATGTGGACCGGCGTGAACCAGAATGCATTCGGACTGCGCAGCGTCGAGATCATGGGTATTCCGCTCGGCCTCATCATCGGAGTGCTCGTCGTATTCATGGCGGCCTATTCGCTGGTGCTCGATTTCGATCAGATCCAGCAGGGCGTGCGCAACGGCGCACCCCGCGTTTACGGCTGGGTCGGCGGCTTCGGCATCATGGTCACGGTCGTCTGGCTCTACGTCGAGATCCTGCGCATCATCGCCATCGCCCGCGGCAGTAATTGACCGCTGCGATATATGCAGAAAGGCCCCATCTCTTCGGAGATGGGGCCTTTCCCATATTCACGACACGCGCGCAAGGGGGTGGTTTTTATGCGGAGTCAGGAGCATAGTTACTTCACCGCAGCAGAAAGGGGATTGTCTCATGGGTTTCCTCGCATTTCTTATCCTCGGATTGATCGCCGGAGCGATCGCGAAACTGATCCTGCCGGGTAAGCAGGGTGGCGGATGGCTCGTCACGCTCCTCCTCGGTGTCGTCGGAGCCATGCTCGGCGGCTGGATCGGCGGAATGCTCTTCGGCGTCGGCCTCAACGAGTTCTGGAGCCTGTCCACGTGGGCTCTCGCGATCGGCGGCGCGATCATCGTGTTGCTGATCTATGGTCTGATCGTGGGCCGCGGCGACAGGGTCCGCGACTAGATCTGACTACTCGGAGGCTTTCGCCTCCAGAAGGGCCCGTTCCCGTTCGTTGCCCGCGAGTCTCGCGGCCGTGGCGAACTCGGAACGGGCCTCTTCTCTACGTCCGAGGCGAAGCAACATCTCGCCACGCGTCGCGGGCAGCAGGTGATATCCCCTCAGCGCATCGGACGCCGCGAGCTGGTCGATGATGTGCAGAGCGGATGCCGGGCCAGTGGCCATCGCGACGGCCGCAGCCCTGTTCAAATCGATGACAGGCGAGGGCGCGATGCGCCCCAGCGCCTCGTAGAGCACCACGATGCGGTCCCAGTCGGTGTCCTCCACCGATGCGGCGACCGCGTGGCATTCGGCGATCGCCGCCTGCAGCCCGTACGCCGTGCGGCCCCCGCCGAGGCCGTCGGCCGCGGCCAGCGCGGCACGGCCGCGGGAGATGCGCCCTCGATCCCACCGTGACCGATCCTGATCGGCGAGCAGCACAGGATCACCGTTCGCGTCCACCCGAGCAGGAAAACGTGCGGCGGTGAGCTCCATCAAAGCGAGCAGGCTGTGTGCGTCGCGCTCTGTCGGGACGAGAGCCGTGAGCACGCGGGTGAGGCGGACGGCCTCGTCACCGAGTTCTGGACGCATCCAGTCCGAGCCGCTGCTGGCGGCGTGAGCTTCGTTGAAGATCAGATAGAGCACGCCGAAGATCGCACTCAACCGCTCCGCGTACTCCTCGCGCGGCGGCACCTCGAAGGGCACATTCGCGGCGGCCAGCGTCTTCTTCGCGCGCACGATGCGCTGTTGAATCGTGGCGACGGGCACCAGGAACGCCCGTGCGATCTGCTCGCTGCTGAGACCTGCGACCACGCGCAGGGTCAATGCGACCCGCGCCTCGCGGGAAAGGACCGGGTGGCACGACACGAACACCAGCCGCAGCACGTCGTCATCGATCATATCGGGATCCCAGGGGTCGGCGTCCGCATCCTCCGCAAGTTCGCGCTCGAGGTCATGCGCGATCACGGCCAGCCGATCATCGAGACGCTCCTGCCGGCGCCAGCCATCTATCGCCTTGCGTTTCGCGACCGCAGTGAGCCAGGCCGCAGGGTTGCGCGGCACGCCCTCCGTCGGCCACTGCTTCAGCGCATCTATGAGCGCTTCCTGGGCGAGGTCTTCGGCCTGCCCGAAGTCACCGACCATGCGGGTGAGCGTCGCGACGATCTTCGCCGATTCGATGCGCCAGACCGCGGCGACGGAGCGCTCCACACTGCTGGTGGAGCGCTCCGTGACGTCATGCGGGTCGGGACCGGTCATGTCACTGCCATGCGGTCTCACTGCTGAGCGCGCTGCGCCTGCTCTTCGCGCCAGCCCTCTTCCTTCTGTATCCACTCGTTGTCGGCCGGAAAGTCCTCCATCTCGGTGACGCGACGCACTTCGAGGAAAGCGCCCGGTCCGAGCGGTGCGCGCTTCGCCCACTCCGCTGCTTCCTCGCGTGTCGAGACCTCGATGATCCAGAACCCGTTGAAGAGCTCCTTCGTCTCGCCGTAAGGGCCGTCTGTGACGAGCGGCGCCTCTGCCGAGAAGTCGACGACGAAGCCTTCTGCAGCGTCGGTGAGGCCCTCGCCCGCGAGCAGCACTCCTGCCTTCATCATCGACTCGTTGTACTTGCCCATCGCCTCGATGATCTGCTCGAACGGGATCTCCTTGTATGCATCGATACCCGAGTCATCCGCACGCATGATCAGCATGAACTTCATGTTCTTCTCCTTGGTTCGGGGGATCGTTTTCGACCCTCTCACTAAGACGTCGAACGGGAAAGACTCAGATCGACATCTGCGGAGAAAAGTTCTGAATCAGCGGCGAGGTGGTGCGGCGAGGACCTCGCGCACGGTGGCCGCGAACGCCTCGGTCGCGCGCTCCGCACTCCATGCGGATGCCGCGACCGGCGCCTCGGCGACCAGACGGTCATACAGCTCACGGTCGGTCAGGACCGCACGCACCGCTTCGGCGAGCGCGGCCTCATCGCCATCGGGCACGAGGATTCCGCCGCCGGCGCCCAACAGGTCGCCCGGCCCGTAACGCACGTCGTACGCGACCACCGGCACATCGTGCAGCAGCGCCTCGAGGATCGACAGCCCCTGCCCCTCGAACGCCGTGGACGTGACCACGACGGACGCACGGTCGAGCACTCGCCCCGGCGCATCCGTATGGCCGGCGAGCATGACGCGCGAACCGGCGCCGAGTTCGTCGATCAGCATCTGCAGCGCGTCGTGCTCCGCTCCCCCACCCCAGATCTCCATACGGGATCCGGTGACGTCCGCTGCGAGGAATGCGCGGATCGAATGGTCGACGCGTTTACCAGGCGCCAGGCGTCCGAGCACCACGACGAGCCCAGGCTCACGCTCGACCGACCTTGCTCCGGGAACGGGCGCCGCGTTGGGGATCACGACGTTGCGGATCCGTTCGCCGAACCGCCGGGCGACGTCATCCCGCTGGGTCCTGGTCGGCCACGCCACGGCGTCGAAGCGATCCGCAAGCGCGAACCAGCGCGTCCACAGGGCATTCATGGCGGCATCCGGAGTGTAGGGGGGCTCCAGATGCATGGTGTGGATCGTGTGGATGATGCGCACGCGGGGGTCGTCCCAGTCGGCGATCAGCTCCCCCAGCTGTCGCGATTCGCAGATGACCACGATCGGTGTGTGACCGAACGCCGCCGTGACCTCGTGCAGCCACGCGTTGTACAGGCCGCGGAATCCGGCCACCCCGCCGATCACCCGTGCGGTCTCGTCGTAGATGAGCACCGGTTCTTCAGTGAGGTGCCAGTCGGGATCGCCCGGTATCACCGGCAGCGCCACGAACGGCCTATCCTCCGCATCTCGCAGCACGCGATACTCACGGTCGGGCGCGCGCATCGTCAGGTCTGCGGATGCGGTATCGCGCAGCCACGCGGCGGCACCGCCCGCGGCACCCACCGCCTCATCGAACAGGTTGCGCATGCGCGCCGGATCCGCGATCGCCCCGCGTCGCGCGAACGTCGCCCGCTGTGCGGCGTGGGATGCGGCATCCGCCGGGTCGAAGGTGAGCAGCAGCGGGCCGGCACCGTCGGCGACGCCGGCTGCGGCGAGCTGCCGCGCGCGCGAAAGCGTCGCGATCGTATAGCCCCCGTCGAGGTCGGGGACCAGCCGGCTGGAGAGCACGAGGTACTCCGCCCCCGGCAGCACGGAATCTAGCGCGACCCCGTCCACATCACTCCCACTCGATCGTCCCCGGCGGCTTGGACGTGACGTCGAGTACCACGCGGTTCACATCGCGCACGCTGTTGGTGATCCGGTTCGAGATCTTGGACAGCACATCGTAGGGAAGGCGGGTCCAGTCGGCCGTCATGGCGTCTTCGCTGGAGACCGGGCGCAGCACGATCGGGTGACCGTAGGTGCGGCCGTCACCCTGCACGCCCACCGAGCGCACGTCGGCGAGCAGCACCACGGGGCACTGCCAGATCTCGTTGTCGAGGCCGGCTTTGGTCAGCTCTTCGCGGGCGATGGCGTCGGCCTCGCGCAGAATCTCGAGGCGGTCAGCGGTGACCTCACCCACGATGCGGATGCCGAGGCCTGGCCCCGGAAACGGCTGCCGTCCGACGATCGCCTCCGGGAGGCCGAGGTCACGGCCGATCTGGCGCACCTCGTCCTTGAACAGCGTGCGCAGCGGCTCGATGAGCTCGAAGTCGAGGTCTTCTGGGAGCCCACCGACGTTGTGATGCGATTTGATGTTCGCCGTGCCGGTGCCGCCGCCCGACTCGACCACGTCGGGGTAGAGCGTGCCCTGCACGAGGAACTTGATCGGCTCGCCCTCGGCCTTGGCCTCGGTGACCAGGTCGAGCTGCACCTTCTCGAACGCGCGGATGAACTCGCGCCCGATGATCTTGCGCTTCTGCTCTGGATCGCTGACACCCTTCAGATGGCCGAGGAACGTGTCGGCTGCATCCACCGTGATGAGACGCACTCCGGTCGAGGCGACGTAGTCCTGCTCGACCTGCTCTCGCTCCCCCTTGCGGAGCAGTCCGTGATCGACGAACACCGCGGTGAGCTGGTCGCCGATCGCCTTGTGCACGAGGGCCGTCGACACCGCAGAGTCGACACCGCCGGAGAGTGCGGAGATGACCCGGGCGGAGCCGACCTGCTCGCGGATGCGGGCGACCTGCTCTTCGATGACGTTGCCGCTGTTCCAGTCGGATGCCAGGCCCGCAGCCTTGTGCAGGAAGTTCTCGATGACCTCCTGGCCGTGATCGGAGTGCTTGACCTCCGGATGCCACTGCACGCCGTAGAAGCGCTTCTCGGCACTCCCGAAGGCCGCGACGGGTGTGTCAGCGGTGGAGGCGAGGACCTCGAAGCCCTCCGGCGCGCGGGCGACCTGATCGCCATGGCTCATCCACACGTTCTGGGTGTCCGGCTGTCCGCCGAGCAGTACGCCGCCGGAGCCTGCGAGCACAGCATCCGTCGCACCGTACTCGCGGAGACCGGTGTTGGCGACCTCGCCACCGAGTGCGCGGGCCATGACCTGGAATCCGTAGCAGATGCCGAGTGTCGGGACGCCGAGGTCGAAGATGTCGCCGTCGAGCGCGGGCGCACCCTCCTCGTAGACCGACGAGGGCCCGCCGGAGAGGATGAGAGCGACCGGATTCTTCTCGGCGATGTCGGCGGCGCTCGCCGTGTGCGGCACGATCTCGCTGTAGACGCCCGCCTCGCGGACGCGGCGGGCGATGAGCTGCGCGTACTGCGCGCCGAAATCGACGACGAGGACGGGACGCTGTGCGGTGTCGGCGCTCATCGCGCTGCCTCCTGGGTTTCTGAGGTCGTGGCGGCTGTGGCCGCCTCATGTGAAGCGAGGTACGCCCTGACCTCGCGGGAGACCTTGGCCTCCATGATGAACGAGAGCGCCGGGATGACGCCACCGAGCGCGAGCGTGATGAAACGGCTGAACGGCCAGCGCATCAGGCTCCACAGGCGGAACACCGCGAAGAGGTACACGACATAGAACCAGCCGTGCGCCACGAGGATGAACAGCGACAGGTTCGCACCGTCACCAGCGGAGACGAGATCGCAGCCCATTCCGCCCGGCACGAAGAGGGAGAACCACTGGCATGCCTCGCCGACGATGACCGGCGCGAACCAGAGGAGGCCTCCGGAGCCACCGGCGAACAGCTCGACGTGCGTGGGGCTGTACTTCAAGATCATCTCGGCCAGCAGCAGAAGCAGCATGACACCCGTGATGATGGATGCGATCTGATAGAACTTCAGCGCCCCGCGGATCTTCGGGAAGGAGGCAGCTTTCGGTTCTGGCATGCAGTCAAGTCTACCCGGGGCTCGCCATGAGCTCGGTCGTCACGCATCGAGCAGGAATCAAGAAGCGCACCGGGCGGTCCGTTCGTAGCGTGGAGCATATGGACACCATCGAAAGCATCACACTCGAAGTCGCCGACCTGTCGGCCGCCGAAGTGTTCTACGCGCAAGCGTTCTCGCTCGGCGACCGGCTCCGCCTTCGTCAGTCGGATGCCGCGACCTCCGGGTTCCGCGGATACACGCTCTCGCTCATCGTGTCGCAACCCGCGAACGCGCAGCTGCTGCTCGGCGACGCGATCGTCGCCGGCGCCACCGCGACCAAGCCCGCAGCCAAGTCGCTGTGGGGCTTCGGCGGCGCGGTCCAGGCGCCGGACGGCGCAGTGTGGAACATCGCCACCTCGTCTAAGAAGGACACCGCACCGCCGACCCGCACGATCGACAGCATCGTGCTGCTGCTCGGCGTCGACGACGTCAAAGCCAGCAAGGCGTTCTACGTCGAGCGGGGCATTCCCGTCGGCAAGAGCTTCGGCAGCTACGTCGACTTCAAGACTTCAGAGAGCTCGATCGGCCTGGGGCTGTACAAGCGCGCAGCGCTCGCCAAGTCCGTCGACATCCCCGCCGAGGGGTCGGGATCGCACCGCATCACGATCCAGGGGTCACTGGGCGAGGTCACCGACCCGGACGGCTTCCAGTGGGAAGGAGGCGCCTGATCCGGCACACGACGGAGGCCGCCGGGATCACTCCCGACGGCCTCCGTGCGTCAGCGGGTCAGAACCAGCCGGTGATGAGGTCCCACACCCAGTCGAGGATGTCGCGGACGACGCCGCCCCCGCCACCGCGGTTGACGGTGACGGTACCGGTGGCCTGGTCACCGTCTTCCTGAGCGACGATGACCGTGTACTTGCCGGCATCCGTCTTCTTGGGAACCGTGAGCGAGCTGGTGAAGCTCCCGCTCTCATCCACGACGGCGGTACCGAGTGCGACGACTTTGCCCCTCTTCGACTCGAGCGAGATCGCCACGGTCTCACCGGGCTCGAACTCGGCACCGGTGACGGTGAGGTTCTTGCCCGCGCTGACCGTCTTCGCCCTGACCTCGATGGTGCCGACGAACTCGCCGTCGCCATCGTCGCCGGTGATCGTGAACGGCACCTGCACATTCGTCCCGTCCGCGGTGGCGACAGTGAGCTGTTGCTCCCCGAACACGTCGTCAGGAACAGTGAAGGTCAGGCTCGCGCGCCCTGCCTCATCCGTGGTGTCGACGATCGTCGGGTCGACCGCGCCCGTGGCGAGAACCGTTTCTCCGAGCGAGACGGTGACCTCGGCGGGTGCGGCGTCTCCGCCGCTGAACGCGAGCGACGACAGGTCGATCTTGACCTCATCCCCGGCGTTGTAGCCATCGGCATCCGCGTCGCTCAGCGTCACACCGACCGCGCGCTGGGCGAGGTCGGGCGAAGCCGTGCCGTTGGCGTCGAACCAGTCGACAGTCGACTGCAGGTCGATCTTCCCGGTGTCGGCCTTGCCCGTGCCCTCCGCGAAGGTGACGAAGTTGTCTCCACCGGCTGCGAGGAACGAGTTGGCCGCGACGACATACGACGCGTCAGGATCGATCGGCTCTCCGTTCAAGGTGATCGAAGTGATCCGCTCCCCTGCTGCCGCTGTCGGGTCGTACGTGTATTGCAGACCCTCTGAGAGGCCGAGTTTCAGGAACGGACGACTCGCCTCCTCCGGCTGCCACTGCTCCTCCAGCACCGACTTCACCTGCGCGCCGGTGAGGTTCAGCGTGACCAGCGTGTTGGCGAACGGCTGCACCGTCGCGGCTTCGCGGAACGTCACGTTGCCGTCAGGGTCGGATGCCCCCGACGACGCATAGGTGAGGTTCGCGCGGATTCCGCCAGGGTTCATGATCGCGATGTCCGCGCCGGTCGCCCACTTGTGCACGTCTGCGACGAAGTTGCCGATGGTCGACTCGCCACCGCGGTTCTCCGCACCGTCGCTCTGACGCGCACGGTTGAAATCGCCGGTGATCGCACCCACCGGCTCAGCGCCCAGGATGTCGGCCTCGGCCTTGGCCGCGTCGACGATCGCCTGCACTTCGCCGTCGGCGTCGTACAGCGGGGAGATGACGTCCTTGCCGGTTACCGGGTCCTTCTCGGTCTTCGTGAGCGGCTTGATCTCGTTCGTGATCGAGAGCAGCTCCTTGGTGTCGGGATCGACCTTAAGGTTCATCAGACCGAAGTTCTCGCCGTACTGACCGGCCGAGATGACCGGGCGGCCGTCGATGACGTGGTTGTACGGGAGATGGGTGTGCGCCGAGACGATCGCGCTCACGCTGTCGTCGACGCCGGCGACGACCTCACCGAGTGCCGAATCGGGCGTGATGCTCGCGACGTCGGTGGACGTGGCGCCCTCGTGCACGAGAAGGATCAGCACATCGGCCTCGCCATTGGCGGTGTCACCGTCGGTGAGGTTGTCCGCGACGGCGTTCACCGAGTCGACGATGCCGCGCACCTCGAGATCGGCGATGCCCTCGGGCGACACGAGCGAGTCGAGCTCTTCCGTGACCGCACCGATGAAGCCGACGTCGACGCCGTCCATCTCGGTGACCCACGCCGGGGCGAGCGCCGTCTCACCGGTCTCGGTGAGGAAGACGTTCGAGGAGATGTACTCCCAGTCCGCACGATCCTGCACGCGATCGCGGAGGTCTTCCCAGCCCTGATCGAACTCGTGGTTTCCGGCCGCGCTCACATCGAGACCGGCGGCGTTCAGCGCGTCGATCGTCGGGTTGTCGTCGTTGATGAACGACGTGAACGTGGATGCTCCGATGAGGTCGCCGGCGGCGGCGAAGATCGTGTTCGGGTTCGCCGCGCGCACCGAGTTCACGGCACCCGCGAGCACCGCAGCTCCGGCTGCGACGCCGTCTGCCTCGATCCGACCGTGGAAGTCGTTGATCGTGACGATGTCGATGCTGACCGGCGGGATCTCGCTGGACAGCCCGACGATCACCGGATCGTGGTCGCTCGAGCGGAACGGCGTGCCGGCCTCGGCCGCGCCGAACGAGTATCCCCGATCGCTCCACTCGGCGGAGTTGATTCCCCACACACCGGTGCCGGTGACCGACTCGGTGAGAGAGGGCGACGAGATCGCGTGGTCGAGCGAGCCGAGTTCACCGTCGAACGTGTACGTGTATCCCGCATCGGCCGCGGCCACGAGGTCGGTCCAGCCGGCCTGCGCGAACACGTCGATCGGGTCTTCCTGACTGTAGGCGTTGAAGTCGCCCAACAGCAGGATGTCTTCGCTTCCGCTGGTCTCTGCCAGCGTCTCAGTGAAGTCGAGCAGCGACTGCGCCTGACTGGTGCGGTCGGCGTTGAAGTGGCCCTGACCGTCAGCCGGCTCGTCGCCGTCGCCCGACTTCGACTTGAAGTGGTTCGCGACGACGGAGACGATCCTGCCGTCGAGATCGAAGGTCTGCGCGATCGGCTCGCGGGCGTTGTCCCACACGGTCTCGTCGACCACTGTGGCGCTGTCGCCCACGGGAGTGGCGGCATCGGTCTTGTAGATGATCGCGTTCGTGATCACGTCGGTGTCGGTCGTCAGCAGCGCCTCGGGCGTCGGGACGTAGTCCCACACATCGGAGCCGGCATCCGCGTTGAGTCCGTCGACCAGATCGGCCAGTGCCGTGTCAACCGGCTTTCCGAAGTGGATCGAGTTCTCGATCTCCATGAGCGCGACGACATCCGCATCGAGCTCGTTGATCGCCGTGACGATCTTCGACTTCTGCGTGGCGAACAGCTCTGCCGTCTTCGCACCGCGTGCTTCGGAGTTCTCACTCTGCAGCGTCGTGAAGTAGTTGAAGACGTTGAACGCGCCGACCTGCACGTCGCCGCCGACCTCGGGTGCCGTATCGGTGCGCGGATTCTCGGCGGTGAACGACGCCTTGTACGCCGCGTCGCTCGCGTCGTCGATCGCGATGACCGGCTGCAGACGCCAGTCCTCGAAGCCGTACTGCAGCACGTAGCCGGTCTGGGCAAAGTCGACCACATCGCCGTTTCGCACGACGGTGTCGGTCGTGAAATAGGGCTGTTCACCGGTGTGAGCAGCGTTGGAGATCTGCATGGACCAGCCGTCGTCGAGCAGGATGCGCTCGGCGCGATTCGCGGCCGCGATGGCGTCGGCATCCGCACCGGGGCGGGTCGTCTCCGTGCTCTTGACGTTGAGGTCGCCTGGGTTCAGCCACAGAGTGCCGAAGTTGTACAGCTGGTGACTGGATGCCAGACGGTACTCGCCGGCAGGGGCGACGAACATGTTCTCGTACGCCTCGCGGTCTGCGCCGACAACAGAGTCAGGCAGCGGTGTGACTGCGGGAACGCCGAAACCGGGGGTGACGACGGCGATGTCTTCGGGCGCCTGCGGACTGATCTGCGTCTGTCCGTAGTTCTCCGCGACGACGCCTGTGACCGAGACGACGTCGCCGATCTCCAGCGTGGTGGCGTGGTCGGCGAGATACACGAAGACGCCGTCGGATGTTCCGGGGGTGGCATCTGTGGCTCCACCGCTTCCCGCGGTCTGGATCGAGATGCCCTTGTAACCGCCGAAGCGGTAGTCGCCGGTGACGATTCCCTCGACCGTGACGGTCTGGCCGTCGAGCGGCGAGACATCGGTCGTGCCCTGCACCTCGGCGATCGACGCCGCGGTCGGGTCGACGGGATCCGTCGGATCGGTGGGGTCCGTCGGGTCGGTCGGCTCGGTGAGCCCCGAGCCCTGCGGGGTGATCTCGGCGGAGAGCGTGAAGTCGGCGCTGTTGTCGTCGGTGTCGACGCCGTCCGTGCGGTTCAGCGACTTCACGTCGGTGTTGCCGGCGGGCGGTGTCGCTGCGGCGGTCTCGAACGTGTTCGACGTGCCGTAGCCGAGAAGGTCGATGACGCCGTCGGCCCCCGCAACGGAGCCGGGCGCGAGGCTCACCGCGGCTGTGCCCTCGACCAGCGCGAGCGTGCCGTTGGTGCCGCTCGGGGTCAGTGTGGTGACGGCATCCGGTGCCGGCAGAGCAGCACCGGCTGTGCCGTTGCTGCTGCCCTGCACGAGGAAGTGACCGCCGGCCGGGATCACGCCGGTCAGTGGAGCGACGCCATGGAAATTCCCGGTCCCCGTCGCGGAACGGTACTGCAGTGACATGCCGTCGAGCGCGATGTCGGCCGCGGTGGGGTTGTAGAGCTCGACGAACTTGTTCGTGAAGGCGGCTCCGGCGCTTCCGCCGGACAGGTACGCCTCGTTGATGACCACCCCCGTGCCTGCTGTGTCAGCGAAAGCGGGAGTGGCGACCAGGGCGCCGGCGCCGAGGGCGAGGACACAGGTCGCGGCGAGGGTGCCGATGTGGCCCCTGCCTGTGCGATGCGACGCGGAAACCTTGAGGTTCCGGTCGTCAGGGGCGGACATCATCGGTGCTGTCTCCTCGGTCGGTTCGAACGACAGCTCTCGTGAAGCCGCCGTCGTGGTGCTCACAGCGCACACACATGTTGAGGAGCATACGGAGCACGGCCGACATCCTCAATGGAATTCGCCAATCGGTAACCAGAGCGTCATTCCGTCGGCGCGGCTGCCGCTCAATCCGACGCAGGATCCTCGAACGCTTCGACTTCCAGCTCCCAGCGGTCCTTCGCCAGGCGATACCAGATGTAGAACGCGAAGCCGGCGAACACTGCCCACTCGATCGCGTAGAAGATGTTCAGCCAATTGACCGTCGACAGTTCGTCCGGCGCGGGCGAGTCGATGTCGACGAGTCCTTCCGGTGCTTCGACGGAGGCCAGGTAGGGACGGTAGACCGACAGCTGCTCCGTGTCGTGCCACTGGCCGAGCAGCATGGCCGGAGACATCCTGTTCATCGCGAACGGGTCGTCGGCGGGCGGCAGGCTGGGCCCCTCGTCGGAGATCACGCGGCCGCTGATCGTCGCCTCAGTGCCGGCGGCGTTCTTCTCCAGAGCGGATGCCGCGGCATCCGCCGATTCGCGATCCGCAGCCCATCCGACCGCGACCGCGATCGAGGTGCGCTCGCCGACTCGGAACTGCCCTGTGACCCAATAGCCTTCCTCGCCGTCGTTGAAGCGGGAGGACACGATCAGGAAGTCGCCCGCGACCCAGGTGCCGGTGGTCTCGACGCGCTGGCCGACATGAGGCTCCGGCAGATACTGCCCTGGCTCGACGACATCGGTGAGCGGTCGCACCTCTTCTGTGATCCCGGCGGGCGGCGGCTCGGTGTCGATGGCACGCTCGAACTGCCACTGCCCGAGGAACGCGAAGACACCGGCGACGACGAGCGCGAGCACCAGCACGCCGATCCAGCGCGGACGCAGCATGACCTCGCGAAGAGTCGGCGGGAACTCCTGCGAAGTCGTCACGATCTGCGGCGTGCTGATCAAGAGTGGTACGGCGCGAGCACGACCTCGACGCGCTGGAACTCCTTGAGGTCGGAGTATCCGGTGGTCGCCATCGACTTGCGCAGAGCCCCGATGAGGTTCGCTGTTCCGTCTGCGACCGGCGCGGGCCCGTAGAGGATCTCCTCGAGCGTCGCGATGCCTTCGACGGCGACGCGGCGGCCGCGGGGAAGCTGCGAGTGGTGCGCCTCAGGGCCCCAGTGGAAGCCGTGGCCGGGAGCATCTGTCGCCCGCGCCAGCGCGACGCCGAGCATGACGGCATCCGCGCCCATGGCGAGCGCCTTGACGATGTCGCCGGACGTGCCGACGCCGCCGTCTGCGATCACGTGCACGTAGCGTCCGCCCGACTCGTCGAGGTAGTCTCGGCGGGCTGCGGCGACGTCCGAGACGGCGGTCGCCATCGGGGCGTGGATGCCGAGAACCGCACGAGTGGTGGACGCCGCTCCCCCGCCGAATCCGACGAGCACACCGGCCGCGCCAGTGCGCATCAGGTGAAGCGCCGCCGTGTAGGTGGCTGCGCCGCCGACGATCACGGGGACGTCGAGGTCGTAGATGAACTTCTTCAGGTTCAGCGGTTCTGCGACGCTAGAGACGTGCTCGGCCGAGACGGTCGTGCCGCGGATGACGAACAGGTCGACGCCGGCTGCGACCACGGTCTCGTAGAGCTCCTGGGTGCGCTGCGGCGTGAGGGAGCCCGCGACCGTGACGCCCGCTTCGCGGATCTCGGCGAGGCGGGCCTTGATGAGCTCGGGCTTGATCGGCTCGGAGTACAGCTGCTGCATCCGCACTGTCGCCTTGGCGGACGGAAGACCGGCGATCTCTGCGAGCAGCGGCTCTGGGTCTTCGTAGCGCGTCCAGACGCCCTCGAGGTCGAGCACGCCGAGGCCGCCGAGCTTGCCCAACATGATCGCCGTCTTGGGGCTGACGACCGAGTCCATCGGCGCACCGATGATCGGGGTGTCGAACTGGTAGGCGTCGATCGACCAGCCGGTCGAGACGTCTTCCGGGTTCCGGGTTCGCCGCGACGGTACCACCGCGATGTCGTCGAACGTGTACGCGCGACGCGCACGCTTGCCTCGGCCGAGTTCGATGTCCATGCTCACCCGTCCAGCCTACCCGGCCCGCGGGAAGTCCCGGATGCCGTGGTCCCGGGTCAGCGCGCCCGCGCGACGCGTTGCTCGTCCCACACCGGGGCATCCGACTCGTAGACGTCGCCGTCAGCCTCGAAGACCAGGAATCGATCTAAAGAGCGGGCGAACCAGCGGTCGTGCGTCACGGCGAGCACCGTGCCCTCGAACCGGGTGAGCGCTTCCTCCAGCGCCTCCGCCGATTCGAGATCGAGGTTGTCCGTCGGCTCGTCGAGGAGCAGCAGCGTCGCGCCGGAGAGCTCCAGCAGCAGCACCTGGAACCGCGCCTGCTGCCCGCCGGAGAGCGAGTCGAACGTCTGCTGCGCCTGTCGCACCAGTCCGTAGCGATCGAGGGCCGAGCTCGCGGCCTCTCGCGGCATCCCCGCCCTGCGCTCGTCGCCGCGGTGCAGCACCTCGAGCAGCGTGCGTCCGACGAACTCCGGGTGCGCGTGCGTCTGCGCGAACAGGCCGGGCACCACGCGGGCGCCGAGAGTCGCCCGACCGGTGTAGGCGACAGCATCCACCTGCTCGCCCGTGGAAGTGACGTGGCCGAGGGTCGGGTCGGGATCCGTGCCGCCTCGGGCGAGCACGCCTCAGGTCGTGGCGCGCACAGCGCGCTTCTCCTCCTGGAAGACCCGGATCGCCTCATAGCGCTCGGCAGAGCGGGCGCGGCGCTTGGACGCCTCCTGCTCGCGGTTCTTCGGCGGCGCAGAGGTGACGAGGCCGTCGAGAAGAGCACGGGTCGCCTGCGCGATCTCTTCGACAGCACGATCGAAGACCGCCTGATTGGCTCTCGACGGTGCGTTCGTTCCGGAGATCTTGCGCACGAACTGCACTGCCGCATCGTGACATTCCTCGTCGGTCGCGGCGGGCTCCAGGTTGTTCAACGGGACGATGTTACGGCACATGCCAGCACGCTACGCCGATGCTCGGACACACGAAAGGGCGGATGCCGCCGCATCCGCCCTTTCGTCGAAGAAGGTCTATCTCTTGTAGTTGGGAGCCTCGACGACGATCTGCACGTCGTGCGGGTGCGACTCCTTGAGCCCTGCCGAGGTGATGCGCACGAACTTGCCGCGCGTCTTGAGCTCTTCGATCGTGCGGGCGCCGACGTAGAACATCGACTGCCGAAGTCCGCCGATGAGCTGGTACGCGACAGCCGACACCGGGCCGCGGTACGGCACCTGGCCCTCGATGCCTTCGGGGATGAGCTTATCGTCGCTGGGGACGTCGGCCTGGAAGTAGCGGTCCTTCGAGTACGAGGTCTGCTTGCCGCGGGTCTGCATCGCACCGAGCGAGCCCATGCCGCGGTACTGCTTGAACTGTTTGCCCGACTGGAAGACGATCTCGCCCGGCGACTCGTCCGTTCCGGCGAGCAGCGAACCCAGCATGACGGCATCCGCACCGGCGACGAGCGCCTTCGCGATGTCGCCGGAGTACTGCAGACCGCCGTCGGCGATCACCGGCACGCCGGCGGGGCGAGCGGCGAGCGAGGCCTCGTACACAGCGGTCACCTGCGGCACGCCCACACCGGCCACGACGCGGGTGGTGCAAATCGACCCTGGCCCGACACCGACCTTCACGGCATCCACACCCGCGTCGATGAGCGCCTGCGCGCCCTCACGCGTCGCGACGTTGCCGCCGACGATGTCGATGTGCTCGAACGACTCGTCGGCCTTGAGCCGCTGCACGAGATCGATCACGCCCTGCGACTGGCCGTTCGCCGTGTCGACGACGAGCATGTCCACGCCGGCGTCGCGCAGCGCCTCTGCACGCTCCCACGCGTCGCCGAAGAAGCCGATCGCAGCGCCGACACGCAGCCGCCCCTGGTCGTCCTTGGTGGCGAGCGGGTACTTCTCGCTCTTGTCGAAGTCCTTGATGGTGATGAGGCCGGCGAGCTTGCCGTCGTCGTCGATCAGCGGCAGCTTCTCGACGCGGTGCTTCGCGAACAGTGCGATGACCTCACCGGCGGCGACGCCGACCTTCGCCGTGACCAGATCGGACGAGGTCATGACGTCCTTCACGAATGTGCTCTGACGCTCGAAGCCAGACACGAAGCGCATGTCGCGGTTCGTGATGATTCCGACGAGGCGTCCATCGGGGTCGACGACCGGCAGACCGGAGATGCGATACTTCGCGCACAGATTGTCGACCTCTTCGACGGTCGCATCCGGGGTCGTGGTGATCGGATCGGTGATCATGCCCGACTCGCTGCGCTTGACGCGGTCGACGTGCGCGGCCTGATCGGCGATCGAGAGATTGCGGTGCAGGACGCCGATGCCGCCCTCACGCGCCATGGCGATCGCCATGCGGGACTCGGTGACCGTGTCCATCGCACTGGAGAGCAGCGGCGTCGCGACCGAGATGCGACGGGTGATTCGCGACGAGGTGTCTGCCTCGCTGGGGATCACATCGGTATGACCCGGAAGGAGCAGCACATCGTCATAGGTGAGTCCTACGAAACCGAACGGATCGTGCTGGTCCATTGATGAGCCTCCTGCGCGCGTGTATACGACCTGGGGGTGTGTCGCCTGTACAGATTCTAAACGCCGTCGGCTGAAGAACATTCCCGAATGCTTCTCGCGTGCGTCCGTCACGTCACGCCTGTGTCAACAATCGGCCGCGTGGCTAGTGAATCGCCGATTCCCGCACTACGCTCAAACCCAGCCCGCAGTCGACCCGAAGCCGCGGCGAGCACTCACAGTGGAGGTTGCGTGGGACCCACGTCTACAGCCGTCCGTCGCGTCCGGCCATGGTTGGTCGCGTTCCTCGGCGTGCTGATCGCTTTATCAGCTCTGGTGCTCCAACCACCGGCATCCGCTCTCGCAGACGAGACGGACGACGGCCAGGAAGTCACAGATTTCTACTTCGCCGGGGTGATCACGTTCGATGACGAACCGATCCCCGACGTCACCGTCAAGATCGAGGGGAACGGCTTCGACGCCGACACCGAGACCGATGCCGAAGGCAAATGGCGACTCTACGTTCCGGAGAAGGACGCCTACACCCTCACCGTCGACGAGGACACGCTCCCGGAGGGCGTGATCGTCGAAGGTGACTCCGCCTCGCAGGAGGTCGAGTTCGCGCTCACGAACACGAAGATCGTGAATCTCTTCCTGGGTGAAGGCGTGCGGGAGACGACGTCGTTCATCGATCAGCTGCTCTCCCGCATCGTCGGCGGGCTGAACTTCGGACTGCTGCTGGGACTCGCGTCCATGGGCGCCGCCCTCATCTACGGCACCACCCGCCTGTCGAACTTCGCCCACGGTGAGATGGTCACCTGGGGTGCGGTCGTCGCACTGCTCTTCACCACTTTCTGGCAGCTGCCCCTCTGGCTCGGGATCATCGCCGCGGTGATCGGCGGTGGCCTGCTGGGTCTGGCACTGGATGCCGGACTCTGGCGTCCGCTGCGACGAAGAGGCCTCGGCATCGTGCAGCTGATGATCGTCAGCATCGGCCTCTCGCTCGCCCTGCGCTACGTCCTGCAGTACATGGTCGGCGGCAGCACGTTCCAGCTGCAGGGAGCGAGTCCTGCGCCGATCAAGTTCGGGCCGATCTCACTGTCGTACATCGACATGATCGGCATGGGCACGAGCCTCGTCGTCATCCTCGGTGTGGCCTTCTTCCTCACCCGCACGAGGGTCGGCAAGGCCACCAGGGCCATCTCCGACAATCCGCAGCTGGCCGCGGCATCCGGAATCGACGTCGACAAGGTCGTGCGGATCGTCTGGGTGCTCGCAGGAGTGCTCGCCGCGATCTCCGGCGTGCTGTGGGCGTACTTCCGCCCCGGCGTGAAGTGGGACATGGGCATGCAGATGCTGCTGCTCATCTTCTGCGCCATCACGCTCGGCGGTCTCGGCTCCGCCATCGGCGCGCTCATCGGCTCGATCATCGTCGGCCTCGCCGTCGAGGTCTCGACGCTGCTGGGAGTGCCATCTGATCTCAAGTACGCCACCGCACTGGTCGCGCTGATCGTGATCCTTCTCGTCAGGCCGCAAGGCCTGCTCGGGCGCAGGGAAAGGCTGGGCTGACGCATGGACTTCGGAAACATCTTCGGCAACACCGCCTCGTACCTGTTCAGCCCCACCACGATCGCGTACGCGCTCGCCGCGACCGGACTCGCGGTGCACTTCGGCTACGGCGGGCTGCTCAACTTCGGCATGGCCGCCTTCATGGCGGTCGGCGGCTACGGGTACGCGATCTCGATCCTCAGCTTCGGGTTCCCCTGGTGGGCAGGCGTGTTCGTGGGCGTTCTCGCCGGTGCGGCGTTCGCTCTGGTCCTCGGTATCCCGACCCTGCGCCTGCGAGCCGACTACCTCGCCATCGCGACGATCGCGACCGCCGAGGTGGTGCGGCTGCTCTTCCTCACCGACCTGTTCCGCGAATGGACCAACTCGGCCGGCGGGCTCTCGGGGTACCACCAGAGCTTCCGCGACATGAACCCGTTCCCGCCCGGCGTATACGGCTTCGGTCCGTGGACGTACAACGAGAACGACCTCTGGGTGCGCGTGTTCGGCCTGCTGGTGCTCGCCGTATCTGTGCTGCTCGTGTGGGCGCTGATGCGCAGCCCGTGGGGGCGCGTGCTCAAGGGCATCCGTGAGGATGAGGACGCCGTGCGCTCGCTCGGCAAGAACGTCTTCGCCTACAAGATGCAGGCGCTCGTGGTCGGTGGCGTCATCGGCGCCCTCGGCGGCATCGTCTTCGTCCTGCCGTCCGCCGTGATCCCCGGCAGCTACTCGACCTCGCTGACGTTCTTCCTGTGGACGATCCTGCTGCTGGGAGGAGCGGCGACAGTCTTCGGCCCCACGCTGGGAGCCGTGCTGTTCTGGGTCGTGTTCGCCTTCCTCGGCGGGCTGCTGCCGGAGATGGCGCGCATCGGCGCTCTGCCGATGACCACGAACCAGGCCGATGTGGTGCGCTACATCGTGATCGGCGTGGTGCTGATGCTGATCGTGATCTTCCGGCCGCAGGGCATCCTCGGAAACAAGAGGGAGATGACCTTTGTCAAGTAACGCAATGCCAAACGAATCCACGCCCGCAACGGGCAGTATCGCTCGGCCCAAGACCACAGGGCTCGCGAAGGGCCCGGCAGAGCCCGGTGTCGCGAAGGTCGACCCGATCCTCGTCGCCGACGGTGTGAAGCGGCACTTCGGCGGCCTGACCGCGGTCGACGTCGACCATGTCGAGATCCCCCGTGGCGCCATCACGGCGCTGATCGGCCCCAACGGTGCCGGCAAGACGACGCTGTTCAACCTCCTGTGCGGATTCGACAAGCCGAACGCCGGAACGTGGTCGTTCGAGGGCAAGAACCTGTCGGGCGTGCCCTCGTTCAAGGTCGCCCGCATGGGGCAGGTGCGCACGTTCCAGCTCACCAAGTCGCTGTCGCTGCTGACCGTGCTCGAGAACATGAAGCTCGGAGCGACGGGTCAGCGCGGCGAGGGGTTCTGGTCGAGTCTCTTCCCCTTCCTGTGGCGCGCGCAGGACGCCGAGATCGAAGAACGAGCGCGCGAACTGCTCATCCGATTCAAGCTCGATACCAAGGAGAAGGACTTCGCGGCTTCGCTCTCGGGTGGGCAGCGCAAGCTGCTCGAGATGGCGCGGGCGCTGATGAGCGATCCGTCGCTGGTCATGCTCGACGAGCCGATGGCCGGCGTCAACCCGGCGCTGACGCAATCGCTGCTCGAGCACATCCTCGATCTGAAGGACCTCGGCATGACGGTGCTCTTCGTCGAGCACGACATGCACATGGTGCGCCACATCGCCGACTGGGTGGTCGTGATGGCCGAGGGTCGCGTCGTCGCGGAGGGCCCGCCGAGCACCGTCATGGACGACCCGGCCGTCGTCGATGCCTACCTCGGTGCGCATCAGGACGTCGATCTCGGCGCCGTCACCGGGCGGATGCCGGTGATCTCGGATGCCGCGGCCGCCGAGCTGCGTGAGCAGATCGAAGCCGAGGCGGAAGCAGAGATCGAGAGCCCCGGGGAGGGGAAGTCATGACCGCGGACACCTTCGACTCACGAGACGTCGTCGTCGAGATGACCGATGTGCACGCCGGCTATCTGCCCGGCGTGAACATCCTCAACGGCGCGAATCTCATCGCCCGCAAGGGCGAGCTGATCGGCATCATCGGCCCGAACGGGGCCGGCAAGTCGACGCTGCTGAAGGCCATCTTCGGGATGGTGCAGGTGCGCGGCGGCGAGATCACGGTCAACGGCGAGAGCATCGTGGGCCTGAAGGCCGACAAGCTCGTCCGACGAGGTGTGGCGTTCGTGCCGCAGACGAACAACGTGTTCCCGTCGCTGACGATCGAGGAGAACCTGCAGATGGGGCTCTACCAGAACCCCAAGATCTACACCGAACGGCTGGAGTTCGTCAGCAGTATCTTCGCGGAACTGGGTACCAGGTTGAAGCAACGCGCCGGCTCCCTGTCTGGCGGCGAGCGCCAGATGGTCGCGATGTCGCGCGCACTGATGATGGATCCGTCGGTACTGCTGCTCGACGAGCCGTCGGCGGGCCTGTCCCCTGTGCGGCAGGATGACGCGTTCATCCGCGTCTCCGACATCAACAAGGCCGGCGTCACCACGATCATGGTCGAGCAGAACGCACGCCGCTGCCTGCAGATCTGCGACCGTGGCTACGTGCTCGATCAGGGCCGCGACGCGCACGAGGGCACCGGCCGCGACCTGCTGAACGATCCGAAGGTGATCGGTCTGTACCTCGGCACTCTCGGAGACGCCGCGTGATCCTCCTCCCCTAGGCTCGTCCTCATGACGAGCATTCTGTATCTGGGCGGCACCGGGACCATCAGCGCGGCGTGCGTACGCCGTTCGATCGAGCGCGGTCACGACGTGACCGTCGTCAACCGAGGAAGCGCACGGCGTGCGCTGCCGGATGGCGTGACCGTCATCTCTGCGGACATCCATGATGCGGCGGCGTTGACGGCGGCGCTCGGTGGACGCGAGTTCGACACCGTCGCCGACTTCCTCTCGTTCACCCCTGCCGACCTCGAGCGGAACCTGGGCGTGTTCGAGGGACATACCGGACAGTACATCTTCATCAGTTCAGCATCCGCCTATCAGAAGCCGCCGGCGCGGCTGCCGATCACCGAGCAGACGCCCTTGGAGAATCCGTTCTGGCAGTACTCGCGCGACAAGATCGCCTGCGAGGACCTGCTGTTCGGCGCACACCGCGAGCGGGGTCTGCCCGTCACAGTGGTGCGGCCGTCGCACACGTATGACGAGCAGTCGATCCCGACGCTCGGCGGCTGGACTGACATCGCCCGCATGCGCGCCGGCCGACCGGTCATCGTGCACGGCGACGGGACGAGCCTGTGGACCATCACGCACTCGGACGACTTCGCCGTCGCCTTCACCGGACTCGTGGGTCGCTCGGAGGCGATCGGAGAGGCGCACACGATCACGGGTTCGCATGCGCCCACGTGGAACCAGATCTACGGATGGCTCGCAGATGCGGCAGGGGTCTCGTCGCCCGAACTCGTGCATGTCGCATCCGACGCGATCGCCGCGCTGACGCCAGAGATCGGCCCGACGCTGCTGGGCGACAAGGCGCATTCGATCGTGTTCGACAATTCGAAGGTGCAGGCCCTGGTGCCGGAGTTCGCGACGACGATCACGTTCGATGAGGGCGCGCGCCGTATCCTCGCGCACCACGACAATCACCCGGAGGCCCAGGTCGTCGATGCCGACCGCGACGCCCAGTTCGATCGCCTCGCCGCGTACGCGGCAGCCGTCGGCTGAACGTCTCCCGTGCACGTGCCGCCCGGGGCACACTTGTCAGTCCGAATCACGGATGTCAGCCGATGTCCGGTGATTCGCACTGACAAGTGTGACTTCGACTGACAGGTGTGCCGCCCTACTCGGCGATCCCGCGACGACACACGAAGAAGGGCCTCCGGATGCTGCATCCGGAGGCCCTTCTCAATGGGTGTTACTTGATGCGTGTCTGCACGTTCTCGGCGTCGAACTCGTAGACGCCGATCGCGGCACCCGCCGGGTCGTTGTCGTCGTCGAACGTGACGTCGCCGGAGTAGCCGTCGTAGTCGGCAGTGCCTCCACCGTTGATGATCTCGGCGCACTCAGCGAAGCTGGTGCACTTCTCACCCTCACCGGAACCTCCCGAGACCTCCTGCATGGCGCCGGCGATGTCCTCACCCTCGACGGACACGGCCTGCAGCGCCGCGAGGGCGATGAGGATCGTGGCGTCGTATGCCTCGGCCGAGTAGGTCAGGGCGTCGATCGGGTCGTTGCCCTCAGCGGTCCAGACCTCGTTCAGCTGATCGATGAAGTCGTCGGGCAGCTCAGCACCCGCGCGGGTACCCTTCGAACCCTCAAGGCTCACACCGAGGTCTGGCCAGTCCTTCAGGTTTCCGTCGACCAGGTACAGTGCGCCGGTGTCGACGCCCGCGTTGCCGAGCAGCGGGGCGATCGTGGCGAACTGGTCGTACGACACGATGGCGACAGCATCCGGGTTCGAGGCAGCGATCGTCTGCACCTGGGCGTTGAACTGTCCGTCGCCCTGGTTGTACGACGCTTCGCCGACGACCTCGCCGCCGGTGCCCTCGAACGTGGCCTTGATGGCCTCGAACAGGCCCGTGCCATAGGGGTCGTTCTGGTAGATGATGCCGAGCGTCTTGTGTCCGTCTTCAGCGATCTGGTTGCCGAGCACTTCACCCTGCAGGTTGTCGCTCGGTGCGGTGCGGAAGTACAGCGGGTTGATGCCCGTGAAGTCCGCCGAGGTGTTCGACGGCGAGACGGTGAGGATGCCTGATCCGGCGTTGCCGTCGAGGATCAGCTTCGTCACGCTCGAGGACGCAGCTCCGACCATCGCGGTGATGCCGGCACTCTGCAAGTTGGTGATCGACGTCTCGTACGCCTTGTTGTCGAGGTCTCCCTCGTCAGCGGTGGTGAGCTCGACGGTGATGCCGGCGCCTGCCTCGTTGATCTCGGAGACGGCGAGCTGCACACCGGCCTCCATCGGCGCACCGAGGAAGGACAGCGAGCCCGTGGAGGGAAGCAACGAGCCCAGCTGGAGCGTCAGGTCGACCTCGGCCGGACGGTCGCCGCCGGGCTCTTCAGCCGATTCGGGCGCGGGCGTGCTGCAGCCCGTGATCACAAGCGCCGAGGCACCGACCAGCGCGATGCCGGCAAGCCACTTCGTACGCGTCTGCGTGCGGTTCATAATGCTCCTTTGCGACGACAGGCATGGCGTACATGCCTGGATGATCCCACCCTATGGCGAGCGCGCTTTTGCTGGGTATCGGTGCGCTAACGATCTTGTTTCACGTTGAATACGGCCGCCGAACGCCTTCACGCAGGGCGGAGCGGCGTCCGTTCACACGACCGGAGTCACGCGCGTCCGGCGACCGCGCCGCCCCGCGCGCAACAGGTCGATGACGAACACCGCGACCGCGATCCACACGATGATGAACCCGATCCATCGCTCGGTCGGCATCGGCTCGTGCAGCAGCAGCACGCCGGTCAGGAACTGCATGATCGGAGTGATGAACTGGATCATCCCGATCACGGTGAGGTTGATCCGACGCGCCCCTGAGGCGAACAGCAGCAACGGCACCGCGGTGGCGACGCCGGTGAACAGCATGAGCACGGTGTGCCAAGTGCCGACCGTGCCGAAGGTGATGCCGGCGGTCTGCGCGACGATGACGAGCTGCACGATGGCGATCGGCATCAGCCAGAACGATTCGAGCGTGAGCCCGCTCACGGCATCCACCGACGGCCCGATCTTCTTCTTGATCAGACCGTACGTCCCGAACGATGCCGTCAGCGAAAGCGCGATCCACGGGAACGAGCCGTACGCCACGATGATGACGACGACGGCGATGAGGGCGATGCCGATCGCCACCCATTGCAATCGTCGGATGCGCTCGCGCAGCACGAAGACGCCGAGCAGCACCGTGGTGATCGGGTTGATGAAGTAGCCCAGTGCCGTCTCCACCACGTTGCCGCTGAGCGTCCCGATCAGGAACACCTGCCAGTTGATGTAGATCAGCAGCCCGGCAAGCGCCGTCCATCCGAGCAGTCGCGGCTGCCGGATGATCGCCATGATCCGACGCCAGCCGCGCGCGACGGTGAGCAGCAGCAGGCAGAACACGAGCGAGAAGACGACTCGTGCGGCGACGACCTCCCACGGGCCGGTCGGCACGAGCAGCAGGAAGTACAGCGGCAGAAAGCCCCACAACAGGTAGGCGCCGACCGAGTAGGCGACTCCTGCGGCCTGGTTGCTGCGCTCTGGTATCACTGCACCACACTATTCCCGGCGACAGACAGCGAGGTCTACGACATGTCCAGTGGCAGGAATCGAGCGATGGCTGTCTGGCGGGGACGCGAAAGGCCCGGATGCCAAAGCATCCGGGCCTTCTACGCTGTTGTCGAGTCGCTCAGCGAACGACGACGGCGAGGACGTCGCGAGCCGAGAGCACCAGGTACTCATCGGCGCCGAACTTGATCTCGGTGCCGCCGTACTTGCTGTACAGGACGCGGTCGCCGACGGAGACGTCGAGCGGAACGCGGTTGCCGTTGTCGTCGATGCGGCCGGGGCCCACGGCCACGACCTCGCCCTCCTGGGGCTTCTCCTTGGCGGTGTCGGGGATGACCAGTCCACTAGCGGTGGTCTGCTCTGCCTCGACCTGCTGGATGACGATGCGGTCCTCGAGCGGCTTGATGGAAACCGACACGGTCTACCTCTTCTTTCTTGACGCTGACACGAAAGACTTGTTCGCACTCTCAACCCGAGAGTGCTAATCACAAGTGTAGGGCGTCGGCTGGCACTCATGCAATGCGAGTGCCAGTTTCGGCCGCGTAGGCTGAACCAGTGGAGATGTCCGAGCTGACCGCGCTGCTCACCCCCGAAGGCCTTCGGCTGCTCGATGAGGTGGGCACGATCGCATCCGCGGCGGAGGTCGCCGGCGCCGTCTCTCGACTGCGGGCGGCGGGGCACTCCCCCGATCTCGTCTCCGCTGTCGTTGGCCAGGCACACCTGCGCACGAAGGCGGCGTCGAAGTTCGGTGGCTTCGCCGAGCGGATGCTGTTCACCAGGGCCGGCGTGGAGCAGGCGACGCGCCTCGGTGTCGCCGCCCGGCACGCCGGACGCATGCGCCGCGCCGGCATCTCACGAGTTGCGGACCTCGGCTGCGGCATCGGCGGAGACTCCCTCGCTTTCGCCGGTGCGGGCCTCAGCGTGGTGGCAGTGGATGCCGACGAGGTCACCGCCGCGATCGCCGCGTACAACCTGGCCCCGTTCGGTGCGGATGCTGTGGTGCAGCACGGCACGGCCGAGGACTTCGTGAGCGCCAACTTCGGAGAAGTGCACAATCTTCGGTCGAATTCGGCAGATTCCTCCGAAGATGCTGCACTTCTCCGAGATACGCGTATGGCCGTGTGGCTCGACCCCGCGCGCCGCACCTCGGGTCACAGTGAGACGCGGCGGGTCGCGGCATCCGACTACTCCCCTTCACTCGATTGGGCCTTCGAACTCGCAACTCGGAAGCCGACCGGCATCAAGCTCGGACCAGGGCATGATCGCGACAGCCTGCCTGCAGATGCCGAAGCGCAGTGGGTCAGCGCCGACGGCAGCGTCGTCGAGCTCGTGCTGTGGTCGGGCGCGCTGGCGCGCGAGGGTGTGCGCCGTGCGGCGCTGGTCATCCGCGGCGAGGAGTCGCACGAACTCACCGCTGGGGCGGATGCCGTGGATGCAGACGTCCGCGAACTCGGAGCCTTCCTGCACGAGCCCGATGGGGCGGTGATCCGCGCGCGCCTGATCGGCGATGTGGCACGGAGCATCGATGCCGGCATGCTGGATGAGAAGATCGCCTATCTCACGGGCGACGCCGCGTTGACGACTCCGTTCGTGCAGTCGTTCCGGGTGCGCGAGGTGATGGCAGCGAACCCCAAGGCGATCAACCAGGTGCTGCGCAGTAACGACATCGGCACGGTCGAGATCAAGAAGCGCGGCATGGACATCGACCCAGCCGCGTTCCGGAAGAAGCTGAACCTCAAGGGCTCGCAGACTGCGACGCTGGTCCTCACCCGTGTCGGCTACCGGCGGATCGCGATCCTCGCCGATCGCGTCTGAGCTTCAGCCGCCGGTCTCGTCCGTCGTGCCGGTCTCACCGTCGGTCACGAGGTCATCGAACGTCGGATCGTCGAACGTGAACTCGATGGGGTCGCCGGTCTCGGCGTCAACCGAGACCTCCGACGCGGGCAACAGTGAGATGACGATCGACGGCATCATCTGCTCGGTGTATCGCAGCGTCACGGACACACCGCTCGGGGTGTCGTCGTCCCAACTCAGCATCGACATGCCGACCCCTGTCGTCTGTGCCGTCTCCATGGACCCGCAGGCAGACGGCGCGTCAAGTCCTGCCCCATAGAAGAAACAAGCCTCCTGACCCTGAACCCTCGTGCCGATCCAGATCTGAGTGTCTCCGTCATACGCGACGAGCATCGGCGACCATTCGTCCAACCCCTGGTCGATCAGTCTCTCTGCTGTCGCGCGCTGCTCCGGATCCGTGAAGTGGTCGAGGTAGCCCTGTCCGGACGACATCACCCAGCCACCCTGAATCATCACGATCGGCTCATCACCCTGTACGAAGGCCAGCGACGCGCTGATCATCTGCGTGGCGTTCTCGGGCGAATCCGACGGGGCGTCGCGCGAGAGCATCCCATGGAGTCCGGTGTCGATGACGGAATCCGTCGGCGCGCAGGATGCCGCGTCGTGTTCGCCATCTTCGATGATCATGCAGGTGATCTCGCCCTCGTTGCGTGTGCCCATCCATACGAGCACCTCATCGTCCTGCGCCATCGGGATGATCGACCCCGGGTCGAACTTCGACTCTTCTGCGAGTTGCTCTCCGCGAATCTGCTGTTCGGCGGTGACCGGGATCGCCGGCCCCGGGTCGCGGCCGAACACAATCCACCCGATCCCGACACCCACGACGAGAGCTGCGGATACCGCCACGATGAGCGCCCAGCGGGGGTGGGATGCTGATCCAACTGACGCGCCGGCGGCTTCGACAGGCTCAGCGGCCGGCGATTCCGCTGCCTCTGCACCCAGCCCGACCTCTGAGCCCAGCCCGACCCCTGAGCCTGTCGAAGGATCCGCGGCTCCAGCTTCGACCGCTTCGACCGCTTCGACCGCTTCGACAGGCTCAGCGATCGGAGATGCCGGGGAGTTTCGCGATCGGGTCGGTTCCAACTCCTGCAGTCGCGCCGCTTCGGCTGCAGACAGTTCGCCGTCGCGCCCATAGGCCTTGCCCTGCAGCTCCCGCAGCTCTGCGGACTCGTCTGCGGACAGCATCCGCTACGCCAGGTTCTCGAACTGCATGCCCGCCCAGATCAGCCAGCCCAGGCTGTAGACCGTGGCGGCGATTCCGAGGATCAGCGCCCACAGGGCGATCTCGCGGTTCTCGACGGGGCGGCGCAGCGACATGATCGCGGCGACGATCGCGACGACCGCGAGGGGAATCCCCCAGCCGACGAACCACGATGCGCACAGCGCCACGATCGCGGCGAGGAGCGCCCACGGTGCGAGGCGGGTGTTGTCCTCGGCTGCGGGGTCGTCGTTGGGAGCCCACTGCACTGCCGGCATCCCGGCGGTGTCCGCTGGTCCCCTCGCGACGACCGGCTCGACGCCGACCGGGCCCGTGGGCATCTTCGTGTAGCTGTCTCGCGGTGCGCCGGGCATGCGGGCTGCGCCGGCGGGGCGCTCGACCTCGTTCGACGGTTGCTCCATCTTCGGCCTGGCGGCGGCATCTCCCTGGTCGCCGGGCACGCCCATGGCGTTCTGGTCGCTCATGCGGCATCCTCCGCCTGTGACTCGGCGATCTGGATCTCGGTGACGGGCAACGTGGAGTCGGCGCCGAAGGCGAGCGTCGAGGGGCGGCGACCGGAGCTGATCAGCTCTGCCGCGAGCGCAGCGATCATCGCACCGTTGTCCGTGCACAGCGACAGCGGCGGAATCCGCACGGTCACCCCGGCGGCCTCGGCCCGCGCGATCGCGACATCGCGCAGTCGCCTGTTCGCGATGACCCCGCCACCGAGCAGTAACCGAGGCACGCCGAGGTCGGCGCATGCGGCGAGCGCCTTGGTGACGAGCACATCGACCACGGCTTCGCGGAAGCTCGCGGCGACATCGGCCACCGGCACCTCTTCGCCCGAGGCCTCGCACCGCTCGACCCAACGGGCGACGGCGGTCTTGAGGCCCGAGAACGAGAAGTCGTACCGGTGCTTCGCCATGTCGGATGCTCGAGACAGCCCCCGCGGGAAGCGGATCGCATTCGGGTCGCCGTCGACGGCCGCGCGGTCGATCTCGGGTCCACCGGGATACGGCAGTGAGAGCAGACGGGCGACCTTGTCGAAGGCCTCCCCCGCCGCGTCATCCATGGTCTCGCCGAGAAGTTCGACGTCGGTGGTGAGGTCTCGCACGTGCAGCAGAGACGTGTGGCCACCGGAGACGAGCAGCGCGATCGTCGGATATTCGAGCGGATCGGAGTCCGGTGTGACGATGTCGGCGGCGATGTGCCCGACGAGATGGTTCACGGCGTACAGAGGTTTGCCGAGCGAGACCGCAAGGCCCTTGGCCGCGCCGACGCCGACCATGAGCGCACCGGCGAGGCCGGGGCCGCTGGTCACGGCGATGGCGTCGAGGTCTTCCAGCTGCACGTGCGCCTCGGCGAGCGCGGTCTCGATCGACGGCTGCAGGGCTTCGAGGTGCGCACGGGCGGCGACTTCGGGAATGACGCCGCCGTAGCGAGCGTGCTCGTCCATGCTGGACGCGATCGTGTTCGACAGCAGCGTGCGGCCGCGGACGATGCCGATGCCCGTCTCATCGCAGCTCGTCTCGATGCCGAGGACCAGAGGTTCGCTCATGCTGTGGTCTCCTTCGAGGCGGCATCCGGAGTCGCGGCCGCCCTCCGCCGCAGATCGAGCTTCATCACGATCGCATCGACGCCGTCGGGCTGGTAGTAGCGTGGGCGGCGCGCGACCTCCTCGAACCCCTCAGAGATGTACAGGCCCTCCGCACCGGGGTTGTCGGCGCGCACCTCGAGGAACACCTCGCGGGCGCCGCGGGCGGATGCTTCGGCGAGCAGAACCCGCAGCATCGCACGTCCTCTCCCCTCGCCACGACGCGCGGCGACCAGCGCGATCGTCTGGATGTCGGCATCCGTGTTTCCACGGATCGACCGGAGTCCGGCATAGCCGATGACGTTGCCGTCCTCCTCGTCGACGAGGTAGTGGCTGTACTCGGCCCGGAGCTCAGCGGCCATCGACTCGGCGCTCCACGCGTCGGTCGGGAACGAGGCGTTCTCGATCGCCATGATCGCGTCGAGGTCGGCAGGGGTCGCGGTGCGGATGGTCACAGTCCCACCCGCTTCGGTGCGCCGGGCATCGTGACGTCGGGCTGGCGCAGGTAGAGGGGCTCGGCGCCTGCGAGTTCGCGGCCCGCGTGAGCGGCGCGGATCCCGACCCGTCCGAGCGCGGCGGCGTCGACAGAGGTCACCTCACGCGCATCGAGACCGTCGAGATACGCCTCGGCGCCGGTGCGCGGCACGAGGACCGTTTCGGACTTCAGGTGCGGGATGCCGTCGGCATCGAGTCCCCGGAACACGCTGATCGCGACCTCGCGGCGACGAGCATCCGTGACGATCGCGAACGTGCCGATCTGGGGGTTGTCCTCGAGGATGCTGAGGGCCGCGCCGAAGTGGCTGGGAACGGCGACCACTCCGATGCCGCGGCCGAGCGCGAACGCGCGAGCGGTGGCGATGCCGATCCGCAGGCCGGTGAACGGGCCGGGGCCCATGCCCGCGACGACGCGGGTGATCTCATCACCTGCCTGTGCGAGAGCCTGCTGGAGCAGGGTGCCGATGACCTCGGCATGCCCGAGCGCGTCGGGGCTGGATGCGTCGGCGCGACGTCGGCCATCGGCATCGACGATCGCGACGGCCGTGCCCAGGGAGGTGTCGACAGCGAGAATCACCTCTCCAGGGTAGTCGTGCTTGCTCGCAGATCGCTCAGGGAGGTCCTGCTCCCGCTCGCGAGCGCCACCGGCCGCACACTTGTCAGTGAGTCGGCACACCTGTCGGCTCGAACCGCCCTGTTTCCACTGACAAGTGTGATCTGGGCTGACATCTGTATCGGCATCCGCCGCGCGCCCGGGCATCCGATGGGCGCGGGCGGGATCCGGCCACGACTCGTGCCCGCGTCATCCGGGCCACATCGCCTCAGCGCTCGACGCGCTCGATGATCACAGTGCGGGGAGCATCAGCATCCAGGTCCTCATCGGCCACGTCATCCCCCGCCGCCCCGACGGGGCGCTCGAGCTCGATGTCCCACCAGCCATCCGCGATCGATGAGGCCATGTCGCGCCCCCACTCGACCACGACGACCGAGCGGGCGAAGTCGATGTCGAGATCGTCGAGCTCTGCGGCGGATCCCAGCCGATACGCGTCCACGTGCACGAGCGGCGCGCGGCCGACGAGCGACGGATGCGTGCGCGCGATCACGAACGTCGGGCTCTGCACCGGACCGCGCACACCCAGCCCCTCCGCGAGGCCGCGGGTGAACGTCGTCTTGCCTGCACCGAGCGGACCGGTCAGCACCAGCAGGTCGCCGGGCTCCAGCTGCTCGCCGATGACGAGCCCGAGGTGCTCCATGTCGTCCGACGTCGCGATCTCGCGGCGTCCGAGGAAGGCGGGGTCGATCATGCGCTCCGCCGGGGCACTCGATTTCCGATGCGGGTGACGATGTCGTAGTTGATCGTGCTCGCGGCGTTCGCCCATTCCGTCGCCGACGGCGCGCCGAGTGTGGGATCGCCGAACACCACGACCTCGTCGCCGACCGCGACATGCGAGTCGCCGACATCGACGACGAACTGATCCATCGCGACGCGTCCGGCGACCGTGAACCTGCGCCCGTTGATCGTGACAGGCCCGCGACCGGATGCTTGCCGCGGGATGCCGTCGGCGTAGCCGAGCGGAATCAGAGCGAGGGTCGTGTCGTGGTTCGCGCGGTGGTCGTAGCCGTATGAGACCCCGGCACCGGCGGGCACGCGACGCACGGCGGCGACGGATGCGCGCAGGGTCATCGCCGGGCGCAGGCCGAGGTCGGCGGACGAGCGGTCATCGAACGGTGAGAGCCCATAGATGCCGATGCCGATGCGCACGGCATCCAGGCGCGTCTCTGGGTGATCGATCGCGGCCGCCGTGGCGGCGATGTGCCGGATCTCGGGCCGGACACCGGCGGATGCTGCTGCAGCGGTGCCCGCTTCGAACCGTGCGAGCGCCTCGAGGTCGTCGGCGCGCGACGCGTTGGAGAGGTGGCTGAACAGGGCGATGACGTGGATGCGCCCGATCCTCTCCAGCCGCGCGGCCTCGGCGAGGACACGGCCCCAGTCGCTGGGGGCGACGCCGTTGCGGGAGAGTCCGGTGTCGAGCTTCAGGTGCACGCCGACGGGTCCGTTCGTCCCTGCCGCAGCCCCCGCCGCCTCCAGCTGCTCGAAAGACGAGATGCCGACCTCGATGCGGTTCGCGACGGCGAGCTCGAAGCCCTGGCCCGGCTCGTGCAGCCACGCGACGATCGGTGCGTTGATGCCCTGCCTGCGCAGGTCGACGGCTTCGGCGATCTCGGCGACGCCGAGCCTGGTGGCCCCGCCTGAGAGCGCGGCGACGGCTGCGGGGGCTGCGCCGTGTCCGTATGCGTTGGCCTTGACGACGGCGATGACGTCGACGCCGGTGAGGCGGCGGAGGTGCCTGGTGTTGTCGGCGATCGCATCCATCTCGATGGTGGCCTCGCGGAACGGGACGTTCGCGGTGTTCACAGCGGCGCTCCTTCGGCGACGACGAAAGCAGTGGCGAAGCCGGCGTCGTGCGACATGGTCAGGTGCAGGCTGGTGATCCCCCGCTGTTCGACGGCATCCGCTGTCGAACCGGACAGTCGAAAATAGGGTTTGCCGGATTCTTCCGACCCGATCTCCATCTCGGTCCAGTGCACGCCGTCAGAGCCACCGAGCGCCTTGATCAGCGCCTCTTTGGCCGCGTAGCGCGCAGCGAGTGACGGCAGTCGCAGCCCGCGCTCGGTCGGGGCGAAGAGCCGCTCCATGAGCCGCGGCGTTCGGGACATGGTGCGCTCGAATCGCGGTATGTCGACGAGGTCGATGCCGGTCCCGATGATCACCGCTCCAGCCTACTCGGAGGGTCGGGCGGCCGAAGTCGGTACACCAGTCGGCCGACAGAACCTGGACCCCCGGTGCACCTGCACTGGTATGGCTGTCAGCCGGCGCAACCCGCGCGCCGGGTACACCTGTCAGCCCGAAGCACAGATGTCAATCGCAATGCCATGGTTCCGGCTGACATGTGTGCCTGGAGCTGACAGGTGTGCCAAGGGCCGATCGCCGACTCCTCCTCCACAATTCTCGATTCATCGATCCCATCCACAATCGCGGCAGATCAGGCATAGGCGAAAGCGGCTTGTGGTGCACGCTCGGATCATGCTCCAGCCGGCTCAGATTCTCCCCACGTTCGACGGCATCGCGCACGGCACGCAGTTGCAGACGTTCGGATGCTCCCGCAAGCAGCTTGCTGCCGCCGCCCGCACCGGTGCCATCCGCCGGATTCGCACCGGTGTGTACGCACTGCCGCACACTTCCCCAGCGATCGTGACCGCCGCAGAGCACGGCGGTGCCCTCACCTGCGCCGCAGCGCTGCGCGCACACGGGGTATGGGTGCTCCCGGAACCAGACGGCGAGATCCATGTGTGGATGGGTAGCGCCGGGCGAAAGCACCACCAACGCTGCGTGTGCGTGGCTCACTACAGTCCTGGCAAGCTCGTGCTCGGCACCGCTCCGGTCACGCAGGCTCTCATCCACCTCTATCGATGCGCCGGACACGAGGCGTTCTTCGCGGCGTACGAGTCCGCCTGGAACCAGCGGCTGATCGGAGCGGGCGATCGCGCCCGCATCAGGCAGGAGCTTCCCCCGTCCGCAGCATGGTTACTGGACCTTGCCCGCGGCGATGCCGAGAGCGGTCTGGAGTCACTGCTCCGACTGCGTCTGCATGTGCTCGGGATCCGTCTCGACTGTCAAGTGGAGATCGACGGCGTCGGCAGAGTGGACTTCGTCATCGGCGGCCGAGTGATCCTCGAAGCCGACGGCAAACTGAACCACGAATACAGTAGGCGTCACAAAGACCTGATTCGGGATGCCGAGGCATCCACCCGCGGATATGAGACGCTGCGTTTCGACTACGCGATGATCGTGCACGACTGGGATCGCGTCGTCTCAGCGATCATCGCCGCTCTCGCCCGAAGCCGGGCCTGATTCCGGGTACACATGTCAGCCGAAGACACAGATGTCAGCCGAAACGCCGGAGTTTCGACTGACATCTGTGAACTGGGCTGACAAGTGTGTCCGACACCGGGCGGGCGGGCGGCCCGGCCGCGCGCGCGGCCTACTCGACCGTGACGGACTTCGCGAGGTTGCGCGGCTGGTCCACGTCCAGGCCCTTGGCGGTGGCCAGGGCCATCGCGAAGATCTGCAGCGGCACGACGGCGAGCACCGGCTCGAACATGGGGCCGGCGAGCGGGATGTGGATGACCTCGTCCGCGAACGGGAGCACCGCGGCATCCCCCTCTTCGGCGATGACGATGACGCGGGCGCCGCGGGCGCGGATCTCCTGGATGTTCGAGACGACCTTGGAGTGGATCAGCGCGGAGTGGCGCGGCGACGGCACGATGACGAACACGGGCTGGCCGGGCTCGATGAGCGCGATCGGTCCGTGCTTGAGCTCACCGGCGGCGAAGCCCTCGGCGTGGATGTACGAGATCTCCTTGAGCTTGAGCGCACCCTCGAGGGCGATCGGGTATCCGACGTGGCGGCCCAGGAACAGCACGGACCGGGTGTCGGCCATCCAGCGTGCGAGCTGCGAGACGTGCTCGTTCTCCTTCTCCAGCACGCTGGCGATCTTGGCGGGCAGATCCGCGAGCTCCGACACGGCTTCGGTGTCAGTGAGCGTCTGGCGCACGCGCCCCATGTGCAGACCGAGCAGCAGCAGCGCGGCGATCTGCGCCGAGAACGCCTTGGTCGATGCCACGGCGACCTCGGGCCCCGCGTGGGTGTAGACCACGGCATCCGACTCACGAGGAATCGTCGCGCCCTGAGTGTTGCAGATCGACAGGGTGCGCGCACCGCGCTCGCGGGCGTACTTGACGGCCATGAGCGTATCCATGGTCTCGCCGGACTGGCTGATCGAGATCACGAGCGTGTCGTCGCCGATCACCGGGTCGCGGTAGCGGAATTCGTGCGCGAGCTCGACGTCTGTCGCGACGCGGGCCCACTGCTCGATCGCGTACTTTCCGACGAGGGCTGCATAGGATGCCGTGCCGCAGGCCGTGATGATCACACGGTTGATGCCGATGAAGAGCTCGTCGAGTCCATCGAGTTCAGGAATGACGACCTGACCGTCGTGCACGCGGCCCAGGATCGTGTTCGCGACGGCCTCTGGCTGCTCGGACACTTCCTTGGCCATGAACGAAGACCATCCGCCCTTCTCGGCGGCTGCGGCATCCCACGACACGTCGAACGGCTCGGCCTCGACCGGGTTGCCATCGAAGTCGGTCACGCCGACCTCGGAAGGCGTGATCGAGACGATCTGGTCCTGGCCGATGGCGAGCGCCTTGCGGGTGTGCTCAACGAACGCGGCGACGTCGGATCCGAGGAAGTTCTCGCCCTCACCGAGGCCGATCACGAGCGGGGAATTGCGTCGGGCTCCGACGACGAGACCGGGGTGGTCCTCATGCATCGCGAGCAGCGTGAACGCGCCCTCGAGGCGGTTCACGACGTTCTGGAACGCATCCTGCAGGTTGCCGCTCTTGGCGTACTCGCGGCCGAGGAATGCTGCGGCGACCTCGGTGTCGGTCTCGCTGCGGAACGTGACGCCGTCGGCGAGCAGTTCTTCGCGGAGCGCCGAGAAGTTCTCGATGATGCCGTTGTGGATGACGGCGAGCTTGTCGTCATCGGCGAGGTGGGGGTGCGCGTTGACGTCGGTCGGTCCGCCGTGAGTCGCCCACCGGGTGTGGCCGATACCGGTCGTGCCGTCACCGAGAGGGGAGTCGGCGAGCGAGTCGCGCAGCATGCTGAGCTTGCCCGCCTTCTTGCGCATCCCGAGGTCGCCGTTGCCGTCGATGACAGCGACGCCGGCAGAGTCATAGCCACGGTATTCCAGACGGGCGAGGCCGGCGAGAAGGATGTCCTGGCTGGGGCGAGGGCCCACATATCCGACGATTCCACACATGGTCACAAGAATAAGCGCCAATGTTTGCGAGGGTGCCGAACGAACCCTCCCCTGCTCAGAGCTTGCGCAGCAGCACGCTCTCGACGTCGTGGTCGGCGCCCTTGTTCAGCACGAGGCTCGCGCGGTGCCTGGTGGGCATCACATTCTCGATGAGGTTGGGCATGTTGATGTCACGCCAGTACCCGAGAGCGGTCGTCACTGCTTCTGAATCGGTGAGGTGCGCGAACACGTTGAAGTACGAAGACGGGTTGCTGAACGCACCCTTGCGCAGGGCGAGGAACCGGTCGACGTACCACTTCTCGATGTGCGAGCTGTCGGCGTCGACGAAGATCGAGAAGTCGAACAGGTCACTGACGGCGACGTCGTTCGGAGCGGGCGGCGGCTGCAGCACGTTGAGGCCTTCGACGATCACGACGTCCGGTCGACGCACCACGACGTGGGCGTCGGGGACGATGTCGTACCGCATGTGCGAGTAGAACGGCGCGCGCACCTCTGGCGCTCCCGACTTCACTTCCGTGAGGAACGACAGCAGCGCCCTGCGGTCATAGGACTCCGGGAAGCCCTTGCGCTCCATGAGTCCGCGACGCTCGAGCTCGGCGTTCGAATACAGGAATCCGTCCGTGGTGACGAGTTCGACCCGCGGAGTGCCAGGCCAGCGGCTCATCAGCTCGCGCAGCAATCGGGCGATGGTCGATTTGCCGACGGCGACCGATCCCGCGACGCCGACGACGAACGGCGTGGTGGTGTCGCTCTCCTGCAGGAACGAGCTGGTCGCCGCCCCGAGCTGCTTGGTCGACGTCGCATACAGACTGAGCAGGCGGCTCAGCGGCAGATAGACCTCGCGCACCTCATCCAGGCTCAGCCGGTCCCCCAGCCCGCGGAGCTCGACGACCTCGGTCTCGCTCAGCGGCTGATCCAGCCCGGCCGCCAATCGCGCCCATTCTGCGCGTCCGATCTCTCGATACGGCGACAGGGGCAGCGTGGGGTCGACGGTGGTCACGGCACCCATCGTATCGGCGTGGATGCGCGTAGTCTCATCCCGTGCGCCTCGGAATCCTCGACATCGGTTCGAACACCGTCCACCTTCTCGCTGCCGATGCCCGACCCGGTGGCCGTCCGCTGGCGACGACGAGCGATCGCACGGTGGTGCGCCTGATGCGCTATCTCACACCGGACGGCGCGATCACTGAAGAGGGCGTGCAGGCGCTGGAGTCCGCGGTCTCCAGGGCGCGCGAGATCGCCGAGACCGAACGCGTCGAGATGTTGCTGGCCACTGCGACGAGCGCCGTGCGCGAGGCGCTCAACGGCGAAGAGGTCATCGCCCGCATCGAAACCGCGCTCGGTCAGCCGCTGCAGGTTCTCACGGGCGTGGAAGAGGCGGAGCTCACGTTCCTCGCCGTGCGGCGCTGGTTCGGGTGGGATGCCGGGCGCATCCTGCTGCTCGATATCGGAGGCGGGTCCTTCGAGTTCGCCGCCGGTGGCGACGAGATGCCGGAGGTGGCGGCATCCGTCCCGCTCGGCGCCGGACGCATGACCGTCCAGTTCCTGCCCGAGGATCCGCCGGGTGAGGATGCCGTCGAGCACCTGCGCGCGCACGCCGCCGCTGTGCTCGCGCCCGTGGCCGAGAGGCTGGGCGCCCTCCCCGATCCGGATCACATCGTGGGCTCGTCGAAGGCGATCCGGTCGTTGGCGAACCTCGCCGGACGCGAGGTGTCCGGACTCGGCTTCGACCGCACGGTGCTCTCGCGATCGGCGTTGAAGTCGTGGATTCCTCGGCTCGCCAGGATTCCCGCGGTCGCACGCCAGGAGCTGCCGGGAATCACGCCCGACCGCACGTTCCAGATCGTCGCGGCCGCCGTCTCACTGCACACTGCCATGAAGATGCTCGACATCGACGAGCTCGAAGTGTCGCCGTGGGCGCTGCGCGAGGGCGTGCTGCTGCGCTACACCGAATCTCTCAGCTGGGGCGGCACAGGAATCTGACGCGGCGGCCGCAGGCCGGCAGCGGGCGTGGCTACGAGACGATCAACGCCGCCTCCACCGGCAGTTCGTCGGCGCTGGGTCCGGCCGCCACGAGGTACGCGCCGGGCTGAACGCGCAGCGCTCCCTCGTGCAGCCAATCCTGCGCAGCACCGTCCAGCCGCAGGGCGTCGTCCCACACCGACAGTCGCGCGACGTCGAACGAGATCTCGACCTGCTGCTCCTCGCCGGGCTCGAGCCGCACGCGACGATAGCCGACCAGCAGCCGCCGCGGCGCCGCGATCGGCAGCTCAGGGGCGAGCGAGTACAGCTGCACGAGCTCGTCAGCTGCACGGTCGCCGGTGTTCGCGACGGTGACGACGGCGGTGACGATGCCGTCACCACCTCCGGTCACACCGAGCGCCGGATGCCGGTGCGTGGGCGCCGGCGCCTCCACACGATCCGTGACCAACGTGACGCCGCGGTACTCCACGGCGGAGTACGTCAGCCCGTGCCCGAACGCGAAGGCGTACGGCGCCGGCTGATGCCGATAGGTCGCCTGCTGCCGCTGCGTGTCGTAGTCGAACAGGTCACCCGCCTGCGCCGGGTCGGCCGGCCACGACTGCGCGAGGCGTCCGGTCGGCTCACGATCGCCGCTCAGCACGTCGGCGATGCCATGACCGAGCTCCTGCCCGCCGTGGCTCGACCACACCACGGTCGCCGCCGAAGCAGCACCGGCGAGCACATACGGATAACTCGACACGATCTGCAGCACGGTGCACTCGTTCTCGTTCTGCGCGATGCGCCAGAGACCGGTGAACGCCTCGGGCAGCAGCAGATGCGGACGATCGGCGGTCTCACGTCCGGCGAGGTGCGGGTCGTTCCCGACAGCGACGATCACGACGTCGGCGGATGCCGCGGCAGCCGCGACCGCGTCGGAACCCGAGCGCACCGTCTGCACCCCGAACCGCTCGGCATCGTCGAGCGTGACGCCTTCGGCCAGCAGCAGTCCCACTTCGCGTGACACACGCACCCACCGACCTGAGCCGAGGTGCAGCAGCGACCAGGTCCCATCGGCGTGGAGGTGCCTGCGGAAGCTCTCCTGCACGACCCACCCGCCGACGCGGTCGGCATCCGCCTTCATCGGCCATGCGCCGCCTGTGAGCAGACGTCCGCTGGCGTGCGAGCGCAGCGTCAGCAGCCCGTCGCCCCAGTCGGTGACGTCGAACAGCGCGTCGTCGTCGGCCTCTTCGGCGAGCGCAGCCACCTTCGTGCCGTCGGAGTTCGAGACGACGTATCGTCCGTCGGCGGCGCGCAGCGTGATCGTGTCCGCACCGGGCACGGTCTCGACACTCGCTGACGGATATCGTTCGGCGAGCCCCTGGGCGATGCCGACGGCGTACGGCGGCGTGCCGGAGTACCAGTCGGTCAGCACGGCGTCGGCCATCGGGCCCACCACTGCGATCCGCGTGGGCGCAGCCAACGGCAGGACTCCCGCGTCGTTGCGCAGCACGACGACCGAACGCCCGACGGCCTCACGGGCGAGCCCGCGCGCACCCGGTGCGTCGATCGCATCCATGCCGATGCCGGAATACTGGTCGGCATCGCCGTCGAACTCCCCGGTGCGCACGCGCATCTCGAGGATGTGCGTCACGGCACGATCGATGTCGTCCCTGGTCAGCAGTCCCTGATCGAGCGCATTGTTCAGGTTCGTGATCGTCGGCTCGGCGTCGGCGTCATTGTCTGTGAACGAATCCATGCCGCTGCGCACCAGCGCCGCTGCCGCGTGCACGCTGTCGGGCTGCGCACCCTGAACGGTCACCACGAAGGTCGGGGCGCCGGCATCCGACACGATCGCGAGAGAGCCGTCCGTCCAACTGCGCGCCTCGGCGACCAGCTCGGGCTGGGTGTGCGCCGGGATGCCGCCTATCTGGTTGTACGCCAGCATCATGCTGCCCGCCACCTGCTGCTCGATGGCAGGGCGGAACGCCGCCAGCTCCTCTTCGTGCAGCGTGCGCAGCGACATCTCGGATGACGTCGCCGAGCGGTCGGTCTCGTTGCTGTACGCGAGGAAGTGCTTCAGCGCGGGGACGGTCTTCCACACCCGCTCGTCGTCGCCACGCAGACCCTTCGCGTATGCGGCGCCGAGCTGACCGGTCAGATGCGGGTCCTCCGAGTAGCCCTCTTCGTTGCGGCCCCACAACGGGTGGCGCAGCGTATTCACCACCGGCGCCCACACGTTCAGGCTCACCAGCGGATCCTCAGCGCGCTTCGCGCGCAGTTCGGTCGAGGTGACCGCACCGATCGCCTCGATCAGCTCGGTGTCCCATGTCGCCGCCATGCCGACCGGCTGCGGGAACACCGTGGCGTTGCCCAGCCACGCGACTCCGTGCAGCGTCTCGGCACCGGTACGGGCCTCCGCCACGCCCAGTCGTTCGATCGCAGGCATCGCCTGATGCAGCATCGCCACGCGCTCGTCGGCAGTGAGCCGCGACAGCAGATCGGCGGCGCGCTCCTGCACTGGCAGATCCGTGCGGCGGAACAGTTCCTCGGTCATTCGGCATCCTCCAGCTCGATCGAAACCGTGCCCGCACCTTCGGCGGACACGACGGCCGACCCCGCTCGCAGCGACCAGCCGGCGGTGGCGTCCTCACTCGTCGCCGTCACCCGGCGCCCCTCGCGACGCACGCGGAAGCTCGTGGCATCCGCACCCGCCAGCCCTGGCACGACGGTCAGGGAATCGTGGCCGTCCGGGAGTTCGAAGCACCGGAGCGTCACTCCGTCCGCCCACTCGTAGTCGGGGCGGTCGTCCCGCGCACCCCACGGCAGCACGGTGCCAGGCCGCACCCGCAGCGGCAGGCCGCGATAGTCGTGGTTCTCGGTCGGCCACCTGCTGCCCTCGGCGACTTCGCCGTCGAGCAGCGACGTCCACGATCCGGCCGGCAGGTAGTACTCCACGTCACCCTCCGCGGTGAACACCGGGGCTACCAGCAGGGCATCGCCCAGCATGTACTGCGTGTCGGCGTCGAATCCGCTGCGGTCGTCGGGGAACTCGAGCACCATCGGACGCATCATCGGGATGCCCTCGGTGTGCGCCTGCTCTGCGACCCCTGCCAGATACGGCATCAACCGCATCTTCAGGTTCGTGAACAGCCTCGTGACGTCGACCGACTCCTCATCGAACACCCACGGCACCCGGAAGCTCGACGAACCGTGCAGCCGCGAGTGCGAGGAGAGCAGGCCGAAGGCGAGCCAGCGCTTGAAGAGTCCGGCATCCGGTGTGCCCTCGAACCCGCCGATGTCATGGCTCCAATACCCGAAGCCGCTCATCGCGAGCGACAGCCCGCCGCGCAGCGACTCCGCCATCGAGGGGAACGTCGAGTCGCTGTCGCCGCCCCAGTGCACCGGGTACTGCTGACCGCCGGCGGTCGCCGAGCGGGCGAACAGCACGGCGTCGCCGGCCCCACGCCGCCGCTCGAGCGCGCGGAAGACGATCTCGTTGTACAGCTGCGGATAGTAGTTGTGCATCCGCTTCGGGTCCGAGCCGTCGAACCACTCGACGCCTTCGGCCGGGATCCTCTCCCCGAAGTCGGTCTTGAACGTGTCCACGCCCTGGTCCATCAGCCGTTCGAGGTGCCCGGTGTACCAGGATGCGGCTTCCGGGTTCGTGAAGTCCACGATGCCCATTCCGGCCTGCCAGAGATCCCATTGCCACACGCCGCCGTCGGTGCGTTTGAGCAGGTATCCCTTGGCGGCCGCCTCTTCGAACAGTCGCGAGCGCTGGGCGATGTACGGATTGATCCAGGCCGACACCTTCAGCCCGCGCTCGTGAAGCCGTGCGAGCTGGCCCTCCGGGTCGGGGAAGGCTCGCGGATCCCACTCGAAGTCGGTCCACTGGTACTCGCGCATCCAGAAGCAGTCGAAATGGAACACGCTCAGCGGCAGGTCGCGCTCGGCCATGCCGTCGATGAAGGAGTTCACGGTCGCCTCGTCGTACTCGGCGGTGAACGATGTGGTCAGCCACAGCCCGAACGACCAGGCCGGCACGCGGGCGGGGCGCCCGGTGAGGGCGGTGTACCGGCGCAACACGTCCTTCGGTGTGGGTCCAGCGAACAGGTAGTACGCCACGCTCTCACCTGGGACGGAGAACTGCACGCGCGAGTTGATCTCGGAGCCGACCTCGAACGAGACCCGGTCAGGGGAATCGACCAGCACGCCGTATCCGCGGCTGCTGAGATAGAACGGCACCGACTTGTACGCCTGCTCGCTGGCCGTGCCGCCATCGGCGTTCCAGCTCTCGATCACCTGCCCGTTCTTCGCGAACGCGCCGAAGCGCTCGCCGAATCCGTAGACGCGCTCGCCCGGCTCGAGAGACAGCTGCTGGTGCACCCAGGTGTCGTCCGGTCCTGTGATGTGCGCGACCGAGCGCGGCAGCGACCGCGTGAGGACGCGGCCGTCCTGCTCGAACGAGACGTCCCACGAGCCCTTCGCCACACGCACGCGCAGCCCGCCCGTCTCGAGCACGGCGGCGGCACTGTCCGACGACACCGCGGGGGCGAATCCCTCCTCGCCTGTGATCTGGAAGTCAGGTCCGCGATGCACTTCGCCCGCGTGCCGCATCACAGCCACCTTGACGACCCCCGGTGCGGGTGACGAGAAGGTGACCGTGATCATCGGTCGGTTCAGGGTGTCGCCTCGATGCCGGATGGTCGTGGTCGGCGCGTACACGGTCATCGTTCCGGCGGCCTCGTCGATCCGGATGTCATCGACCTCGGTCGCATACAGCGGCGTCAGCCCCGGTCGGGTCAGCCAGTAGCCGTCGGTGAACTTCAACTGTCGTGCCTTTCACTCAGTACTCGTACATCGCCGGCGCGCAGCGCGACGACGGATTCGGTCTTCTCCCCGGTGAGCAGGTCGACGAGACCTGGCGGCATCGGAATGTCGATGGATGCCGCGGAATGGTTCAGCAGGAACACCACATCGCCGCGGCATACCGCCTCCAGCCCGTCCGGCAGCTCGGCGGAACCGCCGAGCGCTCCGTCCACGCCGGTCGCGGCGAGTGCGTCGCCGATGACGAGGGACAGCACGGAGTCCGATACGACGGTGCCGAGATACCAGGCGGCGCCGTCGCCGACCCGGTTGCGGGTGACGGCGGGAATGCCAAACAGGTCGCCGTGGGCGTATGTCAACAGCACGTCGGCGCCCTCGGCGCGCAGCCGCTCCGCGAGGATGCCGGCCGTGTGACCCGATGCACTCCAGCGGACGTCGCCGCCTCCTGTGAGCAGGCCTCCTGTGAGCGGGGTCGGCTCGTCGGGCATTCCAGACCATTCCTCGCCGCTCACGCCGAGCAGGTCGCGCAGCAGCACGGGCGAGCGCCCCTGCAACACCTGCGCGTTGTCGTCGGCGACTCCGCTGAACGGCCCCACCACGATGTGCGCACCGCGCTCGGCCGCACGACGCAGTGCGTCTGCGGTTTCCGGTCGGACGATGTACGCGTGCGGCACGAGAACGACGTCGTACCCGTCCAGGTCGGATGCCGCGCCCACGATGTCGGCCGCGACGCCACGGCGCCACAGCTGGCGGTACCAGCGCGTCGTCTGCTCCATCGTGCTGAGCCGCTCAGTCGGTCGGGCAGGCTCCTCGCCTGCCCACCACGACGACCAGTCGAACAGCACGGCTACGCGCGCGTCGATGCGGCTGCCGAGCACGCGGCCGCTCCTGCTGAGCCGCTGGAGATCCTCGCCCTGGCGCACCACTCCGCGGAACACGTCGGAATCGGCGCCGGCGTGCGGCAGCATCGCCGAGTGGAAGCGCTCGGCGCCGGCCCTGGCCTGGCGCCACTGGAAATAGCAGATCGCGTCCGCGCCGCGCGCGACGGCCTGCAGCGAATCCCGGCGCGCGCGCTGCGGTGTCTTGGGCAGGTTGTGCGGGCGCCACGACGTGGCGCTCACGGCCTGCTCCATCAGCATCCAGCTGCGACCGTCGCCGAGCGAGCGCATCAGGTCCTGGATCAGTGCGGTCGCGATCGGCGACTCCGCCGATGCCGGATCCGGGTACTGATCGTCGGCGATGACGTCGATGTCTTCGGCCCAGGACCGGTAGTCGACGTGCGCGAAGAAGCCCATGAAGTTCGTCGTGATCGGCTGCAGCGCACCCGCGTCGCGGATGGTGTCACGCAATTCGCGATAGCAGACGAGCATCTGGTCGGACGTGAAGCGGCGGAAGTCCAGCGACTGGGTCGGATTCACCAGATAGGGCATGCGACGCGGCGGCAGGATCTCGTCGAAGTCCGCATACCGCTGCGACCAGAACGCCGTGCCCCACGCCGTGTTTAGCGCATCGATCGTGCCGTAGCGTGCCCGCAGCCAGCCGCGGAATTCACGAGCGGCTTCGTCGCCGTGATCGATCTGGCCGTATTCGTTGCCCACATGCCACATCCGCACCGCCGGGTGCGCGGCGTAGCGGGTAGCGAGGTCGCGGCTGATGGCGACGGCGTGCTCGCGATAGACCCGCGATGACGGTGAGAACTGATTGCGGGAGCCGGGGATCAGCCGCACGCCGTCGCGGTCGACGGGAAGCGTCTCCGGATGGCGGATGCCGAGCCACGGCGGCGGCGATGCGGTCGGCGTCGCCAGGTCGACGGCGATGCCCGCCCCGTGCAGCAGATCGAGCACCTCATCCAACCAGCCGAACTCCCTGGCACCCGGCGTCGGCTCGAGCATGGCCCAGCTGAACACGCCGACGGTCACGAGGTTCACCCCGGCCTGCTGCATGAGCGCGACGTCTTCGCGCCACACCGCCGGATCCCACTGCTCGGGGTTGTAGTCGCCGCCGAAGAGGATACCGCGCTCGGCGACCAGCTCCTCGAAGGCGCGTCGTGCGGGAGTCGTCAGTGACATGAATGCAGGTTCTCCGGATTAGATTGTCGAAGCGTTTCAACAACGAGAACATATACTAGCCAGGTGCTGTTGTCCATGGAGATCCACGACGATCTCCACACCGTGCGATACCGCAGTCCGTCGCGCCTGTGGACCGACGCCCTGCCGGTCGGAAACGGCCTGCGCGGCGCCATGTCCGCCGGCCGCGTCGGCGGCGAGCGCCTCTGGCTGAACGATGCGACAGCGTGGTCTGGGCTGCCGGGCGCAGACCCGATGGCGGGTGTCGCAGAGCGCGGCCCGCAGGCACTGGACGCCGTTCGTGCCGCCGTCGACCGTGGCGACATCGGCGCCGCCGAGAACCTGCTGCGCCGCCAGCAGAGCCCGTGGGCGCAGGCCTATCTGCCACTGGCCACCCTCGAGCTCGAGCTCGAAGCAGACGCGGTCGACACTCCCGATCTGCGCCGAACCCTGGATTTCACCACCGGCATCGCCGCGCACTCGTACGCCACCGCGGCCGGCCGCGTGCGACACGAGACATGGGCGGATGCCGCGACAGGGGCGATCGTGCATCGTGTGAGCGCCGAGTCGCCGGTGCGCGTGAACCTGCGCGTCGACAGCCTGTTGCGAGCGCGGAGCGCACCGGCCCTGGTGGAAGATGCGCTCACCGTCGAGTGGTGGCTCCCGATCGATGCGGCGCCCGGCCACGAGCATCCGCCGGAGCCGGTCCGCTACGACACCGCAGGCGGCAGGGTCGGCGCGGTCGTCGTCCGTGCCTCGACTCCCGCTGCTCTGACGGACGGCATGCTGCGCACCACGGCATCCCGAGAGCACACGTTCACGATCGGGACGGCGACGTCGCCAGGCCCGGCGACGTCGCCGTCGACATCCGCGTCTTCTCTCGCGGCATCCGTCGCGCGTGCTCCCACCGATGTCGACGCGCTGCGTTCGCGGCACATCGACGCGCATCGCGAGCTGTACTCCAGGTGCGCGCTCGTGCTGCCCTCCCCCGGTGAGGTGGCAGAGCTCGACACCGACGACCGCATCCGCCGTGCGGAGCAGCATTCCGATCCCGGACTCGCGGCGCTCGCGTTCCACTACGGCCGGTACCTGCTGATGTCGTCTTCCCGGCCCGGCGGTCCGCCGGCCAATCTGCAGGGCATCTGGAACGCCGAGCTGCCCGGCCCGTGGTCGAGCGCGTACACGACCAACATCAACCTGCAGATGGCGTACTGGCCTGCCGAGGTCACCAGCCTCCCCGAGTGCCATCTGCCGCTTCTGCAGTTCATCACCGATGCGTCGCGCACCAGCGGCCAGATCGTCGCACGAGAGCTGTATGGCGCGGACGGCTGGGTCATGCACCACAACTCCGATCTGTGGGGCCACGCGACCCCGGTCGGCTCAGGTCACGGCGACCCGGCGTGGGCGTTCTGGCCCCTCGGCGGTGTGTGGCTGGCACTGCACCTCTGGGAGCGCCACCGTTTCAGCGGCGACCTGCAGCAGCTCGCCGAGGACTGGCCGGTGCTCGAGCAGACCGCACGTTTCGCGCTGAGCTGGATCCGGTCCGACGACCGGCACGCCTGGACGTCGCCGTCGACCTCACCCGAGAATCAGTACCTCGACGAGGACGGCACGCCGCGCGGGGTCGGCGTCTCCGCCACCATGGACGTGATGCTGCTGCGAGAGCTCGCCGACGTGTGCGCACGGGCGGCGGAAGCGCTCGAGCGCGACGACGTCTGGGTGCCAGAGCTCAGTCGGCTGACGGCGATGCTGCCGGATCCCCGAGTCTCGGAGCGCGGGATGCTGCAGGAATGGGCGGCACCGCAGGAAGACGCCGATCCACATCACCGCCACCTCTCGCACCTGATCGGGCTCTTCCCGTTCACGCAGATCACACCGGAGGCCACGCCGGAGCTCGCCGCGGCCGCCGCGGCATCGATCATCGATCGTGGGGCGGAGTCGACGGGGTGGGCGCTCGCGTGGCGCGCAGCGATGTGGGCGCGCCTCGGCGACGGCGAACGCGTGCAACAGCAGCTGCGGATGGCGCTGCGACCCGCAGACGGCGTCCCCGGTCGCGATGCCGGTGCGGATGCCGCGCCCACCGCCGCGCATCGCGGCGGGCTGTACCGCAACCTGTTCAGTGCGCACCCGCCTTTCCAGATCGACGGCAACCTCGGCCTCACCGCCGCGATAGCCGAGGCGCTGGTGCAGTCGCAGGAGGACAGCGTCCTCGTGCTGCCGGCGCTGCCACCCGAATGGCCGGACGGATCGGTGCGAGGCATCCGCACGCGCGCCGGCGTGACGGTCGACGTGGACTGGGCGTCAGGACTCGTCACTCGGATAGCATTGCGCAGCATCGAAACGCGCGGTGCCGAATCGCACAGCATCCTCGTACGTGCACCCGGTGTGCACGACGAGACCCACCGGGTCGTTCCCGGTGAACCGACGATCATCGAGCCGAAGGAGCCCTGATGACCACGATCGCCGATGTCGCCAACGCGGCAGGAGTGTCGATCTCCACCGTGTCGTACGTGATGAGCGGCAAGCGCACGATCTCGCAGGAGACCAAGGAACGGGTCGAACGCGCCATTGCCGAATTGCGGTACAGCCCGCACGCCAGTGCGCGCTCGCTCGCTTCACGGTCCACGAGCGTGATCGGCCTGCAGGCACCGCTGCGCTCAGGGGTCGATGTGCACGTCGTCATGGAGATCGTCACCGGGGTGGTCCGCGAGGCGCGCGAGCACGCCTACGACATCCTGCTGCTCACCGGCGACGACGCCGGCCTCACGCTCGCCGCCCGGGCGTCACGAGTCGACGCGCTGCTCGTGATGGATGTCGAATCCGACGACCCCCGACTCGCGACGCTCGAGCAACTGGAGATGCCCAGTGTGTTGATCGGTCTGCCCACCGGCGCAGAGTCCGTGTACTGCGTCGACTTCGACTTCGAAGCGGCCGGCCGCCTGGCCGTCGAGCGCCTCGTCGCGCTCGGTCACTCCCGCGTCGCGCTGTTCGGCGCCCCGGCCGAGGTGCTGGCCCGCCACACCTCGTACGCCGACCGGCTTGTGCGCGGATTCCTCACCGCCTGCGAGGCGCACGGCCTCGAGGGGACCGTGCACGCCTGTCCGAGCAACGCCGAGGCCACATCGGTGGTCGACGAGGTGCTCGCCGCAGATCCCGAGGTCACCGGCATCCTGTTCCACAACGAGGGCGCGCTGCCACATGTCGCGGCACGACTCGTCGAAGGGCGTGATGTCATCGCGCTCTGCCCCGCCGACGTCGCGCAGTCGGTGTCAGGGCTCGCCGACAGCATCGACGTTCCCGCTGAGGAGATCGGCGTCACCGCCACACGCGCGGTGCTCGCGCTCCTCGGCGGCGAGAAGCAGTCGCACGTGCAGCTCCTCCCGCCGAACCTGAATTCCGCGACCCAGGCGTGACCGTATGAGAATCGATCCCGAGAACCGCACGCTGCAGGGGATGACCGCGTTCCTGGGGTTGATCGCCCTGAACGTGATCTACCTGCTCATGTGCCTGCCGATCGTGACCGCCGGAGCGGCGACCAGCGCCCTCTACGAGGTCATGATCCGCTACTCGGATGACGAGAGCGGGCGACCGTTGAAGGACTACTTCCCCGCGTTCGGGCGCAACTTCCTGCGTGCGACGGCGTTGTGGATCGCGTTGCTCGTGCCGTTCCTGCTGCTCGTGATCGGGGCGCTGTTCTGGTCAGGGCATCCGAACGTCCTCGCCGGCGCCGCGATGGTGCTGGCGATGATCGCCGCGGCGTACGTCTTCGCCACGTTCCTGTACGCGATGGCGCTCACCGCCGTCTACCGGAACACCTTCCGCCAGACCCTCAAGAACGCCCTCCTGCTCCCCCTGGCCGAGCCAGTGCGCACGATGGGCATCGTCCTGATCCCGATCGCCGTCGTGTGCATCACGATCGCGGTTCCGGTGTTCGGCATCATCATCGCGACGATCGGATGCTCCGTCGGCGCCTACATCTCCGCGTTCCTGTTCCGCAAGGTCTTCGAACGCCGCCAGGCGATATGACAGAGGCCCCGGAACCGAAGTCCCGGGGCCGCCATTCGACATCAGCGCATCACTCGGCGAATTCCTCCGCCACAGCCTCGCGCTGCTTGTTCTGGTCCTTCGCGGTGGCGAGGTCGACCTCGAGCACCTTGTCGTAGCCGAGGCCGCTCGCCTTGTCCCGCAGATCGGCCATGATCGAGTCGAACTTCGCGTCGCTCTCGGCGAAGACCGCCTGCCACGAGTACTGCACGATGATCGACTTGACCTGGTTGCGCAGCGTCTCGATCTCGGAGTCGTCCGTCGGGATCGTGTAGCTGGCACCCGGTGCGACGAGCAGCTGGTCGTTGTTCTGCAGATACTCCATCGTCGTCGTCGCGCCGCCCATGTGCGCTGACCAGTCTTCGGTCAACGGGTTCGCCGTGAGCTCCTTGTACGAGTCCCAGAGCTTGTAGCTGTAGGGGAAGCCCGTGTCAGGATCGGTGTCGATCGGCAGCACCACGCTGACGTTCAGAGTGGAGACGCCGTCGATGTAGCTTCCGCCGCCCCATTCTTCCGGCACGGTGCCGTCGCCATTGAGGAAGACCTCTTTGCCGAAGTCGGTCAGCTCTGGCTGACCGGCGCTGTTCATATCCCAGGTCAGGCCCTGCGGCCCCGCGGCACCCATGGTCTGGCTGCTGTTCGACAGCGATCCTTCCGCTGAGTACAGCCAGTCGATGAACGCGGCGATGCGCTCCGGGTCTTCCGCCTGCGAACCGATCGCGAGCACCTGCTTGCCGCCGTAGGCTTCCGCACCGTAGGAGAAGATCTCCTGATCCTTGAGCGGTGCGATCATGAACCCCTTGCCCTGGGCCATGTTCTCTTCCGTGTTGTAGGCGGACTGCCCCAGCCACGGCCACCAGGTGAACAGCACCTGGCCGTTCTGCATCTTCGAGAACAGCGTGTCGTAGTTCTGCGTCGTCGATTCGGGGTCCACGAGGCCGAGCTCGTTCGCCTCGTGGAAGAAGTTCAGCACCCGCTCGTACATGCCGCCGTCGTCGAGGATGCCCTCGTAGTCCGAGCCGTCGGCCCTCGCCAGCGCGAACTGCACCTCGTCATAGCCGTAGTACGTGATGGGCTGCTTGGCATTGTTCATGAAGTTGCCGTCCCAGTCCTTGAATAGCGACAGGGCGTAGACCTTCTGACCGTTCGGGGCGGCCGGCTCGAGATCCTGCATCTCCTTCAGGACCGGCAGCAGGTCCTCGAGCGTGTCGATCTCCGGGTAGCCGAGTTCGGCGTAGAGATCCCAGCGCAGGAACGGACCGAACGTCGAGTCGATCCCCTCAGACGGCTCGGTCGGCAGCAGGCTGGAGACCGAGGTCGGGAAGGCGTAGGTGCCATCGGCATCCTCATTGAGCTTCTCGACGGCCGCGTCGAAGCGCGCGGCGTTCTCCATCGCCGGGTAGTAGGCCGCGGAGTCCGCGACAAGCCCGCCGGCGATCAGCTCGTTGAGCTTCTCCCCCTTGTCGGTGATGATGAGATCGCCAAGGTCACCCGCCGAGACGCGCGTGTTGTAGAGGGTGTCTCCGCCGCCGGCGACGTTCGGCGCGATGATGTTCAAGTTCATGTTGAACTTGTCCTTCACGATCTTGCCGAACCATCCCTCCTGCATTCCCATGTAGTTGGCCAGCCCGTCGAACACATCGATCGTGATCTCGTCCTCCCATTTCGTGGGGAACGAGTCGATCGCCTCGGTGTTCGTGTCGGCGTCGCCACCGCCGGTGCAGGACGTGAGCAGTCCGACCGTGAGCAGGGCTGCGATGCCCACTGCGATTTTCCGCTTCAGCTTCATTGCTTACCTTTCTTATGGATGTGCGAGGACGCGTCAGCCCTTGACGGCGCCCAGCATGATGCCCTTCACGAAGAAGCGCTGGAACAGGGGGTAGATGAAGATGATCGGCAGCACGACGACCACCGAGACGGTCATCCGGATGGACGTCGGCGTCTGCGATGTCGCGGCTCCCACGATCGCGCCGAGGTCGCCGCCGGCGTTCTGCGCCGCCTGCGCGAGGCTGGATGCCTGGTTGATGAACATGTAGAGCAGGTACTGCAGCGTGTACAGGCTCTGGTCGGTGATGTAGATCAGGGTGTCCTGGAAGCTGTTCCACTGCGCCACGGCGGAGAAGATCGCGACAGTCGCGAGGATCGGCGTCATGTTCGGCAGGTACACACGGAAGAAGATCTGCACGATGTTCGCTCCGTCGAGTTCAGCGGCCTCCTGAAGAGACTCCGGCATCGACTCGACGTAGGTCTTGACGAGGATGATGTAGAACGGCTGCACCATGAAGGGCAGCACGTACACCCAGAAGTTGTTGGTCAGCCCGAGGTTCTTCATGACGATGAAGACGGGAATGAGCCCGGCGCTGAAGTACATCGTCACGATCACGAAGCGATACCAGAACTGGCGGGCCCACATGCGGCTCTGGGTGAACATGAAGCCGAGGAAAGCGGATGCCAGCACCGTGGCGACCGTGCCGATCACTGTGCGGGCGACGCTGACGATCGCCGCCGTGCCGAGGCCGTTCAGATCGAAGACCTGCCGGTAGTTCTCGAGCTGGAAGCCGACCGGCCACAGGCGGACGTCGCCGAGCGCCGAGACGTCGTTCGCGCTGACCGAATTGATCAGCAGGAAATAGAAGGGGTAGGCGCAGATCACGACGAGGAGCGTGAAGACGGTGTAGTTGACGATCGCGAAGGCGTAGTCGCCGGGCGAGCGCTCTGCCGCGCGGGGCGAGCGAGGCGTGCGTGGCAGGCGAGGTGGACGCGAGGTCGTGATGGCAGTCATGTCGGATCTCCCCTCAGACGATCGACTCGCCGCGAACACGCTTGGCGATGCCGTTGACGGTGAACAGGAGGATGACCGAGATGATGCTCTTGAGCATGCCTATGGCAGTGGCCATCGACAGACTGTTGCCCGTCATACCGATGTTGTAGACGTAGAGGTCGAGCACCTGGATCGACTCCTTGTTGAAGGCGTTCTGGAACACGAAGTACTGCTCCATCCCGTTGTTGAGAAGGTTCGCGACCGAGAGCAGAAGCAGCACGAGGTAGGTCGGCATCAGTTGAGGCAGAGTGATGTACCACATGGTCTGGAACCGACCGGCGCCGTCCATGCGTGCCGACTCGTGCAGCGCGGGGTCGATGCCGCTGATCGCGGCGAGGTAGATGATCGCGCCCCAGCCCAGGCCCTTCCAGACGCTCCAGAGCGTCATGGTGATCCACACGTTCTGGTCGCTGTCGAGGAATTTGAGCGGAGCGGTGATCAGGCCGTAGTCGGCGAGCACGTTGTTGACGAAGCCTGAACTCGAGAACAGCGAGAACGCGATCATGTAGACGAGCACCCACGAGATGAAGTTCGGCAGCGTGGTGAGCGTCTGCACCGCGTTGCGGAACCACGGCGTCTTGACCTCATTCAGGAAGAGCGCGAACGCCAGCGGCAGAACAGAGGTGGCGATGCCGAGGAAGCTGATCGCGAGGGTGTTCAGCAGCACTTGGCCGATCTGCGCGAGCTGCGTCGGCGAGCTGACCAGCAGTTCGAACCACTGCAGACCCACGAACTCGCTGCCGCCGAGGCCGAGCGCGGGCTTGTAGTCGAAGAGAGCGTAGATCCATCCGTACAGCGGGAAGTAGGAGAACAGGAACACGAGCACGAGGAACGGGACGATGACCAGGAACATCCCGTACGACTTGCGACCCTGCGCCGGCTTCTGGTGGCCGCGCTTCTCACGTCGACCGGCTTCTGTGCGGTCTTCGATCTGGTCGGCGACCGTGGCGGTCACCGAAGTCGCCATCACCATGCCGCACCTGCTCGCCGCGGAGTTCTCTCAGCCGTGTCGCACTCGGCGTCGCCTCGTCGCATCTCACTCCCTCGTGGTTCGAATCGCGTCGAAACGCTTCGATCACGATAGAGCCAATCGGTCGAACGCGCAAGACGCGACAGCGAAGCGCTTCGACGAATGTGCGCTACGGTGTTCCGGTGGCACTGACTGACCTTCCCCTGGACGACCTGCGCAAATTCCGTCCCGCCGTTGCGGAGCCCGATGATTTCGATGCCTTCTGGACCCGCACGATCGATGAGGCCCGTGCACTCGCGAGCTCGCCCACGCTGCTCCCCGCCGAGACGCCGATCGATCAGCTCGTGATCGAAGACCTGACGTTCAGCGGGTTCGGCGGAGAGCCGATCCGCGCCTGGGTCACGCGTCCGCGCGATCAGGCGCCAGACGCTGCGCCGCGTCCGGCGGTCGTCGAGTACATCGGCTACGGCGGCGGTCGCGGCATCGCCGGCGAGCGCCTTCAGTGGGCCGCCGCCGGGTACGTGCACGTGCTGATGGACACCCGCGGCCAGGGTTCGAACTGGGGCAGCGGCGGCGACACTCCAGACCCCCACGGCTCCGACTCCTCGTCGACGGGTTTCATGACGAAGGGCATCTCGAGCCCCGACGAGTACTACTACCGTCGCGTCTTCACCGACGCAGTGCGGGCAGTCGACACCGTGCGCGACCTCGACTTCGTGGATGCCGATCGCGTGAGCGTCACCGGCAGCAGCCAGGGTGGCGGCATCTCGCTGGCCGCCGCAGGGCTCCACCCCGGCGTGCTCGCCGTGATGCCGGACGTGCCGTTCCTCTGCCACTTCCGCTGGTCAGTGGATCGCACGCCCGACCACCCCTACCGCGAGATCGAACGGTATCTGGCGGTGCACCGCAACCGGGTCGACGAGGTGTTCAGAACCCTGTCGTACTTCGACGGAGTGAACTTCGCCCGACGCATCCGCGTGCCCGCGCTGTTCTCCGTCGCCCTCATGGACGCCATCGTTCTGCCCTCGAGCGTGTTCGCCGCATACAACCGGCTGGCGTCGACGGATGCCGAGATCGAGGTGTATCCGTTCAACGGGCACGAGAGCGGCCAGACCGAGCAGTGGCTTCGGCAGACGCGCTGGCTCGCCGAGCGCGTCTGATCCCTGTCGACGCACAGCCCACCTCGCTACGCTCGCCCTATGCCCAAAGTGTCGATGCTCGCGCTGATCTCGCGCATCCTCCTCGTGCCGTACACGATCGCGCTGGCATTGATCGTGTGGCTGCCTGGTGACCAGGCGAGCCGGGTGACCGGCATCGTCGGGCGGATCGCACGATCGCTCGCGTACCGGCTGGATATACCGTTCTTCTACACCTACACGGTGCTGGAGTTCGTCGCGAACATCGCGTTGTTCATTCCGTTCGGACTGCTGCTCGCGATCGGATGGTCACGCCTGAAGACATGGCACCTGGCCGTGCTCGGTCTGGTGACCAGCGGCGCGATCGAGTTCGTCCAGCTCTTCCTGCCGACGCGCTTCTCGACGATCTCCGACCTGATCGCGAACACGGCTGGCGCCGTCGTCGGCTGCCTTTTCGTACGCGTCATCGGCCGACTCGCGATGACTCCGGCATCCGCCGAACGGCGAACCGTGATCAGTTGACGTCCGCCGCCACCAGGACGGATGCCGACACGAGCCCCACCTCGACGAGCTCTGCCACCACGTCGCGCACCATCACCGCAGCATCACCGCTCGGCGGCGCTCCATGCACGTCGAGAGCCGCGTTGACAATCCGGTCGAGATCGGACGACTCGCCCGCCGCATGCAAAACCGCCGGGGCGATCCCCTCGAGCACGCGCATGGTGCTATCGGAGAACGCCACCACGGTGTCGCCGAAGTCGACGGCATCCGCGCTCGACGCAGTTCCCTCAGCGTCGATCGTGTCCAGTCGCATCCGATTCCACGGGGCGGGGGCGGGATCCGAAACGAGCAGCGCGTCGATCATCGCCGGCACGTCCGTCGCCTCGGCATATCGCAGCAACCGCACACCGCCCGCCCGATCGCAGAGTTCGGCGAGAGCGCAGACCGTCCCCTCGTACTCGCGCAGATAGCTGGATTGCGCGGCGAGCAGCGGCGCGGCGTCTGCGAAATGCAGATGCTCGAGCTCCGGCTCCGCCGCACTCGGATCGCGTTCGAGCAGCACGATCGCCGCGAGCGCAAGGTCAGCAGCAGGCAGCTCACGCAGTCCTGCGTCCGAGGGCGACACCTGATCCTTCGGCGCACCGGGTCGCACGACCGACAATGGCTTGCGGTACGGCAGAACGCGCAGCTCATCATCGAACGCGATCGTCTCGTCCGACACGTAGCCGTAGTGCTGCGCCAGCGTACGGCTGAGAGTCGTCTTTCCCCGACCCGAAGGACCGACGAACGCGATCACGCGTCCGTCCTCGAGAGCGACACCGGCGGCGTGCAGCATCACCAGCCGCCCGCGGTTGTGAGCGAGCGCGTCGAGGGTCACCCTGGTCGACAGCGTCTCAAGGCGATGTTCCACATCGCCGACTGCGTCGACCTCGATGCGCACGTCGGGTGCCTGATCCGCAGCCGACGCAGAGTCGACAGCGAAAGCAGAACCGGGCTCGATCGCCGCGCCCGACCACGAGCGTCGGATGCGGGCGACCACGTCCTCCGGAACTTCTTCGGCGAACGCCAACTCGATCCTGGCACCCAGCGCGGAGACGGCGAACGTCGAACTCGTCACCACGGCATCCCCTCCATAATCACGCCCAACGGTACTACAGACATGACCACCGCTTCGGCCGGCTCCATCTGCGGGTTTCGCAATCCCCACCCCGGGGTTAGACTGCGGATCTGGGCCCTCGGCGTAAGCGGGGGGAAAGCAGCGTTTGCTGGGGCGACGCTGACATCGTCTCCTGTTCTGCAGGGGGCAGTTTCCGACGTTGTCGGGAGCAACTGGGGCGCGCATTCTCTGGGGAGGGATTGTGGCATTATCTGGGGACATCTTTCTGACACCGCAACCGCGGAGGCAGGACAGACGCATAGCGGCGACGTTGCCGACGGGGATCGCCGCGGCACCACCGATCACTCGAGCGGTGCCGACCACGGCCGAGAACACCCTCGTTGCGGCGCAGGGCGGACGATGGCAGCGAGAGTATGCGTGGCGGCTGCTGCTTACCGACACGCTGATCGTCGTGGGTGTCGTGTTCGGCGCTCAGGCTCTGCGCTTCGGCCAGAGCAGCGCCGACCTGTACATCCCCGGGGTGACGGACGCAGGCTTCGACGTGGCGTACACAGCTGTCTCGGCGATGTTCGTGCTCGCGTGGCTGTGCGGACTGCGCCTGTACGACACCAGGGATGCCAAGGTCGTCGGCAGCGGCTGGGCCGAATACCGCAGGGTCGTCGATGCCAGCATCCGCGTGTTCGGTCTGCTGGCGATCTTCGCCTTCCTGCTGCACGTCGACGTCGCGCGCGCATACCTGCTGCTGGCTCTGCCGGCAGGGTTGACGGCGCTCGTCGGCAGCCGCTGGCTGTGGCGGCGGTGGCTCTCCGCCCAGCGCGAGGAGGGCCGTTTCCTCTCCCGCGCGGTGATCGTCGGCGAGCACGCCAAGTCGCTGCACATCGCCCGCGAGATGCAGCGCGAGAGCGCCTCCGGCCTGGTCATCACCGGTGCTCTCACCGAACGCGGACCGGGTGTCGAACTTCTCCCGGGGATCTCGGTCGTCGGCAGCCTTGAGGAGGCCGTCGCGGGCGCCGATCTCGTGGGCGTGGATGCCGTGGTCTACAGCGGCTCGGATCTGATCAGCCCTGCGCAGCTGCGGCAGTTCGGCTGGGATCTGCAGTCCCGAGGCGTCGACCTCATCGTCGCGGCCGCGCTCACCGACATCGCCGGACCCCGTATCCATGCCCGGCCGGTCGCGGGGCTGTCCCTGATCCACGTCGACTATCCGGCCTTCACTGGTTCTCGCTACGCGGCCAAGCGCGCGTTCGACGTCGTCATCTCGTCGCTCGCGCTGGTCGTGCTGAGTCCCCTCTTTCTCGCGCTCGCCGTGATGGTGCGCCGTGACGGGGGCCCTGCCCTGTTCCATCAGCGTCGGGTCGGGCTCGAGGGCCGGCGCTTCACGATGCTCAAGTTCCGCACGATGGTGACCGATGCCGAGAAGCGCCTGCCCGATCTGTTGTCCGCGTCCGACGGCAACGGCGTGCTCTTCAAGATGCGCAGCGATCCGCGGGTGACCCGGTTGGGCCGCACGCTCAGGCGGTTCAGCCTGGACGAGCTGCCGCAGCTGGTCAACGTACTGCGCGGTGACATGTCGCTGGTGGGACCCCGCCCTCCGCTGATGAGCGAGGTCGACACGTACGAGAAGTGGGTGCAGCGGCGCCTGCTCGTCAAGCCGGGGATCACGGGGCTGTGGCAGATCAGCGGCCGCTCCGACCTGTCGTGGGACGACAGCATCCGCCTTGACCTCTATTACGTCGAGAACCGCTCGCTGACCAGCGATGTCGCCATCCTGTGGCGCACCCTGCGCGTGGTGTTGCAGCGGCGAGGGGCGTATTGAGCACTCCCGCAGGAACGACCTGCGCCGTACTCGTACGATGAGTCCATGACGACCAGAGCAGCCGAGCGCGCCCGCCGCGCCGACAGACCGCGCCGGCCACTGCTTCGCAGCTTCCGTCTCTGGGTACCCGTGAGCATCGTGCTGCTGCTCATCGTCATCGCCGTCGTCGGCCTTCTCGTGGGCAATCGGCTCTACGACCGCGCCATGGCCGCCAAAGGCTCTCTCGAGCAGGCGCTGCCGCTCGCCACCACCGCCAAGGACCAGATCCTCGCCGGCGACCCGGAGGGAGCCGCCGCGACCGCCGCGACGCTCTCCGCGCTCACGGCAGACGCCCGTGAGCAGACGGATGACGACATGTGGAAGAGCCTCGAGTGGGTGCCGTTCGTCGGCCCCAATCTGCATGCGGTGCGCACTGCGGCGGTCGTCACCGATGACCTGGTCACCGACGCGCTGACGCCGGCCACGAGCCTGAGCCTCAACGCGCTGACCCCGGTGGACGGCGCCATCAACCTCGCGGCGATCACCGACATGCAGGCGGCTGTCACCCAGGCGGCGGATGCCGTGGAGAAGGCCGCGACGGATCTCGATTCGATCGATCGCGAGGCGCTCATCCCGCAGGTCGAGGGCGCACTCTCGCAACTCACGGGCGCCGTAGACGAGATGCAGCCGCTGCTGGGTCCTGCCAAGGACATCATCGGCGTCCTGCCGACCGCCCTCGGCGCCGAGGCACCACGCAACTACCTGATGGTCTTCCAGAACAACGCCGAATCCCGCGGCACCGGCGGCAACCCCGCCGCCATCGTGCTCATCACGGCGGATCAGGGCCGGATCAGCATCACGCAGCAGGCGTCGAGTCAGGACTTCGAGAATGCCCGCCCTGAGCCGATCATCGCGCTGAATCCCGAGACGGAAGCTCTCTACGGCAGCAAGATCGGTCGCTACGTCATGGACACCACGCTGAGCCCTGACTTCACCGAGACCGCTGCTCTGATCCGCGCATTCTGGGCCGAATCCTTCGGCACGCCTGTGGATGCCGTGGTGTCATTCGACCCCGTCGCGCTGAGCTACCTGCTGGCGGCGACTGGTCCGACGGCGATCGATCCCCCTCCAGCCGAGATCGACGGCGAGACCTTGCAGGTGCTCGAACAACCCATCGAGCTCACGAGCGAGAACGCAGTCTCGCTGCTGCTCAGTCAGGTGTACTCCCTCGTCCCGGAGCCGACGTTGCAGGATGCGTTCTTCGCAGCGGCCGCCTCGTCGGTTTTCGACGCTGTTGTGTCAGGCAAAGCCGATACCAAGGCGCTGCTCGACAGCTTGGGCAAGGCAGTCGACGAAGGACGACTGATCTACGCGCCATCGTCGGAAGCCGAGGTCGCACTCGTGGGCGAGTCGCGCCTGTCCGGCCGCCTCCCCTCCGATAATTTCGAGTCAACCGTGGTCGGTGCGTACGTCAACGATGTCACAGAGGGCAAGCTCGACTTCTATATGCAGCTCGACGTCGCTGCGACATCGACGCAGTGCACCGCGCCGGATGCACCTGCCTTCACGATGGCCGCCGCCTTGACGAATACTCTCGCCGCGGATCAGGTGGGCCAGCTTGCCGACTACGTCGCACCGGGACGTTTCTTCACCAAGGGAACGATCGCGACTGATCTGGTCCTTTATGGCCCGGTCGGCGCTACAGCGGCCACCGTGACGGTCAACGGTCAGACCGTTCAGGCAACGGTGCTCCCGCACCTCGGCCGGCCCGCGGTGAAGGTGTCGTTGGAGAACGCTCCAGGTCAGACGCACACCGTCGAGGCCACTTTCACCGGGGCGCCCGGCGAGTACGGCCCGCTCGACATCCAGCACACCCCGATGGTGCGCACGGTCGGCGAGCAGCTCACCGCAGAAGGCTGCGGCTGAGCTGTCACACGTCAGGGCGCACCCCGTGCAGGCTCTCGTAGATGTCGCCGACGAACGCCGAGACGTCGTCGTACCCCGACACGGGACCGCCGGCCAGGAAACCGTCAGCACCGATGAGCACGGCCGCGGGGGTCGCCCAGTCGGCGATCGATCCCTGCACGTAGAAGTAAGGATCGTGCAGCGACTGCGGCTCGGAGCGCTCAGTGAGCCCGCTGTTCTCGGGCGCCGGCCACAGGAGGAAGCGCACTGCCACCTCCGGCAGCAGTTCGCGCCACCTCGGCACCGCGTCGATCACCGGAAGGCACGCCCCGCAGTTCTCCTTCACGGCGAGCAGCAGCATCGGCCCGCGCGCCGCGAGCTGCCGCAGATTCACCGTGCTGCCGTCGGCGAGCATGACGGGCACCGCCGGCGTGCGAGTGCGGATGTACTCCGCCGGGTCCACCTCGGCTACGGTTCCACTCTTTGAGCTCGTTCTGTCGGCGATCGTCGGCACACCCGCCTCGACCAGGTGGCCGGCGGATGCCGGATGCCACAGCACGAGTACGGCGGTGAAGGCGGCCGCCGCGATGCCGACAAGCCAGACCCACTGATCGCCGAGCGCGGCGAGCGGCCCGCCGAACAGCGGCGTGGCCCACGTGACGGCGGCCGCGACGGTCGCCAGCAGCAGGAACCAGGCGTTGCGCACGATCGTGATCCAGGTGATGGGCTCCGGCGCACCGAAGCAGCTGCAGGAGGCATCCGTGCCCGCGGTCAGGCGGCGCGCCACGAGCACCAGGTACGCGCCGAACAGGATGACCGCGCACGCCGCGGCGAGCGCGGTCAGTACCCCGCCGAGCACCAGCAGGGCGGCAGCGAGCAGCAGCTCGGCCCACGGATGCAGGCGCATCAACCAGCCGCGGCGCAGGGCGGCGGGGACGCCGAGATCGGCCCACGCGGCTTCGTCTTCCGGATGCCGCAGCTTCGCCACCCCGCTGGCGAGGAGCACACCCGCGAGTATCAGCGGGGCTGCCATGAACGCTGGTTCCATCAGTCGTCTACCTCGCGCAGCAGTTTCACGTCGATCAGCGCGTGCGTGAACAGCGCGGCATCCGAGTGCGCGTCGTCTTCCGTGCAGATTCCGTCTTCGATCAGCTGCACCGCGAGAGCTTCCACGTCTCTTCCTGGCGCCGCACGCCAGACGGCGGCCGCGATGTCGGCAAGCACCACGATCGGCCCATCGGGGAGAGCGGCGGCGAACACGCGGATCCCGTCGTCGATGACGCCGACGTCGGCGGCCTGCACGAAGCGCGTCATGCTCGCTCCCTCGGCCGTCTCGTGGTCCGAAACGCCGTGCCGATCCGCCGCAGGAAGGCGAAGAACACGTCACGACTGTCGGGCTCGCGGCCCAGTTCGTGCGCGAGCACGGCACGGTTGACACGAGGCGCTTGAGCGGCCGTGCGCAGCGCGTCGCCGAACGTGGGCGCGGCCTTGATCCGCCCCCACCACTCCGCGAGCCGTCCACCGCCTTGCGACACCGTCTTCCAGAGCAGGTACTCCCGCCGATGACGGTATCGCTCCAGGTCGTCGAGCCCTGCGCCGAACGCGACCTCTGCGCGCAGCATCCGCACGAGTCTCGACCTGCGGATCCGCGCCTCCTCCCCCTGGCCTGCCCACAGCGCGAGCGCTTCGCCGCCGAGCCTGTCCATATCGCGCGCGGCGTTGAGGATGAACAGCACCGCCTGCGCGTCGATCGACGGAATCGCGCACGCGAAACCGGCCGCGACATGGGTCTCGCGCGCCGCCCACAGCACGTCGAATGCGTCCTGATCGGGCAGCCCGATGCCGGGGAATGTGCGGTGCAGGTCGAGGTAGCCCCACTCCGGGTGGTGATAGGTCTGGGCATGCCCGAACGGCGACCCTTCGAGGAAGGAGCTGTAGACGGTCCACCCATGGTGGAGCAACGCGCCGTGCATCGTCGGGATGGCGAGAGGATCCACCATGGCATCGACGTCGGTGCCGCTGCGCCGCCGACTCCGCAGAGTGCCGTCCAGTGTCGTTCCCTTGACATGAAGCAGGCGGACCCCGATGCGCCGCGCGATCACTTCGACCGCGGCGCGACTGAACTCGATCCGTATGTCGAGTGAGATCGGTGTCGTCTCCAGAGAGTCCACGGCGTCAGCTTATGCCCGGCGCACGGATCGCAGACGGCACACGTCGAGGAACACCTCGGCGTGTGCGGCGGCGACCGCGGCATCGTCGAGCAGCCCCGGCGTCTGCGCGGCCGCCGCCCCCAGTCGCTCGCGCTGCGCCGGGTCGCCGCCGAGCTCGTGCAGCATCCTGCTCAACTCCGCCACGCTGCGTGGCGGCACTGTGCGCCCGTTGACGCCGTCATCGACCCATTCCACCGGTCCGCCCTCCTCGGCGACGACCGCGACGGTGCCGGCCGCGAGGTACTGCAGCACGTTCTGGCCCATCGGCTCGGCACGTGTGGAGTACTGCACCGCGATGTCCCAGTGCTGCAGCAGCGCGGCGGTGTCGTCGACGTGACCGAGCAGATGCACGCGATCCGCCGCCCCCAGCTCCGCCGCACGCTCCCGCAGACGCTGCGCGAACGCGGCGTGCTCGAACGGCGCTCCGCCGGCGAGCTCGAGCTGGGCCGTACCGGTCGGGAAGGCCGCGGCGAACGCCTCCAGCAGCTCGAGTTGTCCCTTCCAGGGATCGATGCGCGCGAGCATGCCGATGCGCAGCGGGCCGGTCGGTCGCGCACGCGGCGAGCGAGGGGCCGAGACCGTCAGCCCGGATGCGCTGTGGATGACGACCGCCGCCGTTCCTGGCCGCACGAACGGCAGCGCTTTGGCGAGCGTGGTCCTGGAGTTGCCGATCACCGCGTCCGCCCGCGGCAGCACGACCTTCGTCATCAGGCGGTATCCGAGCGCGCCAAGACTCTCCTCGTCGATCATGTCGCGCAGCTGCACGACCAGCGGCGTGCGCGAGAACTGGAGTGCCAGTGCCGCATACGCCGCCGCCCTGGTGCTGTTGGCGATCACGACGTCCGCCGTGCGCACGTTCGGGTGCGTGCGGGTGAGCACGGCCTGGCACAGCAGTCTCGCGGCGAGCCCTGCCATGCGCAGGGGCGACGATCCGCTGCCACCTGCGCTCTGACGCACACCGCGCGTACGCCGCACGACAGAGTCGGGCAGCTGCGCGAACACGTCGTCCTCGTCGATCGCCGGCACCAGCACCGCCGGGACCCACGCCGGTTCCGGTGCGGCCTGCTCTGCGGCGAGCAGACGCACGAGGGCGAGTTCAGCGCCGCCGCGCACGGTCGTGTGATCGAGATGCACGACGCGCAGGGCGCGCGCACTCGAATATGAGTTCCCCAAAAGAATGCCTCCCCAGAAGGCTGCTATCCGTCCTGCACTCCCCAGCGCATGGATGGACGGATAGTGTTGCTGACACAGCAGCATATCCTGGGGAGGCAATGTGCGGGTACTGCGGATTTCGCACAGCGCCGCCATCGCCGCATGGCGTGGTCGGGAGCACGCCCTCCGCGTGCGCGGCGACGATGTCGCACTGATCACCGCGCAGCGGTGGCACGCCGGTGGCGTATGGGTCGATCTGGATGCCGCCGCCGAAGAGAACGTCATTCCCGCCCGCACTTTCGGCACCCACCCCGCACTGTTCGTGTACGACCCACGACCCCTCTGGCGAGCTCTCGGCGAGAAGTGGGACGTGATCGACATCCACGAGGAGCCGTTCGCGCTCAGCACGGCAGAGGTGCTCGTGATGCGGATGCTGCGACGCAATCCTGCACCGGTCGTGCTGTACACGGCGCAGAACCTGCACAAACGCTACCCGGTGCCGTTCCGGTGGCTGGAGCGTTGGGCGCTGCGCCGCGCCGCCGGCATCTCGGCGTGCAACACCGAGGCCGCGCGGATCACCGAGGCCAAGGGCTTCGCGGGGCGTGCGCGCGTGATCCCGCTCGGGGTGGATGCCGTCCCCGACACGCCGCCCCGTGCCGCCGCCGTAGCGCGCCCCGCTGCCGCGGACGATCACGTCACCGTCGGGATGCTGGGGCGCCTGGTGCCGGAGAAGGGCATCGCCACGCTGCTGGACTCCCTTGTGCTCGAGCCGCGGCTGCACGCGCGGATCGGCGGCTCCGGACCTCTCGAGAGCGCGCTCGCGGATTTGGCTCGGCAGCGCGGCATCGAGGATCGCGTCGAGCTGATCGGGGCGGTCGACCCCACGCACGTGGACGAGTTCTACCGCGCCATCGACGTACTGTCAGTGCCGTCGGTGCCACGAGACGGCTGGACAGAGCAGTTCGGCCGCGTTGCGGTCGAGGCCATGGCGTCGGATGTGCCGGTGGTCTCGAGCGATGCCGGGGCACTGCCCGACGTCGTGGGCGATGCGGGGATCGTTGTGCCGGTCGAGGATGCCGCGGCTCTCGCCGCCGCGCTGATCGAGGCCTCCGGCCCCCGGCGCGAGGAACTGGTGGTGGCCGGACGGATGCGCGCCGCGGAGTGCAGCTGGGACAGCGTTGCCGGCGCGTATCAGGAGCTGTACCGCTCGGTCGTGCGCGGCTCGGTCGCTGAGCCTCTCGCATCTCCGGTCACTGAGTCCGTCGACCTGTCCGGAGAAGCGTCCCCCGAGGTCGTCGTCGTCGCTTACGGATCGCCGCAGATGCTGCGCCGCGCGCTCGAACCGGTCGCGGCGCTCCCCGTCACCGTGATCGACAACTCCTCTCTTCCCGAGATCGCCGCGCTGTGCGCCGAGCTCGGCATCCGCTACCGCGACTCCGGCGCGAACCTCGGGTTCGGTGCGGCGGTGAACCTCGCACTGGCCGATCGCCTGCTTCCCGGCGCCGACCTGCTGCTGCTGAATCCGGATGCCGAGATCGATCGGGCGGGCATCGAGAAACTGCAACAGGCGCTGCACGCCGATCCGTCGCTGGCCAGCGTCGGCCCGGCTCAGATCGATGGTGACGGCCGCCGCGCGCGAGTGGAATGGCCGTTCCCTGCCCCGCACCGGGCGGTCATGGATGCCCTGGGCCTCGGTCGCTTCGAGCGCGGTGCCCGATTCGTGATCGGCTCTGTGCTGCTGCTGCGCACCGAAGCGCTCGCACAGGTCGGCGGTTTCGATGAGCGGTTCTTCCTCTACGCCGAGGAGACCGACTGGGCCTACCGTGCACACCGGCTCGGATGGCGGCATCGTGCGGTCGGCGATGTGACGGCACGGCACCTCGCGGGCGGCACGAGCACGGATCCGCGCCGCCGCGAGGCGTACTTCTTCGCGTCGCAGGAGCGCTACTTCCGCAAGCACTTCGGCGCGGCCGGCTGGGCCGTCGCCCGCACCGCGGGGTGGGTCGGCGCGATCGCACGGACCGCCGTGCTGCGTGGAGAACGCCGGGCGCAGGCGCGGCGCCGTGCGGCGATCTACCGACTCGGCCCGGTTGGTGTCGAGGCGCGCTTCCGTCCGCGTGCCACGGGCGCGCACAAGGCCACGCCATGACGCCGCTGCGCATCCTCCACACCGTCGCGTCCGACCGCTTCGCAGGCGTGGAGCAGTTCGTGCGACGCCTCGCCGCCGCGCAGGCCGAGCAGGGCCATCACGTCACCGTGGCAGGCGGAGCGCCCGAGCAGATGCACGCGACGCTCGATCAGGCGGGCGTCGAGGTGGTCGCCGCGCGCACCGCGCTCGACGTCATGCGCATGGTGCGTCGCACTCCCGCCGATGTGGTGAATTCGCACATGACGGCGGCGGACGCCGCATCCGCCATCGCGCTCTTCGGCCGCAGCACCGGGCTGGTCTCGACGCGTCATTTCGCCGGCCGTCGCGCACACGCGGGGCCGCTGTCGATCGATCCGTTCCTCGGCCGGGTCGATGCCGAGATCGCGGTGAGCGGGGCCGTGGCTTCGGCCACCGGCATCGCGAGCACGGTCGTGCATCCCGGCCTGCCCGCCGCCGCGAAAGCCCCAGCCGATCTGCCGCGTCATCCCGTCGCCCGCCGCATCCTCATGGTGCAGCGGCTGCAGCCCGAGAAGCACACCGCAATCGGCGTGCGGGCGTTCGCGGCATCCGGTCTCGCCGCCGAGGGCTGGGGGCTCGTCATTCTCGGCGAAGGACCGGACCGCGCCGAACTCGAAGCTCTCATCGACGACCTGGGCCTCGGCGATGCGGCCCTGTTGATGGGCTTCCGCGACGACGTGCCCGAACTTCTGACCTCTTCCTCGCTGCTGCTGGCGACCTGTCCCATCGAAGGGCTCGGGCTGGCCGTGCTGGAGGCCATGACGCACGGTCTAGCTCCGGTCGCCGCCGGTGCGGCCGGTCACCTCGACCTGCTGGAGGGACTCGACGAGCGTGCACTGTTCCGCCCGGATGACGTGGCCGATGCGGCGGCCGCCCTGCGCGCCTTCGCAGATGATCCGGATCGACGCCTGTGCCTGGCGGCCGCGGCCCAGGAGCGCGCGGTCACGGAGTTCTCGATCGAACGGCAGGTCGCCGGCACGGATGCGGTGTACCGCGACGCGATCGCGAGGAGAGCCGCATGAACGATTTCGTCGTGCTCTCGCTCGAGCGATGGGATGCCGTATGGCGACGCAACCAGTACCTCATCGCCGGACTCCTCTCCGCTGATCCGACTATGCGGGTGCTGTTCGTGGAGCCGCCGGATGATCCGCTGCATGATCTGCGCGGACGCCGCAGTCCGCGGTTCGGCGCGCCCGTGACGCAGATCGGCGAGCGGCTGTGGACGCTCCGCCCGGTGAAGTGGCTCCCCCGCCGCGTGGACTCCGGCGGCGATGACCGCAGGGCACGGGCGATCCGGCGTGCGGCGACGCAGCTCGGGTTCATGGCACCGGTGCTCTGGGTCAACGATCCGGCAGCGGCCGGCATCGTCGCGCTCACCGGGTGGCGATCACTCTACGACATCACCGACGACTGGCTGAGTGCCGCACGCCCGGCCGCCGAGCTCGAGCGGATCGCCGCCGGCGAGGCGCTGCTGCTGGATCGTGCCGACACGGTCGTGGCCTGCTCCCCCGAGCTCGTGCGCCGCAAGAGCTCGCAGCGGGGCGGCATCGATCTCGTCCCCAACGGCGTCGATCTTGGTGCCTACCGCACGCCCTCCACCCGACCCGATGTGCTGCCCCCCGCTCCCATCGCCCTGTATCTGGGCACGCTGCACGACGACCGCCTGGATGCCGATCTGTGTGTGCGGGTCGCCGGTGAACTCGCAGGCCATGCCCGTCTCGTGCTGGCGGGTCCCGATCTGCTGAGTGCGACCGACCGCGACCGGCTCGACGCTGCGGGAACTCTGCGTCTCGGACCCGTCGATCGCAGAGACGTACCCGCACTCCTGCAGCATGCCGACGTGCTGATCGTGCCGCATCGGGTCACGGCGTTCACCGACAGCCTCGACCCGATCAAGCTCTACGAATACCAGGCTGCGGGACGACCGGTGGTCGCAACCCCGGTCGCCGGGTTCCGCGACAGCGCTGATCCGCGCGTCCGGATCGCGGGAGCATCGGATTTCGCCGATGCGATCGGAAGCGCGCTCAATTCACCTATGCCGGACGCCCCGGGAGATGTCGCCGATATCGACTGGAGCGCACGGGTACGGCAGATGCGTCAGATTCTGACGACGATCCGCTGAGCAGGTCGCAAGTGGCTTCGACCAGGCGCCGCCCGTTAGGGGGCGACCTACCCGGTCAGATCACTTGCAGCAGTCCGGCGGCGTGGCCGGAACGGTCACCGTCACTTGGATCGGGTCGTGCTCGGTGTCGGAGCCGTCGGCGGCGTGACCCCACGTGACGCTGAAGCCCAGTTCGAAGTCGAGGTTGGCGCTGTTGCCGCTCGTGGCGTTGAAGTTCACATTGAGCGAGCCGCCGGCGGGGACCTCCCACGGCAGCGGCGGAATCGGGTTCAACCCGAAGGCGATGCCGCTGGTGTTCACGTTGATGACGATCGCCGTCACGTAGATGGTCTTGTCGCTCGGATTGTGCACCGTGGCGGGAACGCTGTAGCCCTTGACGATCGGGTTGCAGCTGTTGCCCGGTGCCTTGCACGCGGCGCCCGGCGTGATGGTCGGAGTGAGGCCGGATGCCGCGAATGCGGGTATCGGCGCGGCTACCGCGATCGCGGGCAGAGCCCAGGCCATCGCCTTGGTGACGGTTCGGCGGCTGATGCCTTCCGAAGTGGTCGCTGCATTGTCAACCATGAGGTTTCCCCAATTGTCCCCGTCGCCACCCCGGGCTCTCCCACAGAGCACTGAATGAGTGACGACGCGCTAATCTTAGCCTAATCTCGGCATTTTGGAACAGGTGTTCTGAAGAGAAGCCCGCGCCATCGAAAGGTGAAGAATGAGCACCTCTCCCGGCATCCCGACGATGCTTCGCCGGCTGCTCCTCGTCACCGGAGCGAAGCCCGTCGCGTGGATCACGGGAACGGTGTTCGCCTCCCTCGCCCTCGCGGCGCTCGACACGATCGGCGTCGCGGCGATGGTTCCGCTGATGCAGCTGGTGACGGGTGAGACTGGCGACAACTTCGTGATCCGCGCCGCAGCCGACGTGCTCGGCACGGATGATGTCTCGGCGCTCATCCCCGCCGTCGCCGCCCTGGTTGCTGTGGCCTTCATCCTGAAGAGCATCGGCGCTCTGATGTTCCGCTGGTGGCTGGTCGGACGCACCTCCCGGGTGTCGGCACGCGCGTCATCCGAATTGATGCGGCGCTTCGTGCTCTCGCCGTTCGCCAAGCACCGCACCCGCGCGATCAGCGAGACGTACTGGAAGATCACCGACTGCACCTCGCAGGCCTCCAGCGTGCTGCTGGGTGTAGTGAGCCTGTTCAGCGACTACCTCGTGCTCGTGGCGATCACCGTCGTACTCGCTGTGAACTCGCCGGTCGCTACCCTGCTGACCGTCGTCGTCTTCGGGCTGCTCATCGCCGTCACGCAGCGCGTGCTGCGGCCGCGCCAACTGCGCATCGGCGAGCAGACCGCGCAGGCGAGCCTGGAGAGCTGGCAGTTCCTGATGCCCGCGCTCGACGGGTTCCGCGAGACACGGCTCGCATCCAGCGCGGGGACGCTGGTCGACGGCTTCCGCACCACACAGCTGCGCCGCGCCGACCTCAACCGCGCCCGTTCGATCCTCGCGGAGATCCCACGTTACTTCCTCGAGGTCGCCTTCATCGTCGCCGTGATCGCGATCGCCTGGGTGCTCACCGCGATCGGGCAGGGCACGCAGGTGCTGCCCGTGCTCGGACTGTTCGCGGCTGCGTCGATGCGTGCCCTGCCGACCATGACCCGCATCACGTCCAACTTCGCCACAGTGCGCAGCGGCCAGGCCGGCCTGCGCATCCTCACCGAGACCCTCGACGAGCTCAGCGCCGACACCCCGTATGACGAGCAGCGCCGCAGCGACGAGCGGTTCCTCGGCGACATCGTGCTGCAGAACGTCACCTTCCGCTACGACGACGCGGATGCCCCGACGATCGACGACCTGACCCTGAGGATCCGCGCCGACCAGACGACGGCGTTCGTCGGCTCGAGCGGCGCGGGCAAGAGCACTCTGCTCGACCTCGTACTCGGGCTGCTCACCCCCACCAGCGGAACCGTGACGAGCGGGGGCCGCCCGATCGATGAGGATCCCGCCGCCTGGTATGCGGAGCTGGGCGTCGTTCCGCAGGACGTCTTCCTCACGAACGACACCTTGAGCGCGAACATCGCGTTCGGCGACGCACCGGAGAATGTCGACGAGAAGCGCCTCGACTCGGCGCTCGAGATGGCGCAGCTGCGAGGTCTGATCGGCCAGCTCCCCGATGGTCTCAGCACCCCCGTCGGCGACCGAGGCGTGCGTCTGTCTGGCGGGCAGCGGCAGCGTGTAGGACTCGCCAGGGCGCTCTACCGCGAGCCGAGCGTGCTCGTGCTCGACGAGGCCACTTCAGCGCTCGATAATGCGACCGAGCACGAGATCGCGCAGACCCTGAACGCACTGCGCGGGCGGATGACGATCATCGTGGTGGCGCACCGCCTCTCGACGGTGCGCGGGGCGGACGAGCTCATCTACCTAGACTCCGGCTCCGTCGCCGCCGCCGGCACGTTCGAGGAGGTCAAGGAGCACAACGCCGACTTCGCGCGCCTCGTCGAACTCGGCAAGCTGGAGTGATCCGAAAGTTCCGGGTCAGGTCACGAGCGGATGCGGCGCGCCACTGCCTGCGCTGACGACCAGGGTGTCATCAACACGTAGCCGACCAGACGCAGGGCATAGGCGCCGTCGCGATGACGCAAAGCGGCGATCAGCTCGCCGAGGTTCTCATCGGCGGCTTCATGGCGCATCGCGCGCAGGCGCTCGTCCAACGCGGCCACGACGCGCCGCTGCCCGCGACTGTGCGCCTCCTCGCGAAGGCGGCGCAGCGAGCGGGGCGCGCTCAGGCGTCCGTCGAGCATGCGCCTGCTGACGTTGCCGGAGTGGCGGCGGTAGCCGACCAGTGCATCGTCGACGGCCGCGGACTCGCCATGCACCAGAAGCCGGCGGATGAATTCGTTGTCCTCGCCGATGCGGAGGCCGGGATGGAACCCGCCGATCTCGTCGAAGACTTCGCGGCGCACGAGCAGAGTGGTGATGCGCGGCAACGGCGCTGCCCCGCGAAGCATGTCGAGCGCGGGCACCTGTTGCACCCGCCAGCCGCTCCCGAACGCGGTACCGTCGGCATCCATGTACCAGCCCCCGGTATGGCTCGCGATCGCACGGGGATTCGCATCCAGAGCGGCGCGCTGCGCCTCGATCCGGCGCGGATGCCACACATCGTCGTCGTCGAGGAAGATCAGCCATTCGCCGGATGCGACTGCGGCGCCGGCGTTTCGTGCAGCCGAGACGCCCTTCGCCGGCGAGCGCAGGTACCGCAGCCCTTGCTCGGCCGCGAAGCGCTCCAGCTCCCCTGCCGGCGCGCCGTCGTCGACGACGACGATCTCCTGCACCGCAGACGTCTGCGCACGCACGGAGTCGACCGCCTCGGCGAGGTACGGACCACCGCGATTGGTCGCGATGATCACGCTGATCGTCTCTGCCACGCGCGCTCCCCTCGCTCGAACCATAAACCATCGGCCCTGGAGCTATCGACCCCTACACTGTCGTGCATGCCGCGTGCGACGTTCCTCGCTTTCATGAACCGGGCCTCCTCGCACGCCCGTTGGCGAGTGCGGCGGGCCGTCGCCGTGACGACCGATCGGTTGCGGCGCGGTGACCGTACCGTCATCATGACGCCGCCGGCCGGCCTGCGCTTCGGCAACTGGATGTACCTGTGGCTGGATGCACATCAGAAGTCTGCAACCGGCACGCCGACGGTCGTGCTGACGGCTCCCGGAATGGAGCCCTGGCTCGAGGCTTTCCCCGCGCTGCGCGCACTGACGGTCCCCCGTGAACAGCTGCGGTTCCACGATCGGCGGGAGTGGAACGACCGGGACTGGCGACAGGTGTTCGGCTCGGACTTCACCCGTGAGTCGCTGCACAGATTCATCCGCGAGTGCATCGCCGACGGCATCCCTCTGGCCCCCGCCGGGCGTCTCGTGATCAACGTGCGACGCGGCGATTACTACGCGCGCCCCGAACTTCGCGAGCGCTACGGATTCGACCAGGTCGGCTATCTGCGTGCTGCCCTCGCCGAGTTCGCCGACATCGAGGATGTGCTCGTCGTCTCGGATGATGCCGATTGGTGCCGCGCGAACGTCGCCCCGCTGGCGCCCGCCTCTGCGACGTTCGAGTACGCCGAGCCCGATCCAGTGGCGAACTTCCTCAGCGTGGCCGGCGCGCGACGCATCATCGGCATGAACTCGACGTTCACTTACTGGGCGGGTTACGTTGCGGATGCGATCCGGCCGGATGCCGAGATAGTCATGCCGCTGTTCCACAGCAGGCTGTACGACCCCCCCGATGCGCATCAGCTCGATCCGCAGTGGACGGCGCTGCGGGGATTTCACTGACCTGGATCGCTGAGCGCGGGTTTCACTGCCCGCGGCGAGCGCGAGCGGTGACTGTGCCGGTCACGCCGCTGAGGAACTCGAGTGGCGCGCGGCGCAGCCCCCACGCGCTGCTGCGAAGAGCATCGCCGATGCGGCCGCGCCGCAGCTGCCTCGGGGCGTCGGCGCCGGCGATCCGCGACTCCGAGCGGCGGTAGCGTCGCAGCCGTTCGGCGAAGTACCCCGCAACTTCGGAATCACCGCGCCCGCGCGCCGCCCATCGCTGGCGGTCGATCATGTCCTCCATCGCGAGCCGACGCAGGCGCACGTTGTCCGGTGCCATCGAGGTCATGTTCGACGAGTGGCGGCGGTAGCGCACCAGCAGGTCGTCGATGTAGATGAAGTCTCCGCGCAACGCCAGCCGCAGGCCCAGTTCGAAGTCGACGAGGATCGGAATCTCCGGGCTGTGCCCGCCGATCGCCAGGAACTGGTCACGCCTGATCATAAGCGTCGGGCCGAGCGGCGTCGGCGCCGTCCCGCGCAGGATCTCGGACGCTGGCGTCTGACGAGAGCGCCAGTCGGTCCCGAACGCCGCCCCGGTCGCGTCGATGTGTCGATAGCCCGAGAAGGAGGCCGGTGCCGATGGCGACTCCGCATGCTGCGCCACGTGCACGGCCAGGCGTTCCGGCATCCAGATGTCATCGTCGTCGAGGAACGTGATCAGTGCGCCGCTGGTGCGCTCGACGCCGATGTTACGGGCGAGTCCCGCCGTGGCGGAATGCTCGATCGTCATCATCGACATCCGGGCGTCGTCCTCGATCAGGGCCTCGACGCGTTCGGGATGCGCCGCGCCGTTGTCGACGACGAGCAGTTCCCAGTCCTGGAAGGTCTGGTCGCGCACGCCCTGCAGAGCGGCGGCGAGGTAGTCGCTGTCGTGGCCGAGCGCGAGCACGATGCTGACGAGGGGCGTGTGCTCCGCGGACGCGGAGATGTCAGTCACGGCGCACTCCGGCGCTCGCACGAAGCGGCGCGTTGATCGTCTCGGCCCGGTCGACCGGTCGCACGGCCGCCCACAGACCCGCCGCCGTGCCGGCCACATCGACAGCAGCACGCACGACGCCACCGCCGAGCCCGCGCATCCGCGCCCCGGCCGAGTCCTTCGAACCCCACTCACGCACGCCAGTCAATGCCTCGCGTCCGACGCCTGCCACGACCGATCCGAGGTAGCGCGTCATGTGCGGGTCGGACCACCCGAGTGTGGTGCGCAGCAGCAGCACGTGATTGCGCGCGCCGTAGAACCGGTAGCGCCGATCGAATCGGCGTCCCTTCGCGTAGTCACCGGCGACGTGGAGCACCGCGGCATCCGGGGAGAAGACGATGCGGTATCCGGCCTTGCGCACTCGCAGCGCGAGATCGCTGTCCTCGCGAAGGCAGGTTCCCGGGTAGTAGTCGTGGATGCCACCGATTTCGGCCAGCACGCGCGTGCGCACCGACATGTTGGCGCCGAGCATGTGATCCGCATCGACGATGCGTTCGGGGTCGGCGCCGAAGTTCCCGGTCAGGCGTCCGTTCGGCAGGAGCCTGCCGATGCGATCGTGCCCCTCGAGCTCTTCACCAAAGCGGCCATTGCTCGCCCGGCCGCCGACCGCGCCGACGTCATCGGGCTCATAGGCGGCGAGTATCTCGGCCAGCCACTGCGGCTCGGCATACGCGTCGTCATCGATGAAGGCCACGACGTCTTCGATCGCGTCGTGCGAGCCGATCGCGCGGGATGCCGCGAGCGTGCCGGCACCGAGATCGTTGCGGCGGTACTCGACGTCGGGGAACCCTGGAGCGCCGACGAACTCTTCGACGACGGCACGAGTGCAGTCGTCGGGCGAGGCGTCCACGACGACGATGCGCCGGGGTGCGGTGGTTTGCCGACCCAGATGCTGCAGGCACGTGCGAACATACTCCGGACGACGATACGTCGCTACGACGACCACTGCCCGACGCGCCATCGCCCACACTCCCCTGGTGCATTCCCCTGGTGCGCGGAACCTCCCCTGGTCCTGCGCTGCCTCGACTATAGCGACCGCGACCGGCTTCGGCACTCCCGAGACCAGTACAGGCACGCTAGATTCAGCCCATGCCCCAGCTCTCCATCACGACGATCGTGACGGACACCCCCATGGGTGCCCAGGCATACCAGCACCAGGTCACGTCGCGGGCGGCCCAGGCGCTGTCTGCGACGGGTGCCCAGTGGACGGTGCGCGAGCACACCGTGCGCTCACTGCGGTCGTCGCTGCCGGGTGACCGGCGGCTGCCGCTGGGGCGACTGGCGCGCGCATCCGCGTCGACGCGAGCAGCTGTCGGGAGGCTGCTGTACCGCGGCGACGATGTGTCGCACCGGATGACGCTGGAGCTCCCCCCATCCCCGCACGCAGATGTGGTGACGCTGCACGACGTCGTCGCGTGGCGCTTTCCCGACGAGTCGGCGCCGGTCGCCGCCGCTGCGGAAGAACTGCGCGGCAGCGCCGCCGTCATCTGCGTCTCGGCCTTCACTGCATCCGAGGCGCAGGAGTTGCTGGGCATCGCCGACCCGCACGTCGTGCCCAACGGCGTCGACCCGCGCTACTTCGATGCGCCGCCGCTCGCCCCGGCGCTCCTGCAGGGGCTCGGACTCGACGGTCCGTATGTGCTGCACGCCGGCGGCGCCGCCCGCCGCAAGAATCTGCACGCGCTCGCCGAGGCATGGCCGCTGATCCACCGCGAGCGGCCCGATCTTCGCCTCGCACTCGCAGGACCGGTGCACGCTGAGCGCACTGCCCTTTTCGAGGGCCAGCCCGGAGTGCACCTGCTCGGTCGGCTGCCCGACGAGCTCATGCCCGGTCTCGTCGCCGGGGCGGTCGCCGTCGCGGTGCCGTCGCTGTACGAGGGGTTCGGCCTGCCGGTGCTCGAAGCGATGGCCGCGAACGTTCCGGTCGTCGCCGCGAACACCAGCAGTCTGCCGGAGGTCGCCTGCGGCCACGCGATCCTCACCGAACCGGATGCCGTAGCCATCGCCGCCGGCATCATCGAGGCGACCTCGGGCGACAGCGCTCTGGCGACGATGGTCGCTGCCGGCCGCGCGCATGCCGCGGAGTACACCTGGGAGCGCAGCGCCGCGGCCCACGCGCGCATCTGGAACGCCGTGCGATGAGCGCCCACGACGTCGTGCTCGGGTTCGTCACCAGCATCCGGCACCCGCACAACAGCACCGACTACGCGTCGGTCGAGGCCATGCTGTGGGAGTCGGTAACGGAGTGGCTGGGTCAGACCGATCCGCGCTTCGTGATCGTCATCGTCTCGAATCGGCCGGTCGAGCTGCCGCATGATGAGCGAGTGCACCAGGTGCAGGTGTCGTTTCCGCCACCGTCGGATGCTCGCACCCCTCGCACCGGCATCGACGCCGTGCTGCGCGATAAGGGCACGAAGAACGCCGTCGGACTGGCTCGCGCCAGGGAACTCGGCGCGGACTACGTGATGTTCGTGGATGCCGATGACTTCGTCTCGCGCCGGCTCACCGCATTCGTCGCGGCGAAGGGCGGTGCGCCGGGTTGGACGATCACGGACGGATGGCGTGTGAACGTGCAGCGCCGCGCAGTCCGTCACCACTCCGATGACTTCCATTTGCAGTGCGGGTCTTCGCACATCGTGCGTGCAGACCTGCTGCCGCCGACCGCGGCCGGCGCGACGGCGACGCAGGATGAGCTCTACACGGAGCAGAGCGAGCTGCTCGAACGCTGGCTCGGGTCGCACATGCACATCCACGATGACCTGCCGCTGTCGTACCTGCCGTTCCCCGGCGCACTCTACCGAGTCGGTACGAGCCAGTCCCATTCGGGCAACGCGCTGGGCGGCGCCGGGCGCCCCATCACCCGCGCGATCGCGGCGGAGTTCGGCGTGCCCGCGACGGGCGGGACGCCGTGGCGGCTGGCACGGGCCGTGCTGCCGTCGGCGCGCGCCGTGCGCGAACGCATGCGGATGCTGCGCCCCAGGGACCGCGACTAGCAGGTCGAGTCCGGCTCCCTCCGCACCCCGCGCCCCCGGTCGGCGCCCATCGGGTGCAGCCCGGCTGCTGCGTATGGAGCATCCTGATCTGCGCCAGATCCGGATCGCTGCCGACATCGTGGCTCTGCCTGCTGCACACGCGCCAGGGGTCGCCACGGCGTACTCAGGAGGCGTCGATTCCTCCGCGGCGCTCGTGGAGTACTTCAGCGGCGAAGACGTGCCCGAATCCCGCCAGGTGACGCACCTGTCGACAGCTATCTCGACGCCCACTATCCCCGCATCGGCTTTCTCGAATCGGTCTCCATGCGCAACGCCTCCATCGCGCATCTGCTGTCGGCGGGAATCGGCCACCTGCACGTGGGATCGGAGATCTCGTACGTCTTCGCCCGCGTCGATGACTCCGGCGAGATCGCACGGCTCGACCCGATGCTGTTGCCGTTGCTGTCGACGACCGCGGTGACAGTCAGCTCCGCGAACTCGGGCATGACACGAGTGCAGAGGACGGTGAAGTGCGCGAAGTGCGTACGCGCGATGCTCACGTTGGAGATCGCCGGCCATCTTCAGGAGTTCTGCCCGGACGTCTTCACGTACTCCACGTATTCCGAGCACCGCGATGCGTACATCGCGAGGGTGCTGTCGGCGGGCGATCCGCTGGAGTGCGAGATCCGCGACTTCACCGCGGCGCAAGGCTGGCATTGGCGCATTTCGGATCGATATCGAGCCGCGGTTCGGAGTGCGCGACTCGAGGCCAGGCGATCGGCGCGACGGATGCTGCGCCGCTTCGGTCGACACCGTCAGGAGTCGGTTTCGACTCGCTGACGCTCACTCACCCACGCAGCGCCGAAACGATCCCCTGCGGAAACGGCCGCTGCCCCAGCGGCAGCTCCGCCACGCGTCCGATCGCCGATTCCAGGCCGTCGTTGAGTCGCGTCACAGTTGCCGCGTCGGCGACCCAGGCCGTGGCCGCCAGCTCCTCCAACGGCTGCGACGCGTCGAACTCGCGATACCTCGTACGGCCCTGGGTGACCGCCGCCTCGTAGTCGCGGAACTTGAAGTCGCCTCCGTCGAGAGGCGGCTCGAGCGCGGACCAGACGGCGGGGATGCCGTAGGAGTCAGCGGTGATGAGCCCGTGCAGCGACGTCGTGATGACCGCCCGGCTCGCGGCGATCTCGCGCACAGCGGCACCGGCCCGCTGATGCACGTTCACGACCCGCACGGCGTCGCCTGCCGCCTGCACCAGAGACGCGAGCCCCACGTGCGGCCGGTGGTGTCCGTGCGGTACGACTGCGATCCTGCCGTCGCCGTCCGGCCGGGCCCGGTGCCGGGCGACGAGCAGCCCTGGGTCCCCGTAGGCGGGCTCATCCTGCATGCCGATGCGCTCGGCGGTCAGCGGACCGCGCACGGCGAGGACGGATGCCGCAGGCAGCGGATGTCGTTGATCACGCATGAGTCCCGACCCCCAGATGGCTCCGGAGAACTCCGGTGGCAGGAACTCGAGCAGACTCCCCACTCCGACCAGCCCGGCCGCGCGTGGTTCGCGGTACTGCGGAACGAGGCCGTATCGGGGCAGCAGCCAGGGCGTCAGATCGTCACCGAAGTTGGGGTGCCCGTCCCACCAGAAGGCCGGGACGATGTGTCCGCCCCACGCGGTTCGACGCCCGAGGGCTGATCCGAAGCGTCCGAGTTGCCTGAGCCGCCGCCGCGCGGCGCCGTGATACTTCACGTCGCGCTCCCGGCACCGACCACGTCGCGGAACAGCCGCTCATACGACTCCGCCACCCGCGCCCACTCGAATTCCGGCAGGCGCGCACGACCATTCGCTGCCAGTATGCGACGAAACGGCTCATCGCTCAGTGTCCGCCGGATTGCCGCAGCCAGAGCCGGCCGATCAGTCGGGTCGACCAGCAGCCCGTCTTCTCCGTCGCGGACGAATTCGGCCGCTCCGCCGCGCGAGGTCATCACCAGCGGTGCGCCGGAGCGCCAGGCTTCGAGCCCGACGATGCCGAACGCCTCGGAACGGCTCGGCACGACGACGGCGGTCGCTGCCGCCATGCGGGATGCGACGCCCTCGGCCGTCGCCTGTCCGGCGAGACGAATCCGACCCGTAGATCCCACCCGCGAGATCTGCTCCTGCAGCGCTGTGCGTTCCGGCCCATCGCCCACGATCTCGAGCTCGGCGCCCGGAATGTCGGCTTCGACGAAGGCGTCGATGAGCAGGTCGAAGCCCTTCATCCGCCCGAGCCGTCCGACGGCCACCAGCAGGTCGTCACGACGCGCGACCGAGGACCCAGATCGCTGAGCCTGTCGTAGCGTCGCATCGTGTGAAGCGGGCGCACCCACGTCCGCGACCCCGTTCGGAATCACCACCCCGTCGGTCGCCCCCAGCCCGAACCGCTCTCGCAGGTCGCCGAGAACGTACTCACTCGGCGCGGTCACCGCAGACGCCGCGGCGAGCGCATCGCGCAGCCCTCGTCGCAGCAGCGCCGACCGCGCATAGACGCCATTGTCGTCCCCGAGAGTCTCGCCGTGCGATGTGATGATCAGCGGCGCCCCGTATCGCCGGTGAACGCCGAGCGCGTAAAGGCCGTTGGGCCCGAAGCACTGCACCGACAGCACGTCGGGGCGGAACTCGCGCACCGCCCGCGACCATTTCGACAGCGCACCGGGTGCGCGCAGTGCGAACCGGCCCAGGTCGGGGGCACTTCGGGCCGGCAACGGCGTCGGCAGATAGCGCACGCCGAACGGAGCTGCCGACGGACCTGCCGACGACGCCCGCGCTCCCCGATCGACCGTCCATACCTCGACCTCGTCGCCGCGCGCCGACAGCTGCTCCGCAACGCGCGCGACGTGTTCTTCGACGCCTCCGACGAACGGCGCGAATGAAGACGCGATCAGCGCGATGCGGAGGCCGGAAGGCGCATCATCTCTTCGGTGCACCACGTCCGCCGGGCCGCTGTTCGGAAGGCTCAACGGAATCCGTCGCGCGCAGGAGGTCTTCGATCGACATCGTCTCGTCTGCCTGATATGCGTCTGCCGGGTCGGCCGGTGCGCGCCGGGGCCCTAAGGACTGCCGCCCGCCCCTGCGCGGACGCGGCGTCTTCGCGACCGGCTCCTCCTCTGGAGGCTGCGCCTGGTACCCGTACCCGTAGCGCGTCCCCGAGCTGGAGAGCGCGACACGGTTGAGCACGACGCCGAGCACGCGTCCGTGCACCTTCTCGATGGCATCCATCGCCTTGCCGACGATGTCGTACGTGCTCGACCCCGCCGCGATGACGAGGATCGCGCCGTCGGCCTGGTGGGTCAGGATCGCGCCGTCGGTGATGGGCAGCAGCGGCGGCGCATCGATGATGACGGTGGCATGGTCGGCGAGCTGGTCGAGCAGTGCCTTCATGCGGTCCGAGCCGAGCAGCTCGCTGGGGTTCGGCGGGGTGGTGCCGGCGCCGAGCACGAGAAGCCCCGGCATACCCGGCGCCCGTTGCAGCACGTCCGTGAGCTCTGCCCGCCCGGCCAGCACGTCGGTGAGTCCGGCGCCGTGTGCCAGGCCCATGGTGCGCGCTACGGTCGGGCGGCGCAGGTCACCGTCGACGAGCACGACGTGTGCGCCGTTCGCGGCGAGTGTCGCCGCGAGGTTCGCCGCGACGGTGGACTTTCCTTCACCGGGCAGCGCACTGGTGACGACGATGCGCCGCGGAGGATGGTCGACATCCATGAACTGCAGGTTCGTGCGCATCACGCGCAGCGATTCCGAGACTGCGAACGAGCTCTTCGACGAGCCGTCCAGGTCGGTGAGGAGCCGCTGGTGCTTGTCGAGACCCGAGATCGTCGGGATCGCGCCGAGCACCGAGACGCCCAGTCGCTGCTCGACGTCGTCGGCGACGCGGATCCGCCGGTCGGAGTATGCACGCATGAACGCGAAGGCGATGCCGGCGGCGAACCCGATGATGCCGCCGATGACGACGGCCATGCGAGTGTCGGGGAAGGCCGGCGCCTCGGGCAGCACCGCGGATTCTCCGAGGATGACGGTGACCGGCGATGATCCCTCCGTCCCGTCGCCGTCGAAATCGTCGATCGTGGCGGTGAGTCCGCGCACCCAGGCCGAGGCGAGGTCGCGTGCGGACTCAGGGCTCGATCCCTGCGCGGTGATGCGCAGGATCGCGGTGCGCGTGGGGTTCTCGACCGTGATGCGCCGGACGAGCTGCTCGGGGGTGTCGGTGAGTTCGAGCTCGGCGGCGGCGTGCTCGGCGACGGTGCGCCACCGCGCCATGTCGAGATAGGTGTCGACCTTGGCCTTGGCGATCGCGTCTTCCGCACCCGGTGCGACGACGACGTCCGCTTCGGTTCCGACGTCGCGCGACTTCACGAAGCCGCTGGCCGAGGCCTCGTACACCGGTGTCTGCAGCTTCGCCCAGCCGTAGCTGACGCCGACCCCGATCAGCGTGAGCAGCACGATCGCCAGTGCGTGCCGCCGCAGTGCTACGAAATAGTCGCGGAGTTCCATGTGGCCCCCAGAGTGTTGGATCTGATCTTACGCACGGGCACGGATGCCGCGAACTCGAATTCTCCCGTTGACCGTGCCGCCTCGAACGCCTGTGCGCCCAGGCAGATCCCGGCGATCAGGAACGGAATCGACACCTGCGCCGAGACCCAGAACAGGTCGAATTGCGCCTGCACGATGCGTGCGAGTACCGAGCCGAGTGCCAGCATCCCGAATCGCGGATCCACTCGCCAGAGCACGACGATGAACCCGACCCACATGATCGCGAAACCGACGAGGCCCACGAGACCTGTCGAGGCGATGACCTCGAGCTCGGCCTGCGGCGGCTGGAAGTTGGCGGTCGGATGCACGTACCAGTACCGCAGGCCGTGACCGACGAGCGGCTGATCGCGCCACAGATGGTAGACCTCCTGCAGCCAGTTGAGGCGCTGGTAGACCGAGTTGTGCTGGTTCTGCGATTCGACCTGCTCGATCACGCTCTGCACGAGCAGCACGATGCCGGGCAGCGCGAGCAGGAAGGCGAGCACCCAGTGCTTGGCCCCACCCTGGCGCAGCACATGGATGAGCATCACGACGATGAAGCCGATGATCGCCTGTCGCGACTGGGTCAGCAGCAGCGCGAAAAGGCAGAGCACGAGCACGATGCGCGCCCAGCGCCGCGGAATATGTGCCCAGTCGGGGTTGATCCAGGCGACGAAGGCCACGAAGGCGAGCGCACCACCGGCGAAGTTCTTGTGCATCGGCCACGGCCAGGCCGGGTACACACCGGCGAACTCGCCTCGCGCGAAATTCATGATCGCCGTGATGACAGTGCCAACCGCGATCACGGCACCGATGATGAGGATCAGGCGCATCGCGATGGATGCCCTGCCTGCCCGCCCGATCGCCCAGCCGAGGATCAGGGCTCCCGAGATCAGCAGCCACGCGTGCACCCACTCGATGACGTTCTGCTGGAACGGGTTGATGATCACCGTGAACACCGTGCTGAGCTGGTAGATCAGGTTCAGCCACAGCATCGCCCGCATCGGCGGTGTGTGCTCGTGCTGCCCGAGCAGCACGGCGACCCCGAAGCCGGCGGCGAGCGCCGCATCTGAAACGGTGAGGTCACCGCCGCCCATGCCGACCCGCTCGACGATGAAGATCGCGGGCGTCGCCATCAGCATCGTCGCGATCGGTTTCGACCACGTGATCACGGCAGCGATCATGAACACGCCGATCACGATGGCGTCGATGGCTCCGTTGGCCAGGCCCCGATCGAGCACGAAATAGACCGCGCCGACGACGACGATGGCGAACAGCACCCACCGCCACGCGTCCGCCCACAGGTCCGCAAGCCACCGACGAACCCCCGTTCGCAGGCGGGTCGGATCCCCACCGATCCCCATTGAGTCAGTATGACACCGGTACTGGGACGATGGTGGTGCAGCGTGAGCGCATGATCATCGTCGTGCGGGCGACGACGAAGGCCAGCGGTCGGTGATCAAGTGCCTCGGCAGCCCTCAACACGTGCGACGGCGATCTTCACGTCGACAAGCTCTTCGGTCACCTTGTCCATGCGAACCCCGAGGTCGCGACGCGTGTCGGCGATCTCAACCCTGACACCGGCGAGCTGTGCATCTGTGCGGTGGATGATCCATCCGAAACCTGCCGCAAGGGCGAGCAGAAGCGAAACGACGCCCACGATGGTCGTGATCATTTCGGCGGACATGTACATGCTCCTATTGTGCCTGAGATCGCCTGTTGCTGCGGCGTTTCGAACATAGCGATGGCGTTCGACGCGCGGACCATGGATGCCGGTATCTCGGGACAGCGCCGCCGAACTGCCACCTGTGCAGAAGAAGATGTGTCCCCGAACGCCACGGATATGGGGCATGATTAGCTCATCGACGCCCTGTGGGAGGGTCGTCGATGACGACGCCCTGTGGGAGGGCTGTCGAAGTCCTTTGGGGAAAGGCGTTTAGCATGCGCAGTTGTGATCCGGGGCGGCTACGATGAGCGGCCTGCTCGTCACGGAGTGGATCGAGAGCTCGGGCGGCGCGGAGCGCGTGCTCGATGTGATGGGGCATGCGTTCCCTGATGCCGACATCCGCTGCCTGTGGAGCGATCAGCCGTCGGCGTTCCCGACGCGGCAGCTGGATGAGTCGTGGCTCGCGCGCACGCCGCTGCGTCGCCACAAGGCGATGGCTCTGCCGCTGATGCCGTCGCTGTGGCGTCATGTCAGCGCCGATTGGCCGTACGACTGGATGCTGGTGAGCTCCTATGTCTTCGCGCATCATGTGCGCCTGGTCGGGCAAAACATCCCCAAGTACGTCTACGCGCACACGCCCGCGCGGTACATCTGGAACCCTGAACTCGACCGTCGTGGCGACAACCCGGCGGTACGTGCTGTCGCGCCGATCTTCCGCGGCATCGATCGACGTCGCGCACAGGAGGCGACGGCGATCGCGGCGAACAGTGAGTTCGTGCGCGAGCGCATCCAGCGGGCGTGGCATCGGGATGCGACGGTGATCCACCCTCCGGTCGCGGTCGATCGCATCCTGTCGCGCGCAGACTGGCGCACCGGTGTCACAGATGATGATGAGCGCCGGATCATCGATCGTCTACCTGATTCGTACGTGCTGGGCGCATCGCGGTTCATTCCTTACAAGCGTCTCGACCTCGTGATCGAATCCGCGGCGCGAGTGGGCCTTCCTGCAGTGATCGCCGGTTCCGGGCCGGATGAGGCGCGTCTGCGTGCTGTCGCAGAGCAGGCCGGAGTGCCAGTGCTCTTCGTGATCGCCCCCTCTGATGCCCTGATGTATGCGCTCATGCAGCGTGCATCGGTGTTCGTCTTCCCGCCCGTCGAGGATTTCGGCATCGTGCCGGTCGAGGCGCAGGCGGCGGGGGTGCCTGTGGTCACCGGTCCGGTGGGTGGCCAGATCGAGACGTATGTCGACGGGGTGAGCGGCGTGATGGCAGAGTCGACGGATGCTGTCGCCCTCGCCGACGCGATCAGCACAGCGCTTTTTCTGCCGCGCTTCAACGCCCGCACCGCGACCGCGCGTTTCCACGAAGACATCTTCACCTCGAAGATCCGCCGGTTCGTGGGCGTCGAACGCGATGTGAGGCACCTGCGGCCGGCGCAACCGCTGCCGTCGCCTTCCTCCAAACGCTTCCGGCCGGCGGCCTGAGCAGTCGCCCGTTCTCCCAGAGGTAACGAAACGGACACCTCCCGGCCACCTGAACGTCCTGAATGCCGCGTTCGCGGACGGGATGATGAGGCCAATGTTCGTCCGAGAGAGGAACTACCATCGTGCGACTTTCGGTCATCGGCTGCGGATACCTGGGCGCTGTGCACGCGGCGGCCATGGCGTCGATCGGGCATGAGGTCGTCGGCATCGACGTCGACTCGCGCAAGATCGACGCGCTGTCTGTGGGCAAGGCTCCGTTCTTCGAGCCGGGTCTGCAGGAGATCCTCGACGACGGCATCCGTTCCGGTCTCCTGTCGTTCACGACCGACATCTCCGCTGCGGCGGGCGCAGCAGTCCACTTCGTCGGTGTCGGCACCCCGCAGCAGGCAGGCGGGTATGCCGCAGACCTCACGCATGTGAACACGGCGATCGACGCGCTGCTCCCCCACCTCGCTGAAGGCGACATCGTCGCCGGCAAATCGACGGTCCCGGTGGGCACCGCCGCCGAGCTCGCTCCACGGATCTCGGGTGCCGGCGCGACGCTGGTCTGGAACCCGGAGTTCCTGCGCGAGGGCTGGGCCGTGCAAGACACGGTCGACCCCGATCGTCTGGTCGCCGGGGTTCCCGCCGGAGCGGATGGCGAGCGCGCGGCAGCCATCCTGCGCGACGTGTATCACCCCGCTGTCGCCAAGGGCACCCCGTTTATCATCACCGACTACGCGACGGCCGAACTCGTCAAGGTCGCGGCGAACGCGTTCCTCGCGACCAAGATCTCGTTCATCAACGCGATGGCCGAGATCGCCGAAGTCACCGGTGCCGATGTTACGCAGCTCGCGGATGCGATCGGACACGACGCGCGCATCGGCCGTCGCTTCCTCGGTGCGGGAATCGGCTTCGGTGGCGGATGCCTGCCTAAGGACATCCGTGCGTTCGCCGCGCGTGCCGAAGAGCTCGGACGCGGTGAGTCGGTGAACTTCCTGCGTGAGGTCGATGCGATCAACCTGCGCCGCCGCGATCGGGCGGTGCAGCTCGTGGTCGACGGACTCGGCGGCAGGGTCTTCGGCAAGAAGGTCACGATGCTCGGCGCGGCGTTCAAGCCGTTCAGCGACGATGTGCGTGATTCTCCGGCGCTCGATGTCGCTGTGCGGCTGAACGGCCTCGGCGCGAACGTCGTGGTCACAGACCCGCAGGCGATCGAGAACGCCCGCCATCTTCACCCGCAGCTGACGTACGTCGCCGGCAGAGATGACGCGATTCGCGATGCGGATGCCGTGGTCATGGTGACGGAATGGGACGAGTACCGCCGCGAACTGACGCCCGAGCACGCGTCGTCGCTCACGACGGGGCGCGTGGTGGTCGACGCTCGTAACGGATTCGACGCCGCATCCTGGCGCGCAGCCGGCTGGCAATACTTCGGGATGGGGCGGCCGTGATGTCACTGATCCGCGCCGTTAGGCTGAGAGTGTGATTTCGCTTCCTCCGAGTGAGCCTCCCGTCGGCATCAGCCGCCGCGAATGGCGCCGACGTACCGCGGGGGTTTCGACGCCCGAGACGCAGTCGTCTGGTCCTCTGCCCGGGCTCTTCGCGTCGGCCGAGAGCGCAGCTGCGCGCCCAGAAGACGCGCGCCCGACAATCCTGACGGTCTGCACGGGCAACATTTGCCGGTCGCCGATGGCCGAGATTCTGCTCCGGCGCGCACTTGAGCCGCGGGGTGTCCACGTGCACAGCGCCGGTACGCAGGCGCTCGTCGGGTACGAGATGACCACGCCCGCGCAGGAGATCGCGATCAAGCTCGGCGCCGACCCGGCTGCCGCGACCGCGCACCGCGCACGATATCTGGCCGAGCCCCTGCTGTTCGAGTCAGATCTCATACTCACCATGACTGTGGAGCAGCGGGAGCGTGTGGTGCAGATGGCACCGAAAGTCATGAAGCGAACGTTCACTGTGCCGGAATTCGCGCGCCTGACCGCCGGAATGGATGCTGCGATGGTTCGCGGCGACGCCAGCATCTCGACTGCGGAAAGGCTGCGCGCCGCCGCGGTGCTCGTGAACGACCGTCGCACGTTGTCTCGGACACGAGGAGCCGACGACGACGTGATCGATCCTTACCGCCGGGATCGTACCGTGTATGAGCAGTCAGCGAGCCAGATCTCGCCAGGGCTGCATGCGGTGCAGCGGATCGTCACCGCTGTGCTGCACTGACGCGCGGCAACGACGTCAGCGGACGCTGAGCGCTCCGCGAGCTGTCAGAGTGCGGACCATTTCTTCGACATCGGCCCTGATGCGGTCTTCGTCAAGTGCGAAATCTTCGGCGAGGTCGCTGATGATCTCCGTGAGCGAGGTGCCATCGCTCAGCGCGATCGTCTCCCAGATGATGGCGGCCGTTCCTTCGAGGACGATCGGGTCCTGTGCGAGGTGCACGAGGTCGATCACCACGACTCGAGTCCCGGTCTGCACCCAGGCGGCGTCCGCCGCAATGCTGATCCGCTCCGCTGTCTGCCTCTCGCCCATCCTGATTACTCCCCAACCCGAGCGGGCTTCACTTTTCTGAAGTGAATGTGAGCGCTCCGGCGCCACTGCGGAGGGGTCCGCGCAGTTCGGCATCCTCATCATCACGACGGTAGTACTCACCATGGTACTGGTACCCGTAGTACGTCGCACCCGCGCCGCGGCGCGGCACGCGGTTGAGCACGATGCCCAGAGCGCGAGCGTCGGCACGTTCGAGGTTGCTGAGGGCGCGACCGAGAACCTCGTACGTGGTCCGGCCGACGGTGGAGACGATGATGGCGCCGTCCGCGCTGTGAGTGAGAACTGCAGCATCAGTGACAGGGATGAGCGGTGGAGCGTCGATGATGACGATGGCCTCCTGCGCGACGGAGTGCAGCAACTCGCGCATGCGTTCCGACCCGAGTACCTCGCTGGGGTTCGGCGGGATTTGTCCCGCGCCGACGATGAGCAGGTTGCCGTTGCCGTATCTCTGGGCGACGTCGGTGATGTTGGCGCGACCGGCAAGCACGTCGGAGAGGCCGGCAGTCTTGCCGAGGCCGAAGATCGTGCCGATCATCGGGCGGCGCAGGTCGCCATCGATGAGAACGACGCGCTTGCCGCTCGAGGCAAGGGCAATGGCGAGGTTCGACGCCGTGGTCGACTTGCCATCGCCTGGAAGCGGACTGGTGACCACGATGGTCCGCGGCGGATTGTCTACATCCATGAACTGGATGTTGGTACGCAATTCCCGCATCGCCTCGGCGATGTGGAACAGATGCGCATTGCGGCTCGAGGTCGAGTTACCGCCGTCGAACGGGATGAGACGTTCGTCCGGGCTGAACGACTTCTCTTCGGGGATGGAGCCGACGACCGCGACGTCCGTTTCGCGTTCGACGGCCTCGACAGAGCGGATCCGACGATCGAACGTGTAACGCAGCAGCGCATAAGCGATAGCCAGGACGATGCCGGCAAGGAGGCCGACCCCGAGAGTGAGCCTGACGTTCGGTGATGACGGACTGGTGGGAAGCCCAGCACTGTCGATCGGCGTCAGGTAGATCGCTCCCGGCGTCGCGACGTCGCCCGACTCGAGCCTGTTGACCTCAGCAGACATCGACTGAGCCCAAGCCTGGGCAAGATCGCGCGCAGCCTCAGGCGTCGGACCCTCGGCGGTGATCGTGAGCGAAGGTGTGTCCAGCGTCTGTGTGACAGAGACTCGTTGGACGAGGCTGTCGGCCGACGCGTCAAGGTTGAGCTGCTCGACGACGCGGTCGGCGACTGAGCGCGTCGTGCCGAGTGCGACATAGGTCTTCACGCGCGAGTTGGCGAGATTATTGCCGAGTGTGGCTGTGCCGAGGTCATTCGGAGCAGCATCTCCAGCAGTGGCCTGCACGATCGCCGTTGTGTCTGCGGTGTAGACCTTCGGCTGGAACAGCGTCCATCCGAACGCGAGCACCACTCCTGCTGCGATGATGAGCAACATCCCGAGCCAGTGTGCTCGAAACACCCTCATGTAATCGCGCAGATCCATCGACGCCCTCTCATCATGCCCGGGTTGCGAGCGCCTGAACTCTCGCACCGACATTACTACAGTAGCTACCGCACTCTGATGCCGTGCAGCTGCAGCGATGTTTGCCACTCGTGCGGCATACGTGCTCCCTCGTGCGCATGCGGCGCTAAGGTATCGGTCGTAGGGATGGACGGTGGTGTCCCGTCGTCGCGAGATGAGGCCGAGGGGGCAGTCAGTGGAGGCGAACATAGTCCGGCCAGTCGGCGTCGAGGATCTGCGCGCACACGGCATCCGGTTCATGACTTCCCCGCGTGGACTGCACGCTCGCGAAATGCATGCGCGTGACATCGTGGTGTTCTCGTTGGCCGCCGATGCAGCCCGATTCTCCGTCGACACCCAACGGACTTATCCCGATCACGCAGTCTTCACCTTCTTCCGTGGTGACGGAATGCGCGCGCGACTTGACGAGGAGTCGTGGACTGGCGTCGACAGCTGTCTCGCGATTGCGCCGCAGTCTGCGCACGAAGAGGTGCACGGAGGCGAGGGCTGGCAGATGCTGTCAGTGGTCGTTCCGCGTGGCGCCCTGTCGACGTTCGTCGCAGCACTGCCGCCGCGCACGGTGCTGCATTCCGATCGCCGGACGCTCGACATCGCGGTCGAGAGTTTCGCGTACGGTCTGGTGAGTTCGGATCAGAAAGCTTCAGCGATCGAGCAGTACGCTGTGGGTCAATTGCTCATGGAGATGTGCGGAGCGATACTTCTCGATCGAACTGGCACCGAGTCCGGCGCTGGATCGCCGCGCACCGTTCTGCACAATCGTGCCGTGGCCGTGATCACCCAGCAATGCAGCAATCCCGATCTCACCCCCACCGACGTGGCCCATGAGGTGCAGTCGTCGTTGCGTCAGCTGCAATCTGTGTTCTCCGAGGTCGGAAACTCGGTCGCGGGCGAGATCAGACGACAGCGGGCGCGCCTGGCGAGGTCGCTGCTCGTCGACAGTCGGTACGACGTGCTCAGCATTTCGCAGATCGCATACCGCGCCGGGTTCCAGTCGACGATGAGTCTGCGGCGCGCGATCGAAGCGACTTTTCACACCACGCCCAGCGCTCTGCGCAATGACCGTGGCGTCTAGCACACACTCGTGCGGAAGAACAATCCGCGCAGGTACCGTGCACAATGCGCTCACTTTCGGATCTTCCTGGGAATTTGATGCGGTCCTCTCCTAGCTTGATCTCGGAAGGCGCTTCCAGTTTTGCGCTTTCTCCCCACGTCCCCTCGGGGCAATCGCACTTCAAGGAGGGTCTTCAATGACCGAAGAGATTCAGAACAAGGGCATTTCGCGCCGCACCGTCGTCAAGGGCGCCGCATGGTCCGTGCCAGTCATCGCCGCCGCCGTCGCGACGCCGCTCGCGTCCGCATCGACCGCGCTCGACCTGACCATCGTCGGCAACTGCTCGGGTGATTTCCGTGCCGCTGGTCTCGCAAGCGGCATCATTGACCAGCTCGCTACGGTGCTGGGCCTTGAGCCAGCAGCGCGCAACTTCACGGTGACTGCTGGCTCGACCGCTGTTCCCGCTGGCACGGTACTGACCCTTGACAACTCCGGCGTGCTGAATGTCGGTCTGATCGGCGTTACGGGTGCGCTTGATGTGTCCGCGCTCAACATCGTCAGCCTTGGCGGGGGCGTCACGCAGATCACGCTGCAGCAGGAACTCCCGGCTGGCCAGTCCTTCGTGCTCGACCTGCTGCCGGCTGTCGTCGATGTCAAGCTTGCCGCAACCCAGACCCTCGCTCTCCAGAGCGACCCGAGCGTGTCCGACACCGTTTCCGTCTTGCTCGGAACGACGGCCAGCATTCCGCTTGTCATCACTCTCGACGTCCAGGTCTGCGCCTGATCACATTGCAGCTCCCGATCAGCCCGGTCGGCATCGTCATCGACGTTGCCACCGGGCTGATCGCCGTTACCCTGCTCTGGTCAGGACTTGCAAAGCTCCGCACGCCGCTCCTGACGTTGAAGGCCATGGCGGGCCTCCGCGCACCCACCCTTCTTCAAAGACGGTGGTTCGCGTTCTCGCTCCCCTTCGTCGAGCTGCTGCTCGGCGCGACACTTATCGTGACGCCCGGTCTCTTCCGTTTCGCGGCATCCGTTCTGACGACGGCAATGTTCGCCGTATTCATGTTCTACGTGGCACGTGCAGTCGCACAACGCACAGACGTCGCGTGCAACTGCTTCGGATCATCCTCGCATGAACCCGTCGACCGCTTTACGGTCGCACGCAACCTTTTTCTCGTGATCGGCGGAGTCCTCGCACTCTGCGCCGGGTTCAGCGCTCCGGCATTCGTCTTCTCGCTCGACCCGATCCGTGTCGTCGCGTTTGTCGTCGCTCTCTTGTTCGTCGCGCTCGTCATGAAGTCTGTTACGCAACACAGGCACATCAATCGCCTACGCACCATCATCAACCAGCGCGCGGATCGGTACAAGCGCGATTCCGATGATCCACTCACGGGCTCCCCTATCCCGGATGCCGAGCTGGTGAGCGTCAACGGTACGACAGTGCCTTTGTCCAAGCTCGGCAGGGGTCGCGCGGTGCTCCTGATCTTCGCGAAGGCGGGATGCGGGGACTGCGGCAACGTAGCCAGGTCGCTTCCCGACTGGACGGAAAAGCTCGGTGGAAGAGTCGTGCCAGTGATAGCGACGTCTTCAGATCCGCAACGCCTGTTCACGGAGCACCCGGAGTTCATCGACCGAACGTACTTCGGCGCGAGCGCTGCTCGTACGGCACTCGGCGTTCGCATCCTGCCGACGGCGGTGCTGCTCGCCTCGGATGCCGAAGCAGTCGCCACGGAGGTCATCGAGGGATCGGCAGCGATCTCCGAATTCGTTTCAGTTGTCGAAGAACAACTCGCCGATTAGCATCGGATAATCATCCCGCCACCAAAGCACGAGGTTCGAATCACCTGGTAGCTTGTCCTAGTCGGGCGCGACATCTGGATCTCCGCGCCGTTTTCACGTGTCATCACCAGCCAAGGGGAGGTCCCGGTGACGTTGCAACGCGATGCGCTCGCGAAGTCGACTGCTGGCGGTGCTGCGCCTGATTGGCAGACCAGTTACGCGCGACGACTCGTCATCAGCGATCTCATCGTCGTTGCCGTCGTGGTGTTCGGGACTCAGTTCCTGTGGCTCGGGATCGAGCCGTCCGGAGTCTCCGGTATCGGCATCCTCGACTACACCGGCGTCTCGATCGTGCTGCTCATCAGTTGGATGGCGACGCTCAGCATCTACGACACCCGCAGCCGACGCGTGCTGGGCTTCGGCAATGAAGAGTACCGCGCGATCGCAAGCGGAGCGCTCCGATTGTTCGGCCTCATCGCGATCGTCTCCTACCTGCTGCAGGCCGAGGTCTCCCGCGGTTATATCCTGATCAGCCTCCCACTGGGTGTGGTCGTACTCATTCTGAGCCGATGGGTATGGCGACGCTGGCTTGGAGCTAAGCGCCGCAACGGCGGCATGCTCTCTCGCGTTCTTCTCGTGGGAGACACCGCCGCGAACCTCCGCATCCTCTCAGAGCTGTCGCGGCAACCTGAAGCCGGTTACGTCGTCGTCGGAGCGTGTCTCCCGAGCGACCGTCACACCGACATGCTCGGCCCGACAGATGTCCCAGTATTCGGTGACCTCGACGCGGTGACGCATGCGCTCGACGTCACGGAAGCCGATACCGTTCTCGTCTCCAGCGAAAGCGGGATTCCGGCCGAGCGGGTGCGGGCGCTGAGTTGGGAGCTCGAGGCGGGCCAGCAGCACCTCATCATGGCTCCCAATCTCACCGACATCGGCGGACCGCGCATCCACATGCGCCCGGTCGCCGGCCTCCCCCTCATGCACGTCGAGACGCCGAACTACACCGGCCCGCAGGTTCTCGTCAAGCGCGTGTTCGACCTCCTCGGGTCCGGCCTGCTCATCCTCCTCTTCTCACCACTCCTGCTTGTGATCGCCGCCCTCGTACGCACGACGAGTGCGGGGCCGGCACTGTACGGTCAGGAGCGAGTCGGGCTCAACGGCAAGCCGTTCAAGATGATGAAGTTCCGCTCGATGATCGTCGATGCCGACGCCCAATTGTCCGAGCTTCTCGCCCAGCAAGGACGCGACGGCACGCCTTTCTTCAAGTTGGAAGCCGACCCCCGCGTCACGAAAGTCGGGCGTTTTCTGCGCAAGTACTCGCTCGACGAACTACCCCAGCTGTTCAACGTCTTCCTGGGCACGATGAGCCTGGTCGGACCGCGCCCCCAGCGTGATGGCGAGGTCGCTCTGTACGACGACGCTGCGCAGCGTCGCCTCATCGTGAAGCCCGGTATGAGTGGGCTATGGCAGGTCAGTGGCCGCTCTGCATTGAGCTGGGAAGACGCGATCCGTCTGGATCTCTACTACGTCGAGAACTGGTCGCTCACCGGTGATGTTCACATCCTGTTCCGCACCGTGAAGGCGGTCGTCGTCCCCGGCGAGACGGCGCACTGACTCCATCGGCCTCCAGTAATGTTGGCAGTGTGAGCGCAACTCGAACCATCGCCCTGCCTAGTGCCCAGGTCGGCACAGGGAATCCTGTCTTCACGATCGCCGAGATGTCCGGAAACCACAACGGCGACCTCGATCGCGCTTTGGAGATCGTCGACGCGGTCGCGACGACGGGTGCCAGCGCGCTGAAGATCCAGACGTACACAGCCGACACGCTCACCATCAACAGCGACGCACCGGCATTCCGCGTGAAGGGCGACCATGACCTGTGGGGTGGGCGAAACCTGTACTCGCTCTACCAAGAGGCGCACACGCCCTGGGACTGGCACGAGGCGATCTTCAAACGCGCACGCGAGCACAACCTGATCCCGTTCTCGACACCGTTCGATCCCACCGCCGTCGAGTTCCTCGAAGCGCTTGGCGTCGAACTGTACAAGACAGCATCGGCGGAGATCGTAGATATCCCTCTCATGCGCGAGATCGCCCGCACAGGCAAGCCGATCATCATGTCGACCGGCATGGCAACTCTGGCGGAGATCGACACGGCGGTGACTGCAGTGCGCGACGCGGGATGCAAGGATCTCGTGCTGCTGGCGTGCACGGCCGCGTATCCCGCACTCCCTGAGGAAGCTCGTCTCGGCAACATCAGCGCGTTGCGTGACGCGTTCGATGTCCCGGTCGGCCTGTCCGATCACACGCTGGGCATTGGAGTCGCCGTCGCGGCTGCTGCGCTCGGTGCAGTGGCTGTCGAGAAGCACCTCACCCTTTCGCGCGAGAGCGGCGGCGTCGACGCCGACTTCTCGCTCGTCCCCGATGAATTCCGTGCCCTCGTCGCATCGGCCGAACAAGCGCGCGTCGCGGTCGACTCCGGCGTCGCATTCGGTCCGACGCCCGAGGAACAGGCGGTGCTCGCGCTGCGCCGCTCGCTGTACGTGATCGACGACGTGAGGCAGGGCGATCTTGTGACCGCAGACAACGTTCGTTCGATCCGTCCGGCGGGCGGCCTCGAGCCGGATGCGTTTGACGTCGTTCTCGGTCGCACCTTCACGACAGATGTCAGCCGTGGCACTCCATTGACCTGGAACCTGCTCTGACAAGACTCATTCCGAGTCGTCAGGGAGCCGCCATTTTGCGCGCATCTCGAAGCCGTTCCCATCGGCCGGGAGATGCGGCAAGTAACCGGCGCGCTCGAAGAGTCGTCGTGAGGCGCCGTTGTCGGAATGGATGCCGGCGAGCATCCTGAGGGGAGCGTCGACGTCCAGCGCCTTCTCCCCTGCTGCGAGAGCGGCAGCACCAAGGCCCCGCCCTCGACTCTGCGGGGCAAGAGCGATGGAGATCTCCCAGTCATGATCAGCATGCCGGTCCCAGCGCACCGTGCCGATGTCGTATGACCCCTGGCTCACGACCAACAACCTGCGTTCGGAGTCGGCGAGGCATCTGGCAAGCCAGGCGAGGTGGTCCTCCCAGACGAGCACCCCCGACGACCTGGAGTTCTGCCGGGTGGTCTCGTCGTTGCGCCAGTCGAACAGGGTCCTGGCATCCGCCATTGTGGCGCGGCGAACGGCACATGCTCCCGGAGCGCCGGTGCCGACGGGCTTCTCCAGAAGCTGCTCCCATGCTGAGACGATCCTCCACACGCCGAGGCCATCGACAAGGGCGGCCGCATGCGCGGCCTGCGCATCGAGCCGAGCGCGATCGACGACTAGCTCGGCAAGCCCTGCGACACGGTCGACGAGGGCGGTGTGCGGAGGCACGCCAAGGCCAGTTCCAAGCCCTCCTCCAACGGCGGCATCGTAGCCGCGACGCTGGTTGTCGACCGCACAGACGAGAGCCATGGGCGTACCGAGGCAGGCGAAGTCCCACACCGAAGTCCCGGCGGCGGTGATCACGAGGGTCTGCTGCCGGGCCAGGGCGGGCAGATCGGAGACAAACGGGTGGAAATCGACGATGTGCACTGCGTCGTCAATAACGTTCCGCAGTTCGTCATGCCGATCCGCTGCCGCGACCACGGTGACCTCAAGGGGCGCCTCGATGCGAGCGAGCCCTTCCAGTATGCGTCCGGTGAGCCGTTGAGGATCTGTGCCCCCCATCACCACCAAAAGTCGGGGACGATCTCCGGCCACGACGGGCACATCACGCTGACGCCGCACCTGCGAGCGGATCACCGCCGCATCGACACCGATGAGACGATGTGCACTTCGAGCAGAACTGTCGAACCATCCCTCTGCCCCGAGGTTCGCATCGATCGCAAGATCGGCAGTGCGGACACCATAGGGACCGTCCTGCATGTTGCTCACCAGTGCCCGGTCTCCGGTAATGTCCGGCACAGCATCGTACGAATCGATGTGCACCACGTCGTGCGTGTGCGCGGCTGCACTGAGGAAGTCCGTCGCCTGGTTTTTCTTGAATGAACGAATCGCGACTTCCGGCGCCATAGAGTCGACCCGTTCGCGCGCATCATCGAGGATGTCGCCGACGATCTCGACCGTCCACCCTCTGCCGGTCGCTTCCTGACCGACGGCGAGTGCGCGCATCAGGTGCCCGAACCCACCTTCGACCGTTGCATCGGCGTGGATGACCGCTCGTCTCGGCATAGAGTTTCCTTCTCGCTGTCGCGGCGTTCGGCTTTCGCGCCCAACCGATAGGATAAACCCAGCTTGGGTAGGCGTTCCCTGAGCTATGTCCGCATACGCATCAGGGAGTGTTTTTGTCCGTTCTCGAGGGATCCAACATTCTGGTCACCGGTGGAACAGGTTCGTTCGGCAAGGCGTTCATCCGCTATGCGCTCGACAACCTCAACCCCCGCCGGCTGGTCATCTTCTCGCGCGACGAACTGAAGCAGTATGAGGTGCGACAGTTGTTCGGAGATGACCCGCGCCTGCGCTGGTTCATCGGCGACATTCGCGAGGAACGTCGCCTCGCCCGTGCATTGCACGGTGTCGACTATGTCGTGCACGCGGCTGCGCTGAAGCAGGTCGACACTGCTGAGTACAACCCGTTCGAGTTCGTGAAGACGAACGTGCTCGGCAGCCAGAATGTCATCGAGGCATCCATCGACGCCGGCGTGAAGAAGGTCGTCGCGCTATCGACCGACAAGGCCTCGAGCCCGATCAATCTGTACGGTGCGACCAAGCTCACGGCTGACAAGCTGTTCATCACCGGCAACCATTATGCCGCTGCGTACGAGACCCGCTTCTCAGTTGTCCGCTATGGCAACGTGATGGGTTCACGCGGCTCGGTCATCCCGTTCTTCCGCAAGCTCGGCGACGAGGGCAAGCCGCTTCCGATCACGGATCTGCGTTGCACTCGCTTCTTCATCTCGCTGCCGCAGGCTGTGGAGATGGTCGTGGACACATTCGACTTCATGCAGGGTGGGGAGCTGCTCGTCCCTCGCATCCCTTCGATGAAGGTCACCGACCTCGCCCACGCGGTCGTTCCGGATGCCGAACTCGTCGACGTCGGGCTGCGCCCGGGTGAGAAGCTGCACGAGGAGATGATCAGCCCCGAGGAGGGCCGCCGTGCCGTCATCATCCGCGACGGCAAGTACTTCATCATCCAACCCGATCTCGCATCTTGGGGTTACCAGACGCCGGAGGGTGCGGTGCCGGTCGAGCCGGCGTTCGCGTACCAATCCGACAGCAATGACAGCTGGTACACCCGCGATGAGATCGCTGCCATCATCGAAGCGGGCCTCTGAGCATGCTGCCTTACGGGCGTCAGTCCGTGTCCGAGGAGGACATCGCCGAGGTCGCTGAGATCCTGCGCGGCGATTGGCTCACCACGGGCCCGACCGTGGCCGCTTTCGAGGCTGAGATCGGACGTCTCTCTGGAGGGCACCGAGCGGTGACTTCGACGTCGGGCACTGCCGCCTTGCACATGGCGTATGCCGCCGCAGGCGTCGGTGCCGGCGACGAGGTGATCTCTACGCCGATGACGTTCATCGCCACGACGTCTATGGCTTCGATCCTCGGCGCGAAGATCGTATTCGCGGACGTCGAGGAGGACACAGCACTCATAGATCCTGTTTTGGTCGAGAGCCTGGTCACTGAGCGCACGCGGGTCGTCGCCGCAGTCGACTACGCGGGTCATCCCGCGGACTACGACGCGCTCAATTCGATCGCCGCGAAGGCGGGAGCCCTCGTACTCGATGACGCCGCCCACTCCATCGGGAGTACCTACAAGGGGCGCCCCGTAGGAGACCTCGCCGACCTCACGACCTTCTCGTTCTTCCCCACGAAGAACATGACGACGGGTGAAGGCGGGGCCATGGTGGCGAAGGATGCTGCGATCGCCCAGCGCGCGCACGAGTTTCATTTCATCGGACTCGTCCGCGACTCAGCCCGTTTCGAGATCACGTCTGAAGGACCTTGGCACCAGGAAGTGCACGAGTTCGGTGTGAACTACCGTCTCACCGACGTTGCCTGCGCGCTCGGCCTCGCACAGTTGCGCCGCCTCGATGCGTTCAAGAAGCGTCGTGCGGAGATCACGCAGCGGTACAACGACGCCCTCGAGTCTGTCGACGGAATCCGCATCCCCGTCCAACGCGACGACGTCGACCCGATCCGCCACCTTTATCCGGTGCGCGTGCTCGACGGTCGACGTCGAGAGGTGTTCGACAAGATGCGCGCAGACGGGGTCGGCGTACAGGTGAACTACATGCCGGTGTACTGGCACCCGGTGTACACGAACGCCGGATACCGGCGCGGAATGTGCCCGAACGCCGAGGCGTTCTACGCCGAAGAGCTCTCGCTGCCGATCTTCCCCGCCCTCACGGACTCTCAGGTCGACCAGGTCGTCGAAACTCTGATGAAGGCGTTGCAGTGACCCGCGTCGGGATCATCACGCAAGCTCGCATGACGAGCACACGGTTGCCCGGGAAGGTGCTCTTCCGCGCGGGCGGTAAGACGATGCTCGCGCATCACCTGGATCGGCTCGCTGCGACAGGATTTCCCGTGATCACCGCGACCACGCAGAACGGCGCAGACGATGCGGTCGTCGACGAGGCAGTCGCCCACGGCGCCTTGGTCTATCGCGGTAGCGAGAACGACGTACTGTCACGCTTCGCCGAGGCAGCAGCCGACGCTGAGCTCGATGTGATCGTCCGGGTGACTTCGGATTGCCCGCTCATCGACGCTAGCCTCATCAGCCGAGGGGTGGAGCGGTATCTCGCGCTGGAGGACACCGAGGCGCACGTCTCGAATGTGCTGGAGCGCACATACCCCCGTGGATTCGACTTCGAAGTGTTCTCTGCTGCGGCGCTCGCTGACGCCAATGCTCATGCTACCGATCCCGCCGATCGCGAGCACGTGACTCCATACCTGTATCGCAACAGGTCAGGCCGGATGACCATGCACGCGATCCGCCGTAGCGAAGAGGCATCCGCCTTCCGAGTCACGCTCGACACGCCTGACGACTTCGCCCTGCTGTCGGCGCTCATCGACGAGCACGATGCGGCAAAACTCGACGCTGAAGCGATCATTCGAACGCTCACCACGTACCCAGAACTCACCGCTATCAATGTTCACATCGAGCAGAAGAAGCTCGGCGAGTAGGGCACCCGACGTGCCCACCCGTTCACATCTCGGTCGACTCATCCCCGTCGGGCTCCGGTTGTCGACGCTGGGGTTGAGGTTTCTTCTGATCTTCTTCCTCGCCCGGTTGCTCCCGGTCGAGGAAGTCGGCCTTTATGGGCTAGTTCTAGCGACGGTGTCGTTCGTCATCTTCATCTTCGGATTCGACTTCTACACGTACTCGATGCGGCAGCTCTTGCGCTCAGGGCCGGACAAGCGTCGTACATTCCTGAAGTCACAGGTGGCATTCTCTGTGGTTCTGTACGCGATCGGCATCCCGTCTCTGCTCCTGTTGTTCACGTTCGGTCTCCTCCCGTGGTCAGTGGTCCTGTGGTTCCTGCTCTTGGTTCCGCTTGAGCACATCGGCACCGAGATCGACCGTACGTTGATCGCAGTCTCGGACCAGCTCGGTGCAAGCGTCGGCCTTTTCGTACGGCAGGCTCTCCTCACGATCGTCACTGTTCCCGCACTCTTCCTCGTACCCGCTTGGAGATCGATCGATGTCGTGCTGATGCTCTGGGTGCTGTTTGACGCACTCGGAGTTCTAATCGGCGCAGCGTTCCTCGTGCGTCATCTGAAGGGGCAGCCGAGCGGCTCGGTGGATTGGACGTGGATTCGGGCTGGTGCGCGTCTGGCGCTGCCGTTCCTCATCGGGACTCTGTGCTTGCGAGGGCTGTTCACCTTCGACCGACAAGCAGTTGCGTGGTTCGGCGATCTGGCGATGCTCGGCGCTTACACGCTTTTCATGAGCATTGGCGCGGGAATGACTCAGGTGATCCATGCTGGCGTTCACCAGTTCACATACCCTCGACTTGTCACGACCGTGCATGACAAAAACAGGGCCGCATTCCGACAGGTGTTCCGCTCATTGACGGTGCAGACGGTGGCCGGTGTGGCCGCTATCAGCATCGCGATCGTCGCAGTGGAGCCGTTGCTGCTCCGGTTCGTCAATGCAACCGAGTATATCGAGTACGCGTGGACTCTCCCCTGGATCATGATCGTCACGGCGATCTACAATCTCTCGCTCATACCTCACTACGGTCTGTACGCGCATGATGCCGACAAGACGATCCTGTTCACGACGATCGCAGCGTTCGCCGTATTCTTGATCACGACGATGGCGTTGCTCCCACTTGGCGTCGTCGTGGCCGTCATCTCGGCCGTCGGCAGCGCGAGTGCGGTGTTGCTGATCAGCAAGGGCATCGCATATATCCGCGTTGACCGCACTGTATGGAAGGAGCTGCCGTGAACGACGACTCCCCCGGGGAGCAGTACCGGCCTTCCTCCGTCATCCTCGTCGTGAACCCTATGCCACGGCTTTACATCGAGAGTCTGGCTTCCACGTTGCTCGAGCGCGGCAATGTCCGGGTCCTCACGTTCTATCGCTCTCCGCTCTTCGATGACGCACTGCGCGAGCGACTCACGGCGCTCGGAGCCGAACTCACTCAGTTCACATTCGTTGGTCTTTTCGACGAATTCGTGCAACTGCGAAAAGCGGCGGCTCTGCTGAAGGCATGGCTACGCAGACCTCGCACGACCGTGTTCCATTGCCAGCCCAACCATTTTCTGACCAACTATGCGACCTTTGGCCTATCGGCACGCCAGAAAGTCTCCGTCAATCTGATGCCGGATGGTGTGGCGAACTTCTACGAGACCAATACAGCGCCGTACGAGCGTGCGATGCGCATCAAACAACTGATCGCACCGCTGGCGGGGCTGTCGTTCACCCCCTACAGCGGTGACTACCTCGCGTTAGCCACAGGGGGCTACGGGGAGTACTGGTATTTCGGTGATCCCGGCCTCATGGATTCGCACCTGCGGGTGCGTGAGTTCCCTGCCCCCGCGCGACCGGCCTCGGCGCAGGCACATATCGACACTCGAACGTTGTTTCTCGGCCAACCGACGAGCGGAACCGACCTATTCGACGACACTTATCACGAGTTGCTCTCGCGGATCATAAAACGGTACCCTGGCGCCGTCTACAAGCCCCACCCCGCGGAACGGTTCGACGACGCACGCCGCTCATTTCTGACGTCGCTTGGCTTCGCCATTCTCGAAACCGACCTTCCGGCGGAGTGGATCGCCGCGGACTTCACTCGTGTCATCGGCGTGGTTTCCTCGGTCCTCTTCAACGTTCGATTGTTGGGCTGGAGTGACAATGTGTTGTGCATACCGGACACGACGCTTCTGATGCGTCTCACTGGTCGGAATGAGGCCGAGATCGCGACGATACTTGACGGAGCATACCGGCTCGGAATCAACCCTGTTCCGATGTGGCGCTGAGTATGCCACACTCACTTAGCGCGCTTCAGCCCCCGCGGATTGGTAACGAACGCTCCGCTGTACGCGTCACGACGGCGACTGATCATTAAAATCACCGCCGCAGCAATCACTACTATGCCCACTTCGTTGTAGATCGAATACCAGTTTCCCATCAAGACCACGGAATGCAAGGGAACCGAGGCGAGCAGGCCCAGTCCGCAGAAAACGTACCTTCCCTGTTTGAGGGCCGCCACGATCATCGTGAACTGCAATGCATACAAGCAACCGATCGCTACGTAGAGAAGCAAACCCAGCATGGGACCTGCGAACGCCAGTGGAGAAGCTGGCCCCCCCATGGTGAATGTGACGCCACGCTCGAGCCGCGCGTTTACGTACTCTGGTCGGCTGACCAAATACGACAGATAGTTCAGACCTGTCGGATTCTCGAGAGAATTCTGCGCCAAAAGATCCGACATCGAAGCAAGCGCCCCGGACATTGACTGCGAACGATCAAAAATACCGAACCAAACGTGTCCCTGTAACACCGTACGGCCCAGAATGGCATCAGCCGCTCCGTCGCTCTCCCCGCGGGAACCCGCCATCTGCGTGAATCCCTGGACGAGCGCTGTGAGCGTAGCCGCCACAGCCAGGCTTGCCCAAAGTGCATAACTCGCTCGTACTCGAAAACTCTTGCCCAGAAACAAATATGCGAGGCCAAGTCCGCTCAATGCCGCCATTAGCGACCCGATAAACGGTGAGAATTTGTCGCCCATCAACCACAGCGGTATCTGCAACATGACGAGAAGCACCAACAAATATCGCCGAAGCGATCGACTAGTGGTGATTACTGCGAACAGCACTGTGAACGCGGTGATTGGTGTTCCGAGGCTACGCACACCTTGAACGGCCGCGCGGACCTGTGGTTGCATTGAGTTCCAGTACGAGAAGCGGTCGGATCCGCTAGCTACTCCGTACATCATGAGGATGGCAACGTAGAAAACGAGGATACCCAGCAAGACGAAACAAAGTAGCGTCGCAACCTTGTCGATACGGTATGCAGAGCGCTCTCGGTCGAGCGGAACCCATGACCGCATGCCGCGAGCGATCAGAGCATGAGCGGCGATCAACATCGCGAGCGAGTACAAAGCAATAAGGTTTGTAGCGCCGTTCGAAAACCCTGATCGGAACTGCTCGGTTATGTAGGATCCCTCTTCAATCAGGCGGTTCGAGAGCAACGCACCGAGCAGCGACCAGATCGGAAACGCGAGGAATGCGAACGCTATCCAGTTCGCGCGCAGTATGCCCATCACGCCAAGTCCGAATAAGAATATTGGTAGCCACAAAGGCACATCGGAGGGATCGTCGACTAGGACTTGCAGGCCGATCAGGACAAGTATCGAGAGCGACGCGAGCACATAGCCATCACCATGGATGTCATTTCCAACGGGCTCGGGCCCCATTATACCGTCCGGATCACCGTCAACGCTTGCTCCATCAACGGGCGAATGCATCGCGAGCCTCAAACCGTTCCGCCATGCGCGCATATATTCATCCGTCATATCGAAGCTCGTCCAGACAACTTCCGCTTGAGCATTCCGACGGCCTTCTGCACCTTCGGCTCACCATCCGTGTTGACGATCTTGTGCGTTATCACGCGACGATCCTCCCTCTGGGCATGAGCCCACACATTCAGCAGGCGCTCCCCCAGGTACCCGAACGTCCGCTGCTGGTACGCGGTGCGGTCATCGTTGTCGATGTGCGGCGCCACTGTGTCGAGTACGCCGAACAACCACTGGGCATATTCGTCGAAGCACTCACGACGCATCAAGAACATGTTGTAGAGAGACACCTTGCGTCCTTGGAAGACTGCGTCGTACGACGGCAAGTACTGCGGGTGGACCTCTGATATATGAGAACGGAGCACGTCAAGGTCACTGCCGTGATGCCCATTGCGGTAATGCGAATCGATGGTCTCGACGTAATAGTTCCGTGGCTTCGCCAGGACGACATCCGCTCCCGACATCAGTGCCTGCGCGTCGTCGGATGACATGACCGTCGAGCCCCGCGGACCGATGGCATTGCCCACGAAGTAGCGCCGATAGTGACTCAGCCCCACGACATCCGCATCAAGATTCTTCCAGGCCCAGTAGAGCGCTGTCAGTTCGCAGTACGACCTGTTGAGCGTTGAGATGTTGTCCCCCTCGTCGTCAGGCTGGTAGCCCAGCGAGGTGTCCGAGAGCGCATGGCCGACGTGCACGGGAAGGTACAGCTCGTCGTTGGGCATCTCAGCGGTCTTGTGCGCCGCGACGAGCATCTTGTACGTCGTCACGGTCAACCGGCTCCTCGTCTGATCCCTACGTGCGAGCGTTCAGAAACAGTGCCGCAACGGCTCCGATTCTAGCCCGACCGCTCAATGCCAGCGTTACGGTCACTCGCCACTGTCTAGCATGGAGTCAGTGTCAGGGTGACATTGCCGCTTTGCGGTGGTTGGATCCTGATCATCTGGTGTTTGGCTCTTAGCATTCGTGCCGCTTTCGGGTTGGCGTTCATGCGTTTTGCCGACACTGGATGTGATGGACCGGCCGGCGTGACTTGATAGGAGCGTGGCATCGCCCCCGACTGAGGTTTGTCCGCCGACCGGTCCAACCTGTCCCGTTCGGATGTTGGAAGGAGACGATTTCCATGGTGATCGTCATCGGCGCGGATGTCCACAAGGCCACGCACACGTTCGTTGCGGTCGACGAAGTCGGCCGCAAGCTCGGAGAGCGCACGGTGAAGGCCACGACGGTCGGTCACGAGGGTGCGTTGCGCTGGGCTCGACGCGAGTTCGGTGAGCAGCTGCGGTGGGGTATCGAGGATTTCGAGCTCGATCTGGAGTTCGACGTCCCCGTCAAGGCATTACGTATCCGGAAGCAGCGTGAGCGCGTCGTATCGTGGTTGTCTGGTCAGGCAGGTCTGGTCGCGGAGATCGCCCGAGACGTCCTCGCTGATATCGGCGCCGGGAGTGAGAAGATCGATCAGCTCGAGCAGCGGATCATCACACTGATCAAAGACCAGTACCCTCACCTTCTGCAGATCCCCGGATGCGGATTGTTGACCGTCGCGAAGATCGCTGGAGAAACCGCGAACGTGAGCAGATTCCGATCCGAAGCCTGCTTCGCGATGAACACCGGCGCCGCGCCCCTACCCGTCTGGTCCGGCAGCACACGCGGCCGGGTCCGGATGAGCCGCACCGGGAACCGGCAACTCAACACCGCCCTGCATCGCATCGCCGTGACCCAGATCCGACTCGACGGGCTCGGCCGTGTCTACTACCGCAAACGCATCGACGCCGGCGACTCCAACGTCGAAGCCCTCCGCTGCCTGAAACGCCGCCTCTGCCGAGTCGTCTTCAACGCCCTCCACGCCGACCAGCAACCCGCCCACCACCCCGCGAACCTCCCCCTCGCAGCCTGACACTTGACATAGGAGAAACTCATGTCGACAACAGCGAGCACCTTCCGCATGATCGAAGCAGTCGAGCTCGCGCACGCGGTGGCTCAGCGGCTCGCTTCCGATGCCGGCATCCGCGTCCTCTTCATCAAAGGACCCACACTCACCTTCCACGGGCTGCGCGATGCGTGGGCATCCTCGGACGTTGACCTTCTCGTCGAACCCGCGAGATTCAACGAGTTCTGCGAGTTGCTTACCACGATCGAATGGCACGAGAGAGCGGGCATAGAAGCGCTGACGGTGCTGCATTCCAAGACCTTCATCAAGCAAACCTGGCCGTGCGACCTCGACCCGCACATCTTGTTCCCCGGATTCCTCGGCGATCCGGCAGATGTGTTCGACGCCCTGTGGGACAGGCGCGATGAGATGATGATCGCGCATCAGCCGTGTGCAATCTCTGACAAGCTCGGGAGCATCCTCATCGTGACATTGCACGCGCTGCGCGGATCGAGCCGTCACACTCGCCACGAACGCGAACTCGCCACGGTGAAGTCTCTGACGCTGTCAGCCGAGGAGAAGATCGCCCTGCGCGAACTCGCTCGGTCAACTGGCTCCACGGCAACTGCAGCCGAGGTGCTGACGTCACTCGGCGTCGACGCCACTCCGACGTCGGACGAACTCTCATCAGAGGCCTACCAGGAGTGGCAGCGTCGCACGACGACATCAACACACGGCGCCTATCCCTGGCTCGTGGCTTTCATCCAAGGAACGCCACGTGAGAAAGCGACGATTCTTTGGCACGCCTTCTGGCCGTCGGAAGCCGAACTGCGCCGCGCGCGACCGGACACCCGCCCCGGTGTTCTCGGAACCGTCAGCGGTCGAATTGCGCGATGGGGTCGCGGAATCGCCTCCCTGCCAGGGGGCGTGAGGATGCTGCGTCGACAGGGATCACGCACCGACCACTTGTAGAAACCGCCTGCTCAGCGTTCGACATCCGCCGAAGACGGCCCTCGTGTGCGATGCGCCCATCACTCTCCCGCGACGACCAGAACGAGCCCCACGCTCGTACCGGCGATATTCGCGAGGATGTCGGAGTACGTCGCAGAACGAGCCGACAGAAACACCGCCTGCCCCGCCTCGATTCCACCCGAGGTGAGCAACCCGAGCGGAACCACCAGGTATCGCGCTCCGGACATAAGAAGTGCCAGCAACACACCGAACGGCAAGAACATCAGTATGTTGGCGGCGAACTCGACGCGCCGATATGTCAGCCCAGGGAAGTGCTCGGTGACCCAGCCCAGCAGCTTCGCCGCCGACGCGTCGACGGGCATCGGCCAGAACGCGACGAGCAACAACCCGACCGCGTAGACGATCGCGCACACCGTGATGATGAATCGCCCCGGGTTTAGTGGAGGGCGAGTTCTCCCAGTGCCGGTTGGCTCTGAATCGCCCCGGGTTTAGTGGAGGGCGAGTTCTCCCAGTGCCGGTTGGCTCTGGGGGTTGATCTCACGGTAGTACTCGTTCTCTTTCTCGATGGGTGTGAGGTATCCGATCGAGGAGTGGAGCCGGTTCTCGTTGAACCAGTGCACCCAGGAGAGCGTGGCCAGTTCTAGGTCGTCGGCGCTGCGGAACGGGCCGTCGATCTTCACGCATTCGGTCTTGTAGAGGCCGACGACGCTCTCGGCGAGGGCATTGTCGTAGCTGTCGCCGACAGTCCCGATCGATGCGATCGCGCCGACTTCCGCGAGCCGCTCGGTGTAGCGCAGAGCCGTGTATTGAGAGCCTGCGTCCGAGTGTTGGATGACGCCGGTGATGTCTTC